>AYSU01000043.1 GCA_000504425.1 Rhodopseudomonas palustris JSC-3b | reverse complement strand
GGCGCCGGCGTCGTGGCCGCGATCGGCAACGAGGGCGCTGGCCGGCGGCAGTCCTTCCAGCAGGGCCGCGACGGCGGCTTTGTCGGATGCCTGGCCGGCTGAGAGCACGATCTGCAAGGACAGGCCGTTTTCATCCACGACGGCGTTGATCTTGGTGCTCAGTCCTCCACGAGAACGGCCGATGGCGTGATCCGGGCCCCCTTTTTTCCGCCAGCGGCGTGCTGGTGAGCACGAATGATCGAGGAGTCGATCAGATGCAAGGATTGCGGCGACTGCGCCGCGAGCGTCTCGAAAATCCGCAGCCAAATGCCGGCCTTGGACCAGCGGTTGTAGCGATTATAGGCCGTCGTATACGGGCCGTAACGGCTCGGCAGATCGCGCCAGGGCGAGCTGGTCCGCAGGACATAGAAGATCGCGTTGATGATCCGCCGATCATCCACCCGCGCGACCCCGCGCGGCTTGTTCGGCCGCAGCGGTGAGATCAAGCGCCATTCGGCTTCCGAAACATCGTAACGGGCCATGATCAAGGTCCTCCCCAGACCTTGAATCATGACAGCGGCAAAGGCTCAATCGTTTATGGGTACAGAACCTA
>AYSU01000042.1 GCA_000504425.1 Rhodopseudomonas palustris JSC-3b | reverse complement strand
GTCGGCTTGGATTCCCGAATCAGGATTGTTCTGATTCAACATGCTGGCTGAAGGAGGTCAGCATGGATGGGACGAGCCTATTCGACTGATTTGCGCACGCGGGTGGTTGCGGCGGTGATCCATGGTGGCCTGTCGTGCCATCAGGCAGCGGCGCAATTTGGGGTTGGCATCAGCACGGCCATTTTGTGGGTGCAACGGTTCCGCCGGACCGGCAGCGTCGAGCCGGACAAGATCGGCGGCTACAAGCCGCCCAAGATCGCAGGCGCGCATGAGGACTGGCTTGTGCAGCGGTGCCGGGAAGCGGACTTCACTTTGCGCGGTCTGGTCGCCGAACTCGGCGAGCGCGGCCTGAAGGTGGATTATCGGTCGGTGTGGGAGTTCGTCCACCGCGAGAAGCTCAGTCACAAAAAAAAGACGCTGATTGCCGCAGAGCAAAACCGGCCCGACGTCGCACGCCGGCGCGCACAATGGTGCAAATACCGCGACCAGTTCGATCCCGCCCGGCTGGTCTTCATCGACGAGACTTGGACCAAGACCAATATGACGCCGCTCCGGGGGTGGGCACCGCGCGGGCAGCGGCTCAAGGCCAGCGTGCCGCATGGTCACTGGCAGACATTGACCTTCCTGGCAGCCCTGCGCTGCAACGGCGTCACCGCGCCGTGGCTGCTCGATGGGCCGATCAACGGCGACAGCTTCCGCATCTATGTCGAGCGCGTCCTCGTTCCAACGCT
>KI632515.1:2178-2569 GCA_000504425.1 Rhodopseudomonas palustris JSC-3b | reverse complement strand
ATTACTGGGCGTAAAGCGCACGCAGGCGGTCTGTCAAGTCGGATGTGAAATCCCCGGGCTCAACCTGGGAACTGCATTCGAAACTGGCAGGCTAGAGTCTTGTAGAGGGGGGTAGAATTCCAGGTGTAGCGGTGAAATGCGTAGAGATCTGGAGGAATACCGGTGGCGAAGGCGGCCCCCTGGACAAAGACTGACGCTCAGGTGCGAAAGCGTGGGGAGCAAACAGGATTAGATACCCTGGTAGTCCACGCCGTAAACGATGTCGATTTGGAGGTTGTGCCCTTGAGGCGTGGCTTCCGGAGCTAACGCGTTAAATCGACCGCCTGGGGAGTACGGCCGCAAGGTTAAAACTCAAATGAATTGACGGGGGCCCGCACAAGCGGTGGAGCAT
>KI632515.1:0-2119 GCA_000504425.1 Rhodopseudomonas palustris JSC-3b | reverse complement strand
GTGAAATGTTGGGTTAAGTCCCGCAACGAGCGCAACCCTTATCCTTTGTTGCCAGCGGTTAGGCCGGGAACTCAAAGGAGACTGCCAGTGATAAACTGGAGGAAGGTGGGGATGACGTCAAGTCATCATGGCCCTTACGACCAGGGCTACACACGTGCTACAATGGCATATACAAAGAGAAGCGACCTCGCGAGAGCAAGCGGACCTCATAAAGTATGTCGTAGTCCGGATTGGAGTCTGCAACTCGACTCCATGAAGTCGGAATCGCTAGTAATCGTAGATCAGAATGCTACGGTGAATACGTTCCCGGGCCTTGTACACACCGCCCGTCACACCATGGGAGTGGGTTGCAAAAGAAGTAGGTAGCTTAACCTTCGGGAGGGCGCTTACCACTTTGTGATTCATGACTGGGGTGAAGTCGTAACAAGGTAACCGTAGGGGAACCTGCGGTTGGATCACCTCCTTACCTTAAAGAACCTGCCTTTGTAGTGCTCACACAGATTGTCTGATGAAAACAGCAGTAAAAACCTCTACAGGCTTGTAGCTCAGGTGGTTAGAGCGCACCCCTGATAAGGGTGAGGTCGGTGGTTCAAGTCCACTCAGGCCTACCAAATTTGCGAAGCAAATTTGAAGAGGTTGCAAACGATGGGGCTATAGCTCAGCTGGGAGAGCGCCTGCTTTGCACGCAGGAGGTCTGCGGTTCGATCCCGCATAGCTCCACCATCTTTACTGCGAACACAAGAAAACTTCAGAGTGAACCTGAAAAGGTGCACTGCGAAGTTTTGCTCTTTAAAAATCTGGATCAAGCTGAAAATTGAAACGACACACAGTTAATGTGTGTTCGAGTCTCTCAAATTTTCGCAATCAGAAGTGAAACATCTTCGGGTTGTGAGGTTAAGCGACTAAGCGTACACGGTGGATGCCCTGGCAGTCAGAGGCGATGAAGGACGTGCTAATCTGCGAAAAGCGTCGGTAAGGTGATATGAACCGTTATAACCGGCGATGTCCGAATGGGGAAACCCAGTGTGATTCGTCACACTATCGTTAACTGAATACATAGGTTAACGAGGCGAACCGGGGGAACTGAAACATCTAAGTACCCCGAGGAAAAGAAATCAACCGAGATTCCCCCAGTAGCGGCGAGCGAACGGGGAGCAGCCCAGAGTCTGAATCAGCTTGTGTGTTAGTGGAACGGTCTGGAAAGTCCGACGGTACAGGGTGATAGTCCCGTACACCAAAATGCACAGGCTGTGAACTCGAAGAGTAGGGCGGGACACGTGGTATCCTGTCTGAATATGGGGGGACCATCCTCCAAGGCTAAATACTCCTGACTGACCGATAGTGAACCAGTACCGTGAGGGAAAGGCGAAAAGAACCCCGGCGAGGGGAGTGAAAAAGAACCTGAAACCGTGTACGTACAAGCAGTGGGAGCACCTTCGGGTGTGACTGCGTACCTTTTGTATAATGGGTCAGCGACTTATATTCTGTAGCAAGGTTAACCGTATAGGGGAGCCGCAGGGAAACCGAGTCTTAACTGGGCGTTAAGTTGCAGGGTATAGACCCGAAACCCGGTGATCTAGCCATGGGCAGGTTGAAGGTTGGGTAACACTAACTGGAGGACCGAACCGACTAATGTTGAAAAATTAGCGGATGACTTGTGGCTGGGGGTGAAAGGCCAATCAAACCGGGAGATAGCTGGTTCTCCCCGAAAGCTATTTAGGTAGCGCCTCGTGAACTCATCTTCGGGGGTAGAGCACTGTTTCGGCTAGGGGGTCATCCCGACTTACCAACCCGATGCAAACTACGAATACCGAAGAATGTTATCACGGGAGACACACGGCGGGTGCTAACGTCCGTCGTGAAGAGGGAAACAACCCAGACCGCCAGCTAAGGTCCCAAAGTCATGGTTAAGTGGGAAACGATGTGGGAAGGCACAGACAGCCAGGATGTTGGCTTAGAAGCAGCCATCATTTAAAGAAAGCGTAATAGCTCACTGGTCGAGTCGGCCTGCGCGGAAGATGTAACGGGGCTAAACCATGCACCGAAGCTGCGGCAGCGACACTATGTGTTGTTGGGTAGGGGAGCGTTCTGTAAGCCTGCGAAGGTGACCTGTGAGGGT
>AYSU01000038.1 GCA_000504425.1 Rhodopseudomonas palustris JSC-3b | reverse complement strand
GTCGGGAAAGGCTGAACTGGTCGGAGTGGCAGGATTTGAACCTGCGACCCCTGCGTCCCGAACGCAGTGCTTTGGAGCCATGCCGTTATATTTTCGTGCATTGCATTCAACCGCCGGCGACGGAAATCCTCGTTTATTCCCCCTGTTTCGGTGGTTATCAGGTGGTCGGCTCTGAATAACAGCTAACTCCGCTGAGTGGTTCGCTCGCTCGCGGCCAATTGCCGGTCGGCTGTAAGTCGCCATCGATCGCCAAGTGAATCCCTCGAACAAGCTACACGGCAGCTAAGAGACGCGCTGGCTAGACTTGTTCGCCCCTTATAATCAACCAGCGGCCTAATGGGCATGGAGGGGCCTCAGCCGTCGGCCCGACACTTCCCCGTTCAGCGCAACCCATCCAATCGAGCGACTCCATTGGACAACCGAAGGGTGTGTGGCCCTTGAGCCGTTCGAATGGTACCCAGGAGAGGACCGGTGCGACACTAGCCAAAACCCTAAAGTTGTGGGGATTTTCCAAGCATCGAATTTTCCTGACCGCACCATTTTACCGGCCCAAGCAAAGAAGTTCCGGTTCGCGGGAGACTTTCCCAAAGGCAGACGATATGCTCGAAAGCCTTAGCGAATCAGAGCCAGCAATGACCGACCGTTTACCCCTCAACGACACTTCCCGACCCGCGGATATCAATTACCCACTCGTTGAGGGAAGACGGCCGCCCCTTTACAGAGCAATGAAGTACTGGGGCAAAAAGCCCCATAATATTTGGTCCAAGTTCATTGAGACCTATTGTCCAACCGGCAGAACTGTCGTCGATCCATTTGCAGGTAGCGCTGTTGCTGCGTTCGAAGCGGTGAAGCTGGGACGGAAAGCTATTGCGCTCGACTTGAATCCTCTCACTTGTTTTATCGTTGAAGTCACGTCATCGAAATTTGACGAACGCGCCTTTGTGCAGGCCGCCGCGTCGATAAAAGAGGCGGTGGCCAGCACCGAGGTCTACAGGACGCATTTCCTCAGACACCGGGATTCACACACTTCCATGGTTCTCAACTATCGCTGGGAGCATGACGAAGTTGTTGCTGTTGCATTGAGCGGTGCTGGAGATGAACGGACGGTCCTGTCCGCTGATGATCGGGATGTGGTCCTGGCACGAACTCAGAAGAAAATCATCATCGACAAGTGGTTTCCAACGGAGCCTTTCCCGCGCCACCCATCGATCACCCATCGCTTCATCGCGGACATTGGGGGCAATTCGATCGAACACCTATGGACAAGGCGGAATTTGGCGCTGCTCGCAGAGTTGTTCGCCGGCATTACAGCTCAGACGGACCCCTCTATTCGGCTGCAGCTTTTGTCAGCCTTTATCCAAACTCTTCACCTATGTTCGAAGATGGTAATCCCTCGGAATCCTGGAGCAAACCGAGAGTTTTCTGGTAGTTGGGGAAGGCCTGATTACCTCATCCGACGTCGCCGGATGGAACAAAACCCGGTGGACGTCTTCTGGCGCTCATGCATTGGGCGCCAAGGCGTACTCACGATGATGCGAGACGCCAAAGAGGCCTTTCCAAGCGGCATTAAGATACATGACGTTCGGACTGATCGCAGGGTCCGTCAAGCGGTTGACATCAATTACGGAGCGGTGGATGTAGCCGACCTTCTCGACTACGTTGAGGAAGGCTCAGCTGATTTTGTGATCACTGATCCGCCGTATGCAGGTCTAGTGAGATACATGCCGCTTAGCGTTGTCTGGCTGAGCTGGCTATCCCACATCGATCGAAGATATGCCCCCGATTTGCAGGCTGAGATAACAGTTGAGCGCGGCTCAACTGCCAGCCGAGAAAGCTATAGAAGGCGCCTTAGAAACGCATTTACAAACATCTACCGTGTCTTGAAGGACGAAGGGAAGCTCATTGTAACATTTCATCATCAGGATGTTAGTGAATTCAACGACTTCGTTTTGGCCGTCAAGGGGGCGGGATTTATAATCGACAAAGTAACCCACCAGTACAATCGTCGATCAGGCGAGTCCAACGTAGCCAATCCCTACGGAGTGTCTGCGTCGGATTTTTATGTTCGTTGCGTAAAGCATCGCAAGATCGATTTCTCGGACAATGCCGCTGAGCTTGAGCGTTTCATTGTAAGCACAGCTGTCACAATGATCGGTCGACGGAACGAGCCGACGCCCTACAGTTTTCTATTCCAGGCTTTGTGGCCAGAACTGCTTCAAGCGGGATTCGTCCAGCCGCAGGACTCTCGGGATGAGGTAAGTCGAATTCTCGGAAAGCACGAGGGCACGGGTAAGATATTTTCCAAACGACCTAACCCTAATGAGCGCCTGGGAGATCTTTGGTGGTTCAATAATCCCGGTGATCACATCAATCATCCTGACAGGCCACTAAAGGATAGGCTTTCCGACTCCGTGTTGGCTTACATGCGGCGCCATACATCTGCGAAGCTTGATGATGTAATCGCGAATCTCTTCCAGGAATATCCGAATGGACTGACCCCTGACCCCAGGACGGTGGGTGACGTACTGGAACGAATAGCGTTTCGATCACAAGGGAAGTGGAAGTTGATGCCCGAGATAATGGTTCGAGCAACCCAACACTCCGACCTAATCGAATCGATCGTTAACATCGGTAAGAAGCTCACCATCTGTTCGTTCGTTGGCCGACGCGAGCAGCCGGAGCGCACAAGCACTGGAAAGCTGCTTCGCGATTTGGCGGATCGGAACAATCTAAACCATCTTCCTTGCGATCAACAGACCATTGATCGGCTTGAAATGGTCGATGTCATTTTCCTGGAACAATCTAATCCGACAAACATTCGGTGCCTCTGGGAAGTAGAAAATAGCACTAATTTCACGTCCGCTATTCAACGCGGTTCTAACGCTTCGTTTGATATTCCGAAATTTATGGTGATTCCTGAGGATCGCGAAGACGAATTGCTCCGCGTCGTCGATCCGCTTTTCAAGCAGTCGTTTGCTGAAAATGGATGGAAATACCTCACCTACTCTCAGGTCCGCAGAGCTTCCGCAACCGCAAGGCTTGCATGGGATGACCTGCTGTTCCTCGGGCAGACACTTTAGGAGCGAAAAAGTGGACGATCTAACAGTTAAAAGCGCGCTGGCTAAGGCTAAAGGTAGTCAGCGGTATCGTACCGGAACGAAGCGACCAAGAAAGCCCCTCGCTGACGAAGGCAAGCCTGGTAAATACGACAAGCGCAATACTTTGAACGATCTGACGGGAAAGGACTGGCTGCTGCTTACTCGCAGCTTTTGGACCTCTGAATCAGCTCCTGAGGACAAGCACGCTTACAAACATCCCGCGCCCTTCCTGGTGGGGGACGTGCAAAGACTCATTTCCTTGTTTACGAAGCGCGGAATGACTGTGCTGGACCCATTTGTTGGGAGTGGGTCCACATTGGTGGCTGCAGCTAAATTAGGCCGCGAGTCGATCGGTATCGACCTGAACAAAGAATACAAACAGCTCGCAAAGCAACGAATGGCGGGCTTTCCTGACGCAAAATGGCAATATGTTGTTGGAGATTCCGCTAGGGAGCTTCAGCATGTGCCAGCTGTGGACTACATCGTAACCAGCCCCCCTTACCACAACATTCTCAAAAACGATGGAAAGGGAATTCGGCATGCGAATGGGAAAGCTTATCGTCGAGGAGCGCGAGACGGAGTCGAATATTATAGCGAGAATTCCAACGATCTTAGTAACTTCGATTCCTATGATAGGTTCATTGCGGCTCTAGAGAAGATCATGGGGACCGCCAAATCCTGTCTAAAACCGGGAAGGTATTGCACGATCATTATCAGCGACTTCACCGTTAACAAGGTTGAGACTTGTGTTCAGGCTGATATCGTCCGAATGATGGTTTCGCTAGGCTTCGAGTTTTCCGGGACTACCGTTTTGCTGCAGCCGGTAAAGCCTCTATTCCCGTTCGGATACCCTTATGCCTACAAGATTAATCATCATCACCAGAATTTAATCACTTTCAGGAAGCCGAATTCAGCGAAGGTATGACGTCATCACAACTCACCTATTGCTGAGGCAGCGTAGGATTTTCCGGAGCTTGAAAGGAAGCTGACCTTCGCAAGTTCGTCAGCTACAGCTCGCAACGGACGCCAGTCTCCTTTTGGCGATTTCCGCCGAAGTCGGCGGGCTAGGGTAATCATGGGTCCCTTATGATCCCGAGCGTCGATCTCAGCGTAACTCTTGCGCCCCTCCACCTTCACTCTAGTTGCTCGTTTTCGATGCCGCGCTGCCTTGAGTATGCCAACTAGCCGAGCCCACACCGCCGACCCGAACGGGCCGGATGGGGCCCAGGCGCAGCTGCTGAAAGAAACCAGCTATGCCGAGCTTGCCAAGCAGCCGGGCACCTTGCCGTTCGACCGCGCCTTGCTCGAGGTGATGGCGACCGCGCG
>AYSU01000037.1 GCA_000504425.1 Rhodopseudomonas palustris JSC-3b | reverse complement strand
GCCCTATAAGACAGCCACTGAGCGCGGCGCCGCCGCCGAGACCTCCGGGTCCTGGCGGGCTTCCGTGCCTCTCCAAGCTCTCTCTTCTCGGTGAGTGCTTCAGCAGCCGATAGTTGTCGGTTGCCGATTGGCGTCGAGTGGATGAGACGAGATTTTGCCCCTTAGGGGTTGGGTCCTTCGGGCCCGGGCTGTTTGACAAGTTGAGATGAAGAAAGAGAAACGTGGACGGCGGAGTCCTAGCGGGTCTCGATGTTGAAAAGGCTTCGGCTTTTTCGGATTGAGACCGGACGAGACTTCGGCGGTACACGTTTTAAAGGAAACACCATGTTCGCCAGCGCTGTGAAGCGCGGCGACGGATCGACGATCTTCGGATTGTTGGTGATGGTGGGACCTCGTCAAACGTTGTGATCAGCCGGTTCAAAGTTCAAGTCCAACTTGAGAGTTTGATCCTGGCTCAGAGCGAACGCTGGCGGCAGGCTTAACACATGCAAGTCGAACGGGCGTAGCAATACGTCAGTGGCAGACGGGTGAGTAACGCGTGGGAACGTACCTTTTGGTTCGGAACAACTGAGGGAAACTTCAGCTAATACCGGATAAGCCCTTACGGGGAAAGATTTATCGCCGAAAGATCGGCCCGCGTCTGATTAGCTAGTTGGTGGGGTAATGGCCCACCAAGGCGACGATCAGTAGCTGGTCTGAGAGGATGATCAGCCACATTGGGACTGAGACACGGCCCAAACTCCTACGGGAGGCAGCAGTGGGGAATATTGGACAATGGGGGCAACCCTGATCCAGCCATGCCGCGTGAGTGATGAAGGCCCTAGGGTTGTAAAGCTCTTTTGTGCGGGAAGATAATGACGGTACCGCAAGAATAAGCCCCGGCTAACTTCGTGCCAGCAGCCGCGGTAATACGAAGGGGGCTAGCGTTGCTCGGAATCACTGGGCGTAAAGGGTGCGTAGGCGGGTTTCTAAGTCAGAGGTGAAAGCCTGGAGCTCAACTCCAGAACTGCCTTTGATACTGGAAGTCTTGAGTATGGCAGAGGTGAGTGGAACTGCGAGTGTAGAGGTGAAATTCGTAGATATTCGCAAGAACACCAGTGGCGAAGGCGGCTCACTGGGCCATTACTGACGCTGAGGCACGAAAGCGTGGGGAGCAAACAGGATTAGATACCCTGGTAGTCCACGCCGTAAACGATGAATGCCAGCCGTTAGTGGGTTTACTCACTAGTGGCGCAGCTAACGCTTTAAGCATTCCGCCTGGGGAGTACGGTCGCAAGATTAAAACTCAAAGGAATTGACGGGGGCCCGCACAAGCGGTGGAGCATGTGGTTTAATTCGACGCAACGCGCAGAACCTTACCAGCCCTTGACATGTCCAGGACCGGTCGCAGAGATGTGACCTTCTCTTCGGAGCCTGGAGCACAGGTGCTGCATGGCTGTCGTCAGCTCGTGTCGTGAGATGTTGGGTTAAGTCCCGCAACGAGCGCAACCCCCGTCCTTAGTTGCTACCATTTAGTTGAGCACTCTAAGGAGACTGCCGGTGATAAGCCGCGAGGAAGGTGGGGATGACGTCAAGTCCTCATGGCCCTTACGGGCTGGGCTACACACGTGCTACAATGGCGGTGACAATGGGATGCTAAGGGGCGACCCCTCGCAAATCTCAAAAAGCCGTCTCAGTTCGGATTGGGCTCTGCAACTCGAGCCCATGAAGTTGGAATCGCTAGTAATCGTGGATCAGCATGCCACGGTGAATACGTTCCCGGGCCTTGTACACACCGCCCGTCACACCATGGGAGTTGGTTTTACCTGAAGACGGTGCGCTAACCGCAAGGAGGCAGCCGGCCACGGTAGGGTCAGCGACTGGGGTGAAGTCGTAACAAGGTAGCCGTAGGGGAACCTGCGGCTGGATCACCTCCTTTCTAAGGATGGGTCTTCAAGAGCTTGCTCTTATCGACCTGTTTTAGAAACATCAGGAGCTCTAAGTCATACGAGCTCCATTGGCGGGACCCGCCGTCTTCGTTTCTCTTTCTTCGCGGACGAACACGCGCCTGGGGCGGCGCTGCGCTTTTAGCTTGAAGCTGGGTGCAGGATTACTGCCTCTCGTGCTGAGGGCTTGTAGCTCAGTTGGTTAGAGCGCGCGCTTGATAAGCGTGAGGTCGGAAGTTCAAGTCTTCCCAGGCCCACCATTTTATCGAGCGCTGCATTCGTCTTCTGGTTACGGGGCCATAGCTCAGCTGGGAGAGCGCGTGCTTTGCAAGCATGAGGTCGTCGGTTCGATCCCGTCTGGCTCCACCAGATGGGCGACCCTTGATGACGGCTTGCGCCGGTTATTCGTCCGCGAGACACAACTTCGCGTGCTGCCTTTAAGGCAAGCATTGCGGGATATCTGACATCGTGAAGAGGAGATCGATCCGAGTTCGGATCTGCGGCGCAAGCTGCGGTTCTGATCACTATCTCCGGATCATTTTTCGGCGCTTGGCCATCGGCCAAGTTGTAAAAATGATCTTTGTTGGCGACGCTTGACCGCATCGCCATCGGTTCGATCTTATGAAGCAAGCTGGTCTTTCTAATCAATGATCCGTCTGCATGTGATGCGCCTCACCCGCGCGCTTCTCGCTTGAGAAGCTAGCCTGCAGAACATTCTGCCGAGTGTGTGGACATTGATAATGAGAGCAATCAAGTGCCTTAAGGGTGTTCGGTGGATGCCTTGGCGCTGAGAGGCGATGAAGGACGTGCTACGCTGCGATAAGCCGTGGGGAGCTGCGAAGAAGCTTTGATCCGCGGATTTCCGAATGGGGAAACCCACCTTCGATAGCCGGAACTCTAAGATCATCATCATGCGAATGATGGTGGGCTTGGATTTCCGGTTATCAAGCGAAGGTACAAGACTCCTGAATACATAGGGGGTTTTGAGCGAACCCAGGGAACTGAAACATCTAAGTACCTGGAGGAAAGGACATCAACCGAGACTCCGCTAGTAGTGGCGAGCGAACGCGGACCAGGCCAGTGATACATCAAAGACAACCGGAACCAGTCAGGAAAGCTGGGCCTTAGAGGGTGATAGCCCCGTACGGGTAATGCAAAGATGTATCCTTGAGTAAGGCGGGACACGTGAAATCCTGTCTGAACATGGGGGGACCACCCTCCAAGCCTAAGTACTCCTCAGCGACCGATAGTGAACCAGTACCGTGAGGGAAAGGTGAAAAGCACCCCGACGAGGGGAGTGAAATAGACCTGAAACCGGACACCTACAAACAGACGGAGCCCAAGATGCGTTCTGGGTGACGTCGTACCTTTTGTATTATGGGCCAGCGACTTAATTTAACGAGCAAGCTTAAGCCGATAGGCGTAGGCGCAGCGAAAGCGAGTCTGAATAGGGCGTCAAGTTCGTTGTATTAGACCCGAAACCTAGTGATCTAGCCATGAGCAGGTTGAAGGTGAGGTAACACTCACTGGAGGACCGAACGGGTGTCTGTTGAAAAAGACTCCGATGACTTGTGGTTAGGGGTGAAAGGCCAATCAAACTGGGAAATAGCTGGTTCTCCGCGAAAGATATTTAGGTATCGCCTCGGATGAATACCTCAGGGGGTAGAGCACTGGATGGGCTAGGGGGACTTACCGTCTTACCAAACCCAACCAAACTCCGAATACCTGAGAGTACTATCCGGGAGTCACACGGCGGGTGCTAACGTCCGTCGTGGAGAGGGAAACAACCCGGACCTACAGCTAAGGCCCCCAATTCGTGGCTAAGTGGGAAAGGATGTGGAAATCCCAAAACAACCAGGAGGTTGGCTTAGAAGCAGCCATCCTTTAAAGAAAGCGTAACAGCTCACTGGTCTAAATAAGGGTTTCTGCGCCGAAGATGTAACGGGGCTCAAGCCACGAGCCGAAGCTTAGGGTGTGCGCGCAAGCGTACGCGGTAGCGGAGCGTTCTGTAAGCCTGCGAAGGGCGACCCGTGAGGGCGCCTGGAGGTATCAGAAGTGCGAATGCTGGCATGAGTAACGACAAACACTGTGAAAGACAGTGTCGCCGAAAGTCCAAGGGTTCCTGCGTAAAGTTAATCTTCGCAGGGTTAGCCGGTCCCTAAGGCGAGGCCGAAAGGCGTAGTCGATGGGAATCACGCAAATATTCGTGAGCCAGTGGATGGTGACGAATCCCTTATGTTGTCTGACCTTACTGGATTGGTCAGGCCTCGACGGGGTTCCAGGAAATAGCCTCCACATCAGACCGTACCCGAAACCGACACAGGTGGACTGGTAGAGTATACCAAGGCGCTTGAGAGAACTATGTTGAAGGAACTCGGCAATTTACCTCCGTAACTTCGGGATAAGGAGGCCTTCTGTTTGCGCAAGCAGGCAGAAGGGGCACAGACCAGGGGGTGGCAACTGTTTAACAAAAACACAGGGCTCTGCGAAATCGCAAGATGACGTATAGGGTCTGACGCCTGCCCGGTGCCGGAAGGTTAAGAGGAGGAGTGCAAGCTCTGAATTGAAGCCCCGGTAAACGGCGGCCGTAACTATAACGGTCCTAAGGTAGCGAAATTCCTTGTCGGGTAAGTTCCGACCTGCACGAATGGCGTAATGA
>KI632514.1:1399-15054 GCA_000504425.1 Rhodopseudomonas palustris JSC-3b | reverse complement strand
TCGCGGCCCTGCTGGAAGGACTGCCGCCGGCCAGCGCCCTCGTTGCCGATCGCGGCCACGACGCCGGCGCCATTATCGAAATGGTTCGCCAGCGCGGCAGCGAGGCGCACATTCCGACCCAGCGCGATCGCAAAGTTCAGCGTTCCGTCGATCCAAGCCTCTATCGCCAGCGCAACCTGATCGAACGCTTCTTCTGCAAGCTCACACACTTCTGACGCGTCGCCATGCGCTTCGACAAACTCGCCAGAAACTTCCTCGCTGCTGCCCTGCTCACATCAACCAGACTCTGGCTCAGAGCTTATGAGTCCACGACCTAGCCGCTAACATGGTTCTTTGTCGGACGAGTTGCTCTCGTACACGGTGGAGCATGAGCGATGCCTGCTGCTCGGAAGATTTCACGGAAACAAAACGCATTGTTGGCCGCAGCATTGCCTCCGCAATTGCTTCGGCGTCAACTGCGTCTGTCTTGTTGCGCTTGACGTAAGGCTTCACATAAGCGGCCGGAATGAGCCGGACAGATGACCAAGCCTAATCAGTTCGCGCGCCCAGTGATGCGCAGTCGCACAAGCTGCCATGCCAACGACACAAGGTCTAGGCGCGCGGAAATAGTCGATGACTTGCGCGCGGCGAAGCCGCAACTGAGCTATCGGGCGGCCGGCCGCTCCGCAGCCTGCATTTGGAAGACATTCTCTGCAATGTCAAAACCGACAATACTGATCTGCATGGGAACTTGCTCCTATGGCTTTGGCGGTCAACGCCGACTCCACCATGGCACGCAAAGCTTCGGTGCGGAGGCCGTCCACCCCATCAATGGCCACCTTCGCGATGAACTGCCGAACGAAACGTTGTTCACCTCGCTCGCCCAGGCCCGCGTCACGCTCCGGTGCTGGCGGCCCGACTGGGGGCAAGGTCAGATCTACTCACCATTGCAGCTGAGCGCACCTTCCTCGACGGAGGCGCCACAAGAGTGAGCACCTACTTCTGGCTCCGCTCCTGGTGTCCTATTTCCGACGCCGCTTTCGCCGTTCGCTCCGGCCGGCGCCGAGGAACAGCCCGAGATCCGCAATCACCATCTCATCGACCATTTGCTCGAAGCTGATCTCCGGCTGCCAACCCGTGACTCGTTTGACTTTGGCCGGGTTGCCGAGCAGCAGGTCCACTTCGGTCGGGCGGAAGTAATAGGGATCGACCTCAATCACGCACTGCCCTTTGGTCGGCGGCACGGCCTCGCGGACGACGCCAGCCTTCTCCAGTACGGCTGCAAACTTATCCTCGTCGAGGTCGGCGACGTACCCCTTCTCGTCAACGCCCTTGCCGGTGAATGCCAGGTTGATTCCGATGGTACGGAAGGCAATATCGGCAAAGTCGCGCACCGAGCGGGTTTCGCCGGTGGCGAGCACGTAATCGTCAGGGACATCCTGTTGCAGGATCATCCACATGCCGCGGACATAGTCGCGGGCATGGCCCCAATCGCGCTTGGCATCGAGGTTGCCTAGATAGATATTGTTCTCGAGCCCGGCAACGATCTGGGCGAGGCCGCGGGTGATCTTGCGAGTCACGAAGGTTTCGCCGCGCCGCGGGCTTTCGTGGTTAAACAGGATACCGTTGCTGGCATGCATATGGTAGGCCTCGCGGTAGTTGCGGGTAATCCAGTAGGCATAAACCTTGGCGACGGCATAGGGACTGCGCGGATAGAACGGCGTTTCCTCGGTCTGCGGAGTTTCCTGCACCTTACCGAACAGTTCGGAGGTCGACGCGTGGTAGATGCGCGTTTTTTTCTCAAGTCCAAGGAAGCGGACCGCCTCAAGAATCCGCAGCGTGCCAAGCGCGTCGACATTGCCGGTGTATTCTGGCGTCTCGAAGGAGACGTGAACATGGCTCATGGCGGCGAGATTGTAGATTTCATCGGGTTCGATCGCCTGCAGCAGGCGGGCGATGTTCATGCCATCCGTCATATCGCCGTGGTGCAACAGCAGCTTGACGTCCCTGTGATGCGGCTCCTCGTAGATATGGTTGATGCGCTGGGTGTTGATCAGTGAGGAGCGGCGCTTCATGCCGTGTACCTGATAGCCTTTGGCGATCAGAAGTTCGGCAAGATAAGAACCGTCCTGACCGGTAATGCCGGTAATCAGAGCTTTCTTCATTTTCGGGGTATCCTTGAGACTCAAATACTCAGGTCAGGACTCAGATTTTCCTCCTAAGGCGCGATCCGCTCTCTCCGGTGGTACCATCCGCAGCGGTTCGGAGCGCCCTCGGTAGGTTTTCGCCTGAGTCAGCAGTCGCCTCCTCAACTCAGCGCAACATTAAAATAATCCGCATACCAGTCGACGAAGCGTGCGATACCGACGGAAAGAGGCGTCTCGGGCTGATATCCGGTCAGCTGCGTGAGATCACCGCTGTTGGCCCATGTTGCATGCACGTCGCCTTCCTGCATCGGCAGCATGTTCTTGACCGCCTTGCGGCCAAGCTTCGCCTCGAGCAGTTCGATAAACTCCATCAGCGGCTCGGGCTTGTTCTTGCCGATGTTGAGAATACGATAGGGGGCGACGCCGCTCGTTGCCGGATCGGGGGCGTCCGGGTCCCAGTTCCCGTCAGGCGCGGGCGGCAGAGGCAGCAGCGCGGCAACGCCGGCGACGATATCGTCTACATAGGTGAAGTCGCGCCGCATGTTTCCATGATTGAATACATCGATGGCACGTCCCGCGAGAATGGCGCTGGTGAATAGCATTGGCGCCATATCGGGGCGTCCCCACGGACCATAGACCGTGAAGAAGCGTAGGCCGGAGCACGGAATCCGATACAGATGCGCATAATTGTGTGCGATCATCTCATTGGCTTTCTTGGTCGCCGCGTAAAGCGACACCGGATGATCGGCACTCTTATGCTCGGAATACGGCATACGCTTGTTGGCGCCGTAGACCGAACTCGATGAAGCAAAGACGAAGTGCTCGACGGGATGCGCCCGAGCGGCCTCGAGCAGGCTTAAGAAGCCAAGTACGTTGCTATGAGTGTAGGACCAAGGATCTTTCAGCGAGTGGCGCACGCCGGGCTGCGCCGCAAGATTGACCACATGCGTCGGCCGATGCTCAGCGAACAGCGACATGACCAGATCCTTATCGGCGATATCGCCCCGGACGTCGATGAATCCGTTGTCGGTGAGCAGCGGCTGCAGGCGCGCCTTCTTCAGTTCGACATCATAATATGGGTCCAGATTGTCCATGCCGATGACCTGATGGCCCGCAGCCAACAGTCTAGCGGAAAGATTGGCGCCTATGAAACCGGCCGCCCCCGTAACAAACACCCGCATGATTGCTTCCTGTCGTGTGTTCACCCAGTTTGCCGCACCACGATCCCATCGCCCGCTCCGCGTCCGAGCGGAAGATGAAACACTCCCCGAAGCGAACGATCCGCTCGAGGCGCCGGTCGATCCATGAACTGGGTCGTTCGTTTACTTGGCTTGCCGGGTGATGTAAATGGCTGCAACAAATCTGCACTTCCGGCGGCCTTCGACCGCTCGCGGAAAGGACTTTTGAGGAAGAGCACCGATGGCGACAAATGACAGATTGCGGATCATGCTTATCGGCAATTACGCGCCGTCTCTCGTGATCTTCCGCGGACCTCTTATGCGCCGCTTGGTCTCGCTCGGTCACCACGTGACGGCGATAACACCGCTAGATGATCTCACTGCCGAAAAACAGCAGAAGATACGGGACGAGCTGAAGGCAATGAGCGTCGAGCTGCAACCGGTTTCGCTGTCCCGCGCCGGCTTCGGGCCACTGGAGGATATTGCCTACACGGCGGCGCTGCGACGAAAGATCCTTGCTCTGAAGCCCGATCGGATCCTCGCCTATTCGATGAAGCCGGTCGCCTATGCGGGACTCGCCGCCCGCAGTCTCGGGCACCGCCACTACTACCCGCTTTATAGTGGCCTTGGCTATGCGTTCACCGACGGCGGCGGCATGAAGAAGCAGCTTGTCCGGGGCATTGTGGTGCAACTGCTCAAGGCGTCTATGAAGGGAGCCCGTGCAGCGATCTTCCAGAACCCCGACGACGAGGCGCTCATGCGCTCGTTGAAGGTGTTGGCTACCGAACAGCCCTCTCACGTCGTCGGCGGCTCCGGCGTCGACATGCAGCAATTCGAAGCGGCCCCCATTGTCACTTCGCCGCACGGCCCAAGCTTCTTGATGGTCAGCCGAGTGCTGGTCGACAAGGGAGTGCGGGAATTTGCTGCTGCCGCGGCGATCATCAAGGAGCGCCATCCCGGTTGCCGGTTTCGTCTGCTGGGCATGATGGACCGAGTTAATCCGGCGTCGCCCGACGATACCGAAGTCGCTTTGTGGCACGCGGTGGAATATCTGGGCGCGAGCGACGATGTGCGGCCATTCCTTCGCGAGGCTGACGTATTCGTGCTGCCATCGTTCTACCGGGAGGGCATTCCCCGATCGGCTTTAGAGGCGCTCGCCACCGGCCGCGCCGTCATCACCACCGACCGACCGGGCTGCCGCGAGACGGTGATCGAGGGGGAGAACGGCTTTCTCGTACCGGCGCGCGACGCCGCAAGCCTCGCCGCGGCGATGGAACGCTTTATCGTCGACCCGCAGCTGTGCGTCAAAATGGGGGCGCGCAGCCTCAAATACGCACAGCAGCGCTTCGATGTCGACATCGTCAACCAAGACATCCTGCGGATTATGCAAGTCACCTGAAATGCATTTTGCTCTCTTGAATAGCCCCTTCTTTAACGGGCCCGCGTGAATCATACTAACGGATTTGCACTGAAGTTGCTGTCCAACGTTAGTAAGCTCAAGCGCATGATATTCTGAGATAATCCGAAGTTTCTCAGGGGGCCGAGTGATGGAAACGGGTCCCGGCCGAGCCGGAGATTTTTCATGCGATACGAGATACTTACGGCAATTGAGTGAGGGGGCCCACTTCAGTGCACATTCACAATGGACGACCCCCCGCCATGGATGAGGGAAACCGCCGCATGATCGCACTTAAGGCCTATTGCTGTCCCCGCTGCCATGCACCGCTGCGCCAGAGCGGCGAGGACAACCTCAACTGCACGGATGCGAGCTGCCGCTATCATGCGACGGACAGCTTCCCGATGATCGGCAATCATCCGGCGCTGATCGATTTCGAGCGCAGCGTCATCCAGCGGGAACGCCTGGTCGCCGCGCAAGGCGCCTCTGAAATCTCGCGTGAGCGCTCGAGCCTATTTCATGCGCTGCGCCGCGCCATCAAGGGCGAGAGCCCGATCACCGAAACCAATGCCGAGCGTTTTTTGCAGGAGTTGAAGGCGGCGGCGGAAAAGCCGGTGGTGCTGGTGGTAGGCGGCGACACCGTTCGCTCCGGCGCCCACAAGCTCTATGGCCGCGACGACATTGAATTGCGGGCCTTCGATGTCTACGCTTCGCCGCTCACCTCATTCATCGCCGATGGCCACCAGATCCCACTTCCCGCCGCCTCGGTCGACGGCGTCTGGATCGAGGCGGTGCTCGAGCATGTGCTGGAGCCGCACGTCGTTGTCGCCGAGATCCATCGCGTGCTGAGGCCCGGCGGCATTGTCTATGCCGAAACGCCGTTCATGCAGCAGGTGCACGAGGCGGCCTACGACTTCACCCGCTTCACCCATTCCGGCCATCGCTGGCTGTTCCGCCGCTTCGAGGAGATCTCCTCAGGCAGCGTTGCCGGACCGGGCACGGCGCTGATCTGGTCGAGCCGCTATTTCTGGCACGCGCTCACCGGCAGCCGCAAGCTTGCCATCGCCTCGACGCTGCCCATCTTCTGGCTGCGCTATTTCGACGGGCTGGCTCGGCCTAGCCTTGCCCTCGACGGCGCTTCCGGCTGCTACTTCCTCGGCCGCAAGAGCGATACGCCGCTTGGCCCACACGATATCATCGTCTATTACCGTGGCGGACTGAATCGACGCCGGAAAGTGTAATGCGCCCCTGAAAGATGAGGAAGCGGCAGCGACGGCGTTATAGACGTGCTGCCATGAGGGAGAACCATGGACAACGTTACGAGCACCGAGCCGCATCGGGAGATCGCCTTCGATTTCTATCGCGGCCTCGCGATCTTGTCTGTGCTGGCCCTTCATGCAGGCGCCACCAACGCGCACCTCAGCGAGTATTTTGGGCGTTTCCTCCCCTATTTTGGCAATCTGCAGGCCGGCATGGAATTGTTCTTCGTGATTTCCGGTTATGTTATATTTGGTAGCTATCGACGCACCCCGCGCTTAGGCGCCTTCTATCGAAAACGAATATTCCGTCTTCTTCCACTCTACTATCTTGCAGTGATTCTGTCGATCGCAATCTACTTGGCGCTAAAGTTTTTTCTCTCTGACTTTGCCGGGTTCTGGAAAAACTCAATCAGAGCCGAAAGCTTCACATGGCAGAACGTCTTCGTTCACATCTTTCTTCTTCAGGGGGTCGACGCGACAGCGCACGAGTACACCTTCCTCGATGGCTCCTGGTCACTCGCAGCCGAAGTGTATTACTATCTACTGTTTCCCGCTCTCGCCTACCTACTCGACCTGACGCGCACCGGCTTCATTCTCGTCTTCCTGGCTGCGGCAGCCCTCGAATACTATCAGATAGTCCACCCGTTCTTTCCGTCAGCGAGCACGCTGAACTTCTACTCGATACCAAATCTCTTGGTCGACTTTCTGCTGGGAGCGTTACTGTACCAAGTCGTGCATCGCGACCGAGAGAGAGCAGGCAACGACCGAACGATTCTGACGGCGGGCGGCATCGCTTTCTTCGGCCTCGTTACCTACGTCAACTATCGCTTTTCGGGGCACGCTCTGGAAAACGTTTCTTTGATCAGCCTCATCGCCGCACTCGTCGTACTCTCGCTGCGGCTTAGCGCCGTATACACTGGCGCTTTCGGCCTTTTCATTCTGATCGCACTGTCGGAATTCAAGTATCAATTGATCGGTTTCAACGATTTCCTAGGCATTGCTTGGTTCCTCATCATCTACTCGACGCGCCAATTCATCAACAGCCGGCAGAATACGTGGACGATCCGGTCTGTCACCGATATCGGCGTACAGTCATACTCTTTCTATCTCTTGCATATCCTCCTGATGTGGCCCATTTCCTACGCGGTCTACTCGTTTTCAGATCGAACGCCATTCGCCCCGCTCTACTTACTGAACCTCACCCTCCTATTCTTCTCGACCTACTACTTGGCGAAGCACGTCCATCGCCTGGACCAATACTTCATCGCCATGGGACGGGCCGCCCGCCAAGCAGCTTCGTAAATAGCACCGCGTTATGCGGCCACCGACGGACGTCAGGAGCGGCACTTCTAGCTTGCGCCAAAGTAGGGTGGGCATCTATAACCGGAACAGTGTTTTATGCCGCGTTCGGCAAGGTGGGAACGAACACTTGAGCAGGAACGTATTGTTGAAGGCGGTCGAAAGCGACGGCGACGTCATCGCACACATATACGACATGACGGCGCCGAGCGGGAAGAGTTTTCCGACGCCGGGTCATTTTGCCATGCAGTTCGGTGTCGGCGTTATCGATGAGGATTGGACGTCGAAGCCGCACATCCACAAGCGGGTCGGCCGCGAAATCGAGGGCACATCGGAATTCATCTTCATCATTGAGGGTAGGCTCGACGCAGTCTTCTACGACGAGCAGGAACGCGAGGTGGGGCGCGAGACCCTGACCGACAGAATGGCACTGCTGCAACTAAAGGGCGGTCACAAGTTGACCTTCGCCAAAGGCACTACCTATTTTGAGTTGAAGCAGGGCCCTTACAAGGGTCGGGACTGGGATAAATACGAGATCTAACCGGGGCCGCGTCGCAATAAAGCCCTCCTTGACCGCGGCGGAGATTCTTTTGGAGGTGTGCTTGGGCTTTCCGGTAAACCAGCCGCTTATCGACGGCAATGAACTGAAATATCTCACCGAGTGCATCGAAACAGGCTGGATCTCTTCCGAGGGACCGTTCGTCAAGTGTTTCGAAGACGCGATGGCGAAGTTTGTCGGGCGCAACGAGGCGGTCGCCGTCACGAGCGGCACGGCGGCGCTGCAACTCGCGTTCGATGCGTTGCAGCTGTCGCCTGGCTCCGAGGTGATCCTGCCGTCGTTTACGATCGTGTCCTGTGCATCGGCCCTTCCGGGTCTCGGCCTGACGCCCGTTTTCGTCGATTGCGACCCCGTCACCTTTAATATGCGCGCCGAAGATGTCGCAGCCGCGATCAACGAGCGCACCCGAGCCGTACTGATCGCCCACATTTACGGTCTGCCTGCCGATCTCGACCCATTGCTGGCGCTGGCCGCGCAACACGAGCTGAAGGTGATCGAGGACGCCGCGGAAGCCATCGGGCAAACCTATCGCGGCAAGCAGTGTGGTAGCTTCGGCGATATCAGCATCTTCAGTTTCTATCCCAATAAGCACATCACAACGGGCGAAGGCGGCATGGTGCTCGCCGACGCCCCGGCGCTCATCGAGCGCATCCGCTTCATGCGCAACCTCTCCTTCGACAAGGAGCGCCGCTATATCCACACCGAACTCGGCTGGAACTACCGCATGACCAACATGCAAGCGGCGCTAGGTTTCGCGCAGTTCGAGAAATTGCCGCGCAATGTCGAACTGAAGCGGCGCATCGGCCGCGCCTATGACGAGGCGCTGAAAGACGTCGAAGGCATCAGCCTGCCCTTGCCCGCGACCGACTATGCCGAGAATATCTACTGGGTTTATCCGCTAGTCCTCGACGACGATTTTCCAGCCGACGCGGCCACGGTGATGGCCGCACTCGGCGAGGAAGGCATCGGCACGCGGCACTTCTTCTACCCGCTGCACCGACAGCCCGCGCTGCTGAAGCACTACCCGCAGCTTGCCGACATAAGCCTGCCGGTCAGCGAGCGGATTGCCCAAAAGGGCTTTTACATCCCCTCGGGGCTCGGTCTTGATCCCGTCCACATTCCCACCATCAGCCAGAAGATTGAGGATGTCCTCAGAAAATTTTGATCTTTACTCCACTTATTATGACTTGCTCTATGCTGGCAAGAAATACCTCGAAGAGGCACAGTTTATCGCGTCGCTGCTCGAACAATATGACAGCGACGGCAAGGACCTGTTGGAACTGGGCTGCGGCACCGGCATTCATGCCGCGCATCTCGCCGAAATGGACTATCGGGTGCACGGCATCGACCGCTCCACCGAGATGCTCAAGGCTGCAGAAGAGCGCCGCGCCGGCCTTGCTGCGGAAACTGCCGCGCGTCTGTCCTTTGCGCCGGGCGATCTGCGCGATTTCTTCGTCGATCGCTCCTTCGATCACGTCATTTCGCTGTTCGATGTCATCAGCTATCTGCCCGACAACGCCGCGCTGAAACAGTCACTCGACCACATACGGGGCGTGCTGCGGCCTGGTGGCCTGTTGGTGTTCGACTGCTGGTACGGGCCGGCCGTCTACACCCAGAAGCCGCATGTGCGGGCGCGCCGGCTGTCGAGCGACAAGGCCGAAATCGTGCGCATCGCCGAACCGGAGTTCCATTACGAGCGCAATGTCATCGACGTGAATTACGACATCTACGCGAAGAACCTCGCAACTGGCGAGATCAGCAACTTCAAGGAAGTGCACCCGATGCGCTGCTTTTTCGATGCCGAACTCGACGAATTGATGGCGGGAATGGGGTTCGAACGGATGTTCTCGCTTGAATGGTTCACGGGCAAGCCGCCTTCGACCGATAGTTGGAGTGTGCTGTTCGGCTATCGTCTCACGCTGGGAGCCTGATCGATGCCCCGTACCATAGCCTGGGTCTGGAATCGGTTCGACCGCATGGGGGGCGGCGAACGGCTCATCCAAGAAGGCGCCCGCTATTATCGCTCGATCGGTGATCGGGTGTTCGTGTTCACCTGGCATTACAATGACGAGGTACTGTTCAATGGCGAATACGAAAAACGCGATATCGTCGATCTGGGCGGCAAGGAAATCGACCGCGGCAATATCCTGAAGCGGGCTTGGTCGCGCGCCATGAGCCTGCCCCGCCTGCGTGCCGAGCTCAAGCGGCGCGGCGTGAAGACGGTGTTTGTGCAGGGGGAATATGACGTGGCGCTTGTCTATCTGGCGCTGCTCGGCTCCGGCATCCGCTACCGCTTCCTCATCTTCGGGCAAATGTTCCAGTACCCGCACGACAACGGAAAATACGCGCTCATCTTTCGCCGGCATCTGGCGACCATCGTCAGTTCGTGCCGCGGCTATCGCGAAACGATCCCGCTGACCGCGCCGAAGCTGTCCCTCCCCAACCGCATCGCCAACGAACTGATCTGCGTGGTTCGCTGGTTCGCGGTTCGCGGAGCCGAGAAACGCTTCACTTTTTCGCGCCAGATCGATTGGGAGACCGGCCTTTTGTTTGGCGCTAAGACCATCAGGGCGCGCGGTGCTTTCCGCCACGAGCTGCTAACGGCAAATATCGATTCATCAGCAACGCTCTCCCGTTTCGGCCTCACGCATGAGCGCTATTTGTTGTCGATATCCCGGCTCGACCGCAAGAAGCGCATCGACGTCATCATTCGCGCCTTCGCCAAGGCGGATCTGCCGGTCGACATGGTGATGGTGGTGGGCGGTGGCGGCGACGACCGCCCGTTCCTCGAACAAACGGCGCGCGAGGCGGGCGTTATCGATCGTGTGAAGTTCATCGGCCGTGTCGACGAGCAAGACCTGTTGCCGCTCAAGCAGGCATGCGCGGTGTTCCTGTCGATGGATATCGGCGATTACGACATCTCGCCCCTGGAAGCGCTCGCCCTCGGCCGCCCGGTGATTTGTCCGACCGAGTTCGATGTCGAGGAGAACGACACGCTCACCGCCTGTCCGAGTTTCCATATCTGCGAGGCGACGACGGAGAGCCTCGCCGAAGAGCTAGCAAGTGTGTTGGCAACCCCGCAGGAAACCTGTCGCGACAAGCTCGGCGATCTGTCCTGGGAAAGCTATTACGACACCCTGATGAGGCAGTGACCTGATGCTCGGCGAATTCCGCAAGGACCTGCCTTATTACGTGCTCTCCAAAGGCATGAACGTTCTTTCCTGGCTGTTCATCGTCTGGTTCCTGACCCGCAGCCTGACCCCGGCGGAATATGGCGAATATACGCTGCTTTATTCAATTCTGACGCTGCTCGCCATCATCACGACGTCGTGGCTCAATTCGTCGATCTATCGCTATCTGCCCGAACACAGCGAGACCGAAGAAGTCGCACGTTTTCAGGCCATTATTTATAGGCTTTCGCGCCCCACGATCCTGATCGCTCTTCTGCTGTTCGTGCTGGTGCTGCTGGTCAGCGCCATCGGCGGCGTGGTGCCGTCCGTTCCTTTGCTGCTGGCGGCGGTCAGCCTGGCTTTTATTTGTCACAGCTCTTTCATGCTGGTCATTGCCTATTTCTCGGCGAAACGCCTGCTGCGGTTTTACTCTTTCGCGGTCATCGGCCAGATCGTCCTTTATGCGGCCGGTCTATGGCTGCTGATCGGCCCCTTCGGCAACAAGACAACGATGATTTTTGTCGCCCTCGCGCTATCCTACCTGCCGACGCTCGTTATCGCCCTCGCCACCGTTTCGACCGAGCGCATCGACGTTGCCAAATATGCGAGGGAATATATGCACTACGGCTTGCCGTTGATGCTGATGAGTTCGGCGACCCTCATCAATATGTATGGCGACCAGTTTCTCATCCGCATATTCGCGAGCAGCACCGAAGTCGGCCTCTATTCGGCAAACTACGTTTTTGCGGAGCGTTCCGTTCTGTCGATTTCGAGCGTCATGATGATGGCCTATCTGCCGATTCTGTTTCGCACCTGGGAGAGCGGAGAAAAGGAACAGGCCTATCGCTTCATCTGGAAGATCAGCTATATTCTGCTCGCGGTGCTGACGCCAATCGTATTGCTGCTTGTTTTCTGGGGCGGGGAGATCGCCGGCCTCATCATAGACAAGCGCTTCTCTGCCGGAAACGTCGTCATTCCCATCGTCGGCCTCGCGACGGTCGTTACAAGTCTGGCAGGCGTCTTCGCCGATGTCATGACAATGCAAAAGCGCACGAAGATTCTTGCCGTCTGTTACATTCTTGCGGCGCTTACGAACATTCTGCTCAATGTTGTTTTCATCCCGCTTTGCGGCTTCGCGGCTGCGGCCTACACAACGCTGGCGTCAGGTATCCTGCTTCTTGCGATCATATTCTACGTTGCCCAAAAATACGGAAGAATATTGGATTATGCCTTTTGAGAATAAGACGCATTCCCGCACAATCGGAATGCTGCTGACAGTGATCGTCGCGACGGCCGGCATCACCAACATCTTTTTCGCCAATGGGCGCGTACTGCTTCCGATGCTGCCGTTGGCTGTCTTGATTGCGGTCTATCCGATAATCGTACCGCGACAGCGCTGGCGCGAGGCGATAGCGTTGCAGCCCCAGGACTATGCGTTGATGCCGTTCTTTGCGCTGTCGGTGCTGGCGGCCGTTATGCACCCTAATACCAAAAGCACCATCTACCTCGCAGTCTACCTGTTTTCTTTCGGGCTGCTTGGCATCGTTCTGCGCAATATCATGATGGGTCACGGCAACTGGCGGCGGCTCAGTTTCGTCAACCTGATCGCCGTCATCGGCACGTCGGCGTTCTGCGTCCTGGAATTCAGCTTGGAATTCCTCCTCAACAAGCCCTTTCGCTACGACTTCAGCCTCCAAGACTACATCCCGCGCCCCTCGCCCTGGCATTCTCTGGGTTATTGCAGCTCCTTGCCGCGCGTCTACGGCCTTTCCAATGAGCCGACTTATCTCGGATGGTACTTCAATACGCTCGGCCTGATTGCCATTGTCTTCTTGTGGCGGGAGGTCAAGCTCAGCGTGCACACCAAAGCGGGCCTGACGACGATCGTCGCGCTCGCTTACCTCCTCACTTGGTCGACATCAACTTGGTTTGTGCTGATTTGCGGTCTCGCCATCTCGTTCGCATTCGAAACCTTCCGGCGCTATAAAGCTGCGGCTGATAGCTTTTCCTGGCACGGCGCCGTTCCGACATTGCACTTTAACATTCGCGCCTTTGCGCTACCGCTTGCTATCGTTCTTACGTTTTGGGTCGTGCTCAGCCTGGGGTCGCGCAGCCTGACGAACGAGATTCCCGATTGCCTCAGCGTATTGAGCACCAAGGCGTCGCTCACTCAGGAAGACACGGTCCCCGCCGATGCGACCACGCAGTGGGATGAAGCCGAGCGTGAAGCAGGGGGCGGCTCATCGAGGTCGCTGCCGGGGCTGTATGAACGGGAGCATGACAACTTTGGTCGCAATGAGTTTCAAAAAAGCAATTTCACACGCTCACGAATTTGGAAAGACGACGCTTTAGGCGTCCTCAAAAGTCCATTTCTGGGGCGCGGACCCGGCTTCTTGTCGGCCATTGACCGCGACAGTTCGCTCAATCTGTTCCTGTTCGTCGCCTATGAACAGGGCATTCCTGCGTCGCTCGCGCTACTGACCTATTTCGTCGTTCTCGCCTGGGTCATGCTACACTCTTCAGGGTCGCCATATCGCTGGGCGTTTATCGCCGCTTATGTCGCCGGGGGATTGCATCTTCTGACCATGACGCAGCACTTCTATTTCAATTTGTGGATCATGATCGCACTGTTCTATTTGTCTCATGACCTTGCCCCTCGAGCTTAATG
>KI632514.1:0-1389 GCA_000504425.1 Rhodopseudomonas palustris JSC-3b | reverse complement strand
GCCGCTTTTCGGAAGAGCAGATCATTGGGATTTTGAAGGAGCACGAGGCTGGCGTTCCGGTCGCCGATCTGTGCCGCTGACCTTGCCCCCAAGTTTTATCCAGGTCTGAGTTCGTTCGGGCGGTTGGATGTGCCCATGTGGGCGGCGGGATCTGGCGCGGAGCCTTCGATATAGCGCAGCGCTAGATCCCGACGCGGAGTGCAGGTGGCGGCGAACTCCGATGGCGTCTGCCACCCGAGCTGTGAGTGCGGTCGTGCATCATTGTAGTCGGCTCGCCAGCACCGGAGCGCGACGCGGGCCTGGGCGAGCGAGGTGAACAGCGTTTCGTTCAAAAGTTCATCCCGCAGGCGGCCATTGAAGCTCTCGATGAAGGCGTTTTGCATGGGTTTGCCCGGCGCAATGTAGTGCCAGGCAACACGGCTCTGATCGGCCCATGTCAGGATGGCATTGCTGGTGAACTCGCTGCCATTGTCGCTCACCACCATCTTGGGCTTGCCACGCTCGGCGACCAGCCGGTCCAGTTCTCGTGCGACCCGGGCGCCCGACAGCGAGGTGTCGACCACCAGCGCCAGGCACTCGCGGGTGCAGTCGTCGACCACAGTCAGAATGCGGAAGCGCCGACCATCGGTCATCTGATCCGACACGAAGTCGAGCGACCAGCGCTCATTCGGCAGCACCGGCACGGTCATAGGTGCTCGTGTGCCGAGGGCCCGTTTGCGGCCACCCCTGCGGCGTACTGTGAGCTTCTCCTCACGGTACAGCCGGAACAGCTTCTTGTGATTGACGAGGTAACCCTCACGCTTGAGCAGGACGTGGAGGCGCCGATAGCCAAAGCGCCGGCGCTCATGGGCGATCGCCCTCATACGTTGGCGCAGCCCGGCATCATCGCTCCGGCTCGTCTGATATCTGACTGTCATGCGGCAGCAGCCGATGGCTTTACACGCCCGCCGTTCGCTCATCCCGTGCATGCCAACGAGATGCGCGACAGCTTTCCGCTTGGCCGCGGGCGTCACCACTTCTTTCCCAGAAGATCCTTCAAGGCTGCATTGTCCAGCATGGCGTCCGCCAGCAGCCGCTTGAGCCGCGTGTTCTCGTCCTCCAGCGCCTTCAGCCGCTTGGCCTCCGACACGTCCATTCCGCCGAATTTGGCCTTCCACTTATAAATGCTGGCGTCGCTGACGCCGTGCTTGCGGTACAGATCGGCGACCGGAACGCCAGCCTCGTGCTCCTTCAAAATCCCAATGATCTGCTCTTCCGAAAAGCGGCTGCGCTTCATGCTCTGGTCCTCGTTAGGGCCAGAACGAACTTCAAACTGGATTAGGTTCTGTACCCATAAACGATTGAGCCTTTGCCGCTGTCATGATTCAAGGTCTGGGGAGGACCTTGATC
>KI632513.1:4015381-4039244 GCA_000504425.1 Rhodopseudomonas palustris JSC-3b | reverse complement strand
GAGGTGACGGCAGCGGCGGTGGAGAAGCCCGGCGCGAAGATGAATTTGTGGATCTGGTTCTCCGACATCCGTTCGACGTCGGCTTCGCTCACGAGACCATTGGCGACCGCCTTGGCCTTGATCCGCTCGGTATCGAGACCGCGGCCGTTATCGGCGATGCAGATCACGATGTGGCCGCCTTCGTGATAGGCGGACAGACGAATGGTGCCCTGCTCGGGCTTGCCGGCGCGCACGCGGTCCGCGGTGGTCTCAAGACCATGGTCGGCGGAGTTGCGCACCATATGGGTCAGCGGGTCCTTGATCAGATCAAGCACCTGGCGGTCGAGCTCGGTGTCGGCGCCGTGCATCTCCAGTTCGATGTGCTTGCCAAGTTCGGCGGCGAGGTCACGCACGATGCGCGGCAGCTTTTGCCAGGCATTGCCGATCGGCTGCATGCGGGTCTTCATCACCCCGTCCTGCAGCTCGGCGGTGACGGTCGACAGCCGCTGCAGCGGCACCTTGAACTCATTGTCCTCGTGACGGCGGCTGATCTCCAAAAGCTGGTTGCGGGTCAGCACCAGCTCCGAGACCATGGTCATCAGATGTTCGAGCGTATCGACGTTGACGCGGATCGACTGGTTGGCGATCTTGTCGCCTTCCGCGGCCGGCTCGTTGTCGCTGGCCGCCTTCTTTGGCTTGGCCGCGGCCTTGCCTTCGGCCTTGTCCTTCTTGGCGGGCTTGGCCGGCGCCTCGTCCTTGACGATCTCAAGGCGCACCGGCGCGCTGTCGGGCGCGAGAGCCGGCGCCGCCACTTCCATCTCGGTCTCGCGGAACGCGCGCTCCAATTCGTCGAGCGACACTTCGCCCGGACGCAGCGCCCGCTCCAGCACCTGCGGCACCAAGGTGCCCTCGGTGGACGGCGCCGCCGCTTCCGCCACCGGCGCGGCCTCGGCCACGATCTCGGCAGCCATCTCGTCCATCATCTCGGGCGCGACGTCCGGCGCCTCGGCGACATCCGGCACCGCCGCGAACGCCTCAGCCGCCGCACCACCGCCTTCCGACAACAATTCCAATTGGCCGATCAGGTCGTCATCGACCCCGGGCGGCTCGGCCTCGGTGGCTTCAAGCTGGCTCAAAATCTCCTTGAGACGGTCGATGGTGCTCAGGATCAGCGTCACCGCCTCGCCGGTCACCGGCATGCCGTCGCGGAATTTGCCCATCAAGGTCTCGGCGGCATGCGCCAAAGCTTCCAGCCGCGGCAGACCCAAAAACCCGCACGTGCCCTTGATCGTGTGAACAAGACGGAAAATGTTGTCCAGAATCTTCGCGTTGTTCGGATCTTGCTCAAACCGAACCAACTGATTGTCGACAGTGTCCAGACTCTCGTTGGTCTCAGTGAGAAATTCGCGCAACAAGTCGTCCATGAAAGCCGGCCCTTACTCACACGGGCACCCACACAACGGCGCCCTGGCTCCGGCCACTCTCGACGTAAAGCGTTTAATATTGGTTGAGTAGCGCACAAAAGCGCAGCAGACCGCAAACCGCGCAGCGAATGCGCAGTGGACGGCAACTAAGTATTAACTATGCGGGTTGGGTCGCGGTCAGAGCGCCGCGACCACCACCGTATCGCCCTCAGGGGCGAGCGAGACCTGCAGGCCGCAGGCCTGGGCGAGCAGCCGCGTGTAGTAAGGCTGCACCGCATGGGCATCGATCGCATTCTTGGGACCGATGCTGAGCATGTCGGCGATATTGTGCGGGGTGCGGACATTGAGACCGCTGGCGGTGACCCGGAACGACATGGTCTCGCCCTCGCCGACGGGATCGACCTTGAGCAGGCCGCCGCGCGGAATGGTCTGCTGAGCGATCACCATCATGTTGAGCAGCAGCTTGGCGCGGTTCTTCGGCATCAGCACCCGCGGCAGATTCCACTCGATCTTGGTCTTGTCGTCTTCGAGATGGCCGCGCGCCATGTTCTGGGCATCGCCAAGATCGATCTGCGCGCCGGCCGAGCCAGCGGCGCCGAACGCCAGCCGGCAGAATTGCAGCCGGGCCGAGGCGGTGCGCGCGCTCTTGCGGATCAGCTCAAGGGCGAAATCGCGGTCCTCGGGCTTGGGGCTGTCGTCCAGCACCTCAAGGCCGTTGACGATGGCACCGACCGGGCTGATCAGATCGTGGCAGACCCGCGAGCACAGCAGCGCCGCCAGTTCCAGCGTATCCGGCACCGGGAAAGCGGCGGGGGTTTCGGAAGCTGCAGATTGGAAGGTTTCGGACATCGCTCGATCCTGAAAGCCGCACGGCGGGACTGCGGCGAATCAGCCGCTAATGCTGGTTGATACACTGGCGACGTCAGCGCCGCCAACAAAGGCCGCGACATCACGGCGTTTTCTGGGCGATGGCGCTGCTGTTGCCAGACGCGGCGCGCTCTTCCACAACAGCGCCAGCGCTCACAGGAACCCGACCATGACCACCAGCACCCGCCCCGGCCCCAATGTCACCCGCGACCAGGCGGTGCAGCTGCTCGACGAGCTGACCGCGCTCGCGATCGAGGCCGGCCGGGCGATCCTGGCGATCGACCGCAGCGCCCTGGCGGTGCAAGGCAAGGCCGATGGCTCGCCGGTGACCCAGGCCGATCTCGCCGCCGACCGGGTGATCGCAGCTGGGCTGGCGGCGCTGTGCCCGGCAATCCCGGTGGTGTCCGAGGAGCGCGCGCCGGCCGGCACCCAGCTCGCCGGCAGCTTCTTTCTGATCGACCCGCTCGACGGCACCAAGGAATTCATCGCCGGCCGCGACGAGTTCACCGTCAATATCGCGCTGGTGGTCGATGGCTCGCCGCTGCTCGGCATCATCGGCGCCCCGGCCAAGGGCGTGTTGTGGCGCGGTGTCGCCGGCGCCGGCGCCGAACGGCTGACGCTGAACGCGGATGGGGCGATCACCGACCGGGCCGCGATCCGCACCCGGCCTCTGCCCGCCGTGGGGCAGCCCTGGGTCGCCGCGGTCAGCCGCTCACATGGCAATGCCCGCACCGAAGCCTTTATTGACGCCCGCCCGGGCGCCGAACGCCGCACGCTCGGCTCGGCGGTCAAGCTCGGCCGGATCGCGGAAGGCAGCGCCGACATCTATCCGCGGCTCGGGCCGACCAGCGAATGGGACATCGCCGCGGGCCACGCGCTGGTGAGCGCAGCGGGCGGCGTGGTCACCGATTGCTCGGGCGCCGCGATCCGTTATGGCATCGGCCACCCGCAATTTCTGGTGCCGGAGTTCATCGCCTGGGGCGATCCGGCCGCCGCGCCCGGCCGCTAAGCGCAAGCTGCGCTATTCTATTCGGCCAGTTGCTCGAGCAGCTTGGGCCAATGCTGCGCGGCGCGCTGCAGATAGCGGCCAGGGTCGGCCGCGAACGCATCGCGGTTGTCCTGATCGACAAACAGAAACAGCCGCTGCCCTTCGATCAGCCAGATCTGGGCATTGCCGGCGACCGCGACGCCGCGCGCCACGCCGACCGGATCATAGCCGCCATATTGCGGGGCATAGATGTCGGGCCGTGCCAGAAAATAGCTGCGGTTGCCGGCATTGCAGAATCGCCAGACCGCGCCGTTCTTGTCGGCCTCGAATTCGGCCTTGCCCTGCCGCGCTTCTTTGTCGGTGAAATAGGCGACCGGATCGAAGCCGCCGATGGCGACGCCGGTGTGCCGGTTCACCACCACCCGCTCGGTGGTTGCCGAAGCCGCCGCGGCGACCACCGGCGTCAACGCCACCGCGAGCGCCACAAACAAGGCTGAACCGGGGCAAATCGCTTTTCTTTGCTGCCGTTGTGCCGACATAGTTGCTACCGATAAACATCCGAGTCGGGGACGATGGGCGCACCCTAAGGGCTGCTTCTCAGCATCCGGTTAAGGGTGTGCCTACGGAATTTACTCAGGGGTTGTTCGTCATGAGCTTTGCTTCTCGTCTCGGCGCGCTCGCTGTCGCCGCGCTGATGTGCATGTTGGTGCCGGCTTCCGCCCAATATGCCCAGCATCCACCGCGACAGCAGGCGACCCCCAGCACCTATGGCGTCGACGAACTGGCTACGGCCGGGCATCGCTTTTTCGGCAATGTGTCGCGCGGGCTGGCGTCGATTATCGAGCGCGCGGTCAGCCAATGGGGCCTGCCGAACGGCTACATTCTGGGCGAAGAAGGCTCGGGCGCGTTCGTCGCCGGGCTGCGCTATGGCGAAGGCACGCTGTACACCAAGAATGCCGGTGACCTGCGGGTCTATTGGCAAGGGCCGTCGGTCGGCTTCGACTGGGGCGGCGACGGCGCGCGCACCATGATGCTGGTCTATAATCTGCCGGCCACCAACGCGATCTATCAGCGCTTCGCCGGCATCAACGGCTCGGCCTATATCGTCGGCGGCTTCGGCATGACCGCGCTGACTGCCAACAATATCGTGGTGGTGCCGATCCGCTCCGGCCTCGGCCTGCGGCTGGGGGCCAATATCGGCTATCTGAAGTTCACCCCGGGCGCGACCTGGAATCCATTCTGAACGCCCGAACCGCGGAAAATCGCGTGACCTCGGCGCCGGATTCACGTTAACGCTTTCACGTTAACGCTGCGGACGCCGTCGTCACGCCCCCGCCGCCGGCGCACGGCCGGCGGCCCGGACCTATCGGTACTCGGTGCCGGAAGTTGTGTCGTCCGCCGTCCAATTTGCTCTGGGAGTTTCCCGATGGTCGAGCCGATCATGTATCTGGCGATCGGTTTTCTGGTGTCGATGCTGCTTTGGCTGATGATCATACCGCTGGTGCATAACCGCGCGGTACGGCTCACCACACGGCGGCTCGAAGCCGCTGCGCCAGTGTCACGGGCCGAGATCCAGGCCGACAAGGACCAGCTGCGCGCCGAATTCGCGATGACGGCGCGCAAGCTTGAGATCAATGTCGACAAGCTCAAGCACCAGACCTCGAGCCAGCTCGCCGAGCTTGGCAAGAAGACCGAGGCCATCAACCGCCTGAAGCATGAGCTGGCCGAAAAGAACGCCGCGATCTTTGCACTGCAATCGCGCGAGGCCGGGCTCAAACAGCAGCTCGAAGCCACCGAGCAGGAATTTGCCGCCAAGGCGCAGGCGCTGCAGACCGCCGAACAGGCGCTGAGCGCCAAGCAGGACGAGCTGGCGCGGCTCAGCTCCGATCTGTCGGAGCGATCGCAGACCGCCGACAGCCGCGAACGCGAACTCGCCACCGTCCATTCTGAAATCGATACGCTGAAGGCCAAGGTGCAGGACGCCGAGCAGGAATTCGCCGCCACCCAGCAGCGGCTGGAGCAGCAGCGCAGTGCCTCCGATCTCGCCAGCCGCGAACTGACCGAGGCCCGCGAGCAGGGCACCAACCTCAACCACCGGGTTGCCGACCTCGACCGCCAGCTCAGCACCCAGGTCAAGCAATCGGAAACGCTGGCCAGCCGGGTCAAACAGCTCGAGGCGGAGAATGCCGAGCTGCGCGCGGCGATCGCCGGCAAGCACGGCAAGGTGCCGGTCACCAACGCGGAAATCGAGCAGCTGCGCGCCGACAAGAGCCGTGCCGAGCAGGAGCTGAAATCGGCCCGCGACGAGCGCAGCAAGCTGCAGCGCGATCTGGTGGCGATCCAGCAGCAGGCCGAGGCGGCCTGGGCTACTGAGCGCACCGAAAACGCGCTGCTGCGCGAGCGCATCAACGAGATCGCCGCCGAGGTCGCCAAACTCGCGATTCAGCTGGAAGGGCCGAACTCCTCGGTCGAGAAGCTGCTGGCCGACAGCAAGCCCGCCACTGGCGGCAATGACCGCGCCGCGGCAAGGCCGAGCCTTGCCGATCGCATCAAGGCGCTGCAGTCGCAGGCCCCCCGCCGCAAGGCCAGCTGACGGCACGGCGCTTTCAGGCGTTGGAGCGGCGGGCTCCGATCGCGAATTTCCGATCGCGAATAGAGGTGACAGGCATCTGATCTCGGCCCTGGCCTTGCCGCCTCCGGATCGCCGAGATGAGATTTACCGACGCGAACCCACAGGCTTGGCTTGACACCAGCCCCTGCAATTCCGTAAATCGCGCCACCGACGACGACGCGGCCGGCAACGCCCCGCGGCACGATTGTCGAGATCGCGCGTCGCCAATGGCCACGCTGCCGATATCCCGGGCGCATAGCTCAGCGGGAGAGCGTTCCCTTCACACGGGAGAGGTCCAAGGTTCGATCCCTTGTGCGCCCACCATCGTCCGATCTCCCCTCCCGACCGAAATCCCAGACGCGCCGCGCTGCAACAACGCAGTTGCCGCAATTGACTCGCGACAATGCTCGGGTCGCAAGCTGCCGGCACGCTGTCGCTACGGCTGATTGATAACATTCAGCCGCAGGGAGGGAGCACAGATGCCGCACCAGGGAGTTGAGCAGCGCGTCGCTGCGCTGCTGGAGCAGGAGAGTTCAATCAAGCAGTGGCTCAATCAGATCGGCGCGCTCGGCCGTGATCACCTCGGCCATATCGTGGTCCGTGGCCTCAGCGTCGAAGAGGCCGAGGAGTTTTTGCGGCTGCGGCCGGTGGTGCAGGCGCCGGACAGCGGCCTGACCCAGCCCGGCCGCGCCCATGCCGCTGAGCGCTATGCCGCGCTGCGGGCCAAGCTCGAAGCCGCGCTGCAGGAGGATGCCATTGCCCGCCTCAGCACGTGGGGCGGCCACTGAGCGGTTAAGCGCCCGGCCGCAGCGGCGCTGAGCGGCTTGCGGCCCGGCTGACCATCTCAAGCCTGATCAGGGATCGCGGTGCGGTTCTGACGTCTCAGCACCGCAGCGCGCTCCCGATGATAGCGCGCGCCCCTGATTGGCCGCGCGCTGCGACGGGGCGGCACGGGTGGCGGGCTGCGCGGTCCACTGTCACCAAACCGTCATCGCGCCGTTATCGATCTGTTAACGCTGCGCGCTATAGCCTGATCCTATGCAGAGCGAACCGGATGTACGTTCGCCGCGCAGATGGCTCGGAGTGTCCCCACTTCGGGCCGTAGTTTTTTGGGGGCGGTGTTTTTTTGGGGGCGGTCGTTTGCCCTTGAACCGACGCGTTCGGCCTGCCGCCACCATCAGCTGACAATCCCTTCCACCATCGATGCCCGTCATGCCCGCGCTTGTCGCGGGTATCCACGTCTTAAACGCGATGCAGGGGCAAAGACGTGGATGGCCGGGACAAGCCCGGCCACGACGAGCAGTCAGTTTGGCATCGATCGCCGCTATAGCGTTATCTAGCGAAGTGGATTCCGGTTCGCGTCAAGAAAAGGCGTTAGAATAAAAAGTTAGCGCTTCGGTTCTGATTCCATCAGAACCGAAAAAGCTCTAACTCACATCACCACTTCGATCAGCCGTGGCCCCTGCTCGGCCACTGCCGCAGTCAGCGCTGCACATAGCTGCTCGGCGCTGTGCACCGCGCGGCCTTCCACACCCATGCCCTTGGCGAGCGACACCCAATCGAGCGTCGGCCGGTCGATGCTGAGCATGTCGAGCGCGCGCTGGCCCGGCGCGCCGGCTTCGACGCCGGCGAACTCGCCGCGCAAAATCTGATAGTTGCGATTGGCGAATACCACCGTGGTGACGTCCAGCCGCTCGCGCGCCTGGGTCCAAAGCGATTGCAGCGTGTACATCGCGCTGCCATCACCAACCAGGCAGATCACCTTGCGGTCCGGGCAGGCGACCGCCGCGCCGGTCGCGACCGGAGGCGAGAAGCCGATCGAGCCGCCCATGTTCTGCAGCCAGTCATGGGGCGCCGCCGCCGCGGTCGGCGGGAAGAAACCGCGCCCGGTGGTGATCGATTCATCGACCACGATGCCGTTGTCAGGGATCGCCAGAGCGATCGCCATTGCGATCGCGGCCGGGGTCAGCGCGCCGCTCGGCGGCGTCAACGCCATCTGCGGCTGCGGCTGCGCGTCGTGCGGCTTGGCGCCGAGCACGCCAGCCAGCGCCTCCAGCGCCGCCACCGAGCGCTCGCTATGCGCGGTCAGCCGGTGCACCTGGCAGCCATTCGGCTTCAGCAAACTCGGCTTGTTCGGATAGGCGAAGAACGCCACCGGATCGCTGGCCTCGACCAAAATGATGTGCCGGAACTGCTGCAGAATCGGCAGCGCCTGATCGATCACATAGGGGATGCGCTCGATCGCGAACCGGCCGCGGCCGCGCGCCATCAGCGGGTTATAGGTCTGGCCCATCACCTGGCAGCCGGTCTTGCCGGCGATCCGTGCCGCCAGCTCCAGCCCATGCGCCGACAGCGCGCTGCCGGTCATCAGCAGCAAGGCCGGCTCGCCGCCGCGCAGCACCCGCGCCGCTTCTTCGACCGCGCGCGGCGCATAGCTGGCGCCGGCCTCCGCCGGCTCGACCTCGGCAATGCCGTCGGCTTGATTCCAGGCGGTATCGGCCGGCAGGATCAGCGACGCGATCTGGCCCTGCCGCGCCACCGCGATCGCCGCCGCACCGTCGCGCGCCACAGACTCGGCATCGGGCGAGGTGCGCACAAAGGCCGACATCGGCCGCGCCAGCGCTTCGATATCGGAGGTCAGCGGTGCGTTGTAATCGATGTGGTAGGTGGCGTGCTGGCCGATGATGTTGACGATGCCGGAATTGGCCTTTTTGGCGTTGTGCAGATTGGCGAGCGCATTGGCGAGCCCGGGGCCCAGATGCAGCAGCGTCGCGGCCGGCCGGCCCGACATGCGGAAATAGCCGTCGGCAGCACCCGAAACCACGCCCTCGAACAGCCCAAGCACGCAGCGCATGCCCTCGACCCGATCGAGCGCGGCGACGAAATGCATCTCCGAGGTTCCAGGATTGGCGAAGCACAGTTTGACGCCGCCCTGCACCAGTGTTCGTACCAGGCTTTCCGCACCATTCATGATCCGCTCCCCAATCCACCCATGGCACTGCTCACCCTTGGCAGAGATCAACCATTGTTCCACGACTTCGTCAAAGCGAACGGCGCCGCAGCGCAGCCGGCCATGCCGCGCCATGGGTTGCGCGACGCGGCAAATTGTGGCCACTTCGGCACTACAATTGCGCGACAGCGGAGGAACGATGAGCCGGTTTCTCACCACGGTGTTGGCGACCACCCTTGCGTCGGTCGTTGCAACCACCGCCCATGCCCAGTTTTTCGATAGCCGCGACGTGATGGGCTTTGGCCCGAACTTCTTTGCCGGCAGCTCCAGCCCGATTTCACGCGAGGTCGTGATGTATTCCGGGCCCTACGCGCCCGGCACCGTGGTGATCAACACTTCGGAGCGGCGGCTGTATCTGGTGCTGCAGGGCGGCCGCGCGCTGCGCTATGGTATCGGCGTCGGGCGCGACGGGTTCCGCTGGAGCGGCGTGCATCGCATCAGTGCCAAGCGCGAATGGCCGAGCTGGACGCCGCCCAAGCAGATGCTGCGCCGCCGCCCCGATCTGCCGCGCCACATGGCCGGCGGCATCGACAATCCGCTCGGCGCGCGCGCCATGTATCTCGGCTCGACGCTGTATCGCATCCACGGCTCCAATGAGCCGGAGACCATCGGCCAGGCGGTGTCGTCCGGCTGTTTCCGCATGACCAACGAGGATGTCGCCGATCTCTATGACCGCGTCCGCGTCGGAACCACAGTGGTGGTGAGGAACTGACCCGTATCGCCCGCATCGCGCAACGGCGCGCTCCATCGGCAAGGCCCGCCGTCCGCGCGACGCTGGCAGCGCTGCTCGCCGTGACGATCACCGGCGCGGCGCTGGCCGGTGGTGCGGGCCCCGGCAGCGCGGAACATCGCGGCACAGATCATCGCGGCACTGAGCATCGCGGCACCGAGAGCACCCGTGCGCCCGCTCCCGTGCACAAGCATCACGGCAACCGGGCCAAGGCAGAGCGCACTGCGTTTTCTGATCAGGAGATCGTCGAGGGATTTCTGAAAACCGCGTTCGGCGCCGAATATCACCTCGCCGGCCGGGTCGACCGGATTCGCAAATATAGCGGCCCGGTGCGGGTGTTTGCGGAAGGCGCGCGCCACGACCGCAAGGAGCAGATCGCCACGATCGTTGCCGATATCGCCGCGCGCGTGCAGCATCTCGACATCGCGATGGCGCCAACTGCGGGGGCCGCCAATGTCACCGTCAATCTTGTGCGAGACCGCGACCTGCACCGCACGCTGGCGGCCTCCTACGGCGCCGAACGCGCCCGGGAGATCCGCTCCTCGCTCGATCCGCAATGCCTGTCCGGCTTTCGCAAGAACGAGGCCTATGAGATCGAACATTCCGACGTGATCCTCACCGTCGACACCGGCGACTTCATCTTCCTCGACTGCGCCTATGAGGAATTGCTGCAGTCGCTCGGCCCGATCAACGACACCGACCAAGTGCCGTGGACCATGTTCAACGACAACGTCCAGATGGGCTATTTCGACGTGTTCGATCAGTACATCATGAACATTCTGTACCACCCGCTGATCCGGCCCGGCATGACCGTGCCTGAGGTCAAGGCGCTGCTGCCCGAGGTGCTGGCCGACGTCCGGCGCTTCGTGGCGCGCATCAACAAGCTGCCGCAATAGGTGTTGGCCGAGCAGCGCCGCTGAAGGCGCGGGCCTCCATGCCTTAACGGCCCTGCCGCAGCAAAGACGTGGATGGCCGGGACGAACAACGAAGCCCGGCCATGACGGGTCGTTGCTATCAACTACGCTTGCAGATCGCCTTTAGCGCTTGCCACTCCGCGGCTGTGAGTAGCGGCGGGCCGGTAGGCACAGCATCCAGGCTCCGCATCCGGTCACGGCGGTCCTCGGTGAGCGGATGGCTGGCTACGATATCGAGAGCGCTGCCGCCCTGCTTGCCGGTGAGGCGGAACAGCAATTCGCCCAGCCCTTTTGGCGAACGGCCGAGCTTCTGCATCACCTCGATTGAAAACGTGTCGGCGTCATGCTCGGCCTCGCGCGAGTAGGACGAGGTGATCAGCGTCTTGGTCGCGAACACCAGCGCGCCGGAGCCGCTGAGATCGCCGAACAGCAGGCCGATCAGAAACGACGCGCTGCCATTGTGGATCAGCACCTTCATGTTGTCGTGATGAGCGACATGGCCGAATTCATGGGCGATCACCGCGGCGATCTCGTCCGGATCGTTGGCATCGGCCAGCAACGCGCTGAACAGCAGCACCTTGCCACCCGGCAGCGCCACCGCGTTCGGGATGCCGCTCGACAGCACCACCACGGCGACATGATCGTCGAGCCCGCCGGCGCTGCGCACCGCCTCGACCAGCTTGGCGAGCGCCGCCTGCCCGGCCGGATCGTCACAGACCCGGTCGCCGAGCAGCGTTTTGACCTGCTGCTCGACCACAACGCCGAGCCGCTGTTCAAACGAGCGCGGCAGTAGCGGCGCCAGCCGTTCGGCGATCAGCGGCAGGCCGAACACGGCGATCAGCAGCACCGACGCCGCCGCCGCCACCGACCAGCGGACGATGCGCGCGGTGCTGTGCCGGGCCGGGCCGGTATCATCGAGCCCGGTGCACAGCGCGGTCAGTTGCGCGGCCAAACCGGGATCGCGGATTTCGAGCCGCGCCAAGGGAGGCGCAGCGACATTACTGAGCCGCAAGATGCCCGATGGCGCGTCGGCGCGGCGCAGATCGCCGAACGCCCAGCTGGCCAGCGTTTCGCCCTCAAGGTTTTGGAGCAGCAGGCGCTCACCGAATGACAGCGTGACCCGGTGACGGCGGCTCGATGTGCCGTCGAAATAGATCGCCTCCGGAGCGATATGGCTGGGTAAATCATGCGGCATCACAACAGCCACCGCTCAGCTAGAAACCAGCGACGTCGAGGCCGTCGGCAAAACCCTCGCCAAGCGCCGTCGCCAATTCACCCTGCGCGGCCACCTCGGCTGCGGCATCAAGGCCATATACCGTGGTGGTGTTCACCACCTTGGCCCACAGATCGCGCAGCAGATAGATGCGCATCACCGCGTTGAAGCCGACGATCAGCAAGAGATAGCCGATGCCGGTCAGCACCAGCATCGCAATGTTGTTCTGCAAAGCCTCGGGCCGGAACAGCTCGCCCTCGCCCCCCGTCAGCAGCGTGATGACGACGCCGCCAAGGCCGAGATAGAGCGAAAAGCCCATCAGCAGCAGCGCGCTCCAGCCGATCGCCTTCAAGTACAGCGGGATCAGTGCCGTGGCCGGCAACGCCGACTGCAGACGGACCGCGCCAAAGCGCAGACCCGACAGCCACCAGCGCCATTCCATCGCCCGGTAGAGCGCAAACAGCACCGGCAGCGCCGGCAGCACGACGATCGTGAGATAGGGCAGCCACAGCAGCGACGGAACGATCAGGAACGCCAGCGTCAGCGCCCAGATCCACCAGCCGCGTTTGAACAGCTCGAGCCCACGGCCCTCGAACCGGCCTTGCAGCTCGCCATAATGCGAATGGTTCATCTTGTAGCGTTCCAGCGCCGCGGTGCGCCACGGCAGCAGCAGGCCGAAGGTGAGCAGCACCGCCAGCGCCCATAGCGAGGCACGCAGCGCATAGGCCCAGCCCGAGCCGGTCATCCAGAACCGTACCCCGCGCCAGACGGTGCGCGTCAGCCGATAGCGCCGCGCCCGGTAGATCGCGAACTGGCTGAATAGATAGAACAGCGCCACCAGCGGCACGCTGGCGAAGGTCTGCAGACTCTCCGCTTCGATGCCGAGCAGAAAGTAGCCGATATAAAGCGGCGCCAGGATCGCCACCGCCATCAGAAAGCCGAGCAGCAGCTCCTTGCCGGTGCCGGTATATTCGGCGGCATCGCCATCGAGCGTGGTATTGGCCCAGAGATGGCGGCGCATGTCGGTGGCGAGCCAGAAACGGTAAAAGCCGAGTGTGATCAGTTCCAAGAGGCCACCGCGCAGCACCAGGCGGCGGAACTCGGCGCGGCTGCCACAAAAGCTCCCGGAACGCACCATCGGCACCTGCGGGACGGAGGACATCTCGTTCACAGCGCGCTTCCTCTCGGACAAGCCAAGCCTTGGACAAACCAAGTCTCGCCTGCCGATCGCCCTTCCCGCAAGGGCGGCGCCGAACCAGGTCTGCGATTATTGCTGCTGGCTGATTAATCCGCAGCTCTGTGCGGAGTGGTCTAGCCAAGATGTCAGCCCCATCAAGCCGCGCCCTCTCTCCCCGCTTGGCGCGGGAAGAGAAGGGTATTTGCGGCGGGACGGCCGACCGGCCGTCTCGCTTCGTCCATTTGGCCGTCGCGTCAGGCGGTCTTGGAGAACAATTCGCGGCCGATCAGCATCCGGCGGATTTCGCTGGTGCCGGCGCCGATCTCATAGAGCTTGGCGTCGCGCAGCAGCCGGCCGGTCGGATAGTCGTTGATATAGCCGTTACCACCGAGCAGCTGAATCGCGTCGAGCGCGCATTGCGTGGCCTTTTCCGCGGCGTAGAGAATCGCGCCGGCGGCGTCTTCGCGGGTGGTCTCACCGCGGTCGCAGGCCTTGGCGACCGCATAGACATAGGCACGCGCCGAATTCATGGTCACATACATGTCGGCGACCTTGCCCTGGATCAGCTGGAAGGTGCCGATCGGCTGACCGAACTGCTTGCGCTCATGCACATAGGGCAGCACCACGTCCATGCAGGCCTGCATGATGCCGAGCGGGCCGGCCGCCAGCACCACGCGCTCATAATCGAGCCCGCTCATCAGCACGTTGACGCCGCGCCCGACCTGGCCAAGCACGTTTTCCTCCGGCACTTCGCAATCCTCGAACACCAGTTCGCCGGTGTCCGAGCCGCGCATGCCGAGCTTGTCGAGCTTCTGCGCCGTCGAAAAACCCTTCATGCCCTTCTCGACCAGGAACGCGGTCATGCCACGCGGGCCGGCATCGGGATCGGTCTTGGCATAGACCACCAGCGTCTCGGCAATCGGGCCGTTGGTGATCCACATCTTGTTGCCGTTGAGAACGTAGCGGTCGCCCTTCTTCTCGGCGCGGGTCTTCATCGACACCACGTCCGAACCGGCGCCCGGCTCCGACATCGCCAGCGCGCCGACATGCTCGCCGGAAATCAGTTTTGGCAGGTATTTGCGCTTCTGCGCCTCGGAACCGTTGCGACGGATCTGATTGATGCAGAGGTTGGAATGTGCGCCGTAAGACAATCCGACCGAGGCCGAGGCGCGGGAGATTTCCTCGACCGCGAGGCAGTGCTCCAGATAGCCCAGGCCCGAGCCACCATACTCTTCCTCGACGGTGATGCCATGCAGCCCCAGTTCGCCGAGCTTGGGCCACAGGTCGCGCGGGAAGGTATTGGTCTTGTCGATCTGATCGGCGCGCGGCGCGATCTCATTGGCCGCAAAATTGCGCACGGTCTCGCGGATCGCATCCGCGGTTTCACCGAGATCGAAATTGAATAGATTTTGCGCGTTGGGCAGCATGGTAGGGCGGTCTCCGCTAGGACGATTGTTGTTGTGCCTCAGCCTTAATGCCAGCAGCGCGCGATGTCACTCAGCCAAAGGCGGAAGAAGCGCCTCAACAGCCGCTATTCCCAAGCTTGCCGCCGGTCTTGATCGTTCAGGGGCAAGGCGGCCGGCCAGCAGCACGGCGAACATGATCGGAGGCGGCTGCGGCGCCCGCGGCCTTGCGCAGCGCCCGCACTGCAACATCGCGAGCAACGACGGCAAGCGCAGATCGCCATGACAATATCGACGTTGTGGGGGCCTGGTCGCAGGTGTATGCGAACTTCGGTCAGCAAGCGATGAGGTAACGCCCGTTCAGCTGAGTTGACGCCATCCCGCCCTTCCCCGTTTCCCTACAACAGAGTGCGACCACCTTTATGAAACACCACGCGGAGCAGGACGAATTTCAGGATATCCGTGAAGCCGTCGGCAAATTGTGCGCGCAATTTCCAGGCGAATATTGGCGCCAGCTCGACCGTGAGATGGCCTATCCCAAGGCGTTCGTCGATGCGCTGACCGAAGCCGGTTATCTCTCGGTGCTGATCCCCGAGGAATATGGCGGTGCTGGCCTCAAGCTGTCGGCCGCTGCGGCGATCCTGGAAGAGATCCAGCGCGCCGGCTGCAATGGCGGCGGCTGCCACGCCCAGATGTACACCATGGGCACTTTGCTGCGACATGGTAGCGCAGAGCAGAAGGCGAAATGGCTGCCGCAAATCGCATCCGGCGAATTGCGCTTGCAGGCGTTCGGCGTCACCGAGCCGACCTCGGGCACCGATACCTCGTCGCTGAAGACGGTGGCCAAGAAGGACGAAAACGGCGACTACATCGTCAATGGCCAGAAGATCTGGACCAGCCGCGCGGAATATTCCGATCTGATGATCCTGCTGGCGCGTACCACGCCCAAGGATCAGTGCGCCAAGCGCACCGATGGCCTGTCGGTGTTTCTGGTCGATATGCGGCAGGCCCGCGGCCACGGCCTGGAAATCCGCCCGATCCGCACCATGATGAATCACTCGACCACCGAGGTGTTCTTCACCGACCTCAAGGTGCCGAAGGAGAATCTGATCGGCGAGGAAGGCAAGGGCTTCCGCTACATCCTGTCCGGCATGAATGCCGAGCGCATCCTGATCGCGGCCGAATGCGTCGGCGACGCCAAATGGTTCATCGCCAAGGCCACCGCCTATGCCAAGGACCGCGTGGTGTTCGGCCGTCCGATCGGCCAGAACCAGGGCATCCAGTTCCCGATCGCCAAAGCCTATGCCGCGATGCGCGCAGCCGAACTGATGGTCAAGGAAGCCGCGCGCAAATACGAGGCCGGGCTTGATTGCGGCGCCGAAGCCAACATGGCCAAGATGCTGGCCGCCGACGCTTCGTTCGAGGCCGCCAATGCCTGCATCCAGACCCATGGCGGTTTCGGCTTCGCCGAGGAATACGACGTCGAGCGCAAATTCCGCGAGACGCGTTTGTACCAGGTGGCGCCGATCTCGACCAATCTGGTGCTGTCGTACATTGCCGAGCACATGCTCGGCATGCCGCGCTCGTATTGAGAGCACTGTTCTAAACACGAGACTTCCTCTCGCGTCATTGCGAGCGAAGCGAAGCAATCCAGGCCTCCCACATCCTGGATTGCTTCGTCGCTTCGCTCCTCGCAATGACGGAGCAATGGCAGGGACACCCGATGCTTCCGCTTGAAGGTTTGACCGTGGTCGCCGTCGAACAGGCCGTGGCCGCGCCTTATTGCAGTTCGCGGCTCGCCGATGCCGGCGCCCGCGTGTTCAAGGTCGAACGGCCGGAGGGCGATTTCGCCCGCGGCTATGATCATGCGGCCAAGGGCCAGAGCAGCTACTTCGTCTGGCTGAACCGCGGCAAGGATTCGGTGGTGATCGATCTTGCCACCGACGACGGCCGCGCCGAGCTGGAGAAGCTGATCGCCAGCGCCGACGTGCTGTTGCAGAATCTCAAGCCCGGCTCGATGGACAAGCTCGGCTTTTCCCGCGAGCGGCTGCGGAAGGACTATCCGAAGCTGATCATCTGCACGATCTCCGGCTATGGCGACGAAGGCCCGTATGCCCATCGCAAGGCCTATGATCTGTTGATCCAGGCCGAAAGCGGCCTCGCCTCGATCACCGGCGGTCCGGAAAGCGCCTCGCGGGTCGGCATGTCGATCGTCGACGTCGCCACCGGCGCCGCGGCCCATGCCGCGATCCTGGAAGCGCTGCTGGCGCGCGGCCGCAGCGGCCAGGGCGCTGACATCCGCATTTCGATGTTCGACGTGATGGCCGACTGGCTGACCGTGCCGCTGCTGAATGCCGAAGCCGGCAATCCGCCCAAACGGCTTGGCCTCGCCCATCCCTCGATCGCGCCCTATGGCGTGTTCACCTCCAAGGACGGCAAGGACATTCTGATCTCGATCCAGAGCGAGCGCGAATGGAAGAAGCTGTGCGCCGATGTGCTGCGCCAGCCTGAACTCGCCGCTGATCCACGGCTGTGCAGCGGCGTCGAGCGCGTCAAGAACCGCGACTACACCGATAAGATTGTCGCCGACATCTTTGGCTCGCTGACCCGCGATGATCTGCTCGAACATCTCGCCGCGGCGGACATCGCGTTCGCCGAGGTCAACACCATGGCCGATCTCTCGACCCACCCGCATTTGCGCCGGATCGAGGTCAACACCCCGAACGGGCCGGTCAGCTATCCGGCGCCGGCCGCGATCTTTGTCGGCGATCAGCGCCGCTATCGCGCGGTGCCGGCGATCGGCCAGAACCAAGACCAAGCCAACAGCACCGCGGAGCACAGCTCATGACCGACGCTCTCGACATCGATCATCTGCGGCAGTGGATCGGCCGCACCGACCAGGCCAGCGACATCGTCACCGCGCAATTGGTGAAGGGGCTGCGCGCCACGCTGTTCCTCGAGATCGGCACGCCGCAAAGCGGCGATGCCGCGCCGCTGACCGTGCAATGGTGCCTGGGCCAGCCGGTCTATCCGATGAGCGGGCTTGGCCCGGACGGCCACCCGGCGCGCGGCGGTTTCCTGCCGCCGGTACCGCTGCCGCGCCGGATGTGGGCCGGCGGCGAATTGCAGTTCGTCGATCCGCTGCGGGTCGGCGATGAGGTGACGCGCCGCTCCACCATTGCCGATGTCACGCTGAAAACCGGCTCGACCGGCGCGCTGTGCTTTGTCGCGGTCGAACACATCACCGAGACGGCGCGCGGCATCGCGATCCGCGAACGGCAGGACATTGTCTATCGCGACATGCCGAGCACGCCGCAAGCGGCTCCCGCCGCGCCGGCCACGCCGCCACCCACCGCCCAGCACAGCGAGCGCCATCTTGCCGATCCGGTGCTGCTGTTCCGCTATTCGGCGCTGACCTTCAACGGCCACCGCATCCATTACGATCGCGACTACGTCACCAAGGTCGAGTTCTATCCGGGCCTGGTGGTGCACGGCCCGATGCAGGCGGCGCTGCTGGCCGAATTCGCCGCCAAGCTGAAGGGCGCGGCGCCCAAGAAGTTCAGCTATCGCGGCGTGGCACCGCTGTTCGACGGCGCCGAGTTCAGCGTCAACGCCAATGAGACCGCGGCCGGGCTGGACTTGTGGACCGCCAATGCCGATGGCGTGCCGACCATGAAGGCCAGCGCGAGCTGGTAAGCGACTTGAGCTTCGGTTCTGATCGAGCCAGAATCAAAGCTCTACTACCAGCGGCTCCTACCATTCACTCGTCATGCCCGCGCTTCGTCGCGGGCATCCACGTCTTGAAAGCGCTGCAAGATCAAAGACGTGGATGGCCGGGACGAAGCCCGGCCATGACGTGCGGATTGGTTGGCATCAATTGCCGTTGCTATAGTTTGATGTTCTGACGCGTTTTCTTGACGCGATCCGGGATCCACTTCGCTCGAAAACGCTATAGCGGCGCCCGCGCGGCCGTTCAGCCGGCGCTATGCACCGTGGCAAAATCGGCGCGCATCTTGGCCTGGATCTTGGCCATGCCGCCAATCCAGCGCTCATAGTTTTCCGTCTTGTTGCGCAGATAGCCGAGCACCATTTTGTGCGGCAGGATCAGGAAGGTTTCCTGCTCGATACCGGCCAGCGCATCTTGCGCCACCTGTTCCGGCGACAGATCGCCATCGCTCGATTGCGGCCCCTTGGGCAGCGCGCGCAGCATGGCGGTATCGACGCCTTGCGGGCACAGGATCGACACCCGGATATTGTCGGCCCGGTGCGAGATCGCCAAGTTTTCCGCAAAACCGACCGCGGCGTGTTTGGTGGTGGAATAGACCGCGCTGCCGACCTGCGACAGCAGCCCCGCCGCCGAAATCGTGTTCAGGAAATAGCCGCCACCGCGCGATTTGTAGCGCGGGATCAGGTGCCGGGCCGCATAGACATGGGCCATGACATGCACCGCCCAGCTTTTCTGCCAGGGGCCGTCGTCCGACAGCGCGGCATTGTCGCCGAGCGGATCGAAGCCCGCGGCAATCCCGGCATTGGAGCAGAACAGCGCGATCGGGCCATAAAGCCGTTCGGTCTCTTCGATCACGCGCTGAATGTCGGCTTCCTTGCCGACGTCGCAGCGGAACGAGGCACCGCAGATCGAGGCCGCCACCTGCGCGGCGCGCTCGCCGTCAATATCAACCACGATCACCTTGGCGGCGCCGGCGCGGTGGAACGTTTCGCACAGCGCCTGGCCGATGCCACTGGCGCCCCCGGTCACAACCACGACCTTGCCGGCCACCTGCATCGCCGCCTCCCGCTGTCAGGATATTGGTGCGCGCGGCCAGGACGGCCGCGCGTCAGGCCAGAACCATATCCAGCACGGCGGTGTAGTGGCAAGCGGCGCCCATCAGCACGAAGGCGTGCCAGATCGCATTCTGAAAGCGCAGCGCGCGCCAGGCGTGGAAGATCACGCCCAGCGTGTACAGCACGCCGCCCAGCGCGATGAACCACATCGTCAGGTTCGGCACCGCGGCCGACACCGATTCGTAGGCAATCACCCCGCTCCAGCCGAGCCCGAGATAGAGCCCGACCGACAGCTTGTCGAACCGGCCCGGCAGAAACAGCTTGAGCACGATACCGACGATCGCCACGCCCCAGACGCCGCTCAGCAGCGCGATCGCGAACATCTGGTCTTTGATCTGGGCGATGAACGGCGTGTAGGTCGCCGCGATCAGAATGTAGATCGCCGAATGATCGAAGCGCCGCAGCAGCCATTTGCGCGGCGACACCGGCCAGAGATTATAGGCCGCCGACAGTCCCAGCATCGCCAGCAGCCCGGCGGCATACACCGACACCAGCACGATCTGCGACGCGTCGCTGGCGAACACCCCGGTCAGGGTGATCAAGGCGGTGACCGCGATCAGGCCGAGCACCACGCCGAGCACATGCACGACGCCGTCGGCGATCAGTTCGGCACGATCGTAATGCCAGCCGATTGCGCCGGCGGCAGCCTGGGCGGAATGCTGAGCGAGCTGTTTTAACTGGAAGATCGTCATCAGGCGGTCCCGGTCAACAACTCTTGGAGTTGATAAGGCTTGAAAATTGCTAAGGCTTGGAATTGATCTGGCGCATTCTGGCGGTTTCGGCCCCTGCGTAAAGCATACAGCATTGCCGGCGGATGCAAGCAGGACTTATCGTCGCAAATTGGCAGGCCGATGGCATGATTGGCCCGAATCGCTGCTTTGCGGCAAGTTCGCCGCGTTCCTTGGTTCCGACGTTACGCGAGCATGGCCATCAATTTTTCCAAATTGTTCGAAGAAGCGCGCCTGTCGACGCGCGCCCTGCTCGACTATAGCGAGAACTTTTTCCATCCCACCTTGCGGCTCGGCGTCACGGGATTGTCACGCGCCGGCAAAACGGTGTTCATCACCGCGCTGGTGCATGGCCTGGCGCGCGGCGGCCGCTTCCCGATCTTCGAATCAATGGCCACCGGCCGGATTTCCGCGGCGCGGCTGGAACCGCAGCCCGACGACGCGATTCCGCGCTTCGACTATGAAGATCACCTGCGCACGCTGATCGACGATCGCAACTGGCCGCATTCCACGGTGGATATCAGCGAGTTGCGGCTGGTGATCGACTATCAGCGCCGCAACGGCGCCGACCGCAGCCTCACCATCGACATCGTCGATTATCCGGGCGAATGGCTGCTCGACCTGCCGCTGCTCAACAAGAGCTATGAACAATGGGCGGCCGAGAGCCTGTCGCTGTCGCGCCAGGACCCGCGGGTGCGGCTCGCCGGCGAGTGGCACGCCCATCTCGCCACGCTGGACCCGACCGGCCGCGAGAACGAGCAGGCCACCCTGACCGCGGCGCGGCTGTTCACAAAATACCTGCGCGAATGCCGCGACGAGCAATTCGCGATGAGCCTCTTGCCGCCCGGCCGCTTTCTGATGCCGGGCAATCTTGCCGGTTCGCCCGCGCTGACCTTCGCGCCGCTCGACGTGCCGCTCAATGGCGAGCCGCCGGAAGGCTCGCTATGGGCGATGATGCGCCGCCGTTTCGAGGCCTACAAAGACGTCGTGGTGCGCCCGTTTTTCCGTGACCACTTCTCCCGGCTGGACCGGCAAATCGTGCTGGTGGACGCCCTGACGGCGTTTAACGCCGGTCCTGAGGCGTTGCACGACCTGGAATCGGCGCTGGCCGGGATTTTGGACATTTTCCGGATCGGCCGCAGCTCGCTGTGGAGCGCGCTGTTCCGCCCCAAAATCGACCGCATCCTGTTCGCGGCCACCAAGGCCGACCATCTGCACCATTCCAGCCATGACCGGCTCGAAAACATTTTGCGCCGCATCGTGGAACGCGCCTCGACCCGCGCCGAATTCGCCGGGGCCGAGGTCGATGTGGTGGCGATGTCGGCGGTGCGCGCCACCCGCGAGGCCCAGGTGCAGCGCGGTCATGAACGGCTGCCCTCGATCGTCGGCACGCCGATCGCCGGCGAGACCTCCGGTCCCGAAGTGTTTGACGGCCGCACCGAGGTCGCCACTTTTCCGGGCGACCTGCCGGTTGAGCTCAACGATCTGTTCAAGGCCGGCACGTTCCGCGGCCTAGCCGCCGGCCGGCCCGAGGATGCCGACTATCGGTTCCTGCGGTTCCGGCCGCCGCGCATCGATTGCCGCAATCCCGAGGAGATCATTCTGCCCCACATTCGCCTCGACCGCGCGCTCCAGTTCTTGATCGGAGACAAGCTGCTATGACCGAGCGATTTCAGTCGCGCCGGCCGGCGACCTTCAAGCTGGATGACCCCGGCGTCGTGGTCAGTGACGGCGCGGGCGAGGAACCGAAAGCCGCGGCGTCGCCGCGCCCGGAGGAAGCCAACCGCCCGGCGCGCAGCCGGGTGCAGATCACCCCGGAGAAGGAAAATCTGGCGCCGGTGGTGACGCCGTCCGAACCGAGCGCCGCCTTGGCGCCGCGCCGCGGCTTCCGCTGGGGTGCGCTGTTCTGGAGCGCGATCGGCGGCCTAGTCTCGCTGGCTGCCTGGCTGTGGGTGACCCGGCTGATCGAAGACCTGTTTGCTCAAAACAAGACACTCGGCACCGTGGCACTGGCGCTGGCGATCGCCGCCGGCGTGGCACTACTCGTCATTGCCGGCCGCGAAGTCGTCAGCATGATGCGGATGGCGGCGATCGAGAAACTGCATCGCCGTGCGGTGGTGGTTCTGGAGAATAATAATCGCGCCGAAGCCAAGGCGATCGTGCGCGAACTGATCAATATGGAGCAGCAGAACCCGCAGCTCGGCCGGGCCCGCACCGCGCTCACCAGCCATCTCGACGAGATCATCGACGGCAGCGATCTGCTGCGGCTGGCGGAACGCGAGCTGCTCGGCCCGCTCGATCAGCAGGCCCGGGTGCTGGTCTCCACCGCCGCGCAGCGGGTGTCGCTGGTCACCGCGATCAGCCCGAAGGCGCTGATCGACGTGCTGTTCGTGCTGATCGCAACGCTGCGGATGCTGCGGCAATTGTCGCGGCTCTATGGCGGCCGGCCCGGCGCGATCGGCATGATCCGGCTGCTGCGGCAGACCATTGCCCATCTCGCCATCACCGGCGGCGTCGCGATCGGCGACAGCGTCGTGCAGCAGATGCTCGGCGCCGGCATCGCCGCAAAATTGTCATCCAAACTTGGCGAAGGCGTCGTCAATGGCATGCTAACCGCCCGGCTCGGTTTGGCAGCAATCGATCTCACCCGGCCGTTACCGTTCATTGCACTGCCCCGTCCGGTGCTCGGCGATCTGGTCAAGGACCTGATGCGCAAGCGCGACAAGGATAAGGACAAAGACAAGGACGAGTAGCAGCGGGCGGCGCGCTTACCATCAGGCGGAATGGTTCCGCCGCGCGCTTGAGACGCAGCCGCCTGTTTTGACGACAGCCACGACCATTGTTTAAGCTGTCAAGTGCCGCCCGAACCGCGTATCGTGGCGACGCAACGATCCGGTGGGCAGGGCCGGTCGTTCGTTATCAATCTGTTCCTGCGGAGACTGACTGTATGGCTAAAGGGACTGTCAAGTGGTTCAACCCGACCAAGGGCTACGGCTTCATCCAGCCGAGCACCGGCGGCAAGGACGTGTTCGTGCACATCTCTGCGGTGTCACGCGCGGGCCTGTCCACGCTGACTGAAGGCCAGTCGATCGAGTTCGAGGAAGTCGCTAATCGCGGCCGGACCTCGGCTGAGAACCTCAAGGTCTGATCGACCCGCCGATAGTGCCGGCCCGGATTTTTCCGGGCGGCATGGGGGATGCCCCTCAACGACGAATTATTACTGACTTGCTATTACTGACTTGGCTGAACGATCCCGTTCGTGTGATCTCGATCATAGCGGACGACCAAATCGACGCACGATGGCTTCCTCACCGGATCGCCATCGTTTTTTTTTTGCGCCCGCCTGCGCCGCGATCGTGAACCGCCCGATTATACCAACGGGTCGTATCAATGACCGTCATACCCGCGCTTGTCGGGGGTATCCACGACTTGCAATCGCTGAAAGATCAAAGACGTGGATGGCCGGGACGAGCCCGGCCAAGACGTGCGGAGCGACTGGTATCAATCCCCGTTGGTATGACTTGCTATCGGTTTGTCAGGAAAACCCCATCGCTGGCGCGCGCGTCGGTTCTGTTTCCATCACACCCAAAATGCCTAATCGCGCTTGACCCAGTCGGCGACCGGCATCACCTCCGGCGCCTGAGCATAGCCGCGTGTCCACAGATCGACCACCCATTCAACGCCAGTGGCGCGCTCCACCAGCACCGCAGTGTTATGCGGGGTCTGCAACGCCAGCACATTGCCGCGATAATGCGGATCGCCAACCGCGTGATACTTGAGCAGCCCCCATTGCTGCATCAGCAGCAGCAGGCTGGTGGTGTTGCGCGTCGTATCCCAGCAGTCGAAATTGCCCTTGTCCGACCCGGAGCGGAAATCGGCGCGCGCCACCCGGTCGGTGGTGCCGATCACCGGACCGACCCGGCGATCGAACCACACCACCGCCTTCTGCACCGCTGCGCGCTCGGCCGCGGCATTGG
>KI632513.1:4002618-4015371 GCA_000504425.1 Rhodopseudomonas palustris JSC-3b | reverse complement strand
TCGGGGTGAGCCCCCGCCGATCGGCGGGCCCGAATTCCAGCATATGGCGGCGGCGGCACACAAAGCCGTAGCACACCGTCATCGAATTTGCGGACGGCGGAAAAATCGACACCGAACTATAGAGATAGCCGACCGCGGGACTGACCTCGGCCTCGGCCGCAGACGCGCCCGCGCTGGCCATCACCAGCAGCGCCGCGACCATTGCACGCATTCCGTTTCGCGCTGTTCCCATCCGGCCGATTCCACGTTGAACTACCCGGCAGGCTAGCGCGGGCGATGGCTGCCTGCCAGCGTCACAGTGCTGCCGTCGCTTTGCGCTTGCGTTGTGCGTCCAGCGCGCAACACTAAGTCCAGCCGGCGGATTGGAGACCGTTGTATGTCGACCGCACCGCTGCCTCGTTTCAACGCAAGCTATGCGCCGGACGATGGCGAACTTGCTGCGCAACTACTCAATCGTGTCCGGTTCTCGCCGGACGCGGAACGCCGCATCGACGCCACCGCCACGCGGCTGATCACCGCGATCCGCGGCCATGATCACGGCATCGGCGGCATCGAGCAGGTGCTGGCCGAGTTCGCGCTGTCGTCCAAGGAAGGGCTGGCGCTGATGGTGCTGGCCGAAGCGCTGCTGCGCGTGCCGGATGCGCTGACCGCCGACCGCTTCATCGAAGACAAGCTCGGCCGCGGTGATTTCATCCACCACACGCCGCGCTCCGGCGCGCTGGTGGTCAATGCCTCGGCCTGGGCGCTCGGCCTGTCGGCGCGACTGCTGCAACCGGGCGACACCCCGCAGGGCGTGCTCGCGACCATGACCAAGCGGGTCGGCGCCCCGGCGGTGCGCGCCGCCACCCGCGCCGCAATGCGGCTGCTCGGCCATCATTTCGTGCTCGGCGAAACCATCGCCGGCGCGCTGGAGCGGGCGCGGCGCGAAGCGGCGCCGCAGCAGCGCTATTCCTTCGACATGCTCGGCGAAGGCGCCCGCACCGCCGCCGACGCGGCGCGCTACCTCGCGGCCTATGCCGCCGCGATCGACGCGATCGGCCGCGAGGCTGGCTCCGAAGCACTGCCGGCGCGGCCCGGCCTGTCGGTGAAATTGTCGGCGCTGCATCCGCGCTTTGAAGCGGTCAGCCGCGACCGGGTGATGGCCGAGCTGGTGCCGCGGCTGATCGAACTGGCGCGCAACGCCAAGGCGCGCGATCTCAACCTCACGGTCGATGCCGAGGAAGCCGACCGCCTCGAACTGACGCTGGAGGTGTTCGCCGCGGTGCTGCGCGACCCGCTGCTCGCCGGCTGGGATGGTTTTGGGCTGGCGGTTCAGGCCTATCAGAAACGCGCGCTGGCGGTGATCGACCATGTCGCCGAACTCGCCGCCGGGCTGCGTCGCCGGCTGATGGTGCGGCTGGTGAAAGGCGCCTATTGGGACAGCGAGATCAAGCGCGCCCAGGAGCGCGGGCTCGACGACTATCCGGTGTTCACCCGCAAGGCGATGACCGACCTCAACTACCTTGCCTGCGCCGAACGGCTGCTGACGCTGCGGCCGCGGCTGTTTCCGCAATTTGCCACCCACAACGCGCTGACCGTGGCGATGCTGTATGAGCTGGCCGGCCGCAGCAACGGCTATGAGTTCCAGCGGCTGCACGGCATGGGCGACGCGCTCTATGCGCAGCTCCTGGCTGATCATCCCGCGCTCGCCGTGCGGATCTACGCCCCGGTCGGCGGCCACCGCGATCTGCTCGCCTATCTGGTGCGGCGCATGCTCGAGAATGGCGCCAACTCCTCATTCGTCGCCAAAGTGGCCGATCCGCAAGCCGAACTCACCGCGTTGCTGCAGCGGCCGGCCGCGATCATCGGCGAGCGCCGCAAAGCGCGCCATGCGCGCATTCCGTTGCCGCGCGATCTCTATCAGCCGCGGCGCAATTCGCGCGGTGTCGAATTCGGCGACCGTGCCGCGCTCGCCAAACTGCAAGCCGAGGTCGCCGCCGCGCGCCAGCCGATCACCGCAGCGGCGCTGATCGATGGCGTCGGGCTCGGCGCCGCACCGCGCGCGGTGTTCAGCCCGATCGACCGCAGCAGCTTTGTCGGCTCGGTGCGCGAGGCCAGCGCCGAACAGGCCCAGGCCGCCGTGGCGGCCGCGGCGCGCGCCTTCGCCAGTTGGAGCAACATCCCGGCCGAGCGGCGCGCCGCCTGCCTGGAGCACGCCGCCGAGCTTTTGGAGCAGCGCCGCGGCCAATTCATCGCGCTGCTGCAGCTCGAGGGCGGCAAGACGCTCGACGACGCGCTCGCCGAGCTGCGCGAGGCGGTCGATTTCTGCCGCTACTACGCGCAGCACGGCCGCGCGCTGATGGCCGAGCCGGCGCTGCTGCCGGGGCCGACCGGCGAAAGCAACCGGCTGCAACTGCGCGGCCGCGGCGTGTTCATCGCGATCTCGCCCTGGAATTTCCCGCTGGCGATTTTTCTCGGCCAGATCACCGCGGCGCTGATGGCCGGCAACACCGTGGTCGCCAAGCCCGCCGAGCAGACGCCGCTGATCGCCTTTGCCGCGGTGCGGCTATTGCACGAGGCCGGCGTGCCGCCGAGCGCGCTGCAATTCACGCCCGGCAATGGCGTGATTGGCGCCGCTTTGGTCGCGCATCCCGCGGTCGCCGGGGTGGCGTTCACCGGCTCGACCACGGTGGCGCGCACCATCAACCGCGTGCTGGCCGCCAAGGACGGGCCGATCGTGCCGTTGATCGCCGAGACCGGCGGCATCAACGCCATGCTGGTCGATACCACCGCACTGCCCGAGCAGGTCGCCGACGACGTCGTCAGTTCGGCGTTCCGCTCTGCCGGGCAGCGCTGCTCGGCGCTGCGGCTGTTGCTGCTGCAACATGAGGTCGCCGACCGGATGATCGAAATTATCATCGGCGCGGCGCGTGAACTTCGGATCGGCGATCCGCGCGACGTGGCGGTGCAGATCGGTCCGGTGATCGATGACGACGCGGCCCGGCAGCTGCGCGCCCATGTGACGCGCATGCAGCACGAGGCGCGGCTGCTCTATGCCGGCGATCCGCCCGGCCCTAATTACGTGGCGCCACATCTGATCGAGCTCGACCGCATCGGCCAGCTGACCTGCGAGGTGTTCGGCCCGATCCTGCATGTGGTGCGCTATGACGCCCGCGACATCGACAAGGTGCTACGCGCCATCGCCGCCAGCGGCTATGGACTGACGCTCGGCCTGCAATCGCGCGTGGATGCTACGGTTGAGGACGCGATCGCGCGGCTGCCGGTCGGCAATGTCTATGTCAATCGCAATATGATTGGCGCGGTGGTCGGCGCGCAGCCATTCGGCGGCAGCGGCCTGTCCGGCACCGGGCCAAAAGCCGGCGGCCCGCATTATCTGCCGCGCTTTGCGACCGAACAGACTATTTCGATCAACACCGCCGCATCGGGCGGCAACGCCGCCCTGCTTTCGACTGAGGAGTGACGGCTGCCATCAGCTCGTCATTCCGGGGCGCTCGCGTCAGCGAGCGAACCCGGAAGCTCGAAATTGGTGTGACGTGCAAATGTGAGATTCCGGGTTCGCGCTCCGCGCGCCCCGGAATGACGCCCGTGGGTGTCCTTCCCCGTAATTGCGAGCGCAGCGAAGCAATCCAGTTCACAGCACGAACGGCAGATTGCTTCGTCGGCTGCGCCTCCTCGCAATGACGGTGGAGGAGTTCCAAACGTTGGCGCGTCAGGTCACGCCAATCAAGGTCGCGCCACAAGAAGCCGCTTAGCGCGAGACGATCAAGCCGCGGCTGGTGACCACCACCCAGCGGCCGTCCTGGCGGCGGATGGCATCGACCCGGCCAAGACCCGGCACCGGATCACCCGCGAACACCTCGAACGCGCCCTGGCGGCCTTCGATCACCGCGCCGCCATCGGCGACTTCGCGCAGCACCCAGCCCTCGACAGTCGGCAGCCGGCCGACTTCCGGCTTCGGCGCGGCCGCGGCGATCGAGCCGGTGGTTTCCTTCGGCGCAGCGGCGGCGGGCGCAGCCGCCACCGGCGCGGGCTTCAGCTTATCAACCGACTCGCCGAGCTTGCTGAGCTTGGCCGCGACGTCGGCCTGAGCCTTCTCCAGCTTTTCGAAACGATCGCTGCTCTTGCTGCTCTGCGCGCTGCTCTGCTTGACGATCTGATCGGCGGAGGTTTTCAGCGCGGCCAGATCGGCGTCGATCCGCGCGATCTCCTGGCTCAGTGTCTGCATCTGCTTGGCGGCAGCCGCGGCGCTGTCATCAGCGGCCGGACGGTTGAAGCCTGCGGTCGCGAGCGCGCCGCCCGCGGCACCGCCGATCACGGCAATCGCCACCACCGCGGCCATCGCGGCGATGCGGCGCTTGCCACCGGCCGATGACGGCTGCGCGTCCTCATCGCGCGGCGCCGAGCCGAGCGAACCATCCCACTCGCGCTCGCGCGGCGACAGAATGGTCACAGTGCCGCTGCGCTTGTCATCGCTGCGCTCAGCCTGTGCGTCGGTGGTTGATTGATGGGTCAGCCGCGGCGGTTCAGCCGGCTTGCCGCTATTGGCAGGCGGCTGCGCCGCAGACTTCGCCTCATTGGCCGCATCCGTGCCGGCGTCAACACTGGAAGGCTCGCCCTGAAATGCACTCACGTCGCAATCTCCAGTCTCAATTGACGTTTTGGTAACTCTTACTGCTTGCGAATCCGTTACTTCGGCCGCGGCTTACCAAAATTTTAGGATTGCCCCGGCGGCCGATCGCCCCTGCGGCGTAGAGCCGATTGCGGGCCGAAATGCGGCAATCTCGCCGCGGCGCGGGCGTTACCTCACAGCACCACCGGCGCGTCCGGCAGTTCGTTGGCATCCTCGCCATCGCCGGGGAAATGCTGCGCCAGATGCTTGCCGATCGCGCGGATGCCGAAGATCACGCCATCCTCGAAACGGTTTTGGCGGAATTGCGCCTCCATCGCTCGGCAGATCTGTTCCCAGCCGCCAGAGCCGACGCGGGCATTGATGCCGCGATCGGCAATAATCTCGACATCGCGATCGGCGAGCAGCAGATAGATCAGCACGCCGTTGTTGTGTTCGGTGTCCCAGATCCGCAATTGCGAAAACACATCGAGCGCGCGTTCGCGTGCTGACTGCCCGCGGAACAAGGGCGCGCCGTCGAGCGCGCCTTCCACCACAAAACGGATTTGACCGCGATGGCTGGCCTCGCAGGCGGTGATCTCGCGGCCGATCCGCTCCAGCACATGCGGCGGAAACAGCTTTCGCACCTGCCAGCGATGCACGATCAGGTGTTTGGCGATGCGCGCCATGCCCATGCTACCAGCTCCCCGAAGCGCCGCCGCCACCAAAACTGCCACCGCCGCCGCTAAAACCGCCGGAACTCGACGACGACGAGCCGCCCGACCAGCCACCGCTGGATCGGCCGCTGCTCCAGGTGCCGCCGCCACCGGACCAGTTGCCGAGATCGATCACCAGCGCCACCAGAAAACCGATCACGCCGGCAATGGCGCCGATCAGCAGCGACTGCGCCAGCAGCCAGAACGCTATGCCGAACCCGGCGCCGGTCAGCAGCGCGGCCAGCAACCGGCCGAAGATCGCCTGCAGCACCGAGTTGAACACCAGCGCGCCGAACAACAGCGGGATCAGCAGATCGAAATCGAAGCTGACGCCATGCTGCCATTCCTGCTGCGGCTTGGGCACCGGCAACGGTTCGCCATCGATGACGCTGATCATGCGATCGACGCCGGCCTCGATGCCGCCGGCAAAATCGCCGGTCTTGAAGCGCGGCGTGATGATCTCATCGATGATGCGCTTGGCGGTGACGTCATTGAGCGCGCCTTCGATGCCATAGCCGACCTCGATGCGCAGCTTGCGGTCGTTCTTGGCGACCAGCAAAATCGCGCCGTCATCGATCGCTTTGCGGCCGATCTTCCAGGCTTCGGCGACGCGCAGCGAAAACTGTTCGATGCTCTCCGGCGCGGTCGAAGGCAGCAACAGCACCGCGATCTGGCTGCCCTTGCGGGTCTCGAACGCCTTGAGCTTCTGCTCAAGCCGCGCCACCACCGACGGATCGAGCGTGCCGGTGGTGTCGACCACACGGCCGCTGAGCGGCGGCACCGCGACCTGCGCCAGCGCGGCGACGATCATGGTGAAGCCGAGCAGCAGCGCCAGCACGGTCGAGCGGACGACGCTCATCGCCGAAGCTCCGTATGCGATGTTACTTCGCCGGGGCTGGCGTGAAATCGACCTTGGGCGCGGTCGAGATTTCCTTCTCGTTCTCCACCGTGAAATTCGGCTTCTCCTTGTAGCCGAACATCAGCGCGGTGAAGTTGGTCGGGATCGAGCGCACGGTGACGTTGTAGGCCTGCACCGCCTTGATATAGCGGTTGCGCGCCACGGTGATGCGGTTCTCGGTGCCCTCTAACTGCGCCATCAGATCCTTGAACAGCGCGTCGGATTTCAGCTGCGGATAGTTTTCGGTGACCACCAAGAGCCGCGACAGCGCGCTCGACAATTCACCCTGCGCCGCCTGGAATTTCTGGAACGCGGCCGGATCGTTCAGCACTTCCGGCGACGCCTGCACGCTGCCGACCTTGGCGCGGGCATTGGTGACGCCGAGCAGCACGTCTTTCTCCTGCTGCGCAAAGCCCTTCACCGAATTGACCAGGTTCGGCACCAGATCAGCGCGGCGCTGGTATTGATTGACCACCTCGGACCAGCTCGCTTTGACCTGCTGGTCCTCGCTCTGAATGGTGTTGTAGCCGCAATTGCTCAGACTCAACGTCGCGAGCGCCGCGAGAACCGTGAGAAGCTTGCGCATTCCATCCTCCTGTAGCGATCCGGTCGCCATGATAGCCGCATTCGATAACGATCGATGCGGCGTTGGCAACAGCTCTCGCGCAACAAGGCTGCGCTCAGGCCAACTCGGCCAGCACCGCAGCCACGATTTTTCGTTCTTCGGCACTAAGCGGCGCCTGCGGCGGCACCGGATCGCCGACCTCGTAGCCCTGGATCGCCAGCCCGGCCTTGATGCAGGCGGCAAGATTGAAGCGCGCGAATGCCTCATTGATGCGCCACAGCCGCTTTTGCAGCGCCAAGGCTTCGCCCCAGCGCTTGGCGACACACAGCTCATAAAGCGCCACGCTCTGGCGCGGCACGATGCAGGCCGGCCCGGCCATCCAACCGACGCCGCCGATCAGCATCACCGCTGCCGGGATATGGGCCGAGGCCGAAAACACTTTGATGTCGTCACCGCAGCGATTGATGATCGACAAGAGCCGCCCGGTGTTGGTCGAGGCGTCCTTGATGTAGCCGATGCGCGGATGGGCAGCGAGCCGCGACACCACATCGAGCGTCAGGTCGGCACGCTGGAACTGCGGATTGGTGTAGATCACCACCGGCAGATCGACCGCATCGGCGATCGCGCGGAAATAATCTTCGATCTGCGCGTCCTTGAGCGGAAAATACGCCTCCAGGATCGCCAGAATGCCGCTGGCACCGAGCGCCTGATAGTGCTTGGCCTGCGCCACCGCGTCGGCAGTCGAGGTCGAGGCGACGCCGGCCACCACCGGCACCCGGCCGGCCGCGGCTTCAATGGTGGCCTGCACCACCGTGCTGCGCTTCGCCTGATCGAGATAGGCAAACTCGCCGGTTGAGCCGAGCGGCGTCAGGCCATGCACGCCGGCCTTGATCAGATCATCGCACAGCCGGCCGAGCACATCGCTGCGCACCCGGCCGCTGCCGTCGATCGGGGTCACGAGATAAGGAAAGACGCCGTGGAAATCGTTCATGCCCGCCCTCGATGCGCATTCCGCCCATAATTTCCGCGGCTTTTCTCACGCTATGCCCCATGCGCGCAAGGCGCTAAGCTTGAGCCGCTGGCAGCTCTCGCCGCAGCAATTTCCCCTCTCGACCACGGATCGCCATGAATCGCCCCGCCGCCTCCGCCGTTCCGCCGACCGCTCCGATCGCCGCTCGCCGTCCGCACAGCTTCACCACCCACGGCATCACGCTGACCGACGACTATGCCTGGCTGAAGGACCCGAACTGGCAGGAGGTGCTGCGCGATCCATCGGTGCTTGATCCGGACATCCGCGCCTATCTCGAAGCCGAAAACGCTTACACCGAAGCGCTGCTCGGCCACACCAGCGACTTGCAGCGCAAGCTGGTCGCCGAGATGCGCGGCCGCATCAAGGAAGATGATTCCAGCGTGCCGGCGCCGGACGGGCCGTTCTCTTACTTCCGCAAATTCCGCGACGGTGGCCAGCATGCGCTGCATTGCCGGATGCCGCGCGATGGCGGCGAGGTGCAGGTGCTGCTCGACGGCGACCAGCTTGCCGCCGGCCATGACTACTTCCGGTTCGGCGAAGTGCGCCATTCGCTCGATCATGCGCTGTGCGCCTGGGCCGCCGACACCAAGGGCTCTGAATATTTCACGGTGCGCATCCGCAGCTGGGCGACCGGCGAGGACAGCGCGATCGACGTGATCGAGGAGACCGATGGCGGCGTGGTGTGGAGCGCGGACTCGCAAGCTTTCTTCTACGTGAAACTCGATGACAACCACCGGCCGATGCAGGTCTGGCGCCATCGGCTCGGCACCGCGCAGGCCGAGGACACGCTGGTCTATGAGGAAAAGGATACGGGCTGGTTCACCCACATCCATGAAAGCTCCTCCGGCCGGTTCTGCGTGATCGCGGGCGGCGACCATGAAACCTCCGAACTCTGGCTGATCGATCTCGCCGATCCAGACGCCAAGCCGCGGCTGGTGGCGGCGCGCGAAGAAGGCATTCAATACTCGCTCGGCGACCGCGGCGATCAGCTGTTCATTTTGACCAATGCCGACGATGCCATCGATTTCAAGATCGTGCTGGCGCCGCTCGACGCGCCGGAACGCGCCAATTGGCGCGATCTGATCCCGCATCGGCCCGGCATCTATGTCGATGATTTTGAACTCTATGCCGGCCATCTGGCGCGGCTGGAACGCGCCAATGCGCTGCCCTCGATCGTGATCCGCGATCTTTCCACCAATGAGGAGCACGCGATCGCCTTCGCCGAGAGCGCCTATTCGCTCGACAGCCTCGGCGGCTATGAATTCGAGACCACCAATCTGCGCATTGCCTATTCGTCGATGACGACGCCGTCCGAGGTCTATGACTACGACATGGTCACCCGGCAGCGCGTGCTGCGCAAACGCGAGGAAATCCCCTCGGGCCACGATCCGGCCAACTACGTCACCACCAGGATCATGGCGCTGTCGCATGACGGCGCGGAAGTGCCGGTGTCGATCCTGCACCGCAAGGACTTGCCACGCGACGGCAGCGCGCCGCTGCTGCTCTATGGCTACGGCTCCTATGGCTATGAGATGGACGCGGCGTTTTCAGCCAGCCGGCTGTCGCTGGTCGATCGCGGCTTTGTCTATGCCATCGCCCATATCCGCGGCGGCGCCGACAAGGGCTGGGGCTGGTATCTCGACGGCAAGCGCGACAAGAAAACCAACACTTTTGAGGATTTCGCCGCTGCGGCGCGGGCGCTGATCGCCAACAACTACACCTCGGCCAAACGGATCGTCGGCCATGGCGGCAGCGCCGGCGGCATGCTGATGGGCGCGGTTGCCAACCGTCATGGCGAATTGTTCGCGGGCCTGGTCGCCGAAGTGCCGTTCGTCGATGTGCTCAACACCATGCTCGACGACAGCCTGCCGCTGACGCCGCCGGAATGGCCGGAATGGGGCAATCCGATCGAGAGCGAGGCCGATTTCAAAACCATCCTATCGTACTCGCCTTACGACAATGTCGCGGCCAAGGACTATCCGGCGATCCTGGCGATGGGCGGGCTCGCCGATCCGCGCGTCACTTATTGGGAGCCGGCGAAATGGGTGGCGCGGCTGCGCGCCACCATGACCGGCGGCGGCCCGGTGCTGCTGCGCACCAATATGGGCGCCGGCCATGGCGGCGCTTCCGGCCGCTTCAAGCGGCTCGATGAAGTCGCGATCGTCTACGCCTTTGCGCTGTGGGCAGTCTATAATGTAGCTGTTTAAATCTAACAGACGATACGCGAAAGTCCGCAATCACTGCTAGCTTACTTTGATGCTCAAATAAATTCTCAGGAGGTCACTATGCAGTTCGACGCGACCTACAAAGAGTACCGAATCAAATGGCGCTATACCGACAAATTGGCAGCGATCATTTGGCCCCCCGATCATCCGTTGGCTTTAAGCGAGATACCGACCGCAACTCATGAGGAAGGCCGAGGCGTCCTCGAAGCGAGAACGTACGCAGTGATTGACGCACATATCGAGAAGATGAATCGTCCCAAATAGTTGCATCGCCCACTTGCAGATGGTCGAACTCGACAAAACCAGGGCATGAGCGAGAGCACATCTTTCACACCCCCCTCACGTCATCGCGTTCGAAGCAATCCAGAAGCGCCGAGTATCGAGCCTGGATTGCTTCGTCGCGGAGCCTGTGCCCGATCGGCGCGAAGCGCCGATCCGGGTGCTCCTCGCAATGACAGCAACGAACAACAGAGAACAGGCACAGCATGCCCGCACCAAAATCACCCGGATTTGAAACGCTCAGTCTACACGCCGGCCAGCAGCCCGATCCGCTGACGCGCTCGCGCGCGGTGCCGATCTATCAGACCACGTCCTATCTGTTTGAAGACGCCGACCACGCCGCCGCGTTGTTCAACCTGGAACGGCCCGGCCACCTCTATACGCGCATCTCCAATCCCACCACCGCGGTGCTGGAAGAACGGCTGGCGGCGCTGGAGGGCGGCGTCGGCGCGGTCGCGACCGCGAGCGGCATGGCGGCGCTGCATCTGGCGATCGCGACGCTGCTGAATGCCGGCGATCATATCGTGGCGTCCAGCTCGCTCTATGGCGGCACCATCAACTTGCTGGCCCACACGCTGCCGCGCTTTGGCATCACCACCAGTTTTGTGGCGCCGCGTGACCATGCCGGGCTGAAGGCGGCGATCCAGCCGAACACCAAGCTGGTGCTCGGCGAGACCATCGGCAATCCCGGCCTCGAAGTGCTGGACATTCCAGCGGTGGCCGCGATCGCCCATGAGGCGAGAATTCCGCTGCTGATCGACAACACCTTTGCCACGCCTTACCTGTGCCGGCCGATCGAACACGGCGCCGACATCGTGATGAATTCAGCGACCAAATGGATCGGCGGCCATGGCATCGCGATCGGCGGCGTGATCGTCGATAGCGGCCGGTTCGATTGGCACGGCTCCGGCAAATTCCCGACGCTGACCGAGCCCTATGCCGGCTACCACGACATCGTGTTCGACGAACAATTCGGCCCGCCGGCATTCATCATCCGCGCGCGCATGGAAGGTTTGCGCGATTTCGGCGCGTGCCTGTCGCCGACCAATGCGTTCCAGCTATTGCAGGGCGTCGAGACGCTGGCGCTGCGCATGGATCGCCACATCGCCAACACCGCGGCGGTGATCAGCTTCCTGGCCGCGCACAAGGCAGTCGAATGGGTGCTGCATCCCTCGCTCGACAGCCATCCGGATCATGAGCTTGCCAAAAAGCTATTACCGCGCGGCGCGGGCTCGATCGTGTCGTTCGGCATCAAGGGCGGCCGCGCCGCCGGGCGTAAATTCATCGAGGCGCTGCGGCTCACCAGCCATCTCGCCAATGTCGGCGATGCCAAGACGCTGGTGATCCATCCGGCCTCCACCACCCATCAGCAGATGAGCGCCGAGCAGCTCAAAGCCGCCGGTGTCGGCGAGGAGCTGGTGCGGCTGTCGGTGGGCCTCGAATCGGCGACCGACATTATCGATGATCTCGGCCAGGCGCTGCGCGTTTCGCAGAAGGGGTGAGCGATGAAACTCAACGTCAACGGCATCGACACCTTCGTTGCCACCGGCGGTCAGCCGTTCGATCCCAAGCTGCCGACCGTGCTGTTCATTCATGGCGCCGGCTTTGATCATTCGGTGTGGGCGCTGCAAACGCGCTGGTTTGCCCATCACGGTTTTTCGGTGCTGGCGCCGGACCTGCCCGGCCATGGCCGCAGCGGCGGCGCGCCGTTGCCGACCATCGGCGATATGGCCGATTGGATCGCGGCGCTGATCGCAGCGGTGGACGCTACCACCGCGGAGCTGATCGGCCATTCGATGGGCTCGCTGGTGGCGCTGGAAACCGCGGCGCGTCATCCGGCGCGGGTGTCGGCACTGCGGCTGATCGGCACTTCGGCGACCATGACCGTCAGCCCCGATCTGCTCAAGGCGGCGCAGGACAACAGCCACGACGCCATCGACATGGTGACGATCTGGGGCCTTGGTCCGAGCGCGGAGATCGGCGGCAATCTCGCGCCGGGGCTGTGGATGCATGGCAGCGCGCTGCGCGTGCTGGAAGCGACCAAGCCGGGCGTGCTGTTCAACGATCTGTCGGCCTGCAATGCCTATGACGGCGCGCTGGCCGCTGCCGCCAAGGTCGAAGCACCGGCTACGGTGATCATCGGTGAACGCGACATGATGACCCCGGCGAAAGCTGGCCGCGCGCTCGCCGCCGCGCTGCCCAACGCCCGCGTGGTGGTGATCCCCGGCGCCGGCCATACCATGATGAGCGAACGTCCGGAGGAACTGCTGCAAGCCTTGCGCGGGTGAGAGTTGTGGAGGTCGTCCCTCCCCCTTGCGGGAGTTGTCACGCGCAGCGCTTCCGCCCTGCACAACCTGCTCCCTCTCCCCGCTTGCGGGGAGAGGGGTGGGGTGAGGGGGCATCGCTTCACATCGAGACGCTCGGCTGAATTGAT
>KI632513.1:3940342-4002608 GCA_000504425.1 Rhodopseudomonas palustris JSC-3b | reverse complement strand
GGGGGGGGGGGGGGGGGGGGGGGGGGGGGGGCATCGCTTCACATCGAGACGCTCGGCTGAATTGATAAGCCCCCTCACCCGCCGGCTGTCGCTACGCGACGCCGGACGACCTCTCCCCGCACGCGGGGAGAGGTGACCGCGCTGCTGATGACGCGATAGCTACAGCAAGGCTGGGCTGTTTGTTCGGGGACTATTGGCCGAGCGCGAATAGGCGACTCTGCATTCAGACCTGAGTGAGCGCCGCGCAACGAACTCCTCCCTCCCCCTTGCGGGGAGGGTGGCCGGCCGTCAGGCCGGTCGGGTGGGGGTCCATCACACAGTCAGCACGCAAGCCCCCCACCCCGGCCTCCGCTGCGCTCGGCCGACCCTCCCCGCGAGGGGGAGGGAGACCGATAGCGTCATCGCAATAACATCAATCAGCTCACTCTCACGGCGAACTCGGATCAGTTCGTCACCGCCAGTGCGCCGTCAAAGCCCACGCGCCCTCCCCTCACCCTGCCCCGCCCGGTCCTTTCTCAAAAACCCGGCTGGCCAGCACGTCGGCGGCGTCGAGCGTCATGATGTCGTCGGCGCTCAGCACCCGGTCGAGATCGGACACCAGCCGGTTGGCCTGCCGCAGCCGGATGCGATCGAGCGCGTTGCGCACCGAGCGGGCATTGGAGAATAGCGGCTGGGCCTTGCGGATCGCGATGTAACGCTCGAACGCCGAACGCGCCGCGGCATCGAACTTGTAGTTCATGTCGTGCAGCATCAATTCGGCGATCGCCAGCAGTTCGTCGTCGTTATAATCGGGGAAGTCGATGTGATGGGCGATCCGCGAGCGAAAGCCGGGATTGCTCTGGAAGAACCGATCCATGCGATCGCCATAGCCGGCGAGGATCACCACCAGATCGTCGCGCTGGTTTTCCATCACTTGAAGCAGAATCTCGATCGCTTCCTGGCCGTAGTCGCGCTCGTTCTCGGGGCGATAGAGATAATAGGCCTCGTCGATGAACAGCACGCCGCCCATCGCCTTCTTCAGTACTTCCTTGGTTTTCGGCGCGGTGTGGCCGATATATTGCCCGACCAGTTCGTCGCGCGTCACCGACACCACATGGCCGCGGCGCACGAAGCCGAGCTTGTGCAGAATCGACGCCATGCGCAGCGCGACCGTGGTCTTGCCGGTGCCGGGATTGCCGGTGAACGACATGTGCAGCGTCGGCGTCTCGGTGGTCAGGCCCATGCGCTTGCGCAGCCGCTCGATCAGCAGCAGCGAGGCGATCTCGCGAATCCGCGTTTTCACCGGCTTGAGGCCGATCAGCTCACGGTCGAGCTGATCGAGCACCTCGCCGATGCCGACCTCGGCGAACTCCTTGCGGAGGTCGACCGCGGCCTCAGCCGCGGTCACAGTGTCCGGTGCGACTTGCTCCGTCATGAGCCACCGTAGCGGTCGCCCTCGGGACGATCGACCGCGTAGGACGCGGTGGTGTAGCGGATCGACCGGCCGCCGATCTCCTGACGGCCCAGGCGGAAGCCCGGCTCATCCTTGGGACGGTTGACGATGAACGACAGCCGCAGCGACTCCCAGCCGTGGCTAGAGTCGAACGCCGACAGCCGGATATAGCGATCGCCATATACCTTGCGGCATTCGTTCAGTTCCATCATCACGCCGGCGGCGTCCTGCAGATCGAACATCGGCACGCCCCACATCTCCCAATAGGTGTTGCGCGGATGCGGATCGTCGGTGAACTCGATATTCACCGCCCAGCCCTTCGACAGCGCGTATTGGATCTGCTTGGTGATCTGCTCGTCGGTGAGGTCGGGCAGATATGAGAAACAACCTTGGGTCATACGCATGGTGCGGCTCCTTACATCGACACGCTGGCGGTGGGCGCGTAGTCCGGGGTATCGGTGGATTCGTAGTTGAAGGTGACGTCCTTCCAGGTGTCGAGCGCCGCCTTGAGAGGCGTGCAGTTCTGCGCCGCCTTGGCGAGAATCTCCGGCCCTTCATTGACGTAGTCGCGGCCTTCGTTGCGGGCGAGGATCATCGCCTCGAGCGCGACCCGGTTGGCGGTGGCGCCGGCCGCGATGCCCATCGGATGGCCGATGGTGCCGCCGCCGAATTGCAGCACCACGTCCTCGCCGAGCAGATCGAGCAATTGGTGCATCTGGCCGGCGTGAATGCCGCCCGACGCCACCGGCATCAGCTTGTTGAGGCTGGCCCAATGCTGATCGAAGAACAGCCCATGCTCGAGATTGGTCGGGTTGTAGTCCTCGCGGCAGATGTCGTAGTAGCCCTTGGTGGTCTTCGGATCGCCCTCCAGCTTGCCGACCACGGTGCCGGCATGGATGTGATCGACACCGGCGAGCCGCATCCATTTCGCGATCACGCGGAACGACACACCATGGCTGCGCTGCCGCGTGTAGGTCGAGTGACCGGCGCGGTGCAGATGCAGGATCATGTCGTTCTTACGCGCCCATTTCGCCATCGACTGGATCGCAGTGTAACCGATCACCAGATCGATCATCACGATCACCGAGCCGAGCTCCTTGGCGAATTCGGCGCGCTCATACATGTCTTCCATGGTCGCGGCAGTGACGTTGAGATAGGTGCCCTTGATCTCGCCGCTGGCGGCCTGCGCCTTGTTGACCGCTTCCATGCAGTACAAGAAGCGATCGCGCCAATGCATGAACGGCTGCGAGTTGATGTTCTCGTCGTCCTTGGTGAAGTCGAGACCACCCTTGAGCGCCTCATAGACCACGCGGCCATAATTGCGGCCGGACAGGCCGAGCTTCGGCTTGACGGTGGCGCCGAGCAGCGGCCGGCCGAACTTGTCCATGCGCTCGCGCTCGACCACGATGCCGGTGGCCGGGCCCTGGAACGTTTTGACGTAAGCGACCGGCAGCCGCATGTCCTCGAGCCGCAGCGCCTTGAGCGGCTTGAAGCCGAACACATTGCCGATGATCGACGCCGACAGATTGGCGATCGAGCCGGGCTCGAACAGATCGAGATCATAGGCGATGTAGGCGAAGTATTGGCCGGGCGAATTCGGCACCGGATCGACGCGATAGCACTTGGCGCGATATTTTTCCGCCGCGGTCAGGCGGTCGGTCCAGACCACGGTCCAGGTCGCGGTCGAGGATTCGCCGGCAACCGCCGCCGCTGCTTCGATCGGATCGACGCCGTCTTGCGGCGTGACGCGGAACAGCGCGATGACATCGGTGTCCTTGGGCTCGTAATCCGGTTCCCAATAGCCCATCTTCTTGTATTCCATCACGCCCGACTTGTAGCGGTCCTTGCCGCGGACAGTGATCGATTGATTCATGGCGTTCTCCCTTGCAGGCTGTTGCAGACCGCGATGTGATCTGGAGGGGTTTTCGGAAAGCGCCGGGCATCGCCGCGGCGGGAATGGGTGCATATTGACGCAGGCCGCAGAATAAGTGAAATTTAGATATCTTGGCGTCTTGCAAAGTTTCACTTATATGGCCAAACAGTTCCGTTCCGTCTCGATCCGGCAATTGCGCGCGCTCGCCGCGCTCTCGGCCAATGGCAGCATCACCGCCGCCGCCAACAAGCTGCATCTCACCCAGCCGGCGGTGACGCTGCAGCTGCGCAATCTGCAGGAACTGGCGGGGCTGCCGCTGATCCAGCGCACCACCGAAGGCATGCTGCTGACCGATGCCGGGCGCGAGGTGTTGGCGCTCAGCGAGCGCGTCGAAGCCGCACTCGGCGCGTGCGAAGCGTCGCTCGACATGATCGCCGGCAAGACCGCGGGCCGGATCTCGATCGGCGCGGTGTCGACCGCAAAATACTTCGTGCCCTACGCCATATCCGCGTTTCAGAAGATGCACCCGAAGGTGAAGGTGCAGCTGTCGATCGGCAACCGCCAGGACATGGGCAACGCGCTGCGCAATTACGATCTCGACATCGCGATCATGGGCCGGCCGCCGGTCGATATGGACATGATCGTGCACCTGATCGGCGACCACCCGCATGTCATCATCGCGCCGACTGCGCATCCCTTTGCCAAGAAGCAGCGCATTCCGGTCAGCAAGCTCGCCGAAGAAACTTTCCTGACCCGCGAGCCGGGATCAGGCACCCGCAGCCTGATGGAGCAGCTGTTCGAATCGGCAGGCATTCAGCCGGAGATCGGCATGGAGATGAGCAGCAACGAGACCATCAAACAGGCGGTGATCGCCGGGCTCGGTATCTCCTTCATCTCGGCCCATACCGTGGCCACCGAACTCGACGAGCGCCGGCTGGTGATTCTCGATGTGGTCGGGCTGCCGGTGGTGCGGCAATGGTTCGTGGTCGCCCGCAAGGACAAGGTGCTGCTGCCGCCGGCGCGCGCCATGCTAGATTTTCTCAGCGTCAGCGGCTCGCAATTTTTGCCAAAACCGCGCAGCCGCACGCAGCGCCCTGCGGAGAAGGCGAAGCGGAGTTAGAGCTGGTCACCGTCCGCGTCGATTTGGTCAACCACTGACGCTATCGCAATCGTAAGCGTACGATTTGATACCCCCACCCGACCGGCCTTACGGCCGGCCACCCTCCCCGCAAGGGGGAGGGAAAGAGTCTGCTCTGCGGAAGCCATCACCCCTCCGATGCGGCACGTGCCAGCAACGGCTTCAGATACGCGGGATGTTCTTTCACGAGGAGCGCTCAACTACGCCGGACTTGCCTGCTGCATGTGCCCTGCCGACGAGAGCTGTCCGAGGGCACCACAAAGACGCCGAGCTTGCCGCCAGTGCTTGCCGCGAAGCTTGGGCCACAAAGATCCTGTCGCGGACCGTGCACCCAGGGATGACGATGGTGGGGAAGCGGTCGTGCCGCCATCAGGCTGGCACGCTGCCCGCGGCGTCGCCGCGGCTGACCGTCTCAGAAGTCCCGGTGACGATCAAACAGAGGGGTGACGATCACCAAAGACGATGATCATCGAATCGCAGCGCGATCATGCCGGTTGCTGCGCCGGGGTAACGCGCTGCAGGGCCGAAGTCGCAGCACAGCCCGCACCAACGCGGCGCGCGGTCATCGCGGCCGGACGGCGCGATGACCATGACCACTTGGCAACGCTTACGAGCCTCGGCTGTTGACCGTGGTCGGCTCGTTGATGGTGCCGAGCCGCGCCGCGGTCGCCAGCTCGCTGCGCGGATGCTGCTGCAGGAAGGTCTGCCGGAACTGATCTTCGAGACGCTGGCGCGCGCAGTTGCTCTTTTTCACCGGCACGTCGTCCTGGCGGGTGTTCTGCACCACGACGAGCTGCGGCTGCCCGGCCGGCCGCACATCAGCTGCAGCAGGCATCGGTTCGACGATCTCGGGCGTCGCACGCTGAACTTGCGTGACTGTGCTGTTATCTGCGGAAAGATTCGGTTCCATAGCGGTGTTCTCCGGCGGCAGACCTGAACGCATGCCCCAGCTCCAAAGCGTCAAAGCGGGAAGCGGAAGCAGCATAAACCAATGTTCGACGACACCGAGTGCGAACAGTGTCGAAACCAGCGTCAATCCCACAACATCTGACGGCGTCGCCGCGACTTCGACGATCCGTTGGATCATGATGACGAGCACGGCAGTCGCCAGCGTCACCGACAGCGGGAAGAACGCGCTGACCGGCTTGCGAGCGAAGTAAGTCTTCAGGAACTGAACGCTGTCGGGCATCAGCTCGGCATTGGTGACCGGCACGCCCAGGAACAGGTTGAGCTTGGCGCTCTGTCGCAGCACATAGAGCGCGGCATAGGTCCACAGCCCGACCTGATTGTCGGCGTTCCAGGTCAAGGCGATCACCAGCGCGCCGCACACCAGCAGCGACAGCTCGTGATAGAGAATCGCCTGCACCGCATAAGCAAAGCGGATAAAGCCCTGCGCATCGGGCGGGCACGGCTCCGGGCGCGGCCCGGTCAGCCAGCCCGACAGAAACGCGATTTCCTGCGCGCCCCACAGACAGATGATGCAGGTGAAGGCCATGTAGGCCGCCGCGACGCTGCTGTCATTGGCGGTGACCGACAGGCCGCAAAGCGCAATGGTCAGCAGCCCGCCGGCAAACACCAATCGTAGGCTGCGCGATTGGCTGACGCTGCCGATCAGCAGCAGCACGGCCCCAGTGCTGAACCACCATACGAACGCCGCATAGATCGGTGGACCAAGATATAGGGCCATGTCATCACTCCCCTCACCAAGCCGGTCGCAGACCGATCTCGCGAGGCAATTCGTTGCGTTTGGCCGGCAGCAAGTACAGCCGGGCGAAAGTGAGCGCCGCACGCGCCGCCAAAAGCGGACGCTTGACCGCTCCCATCACACCGCCCTGGATGCGACTATCCTCGATCTTCACCGCGATCCGATACAGCCGATCGAGCCCGGCCATGAAACGCGGATCATCGATGTTGAGGGTCACCGGAAACACTTGCCGAGAGATTTCGGTGGTGATCCGGAACACCTGCAGATCGTAGTCGGACGCATCGATCCCGAGAGCCTGATGGAAGGCCGGTCGCATGTGGTCACGCACATACATTGTAGCGAACACCGCGAGCAGGAAGAAGCGGATCCAGAGCTTATTAAAGCCGCGCAGCAGCGACGGATCAGCGCGCATCAGCAGCGCGAACGCCTCGCCGTGCCGGAACTCATCGTTGCACCAGCGTTCGAACCAGCGAAAGATCGGATGGAACTGGCGTTCAGGATGGCGCTCCATCTGACGATAGATGGTGATGTAGCGCGCGTAGCCGATCTTCTCGGACAGATAGGTCGCGTAGAAGATGAATTTCGGCTTGAAGTAGGTGTACTTCTTGACCTTGGTCAGGAAGCTGAGATCGACGCCGATGCCGTGATCCTTGAGGATCTCGTTGATGAAGCCGGCGTGCCGCGCTTCATCGCGGCTGAGCATGCCGAACAGCTCCTGGATCTCTTTGTTCTTGATCCGCTTCTTGATCTCGGAATACAGCACACAGCCGGAGAACTCAGCGGTCAGCGAAGAGACCAGAAAATCCTTGAACTCCTTGCGCAGTTCAGGCGGCAGCTGGTCGAGATCGTAGTTGAACTCGTCCTGCTTTTTGAAATGCGACTTGTTATGGTCGGCGCGCAGCTCCTTCATCATCGCATTCCACTCGGCGCGCACCAGGCTGACATCGAGCCGGTCCATCGCGTCGTAGTCGGTGGTGTAGAAGCGCGGCGTGAGGATCGTGTCCTCTTTCGCGATATTGAGGCTATCGACGCTGCCCTTGATTGCCGGACGCGAATTCGGCCGTGTTGCGGCCTGACTTCCGCCTTCCATGGGAATCATCAAACCCTCCCGTTCGAGAAACTGACTTCGTACAGCTCTGTCAATTCCAGGTAGCCTTGCAGGCGGGCGCGCAGACGGTCGATCAGACCGGCGCGCACCACGGTGGCCATGCGGCGCACCACGATGCGCTCACCGAAAGCGATATCGGTCGGCGCATCGTGAACGGTGACTTCGTCGCCGGGACGGATTTCGATGTCGCCGTCAAGAATGACGTGGGCATGAAAGCTGTCGGCGGTCTGTTCGATGTCGACCGTGCAAGGTACTTCGAAGCTTGAACGTTTCCCGAACGGGCTCATTTCGAGCCGTCCTTTGTTTTATCAATGAGGCGGGCAAACGCCGCCTGGTTAGTGGCGCCAAAGGCGTTGAGATCAATGACCTTGTTATTGGCGGTATCGGTGAGCGTGAGCTGACCGTTTTCATGGCGCGCCAAGCGGAACGGCGGCTGCTTGCCAACATCGGCGAGGCGGCGCTCACGCGCCATGCCGCGCATCACGACACGGACAAAGCCGCTGCTGCCCGGAGCCAGCGAGTCGATCAGTTTGTTGTCGGCAGCGGAATAGACCAGCACGGAGCCGTCGGCCGCGTCTTCAAAACGCAGCTCGACGCTTTGCACCACGGGCGGGGGCGTCATCTTGACCTGCCCCACGCCGGTCAGCCGGGAAGCTGCCACCGCCACCAGCGCGAAAACCACAAGAGCCCCGGCGGCAATCAGCGCGCCCTTTGGAATGTAGATTTCGTGGTTGTGGGCGGCTTCGTTCATCGGGGACCTCCGGGTCAGACTGGGACGGGTGCGGGTGGGTTTCCGAGCGTATCGATGGAAGGATCGTCGCTCGGGCCTTGAACGACCTGCTCAGCTTGCGAGGCCTGCACCGCAGCCAAGGCTTCGGTGAGCGTCGCCGCGACCGAAGTCGCATCTGGCACTGAGACCATCGACGGCTCGGGGGACGTCAGGCGCCACGGCCGGATGTGCGGCCACAGCATGACGAACGGAACTCGTTTGGTATCGATCACCTTGATCGCGATATCGCCGCTGCCGTCACCACGGAGCTTGAGATCGACATTGGCAATCTTGGTGAGCGGAATATTCATCGACATCGGCAGAGCCGCGCCGAACTGAAACAGAATGCGCTTGTTGGTCAGCGTGTAGCAGCTCGCACGGCGAAACTGCCAAGCCAACAGAAACAGCAGGCCGATGCCGCCCGCGCTGAGAATCAGCACCCACGCGATTGCTGCAGCGATGTCAGCAGCAGGTGCGCCCGCGGACCAGGTCGACCAACCTTTCCAGGCCAGGAGAAGGCCGACATAAATGCCGGCCTCCCTGACATGGAACGACCGTAGGGCGAGGCCTTTAAGAGACGGCCTGCCCTGCCAGATCACGCGCTCCCCCTCCGGCAACGGAGCGGGAAGTTCATGAAGCTGGTTACGGTCTTGCGTCATACGATCGACTCCGAACGTTCCGGGGTGGCGTACAGGGTGCCAGCGCCGAAGAAGCCGACGATGCGATCTTCTTCACGCTTGGTGACCTGGTCGGCCTTGGCGGTGGTCGGGGCGTCAGCGAACTGAGCGCCGCGGATCGCGTCAACCGACACATAGCCCTTCGGACGGTTCACGAGAGCGAACGGCAGCGGCAGCAGGATGCGCTTGGTGCCACGGGCGCCCTTCACCTCGACTTCGAGGTAACGGATCAGCGCTTCGGCACGGTCCACCCAGGCTTCCACCACGGTGCCGCCGACCTGACCGTCGCAGCCGATAACCTTCATGCCACGCGGATCCGGATCGCGCGGATCCAGGGTGATGCCCTTGGCAACACGCAGCGGAACGATGATCGGCTGATTTTCCAGGGTCAGTTCCGGAACGTCTTCACGGTTGGCATAGGAGCCCGGGCCGACGCCGTCGACATACGGGTTGCCAGTCGGGACGTACGGAGCGCCCGGCCACGGAGCGGTCGGAGCCACCGGGGCGTCGCCACGGTCGTTCTGACGGGCCGGAGCCACAGCGGTCTTGCCGCCGCGCAGCAGGAAGGTCTTGTCTTCCGGCGGAGACGGAATGCCATAAACCGGGCGGCGACCGCCGGCATCCGACACCAGCGGATAGCCCTCCCGCTTGTCTTCGCGGCGGAGATAGAAGATCAGCGCCGCGAAGAAGATCCAGAAAACGTAGAGCGTAACTTGTGCTACGTCCATATAAGCACCGGGTTGCATGGAACGACCTCGCTTTTGGTTAACCTGGGAATTCGGCTAAGCCGAATCGGGAAGACGGTTGTGAGCTGCTCCCGCGTGCTTTGCGCACGAGAGGGCCGATCGCAACCAGAGTAGCGAACAGCAGTACGATCTCGATTTGATAGACCGCACTGTATCCAGTCGACGGACTCGCAAGAGTACTGCCGAACATTCCGTTGGACGCCAGCGACGACACCAAGTCACGGATGCCGCCACCAAGCGCTATTCCGCCGCCCGCCGCGGTCGCCTGAACGGCGCTCCACGCTCCGAGCGCGAGACCGCTCTGGCCATCTTTGGCGAGCGCCATTGCGGCGGTCAGCGTACCGGCCGCGAACAGACCACCACCGAACCCGACCAGCGCAGTGCCGATCCGGAACAGCAGCGCCGATTGCACGGGCGCGGCGAACAGCACGATGGCAAACGCGAATACACCCGCCAACGCGCCAAAACCTGCAAGACGATAGGGATCAGCATGGCGCCCAAGCGCGCGGGCGGCGATGCCGAAACCAGCGAGCGTGCCGAGCGCAAAGAACGCGGTCAGCGCCGTGGTCTGGCCAACCGTCAAATTCAGCACTTCGGCGCCATAGGGCTCGAGCAGAATGTCCTGCATCGAAAACGCCAGCGTGCCGAGACCGACCGCGACCAGCATCCGGGTGCTGCCGCCGGCCAGCCGGAACTGCGACCAGGCCTGCGCAAACTTCGGACGCTCGCCCTTGGCGGAGGTCAGCGACGGATTGCGCGCTTCCTGCTTCCACAGCGCGATCACGTTGAGCGCGAACTGCGCCACGGCGACGCCCTGGATCACCTGGATCAGCTTCATTTCGCTGAAGTCGGTGAGCAGCTCGCTGAAAATCATCGCGCTGCCGACCATGCCGATCAGCAGCATCACATACAAAAACGCCACCACGCGCGGCCGGGACTCTTCCGGCGCGAGATCGGTAGCAAGGGCGAGGCCCGCGGTCTGGGTGGTGTGCAAGCCGGCGCCAACCATCAGGAACGCCAGCGCGGCGCCGATCTGACCATACACGGCGGGATAAGCGCCCTGGCCCGACAGCACCAGCAGCGCGAACGGCATGATGGCATAGCCGCCGAACTGCAACAGCGTGCCCATCCAGATATAGGGCACGCGGCGCCAACCGAGCACCGAGCGGTGGTTGTCGGACTTGAAGCCGATCAGCACGCGGAACGGCGCCACCAGCAGCGGCAGCGACACCATCAGCGACACCAGAAGGGTCGAGACGCCGAGCTCGACGATCATCACGCGGTTGAGCGTGCCGTTGAGCAGCACGATCGACGCGCCGACCGACACCTGGAACAGCGACAGCCGCATCAGACGGCCGAGCGGAAGCTCCTTGGTTGCAGCATCGGCAAACGGCAGGAAGCGGCTTCCAATCCGCATCCAGCCCTTTGCAGCACTGGCAACCGCCTGCTTCATCGCGGCACGATCTCCAAGGCTTGAGAGGTGTAGAAACCACGGCTGACCCGATGGGTGCGGCCCGGCTGCCACGACTGCAGCGCCGGATCAGCGGCCACCAGCTTCAGCAATTTCTTTTCGGCCACCGGCTCGATCGCCGGGGCACGGTCGCCGCGCGGGAAGAACCCGCCGACGAAGTGCATCAGCGCCAGCGCCGGAGTTTTCGGCGCAAAGGTCACCGCCATCGAGCGCTCTGTGCGCGAGGCCAGCGTCGCCAGAATGCGGCAGATGTCTTCGGCGAGGTAGTGGATCAGCGAATCCATCGCCACCACGAAGTCGAAGCGGCCGAGTTCCGGATCGAGCATGTCGCCGGAGCGGAAATCGATCAGCGCCGGGTCGATATCTTCCGGCAGCCGCTCGCGCGCCACCTGCACCAGGGTCGGCGACAGGTCGATCGCCAGCACCTGCGCACCACGGCGCGCCGCCTCGAAGGTCAGCGCGCAGGTGCCGCAGCCGGCGTCGAGCAGCCGGGTGCCGGTCATGTCGGCCGGCAGCCACGACAGCAACGTGTTGCGCATTTCGTCGCGGCCGGCACGAACCGTCGCACGAATACCGCTCACCGGCGCGTCCGAGGTCAGACGCGCCCAATTATCAGCAGCGGTCCGGTCGAAGTAAGTTTCGAGCTCACCTCGCCGCTGTGTGTAGCTGCCCACGGACATCAATCGAATCCCAACAGATCGAAGATTTCGCGATCCTTGAGCGCCTTGCCCTGGCTCGGGAGTTCCTTCCCTTCCCAAAGCTCGGTCGCGAGCCGCATATACTCTTCCTGCACTTTTTTGAGCTCAGGGGAATGATCCATCTCAAACAGGGTGGACTTCTTCAACCGGCTCTTGCGAATGACATCGAGCGCGGGGAAGTGAGCGACCCGCTGCAGGCCCGCGCGCTCGGCAAATTTGTCGATCTGATCAGTGGCATCGCTGCGATTGGCGATCACGCCCCCGACCCGGACACCGTAGTTCTTCGACTTAGCGGTAATCGCCGCCACGATGCGGTTAGCCGCGAAAATCGAATCGAAATCGTTGGCGGTCACGATCATCGCGCGGTCGGAATGTTGCAGCGGTGCAGCAAAACCGCCGCACACCACGTCACCGAGCACGTCGAAGATCACCACGTCGGTATCTTCGAGCAGATGGTGTTCCTTGAGCAGCTTGACGGTCTGGCCGACCACATAGCCGCCGCAGCCGGTTCCCGCGGGCGGGCCGCCAGCTTCCAGGCACATCACGCCGTTATAGCCCTCGAACACGAAGTCCTCGGGGCGCAGTTCCTCAGCGTGGAAGTTCACCGATTCCAACACGTCGATCACGGTCGGGATCAGGCGCTTGGTCAAAGTGAAGGTCGAATCGTGCTTGGGGTCGCAACCAATCTGCAGCACGCGCTTGCCGAGCTTGGAAAACGCCACCGCCAGATTCGACGAGGTGGTGCTCTTGCCGATGCCGCCCTTGCCGTAGATCGAGAACACCTTGGCGGTGCCGATCTTCAGATCGGGATCGAGCTGCACCTGAACGCTCCCCTCACCGTCGCCTTCCAGACACTTGGTCTCGTTGGCATCGGCACAGCCGGACCCAGTCTTCAGCGATGACGGATTGGTCACAATGTTCATGCAGCAACTCCTACGCCTTCGAGGCGATCCTCAAGCTCTTCACCCGCCTTGCGCAGGACTTCGAGCATCTCCGGGTCTGGCGACCAGTAATTGCGCTCGTGCGCTTCGATCAGGCGGTTGGCGACCTTCGCCGACGCCACCGGATTGAGGGCTGCGAGGCGCGCTCGCATTTCGGGGTCAAGAATGAATGTTTCAGTGAGCTGACGGTACACCCACGGCGCCACTTCGCCGGTGGTCGCCGACCAGCCCATGGTGTTGGTGACGTGCTCCTCGATCTGGCGCACGCCTTCGTAACCGTGCTTGAGCATGCCCTCGTACCATTTCGGATTGAGCATGCGGGTGCGGGTTTCGAGCGCCACCTGTTCTGACAAGGTTCGCACCGTGCCGGCACCGCGAGTCTGGTCGCCGATATAGACCGGCGCCGCCTCGCCGCCCTTGGCGCGGCGCACCGCGCGGCTGATGCCGCCCAGCGTGTCGAAGTAGTGATCGACCGTGGTGACGCCGAGCTCGACCGAATCGAGGTTCTGGTAAGCCAGATCGACGTCGGCCAGCGCGCTCTTGAGCAGGTCGGCCTGTTGCACCGGCTTGCCCTTGAGGCCGTAAGCGAAGCTCTTGCGGCGGGTATAGGTCTCCGCCAGCTCGTCTTCGTCTTCCCAGCGGCTGTTTTCCACCAGATGGTTGACGTTGGAGCCGTAAGCACCGTCGGCATTGCCGAACACGCGCAGCGAGGCGGTCTCCATGTCGCAATTGTGCTCGGCCTGATAGGCCAGCGAGTGCTTGCGCACATAGTTCTGCTCGACCGGCTCATCGGCGGTGGCGGCCATATAGGCGGCCTCGGCCAAAAGCTTGATCTGCAGCGGCAGCAGGTCGCGGAAGATGCCCGACATGGTGATGATCACGTCGATGCGCGGCCGCTTCAGCTCGTCGAGCGGAATGAGGTCGGCACCGGCGAGACGGCCGTAGCTGTCGAAGCGCGGACGCGCTCCCATCAGCGCCAGCGCCTGCCCGATCGGCGCGCCTTCGTTCTTCAGGTTGTCGGTACCCCACAGCACGATCGCCACGGTCTCCGGCAACGCATTGCCTTCGGCGATATGCTTGTCGATCAGGCGCTGAGCCTGCTGGGCACCGTCCTGCAGCGCGTAGGCGCTCGGAATACGGAACGGATCGAAGCCGTGCAGATTGCGGCCGGTCGGCAGAATCGCCGGCGTGCGCAGCAGGTCGCCGCCCGGCGCCGGGGCAATGAACTTGCCGTCGAGCGCCTTCAGGATGCTGGCAAGCTCGTGATCGACGGCCAGCAGCCGATCGATCCGCACCAGTTCGCGCAGCATTTCCAGATTGGATTCGGCTTCCGGACCATTGCCCGACAGATGCTCGGGATGGCCGCCATGCACCAGAGCTTCCAGCGTCGCCTTCTCGGGACGCTTGCCATACAGCGCATCGGCGACCGCTTCGAGCGTTTCCACGCGCTCGGCTTCCGACGGCACGCTGCCGACGATGTGCAGGCCGTGCGGGATCAGCGCGTACTCCATTTCGAGCACCGCATCCGCGAGCTTGGCAATCGCCGTTTCGGCTTCCTCGGCGGTCCAGGCCGGTTCGGCCGGGGCGAGATCGAGGCCGCTGGCCTGCGCCTGCACCAGCACCGCAAGGTTGGTGCGTTCGGTCTCTTCTTCCGGCGTCAGGCCGCGCCAACGCTCGATCGAGGACTTCAGTTCAAGCAGCCCGCGATAGAGACCGGCATGCGCCACCGGCGGCGTCAGATAGCTGATCAGGGTCGCCGCCGAACGCCGCTTGGCGATCGCGCCTTCCGACGGGTTGTTGGAGGCGTACAGATACATGTTCGGCAGGTCGCCGATCATGCGATCCGGCCAGCAGGTGCCGGACAGGCCGGTCTGCTTGCCAGGCATGAATTCCAGCGCGCCGTGGGTGCCGAAATGCAGCACGGCATGGGCGCCGAAATCTTCCTTGATCCAGCGATAGAACGCCGAGAACGCGTGGGTCGGGGCAAAGCCCTTCTCGAACAACAGGCGCATCGGGTCGCCTTCGTAACCGAAGGCCGGCTGCACACCGACGAACACATTGCCGAACCGCTCGCCGAGCACGAAGATCGACGAACCGTCGCTCTGCTGCCGGCCGGGCGCCGGACCCCACTGCCCTTCGATCTCGCGCAGATAGCGCTCGGCCTTGACGTGATCGCCGGCCATGATCCGGGTGTAGACGTTGGCGTCGGCGCCGTAGCGCGAGGCGTTGCCGGTGATGATCCGCTCGCGCAGCTCATCGGAGGTTTCAGGCACATCGACCTGATACCCCTCGGCCTTCATCGCCTTGAGCGTGTTGTGCAGCGACTCGAACACCGACAGGAACGCCGCGGTGCCGGTGTTGCCGGCATTCGGCGGGAAGTTGAACAGAACGATCGCGACCTTGCGCTCGGCGCGCTGGCTGCGGCGCAGCGCCACCAGGCGGGCGGTACGGGCGGCCAGCATCTCGGCGCGCTCGGCGCAGACATACATGTCGCCGCCATTGTCGTTGCGGCTGAACTTGCAGAACCGTTCGCAGCCCGGGCAGGCCATGCCGCTGCAATCCGACCGGCCGCCATAGACGGTCGGGTTCGAGCAGCCATCGAGCTCGGGGATCGCCACCATGATGGTGCTTTCCACCGGCATCAGGCCGCGGTCCGACGACGCCCACTGTTCCAGCGTCTGGAATTCCACCGGATGCGCCGACAGATACGGCACGTCGAGCGTGCCCAGAATCTCTTCGGCCGCCTTGGAGTCGTTGTAGGCCGGGCCGCCGACCAGCGAGAAGCCGGTGAGCGACACCACAGCGTCAACGGTCGGCCGGCCGTTCTTCATGAAGAACCGCTCGATCGCCGGACGCTGATCAAGACCCGAGGCGAACACCGGGATGACCCGCAGCCCCTTGGCCTCGAACGCTTCGATCATGCCGTCATAATGGCCGGTGTTGCCGGCCAGCAGATAGGAGCGCAGCAGCAGCACGCCGACGGTGCCCTTGGCATTGGCCGGACCGGGCGGCAGCTTGTCGAGCGATTCCGAAATATGGCCCTTCATCTTGGGGTGATAGACGCCGATCTCGGCGTAATCGATCGGCGGCTCGACCTTGGCCACGCCGCGCAGCGCCTTGCGCGGGCCGCTGGCGTAACGATCGACCAGCAGCCGCACCATGTTGGCGATGTTCTGTTCCGAACCCGCCAGCCAGTACTGCAGCGTCAGGAAGTAGGCGCGCATGTCCTGCGCGGTGCCGGGGATGAAGCGCAGCAGCTTCGGCAGCTGGCGCAGCATCTTCATCTCGCCCTTGCCGGCGCTGTTTTCGGTCTTCTTGCCGCGCAGCTTCTTCAGCCAGTTGATCATGCCGAGCGCTTCCGCGCTCATGTCGAACTTGCCGACCCGGGTGAGCTTGACCACTTCGGCCGCCGACATGCAGCAGATCAAGGCGTCGCAATCCATGCGCCGCGCCTTGAGCGCCGGCATCACGGCGCGGACGTGCTCGTCCAGGAACAACATCGTCGCAATCACGATGTCGCCGGTCTCGATATCGGCCAGACAGCGGCCGAGTGCGGCCTGATCGGTCCCCCACTCATCAGCGGAGTGGACCGTCAGCTCGATTCCGGGATAGTCGCGACGCAACAAATTCCGGGCACGCGCGGCCGCACCGGACAGATGACTGTCCATCGTAACGATGACGACACGCAAGGGCGTTGCGTCAGCGGGAGAAGTGCGCTTTGGCATCGTACAATGTCTCGACGGTTATGGTGGCGACACCGATTTCACTGGCGTAGCGTTCGGTGTTTCGGCGGGCTTTCCCGCGAACGAAAAATGGAATTTTACGTAGTTCTTTCTCCGCGTCCGCGGCCCAGACTACCGTGGTTGTGGTGGTCTCAGTCGTGACGGTCGTTGTTGTCACTTCCGCGATCGCAACATCGGCAGCCATGGCGGGCGCGGCCACTTCAGCCACGGGCGCATGGCCAAGATGCGAGGGTGCTGCGCCATCCTTGAATTCGAAGTCGTCGCGGAACATCTGCAACAGATGCTCCTCGAGACCCATCATCAGCGGGTGCACCCAGGTATCGAAGATCACATTGGCGCCTTCGAAACCCATCTGCGGCGCGTAGCGCGCCGGGAAGTCCTGGACATGGACCGGCGCTGAAATCACCGCGCACGGAACGCCAAGCCGCTTGGCAATGTGGCGCTCCATCTGGGTACCGAGCACCAGCTCGGGATGCAGCTCCGCCACCTTGGCCTCGACTTCGAGGTAATCGTCGGTGATCAGCGGCTCGACATCATAGAGCTTGGCGGCTTCGCGGATCTCACGGCCGAATTCCCGGCTGTAAGTGCCAAGACCAACCACCTTGAAGCCGATTTCCTGCGACGCGATCCGCGCCGCGGCGACGACGTGAGTGGCGTCGCCGAAGATGAACACGCGCTTGTTGGTCAGGTAGGTCGAGTCGACCGAATGCGAATACCAGGTCAGGCGCGACGACGAATTCTTCAGCACCGGCTCCGGATCGACACCGGCCAGCGCCGCGACTTCCTTGATGAATTCGCGGGTCGCCGACACACCGATCGGCACCACCTTGGTGAACGGCTGATGGAACATGCGCTGCAGCCAGGACGCCGCCTGCGAGGCGATTTCCGGATACATCACCACGTTGAAATCGGCATCGCCGAGCCGCGCCAGATCGGCCGGCGTCGCACCCATCGGCGCGGTGACGCTGACATCGATACCAAGCTGATTGAGCAGCGAGGTGATTTCGCGCACGTCGTCGCGGTGACGGAAGCCGAGCGCGGTCGGCCCGAGCAGATTGCAGGTCGGGCGCTGCCCGGCCGGACGGGCCGGACGCTGGCTGCCCGGCGGCGGCGCCTTCGGCCCCGCCAGTGCACGCACCAGCTGATAGAAGGTCTCGGCCGCGCCCCAGTTCTCTTTGCGCTGATAGGCCGGCAGATCGACGGTGACGACCGGCACCGGCAGCGCCAGCGCCTTGGCGAGCCCGCCCGGATCGTCCTGAATCAGCGTGCCGGTGCAGGACGCGCCGACGATCATCGCCTGCGGCTTGAAGCGCTCATAAGCGCCGCGCGCCGCGGTCTTGAACAATTCGGCGGTGTCCTTGCCGAGATCGCGCGCGGCAAAAGTGGTGTAGGTGACCGGCGGCCGCTGATTGCGGCGCTCGATCATCGTGAACAGCAGATCGGCGTAGGTGTCGCCCTGCGGCGCGTGCAGCACGTAGTGCAGGCCTTCCATGCCCGTGGCAACGCGCATCGCGCCGACATGCGGAGGGCCTTCATATGTCCAGACGGTGAGCTGCATATCAGGCCACCAGCTTGGCGCGACGCACCAGCGGGCGCGCGAACAGTTCCGCAAGATCGGACGCTTGATCGTATCCTTGGATCGGCGTGAACACGAGTTCAATCGCCCACTTGGTCGTCATACCTTCGGCTTCCAACGGGTTAGCGAGACCAAGGCCGCACACCGCCAGATCGGGACGGGCCGCACGGCAGCGATCGAGCTGCAGATCGACATCCTGACCTTCGGTGATCGCTACGCCGGCCGGAAGCAGCTTCAGCTCTTCCGCAAGGTGCTCGCGATGCAGATAGGGCGTGCCCACTTCGACAAGCTGCATCGACAGCTCGCGCGACAGGAAGCGCGCCAGCGGAATCTCAAGCTGAGAATCCGGGAAGAAGAAAATGCGGCGGCCGGCGAGATCCTGACGGAAATTCTCGAGCGCACGCTCGGCACGCGAGCGCGCCGGCTGAGTAACCTTGTCGAACAACGCCGCATCGACGCCGAACGCATCAGCGGCGGCGCGCAGCCATGCCGTGGTGCCTTCAACGCCAAGCGGGAACGGCGCCGCCAGTCGGGTCGCGCCACGATTCTCAAGCTCGCGTGCGGTGTCCGCCAAAAACGGCTGTGCCAGCAGGAATTTGGTGTTGGGACCAACCGACGGCAGCGAAGTCGAATTGCGCGGCGGCAGGAACTGCACCGACTTGATACCAAGCGCGTCGAAGATGCGGATGAACTGATCCTCGACCACATCGGCCAGCGAACCGACCACCAGCAACGAGGTCTCGGTGCTGGTCGAAGCCGGCAGCTCGGGCACCAGCGACGCCAGGCAGGCATCTTCGCCCTGGGTGAAGGTGGTTTCCAGACCGCTGCCGGTATAGCTCAGCACGCGAACCTGCGGCATGAACCGCTTGGACAGCCGCAGCGCGGCGCGCGACAGATCGAGCTTGATCACTTCCGACGGGCACGAGCCGACCAGGAACAACAGCTTGATGTCGGGGCGACGCGCAATCAGCTGCGCCACGATCCGATCGAGCTCGTCATTGGCGTCGGTGAGACCGGCGAGATCCTTCTCTTCCATAATCGCGGTGCCAAAGCGCGGCTCCGCGAAGATCATCACGCCGGCCGCGGATTGAATGAGATGCGCGCAGGTGCGCGAGCCCACCACCAGAAAGAAGGCGTCCTGAATCTTGCGATGCAGCCAGACAATGCCGGTCAGACCGCAAAACACTTCATGCTGGCCACGCTCATGACGAACCACGGGCGCAGCACCATCCTGCGCCGCGGGCGCCGCACACCCCTGAAGCTGCACGGTCATGCCCGTCCTCCGGCCAGCGCGTTGGCGCGCTGCTCATCGAGCCGCGCGGCACGCAGTTTCAGCAGGAACTGGCCAGCATTGATGACGTAAGTGGCGTAAGCCGCCAGCGCGACCCACATCTGCTGCTCCGGCGAGCCGAAGCCCCCGAACAGCATCACCAGATAGGCGGTATGCAGGGTGAGAACGAGGAAGCTGAACACATCTTCCCAGAAGAATGCTGGCGCAAACAGGTAGCAGCCAAACACCACACGTTCCCAGATCGCGCCTGTAATCATGATCGTATACAGCACCAGCGTCTTGATAACGATCGACCACGTCGCAATGACGAAGCCCTCGCCGGTGAGAAGGTAGCGGATCACCAAGCCCAGGCTTATGAGGAAGATCAAAAACTGAAGTGGGGCCAGAATGCCCTGGACCAGCGTCCACTTCGTTGCATCGCGTTTCACGCGCTGCTCTGGCGTGTAGAGCGCCTTTGATCGCGGATGGGCGGATGAATGGTGTGACGGCGCGTTGGCAACCGCGGTCTCCGACTTCACGGAGCCTGCATCAGTGTGATCGACCATTTCGTAAAGTTTGTTTGACACCAAAGCGTCACGGTGATGCGATACCACCTGACTGCGGAGGGGGAGATCTGGTGATTGCGCACCGTCCTCAGCCGGATCGAATTTCGAGTGTTCTGGACGGTGCACCGCGTCACTCCTACTGCGGCTGAACGACCGAAAACCTAGTCTCGGGCATATCGACTGTCAACCAAACGGTACGTAAATTAAACTTGACGGTTAGGGGCCTTTCCGGCCGAAATTTGCCAGAAAAGGGTATCCAGATGGGTGATGAATCGGATCATCAACTATCGGTGACTGGTCGTGTCCGCGTGCATGGACAGTCGGACATCCCCGGACAGAGCGGCGGCGATCCCTTCTCCCCCTGGCGGCTGCGCGACACCATCACGGCCAGCGCCATGATGCACTCCCTCAAGAGCAAGATCCTGCCCCGCCTCGCCTTGGCATTCCGGTCCGGGCTCGGCGGCGCCGCGCCGCGCTGCGAGCCCAGCGCCGAGCATGTCGCCCATCTGGTCAATCTGGTGCTCGGCACCGAAGACCACGCCCCGGCGACCTTTGTCGCCGGCCTGCGCGCTCAGGGCGCCAGCGAGGACGCCATCCTGCTGCAACTGCTGGCACCAGCAGCGTGCCGGCTCGGCAGCATGTGGGAAGCCGATACCATCGACTTCGCCAGCGTCACCATTGGGGTCAGCCGGCTGCAACGGTTGCTGCACCATTTTGCCGCCCAGTCGCCGAACGATGCCGGCGGATGCGCGGCCGCCTCGGCTTTGCTGGCCACCGCGCCCGGCGACCAGCACAGTTTTGGCCTGTTCATCGCCGCCGAATATTTTCGGCGCGCCGGCTGGCATCTGCACATCGCCCCGATGGCGACGCGCCGCGACCTGACCGCACTCGTTGCGGAACAATGGTTCGATGTCGCCGGGTTCTCGGTGTCGTCGGATCGCAGGCTCGACGATCTGGCCGGCGACATCACCGCGCTGCGCCAGCATTCATGTAACCGCCAGCTCGGCGTGATGCTCGGCGGCCAGATGGTGCGCGAGCGCCCTGGCCTCGCTGCCTCGGTCGGCGCCGACATGGTGTCGCTTGACGTGACGATCGCCGCGCGACACGCGACAGCGCTGCTCGAAGTGATCAAGGACCGCAGCAAGCTGAATAACAACCAACGTTGACGGGCCCGGTCCACCCGCCGCAATGCGACCGCGCTGGAAGGCGCCGATCATGGCCGCTACTTCCGACAGCCCCACCTCACTCGCCGAGCAGCCGTTGCGGGTGAGATCGCTGCGGTTACAACCGACAACTGTCGATGTACCAATTGCCCGCGAATATTGATGCGCCGGCATTGAAACGCGGCTCGCGCGCAGCGCTGCAGAAGCCGCGCAAAATTGCCCACACCATCGCGCTGTCGATGGCGGTGCGCAGCCACCTGATCCCACGCGGCGGCACTGACGCAATCGGCGCCCGCACAATCCGATTCATAGTAAATGTCTCAGGGACCGCCGCGGCGGATACGGCGTCGGCAGAGATCGACAGCCACGCGCTTAGCGTTGTTACCAACTCGCCGCGCACGATCGGGCCAATCCGGTTGGCCCAAGGGGCAGTTTGCGGTGGACGATTGCCGCCATTGATGTCCGCCGCCCGTACATTGCGCTAAGTCAATGTGCTAAGTCGATGAATGTATCTCTGTTGCCCGGCCTCTGATATGTCAATACGGCTTTACAGCGTCAGGGGAACAGGTTTTTATGTTTCCTGTTATGCATTCTCATGCCGAGTCGTTCGCTGAGCCAATGCGAGATCATGGAGAGAGACGTGGTTAAGAAAATCGTGACGATCATGGCGCTTGCCGTGGCCGGCTCGTTGTCGAGCGGCGCGGCCGTGGCGCAAGACGCCGCCAAGGGTGAAGCGGTGTTCAAGCAGTGCATGACCTGCCACCGTATCGGCCCGGATGCGAAGAACCTGGTTGGCCCGGTGCTGACCGGCGTCGTCGGCCGTAAGACCGGCACCGCTCCTGGCTTCGCTTACTCGCCGCTGAACAAGGCTGCTGGTGAAGCTGGCCTGGTCTGGACCCAGGAAAAGATCGTGGAATACCTGCCCGATCCGAACGCCTTCCTGAAGAAGTACCTGACCGACAAGGGCCAGGCCGACAAGGCTGTCGGCGTGACCAAGATGACCTTCAAGCTGGCTGACGAACAGCAGCGCAAGGACGTCGCGGCTTACATCGCGACCTTCAAGTAAGTTTCGACATTCTTTGTCGATCTGAAATCGGCCGACGCTAGCTCCGCCAGCGTCGGCCGATGTCGTAGAGATGGGCCAATCCGGCCGCCGACAGGCAGAGCGTGGGCGCAAGCCAGCCAGCGCCGCCCAAAGTCAGGCGCAGCGCCAGCAGCATCAGCGCCCCTGAAATCAGATTTGGCAGAAAATCGCCCGGGCGCACGCCGCGCTTGGCGTAGTGCCAGGTGCCGATCAGAAACACTGCCTCGATCACGACCACGATCAGGATCAGATCGATCAGTCGGCCATTTTCAAACAGTTCAGCCATCAACACCCGCCCCCTAATAGCGCCGCGTGGCACCCACCACTCCGGCATTGAGCCCGAGCAGTTCGCCGCTCGACGTCTTTGATCTCGTTTGTTTATCGCGTTTGCGAGCGAAGTGGAGCCCGGTTCGGATCAAGAAACCGCGTCATGCCATCAAGTTCGCGTTGCGGCGCTGTTTCCATCAGACCCGAAGCGGCTCAAACGCCAACGGCGATTGATACCAGCTACTCCACACGTCATGGCGGGCTCGTCCCGGCCATCCACGCCGCTGATCTTGCTGCGCTTTTAAGACGTGGATACCCGCGACAAGCGCGGGTATGACGATCCTTGGCATGACCCGCTGGTCCAAAACGACGATGCCCGCGACCAGCGCGGGCATCATTCGCAAAAGCCGATTGATACGAGCAGCGGCAGCGCCGCTACCTCGTCAGGCGAACGGTGCGTTTAACCGGACGACTGTGTAGTTCAAGAACGCCGCGAACGACACCCATGCCAGATAGGGCAGCAGATAAAGGCTCGCAGTGCGCGAGCGGCGCCAGAACACCACGATCGGCACCAGCACCGACAGCCACAGCACGGCCACTTCGATCAGCGCCCAATCGGGCCGCTTCACGACGAAGAACAATGTGCTCCACAGCGAGTTGAGCGCGGCATTGAGCGTGAACAACACCACCACCCAGCGGCGCTGCGCCGGCGTGTAGGAATCGCGCCAGGCATAGATCGCCGAGACCGCCGCAAGAACGAAGATCAACGTCCAGGCGGGCGCGAACGCCCAATCCGGCGGCTGCCAGGAGGGCTTGGTCAGGCTCTGATACCAAAGCCCGGTGTCGGTCAGCACGCCGCCGAGCGTGCCGACCAGGGTTGCAGCGCTGGCCGCAACCAGCACGGATTGCCAGGAAATTCGTCGCATCGTCAACATCAGGCAGACGCCAATCCAGTCATGTGAGCCAGGTTCTTGAAGAAGATCCGGACATGCGCGATCGGCTTGGACCGGACCAGCTTCTTGTTCATGTACGCGTCCCAGGTCAGCTTCTGCACATCGCGATCGTGGCAGATGCTGACAAACTGTTCGCGGCGCTTGTCGTTCGAGTACCAGTATTTCTGCATCAGGCCGAGGATCCAGAACACCGTGCCGTTCGCGCGCATGAAGCGCTTGCGCGCGGTGGCGAGCGCCGCCACATCGCCAGTCTCCAGGAACTGGTCGACCGCATCGGCCGCGAGCCGGCCGCCGAGCAGCGCGTAGTAGATGCCTTCGCCCGAGGCGGGCGCCACCACGCCGGCCGCGTCGCCAGCCAGCAATACATTGCGGCCGTCATCCCAACGCGCCAGCGGATGCAGCGGAATCGGCGCGCCTTCCTTGCGGATGGTCTCGACCTCGCCGAGCCCGGCCACCTTGCGCAGCGCTTCCACCGATTCGCGCAGCGAGAAACCCTTGTGCATCGAGCCGGTGCCGACGCTCACAGTCTGGCCATGCGGGAATACCCAGCCATAAAAGTCCGGCGACACCGTGCCGCGATAATAGACGTCGCAGCGATGCGGATCATACAGCTCGCCGACCGGCACTTGCGGCGCGCGGACGATCTCATGATAGGCGAACACGAACGGCACCTGATCGGCGCCCGGCACGCATTGCCGCGCGACCATCGACAGCGCGCCATCGGCGCCGATCACGGCGCGGGTGCGGATCGATTGTTCGACAGTGGCGCCATTGGCGCCGCGTTCTTCAAAAAACACCAGCGAGGTGCCGTCGTCCTGATGCTGGATGCGCTTGTACACGCCGGTGCGGCGTTCGGCGCCGTTATCGGCGGCGCGCTGGCGCAGCCATTCATCGAATTCGGCGCGATCGACCATGCCGACGAAACCGCCATCGATCGGCATATCGACGCGATGATCGGACGGCGAGATCATGCGTGCCGAAGTGATCTTGGCGACCAGCATATGATCGGGGATGGCGAAATCGCGGATCGCGCGCGGCGGGATCGCACCGCCGCAGGGCTTGATGCGCCCTGCCCGATCGAGCAGCACGACTTTGCGACCATCCTTGGCGAGATCATTGGCAGCGGTGGCACCGGCGGGTCCGCCGCCGACGACCACGACGTCGTAGGTCTCAGAACTCGATATCATGTGATTGCCTCAGCAACAGCGGGAGAGGGTATTCCGTCAACATCCCCGGGACGTTGCGCGGTCTTGGTCTGAGCGCGATGCACCCAGACCGCCATGATCGCAGACAGGACGAACAGACCAGCTTCGCTGGCAAACACGGTCGCGTAGGACAGCGCCGGTGACGACAGCACCAAGCGAGCCAGATCGCTCGCCAGCGTGCCGACGAAGCCGCCGATGCCGAAAGCCAGCGCCTGCGCCGCGCCCCACAGTCCCATGCGTACGCCTTCCCGGTTCTCACTGCCGTTATCGACCAGCGCCATCATCGAACCGATCGCGGCGACCGCATAGGCGCCATTGGTCACACCCAGCGCGAACACATTGGCGCGCAGCGGCCAGGAGGTGCCGACCATCGCACCGACCGCAAGGCCGAGCAGCGCCAGCGCCGAAGCGACGCAGCCGCCGATGGTCCACAGCCGCAGATTGCCGCGCGAACGCGGGAACACGGCGCCGATCAACGGCACCAGCGACATGCCGATCAAGGTGCCGGCGTGCTGCACGCTCGACAGTTTGGTGGTTTCGCCGGGCGTGAACGAGAACACCAGGCCGGCGAACGGCTCGAGGATCAGGTCCTGCGCGCTGTACGCCAGCATCGAGACAAACACGAAGATCGCAAAGCGCCGCGACTGCGGCTCCGACCACACTTCGGCGAACGCGGCACGGAACGAGCGTTCCTCGCCCGAACGCACCGCGGCCGGACGCTGCGGCGCCGGCTTGGCGCGCTCGACGCCCCAGACGCCGATCACGGTGAGCAGCATCGCCACGACTGACACGCAGCCCGACACCATCACCAGCCGCGACGGCGAGAACGGATCGAGCATCTGCCCAGCGACTGCGGTGGTGACGATGAAACCGGCGATCATCATCACCCAGACGATGGTCGCCGCGGCAGCGCGCCGGCTTTCATCGGTGCGCTGCGCCAGCAGCACCAGCAGCGAGGTGCCCGCGGCACCGACGCCGCCGCCGATCAAGCAGAACGCCACGATCGAGAGCAGCACGCCGAACAGTGGCTCGCTCGCCATCCAAGCGGTCGCCACCGCGGCCAAGAAGCCGCCAACCGCCAGCACCGCCATGCCGCCGACAATCCAGGGCGTGCGACGTGCGCCGACATCGGAGCCATGGCCCCAGGCCGGACGGAACACTTGCAGCGCGTAGTGAATGGCGACCAGCGCGCCCGGCAGCATGGCCGGCAGCGCCAGTTCGACGACCATCACGCGATTGAGCGTTGAAGTGGTCAACACCACGATGGCGCCCAGTCCAGTTTGGACCAGGCCCATACGAACGATACCGAGCCAAGACAGCGGACGCGTCATGATCAGGCGGCTCCGAACGACGACACGGCGACCGCGCTCGCCATCATGCCCGACACATAGAGCGCAACGCCGAGGCCGGAAAACCAGGTGGCGCGCTCGACCGGCGCGCGCAGAAACCGCACCATCAACGCGAGCTGGACGACCAGCACGAAGCCGACGATGCCGGCCTGGATCGGACGATCCCAGGCGAGCAGCAGGGCAATCACGATCACCTGCGGAATCGCCATCACCGCGCAGGTCACCCGCGCCGCGTTATTCACGCCGAGCTTGACCGGGAGCGAACCGACGCCGGTCTTGATGTCGCCCTCGATCGACTTGAAGTCGTTGAGGGTCATGATGCCGTGCGCGCCGGCGCTGTACAGCAAGGCGAGCGTCACGATCCACCACGACGGCAGGCCACCGACCATCACGGCGGCGCCGGTGAACCAGGCAAAGCCCTCATAGGTGATGGCGCAGGCGCCGTTGCCGAGCCAGCCGTTCTGCTTCAGCCGGAAAGGCGGCATCGAATACATCCAGGCGAGCACCAGGCCGAGCGCGGCGGCGCCGAACACCCATGCGCCGAGCAGGCTGGCGAGCAGCAGTGACGCAGCCGTCCACATGAACGACAGATAGAGGCCCCAGCGGCCGGGGATGCGGCCGGACGGGATCGGCCGGTTCGGTTCGTTGATGGCGTCGACGTGGCGGTCGTACCAATCGTTGACCACCTGGCTGGTGGCGACCAACAGCGGACCGCACAGCACGATGCCGGCGACCACTTCAGGCCAGCGCTGCGAGATCGGCACGCCCGACGACACCACGCCGCAGCCGAACGCCCACATCGGCGGAAACCATGTAATGGGGTGCAGCACTTCCAAGACCGCTGAGGGAGTCGGTCGCACCGCCATACTATTATTCATTACTGGTCTCTCCTTCGGGGGCATGTTCCGCCAGGCCATAGCGGCGCAGCTTGACGTACAGGCTTTGCCGACTGAGACCGAGCATATCAGCTGCCGAAGCGCGGTTGTCTCCGGTTAATTCCAGAGCCGCTTCGATCGACAGCTTCTCGATCACATCCGTGGTCTCTCGGACTAGGTCGCGCAGAGGCACACGTCCGATCAATTCCGTCAACTGCGCCACTGAGCGCGGCAGCTCGCGTTTCGAGGGCGCCACCGCTGGCAAACGCTTCTCGATATTACGGATTGCGAAGCCGAAACTCGGCTGATCGTCGCTGTCGGTCAGCGACACCGCCGACACTTCGACCTCGGTAAGGCCGCCGAACTCGCCGCGCAGCGCGGTGGTGAACATCTTGATCGAGCCACTTTGCCGCAGATTGGCGAGCGCGACGCTGAAATCGACGCCGGTGCGGCCGAGCCAGCGATCGAGCGATTCCCCGCGCGACTGTTCGGCGGTGCCGAGCTGGGCCATTTCCAGGAAGGCCAGATTGGTTTTCAGGATCCGGCCGTCATAGCGGGTGATCACCAGCGCATCGGCCGCGGATTCAAAATAGTTGGCCAGCATCGCGGTGGCCTTCAGCCCGCCCGCTTCCGGCAGGGTCGAATAGGACGACAGCCGGATCAGAAACAGCGAGGCATTGTCCTGGCGGAACAGCGACACCGCGACATCACAATCGCGCGGGCCGTTGGCGAGATGCACCCGCACGCGGTTGTCGCGCCCGGAGGCGCGCACTTCGGACAAAAGATTGATGATCGCCTGCGCGCTCGATCCGGTGAAATGGCTGGCAAAGGGCGAGCTGAGCATCTGCGGCGCGTTCTGCTCGAACAACGCCAGCGCTGCTGGATTGGCGTCGATCACGGTCTCGGTGGTGGAATCGACGATCACCACCGCTTCTGCCGCCACCTGGAACAGCAGCCGGTACCGCGTCTCGGCCTGGCGCAGCTTGATATAGTCGCGCTCCATCGACTGCTGGGCGCTGACCAGCCGGCGCTGCATCTGAGCAAGCTGGCGCAGATCGCGCCCGACCACGATCAGCCGGTTGTCGCGGCCGTAATCGATCGCGGCATATTGCACCGGCACGTCTTCGCCGGTTGGCGAGGAATGATTGACTTGGCGCCAGCCGGTGCTGCCGCGATCGATCGCGACCTGCAGCAATTCTCGAATTTTCAGCTGGGTATCGGAGGTGACGATATCGACGAGCTTGGATCCCATCCAACGGCCTTGGCCGTCGAGCTCCAGCGCCAGATCGTCTTTGTTGAATGCGATGTCGAGGATAACGCCTTGGCGGTCGACAACCAGCGCAATGTCAGTGGCCGCGGCGATCAGCTTCGCTGCAGCTTGCGCTCCGAGATCTCCGAGCGTTTCGGTTGGAGATTTGAACACTTGCACCAGGGCAAATATCCTCCAGCAAGAAATTAATCCTCCGCCCGTGCCTATATCGCCGCGATGTAATCACTGGCGGGTCCGTCTCGGAAGGCCCGCAAAACGAAAAGTCAGTTGGGCAAGAGATTGCGCGCGCCCCACTTGCAGACTGCGAGTCGGGCGCGCGCTTTCATGATCGCTGGACTAGTTAGGTCGGTTAGCGCGGGGGCGCCAGACCGTGCTTGACACCCCAGTCGAACCAGTTGTCGACAACCGGGCCGCTCAGGATGATGCCGATCGCGCCGGTCAGCGGGCACAGCACCGCGAACCACCACGCCCAGCGATGGATCGATTCCGCCGTGGCGTTGAAGCCCATGGTCCAGCGCCAGAACAGAGCAGCGCGTTCAAGAGCGGTACCACGGTCAACAGCCTGCTCGATCTCACGCTCGCCACCGTAGCGGCTCACGGCGAGAATGGTCGCACCGTGCATCGCGAACAGCAGAGCCGAACCATACAGGAACGCGATCGAGAGGCAGTGGAAGGGATTGTAGTACAGGCTGCCGTACTTGATCGAGAAGTTGTTGGTCCAGTCCAGGTGCGGGAAGATGCCGAACGGAGGAGCTTCGCTCCAGGTTCCCATCATCACCGGCTGGATGAAGCCGAGCGCGAGGTACAGGAAGATCGCCGAGGCGAAGGCCCAGGACACATGGGTGCCCATGCCGAGAGCCCGCGAGCGACGATAGGTGCGAACCCACCACAACAGGATCGAAGCGGTGAGGAAGAAGCCGGTGGTCAGCCACCAGCCGCCTTCCGCCAGCGGCGGGAAGCTCAGGCCGTACTCTGCCTTCGGCGGTTCAAGCGCCAGCCAGCAGAAGTTCTTGATGAACGCGATCACGTTCCAGTCGACCTGGGCCAGCATGTTGAGGCCGATGATCAGCACCGCAAAAGCGAAGAAGATCGCCGACACCACACCCGTGACACCGAGGTAGATCGGACCGACCTGCGCGTCACCGATCTTACCCAGCCAGTAGGAGAAGGTGGTCTGGGTCTCGCGTTCGGAACTCCCCGGCCGCAAGGCCACCCCATGGTGCGCAGCGCACTGCACCTGCACCTGTGTGAAGATATTCTGATAGGCCATGACAAGACTCTTTCTTGTGACCGGGTTGAATTACGGGTTCCAGATCGGGATCCGGCGCCACCACTCCCACCACTCGGGCCAAGAACCACCTTCCGGCAGGACCGGACCGGAGATGAGCATGCAGACCGCCGACCAGAACACGGCGCTCAGAGCAAGGAAGAGACCCACACGATGGATGCCGATGGTACCGATCGAATAGCCGACCAGGTCACGGAACACGGTGTTTTCGTGCTCGGGCGACTTCACGGGTTCACCGCGGTCGGGGTTGATGGCCGACAGAACCAGGCCACCGTGCAGAGCGAGCGCGAGACACGTCGTGAAGAAGAACGTGATCGCGATCATATGGCCCGGGTTCCAGTGGAACTGGCCGTACTGATAGCCGGTGTTAGAGACCCAATCGAGATGGGTGAAGATGCCGTAGGGGAAGCCGTAGCTCCAGGAACCCATGAGGACCGGGCGAATCACCACCAGAGTCACATAGGCGAAAATCGCGAAGCTGAAAGCGAACGGCACATGGTAGCCGATGCCAAGCTTGCGGCAAATTTCGACTTCGCGCAGCGCCCAGGAGCAGAACGCGCCAATTGCGAAGATCGTCACCCACTGCCAAATGCCACCTTCGGCGAGAGGGGCGAAGCCAAGTCCGTACTTAACGTCCGGCGGATTTACGCTGATTTGCCACAGATTCCAGGTGGGGCCGAGAGCCGTGTTCCAGATGATCAGCGCGGTTCCCATAAGCGCGCAGAAGACCGCGGTCACCCCAAAGAACCCGACGTAGAAGGGGCCAACCCAGAAGTCGAACAGGTCCCCCCCGATAAGCGTTCCGCCACGAACGCGGTATTTTTTCTCAAAGCTGAGCATTGCCATCGATCGTTCCTCCGCGTGCGAGCCAGGGAATATCCATCTTCAATCCATCGAAGTTGCGTAGCTCCCGGAAGTGGACGAGCCCGGCAGCCCGTTCCGTTTCTCGTCCCTTCCGGAAAGCAAACGTCACGCTCTTAGGTGAGCATGCTGGTGACGACCTCAGCCGTCTTCTTCGCACCGTCCAGCCAGTTGAAGCGGCTGGTGCTCAGCAGGATGAAGTGGATGATGATCCCGAGGCCGAACAGGAACGCGAACAGCAGGACCAGAGCACGACGCGGATCAAACAGAAGCCAAATACGCCACATGATTAGGTCCTCCCTTTAGCAAAGATACGCAGCGACCTGCTGGATGCTTTCCAGCGCGGTCTTGTAGCCGCCGACGGGCGCGAGCCACGGACGCCACATCCAAGCGAGGATATGGGCAACCACGGCGACGACGATGAAGAGGAAGAAGCTCGACACGAAGATCGAGTGGAATTCCTTAGCTTCCGCTTCGGAAAGTCCCGAGATGGAACCGTCACTCATTTGGTACACCTCCTAGTGATGGCCTTTCGGCCGCCCTGCCGCCCGAGTGAGGCGGCAACGAATGCCGTTCGTTTCCGAACCGACAGTGGATTACCGTTTCGTTACCGAACCGGCAGTTTTCCGCCCGGCTTACGCCGGACGAAATCCGAGAATTACATCCCCATGAATGATGACGTCACCAACACGCGCGCTGCGTTGCTGGCTTCGCTGAACACCGACTCATGGTTATTCGATTTCTTTGCGCGCCATGGAATCACCCGGGTGACCACAGCTCGGATCAAAAACAGCGCGTAGCAAGCACCGTAAATCACCTGGCATTCCTTGTCAGCGCCTTCGGGAAGCAATCTAAAACGACGGCCGCTATGTACATATTCGGACATCGATTACACTCCTGAATGTTGCTTTGCGCATATGACACAGCGCAAATTCAGAAAGCATTGTTTTGCCTCAATCATGCTCATACCGATTGACCTTCCAACAGCGCACGCGCCTTGGCGACATAGTCGGTAGTAACACGTTCCTCACCGGCCCGGCGGGCGCTGCTCTCAGCAGCATCGCGCAACCGCTTGGCCGCTGAAATCCGCACCAGAACAGGGTGTGATTCCAACACTTCGTCGAGCATCGCCTTCGCTTCGTCGCTCCAGGCGAGTTCTTCGTGACGACGCGCCGGGGTCGGATCGACGCGGTCGAGATCGGACGCCAGCGGCAGGATGTTGAACAGGGCATCGAACAGCGCATTGCAGACCTCCTGAATCAGGTAGGTCGCGCCGGAATAGCCCATGAACGGCGTGCCGGTGTGGCGGCGAATCACCGCGCCCGGGAACGAGGCCGGAATGTAGATCGCGCGGCCGCCGCATTCGGCGAGATACATACGTTCGTTGTAGCTGCCGAACATCACCAGCGGCGGCGTAGTACGCACCGCGTTACGCACCGCTTCGTTATCGGTCTTGGAGCCGGTGCGCCGCGCAATCGCGAAGGTGCACGGCAGGCCCATTTCCGTTTCGAGGAAATTGCGGACGCCGCGGACATAGGTCTCGTTGGCGACGATCGCGAAGCTTGCCGTGCCAAAGAAGTCCTGCGTCACTGAGCGCCACAGATCCCACAGCGGCTTGATGGTGGTGTGCTTCTCGCGCTCGATGAACGGCTCCGGATCGAGACCGAGCAGCTCGCCGAGCTTGCGCAGAAACTTGGTGGTGGAGTGCAGACCAATCGGCGCCTGCAGATAGGGCCGATCGAGCGCTTCACACAGCAGCCGGCCGAATTCCCGGTACATGCAGACATTGACGTCGGCATTCACCAGCTTCGGAATGTCGGCGATGTGGGTGCCGAGCGGGAATACCATGTTCACTTCGGCACCGATGCCTTCGATCAGGCGGCGGATTTCCGCAAGATCGGACGGCATGTTGAAGGTGCCGTAGATCGGTCCGATGATGTTGACGCGCGGTTTCTCGCCCTCTTGGCGCGGCTTACGATCCGGAATCTTCTTCGGACCGTATTCCTTCCACAGCCAGACGATGGCGCGGTCGGCGCTCTGCCACTGATCTTCGTCGATCGTACGCGGCAGGAAGCGCTTGATGTTGGTGCCTTCCGGAGTGACGCCGCCGCCGATCATTTCGGCGATCGAGCCGGTCACCACCACCGCCGGCAGATACGGATCAAGCGTTCGGTGCGCGCGCTTCATGGCGCCTTCGGTGCCGAGCTTGCCGAGTTCTTCCTCGCCAAGGCCGGTGACGACGATCGGCAGCTCATGCGGCGGCAGGCCATCGGTGTAATGCAGCACCGACGTCACCGGCAGGTTTTCGCAGCCGACTGGGCCGTCGATGATCACCTGCAAGCCCTTGAGCGCGGTGAACGCGTACACGGCGCCCCAATAGCCACCCGCGCGGTCGTGATCGAGCACCAGCATCAGATCATCTCCTCCGACTTGCGCTTCTTGGCCAGAGCTTCGATCTGCTTCTTGTACTTCTCACGGAACGGCACATTGTCTTTTGGCGTATCTTCCCAGACGCCGGCGGCATAACCCTGGCCGACCTCGCCGAAGAACGCTTTCATCTCGTCGAAACGGCCCTTGTTGGCGACCGCGGTGTTGACCACCTGCGCCAGCGAACCGGCCCCGGCAGCGCCGAACAGCGGACGGGCCGAAATCAGGTTGGTGAAGTACAGCGCCGGGATACCCATCTGCTTGGCCTTCTGCACCACGGGCGTGGTGCCGATCGCCAGATCGGGCTTGAACTCATCGACGGCGTCATAGTCCATCTCGAGCGAAGCGCGGTACTGAACGCGCGCGCCCTTGGCTTCCAGCCACTGCCGGTCGGCCTCGGACCATTCGGTGCGCGGACAGGCGGTGCCGACATAAGGCACCTTGGCGCCGCTTTCGATCAGCAGCCGCGCCACCAAGAGCTCCGAGCCCTCATAGCCCGACACCGTGATGCGGGCATCGATCGGCTTGGCAGCCAGCGCCGACTTGATCATCGGCAGGAAGCGGTTTTTCGCAGCGTCGATCTTGGCGCGCTCGACATTGCAGGCGGTGCCGATCGCTTCCAGCCAGGCCTCGGTGCCGTCGTGACCGACCGGCGCCGAACCGACCACCTTGCGGCCGGCGAGATCGAACTGCCGGATGCAGGAGCGGTAGAACGGATGGATCGCAGCGGCGACCTTGCAGTCGAGCGCGGCATAAAGCTCGCGCCATTCACGGGTCGGCACCACCGGGCCAACGGCAAGACCGAGCGGCTCCAGCATCATGCCGATACCGACCGGATCAGCCGGGAACATTTCGCCCAGCAGCGTCACCGTCGGCCGCTCATTGCGGCCGCCGCGCGGCGCCTGCACCGGGCCCTGCTCGGCTTCCTTGCGGGCATATTCCAGCATGGCGCCGGCCAGCACATCCTTGGCCTCGGCATGGGTCGGCACGCCGAAACCGGGGACGTCGATGCCGATCACGCGCACGCCGTTGATCTGCTTCGGCAGCAGTTCGAGCGGCACGCCCGACGCGGTCGGGACGCACAGATTAGTAATGACGATGGTGTCGTACAGCGCCGGATCGGCGAGCTTGTACACCGCCTCGCGGATGTCCTCGAACAGCTTGCCGGTGACCAGCGTCTCCGAGCTGAACGGCACATAGCCGACCGTGCGGCGCGCACCATAGAAATGCGACACGAAGGTCAGGCCATACACGCAGCAGGCCGAGCCCGACAGAATGGTGGCGGTGCGGCGCATGCGCAGACCGACGCGCAGGCTGCCGAACGCCGGGCACATGCTCTGCGGCTGATCGTGCGGGCCCTTCGGATAGTCCTCAGCATAACGCTCCAGGACTTCGCTCTTGCCGGCGGCTTCCGCCGCGGCCTTCATCTCCGCAGCGCCGGCATGGCAGCCGAGCCCGTCGCCCGAGGTTGCACCGGCAACCTCGGCGTTCAGCTCGACCGGATCGGTGACCACCGATTCCGGAATCGCGCCGGCATAGCGTGGCAAAACGACGTTCATTTCGAACTCCGCATCTTGCTGTTTCACGCTGCGTCGTAGACGACTTCGAGCGACGGCTTGTTGATGATCGAGGCGCCGCACATGTCTTCCATGGTAGCGGGCTCGAGCACCACATCGCGTCCGGTGGCATCGCTGGAGAACAACGCCAGCAGTCCGTCCTGACTGAGCGGAGTCGGACGCATCGGCGGAGCCTCAGCGACATTGATAGCAAGCTGTTCAAACAGCGGGCCCCATTCGGTGCCCGGACGGGCCACGATCTGATAGGCCGCGCTCTTGCGCCGGATCTCTTCGTTCGCCGGGATCGAGGCGAGAATCGGCACGCTGGCCGCCTTGGCAAAAGCTTGTGCTTCGCCGGTGCCGTCGTCCTTGTTGATCACGATGCCGGCGACGCCGACATTGCCGCCCAGCTTGCGGAAATATTCCACCGCGTTGCAGACATTGTTGGCGACATAGAGCGACTGCAGGTCGTTCGAGCCGACGATGATCACCTTCTGGCACATGTCGCGCGCGATCGGCAGACCGAAGCCGCCACACACCACGTCGCCCAGGAAGTCGAGCAACACGTAGTCAAAACCCCATTCGTGGAAGCCGAGCTTCTCCAGGGTTTCAAAGCCATGAATGATGCCGCGGCCACCGCAGCCGCGACCGACTTCCGGACCGCCCAGCTCCATCGCGAACACGCCGTCGCGCTTGAAGCAGACGTCGCTGATGGTCACTTCTTCGCCGGCCAACTTCTTCTTGGACGAAGTCTCGATGATGGTCGGGGTCGCCTTGCCGCCGAACAGCAACGAGGTGGTGTCGCTCTTCGGGTCGCAACCGATCAGCAGCACCTTCTTGCCCTGCTGCGCCATCATGTAGGAGAGGTTGGCGAGCGTGAAGCTCTTGCCGATACCGCCCTTGCCATAGATCGCAATGATCTGAGTCTCTTTCGTCACCGGCCCGGTGGCCGGTGCGTCGGGCTCAACCGCCGCTTCTTCGCGAAGGGCGTCTTTCATGGCGACCTGGGGTCCAGCAACCATCAGCTCAATCTCCAGTTTAAAACCATTTTCAGACACGCAGCATCTTCGAAAGCGATTCGGTAAGCATCGGGCGCGGCCTTCGCGTCATGGTGGTGAGTAATCAACCCATCGAGCGAAAGGCGTCCGGATTCGATCAGTTCCTTAGTCGCGGCGATGTCGGGTTGCTGCCATTCCGCGGCGACCCGGATACGCGCTTCGCGCATGAAGGCCGGCGGAAAGGCAAACGACAGCGGCTCGCTGTAAAATCCAGCCAACACGACCTCGCCACCCGCCGCGATGCGCGAAATCAAAGAGTCCAACAAAGTTGGATCTCCACTGACGTCGTAGATGCTCTTGTAATCGCGACGAGGGTCTTCGGCCGGATCGATCACGGAATAGCCCATCGCCCCGCCGGTGCGGATCGGGTTCTTCTCCCAGACCACCGGCGGCGGATTGCCGAGCGCCACGGCGATGCGCGCGAGCAAACGCCCGAGCACGCCATGACCAACAATGCATTCCGGGCTGCGCGCGCCGGGCGCCGCGATGGCATGATAGGCCGTCGCCGCCAGCGCCAGCAGAATGCCGCGCTCGCCGAGGCTCTTTTCGATGGGGATCACGCGCTTGGCGGCAACCACCAAACGCGACGCGGACGCTCCGAAGAGACCGCGCACCTCACCAAAACACTTGGCGCCTGGCACGAACACCATCTGCCCCGGGCGCAAATCGGTTTCGGAGCCGGCCTCGACCACCTCCCCCACCGATTCATAGCCAGGAACGAGAGGGTATCCCATTCCAGGAAAAGCTGGCATCCGGCCCGACCACAGCAGTCGTTCCGTTCCTGTGCTGACGCCACTCCACGCGACATCGACCACCACGTCTTCGGGGGTCGGAGCCGTGAGAGCCAGTCGGTTAATTTCGACGAGTTTTGGCTGCTTCAGCACTACCGCGATGGTTTCCATCGCTTACTCCGCGTCCATAGCGGGGCCCGATCGTGAGCCTCGCAGTGTCATGCTAACCTGACGGCTTAAAGTGTCAAGCCAGATTAACACAATGTCGGAGTGGTTCTCGCCAGGATGACACTGGTGACCAGCGGCATGGCCGAAGGCAGCAACTTGATACCGCAAAACCCAGTTTCGACAAGCATTTCGCTGATCCGGGCGAAACTGCGCGGTTTACCGCTGCCCATCGCCAGCAGGTAAAATGCGAAATAGGCTGCGCCAAAAGTCTCAGCCCCGCGCCCCTCGAGCATCGGCTCGGCAATGACCAGGGTACCGTCCGGCGGCAGCGCGGCCCGGGCGGCGCGCAGCAGCGTCAGTACCGCCTCGTCGTCATGGTCATGGATCACCCGCACCAGCGAGATCACGTCGGCGCCCTGCGGCAGCGGATCGGTGAGAAAACTACCGCCATAGGCGGTCGCCCGCTCGGCGAGACCATTGGCGGCGAACCGGGCCCTGGCCTGCTCGGCCACCGCCGGCAGATCGAACAGCATGCAGCGCAGCTCCGGCGCCTGCGCGGCGACCGCGCTGACAAAGGCACCGTTGCCGCCGCCGACATCGAGCAGGCAGCGGTGCGAGCGGAATGAATAAGCGTGCAGCACGTGCTGGGCGATCATCGGCTGGGAGGCCGACATCAGCTGGGTGTAGGGCGCGACCTGCTCGCCGGACAGCGCCGCCGGGGTCTCGGCATTGACGTAGGGCCAATAGCCGGTCAGCTGCCGGTTACCGACTTCGCCGCGCAGCAGCGCCACCGGGTCGCGCAAATCCTGATAGACAATGGCGTGATGCTCAATCAGCGCCGCGACGCTGGGATTGCCAAACAGTTCGGCGCCAAGCAGGCCGAGCCCATAGCGCCCGCCACTGCGCGGCTGCGCCAGCTCCAGCGCCACCGCGGCGTCGAGCAATAGCCGCATCGATTCGGCGGGCAGCGCCAGCCGCGCCGCCAGCTCATCGGCGCTCACCGGCCCACGCGCCAGCTCATCGAGCAGCTTGAGCCGAACGCATGCCAACAGAATTTGGGAATAGACGAAGCCGGCGCACAGATCGAACAGCGCTCCGGCGCGGCGGCGCGCCACCGGCCGCATCAATGGAAACAGTGCCGCAAAACGCTGAAAACCGGGATTCGATAACACCGAATCCCGGAGACGCAGCCACCTGTCGCGCAGGCTTATCGAGTTTGTTCTCTGCAACACACCAGCAGGCTCAAAGACGGACCCGCTCGAATGTGGGGTCAGGCAGCGAACTGTGCAAGCTTGGCCGGCACCAGCCGCTTGGCTTCCGACATGATCAGCGAGCGCAGCTCCTGACCATTGCTGCACGGCGGCATCGCCTCGATGGCGCCGCGCACCAGGCCCTGCAGATGGTCGATCGCGCCGTCGATGCCGAGCTTGCGCACCGCGCTCGGACGATCATTGGCGATGTCCTGGCCAACCGGCTTGCCTATCTCCTCGGCATCAGCGGCGGCATCGCGCAGATCGTCAGCGACCTGATAGGCCTCGCCGATCTTCTCGCCGACCAGGCGCCACGGCGCCGGGTCCGCACCAGCCGACGCAGCGCCGGCCGCAGTGGCGGCGACGAACAGCGCGCCGGTCTTGGAGCGATGATAATGCGCCAGATCGATCTCGGTCTCGCATTCCCAGGCCTGACCGGCCACGATGCCGAACGGCACGCCGACGGCATCGCCGATGATGGTGGTCAGCTTGAGCAGCCGATCCGGCGGGCAATCGACCCGGGCGATGGTCTGGAACGCCAGCACGATCAGCGCGTCGCCGGTCAGCACCGCCAGCGGCTCGCCAAAAGTCTTGTGCACCGAGGGACGGCCACGGCGGGTGTCGGCACCGTCGAAACAGGGCAGATCGTCGTGAACCAGCGAGGCGCAGTGCATCAATTCGAGCGCAGCACCGGCGGCTTCGGTGGCCGCGGGATGGTCCTCACCGCACGCCAAGGCGACGCTGTGGCACAGCCGCGGGCGCACTCGCGCACCGCGCGGGAACACCGCATAATGCATTGCTTCGGCAAGGCGCGGCGGGCACCCTGCAGATGCAGCTAACCCAATCGCTTCGGTCAAAGCCCGTTCGATCCGGTTGCTGACGTCCATGGCAGGCTCCCTGGTCACGCGGAAGAAGTGTCAATTTGACTTGTCACCTTCAAGTGTAAATAATTATGGACACCTGTCAATGACGTCACCTGGACTCGATATCAAATGCTGAACCGACGCATTGCGGAGGATCAAGCCGTCATCGTCGGCGCAGGAATTTCGGGTCTGACCGCCGCGATTGCCCTGGCGAGCCGCGGACTTGCGGTCACCGTGCTGGAACGGGCGGCGCAGCCCGGCGGCAAAATGCGAACGGTGCCGATCGGCGCCTCGCAGATCGATTCCGGGCCGACCGTGTTCACCATGCGCTGGGTGTTCGAGGAGTTGTTCGCCGCGGCGAACCGCAACTTCTCCGATCACGTCAAGCTGCGCCCGCTCGACGTGCTGGCGCGCCACGCCTGGGACGATAGCGGCCATCTCGATCTGTTCGCGGACGAAGCGCGCTCGGCCGATGCGATCGGCGCGTTTGCGGGCGCGGCCGAGGCGGCCAGGTTCCGGCAATTCTGCGCGGATGCGCGCGAGACTTATCGGCGGCTGGAGCGGCCGTTCCTGCGCAGCGCGAAGCCGAGCCTGCCCGGGCTGATCATCAGCAGCGGCTGGCGCGGGCTGTTGCAGCTGCCAAAGATCCGGCCATTCACGACGATGTGGAATGCGCTCGGCGATTATTTCCACGATCCGCGCATGCGGCAATTATTCGGCCGCTACGCCACCTATTGCGGCTCCTCGCCGTTTTCGGCGCCGGCAACGCTGATGCTGGTCGCCCATGTCGAGCAGGAAGGCGTCTGGGTGATCGAAGGCGGCATGCATCAGCTGGCGACGGCGCTGGCGGACTGCGCCACCGCGCTCGGCGTGCAGATCCGTTACGAGCAGGAGGTGCGCGAGGTCACGATCGCCGGCGGCCGCGCCAATGGCGTGACGCTTAGCTCGGGCGAGCACATGGCGGCCAGCAATGTCATCGTCTGTGCCGATGTCACCGCGCTCGGCAGCGGCCTGTTCGGCGCCGACGCCGCGCGCGCCGCAGTGCCGGTGCAGCCCAACGAGCGCTCGCTGTCGGCGCTGACCTGGAGCCTGGTGGCGCGCACCAGCGGCTTTCCGCTCAGCCGCCACAACGTATTTTTCTCGCGCGACTACGCCGCCGAATTCGACGACATTTTCAACAAGGGCGCGGTTCCGGACGAGCCGACCGTCTATGTCTGCGCGCAGGACCGCGCCGACAACGAGGCGACGCTGCTGCGCGACGACGCCGAGGAACTGCTGGTGCTGATCAACGCGCCCGCGGTCGGCGATCGCTATCCATTCGGGCCCGCGCAAGTCGAACGCTATGCCGAGCGCGCATTCGCCGTGCTGCAACGCTGCGGCCTCACCGTCACGCATGATCCGCAAAGGACGGTCGCGACCACGCCCAATGATTTTCACCGGATGTTTCCGGCCACTGGCGGCGCACTCTATGGCCGCGCCTCGCATGGCTGGACCGCCTCGTTCCGCCGCCCCGGTGCCCGCACCAAAATCCCCGGACTTTATGTCGCGGGCGGCAGTACGCACCCTGGACCCGGAGTGCCAATGGCGGCGTTATCCGGACGCTCCGCCGCTGCAAGCCTCTATGACGACCTTGCAGAGACACGGGGCTGGAAACAGGCGCGCGATCCGGCTACGCCGTGACCGGCAAGCGTGCCTAATGAACTCCCGGAGACATGATGCTGCATTGGCCTGACCGCCCCACTGCCGACACCGCCAGCGCCGGCTTCAACCTGCACGTTCCGGACAATGGCTATGCCTGGTGGTACATCGACGCCATGAGCGATGACGGCACCGAGGGGCTGACCATCATCACCTTCGTCGGCAGCGTGTTCTCGCCCTATTATCGATTCGCGCGCCGCAATCAGCCGGTCGATCCGATGAATCACTGCGCGATCAACGTCGCGCTGTATCGCGAGAACGGCAATCGCTGGACCATGACCGAGCGCGGCCGCGGCCATGTCGAACGCAGCGCCACACAGCTGTCGATCGGGCCGAGCCGGGTGTTTTGGGACGGCACCGCGCTCAATTTCGAGATCGACGAAGTCACCGCGCCGATCCCCTCGCGCATCAAGGGCCGGGTTCGCGTGATTCCGCGCGCCATCACCCAGCAGGCCTTCACGCTCAACGAAGACGGCAATCACCGCTGGTGGCCGATCGCGCCATGCTCGCGCGTTGAAGTCGAGCTGGAAAAGCCCAAGCTGCGTTGGAGCGGCGAAGGCTATTTCGACATGAATGCCGGCGACGTGCCGATCGAACATGGTTTTACGGTGTGGGAATGGTCGCGCGCCGCGCTGCGCAACGGCACCGCGATTCTGTACGAAGCCGAGCGCCGCGACGGCAGCCGGCTCGACCTCGCGCTGCAATTCGACAAAAGCGGCGCGATGCAGATGTTCGACTTCCCGACGCTGCATCCGTTGCCGCGCACGCCATGGCGCGTCAGCCGCAGCGCGCGCAGCCAGACCGAAGCCGCGGTGGTGCGCACGCTGGAAGATTCGCCGTTCTACGCACGCTCGATGATCGCCACCACGCTGCTCGGCGAGCAGACCACCTTGATGCATGAAAGCCTGTCGCTGGAACGGTTCCGCATGCCGGTGGTGCAGGCGATGCTGCCATTCCGGATGCCGCGGCGCCGATAGAGTTTGTTGATTCGGGGCCGCGGCGACGCGGCCCTATTTTTTAGTGGGGGCTTTGCTGCGCTCGGCGTCGCGGCGCGCTTTGTCGGCCTCGCGCTTGCGATCGAGCCGGCGGCCCTGCCATTCCAGCAGCATCCAGCCGCCCACAAACGTGCCGAGCATCAACAGTTCAAAGTAGTTGACGACGCTGTCGCTGTTCATGGCCGCTCTCCGCTGTGCGATTGGCGTCGCGCCGATCCATACACACAGCTCAATGCGCTAACAGTCTCGTCCCCTGCCAAGCGTGGATGGCCAGGACGAGCCCGGCCATGACGTGCGGAGTGGTTGGTAGCCGTTGGTATCAGCGGTCCTTGTCGCGTTCCCTTGCCTCGCGCGCGCGGTCGAGCCGCTTGCCCTGGCGCTCCAGCACCAGCCAGCCGACACCCAGCATCACAAAGACAAAGATCAGTTCGATCAGTCCGGCGTAGTTTTCCACGATGCCCTCGCCTGCTGCGCTCAGCTCCAGCTCACCAGCGGCGGCATCGAGCTCATGATGGTTTCGACATTGCCGCCGGTTTGCAGACCGAACATGGTGCCGCGGTCGTACAAGAGGTTGAACTCGACATAGAGCCCACGATAGCTGAGCTGCTCGGCGCGCTCGGCCTCGGTCCAGGGCTCCTGCATGCGCCGGCGCACGATCTGCGGATAGACATCCAGGAACGCCTGGCCGACTTCGCGGGTGAAGGCGAAATCGCGCGCGAAATCGCCAGAATTGAGATTGTCGAAAAAGATACCGCCCGCGCCGCGGGCCACGCCGCGATGCGGCAGGAAGAAGTAACTGTCGGCCCACGGCTTGAACTTGGCGTGGTAGCTTGGGTCATGCGCGTCGCAGGCGCGCTTCATGGCGGCGTGGAACGTGACCACATCCTCGTCCTGCGGGTTGCGCTGCGCAGTCGTGGTCGGCGTCAGATCGGCGCCGCCACCGAACCAGCCCTGCGAGGTGCACAAAAAGCGGGTGTTCATATGGGTGGTCGGCACACGCGGGCTGCGCGGGTGGATGATCAGGCTGATGCTGGTCGAAACATAATCGAGCGTCTGGCCGTCGCCCGGCATGGTGCGCGCCATCTCGGGCGACAGCCGGCCATTGGCCGATGAAGTGTGGATGCCGATCTTCTCGAACAGCCGGCCATTCGACAGAAAGCCGCCAACGCCGCCGCCCTGCCCGGTCTGACGCTGCCAGGGCTTGAAGCTGAAGGTCGCGGGCTCGCCGGGGAACAGCTCGGCCGGTGCCTCGCGTTCCAGCGCTTCCAGCGCGGCGCAGATCCGGTCGCGCAGCCCCTCGAACCACGCCCGCGCCTGGCTGCGCTGCTGCTCGATCGGCGAAAGGGGTGCGTCGGCTTCAATGGTCATGGGGCGTTCCGTTGCAGAGTAGCGCGGCCGCGGCGTGCAGCTCGCGACCGGCTTGCATTTTATTGCGAATGAATAGCAGCAAATCCGGAGGCCGACAAATGCCGTTGCGGCGATCGTAAGGCTGCTGGCGGGTCAAACCGGCTTGAGGCCGGCGCCCTCACCCGCCGCGCGGCTGCTGGTGGCGCCCAAAAAAGCGAATGCCCGGGACCGGCCCGGGCATCATGACGATCACTTCGGATCGATACGCTTTCAAACGCGGCTGCGCTGCATCATCTGATCGCGGCGCTCGAGCCGCGAGAACAGATCGACCACCCAGGCGACCTTGCTCTCGATCGGCGTGGTGGCGGCCTTGGCGGCCGGCTGCTCGCGCAGCGGGGTAGCGATCACGGCATCGACCAGGAAGCGCGTTTCGGCCATGTCGCCGAGCCGGTTCTGGACGTTCTTGGCCGGCTTCCATTCGGTCTCGTTGAACACCAGCATGCGCGCCAGCACGGCAAGCTTGCGGCCGGTGGACACCACCGCGCGGCTGGAAATCGAATCAAGGCCGGCGCGTTCGACTTCGCGGCCGATTTCGGCATAGAGCGCGCGGGCGGCATAGATGCCGGGACGGCAGGCGCGCGGCAGATTGGCGATGCCATAGGTCGCGCGGTCATAGAGCATGTCGGCGGTGTCGATCAGCCGCTGGACGATGCTGGCGATCTGCGGATTGAACTCCGGATTCTTCAGCCACTGATCGGGATCAAGCCCGGCTTCGCGCATCCAAGCCAGCGGCAGATAGATGCGGCCGTTGCGGGCATCCTCGCCGACGTCGCGGCAGATATTGGTGAGCTGCATCGCGCAGCCGAGATCGCAGGCGCGCGCCACCACTTCGGGCGAGCGCTGGCCCATCACCAGCGTCATCATCACGCCGACGGTGCCGGCGACACGCGCGCAGTAGCTGTACAGATCCGACAGCGTCTCATAGCGGCGGCCCTGGGCGTCCCAATCGAGGCCCTCGATCAGTGCCGCCGGAACGGCTTCCGGAATGCCATAGCGCGACACCACATCGGCAAAGGCGCGGTCCGCCGGATTGGGCATCGGCAGGCCGCGGCAGATGCAGTCCAGCCGGTCCTTCAGCACTTCGACCGCGGCCGCGCGGTCAACGCCAAGATCGACCGCGTCGTCGGCGACGCGGCAGAACGCATACAACGCCACCGACGGATCACTGATCCAGCGTGGCAGCACCAGCGAGGCGGCGTGGAAGGTGTGAGACCCTTCCTTGAGCATTTCCCGGCAGGCAGCGAGGTCGGCAGCGGAGATTGTCATGACTTCACCAAGGCGTGGGCATCGGGGACGAGCGCATCGAGTACCCGCGCCGAGGACAGCACACCGGGCAACCCTGCACCGGGATGGGTCCCGGCGCCAACAAAATAAAGACCTTCGACGTCTTCGCTCTGATTATGCGGCCTGAACCAGGCGCTCTGGGTCAGGGTCGGTTCGAGGCCGAACGCAGCGCCGCGGAACGACGACAGCCGATCCTGGAAATCCTGCGGCGTCTGCAGCCGCGAGGTCACAACCTGGTTTTCCAGATCGGGCAGGATGGTGTTGCTCAGCTCCGTGGCAATCAGCTTGCGATAGCTTTCCGCCTTGGTGTGCCAGTTGATGCCGCTTTCCAGATGCGGCACCGGCGACAGCACATAGAAGGTGTCGCAGCCGGGAGGCGCCAGCGACGGGTCGGTCGCGGTCGGGCGATGCAGATACAGGCTGAAATCGTCAGCGCAAATCTTGCGATTGAAGATGTCGTTGATCAGTTCCTTGTAGCGCGGGCCAAGCATGATGGTGTGATGCTTGACGTCCGGATATTGGCGCTTGGTTCCGAAGTACCAGAGGAACAGGCTCATCGAGTAGCGCGACTTTTCGATCTTGCGATCGGTCCAGCGCGAGCGCACCGACGCCGGCAGCAGATAGCGATAGGTCCAGGCCGAGTCGGCGTTCGACACCACGATGTCAGCGTTGATCACTTCGCCATTGGCCAAGCGCACGCCGGTGGCGCGGCCACGCTCGACGATGATCTCGCGCACGTCCTGCTGATAGCGGATGCTGTTGCCTTGGCCCTGGATCAGCTTGACCAGCCCTTCGGCCAGCTTGCCGGTGCCGCCCATGGCGAAGTGCACGCCCCAATGCTTTTCCAGGAAGGTGATCAGGCAGTACACCGAGGACGCGGCGAACGGGTTGCCGCCGATCAGCAGCGGGTGGAACGAGAACACCACGCGCAGCTTGGGGTCGCGGAAGTGCTTGGCGACCAGACCGTACACGCTGCGATAGCTCTCCAGCTTGATCATATCCGGAGCGATCTTCAGCATGTCGGTGAAGCTGTTGAACGGCATGTCGCCAAGCTGTTCAAAACCGACCCGGAAGATATCTTCCGACGCTTTCATGAAGCGATCATAGGCCGGCACATCTTCGGGGCAGATCTGCGCGATCTGCCGCAGCACGTCTTCCTTGTTGTCGGAATAATCGAAATGCGTGCCGTCGTTGAAGCGGATGCGATAGAACGGGTCCATCGGCTTCAGGATGATATCGTCCGACAGCTTCTTGCCGCAGAGCTTCCACAGCTCCTCGAACAGATAGGGCGCGGTGACGATGGTCGGGCCGGCGTCGAAGGTGAAACCATCCTGGCGATAGACGTAACCGCGGCCGCCAGGTGCATCGAGCTTTTCCAGCACCGTGACGCGATACCCCTTCGCGCCCAAGCGCACCGCGGCGGACAGACCGCCGAACCCCGCGCCGATCACGATGGCATGCGGGCTATTTTCGGGGAGACGGGGAATGGGTTTGGAACCTGCGTCGAGCATTTGGGACTACCTGGAACAGAGGCCTGGAGTGTAACTGTTTCTTGACAGTTTTCCAGCCTCGGCCTGTAAGATTTTCATGACACTGGGGACACTGGTTAAGCGACTGCATCCGGAAAAGCCATGTTCGCATATTTCCGGATCAGAGCCGCTATGATTTGTGGTCGCTCCTCGTGCGCCAGATGGCCTAGGCCTGGCAACCTTTCAATCACCGCATGGCGCTGCACCTCGGCAACCCGCACCGCTTCGCTCGGCGGAATCGCCCGGTCGCGCTCGGCCGCCACCAGCACCAATTGCGGCTTGAGCCGCGGCAAAGCCTGCAAAACCGGCTGCAAATCCCAATTCGACATCATACGCAGCGCCGCCGCGACATGGCCGGGACTGCGGATCAGCTTGGCATAAAGCGCGATGCCCGCCGGCTCGATCCGCGAGCCGGTGTTGGCCAGTAAGCGCTCGACCGCGCCCGGAACATGCGCCTGCAAGGCAAACAGCCGCGGCACGAACGGGTTGAGCACCAGCATTTTCGCCAAGGGCGAAAACAGATTGGCGGCATGACCGCCATAGGGCAGAAACGCGCCATTGAGACTTATCAGCAAGTCAGGATGAATCAGGCCATCGAGACACATCCGCGCGGCGATCGCCGCGCCGGCCGAATGGGCAACCACAATGCGCGGCTCGACCTCCAGCACGCGCAGCAAGGCAGCAAGGTCGCTGGCCATTCCGGGTAGCGACAGCCGATGCGCCCGCGGCGTCTGGGTAAAACCATGGCCGGGCAGATCCGGAGCGATCACCGTAAAATCCGGCGCCAGCAGCGGCGCCAGGCCACGCCAGGAATGCGTGGCCGCGCCGGTGCCGTGAATCAGCAGGATGACAGGCCCCTGCCCCATCCGTTGCACATGCCAACGAAATCCACCGGCAACGATGAACTCGCTGGACTGCCGATGGGGCCAGTCCCTGCCATCCCTGCTCCAGACCAGGTCCGACATCAGCCTGGCCGGCTAGGCGGCGCGCGGCGCCGGCATCGCGCCCTGGAACATGTCGTAGTCGCGGACAAAAGCGTCCGGCAGCTCGAAATGCGGCATCGCGCCGGTCTGGTACACGGTGACGACATAGTTCGACAGCCGCGCCACCCAGCCCTTGTTGCCATAGTCGATGAAGTCGCCGCGAACGCCGTGCGACATCCACACCGGCATGCGCAACTGCTGGTACAGCAGCGGCGCATCCTGGCTGAACAGATAGCCTGAGACGAAATAATAAGGCGCGTGCTGCGCACCGGGCTGATGGGTGGTGAGATAGTCGTAGTCGAGCAGACCGCGATCATAGTCGCTGGAGCCGAACGTCTTCTTCAAGAACCAGCCGATCACCGGACGCATGGTGAGCAGCCCAAAGATGGTCTCGCTCCACAACGGATTCTCGAAGAACTTGTGCAGCCAGGGAATCGCGCGCGAACCGTTGATCCAGCGCCCCTGCCGTGCCTCAAGGCCGGTCGGACTGATCAGGCCGATGCTGCGATAGGCATTCGGCATCTCATTGGCGGCCCGCGCCAAGAACTCGCATGACAGCGACAACGCCATCGCGTCGATCGGCGCATCACCATGAATCCGCTGGATTTCCTTGGTGATGGCGATCACCGCGTCCGTCATCATCCGAATTGTGTATTGACGCTTGTCGCGCGCAGTATGACCAAAGCCGGGCAACTCGATCGCATAAACAGGGCGAACGGCGCGATAGTGTTCATAGATCGGCTTCATCTCATAAGCCGATCCGGCAGCGTTGATGCTGTGAATGAGCAACAGCGGCGTTGTCGTGCTGGCGGTCTCTGGCCGTGCCGTCCAATAGCTCAGCCGACCGGCAGGGCTGTCGATCTCATGATGTTGTCCTGAGACCGGTGCGGGCAACCCCGAAACGCTACGGGTTGCGGGCGAGGCTTGGGATGGTGTGTCTGCATTCATCTCGGAATTCCTGTTTCAGCCTATCTGGACCGCATCTCGCCGTGGTCAAGACGGTGGCGGCAGTGTATCAGACCCGTCAAGAAATCTTGGCAAACAACAATGGGAACATCTCTTGACACAGAATCTCGTAACCAAACCGTTCCTTGAAGTGCTTTCCGGCAACCGGCAGGCGTCGCCGCCGATGTGGATGATGCGCCAAGCCGGCCGTTATCTACCGGAATACCGGGAGACCCGTACCAAGGCTGGCAGCTTCCTCGATCTGTGCTTCAACGCCGAGCTCGCTGCGGAAGTAACGCTACAGCCGATTCGCCGTTTCGGCTTCGATGCCGCGATCATCTTCTCCGACATTCTGGTGGTGCCTTACGCGCTCGGCCGCTCGGTGCGGTTCGAAGTGGGTGAAGGCCCGCGGCTCGATCCGCTGGATTCGCCGGACAAGGTTTCCTCGCTCAGCAAGGCGATCGACCTGTCGAAGCTGCAGCCGGTGTTCGATGCGCTGCGCATCGTGCGCCGCGAACTGCCGAAGGAAACGACGCTGATCGGCTTCTGCGGTGCGCCGTTCACGGTGGCGACCTACATGGTCGCCGGCCAGGGCACCTCGGATCAGCATCCGGCGCGGCTGATGGCCTATCAGCACCCGGGCGCGTTCGCCAAGATCATCGACACGCTGGTCGACAGCTCGATCCAGTATCTGCTGGCGCAGCTCGAAGCCGGCGCCGAAGTGCTGCAGATCTTCGACACCTGGGCCGGCATTCTGCCGCCCCGCGAGTTCGAGAAGTGGTGCATCGAGCCGACCCGCCGCATCGTCGACGGCATCCGCAAGGTCAAGCCGGACGCCAAGATCATCGGCTTCCCGCGTGGCGCTGGCGCGCTGCTGCCGGCGTTCATCGAACGGACCGGCGTCGATGGCGTGTCGATCGACTGGACCGCGGAGCCGTCGCTGGTGCGCGAGAAGGTGCAGAACAAGGTCGTGGTGCAGGGCAACCTCGATCCGCTGCTGCTGATCGCGGGCGGCGCTGCGCTCGACGAAGCGGTGGACGACGTGCTCAAGAGCTACTCGGCCGGCCGCCACATCTTCAATCTCGGCCATGGCATCACGCCGGATGCGTCGATCGCCCATGTCGAGCAGATGATCAAGCGGGTGCGCGCCTATAAGGGCTGAGCCGCACACACGGCAACGCAAACGAAAATGGCCGGGTGATCCCCGGCCATTTTTATTTCTGCTGTTTTATTTCTGGTGCGATCGTCTCTGACGCCCTGACGCTTGGCGCCAGCCGCACGCAACGGCGCGCCAATGACGGCGCGCCAGCAACAACCGCCACCGTTAGGAGCGATCGCGCACTGCGGCGAAACGCGACAGCGTCCGCACCTGATGCGTCAATTGCCGGCCGGCATCGCGCAATTGCGAGCGCTTGGTGCGCAGATTACGCCGCAGCGTCAGGCGGGTCTCCTGATCGGGCAGAAAGTCGATCGTGTCCTCGACGCTGTCGAGATGCGCGATCAGCTCGTCGATCCGGAAATGCCACTGCGCCGCCGAGGCCGCGACATCGGAGATCGCGGTCGAGAGCGTGGCCGACGAATCCTCAGCCGGCGGCGGAGCCGTATCGGCCTTGCCGTTGTCGTCGTCCGGTCTTGAGGATCCGTCTTCGCCCATCATGCCGCCCGAACGGTGTCGAGGAATCGAGACACTTCAACCTTCAGCCGATCGCTGTCACGAGATAGCGTCTGAGCCGCAGCCAACACCTGTGAGGAGGCCGAGCCGGTTTCAGTGGCTCCGCGCTGCACATCGGCGATGTTCGACGACACTTCGCCGGTTCCCGCCGCAGCCTGCTGCACATTGCGCGAGATTTCCTGTGTTGCCGCACCTTGCTCCTCGACGGCCGCGGCAATGGTGGAGGAAATCTCAGACATCTGCGCGATAGTGTCACTGATTTCCTTGATTGCCAACACCGACTCCTGGGTAGCAGCCTGGATACCGTCGATCTGCTGACCGATTTCGCCGGTCGCTTTCGCGGTCTGCTCCGCCAGCGCCTTCACTTCGCTCGCCACCACGGCGAAGCCGCGGCCCGCTTCACCCGCGCGCGCCGCTTCGATCGTGGCGTTGAGCGCGAGCAGGTTGGTCTGGCCGGCGATGGTGTTGATCAGTTCCACCACATCGCCGATCCGGGCGGCAGCGCGCGACAGTTCCTCGACCCGGTCATTGGTCTTGCGCGCCTGATCGACGGCCTCATGCGCGATCCGCGCCGATTCCTGCACCTGACGGCTGATCTCGTTCACCGACGAGCTCATCTCTTCCGCGGCCGACGCCACCGACTGCACATTGGTCGAGGCTTCTTCGGACGCGGCGGCCACCGCCGTCGCCAGGTCCTGCGAACGGGCCGCGGTGGCGGTCAGCGAACTCGCCGACGCTTCCAGCTCGGTCGAGGCCGAAGAGACGGTGTGAATGATTTCGCCGATCGCCGCTTCGAAATCATTGGCGAGCTGATTGCTATGCGCCCTGCGTTCGGCAGCCGCACGGCTTTCCTGCAGCGCATGCTCGGCTTCCAGCCGCTGCCGTTCGATCGCGTTCAACTTGAACACTTCGACCGCCTCGGCCATCTCGCCGAGTTCGTCGCTGCGGCCGACACCCGGCACCGCAACCTCGAGATTGCCGCCCGCCAGTTCCTTCATGGCCGCAGTGATGCGGTTGAGCGGCCCAGTGATACGGCGCGCCATCATCACCGAACTCACCAGCAGAATCGCAATCACGATCCCGGCTGCGATCAGCGAACGCTGGGTCGAGGTCCAGGTCTGCGCGGCGAGATCGTCGATATAGACGCCGGTCGAGATCACCCAGCCCCAGGGCGCGAAGCCGACGACATAAGACAGCTTGGGCTGCGGCTGTTCAGCGCCGGGCTTGGCCCAGACATAATCGACAAAGCCGGAACCGCTCTGCTGCACCATCGCCACCATCTCGACGACCAGGCGCTTGCCGTTCGGGTCCTTGGTCTCCGACATGTCTTTGCCGACCAGCGCCGGCGTGGTGCCATGCGCCACCATGCGCCGCTGCATGTCGGTGATGAAGAAGTAGTCGCCGTTGCCATAGCGCATCGCCGACACGCGATCGGCCGCGCGCTTCTGCGCCTCGGCTTCCGACACCTCACCGCGCTGTGCTGCAGCATGCTGTTCCTTGACGACGCCGAGCGCCAGCTCCGTCATGTGTTGCAGTTCGATCTGTTTCTGGCGCTTCAGGCCATTGGCCAGCTCGTTGGAATCCAGAATGGCAATGCCAATGAGGCCAACGAAGCCGATCGCGATCAGCGCGTAGATCTTCCGGCCGATGGTCAGTCGCAGTCGCTTGGTGCTGGTCGTGGTGTTCATAGGGATCCGATCATCCGTCATGGGCGTAGGTCGATAATCTCAATGACGCTGGTCATCTCAGCGCCGGCATCCACACTTTGCCCCCAAGTTGGTGAATCTTTCTGAAATTACCTGCCGACATAATCGCGCCCACGGCGCTCAAATTGCGAACAACGTTGTCGTCCCGTGTACTAAATACAGAGCATCGCCCGTTCGCTGAGCGACCGAACAACTCACACCAAGTCGCGTCATTCAAAAATCGTCAGCAATTTGTACGGCGTTTGTCCTAACTGTTCACAATTCTTCGAACGCTTCTTGCCTCGGGATCGTTATTGTTCAATTGTACGCTCGTAATTTCATGATGCGGCAAGAACCCCCTTCCACCTCACGGCAATATGTACATCGTTCCCACCTGGGAGATGTGCTGGTTCCATTTTCGGCCCTCGAACGGACGGTCGAGTTCAACAATCTCGGTTTTGCGAAAATCGATGTCGCGACAAAGGTGGTCATCGCCGCTAATCCGAAATTCTGCGCGCTGGTAGGTCACTCGCATGACGAGCTTGTCGGCCGCCTTGCAACCGAAGATCTCGCACAACCCGAGCAACTGACCCAATGCATGACAGCCGTACGGCGGCTGGTGCGGGAAGAAATCGATAGCTGCGCGTTCGAGATCCGCTGCATCCACAAGGACGGATCACCGCTGCCGTTATGGGTAACGATGACCGCCCTGGAACGCTCCGAGGACAACGGGCGCGTGCTGACCATCGGCATTATCGCCTGCCCGCGTTCAGGCACCACCGTGCAGACCACCGTGCCTTCCTCCCCGCCAGCGGCGGTGAGCAACCCCCAGGCTGCCTTTCATGGGGTATCATTCTGGTCTTATGACTACCCGAGCCGGTCCGGCGCCTGTTCTGCTGGATTCCTGAAACTGCTCGGGTTGCCGATCGATGCGCCGGTGCCCAATTTCCGGAGCTGTCTGGCCCAGGTCCATCCCGATGATCAGATGCGCGTGCTCAGCGACATGCAGCGCGTCAAGAAGGGCATTTTCAATTCCAGCGAATTCCGAATCTACAGCCGTCATGGCGAGATGCGCTGGGTCAATCAGGCGCTCAAGCCGGTGATCGATTCCGTCGGCGAGGTGGTCGGTGCGGTCGGCGCCTGTCTCGACATCACCGACGCCAAGCGGCTGGCTGAGCATTCGCCATTCGCCCATACGGTGCACACCGTCCGGCAATATGTCGATCAGCACTGGGACCAACCGCTCAGCGTCGCCGGTCTCGCCAAGGTGGCCGGGGTCAATACCCGGACGCTGTTCAAGCATTTCAAGCTGGCCTGCGCCCATACACCGCAGGAGTACATCAAGCACGTGCGGCTCAATCATGCCCGGGCGATGCTGCAGATGGCCGATAAATCGACCACCGTGCTCGGCACGGCGCTCAAATGCTGCTTCCAGAACCAGGGCCATTTCGCGCGCGACTACCGGCTGGCGTTCGGCGAACGGCCTTCGGAAACGCTCGAACGCGCCCGCCGCCGCGACGTGCCCTGATCACAGCCAGGCCGCAGGCCAAGCCGTACCGCTCGGCGCGCGTTACAGGATCAACAACCGCTGACCCAACGCACAACAACCGCGGTTCTGAGCTGATCAGAACCGCGGCTGTTGTGCGTTAAATGCCGGGTCGATTGAGCGCGCCGTTATACCACCGCGTCGTATCAATGACCGTCATACCCGCGCTTGTCGCGGGTATCCACGTCTTAAAATCGCTGCAAGATCAGAGACGTGGATGGCCGGGACGAGCCCGGCCATGACGTGCGGAGGGGTTGGTATCAATCGCCGTTGGTATTACTGCGTGCTCGCCAGCACGGCCTGCGACAGCACCGTGGCGTTGGCATAGGGCAGCGGCAGATAGCGCGCACCCATTTCCTTGGCGATTTTCTCGCCCTGGGGGCCCGGCCGCGGCGACATGTCGATCAGCACCGCGTTGATATTGGCGGCGCGCAGCTGCCGTGCCGAGGCCAAGGCGTCTTCCTCGGCTTTCGGGCGGCCCGGCGCACCATCGCGAGCGATGTTGGCGCGGCCGTCGGTCAGCATGATCACGGTCGGCGTCTGGCCCTTGCGACGGATCGAGTCGGCGAGCGCGAACGCGGCATCAAGACCAGCCGCGAGCGGCGTGCCACCGCCGCCCGGCAGACCAGCCAGGCTGCGCTTGGCGCGGGTCAGCGACCGCGTCGGCGGCAGCAGGATTTCGGCGATCTCACCGCGGAACGCGATCATCGACACCTGGTCGCGGCGCACATAGCAGTCCGCGAGCAGCAGTTCGACCGCGCCCTTGGCTTCGGCGAGCCGGTGCAGCGCCGCCGAGCCCGAGGCATCCACCACGAAGATGGTGGTGGTCTCGGTGCGCATCTTGAAGCGCGCGATCCGGAAATCGTCCTTGCGGATCAGAATTTCCGGCTGGGCGCTGTCGCGGCCGGATGCAGCGGCCTCGCGGCGGCGCAGCGGCTGCCAGGGCGCCGCGGCGCGCAGCGTTTCGATCACGCTCAGCTTGGCGCCGGCGCGCAATTCGCCGCGCAGCGTGCCGGTCGGGCGGCCGCGCTTGTTCGACTTCTGCAATTCGCCGGCCTTGCCGGACGAGCGCGCCCGCGAGCGCCCCGAAGAGGCGCGCAGCGAGGCCAGCACGTCGTCCGGGATCGCAGCCTTGGCCGCGGCCAGGATCACTTCTTCCAACGCCTTGTCGAAATCAGGGGTCTGCTGCTCCTGATCCTGGTTGTCGTTGGAATTGTCCTCCGGGGGCGGCGGCGGCTCGGGCGGCGGCGGCTCGGATTGATCCGGCTGCTCGGGCTGCGGGAAGTACAGCGCGCGCGGCGCCAGCACCAGCCGCGCGGCCAGCGAGATGTCTTCCTTGTCGATCTCGCTATGGCCGCTCAACGCGGCAGCGGCACGAGCCGCACGGATCGCCAAAAGCGGCGCCCGCAGCGAGATGATGCCCATCGCGGCCGCGGCGGTGCAGACCGCTTCGATCTGCTCGTCGGTGGCGCGGATCGACGGCAGGCGCGCGCGCGCCGTGTCGATATCGCTGGCCGTGATGTCGAATTCCTCGGTGTCGCGGAACGCGAACCGATCGAGGTCGAGATGGAACGCGAGCCGGTCGCGCAGTGCCGCTGGCGCAAACTCGTCCTCCAGCCCTTCATCGAGGGCGATCACGCCGAACCGCGCCGGCATGCGCAGCGACAGCCCGTCGCGCTCGATCAGGGTCTCGTGCGAGTCCATTGCCGCGGTGACGTGCACCGTGGTCGAGGACGGCATGCGCTCGGCCATCGCCAGCACCAGCACGCCGCCATCGGCTTCCGCCAGCAGGCCGCGCTCGGCCACCGGCCGGCCGGTGATCAGCGTCGCCGACAGGTCGAGGCCGCCGAGCAGACGGCCCTCGGCGATATGGAGCGGCAGATGTTTATGCGCGTCGGTCGGCGGCAACGCCGCACGCAGCATCGTCAGCCAGCGGTCGCGCACCGGACCGGCGCGCGAGCGCAGCAACACGCCGGTGCCGACCGGATCGACCGCGAACAACTGCGCCGCGGTCGCCGCATCGGACCATGCCAGTGCCAGGTTCATCCGAACACTTCGGCGATAGCGCGATCGACGCGGACCGTGGAGCCGGCGTCGTCGAGCGGGTTACGGCGCAGCCGATGCCGCAGCGCGGACGGCGCAATGCGCTTGAGATGATCGTCGGTCACGGTTTTGGCGTGCTCGATCGCCGCCAGCGCGCGGGCAGCGCGCATCAGCGTCAGCTCGCCGCGCAGACCGTCGGTGCCGAGCGTCATGCACAGCGTCGCGGCGCGCTCCAGCGCGGCGTTGGACACCGTGACCTCGGGCAGACGTTCGCGCGCGGTGGTGATCTTCTTGCGCAGCTTGGCCTCTTCCTTGGTCCAGGAGGCAACGAAGCCGGCCGGATCGTTCTCGAAGGCATCGCGGCGACGCACCACTTCCATGCGGCTCGGCAGATCGTCCGGGGTCTTGACCTCGACCGACATACCGAAACGGTCCAGCAACTGCGGACGCAGCTCGCCTTCTTCCGGGTTGCCGGTGCCGACCAGCACGAAGCGCGCCGGGTGACGGACGCTGAGACCTTCACGCTCCACGACGTTCTCGCCGGAGGCGGCAACGTCGAGCAGCAGGTCGACCAGGTGGTCTTCCAGCAGGTTGGCTTCGTCGATGTACAGGAAGCCGCGATGGGCGCGGGCCAGCAGGCCCGGCTCAAACGCCTTCTCGCCGCGCGCCAGCGCGCGTTCGAGATCGAGCGCACCGACCACGCGGTCTTCGGTCGCGCCGAGCGGCAGATCGACCACCGGCACCGGAGCCTGCACGGTCTTCAGCTTGCCGGCAGCCTGCTTCTCCTTGCAGTCCTCGCAGAAGCGCTCGGGATGCTCGGGGTCGCAATTGTAGCGGCAGCCGACGACCACCTTCATCTTCGGCAGCAGCGCCGCCAAAGCGCGGACCGCGGTGGACTTGCCGGCACCGCGGTCGCCGAAGGCCAACACGCCGCCGACCTTGGGATCAACCGCAGCGATCAGCAGGGCGAGCTTCATCTCGTCCTGGCCGACGATGGCGGAAAACGGAAAAACAATCGCCATGCTATGCTTTCGTCACGTGAGACTTATCTTGCGGGAAACGGTCACTCGGGCCGGGTACGTTCGATGATCGCAGCGGCGCCCTTGTCGAGCAACTCCATGGCGACGGCACGGCCGAGTTCGCGCGGCCGATCAGCCGAGCCGGTGCGGGTGGTCTCGATGAACGAGCCGCCCTCCTCGTCGAGCACCGAGGCGCTCAGCGTCATTTCCGAGCCATTGATGGTCGAATACGCCGCCATCGGCGAGTTGCAATGGCCGTTCAGCACCCACAGCACTTCGCGCTCGGCGTCGCAGCTCAGCCGGGCCACCGGATCGTCGATCAGCGACAGATAGCGGCGGGTCTGCCAGTCATTGACGGCGCATTCCACCGCCACGATGCCCTGGCCAGCCGAGGGCAGCATTTCATGGGGCGAGAACTCATGGACCATGCGGTGGATCAGGCCGACCCGCTCCAGGCCGGAGCGCGCCATGATCAGCGCATCGACCGGACCGACTTCACCGCCGCCCGGCAGCCGCTGCATTTCGCGGTTGTCCAGCTTGCGCACCCGGGTATCGGCCGCGCCGCGGAAGTGGATGATCTCGATCTCCGGAAACAGCCGCTTGGCATAGGCACCGCGGCGCACCGCATTGGTGCCGATCGAATAGCCCTTGCCGCGCGACTTGCGCAGGTCTTCCAGGGTCACGCCCTCGCGCAGCACCAGCGCGTCGGTCGGCGGGTCACGGGTCAGCGTGGCGCCGATCACCAGGCCGGGGGTGTCTTCATTGCCCGGCATGTCCTTGAGCGAATGCATGCAGGCGTCGAGCTTGCCGGCGACCACCGCGCCGCGAATTTCTTGAACGAAAGCGCCGCCCTTGCCGCCATGCGGAAGCAGCTTACTTATCTGATCGGAATCACCGATGGTCTCGAACTTGACGATCTGGACATCGAGCTCGGACGCCGCGGCCGACAAACGACGCGCGATGTCCTCCGTCTGGGCGAGCGCCATCACGCTCTTACGAGTGCCGATACGGACTGGAATTGCCACCGCTTACGCTCCATTCGACAACCGCGCGAAAGTACGCGGTATTTTGGGCGCCGGAGATAAGACCAGGCTGCGCCGAAATGCAAACGGATGGCGCAAGGTCTCCGGCGATTGTTCGTATTGGTCGCGAAACTGCTGTTTCCGCGACGGATTCCGCGCGCAACAAAGGGTTCGCCCCCTCTGCTTCGCGACGCGGTACCTTTCAGCTTCTGTCTGTCGCAACGCAATGCTACTCAAGTCAAGGATGACATGCCGGAAACGCCGTTTCGGCTTCGACAAGGGCAGGGAATCGGAATGAGCACTGATGTCTTGATTGGAGACGGTGAAAGCCGACTTGTCCCGCATCCGCTGCGCGCCGCCGTTCTCGGCGAGGTGCATGCCCGCCCGTTCACCCCGCTGCAGACCCCGTCCCGCGTGGTGCATTTCGCCTTCGACACCTCGGGTCAGCGCGGCCATGACGATCGCGCCCAGCTCGAGGCGTTTTGCCAGGAACGCGGCCTGCCGCCGCCGTCCTCCGATAAACATCATCGCCTGACGTTCGGCTCCACCGTCCTGCGCTGGGAGCAGCATTCCGAATTCACCACCTACACCTGGGAGATGCGCGCCGACCCCGGTGCGGTGCCGTTCTATCCCGACGCAGCTACGCTGGCCGCCCCCATGCGGCTGTTGCCGCAACCTGGACCGCTGCTGGTCGCGATCGATCTGCACCTGCTGGCTGAGGATCCCCCGCGCACCACCCCGGAGAACCTGTTCGACCGGGCTAGCCTTGCCGTCGCCGAGAATTCCGACGGGGCGGCGCTCTATGCCACGGATTTCCAACCCAGCCCATCCGGTTTCATACGGATATTGGTGATCGACCGCGGCATGGCGCCGGAGCGCGCCGGCGCGCTGGTGCAGCGTGTGCTGGAGGTCGAGACCTATCGCACCCTGGCGTTGCTCGGCCTGCCAGAGGCGCAGCGGCTATTGCCCTCGATCAGCGCCTCGGAGGCGCGGCTCGCCGAGGTGACCGAGCAGATGCGGCTCGGCGGTGACCTTGCCAACAATCAGAAGCTGCTCGACGAGCTGACCTCGCTGGCCGCGGAGGTCGAGGCCGGCGCCGCCACCAGCCTGTTCCGATTCGGCGCCAGCCGCGCCTATGAGGAAATCGTCACTCAGCGGCTGCAGACCATCGGCGAACGCAAGGTCGGCGGGCTGCCGACCTGGTCGTCGTTCCTGGCGCGGCGCATGAAGCCGGCGCTGCGCACCTGCATCACCACCGAGGAGCGGCAGTCCAACCTGTCGCAAAAGCTGGCGCGCGCCGCCAATCTGCTGCGCACCCGGGTCGATGTCGAACTCGAGCACCAGAACCAAGAGCTCTTGAAGTCGATGAACGCCCGCACCCGGCTGCAGATCCGGCTGCAGGCGACGGTGGAAGGGCTGTCCACTGCGGCGATCACCTATTATGTGGTCGGGCTGTACAGCTATCTGGTGAAGGGCGTTCAGGACGCCGGACTGTTGCCGGTCGACCCGAGCATTGCCGTTGCGGTGTTTGTGCCGTTCGCGGCGGCCGCAATCTGGTGGATGGTGCGGAGCATCCGCAAACGCCACATTGGCAAGGAAGGCTAATTTGATGCGCGGCCGCCACTGGTGTTTCCGTTGATCCGTCATTGGCGTGCCCTGACCCGCGCGCTGGTCGCCGTGCTGGCGATCGCCGCGATCGCGCTGGCGCTGACCGAGTTGCGGCGCCAGGAACAGGGGCTGCGCATCACCGACCATACGGTCGGCGAGACGCCGGTGCGGGTGTTCCGCCCGGCCCAGGGCGGCAAGGCGCCGGTGGTGGTGATCGCCCACGGCTTTGCCGGCTCGCAGCAATTGATGCAGCCATTCGCGCTGACGCTGGCCAAGAACGGCTATGTCGCGGTGACCTTCGATTTCACCGGCCATGGCCGCAATCCGGTGCCGATGCGCGGCGATGTCGATGAACCGACCCGGATCACCGGCGTATTGGTGGCCGAGACCGGCCGGGTCGCCGATTTTGCGCGCGCACTGCCGGAAAGCGACGGCCGGATCGCCATTCTCGGCCATTCGATGGCCTCCGACATCGTGATCCGCTACGCCCAGGCCCATCCTGAGGTCGAAGCGACCGTCGCGGTTTCGGTGTTTTCGCCGGCGGCGACCGGCGAGCGGCCGGGCAATCTCTTGATCATCATCGGCTCGCTCGAGCCGTCGATGCTGATCAATGAGGGGCTGCGCATCATCAACCTGTCGGTCGGCGGCGGCGCCGAGCCGGGTCGCTCCTATGGCGACTTCAAGGATGGCAGCGCGCGCCGGCTGGCGCTGTCCTCGGGCGTCGAACATATCGGCGTGCTGTACAGCCAGGACAGCATGCGCGAAGCGCTGCAATGGGTGAACGAGGCGTTCGGCCGCCATGGCGACGGCTGGATCGATCGCCGGCCGATCTGGATGGCGCTGCTGTTCGCCGGCTTGATCGCACTCGCCTGGCCGCTGTCATGGCTGCTGCCGCGGGCCGCGCCGGAGCCGATGGGCGCCAGCCTGACTTGGAAGCAGCTTTTGCCAGCGGCATTGCTGCCGGCGGCGCTGACGCCGCTGATCCTGTGGAAGGCGCCGACCGAGTTCCTGATCATCCTGCTCGGCGATTATCTGACGCTGCACTTCCTGGTGTACGGCCTGCTGACCGCGGCGATCGTGCTTTACCTGCAACGCCGCACCCGCACCGGCCTGTTCCAGCCGAGGCCCCGGCCGCTGCCGGCAGCGCACGGCCGCGGCACCCGGCTCGACCGCTTTCTGGCCTCGGGCACGGTGGTGCCGTCGGCCGGCAAGATCGCGATCGCGGCGCTGGCGGTGTCGGCCTACAACATCTTCGCGTTCGGCTGGCCGCTCAATGAATATGCGTTCTCGTTCATGCCGATCGAGCCGCGGCTGCATCTGATCGCCGCGGTGGCGGTCGGCTCGGTGATCTATTTTGTCACCGCCGAGTGGATGTCGCACGGCAAACATGCACGGCGCGGCGCCTATGCGCTGGTGAAACTGTGCTTCCTGCTGTCGCTGGCGATCGCGGTGGCGCTCAATCTGAAGAAGCTGTTCTTCCTGATCATCATCGTGCCGGCGATCCTGCTGCTGTTCCTGGCGTTCGGCCTGATCAGCAATTGGAGCTACCGCGCCACCAACCATCCGCTGCCCGGCGCGCTCGCCAATGCCGCGGTGTTTGCCTGGGCGATCGGCATCACTTTTCCGATGGTGATCCGCTAACGCCCCGAGCCGGCGCGCGGCGCGGCATTTGATCCAAATCTAACCGCGGCGCGCGGCCGGCGTTATGGATCAAAGCGCCGGGACTTATGGCGAATGGCGAGCGCGAACGCCGCTTTCTACAACAGCGCCGATTGGCGGTGAGGTGGTGGCGCGCGCCGGCTTTCAGCCGTTGCCAGGCTGCGAGGTCCGGTTCCGACGCCTCATTCCGATGCCCAATTCAGCTACCAAGTGAGTGTCAGGCATGCTCGATCGCACCAACCCGAACTCTCCGCTGTGGACCCCGCCGCTGGCCGAGCCCGCGCCGCGCGAGCTGTGCACCGATTGCGGCGTGTCGCGGCTGAGCGACCCCAAGCAATGCGGGCAGGCCTGCCAGTTCATCAAGCCGGACTATCCGGCGATGGAGCGGCAGGTGCATGGCCGCACCCGCGATCCGTCGCGGCCTGATGAACAGTTTTTTGGTCCGTTCCGGCGCATGCTGCGCGCCGCCATGAAGGCGCCGCGCGAGGGCGCGCAATGGACCGGCATCACCACCAGCCTCGCCCAGCGCCTGCTCGAGACCGGCACGGTCGAAGCGGTGCTGACCATGGCGGCCGACCCGAGCGACAAATGGCAGCCGGCGCCGGTGATCGTCACCGATCCCAAGGCAATGGCGCAGTGCCGCGGCATGCGCATGGGCTATGCGCCGCTGCTGTCGCTGCTGGAGCCGGCGCGCGCGCGCGGTTTTAAGCGCATCGCAGTTACCGGCATCCCATGCCAGATCTACGCGCTGCGCCGGCTCGAGAAAGAACTCGGCTTCGAGCGCATTTATGTGATCGGCACGCCCTGCTCCGACAACACCACCACCAAGAGCTTCCACCAGTTCCTGGACCTGTTGTCGGACAAGCCCGAGACCATTACCTATCTCGAATTTCGCGCCGACTATCATGTCGAGCTGCGGTTCGAGGACGGCAAGGTCAAGGAAATCCCATTCCTGCTGCTGCCGATCTCAAAGCTGCCGTCGGACTTCTTCCCGATCACCTGCCGCACCTGCGTGGACTACACCAACACGCTCGCCGACATCACCGTCGGCTATATGGGCGGCCAGGGTCAGCAATGGCTGCTGGTGCGCAACGAGCGCGGCGAGGAAATCCTCAAACTGCTCGGCGATGAAGTGATGCTGAGCGAGCCGGGCAGCGCCGGCAAGCGCGCCGCGCCGGTCAAAGGCTTCTTGAAGAACACCGAACTCGCCGCCGGCGGCCTGCCGGTGCGCGGCATGCCGAACTGGCTGCGGCCGTTCATGGGCTGGCTGATGCCGAAGGTCGGACCGCGCGGCCTGGAATTCGCCCGCGCCCGCGTGGAAATGAAGGCGGTGGAAACGGTGCTGCATCTGCGCCGCGCCTATCCGCACAAGATGAAGAACATGGTGCCGGCCCATGTCTGGGACCTGGTGAAACCATACGGCGTCGAGCCGCAGGACGGCGAGCGCCGCTGATCACACCATGCGCGGTTGCGCCGCGGGAACCAGACCGGCGCGGTCTGGTTGTTGGGGCGCGCGCGGCCATTCCGGCCAGCGCAAGTTATCCAACGTGCTCCGGAGGCGACCGTGGATCAGGACATTCTCGACCATCTGAGAAAACTGCATACCAGGGCGATCGACGCCCGTAATGGCTACCAGGAAGCGCTGGACGAAGCCGAAGGCCACGGCTGTTCGGCGCTGTTTCATGACATGATCGCACTGCATGAGGGCCACTCGCGCGCCCTGGCGGCTGAGCTGACCAAGGCTGGCGAAACGCCGGACGATGGCGGTTCATTGATGAGCCTGGTGCATGAGGCGATCATGAATGTGCGCGGGCTATTCAACAGCCTCGATGAAAGCGTGCTGCCGGGATTGATCGACGGTGAGAAGCGCAATGTCGAGACCTATGACGACGCGCTGCGCGCCATCACCAGCCCGCCGCTCGCCACGTTGCTGACCGCGCAGCGCGACGAGTTGCGGCAGCAGATCGCGAAGATGAAAGCGCAGCAGGCCGATTTCGAACGCGCCGCGGCCGAAGCCCGGTAGCCGATCGCGCGTCGGCCTAGAGCGGGCTGATTTCAGGCTGAGTCGGCTTGGATTCCCGAATCAGGATTGTTCTGATTCAACATGCTGGCTGAAGGAGGTCAGCATGGATGGGGCGAGCCTATTCGACTGATTTGCGCACGCGGGTGGTTGCGGCGGTGATCGATGGTGGCCTGTCGTGCCATCAGGCAGCGGCGCAATTTGGGGTCGGCATCAGCACGGCCATTTTGTGGGTGCAGCGGTTCCGCCGGACCGGCAGCGTGGAGCCGGACAAGATCGGCGGCTACAAGCCGCGCAAGATCGCAGGCGCGCATGAGGAATGGCTTGTGCGGCGGTGTCGGGAAGCGGACTTCACTTTGCGCGGCCTGGTCGCCGAACTTGGCGAGCGCGGTCTGAAGGTGGATTATCGGTCGGTGTGGGAGTTCGTCCACCGCGAGAAGCTCAGTCACAAAAAAAGACGCTGATTGCCGCAGAGCAAAACCGGCCCGACGTCGCCCGCCGACGCGCGCAATGGTGCAAATATCGCGACCGGTTCGATCCCGCCCGGCTGGTCTTCATTGACGAGACTTGGACCAAAACCAACATGGCGCCGCTCCGGGGATGGGCACCGCGCGGGCAGTGGCTCAAGGCCAGCGTGCCGCATGGTCACTGGCAGACATTGACCTTCTTGGCTGCCCTGCGTCGCGACGGCATCACCGCGCCATGGCTGCTCGATGGGCCGATCAACGGCGACAGCTTCCGCATCTATGTCGAGCGCGTCCTCGTTCCAACGCTTCGGCCGGGTGACATTGTCATCATGGACAATCTCGGCTCACACAAGGGACCCGCCGTACGCCGCGCCATCCGCGCCGCCGGCGCACGCTTGTTGTTCCTGCCAAAATACTCGCCCGACCTGAACCCGATCGAGCAGTTCTTCTCAAAGCTCAAGCATTGGCTCCGCAAGGCCGCACAACGATCCGTCGACGCCGTCTCCAGCGCGATCGGCCAGATCCTCAAAATCACCTCGCCAACCGAATGCTCAAATTACTTCGTAAATGCCGGATACGATCAAACGTAAATGCATCACGCTC
>KI632513.1:3735509-3940332 GCA_000504425.1 Rhodopseudomonas palustris JSC-3b | reverse complement strand
ATCTCGGCTCACACAAGGGACCCGCCGTACGCCGCGCCATCCGCGCCGCCGGCGCACGCTTGTTGTTCCTGCCAAAATACTCGCCCGACCTGAACCCGATCGAGCTGTTCTTCTCAAAGCTCAAGCATCGGCTCCGCAAGGCCGCACAACGATCCGTCGACGCCGTCTCCCGCGCGATCGGCGAGATCCTCAAAATCACCTCACCAACAGAATGCTCAAACTACTTCATAAATGCTGGATACGAGCAAACGTAAATGCATCACGCTCTAGTCGCGCTTACACAGCGTTCTTCTTTTAAAGCGATCTTATGGAAAAGGCCGGAGATGCTCCGGCCTTTTTGCTGTGTCAGAGTCAACGCCGAACAATGGCCGGGGCGAGCCCGGCCATCACGTGCGACGCAATGCTAATCGATCGCGGGCGCTATTGCTGTTTGGTCGGCGTGCCGGTGTTACCGGGCGAGGCACCAACGCCGGTGTCAGATCCGGTCGGCGACACGCGCTGATCGGTCGCCGGATTGGCCGGCTGATAAGGCTTTGGCTGGTTCTGCGATCCAGGAGCCTGCAAGCCGCTCTGGCCGGTGGTCTGGCCGGCGGGCGACGGCGCCTGCGCGGTCATCGAGTCGGACTTGTTATTATAGCCGAATGCCAGCAGCCCCATCGCAATCAGGGCAAACGCGGTGACGGCAAGCAGTTCCGGTCCCGCGCCGCTCGGCGCCAGGAAGCGGCCGTGGCCGTCGCCGGCCATCGTATCTTCGGCCACATCACGATTGCTGCGCGAGCGCAGGAAGTTGATGATGAAGCCACCGACGATCACCACCCCTGCGGCCAGGGTGAAGAACATCAGCCAGCTTATCGGTTGATCTCCGTTCATGACTTTCCTCCGGTCAGTTGACGACCGAAGGAACGGAGCTTTGCGCGGTTAGTTCCCAGCCAATGATCGCGCGCGCCGGTTCCGCGGTCACGATCAGTTTCGCGCTTCGATCTGACCGTGAGCCGGCACCGCCTTGCCGCTTTCCGTGGACGGGCTCTCGTCGGAGCGATCGCGCGCCAGCAGCCGCTGCACCGTGACGAAGAACACCGGCACGAACAGCAGCGCCAGCACCACCACCGCAATCATGCCGCCAGCGACGCTGGTGCCGATCGCATGCTGGCTTTTGGCGCCGGCACCGCTGGCGATCACCATCGGCAGCACGCCGCTGACGAAGGCAAGGCCGGTCATCAAAATCGGCCGGAAGCGCAGATGGGCCGCCTCCATGGTGGCCGCCATCAGCGGCTTGCCTTCCTTGCGCAGATCCTTGGCGAATTCCACGATCAGAATCGCGTCCTTGGCAGCGAGACCGATGATTGTGATCAGCGCCACGGTGAAATACACGTCGTTGGGCAGGCCACGGCCGGCTGCGGCGAGCACGGCGCCGATCATGCCGAGCGGCACGGTGAGCAGCACCGCGATCGGAATCGTCCAGCTCTCATAGAGTGCCGCCAGACACAGGAACACCACCAGCGCCGACAGCGCCAGCAGGAACGGCGCTTGCGAACCCGACAGCTTTTCCTGCAGCGACTGCCCCGCCCATTCGTAGCCGAAGCCGCGCGGCAACTGACCCGCCAGCCGTTCCATTTCGGCGATGGCATCGCCCGACGTGTAGCCGGGATTGGCCTCGCCCGAGATACGGACCGCGGGATAGTAGTTGAAGCCGACGATCTGGGTCGGGCCCTTGACCCACTCGATCGAAGCAAATGCCGAGAACGGCACCAACTGGCCGCGCGAGTTCTTGACATTGTAGGCCAAGATCTCGTCGGCGTTCATGCGCGCCTTGGCGTCGGCCTGCACGATGACGCGCTGCATACGGCCGAGGTTCGGGAAGTCGTTGACATAGGCCGAGCCGAGATTGGTCGAGATCGTGTCGTTGATGTCCTCGAAGGTGACGCCGAACGCGCTGGCCTTGGCGCGGTCGATCATCAGATTGACCTGCGGCGCGGGCGGCAGACCTTCGATGTAAACGCGGCGCAGCACCGGGCTGGCATTCGCCTCCTTCACCAGACGCTCGGTCGCCTCCATCAAGGCGGCATAGCCCTTTTGGCCGCGATCCTGCAGACGGAAGCTGAAGCCCGATGAGTTGCCGAGGTTATCGATCGGCGGCGGCTCCAGCGCCGAGATGCGCGCGTCGCGGATCGGTTCCAGCGCACGGTTGGCATCGGCCACGATCGCAGCGGCCGACTCGGTCGGCCCGCGCTGCGACCACTCCTTCAGGGTGACGAACGCCTGCGCCGAGTTCATGCCCTGGCCGAGGAACGAGAAGCCGGTGAGGAAGGTGACGTTTTCGACGCCGGCGCGATTGATCAGCCAGTCTTCAACCTTGCGGACCACATCCTCGGTGCGGTTGTAGGACGATTCCGGCGGGGTCTGGACGTCGACGGTCAGGAAGCCCTGGTCGTCAACCGGCAAGAAGCCGCCCGGCATCCTCGAAAAAGCGAACACCAGGCCGCACAGCAGCACGACATAGATCACCATCAACCGGCCGGTGCGCTTCAGATTCCAACGCACCACCAGCGAGTAGCGATCCCTGAGCCAGTCGAGGCCGCGGTTGAAGCGCCCAAAGAACCCGGTTTCGGCATGGGCATGACCGGGAACCACCGGCTTGAGCAGCGTCGCACACAGCGCCGGGGTCAGCGTCAGCGCCATCAGCGCCGAGAAGCTGATCGCCGACACCATGGTGATCGAGAACTGCCGATAGATGATGCCGACCGAGCCGGGGAAGAACGCCATCGGCACGAACACCGCGACCAGCACCAAGGTGATGCCGATGATGGCGCCGGTGATCTGCGACATCGCCTTCTTGGTGGCCTCCTTTGGCGCCAGCCCTTCCTCGGACATGATGCGTTCGACGTTTTCCACCACCACGATGGCGTCGTCGACCAGAATGCCGATCGCCAGCACCATGCCGAACAGCGTCAGCATGTTGATGGAATAGCCGAGCAGCAGCAATGACACGCAGGTGCCGAGCAGCGCCACCGGCACCACGATGGTCGGAATGATGGTGTAGCGGATGTTCTGCAGGAACAGGAACATCACCACGAACACCAGCACCACCGCTTCGGCCAGTGTCATCAGCACCTTGTTGACCGAGGCCTGAACGACGCGCGTGATGTTGTAGGGAATGTCGTATTTGATGTTGGCGGGGAAGAAGCGCGACAGCTCCTTCATCTTCGCTTCGACCGCGCGCGCGGTCGCCAAGGCGTTGCCGGTCGGCGACAGCGTCACCGACAGACCGGCCGCGGGCTTGCCGTCGAGCCGCGACTTGAATTGATAGCTGAGACCGCCGATTTCGAGACGCGCGACGTCGCGCAGCCGCACGGTCGAGCCGTCCGGATTGGCGCGCAGCACGATCGCGCCGAACTCGTCGGCGGATGACAGCTGGCCCTTGACCAGCACCAGCGCCGAGATTTTCTGATCCTTATTGGACGGCTCGGCGCCGACTGCGCCGGATGCGACCTGGGCGTTTTGCGCGGTGATCGCCTTGGTGACGTCTTCGGCAGAGAGGTTGAAGCCGATCAGCTTGGCGGGATCGATCCAGATGCGCAGCGAGCGCTCGGTGGAATACAGCGTGGCGCGGCCGACGCCGGGAATACGCCGGATTTCGCCGAGCACGTTGCGGATCATGAAGTCGCCCAGCCCGACTTCATCGACCGTGCCATCGGGCGAACTCAGCGTGACGATCTGCAACACCGCACTGGAGGCTTCGCGCACCATGATGCCTTGTTGCAGCACGGCGCGCGGCAAGCGCGCTTCGACGCGTTTGATGCGGTTCTGAACTTCGACCGAGGCCATGCTCGGGTCGGTGCCCGGCTGGAAGTTGGCGATGATTTCGACCTGGCCGAGCGAGTCGGAGGTCGATTCAAAGTTCAAGATGCCCGCGGCGCCGTTCAACTCCTCCTCGATCAACCGCGTGACGCTGTTGTAGAGGTTTTCCGGCGAGGCGCCGGGATAGTTGGTGGTCACCGAAATCGATGGCGGCGCGATGATCGGATATTGCGCGACCGGCAGCAGCGGCACGCAGATCGCCCCGAGCAGACAGATGAACAGTGCGATAACCCATGCGAAGATGGGGCGGTCGATGAAAAACGTCGGCATGTCGGCGCTTACTGGCTCGCTTTGACGACGGTAGCGAAATTAGTCTCGGCTCCGTCCTGCTGTCGGTCACTGACCACTTGGATCGGCTTGACTACATCGCCCGGGGCGAATTTCTGAAAACCTTCGATCACCACCCGATCGCCGGGATGAAGGCCATCCAGCACCAGCCACTGGCCATCCTGCAGGCCGCCGGTGCGGATCGGCTGCACGGCGATGCGATTGTCGTCCTTCACCACGAACACTTCGCTGCCGCCTGCGGCGTTGCGCTGAATCGCCTGCTGCGGGACCGCGATCGCGTCGGCGTCGATGCCCTTTTCGATCAGCACGCGCACATACATGCCGGGCAGCAGCTCGCGGCCGGGATTCTTGAACTCGCCGCGCAGCGTCACCTGGCCGGTGAAGGCATCGACCTTGGCTTCCGAGAACAGCAGCTTGCCGGCCAGCGGGTAGATCGTGCCGCCATCGAGCACCAGCCGCACCCGCACCGCGTCCGGCGCGATCTGGTCAAGCTCGCCGGAATCGAAGGCGCGGCGCAGTCGATTGAGTTCCGCCACCGGCTCGGTGAAGTCGGCATAGACGTTTTCGATCTGCTGGATGGTGGCGAGGCTGGTCGAGTCGTTCTGCACCACCAGCGCGCCTTCGCTGACCAAGGCGGCGCCGATCACGCCGCTGATCGGGGCGCGGATGGTGGCGTAATCGAGATTGAGCTTGGCGCGGGCCAGTTCGGCCTCGCGCACCGCCAATTCGGCGCGCGCCTGGCGCATGGCGCCGGTCGCGGTCTCGCTCTGGGCCTTGGAGGCGGCATTCTGGCTGGCCAGCGAGGTCATGCGTTCCGCCTGCAGCGTCGCCTGTTCGAGCGCGGCATGCGCCTTGGCGACCGCGGCCTCGGAGGCCTGCAATTCGACCTCGAACGGCCGCGGATCGATCCGGTACAGCGGGTCGCCGGCCTTCACTTCGCTGCCCTGCTGGAACAGGCGCGCGACAATGATGCCCGAGACCCGCGGCCGGACCTCGGCAACCCGGATCGGCGCAATACGGCCCGGCAGCTCGCGGATGATCGACCGGGGCTGCGCCTTGACGGTGATGATGCTGACTTCTGGCGCGGCCGCGGTGCGCGCGGAGGCGGACGCATCGCCCGGCGCATCGCACCCGGCTAGCAGCGGCGCCAAGCCCAGCGTCGCCATCACCCCCAATAGTCTCATCACCCGGTTCATCAGTCCTATCCTCTCAGGCCTCGTCCCCAAGACGGGCCTCGAAATGCGCACGCAAAGTTTTTCCTGCTCCCCTCCCCCCAGAGGGCACACGAAATAGATGAACAGACATTAATGTCGGATTTGTGCGGTACAACACGGCGCGGCGGCGGCGCGTTGTCACATTCATCCATCTCATTGCCACCAAAGGAAAAAGTCTTTTCCTCGGCGACGATTGGCCGCGTGCATAAGCGCTGCCGTAGCTCACCTCATCGCCGGCGGGGGAGCGGCGGAACCGCGGATCATTTGCAGGTGTATTGAGGCAAGTTTGCGATCAGGGAACCGGATGGACCGTAATTGGCGGCGCACAGCGGCACTGTGACGCGCCTTTGCAGCGGTCGTTGCTGCCGCGCCTGCCACAGCCCGACGGCAATAAGGTACCAGGACGGTGCGCCCTGACGCTCGACATTGCCGGGCGCGGCGCCCGCGCTGGCGCGGTCGGATCAAGGGCCGGCTGCGCGACTTGATCCGCAACCAACCCGAGCGGGCGAAGACGCCTGCAAGCAATACAACGGCCTGGCCGGCCAGCCGGGTGGATTTGCGCACGGCGCAAAGAACCGCCGAACACGCGGCGGCGTGCATGGCCAGACCGCAGGGCGGCACAATGCCAAAACGCAAAACGCCGCAGGCATCGCTGCCCGCGGCGTTTCGAGTCCGAAACGGACGTCGTGTCTTACTTCGACAGCAGCAGCGGCTGACCGGAGAAGGACTTGTATTCGCCCTTCTGCTCGAGGATCAGCGGCGAGCCCGAGAAGGTGGTCTTGCTGTCGATCAGCAGCGGGGTGCCCGAGAAGAACTTGTTGCTGTCCAGCAGCAGCGGCATGCCCGAGAAGAACTTGTTGCTGTCGATCAGCAGCGGGGTGCCCGAGAAGAACTTGTTGCTGTCGATCAGCAGCGGCTGGCCGGAAGTACCTTTGTATTCGCTCATGGTGGAGATCCTACTTCAAGAGGACGGGAAGACCCAGCCAGGTAGACAGCGGGGTCGGGTTGTTCAGCAGCAGCGGAGTCCCGGAGAAAAACTTCTTGTCGTCAATCAGCAGCGGAGTGCCGGAGAACGACTTGTAGGGGCCGCTGCTGTCGAGCAGCAGTGGGGTGCCAGAGAAAAACTTGTTGCCTTCGAGCACGAGCGGCGTGCCCGACAGGAACTTCTTGCTATCGAGCAGCAGCGGCGTACCCGAATAGGACTTGTACTCACCCGAGGTGTCGAGCAGCACCGGCGCGCGCAGCATCTTCGAGAACGGCGCAGCCGCGCAGTCTTCGTCGTTGCTCACGGTCGCAGTGCTGGTCGCGCTGATCTTGCTCGGCCCGAACTTGTCGAGCAGCGCCGACGCCTTGGCTCCGAAACCAAATGTCGCCTGCACCGACACCAGCGCGCCACCGCGCTTGATGGCATCGAGGCACGCGGCCAACTCGCTACGCGACACACCGGCGCGCCCGAGCGCTGCCAGGATGCTGTCGTCCAAGCTGGTGCCGTTGGTGGTCGGCTGCGCGCTGGTCACCACGGCGTATTTGTAGCCGTTGCTTTTCAGCTCGCTCTCGATCGACGGCAGCTGTCGGGTCGAGTCGTACAGTCGGGTGATCTGCGTCATGACTTCTCCGTTTCAGTCTCAAGGCCGATCTCCGGCCGCGCCAGCAACTCTTCCGCTTCGGCGCGTGGTTGCGGACGCCGGATCAGCGGAATCATCGCTACGAGTGTCGCAAACAGCAAAACTATTTCGAGCGAGTAAACGAAGTGGTAGCCCGCAGCAGGACCCAACACAGTATTTGGCGCGAGAGAATGAACAATGTCTCTCAAGATGCCACCGAGCGCGATCGCAACACCCGCGGCGGACGCTTGCACCGCGCCCCACGCACCAAGCGCAAGACCGGCTTGATCCTTCGGCGCAGCGTTCATGGTCGCCGTCAGCGTGCCATGACCGAACAGACCGGCACCAAAGCCGATCATCAGCGTACCGAAGCCGAACAGCAGCGCTGACGAGAACGGCGCGGCCATGATCACCGCCATGAACGCCGGAATACCGACCAGCGCGCCATAGCTCGCCATCCGGAACGGATCGGCACCGCGGCTCAGCACGCGCGACGCCAGACCGAAGCCGAACAGACCGCCAACCGCGAGCGCGGCAGTGAGCTTGGTGGTATCGCCGACGCTGAGATGCAGCACCTGGCCACCGAACGGCTCAAGCAGCACGTCTTCCATGCTGAACGCCATCGTGCCGAGGCCGACGGCGATCAGGCGACGCATCGCATTCTCGCCCTTGATGTAGACGTTCCACGAATCGCGGAAGGTGGTGGCCTGCTGCTGCGCGCGCGCTGCGGCGGCGCTGGCGCGGGTTTCCTGTTTCCAGACCGCGATGGCGTTGAGCACGATGGTGACCACGGCGGCGCCCTGGATCACCTGAATGAGACGGCCCGGCGAGAAGTCAGCGAGCAGTGCGCCATACACGAAGGCCGCGACGATCATGCCGAGCAGCAGCATCGTGTACATCAGCCCGACCACTTTGGGGCGGGACTCGGGCGCGGCGAGGTCAGTCGCGAGCGCCAGACCGACGGTCTGGGTGGTATGCACACCCGCGCCGATCAGCAGAAATGCCAGTGCCGCCGCAAACTGCCCGATCCAGACCGGCGCATGGCCGGCTTCACCGCCGCCGGACAGCACCAGCAGCGCAAACGGCAGAATGGCAAGGCCGCCGAACTGCACCATGGTGCCCTTGTAGAGGAACGGCACACGGCGCCAGCCCAGCACCGACTGATGCACGTCGGAGCGATAGCCGATCAGCGCCCGGAACGGCGCAAAGATCAGCGGCAGCGAAATCATCACGCCGACGATCGACGCCGGCACGTTCAATTCGACAATCATCACCCGGTTGAGCGTGCCGACCAGCAGCACCAGGGACATGCCGACAGAAACTTGAAATAGGGAGAGACGCAGCAGCCGCGACAGCGGCAAGTCTGGCGTTGCGGCATCCGCGAAAGGCAGAAAGCGGGTGCCCAACGCGATCCAAGCCCTCATCACTTTTTGGCTGACTGGATTCATCGCCGAGCGTTCCAACTAATGCGAGACAGGCGGATCAAACGGATGCAGCACCGGCCTCTATCGAGAAGGTGGAATTTCTCTTTGTAGCCACGCCGTTCAACCCATGGCTTCACGGCTACAAAGTAAAGCGACCGGGACCCTTAGATCCCGGTCCAGCAAAACTAGCTCACTGAAGAGCTGGCTTAGCCAACGTTGACCGAGCTCTCGATCGCCGCGGTCTTACCGTTCCAGTACTTCGGGAACCAGGTGGTGTTGTTCACCAGCGCGAGGTGGACGAGGATCGCGATCACGGTGACGCTGCCCAGCAGGAGGGGCAGACCGACCGACGGCTTCACAACGGTCCAGATACGACCTTGATTCATTTTCTTAACTCCTCAATCCGACTGATTAGTGCAGCCAGGGGGTGTAAACGTAGGCGAGGAAGTGAGCGAAGATCGCCACCGCGCCGAACACGCGGGTACCGTCGATCACATGCTTGTGGAGCTCTTCGGACTCCGCAATCGTCAGGCCAGTCGGCCAGACCTTGTTCAGATCGTCTGCCATTGTAAAACCTCCTCAGAAACTTACGACCAGTTTCGTGCTGAACCCGCACGCGGGCATGTTTGCCGCGACATCGAGTAAGGCCTCGAACTGCCCCGGCCGGACCAAAGCTTCGCTTGGGCTGCACCGTTTTGTCTGACTTCCAAACAGAACGGCGTTGACCAGGGCGATGGCTCCGGGCTGCACAGCCGCCCCTCAACAAGACCTATGGTCTTGGATAAGGAAGCTGAGCGAGCGCGTGTAAGAAACACCTGACACCGCTCCTTGTCAACTAAACGTGACAATGGGCCGCTGATTTGTGATTTGCAGGAAGGTTCAGATTTCGGAACCGAAACGGTAACGCCGGGCCACTGTGACCTGCGGGCGCCCGGGTCACCCCGCGCTGGCTGGCGGGTAACGGTTTGATTCACATCCCATTCCAGCGTTTTTCAGGCGCCTGGCAGCCCGGCCCATGCCGCCGCGCCCGGCGCAAATTGCGGCGCGCAGTGCAGCCATGCCGCCGCGTTGTCAGGAATATTCTGACCTCACGTCCCTGGCGCGCTCCATGATCGAAGCCCGCGCCCGCGGCCCGTCGCTTTGAGATTGGTTCTCTGGTTCTTGAGCCGCATCAAAGATATGCGGCAGTACCATTGTCAATCTAGCGTGACGCTTTGGGTGGTCCGCGACATTGCTGTTAGCAACCTGAAACCGCTTCCCGGTTCCAGCGTGGACGCTCTTGTTGCCGCCTCAACCGCAGAATGCCGGTGTGCCCTATGGATCAACGGTTAAAGGACACGGAAACGTTGGCGCAGCTGCGCGCGTTCGTGACAGACGATCGCCCAGTGGTGTTCAACGGCGTGGACCCGGTGAGCGGCCTCGACGGTGCCCGACCGGCCGATGAAACTGCGGCACGCCCGGTGCTCAATGGCCACGGCAATGTGGTGGTGCTTGATCTGTCGGCGCCGGACGGCGACGGCCTGGAGACGGCGCGCGCCTTCATGGCCAACAGCCCGGGCTGCCGGGTGCTGGCCATCACCGCGCCGGATGCCGACCGCTGCTATCTGCGCCGGCTGCTCGACTCTGGCATCTCGGGTTATGTCTCGCAGCGCTCCAGCGCCGCCGAACTGATGCAGGGCATTCGCACAGTCGGTGCCGGCGGCGTGTATCGCGACCCGGCGATCAGCGATCGGATCGTGCATAGCCGTCCGGCCGAAACCGACAGCCGCGCGGCCGTTGCCGAGCTAAGCGCCCGGGAAATCGAAGTGCTGAAACTGGCGGCGGCCGGCCACAGCAACAAGACCATCGCCGCCAAGCTGCAGATCGGCTCCAAGAGCGTCGAGACTTATAAAGCGCGCGGCATGGCCAAGCTCGGCTTCCACTCGCGCGTGGAAGTGGTGCGCTTTGCCTTGAGCGTCGGCTGGCTTAGCCCGCAATAATCTGCGCAGCCGGTCCTTACAGCGCGGTGCGCGTCAGCCGCACCCGCCACACTTTCGGCCCTTGTTCGAGATCGTGCCATTGCGCTTGGTCGCCATGCACCATCTCGAAATAGCCGCGGATTGGCTGCGGCGAATGGTCGGAGATCAGTTGCAGGCTGGTGTCTTCCGGCAAGCGATCGATCAGCCGGCGCACCGTGTCGTGGCGACGTTGCGGCTCGATGGTGCGCACGTCGAGAATGGCCTCGTTGTTGACGGGCTTATGGTCCCGGACATCTGGCATGCACGATCTCCCTGAAGTGATGATGGCCGTCATTCTGCGACCGCCGGGGATGGCTTCGAGATTGGCGGCGATCGCCGCTGATAGCCAAACAGCAGCGGACCATAGCTGATCGCAAAGCCGAGGAACGCCAGCACCCAGGCGAAGGCCGCCACATGCAGCAGCACAAAACTCCAGTCCGGATCGAGCGCCGCCCAGATCCGCGCAAGCGCCGCCACCGCCGCCGCGCCATAGATCGCCTGCGTTGAGATCGAGGCCGCCAGGCGCTGCCCGGTGTGGCCAAGGCTGGCGCGGGTCATCACCGCCAGCGTCATCACGCCGGCCGCCCCGGCCATCCAGGCGTGCAGACCGGCGCTTGGTGCCAGCCACCCGAAACAAGCCGCGGCGGTGAGCAGAAAACCGGCCGGCACGAACAGATAACCAATATGCAGCACCAGCACCAAGCGGTCCCTGAAGGTGCGATAGCCGGCCCAGCGGCCAAGCCGCACCGCCTGCAATACGCCCGCGAGCGTGAGCGCCAGTCCGGCGATCACCGCATTCGGCAGCGCCACCCACAGCGCCAACGCGATCACGCTGGTCGCCACCGTCGCGGTGTCAAAGCGGTTGAACGGCGTCGGCAAACGGCCGGGATTTTCCCGCACCAGCCAGTTGCGGGTAAAACTCGGAATGATGCGGCCGCCAATCAGGCTGATCAGCATGATCACCACCGCGACGCCGATGCGGATACTGAGATCGGAGCGGCCCTGAATATGCGCTTCGAGATGGAAGCCGGCATTGCCGGTGAGCAGCAGCGTGGTCAGCAGCACCACCGGCAGATTGTTCCATTTGCGCCCGGCGATGATTTCGCGGGCGATCACCACCACCACCGCGGCCAGGAACGCGATATCGACCAGCATCGCCGGCAGCCAGCCGAGATCGGCGGAAAAGGCGGTGGCCACCCGGCCCGCAAACCACAGCACCACCAGCGTGAGCAGCGGGCCGCCCTGCAGCGGCAGCCGTCCGGTCCAATTGGGGATCGCGGTGAACAGGAAGCCGGTGATCACCGCCGGCAGATAGCCATAGAGCATTTCATGGGCGTGCCAGTCGCGCGGCGCGAATGCGGTCTGCAAACTCAGTTCGCCTTCATAGAACGGCAGCCAGATCAGCACCGCCAGCGCCGCGAACAGCGCGCCGCTGAAGAAGAACGGCCTAAAACCGCTCGACAACACGGCCGGGCCGCGATGCGGATGAAAACGGGGGATCGGACTCATGATTAGCGGTTCCCGGATCAAGGACGCCGCGGCACGCCGCCGCCTCAATGGTCTTAATCAGGACCGAGACGGCGAAGTTGTTCCAGCGCAAGCTCAGTGGTGATTGATCAGGGCAGCGGCGATACGCCGATCACTGGTGCGTGAAGCCCGAGCAGCGTCAGCCAAGCAGCAATGGCGATCAAAAGCCGCTTCACGCTGATGGCGCGCAGATCGGGGCGCCAACGTCCGGTGATCAATGCGGTCAACGGCAGCAGCGAGGTGTTGCGCGCAAGCTCTGCCCAGCGCGCGGCGCCGAGCTGGCGGCGCTTGCGGCGATCGATGATCACCATGCCAAGCAGCGCGATCAGCAGGAACAGACCGAACAGGATGACATGCGCGAGATCGCCGTTTGGCAATAGATGCGCGCCGGCCCATAGCGCGATCGCCCAGAGCAGCGGATGCCGCGCCACGCCGGCGATGCCCGGATGATCGGGATCGAACGCTAACTTCGGATTGCCGCCGAATGATAGCGGATTGGCGGCGCCAACACCGAACGCGGCCAGCAGACAGGCGAGCGGCATCGCCAGATTGGGACCAAGCATCTGCCAGGTCGCAAATGGCCATAGTTCCACGAATGGTGCGCGTCCCGCGGCAACGATCAGCCAGCTCAACACCGCCAGCGACACCGTGCTGTACAGCACCAGGAACGAGCGCTCGCCGCAGCAGCGGATCAGCGCCGCGCGCACCGCAGGCCGCGCCGGCAGCGCATGGCTGAGCAGGAACAGCACAAAGGCGGCGCTGAAATCTACCCAACCGCTAACCTGCGTGACCGCGGCCGCTGTCATACTCTGCCCTCGTGCCATCGAGCTTGATCGGCATTCATCGATCATGCCCCCTTAGGGCACTGCCGCCACCGAAACTTTGTTGCAGGGCAACCTTCTGGCTATTCTTGCGGTGCTATCAGGCGCGACAAATCGCGGGTGCCGTCGACAATGCGGACGATCTGCACGCCCTGCTCGACCAAGCGGTACAGCGCATCCAGCGCTCGATCACCAGCATCCTGGCGTCGGCGGCAATGTCGCTGCGCTCCGGGCCGAGCTCAAGAAATACAGCAAGCTGCATGCAGCGGGCCTCGATGCGATCGAGGCATTGATCCACGGTCGCAGGGCTTTCCGCTGCAATGTGTCTCCAAATATCGATTAAATCTTGCCGCGCTTTTCAAGTGTAACGCACTTGGCCCAAATTATTTGGCTTTCTCGCTCAGGGTGGCGCGGGCTTCCGCCTTCAAAGCAGCGAAGTCGAGTTCGCCGGCATCGCCGCTGGCCGCGCCCTCCCGATAAGCTTGTTGCAGCCATTGCAGCTTGGCGGCCTCTGCCTGTTCGTGGCGTTCCATCAGGCGCAAGGCTTCACGCACCACTTCGCTCGCCGAGGTGTAACGGCCGGACGCAACCCGGGATTTGACGAACTCGCTGAGTCCTCGGTCAATGAGACGTTCATGCTCATGGGGTGGCCTCCCAATAGGGAAAAATAGGGTCAGCCACAGGCTTTGGCAATCTTTGCCATCAGTCTGGAGTGCGACCGGGCATCGCAACTCCAGACAGGGCAGCGCGTCACACGTTGAACACCGCCGTCAGCGCCGCTTTGGCTTCTTCCTGGATCCGCCGCAGATGATCCTCGCTGACGAAGCTCTCGGCGTAGATCTTGTAAACGTCTTCGGTGCCGGATGGGCGCGCCGCAAACCAGCCATTGGCGGTCACGACTTTGACGCCGCCGAACGGCTGATCGTTGCCCGGCGCCTTGGTCATCACCGCTTCGATCGGTTCGCCGCCAAGTTCCTGCATGCAGAGCGATTCAGCCGTCAGCGACTTGAACTTGGCCTTCTGTTCGCGGGTCGCCGGCGCATCGATCCGTTCGTAATAAGGATGGCCAAGCTCATCAGCGAGCTGCTGATAGAGCTGGCCCGGATCGGATTTGGTGACGGCGGTGATTTCCGCGGCCAGCAGGCCGAGGATCAAGCCGTCCTTGTCGGTGGCCCACACCGTACCGTCGCGGCGCAGGAACGAGGCGCCAGCGCTTTCCTCGCCGGCAAAGCCGAACGAGCCATCCTCAAGCCCTTCCACGAACCATTTGAAGCCGACCGGGGTCTCGACCAGCTTACGATCGAGGCGCGCGGCGACGCGATTAATCATCGCGCTCGACACGATGGTCTTGCCGATCGCGCTGTCCGCGCGCCAGCCTGGACGATGGCGGAACAGATAGTCGATCGCCACCGACAGGAAATGGTTGGGATTCATCAGACCAACCGACCGCGTGACAATGCCGTGCCGGTCGGCGTCGGTGTCGTTGGCGAAGGCGACGTCGAACGTGTCGCGCATGCCGATCAGCCGCGCCATCGCATAGGGCGAGGAACAATCCATCCGCACCTTGCCATCCCAATCGGCGGTCATGAAGCGGAAGGTCGGGTCGATGACGTCGCTGACCACGGTGGCGTTCAGGCCATAGCGCTCAATGATCGGCTGCCAGTAATGCACCGCGGCGCCGCCGAGCGGATCGATGCCGATCTTCACGCCGGAGGCGCGGATGGCCTCCATGTCGATCACATTGCCGAGGTCCTCGACATAGGGCGTGATGAAATCGTGCCGGTGAATGTGCGGCGACTTGCGGGCGCGATCGAGCGGAATCCGCTTGATGCCGCGCAGCATGTTCTCGAGCAGCGCGTTGGCGTTCTTCTCGATCACGCTGGTGATGTCGGTGTCGGCCGGGCCGCCATTGGGCGGATTATATTTGAAGCCGCCATCTTCCGGCGGATTGTGCGACGGCGTGATCACCACGCCATCGGCGAGGCCGCTGTCGCGACCGCGATTATAGGTGAGGATGGCGTGCGAGATCACCGGGGTCGGCGTAAAACCGTCCTGCGCGTCGATCATCACATCGACTTCATTGGCGGCGAACACTTCCAGCGCGCTGGCCAGTGCCGGTTCGGCGAGCGCATGGGTGTCGATACCGACGAACAGCGGCCCGGTGATGCCGGCCTCGCGGCGATAGTCGCACACGCTCTGCGCCACCGCCAGGATGTGGGCTTCATTGAAGGCGTTGTTGAACGAGGAGCCGCGATGGCCGGAAGTTCCAAACGCCACCCGCTGCGCAGCCACGGCCGGGTCGGGCTTGCCGGAAAAATATGCCGTCACCAGCCGAGGCACATTCACCAGCATTGACGATTCCACCAACTGGCCCGCCAACGGGCTGACTTCCGCAACCATTCCCCACTCCTGAATCAATCAGAATCACCGCAGCCCCTTGGCCGCCAGCGACCGCAACATGCCACGCCGCCGAGAAGATTTGAATTTCCCTCGCCTGCGACCAAGGTCTGCCCCGCCGCTGACCATCAAGCCATGCTTGTGCACGATCGCCGAGCCACGCGCCAGCTTCGGCCGTGGGGCCACACCGCAGGTCGCGGCTCGCTAGGCGCGTGCCGCGCGGCCGTCAAGAGCCAGCCGCTTTGTCCTGGGGATTAGCATCAGGCAAGGTGAACGGTGCACGACGCAGACGCAGCGCATGTCGCCGCGCTCGGCATCGCGCGGCTCGGTCGAAGCTAAATGAACGGCCGGCCGCCAGTGACGGCGATGGTGGCGCCGGAGACGTAACTCGACAGCGGATCGGCCAGCATCACATAGGCGGTGGCGAGTTCGACCGGCTGTCCCGGGCGCTGCATCGGCGTCTGCTTGCCGAATTCAGACACCGCCTGCTGCGGCATGGTCGAGGGGATCAGCGGCGTCCAGATTGGCCCCGGCGCGACCGCGTTGACGCGAATGCCGCGCTCCGCCAGCATCTGCGCCAAACCGCCGGTGAAATTCTGGATCGCGCCCTTGGTGGTGGCATAGGCCAACAGCGTCGGGTTCGGATTATCGGAATTGACCGAGGCGGTGTTGATGATCGAGCCGCCCGGCTTGATATGAGGCACCGCCGCCTTGGTCAGATAGAACATCGCGTGGATGTTGACCTTGAAGGTCAGTTCCCACTCCTCATCGGAAATGTCTTCGATATCTTTGAACGAGGCCTGGTGCGCGGCATTGTTGACCAGAATGTCAATGCCGCCGAACGCCTGCACCGCCTGGTCGATCACCCGGCGGCAATGCACCGGGTCCTGCAGATCGCCCGGTACCAGCTCGGCGCGCCGCCCTTCGCGCTCAACCAGCGCCTTCACTTGCTGCGCGTCATCATGTTCGCTGAGATAGGAGATCAGCACATCGGCGCCCTCGCGCGCGTAAGCGATCGCGACCGCGCGGCCAATGCCGCTATCGCCGCCGGTGATCACCGCGCGCAATCCCTGCAGCCGACCGGAGCCCTGATAGCTGCGTTCGCCGTGGTCCGGCTGCGGCTGCATGGCCGCGGTACTGCCGGGCATCGGCTGTTGCTGGGCGGCGAATGGCGGCTTTGGAAAATCGAGCATCGGCCCTCCCCGGCCGCCTGCGGCGGCTGTTGGCGTGATCAGCAGCGGTGTGCGTTCTGAAAGGCGACAATTGCCCTGTTGGCGAGCCGGATCTTGTTGCGTTCGCCCCGGCAATAAAGATCGACCACCACATCGAGCAGTTGCTCATGGGCGCCGAACATCGGCGGAATAGCACCCGCCAGCCGCAGATAATCGAAGGCGATGTCGTAGGCCTCGTCGACCACCGCAAACCCGGCAGCAAGCGAATTGGGAGCCAGCATGCACACCACTCCTTTGGGGAGTGGAAAACATGGCGCGCGATTTCGTTCCTCGGCGAACGACTCGCGCCGACCAGGTTCCTTGCGCCTGCGGCGGCCGGCTACGGCCCCATCGCGCGCGGATCGGCCGCCGGCTTGCGCGGCACCACCGGCGCCAGATTGCTCGACTCTTCCTTGCTGAGGAACTGGTCGAGCGTGCTCTGGATCTTTTCTTTGACCTCTTCCGGGCCCCGGTCGCTCATGTCGGTGTGCTGGAAGTCGGTCGGCACGATGTCGATGCCGGCTTCCTTGGCGGTCTGGTCGTCAGGCAGCACCCCCGGATCGGTCTTGAAGCGCGGATCGTTGGAGCGGAACGACAAAATGCGCGCCGCGCCCGAGGTCACGAACGGCACGCGCAGATTGTCCAGGGTGACGACGCGGCGCACCATCTCCGGATGCTGCTGTGCAAAAAACATCGAGATGTCGCCGCCATTGGAATGCCCGACCAACGTCAAATGATCATAGTCGGCATCGGGTAGCAGTTTCTTCAGATTGCCGAGCGCGAAGAAGATATTTTTCAAACCGCGTTCATAGACGCCGAGCCGGCCGACATAGAGCGAGCCGGGCTTGGTCATCAGCGGCACGTCGGAGGGCAGATCGTGCTGGATACTGGCCACCAGATAGCCGCGCGCCGCCAGCACGTTGGCGATGAAAGAATATTCCGTGTTGCGCACGGTGTTGCCATGGCTGACGATCGCCACCGGCAGTTTCTGGATGCCGGCAATGGCTTTCATCTCGGAGTCGCGCCGTACCGCCAGCGTCACCACCACCTCGCGGTTGCGCGACGTATCGAGCCAGGACACGGTTTCGTGCCGGATCGCGAACTTACTTGCCAGGTAGTACTGCGCGGTCGCCAGCACCAAGATCCCCAGCAGCACAAAGAGTTTCTTCCTGATCGTCATCCGCGCAACTGGCCTGCCATGTTGAGACACCAATTGATAGCGCGAAACGGCAGGCTTTTGCACGCCCAGAGTTGGCGGCCCGGAGGTATCTTTGCAGTAAGCCTGTCCGCTTAGCGGGTCAGTTCGGCCAGCGCCTGTTCGATCTGTGCCGCGCTATAGGGCTTGGGTACAAAGCGGGCGCGTACCGGCAGATCGGGCTCGTTGACATGAACATGGCCGGAGGTGGTGATGATCTCGATCGGCGGCCAGCGGCCGCGTACCGCCTCAGCCAGCTTCAGGCCATCCATCGAGCCGGGCATCTGGATGTCGGTGAACACCACACGGATATCGTTACGGCTCTCCAGAATTGCAATCGCATGGTCGGCATTGGCGGCTTCCAGCACGACAAAACCCGCCGCTTCGATCATGTCGACGGCGTGCATGCGCAGCAAAGGCTCGTCTTCGACGACCAAGATCACCGGCCGCGGGGGCGCCAAACCCGACATCGCAATCCACCTCATCCGACCCTATTCAAGTGCTTGATGGGGTTATTGTTCCGGCAGGGCCCCAGCTTCCTGTGGATGGTCCGAGGGCGGGCCGGAGCCGCCAGCATCCAAGCCGCGGCGCCGGCCGCGCGGCGGTCATGATTGCCGCGCTTCCCACAGTGACAGCGAGCGGCCCGCCATGTCGTAGTGAGCGCCCTTGCGCGCCAGCGGAATCCGGATTTCCCCCGGCCGGTTGGTATCGATCAGGCACTCCCAGACCCGGCAGCGCGGCACATCCGGAAACACAAAGCGCACCGTGTCATGGTGGGCGTTGAACATCAGAAATAGCGTGTTGTCGGAGCCCTTGCGCCGGATGCCAGTGACCTGCGCCCGCCCATCGAGCAACATGCCCACGCAGCGGGCATTGCCATCATTCCACTGATCAATGGTCATCTCCGCACCGCTTGGATCAACCCAGGTGACGTCCTTGACCCCCAGCTCCTCATTGAAGGCGCCGGTCAGGAACCGGCCGCGGTGAAACAGCGGTTGACGCTGCCGGGTCTGGATCAGCTTGCGGGTGAACTCGATCAGCGCGCGGCCATGGTCGTCGATCCCTTCCCAATCGAGCCAACTGATCTCGTTGTCCTGCGCGTAGGCGTTATTATTGCCCTGCTGGGTCCTGGCGAACTCATCGCCGGCCAGGATCATCGGCGTGCCACGCGACAGCAGCGTGGTGGCGAGCAGATTGCGCATCTGCCGGAAGCGCAGATCGATGATGGCGCGGTCGTCGGTCGGCCCCTCGACGCCATGGTTCCAGGACAGATTATGGGAGTGGCCGTCGCGATTGTCCTCGCCATTGGCCTCGTTATGTTTGTCATTGTAGGAGACCAGATCATTGAGCGTGAAGCCGTCATGGGCGGTGACAAAGTTCACCGACGACCAGGGCTTGCGGCCGCGCTTATTGAACAGGTCCGGCGAGGCCGACAGCCGGGTCGCGAACTCGGCGAGCTTGCCCTCGTCGCCCTTCCAGAACGCCCGCACCGTGTCGCGGAAGCGGTCATTCCACTCCGCCCAGCCCGGCGAGAACCGGCCGACCTGATAGCCGCCTGGACCGCAATCCCAGGGCTCGGCGATCAGCTTGACCTGGCTCAGCACCGGGTCTTGCCGGCAGGCATCGAGGAAGCCGCCGCCCTCGTCAAAGCCATAGGGCTCGCGCGCCAGAATGGTGGCGAGGTCGAAGCGGAAGCCGTCGACCCGCATGTCCTGCGCCCAATAGCGCAGGCTGTCGGCGACCATCTGCAGCACCCGCTGGTGGGACAGGTTGACCGTGTTGCCGGTGCCGGTATCGTTGATGTAATAGCGCCGGTCCGGCGCCAGCCGGTAGTACGAGGCGTTGTCGATGCCTTTGAACGACAGCGTCGGGCCAAGCTCATTTCCCTCGGCGGTGTGGTTATAGACCACGTCCAAAATGATCTCGATTCCAACCCGGTGGAATTGCGAGACCATTTCCTTGAATTCGTTGACCGAGGGGCCGGACAGATAGCGCGCCTGCGGCGCGAAGAAGCCGATGGTATTGTAGCCCCAATAATTGCGCATGCCCTTGTCGACCAGATAGCTGTCATCGACAAAGGCATGGATCGGCAATAGCTCAACCGCGGTGATGCCGAGATCGCGGATGTAATCGATCACCTGATGATACATCATGCCGGCAAAGGAGCCGCGCAGCACTTCCGGCACCGCCGGATGGCGCATGGTGTAGCCGCGCACATGGGCCTCATAGAGCACGGTGCGCTCCCAGGGCACGTTGGGGCGGCGCTCCTCGCCCCAGGTGAAGGCCGGGTCGATCACCCGGCTTTTCGGCATGAACGGCGCGCTGTCGCGCTCGTCGAACGACAGATCGGCGTCCGGCGCGCCGAGCGTGTAGCCGAACAGCGCCGGGTCCCATTGCAGCTCGCCGACGATCTGGCGGGCATAGGGATCGAGCAATAGCTTGTTGGGGTTGAAGCGGTGGCCTTCGGTTGGCGCGTAGGGGCCATACACGCGGTAGCCATAGATCTGGCCGGGCCGGGCATCGGGCAGATAACCGTGCCAGACCTCATCGGTGTATTCCGGCAGCTCGATGCGCTCGATCTCGCGGCGACCGTCATTGTCGAACAGGCACAGCTCGACCTTGGTGGCGTGAGCGGAGAACAGCGCGAAATTGACGCCAAGCCCATCCCAGATGGCGCCGAGCGGAAACGGCCGGCCCTCAAGCACGCGATGGCGCAGGATCGCCGGCGCATTCGCGGGCGCGCTGCCGGTCACACGAGCAATCTGGTCCACGGAAGCCCCCCTTTTTCATTCCAACTGCCATCAACCCGGAACTGGCGGAAAAGTTCAGCGTTCGCAGCCGCCTCACGCCGGAACCGATGTCGCGGCCAGCCGTTTGCCCGACGCGCTCACCACTTCCGCACAACCTCCAGCTCACGGATCGTCACGCAGCCTTTGGGATAGTCACGTCATGACGGTTGCCAGCACCAAGTCGGCCAGCACCAAGTCTGCCAGTACGGCGCCGGCCCCGGCCGTAGGCCGCCTGCCGCGCTTTGGCCCGCAGCTCGTTGACGGCGGCGTGCTGTTTCGACTGTGGGCGCCGAAGCGGCCGCGCGTGTTGTTGCGGCTGGAGGGCGACAGCGTGGCACGCGCCATGCGACAGGCCGATGACGGCTGGCACTTGTTGGAGGTGCCCGGCGCTGGGCCGGGCAGCCGCTATTGGTTCGAGTTCGAGGACGGCTTGCGCGTGCCCGATCCGGCATCACGCTTTCAGCCGCTGGATGTCCACGGCCCGAGCGAAGTGATCGACCCGCAGCGTTATCGCTGGCGCGACCAGCATTGGCGCGGCCGGCCCTGGCATGAGGCGGTGATTTACGAAATTCATATCGGCGCGTTCACGGCAGCGGGCACGTTCCAGGCCGCGATCGAGCGGCTCGACCATCTGGTCGAGCTTGGCGTCACTGCGATCGAGCTGATGCCGGTCGCGGAATTCCCAGGCCAGCGCAATTGGGGCTATGACGGCGTGCTGCTGTTCGCGCCAGACGCCAGCTATGGCCATCCCGACGATCTGAAAGCGCTGGTCGATGCCGCACATGCCCGCGGGCTGATGGTGCTGCTCGACGTGGTCTATAACCACTTCGGTCCGGACGGCAATTATCTCGCCGCTTACGCACCGCTGTTCAACGACCGCCATCACACCCCCTGGGGCGCGGCGGTGAATTATGACGGCGAAGGCGCCGCGCTGGTGCGCGAATTCATGCTGCAGAACGCGGCGTTCTGGATCGAAGAGTTTCACTTCGACGGGCTGAGGCTCGACGCGGTGCACGCCATCAAGGACGACAGCGCCAATCATCTGCTGGCTGAAATCCCCGCGCGGCTGCAACGGGCAGCAAATGGCCGGCCGATCCATCTGATCATCGAAAACGAAGAGAACGAAGTGTCTCGGCTGCTGCGCGGCGACAGCGGCAACCCGGTGTACTACACCGCGCAATGGAACGATGACGTCCATCATGGGCTGCACACCGCGGCCACCGGCGAATATGCCGGTTATTATCACGACTATGCCGGCGACACCGCCAAGCTCGGCCGCGCACTCGCCGAGGGCTTTGCGTTTCAGGGCGAGTTGATGGCCTATCGCGGCGTACCGCGCGGCGAGCCATCGGCTGCCTTGCCGCCGACCGCGTTTGTTGCGTTCATCCAGAACCACGATCAGATCGGCAACCGCGCCTTCGGCGAGCGGCTGACCGCGATCGCACCAGCGGCAGCGGTGCGCGCGCTCGCTGGCATCTATCTGCTGCTACCGCAAATCCCGATGCTGTTCATGGGCGAAGAATTCGATGCGCCCTCGCCGTTCCCATTCTTCTGCGACTTTCAGGAACCGCTCGCCAGCGCGGTGCGTGACGGCCGCCGCGCGGAATTTGGCCGCTTTCCGGAATTCGCCGATCCGCAACAACGCGAGCTGATCCCCGATCCCGGCGCGCCGGAAACCTTTGCCTCCGCCAAGCTCGACTGGACGGCACTGGCTCACGAACCGCACGCGCAGTGGCTGGCGCTGTATCGGCAGCTACTTGAACTGCGCCACCGCGAAATCATTCCGCGGCTTTGCGGCATCAAGGGACATGCCGGCCGCTTTGAGCTGCTGGAACCAGCGGCACTGCGCGTTGATTGGCGCATGGCCGATGATAGCCGTCTGACGCTGCTCGCCAATCTGAAGAATGAACCGGCCGCGACCATCAGCGCGCCGACCGGCCGCGTCATCTGGTGCGCGCAGCCCCGCGAACAGCCATCGGCGCCGTGGCAGGTGATCTGGACCCTGAGCTGACACGGGGCACGGGCGGCAATCGGAACAGAGCGGCGGCTGTTTCGTTAACAGCCATGGCCCGGATCAACGGCATTCTCGAATCCGCGATCTATGTGGACGATCTCGAACGCGCCCGCGCCTTTTATGGCGGGCTGATCGGGCTGCGCTCGATGCACGACGATCGGCGCATTCAGGCCAAGCAAGGCGGCCATCATTGGCCGCCGCGTGCCGACGACGGTCCACCGCTCGACGACACCGACCGCAACACCGACAAGGTGATCAAGCCCTCACGGCGTAAGCCGTGACTCGAAACAAATTAGCAACACTGGAGTGACGAATGAACGTTGCGCTACAGCCTTTGATCTTCACGATCGACGTGGGGCAGCGTCCGGTACTGACTTTTGAGGCCAAGAATTTGCGCGAAGCGCATGAGATGTGCCACGAGAGCTGGCTGCTGACGGACCTGAAGCAACTGCGATCGAACGGCGAGCAACTGTGGGATGGCAAGACCAAGCTGCGCGCCCGCTACGCCGATGATACCGAGAAGGCCGCCTATCGCGCCGCCGGCGCTGCACCCGATCAGGCCGAATGCGACGAACTCGAGTGTGATGATCTACAGCTGGTGTTCTTGATTTCGATCGATCGCAACGGCACTGGCGGTTAGCGCTTTCGATTTCGTTGCGACTTATCGCTGGCAGAGAGCTTCATGCCTCCCCCCGCGTAGCGGTGGGGAGGGAGGCCGAGCGACGCGGAGGCCGGGGTGGGGGCTTGGTGCGCGCCTCTGTATCGACGGTCGCGTGCTGCTAGCCTCACGCCGTCCCCCCTCCCTACAAGGGGAGGGAGAAAGACCTGCGGCAACGTCGACCTACTCGCGTATTACAAACTATTCTTGGTCGTGGTGGGATCGGCCTGCAGCTTCTCCCTCGTCTCGCGTTCGCCGAGCACCTGTTCCTCGGCCTTGAACCAGAATTCCTCGTCGCGCCCTTCCGGACGACCGGCGATCTCCCACATTTCGCGGGCCCGGCGCGCGATATCTTCTCGCGATAAGTCAGTCATCGATGATCCTCCAGGGTTGAACGGCGGAACGGTGATTGTTGCTTGGTGTTGGCCGCTCTGCGGAATGGCGAAACGGCCTTGCGCGTCAGACTACTCAATGGGTCGTGATGGCCCGATGACGGAGCGAGCCGTCCGGCGTTTGCTGGAGGCGCTACGATGCCGCCAGCCTGCGCCGCTCGAACCGCGCCAGCAGCGCCGGCGCCAGCAGCCAGGCAATCGGCAGCGCGGTGATGAAGCTGGCCACGACCAGCAGCGGCATCAGCTCCATGGCATATTTCGCCAAGGCCGGTACCAGCAGCACGGTGACCAGACCGGCGCCGAATAGCACCGCATTGATCATCGCATAGATTAGCGCAGCAATACCGAAACGGGTCTTCAGCATGATGACACTCCCGATCACGTGCAGCAGTAATTCAACGGAAGCGCCGTTGTTCCAGCGCTGGATGGCCCCAGCGTGAGGCAGCGGAACTGCAACGCCGCTGACGGCTTGGTGCTAGCAGGCTTGGTGCTGGCAGGCTTGGTGCTGGCAGGCTTGGTGCTAGCAGGCTTGCAGCTCGCCGCCGCGCCGCTTTGCAGGCGGTCGCGAAGGTCGACCGGAGGCGATGCGATGTCCGATGCCAGCGACTATTTCCGCGCCTATGCGGTGCGCGCGCTATGCAAAGCCCGGGTGATGACCGCCGGCTTTCACAAATCGCGGCAGCGGCTGATCGGCCGTCTGTACCATTTGCTCGCCAAACAGGCGGCCCGGCAGCCCAATCTGCACCATCTTGACGATTTTCATGCCGTCCGGGCGCTGGAGGCGAGCCTGGACCAGGACGGCCGCCCGGCGGCCAAACCGGCGCACCGCGACCGTTGATCGAGCTGTGGCGAACTGGACTGCGGCGAGCGGACTGCGACAAAATGCGGTTACCCGTTACTCCTAAAGCCCGCGGGGCGTCGCAGGCAGACGGTTCAGACGTGGCCAAGGCCCGGCCACCAATGACCGTGATGCGATTTGACACAGCAGCGGTCATTCAATTCACCATCAGCCGATGCGGTCGCGATTTGCACCGAACGGTGTCGGTGGTTAGATCGTCAGACATGCGGCCAATGATTTGGAGGGATAGGAATGAAGACGGTGCAGGCGATGATCGCAGAGGCGGACGCAGTGGTGCCGCGGATCAGCCCGCAGGATGCCAAGGAGCTGGTGGGACGAGCGGACGTATTGTTTCTCGACGTTCGTGAGCCGGGTGAAGTGGCGGCCTCGGGCAAGATTCCAGGGGCGCTGAACGTGCCGCGCGGTCTGGTGGAATTCCGGGCCGATCCGAACTCGCCGCTGCATGATGCGGCGTTCGATCGCGCCGACTCCATCGTCGCCTATTGTGCGTCGGGCGGACGCTCCGCGCTGGTCGGCAAGGCGCTGCTCGAACTCGGTTACAAGAACGTCAAGAATCTGGGCGCCTTCAAGACATGGCTCGATGCCGATGGCGACGTCGAGCAGCCTTGATGTTGAGCAGCCTTGATGTGATCGCGATCTGAACGCGTTGGCAATGGCCGGGCCCGTCCCGGCCATTGTCGTATCAGGCGACGAGGCTTTCCCGCCGCGGGCAAATCGCTACAGTCTCGGCCGAACAATGGGAGGACGAGACCATGGCACGACGGGCGAGCGATGTGCTGCTCGATATTCTGCGCGACGAAGGCATCACCCACATTTTCGGCAATCCCGGCTCGACCGAAATGCCGCTGATGGACGCCTTGGTCGATGCCACGGACATCACCTATGTGCTCGGCCTGCAGGAGGCGACCGCGGTCGGCATGGCCGATGGCTGGGCGCTGAGTTCGGGCAAGGTCGGCTTCGTCAATCTGCATGCCATGGGCGGGCTCGGCAACGCCATGGGCGTGCTGGTCGCCTCGATGGCCAGCGAGACGCCGCTGGTGGTTACCGCCGGCCAGCAGGACACCCGCCATCTGATGACCGAGCCGTGGCTGTCGGGCGATCTGGTGGCGCTGGCCGCCCCGGTCACCAAATGGGCCAAGGAGGTTCGGCGCGGCGAAGACGTCGGCAGCGCGCTGCGCCGCGCCTTTGCGATTGCGCGCACCCCGCCGTGCGGCCCGGTGTTTCTGTCGCTGCCGATGGACGTGCTCGACCAGCCGGTCGAGAGCGAGGCGCCGCCCGCCTCGGCGCCGCCGCGGCTTGGCCCCTCGCCCGATGTCGGGCGCTTTGCCGAGGCGCTGGCCAGCTACGACCCGGACAAGGTGTTCATCCTGCTTGGTGACGATCTGCCGGCGGCGGCTGCCAGTGGCCTGGTCGCCTTTGCCGAGGCAGGCGGCTATCCGGTGTGGGGCACGCAGCTCACCTCGCGCTCGGCATTCCCATCGGCGCATCCGTGCTGGTCGGGGGTGCTGAAGCCGGACTTTGCCGTGATCCGCGAGCGGCTGGAGGCAACCGAAGCGCTGGTGCTGGTCGGCGGCCGCGCGTTCGTCGCCTACCCTTATCGCGACGTGCGCCCGATCCCGGAGGGCACCAGGGTCTTTCACGTCTCTGACGATCCCGCCGCATTCGGCCGCGAGCACCCCGCCGATCTGGCGCTGCTCGGCGACATCGGCGCCACCTTGCAGGGCTGCGCTCATCGGCTCGCGCACCTGCTGCCGGCGGCCGACGTCGCCGGCCGGCTGAGCCGGCGCGCCGCTGCCAAGCTGCGCCATATCGAAACGCTGCGCGCCGAGATCATGCAGGACCAGCAGCTGTCGCCACTGACAGCCGATGTCGCGGTGCTGACCGTGTTCGATGCGCTGCCCGACACCGCGCTGATCGCCAATGATTCCGCGGCCACCTTCGGCAAAGTGCAGGAGCTGATGATGACCCGGCCGGGGCGTTATTTCTTCTCACGCGGCGGCGTGCTCGGCTGCAATCAGCCGGCCGCGGTCGGCGCGGCGCTGGCTCATGATGGCCCGGTGGTGTCGCTGGCCGGCGATGGCGGCGCGATGTATTCGCCGCAGGCGTTGTGGAGTGCCGCGCATTATCGCACCAAGGTGATCTTCATCGTGTTCAACAACCGCCGCTATGGCGTGTTGCAGAACATCGCCAAGCAACTCGGCTGCGCCAATGCGATCGAAGGCCGCTTTGTCGGCATGAATATCGAACAGCCCGCGATCGATTTCATGGCGCTGGCAGCGTCGATGGGTGTGCCGGCGGTACGCGCCGACGAAACGCAAGCGATCCGCGACGCGATCGCCACGGCGCTTGGCCGCGACGGCCCATCGCTGATCGAAATCGCGATCCGCTGAAGGGGCTTCTCCCTCCCCCCGCCTAGCGGTGGGGAGGGTCGGCGCGTAGCGCCGGGGTGGGGGGCTATGCGCCGACGTCACCTCAGAACTTCAACTTCATCGTTTCACGCCGCACGATCCAACAAGCAAAACCCGAACCGTCGCAGACTGCCCCCCACCCGTCCGGCCCGATGAGCATCGGGCCGTCCACCCTCCCCACAAGGGGGAGGGAAAGAAACGGTACTACCCCTCGATCGCCCGCAGTAATTCACGTGCGTGGTCGGCGGCGGCGCCGACATTGACGATGGTGACGTCCGGCCGCAACGCCGTGTCATCGACCGCGCGTTTCAGACGTTCATCGAGCGGACCATCGGTATCGCGTGAGCGCGCGGCGAGCCGCTGCGCCAGCACCTCGAGCGGCGCGGTCACCGACACCACCACCACATCGGCATAGGCGGCGCGCAGCGCCGGCACCACCGAGCGCGATACATTGGCAACCACACAGGCGCCGGCAGCGATCGCATCGTTGATCGCGACCGGCAGTCCGTAGCAATGACCATGCGCGCGCCAATGCACCGCGAATGCGCCGTCCGCAATCGCCGCGGCAAACTCAGCCTCGCTCAAGGTCTCGTTGTCCTCCGCCGCCGATGACGGCCGGGTCACGATCCGGCGCGGAAACAGCACGCGCTGATTATCGCGGCACGTCTCGCGCACCAGCTCGATCAAGGTGTCTTTGCCGGCACCGCTCGGCCCGACCACCAGCACCAGCCGGCCCGGGCCGATTGGCGCGATCATCGCGCTATTCTGCAACGCTGCCGTCATGCCACCCGATGCCCCTCGCGCCACACGCTGCGCACCACCGGCACGTCATGGGCGATATGAACGCGGATCAGATCGGCGCGCTTGCCGGCAGCGATCTCGCCGCGATCGAACAGCCCGACCGCCTCGGCCGGCGCCTTGGTGACGGTGCGCACCGCCGCGGCGAGGTCAATCGCCTCGGCATGCTCCGGCAATTGCAGCGCCGCCATCAGCAGGCTGGAAGGCACATAGTCCGACGACAGGATATCGAGCAGGCCCTCGCGCGCCAGCTCGGCCGCCGCGATATTGCCGGAATGCGAGCCGCCGCGCACCACATTGGGCGCGCCCATCATGATGTCGATGCCGGCGTCGTGCAGCGCGCGCGCCGCCTCAATGGTGGTCGGGAATTCAGCCACCGCAACGCGGTCACGCACCGCGTCGGCGACGTTCTCCTCGGTGGTGTCGTCATGGCTGGCCAGCGGAATGTTGTGCTGATGCGCCAGCGCGACGATCTCGCGCATATTGGCCTCGGCGTAATTTTCCTTGCAGTAGATGCGGCGCGCGAACATGGCGTCAAGCTCGGCATCGCTCATGCCGCCGCCCTTGCCGCGATAATACTCGCGCAGCTTGACCTCGTCGCGAAACTGACGCTGGCCGGGGGTGTGGTCCATCAGCGACATCAGCCGGATATCGGGCCGGCCGACCAGTTCCTTGGCCTCGGCGACCACATTCGGCATCGGGATTTCGCAGCGCAGATGCAGGAAATGATCGGCGCGCAGCAGATTAGCGTCGCGCGCCGCGCTGATGGCATTGGCGAGCACCGCGGCCTCGCCATCGATATCGGAGGCTTCTTCCTCACGCCACACCCGCAGCGAATCCAACACCGTGGTGATGCCGCTGGTGGCAAGCTGGCCGTCATAGGACACCACGGCCGCCAGCGGATTCCACTGCACTTTCGGGCGCGGCGTGTAATGCGCTTCGAGGTGATCGGTGTGCAGCTCGATCAGGCCGGGGATGATCAGATCGCCGCCGACATCGAGGCTGCCGGCCGGCACGCCGCCCTCGCCGATCTCAGCGATCCGCCCCTGCGCCACCGCCAGCCAGCCGTGCTCGATCACCCGATCGGCGAGCACGATCCGGGCATTACGCAGCACGAATTCAGAATTGGTCATCATCAGTTGGTCTTTCTCAGGCTGCGGCGGCAAAGGAGGACACGTCGATCAGCCGATCGGCGATCCGCTCGCGCACTTCATCATCATGGACGATGGCGATCATCGCCACACCGACCTTCTTCTTTTCGGCGATCATGCTCATCACCACCTCGCGATTGCCGGCATCGAGCGAGGCGGTCGGCTCGTCGAGCAGCAGGATCGGGAAATCGGAGATGAAGCCGCGCGCGATGTTGACGCGCTGCTGTTCGCCGCCGGAAAAGGTCGCCGGCGGCAGCGTCCACAGCCGCTCGGCAATGTTGAGCCGACGCAAGAGATCGCCGGCGCGCTGCCTCGCCTCGTCCTTGCTGACGCCGGACACCACCAGCGGTTCGGCAACGACATCGAGCGCGGCGACGCGCGGCACCGCGCGCAAGAACTGGCTGACATAGCCGATGGTGGTGCGGCGCAGCTCCAGCACCTGGCGCGGCTCGGCGGTGGCGAGATCGATGGTGGCGCCGCGGTGCAGGATTTCGATGCGACCGGAATCGCAGCGATAATTGCCAAAGATCATCTTCAGGATCGACGACTTGCCGGCACCGGACGGCCCGGCCAGCACCACGCATTCGCCAGCCGCGACATGGAACGAGACGCCGCGCACCACCGGCAAACGGATGCCGTTTTGCAGATGCATGGTGAACGACTTTTCGGCGTCGGACAGTTTGATCATCACAGACATTGGAGACTCACGCCGGCAGGATCGAAGAAACGAGAAGCTGGGTGTAGGGCTCGCGCGGATCATCGAGCACCTGGTCGGTCAACCCGGTCTCGATGACACGGCCACCCTGCATCACCATCACCCGATGTGACAGCAGCCGCGCCACCGCGAGATCGTGGGTGACGATCACCACCGCGAGGCCAAGCTCGGTAACGAGACCGCGCAACAGATCGAGCAGCCGCGCCTGCACCGACACGTCGAGCCCGCCGGTCGGCTCATCCATGAACACCAGCCGCGGCGAGGTCACCAGATTGCGGGCGATCTGCAGCCGCTGGCGCATGCCGCCAGAATAAGTGCGCGGCGCATCATCAATGCGGTCGAGACCGATCTCGACGCGCTGCAGCCAGGTCGAAGCGGTGTCGCGGATCTTGCCGTAATTATTCCAACCGACCGCCATCAGCCGCTCGCCGACATTGGCGCCGGCCGACACCGCCATGCGCAGCCCCATCGCCGGGTCCTGATGCACAAAGCCCCAATCGGTGCGGAACAGAAAGCGCCGCTCGGCTTCGCCAAGCGCGGCCAGATCGCGCAGCACGCCGTCGCGCATCCGGTATGACACCCGCCCAGCGCTCGGCTGCAATTGCGTCGACAGCATTTGCAGCAGCGTCGATTTGCCGGAGCCGGATTCGCCGACGATCGCCAGCACTTCGCCCGGATAAAGCTTGAACGACACGCCGCGGCAGGCTGGGAGCCGGCCATAGGACTTGGCGAGATTGTCGGCGACCAACAGCGGCTGATCGGTGGCAATGGACGTCGGATCAAACATCGGCCCGCTCCGTTTCGGGGGCGTTCGCCGAACCAAAATGGCCCTCGGCACGCCGCGTTTCGCAGTAATCAGTGTCGGAGCAGACGAACATCCGCCCGCCTTTGTCGTCGGTAACGATCTCGTCGAGATAGGAATCCTCGGCGCCACACAGCGCGCACGGCGCGTTCTGCCGATAGCGCGTGAACGGATGATCCTCGAAATCGAGCGACACCACTTCGGTGTAAGGCGGCACCGCATAGATGCGCTTCTCGCGCCCGGCGCCGAACAATTGCAGCGCCGGACAATTGTCCATCTTCGGATTGTCGAATTTCGGTGTTGGCGACGGGTCCATCACATAGCGCCCGGCGACTTTCACCGGATAGGCATAGGCGGTGGCGATGTGGCCGAACTTGGCGATGTCCTCATAGAGCTTGACGTGCATCAGCCCATATTCGGCGAGCGCGTGCATACGTCGCGTCTCGGTCTCGCGCGGCTCCAGGAAGCGCAGCGGCTCCGGGATCGGCACCTGATAGACCAACACCTGCCCCTCATGCAGCGGCGCTTCCGGAATCCGGTGCCGGGTCTGGATCACGCTGGCTTCATCGGTGCGCGTGGTGGTGGCGACGCCCGCGGTCTTGGCAAAGAATTTACGGATCGAGATCGCGTTGGTGGTGTCGTCAGAGCCCTGGTCGATCACTTTCAGCACATCGCTCGGACCAAGAATGGCGGCGGTGACCTGCACGCCGCCGGTGCCCCAGCCATAGGGCATCGGCATTTCACGGCTGGCGAACGGCACCTGATAGCCCGGGATCGCGATCGCTTTCAGGATCGCGCGACGGATCATGCGCTTGGTCTGCTCATCGAGATAAGCGAAGTTGTAGCTCGGCGCGTTCATTCCGCGGCCTCCTGCATTGCGCCATTGTTCCCGGCGTCTTGTTCGAATTCCTCGCGCAGCCGCCGCAGCAGGCCGAGTTCGGACTGGAAATCGACATAGTGCGGCAGCTTGAGATGCTCGACAAAGCCGGTCGCCTGCACATTGTCGGAATGCGACAGCACGAATTCCTCGTCCTGCGCCGGCGCCAGCGCGTCTTCGCCGAGTTCGCGCGCGCGCAGCGCACGATCGACCAGCGCCATCGCCATGGTCTTGCGTTCCGATTGGCCGAACGCCAGGCCATAGCCGCGCGTAAAGCACGGCGGCTGGGTCGCCGAGCCCTTGAACTGATTGACCATCTGACACTCGGTCACCGCAATGGTGCCAAGCGGCACCGCAAAGCCGGCATCCTCGGCCACAAATTCCAGCTCGACTTCGCCAAAGCGGATTTCGCCCGCGAATGGATGCGAGCGGCCATAGCCGCGCTGGGTCGAATAGCCGAGCGCCAGCAGAAAGCCCTCGTCACCGCGCGCCAGATTCTGCAAACGCAGATCGCGATCGGCCGGAAAGCTCAGCGGCTCGCGCGTCAGGTCGCCGACCGGCACCTCAGCGTCCGCCTGCGGCGAGGCTTCGATCAAGCCATCGCGGCCGAGAATATCGGTGACGCGCGGCATGTCCTCGCTACTCACCGGCGCGCGCTCCGGCAATTCCGGATCGCTACCAAGATCAAGCTGCGGATCGAGCAGACGATGGGTGTAGTCGAAGGTCGGCCCCAATATCTGGCCGCCGGGCACGTCCTTGAAGGTCGAGGAAATGCGGCGCTGCACCTGCATCGCGGCGGTGTCGAGCGGCTCGGTGGCGCCAAAGCGCGGCAGCGTGGCGCGGAATGCGCGCAGCAGGAAGATCGCCTCGATCAGATCGCCGCGGGCCTGCTTGATCGCCAGCGCCGCCAGCTCGCGATCATAGAGCGAGCCTTCGACCATCACGCGGTCAACGCCAAGCGCGAGTTGCTCGGAGATCTGCGCTAGGCTCAGCTCCGGCACCGTGCGATCGCCGCGCCGCCGATCGGCGAGCAGTCTGTGTGCATTGTCGATGGCGCGTTCGCCACCTTTGACAGCGACATACATCACACGGCTCCCTTCGGCATGATCTGCGTGGTGCGGGGAATGGCAACGAGCGCATCGCCCGCCACCAGAATGAGATCGAGGCCGCGCGGAAACAGCGGCTGCAGCGCGGCGCGCTGCGCGATCAGCTCCGCCGGCAGTGGCGCGTGCAAGGACGCGCGGCCGTTGATGCCCGGCCCTTGCAGCTCGAACGCATCACCGGCTTCGAAACTGCTAAGCTGCAGCACCAAGGTGGTCGAGCGATCCGGATAGTCATTGCTGCCGAGCGCGAACTGATCGAGCGCCGGGATTTGATCGACGCCGGACAGCAGCGCGAACGCGGCGTCCGCGGTGTCGCTGGTGAGCGGCGCCGCAGTGTGGAAGCGCAGCCATGAGGTCACGGCCGACGTGGCCTTGAGCGGCGCATCGAGCCAGATCGGCGTATCGTGATCGAACAGCGTCAGCGCGATCGCTGCGGCCGCCGGCATCAGCGGCGAAGGCGCATGACGCAGCTTGGCATTGAGCTGCTGCACCGTGCCGGGACGCGCCATCGCGTCCATCACCGCACGAAAGGTCGCCTGCGCCGACACCACCTTGTCGGCAAAGCCGGCCGCGAGTTCATTAGTCATTTTCATCATCAATCCTCGCCACGCACCAAGGTGTAGAAATCGACCTTCGTCGCCGCGATCTGTTCGGCGTGCTGCTGCCGCTCGGTCTGCTGCGCGTCGCGCAGCGGCGCCAGCACTTTTGTCTCCAGCGCGGGCGCGTAGTCGTCACGCTGCACCAGCGCGTCGCACAGCGCGATCAACCGCGCTTTGTCGCGATCGCGGCCAAGCGTGTAGCCAAAGCCGCAAGTGCCGTCGGCGAGCCGCACCGCGGCGCGCGTCACCGTGGCTTCGCCGAGATTGAACGGCGCGCCGTCGCCGCCGATCCGGCCGCGCACCATCACGAGGCCGGCCTCCGGCTCGCGAAGCGTTTCGGCCGAGGGCGGCGCGATCTCTGCAAGTAGCGCTGCGATCTGGTCCGACGCGGCATGAACCAGCACCGCCATCGCCGCTTGGCGTCTGGCTTGCTGGCTTGCGGAAGGAGCGTTCATCTTTTTTGTAGCCTGCTTCAAGTTGTCGATGTTAATAGACAACTTCATAGGCACGGCCGATGACCATTTGATGACATCGGCGCGCGTGACGATCATTCAACGGAGCCGATGCCATGACGCTGGCGGAACCGGAACTCGGCGTAGCGCTGTGGCGCAAGGTCGCCGACTCGATTGAGCGCAAGATCAGCGACGGCAGCTATCTGTCTGGCGAAAAACTGCCGAGTGAAACCGAGATTGCGCACACGCACCGCGTAAATCGCCACACCGTTCGCCGGGCGCTGGCGGCACTCGCCGAACGCGGCCTGGTGCGCGCCGAACGCGGCAGTGGCACCTATGTCGAGAGCGCACGGCTTGCTTATCCGCTGCGCACGCGCACGCGCTTTTCCGAAATTGTCGGCGCGGGTGGGCGCGAACCGCGCGGCCGGCTGCTGACCGCCTGCACCGAAGCCGCCAGCAAGGAACTGGCGCGGCAGCTGAAGCTGAAAGCCGGCGCGCCGCTGCTGCGCATCGACGGGCTGCGGCTGGCCGATCGTGTGCCGATCTGCCTTGGCACCACCTGGCTGCCGGCCGAGCGCTTCCCGGATGCCGAGGAGATTTATCGCCGCTCCGGATCGATGACCCGCGTGCTCGCTCATCATGGCGTGCGCGATTATCGCCGCTCCGAAACCAAGATCACCGCGGCGATTGCCGATGCCGGCGACGCCGCGCAGCTTGATCTGCGGCTCGGCAGCCCGGTTCTGATCGTGGAAGCGCTCGATGTCGAAGGCGACGGCCGGCCGCTGCTGGCGATGCGCTCGCGCTTCGCCGCCGACCGGGTGCAATTTGTGGTCGAGCAGGATTGAAACCGAGGCGGGCGGCGCACGAGGCGCCGCGCCGCGAAGCCTTTACGCCACCACGCGGCGGCCGATGATCGCAAAGCGCAAGCGGCTCGACACAAAGTCGATCACCGCGACCGCGATCAAAATCAGCACGATCAGGAACGACACCTTCTGCCACTCCAGCACTCGAATCTGCTCGGCGAGCTGCAGGCCGATGCCACCGGCGCCGACGATGCCGATGATGGTCGCCGAGCGGGTGTTGGATTCGAAGAAGTACAGGATCTGACTGGCCAGGATCGGAATCACCTGCGGCAGCAGCCCGAAGCGCACGCAATGTAGATGCGAGCCCCCGGTCGATTTCACGCCTTCGATTGGCCGATCATCGGCGGCCTCGAACGCTTCGGAGAACAGTTTGCCAAAGCTGCCGAAGTCGCTGCACATCACCGCCAGGATGCCGGCGAACGGGCCAAGCCCGACCACGCCGACCCAGATCAGCGCCCAGATCAACGTATCGACGCCGCGCACCGTGTCGAGGCTGCGCCGCGTGAACAATTGCAGCACGCGGTTGGCGACGACATTGCGCGCCGCCAAGAACGACACCGGGAACGCCAGCAATGCGCCGCCGAGCGTGCCGAGGAAGGCGATCGCCAGCGTTTCGCCCATGGCGTGCAGATAGAGTTTGGCCTGCTCCCACGAGCCCGGATCGGGCGGCAGCATCAGCGCCATGAATTCGACCAGCCGCACGCCGCCGCCCAGCATGCGATCAAACGGAATGTCGAGCCTGATCAGGCCATAAACGAACAGCGCCGCGGCGATCACGATGCCGCCGAGCAGCTTGGCGCGCTGCTTCCAATCGGCCTTGAACTGCGCCGGATAACGCTGCGCGATCGCGGCTTCGTCGGCAAAGCTCAAGGTTCTGCGTGCGTCGCTCATCGGCTCGCCTCCCGTCCAATCAGGCGGCGGCGCACGCCTTCGGTGATATAGTCGATTGCCATCACGGTGATGATGATCAGCACCAGAATCGCGCTGACGTCGCTGTAATAAAATTTGCGCACCGCTTCGATCAGGTCCTGGCCGATGCCGCCGGCGCCGACAAAGCCCATCACCGCCGCGCCTCTGACATTGATCTCAAAGCGCAGTAGCGCATAGCTGACGAAATTCGACACCACTTGCGGCACCACCGCGTAGCGCACCATCTCGATCCAGCTGCCGCCGCTGGCGACCACGCCTTCGACTGGGTTCTGATCGATGTTCTCCACCACTTCGGCGAACAGCTTGCCGAGCGCGCCGGTGGTGTGGATCGCAATCGCCAGCACGCCCGGCAGCGGGCCGAGGCCGAACGCCAGCACGAACACCAGTGCGAACACGATTTCCGGCACGGTGCGGCAGAATTCCAGGAAACGGCGCGCGATGAACACGATGGTGCGCGAGCGCACCAGATTAGCGGACGCCAAAAAGCACAGCGTAAAGCCCGCGACAGCGCCGAGCAGCGTGCCGACATAGGCGATCAGCAGCGTGTCGAGCAACAGCCCGCCCCAGCGCTTGATGCCCCACATCCATTCGGCGAGATCGTGCCAGAGCGTTGCCAGCGACAGCTGCGGCGTGATCGCCACGAAATAGGACGGGAAGCGCCAGAAGTTTTGCGCGAATTTGGTGAGGTCAACCTCGCCCATCCAGGCCGCGGCCACAGCGGCGGCGAGCAGGATGGCAAGGCCGAGCGCAGTGCGGCGGCGCTTGACCGCGACAGCCGCGCGATAGTCTGCCGCAAGGCTGCGCAACTGAGCCTCGGGCAATTCCGAAACGGCTGATGGCATTGTGTGGTCCGGTTCTGGTCGCGGGCGGCGGCCTTGAGGCACCGCCCGCGAGTCTTCAGTTCAATGAGGCGTTACGATTTCTGCTTGCGCAGCGAGTCGACGAACTTGATCAGCTCGACCACTGGCTCATAGGCCTTGTGGTCCACCGCGGCGTAAGGCTTCGACTTGCCCTCATAGATCTTGTTGAAGGTCTCCGGATCGTTGGTGGCGAGATCGAGCACCGCCTTGCGGATCGAGGCCTTCAGATCGTCCGGCAGGTCGGTCAGATAGGCCATCGGCGAGTTCACGATCTGATCGGACTTGAGGATGATGCGGAAATCGGCGGCCTTGGCCATGCCCTTGCGGTCCATCCGCATCAGGTTGGATTCCTCCTCGGTGTTCCACCAGTTGAAGGCGGCATCGCAGGTGCCCTGCGTCACGCCGATCACGGCGTTCTCGTGGCTGCCGGCGTAAATCACCTTGCCGAAGAACTTGTCCGGGTCGATCGACATCTTGTTCATCATGAACCGCGGCACATTGTTGCCGGAGGTCGAGTTCGGATCGACCAGGCAGAGATTCTTGCCCTTGAGGTCCTCGATGGTCTTGTAGGGCGAGTCGGTCTTCACATAGAGCACCGAATGATAGCCCTTGGTGCCGTCGCTATTCACCTCGATGGCGAACGGCTCGATCTTGGCGCCGACCAGATAAGCGCGCGCATAGGACGCCGGGCCATACATGCCGATATGGATGTTGCCGGCGCGCTGCCCTTCGATCACCGCGGCGTAGTCATTGGCGATGCGCAGCGTCACTTTCACGCCGAGCTGCTTCGACAGATAGTCAGTCAGCGGCGTCCAGCGCGAGGTGGTGCCGGAGGCGTTCTCGTCAGGAATCTTGCCGAACACCAGTTCCGGATATTTGGCTTTCCAGTCCTGCGCCGTCGCCGCGGACGCGGTCAGCAACAGGCCGAGAGCACCGGCAACGAGAGAACGAATTTTGCTCATGGAAGATTTGCCTTTCTGGAAGGGCTTGAGTGAACGCCAAAAAGAATTCGGTCGGACCAGGTCCGATCGATGCAACGAACTCGGGACAATTCGTCTGTTTCTGGAGCGACCTGTCTGAATCAGGCCGCGACTGTTCCGACCAACCCCGGCACCGGCACCGGCGGCGGCATCACATGCTCTCCGCCAAGCACTTCATTGGCTTCGAGGTCATAGAGATCGCGGGCGATCTGCTCCGTGAGTTCGGACGGGGCGCCGTCGAACACCACCCGGCCGGCGGACATGCCGATCAGCCGATCGCAATAGCTACGCGCGAGATCGAGCGAATGCAGATTGCACAGCACCGTGATGCCGAAATGCTTGTTGATGCGCAGCAGCGCGTCCATCACGATCTTGGTGTTGCGCGGATCAAGCGAAGCAATCGGCTCGTCGGCCAGCACGATGTCGGGCTGCTGCACCAGGGCGCGGGCGATCGCGACGCGCTGCTGCTGGCCACCCGACAATTGGTCGGCGCGCTGCGCGGCATAAGAGGCCATGTCAAACTGATCGAGCGCCGACATCGCCAGCGCCTTGTCGCGCTCGGGCCATAGCTGCACCAGCGAGCGCCAGCTCGGCACCTCGGCAAGGCGGCCCATCAGCACATTGGTCAGCACGTCGAGACGATCGATCAGATTGAACTGCTGAAAAATCATCGCCGAGCGCGCACGCCACTGCCGCAATTCACGTCCGCTGAGCGCGGTGACATCCTGCCCCTGAAACAGGATGCGCCCGTCGCTCGGCTCTGCCAGACGGTTGATCAAGCGCAGCAGCGTCGATTTGCCCGCGCCGGATCGGCCGATGACACCGACAAAGGCGCCCGGCGCGATCGAGAACGACGCATTGTCAACAGCGGTCTTGGTGCCGAAGCGACACGTCAGTCCATCAACCATCAGCATGGCCCACTCCCTCGTAAAAACCACACAACCGCTATCGCCGCTCTATAACAGTCGTATGACGTTCGTTCGGGTGGTCGTGCACAGCGTCACGGCGACGTCATCGCCATGTCATCAACAAGCAGGAAAGCACTCGCTTCGTTCGAGCTAACAGCTGTTATCGGAGCTTGCATGGTTGCGTCGTCCCTGTCCCCAACGCCCACGATCTCACCGACCGCCTGCGTGCGACACACGACGCTCGGGCGCTATTGCGAAGTCGGCGAGCGCACCCAGCTGCTCGAAGTCGCGATGGGCGATTACTCTTATGTCGTCAATGACAGCCAGATCGCTTACGCGACCATCGGCAAATTCTGTTCGATCGCGGCGATGACCCGCATCAACCCCGGCAATCATCCGATGCAGCGTGCCACCCAGGCGCATTTCACCTATCGCGCCAGCGCCTATTTCCCCGGCGAGGCCGATGAAGCCTCGTTCTTTGAATGGCGACGCCAGCATCATGTGACATTTGGTCACGACGTCTGGATCGGCCACGGCGCGATCGTGCTGCCCGGCCGCAATGTCGGCACCGGCGCGGTGGTGGCGGCCGGCGCGGTGGTCACCAAGGATGTCGCGCCCTACACGATCGTCGCCGGCAATCCGGCACGGGTGATCCGGCGCCGCTTTTCCGAATCGATTGCCGAACGTCTGGTGGCGCTGGCCTGGTGGGACTGGGACCACGAAACGTTGCGGCGCGCGCTGCCGGATTTCCGCGCTTTGCCGATCGAACAATTCATCGAGAAATATGGCGAGGCGATCACCGACGCACCAGCCAAGCTGCAGCAGGCCGCACAATGAGCAAGCTTCGTATTGATGGCGGCCGGGTGCTGCTCGGCCAGCAATTCGCCGATGTGTCGGTGCATGTCGATGGTCATCACATCGCGGCGCTCGATGCCGCGAGCTCGGCCACGCAGCAATTCGACGCGCGCGGCCTTTTGGTGCTGCCCGGCATTGTCGATATTCACGGCGACGCCTTTGAACGGCAGATGATGCCGCGGCCCGGCGTTGATTTCCCGATCGATGTCGCGCTGGCCGAAAGCGACCGGCAAGCGATCACCAACGGCATCACCACGGTGTTTCACGCCACCACCTGGTCGTGGGAGCCGGGGCTGCGCAGCGCCGACAATGCCGAGCGGCTATTGTCCGCGATCGAGACCATGCGGCCGCAGCTGCTCGCCGATACCCGCTTTCACCTGCGGCACGAGACCTTCAATCTGCAGGCTGAATTCACCATCAAGCAATGGCTGGTGGCGGGCCGGATCGATCTCCTCGCCTTCAACGATCACACCGACTCCACCGTCGCCAATCTCGATCATCCGCAGAAGCGCAACCGCATGGTGGAACGCGCCGGCGTCAGCGAAGCAGAATTCGACCGGCTGGTGGCCGAGGTGGTCGCGCGCCAGCATGAAGTGCCGGATTCGATCCTGCGCATTGCCGAAACGGCGCGCGCGGCCGGCGTCACCATGCTGTCGCATGACGACGACACGCCCGAGCTGCGCCAGGCATTCCGCGCGCAAAGCGTGTCGATCGCCGAATTCCCGATCAACGAGCCGACCGCGCGCGCCGCCATCAATGGCGGCGACTTCACCGTGTTCGGTGCGCCCAATGTGCTGCGCGGCGGCAGCCACACCGGCTGGACCAAGGCCGCCGATATGGTCGCCAAGGGCCTGTGCTCGATCCTGGCGTCTGACTATTACTATCCGGCGCCGCTGCTCGCCGCGTTCCGGCTGGTGCATGACGACGTGCTGACGCTGCCGGAAGCCTGGGCGCTGGTGTCATCGAACCCAGCGGCGGCGGTCGGCATGAAGGATCGCGGCGCGATCGCCGCGGGCCAGCGCGCCGATCTGTTGCTGGTTGACGATCAGGTGCCGACCCGGCCGCGGATCGTGGCGGTGATCGCCGGCGGCCGGCTGGTGCATCTGGTTGGCGCCGAGCGGTTGCAGCAGGCGGCAGCGCCGAGCCGCTTGTCGGCGGCGTGATCCTGTCCTATCGCAACGGAAACGATGTCAGGGATCATGCCGCATCACTCGCGCTTTGCCATCTACTACGTGCCGCCGCGCCACGCTCCGCTGTACCAGTTTGGTGCGGCGTGGCTCGGCTATGACGGCTATTCCGGCGAGCCGCTGCCGCCGGTGGGCGATGTCGCCGATTGGCGCGCGATCACCGAGGAGCCGCGCGTCTATGGCTTTCACGCTACGCTGAAGCCGCCATTCGCGCTGGCGCCGGGTGTCAGCCTGGATACGCTGCTCGATCAGTGTCACCGCTTCGCCGCGGCGCCGCGTGCCATCCCGGTGATCCCGCCGAAAATCGACGCGATCGGCGGCTTTCTCGCGCTGGTGCCGTCGTCGCCATGCGCGGAGCTACAGCAGCTCGCCGCTGATTGCGTGCGCGACTTCGATGGCTTGCGCGCGCCATTGACCGACGCCGATCGCGCGCGCCGGAGGCCGGAGGCGCTGTCGGCGCCGCAGCGCGATTATCTGGAGCGCTGGGGCTATCCCTATGTGATGGACCAGTTCCGATTTCACATGACGCTGACCGGACGGCTGCCCGAATTGCAGCGCGCGGCGCTGCTGGCGCAGCTGCAACAGCGCTTTGCCGAGCTGGCGCTCGATCACTGCGCGATCGATCGCATCGTGCTGTGTCAACAGCAGGATCGCGCACCATTCCGGGTGATCGGCGAATTTCAGCTACGCTCTGCCTGAACGGCGCAGCGCATCGGGTCGTATCAATGACCGTCATACCCGCGCTTGTCGCGGGTATCCACGTCTTAAAATCACTGCGAGATCAAAGACGTGGATGGCCGGGACGAGCCCGGCCATGACGTGCGGAGTGGTTGGGATCAATCGCCGTTGGCATTACAACGCAATGATATCGGCTGCGGCATTCGGCAGCGCGGCCGCCAGCTCCGCGACATGGCGGTGATGGGTGAACACAATGATCTGCTGCCGCGCGCCGGAAGCCGCCAGCAATTGCAGCATCGCCGCGGTGCGCGGCTCATCGAAACTCGCCAGCAGATCGTCGCCGATGAAGGGCAGCGGCTCGCCGTGTCGTCCTTCCAGCATCGCCAGCCGCAGCGCCAGGAATAGCTGATCGCGCGTGCCTTCGCTCAGCCCCGCGACCGGCACCCGTTCGTCATTGCCGCGCCTGGTCACCAGCACCGGCCGGTCATCATCGTCGAAATCAACGCCGAGCCCGGCAAAGGCGCCGGCGGTTGCCAGCGCGAACAATTCACCGGCGCGGGTGATCAACGGATCTTGCACGCGCTGCCGATGACGCTCGACCGCGCGGCCGGCGAGCTTGGCCGCTGCGGCCTGCAGCAGCCAGCGCTCCGCAATGCCGAGCAGCTCGGCGTCGGCATCGGCGCGCGCCGCAGCAGCGGCAGCGGCATTGCGACCCCGGCTGAGCTGATCGCGATCGGTACAGGCCTGATGCCAGGCGGCTGACGCGGTTTCGATCTGCTTGAGTAACTGCGCCTGCTGCAATTGCTCGCGGTCGATCTCGGCTGGCAGCGTATCGAGATCAAGGCCCACCCGCTCCTGGCGCAGTTCGCTCTCGTCGCGGCCATCGCCGATCTCGTGCAGATCGCGGCGCAGCCGGGCCTGTTCCAGTTCCAGCGCCTGACGGGCGGCGGCACGGCGCAGCGGCTCGGCCAAAGCCGCGATGTCATCGGCGGCGAACATGACGCGCGCTTGATCCAACACCTGCGCCGCCACCGCGCGTTGCGCCTGCAGCTCGCGGCGCTTGCTGGCCCGCTTTTCCTCATTGCCCGCGAGCCGCTGGCAATGATCATCGGCGCGGCGCGCGGCCGTGAGCCGTTCGATCAGTCGCGATAGCGCCTGCTGCGCCGGAATGCTCGCCAGCTCCGGCGCGATGCGGGCAACGAGCGCGGCGACGTCACGCTCGAACGCCGCCAAGTCGGCTTCAATCGCGGCGACACGGTGCTGCTCGCTCACATAATTGGCTTTTGGCGCGGCGACCGTGCTCCAGACCTCGAGCGCCGCCGCGGCCTGCGCCGCCGTCGCCTGCTGATCAACACCGATCGCATTCATCGCCGCGGGCCAGGCAGCGCGATCAGCGGCAAGCGCGGCCTGCGCCGCGGCGCGTTCACTCTCCGCTTCGCGCAGATCGCGGGCGATGCGCTGCCGCGTGGCATCGCGGCTGCGCGCCTCGGTCCAGGCGTCTTGCAGGCTGTTCAGCCGCGCTTTGGCTTCCTGATACAGCACCTCGGCGGGCAGCGCTGGATCGCCGGCCCGGCCGCTCCACTCAAGAAACGCGATCACCGCGGTCTTGGCGCTGGCGATGCTCGCGGCGTGCGCATCCAGCGCCGTCTTTTGCTGATCGCAGCGCCCCAAGCGCTCCAGCAAACCATCGACGCGCTCGCGCCAGCTCTGCATCTCGGCGGGCGTGCGCGGCTTGATCGCGGACGAGCGCCACAGCGCGATCCAATCCTGCTGCAGCTCATCGCAGCGCTGCCGCAGCTCATCGAGCTTGCGCACCAACGCGGCGCGCTCGAGATGAGCGTCGGCGAGGCGCTGCTGGGCATCCTCGCGCCGGGTGGCACGCTCGGTGTCGCTGAGCAGCCGGTCGGTGACGTCATCGACATGCAGCACCGAGCGTTCGAGCTGATCGAGCAACTTGGCGCGCTGCTCGCGCTCGGCATCAAGGGCCGCGCGCGACGCGGCGATCTGGTCATTGCGGCCGCGGCGCGCTTCGATCAGATCGGTGCGGGTCGGCACGCTGGCTTCGCCGGCGAGCTTAGCCAGATCATGTTCAAGGCGCGCGATCTCGTCATCCTGGTCGGCAATCGCATCCTGCAGCCGCTGCAGCTCGGTTTCGCGCAGCGCGAATTCACGCACGAACCGCGTGATCGCGGCGCCATCGGGCAGTGGCAAGGCGCGCAGCTGCGCCGCGCTGCCAGGACAGGGATCGAGCGCGGCAAGCTGCGCGGCGATCAGGTCGCTGTCACGCTGCCAGGTCGCAGAGTCGAGATGATAACGCTCGACCTTGGCGGATAGATCGCCCAGCGCCTCAAAGCGCTGCCGCGCCTGCTCGATATCGACCACGATGGTCGCGGCCGCCTCGCTCGCAAGCGACTCGTCATGTTCGCGGCGGGCGCGCTCAGCGCGCTCCTCAGCGCGGGCCAGCTGCTGCTCGGCGCTGCGCCATTTGTCGATCAGCTCGCGCGCGCCGGCCAGCGCCAGCTCGGTCGGCAGCTTCTGCAACAGCTCGACGTGAGACGGCAGGCCGAGCCGGCGCGCGGCGCCATTCAGCGCCGTCTGCGCGGACTCGCACGCCTGCTGGCGGCGCGGCAGATCGTCAATCGCCTTGCGCACCGCGCCCAGCCGCTCGCGCAGCGCGTCGATCAGCGCGCCTTCGGCGAGCACGCGCTCGTCGCGCGATGCGGCCGCGATCTCGGCGGCATCGGCGGTCGCGGCTTCATCGAGTGCCGCCACTTGCTGATCGAGTTCAGTGCACGACGCCAACGCCGCCTGCCAGCTCTCAAGCTGCGCGGCGCTGATCTCCGGCAGATCGGCCAGTGCAATGAGTTCAGCGGCAATGCCATCGAGCCGCGCAATCTGTGCCTTGGTGCGCAGCACGCGCTGCCAGCGCGCCAGCGTGGTGCCAGATTGCGCGTGCGCGGCGTTGAGATCGTCAAGCTGCTGGCGCGCGGCGGTGACAGCATCCTCGGCCTGGCGCAGCGCATCGCGGGTGACGATCGCCTCGCGCAGCGCCCGGTCGGCGCTGTCGCGACGCTCGGCCGCGACATAGAACGGCTTGCCGGCCGAGCGGCGCGCGGTGAACAGCTCGTCCGCGCTGTCCTGCAATTGCTGCCGCAGCCGCGACAGCGCCGTCATGCCAGCCGAACTCGCCGCCAGTGTTTCTGCGAGCCGGCCATCGGCTTTCAGCAGCTCATGGCCGCCGTCGCGCAGAGCGCGCGCGGTCAGCCCGAATTCGGCGTCAAATGTCGGCCGGGTCAGGCCGGCGAGCAGCGGCGCCAGCAATTCATCGGGCAAGGGCTGATCATCGCCATCGACCAGCGTATTCTTGTTACCCTTGCGGCGACGCGCGGTGAGCACGCTGCCGTCGCTGCGGCGGAGCGCGGCGCCGATGCGCAGCGTCTTACTGTCATGGCGGAACGCATGATCGGTGCGTGCGCCAAAGCCGAACAGGAAATCGCCGATCGCGGTCAGCGCGGTGGTCTTGCCGGCTTCATTGGCGCCGAGCACGACATGGAGCGCGGCACCCGGCCGAAAGCTCAGCACGCGATCGGTGAACGCGCCGTAGCGCTCCAGCGTAAGCTGCTCGAACCTCACGACAGCTCTCCCGCCAGCAAGGCCGCGGCGTCTTGCGCCAGGCGCTGCGTAAGTTCTGGCGTCGCCAAGGCATCATGAAGATCCTTGGGCAGCTTGGCCTTCACGGTTTCGAGTAGTTCGCCGATCGTCACTTCGAATTCCGGATCGGCGGCGACCTCGGCGAGCAGCGCGCTGACATCGAGCGCATCGGTGCCTTGCAACACCGGGCGCGGCGGCGGCGCGGTGCGTACCTTGAGCTGTTCGACCCAGCAATCGGCTGCGAGTTGGAAGCCGAACGCACGCAGCTCGTCCTGCAGCGTGTCGCGTTTCGCGATCAGATGATTATGCAGCGCCGTGGTGCCGGTCAGCGTCAGCCGCGCCGCCAGCGGCCGGCCGTCGCATTGCGCGTGGCTGGCAGCGAGCGCGTCGTGCAGACTGGCCTGCAACGCTGCGTCGTCGCTGATGCCGGTCAGGTCGATCTCAAGATGCGCCCAGCGCGCACCATCGAGCACCAGAGGCATAACCTCGACCACCCGGCCATCTTCGACCGTGACGCGCATCGCGCCCTTCGGCCCGGTCTCGCGCACGCTGCGGCCCTGCAGATTGCCGGGATAGACGATCCACGGCTCGCGGCTGACGATTTCGGCGGCGTGCACATGGCCGAGCGCCCAGTAATCATAGCCAAAGCGCCTCAGATCATCGACTTTGCACGGCGCATAGCCTTGATGGCCGCGGGTGCCGTCAAGCGAGGTGTGCAGCACGCCGATATTGAGCCAGCCATCGCGCCGCTGCGGATAGCTGTCGACGAAATCGGCGGTCAGCCGATGCGGAAAACTGCGGCCATGCAGCGCGACCCGGCAATCATCGAGCGTAAAGGTCTCGGCCTTGCTGGAGCGGAACGCGCGCACCGTGTCCGGATAGGGCAGATCGCGCGACATCACGCTTTCGGCGTCGTGATTGCCCTTGACCATGAAAACCGGAATGCCGGCGCGGTGCAGCGCGCCCAAAGCGCGCACGAAGAACAGCCCGGTCGAGACGTCTTTCCAATCGCCGTCGAAAATATCGCCGGCCAGGATCAGGAACCGCGCCTCGCTGGCGATGGTCTGCTCGATCAAAGCTTCGACCGCTTGCCGGCCGGCCTGCGCAAAGCGCTGCGCCACCGCGGCGTCCTTCAGGCTCAGGCCGAGCAGTGGACTGTCGATGTGCAGATCGGCGGCGTGGATGAACGAGAAACGCATCGCTTCAGACTGCGCCGTGGAGACTGGCGCCGTGGCGTGCGCAGATTCGCGTGGCGCGCGTGATCAAACAACACTCTCATATAGAGAGAGTCGGCCGGTGCGATCAAGGTGCAGGCCCTAGCCCGCCGGCAGGGTCAGCACGAAGGCCGCGCCGCCCTCAGGGCGGTTGGCGGCGCTGAGCGAGCCGCCATGTTCGCGCGCGATGCCATAGCTGATCCACAGCCCAAGCCCGGTGCCCTCGCCGACCGGCTTGGTGGTGAAGAACGGCTCGAACAGCAGGTCGATCGCGGCTTCCGACAGGCCATGGCCGTTATCGGCGATGGTGATCGCGATGTCATCGCCCTGGCGGCGCGCGCTGATGGTGATGCTGGGCGCCGCTTGGCCGCGCACCGCATCGATGGCGTTGTCGATCAGATTGACGATGATCTGGTGGAACTGGCCTTCATGGCCGGTCACCGCCAGCTCTGGTTCAAGATCAAAAGTCAGCTCGACATGGCCGGGCTTGGCGCGCGTCGCCCACAGCGCGGCGGTGCGCAGCACGCGCTCGACATCAATGCTCTGCATCTCGCCGGGTTTGGAAAAGCTCAGCCGCCGCAGATTTTTGACGACATCCGACACCCGTGTCGCACCTTCCAGCGTGCCCTCGATCAGCGAGCCGTAATCGTCGAGCAGCGCGTCGATGCGCAGCTCGCGGCGCAGCGCGGCGATCTCGTCGGCATCGGCGTCGCCATGCAGCGCCTGCAGATAATTGCTGAGCCGCTTGCGATAGCGCTCCAGCGTATGGATGTTGCCATAGATGAAGCTGATCGGATTGTTCAGCTCATGGGCGACACCGGCCACCAGCCGGCCGAGGCTCGCCATCTTCTCCTGCTCGATCAATTGCCGCTGCGCGCGCTGCAACTTGCTATGCGCGGCATGGAGCGCCTCATAGGCGCGGCGCAGCTCGCCGATCGGCCGCGCGGTCAGCACGGTGCCGACGCGCACGCCCATCGGATCGTGGCGAGTGGCGGCGTTGACGGCAAAGAGATCGGACGGACCATGCGCGGTGACAAAGCGCACTTCGAGATTGACGACATCGCTTGAAGCCTGCGCGCCAACCAGCGCGGCAGCCTGGCGCCGATCGGCCGGATCGAGCAGATCGGCGAGCGAGCGCTGCGCGACATCCTCGCTGCGGCAGCCGAGCAGTTGCATCGCCGCCGGATTGATCTGCAGCACCCGTCCGTCGCGATCGCACACGATCAGCACATCGGACACCGCCTCGATCACGCTGGAAATGAACGCCTGCGCTTCTTCGAGCGCGGTGTTCTTGTCTTCCAGCTCGGTCTCGTAGCGCAGCAGGTCGGCGTACACTTCGTCCATCTTGCGGATCACTTCGATCCACGCCGTTTCCTGATCGCTGGCGAGCGCGAACGGCAGCCCGGCGCCGGCCCGATCGAGCAGCCCGGTCTTGAGCCCGATCTCGGCTCCGACCTTGGACCCGCTCTCGCCGCGTTCAGCCATCACGGCTCACGCCCTTGCGCAGATCATAGCGCCCGAGCTTGTTGCGCAGCCCGACGCGGGACAGCCCGAGTTCGCCGGCGACGCGGCTGATGTTGCCGCCATGGCGATCGAGCGCCTCGGTGATCATCAGCCGTTCCAGCGCCTCGATCTGGGTCTTGAGCGTTGCGCCGACGCTGTGACCATTCGCGTGGCCGTTACCATGACCATTCGCTTGGCCATTGCTATGACCATTGTGATGGCCATTGCGCAGCGTGATCGGCGCGCCGCTGGAACGAATGCGCGGCGACAGATCGCGGTCCTCAAGCTGGCCATGGTCGGCCAACACCACCATGCGCTGGATCTCGTTCTGCAATTCGCGGACATTGCCGGGCCAGTCATAGCACTGCATGCGCGACAGCGCGTCGGGCGCGATGCCATGCACCGCGCGGCCATAGGCCTTGCTGACTTCATCGAGCACGCGCCGCGCGATCAGCGGAATATCCATCGGCCGTTCGCGCAGTGCCGGCATGTGAAGCGGAAACGCCGCCAGCCGATAATAGAGATCGCGCCGGAACCGGCCGGCACGCACCTCGGCCTCCAGATCGCGATTGGTGGCGGCGACCACGCGCACATCGACCTTGCGCACCCGCTGCGCGCCGAGCGGGCGAATTTCGCTCTCCTGCAGCACGCGCAGCAGCTTCACTTGGAATGCCGGCGAGGTCTCGCCGATTTCGTCGAGGAAGATGGTGCCGCCGTCGGCGACCTCGAACAGCCCGATGCGATCCTGATAGGCGCCGGTGAACGCGCCCTTCTTGCAGCCAAACAATTCGCTTTCCAGCAATTCGTCCGGCAGCGCGCCGCAATTCTCGACCACGAACGCTTTAGCGGAACGGCTCGAGCCATAGTGAATCGCGCGCGCCAGCAATTCCTTGCCGGTGCCGGACTCGCCGGTGATCAGCACCGAAATGTCGAAATCGGCAGCGCGGCGGCCAAGCTCGATCACATCGCGCAGCGGGCTGTCCGGCGCATGCACGATCCGGTCGAAGTCGAATAATTGCCGCGCGGCGCCGCGTTTCTCAGTCACCACCCGCTTGACGCGCTCCGGCGTCAGCTTCATGTCGATGCCGGCGGTCTCGGTCTCCTTCTGCAGCCGGAACAGCTGCACCGCGCCGCGCACGATGTCGAGCAGCTTGTCGGGGTGCCAGGGTTTGGCGATGTACTGATAGATGCCGGCCTCGTTGATGCCGGCGATGATGTCCTCTGAATCCGAATAGCCGGAGATGATCATCCGCACCGGATCGGGCCACACTTCGCGCACATGTTTTAGAAAATCGACGCCGGTCTCATGCTGCATGCGCTGATCGCACAGGATCGCGTGCACGATCTCGCTTTCCAGCACGCGCCTGGCCTCGCCGGCATCCTTGGCGCAGATCACCTCGAATTCTTCGCTCAACACCCGCTTCAGCGATTCGAGAGATCGGATCTCGTCGTCGACGACGAGCACGGTCGCCTGTCCACTCATCGCATCACCTCGCTCACGCAACGTCATCCGTCCTCAGCAGATCCGCGGCAATTGCTCGCCCGACAACCAATCGACAATGCGGCCGCCACCGAAACTCGTCGTCATCTGCACAAAGCGATGGTCATCCTCGACCACCTCGCCGATCAGCGCGGCATCGCGGCCGAGCGGATGGGCGCGCATCGCCGCCAGCACGCTGTCGGCCGCGTCACCGGCGACGACCGCGACCAGCTTGCCTTCATTGGCGACATAAAGCGGATCGAGCCCGAGCAGCTCGCACGCCGCCGCCACTTCCGGCCGCACCGGCAGTTGCTGCTCATCGAGCCGGAAGCCGACGCCCGATTGCTGCGCCAATTCGTTGAGCGTCGCGGCGAGCCCACCTCGCGTTGGATCGCGCATCACGCGCAGCGCCTGCGGCGCGGCCGCCACCATCGCCGCCACCAAGCCATGCAGCGCGGCGGAGTCCGACACGATCGAGGTTTCGAAGGCGAGGTTCTGGCGCTGCGACATCACCGCGACGCCGTGATCGCCGATCGTGCCCGACAGCAGCACTTTGTCGCCGACCTGCGCCTGCTGCGCCGACAGATCGAGACCGGCCGGCACTACGCCGACCCCAGTGGTGGTGATGAACACGCCATCGGCCTTGCCGCGCTCCACCACCTTGGTATCGCCGGTGACCACCGGCACGCCGGCGGCGCGCGAGGCCGCACCCATGCTATCGGCGATGCGCTGCAGATCGCGCAGCGGAAAGCCTTCTTCGATGATGAAGGCCGCCGACAGATACAGCGGCTTGGCGCCGGACATCGCGATGTCGTTGATGGTGCCGTGCACCGCCAGCGAGCCGATATCACCGCCCGGGAAGAACAGCGGCGACACCACATAGCCATCGGTGGTGATCACCATGCGGCCGCCAGCGACATCGAACGCCGCCTGATCATTGCCGCGGCGCAGCCAGTCATTGTCGAGCGAAGGCTGGAACAATTCCGCGATCAGATGCGCCATCGCCCGGCCGCCGGAGCCATGGGCGAGATCGACGCGGCCGTCCTTGAGATCGAGCTTGCGATGCTTGATGCGGCTGCTCATGCCACTCTCCTGGCGTGATCGCGGAACCGGCCATAGGTCCAATGCGCGGCGCAGGCGCCTTCCGAGGACACCATGCACGACCCCATCGGCGTTTCCGGCGTGCAGGCGGTGCCGAACAATTTGCAGTCGGTCGGCCGCTTCACGCCGCGCAAGATCGCGCCGCATTCGCAGGCCGGATTATCGGGCGCCGACACTTCTTCGATCTCGAACCGGCGTTCGGCATCGAACGCCGCATACTCGGCCTTGAGGCGCAGACCGCTGGCCGGCACCCGGCCAAAGCCGCGCCATTCAAAACTGTCGCGCAGCTCGAAATAGCTCGCGACTTCCGCCTGCGCGATCTGATTGCCCTCCGGCGTCACCGCGCGCACATATTGGTTCTCGACCTGATGGCGGCCGTCATTGACCTGCTGGATCAGCATCAGGATCGATTGCATGACATCGAGCGGTTCAAAGCCGGCGACCACCACCGGCTTGCGAAACCGTTCGGCAAATTCCGCAAAGGCATTGGAGCCGATCACCGCGCTGACATGCGCCGGGCCGATGAAGCCATCGAGCTGTGGCACTGCGCCAGCATCGACATCGGGATGGTCGAGGATGCCGCGGATCGCCGGCGGAGTCAGCACGTGATTGCAGAACACGCTGAAATTGCTGAGCTGCTTGCTGGCGGCGATGCGAATGGCGAGCGCGGTCGGCGGCGTGGTGGTTTCAAAGCCGATCGCCAGAAACACCACCTGGCGCTGCGGCTCGGCCTGTGCGATCGCCAGCGCGTCGAGCGTGGAATACACCATGCGGATGTCGGCGCCCGCGGCCTTGGCGCGCAGCAGCGAGCTGCCGCGCGAACCGGGCACGCGCATCAGATCGCCATAGGTGCACAGCGTCACCTCGGGGCGCGAGGCCAGCGCGATCGCCATGTCGATCCGGCCGATCGGCAATACGCAGACCGGGCAGCCGGGGCCGTGCACCATGCGCACATTGCCGGGCAAGAGATCTTCCAGGCCATAGCGCGAGATCGCGTGGGTGTGGCCGCCGCAGAATTCCATGAAGGCGTAGCTGCGCTGCGGATCGGCGGCCGCAGCGATCGCCGCCGCCACTTTGCGCGCCAGCGCGCCGTCGCGATATTCATCGACATATTTCATGCCGCGGCTCCCTGGCTGTCGCCGCCAAGCTCGGCCAACAGGTCGAGCGTGCGGCGCGCTTCCTCCGGATCGATGCGGGCGAGCGCGAAGCCGACATGCACCACCACATAATCGCCGACCTGCGGGTTCTCGATCAGCGCCACCGACACCGCCTTGCTGACACCATCGAGCGACACCCGCGCCATCTGCTCGGGCAGCAGTTCCGTGATTTCGGCAGGAATGGCGAGACACATCGCGGTTACGCTCCTGAAGCTTGTTCGATCACAGTGAGGCCGGCGACCCAGGCCTGGCCGAGGCTGAGCCCGCCATCATTGGGCGGCACGGCCCGCGCGATGAGCGGCGTCAGCCCACCCGCGCGCAGCCGTGGCATGAGTTCCGTCATCAGCACGCGGTTGAGACAGCAGCCGCCGCCGAGCGCGACCGTGCTCAGCCCGCTGTGCTCGGCCGTTTGGATCACCCAGTCGGCGAGCGCGGCGGCGAGCGTGCCGTGGAACAGCTCGGCGCCTTGGCGTGCATCGAAGCCCGGCGTCGCGAGCCGCGCCAGCAGCGGCGTCAGGTCGAGCTGATCGCCATCGATCTGCCAAAGGCCACCATCAACGCGCGGCGTAGTGACCAGTGCTTCCAACTCCATCGCGGCTTGGCCCTCGTAATGCTGCACGGCGCACACCTTGAGCAGCCCGGCCGCGGCGTCGAACAACCGCCCCGCACTGCTGGTGCGCGGGACGGTGCCGCGCGCCAGCAATTGCGCCAATAGCGGCGCCGCTTTCTGATCAGCAAAGCGCGCCGCGATCTGATCGCCCTGGTGCAGCGTCGCCAAAGCTGCTGCCGCCATGCGCCACGGCTCGCGCGCCGCGACATCGCCGCCCGGCAATGGCAAGGACTGCAGATGGCCGAGCCGCTGAAAGCGTGGGCCATCGACGCGCAGTAATTCGCCGCCCCAATTGCCGCGATCGCTACCGACGCCGTGACCATCGAGCACCAGCCCGAGCAGCGGCGTAGTGACGCCGTGTTCGGCGGCGATCGCCGCGACATGGGCGTGATGATGCTGCACGCCGAGCAGCGGCAGGCCGAGACTTTCCGCAAAGCGCGTCGAGGCGAAATCGGCGTGCAGATCGTGGGCGACCAGCACCGGCTCCGTGTCCAGCATCGCCAATAGATGCGCGACCATCTCCTCAAAGAACCACACGGTAGCGGCGCTGCTAAGATCGCCGATATGCTGCGAGACAAAGGCTTCGCGGCCGCGGGTCGCGGTCACGGTCGCTTTCAGCAATCCGCCGACCGCCAGCACCGGCGGCAGTTCGTGCGGCAATTGCACCGGGCGCGGCACATAGCCACGCGAACGGCGCAGCAGATAGGGCTGCTCGTCCAGCACCATCGCCACGCTGTCATCGGCGCGCACCACAATCGGCCGATCATGATCGACAATGACATCGGCAATGCTGCCGAGTTGTTGCTCGGCCTCGCTGGTGACGATCGGATCGCCGCCGAGATTGGCGCTGGTCGCGACCAGCACCAGATCGACTGACGCCTGCTGCCAGTCCCGTCCATGCGGCGCGCCAGCAGCGGCGTGAAACAACAGATGATGCAGCGGCGTATAAGGCAGCATCACGCCGATCCGGTCGAGCGACGGCGCGATCCCAGGCGCCAGCGTGCCGCGGCTCTTGAGCAGCACGATCGGCCGCTCCACCGAGCGCAGCAGTTCGCGCTCAGCAGCGCTCGCCTCGGCAATCGCATCAAGCGACGCTTCAGAAGCGATCATCACCGCAAACGGTTTTGCGTCGCGGCCCTTGCGCCGGCGCAGCTCGGCCACCGCTGTTTGCTGGCTTGCGTCGCACATTAGATGAAAGCCGCCGAGGCTTTTCAGCGCGACGATCTCGCCGCGGCGCAAGCGCGCCACGATCTCCGGAATGTCATGGCTCAGCTTCGGCCCGCACTCCGGGCAGGCGATCGGCTCGGCATGAAAGCGACGGTCATGCGGACCTTGATAATCGCGCTGGCAGGCGGCGCACATCGCAAAGCCGGCCATCGCGGTGTTGGCGCGGTCATAGGGCAATTGCCGGGTCAGCGTGTAGCGCGGCCCGCAATGGGTGCAGTTCACGAACGGATAGAGATGAAACCGGCTTTGCGGATCAAACAGCTCGTCGAGACACGCTTCGCAGGTCGCGGCATCGGCGCCGATCCGGGTCGCTTGCCGGCCGGCGCGGCTGCTCGCGATCGCAAAGCCGCGCTCGCCCAGCGGCCGCAGCGGCTCGGTCTCGACCGCTTCGACCCGCGCCAGCGGCGGCGCTTCATCACGCAGCGCCGCGACGAATTCCGTCAACGCCGAACCCTCGACTTCGATCAGCACGCCCTCGGCATCATTGGCGACATAGCCGCCGAGCTGATAGCGGCTGGCGAGCCGATACACGAACGGCCGAAACCCCACGCCCTGCACGGCGCCGCGCACCCGCACCCGGGCGCGGCTGGCCGAGCTGGCGCTCGTGGGGCTCGGCGCCATCGCGTTACTCCGCCGCCTTGGCCGCCGCGCGCGCCGCAGCGGCGCGCTTGTCGATCCAGGCATAGAACGCCGGCAGCCCCTCGCCGCTGCGCGCCGACACCGTCAGCACCTCGATCTTGGGATTGACGCGGCGCGCATATTCGATGGTCGAAGCCAGATCGAAATCGAGATGCGGCAACAGATCGATCTTGTTGAGCAGCAACAGATCGGCCGCGGCAAACATGTCGGGATATTTGATCGGCTTGTCTTCGCCTTCGGTAATCGACAGCACCACCACCTTATGCGCTTCGCCAAGATCGAACGCCGCGGGGCAGACCAGATTGCCGACGTTTTCGATGAACAGCAGGCCATCGGTGAGCGGCGGCAATTGCTCGAGCGCATGGCCGACCATATGCGCGTCGAGATGGCAGCCCTTGCCAGTATTGATCTGGATCGCGGGCGCGCCGGTGGCGCGAATGCGCTGCGCGTCATTGGCGGTCTGTTGATCGCCTTCGATCACTGCGATCGGATAACGGCCTTTCAGGTCGGTGATGGTCTTGACCAGCAGCGAGGTTTTGCCCGAGCCCGGACTGGACACGAGATTGAGCACGAACACGCCGCCGGCCGCGAACCGCGCCCGGTTGCGGCGCGCATAATCGTCATTCTTGGCGAGGATATCGCGCTCGATCTGCACCACGCGCGCCTGGGTCAGCCCCGGCACATGCACGCCGGCCAGCCCGCCGCCGAAATCGATGCGGCCATCGGCACTCGGCGCCGGGTGATCATGATCCGCGTGGTCATGATCATGGTGGTCATGGCCGTGATCGTGACTATGGTGATAGGCGTGATCGCCATCGGCGTGGTGATGATCATGAGAATGATCGCCGTGGTGATGATGATCATGGTCATGGCTATGAGAATGCGCGTGCGCATGGCTGTGGCTGTGACTATGACTATGGCCATCACCGTCATGATGATGGTGATGGCCGTGGTGATGCGTGTGATCATGGTCGTGAGCATGGTCATGATCATGCGGATGGTCATGCTGATGACCGTGCTGCTGGCCCTGCTCGACCTTGGCGCTGCCGCAGCCGCACACCGTACACATCAATCGACCTCCAATTCCTTGACGCGCAGTTCTTCGCCCGCGGTCACCTGCAATTGATGCCCGCCGCAACGCGGGCACGGTTCGTAGCGCTGCACCAGCGGCACCGTGGCCGCGCATTTCATGCACCAGGCTTCGCCGGGCACGCCGATGATCTCAAAGCGCGCGTCGGCGGCGATGGTGTTGCGGCTGATCGCGGAAAAGCAGAACCGCAGCGCCTCGGGTTCGACATGGCTGAGCGCACCGATCTCCAGCCACACAGCGCGCACCTTGGAAAAGTTCTGCTGCTGCGCTTCGCGCTCGATGATTTCAATCACGCTTTCGCAGAGCGCCATCTCATGCATCGGCGGCCTCCGTCAGCTTGACGCAAAACGCCACGCACGGATCGAACGCGGCCACCAGCCGTTCGACGCGCTGTTGATCGGCGCCGTCGGCGCGCAGTTGCAGCGCGCTCAAGGCGCGGCGCAGCGCGCCCTGCGGATGGAAATTCCATTCGGTCGGCGCCAGCATCTCCAGCCGGCTGACGCGGCCGTGCGGATCAAGCGCCACCAGATGATGCAGCCGGCCGCGCGCGCCCTCCACCGCGGCGATGGCATCATTTGCGGCGAGCGGCGCGGCCGTCAGCAGATCGCCGGGTATCTCGCCGCGCTGCACGGCGCGGAGTTGATCGGGCGTTTCGCGGATTTCGATCAGCCGCGCCACCAATCGCGCGCCAAGTCCGGCGCCAAGTCCAGCGCCAAGCTGTTTGATGAGCGGATGCGCGGCCTGGCGGGCCAGCGCGCCAGTTTCCGGCACCCGGTCGCCGAGCTGCGGCCGCGCGGCAAACAGCGCGCCTTGCTGGCATAGCGCGGCGCCGATCGCGGCATCGTCGCTCGCGGCCAGCGCATCGATCGAGACCGCGCCGAATGCGGCATCGCTGGTGAGCAGCGCAGCATGCAGCGCCGCCAGCGGACCATCGGCAGCCAGCCAGTGCTGATAGTTCGCGTGATCATCCAAGCAGTGCGGCGGCAGGCCGAGCGCCGCAAGCCCCGCTTCAATGGCGTCGATCGCAGCCGTGTCCGGCAGCGCCGCGCCGTCAAACCGCCGTGCCGCTTCGCTGATCTGGCGCAGCGCCGGCGCGAGGGACGGCAGCGCTGGCCCCGCCAGCGCGACCAGCGTGCCGCGCAGCAATTCGCTCATCCGCTCGGCCAGCACCGCGGCGCTGTGCGCGAGCATGGCGCGCTCGGGCAGCGCCGTGCCGCGCGCCATGGCGCAGGCCGTCGCAAACGCCGCGCTATGGGCGCGGCCGCATAGCGCGAACAGGCGCGGCAGCAGCGCCGCTACCGCATCACCCTCTCGCCCTTCTGCCAGCCGGCCGATCCCGACCGGACGTCGCGCGCTGATCTTCACCGCAACGACGCGATTGGCCGCCACGGCCAAACTCACCTCGATGCGATCATCGCGCGGCGCGGCGTTCATCGTGGCCGCTCCCGCAGTTCACCGCGCAGGAACTTGCGGCGATCGAGCGCGACATTGGTGGGTGCCGGCGGCGGCTCCGCTGGCGCGTCCACAGGCGGGGTAAACTCCGCATCGAGCACCGCCGCCAAGGCCGCCGCGGCCGCCTGTTCGGCCGTCGGCTGATCGGCAAAGCCGAACATCGGCGAAAACAGCGAACAGCTTTCGATGGTGCCAAAGGCATCGAGCTGGCCCACCGTGAATTCCAACGTGCCGGCCGGCAGCGTCCGCGCCACGCCGCTGCCATGGGGCAAATCGCAGGCCACGGCATCGAGCGGAATGCGCACCAGATTCATGAACCAGGGCGTGACCATCACCCCAAATGCGTGATCGTCGCAGGCGTGGAAGCCGATCGCAGCGACCTGCAGCGCGGCATTGAACACCGGCAGATCGCGCATGCCGCGCTCGGCGGCATGGTAGAAAGCGGCCAGCGCCTCACCCGCGGCGCGCGCTTCCGGATCGCGGTCCGCCGGACTGTGCTGCGGCAGCGCCGAGCAGATCGAATGCGGCGCGTCGGTCATCGGAAATACGCCTCGATGATCTCGCCGAGCCGTTCTGCGGAATCGTGAAAATCCTCATTGGCGGCGCACACCGCCGCCGGCACGTCGCCAATTTCGATGGTGTCCAGGATCGGCGTTTCCATCGAATTCAGGAACTGCACCGACCAGACATGCCGCACGCCGGTGGCCAGCACCCGGCAGCTGCCATAGCCGCGCGAAAACAATTGGATCGGACCATTGCCGAGCGTATCGACCAGATGCGCCATATCGGCGGCGCTCATCGGCAGCAGCGTGAAATTGATGACATGCGAGGCCTGGCCGGCGCGATGCGACGACACCCGCTCGCGGATCTCGGCCAGCACTGGCATGACATTCATCACCCCTGGCGGCGGTTCGCCGACCGCAAACTCCGGCACGGTGAAATCATGGGCCGCGTGCGTGACGATCGCGGGAATGGCGCCGATCTCGAGATAATCGAGCTGCGGCTGCTCGGCATCAGCTTCGATCCGCACCCGCCATAGCCCGGTCATCACCGATTCCTGGATCTGAGCGACGCGGCGATCGGGCAGCGCGACGATGCCGGATACTTCGCCTTCGCCCAAAATGTCGAACAGCAAAGCGCGCTCCGCGGCCGACAGCTGATCGATCGTCAATAGCTGGTTGGCGCCGGCGGCCGATTGGTGCGCGAGCGCATCGGCCAACTGCGCCAAGGTCGAGGCCAGCAGCGGGCATTGCTGCCGCAGCTCCTCGCCGCTGCTTGTCGCCAGTGCCGAGACCGCGCCCGAGCCGGTGCGGCCGTGACGCGCGCCGCCGCCATCATGGCCGACCGGCAGCAGCGTCATCTCGACATCGTCGCCGTCGGGCGAACTCCAATAGCCGACTCTCATGATGGCACCTCCGCAGTGGGCAGGGCATCGGCGATCAGCATGGCGTCGATGCGCGCGATGTAGTTCGACCAGTCCTGCAGCTTGGCGATCACGCCCAGAATGCGGTCCGGCCGCGCCAACACCAGGCTTGGAAACACCGTGACGCCGAACCGCTTCATCAGCAGCCGCTCCGCGTCGCTGGCGACCACCACCGGAAACAGCCGGCCACGAAATGTCGCGATCAGCTCGGGCAGAATCACAGCGACGTCAGCCGATTCCGGCCAGCGTTCCGCGTCGCCACGGAAGAACAGCACCGCCACCTTGTTGGCAGCGCCGGCCAGAATCTGATCGACCGTCGTCTGATCGACCACCGGCATCTGCTGATTACAAGCGACCTCGTTCGCGGGCGCCGCGCTCATCATTCCCCCCAAAATCTCGTTTGCCGCGTGTTATTATTGTTGACCGGCAACGATCTGTTTTCTGGCCGCATGACACGGCCGATCACCAGCGGCAGATCGCCGATGGCATGATGCGTTGTGACGATCAGTCGCGTCGCATCGCTTAATTGGAAGCACAAATCCCACGTGCTGAAAAGTTGGATTCCACTTCGCGCGCAAGTTTTTGCAAGCCGCTAATTGCTCGCAACAGATGCGTGCTTAGCGCGTGCGCAGATGATCAGGAAGCTGCGGCTCGCGGTCGATCAGATCGGCGAACAGATGCTCGAACGGGCGCCCTTCCAGCGCCGCGGCGACGCCGTCGAGCGCGTCGTCGATCAAACGCGCTTCCTCAGCGTCGAGCTTGCGCACCGCGCTGTCGATAAACACTAATAAATGTTCGCCTGGTGCCACATCGCCAACTAACACCGTGGACACGCTGCGGTGCTCGCCGCGGCGCACGCAGAGCGCCGAGCTTGCTTCGCTGGACACCACCATCATCGGCAGCCCGACACACATCCGCAGCGCTCCGCAAATTGCGCGTTACAGCGGCAGCGCCAGCGTAACACCGGCCAGCGCGATCGCGCCGCCCGCCATGCCGACCGCGCGCTTGGGCGCCAGCCGCGGCAGCACGGTGCCGAGCGACAGGCCGACGCCATGCAGCAGCGCGGTGGCGGCGACGAAGCCGAGGCCATAGCCGAGCGGCTGCGCCATCGCCGGCATTTCGGCGCCATGGGCGTGGCCGTGTAGCAAACCGAACAGCGCCACGATCGCAGCCGCGGCGCCGACCGGCACCTTGACCTGCAGCGCGACCAGCACGCCGAGCGTGATCACCGACAGCGCGATCAGCGATTCTGCCGCCGGCAGCGTGACGCCATAGGCACCGGCCACCGCGCCGAGCGCCATCAGCGTGATGAAGGACGCCGGCACCAGCCAGCGCGCCGCGCCGCCGAGCGAGGCCGCCCACAGACCAACCGCCACCATCGCCAGCAGATGATCGAGCCCGCCGAACGGATGGATGAAGCCGGCGGCGAGACCGTCGAATTGCGACGCGTGCCCGGTGTGGGCTTCGGCGATGCCCGGAATGGCGAGCAGCGCGATCGCAACGGCGCCGATGCGGAAATGCTGGGTCATGACGTCTCCTCGTTCAATTCGTTGTTCAGGCCACGGCGCCCTGTTGCCGTTCGTAATGGTCGTGATCGATATCATTGCCGAGCAGCCGCTCGGCCGGGTCGAGCGGCACGGCGCGCGGCGTCAGCACCACGCCCCATTCGGCCAGCACCTCGCACGCCAGCGCCAGCGCATCGGCAATCCGGTCCTTCACCGGCGCCGTCAGCGCCCCGCCCCAATTTTCCAGATCCTGCGGCTGGCAGCCGATCAGCGCCAGCGCGCGCGGCGCGGCGCCGAGCAGATCGGCGGCGCTCAGCACGTCCTGAAACCCGGTCTGATGCAGGCTCATCTTCTTGGCGCCGGTGAATTTCGGCACCTCGTCATCGCGCACCAGTTTCAGCGTGCCGGGCGGCAGGCCGTAATCAATGGCGTCGAACACCAGCAGCAACTCGTGCTCCTGCAGGAAATTGACCAGATACAGGCCCTGGGTGCCGCCATCGAGCACGGTGACGTTGGCCGGCACTTGATACGAGCGATGAAACGCCTCGACGGCGCGGACCCCAAAGCCTTCGTCGGCCCACAGAATGTTGCCGATGCCAAGCACCAGAACCCGGGGCGGCGGCGATGTCGTCGAATGGTCCGTCATGGGGTTGACGTCCTCGAACTCAACTTTGAACTGGTTCTCGCACGCAACCTCGCACTGGTCATTGCGAGGAGCGAAGCGACGAAGCAATCCAGGGCTCCGTGCTCAGCGCCGCTGGATTGCTTCGCTTCGCTCGCAATGACGGGCAAAGTTCCAGAGTTGAAAGGTGCAGAGTGCATCGGCTGCGCCCTCAATCCGGCAGATCGTCGCGGAACAGACGTTCGCCGGACACGATCGACGAGATCATGCTCTGGCGGCTGAGAATGTCTTCGCGCACCGCGGCGTAGATATGCACCATCACGAACACCACGATCGCCCACATGCCGAGATGATGCAGCGTATGCAGATCCTGACTGTTTGGGAACAGCGTGAACATGAAGCCGAACACTTTGTACTGCCAGCTATCGACGCCGAGCCCTTCGCCATACATCGCCATGCCGCTGCACATCATGAACACCATGAACAGCATGAAGGTGAACATCGCGACATGGGCCAGCGGATTGTGGCCGATATACTTCTTCGGGTCGCGCACCAGGAACATGTACCATTTCAGCTCATAGAGCATGCCCCACCACCAGGTGCGGTTGGTGACCGGCATGTAGAAGATCTGCTTGGAGTATTTGTTGCCGAACAACGGCCAGATCGCGCGCAGCAGGAAGAACACGATCAGCGCCTGGCCGCAGAAGAAGTGGATGAAGCGGATATAGCCGAACTGGAACGACGCCGAGGCTTCGCCCTGCACCGAGGGCGGCGGCGAGCCGATCAGATAGCCGGTGATGCAGAGCGCGACGATCAACAGCGCATTGACCCAGTGCCATAGCCGCACCGGGGCCTGATAGACATAGACGGTCTGCAACGACCGGGCGCGTTCGCCGGCCGAGTCGAGAGCGCCTTGGACCCGCGCGATCTCCGTCATCTTCCTCTCCCTGCGGCCGCAGCCGTGTTGTTGCCTTCATCGTGCGGCGATGATGGCGCCGCACGACGCCGCCGCTTAGCTCAGCGCACCGTCACCCGGGTCATCTCCTGGCCGTCCTCGCTCATCACATGGGTCGAGCAGGCCAGGCACGGATCGAACGAGTGCAAGGTGCGCAGGATTTCCAGCGGCTGGTTCGGATCGGCCATCGGCGTGTCGAGCAGCGCCGCTTCAAACGCGCCGATATTGCCCTGCGGATCGCGCGGGCTGCCGTTCCAGGTGGTCGGCACCACGCATTGATAATTGTCGATCCGGCCATCCTTGATCTTGATCCAATGCGCCAGCGCGCCGCGCGGCGCCTCGGTGAAGCCGGCGCCCTTGGCTTGGCTGGCCCAGCTCGACGGCTGCCATTTGTCGACATTGGCGGTCGAGCTGTCGCCGGCCTTGATGGTGGCGACCAGCTTGTCCTGGGCCGCGCGCAGCTTGTGCACGGCCCATTGGCATTCGAGGCCGCGCGCCGCGGTGCGGCCGAGCGTCGAGAACAGCGCGGTCACCGGCACATCGAGCGCCTTCAGCAGTTTTTCGGTCGGCTCCTTGAACTCCGGTTTGCCTTGCGCATAGCCGATGATGTAGCGCGCCAGCGGTCCGACCTCGACCGCATTGCCCTTCCAGCGCGGTGCCTTCAGGAACGAGTACTTCGCCGCCTCGTCGACCGCCTCGATATTGGTCCTGGTGCCCTTGGCATTGGGGCCGAGCGCAAAGTTCGGCTCGGTGATGCCGTCATAGGGATGTAGGCCGCGCTTCTCGTCCGGATATTTGTACCAGGAGTGCGTGACATATTCCTGGATCTGATCCGGCGCATGCAGATCGACCGGCAGCACCTCGTTGAGATTGCCGTTCAGGATCACGCCGCGCGGCAGCTGCAGGCTCTTGTCGGAATAGTCATTGGCGTATTCAGGAATGTCGCCATAGGACATCACCGATTTCGAGGCCAGCCCGCCGCCATAGAGCCAGTCCTTGTAGAAGCCGGCGATCGCGATCAGGTCCGGGATATAGACCTGCTCGATGAAGGCGATCGACTGATCGATGATCGAGGACACCAGATTCAGCCGCTCCATATTGACGGCACCGACCGCGCCGGCGCCATCGACATTGATAGCGCAGGGCACGCCGCCGACCAGCCAGTTCGGATGCGGGTTCTTGCCGCCATAGACCGCGTGGATCTTGACGATCTCCTTCTGGAAATCGAGCGCTTCCAGATAATGCGCGACCGCCATCAGATTGGCTTCGGGCGGCAGCTTATAGGCCGGGTGGCCCCAATAGCCGTTCTTGAACGGCCCGAGCTGCCCGGATTCCACAAACTTCTGCAGCCGCAGTTGCAGGTCCTTGAAATAGCCGGGCGAGGACATCGGCCAAGGCGAGATCGACTGCGCCAGCGCCGAGGTCGCTTTCGGATCGGCCTTGAGCGCCGACACCACATCGACCCAATCGAGCGCGTGCAGGTGATAGAAGTGCACCAGATGATCGTGCACATACAGCGCGAGCTGCATGATGTTGCGGATGGTGTTGGCATTCTCCGGAATGGCGATGCCAAGCGCATTCTCGACCGCGCGCACCGAGGTCAGCGCGTGCGTGCCGGTGCAGACGCCGCAGATGCGCTGGGTGAAGGCCCAGGCGTCGCGCGGATCGCGGCCCTTGAGGATCACCTCGATGCCGCGCCACATCGTTCCGGTCGAGACCGCGTTGCGGATCACATTGTTGGAGTCGACATTGACCTCGACGCGCAGGTGGCCCTCGATCCGGGTCACCGGATCGACCACGACGCGGCGGCCGGCATTGTCGAGCTTGAAGCCATTGGGCGTGGTGACATTGGTCATGATGCTGCGTCCCTGACTTAAGCCGACTTGCCGTTGGATTTGTCGCCGCCGTTGCTATCCGGCACTTCCTTGCGGCGCGACAGGTTGCGCACCGTGGTCACTGCGGCATGGGCGGCAATCGCGACGCCGACCGCGCCGGCCACCGTGGCGCCGATCTTGTCGGCATTCGCCTCGATGCCGAATTGCTGGATGGTGGTGAGCCGTTCGTAGAACGAGCCCTTGTCCCAGAAGCCATCTTCCGAGCAGCCGATGCAGCCATGGCCGGACTGGATCGGGAACGACACGCCGCCATTCCAGCGCACCGTTGAGCAGGCGTTGTAAGTGGTCGGGCCCTTGCAGCCCATTTTGTACAGGCAGAAGCCCTTGCGCGCGGCGTCGTCGTCCCATTGCTCGACAAACTGTCCGGCGTCGAAATGCGGGCGGCGATAGCACTTATCGTGAATGCGCTGCGAATAGAACATCTTGGGCCGCCCCTGGCGGTCGAGTTCAGGCAGCTTGCCGAAGGTGATGATGTAAGTGATGACGCCGGTCATCACTTCGGCGATCGGCGGACAGCCCGGCACCTTGATCACCGGCTTGTTGCGGATCACCTTGTCGATCGGCGTCGCCTGGGTCGGGTTCGGCTTGGCGGCCTGCACGCAGCCCCATGAGGCGCACGAGCCCCAGGCCACCACCGCCATCGCGTCCTCGGCCATCTCCTTGAGCTTTTCCACGAACGGCCGGCCGCCATCGATGCAGAACATGCCGTCTTCGTTCAGCGGCGGATTGCCCTCCACCGCGAGCACATATTGGCCCTTATGCTTCTTGCGGGTCTCTTCCAGGATCGCTTCGGCCTGATGGCCGGCCGCGGCCATCAGCGTGTCGTCATAGTCGAGCGAGATCATCGACAGCACGACATCCTTCACCAACGGATGCGCCGAGCGGATAAAGCTCTCCGAACAGCAGGTGCATTCCAGCCCGTGCATCCAGATCACCGGCACGCGCGGCTTCGATTCCAGCGCCTGCGCGATCTGGCTGGCGCCCATCGAGCCGAGGCCCAAGCTGGTCGCGGTCAAGCTGCAGAATTTGATGAAGCTCCGGCGGGTAATGCCCTGTCGCCGGATCACCTCGTAAAAGGTCTCTGTGGCTGCGCCCATACTGGCTCCTCGGGTCCTCGACTGCCGCAACTCTCGTTGGAGCTGCGTGATAATCCGAGGCTCGCAAGAACCGTGCCAGGCTACCGAAACAGGGGGCCGGGGCGTTCAAGTACTTGATGTGAAGTGATGATGGCTGTTGGCAGCAATGTCACGATCGCGCGGTCGTGGCCGTCTTGAGTGACAACTCGCTTGCTGTGCTGCCAAGCACGTAACCGCATGGTTACGACATCGTTGTCGTTAGTGTGCGGCGCACACCATACAGGGATCGAATGAGCGCACAATATGCTGCACTGCGACAGATTGCGCGCCGTCATCACCAACCACCGTGCCCACCAGCGCCTGCTCGAGCGGCCCGGCCTGCCCAAGGCGATCGCGCGGCGAGAAATTCCAGGTGGTCGGCGCGATGATCTGATAGCGACGGATGCGGCCATCGCCGAGTTCGATGAAGTGACCGAGCGTACCACGCGCGGCCTCGGCAAAGCCGACGCCACTGCCCGTCAGGCACCGCGGCGTGTGATCAAGAAACGGCTGGCGCAGATCGAGCTGCATCGCCCAGTGCTGCATCGTGATCGCGAGCCGCGCGGTTTCGATCAGCCGCGCGATCACCCGCGTCGCGACACTCGGCCCGGCGCGTTGCAGCAGGTCGCGGATCAATGGCTGGCCATCCACCGCCTGCCGCGCCAGCGCGCCGACCTCGGCCGGCTGGCCGTCCAGCCGCGGCGCCTTGCACCAGGAATAGCCCGCACTCTTGTCGGCATCGGGCAGCGTTTCGGCGCTGGCCGGCACCAGCGCCGTGTCGCGCATCCAGGCGCGGGCGACGTCTTCAGTGATCAACGACGGATCAAAGGCGCGCGCTGACGCGCTCGCGGGGTCAAACACCCCGGCGGCGAACAGCGGCGCGTCGAGAGCTTGATAACCGCCCGAGCTGAGCAGTGGCAGTGCTATCCGGCCGAGCTGATCAAGCTTCAGATCATCGGCGATCGCCAGAAAGCGCGCGAAATCGCTGCTGCGTCCCTGGCGCCAGGCATTGAGCGCATCGGCGCTATCCAGTGCCAACACATTGTCCAGCGTATCGCCGAGCAGCGTGGTTTCCAGAAAAACGCGCAGATCGGCAATGATCGCGAGCAGCTGCACCCGATCGCCAAGATCGATCGCGCGGGTGGTGCCGCCCGGCTGGAACGCCAGGCTATGCGGCCATTTGCCGGCGATCAGCCCCATGATCTGCAACAGCCGCGCCCGCGCCGGCAGCATTTGCGCCAGCGCGCTGCCCTGCATTGCCTTGAAGCGCGCCGCGATCTCGTCATGCCAGGGCCGCGCCGCGTAGCTGGCGCGCGCAAAGTCCGGCATGAAGAACAGATAGAAATGGGTGAGATGATCGGCGACATTCTCAGCCGCGTGGACGAGATTGGCGGCGATCACGCCATTTGGGGCAGCGGCGATGCCATCGACCGCGCGCAGCGCCGCCACCGCGGCCAGCGACTGCGACACCGAGCAGATGCCGCAGATCCGCGGCACCAGCGCCAGGCCATCGAGCGCCGGCCGGCCGAGCAGCATCTGCTCAAAGCCGCGATAGAGCGGCGAACTCACTTCGGCGGACGCCACCGCGCCCTCCGCAATATCAAGCCGCAGCTCGAGATCGCCCTCGACGCGGTTGAACGGGCCGATGATCAGCCGGCGGCTCACTTGCGGCGCCCGGCGCCGGAACTGGGCGGCACGATCACTTGATCGGCGGTGGCATTGGCGCGCACCCGCGGCGGCGTCGCCGATTTTGACAGCGCCGCCAGCGCCACGAACCAGGCTTTTGGCATATCGAGCGGCAGCCCGACCGGAATGCCGGCCACTTTCGCGGTTTCGAGCAGGTTATGCGCCGCCTCAAAGCCCGGCGAAGTGCAGGCGATGCACGGATAGCCGCCGCGGGTGCAGGAGCCGCTGCCGTTCCAGCCGCGCTGATTGCAGTCGCCGACCGCTTGCGTTGCCTTGCAGCCAAGATGCTCCATCAGGCAGCCGCGCTGCGCCAATTGCTCGGCGCTGGCCTTGAATTCGTAGAACTCATTGCGGGCGCAGCCATGATGGGCGAGATGCGCCGCGAAGAATTTTGGCCGCGCAAAGGCGTCGAGATCGTCGGCGTTCAGTTCGCCGAGCGCCAGCGCCGCCAGCGTGGTGCTGATCCAATCGGGATGCGGTGCGCAGCCGGCGATGTTGACCACCGGCAGGCCGCTGCGCGACCGGAACGAGGCGCCGAGCACGCCGCCACGCTCGGTTTCCAGAAACTGCAAGCCGCTCGCCTCAGTCGGATTGCCGCCTGCGGCAGCGACGCCGCCGAACGCCGCGCAGCTGCCGACCGCCACCACCACGCCGGCATGCGGCGCAAGGCGCGTGATCCAATCCTGCATCGTGCGCCCGGTGCCGGACAGCATCTGAAAGCGGCCGCTGCCATGCGGGCCGCGCAGCACCGCGCCTTCCAACACCAGGCCATGGAGCGGTAGCTGACCGGCTTCGATCGCTTCGAACAGAGCGATGATTTCAGCGCCGGTCGCTTCGCTGAATGACGGATGCCACAACAGATGCACGCCGAACGAGGTCAGCTCGGCGAACCAGCCGTGCGGACCGCGGTCGAGCGCGGCCATGGTGCAGCCGCCGCAACTCGCCCCCTGCAGCCATAACAGATTGAACGGATCCATCCCGGCGCGCTCGCTCCCGCCCTGTGCTATCGCGCCTGATGACAGCGCCGCCGAATTGGGCAGCGATCAGGGCAGCGTTGGCCCAAGGCTGACCACGCTGGACGGCAAGGTTAAGCGGCTTCGGCCCGGTGCCGCAAGCGGCAGCGCCGGCCGTGATCCAGCTTAAAGGCGCGCGGTCAGGATGCTGGCGATCTCGTCGTCGCCAAGCGCGATCGGATTGGTTTTCATGCTGGAACCGCGGCTGCCGGCAACGATGCGGCCGATATCAGCGGCACTGACGCCGAGCGCCGACAGGCTCGGCATCGCCAGCTGCTCGGTCCAGCGCTGCAACAGACCTAGCAGCGCGGCGCGGTCTTCGGCATCGTCGCGGCCGTGCTCGCCGGTCAGCAGCCGGCCGACCTCAGCATAGCGCGTAAGGCCAATGCTCTGCGGCTGGCGCTGCGCCATCGCGGCGATGTTGACCTCGGTTGCGGCCGCCAGCAGCGTGCCGCACACCACGCCATGCGGAATCGGGAAATACGCGCCGAGCGGCGAAGCCAGCCCGTGCACCGAGCCGAGCCCGGTCTGCGCCAAACAGATGCCGGATAGCAGCGCCGCATAGGCCATCTGCTCGCGCGCCGCCGATGCCGCCGCGCCGCCCTGATGCCAGGCCAGCAAGCCGCCGCGCGCGGCTTCCAGCCCGGAACGCGCCAGCGCCGCGCTGAACGGGCTGCTCTTGGTCGAGACATAGGACTCGATCAGCTGGGTCAGCGCATCCATGCCATTGGCGGCGATCAGCGCCGGCGAGCAGCCGGCCATCAGATCGGGATCGACCAGCGCGAGCTGCGCGACCAGCGCGTCGTCGCGGAACGACTTTTTGAAACCGGAGACACCCTGCCGCGACAGCACGGCGTTCTTGGTGGCTTCCGCGCCGGTGCCGGCGGTGGTCGGCACGGCAATGAACGGCACGGCCGGGCCGCGATAGGGCAGCTCCGGGCCGACGCCTTCCAGATGATCGAGCACCGACTGGCCGGTAATCAACAGACCGGCGATCGCCTTGGCCGCATCGATCGCGCTGCCGCCGCCAACGCCGATCACCACCGAGATGTTGCCTTGATGATGGGCGCGCACCGCATCATCGACCAGTTCCGGCGATGGCTCGCCCTGCACCTTGACGATAGAGGTGCTGCAGCCCTTGGCGTGCAGCGCCTGCAGCAGCGCCGGCCCATAGGACGAGTTGTCGAACGAGCGCGCGCCGGTGACCAGCAACACGCGCGGACCATAGCTCGCCGCCAGTTCCGGCAGCTTGCGGATGGCGCCGGCGCCGAATTCGACGCGCGGCAGCCGGCCGACCGAAAACGCCGTCATCACGAGACGCTCGGCAACAGGCCGTGCATCGGCACGCCGCGGCGCGGCTCGGCCATCATGTCCGCCACGGTGTCGCGCCAGCGCGCATAATGGGCGGTCTGCTTATGGGCGGCCGCGGCCTCGGCGCTGACATAGGCTTCATAGAGCACGAACCGGGTCGGATCGTCCGGCTGCTGCAGCACGTCGAACCGCAGGTTGCCGGGCTCCTGCACCGAGGCTTCATGATTGGCGCGGGTGGCGGCGATGAACGCCTCCACCGCCTCCGGCTTGACGACGACATGAACCAGCGTGACGTGCATTGGGGTCTCCCGAGCGGCTACCCCTGCATATTGCTGTTCGCCGCAGGTGCCAATATCGGCGGGTAAACGGGGTGGATACGGTCCTGCTGATCGGATCAGCCCATAGACGGCGACATCGCGCCGCGCCGGAACCGGCGCCACGATCGAGCGGCAACGCGCTTTTGCCGCAACACGGAACTGCGGCGCGCGAGATCAGCTAACCTTTTGAAAAACCTGGCTGGGGCGGGAGGGTACTCACCCTGGCGCCAGCGCACGCGAAACATACTGAAATCGCTAGCGAATTCGTCGCGGCACCGGCAATGTGTAGCACATGTGTGACGCACTCGGCAACTTTGAACGCGCCTAAGCACCCAGAGACCCCGCCCACGTCGAGGCCTAGGCCAACGATCGTCGCCGCCGAGGCAGGCGCCGTGATGCAAGCCTTGCCGTTTTGCATTCCGCCATCCGCGAGTGCCGCGGTCGCCACGGAAAATAAGGAACCAGACGCGACGTTCCTACGGATGGAGAGGGAGCAATGCCACGATCCAGGGGCGATCGTCTGGCCTTTCGGACATCTCGCGCGAGGCGTGGAAGAAAGAGCTATATAGAGATGGGCAAATTGCCCGCATGCTTCAGCTCGACCTTGATGGGATAAGGGAGGTACTTGACGGCGCGGAGCGCGAGGAGAGCGAATCTGATGAGCTTGTCCACATTCCCCCGCAGATCCAGAAGTCATATCGGTTGTGGATGCGAGTGCTGTTATTGGTCTGAACGCGAGTGGTCATGCACGCCATATCATCTAGCTGACCGAGCAGTGGGTTAGCGTTCCCGTCAATGCAGCGTACGAACGCGCCCTTGGCGCTCGATTCGGATGCCCTGATCGTATTCGCCTTTGTCGAACGACCGGCACTTAAGGTGTCCTGAGATCGTAATCACCTGACAGTTTGGCCCCGAAAGAACCGGGCGCGGACCGCAAGAGTCCGAGCGCCCGGTTCCGGTGGTCACGCCGCGTCCGAGCGGGTTTGATGGTGTCGCCAAACGACCAATCGAACCTCAAGGACAAACGATCATGACCTCCAAGGACAAGATAGCACGGCGCAAGCTCTCGTTGCTGGAGCTGGCCACGGATCTTCAGAACGTCAGCCGCGCCTGCAAGGTGATGGGTTATTCCCGGCAGCAGTTCTACGAGATCCGCCGCAACTTCCAGACCTTCGGCGCCGAAGGCCTGATCGACCGGCTGCCCGGCGCCAGGGGGCCGCATCCCAACCGCGTCTCGGCCGAGATCGAGGCCGCCGTGCTCAACCACGCCCTGGTGCACCCGTGCCACGGCGCGGTGCGTGTCGAGCAGGAGCTGCGGCTGAAAGGCCTGCAGGTCTCCGCCGGCGGCATCCGCGGGGTGTGGCAGCGCCATGGCCTGCTGACCAAGCACGAGCGGCTGCTGCGGCTGGAGAAGACCACCGCCGAGCGCACCATCGAGCTCTCGGACGAACAGACAGTAAGCGCTGTTTCGGCCCCACCTTCCATTGAGGGCGTCGGCTGAGGAATGATCGATCTCTGACGGGAGATCGGCTTGTGTCTAAGCTTGACCATATGCTTGAGCCTAAGACCTCGGCGCGCCGGGTCGAGGTCATCACCGAGACCGGTCGACGCCGGCAATTTTCGGCAGACGACAAGGCGCGGTTCGTCGAGGAGACGCTGGCCCCGGGAGCTGTGGTGTCGGAGGTCGCGCGGCGGCACGGATTGTCACCGCAACAACTGTTTACGTGGCGCCGGCAAATGCGACAGCCGGCTGCGATCCCTGCGGCTCCCGAGCCGCAGATGTTCGTGCCCGCTGTCGTTACGCCATCATCTTCGCCGGCGGGCTCACCGCAACGGCGTCGATACGTTCGCAAGACGCCCGAGGGCGGCGAGAACACCGGCAACATCGAACTGGAGATCAACGGCGTCGCGGTCCGGGTCGGCCGCGGCGCGGATGCCGCGACGGTTGCGGCCGTGATCCGTGCGCTGAAGACCTGCACGTGATCGGTCCGACGGGGGCGGTGCGGGTGATGGTGGCGACCAGGCCCGTCGACTTCCGCAAGGGTGCCGAAGGGCTCGCGGCCCTGGTGCGCGAGAGCATGCAGGCCGATCCGTTCTCCGGCGCGGTGTATGTGTTCCGCGCCAAGCGCGCCGACCGGGTGAAGCTGATCTACTGGGACGGCAGCGGCGTGTGCCTGTTTGCCAAGCGGCTGGAGACCGGTTCGTTCTGCTGGCCGAACGTGCAGGACGGCGTCATTCGCCTGACCGCGGCGCAGTTGTCGGCGCTGCTCGAAGGGCTGGACTGGAAGCGCGTCCACGCTGCGCGCGAGACACCGTCGCCGATCCAGGCGAACTGAGCTGCGGCACAGTGAATCAGCATGCATGTCGCGCTCGCGGGACGCCGCGACGCATGGTGTAATCGCCTCATGACGACGACGGCGGATACGCTTCCAGACGATCCCGGTACGCTCAAGGCGATGCTGCTGGCCGAACGGGCGCGCGCCGCGCGGCTGGAGCAGATCATCAAGGAGTTGCAGCGTCATCGCTTCGGCCGCCGCGCCGAGACGTTGCCGGAGGACCAGTTGCTGCTCGGCCTGGAGGAGGCCGAACAGGTCGAGGCCAGCGGCAATGCCGCGGCCGATGCACTCAATGCGGCCGAACGATCGAACCGGGCCGCCCGGCGCCGCAGGAACAGAGGATCGTTGCCGCCACATCTGCCGCGCCTCGAGATGCTGGTCGACATCGACAATCACGTCTGCCCCTGCTGCCAGCAGGCGCTGCACCGGGTCGGCGAGGATGTGAGCGAGCGACTGGACATCGTCCCGGCCCAGTTCCGGGTCCTGGTCGTGCGCCGGCCGAAGTATGCCTGCCGGGCTTGCGAGACCATGGTGCAGGCCGAGGCGCCGGCGCGGCTGATCGAGGGCGGGTTGCCGACCGAAGCCACCGTGGCGCAGGTGCTGGTCGCCAAATACGCCGACCATCTGCCGCTGTATCGGCAGGCACAAATTTACGCCCGTCAGGGCCTCGATCTGGATCGCTCGACCCTGGCCGATTGGGTCGGGCGCGCCGCCTTCCTGCTGCGGCCGGTGCATGAGCGGCTACTCGCCTCCCTGAAGCAATCGCCAAAACTGTTTGCCGACGAAACGACCGCCCCGGTGCTCGATCCCGGCCGTGGCCGCACCAAGACCGGCCAGCTCTGGGCCTATGCCCGCGATGACCGGCCCTGGGGTGGCACCGACCCGCCCGCTGTCGCCTACGTTTACGCCCCCGACCGCAAAGCCGAACGGCCGATCGCCCATCTCGCCGGTTTTGCCGGCGTCCTTCAGGTCGATGGCTATGCCGGCTATCGGGTGCTCGCCGAGCGCGGCGACGTACAACTGGCGTTCTGCTGGTCCCACGTCCGTCGGCGCTTCTACGAACTTGCCGCGGCCGGTCCCGCACCGATCGCCAGCGAGGCGCTCGAACGCATCGCCCGACTCTATGCCGTCGAAGCCGAGATCCGCGGTCGTACCGCCGACCAGCGTCGCGCGGTCCGCCACGAGAAGAGCCAGCCGATCGTCGACGAGCTCGAACCCTGGCTGCGCGCCAAGCTCGGCCTGATCAGCCAGAAGACCAAGCTCGCGGAAGCCATCCGGTATGCACTGTCGCGCTGGGAAGGGCTGACACGCTTCATCGCCGACGGCCACATCGAAATCGATTCCAACGTCGTCGAACGCGCCATCCGCCCGATCGCGCTGAACCGCAAGAACGCCCTGTTCGCCGGCTCGGACGGCGGCGGCGAACACTGGGCCGTCATTGCTTCGCTGATCGAAACCTGCAAGCTCATCGGCGTCGAGCCGCACGCCTATCTCGCCGACGTCATCACCAGGATCGTCAACGGCCACCCGAACGGTCAGATCGACGACCTGCTGCCCTGGGCCTATCCCGCCACGCAAGACCTCAGGCACGTGGCCTGAGAACAGCGCTTACAACAGACAAGGCTGCTCGAACGGTTCTCGCCCGAGTTCCGGGAGCGCCACATCGAGGCCCCGCACACCGGCAGCCTCGTCGCCGTCGACACTTTCTTCGTCGGTACGCTCAAGGGTGTCGGCAAGGTCTATCTGCAGACCGCGATCGATTGCCATAGCCGCTACGCCTTCGCCCGGCTCTACTCCAGCAAGCTGCCGGTCACCGCCGTGCATTTGATGAACAACGACGTGCTGCCGACCTTCGAGGCGCACGACGCCAAAATCGAGACCGTGCTGTCCGACAACGGCCGGGAGTTCTGCGGCCGGCCCGACCAGCATCCCTACGACCTGTTCCTGCAGCTCGAGGACATCGACCACCGCACCACACGGGTGAAGCGGCCGCAGTCCAACGGCATCGTCGAGCGGCTGCACCGCACCCTGCTCGACGAGCACTTCCGGGTCGAGGGGCACCGCACCTGGTTCGAAACCATCGACGAGATGCAGACCGTTCTCGACGACTACCTGGTCGGCTACAATCAGCGTCGGCCGCACCAGGGCCGGGGCATGAACGGCCGAACGCCCGCCACCGCCTTCGTCGAAGGCCTGCCCGCCTCACAGCAAAGGAAGGAGGGAAAGAAAGCCGGAAAACAAGAAGCCAAGGAAGCCGCCTGACGCCGCCCGCTCACCGCGGCACTGTCAGCCGATTACCCTCTCTGTACACTTAAGGCAATGCATCGTTATGGCTTTCGGCATGCCAACGATGAACAGACATCAACGAGCACTTACACGATTAGCGGAGACCCATCTGTACAAGTCGCGAACCCTATCATTCATGGCGTCGAGTTGATTTCCGCTCATTTTGGTTCGAATTGTCAGAATTCCCGATCGTTCATTGAACTTTAGAAAGAAGTCCGCTGGCTTGCGGCGAATGATCAAGTCCCATTCGTCATCCTGGCTGATCGGGCCCGGATACCGAGCAAGGACTTCCTTGAAGACAGCCAACGCGCCCTTTCGAACTGTTTCTAAGGCCTCAATTGACCGTGGGGGGTACGTTTCGATCTGAACGTTGGACAAATACCAGAGCGGATATTGCCGGTTACCGTCATAATCAATAAATAGACGATCGGAAGCCGTCTCTCGACGTGCAAACTCGAAGGCCAACCCAACATTGACGCGCTCATACAGAGACAACTGGTGATCAGTGAAGCCGAACGTTGCTCGGACAGACCCCATATTGAGCACCACAAGATTTTCAACGATAAATGTTATCTCGACCGCAGGGGCTATTAACATACGCGGCTCATCAGAGCCTTTCAAAATACCAGCCAACGCGATTGATTCGATCTCGTAGCATCGGGCGAAAATCTCTTTGTCAACCGGAGTACCACTCCTAAGTCTAAGTGCACCAGAATACAGCTCCGCAAGAGTAAGCTGAAACTTCTCTTGCCTGGCCAGCATACGACTTGTTTCGACAAATCGATTTCCCCTGCAGCGATTAGTCAGGTCTAATCTTAATGCTGCATTCGAGGATACACTCCTTGACTTACAAAACACGTCGGCCGGCGAGTCTCCGAAATTGAAGCCAGCGATCACCTCGTCGCCGAAATGTTGTAAGGCTTCGCACGCGTGACTAGCACTAGTCGGCAACCCTATCGAAAGTAACCCTAGTATCATTGCGATAGCAAGTGATTTGGTAGCCTGGCACCTCATTGGATAGCCGCCTCCAATTGGCGGCTGCACAGTGAGGCCCTTCCGCTATCGGACTCCTTTAAGCAAACGTTTTCGTTTCGATCGCAAGGCGATAGGGTTTCGTAAAGTCCTTCGCTGAACGGCCGGATCGACAAAAAATAGTTCGCCGGAATGGTCTGCCGGGACTGGCCCTCCGGCCAATTGGTTGAAATGCTGAATTTGACATCGACGAAGTCAAGCCAGGAATACCTTATCCAGGCCCATTCCTTTGTACCTGAATAGTTGCTTGGTGCTTGCGGCGAGGAGCAGAAGATTGCGTTATAAACATATCCCGCCCCTCCGTGATCACCTCCACACAAAGACACTCCCCACGAATTTCGATTGAAGCCCGTGATAATCATCTTTGTTCCATCAAAGTACCATTTTTGTCCATAAACTTTGTTTTCAGGTTCATCAAGTGGTGGAGGAACAAGAACCCTCTGAACATCTGCAGAAATGAATTGATCGGCATTGATATTTAGCGTGCGATTAGCGGCTGGCATGTCGAAGAATGACACGGTAAGTTGCTTAGTGCGTTCCTGACAGATAAATTCGATCCTCAGCGCGTTCTGACCATCCACGATCGTCTTTTCTGACTTCAGTACTCTTGCCCCCGTGAGTCGATCAGTTGCTTCTGAATGCGACCACCCGTCGGGTGGCGTCGGGCCTGGTGGCATCTGCTCTCGTCGCAACCTCAACCTCTCGGCCAGCGCAGGCCAGAATTTGCTTGCTCGGCTGAGCAATTCTTGTTCTTTGGCTAATCGATCTTGTTGGATCATGCTGCGATAGTATTCGCGAGGAGAGTCCTGCGCGACCGCCTGTGTGCCTACCAATGCCACTGGAAACATCGCTAGAGAAATGCATCGATAGTGGGTCATCTAAGCTCCGATTCTCTAATAAATCGGCGTATCCGGCGACTTTGCCAGCATGATCTGAGCAAAGATTTGCTTCTGGATGTTGCCCCCAAAGCTTAGGATACCGATCGAGTTCTTCTCACTTTTACGAATTGCCTGGCCGCGCTCAAATGCAACTACCGGCTCAGCATCTACCAATTTCGCTTTGGTGAACCAAATAATCAAGTCGCCGCCGTCCGGCGCCCCGTCTTTCGAAGTAGCGCCCCATCGGTTACGGCAATTCGACCGGCACATTGAGACGCAATCTCACCTTCAGTTTGCATCCCGTCTTCTTATTCCTGCTGATCGTGTCCCTTGGCGTAGTGGAGCCGGCGGCGGTCACCGCGCGGTCCGGTATGGTTTGGACCGGTAAGCTGGCGAATGCCGGGAGGCTGACGGCGGGATCCTCGCCGATTGGGGCGATCTTTTCCAGCTTCATGTAGCCGGCCCGCTGCACTGCCTACGACGGCGAAGTAGCGCTTCAAAGACATTGCACCTTCCTTAGGCGACCAATGTCGCAGGGCCTGCGGCCCCCAGGCCGTCAAGGCCAAGCCCTGAGGGGCGAAAAGCGCGGGCCGAGTAGTCGCTGCGCTCCGGCCCGCACCAACCCCACGCTTTTCGGCCCTGACGGTCACCCCCCGCTCATCGGCGCTGGCCTAGCGCCGGTTGCATACGCAACCGGCCAACTAGGAGAGCAAGGTGAGAAACGACGTCTATCAGAAGATCACCGACCAGATCGTCAGCAGTCTGGAAAAAGGCGTTCGGCCTTGGCACCAGCCATGGATCGCAGCCAACGGGGAGGGGCGGATCGTGCGCCCGTTGCGTGGCAACGGCGTTGCCTATCAGGGCATCAACGTCCTGATGTTGTGGTCCGCCGCGATTGAAAAGGGTTACGCCTCGCCGGTCTGGATGACCTTCAAGCAGGCGCAAGAATTGAAGGCCCATGTCCGTAAGGGCGAGCAGGGCAGTCTTGTCGTTTACGCCGACAAGATCACCCGGACCGAAACCGACGCCGCCAGCGGCGAGGAAAACGAGCGCACCATTCCCTTCATGAAGGGGTATACCGTTTTCAACGTCGCGCAGATCGAGGGCTTGCCAGAGCATTACTACGACAAGGCCGAGACCCCCACGAATTCATTGAACCGCATCCCCCATGCCGAAGCCTACTTCGACCCGCTCCGGGACAAGATCGTTCAGGGCGGCAGCCGGGCTTGCTACATACCAAGCACGGATAAGATTCACATGCCCTGCATCGACTTCTTCGACGACGCGGTCAGCTACTACGCCACGCTTGCGCATGAGGCGACCCACTGGACCAAGGCCCCCACGCGGCTTAACCGGGATTTCGACCGGAAGAAGTTCGGCGATGGAGGATACGCGATGGAGGAGCTTGTCGCCGAACTCGGCGCGGCATTCCTCTCCGCCGACTTGGCCCTCACCCCTGAACTCCGAGACGATCACGCAGCCTATATCGCATCGTGGATCAAGGTCTTGAAAGACGACAAGCGGGCGATTTTCCACGCAGCTTCGCATGCCCAGCGCGCAGTAGATTTTCTTCATAATCTACCGACAGCTGCTCGCTGATAAGAGAAGCTCCCCTAGCGGATCGCGAACTCCGCGCGTCAGGTAGGGCGTCATACGGATGACGCCCATGATCTAGGCACGATAAGCTATTCCGCAGTCGAATACGAAAAGACCACGACTTGCAATATCCGCCGAAAGAGAGAGAAGGGGGTTGCATCGCTTTGCCACCCCCTTCTTTGTTGTTAAGCTACCTAATCAGCTCAGCGAGCATCACTCATAACAGCCGCAGAATCAAAGACCATCCGGAGTCGATCTTCGAGATCAACAAACATAATGAGAACTGCAGACCCTTTCACATGGCCGACGAGCCCCGCCAGAACGGTACCGTGGCCCAAGACATAGAATTTCACTTGGCCACTCTGCAACAGCATCAACGCACGCTGCGACGATTCCAGGTCGACACGGTCGATCACAACATTGATCGGCCCGATACCATCGATGGGGATTTCTCTGTCGAGATCGATATCATCTCTCAGCGGCTGATCGGCGTGCGCCATCTGCAGCGCCCGCAAGCAGAGGTCCTGCGCGAGCTTGTGGTTGTTGAAGATCAGCCTCATGGCCGTTTCGGTTGCCGTACACATCACGAACATCCTCGTTGGACTCAGGCGATTGCCTGGGTGAAGCGGCCAGAATTCCGGTCGGCCATTTCCGGCGTCAGATCTCATTGACGACGCCCTACTAGATCACCTCCTGAGATCGTGCCTTTGGGATCCAATTCGGTTGGATTCTTCGATTTGGATCCCAAGAAGCTGACGGGAAAACTCAGCCATAGACCGCCTTCCGAATGGAGGTCTGTAATGGTTGCGAGCATCGGCAAGGGAACGGTCGCAGGCTACTATTTGCGCCGCAGCGAATACTATTTGACTGGTCAGGATCCGGAGGGCATTTGGCTGACCACGTCGTCAGACCTCGGCATCGTTGCGGGGCAGCGGGTCGAAGCCGACATTTTCGAAAAGCTCCACGCGGGGCTAGGACCTGACGGCAAATTACTTTCAGCCAACGTCGGGGAAGGAAAGAAGCGTGTTTCTGGCTACGATTTAACGCTGAGCGCGCCCAAATCCGTGAGCATCCTGTTCGCGCTATCCGATGACGAAACGCGTGCCGCTATCGAACGAGTCCAGCGCGAAGCAGCGCAGGCTGTCGTCGAGATGCTGAACCAAGAGGCCGCATTCATTCGTCGTGGTCACCAAGGCACCGTGATCGAACGATCTTCGCTAGTTGTTGCGGCGTTTCAACACGCCGAAGCACGGCCCGCGGCTCATAGTGACGGTCGCATCTTCGCGGATATGGACCTGCACAGCCATCTGTGCATCGCGAATATTGGCAAATCGGTCGATGGTTCCAGCTCGTCCCACGATAGCCGCCTCCGCTACAATGCAATTGACGGTCGCACCATTTACGCCGCCAAGATGCTGGCTGGCGCAACTTATCATCTTGCTCTCTCGTCAGGTTTGCAGAAGCTGGGATTCGATGTCACCGTCACCGGCAAGAATGGCATCTTTGAAATCCTGGGTCCCGATGGGAAACTCGCCATTGACGACGATACGAAGCGCTACTTTTCATCAAGACGATCCAAGATCGAAGAGCGGCTTGCCGAGTACGATCTCGCATCCGGTGAAGCACCCCAGCTTGCTGCGGCGATCGGGAAAGCAACCAGACTGTCCAAATCTGACAGGGCGAAGGATCGCTTCGAGTTGTGGCGGGAAGTCGCAACCGAGCGCGGTATCGATTGCGCAACGTTTGCTCAGCGCTTAGCCGGACGCGATCTGATATATATCGAACGCGACGCTGCAATTGCAGAACGGTTGAAAGACTTGGCGCACACGCTAACCGAGCACGACTCCATTTTCGAGCGGCGCACTCTACTGGGAGCGGTTGCCAGTGCGCTCGTTGGCACCGGTGCGGACCCCTGCCGCATCAGAACCGAAGCTGACCGCCTGCTCGCCTCCGACGCAATTGTGCAACTCGGGCACAATATCTACGGCCATGGAATTTATTCCACGCGAGACATGATCGAAATCGAGAAACGGATTCAAGTAACCGCGAAGAAGCTTTCATCTCGCAAATGGGCATCGGTCGATCCACAGCGCATCGAAGATTGCTGTAAACAAAGGGGCCTCTCCGATGAACAGCAAAATGCTGTGTTTGCTGCAGCGAACGGCAATGCGATCAGCGTTTGTGAGGGGGCCGCAGGAAGCGGGAAGACGATCGCTTTTTCGATTCTATGCGATCAGTATAGATCGATCGGCAAGACCGTTATCGGCGCGGCCATTGCCTGGAGGACCTGCGAACTCATACGCGATTCTCTAGCGATCGATTCTTACGCAATTGAAAGCTTGTTGGCGCGGTTTGACGCCGGCCAGAAGATGCTCGATAGTGACACCGTTCTCATCGTTGACGAGTGTGGCCAGATTGGATCCAGAGCTATGGATAGACTTCTGGCCGCCGTTGAGAAATCGTTCGCTAAGGTTGTTTTCATAGGAGACTCGGAGCAGTTGCAGCCAATTTCAGCGGGCAGTTCTATAAAGATTCTGACCTCCGAAATCACGCCGGCGAGGATCGAGACCATCGTTCGACAGCGCGACCAATGGGCGCGCGACGCAGCGAAAGCTTTCAGCAAGGGCGACGCCGCCACGGGCCTTGCATTATATTCTCAGCGCGGTTTGATCCGAGAGTGCGCAGGAGCCAAGGACACGATTCAATTCGCCGTCGAAAGCTACTTGGAGGCCCAGGAGGCGACGCCCAACTTGTCGCACCTGCTCATTGCTAAATCGAACAAGACTGTGCGCGCGCTCAACACTGCACTGCGCAAACGGATGCGTGACGCCGGGGAGTTGTCCGGTCCTGATCATAACATTGTGGTCGGCGATTCATCAGGACGCGCATATCAATTGGCTCTCGCAGTCGGCGATAAGATTCGGTTCGGTATCCGACAAGATTGCATCGGCTCGGGCGTGATCAACGGAACTACCGGAACTATCACGAACATTCTTGCGGAAAACGACGGACATCTGAGCATTACGGCGTTGCTGAATGAAACCACGACCACATTTTCAACGAGGCAATTACTAGACAAGTCCGGACGTGTGAGGCTCGGACACAACCTCGCAACGACTGCTTATAGCTCCCAGGGTCTCACTGCGGAGACCGCTACGGTAATCTTGGACGCTACGTTCGATCGACATACCGCGTATGTTTCGCTTAGTCGGGCGCGGGGCGAGACAAGAATAATTTTCGATTCGAGTCTTGTGGACACTCAAGACGCTGCGGCGCGCCCATTTAACCAAAGTGCAGAAGGTGGCTCGCCTCATTCAAGGCTTGCCTTTCTAGCAGACCGCATTTCCCGAGCCAACTTGAAAGCGTCGACGCTAGGGCTGATGCAGCCTAAGCGGCAGGCCAACATCGACCTTGATAGCAGCAAGACCCGACATCTGACGCGCTCGCTATAGTCGAACCGGCTGCTGTAACAATTCTGGCGCGCTTAGTCATCCGCCTGGCGTCGATCCGCGAGGGAGCGACCCAGATAGCGGCTGGCATCCTTAATCGATCTCTTTGCGCGATTGGCACCGCCGAGCGCGGCTCGATGAAGCTCCGGGCGGACTATGCTGAATTCTAGAAATAATTGATACAATCGCAGATCTCCTGAACGGCTCCTCTCGTCGGACCACTCATCGCCGCACCACTCAAAGGTCGTCACGGTATTCGCAAGAAGAGCAAAACGCTTTGAGGCCGCTGCAGTTTCGAGATGTTCCAGTAGGGGACGATCGTTTGAGACGCATGGTTGCACATGAGGGAACCGATAGAACGTCGAGCATCTCTCTCGTGATCGTTGACGCGTACTCTTTTGACAAGAACAACAGCCGCCGTTTCTAAGCATTGTCGCGCGAGCGGATGATCCGTCGCAACCAAACTGATTTGGATCCCAGAAAGGGATCTTCTCCGCACGCTATGACCGATGCGTCAATGGCAGTCGCCAAAGACCTAGCGGGCATTTCCGCATGACGGAGGACTACAACGATGTGTGACGAAACTCTCGACGAGCCAGTCTACTATGAATTGCTTGCGCTGAGCCATCAAGCAGAGACTCTGATCCACAAGCACTTCAGCAGCCAAGGCGGAGATTGGGTGGTTTTCGAAAAGGTCCAGAACAAGCTGGGCGAGCTCGCTGGTCGCCCTCTCTACTACGAGACCATCATCCGGATGACCAATGCGCAGCGCAGGGAAATGCTCCTCAAGGTCCGGCTCATCGTGGAAAGACTTGAAGCCGGCCACTTCTAAAATACTTGCTCGCAAAGGTAAGATGAACATGTGAGGCCGGCGGCGCTAGCCGCCGGCCTTTTCGTTGCAAGCTCCACGGATGTATGCCTCGTCCATCTCCACGCGTCGTTCGGGCTGTCAGCACATTGACTATTTGCGTATCGATTAGTGACTACGAGCGACATATTCAAGACGCCTATCACCCTCGTCGCTACTCGTTGCTATACAATAGAACTCGCAGCTACGAGCCGGGGTTTGGATCCCAAAAATGGACGTGCAATTTGTGAGACGGTCTCCGTGATGTTGGCGATAGTCGCCAGCACATCACTAGGAGTTGCTCCAATGGCAAATCGCCCGCCCTTCACCCCGCCCGTCACCGTCCTCACCGCTTCCAAGAAGGGAGGTACCGGAAAGACGCACTTGATGATGACGGTCGCCGATTTGTTTGCGCTGAACGGTTATCCCTATACCGTGTTCCAGGCGGACGACAAGACGCGTCTTGGCTCTTTGATCGGCTCGAAGGTTGTGGACCTGCGGCCGGATCCCGATCTCGTCATGGCGGACCCGTCGCTGGTGCGCACCTCGTTCACGCCCTACTACGAAGCCTGCAGGGCGGTCGCTGACACCAACAAGTCGGTCTTGCTCGACATCGGCGCCGACGAGGTCGAAAACGTCGCGAATTTTCTGACCGACGTCGAGATCGAGGAAGATCTGGTCGCATGGAATTTGCCGATGCTGGTGTTGGTGCTGGTGCAGGCCGAACCCGACGCCATCAGCTCGGCCGCTGAGACGATCAAGCGCTTTCAGACGGCGGTGCCAACCGCCCACCTGGTGCTCGTGGAAAACCTCCTGGAGCGTAAGCCGCTCGACGTCCTCAAGCCGAACAGCGTGGCAGGCCAGAAATACGCCAAGGAGCTGTTGCCGCTGCTCGGCCGTGTCACGCGAATCGTTATGCCCGGGATCCTCCCGGAATTCTGGGAGCCTTACGAGAACAACGGCATGAGGATCTTGAAGGTCCTGGCCATGAAGCCGGAGGAAGCCGCCAAACGGCTGAACAAGTCCGTCGGAGACGTGAAGCTCTCCCGCCGCGCGGTGACGCTCTACTTCCGCGCGATGCATCATGCGCTCGCTCAGGTGATCTCGCTGCCGAAGGGTGGTGCGTAATGCCGAACACCTCCAACAAGAAGGAGCCGGCCGGCAGGCCGGCTCTCGTCATCCCGACGTTCAAGCAGATCATTGCAGAAGGCAATGCGGAAATCATCCGGCGCGCTAACGCGCTCGTACAGAACACGATTTCGACGCAAGTTGTACCTGACCCGAAGCAACTACGCGAACTCGGCGACGACGGTACGCGCTTCTTTTTCAATCTGCTCAAGACGAAGGTTCTGGAACAGGTTGGGCGAGCTGCTGAGTCGAATACGACGGTCCCGCCTAAGACTCGCATCGGAGCAAGCGCAGCCGTCAAGGCCAAGCCCACGCCCAAGCCAACCTCCCGCAATAGGGTCCCGCCGACAATGCAAGCGGCGGCAGCCAAGCAGGCTCCATTGAAATCAACGCCCAATAGGAAGCGAGACAGCAACGCCGTCAAGACAACGAGCGACTGGATCGACAAGCAGTATAGGCGCCGCTCCGGACCTTGGATCGCCATGAGAAGCGTTCTGCTCGCAGCTGTCCTGGTCGCCGCTTCGGCTTTTTTGCGAGCGTGTCTGTAACCGACCGCCTCCGCTCCCAAAGCTCCACCCCATCAGGAGGTAAACGTTATGTTCGGAATTTCCAAACTTCACACCGGCCTCGTCCCCCGCCGCTATCCAGGAACCGCAATAGCCTCGGGCGTGGCGATCTTCGGTTTGACGATACTGCCATGTGTCGCTGCGATGATCGTGCTAACCCTATTGAACGGGAACGTCGACTGGGCGCACGCATCGGCGCACCTGCGGACGATGGATACTGCTAAGGCCTTGCAGTTCACCTTGAGGCACTGGCATGACCTCGTCTTCGGTCTGTGCATCGCCTCAGTGTCGGCGGTCTATGCAGCCTACGAAACCTGGCAGGAAACGCCGTGGACGGAACCGTTCGAAACTCCGGACCCCGCTGACCCTCGAGTTTACTACGACGAAGATGCGCGTGCTAAGCTGGGATCGAGCTTCCTCGCCGAGGCCGGAGCAAAGGCTAACAATGGATATTGGTTGGCGCCGCACGTCAACCTTCCGTATGCTCTTGAGACCCGCAACGTGCTCATTGCCGCGGCTTCCGGTCACGGCAAGTCCAATATCGTTCGCGCAATTGCGGGCCAGGTTATTCAACGAGGCGATCGAACGGTCCTTCACTGCAGCAAGGGGGATGTCGCTCGTTCGTTCGATGCGGATGACGTAATCCTGATTTCGCCGGCCCACCGGGATGGCTGGGCCTGGGATATCGGCGCCGATATCGATGGTCCCGCAGCCGCCGCAGAATTCTCCCGGGACACTATCCAATCGTCGGAACCGCCGTTTTGGTCGGATACCGCCCGGCTTGTTCTCACGGACGCCATAATTGCCCTGGCGGGAGAGAAAGGTGGGAAGTGGGGACCGCGGGAGCTGTTGTCTGTGGTCCTGAGCAGTCCCGAGGATCTTTATGCCAAGATTTCTCAGCTCGATCTCAGCGCTAGTCCGCTGCTGGAGGGCAGCGCAGACGGCGACATCGGGCCTACAGTGCGTGGGATCATGTCGACGTTGTTGACCGCCGCCCTCACCACATTGCGGCCGATGGCAATGGCATGGAGCGCTCTCCCGCCCGAGAAACATTTCTCGGTCAAGAAATGGCTTTCGACAGATTACAAAGGGTCCAAGATCGTCATCGTGCAAACCTCGCCAGACTTCGAGGCAATGTCCACGTCGATCTGCGGCGGCATTTTGCGGCGGATCTGCAAGGCGGTCTCGGCCCCTTCGACGAAGATCGATACGACTTTGCGGACCACCCTCATTCTCGATGAATTCTATTCGTTAGGTCGCATCGAGGGTTTCGGAAGGGCACTTTCAGTGGCCCGAGAGATGAATCTCAGTTGTGTCGCAGCCGTTCAATCAGGCGAGCAGCTCCGTCTCCTGTACAAAGATGAGGCGGAATTGATGTCAGATCTGTTTCAGATCAAAATCTACGGACGCCTCACAGCCGGTCAAGGTGCGGAACAAGCTGAAAAGACCATGCGATCTCGTCAGATTCGATGGCAGGCAATCAACAGGAGTCCGGCGTATGGCGACAAGCGTCGCTACGTGACCAAGGAGGAAACCAAGGCGATCGTCAGTGCGACGCAGTTGTCGCGAGACGTCGGGTTATTCAAGGCAAACACCCCGGATGAGTACATCCGCGCGATCGTGCACTACGCCGGCGCAGCGCATAGGCTAGACTGGCCGGCGACGAAATGGGCGGTCAAATGTGATGGATTTGTGCCAGCCGCATGGACGCGATTCCTGACGCCGCCAACCCCATGATCTGCCGCAACGTAGATGGACGGCCGCCGACCAACTGGTCGGCGGCCAACGATTTCATCGTTGTCGTGCACGCTTTAGGCAGAAGCCGCGCAACGCATCGATCGTTCGTGCTTTCTCTCGCCATTCAGCGGCTGCCAGAACAGGGAAGCAGAGCAGCGGCCCCTCAAGCGAGATCGAATCGTCCCGCTCTTCGTACTTGTAAGGAGCGTCGAGATCTCTGGTCCAGGTGTAACTGACTTCAATTTCACTGCCAGCTGCATGCGCAACCAACTCGGCAATCTCTTTCAATCTCAACCACGTTGCTTTCGGAAATTGGCTCAGTAGCAGCGTCTCTGGGTGGCGATCTCGCCGGCAGAATTCGAGAATTCCTTCAGCGGTCCACCCATCGATGGTCGCCCTCCGCTTGCGCTTGAGTGACCCGATCCAATAGGCTAGGCACCGAACAAAAATGTCACGATTTTGAAAAGGGCTCTCAGATGGGTCTGTGTCTGAGCGATAGGTGGCCCCCATCAATGCCGCCAATATCTCGTTGTCCCAACTAATCTCGTAAGTCATATCAATCGGGCCACGAATTGGTCCCCAATCTTCTGCAAGATCGGCGATCTCCTCGTTCCGCCGATCGACCTGATCAGCGATGAAAACATCCCATGCTCTCGCATTTTCTGGGAGACGGGGGGCACCTATCACCTCACCATGGGCCGCCCTTTCGTTATAGAGAGACTGCGCGACAACGCTCGCCTCCTGCTCCGCTGATACGAGCCAGCAGACCTTACGTATTGCAGCAATCACCTGGCTGTACCAGGTGATGATCATGTCCTGCGTCACGTTGCAACGTGGGAGCGCCCTATCCAAACGATCTTGCCGTAGCAGTTCCACGGAATGCTGGGTCTCGAATAGGAGCTGCTTCCGGACGGATTGCATCTTACGTTCGAATAGGCTGTCGCGCGGATGTTGACGCCCTCCTTCATCGATCGCGAGTGCCGGCGTTGTCTCGAACGCCCAGTGCAAGCGGCGCGCTGCAGTGAAATCGGTGCACCCAAGGAGTAGCCCTTGGTGATCTGCAAGAGGGTAGATCATGGATGGAATTGGCAGCTCCTGGGATCGATAAACAGTGTCCCTTCCAACGACTGGCGCCATAACGCGATGGACTGCCTGCGAACGCGTTTCGTCGCCAACAACTTGCACCAGCCGCCCATGGAAGTTGCCCTCCAGCAGCGTCGCCATCGCCATAGCATTGGCATTCATCGCCGCGATGTTGCGCTTTGCAAAGCGCGTACCCGCGACATATCCGACGCTGAATACACGACCCTCGACATCTGCAACGAAGCCACGTTCAAGGAATCGCTTTTCCATTTCCGGAAATGGCGACAAACTGCGGTATTCTAGAGTCTTTGGATCGAGCTTCTCCAATCCAATGTTTCGGGGCGCGTATCGGGCCTGCATTCGATCGAAAAGATCCTGGATCGCATGTTCATTTGGGAAACGTGATTCGTCAAAATAGACGGTGATGGAATAGCTGGGATCGCTCGGATAGATTGGCGGAGCTTCGACTTCTTCGGGAAGCGGTCGGCTATCTTCGACCAGGTCGGCATGCTCATCGTCGAGCTGACGGCGTAGATTTTCAAACGGCATCTATCGTTCCTCCGCTAATGCTTGTTCAATTTATCCAATCGATCCAGTGCCGACTGAATGTCGTCACTGGATATGTCCTCGTCTAAGTCGATATGATTTTGTGACCGCAAGATTGTCGGCCGCGCTGGGCTTGACTTGGCCCTTGCGCTCTGCGGCGACTGCACGGCTTTACGCGGCGTCACTTTAGCGACGGATTTTTTGCTACCCGAGCGTGCGACGGTTGCATGACTGGACTGCTGCTGCTGACCGGCAATTTCGACCTGGCGAATGAGCCGGGAATAACTCACCCGGATCTGGTCGGCCGAAATCAGGCCCCCATCAGGCCGGCGGGCGCCGGCCCTAACGAGCATTGATGCAATTCCGGGCCAGGTATGCCCAGCGGACTGCCGCAGCCTGGTAATGGTATCTAGATACCGGAAGAGCACTCGTTCGAACGGAATGTGTTCACCGTCTGCGACAAGCTCCGCCGCAAATTTCTCAGCCCATGATTTCGCATCGCTCGACACCATAAGGCTTAGCTAGATGCGAAAACCTAAATTCGATCGAAACCAATCAGAGCAATTCGAAACAATCACGAAATGCTCGGTTTTGCTGCAGAAAGATACGAAGTGTTCTCTTCACACCTATGCACCAATCCGGTGCAATATTACCTTACGCCCGCTCCGCTACGCCACGCAAGCCGCGCATGCGCGTCGATCTCCGCCGGCTTGCGGCAGCCGCGCGCTTCCCGCTTCAGCCCTCCCGACAGAGCTTGATCTTCATTACGAATCACCCTGAATAGGAGGTTCAGATCGGCCGAAGGAGCCGCCGAGAGAGGCTTTGAAGGCTCGCGTCCGTTCAAGAGTGTAGACGAACAACCCAAACGAGCATAGTAACGGCACCGCTCGCCACTCTCACCTCCGTATAGGCTTGGCTGTGTGGCCGCGCGGGTGAAGACGGGGACTAGAAAGCGTTGCTAGGACGGGGGTTGTGGAACACCTGCTCGATCATCTCGACTTCCAGCTTGAAGCTGGTCTGGATCTCAGCCTGTTTTGGTCCACTGCGAGAGGCGTTTTGGTTTCGTTTGATTTCTAGATTGCTCACCCCGATCAGCCGGCAAGGCCGAGCGTGGCTGCCTAGCACGTCGAGAGGGTACCTTCCGAACGATGTTTCCACCGAATCCAAGCCGTGCGACCTCTTCTTGAGCTGCTGTCGCGCCCTCGGGCTGGCCTGCGATCCCTTCTGGTCGGACGCGGCAGGCCTTGACGGGTTCCGCTGATCAGCTTGCCCTCTGCAATTTCGAGGACGAGAGCACAGATGAAAATCATCGACAACACCTCACTGCTTCTCGGCGATGACCTGAAGGCGACGCTGGGGCGTGGCACTCGCCTGAAGATCGCGGCTTCCTGCTTCTCGATCTACGGGTTCGAGGCCCTGAAGGCGGAGTTGTCGAAGGTCAAAAGTCTTCAGTTCATTTTCACAGCCCCGACCTTTGTCGCGACGGATGTGACGGACCGCCTGCGCAAGGAGCGGCGAGAGTTCTTCATCCCGAAGACGACGCGTGAGCGGGGGCTCTACGGCACCGAGTTCGAGATTCAGCTTCGCAACAAGCTGACACAGCGGGCCGTCGCGCGCGAATGCGCCGAGTGGATTCGAAAGAAGGCTCGCTTCAAGTCGAACAAGACTAAAGCGCCAATGCAGCAGTTCATCCACGTGGGATCGGAAGCCGGCGACGTCGCCTACATGCCGATTAGCGGCTTCACAGCCGTTGACCTGGGCTACCAGAAGGGCGACGCGGTCTCGAATCTCGTTACGCGCATCGACGATGCCGCGCACACACAGGTCTACCTGCAACTGTTCAACCAAATCTGGAACGATGAGGACAAGGTCAGCGACGTCACCGCCGCCATTTGCGACCATATCGAGTCCGTCTACCAGGAGAACTCACCGGAACGGATCTACTTCCACATCCTCTACAACCTCTTCCAGGACTTCCTCGAAGAGATCGATCAGGATGCGCTGCCAAACGATCTGACCGGCTACAAAGACAGTCTCGTCTGGAACAAGCTGTTTAACTACCAGAGGGATGCCGCCACTGGAATCATCAACAAGCTGGAGATGCACAACGGGTGCATTCTGGCGGACAGCGTCGGCCTCGGAAAAACCTTTACCGCGCTGGCTGTGATCAAATATTACGAGCTGCGCAATCGGTCGGTGCTGGTCCTGTGCCCGAAGAAGCTCGCGGACAATTGGCGCAACTACAACACCAATCTGACCACGAACATCTTCGCCAAGGACCGCTTCAACTACGACGTTCTGAGCCATACAGATCTCTCCCGCACGTCAGGAGAGGCTTTCGGCATTCCGCTTAACCGCGTGAACTGGGGCAACTACGATCTCGTCGTCATCGATGAATCGCACAATTTCAGGAACAACGATGTCTTCAAGGATCGGGAGACTCGCTACCAGAAGCTGATGAACAAGGTCATCCGCTCCGGCGTGAAGACGAAGGTTCTGATGCTGTCGGCGACGCCTGTAAACAACCGGTTCAACGACCTGCGCAATCAGCTCGCGTTGGCCTATGAAGGGGATTCAGAAAATCTCAGCCGAAAGCTGAAAACCAAGACCGGGATCGAAGAGATTTTCCGGCGCGCCCAGAAGGCCTTCAACGCGTGGTCGGATTTGCCGCCGCACGAGCGAACCGCAGCCGCAATCCTGAAGGCCCTGGACTTCGACTTCTTCGAGATGCTCGATGCCGTGACGATCGCCCGGTCGCGCAAGCATATCGAGACCTTCTACGATACCAAGGATATCGGAAAATTCCCCCAGCGCCGAAAGCCTCTGTCGTACCAATGCCCTATCACCCATCGCTCCGATGTACTCGACCTCAACGACATCTTCGGCAGCCTGTCGGTGCTCAAGCTCGCCGTCTATGCCCCGATCAGCTACATCCTTCCAAGCCGACTTCGGAAGTACGAAGAGATTTACGACACACAGGTGGAGGGCGGTCGCGGCAAGCTGCGCCAGGCTGACCGCGAGCGGAGCCTTCAGGCGCTGATGACCACCAACCTGCTCAAGCGGTTGGAGAGTTCGGTCGAGGCCTTCCGGCTCACCCTTCGGGCGCTGAGCAGCAACATCGCGCAGACGCTCAAGGCGATCGACACTTTTGAGCGCACGGGCACCGCTGCGAGTGTGACCGACCATCTTGGCGATCTGGGTTTCGACCCCGACGATGACGATCTGAGCGGGCTGGATGAGTTCACGGTCGGCAAGAAGATCCAGATCAGCCTGTCGGACATGGACCTTCCATCGTGGAAGCATGACCTTGCTGCCGATCTCACGCTGATCGGTGATCTGATCGCCTCGATGGACAAGGTGGTTCCCGAGCATGATGCCAAGCTGCAGCATCTGAAGGATGTCATCACCCGCAAGGTCGCTGACCCGCTCAATCCCGGCAACCGCAAGGTTCTGATCTTCACCGCCTTCGCAGACACGGCGAAGTACCTCTACACCAATCTGGCGCCAGTCTTTCTGCAGTCGCACGGCCTGCACTGCGGCATGGTCACCGGCTCCGACGCGCCGAAGAGCACACTGAAGAAGATCTACGACTTCCAGTCCTTGCTGACGCTATTCTCTCCACGCGCGAAGGAAAAGCATCTGGTCCTGCCGCACGAAACCGGCGAGATCGACATTCTCATCGGGACAGACTGCATCTCCGAGGGCCAGAACCTTCAGGATTGCGACTACCTGATCAACTATGACATCCACTGGAACCCCGTGCGGATCATCCAGCGGTTCGGCCGCATCGACCGTATCGGGTCACCCAACGCGCAAATCCAGCTCGTCAACTACTGGCCGGAAATCTCGCTGGACGAGTACATCAATCTCAAAGAGCGTGTCGAAAACCGCATGATCATCGCCGACGTCACGGCGACCGGCGACGATAACGTGCTGACCGCCAAGAGCAGCGATATCGCCTACCGGAAGGAGCAGCTCAAGCGGCTCCAGGAGGAGGTGATTGAGCTGGAGGACGTGCGGACCGGGATTTCCATCACCGACCTCGGCCTCAACGATTTCCGCATGGACCTTCTGAACCACATCAAGGAGCACGGCGACCTCGAACATCTGCCCAACGGCATGCATGCGGTCGTGCCGGCACAGCCGGCGCTGGGTCTGAAGCCCGGTGTGATCTTCGCGCTGAAGAACATCCACGACAGCGTGAACATCAACCAGCAGAACCGGCTGCACCCATATTACCTCGTCTATGTCGGTCACGACGGTGGGGTCATCATCGACCATACCGAGGTGAAGCGCTTGCTCGATCTGATCCGCACGAGCTGTAAGGGCCAGGCGGAGCCGATCCGGGCGGTCTGCCAGCTGTTCAATGAGCGGACGCAGGACGGTCGCAAGATGGAGCAATGCTCTGCGCTTCTGAGCGCCGCGATCCGCTCGATGATCGAGGTGAAGGAAGAAAAGGACATTGACAGCCTTTTCAGTGGCGGGCGGACCACGGCGCTGGTCCACACCATCGCCGGGCTCGACGATTTCGAGCTGATCGCATTCCTCGTGATCGAGGAGGGGGCGGCATGACGGCGGCCTTCTTCGATTATCCCAATGCCGCCGCCTTCGGCCGTGTTGTCCCCAAAAGCCGCATCTATGAGCATGCCGGCGTCGGCACGGCGCTCCGGGACCTGTTCGTCACCCAGGTCGATCAGATCGTCTGGAAGTACAAGTTGGCGCCCGAGACGACCAACCTCGCTGCTACGAAGGCCGTCAGCGAGATCCAGGTGTTCGGCATCAGCCTGCGCACCGGCAAGCTAGACGAAGATGTGCTGCGTGCGATCGACCGCGCGATCCCGTTCCCGCTGATTTTCGAGCTCAGCTGGTCCGGGAAACGGAAGGCGGCGGCCGCCTTCAAGCGGCCGAGCGACGCCGATTCCGCCAAGTGGGTTGTCAGCGGCTATTTCGCGACCGATTGGGCGCCTGACGACGCAGCGCGCCGGCCGTTGCCTGTCGCCCTTAATCTCGGCGGCCTCTACGACGCCCTCATCACGGCGCTGATGCCAAAGGTCGTCTCCGAGGCAGAGCATATCGGCGAGGATACCCAGACGCGCGTGGCACGTATGGAGGCGATCCAGGCCAAGACGCGGGAAGTAGACCGGATCAAGGCCCGCCTTGCCCGCGAAAAGCAGTTCAACAAGCGCGTGGCGATCAATGCCGAGCTGCGTGCTGCAAGGCAGGAACTGGAGCGCCTTTCCGGCGGCACTCCCGTCACTGCCACGACGAATGAGTAAGGGAATGACGATGGACAAGCTGAAGATGCACAGCCCTAATTTGGCGCAGGAAAACATCGCAAAGATACGAGCGCTGTTTCCCGGCTGCGTGACGGAGGCTCGCGACGAGATCACGGGGCAAATTCATCTGGCGGTTGACTTTGATCAGCTTCGGCAGGAGCTGAACGACCAGATCGTAGAAGGACCGCAGGAGCGCTATCGGCTAGATTGGCCAGGGAAGCGGCAGGCGCTTGCTACAGCAAATGCACCTATCGCAAAGACGCTGCGCCCGTCGAGGGAAGAGAGCGTTGATTTCGACGACACACAGAACCTGTTCATCGAAGGTGATAACCTCCTTGCATTGAAGCTATTACAAGAGACCTATCTGGGCCAGGTCAAAATGATCTATATTGACCCTCCATATAATACGGGAAATGATTTTATATATAATGATAAATTTCAAATCCCATCGTCCGACTGGCTGCTCTCATCGAATCAAATTGACGATGTTGGAGATAAACTTGTTTCTAATACAGAGTCGAACGGAAGATTCCATTCTGATTGGCTAGGAATGATCTATGCGCGCTTGAAGTTGGCGCGGAAACTCCTTTCCGACAATGGAGCAATTTTTATATCAATAGGACAGGAGGAGCTTAGTGGCTTACTCCAGGTGTGTTTTGAGGTGTTTGGCGAAGAAAATTTCATCACCATATGCTCACGAGTGATGAAGACGGGCGGCCAAAAGGGTGCGCATTTTTCGCCGTCGGTGGACTACGTTCTTGTATTCGCTAAAAACATCTTTGAATTGGCCCCCTTCAGGGAGCAGATTAGCCAAAACGTTATTGATAAGGTCTATACTAGCGTTGAGGAGAGCGGTCCGCGCGCCGGGCAGAAGTATAGGTCGATGGGCCTATATCAGGCCATGTTGGATGCGCGCGCGAACCAACGCTATTTTATTGAGGATCCAGATGGGAATTTGCTCATTCCTCCTGGATCGACTTTTCCGTCTGAAGGAAAAGAAGGGGCGAAAGTAACCCCAGTAGACGGAGACGGCGTTTGGCGATGGACCTATGATCGTTTCAAACAAGAGAAAGAGAGCGGCAACATATCATTTGTTGCATCAGAAAGGACGTCTTTGATCCACGCAGATGGCTCTAAGGCGAAGTGGAATGTCTACTACAAGATTTGGCTAGATGATCGGCTGCGAGATGGGCAGCTGCCGGGAAATATTTTGGAAAAATTCCAGAGCAGACATAGCTCTGCGGAGCTCAAACAGATTGATATACCCTTCGAATTTGCAAAGCCGACCGATCTGATAAAATTCTTTGCGACACTGGTTTGTGTTGAGAACAACGATCTCATTCTAGATTTTTTTGCGGGATCTGGAACGACTGCTCACGCCATAATGGCTCAGTCTGCTGAGACTGGACAAAGGCTCCGCTGCATCAGCGTTCAATTGCCTGAGGCGATCAGTGAGAACGATGATGCGTTCAAGCAAGGCTTCAAAACGGTCTCAGAGATTTCGAAAGAACGCATACGCCGCGCAGGCAAAAAACTCCTTCAAGCAGAGGCACACCCAGATTGGAATAAGGATGTCGGCTTCCGCGTCCTCAAGATCGACGCTTCAAACATGCAAGACGTGTATTATCGTCCTGACCAGGTTGATCAAAAGGACCTGCTGGCCGCCGTCGACAACATCAAGCCAGATCGTAGCGCCGAGGATTTGCTGTTCCAGGTGCTCGTCGACTGGGGCGTGGACCTGACGCTGCCGATCAAGCGGGAGACGGTGCAGGGCAAGACCGTGTTCTTCGTGGACGGAAATGCGCTGGTTGCCTGCTTCGAGACCGGTGTGACGGAGGTGCTGGTGAAGGAGCTTGCTGGCCGCGAACCGCTGCGCGTCGTGTTCCGCGACAACGGCTTTGTGTCCGATGCGGTGAAGATCAACGTCGAGCAGGTCTTCCGCCAGGTCTCGCCCGGCACCGACGTCAAGTCGATCTGAGGGGTCGACCGTGAAGCTGAAATTCAAGGTCCAGCCCTATCAGACACAGGCCGTGACTGCCGTCGTGGACTGTTTCGCCGGGCAGCCGATGTCGAACGGGATCACCTACCGGATCGATCCGGGCCGGAAGGCGCAGACGAGCGCGTTCGAGGAAGGGTTCAAGAACGCCGATCTGGCCCTGACCGAGCTTCAGGTGCTGGCCAACATCAAGGATGTCCAGCGCCGCCAGAACCTGCCACTTTCCGACAAGCTGGTCACCAGCGCCGGATGCCGGATCAACCTCGACATCGAGATGGAGACGGGGACTGGCAAGACCTATTGCTACATCAAGACGATCTTCGAGATGAACAAGCGCTACGGCTGGTCGAAGTTCATCATCATGGTGCCTTCGATCGCCATCCGAGAGGGCGTCCACAAGTCCCTGCAGATCACCGCCGACCATTTTACCGAGAGCTACGGCAAGAAGGCGCGCTTCTTCATCTACAATTCCAAGCGACTGCACGAGCTCGAAAGCTTCTCGTCGGACGCTGGCATCAACGTGATGGTGATCAACATCCAGGCGTTCGCGGCGCGCGGCGCTGACAACCGCCGCATCTATGAGGAGCTGGACGACTTCCAGTCGCGCAAGCCCATCGACGTGATCGCCAGCAACCGGCCGATTCTGATCCTTGACGAGCCGCAGAAGATGGAAGGCGCAGCCACGATGGAGGCGCTGCCGAAGTTCAAGCCGCTGATGATCCTGCGCTACTCGGCGACCCACAAGACGCAGCACAATCGCGTTCATCGGCTCGATGCCCTCGACGCCTATAATCAGAAGCTGGTGAAGAAGATCGCCGTTCGTGGCATCCAAACGCGCGGGCTCGCCGGCACTAACGCCTATCTGTACCTAGAAGGGATCGAGATCTCGAAGAAGGCTCCCGTGGCGCGGCTCGAGATCGAGATGAAGCTCACGAGCGGAGAGATCAAGCGCCAGCTCAAGCAATTGGAGTTCGGGCGCAACCTGTTCGATCTATCGGGTGGCCTAGATCAGTATCGAGACGGTTTCACGATCTCCCAGATCGATGCGCGCACCGACACGGTCGAGTTCACCAACGGCTTGGTGCTCCGGGCCGGCGAGGCGACCGGTGACGTGTCCGAGCGTGACATCCGGCGCATCCAGATCCGCGAGACGATCAAGGCGCACCTGGACAAGGAGAAGCAGCTCTTCGCGCAAGGGGTCAAGGTGCTCTCGCTGTTCTTCATCGACGAGGTCGTGAAGTACCGCGACTACACGCAGGCCGATGAGAAGGGCGAATATGCCCGCGTGTTCGAGGAGGAGTACGAGCTTCTCAAGGCGGAATATCTGGCTGAGTTGGCGATCGATAACGACGCCTATCGGAAGCACTTGGCGGGCATTGATGCAGCCAAGACGCACAACGGCTATTTTTCGATCGACAAAAAGACCAACCGGTTGAAGGACCCCGCTGTCGGAGCGCGGTCGGTCGATTCAGACGACGTGGACGCCTACGACCTGATCCTGAAGGACAAGGAACGGCTGCTGTCCTTCGCCGAACCCACGCGGTTCATCTTCTCGCATTCCGCACTCCGCGAAGGGTGGGACAATCCCAACGTCTTTGTCATGTGCATGCTCAAGCACAGCGACAACACCGTCTCACGGCGCCAGGAAGTGGGCCGCGGCCTTCGCCTGTCGGTCGACCAGAACGGTGTCCGGATGGACAACCCCGCGGTCGTCCATGACATCAACGTCCTCACGGTCGTCGCCAGCGAGAGCTACAAGAACTTTGTGGCCGGCCTCCAGAAGGAGATCGCGGAGACGCTGACGTCGCGCCCGCGTAAGGCGACGGAAGCCTATTTCACCGGGAAGACCGTCATGACGGATGCCGGGCCGATCGAAATCACGCCGGCCATGGCGAAGCAGATCTACCGCTACCTCGTGAAGAACGATTATTCCGACGACGAAGACCAGATAACCAGCGCCTACCACCAGGCGAAGGAAGCCGGAAGCTTGGCGGCTTTGCCGGATGAGCTGAAGGCGCATGCCGATCAGATCTTCCAGATCATCGACAGCGTGTTCAGCGATGCGCAGCTGCCGAAGGTTGAGGACGGCCGCAGGCCGAAGACAAATCCGCTCAATGAGAATTTCGAAAAGAAGGAGTTCCAGGAGCTCTGGCGGCGTATCAACCAGAAGGCTGTTTATCGGGTCGAGTTCGACTCCGAGGAATTGGTCCGCAAATGCGTCAGCACCCTCGATAGCCAACTTCGCGTGACGCCACTCCAGTACACGGTCCAGACCGGAATCCAGGGCGATGGGCTGACGGATGAGCAGCTCAAGGCGGGTGATGGTTTTGCCGTGACGGGGTCGACGACCGAGCGTGGTGGGTCGGTCCATTCGCTCGTGAAGTACGACCTTCTTGGGAAGATCGCCGAGAACACGGAACTCACACGCAAGACCGCAGCGGAGATCCTGACCGGCATCCAGGCCAGCGTGTTCGGGCAGTTCAAGGAGAACCCCGAGCACTTCATCGCCGAAGCATCGCGGATCATCGCTGAGCAGAAGGCCACAATGGTGATCGAGCGGTTGGCCTATGACGGCCTCGCCGAGCGCTACGACGTCGACATCTTCACCGCGAACCAGACCGGCCAGGACTTTTCAAAGGCCTCGGCCAAGCTCAAGCGGCACGTGTATGATTACGTGGTCACCGACTCCGAAATCGAGCGCAAGTTTGCCGACGAGCTGGATACTGCGAGCGAGGTGGTGGTCTACGCCAAGCTGCCGCGCGGCTTCCTGATCCCCACGCCGGTGGGCGACTACAACCCCGATTGGGCGATCTCCTTCAAGGAGGGAAGCGTCAAGCACATTTACTTCGTCGCCGAGACCAAGGGCACCATGTCCTCGATGAAGCTCCGCGAGATTGAGAACACCAAGATCGCTTGCGCCCAGAAGTTCTTCGACGAGATCGGGCAGCGCGTCACCGACGATCGGGTCAAATACGACGTCGTCACCAGTTACGAGAAGCTCATGGATATCGTCGGGCCCGCAGCTGCTTGAAGCCAATCCAAAATGGCGGAGGCTCCTGACTCCATAGGCGAGCCAGAACGCACCGGTCAAGGGCGTGGGGAAGGGAAATAGATGGGCGAGGAAAGCGAAGAGCGCAAATTCCAGTTCTTGCGGAACGGCGATGCCGAACCCTCAGACCTTGACTGGAACAAGGGGGGCGAGAGCGCCCGCCAGGCGATCTCCGAGGCCATGAACGCGAAGAATATTGCGTTTTTGCTCGGCGCTGGATGTTCCTCCCTGTTGAAGGACAAAAAGGAAGTTGGCGTTGCGACCATGGCGCCCCTGGCCAAGGAGTTTTGCGGAGAAACGTTCGAGGCGCGGGCGGCGGGATTCTACGGTGATCCGCCGGTCGTCGGTGCTGCCCCGGCTCCTTGGCGGCTGACCAAGGGCGAACTCGACTATCTCGATGCGCTCGGGATCAACCTGGCGAAGGATTACAGCCGTAACCTGGAACGCTTGATGGAGGTGCTATTCGCTCAGCGGTTCGTGCTGCGCCAGAGCGAAAATCCCGATCTTCACCCGTACCGCGCTGTTCTCGACGGCATCATTAAGAAGGTCCAGGACTTCCTATGGATCCGTGTCACCCAAGGGGCCTTCGCCACGGCGGGCGACACCACAGTGCGCGACCTATACGAGCGATTTTACAAGAAGCTGGTCCTGCGAGATCGGTCCTTGCCCCGGCCGTGGGTGTTCACGACCAACTACGATCATTTCAGCGAATTGGCGATGGATCGCCTGGGCATTCCCTATGCCAACGGCTTTTCCGGCGTCGTGGAACGTCGCTTCAACCCAGCGATTTTCCGCTACGCCCTGGCCGAACAACTCGACGTTGCCAGCCGCAAGTGGACCGCCGTCGACGCCTTCGTCTATCTCTGCAAATTGCACGGTTCGGTCACTTGGACCGAGGACAATCATGGCCTGTTCCCGATCAAGGAAGTCTGGCCGCCGGAATCCACGAACCAGATGCTGATCTATCCGACGCCAGCGAAGCAGAACTCTTCGCTCGGCTCGCCCTACGCGGACCTGTTCCGGGAATTTCAGTCCCGGATCGTGCGTGAGCAGAGCGTTCTCATTACGGCGGGCTATGCCTTCGGTGATGAGCACCTGAACAACATCATCTATCAAGCACTAACGATTCCGACGTTCCGCCTGGTGATCTTCGCGGCGCTGGATACGGGCGGCGAGATCGCCAAGCTGCGGGCACTACGCGACCCGCGCATTTGGATCATTGGAGGCGACGGTCCTACCGAAGGGACGAAGGCGCACTACTTCGACTCGATCGTCGAGCATTTCATGCCGCAGCGTCCCAGCGACAGGATCGATGACGCCGTTCGCAAGGTGTTGACCGAGCTGGCGCCGAGAAGGAACGACGAGACAAAGGATGGCGAGGCATGAGCCACGACGATCGCAAGCGCGCGATCGGCAAGGTGGTCTCGGTCGCGGCCGACCGCTTTGTCGTCGAAATGCACGTCGGCACCGACAACTTCACGGTCGTTGGCTTCGACGACGTGCACTATGTGGCGCGGCTGGGATCGTTCCTGATGATTCCGTCGCAGTCGGAATATGTCGTGGTCGAGGTTGTCGGCCTGCGTGAGCGTGACGCGAGCACTCCCTCCGAGCGAGGCGACTTCGATCGTGCCGGCTCCTCAAAATATCTGGACGTGGTGCCGGTCGGCATGTTGCCGATGCGTGGCGGCGCGTTCCGTTTCGGTGTGTCGGTTTTCCCGTCTCTGTATGCGGACGCACTCTATGCACTGGATGACGAACTCGATCGCATCTTCGAGACCGAGGCGGCCGTCGAGCCGTCAGTCGGCCCGGGTGGCGGCGCCTGCGAACCCGAAGGGGCCACGCGCTATCGGGTTCTGCCCATCGGCAAGTCGGTGGTGTTCGAGAACTACGACATCAAGGTCCGGCTGAACGAGTTCTTCGGCGGCCATGTCGCCGTCCTGGGCAATACCGGCAGCGGTAAGTCCTGCACGGTCGCCTCTGTTTTGCAGTCCCTTTTCAGCAAGCCGGAGGAGCATCACGCTCGCGGCGCGACCTTCGTCGTCTTCGACGTCAATGGCGAATATCACGCCGCTCTGGCCGCGTCCGCGAAGGAGGGAGCCATCGGGGTCAAGCGCGTCGTCCTCGACGGCACGGCGGCAGGCTTCCGGATGCCGCACTGGTTCCTGGAGATGGCAGAATGGGAACTGCTCTTGCAAGCCAGCGAGCGAACACAACTGCCGGTCCTTAGGACGGCGTTAGGTCTGACAAGTCTCTTTCATGCCAATACGCCAGAAGCTCTGGCGCTGCGCGAGCACTTTGTCGCCACCTGCATCATTGAGTGCTTTCGAGGGGCAGATGGCGACTCCCCCGTATCGAAATTTCAGCGGGTCGTTTCCCTTCTCCAGAAGTACCCGACGAACGATCTGAATATGGCGCTGCTGAACCGGTTCAGCCCCAACTTTCAGTACGGGAATTTTTCTGGCAACAATCAATCGGCATTTCTAGATGAAATACGAAAGAAACTCCGGGAGGATGCCCCACTACCAGCCTACAACCGCACGCCGTTCTCGTTTGAAGAACTGCACGAATGTCTGGATTTCGCAATTCTCTACGAAGAAGCCCACGGCAACCGTCAAATCCGCGATTATTGCTCTGCTATGGTAACGCGGCTCCGATCTCTGCAGGAGCGGACGGAATATGCCTTTCTGCGTCACGAAGGGGCGGACGTCGCTAGGGCCGTAAGCGACCTGGAGTTCTTGACCAATATTGTCGGTCTAGAAAGGACAACTGGCGGAACGTTCGCCAAACGCGATCAAGTCATCATTATCGACCTGAATGCGGTCGAGGATGAAATCGTTGAGCTCGTCAGCGCGGTCATTGCACGCATGCTATTTCGATTTCTTCGTCGCGCAGAGCCACGAAACCGCTTCCCAATACATTTACTCCTCGAAGAGGCTCACAGGTATGTCGCCTCTACACCTTCGCGGTTCTCCATCGATGCTACCAAGATCTTCGAGCGAATTGCAAAGGAAGGCCGGAAGTACGGCATGTTCGTGCTCCTGGCGTCCCAGCGTCCGAGCGAGATTTCGAAGACAGTTCTAAGTCAATGCTCCAATTTCTTGGTTCACCGCATCCAAAATCCCGACGATCTCTCCCAGATTAGACAAATGACGCCCTTCATTTCGGAGGCCGTTCTGAAACGGTTACCGTCTCTTCCTCGGCAGCATGCCCTAGTATTTGGAACATCGGTCAATCTTCCAACGACATTCAAAGTCCGCGAAGCATCACCGCGGCCGAATAGCGACGACGCCGCCGTGATCGACCTGTGGTTCCATGAAGAAGGTCGGCCCGCCAACATTCGCCTCACACCTCAGCAGCCCGATGCTGTGGCACCTAACGAACAACCGATCGCGCACAACTAATTGCACTCAAGCGCGCTTTGAACGCGTCGGATGAGAAAACGGCGGCGCTTCCTTCCTAACCAGCCATTGCGGGAGATTGATCGGGCGAGCGATTATATGCCTTGTCATGGGCGGGATTTTGCAGACAAGTTTGTACATCGCAGCAATTTCGGTGGCTTCGCAGTAGCGCTCAGAAGTTTCGGTCTTGCCGCGGTGCCCGAGCAGGTCTGCGCGAAGTTCTTCACGAACTTCCTTCTTCTTGAGAATGGCCCCAAAAGCATGTCGGATAGCATGCGAACCCAACCCGTCTTCGGTGATGTCGGCCCTGATCAAGACCGGCTTGAATAGCTTGTAAAACCTGTTTCCGAGAGGAGATCGACTCGTTGGCGAATAGAGATCAGGAAATACCAAATTGCACCCAAGCGATTTGATTTGCTCAACGTACCGTAAAAAGCCAAGTCGAATGACTTCGGGGTGGAGCACAATGTTACGTTTGGATTGGGCGTTCTTGATACGCCTGATCTTGTTCTTTGCGATGTGCAAGTAAGCATACGGCCCATTGTCGGTAATCACGTCGTCGACCATCAGCCCGCAATATTCTTCGCGGCGCCCGCCACCATAGAAGATCAACATGGGAATGAAATACAGCGCCCCGTGAAACACGAGTGACTGCCCATCGACACCCGGCTCGTCCTGGCGATCCCAGGCCAGACAATTCACGAACGGCGGCTGTATGAACAGATTTTCGATCTTCGCCAGCGACAGTTTGCGCCGCTCATCCCGTTCGCGCTCCGCCGTACTATCAATAGCGCGCAGCTTGGCGATTTTGAGCTTCGGGTCGAGGTCGGCGCCCTCGGCTTCCGCAAAGTCGAATAGTTGTTCGATGAACGTAAGGTGGCGGTTCAGCGTTCCAGCCTCGACACCCCGAAGTGCTTCAGGTTTCGAAAATGCGATAACGCGCATCTCCGCGATCGAGCGATGGCGGTCCTTTTCGCTCTTGCCGTGGTGCTTGTAGATCTCCGCTTCCAGAAAGTTCACAAAGGAGGCAAGATCTTTCTGCCTGACCTGCCCCATGCGGGTGATCGATCGCTCCTCCTTCATGAACTTCGCGAGCAGCGCAAAGATCTGATCGGCTTGGCTTTCGGTTTTCGGCGACCAGCGCTCTGACCTGGATCTCTTGCTGATCAAAGCACTAGCCATCGCCCCGAACCGATCATTAACGCCGTTCGGCTCTGACGAGGGTTCGACGTCCGACGTCGCAACAACCGGCTCAGAACAAGCCGTGCGCGGCTCTTCCGAAGGTGCATGCACGCAAGGCTCACATTCTCGCGCGCTGTTTGCTCGATCCTTGAAGATTTGAGCAACGAAGTCTTCCGCCTCGACGAACTTGCCGCCGTATCGCCGCGCCGATTGGGAGAGCGCGATCGACATCCCTCGAAAATACACGTCTTGCGCGAGCGCCATATTGCTGGCGGTAGGAAACGCATCGTTGGCGATAAGCAATTCCTGCAAGACATCGTGTCTTGTGGGCACCAGCCGATTGCGCCGAAGCAGGGCCAAATGATCTTGAACGGCCGTGATATCCTTCGCCGTTAACCCGTCCGCCGACATCTGCTCTTCGTCGGTCGGACGAACGGTGGCTGATGCGCCCTGCGCAGACAGCAATCGATAGGCCCAAGCGGCCCTTTGGTCGTCGCGCTCAGCTTGCGAGGCGTCGAAATCCGGGAAGGATTTCGCAGCGGCCGACAGACGCTCCAGCTTGTCCAGATGCTTGGTCACGACGGCACGCAGGACGCCATCCGCCTGATGCGACGTCAGGTGCAGGTTGCCATTCTCGTATGCCGTCACGATCTCCTCCAGCTGTGCGTCCAACAGGACCACCAGCCGCCGGGCGAAGACGGGGTCCGGCGTTTGCAGGCTCAGGAAAAGGTGCCGTTTATGAAACCAGCTGGCGAGCGCGTTCGGAAGACGCCGCCGCCAGTAATACATGGCTTTTCTTCGCCAGAGATGGTTCGCCGCCCGCATGAGGTGCCTCGTGTGAAGCAGTCATGTGCCGCAACGCTGTGAGACAGCGCCCCACCCAGGCCAAATTCGCCATAGTTTTCAGTTAGTTAACTTCGAATGGCTGGGGCGGGAGGGATCGAACCTCCGCATGGGGGAATCAAAATCCCCTGCCTTACCGCTTGGCTACGCCCCAATACCAGCTGCAGGCCGCGCGGCCGCAGGGCCGGCGCGGAATCCCGCGAAGCGCTGCCGGTCTATCGACTGCGCCGGGCTATTTCAACCACTTCCGCTGGCCATCCCCTACCGATCGTTACGCCTGCCAGTTGAGAGCAATGCGGTTTCGTGGGATGACGGCGCCCAGCAATTTCCCAAGTGAGCGAGACAACGCCATGACCTACCGCGCCCCGATCAACGACATGCTGCTGGCCCTGAACCATGGCGCCGGGCTGAATGCCGCGGTGGCGGCCGGCCATTATGGCAATTATGACAGCGAGATCACCGCGGCGGTATTGGAAGAAGCCGGCCGTTTCGCCTCGGAAGTGCTGGCGCCGCTGAACCGGGTCGGCGACAGCAACGGCATCAAGCTGCAGGACGGCAAGGTCACCACCTCGCCCGGCTGGCCCGACGCCTATCAGCGCTGGATCGCCGCCGGCTGGAACGCGGTGTCGGGCGCCGAGGCCTATGGCGGCCAAGGCCTGCCGCTGGCGCTGAACGCGGTCTGCACCGAGATCTGGGCGGCCTCGAACGTCGCGTTCGGCCTGTGCCCGCTGCTGACGCTGTCGGCGATCGAGGCGCTCGACGCCCATGGCAGCGAGGAACTGAAGAACATCTATCTGGAAAAGCTGATCTCCGGCGAATGGACCGGCACCATGCAGCTCACCGAGCCGCAGGCTGGTTCCGACGTCGGCGCGCTGCGCGCCCGCGCCGAACGCGCCGATGACGGCAGCTACCGGGTGTTCGGCACCAAGATCTTCATCACCTATGGCGAACACGACATGACCGATAACATCGTTCATTTCGTGCTCGCGCGGCTGCCCGATGCCCCGGCCGGCACCAAGGGCATCTCGCTGTTCCTGATCCCGAAATTCCTGGTCAACGCCGACGGCTCGCTCGGCGCCCGCAACGACATCTATTGCTCGGGCATCGAGCACAAGCTCGGCATGCACGCCGCCCCGACCTGCACCATGACCATGGGCGATAATGGCGGCGCGATCGGCTATCTGATCGGCGAAGAAAACCGCGGCATGCAGTGCATGTTCACGATGATGAACCAGGCGCGGCTGTGCGTCGGCCTGGAGGGCGTCGGCCTTGCCGATCGTGCCTATCAGCAGGCGCTGGCCTTCGCCCAGGAGCGCAAGCAGGGCCGCGCGGTCGGCGAGAAGCCGAGCAAGTCCGACCCGATCATCGTGCACCCGGACGTCAAGCGCATGCTGCTGCAGATGCGCGCTTTGACCGCTGCGGCGCGCACCATCAGCTACGCCACCGCGGTGGCGCTCGACGTGTCGTTCCGCGCCTCCGATCCGGCGGTGAAGGCCGCGGCCGCGACCCGCGCCGCGCTGCTGACCCCGATCGCCAAGGCGTTTTCGACCGACATCGGCAACGAGGTCGCCTCGCTCGGCGTGCAGATCCATGGCGGCATGGGCTTCATCGAAGAGACCGGCGCCGCCCAGCATCTGCGCGATGCCCGTATCACCCCGATCTATGAGGGCACCAACGGCATTCAGGCGATCGACCTCGTGACCCGCAAGCTTGCGCCCAATGGCGGCGAAGCGGTGTGGGCGCTGCTCGGCGAATTGTCGGCGATTGTCGATGAGGTCGAAGCCTCGAATGATCCCGCGTTCGGCTCGACCGCGGCCAAGCTGCGCGAGGGTCTGGCCGCGCTGGAGCGCGCCTCGAACTGGCTGTTGCAGCGGCTACCCAACCAGCCCAATGACGCGCTGGCCGGCGCCACGCCCTATCTGCGGCTGTTCGGCTCGGCGCTCGGCGGCTGCATGCTGGCCAGCGAAGCGCTGGCGGCGCGCACGCTGGAGGGCATCGGCGATGCGCAGCGTTATGTGACGCTGGCGCGGTTCTTCGCCGAAAACGTCACCGTACAGGCCACCGCGCTCGAACGGACCGTGACCGAGGGCGCTGACGCCGTCACCGGCGCCGACGCGGTGCTCTTGGCCTGATCGACCCCGACCAACGCCTTCAACACCCGGCGCAATGCCGTTCTTTAGGAGGAAGACCGATGCCAGGCCACCTCACCGTCACGGATCAGGACGCGACGCGGTTCATCACGCTGCAACGTCCTGAGAAGAAGAACGCGCTGACCCAGGGCATGTACCGCATGATGAGCGACGCAATCGACGCCGCTCAGGAAGACAGCTCGATTCGCTGTCTGGTGATCACCGGCTCGAACGGCATCTTCACCGCGGGCAATGACCTGGAAGACTTCATGAAGGCCGGCATTGCCCAGGGCAGCATGCCGCGCGAGACCACCGCGACCCAGTTTCTGTACGCGCTGGCCAACAACACCAAGCCGCTGATCGCCGCCGTCGACGGGCTGGCGATCGGCATCGGCACCACCATGCTGTTCCACTGCGACTACGTGCTGGCCACCAGCAACGCCTCGTTCTCGACGCCGTTCGTCAAGCTCGGCCTGGTGCCGGAAGGCGCCTCCAGCCTGCTGATGCCGCATTCGCTCGGCCACCATCGCGCCTTCGAAACGCTGGTGATGGGCCGCTCGATCGGCGCCGAGGCGGCGCGCACCGCCGGCTTTGTCAACGAAGTGGTGGCGCCCGATCAGCTCGAGGAAGCGACCCGCAAGGTCGCGGCGGAAATCTGCGCGCTGCCCGCCGAAGCGGTGGCGATTTCGCGCAGCCTGCTGCGGCCGGCGCCGGATGAGATCACTCGCCGCATCGACGAAGAAGGCCAGCTGTTCAGCGAGCGGATGCGCTCCAAGGAAGCGATGGCGGCGTTCACGCAGTTCTTCTCACGCAAGCGCGGCTAAACGCACGCGGTTCTGATCCCATCAGAACCGCAGCGCCGCGACGCAGATAGCGGCACCCGCCATTGCCCGTCATGCCCGCGCTTGTTGTTGGCATGACGTATTAAGAACGCCTGCCGATTAAAGACGTCGATGGCCGGGACGAGCCCGGCCATGACGTGCGGCAAGCGATTGATCAATCGCCGTTGGCGTTACTTCTTGTACTCGAACACCTGGTTGCTGAACGGCGGCGCGGTCGGCCGCTTGATGCTGATAAAGCCGCGGCTGCTGGCATCGTGGCAGGCATTGCAGGCGCGCGTCACATCATCGAACGCGACTTCAAAGCGCTTGCCTTCCTTGGCTTTGACAGCCTCCGCCAGCGCCCGCAACGGACCGGCCATGGTGGTGAGATCGGTGACCGGCAGGCCGGGATACAGCGTCGCGGCATCTTCGAGACGGGATTGGATCTGCTTGATCTCGTAAGCGGCGAGATTCCAGTTGCCGGCCTTGCCCGCGAACCATAGCTTGGCATGCCGGCTCTGCGCGCCCTCCATCAGATCGGCAAGGCGCGGGCCATTGTCGTTCATCAGAGGAATTTCGGGCTGCTCGGCCAACGCGATCGACGCCGATCCGGCAAGTGCGACCAATCCAGTAACGATCCATCGATACATCATGTGGAATCCTGCAACGCTCCCTTCGCCGCCGGTTCGCACAAGCTGCTGGCGCGCGAAACCGGACACATCGAACGACGCCCCGCGTGCCGCGGGACGGGTTCAGATTAGGGCAGCATCGTCGGCGATGCCATCGCAGGACGCAAGATAGCTGGAATGACACGGACATGATCCGCACCGGACTGAATTTCGCCGCATCGCTAGTGGTCGCTGTGCTCGCTGGCACTCTCGGGCCGGCGCGTGCGCAGCCCATCGATGTGCGCATTCTCGCCATCAACGATTTTCACGGCTATTTGCAGCCGCCGCCGGGCGGACTGACGCTGCGCGACCCTGCCGGCAGCGACAAGACCAGCACGGTGGCCGCCGGCGGCGCCGAGCACATGGCCACGCTGCTCAAGCAACTCCGCGACGGTCGGCCGCACTCGATTTTTGTCGCAGCTGGCGACCTGATCGGTGCCAGCCCGTTCTTGTCGTCGATGTTTCACGACGAGCCGACCATCGAAGCGCTGTCGCTGATGGGGCTGGCGCTGAGCGCGGTCGGCAATCACGAATTTGATGAAGGCCGCACCGAATTGATGCGCATGCAGAACGGTGGCTGCCATCCGGTTGATGGCTGCAACGGGCCGCAGCCCTTTGCCGGCGCCGCTTTCAAATATCTGGCGGCCTCGACCATCGACACCGCCACTGGCAAGCCGATTCTGCCACCTTACGAAATTCGTGAATTTTCCGGCGTGCCGGTCGCCTTTATCGGCCTGACATTGAAGGCCACGCCGAAGATGGTGTCGCCCTCTGGCGTCGCCGGATTGGAATTCCGCGATGAAGCCGACACCGTCAATCGCCTGGTGCCGGAGCTGAAAGCGCGCGGCGTGGAAGCGATCGTGGTGCTGATCCATGAGGGTGGTTTTCCGGCGGGCGGGCGCAACGAATGCCCGGCGATTTCCGGCCCGATCGTCGAGATCGTGCAAAAGCTCGACCGCGCGGTCGATCTGGTGATCAGCGGCCACACCCATCAGTCCTATGTGTGCCGGATCGACGGCCGGCTGGTCACCAGCGGCGAAAAATACGGCACGCTGGTCACCGCGATCGACGTGCAGCTCGATCCAAACAGCCGCGACATCGTCAGTGCCACCGCCGACAACATCATTGTCAGCACCACCGACTACGCCAAGGACCCGGCCCAGACCGAGCTGATCGAAAGCTATAGCCGGATCGCCGGGCCGCGCGCCGCACGCCGCGCCGGCACCATCACCGCCGCACTGATGCGCGAGCCGAACGAGGCCGGCGAAAGCGTGCTCGGCAGCGTGATCGCCGACGCGCAGCTCACCGCCAGCAGCGATGCAGCACAAGGCGGCGCGGTGATCGCCTTCACCAATCCGGGCGGCATCCGCAACAGCATCGTCATGCAAAACGACGGCGCGGTCAGCTATGGCGAAGTGTTCGCCAGCCAGCCATTTCGCAACCAGCTGGTGACGGTGACGCTCACCGGCGCGCAGATCAAGCAAACCCTGGAGCAGCAATGGGCCGATCCGGCGCGGCCGCGCATCCTGCAGGTGTCGCGCGGATTCAGCTATGCGTGGACCGGAAGTGCGCCGCAGGGCCAGCGTATCGCAGCGGACTCGCTGCGGCTTGGTGATCAGCCGATCGACCCCGAAAAGAGCTACCGCGTCACCATCAACAGCTTCCTGGCCGAGGGCGGCGACGGCTTCACCGGCTTCAAGGACGGCACCGATCCGCATGTCGGCAGCTATGACGTCGATGCGCTCGATGCGTATTTCCGGGCCAACAATCCGCTGTCGCCACCGGCGCTGCAGCGCATACGCCGGATCGACTGACGGCAGACTTACGTCTAGCTCCCCTTTCAGAAGGCGGTTTTCCCAACTAGATTGATCAGAACGCATTGCGCGCCCGCCGCGGCAGGTAACCTTTGATGGCCACGCTGTATCTATCGCATCCCGCCTGTCTGGAGCACGACACGCCCTACGGGCATCCGGAACGAGCCGACCGGCTGCGCGCCGTCAATCAGGGTCTGGCCGAGCCGCGCTTTGCTGCATTGCAGCGCGCGGAAGCGCCGGAAGGCGATCTCGACGTGATCGCGCTCTGCCATACTGATCATCACATCGTCGAACTGCGCCAGATGGCGCCGCTCAACGGCCTGGTTTTTGTCGATAGCGACACCTCGATGTCGCCCGGCACCTGGGAAGCGGCGCTGCGCAGCGTCGGCGGCGCGGTCACCGCCACCGACGCGGTGATGACCGGACAGGTCAACAACGCGTTCGTGGCCACCCGTCCGCCGGGCCATCATGCCGAAATCGGCAAGCCGATGGGGTTCTGCTTCTTCGGCAATGCCGCGATCGCGGCGCGCTATGCGCAGCGCAAATATGGCATCGCCCGCGCCGCGGTGGTCGATTTCGATGTCCATCATGGCAATGGCACCCAGGAGATTTTCTGGGCCGACCCGACGGTGATGTATTGCTCGACCCATCAGATGCCGCTGTTTCCCGGCACCGGCTCCGCGAGCGAGCGCGGCGAGCACAACACGATCGTCAATGCGCCGCTGCAATCGGAGGATGGCAGCGAGAAATTCCGCTCGGCATTCGATGATCTGATCCTTCCACGGCTGCGCCAGTTCGCGCCGGAATTGATCGTGATTTCGGCCGGCTTTGATGCCCATTGCCGCGATCCGCTGGCCAGCCTCAATCTGCAGACCGAGGACTTTGCCTGGGTGACGCGCAAGCTGATGGAGGTCGCCGATGGCTGTGCCGGCGGCCGCATTGTCTCGGTGCTCGAAGGCGGTTATGACCTGCAGGGCTTGCGGGAATCGGTGAATGCCCACGTCTTGGCCCTGATGGGAGCGTGATCATCCTCCCGTCTGGCTGCCCGCCGCGGACCGCCGGTCTGCGCCCGACTCCCTGCCCCGGAAACGAACCATGGCCGACACTGACGACGTCAAGACGCTGAGCTTTGAGCGCGCGATTGAGGAGCTGGAGTCGATCGTCAGGCGGCTGGAAGACGGCAAGGTGCCGCTGGAAGAGTCGGTGGCGATCTATGAGCGCGGCGAAGCCTTGAAGCGGCGCTGCGAGGAGCTGCTGCGCGCCGCCGAGGCCCGCGTGGATAAAATTACCACCGACGCCCAAGGCCAGCCGACCGGCACCGCGCCGCTCGATATGGAATAGAACACCGCTGCGCCGCGTACCGTGCGGGCCGGGCACCACCGCCCATTTATTCCTGAACTGATCGCTAATTGGGATGCAATTCCTGCGGCTCGATGCCGCGGACTCGCCAAATGTCTCATGGAACTATGGTTCCACCGACCAACTGGCGAGCCGTTGCCCGTTGGCTTTGCCGCCGTCCTTGTGTAATGGTACGGGCTTATGCGCGAAACGCTCGCGGGTTCGGCGACGGCGCGCATCGGAAATTTGCTGCTACGTTGCGCTGCAAGAAGTGATTTTGTTCACAGTTACGACCGAAAACACATTCTCGGCCTCGGGCGGGTTTTTCAGCTTGTCGAAAGTCAGCCAGGCCTGAACAGCGCACGGTGCTTGCGTCTTTCCGAGCAGAACCTGATCGAGACCGTTCGTCACCGGGGACAATGGTCCCCCAATAGCGAGACTGGAAATCACCGTGACCGACTTCAGTAAAACGCCGCTTCTCGACACCATCCGTACGCCCGACGATCTGCGCAAAATGCGGGTCGACCAGCTTCGGCAGGTCGCTGATGAACTGCGCACGGAGATGATCGACGCCGTCTCGGTAACCGGGGGCCATTTCGGCGCCGGTCTCGGCGTGGTCGAACTGACCACCGCGCTCCATTACGTGTTCGACACCCCGCGCGATCGCCTGATCTGGGACGTCGGCCATCAGGCTTACCCCCACAAGATCCTCACCGGGCGCCGCGACCGTATCCGCACGCTGCGCATGGCCGGCGGCCTGTCCGGCTTCGTCAAGCGCGCCGAGAGCGAATACGATCCGTTCGGCACCGGCCACTCCTCGACCTCGATCTCGGCCGGCCTCGGCATGGCGGTGGCCCGCGACCTCGCCAAAGGTAAAAACAATGTTATCGCCGTGATCGGCGACGGCTCGATTTCCGCCGGCATGGCCTATGAGGCCATGAACAATGCCGGCGCGATGAACTCTCGTCTTATCGTCATTCTCAACGACAACAATATGTCGATCGCGCCGCCGGTCGGCGCGATGTCGGCCTATCTGTCGCGGCTGTACTCGGGCAAGACCTATCGTTCGCTGCGCGAAGCCGGCAAGCAGATCGGCAAGCACCTGCCGAAGCTGATCGCCGATCGTGCCGCCCGCGCCGAGGAATATTCGCGCGGCTTCATGATGGGCGGCGGCACGCTGTTCGAGGAACTGGGCTTCTATTATGTCGGCCCGGTTGATGGTCACAATCTCGACCACCTGCTGCCGATCCTGGAGAACGTGCGCGACGCCGACACCGGCCCGTTCCTGATCCACGTGGTCACCCAGAAGGGCAAGGGCTACGCCCCGGCGGAAGCGGCCTCCGACAAGTACCATGCCGTGGTGAAGTTCGACGTCGCCACCGGCACCCAGGCCAAGACCAAGTCCAACGCCCCGTCCTATCAGAACGTGTTCGGCCAGAGCCTGGTCAAGGAAGCGCAGAAGGACGACAAGATCGTCGGCATCACCGCCGCGATGCCGTCCGGCACCGGCATCGATCTGTTCGAGAAGGTGTTCCCGAAGCGTACCTTTGACGTCGGCATCGCCGAGCAGCATGCGGTGACCTTCGCCGCGGGTCTGGCCGCCGAAGGCTTTAAGCCGTTCTGCGCGATCTATTCGACCTTCCTGCAGCGCGGCTATGACCAGGTGGTGCATGACGTGGCGCTGCAGAGCCTGCCGGTGCGCTTTGCGATCGACCGCGCCGGTCTGGTCGGCGCCGACGGCGCGACCCATGCTGGCGCGTTCGACAACGCCTATCTCGGCTGTCTGCCCAACATGGTGATCATGGCCGCTTCCGACGAAGCCGAGCTGGTCAACATGGTTGCGACCCAGGTCGCGATCAACGATCGGCCGAGCGCGGTGCGCTATCCGCGCGGCGAAGGCCGCGGCGTCGAGATGCCGGAAGTCGGCACCCCGCTGGAAATCGGCAAGGGCCGCATCGTCCGTCAGGGCAACAAGGTGGCGCTGCTGTCGTTCGGCACCCGTCTCGCCGAATGCGAGAAGGCCGCCGATGAGCTGGCCACGCTCGGCCTGTCCACCACCGTCGCCGACGCGCGCTTCCTGAAGCCGCTCGATGTCGATCTGGTGCTGAAGCTGGCCCGCGAGCATGAAGTGCTGATCACCATCGAAGAAGGCTCGATCGGCGGTTTCGGCAGCCATGTGATGCAGTGCCTGTCGGACAACGGCATGCTTGACGGCGAAGTGCGCGCCCGCTCGATGGTGCTGCCCGACGAGTTCATGGACCACGACTCGCCGAACGCGCTCTATGCGCGCGCCGGGCTCGACGCCAAGGGCATCGTCAAGAAGGTGTTCGAGGCGCTCGGCAAGGAGCACCAGGGCGAAGTCGGCAAGCTGGCCTGATCCAGCCTCGCTATTGAGAAATCACGGCGGCGGCGCGACATTCGCGTCGCCGCCGTTTCGTTTGTGGACGTCATGAAAATCTATCTCGCCGGCCCCGACGTGTTTTTGCCCGATGCGCGCGAGATCGGCCGGCGCAAGGCCGAGCTATGCGCCCGCCACGGCTGCACCGGGCTCTATCCGCTCGACAATGAACTAAGCGCCGACAGCGAAGCGGCCTCGCTGCAAATTTTCCGCGCCAATCAGGCGATGATGATCGCAGCCGACGCGATCATCGCCAATCTGACGCCGTTTCGCGGCCCGAGCGCCGACGCCGGCACGGTGTACGAACTCGGCTTCATGGCCGGGCGCGGCAAGCTGTGCCTGGGCTATTCCAACGATCCGGCGCCCTACCCGCAGCGCGTCGCGGCGCGCGGCGTGGTGCAGCAGCAAGGCGGCGCGCTGCACGACGCCAACGGCCATCTGGTCGAGGATTTCGGCCTCGCCGACAATCTGATGATGATGCACGCGCTCGATCTCTATGGCTGCGCGCTGGTGACCCCGGCGCAGGCGCCCGATGATCTGTGGCACGATCTCACAGCCTTTGAGCGCTGCATCGAACTCGCCGTCTCGCACTGGGCAGCGCGATGACCACGCCGACCCAGCCCACCGCCGCGCCGCGCAAACGCGCCGATGTTGCTTTGGTGGAACGCGGCGTGTTTGAAAGCCGCGCCCGCGCGCAGGCGGCGATCGCAGCTGGCCTGGTGTTTGCCGACGGCAAGAAGATCGCCAAGCCATCGGAGCCGATCGCCGCGGATGCGGTGATCGAAGCCGAGCCGGCGCACCCTTATGTATCGCGCGGCGGCGTCAAACTGGAAGGCGCGCTCAAACACTACCGGATCGAGATCGCCGGCCGGATTTGTCTCGACGTCGGCGCTTCCACCGGCGGCTTTACCGACGTGCTGCTGCGCCACGGCGCGCGGCAGGTATTTGCGGTCGATGTCGGGCACGATCAGTTGCACGCCTCGCTGCGCGGCCATCCCAACATCGTCTCGATGGAAGGCACCGACATTCGCGCGCTCGCGGCGGCGGGGTCGCTGCCCAATGCGCCGGAGGTGGTGGTGATCGACGCCAGCTTCATCTCGCTGGAGCAGGTGCTACCGCCGGCGCTGGCACTCGCCGCCCGGCCGGCGTCGCTGCTGGTGCTGATCAAGCCGCAATTCGAAGTCCAGGGCGGCCACAATAAGCGCGGCATCATCAAGGACGGCAGCGTCCATGACGCGGTCTGCGCCAAGATCGAGAGCTTCGCGGCCGCGCTCGGCTGCCGCGACATCGCGATTTTCCCGTCCGCGATCGCAGGCGGCGACGGCAATCGCGAGTTCTTTCTCGGCGCCCGTTACCACGGCCCGCTGCCGGCACGCGGATAGTCCCGCGGAACTGGCGCGCTGCGCCATCATGACCGCAGATTTGGTCATGCTGTCGCCGCGACTCGCCTCTATGGTGCCGCGATGACATCCCCTGCTTTTAGTCTTGCCGCCGACGCTCACGCGTCGGCGAAATTGTCTGCGTGGCGCACGGAAATTGCCGAGACCTTTACGCTGGCCGTGCCGATGGCGCTGACCCAGCTTGGCCAGGTGGCGATGATGACCACCGACCTCGCGCTGATCGGCCGGCTCGGCGAAACCGCAGTCGCAGCCGCGGCGCTGGCGCATATCGTGCTGTTCGCAACCTTCACCATGGGCATCGGCCTGGTGTCGGCGGTGACGCCGCTGGGCGCGCAGGCCTTTGGCGCGCGCGCGCCGCGCCGCGTGCGGGCCGCGCTGCGCGTCGGGCTGTGGGCGACTTTTATCGTTGGCGTTCCGCTCACCTGGCTGCAGCTGCAAAGTGAGGACATCTTGCTGGCGCTCGGTCAGGACCCGGCCTCGTCGCAACTCGCCGGCCGCTATCTTGAGGGCCTGGCCTGGTCGCTGGTGCCGTCCTGGGTGTTCATCGCGTTCCGCGGCTTCATGGGCGCGGTCAACGCGCCGGGACCGGCGCTGTGGATCACGCTCGCCGCGATTCCGACCAACGCCGTGCTGGCCTATGCGCTGATCCACGGCGCGTTCGGCCTGCCGGAGCTTGGCATTTTTGGCGCGGGTCTCGCTACCACCTTGGTGGCGGCCGCGATGTGCATCGCGGCGGCGGTGATCTCCGCGACCTGCCGGCCGTTTCGCAAATATGCCGTGCTGCAAGACCTGCTGCGCCCGGACTGGCCGCTGATGCGCCGACTGCTGGCGCTCGGCCTGCCGATCTCCGGCTCCTCGCTGCTGGAATATGGCGTGTTCGCGGCGGCGGCGCTGCTGATGGGCCAGATCGGCACCAGTGCACTCGCCGCCCACCAGATCGCGCTGCAGATCGCCGCCGTGATGTTCATGGTGCCGCTCGGCATTTCGCTGGCGGCCACGGTGCGGGTCGGCCATGCCATTGGCCGTGACGACCAAATGTCGGCCCGGCGCGCCGGTTTCACCGCGATCTGGCTCGGCCTATTGTTCATGGCGGCGATGACGCTGCTGGTGGCGCTGACCCGGCACCAGATCCCGGTGCTGTTCCTGGGCGACACCGGCGCGAGCAACGAAACCGCGCAGATCACCGCCGCGCTGCTGGTGGTCGGCGCCAGCTTCTTCGTCGCCGACGGCATGCAGGTGGTGGCCAATGGCGCGCTGCGCGGCCGCAACGACACCCGCATTCCGCTGCTGTTCGCTGCGCTCGGTTTTTGGGGGATCGGCTTTCCGTGCTCGTATCTGCTCGGCTTCCCGGGCGGGCTCGGCCCTTCCGGTGTCTGGATCGGGCTGGCGGTCGGCCTCACCGTCTATGCGGTGCTGCTGGTGTGGCGCTTCCATCTGCTCAGCCGCGACGCGCTGACGATTTCGGCGCGGCGCTGAGCGGTTCGCTTTACGCCCCAGCGGCCGCAGGCTATCGCAACGCCATGACCGAAGCTCTCGTCATCGACCATGTCGGCCACCGCGGTGATGGCGTCGCCATCCGCAATGGCGCCGCGATTTACGTTCCGTTTACCCTCGGCGGCGAGACCGTCGAGGGCGCGCCGGTGCCGGGCCATCCCGACCGCCGCCGGCTGGTCAGCGTCACCCAGCCAAGCGGCGAACGCATCGAACCGCTATGCCGCCATTTTGGCATATGCGGCGGCTGCGCCATTCAGCACTGGCAGGCCGATCGCTACCAGGCCTGGAAGCGCGACATCGTGGTGGAAACGCTGCAGCAGGCCGGGATCGCCTGCGAAGTGGCACCCTTGATCGACGCCCATGGCGCCGGCCGGCGCCGCATCACGGTGCATGCCCGCCAGGGCACCCATGAGGTGGTCAAGGTCGGGTTCGCCGCGGCCGGGCAGCACGACATCGTGCCGATCGACCGCTGCCCGATTCTCGATCCGGCGCTGGACGGCGCGCTCGACGCCGCATGGGCGCTGGCCGAGCCGCTGATCAGCGAGGGCAAGCCGCTCGACATCCAGGTCACCGCCGCCGAGGAGGGACTCGACGTCGATATCCGCGGCTCGGGGCCGCTGCTGCCGCGCCATATCACACTGCTGTCCAAGCTCGCCGAACAGCACAAGCTGGCGCGGCTGACCCGGCATGGCGAAATGGTGCTGATGCGCACGCCGCCGACCATCCGGATCGGCAATATCCCGGTGGCGCTGCCGCCCGGCAGCTTTCTGCAGGCGACCCGCGCCGGCGAGGAGACGCTGGCCGCGTTGGTCAGCGAACGCTGCGCCAAGGCGAAAACCGTCGCGGACCTGTTCTGCGGCGTCGGGCCGTTTGCGCTGCGGCTGGCCGGCAAGGCCCGGGTCCGGGCCTATGACAGCGAGGCCGGCGCGATCGCCGCGCTGAAAAAGGCGACGGGCGCGCCCGGCCTCAAGCCGATGACGATCGACACCCGCGACCTGTTCCGCCGCCCCTTGGTGCCGCAGGAATTGCAGGACGTTGACGCGGTGGTGTTCGATCCGCCGCGCCAGGGCGCACAGGCGCAGTGCCAGCAGCTTGCCAAAAGCAAGGTGCCGTTGGTCGTTGCCGTGTCGTGCAATGTCGCGACCTTCGCGCGCGACGCCCGTATTCTGCTGGACGGCGGCTACACCATCGATCAGGTGACGCCGGTCGATCAGTTCCGCCACACCCCGCATGTCGAACTGGTGGCGCGGTTCCGGCGCTGAACCGCTGCCCCTCATTTGCCCCAGCGATCGTCCCAGATCTTTTCGCCGACCAGGCACGACACCCGTGGCTCGCGCCTGGTTTCGGCGACCGGCTGCACCAGACGGTCAGGGCTCAGCCCCGCGACCTCCATCACCAGCTTGGAGCGGATCGCGTCCTTGAACTTGTCGCGATGCTTGATCGCGATCGCGAATGAGCCGGGGCCGCCGATCACGCAATCCTCGTAGTAGATGTCGAGGTCGTTGATATCCATGGTCGAGTAGGACGGCTCCTTGACCATGATCGGCAGGCCATTGATGACGATACCGAGCTGCAGCGCGGCGTCGCGCGCACTGGTGACCGGCGCGCCATTGTTGTTGGGCCCATCGCCGGAAATGTCGATCACGCGCCGCAACCCGTGATAGGAATTGTCCTGCAGCAGCGGCACCGCAAAACTGATCGCCCCGGAAATCGAGGTGCGCGACGCGCGCCGGATTGGCGTATTGAGGATCACGGCCGCGACCGCATCGGCCGATTCCGGCCCGTCGATCACCTGCCACGGCACCACCACCTTCTGATCGCTGGACGCCGCCCATTCAAAGTACGTGATGGCGATCCGGCCGGTCGGGCCGCTTTTCAGCGCCTGCAGGAACTCAGATGATTGCAGCGCCTGGGCGTAGCCCTCGCGCTGCAGCGCCAGTTCATCGATATCCATCGAGTAGGAAATATCGACCGCCAGCACCAATTCGACATCGACAGCGTTGGGGTCGCGGGCGCCGGCAGAGTTGATCGGCGACAGGGAGCTGGGGGTGGGCGCGGCATCCGCGCTCAGCAGCGCCGCTGCGCTGGTCAGCAGCACGGCGGCAAACGAGGACCAGCAGTTCATGCGGCTCTCCCGTCGTCGCGCGCGCAACGCGCGCTGATTGACGCGATGCTGACACGGAAATTTCAGCCGCAGTATGGATCAACGCCGGTTCCCGATCACAATGCAGTTAAACGGCGCGATACTGTGCGCTGCAGCGACGATCAGTGCTCACCGCGCGGTTGCTGATCGCGCCGGAGCTTGTAACAATCGCGCCGCTTCGTCGATCCGTGAGGGACCATTGCATGAGCCCTGTCATCGTCAAGCGTGCCCGCACCGCCAAGCCGCAGATCGAGCGGCCACGGCTGCACAAAGTCATCCTGATCAATGACGACTACACGCCGCGCGAATTCGTGGTGCAGGTGCTCAAGGCTGAATTCCGCATGAGCGAGGATCAGGCCACCAAGGTGATGCTGACCGCGCATCAGCGCGGGGTGTGCGTGGTCGCGGTGTTCAGCCGCGACATCGCCGAAACCAAGGCGACCCGCGCCAGCGACGCCGGCCGCGCCAAGGGCTATCCGCTACGCTTCACCACCGAACCGGAGGAATAGTGACCCGAACACGCGTCATGGCCGGGCTCGTCCCGGCCATCTACGTCTTTCATGTTGCAGGCCACTCAAGACGTGGATGCCCGCGACAAGCGCGGGCATGACGGGTCACCCTTGAAGAACGTTGGTATCACGCAAGACTGACTAACCAACCTGGCCGCGATGGCGCAGCCAGTGATCAGCGAGCACGCAGGCGATCATGGCTTCGGCGACCGGCACCGCGCGAATGCCGACGCAGGGGTCGTGCCGGCCCTTGGTCAGAATCTCAGTGTCCGTGCCGCTGCGGTCGATGGTCTTGCGCGGCGTCAGGATCGACGAGGTTGGCTTGACCGCGAACCGCGCCACGATCGGCTGCCCGGTGGAAATGCCGCCCAAAATGCCACCGGCATGATTGGAGAGGAACAGCGGCCCCTGATTGCTGGCGCGCATCTCGTCGGCGTTCTGTTCGCCGGTCAGTTCGGCGGTGGCAAAGCCGTCGCCGATCTCGACGCCCTTCACCGCGTTGATGCTCATCAGCGCCGCGGCGATATCGCTATCGAGCTTGCCATAGATCGGCGCGCCAAGCCCGGCCGGCACGCCCTCGGCGACCACTTCGATCACCGCGCCGATCGACGAGCCTTCCTTGCGGATGTCGTCGAGATAGTCGGCGAAGAACGCGGCCTTGTCCTTGTCCGGGCAAAAGAACGGATTGTTGCCGATTTCGGCCCAGTCCCAATTGCCGCGGTCGATCTTGTGCGGACCCATCTGCACCAGCGCGGCACGCACCGTCACGCCCGGGATCACCTTGCGCGCCACCGCGCCGGCCGCAACCCGGCTCGCGGTCTCGCGCGCCGAGGAACGGCCGCCGCCGCGATAGTCGCGGATGCCGTATTTGGCCTCATAGGTGAAATCGGCGTGGCCGGGCCGATACTTGTCCTTGATCTCGGAATAGTCCTTGGAGCGCTGATCGGTGTTCTCGATCATCAGCGCGATCGGCGTGCCGGTGGTGACCTGGGCGCCGCTCTGCGGATGCGCCATCACCCCGGACAGGATTTTGACCTGATCCGGCTCCTGGCGCTGGGTGGTGAAGCGCGATTGCCCGGGACGGCGGCGATCGAGATCGCCCTGAATATCGGCCTCGGTCAGCGGGATCAGCGGCGGGCAGCCATCGACCACGCAGCCAATCGCCACGCCATGGCTCTCACCGAAGGTCGTGACCCTGAACATATGGCCGAAGGTATTGAACGACATGGAGCAGCCCAACCTGTGAGAGAACCAGCAGCGACAATCGCGGTCTATTCGCTAGGGGCTCTCGTACCCCGCGGCAAAAGCAGGGTCAAACAGCGCGCTGGTCCTCCTCCCTTGCGGGGAGGGGCGCTTAAACGCCCCCGCCGCGAAAGATCGTCAGGCCGCCGTCCTTGAACTCGTAAACCGCGCCCTGCAGAATCGGGCCTTCCAGCGCCTCGGCCGGGGTTTTCAGCCCGAGCGCCACCATCAAGGTGCGCGCGGTGCCGACATGGCCGACCGCGACAGTATCGGTGCGCAGCGAGCGAACCCAATCCTGGATGAACGGCAGCCGGTCGGCGTAGCTTTCGCCGCGCAGCGGCGCCACGTTCCAGCGGTCGAGGTGGCGCGCTTCAAAGATCGCCGGGTCGGAGTGCTCCATCTCCTTGAGCGTAAAACCTTCCCAGGCGCCATAGGTGATCTCGCGCAGCCGGTCATCGACCGCATAGTCGGCGGCATCGAGTTTCAGCTCGCCGCGCAGCAATTCCATGGTGACGCGGGCGCGGCCGAGCGGGCTCGCCACATAGGCCAGCGACGCCGGATCGCGCTGCTCCTGCTTCAGCAGTTCGCCGAGCAACTTTCCGGCGGCGACCGCCTGCTGGCGGCCTTTGTCATTGAGGGGGATATCCTGGGTGCCCTGAAAGCGCCCGGTAGCGTTCCAGTCGGTCTCGCCGTGGCGGATGTAATAGATCGTGGGCATGGCCAGTCAGCTTGCTCTAAAATGGTGATGCCCGGGACCAGCCCGGGCATACGGTGTTTGATCGCGAGATGGACTAAGCGGTTAGTCCTTGCCACCCAGCGAAATGTCCGGCGCGTCCGGGCGCTTCATGCCGACCACGTGATAGCCGGAATCGACATGGTGCACTTCGCCGGTGACGCCGCGCGACAGATCGGACAGCAGATACAGCGCGCTGTCGCCGACTTCATCGATGGTGACGGTGCGGCGCAGCGGCGCGTTGTACTCGTTCCACTTTAGGATGTAGCGGAAATCGCCAATGCCGGACGCGGCCAGCGTCTTGATCGGGCCGGCCGACACCGCGTTGACGCGGATGTTCTTCTCGCCGAGGTCGGCGGCGAGATAGCGCACGCTGGCTTCCAGCGCCGCCTTGGCCACGCCCATCACATTGTAATGCGGCATCCACTTCTCGGAGCCGTAATAGGTCAGCGTAATGATCGAGCCGCCATCGGTCATCAGCTTCTCGGCGCGCTGCGCGATCGCGGTCAGCGAGTAGCACGAGATCAGCATCGATTTTGAGAAGTTTTCCGCGGTGGTGTCGACATAGCGGCCGTCGAGCTCATCCTTGTCGGAGAACGCGATGGCATGAACCACGAAGTCGATCTTGCCCCACTTTTCCTTGAGCACGTCGAACACCGCATCGATGGTCGACGGATCGGTGACATCGCAATGCCCGATCAGCAGCGCGCCGAGTTCGGCGGCCAGCGGCTCCACCCGCTTCTTCAGCGCGTCGCCCTGCCACGTCAGCGCGATTTCCGCGCCCTGAGCGCGACAGGCCTTGGCGATACCCCAGGCGATCGAACGATTATTCGCTACGCCGAGCACCACACCGCGTTTGCCCTGCATCAAACCCGAGAAGTCAGCCACTTCCGTCTCCTATTGCCTTGATCGGCACGGGGTACACCAGCGCTGCAGGCCGGTACAGCCCCAAACCCGGCGGATGTCCTGGTAATCCGCTGAAATGGCGAGGTCGGCACGCGCACGATCACGCCGCGCCGCGTGATGAGTTTAAGACAACGAGTGATGACTGAACGGCAGCGGTCAGTGCGGCGCACAGGCGGCCGCGAGTCAAAATTCGGCCATCGATTTTGACCGACCAGACCACCGCCACGCCGCAAAAGCGCAAAGGTGCTGGGCCCTTATGGCGCTGCGTTCGATCCGCCGGTCGACGCAAGCGGCCTTGGCCGGGGTTGACGCGCTGATCCCCCGGCCGAGGCCGCACTTGGTTTCAGGCAGGCTTGCGGCTCAGCCGAGATCGCTGCGCGGATGATAGGGCCGGTGGTCGCGCCACTTTTCCATCAGCGCTTCCAGCTCGGCATCATGGCCATCAGGCAGCACGATCCGGGTGGTGACGAACAAATCGCCCGCCGCCCCGGCCGGCTTGGGAATGCCCTTGCCCTTCAGCCGGAAGATGCGGCCGCTCGAGGTGTTTTTCGGGATCGACAATTCGATCGCGCCGGTCAGGGTCGGCACCCGCACCTTGGCGCCCAGCACCGCTTCATAGAGCGTCAGCGGCAGATCGACCCGCAGATCGACGCCATCGACCTTGAAGAACGGATGGGCCGCCACCGTGATGGTGATCAGCACGTCGCCGGGCCGATGGCCGGGCGGGCTTTCGCCCTGGCCGCGCAGCCGGATCTGCTGGCCGGTGCTGACGCCGGCCGGAATCTTGACGTTCAGCTCCTTGCCGGACGGCAGCCGCACGCGCTTCTCGACGCCCTTGACCGATTCTTCCAGCGACACCGTCATCGAGACGCTGAGATCGAGGTCGGCGGCCATGCCGCCGGTCTCGAAGTCGAAGCCGCCGCGCGGACCGCGGCCCGCCGCGCCACCGAACATGCTGCTCAGAATGTCTTCGAAGCCGCCGCCGCCAAAGCCGCCCGCGCCCGGACCGCCCGGCCCGGTGCGGAAGCTGAAATTCTCAAAACCGCCGCCGCCACCACCGCGCGCACGGCCGCCGCCCGGGAAGCCCTGGAAGCGTGGCTTGCCCTCGGCGTCGATTTCGCCGCGATCGAATTGCTTGCGCTTGGCCTCGTCGCCGAGGATCTCATTGGCTGAATTGACCTCGGCAAAGCGCGCAGCAGCTTTCGGATCGTTCTTGTTGGCGTCCGGGTGGTGCTTCTTGGCGAGCTTGCGATAGGCGCTCTTGATGGCGGCAGCGCTGGCATCCCGCGGCACCCCCAGGACCTCATAGGGGTCGCGCATCCGTCACGTCTCCTTCAAGGAATTCAGAGTCGAGGAATTTGGGCAGGGGCGATCACCCCTGTGCGGCTTTCATCTGGGGGCTTCGTGGCATTTTTGCAACTGGATTCGCCGCAACCGCGCGCTGTCCTCAGCTCTTGCGCCAATCCTTAGCGCCAATCCTTAGCTCTTGCGCCAGGTCGACAGGCTCTGAATCTCCCAGCGGCCCTGCGCGGTGCGGCAGGCCGCCCCTTGCATCCAGCGCTCCGAGCGCTCGCGGACATAGCTTGCCAGGAAATTGCGGCAGCGGCGGCCATCCTGCGTAAAGGTCGAGGCCAGCGGCGTCACCGAACCGCGCGCGCCGGTGTTGGGATTCTCCCAAGGCTGGCTCGAATCGGCATCGCCCTTGGTCAGCACATCGGAGGCGGCGTTGCGGGCGAAGGCCAGATCGGCCTCGGTCGGCTCGCCATTGCCAGACTGTGCCACGGCGGCGATCGAGCTGGTCACCTCCGGGCCGTCGAACTTGGCATAGGCGTCTTCAGTGCGCGACAAACTGCAGCCGCCCGCGCCCAGGCTCGCCACAATGCCTGTTATCAGCGCCAGCTTTGGCGTGATCGCCGATAGGCCAATGCGTTGCCGTGCCCTATATAGATCGGGCCTGAACGCACTCCTGACCGTGGTGACGAGCAAACTGGAACTCCTCGCATGAGCGACGCGCCTTCAATCAAACACCCAATTGGGTTAACGTCTGGTGATTTCACCGCCGCCGAGGAGCCGTTTGCGCTGTTCTCAGAGTGGCTTGCAGAAGCCACCAAGAGCGAACCCAACGATCCGAACGGCATGGCGCTGGCAACGGTCGACGAGGATGGGCTGCCCGACGTCCGCATGGTGCTGATGAAGGGCTTTGATGCCGACGGCTTCGTGTTCTACAGCCACCTCGCCAGCCAGAAGGGCCGCGAGCTCACCGCCAACCCGAAAGCCGCGCTGCTGTTTCACTGGAAATCGCTGCGCCGCCAGATTCGGGTGCGCGGCCTGGTGAGCCCGGTGACCGCAGCCGAGGCCGATGCCTATTTCGCCACCCGGCCCAAGCAGGCGCAGATCGGCGCCTGGGCCAGCAAACAATCCGAGCCGCTGGAAAGCCGCTTCGCCTTCGAACAGGCGATTGCGGCGGTGGCCGCCAAACATCTGGTCGGCAGCGTGCCGCGTCCGCCGGGCTGGAGCGGCTGGCGGGTGACGCCGCTGCGCATCGAATTCTGGCACGACCGCCCGTTCCGGCTGCATGATCGCATCGAATTCCGCCGGGCTGATCCGGCCTCCCCCTGGACCAAGACAAGGTTGTATCCATGAGCCCCGAAACACGACCGAGGCCCCCGCAGCTCGACAGCAACCAGCCGCGGCGGACGATGATTCTGACCGGCGCGAGCCGCGGCATCGGCCATGCCACCGTGATCCGTTTTTCCAGCGCCGGCTGGCGGGTGATCACTTGTTCGCGCCATCCGTTCCCCGAACAGTGCCCGTGGGGCGCCGGTCCGGAAGATCACATCCAGATCGACCTCGCCGACCGCGAGGATACGCTGCGCGGCATCGATGAAATCCGCGAGCGGCTGCAGGGCGGCCCGCTGCATGCGCTGGTCAACAATGCCGCGATCTCGCCCAAGGCGGCCGGCGGCGCCCGGCTCGGTTCGATCGACACCGAGCTCGACACCTGGGAGCAGGTGTTCCGCGTCAATTTCTTCGCGCCGATCCTGATGGCGCGCGGCCTGATCGAAGAACTGAAAGCCGCTAAGGGTTCGGTGGTCAACGTCACCTCGATTGCCGGATCGCGCGTCCACCCGTTCGCGGGCGCGGCCTACGCCACCTCGAAGGCGGCGCTGGCGGCGCTGACCCGGGAAATGGCGGCCGATTTCGGTCATGTCGGGGTGCGGGTCAATTCGATCGCGCCCGGCGAGATCGACACCTCGATCCTGTCGCCCGGCACCGAGAAGATCGTCGAGGAGCAGATCCCGCTGCGCCGGCTCGGAACGCCGGATGAAGTGGCCAAGATCATCTATGTGCTGTGCACCGAAACGTCGTCTTACGTGAACGGCGCCGAAATCCACATCAACGGCGGTCAGCACGTCTGATCACGGCACCGTCCCTCTGCGGAGGGACGGTCGCCTCTGCCGCGCCGCCCGCCTGCGGTGCCGATGCGCCGCTCTGTTGATCGATCGCCGCGTTCAGTTCGGCGCCGAGCAGCGTGACGATCACGCTCATCCAGAGCCACATCATCAGCGCGATCGCTGCGCCGAGCGAGCCATAGGTGGCGTCGTAATTGGCAAAATTGGCGAAGTAATAGGACAGCAGCACCGAGCCTGCGATCCAGGCCAGCGTGGCCGCGACGCTGCCCGGCGAAATCCAGCGCCATTGCGGCGCGCGATGATCGGGCCCGAACCGATACAGCACCGCCAGCCCGAGCACGACCAAAGCGGCGAGCAGCGGCCAGCGGCCATAGCGCAGCAGCAGCTCAGCCAGCCCGCCAAGCCCGACCAGATTCAAGATCACCGGCACCGCCACCACCAGGCCGATCGCCGCCAGCATCAGCGCCAGTAAGGCCAGGGTCAGCCCAAGCGCCACCGCGTTCAGCTTGATGAAGCCGCGCCGTTCGTCCTCGCCATAGACGACATTGAGCGAGTCGATAACGGCTTTCATGCCACCGGCCGCGCTCCACAGCGCCAGCCCCAGGCCGAATAGAAACGCCACGCTGAGCCGCGCCTCGCCATTGGCAAGCACGCCTTCGACCTGCCGCTGGATCAGCGAAAAAACGTCGGCCGGCAATAGCCCCGACAAGGCCGCCAGATGATCATTGATGGTGTCGCCTTGCGCCAGCAACGCGTAGCTCGACACCAGCGCGGTGATCGCCGGAAACAGCGCCAGCATGGCGTAGAACACCGTGCCGGCCGCAATCGCCAGCAGCCGATGCTGGCCGGCGCCGCGCACGACATCGCGGCCGATCATCAGCCACCGTTCACTCTGCACGCTCGGCACCAGCAAGCGCCCTTGTTGGAGTGATCATGATCGGCCGCGTGGGCGGCCGCTCAGTGCGTATCGGATTCCTGCCAACGCTCGAGATCGGGCTTGGCTGGCGGCGGCCCCGGATTTTGCGCCGCCTGCCCCGGCCGCTTCCACGGCTCGTCGGTGCCGCTCACCTTGCCGCCACGGCGATCGGGCTGCTCTCGGTCAGGCGATCGGGCTGCTCTCGGTCATCGGGCTGATCGGCCATGCGAACTCCGTTTGCGCGCTTGATGACGCGCGTTTCTGATTACGACCGGGCGCGCGGGCGCGCCTCCTCGGCCGGACCACGGCCCTCGCGCACCGCTTCGCTCGCCGCCGCAACCGCCTGTTCGGCCGCGCTCTGCACCCGCTCGACCTGCTGTTCGGCAAAAGACGCTGCTTTGCTGCGGAATTCATCCGCCGCTTCGCCGAAATACGCGCCTTCAAGCCGGGTCGCTGGCAGAGAAGCCGCGATACCGGCCCCGATCGCGGCGCCGATCGCGCCGACCAGCAGCGGCTGTTCGTCCATCATGTGGGTCAGACGATCGCGCGCCATGCCGAACAGCTCTGAGCTGCGCGCCGACATGTCGGTGACCGCCCCGGAGACTTCGTCGCTGACTCGCGAGAGGCGATCGCGCGCCGAGGATGACGTTTCGCGCAGCGAAGTGGACGCCTGCGTCATCATATCTTCTGTGCTTTTCGCCGCTTCAACGACGCGTTGTCCGAGCGCCGCCGCGCCCTGCTGAGCGGCAGAAGCACCTTGCTGCATCGTGTCGCGCGCTCCGTCCGGCAAGTGATCGTAGCCGCGCTTGGCAAGATGCGATGCGGTGCTGACCGGCTTGCCGCCAGTGATCAGCCACAGCACGCCCATGCCGATCAGCGCGGTCGATACCGGATTGCGCCGCGCCGCATCGCCGAGATCGCGGAGAAAATCGGCGCTGCTATGACCGTTGCCGGACTTCATCATCGCATCATCTCCTTGGTCGCGATCCTGTCGCGCTGCAATTGCTCGATGGTCTGCGCCGGCTTGAGCGCGTTGCCCGACAAGCGACTGACGCCAAAGCCGATCAGCGCCAGCGCAATCAGCCCGGCGCCGCCGCCGGTCATCAAATACGCGACCGACGGCAGGAACCCGATTTCCGAAAGCCGGGCGGCCGCCGATAGCAGCAGCACCACCAGCGCCGGCATCAGGATCGCGACGCCGACCCCGATCAGCATCACCGAGCGGCCGGCCTGCGCCACCTTCTCGGTGGTCTCGGCTTTTGCCAACGCGATCTCGTTGCTGACCAACTTGCTGAGCTGATTGAAGGCCTCGCTGACCAACTCCGGGATCGAGCGATCGTTACGATCATGGATCGTGGTCATGGTCATGCGCCTCGCATTTCGCCGGCCCGATATTGAGCGTGGCTGCCGCTTTCGCTTTGCGCCGTCCCAACATGATGCCCGTCATTGGCCGCGGAACTCTTCAGGAAACGCACCGCTCCAAATCCCGCCAGCACCGCGATGCCGAAAAACGCCGCCGGCTGCGCCCGCGCAAAGCGCTGCGCGCCCGCGATCAGATCCTGCAGATCGCCGCCGCGCACGGTGTCGGACATGCTCTCCACTTTCGATGCTGCACGGCGGATCATGGTCGCCGCGATCGGCAGCTCGGCATCGAATTCGCGCGCGGCACGCCGCATGGTATCGGCGATATTATCGACATAGTCCGCGCCGGCGCCGGCTTGATCCGACAATTGCTCCTTGACGCGCTCGCCAGCCTGGGAGGCGACATCCTTGGCGGCATCGGTGAACTCGGCGGCCTGCTGTCGCATTCCCGAAGTGGCACCCGCGACGGTGTCACCGATCTTGTCGCGAAACTCGCGCGCCTCACCGACCGCCTCCTCGGACACACCGCGCAAAGTCTTGGTGCCGCGCGTGCCACCGGCGCTGGTTCCCGACACGCTGCCCTTGATGGTCTCTGCCATGGTCGACTCCCTCATCCTTGTTTGTTGAAAGGCGGCGTCTCGGTGGTCGCAGCGCGCTGCTGTTCCGCACTGCCGTGCTGATCATGCGCCTGCGGTCGCTGCTGCTCGGTCGCTTGCTCGAAAGCTTGAACGCCGGCGTCCTTGGTTCGTTCAAAGAGATCGCGCGCACCTTCGGCGACATCACGCGCCGTCGGCCCGACCCATTGCTGTTCGATCCGGCTGCGTGGCAGCGAACTTGCGATCAGTCCGCCGATCACCACGCCGAGGCCGGCGACCAGCAGCGGGTTGCGTGCCGCGGTCGCGGCCAGGCTGCTACCGGCGTGTTCGATCGATTCCACGGCGCGGTGCCCAAGCTCAGTGGCGCGTTCGCGGGCACGAGCCGCCGAGGCCAGGCCCGCCTCCGCAACCTGTTCAGCCGTTTCGCGCACCCGCGACGCGGTCGCCGCGACGCCATCGCCGATATTGGTCATGGTTTGCTGCGCGCTGCGCCGCGCGTCGGCCGAGGCCGCGGCGCCCTGCGCGGACAGCCGCTCGGCGGCATCGCCGGTCTGTTGGCGCAATTCATGGACACTCGCCGAAATCGAGGCGCCGACGCCGGCGGCGCGGTGCTGCAAATCATCGGCCGTATCGCGTAGCTGCGAAGCGCCAGAGGCGACCGCGTCACGCACCGTTTCATAGCGGTCGGCCGCGTAGTCGCGCGTGGCGGAGGCGGCCTCGGAAAGCTCGCTGCCGAGTTCGCGCGCGCGCCGGCCCGCCTCGCTGGCAAGATCCCGGGTCATGTCATTAGCCTCGCGCGCCACTGCCTGGCCCTTCTTGGTGCCGGCCAGATACAGTCCGGCGCCAACCAGCAGGATCGGCACCGGAATGGCGCGGATCACCCGCAGCGCCGGCACCGCCACGCTGGCGCCGATCGCCACCGCCTGCAGCGGATTGGCGCGCACCGCTTCGGTGACGCTATGAAGCATCGCCTCGCCCCGGCTTTTCAGATAGCCGGATACTTCGGACTTGATCGCTTCGGGCGCGATCCGCTCGCGGATATCACCGGCGGTCTTATCGACCGAGGTCCGCAATTGTTGGACCGTTTCGGTAAGACCCGCGCGTGCCCGCTCGGCGTCGCGCCGTATCTCTTCCAACGATCGCAGCTCGGCCTGGGCCATGACGGGCTCTCCATGCGGTGAAAATTTCGAGCAATGAACTCAGCAGCACCGCCGATGTTCCGAGCGCGATCCGCTTATCGGCCGCGCGCGCGATCAAAAATGCCTCTGGACCAAAGCGGTTTCGCTTCGGATAGTGGCGTTCCCTAAAGTGGAACGGATCGCTCATGGCCCTGAACGAATTTACCTTCGCCGATGTGTATCGCCGTAACGCCGCGCTCTATCCGGAGCGGACCGCCTTCGTGTTCCAGGACCGCCGATTGACGCATCGGGACTATCTGACCCGGGCCGAACGGATCGCCGCCGGCCTCGTGCGCGAGGGCATCAAGCCGGGCGACCGCGTCGCCATCCTGGCGCAGAACTGTCCGGAAATGGTCGAGCTGATCGGCGCGGTGGCGATCACCGGCGCGATCCTGCTGCCCGTCAATTTCCGTCTCAATGCCGAAGAGATCGGCTACGTACTGGCCGACGGCGCGCCGTCGCTGGTGGTGGCCGGCGCCGAGTATCAGCAACTGATCGCGGGCATCGCGCCGTCGCTGTCGTCAGTGCGGCGTTATTTCGGCATCGGCGGCCATGGCGCGCCGTTCGTGCCGTTCAGCGAACTTGATAGCGCTGACGCGCTGCCATCCGATCTTGTGGTACGGGCCGACGATGGCTTTGTCATCATCCACACTGCCGCGGTCGGCGGCAAACCGCGCGGCGCGCTGCTGTCGCAAGCCAATCTGCTGATCGGGCAAAGCCCGCTGATCCAGGCGCTGGCGCTGAGCGAACAAGACGTCAATTACGGCGCGTTGCCGCTGTTTCATGTCACCGGGCTTGGGCTGATGCTGACGCTGCAGCAGGTTGGCGGCACCAGCGTGATCGCCGCCAAATTCGACGCGGCACAAGCCGCGCGCGACATCGCCGCCGAGAAGGCGACGCTGTTGGCTGAGTTCGCGCCGATGCTCGGCAATCTGCTCGATCAGGCGCAGAATGGCGAACTCGCCAGCCTGCGCGCCGTCACCGGGCTCGATACACCGGACACGATCGAGCGCTTTGAAGCAGCCTATCCGCAGGCGCGGTTCTGGGCACTCTATGGCCAGTCGGAAACTTCAGGGATCGCGACCTTCTCGCCCTATCGCGACCGGCCGAAATCAGCGGGCCGACCGTTGTTCTGGCGCACGCTGGCCGTGGTCGATGGCGACGACCGGCCGCTGCCGGCGCAGCAGACCGGCGAGATCGTGCTGCGTGGCCCGACCGTGTTCAAAGGCTATTGGAACAACGCCGCCGCCACCGCGCATACTTTCCGCAACGGCTGGCACCACACCGGCGACATGGGTTACTTCGATGACGACGGTTTTCTGTGGTACGCGGGCCGCGCCCCGGAAAAGGAACTGATCAAGACCGGCGGCGAGAACGTCTATCCGGCCGAGGTCGAGAACGTGATCCGCGAGCATCCGGACATTGTCGCGGTGGTGGTGATCGGCGTGCCCGATCCGCAATGGAGCGAGGCGATCAAGGCGGTGTGCGTGCGCCGCGACGGCGGCAGCGTCACCGGCGCCGAGATCGCGGAGTTCGTCGGCACGCAGATCGCGCGCTACAAGAAACCCAAGCATGTGGTGTTCGTCGACGAACTGCCCAAGAACGCCAAGGGCGAGATCGACCGCGCCGCGGTCAAGGCCGCGCATGGCCAGGGCTAGCACTCGATAGTTAGCTTACTAGCTAGCGTTTGATGGCTGGCTCGATGGTTTGATGGAAACGGGCCGCCATCAGCGGTGCCGTCGCTCCCAAGCGGCGCGCATGGTTGATTATCCGATCGGGCCCATCAATGATGCGTCATACCCGCGCTTGTCGCGGGTATCCACGTCTTAAAAGCAGAGCAAGTTCAAAGACGTGGATGGCCGGGACGAGCCCGGCCATGACGTACGGAGTGATTAGTATCAATCGCCGTTGCTGTTACTTGCGGTGCAACGCGCGCCATCCCTCCCCCTTGCGGGGAGGGTGGCCGGCCGTAGGCCGGTCGGGTGGGGGTCCACGACGGCAGCAGCCGATCATTGAAACCTGCACTGTGCGGTGAGCGCAAAGAGTCCCCCACCCCGGCGCTACGCGCCGACCCTCCCCACCGCTGCGCGGGGGGAGGGAAAATACGCAAGGCCCAGCTTTAGCTACGCCTGCTGTTCGCGCTCGATGGCGCGCCAGCCGATATCGCGGCGGCAAAAACCATCCGGCCAACGTAAGCGATCGACCGCCTGATAGGCGCGGCGCTGCGCTTCCGCCACCGTCGCACCCGAGGCCGTGACATTGAGCACCCGGCCGCCATTGGCGAGGATCGCCTCGCCATCGGCCTTGGTGCCGGCATGGAAGATCTCGACGCCGGGCGTAGCAGCGGCGTCCGCCAAGCCCTCGATCCGCGTGCCCTTGGCGTAGTCGCCGGGATAGCCCTTGGCGGCCATCACCACGGTCAGCGCCGGCTGCGGGTCCCATGACAACGAAATCTGGTCGAGCCGGCCGTCACAGGCCGCCAGCAGCGCCGGCACCAGATCGGATTGCAGCCGCCGCATCAGCACCTGACACTCCGGATCGCCGAACCGGCAGTTATATTCGATCAGCTTGGGGCCGTTGTCGGTGATCATCAGCCCGGCGAACAGCACGCCTTTGTAGGGCGTACCGCGCGCCGCCATCGCCCGCAGCGTCGGCTTGATGATCTCGTCCATCGCCTGCGCGCACACCGCATCGCTCATCACCGGCGCCGGCGAATAAGCGCCCATGCCGCCGGTGTTCGGGCCCTGGTCGCCGTCGAACACCCGCTTATGGTCCTGCGCCGCGGCCAGCGGCAGCGCGTGCTCGCCATCACACAGCACGAAGAACGAGGCTTCCTCGCCGCTCAAAAATTCTTCGATCACCACTTCAGCGCCGGCAGCGCCGAACCCGCCCTCGAACATCATGTCGAGCGCGGCTTCGGCTTCCGCCATGGTCATCGCCACCACCACGCCCTTGCCGGCGGCAAGGCCATCGGCCTTGATCACGATCGGCGCGCCCTGCTGCTGCAGATAGGCTTTTGCGGCGGCAAGATCGCGGAAATGGCCGTAAGCGGCGGTCGGGATGTTGTGGTCGCGGCAGATCGCCTTGGTAAAGCTCTTGGAGCCTTCGAGCTGCGCCGCTTCCCGGCTCGGGCCGAATGCCTTGATGCCGGCGGCGTTCAGCGCATCGACGATGCCGATCACCAGCGGCGCTTCGGGCCCGACCACCACCAGCTCGACGGCGTTCGCCTGGCAGAACGCGATCACCGCCGCGATGTCGCACGGATCGAGCGCCACGCATTCCGCGGTGCCCGCGATGCCGGCATTGCCGGGAGCACACCACAGCTTGGTCACCAGCGGCGACGCCGCGATCTTCCAGGCCAAAGCGTGTTCACGCCCACCCGAACCCAGCAGAAGAACCTTCACAGCAGATACCCCGTGATGAAAAGACAGCCTGTTTAGGGCCCCGGGCAGGCCCACTCAAGCCTGCGGAACCCCTCCATCCGTAGGTTTTGACTCGGGCAACACCTTCACTTAACCACGCGCAAGCACTTAACCACGTGCAAGAGCAGTACCCCTGCCGGCCGGCAGCCTTGAGGATGGCGCCGCAGGGGCCAGGCGACTGAGAGGACACCATGACCAGCATTGAGCCGATCCGCAAACAGATCGTGGTGGATGCCACTGCGGAGCGCGCGTTCCGGGTTTTCACCGAGCAGCACAGCACCTGGTGGCCGCTGGACACCCATCATATCGGCGAAAAGCCGGCCGAAACCGCCATTATCGAGCCGAAAGTCGGGGGCCGCTGGTTTGAACGCGCCGCCGACGGCACCGAAGGCGTGTGGGGCCGGGTGCTGGTCTGGGAGCCGCCGCACCGGCTGGTGCTGACCTGGGAAATCGACGGCAACTGGAAGCATGACGACAAGCTCGTCACCGAGGTTGAGCTGCGCTTTGTGGAACTCGGCCCGAACCGTACCCAGATCGATTTCGAGCACCGGCTGCTGGAGAATTACGGTGAAAACGCGCATTTCATGCGCGCGCCGATGGATGGCGGCTGGAGCAGCTTCCTCGATCTGTACGCCGCCGAAGCCTCGTCTCAGCCGGCCTGATCGGCCAATTGTAGCCGCGCCGCGATCGCGCCTCCGCCGCGAGGGGCGATCGCAGCCATTGGCGAGCCTGGCCGCGCGCTTTACCTTGGGGCGGAACGCCGGAATCGAGAGTCGATGGCGAAAATCGCTGCCCTGACCAACACCGCTGAATTCTCCGTCACCGAACTGTCCGCGGCCCTGAAGCGGACGGTCGAGGACGCCTATGGCCATGTCCGGGTGCGCGGCGAGATCACCGGGTTTCGCGGCCCGCATGCCTCCGGGCACTGCTATTTTTCGCTCAAGGACGAAGGCGCCAAGATCGAAGCGGTGATCTGGAAGGGCGTGCATGGCCGGATGCGCTTCAAGCCCCAGGAGGGGCTGGAGGTGATCGCCACCGGCAAGCTCACCACCTATCCCGGCTCCTCGAAATATCAGATCGTGATCGAGGCGCTCGAACCCGCCGGGGTCGGCGCGCTGATGGCGCTGATGGAGGAGCGCAAGGCCAAGCTTGCCGCCGAAGGGCTGTTCGACGCCGCGCGCAAGCAGCTATTGCCCTATCTGCCCGAGGTGATCGGCGTGGTGACCTCGCCGACCGGCGCGGTGATCCGCGACATTTTGCACAGGCTGGCCGACCGCTTTCCGCGCCGGGTGCTGGTGTGGCCGGTGCGGGTGCAGGGCGAAGGCTCGGCCGAGCAGGTGGCGGCCGCGATCGACGGCTTTAACGCGCTGCCGCCGGACGGCCCGATTCCCCGCCCCGATCTGTTGATCGTGGCGCGCGGCGGCGGCTCGCTGGAAGATCTGTGGTCGTTCAACGAGGAAATCGTGGTGCGCGCCGCGGCGGCGAGCATGATCCCGCTGATTGCGGCGGTCGGCCACGAGACCGACGTCACTTTGATCGATTTTGCCGCCGACAAGCGCGCGCCAACCCCAACCGCGGCGGCGGAAATGGCGGTGCCGGTGCGCGCCGAGCTGTTTGTCGAGGTCACCGGGCTGTCGCGCCGCATGATGCTGTGCTGGCAGCGCGGCCAGGAGCGGCGCCGCACCGAGCTGCGCGCCGCGGCGCGCGCCCTGCCCGCCGCCAGCGATCTGCTGGCACTGCCGCGGCAACGGCTCGACACGGCCAGTGCCGCCCTGCCGCGCGCGCTGCGCGCCAGCAGCCACGCCCATCAGCGCCGTTTTGCGCAAGCGAGCGCCGGGCTGACCTTGAACGTGTTGCGCGCCCAACTGGCGCTGGCCGGCCACCGGCTCGACGCCGCTGGCGAACGGCTGTCGCGCTGCGGCCGCACGGCGCTGCAGCAGCGGCGCGAGCGCTTTGACGCGCTGGCGGCGCGGCTGCAAACCGCAACGCTCGCCAATCTGCAGGCGCGGCGTCACCATCTGGCGCGCGAGCAGGAACGGCTGCAGCGGCTATCGGAACGCAGCCGCCGCGCGTTCACCGTGGCGATCCAGCAGCAGCGCGCGCGCATCCATCATGCCGGTCAGTTGCTCGGCGCGTTGTCCTATCGCGGCGTGCTGGCGCGCGGCTTTGCGCTGGTGCGCGATGAAAACGGCGCGGCGCTGCCGACCGCCGCCAGCATCGCACCCGGCGCGCGGCTGATGCTGGAATTTGCCGATGGCCGCATTGGCGCGATCGCCGACGGCGAGCCTTCGGCGCGCGGTGTGCAGCCGCAGGCCATGGCTGAGCCGCAGGCCAAGCCGGTGCGCTCCGCCCCCGCAAAACGCGCGGCGAAATCCAGCGATCAGGGCAGCCTGTTCTGATGGGATAGCAGCGGCGGCCGGCGCTTACGCGCGCCAGCCTCAGAGACGCCGCTGCTCTGCCAGTTCCTGCAGGCCGATGAACGCCACGTCCTTGGCCAGCACCAGCCAGGTTGGGATCGCCTGTAGATAGCCGCGGAACCGGCCCTTACCCTCGAACCGCTCCCGGAACTGCGACTGCGCCAGATGATCGGCGATGTGATGCACGATGCCGCCGGCGATATAGATGCCGCCCTTGGCGCCGAGGATCAGCGCGAGATTGCCAGCAACGCCGCCCAGCAGCGCGCAGAACAGATCGAGCGCCTCGCGGCAGGTCGGACAATGGCCGGCGACGCCCGCGCTGGTGATTTCCGACGCCGTGCGCGCCGGCAGTTGTTTGCCGTCGAGCGTCATCAGCGCCGCGTATAGATTCTCCAGCCCGCCGCCGGACAGCGCCCGCTCTGCCGAGACATGGCCATACTTGTCGCGCAGCAGGCCGATCACCGCATCCTCGCGCGCATTGATGCCGGCGAGCGTGGCGTGGCCGCCTTCGCTATCGAGAATGCTGCGGCCATGGCTGGTCGGCACATTGCCGGCCATGCCGAGCCCGGTGCCGGGGCCGAGCGCGAATTTCGGCGCGGTGGCGATCGGCTCACCGCCGCCGACCTTGCGCAGGCTGGCTTCGGGAATCCGCGTCAGCGACCACGCCACCGCCTCGAAATCATTGATGACGTCGATATGGGGAATCGCGAAAGCGGCGCGCAGCTCCGCAGCATCGATCACCCAGGGCGAATTGGTCATGACGCAGCGGCCGTTTTGCACATTGCCGGCCACCGCCAGCAGCGCCGCGCGCGGGGACACGCCTCCGCTATGGTCGCGCAGATAGTCCGCGATCGCGGCCTGCACCGTGGAATAGTTCGCGACCCGCAAACGGGCGACGCCGGTGATGACGCCGCCACAGAGCAGCGCAAACCGCGCATTGGTGCCGCCAATATCGGCGAGCAGCACCGCTTGTTCGCTGGCCTGCGTCATATCAAAGCGCGCGGCAACTTGAGAATATTCGCGACCAAAATGGCATCCTGGCGATCAAGATCATCCATCATCAGCTTGCGGCGACCGAAGCGGTGCACGAAACTTGAGAACGCCTCCGCCCCGCATCCTGATCGATCGCTTTACGATACCCTGGCCGTGCCAACAAGCGATTGAGAGACATCAACGAATTTGTCAGGCGCGGCTCCCAGGATGACCTTGATCTGCAAGGAGAGACGAATTGCGACGGACGAAATGGGGCGGCTTGGCCGACCGAGGATTTGAAGCCAGTGGATTCTTCCGTGTCGACCAGCGCGACGGCATCCATTGGCTGGTTGATCCCGATGGCGGTCTGTTCCTCTCAAAAGGCGTCAACAACGTCCGCTTTGATCCCGACAACATCCGCAACACCGACAAGGTGCCTTACGCGCAAGCGTGCCTCGATAAATATGGCAGCCGCAACAATTGGCGCGCCGCGGCCGCCAATCGGCTGGTGAGCTGGAATTTCAACACCATCGGCTGCTGGTCCGATGAGGTGGTGGCAGGCGCCGGCGACACGCCGCTGGCGATGACGCCGATTGTCGATCTTGGCGCTTCGTTCTGGCTGCATCGCCGGCAGCGCTTCCCCGATGTGTTCGACGATGAATTTGAAAGCCACATCCGGCAGCGCGCCAAGGAACTATGCACGCCGCGCCGCAATGCGCCGCAGCTGCTCGGCACCTTCATCGACAACGAGCTGTATTGGTCGCCGGACTGGCGCGGCAACGACGAGCTGCTGACCACGTTCCTGAATTTTCCGCCGCGCCGGCCGGGACGGGAGACCGCGATCACCGCCTTGCAGCAGCATTATCGCGATTTCGAGCAGTTCAACGCGGTGTGGTGCACGCCGGCGCGCTCCTGGGACGCGCTGCATATGCTGGGACGGATCGAAGCGCCATTCACACGGCTGGCGCCCGGCGCGCGCTACAACACCGAGGAAAGCTGGGCCAACAAGCTCGATCGCCGCCGCGAAGCCTTTGCGGCCGATTGTGATGCGTTCGCCGCCGTGGTCGCCGATCGCTATTTCGAGCTGTGCGTCGGCGCCATCAAGGCTGCCGATCCCAACCATCTGGTGCTAGGCGCGCGGTTCGGCGCGCTGCCGCATGACGGCGTGCTGGCGGCCGCGGCGCGCCATCTCGATGTGATCTCGTTCAACTGTTACCACGCCGATCCGACGCCGCTGATCGAGGCCTATGCCACCACCGGCAAGCCTTGCATCATCACCGAGTTTTCGTTCCGCGGCGACGACGTCGGGCTGCCGAACAGCATGGGCGGCGGGCCGCGCGTGCCGACCCAGACCGAGCGCGCCGCCTGCTTCCGCAGCTACGCGACCGCGGCGGTGTCGCACCCCAATATTGTCGGCTATCACTGGTTCGAACATGCCGACCAGCCGCGCGAAGGGCGCTTTGACGGCGAAGACTGCAATTACGGCACGGTGACCATCGAGGACCAGGTCTATCCCGAATTGACCGGGGCGATGACCGAGGTCAACGCTGACGCCGAGCTGCTGCACAGCCAGGGCGCGGCGATCGCGTCGGCGGCGGCGCAAGCGTAAGCGAAAACGCAGCGCGGCCCGCAGCAGCCGGGCCGCGCGTCAGCCAGCGGCTTTCCGCGCAGCCTTCTTGCCGCGATCGGAATTGCTTGGCTGCTCGCTTGTGCGCGGGAACGCCGCCAGCTCGTCGAATTGCTCGGGCCGGAACGGCCGCCCGTGGTCGTCGGTGATCACCACGCGCCAGCCTTCGCTCGCCCACACCCGTCCCTTGGCCACCGCGATCCAGACGCTGGATCGCTGGCTATGCATGGTCTCGTTGTCGCGTTCTGCAGTGATCTTGTAGGGCAATGGCCACGCTCCTGTCGCGCCGCCTTGTAGCGCAACGGTGCGGGCGGCAGTGCGCCGACAGCGCGGCAATTTCTGGAACGTCTTTGGGTTGCAGTCGCGCCAGATCGCACGCAACGCGCTTCTTGTTGATGATACGAGGCGAGCCGCCGCGCGCGCGGCAAATCTGAATTTGAACCGAATCGCGCCGGGAGAGTTGTCCTCTGTTCGCCGCAAATGGCTTTACACTGCTGCGCTAGGTTCAGGACCGGATCAGATGGCGTCCGCGAAGACCACCATGCCGACATTGTCACCCGACACGCTTGCCGAGCCGCCGGACTGCCCGCTGTGCGCGGCGCCGATGGCTTGCATCGGCGAACTGCCGAAAATCATCGCCCGCCCCTGGGTCGAGGTGTTCCGCTGCACCTGCTGCACCCATGTCCTGACCCGGGAGCGCTGACCGCGGCCGCCTTGGGCGCCAAGTCCTCCAATCAATAAGTCCTCCGATCAATAGGTCTGCCGATCAATGGGTCTGCCTATAACGGGGCGGCCTATAAGGGGGGCGGCCTATAATGGGGCCGCTTATCAAGGGCCTGCCTATCAACATTGACGGCGCGAGCCCCGGGCATCGGTGGCGCCGCTGCGGTGACATCGATCGGCAACGGGCCGAAATGGCCGCCCGTTCTGGCCCCCACCCCGCCCTGGCCTGCCCCGCTAGCCCCAGCTTGTCCCAGCTCCAGCTTCAAGGCCGCAGACCAGGTGCCCAGCGAGGCGCTTCGTACGCTTGATGGCCGTTGCCGAACCCGCCGCAATCGGCTACATCAGCCGCACTGCACCCGTAGCTCAGCTGGATAGAGCGTTGCCCTCCGAAGGCAAAGGTCACACGTTCGAATCGTGTCGGGTGCGCCATTCCTCTGTCGCGTATGACGCGCTCTTGGCGCTGCGACGAGCGATGCGCTTCAGAAAATTCAGTCTCGGCGCATGCCATCCAAGCCTATCAGCCAATCTTAAATCCGGCGCTGACTAAATCCCCGCGCCATCATCGAACGTATCGCCGGTGCGGGCTTTGGCCTGGGTGATGATGCTGTCCGCCGGCACGCTGCGCGTCAGCCACACGCCGCCGCCGATCGAGGAGCCGCGGCCGATGGTGATGCGGCCGAGCACGGTGGCGCCGGCATAGATCACCACGTCGTCTTCAATGATCGGATGGCGGTCGCCGCCCTTCACGATCCGGCCCTGGTCATCGGTCTCGAACCGTTTGGCGCCGAGCGTCACCGCCTGATAGAGCCGCACGCGGCGGCCGATGCGCGCTGTTTCGCCGATCACCACGCCGGTGCCGTGATCGATGAAGAAGCTTTCGCCGATGGTGGCGCCCGGATGAATGTCGATGCCGGTCTGCGCATGGGCGATCTCGGCGATGATCCGCGCCAGCATGGTGGCGTTTTGCGAATAGAGCCGGTGCGCGATGCGGTGCCGGATCATCGCGGCGACACCGGGATAGCAGAACACCACTTCATCGAGACTCTTGGCCGCCGGATCGCCATCAAACGCGGCGCGGATGTCGCTGTCGAGCAAGGCGCGAATCCGCGGCAACTCACTGGCGAAGTCGGCGACGATCGCCAGCGCCTGCTGCTCAAGCTGGCCGGGCTTGGCTACGCCGTCGATATTGCCGAACCGCAATTCGCACAGCACCTCGCGGCGCAGCTTGCGCAGCGCATGATCGAGCGTGTCGGCGACAAACAGATCGATCGTGTCTTCGGTGAGCGCGCCGGGACCGAAATGGCGCGGATAGAGCACCGCGACCAGCGCTTCGACAATCGCTGCCACCGCCTCGCGCGATGGCAGCTCCGGCAATGCCCGGCCGCGATAGCGCCGGCGCTGCGACAGCGCGCGCAGGCTTGCCAGCTCGGCGACAATGCCGCCGAGATCCCACGAGGGCTGGGTGATCGGCCGCGTTTCGGCTGGAACGGGCATGCTCAGCCTCCGTGGCGCGCGCGACCGCTGCGCAGCCGCAGCAAGGCCTCGACCAATGCATCGATGTCGCCGGTGGTGTTGTAGAGCGCCAGCGACGGCCGCACCGTGCTCTCCAGGCCAAAGCGGCGCAGGATCGGCTGCGCGCAATGATGGCCGGCGCGCACCGCAATGCCTTCGCGATCGAGCGCCTTGCCGACGTCTTCGCTGCGGCAGCCTTCCAGCACGAATGACAAAATGCCGGCCTTGTCGCGCGCGGTGCCGATCAGTTTCAGACCCGGCACGGTGAGCAGCGCCTGGGTGCCATAGGCCAGCAGCTGGTGCTCATGCGCGGCGATATTGGCCATGCCGATCCGGCTCAGATAATCGATCGCGGCGCCGAGCCCGACCGCATCGGCAATGTTGCCAGTGCCAGCCTCGAACCGTTCCGGCGGCCCTTGAAACACCGTGCGCTCAAAGGTGACGTCGGCGATCATGTTGCCGCCGCCCTGCCAGGGCGGCATCGCCTCCAGCACATCGGCCTTGCCATAAAGCACGCCGATCCCGGTCGGGCCGAACATCTTGTGGCCGGAGAATGCGTAGAAATCGACATCCAGCGCCTGCACATCGACCGGCATGTGGCACACGCCCTGCGCGCCATCGACCAGCACTTTGGCGCCATGGCGATGCGCCAGCGCGGTCATCTCCGCAACCGGCGTCACCGTGCCGAGCGCATTCGACACCTGCGTGAACGCGACGATCCTGGTGCGCGGCCCGAGCAGCTTTTCGTAGTCTTCCAGAATGATCTGGCCGTGATCATCGACCGGCGCAACGCGCAGGCGCGCGCCCTTCTCGGCCGCCAGCTGCTGCCACGGCACGATATTAGCGTGATGCTCAAGATGGCTGACGACGATTTCATCGCCCTCGCCGACATTGCGGCGGCCCCAGGCCTGCGCCACCAGATTGATCGCTTCGGTGGCGCCGCGCACGAACACGATGTCGTGCACCGAGGGCGCATTGATGAAGCCGCGCACCTTGTCACGCGCCGCCTCATAAGCGTCGGTCGAGCGTGCCGCCAGCGTATGCGCGGCGCGATGGATGTTGGAATTCTCGTGGCTGTAGAAATGCACCAGCCGATCGATCACGCATTGCGGCTTCTGCGTGGTGGCGCCGTTATCAAGCCAGATCAGCGGCCGGCCGTGCACCGTCTCCTGCAAAATCGGGAAGTCACGGAGGAATACATTGGCATCGAATGGCCGCAAGCCGGATAGATCGCCAGCCACAAGCTGCGGCTGATGCTGGGTGGCGAGCCCTGCAAGATCGAACGTCTCAACGCGCGGCGCTGAGCGCGCCAAAACCGGGTTGTCAGCGAGGAAATACAACGCGCCGGCCGCGCCCGCCTCATAAGGCTGCGAGGCCACCGGCGACGCTATGTCGGGCGGCGTCACCAGCGCACGGCGATCCTGCAACCGATCGGGCAATGCGGCGAGATCGGTCTCATTCAGAAACGAAGGGATGCGCGCCGGCGTCGCTGCCGGAGGCGGCACCGCGGGAACGGCAACCAGCGGCACAGTCAGTTCATGCGGCAACCGCGCCGGCTGCGTAACCATCGGGTCCGGCGTTGCGCGCGGATCAGCGGCAAAGATCGGCGCTGACGGCCGCGCGGCACCCGCGCTCGGTATCGGCGACGACGCGCCGGGATTACCATTGGGCCGATAGAGCGGCGTCACCGGCGGCGTGCCAGGCACGGCGTTGAGCAGCGGCTCGGCTGCAAAGAGCGGTGCGGAGCCAAGCGCCGCACCGGGCTCGAGCGGCGCGCTGCCGGGCAGCGCGGTGAACAGCGCATTGGCGAGCCGCGCGATCGCCGCAACATCGGGAGCGCCCGCGGTGGCCGCCGTGGCCTGCTCCAGCGTGGCGACATCGCTCAGCGCTGCCAGCCCCTCAACTGAGCTTGGCGCCGCCGCGACGGCGCCGGGCGCGGCCGCGAGTGAGCTTGGAGCCGCCACGGAGCCCGGCGACGGCACGGTCGGATCAGGCATATTCATGATACCTGTCGACTTCCACGCCCTCGAGCACGCCGAGCGCGTCTTCCGTCAGCACCGCCAGCGAGCAGTACAGCGAGATCAAATAAGACGCGATCGCCTTGCGGTTGATGCCCATGAAGCGCACCGACAGGCTCGGCGCCACCTCGCCCGGCACGCCCGGCTGGAACAGCCCGACCACGCCCTGCTTCTTTTCGCCGGTGCGCAGCAGCAGAATCTTGGTCTTGCCATGCTCGTCGAACGGCACCTTGTCGGACGGCACCAGCGGCAGCCCGCGCCAGGTGATGAAGGGCGATCCGAACATGTTGATGGTCGGCGGCGGCACACCGCGGCGCGTGCATTCGCGGCCGAACGCGGCGATCGCGCGCGGATGGGCCAGGAAGAACGCCGGCTCCTTCCACACCTTGGCAATCAGCTCGTCGAGATCATCCGGGGTCGGCGGCCCCTTGCGCGTGACGATGCGCTGCGAGGGCGCGGTGTTGGCGAGCAGGCCATATTCGGCATTGTTGATCAGCTCGCTTTCCTGCCGTTCCTTGACCTTTTCGATCAACAGCCGCAGCTGCTCCTGAATCTGATCGAACGGATGGCTGTACAGGTCGGAGACGCGGGTCTGCACGTCGAGCACGGTGGTGACCGCATTGAGGAAGTACTCGCGCGGCTTCTCGTCATAATCGACAAAGGTCTCCGGCAGATCCGGATCGCGATCGCGGCGCGGGCTGCATTCGACGTCAAACGATGACGACGCGGTGGCACCACGGGTTTCCTTGACGCGATTGAGCCGGAAAATACCAGCTTCCACCGGCGTCCACTGCAGCAGCGGCACCAGCCAGCGCGGGGTAATACCACCCCATTGCGCCCGGGTCTTGGTCGCGTTGGCGAGTTGGCGCGCTGCGCCTTCCGCAAGTGTCCTGCGGAGTTCGGTATCATCGGCCATTGTGTTTCTTTCTCTTCGACGAGCCCATCGCACGTAGCGATGCGTCGTTACTGAGGAACTTGTGGCCAAGGTTAGATAAGATTCGCAGAGCGAGTCTATCTGCACTCCATTCTATAAGTACGCCACTTTGGAGTACGTTCTTCTCGCATCATACAAATCCAACTGATCGCCGCTCTGATCAGCGCGATCAGCAGAATATCGATTTCGCCCGCGGCGACGTCCGGAGAAGAGATTGCTTATTTGGAGGTGTTCATTCTTTCGAATGATACCAACGGCTCCTAGCATTGACTCGTCATGCCCGCGCTTGTCGCTTGAATCCACGTCTTAAAAGCGCTGCCGGATCAAAGACGTGGATGGCCGGGACGGAGCCCGGCCATGACATGCGGATGGGTTGGTATCCATTTCCGTTGGGATGAGCAGCAGCGTCCTATCCTCGCCGCGGCGATCGCGACAGGATGCACCAGCAGAAAGATCTGCTACTTCAGCTCGTCGGGCGCGCCGATCCGGTAGCCAATCCCCGGCTCGGTGAGAATGATCTGCGGCTCATCGGCACGCGGCTCGATCTTCTGGCGCAGCTGACCGATATAGACCCGCAGATATTGGGTATCGGAAGTATGCGCCGGGCCCCACACCGCGGCCAGAATCTGGCGATGGGTCACCACCCGGCCGGCATGACGCACCAGAAACGCCAGCAGCTCATATTCCTTCGGCGTCAGCTTCAACTCGGCGCCGTCGCGGCTGACCCGGCGCCGCACGGCATCGATCTCGATGCCGCCGACCGCGAGCGTCGCCGGCTCGGATTTGCGCTGCAGCCGATGACGCATCGCCGCGCGCATGCGCGCCATCAGCTCACCGACATTGAACGGCTTGTTGACGTAGTCATCGGCGCCGAGATCGAGCGAGTCGATCTTTTCGATTTCACGCTCGCGTGCCGACAGCACGATGATCGGCACGTCCGACCAGGCGCGCACCTGACGGATCACCTCCTTGCCGTCGCCATCGGCAAGGCCAAGATCGAGCAGCACGATGTCGGGCGCATCGGCGGCGATCCGCTTCACGGCGTCGATCACGGTCGATGCGCTGCTGACCTCGTAGTTGTTGGCTTCCAGCGCCGGCTTGAGAAACCGCAGGATTGCCGGTTCGTCATCGACCACCAAGGCACACGGTTTCACGCTCATGATTCGGAATGCTCCCTCGGAAAGCTCAAGATGAAGCGCGTGCCGCGGCCATTCGCAATCGGGCTTTCTGCGCGGATCGCGCCGCCATGCGCCTCCATGATGCCCTTGGCGATCGCGAGCCCGAGCCCGGTGCCCTGGCCGCGATCGGAACTGCTGCCCTCGGAGCTGGCCGAGCGGGTAAACCGCTCGAACAAACGCGGCAGATCGTCGGCAGCGATACCCGGGCCGTCGTCATTGATACGCAGCTCGACCAGCTCATGGGTCAGCTCCGCGTCGATGATGACATGGCTGCTCGGCGCGGTGTGGATCACCGCATTGGCGACCACATTGCCGATCGCCTGCTCGACCAGCGTGGCGTCGGCGCGCACCAGCGGCAGCTCCGCCGGCAGCGCGATATCCATGGTCTGGCGCGCGCCGCGCCGCCGCTCGGCGCCGATCACCCGCGCGACGATCTCGCGCAGATCGAGCCAATCGCAGCGCAGCTCGAGCGCACCGGCTTCGATACGGGTGATCGATAGCAGGTTGCGCACCATCTCATCGAGCCCTTCGGCCTCCTGCCGGATGTTGCCCAGCAGATCGCGCTTGCCGGCCTCATCGATCTTGTCGCCATAGCTGAGCAGGCTGGTCGCCGAGCCCAGGATCGACGACAGCGGCGTGCGGAAATCATGCGAGATCGACGCCAGCAGCGTATTGCGCACCCGCTCCGCTTCGGTCGCGGTGCGCGCCCTTATCATTTCGCGGCTCAGCGAGGAGCGCTCCAGCGCCGCCGCGGTCTGTTCCGTCAGCGTATCGAGCAGCGTACGCGCTTCGGAATCGAGCGAGGGCGCTTCGTCATCGCGGCCGACGCCGATCACGCCATAGGTGGTGTTGCCGGTGCGGATCGGCAGAAACAGCCAGGGTAGCAGCGGCAGCGTGCCGGTGTCGGTGCCAGCCGGCTCGTTGTGATTGAACGCCCAGCGCGCCGCGGTCATCGCCGCTTCGTCCATGGCGTCATCGGGCGGCCAGGCCGCTGCGAGCGCGAGATCATCGCCTGCGGGCAGCAGCACCAGCACCGGCCGCGCCAGGCTGGCGCAGATCTCGCTCGCGGCGCCCTCTGCAATGGTTTCCGGCGTCGCCAGCCCCGACAGCCGGCGGCTGAACTCATAAAGCCGGCGCATCGCGCGTACCCGATTGGCGGAGACGCGCACCTGGCCGCGCAGCCGGCCAGCGAGCGTGGCGCTGACGATCGCCACCATCAGATACATCATCAGCGCCAAGAGCTCATAAGGCTCGGCGACCGTGAAGGTGTGCAGCGGCGGAATGAAGAAGAAGTTGTAGGCAAAGAACGACAGCACCGAGGCATAGATCGCCGGGCCGACTCCGGATTTGATGGCGCTGAACAGCACCGCCATCAGAAACACGATCGACAGATTGGGCGTCGGCACCGCATGGGCCACCAGATTGCCCGCAAACACCGCGGCGACCACCGCGACGGTGGCATACAGAAAATGCGCGGGCGGCGACGCATTGAGCCGTGCCGCCAGCGATAGCTTGAACGATGGCGCATGATCGCCGCCGCGCGGCACGAGATGCACGGCGATATCGCGCGAGCGCCGTGCCATTTCCTGCGGCAGCGACAGCCGCAGCCACTGCCGCAGGCTGCCATGCGGCCGGCCGATCACGATCTGGGTAACGTTCTCGAAGCGTGCAAAGCGCAGCAACTCGTCAGGGAAATCGGTGCCGGTCAGCGTGTGCACTTCGGCACCGAGGCTTTCCGCCAGTTTCATCGCATCATCGGTGCATTTGCGCCGGCGCGGATCATGATTGGAGCCCGGCCGCTCCACGGTGACGGCAAACCACGGCGCATCCATCAGATCGGCCAGCCGCTTGGCGCAGCGCACCACGCCGGGCGAGGCCGGATCAGGCCCGATGCAAGCGAGAATGCGCTCGCCGGCGGCCCATGGCCCTTCGATCGCCTGCGCCTGCATACGCTCGACCAACGCGGCATCGACGCGCTCGGCGGCGCGCCGCAGCGCCAATTCGCGTAGTGCGGTCAGATTATGCGGCTTGAAGAAATGCTCGACCGCGCGCGCCGCGGTGTCCTGAACATAGACCTTGCCTTCGGCGAGCCGCTTGAGCAGCTCATCGGGCGGCAGATCGACCAGCACGATCTCGTCGGCAAGATCGAACACCTTGTCGGGCACGGTCTCGCGCACCCGCACCTTGCTGATGCGCAGCACCACATCGTTCAGGCTTTCGAGGTGCTGGATGTTGAGCGTGGTCCAGACATCGATGCCCGCCGCCAACAGTTCGTCAATGTCCTGCCAGCGCTTGGGATGGCGCGAGCCCGGCACATTGGTGTGGGCATATTCATCGACCAGCAGCAGACTCGGCCGCCGCGCCAGCGCGGCGTCGATATCGAATTCCCGCATCATCTGATTGCGGTACACGATCCGATGCCGCGGCAGCACTTCGAGGTCGGCGAGCAGTTGCTCGGTTTCCTTACGGCCGTGCGTTTCGATCAGGCCAGCGACCACATCGCGGCCGCTGGCCTTTTCGCTATGCGCGGCGTTCAGCATCGCAAAGGTCTTGCCGACGCCAGGCGCGGCGCCAAGAAAGATCTTCAGCCGACCGCGCCCTTCCTTGCGGGCCATCGCCAGCAACGCATCTGGCGACGCCCGCACTGTATCGGAGGAGTTCGACATCCTTTATCCGCTCTCTTCAGGACCCCATCCTATCGAGAGCCAGGTTCAGTTTCAGTACATTGACGCGCAGCTCGCCAAAAATTCCCAAGTCGCGATCCTCGATCTGGCTTTGCACCAGGTCGCGGAGCTTGGCCTCGTCGATGCCGCGCGCCTTGGCGACACGCGGCACCTGGAACAGCGCATTATCCGGCGAGATGTGCGGATCAAGGCCGCTGCTGGACGTCATCACCAGATCGACCGGCACTTCGGCCGACGGATTTTCCTTCTTGGCGGCAGCGACATCGGCGGTCAGCCGGTCCTTCAAGGCCGCGCTGGTCGGCCCGAGATTGGAGCCCATCGAATTGGCGGCATTGTAGGGTGCGGCGACCGACTTTGAAGCATCCTGCGGATCAGGCCCGGTGGTCGCCGAGAGGCGACCATGGAAGTACTTGTCCTGTGTGAAGGCCTGACCCACCAGTTCCGAGCCAATCACTTGGCCGTTCTGTTTGATCAAGCTGCCATTGGCCTGTTCCGGCATCACCAGCTGCGCGATGCCGGTGATCGCCAGCGGATAGCCGAGCCCGGTGATGGCGGCGAGGATCGTGAACGACACGATCGCGGGACGAATTTGTTTCAACATCACAAAGAGTCCTTACACAAGATGCAGCGCGTTGACCGCAAGGTCGATCAGCTTAATGCCGGCGAACGGCAGCACGATGCCGCCGAGGCCATAGATCAACAGGTTGCGGCGCAGCAGCGCGGCGGCGCCGATCGGCCGATAGGTGACGCCCTTCAGCGCCAGCGGAATCAGCGCGATGATGATCAGCGCGTTGAAGATGATCGCCGACAGGATCGCGCTTTGCGGCGTCTGCAGACCCATGATGTTGAGCGCATCGAGCTGCGGGTAGAACGCCACGAACATCGCCGGGATGATCGCGAAATACTTTGCGACGTCATTGGCGATCGAGAAGGTGGTCAGCGCGCCGCGCGTCATCAGCAATTGCTTGCCGATTTCCACCACTTCGATCAGCTTGGTCGGATCGGAATCAAGATCGACCATGTTGCCGGCCTCGCGCGCCGCCTGGGTGCCGGTCTGCATCGCCACGCCGACATCGGCCTGCGCCAGCGCCGGTGCGTCATTGGTGCCGTCGCCGCACATCGCGATCAGCCGGCCCTGGGCCTGCTCGCTGCGGATATAGCGCAGCTTGTCCTCGGGCGTGGCCTGGGCGATGAAGTCATCGACGCCGGCTTCCGAGGCGATCGAGGCCGCGGTCACCGGATTGTCGCCGGTGATCATCACGGTCTTGATGCCCATGCGGCGCAGCGCGGCGAACCGCTCCTTGACGTCAGGCTTGACCACATCCTTGAGGTGGATCACGCCGAGCAGACGGCCGCCATCGGCGAGCGCCAGCGGCGTGCCGCCCGAGCGCGAGATGCGCTCGACCGCGATCCGAAATGCGGACGGCTCGGCGTCGTTATTGCCTTCGCTGCGCACGAATTTCAGGATCGACTCCACCGCGCCCTTGCGCAGCTTGCGGCCTTCGAGATCGACGCCGGACAGCCGGGTCATGGCGCTGAACGGAATCGGCCGCGCCTGATCGGAGGGCGGATTGATCACTCCGAATTTGCGCTTCACCAGCACCACGATCGATCGGCCTTCCGCGGTCTCGTCGGCCTCGCTGGCCAGCAGCGCCGCAGTTGCCGCTTCAAATTCGGTGATGCCCGGCACCGGGATGATCTCGGTGGCAAGACGGTTACCGAAGGTGATGGTGCCGGTCTTGTCGAGCAGCAGCGTGTCGATATCGCCCGCGGCTTCGACCGCACGGCCGGACATCGACAGCACGTTGAAGCGCACCAGCCGATCCATGCCGGCGATGCCGATCGCCGACAGCAGCGCGCCGATCGTTGTCGGGATCAAGGTGACGAACAGCGCCACCAGCACGATCACCGAGATGGTGCCGCCGGCATAGGCGGCAAAGCTCGGAATGGTCGCTGTCGCGATCACGAAGATGATCGACAGCCCGACCAGCAGGATGTTGAGCGCGATCTCGTTCGGCGTCTTCTGCCGCTCGGCGCCTTCCACCAGCCGGATCATGCGATCGAGGAACGACGAGCCGGGCGACGAGGTGATCTTCACTACGATCCGGTCCGAGATCACCGTGGTGCCGCCGGTCACCGCCGAACGGTCGCCACCGGATTCGCGAATGACCGGCGCCGATTCGCCCGTGACCGCGGCTTCGTTGACCGAGGCGATGCCTTCGATCACTTCACCGTCGCCCGGGATGACATCGCCGGCTTCGCACACCACCAGATCGCCGCTTTGCAGCTGCTCGGCCGGCACGGCTTCATAGAGCTGCTGATTGTCATTCATCAGCAGCCGCTTGGCCACCGTGCCGGCACGGGTCTGGCGCAGTGCGTCGGCCTGCGCCTTGCCGCGACCTTCCGCGATCGCTTCGGCGAAATTGGCGAACAGCACCGTGAACCACAGCCAGACCACGATCTGCACTTCGAACCACAGATCATCGCGGCCGGTGATCAGATCGCGGATCAGCAGCACCGAGGTCAGCACCGTGACCACCTCGAGCACGAACATCACCGGGTTCTTGACCAGGGTGCGCGGGTTCAGCTTGACAAAAGCCTGGCCGATCGCCGGCAGCACGATCAACGGATCGAGCAGCGTCGTCACCGGCATCCGCTTGCGCAGTTTGGAAACGTCCATTGTTTTTGGCTCCAATCGTAACCGCTAGAACAGATCGCCAGCGAGCATCGCCAGATGCTCGACGATCGGACCGACTGCGAGCGCCGGGAAGAAAGTGAGGCCCCCGACGATCAGGATCACGCCGACCAACAGGCCGACGAACAGCGCGCCGGTGGTTGGGAACGTGCCACTGGAAGCCGGCACGGATTTCTTGGCGGCCAGCGAGCCGGCAATCGCCATCGCCGGCACGATCATCCAGAACCGGCCGACGAACATCGCGATGCCACCAGCCACGTTGTAGAACGGCGTGTTGCCAGTGAGCCCCGCAAAGGCCGAGCCGTTATTGGCGGTCTGCGACGTGAAGGCGTAGAGCACCTCGCTAAAACCATGCGGTCCCGGATTGGCGATCGACGCCACCGCCGGCGGATAGACCACCGCAATCGCGGTCCAGCCCAAGATCATCAGCGGCAACACCAGAATGGCGAGCATCGCCATTTTGACTTCGCGCGCTTCGATCTTCTTGCCGACATATTCCGGGGTGCGCCCGACCATCAGGCCGGCCAGGAAAATGGTGAGGATCACGAACAGCAGCATGCCGTACAGGCCAGCACCGACGCCGCCGATCACGATCTCGCCGAGCTGCATATTGATCAGCGGAATCATGCCGCCGAGCGCGGTGAAAGAGTCGTGCATCGCGTTGACCGCGCCGCACGACGCCGCGGTGGTGACCACCGCAAACAGCGCCGAGCCGACGATGCCGAACCGGAGTTCCTTGCCTTCCATGTTGCCGCCGCTCAGGCCGAGCGATTGCAACGTCTGGGTGCCGTAAGACTCCGCCCAGTAGCAGACCACCACGCCCGCCAGGAACAGCACGCCCATCGCCGCGAAGATCGCATAGCCCTGGCGCTGATTGCCGACCATGCGGCCGAACACATTGGTAAGCGCCGCGCCGATCATCAGGATCGCCAGCATCTGCATATTGTTCGACAGCGCGGTCGGATTCTCGAGCGGATGGGAGGCGTTGGCGTTGAAGAAGCCGCCGCCATTGGTGCCGAGCAGCTTGATCGCGATCTGCGACGCCACCGGGCCGACCGCGATGGTCTGCTTGGCGCCTTCCAAGGTGGTCGCTTCGACATAGGGACCGAGGGTCTGCGGCATGCCCTGCCAGACGAAGAACAGCGCCAGCAGCACGCAGATCGGCATCAGCACATAGAGCGTGGCACGGGTAATATCGACCCAGAAATTGCCGACCGTGTGCGAGGATGCACGGGCGAAACCGCGAACCAGCGCCAGCGAGATCGCAATGCCGCTCGCCGCCGACAGATAGTTCTGCACCGTGAGGCCGAGCATCTGCGACAGATACGACATCGTCGATTCGCCGCCGTAGTTCTGCCAATTGGTATTGGTCAGAAACGACATCGTGGTGTTGAAGGTGAGATCAGCCGCAACAGGCCCCTGCCCTGCCGGATTGAGCGGCAACAGCGCTTGCAGACGCAGCAGCAGATACAGGAACAGAAAGCCCGCGACATGAAACAGCAGCAGCGCGATGGTGTATGACACCCAATGCTGTTCCTGTTTTTGATCAACGCCGGCGACACGGTACAGCACGATTTCGATCGGCCGCAGCACAGGCGAAAGCCAAGTGCGCTGACCATCAAACACGCGCGTGAGATAGGCACCGAGCAGCGGCGTCAGCGCCACCAGCACGGTGCAGAATGCTGCGATTTGCAGCCAATCATAGAGATTCATCACGCATTCCTAGAATTTCTCGGGGCGCAGCAGCGCATAGACGAGGTAGCCGAGCAGCGCGCCGGCTACCGCCGCCGCGAGCGCAAGGTCGAAAGACATGGCATCACCTCAAAAGCGTTCGCAGACATAGGTGTAGCCAATGGTCGCGACGAACAGACCAAGGCCAAGACCAAGCATGAAGAGATCGAGCATCGAAGCCTCCAAAAGGGTCGAATCCGGATGCTGGTAAGACTGGCTTCATAAGGAAGCGATGCGGATTTATGATCGGCCGCATAAGGGCCGCATAAAGATGGCGGGCGCCGGCTTGCGAAGGCCGGTCGCCAACAGCGCTATCCGCTTGGTAGAACGTCGATTTATCGACGTGAGATCACGAAGCCGCGTTCTTGCGACGGCATTGGGTAGCGACCGCAATTCACCATACTCATCAGCACTCGGATGTTGATAGAGTGCTGAAGCGCATCATGAGACCGCGCAGCCAAAAGGCAACGCGGCCACGCAATGCCAAGCTCGGTCATAGTGTCACAGCGCGTACGATCACCGAGCAACAGCTGCATTACGCAACGGTCGCACGACATCGCTGCGTACCAATGGCGGTCATACCCGCGCTTGTCGCGGGCACCACGTCTAGAAGTCGTCACAAGATTAAAGACGTGGATGGCCGGGACGATCCCACGGCTGTCCGGTTGAGTATTTGTAGACAAAGCGCATGGCGTTGATTCTTCTGCGTCCCGAACGTCTAGCAGCGTTTCTGGACACGGGAGAAGACCACGCCATGCGGCATCACAATAGCGTATTTCATTCGGTGTTAAAGCACGTGCCGTGGCATGTGTTTGACCGGTTGGTGACCGAGCACGGCGCCGATGCACGGGTGCGTCGGTTGTCCACGCATGATCAGTTCATCGCGCTGCTGTACGGCCAATTGTCCGGAGCGCAGAGCCTACGCGAGATCGAAGGCGGCCTCGCTAGCCATGCCAACCGGCTTTACCATCTCGGCGCCCGTGCCGCGTCGCGCTCGACGTTGGCGGACGCCAATGCGAGGCGGCCGAATGCAGTGTTCGCCAGCTTGTTTTCTGACCTGGTCCAGCGGGCTGGACGCGGGCTGCGGCGCAAGGTCGGCGAAGCGGTGCATCTGGTGGATTCGACCGGGCTGCGACTGAGCCATCTCAGCGCTGATTGGGCGCGGTTTTCCGACGGCGTTTGCGGCGCCAAGCTGCACATCGTCTACGATGCCGACGGCGAGCACCCCGTCGATGCCGTCGTGACGCCGGCCCGAGTGAACGACATCACTGTCGCCAAGACGCTGCCGATCGCTGCCGGCGCAACCTACGTGTTCGATCTGGGCTACTACAATTACGCTTGGTGGGCCGAACTCGACGCCAAGGGGTGTCGTATCGTCACGCGGCTCAAGTCCAACACAAAGCTGAGCGTCGTGAAGACCAACCCGGTTGAGGACGCCGCAATCCTCTCCGACCGCATCGGCCATCTGCCCGCTCGCCTCGCGGCAAGCCGCCGCAATCCGTTTCAAGAGCCGGTCCGCGAGATCCGCGTGCGGATCGACAGCGGCAAGATCCTGCGCATCATCAGCAACGACATCGATGCGCCTGCCGCCGAGATCGCAGCCCTCTACAAACGCCGCTGGCAGGTCGAGCTGTTCTTCCGCTGGATCAAACAGACATTGAAGATCAAACACTTCCTCGGCACATCCGAAAACGCCGTGCGCATCCAAATCGCCGTGGCCCTGATCGCTTTCCTGCTGCTGCGCCTCGCTTACGCGACACAGAGCGCTGTCGACAGCCTGCTCGCCTTCACTCGCCTTGTCCGTACCAACCTCATGCACAGACGCTCGATCGACGCCTTGCTCGAACCGCCGCCGACAATCGAAGATCAGCGACAGTTGAGCTTCAGTCTATGTTGAGGCCGAACCGGACAGCAGTGGGACGAGCCCGGCCATGACGTGCGGAGTGGTTGGTATCAATCGCCGTTGGCATAACTACGCCGCACAAAAGCAAAGGCCGCGACCTCGATGACGAGGCCGCGGCCCTTGTGACTAGACCGGAGCTGAAGCCGGTTCAGTTACGTCGTGGTGCTGCTCGGCGTCGCCGCCGGACGATCGCCGCGCAGCGCGATGTAGATCGCCGGGATCACCAGCACGGTCAGCAAGGTCGAAGACGCAAGACCGAACAGCAGCGAGATCGCCAGCCCCTGGAAGATCGGGTCGAGCAGAATCGTCGCCGCACCGATCATCGCCGCCAGCGCGGTCAGCAGGATCGGCTTGAACCGGATCGCGCCAGCATCGAGCACGGTCTCGCGTAGCGATTTTCCTTCGCCGCCGGAATGGCGGATGAAATCGACCAGCAGGATCGAGTTGCGCACGATGATGCCGGCGAGCGCGATGAAGCCGATCATCGACGGCGCCGAGAACGGCGCGCCGAACAGCCAGTGGCCGAGCAGGATGCCGATCAGCGTCAGCGGGATCGGCGTCAGCACCACCAGCGGCAGCCGGAAGCTGCCGAACTGCGCCACCACCAGCACATAGATGCCGAGGATCGCCGCGCCGAACGCCGCACCCATGTCGCGGAACGTGACATAGGTGATCTCCCATTCGCCGTCCCACAGCAGCGAGGGCTTCGACTCGTCCTTGGGCTGGCCATACATGCTGATGGTCGGCTTCGGCAGATTGCCCCAATCATGGGCGTCGATCAGCTTGCCGACTTCGAGCATGCCATAGAGCGGCGCCTCGAACCGTCCGGCGAGTTCGGCCATCACCATGTCGGTGAAGCGGCCGTCGCGCCGGAAGATCTGCGGCGAACCTTCCTCGCGCACCGCCTTCACCACCTGGCCAAGCTCGACCACGGTCTTGCTGCCCGGCACGGTGTTGGCCGGCACTGGCGTCGCCGCGAGCGCGTCGTTCCAGGTCAGGCCACTCTTGGGCAACCGCACCACGATTTCGATCGGGTTGCGATCTTCGCCGCGATGCGAGTAGCCAACCGGCATGCCGCTGAACAGCGTCTGGATGGTGTCATAGACGTCGCGCTGTTCGACACCGAAGAATTCCAGACTGTCCTGATCGATCACCAGCCGCAGCCGCGGCCGCTGCTCGCCGATCGAGTCATCGATATCGACGATGAACGGCACCTTGCCGAAGATCTTCTTGACTTCCTGGGTGACAGCGCGGCGCGTCGCCGCATCCGGGCCGTAGATTTCCGCGAGCAGCGTCGCCAGCACCGGCGGTCCCGGCGGCACCTCGACCACCTTGATGCTGGTGCCGGCCGGCGCCTGCAGCCCCTTGAGCTGCTGACGCAGATCGAGCGCGATGTCGTGGCTGGCGCGCTTGCGATCGCCGCGCGGCGCGAGATTGACCTGCAGTTCGCCCAGCTCCGGACGTTCACGCAGATAATAGTGCCGCACCAGGCCGTTGAAATTGAACGGCGCTGGCGTGCCCGCATAGGTCTGGATCGAACGCGCTTCCGGCAGACCGCGCGCGATATTGGCGGCGCCGAGCAGCACGCGCTCGGTGTCTTCCAGGCTGGCGCCCTCGGGCAGATCGACCACCACCGCGATCTCGCTCTTATTGTCGAACGGCAGCAGCTTGACCGTCACCGATTTGGTAGCGAACAGCACCATCGACGCCAGCGTCGCGAGGCCAACGCCGATCAGGAACAGCCAAGCGGAGCGACGGCTGGCCACGATCGGCGTTGCGAACCGCCGATACAGCCGGCCGAGCCGGCCTTCGTCATGGCCGCCATGATCGTCGTGACCGCCGGTCATCACCAGACGCTTGGGCGCGAGCCGCACCATCAGCCACGGCGCCACCACCATCGCGACGAAGAACGAAAACACCATCGCGGCCGAGGCATTGGCTGGGATCGGCGCCATATACGGCCCCATCAAGCCGGACACGAACAGCATCGGCAGCAGTGCCGCCACCACCGTCAGCGTGGCGACGATGGTCGGGTTACCAACCTCGGCGACCGCTTCGATGGTGGCCTGCTCACGCGGCCGGCCGTCGCGCATCGCCCAATGGCGTGCGATGTTTTCCACCACCACGATCGCGTCATCGACCAGAATGCCGATCGAGAAGATCAGCGCGAACAGGCTGACGCGGTTGATGGTGTAGCCCATCAAATTGGCGGCAAACAGCGTCAGCAGAATCGTGGTGGGGATCACCACCAGCGTCACCAGCGCTTCGCGCCAGCCAATCGCCACCGCGATCAGCACCACGATCGAGATGGTGGCGATGCCGAGATGCAGCAGCAGCTCGTTGGCTTTTTCGTTGGCGGTCTCGCCATAGTCGCGCGTCACGGTGACCTGAACGTCGGCCGGGATCAGCCGGCCCTTCAAGGTGTCGAGGCGCTGCGCGATTTCCTCGGCCACCACCACGGCATTGGCACCGGCGCGCTTGGCGAGCGCCACGCTCACCGCGGGCACGCGCTGCCACTGGCCCTTGGCGTCCGGCGCTTCGTTCCACACCCGGCGCTCGACCGTGTTCGGACCGATCACCACCGAGGCGACGTCCTTGACATAGACCGGGCGGCCATCGCGCGTGGTGATCAGCAGCATGCCGATATCGGGAATGCCAGACAGCGTTTGGCCCGCCGAGACGCTGCGCACCGTGCCGGCATCACGCACCGGCCCGGCCAGGAACGAGCGATTGGCGTCCTTCACCTTGGCAACGAGTTGCTGCAGCGTGACGCCGAACAGCGACAGCTTTTCGGTGTCGGGCTCAACCCGGATCTGCTGCGCGGCGCCGCCGGCGATATAGGTCAGGCCGATACTATCGACCTTCATCAGTTCGGAGCGAAGCTTGTCGGCAAGCTCGAACAGATCCTTGTCGGTCCAGCGATCGGCGACCTCGGGCCGCGGCGACAGCGTCAGCACCGTGACCGCGACGTCGTTGATGCCACGGCCGATGATCAGCGGCTCGGGGATGCCGACCGGAATCCGATCGAAATTAGCGCGCACCTTTTCGTGCACGCGCAAGATCGCGTCCTCGGCAGTGGTGCCGACCAGGAAGCGCGCCGTCACCAGCACGCGGTCGTCCTCGGTCTGGCTATAGACGTGTTCGACGCCGTCGATCGATTTGACGATCGTCTCCAGCGGCTTGGTCACGAGTTCAACCGCGTCGGGGCCGCGCAGACCGTCGGCGTTGACGCGAATATCGACCATCGGCACGCTGATCTGCGGTTCTTCTTCGCGCGGGATCAGCACCAGAGCCATCAAGCCGACCGCGAGCGCCGCCAGCAGGAACAGCGGCGTCATCGGCGAGCCGATGGTGGCGCGGGTCAGTTTTCCAGACAATCCAAGTTTCACGGCCGCACCAGTTCGTCGCCGGCGCGCACACCGGACAGGATTTCGATGCCATCGGGTTGTTCAGCGCTCGGCAGTGGCCGGCCGCGCTGCACCGGCACATTGGCGATCGCGCCATTGCGCTTGAGCTGCACATAGTCGATGCCGAACCGGGTCAGCACGTAGGAAGCTGGCACCACGAAGCTGGTGCGATCGCCGCCGGAAATCCAAACGCGCAGCCGATCGCCGACAAAATATTCGCGCGGATTGTCGAACCTAGCGTCGGCGATCACGCGGCCGTCCTCGATCTGCGGATAGACGAGGTCCACGGTGCCGGTGCGCATTTTGCCATCGGCGAAGGCTTCGCCGTCGATGCGAATGCCGTCACCGGCTTTCAGGAAACGGGCGTGGCGCTCGGGCACGCGCAGCCGTAGCTTGAAATCCTGTTGGGCGATCATCACCACCGGATCGCCGGGCAGCACCACCGAGCCCGCGACCGCCTGACGGCGCAGCACCCGGCCAGCAGCCGGCGCCAGCACCTGACCTTCCTCGGTCTGCTGCTGGATCACCGCGCGTTCGGCGGTTTTGGCGCGCAGCGCGTTTTCGGCGACGTTGAGCGCGGTGCGCACCTCATCGAGCTTGACGCGCGGCAGCGTGCCGCGCTCGACCAGCCCTTCGACGCGGGTGAAATCGATCTGCGCTTGGCTCGCCTGCGCCTGCAACGCGCGGATCTGCGCGTCGAGCGACTTCAATTGCAGCGCCAGCTTGTCGTCAGCGACGGTGGCGATGCGCTGCCCTTGGGTGACCGCGTCGCCCTCGCGCACGTCGAGGTCGATGATGGTGCCGCCGATCCGGCTGCGGGCCGGCACTACGCTGGTGCTCTCCACCGTGGCGAACACCGCCTTTTCATCGGCCACCGAGCGCTGCGCCACGGTCAGGCTCTCAGCCTGCGCGCTGGCCGCCGCGACCATCATCATGGCGGTGAGTCCGAATTTCATTCTGTGCCGCATCACTGTCATGCCTCGTTGGATGTCGTTGGCGTCTCGGGGCAGAACACCTTGTAAAGCGTGCTCAGCACCTCACGCGCGGGTCCGCTCGCGATCGAATAGAAGATGGTCTGCGCGTCGCGCCGGCAGGCAACCAGGCCGTCCTTGCGCAGCAAAGCGAGATGCTGGGACACCGTGGAGTCCCGCAAGCCGAGCGCCTCCGCCATCTGGCCGACCGAGCGCTCGCCGTCGAGCAGCTGGCACACGATCATCAGACGGTGACGGTTCGACAGCGCTTTCAGCAATTCGCTGGCCTGGTCGGCGGCCGCTTCCATCAATTCAGCTTTTGTTTTCATAGTTGCGTATATACGCAGATATGAATATAACGTCAAGCCGACAGGGCAATCGTGCCCGGAAACAGTTTGGAGGAACTCGCATGAATCTCGACAAAGCCGTGCTCGCGTTTGCCGGTGTGGTGGTCCTGACCGGCCTGACGCTTGGCTGGCTGGTGAGCCCCTATTGGTATCTGCTGCCGGCCTTTGCCGGCCTGAACATGATCCAGGCGGCGTTCACCGGGTTCTGCCCGGCGGCGATGGTGTTCAAGAAGCTCGGCATTGCCCCCGGCCACGCGTTCCGCTGACGGACGCACGGGAGGGAGGTGATCGCGCCCGGCGGCTCCGATCCGATCGGAGCCCGCACGGCGCTAATCCCAGAACGATTTCGCGTCGGCCAGCTCCCGGCCGGCGCGCCCGGCCGATTTCAGCAGCCGCTCGGTCTTGGTGCGTTCATGGCGTGACGGTTCGATCACCGCCAGCCCGTCGGACTGCCGCACCACCGGCGTCAGCGATCCGGTCAGCTGTTGCTGTACGGCAAGATCGTTGAGCGCGCCGAGGTGATCGAGCAGATCCTTCACCTTGCGCTGATAGTCCGCCATCCGCTCGCGCGATTTGCGGCCGTCATAGAGCGATTCGAAAAAGCCCATCGCGTAGTACAGTTTCTTGGCCGCGATCCGAAGCTGATGGCGGCCTTCGACATCGAGCGCTTCCAGCTCGCGGGCGCGGCGCGCAATCTTGCGCGCTCGCTTGGCCAGCACGGCATCGGCAAAGTCTCGCGCCCGGCGCGGCAGCTGGCGGCGCGCGGCGCCGCCCAGCCAATCCCCCGCCTCGATCCAAGCCAAAACGTCGGTTTGCAGCTTGCGGTAGCGATCCGTAGCGAGCGCGGCGATCGCCGTGGCGAGCGCTTCGTTGCGCATCGTCTCCACCACCTGCAGCCGCTTCTGCCGCTCGGGCGCCGCGCCGCGCGCGCGCCTCAGCCGCAGCGCCAGCAAATGCAGATCGCGCGCTGGGCCGAGCCGGCCGGTGAGCCAGCGCAGTTCCTGTTTGAGCCGGGAGGTTTCCGGATCATCGACCAGCTGTGCGAACACCGAGATCGCCGCGCGCATGCGGCGCAAGCCGATGCGCATCTGGTGCACGCCTTGCGGATTGGCGGAGCGCACCGCGCCCTCATTGGCGCCGACCTGACGGAAGATCGATGCGGCGATCAGTTGAAACGCGGCACTGCTATCGATGTCTTGCGGCAGCTCGATCGGTTCCGATTTCACCGCAGGCTTTGCTGCAGCGGCGCGTTTGGCAACGCGGCCTTGCTGACGCTCGGAGAGTGCGGGCGCCGCATCCTGTCGAACGGCGCTGTTGGTGGATCTTGCCATCAACGTCCAACCACGGCGGCTGCAATACGCAGCGCCAAGCCTTGCTCGGTGCGCCGGATTTCTAACATCGCAAGGCGGTTGCTTTCAAGAAAGCAAACAACCTGTGAGCCGTATGACAGTTTTGTGACGAGGCCGCTGGTTGTGCCGGAGCGGTTACGACCCGTCGTACCACGAGCTGGTCTTCACGCAACACAGCGCCGCAAATGAAAAGGCCGCGCGTCACATGCATGACGCGCGGCCAGAACACGGCCGGATGGCCAGTGCTACTTAGTTCGCCGAGCGGCGCAGCCACGGCACCATGCGGGCCAGCGTACCGTCGCGGCGGCCGTAGTGATGCCACAGCGCGGCCGACACATGGACCAGCACCAGCGCCAGGATCGCGTTCATGATCATGCCGTGCGCGGCGCCGAAGGTCTTGGCGAGTTCGACGTTCTTTTCGAGCAGCGGCGGAATGCCGAGCAGGTCGATGCCGCGGCCGTAGTAGAACGACATCAGCATGCCGGAGATCGGCATCGCCAGCAGCAGCAGATAGAACACGCGGTGCACCACATTGGCGATCATGTCGAGCGCGGGCGAGGTCTTGATCGGCTCGGGCGCCGGATGGGTGATGCGCCACAGCGAACGCAGCAGCACCAAGCACAGCACGATCACGCCGCCGGCCTTATGCCAACCCAGAATCATGCCACGCTGCGGACCTTCCATGCCGCTGGCGATCTGCGCACTGGTGACCAGCGCGATGATGAACAGCGCAATGATCCAATGCAGCGCAATCGCGACGCTGTCGTAGTTGCCCGAGCTACTGGCGGTGGAATCGGTTGTCGTCATGCTTTTTCCTGAAGTTTCTGAGGGACCCCCAGAAAGTCTATGCCACGGGGATGCGATCGAGTCATGACCCGATAGTTGCACATTGATCGCAGTCAATCGGGTTGCCGCAAATTTGCGGCCCAAGCGCCCGTTGTGCGGCGTTCAGCCGCGGCCCCGTAAGCGACAATGCAAATGATTAGCGCACAACCAACTCCGCGCGGCTGTTATGCCGCGCGGTCGGCGCGTGGTGCCTGACGCAGCGAGCGCAGGAATTCGCGCACCGCTTCGCCGAGCGAGGTCGATTGTTCGGCGAGCGTGCCGGAAGCGCGCAGCGTGGTTGCCGCGTGCTGCTCCGTTTCGCCGGCGTCGGCGCTGACCGCCTGGATATTGCCGGAGATCTCGCGGATTCCTGCAAAGGCCTGTTCGATGTTGCGCGCCACCTCGCCGGTGGCGTGGGTCTGCGCCTGCACGCCCTCAGCCACCCGCTGGGTGATCTGATCGACCTGACCGATCGCGCCGCCGATCATCGAGATGGCATCGACCGCGGCTTTGGTGGTGGTCTGCACTTCGTTGATGCTGACCACGATGTCCTGGGTGGCGCGCGCAGTCTGCGCGGCCAGCGACTTCACTTCCTGCGCGACCACCGAGAAGCCACGACCGGCCTCGCCGGCGCGCGCCGCTTCGATGGTGGCGTTCAGCGCCAGCAGATTGGTCTGCGAGGCGATCTCCTCAATCAGCTCGACAATCGAACCGATCCGCTCGGTGGCGCTGTTGAGGCTGCCGACGGTCTGGCGCGCCTGCTCGACCTGCATCACCGCATCGCGCGCGATCTGCGCCGACCGGCTGACATTCTGGGAAATCTCATGGGCGGCGCCGGACAATTCGGCGGTGGCGGCGGCCACCGTCTCCATATTGGCGGCGGCCTGATGCGACGCTGCCGATACCGCATTGGCGCGCTCGCGCGTTGCAGTGGCACCGCGGCCGAGGCTACCGGCGGTGGTGCCCATATTGCCCGAGGCCGACGACACGGTCTCGATCACTTCGCTGATCGCGCCTTCGAACCGATCGGTGTTGGCATTGAAGGCGGCGACGCGGCGTTCGATCACCTGCATCGCCTCGTTCATGGTCTGGCTCGCGATGCGCAGCGAGCCGTGCAGGCCTTCCGGCAGGATGTGGCGATAGTACTTGTTGTCGCGCACTGCGGCCATCGCGGCGCTGGCTTCGCGCACAAAGGCGTCGCAGCGATCGATCATGTCGTTGAAGGAGGCACGCAGATCGCCGAGCTTGCCATGGTCGCGGAAGCGCTGCAGGCGTGCTTCAAAATCGCCCGCGGCCAATCGCTTGCAGACCTCGGTGGTTTCGCGCAGCGCAGCGCTGATACCAAAAAGGCCATAGGCCGCAAGGCCAAGCCCGGCGAGCGCGCCGGTCAGTCCTGCGATCTGCAGGCTCGGCGTATTGACCACCATGGCAGCGGCGGCGGCGACGATCCCGAGCGCCGCAACCGACAATCCAGCACCGATCTTAGAGAGCGAAGATAAGCTCATCATAGCTCATGTTCTTTGCTGTCACGAAATCCAAAAGGCGGCGATATCCTGCGGCCAGCGCATCCTTGCCGTTGCGATGCGACTGTTCTTCACGCAACAGCTCCGCGTAGAGCGGCTCGATCGCCGCCACCACCCGTCGATCGGGCACACGGCGGTTCGAGTGATAGCCGACCACCTCGCCGGTCGCGCCGTAGGACGGCGTCACATGGGCGAACACCCAGTAGAAGTCGCCATTCCTCGCCATGTTCTTCACATAGGCGAAGATTTCGCGGCGTTGCTCCAGCGTGTCCCACAACAGCTTGAACACGCAGCGCGGCATGTCGGGATGACGGATGATGCTATGCGGCTGGCCGAGCAGTTCATCTTCGTCGTACCCGGCAATCCGGCAGAAGGTCGGATTCGCGTAAGTGATCCGTCCCTTGAGATCAGTCTTCGAAACGATGATGTCGTCAGCGTCGAAAAACCGTTCGACGCTCGTCGGCTTGAGCGATGCGGACATTGGAGCCATTCCAGCTACCGAAAGACCCCGTAGTGCTACGACGACGGCTCTTAATAAAATTGGAAATAAATGGAGAAATCCCCGTCGGGCTTTTACCGGACGGCTAGTAATCAGCACGGCATATTTTGAGTTGAGCTTTGAGCAGCCGTCAGCTTTGCGACGAAAAATCAATGAAGTACGCCTGGCGAAAACGCATCCATGATTGCTGATAAAATCAGCAGATCAAGATAGCAGCACGTGATTGCAGCGCGTCATCACGGACCGCGCGTGGTCGCCGTGGCCATGATCAGCGCAGGAACCGGCGGAAGCGCCCGAGCGAGAACACGAACAGCACCGAGCCGATCGCCAGCAGCGCCAGCAATTGCGGCCACACCACATCAAGGCCAGCACCGCGGAATAGGATCGATTGCGCCATCGACACGAAATGGGTGTTGGGCGCCAGCAGCATGATGTCCTGGATGATCTGCGGCATGCTCTCGCGCGGCGTCAGCCCGCCCGACAGCGCCTGCAGCGGCAGCAGCGTCAGCATCAGCAGCAAGCCGAATTGCGGCATGGTGCCGGCCACGGTGGCGAGGAAAATGCCCATGCAGGTGGTGGCAAACAGATGCAGCACCACGCCGAACAGAAACAGCGGCATCGAGCCCTGGATCGGCACCGCCAGCACGCCCTCGACCACGAACAGCAGCGAAATCGCCGAGGCGACCAGCACCACCAGCCCCATCGACCAGATCTTGCTGACCATGATTTCGAGCGGCGTCACCGGCATCACCAACAGATGCTCGATGGTGCCGTGCTCGCGCTCGCGGATCAGCGCGGCGCCGGTCAGGATGATCGACAGCATGGTGATGGCGGTGATCAGCTCGTTGATGGCGCCGAACCAACCCTTGTTGATCTGCGCGTTGAACCGCACCCGCAGCGCCAGCTCGACCGGCACGCTGGTGGCCGCGCGGTGGCGGCTCAGAAACTCGTTCAGTTCACTGGTGACGATCGATTGCACATAGCCGCCGCCCGTGAACGCCTGGGTCATGCGGGTGGCGTCGATATTGAGCTGAATGGTCGGCGATTTGCCGGCTAGCAGATCGCTCTGAAACTGCGGCGGAATGTCGATCGCGAACGTGTCCATGCCCGCGTCCATGCGCTGATCCATCTCTTGCTGCGAGATCAGCTTGGGCACGGAAAAATAGGGCGGCGTGAATGCGGTCGCGATCCGCGAGGACACCGGCGAGCGGTCTTCATCGACGATCGAGATCGCCGCATGGTTCAAGGATTCCGGGATCGCCTTGGAGCCGACATAGATCGACCCGGTGAAGGCATAGATGATCAGCGCGATCAGCATCGGATCGCGCAGCAGGCCGCGCAGCTCCTTGATGCCGAGTTGCAGGATGTTGGCCAGGCGCATGGCTCACCTCGCCTGCTTTTTCAACAGCACGGTGCCGAGCACCACCAGCAGCGGCGCGGTGATCAACAACGGCACGAATGACGACCACATGTCGGACAGGCCGAGCGCCTTGGAGAACGCGCCGCGGGTGATGTTGACGAAATAGGTGGTCGGGTACACCTGGCCGATCAAGGCGCCAAAGCCCTGCAGCGACGACACCGGATCGATCAGGCCGGAGAACTGGATCGCCGGGATCAGCGTGATCAGCGCCGTGCCGAAGATCGCCGCGATCTGGCTTTTCATGAAGGTCGACAGCACGAGGCCGATCGCGGTGGCGATCGCGACATAGAGCAGCGCGCCGCAGGTGAAGGCGATAAAGCTGCCGGTGAACGGCACCTGGAACACCACGATCGCGAATGCGGTCAGCAGCACCGCGTTCAGCATCGCCAAGGCGATATAGGGCAACTGCTTGCCGACCAAGAATTCCAGCCGTGTGGTTGGCGTCGCATAGAAATTGATGATCGAGCCGAGTTCTTTTTCGCGCACCACGCTGAGCACGGCGAGCATCGCCGGGATCATCAGCAGCAACAGCGGAATCACCGCCGGCGCCATCGCCACCAGACTCTTGACGCCGGGATTGTAGCGATAGCGCATCGCGATCTGGAATTTGCCGACCGCCGCGGCGTCGCCATAGATCTCGCGCGCCTTCTGAGTCAGCCAGCTGAGATGCATGGCCTGCACATAGCCGCGGGTGGTCTCGGCCCGCGCCGGCATGGCGCCGTCGATCCAGGCACCGATTTCGACCTTATTGCCGCGCGATACGTCGCGGCCAAAACCGGGTGGAATCTCGATCGCCAGCGTCAGCTCGCCGCTGCGCATTCGCCGGTCGAGATCGGCGTAATCGGTGATCGGCGCCTTTTCCGAAAAATAACGCGAGCCGGCGATCTGCAAAATGTAGTCGCGGCTGATGCCGGTGTCGTCGCGGTCGAGCGCGGCAAAGGACAGTTTTTCGACATCGAGATTGATGCCGTAGCCAAGCACGAACATCAGCACCACGCTGCCGAGCATCGCCATCGCGGCACGGATCGGATCGCGGCGCAGCTCGAGCGCCTCGCGCCGCGTATAGGCAAACATCCGCCGCGGATCGAACCAGCGCCGCAGCGACGTCATCCAGCCGCGCGGCGCGGCCGCCACCGGCGCGGTGGCTGCCGCGGCAGCAGGCGCCGCGCTGGGCACCGGGCTCGGCGCCGGGCTCGGCGCCGCGGTTTCGCCGATCGCTTCTTCCAGATAGGCGATGAAGGCGTCTTCCAGCGAGGCCGCGCTGCGCGAGGCGATGATCTTGTCCGGGCTGTCGCTGATTAACACCTTGCCGGCATGCATCAGCGAGATGCGGTCGCAGCGCTCCGCCTCATTCATGAAGTGGGTCGAGACGAAGATGGTGACGTTGTCCTTGCGCGACAGGTCCGACAGGATTTGCCAAAAGCCGTCGCGCGCCACCGGATCAACGCCGGAGGTCGGCTCGTCCAGGATCAGAATGTCGGGCGAGTGGATCATCGCCACCGCCAGCGACAGCCGCTGCCGGATGCCGAGCGGCAGCGCGTCCGGCAATTCGTCCATCACCTCGACCAGATCGAAGCGCTGCGACATCTCCACGATGCGGGCCGGGATCGCCTGCGGCGCCATCTGGAACAGCCGGGCGTGCAGATCGAGATTTTGGCGCACCGTCAGTTCGCTATACAGCGAGAACGCTTGCGACATGTAACCGACGCGGCGCCGGATCGCCATGTCGCGCGGATCGACCTCGCCGCCGAACAGCTTGGCCTTGCCCTCGCTCGCCGCCAGAAGGCCGGTGAGCATCTTCATGGTGGTGGTCTTGCCGCAGCCATTGGAGCCGAGGAAGCCAAAGATTTCGCCGCGTTCGATCCGGAACGAGACGTTATCGACCGCGGTGAAGCTGTCGAAGCGCATGGTGAGATGTTCGGCTTCGATCGCCGGCTCGCTGCGGACCGTGGCCGGCCGCGGCGGGATCACCACCTCGGCATGGCCGCGCCGTTCCTCTTCCGGCAGCAGCGCGATGAAGGCCGCATCGAGATTCTTGGCCGCGGTCTGCGCCAGCAATTGCTGCGGCGTGCCGGTCGCCAGCACCTTGCCGGCATTCATCGCCACCAGCCAATCGAAGCGCGCCGCCTCTTCCATATAGGCGGTGGCGACGATCACGCTCATGCCCTGGCGCGACTTGCGGATGCTGTCGATCAGCTCCCAAAACTGCCGGCGCGACAACGGATCGACGCCGGTGGTCGGCTCGTCCAGGATCAGCAGGTCGGGATCGTGAATCAGCGCGCAGCACAGGCCGAGCTTCTGCTTCATGCCGCCCGACAATTTGCCGGCCGGCCGATCCGCAAACGGATCAAGGCCCGTGCTTTTCAGCAGCTCGGCAATGCGCGCCTCGCGCTCGCGCTTGGAGTGGCCGAACAGCCGGCCGAAGAAATCGACATTCTCGAACACCGACAGCGTCGGATAGAGATTCTTGCCGAGCCCTTGCGGCATATAGGCGATCCGCGGGCACACCCGGCGGCGATGGCGGAAGTCGGCGATATCGCCGCCCAGCACTTCGATCTGGCCCTGCTGCACGGCGCGCGCACCGGCAATCAAGGACAGCAGCGAGGATTTGCCGACGCCGTCCGGCCCGATCAGGCCGATCATGCGATCGGCGGGAATGTCGAGCGAAATGCCGTCGAGCGCGACGGTGGCGCCATAGCGCAGCCCGACGCCGCCGAGCCGGACCACCGGCTTCGCCGCCGCAACGCCCGGCATCGGGGTCATTGCACGAGTTTTCCGTGCAGGCTGGCGGGCCAATCGACCTTGGGATCAAGCTGGACATAGGCCATGCCCGGCAGCCCGGTTTTGACGCGCTGAATGTATTTGCGCAGCAATTCCTGCGGGATGTGGGCCTTGATCCGGAACATCAGCTTGAGCCGTTCTTCCTCGGTCTCCACCGTCTTGGGCGTGAACTGCGCGACATCGGCGACAAAGGTGACCTTGGCCGGGATCACATATTGCGGCACGGCGTCGAGCACGAGCCGCACCGGCGCGCCGAGCGCCACCTGCCCGGCCTGGGTGGTTGGCAGGAAGAACGTCATATAAACGTCGCCGAGATCGACCAGATTGAGCACCCGGCCGCCGGCGGCCAGCACTTCGCCCGGCTGCGCGACGCGATATTGCACGCGGCCATCGCGCGGCGATTTCAGCGTGCTGTCATTGATCTCAACGGTGATGCTCTCGATCGCGGCCTTGGCGGCATCAACCGCGGCGGTGGCATCGATGACCGCGGCATTGGCGGCGCTGATCGCGGCCTCGGTGGCCGCCAGCTGCGCCTTCGCCGCGGCGACCGCGGCCTGCGCGCCCTGCTCATTGGCACGGTCGTCATCCAGCACCTGCTGCGACACCGCGCTAGTCTTGATCAGCGTTTCGGCGCGCACCAGCTTGCGATGCAGGGAATCGAGCTGCGCTTCACGCTGCGCGATCACCGCCACCGCCGCGGTCCGCTCCGCCTCGCGCTGCGCGACCAGGCTCTTGGCGGTCTCGACGCTGATGGTGGCGCGGCGCAGCTGCGCCTCAGCCTGGCGGCGCTGCGCTTCGAGCTGATCGGTGTCCATGCGCGCCAGCACCTGGCCGGCGGTCACATAGTCGCCCTCTTTGACGAGGATTTCTCGAATCCGCCCGGGCGCTTTGGTCGAGACGTCGATTTCGGTGGCCTCGATCCGGCCGTTACCGCTGGCGATGCCGGAGGGCAGCGAGCTTGTGCCGAACTTCACCCAGCCGGCATAACCTCCGGCTGCAATCGCCACGCTGGCAATGAGCAGCCAGCGCTTCCAATCCTTCGTCATCGACGCTTCTCTCAACAACCTAGGCAACGGAAGACTTCACGACTACGCATCGAAACCCTAGACTACCTTGACTTATATCAACAGTTGTTGACCTGTTCTTAGAATAGTCTTCAATTATGGATGATGACAACAATAACGGCCACCACCGATGCAACGTGAATCCGCACCCGTGAAAATCACAACCCGTGACCGCATCCTGAACGCCGCCATTGCGCGTTTCTCACGGCATTCCTACGAAGCCACGGGCCTACGCGACATCGCCGCTGATGTGGGCATTGATGTGGCCTATGTGCATCGCAGCTTCGGTTCGAAGGAAAGACTGTTCGCGGCGGCGGTTGAAGCCTCGCTGCAGCCGGAGCGGTTTTTTGCCGGCGCCAAGGCCGATCTCGCCACCGATCTGACGAATCACGTGCTGGCGCGCGACCCGGTGCGCGACGCCGATGAAATCGCGCCGCTCGACATCGTGGTGCATTCGCTGTCCAGCCCGGAAGCGGCCAGCGTGCTGCGCGAGGTGGTGGTCCGGAATTTCATCACGCCTTTGGCCAACAAGCTGGAAATGAGTTCGCAGACCCCGGCCTCGCTGATCGCGTCGCTGCTGCTTGGGGTTGGGATTTTGCGCAGCGTGCTCGGCGTCGCGCCGCTGTGCGATGCCGACAGGGCAGCCTTGCAGCAGATGCTGGCGGAGCAGGTCGCTTCGCTCTGCGCGGCCAAGCCGCAAGAGCCGCAAGTGGCGGCAGCGCCTGCCTCAGTTGGTGTTGAGGCGGAAGCGTAGCGGCTGCGCGCCGCTAAAAGTGATGAAATCGCCCTGCCGGCTCCAATTGGTGGCGTTGGTCAGGGCGCTGAGCAGCGCATCATCGGCCTCGACCTTGGCCGGCGGACAGCCACGGTCGGCGATCGCACCGGGGATGAACACCACGCTGTCGCCAGCAATCGAGATGCGGCCCTTGCCGCCCTTGCACCACAGCTCGACCAGCACTTCACCATCATCGCCGATTTCCAGCGTCGGAATCCGCTTCGATCCCGGCATCGGCGCGACATCGAGCGTCATCTCAAGACCGAATGGAAAGCTCTGCGCCCGCGCCACGGGGATGAACGCCATCCCGATCACAGCGACGACAGCGATATGACGAAACCAGGCGCGCAGCATGTTCGATCCTCAAGACGTGTTAAGAAGCCGCGTTCTAGCCGCCAGAGCCATGCTTGGCTAGCGACCGGCGCCGCGGCGGCGGGCGCGCCGCCAGCTTCCAGCCCGGCCGCTCACAAAATTGCGAGTAGCAGCCGCGCGGCTTGCTTATGCGCGCAGCAAGATCGGAAGCTCGCCGCGCGCGGCACGACCACCTATCTGTCTGGCGATTTCTGCAACACCGTGGAGACCTCGATCCCGTGAAAAAGATCGGCATAACATTGGCGGCCGTCGGCCGGATCGCCGCGCCCTATTTCCGCTCCGACGACAAGCTGATGGCCTGGGGGCTGCTGTCGGCGGTGATTGCCATCGAGCTGGCGGTGGTCGGGCTGCTGGTGCTGTTCAACCGCTGGAACAACACCTTCTACAACGCGCTGCAGGAGCGCAATCTCGACGTCTTCACCTATCAGATCGGTTACTTCTGCGTGCTGGCCGCGATCTATATCGCGCTCAAAGTCTATCAGCTCTATCTCAATCAATGGCTGCAGATCCGCTGGCGCCGTTTCATGATCGAGCGCTATCTCGGCGAATGGCTGCATCAGGCGCGCCATTACCAGATGCAATTGCTCGGCGACGCCGCCGACAATCCCGATCAGCGCATCGCTGAAGACACCCAACTGTTTGTCGAGCGTACCTTGGCGCTCGGCGTCGGGCTGCTCGGCTCTATCGTGTCGCTGGCTTCGTTCGTGGTGATCCTGTGGGGCCTGTCAGAAGCCGCGCCGCTGCATCTGTTCGGCCAGGATTACGACATCCCCGGCTATCTGGTGTGGGGCGCGCTGATCTACGCGATCCTCGGTACACTGCTCACCCATCTGATCGGCCGGCCGCTGGTCGACCTCAATTTCAAGCAGCAGCGCTTTGAAGCAGACTTCCGCTTCAATCTGGTGCGCGCCCGGGAGAACGCCGAACAGATTGCGCTGCTGCACGGCGAACCGGCCGAGCGCGAACGGCTCGGCGAACGCTTCCGCCACGTGGTCGGCAACTGGCTGCAGATCATGAGCCGGACCAAGAAGCTGACTGCGTTCACCGCCAGCTATTCGCAGGCGGCGATCATCTTCCCCTACATCCTGGTGGCTCCCGCCTATTTTGCGCAAAAAGTGCAGCTCGGCGGCATGATGCAGACTGCCTCGGCATTCGGCAGCGTGCAGGAAGCGCTGTCGTTCTTCGTCACCGCCTACCGGACCTTAGCGGAATGGCAGGCGGTGGTGGCGCGGCTCGCCGGCTTCGAAACCGCCATCGACCAGGCCGCCGGCTTGAGCGCCCGCGCCGATCTCATTCAGCTCGGCAGCGGCGGGCGCGACGGCATTGCGTTGCATGGCCTGACCATCGACCTGCCCGACCACAAGCCGCTGCTCGCGGTCGATGGGCTGCAACTGCGCACCGCCGACAGCACGCTGATCACCGGCCCGTCAGGCTCAGGCAAATCCACGCTGTTTCGTAGCATTGCCGGCATCTGGCCATTCGGCGCCGGCAAGATCGAGGTGCCAGCCGGCGCCACCATGATGATGCTGCCGCAGCGGCCATATTTCCCGGTCGGGGCGCTCGACATCGCGGTCAGCTATCCCGCGGCCGCCGGCACCTTCCCGCCCGACCAGATCGCGGCCGCGATCAGCGCGGTTGGATTGCCGGCGCTGGCGGAACGCCCGGCCGAGCATGGCCATTGGAATCGGATGCTGTCGCTCGGCGAACAGCAGCGGCTCGGCATCGCGCGCGCTTTGCTGCACCGGCCCGATTTTCTGTTTCTGGATGAAGCAACCGCCTCGCTCGACGAGCCATCGGAGGCGGCCATGTACCAATTGCTGCAGGAGCGGCTGCCCGGCACCACGCTGATCTCGATCGGCCACCGCTCGACGCTGACCGCCATGCACAGCCGCAAGATCGTCATGGAGCGCGACGGCGAGCGCTACGCGCTGCGCGATCCGGTCGGGGAGCTGGCGTAATACCAACAGCGATTGATACCAACCACTCCGCACGTCATGGGCGGGCTCGTCCCGGCCATCGACGTCTCTGATCTTGCCGCGACTTCAAGACGTGGATTGCCCGCGACAAGCGCGGGCATGACGGCCATTGATACAAACTGATGGCACTAGACCAGTCCCCAACAGCAGAAAGGGCGGCGGATCGCTCCGCCACCCTTTCCAAGTCGTCCTGAGGAGAACGGCTTACTTGATGTTGTTCTGCAGCGTCACGTCAGCCGACAGCTTGGCGGTGAAGCGCGAGCCGCACCACTTCGAGCCATAGCCATACGGATTGATCGGCGAGTAGTCACCGCTGAAGCCAGCGGTGAAGTCGCTGGTGAAGGCGTTGCAGTCCGCCTTAGACAGGTCGGTGTCGGTGTAACGCAGATCCAGCGCGAACACCTTATAGGTGAAGCCAACGCCGAGATTCCAAGTATTGTAGTCCTTGTACTTGATGCCGTTCGGGAACGGTCCGCCGCCGGTCGGGCTGGCAATGGGGGTGCCGTAGAACGCATCCGAGGTTCCAAGCCACTGCCGGCCGAATTCACCCGACACATACATGCCGACATCGCTGGAGCCGAAGATCGAGCTCGGCGCGGTGAATTTGCCGGTAACCGAGGTGTAGTTACCCCAGGCGCCGCTGTTCAGGAAGCTCGGCGTGTAGAACTCGTTGACACCGAACGCGAACATGTCGTTCACGGTCCAGTTCACCTTGCCGTAGCCTTCGTAGAAGCTGACGTCCTTCTTCATGACATTGTTGTTGGGAATTGAGTCCGCCCCCGGACAACCGCCAATGCACTGCCCACCCGGATACAGGTAGCCCCAAATACCGAAGTCGAAGGCGAGCGCGCCGAAGGTCGGGCGGATACCACCGTAGACATCGAGTTCCATCGCCGCACGGTTAGTGAACGAGATGCTCGACCCCGAAACACCGACATACAGCTGCAGGTCCTTGGTGACGTTGTAGCGCGGCTCAAAGTAGCCGGACACCGAAGGCTTCTGGTTCGACTGCGAAATACCGCGGAACAGGTACTCGCTCGAGATCGAGGTCCCGAACGCGATGTCCCAGGGATTGAAGGCCGGGGCCAGCACCGGGGCCTTGGTGTAAACCTTCGCGGGAAGGTCGGCAGCCGAGGCAGAGCCCGCGCCGATCGCCAGCACCGCTGCGACTGAGAGAATGGTCTTATTCATGGTTTTCCCCATCACTAAACACGGTGTGATCCCGGCGCCGTAAGCCGACAATCGACTGCCCGCAACTCAATACAGCTGCAATCTGCGGCGGGTCCCGAATAGTTTGAAGCGAAAAAGAAAAGCAGCTGCCGACTTTTTGGGCAAAAAGGGCCAAACCGCCCCCGGTTGTTAGCCAATGTTGCAGGCGCGCAACAAAATCAGCTAGTACTCCCTCGCAACACTACTTAGCTGCGATCGCTCTGCGGTTTGGCCGCCACACTTTAGTAGCAGCATCGGGTGCCTGGACCACGGCCGAATCACTTTCGTGCCTCGGCGGTCACATCCCCAAGTCATACCGTCATGCTTGATCATGACCCGTGATGCCCTGCCGGGAAGCTGTATTCGGCACGGCCATCCCCCGTGCAGGCGCTATGACGGCTGTCAGCCAATGCGGGCCAGCACCCAATCGTGCTGATCGCAACGAAACAGGCCGTGGCGGGAGCCACGGCCTGTTCAGGGCATCACTGCGCCGCCCATTTCCGCGGCGCGGGATTTGATGGCATTACGGCATCTCGTCGCCGCTGTCGCCGGAGGCGATCCGAACGGTGTCATCTTCAAAGGCGTGCGGGGTCTGTTCTTCAGTATCAGGTTCGGCCGTCAGCCAATCCGGCAGAGATGGAGCGGGCGGCGGCGTTGCAGCCTTGCGAGCGCGCGGCTTGCGCGGCTTTTTCGGCGCGGCGACCGGCGGCGCCGTCTCCACCGCTTCGACCGCCTCAACAGCCGTCACAGCACTCGGCTGCTCGGCGGCGATTTTGGTGCGGCGCGCGGCCTTCTTTGCTTTGCCGGGTTTGCTGACCTTGGCCTTAGTCGCTTTGGCCTTGCTCGTTTTGGCTTTGGCTGTTTTGGCTTTAGTGGCCTTGGCAGTCTTGGCCTTGCTCACCTTCGCCTTGCTGGTTTTGGCTTTGCTGGCTTTGGCCTTGCCAACCGCTTTCTTGGCGGACTTTTTCGCGGCTTTCTTGGTCGCCTTCTTGCCAGCCTTCTTATCTGCCTTCTTGGCGGTTTTGGTCACGGACTTCTTAGCCGGCTTTTTGGTGCTGGTCTTACCGGCTTTCTTAGCAGCAGATTTCTTGACAGCTTTCTTGGTAGCTTTTTTGGCGGCCTTCTTGCCAGCCTTCTTCTCGGCCTTGGTCGCTGCCTTGCTGGCGAGCAGCTCGCGCTTGGCCTTTTTGGCCTTCTTGTCTTTCTTATCCTTCTTGTCCTTGGACGACTTGTCCTTCTTGCCCTTGTCCTTCGCCATCGTGGTCCTCCTATCGATCTGATCACGAGACATCAGGCGACAAACCTATCGCGGTCAGCATGGTCCGGACCGGAGCTTCATTCCACCCCTGGACGGGGACCACCCGTCGCCCAATCGAGAAGTTCAATCGTGTGCACGACAGGGACCGACGTTCCGCTGGCAATCTGCACCATGCAGCCGATATTGCCCGCCGCGATCATGTCCGGCTTGACGCTGGCAAGATTAGCGACCTTGCGATCGCGTAGTTTGCCGGCGATCTCAGGCTGGAGAAAGTTATAGGTGCCCGCCGAACCGCAACACAAATGACTCTCGGGCACATCTTTCACCACGAACCCTGACTTGGAAAGCAATTCTTTGGGAAGCTGGGTGATTTTCTGCCCGTGCTGCAGTGAGCACGCCGCATGATACGCGATCACCAGATCACCGCGCGTGCCGGCGACCTGCAGCTGCAGGCCACCGACATATTCGCTGATATCCTTGGCCATCGCCGATATCTTCGCGGCCGGCGCGGCGAACGCCGGGTCATCGCGCAGCAGGTAGCCATAGTCTTTGATGACAGTTCCGCAACCTGACGTCGTCACCAGAATGGCGTCGAGCCCGCCGCGCTCGGCTTCCTTCATCCAGGCCGTGATGTTGGCGCGCGCGTAGCGCAGCGTTTCCTCATCGCGGCCGAGATGATGGATCAGCGCCCCGCAGCACTGCTCCTCGGCGACCAGCACCACCTCGATGCCATGGCGGGTCAACAGATTGATCGCGGCGCCATTGATGCGCGGTGCCAGCACCTGCTGCGCGCAGCCATGCAGCAGCGCCACCCGGCCGCGCTTGGGTCCGATCGCCGGAAATACGCTGCCAAGCGCTGGCCCCGGCGGCGGCAGCTGGCGCGGCGCCAGCGCCAGCATCGCCTTGATGCGGCTCAGCAGCGCCGGCGTACCGCCTTTCGGCCGCGGCGTCGGCACCAGCTGCAGCAGCGGCCGCACCCAGCGCCCGATCACCATGCCGAGCCTGAACAGATGCGGCTTCGGCATCAGCCAGGCGAGCGCCGCGCGCAAGGCGCGGTCCGGCAACGGCCGCTGGTACTGCGCCTCGATCCGCGCCCGCGCCATATCGACCAGGTGCATGTAATTGACGCCGGACGGACAGGTGGTCATGCACGCCAGGCACGACAGACAGCGGTCGATATGTTTCACCACCTCCGCGGTCGGCGGCGCGTCGTTCTCCAGCATCTCCTTGATCAGATAGATGCGGCCGCGCGGGCTATCGAGTTCGTCGCCGAGCAGCACATAGGTCGGACAGGTGGCGGTACAGAACCCGCAATGCACGCAGGCACGCAGGATCTTGTCGGCCTCGGCGATGGCGGGATCAGCGAGCTGAGCGGGAGTGAATTCGGTTTTCATGACGCCGTTCCGCGCACCATGCGGCCGCGATTGAGGATGTGCTTGGGATCGAACGACTGCTTGACCCGCGCATTGAGCGCGGCCACGCCAGCGGGCTGCGGGTGAAACACGTCAACCGCGCGGCGGGTTTCCTCGGGCGCGCGGATCAGCATGGCGTGGCCGCCGACCGCCTCGACGCGCTTCCTCAGCACGCCGGCATTGGCATCGGCGACCGGCGGCAGCGCCGCCCAGATCAAGCCGCCGCCCCAGTCGTAAATCACCTCGCCCTGGCTATCGCGCGCCAGCGTCTGACCGAACGCGCCGCCCGCCGCCGGAGGGCAGACGATCCGCCAGATCGGCCAGAGCGCGCGCGGGCCATCGGCGGCAAACGGCGTCACGTCGCGGATCGCCGCCCAGGCGGCCGCGGAGCTGGTATCTTCCAACAATTCAGCACCGCCATAATCAGCCAGCAAGCGCGCCAGCGAGCCGGCGCGATGCGCCGCCGAGGTAGCGGTGCCTTCCAGCCGCAGTAGCGTCATGGACTGTTCGGGCTTGCCGATTGCGCCGAGCGCCCCGCCAGCGCCGCGCAGCGCCGATCCTGGCAGATGCGCCGCGCCCGAGACGTCATAGGGCGAGCCGAGCGCCGCGGTCATCGCCCTGCCGGCCGCGACATCATCCAGGCCGCGCAGCAGCAGCGTGCGCTCGGCCTCGGGCTTCGGCATCACCTTGAGCGTCACCTCGGTCATCACCGCCAGCGTGCCCCAGGAGCCGGCGAGCAGCTTGCACAGGTCGTAGCCGGTGACGTTCTTCACCACCTTGCCGCCGGTCTTGAACAGCTCACCAAAGCCCGACACCGCCTCGGCGCCGAGCAGATGATCGCGCGCCGCGCCAGCCTTGATGCGGCGCGGCCCGGCGAGGCCGGAGGCGATCATGCCGCCGATGCTGCCGCGCTGCGCCGCCGTGCCGAGCAGCGCCGAGGTATCAATCGGCTCGAACGCCAATTGCTGATTGCGGGAGTCGATCAGCGACAGCACGTCGTCGAGCGGCGCCCCGGACTGCACGGTGATGATCAGTTCATTCGGCTCGTAATTGACCACGGCATTGAGTGCCGACAGGTCGAGCAGCGCGTTGGTCGCCATCGGCTGACCGATGGCGCGCTTCGAGCCGAGCCCGACGATCTCCAGCGGCTGCTCGGCGGCGACCGCCGCACGCACCGCCTGTTCCACATCCTGCGCGTCGCGCGGTTTCAGCGTATCCACGGGCGAACATCGTCCTTCACATCAGATCGGGGAGCAGATCCCCCATCGTCATTGCGAGGAGCGGAGCGACGAAGCAATCCAGTCCCGTGCTGGGCACTGGATTGCTTCGCTGCGCTCGCAATGACGTTGAAGGGTGTAGGTGCATCGACAGACAAACTAATACCGGCCGAGGCACAGGTTGCCTCCCTCCCCCTTGCGGGGAGGGGCGGCCGAGCGAAGCGGAGGCCGGGGTGGGGGTGCCCCAAGCACCCTGCCTTGCCCCCCACCCGTCGCGTCGCGCGCTATGCGTGCGACGCGCCACCCTCGCCGCAAGGGGGAGGGAAAAGACGGTGCGAGTCGCAAGACTGCATTCCATCACCTCAAAACCTCGGAATATCAGCGAATGGCAGCTTGCCGCCGCGCACATGTAGGCGGCCGAGTTCGGCGCAGCGATGCAGCGTCGGAAACACTTTGCCGGGGTTGAGCAGGCCATCGGCATCGAACGCGCATTTCAGCCGCTGCTGCTGCACCAGATCGATCTCGGAGAACATCTCCGGCATCAGGTCGCGTTTCTCGATGCCGACGCCGTGCTCGCCGGTCAGCACGCCGCCCAGCTCGACACAGACCCGCAAAATATCGGCGCCGAACGCCTCGGCGCGATCGGTCTCGCCGGGCTTATTGGCATCATACAAAATCAGCGGATGCAGATTGCCATCGCCGGCGTGGAACACATTGGCGACGCCGAGCTGATATTTTTCCGACAGCTGCCGGATACGCGCCAACGCTTCCGGCAATTTGCCGCGCGGAATGGTGCCGTCCATGCACAGATAGTCCGGCGAGATTCGGCCGACCGCGGGAAACGCCGCCTTGCGGCCCGCCCAGAACAATAGCCGCTGCTGCTCCGAAGTCGAAATCTGACACGTGGTCGAGCCGCAGCGCTGCGCGATCGTCTCGACGCGCGCGATCAGCTCATCGACTTCAACGCCAGGGCCATCAAGCTCGATGATCAGCAGCGCTTCGACGTCGAGCGGATAACCGGCATGGACGAAGGCTTCAGCGGCGTGGATCGCCGGCTTGTCCATCATCTCCATGCCGCCCGGAATGATGCCGGCGCCGATGATCTCTGCGACGCAGCGTCCGGCCGCCTCGATTTCGGCAAAGCCGACCATCAGCGCACGCGCGGTTTCCGGCTTGCGCAGAATCCGCACCGTCACTTCGGTGATCACGCCGAGCAGGCCCTCTGAGCCAGTGATGACGCCCATCAGGTCATAGCCGGCGTTCTCGGTGCATTTGCCGCCGATCTTGATGATCTCGCCGGTGATCAGCACGATCTCGCAGCCGAGCACGTTGTTGGTGGTCATGCCGTATTTCAGGCAATGCACGCCGCCGGAATTTTCCGCGATGTTGCCGCCGATCGTGCAGGCGATCTGCGACGACGGATCGGGCGCGTAGTAGAAGCCGGCATGTTCGACCGCCTGGGTGATCGCCAGATTGGTAACGCCGGGCTCGACCACCACCGCGCGGTTGTCAAAATCGATCTCGCGAATCCGCTTGAACTTGCCGAGCCCGAGCAGCACGCCATCAGCGAGCGGCAGCGCGCCGCCCGACAGCGACGTGCCGGCGCCGCGCGGCACCACGCGAATGCCGTTGTCGTGGCAGTATTTCAGAACCTGGGAGACTTGTTTGGTGGTGCTGGGCAGCACCACCACCATCGGCGGCTGGCGATAGGCCATCAAGCCGTCCGACTCATAGGGCACCATCTCGGCGGCGCTGGAGATCACCCCCTCGCCCGGCACGATCTCGCGCAGCGCCGCGATGATCTCATCACGCCGCGCCAACACGCTGGCATCGGGCTCCGGCATCTGGATGGTCATCGGACGTCTCCTATCGCTTTTGCGTCCGAGACTATCGTCGTTCAGGCTCCGAGCAAAGTTCGCGCTGGCATCACCGCCTGCACCACAAGGCCGCGGGCGCGCGCATCCATCACCCCGACCGCGCGCAGCGCCAGCAAGGTCACGGTCTGCACCGCATCGCGCATCCGTGCCGGATCGTTGAGATCATCGGTGGCGAGCGGCCCGACCAAGGCCTCATGCAGCGCGCCAAGCAAGGCGGTGGCGGCGAGCGCGGTGTCCTGCGCCGGCAGATGGCCGGCGCGCACCGCGGCCGCGATCCGCAGTTCGAGTTCGCCGGCAATCTCGCGGCGGCTCATCAGCCGGGAGGCGCTGACATCGACATCGACCGGCTCGGCCAAGATGCCCCACGCCAATTTGCGATGCGACAGTACATGGACGGCGACGGTGGTGACGGCGGCGGCCAGCGCCGAGGACGGCCCCGGCGCGGCATCAGCAGCGCGCCGGATCGCCTGCAATTCGACGCGGGTCACTTCCGCGATCAGTTCGGCGATCAGATCGGCTTTCGAGGGGAAGTAGCGATAGACGGTGCCGGCGGCGACATGGGCGCGCTGGGCCACCGGCGCGATCTGAACGGCAGCCATGCCGCCTTCCGCGGCGGCTTCGCGGGCGGCGGCCAGAATCGCCTGGCGCCGCGCTGCGAGGCGTTTCACCACCTGTTGCGTTCGCCGATAGACCATTGGCGCTGCCTCATCCCATCGGCCTGCCTGGCAAGCCGGGCGGCTATTCTCTCGATTGGAGTGAGCTGACTGAAGTTGCGCTTCGCCGTTCACTCATGTCTGGGAAAAAGCTGAACACCTATTCAGGGCGGCTGACAAGTCCTCGTTACCGCAGAACCGCGTGACAACCGGCACGGCGCTGCGCACTGCAGCCAAATTGAGCAGGCAGGCGGCGCTGCCGCGGCGTTGATCAGCCAGCTGAGCCTATTACCAAGCGCAGACGCACCAATACGTACAAAAAGAAACCCCGCCGGAACCGGCGGGGTTTGATGATGCGTAACAGCTCGCTTTACCTCGGGCGCTTAGGCCTGGGGCTGCGGCTCCAGCCCCGGGTCCGGCCGCGGCCGCGGCTTGCCTGCGGGCGGCACCGCCGAGGTGCGCGGACCAGCCGGCTCAAGCACCGATTCCCGATTCGGCTTCTTGCCGTTGATGATGTCGGTGATCTCGTCGCCGGTCAGGGTCTCGAACTCGAGCAGACCCTTGGCGAGAGCTTCGAGGTGGTCGCGCTTCTCGGTGAGAATACGCTTGGCCTCGTTATAGCCCTCTTCCACCAGCCGCTTGATCTCGGCATCGATCTTCTGGATCGTCGCTTCCGACGCGTTCTGGGTGCGCGACACCGACATGCCGAGGAACACCTCGTCCTGGTTCTCGCCATAGGACACCGTGCCGAGTTCTTCCGAGAGTCCCCAACGGGTGACCATCATCCGCGCCAGCTTGGTGGCCTGCTCGATGTCCGAGGCCGCGCCCGACGTCACCTTCTGACGGCCGAACACCAGTTCCTCGGCGACGCGTCCGCCCATCATGATGGCGAGACGCGAGGTCATCTGCTCGAGCGACATCGACAGCTTGTCGCGTTCCGGCAGCTGCATCACCATGCCGAGCGCACGGCCGCGCGGAATGATGGTGGCCTTGTGGATCGGGTCGGAAGCCGGGACGTTCAGACCGACGATGGCGTGGCCGCCCTCGTGATAGGCCGTCAGCAGCTTCTCCTCCTCGGTCATCACCAGCGACTTGCGCTCGGCGCCCATCATCACCTTGTCCTTGGCGTCTTCGAACTCGGTCTGGGTGACCATGCGCTTGTTGCGCCGGGCCGCCATCAGGGCCGCTTCGTTGACCAGGTTCATCAGGTCGGCGCCCGAGAAGCCCGGGGTGCCACGCGCGATGGTCTTCAGGTTGATATCCGGCGCCAGCGGCACCTTGCGGACATGAACCTTGAGGATCTGCTCGCGGCCGACCACGTCCGGATTCGGCACCACCACCTGGCGGTCGAACCGGCCGGGACGCAGCAGCGCCGGGTCGAGCACGTCGGGCCGGTTGGTGGCCGCGATCAGGATCACGCCCTCATTGGCCTCGAAGCCGTCCATCTCGACCAAGAGCTGGTTCAGGGTCTGCTCGCGCTCGTCATTGCCACCGCCGAGCCCGGCGCCGCGATGACGGCCGACCGCATCGATTTCGTCGATGAAGATGATGCACGGCGCATTCTTCTTGGCCTGCTCGAACATGTCACGCACGCGGCTGGCGCCGACGCCGACGAACATTTCGACGAAGTCCGAACCCGAAATCGTGAAGAACGGCACATTGGCTTCGCCGGCGACCGCACGGGCGATCAGCGTCTTACCCGTGCCGGGCGGGCCGACCAGCAGCACGCCGCGCGGAATCCGGCCGCCGAGCCGCTGGAACTTGCCCGGGTCGCGCAGGAACTCGACGATCTCCTGCAAATCCTGCTTGGCCTCATCGACACCGGCGACGTCCTCAAAGGTGACGCGGCCATGCGCTTCGGTCAGCATCTTGGCGCGCGACTTGCCAAAGCCCATCGCCTTGCCGGCGCCGCCCTGCATCTGCCGCGACAGGAAAATCCAGACGCCGATCAGCGCGATGAACGGCAGCCATGACACCAGCAGCGACACGATCCACGGCACGTTCTCGCCCGGCGGCTTCGCGGTGATCGCGACCTTGCCGTTATAGAGCCGCGACACCAGCGTCGGGTCGTTCGGCGCATAGGTCTGGAAGCTGGTGCCGTTGGTGAAGGTGCCCCGGATCTCGTTGCCCTGGATCACGACATCGCGAACGTGGTTCTGATCAACCTCGCTCAACAGTTGTGAGAACGAGATGTCCTGCGAAGCGACGCGTTGCCCGGGATTTTGGAAGAGCGTGAACAGCGCCAGCAGCAGCAAGACAATAATGACCCAAAGGGCGAAATTGCGCAGATTGGCGTTCATCGATCTTCCTTTTCGGCCGCGCGGATCGTGGCCACTCCCCCGTCTCTGACCAGCGGGGGATATCCTTGGGTTCGCAAATGACAATCTAGGTGTGCTGCTGGCCGCTGCCAAGGGAACGGTCCAGGACTATTTAACGCATCGGGTCGTTATCGCAGTGCAAATGATCGTGCCGTTGCTACGGTGGTTAAGAGGATGTGCAACCGCCGCCGGGGCGGCGGCGCGGCGGCGCGGCTTCGACCCGCAGCCGGCCGCGCTCCAGCGTCACCAGCGCCCCGGCCAGAGTCCGCCTCAGCCGGACCGGTGCCGGCTTGGCGGCCGCCGATACCGCCGCTGACGCCGCGCCGATCGCCGCTGTCAGCTCCGCCAGCAGCACCTCGGCCTTGCCGAGTTCCGCAGGGCCCTCGGTCCCGACCTGGTCCAGCCAGCGCAGCAGCAGCCGAAGCTGAATTTCGGCCGGTAAGGCCGCAAAACCTCGCGCATCCCAGCCGCCGCGGCGATCGCGCGGATCGGCGCCGGTCAGCGCCAGAAAGCGTTCGGCCCCGTCCGCCATCAGCTGCAAGGCCTGATCGGCGCGGCGCAGCCGCTGCGCCAGCCGCGCCAGATTGGGCGCGTCGCAGCCCTCTTCGGCCAGTTCCACCAGCAGCCGCCGCAGCCGCGGCCGGGTGAAGCGCGGATCGCTGTTGCTGGGATCGACCGCAAAAGCGATCGACGCCTTATCCAAGGTCGCGATCAGATCGGCCTTGGCGATCTCGAGCAGCGGCCGCGCCAGCATGATGCCGTCGCGCTCGGTCTGCGGCGCCATCGCACACAATCCGGTGAGGCCGCTGCCGCGCGACAGCCGCATCAGCACGGTTTCGGCCTGATCGTCCCTGGTGTGGGCCGTGAAAACATGGGTGGCGCCGGCACGGCGCGCCGCCTTGGCGAGCAGCGCATAGCGGGCTTCGCGCGCCGCGGCCGGCACGCCGCTCGACGGCTTGTCATCGGTCCAGCGCAGCGTGCGATGCGGCAGCCCGAGTTCACCGGCGAGCTTCTTCACCGCGCGGGCTTCCTGCGCGGAAGCAGGCCGCAAGCCGTGATCGACGGTGACGACATGCAGCGCCGGGCCGCGTTTCAGGGCGCAGCGCCAGCGCGCCGCCAGCCACATCATCGCCACCGAATCGGGGCCGCCCGACACCGCCAGCACAATCGCCGGCGCGTCGAGCCAGGGGGCGAACAGCCGCCTCGCCTGTTGCAACGAGACCGGCTGTGGCTGGTGATCCCGCATGATCGGTGGCCCCGGCAGCCCTCAGCTCAAGCGGCGACGCTTAGCACTTCACCCGCTTCTGTTCGCGATCGACCGCCTGTTTCACGCTGCTTGAAGCGCGCGGATATTTGCGCGCCACTTCGCCGAGCGCGGCGCAGGCCGCTTCCTTTTCCTTGAGCGCCGCCAGCGACTGGCCGAGCCGCAGCAGCGCGTCGGGCGCTTTGGCCGAGCTTTCATATTTGGTGGTGACGCCCAAAAACGCTTCGGCAGCCTCGCGATAGCGCTGGCGCTGATAATAGCTCTCGCCGAGCCAATATTGCGCGTCGCCGGTCATCCGGTCGCTCGGGTATTTTTGGGTGAAGCTGCGCATCGTCTCTTCCGCGAGCGCATAGTCTTTGCGCTGCATATAGCCGATGCCGAGGTCGAACTCGTCCTTCGGCGACTGGGTCGGCGGGGCGGTCGGCAAAGCCGAGGCCGCCGGCGCGGCACCGCGCGGCGCGTTCAGGTCGATCGGCGCCGCGGCGCGTCCGATCGGCGCGCCGGAAGCGTCGGATGGCATCGGCAATTGCCCGCCGCCAAGCGCGCGCGGCACGCCGGGCGCATTCGGATTCTGATTGGGATCGAACGCATCGCCGCGCGAGCGGCCGGTGGGGGCCGGCGCCGCCGGCTGCACCACCGCGGGCGCGGCCACTTGATCTTGGGCGATCGGCGCCGGCTGCTGGCCATATTGCGGCCGAGCGGGCGCGGCTTGCGGCGCGCCGCCATAAGGCGCGGCCGCGCTCGGCGCTGCTGGCGGATAGCCCGCGGGCGCCGCCGGTGCGGCGGCGGGCGGCATGGCCTGCGCCGCGGCCGGCTGGCCCGGCGCGGCACCGCCAGCCTGCAATGCCTTGAGCTGATCCTCAAGCCGGCGATTGCGGAACTGCAATTCTTCGTTCTGCCCGGTCAGCACCCGCAGCTTCTGTTCGAGCTGCTGAATCCTGATCTCCGGATCGACTTCGAATTCTTGATCTTGGGCCAAAGCCGGCGCACAGGCGAGGAGCACTGCGGCGAGCGCGGCGCCACCGGCCTTCAAAGGTGATCTCACTGACATGGCTGCCTGCTGGTTAGCTGCGGGTTCGCGGCGCGACCGAGATTGCAGGTTGGACTACGCCAAAAATGTGTCGGCCGCCACGCATGAAAAAGCCGGCGCCACAGCAGCGCCGGCTTCACGTTTGTCACGTTGGTCGCAATCAGGAGCCGGCGTTCAGCACCGTGACGGCACGACGATTCTGTGACCAGCACGAGATGTCGTTGCAGACCGCGACCGGGCGTTCCTTGCCGTAGGAAATGGTGCGCATCCGCGAGGTCTCGATGCCGCGCGACGCCAGATAGCTGCGCACCGACTGCGCACGACGCGCGCCGAGCGCGATGTTGTATTCGCGGGTGCCGCGTTCGTCAGCATGGCCCTCGATGGTAAAGGAATAGCGGTTGTACATCTGCAACCACTGCGCCTGCTTGTCGAGCGTGGCCATCGCCTGCGGCGACAGATCGGTCTGATCGCTTTCAAAGAACACGCGGTCGCCGACATTGACCACGAAATCCTGCTGGCTGCCCGGCACCGCGGCGCCGGCCAGAGAGCCATCGGCGCCATTGCCGCCGCCGAGCGGGTTTTTGTTCGCGCAAGCCCCCAGGGACAACGCCACAGCCAACACTGCGGCCAGCTTCAATCCCTGGCGGATTCGCATTTGCTGGTTCATTCCGGAGCCTCCACGCTCACGTTACGTCCGACTGGCTCCCGGTCTACAGCTCGATGGTTAAGCGAACGTTCCGTCAACCTTGACAGAGTGTTGCCAGGATCGATCGAATGCCAGGAGGTCGCGGAAAGCAGACGTGATGGTTAATGCCGAGTAAATGTGGCGCGATGGTGGATCGCTGTTCCAGCTGGCGCCGCCCGGTAGCGTTTTCAACGGAGAGAATCGGCGCTGTTTACAGCAGACCGAAGCGCTAGCCGCGCAACATGGTGGAGGCAGCCGGTGCGCGCGACTCGCTTGGCCGTTGGGGCTGCAGCAGCGGGGCATGGCGCAGCGCTGCGCGCGTGAACAAGCGCTGCCGTTCGGCCGCGGTAGAGCGCAGGAACGGATAGCGCCCATAGATGCGCTCGCGCAGCGCCGGGAAATCGATGCCCATCAGCCCGATCGGCTTCATCAAGCCGGGATAGTGGCGCGGCGCCGCCATCGCCGTCATGAACACCCGCCGATAAAATGCCTGATGTTCGACCCGCACCGATGCCAAGCCGATCTGCGCGCCAAAATGTTCGCAGGCGAGATTGGCGAGCCGCAGCGTCAGATAAGGCAATTCGGGAATACGCACCGCATCGGGATCGGCGACAAAGCGCGTCGGATCGACAATCACCATGCCCCTGGCCAGCAACGGCTGCAGCTGATCAGCAAACACTGCCATCGAGGGACAATCCGGTTGATCAGGCGATGCAACCGTGATGCGCAGCGAACTGGTCAACGCGCCGTCGAGATAGACGGCGATGATCCAGGAATTGGGGAGTTCATCATAGCGGTCGAACACCTGCCCATGCGGGTCGGGTCCGACCATGCCTTCCTTGAGGTAAGCGCGGTATCGCAGCCGGAAGATCGCCTCGCGGTCCGCCTGGCTCTCGACCAGCCGATAATCGACGCGCGCCAGCAGGTCGGCATGGCGCCCCAGCGTCCCCTGCTCCTGGCCGATCCGTTCAAGCGAGCCCACCTGGCATCCCCGCGCTCAGCGTCTCCAGGTGGCAAAATTAACACTTCGTTAATACTCGCGCAAAGATTGAGCCAAAACACGGTTAACGCGCGATCGGATCGCTGCCCACCCTGCGCCGCGCTACGCGATCGAGCGCAGCGGCAACAGCCGGCTCTTGCCGTCGTCCTGGCGGCGGGCGTGCGAAGCGGTCAGCAATTCACGAATCCGGCTGGCAGGGACCGGACGGCTGAACAGATAGCCCTGCGCTTCCGTGACCGTGCCGTCAGCGCCGATCAGCTCGAGCTGCTCATTGGTCTCGACCCCTTCCACCACCACCGACATGCCAAGCTCGGCGCTGAGCCGCGCCACACCGCGCAGCAACGTCAGCGGCCGGTGCGTCTCGATGCCGACCAGGAACGATCGATCGATCTTGACCTTCTGCAGCGGGAAATTGTGCAGATAGCTGAGGCTGGAATAGCCGGTGCCAAAGTCATCGAGCGCAATGCGCACCCCGGCATTACGCAACTGCTGCAGCGCGTCGAGCGTCCACTGGGTATTGCGCATCAGCGAGGATTCGGTGATCTCGATTTCCAGCCGCTCGGCGGGCAGCCCTGACACCTGCAGCGCGTAGCGCACCTCGTCGATCACATCGCGCTGGTGGAACTGCTGCGGCGAGAAATTGACGGCCACGCTGACGCCGTCGGGCCAGCGCATGCATTCCATGCAGGCGCGGCGCAAGATCCAGCGGCCGAGATCGACGATCAGGCCCATCTCTTCGGCCACCGGGATGATGTCGATCGGCGACACCGTGCCGCGCATCGGATGATTCCAGCGCAGCAATGCTTCGCAGGTGGTGATCCGTCCCGTCTTCAGATTGACGAGCGGCTGGAAGTACAGTTCGAACTCGTCATTGGCCAGCGCCCGGCGCAAATCAAGCTCGAGAATACGGCGCGCTTCGACGGATTTCGCCATTTCCTCGCGGAAGAAACAGTAGGTGCCGCGGCCGTCGGCCTTGGCATGGAACAGCGCCATATCGGCATTTTTCATCAGCACGTCGGCTTTGATGCCGGGCGAGGTCACGGCAATGCCGACGCTGGCGCCGATCTCGACCACGTGCTGCTCGATCACATAGCGCTCGCTGAGCCGATCGACGATCCGCCGCGCCAGCACGGCGGCATCCTCGTGCGAGTCGATATGCTGCTGGAACACCACGAATTCGTCGCCGCCGAACCTGGCGACAATATCATCCTGGCGCAGCAGCTCCTGCAGCCGCTCGGCGACTTCGCACAGCAGCCGGTCGCCGCTGGGATGGCCGAGCGTATCGTTGACCTGCTTGAACTGATCGAGATCGACAAACAACAGCGCCGAGGGCCGCATATCGCCGCGGGCCTGAGCGATGGTCAAGAGGCGCTCGATTTCGTCGCGGAAATTGCCGCGGTTCGGCAGCCCGGTCAGTTCGTCATAGCGCGCCAGATGGATGATGCGTGCTTCTGCACTGCGCCGCTCGGTGATGTCTTCGACCAGCACCACGGTGCCGCCGCCATTCATTGGCTGGAAGGTCCATGAATAAGCGTGCGCGTCGGTGGTCTCGGAGTCGACCGTGATGATCTCGCCCGCCAGCGCGTTGTCGATTTCCAGGATGATCAGGCGCGCACTGGCCGGCGAGATTGTGCCGGCGGCAACGCAGGCATTGATGATGTCGGCGGCGCTGCCGCCGCGATACATGAAGTCCGACGGCAGCCGCATCATTTTCGCAAAGCGCCGGTTCATCACTTCGAGCCGGATCTGATCGCCCCCGAACATGCACAGGCCATGGGGCATGTTGTTGAGCGCGGTGTCGAACTGATTGGCGAGCGCGGCCTCGCGCTCGCGCGCGATCCAGGCGTTGAAATAGATGCGCTGCAGGCTGGATGTGAGCTGCCGGGTGGCCGCGAAGAACACCGCGCTCAGCAGTGCCACCGCGATATGGAACGTGCCGCCGACATAGATCAGCGTGATCACCAGCGGGCCGCAGCCGACCAGCATCTGCAACTGGAAACTCCGCGGCCGGCCGAAGGTGCGCGCGACGCCGGCGGACATGTAGGCGACCACGGTGGTGACGCACAGCATGTGGGCAGCAAAATCATCGGTGCGTAGCAACACCACCACGCTCCAGGCACCCAGAGCGAGGCTGTAGCCGATTGCCGCCAGACGATACTTATTTTCCCAGAGAACGGCTTCGTCGCCGGTCAGCGGCCCCTGCCGCTGCTTGTAGCGATACATCTGAAAAGCGCGGACGCCGCCCAGCGCCAGAAACGGCAGGACGCACAGCCAGATCACCACATCATCGGTGACAGCACCGATCACCGCTGCGGCGATGGCCGGGCTCATGGCACCCAGCACCATCGGCAACGGATTGAGAAACAACGAATCGACCATGCCCGCGTAAATCGTGGGCGATAATCGATGAATGCTCTCTGTGGGATGGGCAGTCTGCATCGGCACCCCTGTCCATTTTTAGAAAGGTGATACCGATCGGTAATGAAATTACTATGAGGGAATATGGTTACTGTGGGATTATAAAACCCTTGTCTTTTTGCTGCGGTCCAAACGTAGATCGGCTACTGCGCCCTCTCTAGCAAGCAGAGCTCCGGAGCAAATTCCTGCCGACCTTCATCATTGCCCCAGGCCCGAGTCAAGCGTACAAGCCGCTGATTTCGCTTGATTCCCAAAACATCGAATTACGGAATGATGGTGAGCAGCACGTCCACGGCCCAAGCAAATAGAAATCGGATCAAGCGGATCTTCGACCTTACGCTTTCGATTCCAATCGCCGCCCTGCTGGCGGTTCCAGCGCTGGCCGTCGGCGTGATGGTTCGATTGAAGCTGGGCAGCCCAGTGCTGTTTCGGCAGGCGCGTCCCGGACTGAATGGCGCGGTGTTCACCATGCTCAAATTCAGGACCATGACAGATGCCAGGGGCGCGGACGGCCAATTGCTGCCAGATGCAGATCGGTTGACGCCGTTCGGAAAATGGCTCCGGTCAACCAGTCTCGATGAGCTGCCGGAATTGCTCAACGTGATAAAGGGCGACATGAGTCTGGTTGGGCCGCGCCCATTGCTGGTTGAATATCTCCCGCTCTACACAAAGGAGCAGGCCCGTCGCCATGAAGTGCGACCAGGGATCACTGGGTGGGCGCAGATCAATGGTCGAAATGCCCTGGACTGGCAGACGCGTTTGCAGTTCGACACATGGTATGTCGAACATCAGACGCTGTGGCTCGACATGAAGATCCTGATTGCCACGGTCGGGAAAGTGCTTCGCCGGGACGGGATCACACAGGAGGGGTCTGCCACGGTGTCGAAATTCAGTGGCAATAACGACGAGAAATCGGCATGAGCGACACTTTGTTCGCTATCTATGGTGCGAGTGGCTGCGGGCGAGGCGTGATGCCCCTCGCGCGCGCGCATTGTCATGCGCACAATATAGCTTTGGAACAGTTGGTCTTCATCGACGATGGCCGGATTTCTGATGAAGTCAACTGTCATCGGGTTTTGACTTTTGCAGAGTTTATGGCGCAGCCCGCGGATCGCCGTTTCGTCAATCTCGCGATTGCTGATAGCCGTGTGCGTGAGCGACTGGCTCACAAATGCGCTGAGAATGGCGTGCTGCCGTGGACAATCCGCGCCGAAGCTTCCCAGATCTATGACGACGTGGTGCTGGGGGACGGGGCCATCATCTGCGCCTATGTAACTTTGACATCGAACATTCGGATCGGACGACATTTCCACGCCAATCTCTACAGTTATGTGGAGCATGATTGCGTGATCGGTGATTTCGTGACCTTCGCTCCGGGCGTGCACTGCAATGGCAATGTCGAGATTGGCGACCACGCCTATATCGGCGCCGGCGCCCTAATCCGGCAGGGCAAGCCCGGCCAGCCGTTGCGGATCGGCGCAGGAGCGGTTGTTGGTATGGGCGCAGTGGTAACCAAGGATGTTCCGCCCGGTGTTACCGTGGTTGGCAATCCGGCACGTCGATTGGAGAAGGGTGAGAAGCATGGCTGAGTTGGCGTTCTCTCCGTGGCCATGTTTCGATCAGGAAGAGGCCGAAGCCGTTCGCAACGTGCTTCTTTCCAACAAGGTCAACTATTGGACCGGAGATGAAGCCCGCGCCTTCGAGCGCGAGTTCGCATCCTGGGTCGGCACCGACTACGCCGTCGCGCTTAGCAACGGAACGGTGGCACTCGATGTCGCACTGAAAGCGCTGGGCATTGGTCCCGGCGACGAAGTGATCGTAACGCCGCGCACCTTCCTGGCTTCTGTTTCGTGTGTCGTGAATGCCGGTGCCAAGCCAGTATTCGCCGACGTCGAGCTTGATTCTGGGAATATCTCGGCACGAACCATTGCGCCGGTACTGACGGCGCGCAGCAAAGCGATCATTTGCGTCCATCTGGCGGGCTGGCCGTGTGACATGGACCCGATCATGGAATTGGCTCGAGCGCGAGGCCTTACCGTGATCGAGGACTGCGCACAGGCCCACGGCGCGATCTACAAGGGGCGGTCCGTCGGCAGCATCGGTGATATCGGTGCATGGTCGTTCTGTCAGGACAAAATCATGACCACCGGGGGGGAAGGTGGCATGGTGACCTCTAACGACAAGCAGTTGTGGTCGCGGATGTGGTCGTACAAGGATCATGGCAAGAGCTATGACGCGGTCTATCATCGCGAGCATCCGCCGGGATTTCGCTGGCTGCATGAGAGTTTCGGCACCAACTGGCGCATGCTGGAGATGCAGGCGGCGATCGGGCGCATCCAGTTGAAGAGGATGGCCGACTGGTCAGCGCGTCGTCAGGCTAATGCTGATCGACTGGCGAAGGCGTTCGAGCGTTTCACTGGACAGCACGGGCTGCTCCGGCTGCCGCGACTTGACTGCGGACCGGCGGATAGTGAGCAGTGCGCACGCAGCCGGCATGCCAACTATCGGCTCTACGCCTATCTGAGACCCGACAAGCTTGCACCGGACTGGTCTCGGGATCGCATCCTGTCCGAGGCAGCTCAATCGAAACTTCCCGTCTTTCAGGGCACTTGCTCGGAAGTCTATCTGGAGAGTGCTTTCGATGGCTCCGGCTTGAGGCCGGCAAAGCGGTTGCCGCATGCCCAGGAATTGGGCGAAACCAGCTTGGCTTTCCTGATTCATCCCACGCTGTCAGCGGCAGAAATCGATCTGATCGCAGAGAGGGTGGGAGAACTGCTCGATAGGGCCTGCTGATCAGCCCTACTGACTCGAACCAAGGGACGCCTGCCAAGCAGACAGCCCACCGTTCGATTCAACAGAATGTCTTACGACAGCAGCGGCGACCAGGCCGGGTCGGAAGCGAAGCCGGGGGTTGGGACGCGCTGTTCGTTGCGGCCGGAAATGTCGACCGTGTACAGCGACGGGCCGGCGCTGCCGCCCGGTTCGCGGAAGAACATCAGCACGCGGCCGTTCGGCGCGAAGGTCGGGCCTTCATTGTGATAGCCGGAGGTCAGCAGCCGTTCGCCGGAGCCATCGGGCTTCATGATGCCGATCGAGAACTGGCCGCCGCCCTGCTTGGTGAAGGCGATGTAGTCGCCGCGCGGCGACCACACCGGCGTCGAGTAGTTGCCTTCGCCAAACGAGATGCGCTGCGCGCCGCCGCCGCTGGCCGACATCACATAGATCTGCGGCTTGCCGCCGCGATCGGACTCAAAACAGATCCGGCTGCCGTCCGGCGAATAAGACGGCGAGGTGTCGATCGCCGGCGTGTCGGTCAGGCGGGTGGTCGAGCGCGAGCGCAGATCCATCACGAACAGATTGGAGTTGCCGCCCTGCTGCAAGCTCATGATGATGCGCTGGCCATCCGGCGAAAACCGCGGCGCGAACGACATGCCCGGGAAATTGCCGACGATTTCGCGCTGCCCGGTTTCGATGTTGTACAGATAGACGCGCGGATCGCCGTGCCCGAACTCCATATAGGTAATCTCTTGGGTGGTCGGCGAAAAGCGTGGCGTCAGCACGAGGTCATTGCCGCGGCTGAGATAGCGCACATTGGCGCCGTCCTGATCCATTAGGGCCAGCCGCTTGACGCGGCGTTCCTTGGAGCCGGATTCGTCGATGAACACCACACGGCTATCAAAATAGCCCTTTTCGCCGGTCAGCCGCTCATAGATCTGATCGGAGATGATGTGCGCGATCCGGCGCCAATATTCCGGCGAGGTGAAATATTGCTGGCCGGTGAGCTGCTGGCCGGAGGCGACGTCCCACAACCGGAATTCGGCCTTGAGGCGGCCGTCGGACTGACGGGTCATGCGCCCGGTGACCAGCGCCTGAGCGTTGATCGCCTTCCAGCTGGCAAATTGCGGCGACACGTCGATATTGCTGATGCGCTCGATATAGGCGGCCTGATCGATCGGCGCGAATAGCCCGCTGCGCTTCAGATTGTTGGTGATCACCTGCGCGACGCCGGCGCCGACCTCGCCATCGGACGGCGTGCCAGCGACGAAGTTCGGCAGCGCGATCGGCATCGGCGCCACCGTGCCTTCGGTGATCTGCAGGCGGGTCTGCGCGGCCAGCGCCGTGGGCAGCAACAGGCTCGCGGCAACGCCCGCACCGCCGATCAAGGCTTGGCGGCGGCTGAGCGGCAGCGCGGAAGAACGGAATGACATCACGGACATTGCGGGCTCATTCAAAGGGCAAAGGAATTAGCTGCGAAACATTTGGCGCGGGTCGAAGGTCACGATCATGTCTTTCCACTGATCGTAGGTTTCGGCCCGCAGCATCTCATAAGGCTGGCCCTGCAACACCGCGCGCATCGCAGCGTCAGCAGCGGCCTGATAGCGCGGCGAGGAGCCGCGCGACACGATTTCCGGCGGCGCCGCCAAGCGGCGATCGGGGGTCAGGCGGATGCGGATATCGACGATCAGCTCCTCGGGGCGCTCGGTGCCGGCCTGCACATTCCAAAGCTGGGTCAGGCGGGCGCGCAGCGCATCAAGCTCGGACTGCGACAGCGTCGCGGCGGTGCCGCGCGGACTGCCAAGCCGATTTTGGGCGTTGAGCTCCGAGCCGGTCGCGGCCTGCCGGGTCGGATCGCGCTTGTCGAGCAGCGCCGCGATCTTCGACTGGTCGAACACCCGCTCCTGCTTCGGCTTGGGCGGCTGCGGCGGCGCGGCCTTGGCTTCCGGCTTCGGCGTCGGCTTCTTGCTGTCGTCCTTCTTCAAAGCCTCAGCGATCGGATCGACCTTGGGCGGATCCGGCTTCTTCTCGATCGGCTTTGGCTCGTTCTTCGGCTTTTCTTCGGCGACCGGCTTTGGTGGATCGGGCTTCTTCTCGACCGGCTTCTCGACCGGCTTCGGCGGCGGCGTTGGCGCCACCGAAGTCTCAACCGGCTGCTTTTCGGAAATCTTGCCGACGGTGTCTTCCACCGGCTTGGCTTCGGCGACCTTCTCAACCAGCGGCTTCGGCTTGTCCTTTTCGCCCGATTTGGTACCGGCGGTGAGTTTTGAGAGCTGGTCAGCCGAGATGATATCGATCGGCATCGATTCCGGCGGCGGCGCTTCCAGCGAGCGCGCCGAGAAAGACACGATGCCGTACCCGATCACGAGAACGTGCAGGGCAATCGACGCCATCAGTGTCTTGTCGACTTTCACCGACTAATTATCCCTGATCGCCCTCGGTCACCAGCGCGACGCGGCGGAAGCCTGCCGCGGACAACCGTCCCATCACCTTCATCACCGTGCCGTAGTCGACCTTCTTGTCACCGCGCACGAAGATGCGCTCGTCGAGCCCGCTCCGGGCTTCGGTCACCGCCTTCAACTTCGGCACCAGTTCGTCGACCGCGATCTCAGTATCGTTCAAAAACACCTGCCCCTTGACGTTGACCGACAAAGTCAGCGGGTTCTTGTCCTGATCGAGGCTCTTGGCCTGGGTCTGCGGCAGATCGAGCGGCACCCCGACCGTCAGCATCGGCGCAGCCACCATAAAGATGATCAGCAGCACCAGCATGACGTCGACCATCGGCGTCACGTTGATTTCGGCCATCACATGCGCGCGGCGGCGCCCACGCCGGCCGCCGCCTCCACCGCCACCTGCCATGCTCATTGCCATGATCGACAGTCCCTCGCGCGCAAAACCCGTTCCTTAGCCACGTTCGTCGATCTGGCGCGACAGGATCGCGGAGAACTCATCGGCGAATCCTTCGAGCCGCTGCGCCTGGCGATTCACCTCGGAAGTGAACTTGTTATAGAAAATAGTGGCCGGAATGGCGGCGATAAGGCCGATCGCGGTGGCAAACAGCGCCTCGGCGATGCCCGGCGCCACCACCGCCAGTGAGGTATTCTTCGACGCGGCGATCGACTGGAAGCTCGACATGATGCCCCAGACCGTGCCGAACAGGCCAACGAACGGGCCAGCCGAGCCGACCGTGGCCAGCACCAAAAGCCGCCGTTCCAGCCGGTCGATCTCGCGCGCGATCGAGACGTTCATCACTTTTTCGATGCGCATCTGTAGGCCTGCGACCGAGCGCGCCTGGCTCTCGAACGAACGCTTCCACTCGCGCATCGCCGCCACAAAGCAGGCCGCCATCGAATGGGTCGGCTTCGACGCCAACGCCCGATACAGCTCATCGATCGATTCGCCCGACCAGAACGCCTGCTCGAAGCGATCCATGGCGCGCTTGGTGCGCGAGTAGAGCAGAATCTTGTCGATCGCGATCGCCCAGACCCAGACCGAACACGCCAGCAGTCCAAGCATCACCGCTTTGACGACCCAATGGGCCTGCCAGAACAGCGCAATGAGTGAAACGTCGGCTGATACCAGCGGCATTGCTGACTGAGTCACCTCGGCCGGGTTCATTATCGATTGTCCTTTCACGCAAGTTCACATCGGCGGCCGCGGTTCCGCGGGCGGCGGGCCAGCGGGGCGAATGCACCGGCGCCAAAGCCTGATCTGTCGCATGGGGAGCCCGGCCGAAGCCGTAGAGTGCATCCCCTGCCAACGTGTCAAAACGAGGGCTGGCGGCGCTTCCCGACGCTTCTAACCAAACGCTAATCTTGGTTAAGGTTGGGTTACCAAACTGGCGAGGGTTCGAAAAGTCGCAGGCGCCATGCGGTGTTGCGGGGGCAGGCGCCGACAAAGCAGGCACACACGACACCGCCCGGCTGCGGGGGCAACCGGGCGGCTTGGAGCCAAATTGTGGCGTTTGGCGTGGCAGGTGGCGTGGTCAGGCGGCGGGGCGTTTAGCCCTGCGGCTTACTGTCATTGGACGCCGGATTGGTGCGGTGCTGTGCCATGAACAGGTCGAACTCTTCCTTGTCCTTGGCGTGGCGCAGCCGCTCCAGGAAGTTCTTGAACTCGACCTGCTCCTCCTCGAGCCGGCGCAGCGTCTGCTCGCGATATTCATCGAACGCGCGGTTGCCGCTGGAGGGCGGGCCGAAGCCGAAGCCACTCTGCTCCATGCGGCTGCGCATCCGATCCATCTTCGATTGCATGCGGTCCATCTTGGAGGTGAACCGGCCCTGATCCCAGCAACCCATTTTCCTGCTCCCGAGCGTGAAGAAGAGAAGTGCGAGGCCGATCGGCCACCAGATGATGAAGCCCAGCACGGTCAGCGCGATCCAGCCGGGATGCCAAGGCGTCCGCGACATCGACCAACTGCGATCATCGCCAGCCGAACCGCCCCATCGATTGAGATCTGCGGCGTTAGCCATTTCCCTCTCCTTGAACGGCACCATGCCGTGTGAATGTAAATAACATTTACATCGCTAAACCTGTCCTGCCATTTGTCAAGCGCGGCCAAGATTAATTCGCGGCAATCAAGGGAAGGTGCGCGCTGGCGCTTCTCGGTTCCGACGGACTGAGACCAACGGGAATTGATACTACCCCATCCGCATGTCATGGCCGGGCTCCGTCCCGGCCATCCACGTCTTTGATCTTGCAGCGCTTTCAAGACGCGGATGCCCGCGACAAACGCGGGCATGACGGGTCAATGGTAGGAGCGGTTGGACTGAGACCCGATCAGCGCGAGCGTTCTGGTCTGGCGCGTTCTGAAAACAGCGCGTGTAAGGCGCTTACGGGCGCGGCGTGCCCCATGGGCCGGCCGGCTTCGGCTCCGGCGCTTTCGGCTCGGACGACCCAGCCGGGAAGCCAAGGCCGCGCAGATAGATCAGCACGCCAGCTTCCAGCAATTCTTCCGGCGCCATCGGCAATTTGCGGCGTGCGCCGTCGCCGCGGCTGAACAGCGAGGCGATGCCATGCGCCATCGACCAGATGTGCAGCGCCATCATCAGCGCCGGCGGCCGCGGCACGCCGGGCGGCGTCAGTGTCACCAGCCGCTCGGCGGCGCTGCGGATCACGTTGAAGGCGCGCTCCGACGCCGCCATCAGCAGCGGATTGCGATCGATCGGCACGCCGGATTCGAACATCGCCGAATAGTACGCCGGTTCGCGGCGCGCGAACGCCAGATAGGCCTTGCCGACCCGCTGGAACGCCGAGGTGGTGTCAGGACGGCCATCATCCCAGGCCGCCGCCAGCTCTGCTTCGAACTGCTCAAAGCCGCGCTGCGCGATGCTCGACAACAATTCGTCGCGATCGCGAAAGTGGCGATACGGCGCCGCGGGGCTGACGCCGGCCATGCGCGCGGCATCGGCAAAGGTGAAGCCGCCCGGCCCCTTCTCGGCGATCAAGCCGAGTGCCGCCTGCAGCAACGCCTCTTTCAAATTGCCGTGATGGTAGCCGCGTTCAGCGCGGCTCTGTTCCTTGCGCCAGCTCATGTGAAGGGCTTTTACATGAGCTGCGCGCAAAGGTCACGGCCCGCACGCAAGGGCGTGCACCCGCCCCGCCTGCTCTCGGCGCCACTGGCCCCGATCAGGACGACAGGCCGGCGCGCAGCCGCTGTTCCTGTTCGCGCAGTTCGGGGGTCAGCGCCTCGCCAAAATCCTCGGCGGAAAACACCTGGCGGATCTCGATGGCATCGCCGCTGGGAAATGGCGCGCGCTTCATCCAGCTAATCGCCTCATCAAGCGAGCCGACCTCGATCAGCCAGAAGCCTGCGATCAGCGACTGCGGATCGGCAAACGGTCCGCGCGTTACCTTAGGTTCTGCGTCGCTGAAATGAATGCGCGCGCCTTTGCTGCTCGGCTGCAATCCCTCGCCGGCGACCATCACGCCGGCACGCACCATCTCTTCATTGAACCGCCCCATCGCAGTCAACAGCTCGGTGGTCGGCATCACGCCCGCTTCGCTGTCGGCACTGGCTTTGACAATCACCATGAAACGCATCGCGCTCTCCGTTGCCTGATAGTGCCCCGCGCCACAGCACTAACGCAGTACGCCCGCAACGGATGCACCGCGGTGCGATGACAACTGCTGACAAACTCCCGCCGCATTGGCTGGCCACGCTTCGCCGATGAGTTCCGCCGTTGGGGAATGAAACCGGCGCACTCATCATGGGGACGCAGGCGCTCGCGCAGTTCATCGCGCAGATTTGCTGTCGGCAGGCTTCTTGAAGCCAATGCCACGCGCAGCCCCCCATGTGCTTGTTGTGCGATGTCTGGCTTGTCGCGATGCGAGCCTTGTAGCGATCTTGCTGTGGCGCGGCCTGCGCCAGCACCGCTGCGGACGAAACGGGGGCTGCGATGAAAGACCTCTCCAGACGCATGGTCGGCGACATGATGCTGCAAGCGCTGGCGCTCGCAGCCATGCTGGTCGTGGCGGCAATGGCGTTCTACGTCCGATAGCCAAAGCGATCACAGCATTCTCAATCAGTGCGCCTTGATAGCACGGCACCGATGGCGGGCGCCGCAACCGCGCCGCCGAATCGATCGAACGCCGATCTCGTATCCATGAAAATTGCAGCGCGATGACAGCGCGCATCGTCTTTTGGCTGCGCCGCTGCGTCGCACAAAAGCCGCGCGAGCCTGCGCCGGGACAGGCTATAGTGATGATGCGGAGTCAATAAGGGGACGCAGATGAACAGCAGCGCTAACAAGGTCGCCGTGGTCACCGGCGCAGCACGCGGCATCGGTTTTGCGGCGGCACAACGTTTCCTCGATGAGGGCTGGCGGGTGGCGCTGCTCGACTGCAACAACGAAACTTTGGCAGAGGCGATGGCGACGCTTGACCAGCCCGAGGCGACGCTGGCGCTGCATTGCGACGTCACCGACGCTGCGGAAGTACGCGCCGACATCGCGCGCGCCGCGGCGCATTTCGGCCGGCTCGACGCGCTGGTCAACAATGCCGGCATCGCAATCTTCAAGCCGCTATTGGAGACCAGCGATGAGGACTGGGCGCGCATCATGGCGGTCAACCTGACCGGCGCCTTCATCTGCACCACCGCGGCGGCGCCGTTGATGCAGCAGAACGGCGGCGGCACGATCGTCAACGTCACCTCGATCTCGTCACTGCGCGCTTCGACGCTGCGGGTCGCCTATGGCACCAGCAAAGCGGCGCTGGCGCATTTCACCAAGCAATGCGCGGTGGAGCTGGGCGAGTTCGGCATTCGCGTCAATGGGGTGGCGCCGGGCCCGGTCGATACCGCGATGGCGAAAGCCGTGCATTCACCGGCGATCCGCGCCGATTATCACGATGCGATTCCGCTCAACCGCTACGGGCTGGAGCGCGAGCTCGCCGACGCCATCTATTTCCTCAGCTCCGAACAATCGAGCTACATCACCGGCCAGGTACTGGCGGTCGATGGCGGCTTCGATGCCGCCGGCATCGGCCTGCCGACCCTGCGCGGCAAAAAGCGCGCGGAGTGATCCGAGAAGCTTCTCGGCGTTGGAAATCCCTCCGGCGTCGATAAAATGACCCCAGAGCACTGCGTCCTCCCTCCCCCCGCGTAGCGGTGGGGAGGGTCGGCGCGAAGCGCCGGGGTGGGGGGACTTGCGCGCGGCTTCACTTATCGATGCGTTTCTTGATGGGCACCGGCTTCAGCTTCGCTCTCAGCTGCTTGTCACCCCCACCCGTCCGGCCCGATTGACATCGGGCCGTCCACCCTCCCCACAAGGGGGAGGGATAAGAGGCGCCACTGCACGACCTCGAAACGAAAATGCCCGCGGCAAGCGCGGGCATAGCGATCGATAGGATCGAGTAACGAGGCGAAACGCCGCGTGATTACTTCAGCGGCCGCAGCAGCCGGATCAGCTCGTTGTGCACATATTCGTTGCCGCACACCACATTGCCAGTGGTGAGCAGGTCGCCGCCGTCGATCTCGGACACCGTGCCGCCCGCTTCGCGGATCATCAGCACGCCAGCGGCGATGTCCCAGGCCGACAGATTGCGCTCCCAATAGCCATCGAACCGGCCGGAAGCCACTTGTGCCAGATCGAGCGAGGCCGCGCCGAACCGGCGGAAGCCGGCGACCTTGGGCTGCAGCACCGCCATTTCCTTGAGCGCCAGCGTAAAATTGCCACGGCCGATATGCGGCAGACCGCAGGCGATCACGCAGTCATGGAGCTGACGGCGGCCGGCGACGCGCAGACGCTGATCGTTCATGAACGCGCCCTTGCCGCGCTCGGCGGTGTACAGCTCGTCATTGGCCGGGTTGTAGATCACCGCGGCAATGATGGTGTCTTCGCGCTGCAGGGCGATCGAGATCGCAAATTGCGGGATGCCGTGCAGGAAATTGGTGGTGCCGTCGAGCGGATCGACGATCCAGGTATGGCTCTTGTCGGTGCCCTCGCGCCGCCCGAACTCCTCGCCGTAGAAGCCATAGCCGGGCCGCGCCTTGGTCAGATCCTCAAACAGCATCTGTTCGGCGCGCTTGTCGGCCTTGCTGACGAAATCGGCGGGACCTTTCAACGACACCTGCAGGTGCTCGATCTCGCCGAGGTCGCGCGCGAGGCTCCGTCCGGCGCGGCGCGCGGCCTTGACCATGACGTTGATGAGGGCGGATTGCAGCATGATCGGTCCGAAATGACCTGGGGGTCAGGTCTGTGTCTGGATTGAAGGAAGGGGTGGGGATTGCCCTGCCAGGGCAGCGGCGTCAAGGGCGGTTCATTTGGTGCCGAGCCATTTGCGCGATGCCTCGTCGACCTGGGCCCGCTCCTCCGGCGACAATTGCGCCAGCGCTTCATCGAGCATCAGGTCGCCTTTTCCGGCGGTTTTGGCGACCACATGCCATTTCAGGCCCTCGATCCGGTCGATCGGCGCGCCCTGCCCGGTGACCAGCACCCGGGCCAGCCGGTTCTGGGCGATGGCGTTATTCTGCCGGGCAGCCTTGCGCAGCAGCGCGACCGCGGCGACTTCGTTCTTAGGCGTGCCGGTGCCATTATACAGGGCGATCGCATATTCGACCTCGGCATCGACATTGCCGGACACCGCCGCGGCCTGTAGCAGCCGCACCGCCTGCTCGACGTTTTTCTCGACCCCGGTGCCTTCCTTGTAGAAGGTCGCCAGCGCGTATTGCGCCTCGGCATTGCCGGCGTCGGCGGCGAGCCGCAACAGCTCGGCGGCGCGCTTGACGTCCTGCGGAAAGGTCTGGCCGTCGAGATAGAGCAAAGCGAGGTTATAGGCTGCCTTGGGATTACCGAGCTTGGCGGACGACGCCAGCCAGCGCGCGCCCTCGGCGCGGCTCGGCAGGCCGCCGCGGCCGGACAGCCGCATCATGCCAAGCGCAAACATCGCCTCGCGGTCGCCGGCCTCGGCGGCGCGGGTGTACCACTCCACCGCCTTCGCGAAATCGCGCTTGATGCCGAGCCCATTGGAATAGAGCTCGCCCAGCATGGTCATCGCCTTGGGGTCGCCGTACTCCTGGGCGCGCTTGGTGGCGAGGTCGAGCGCTGTTTTGTAATGGCCGCGCTGATAGGCGCCATAAACCAGATCGGCACTGCCATCCTCGGACGGTGCCGCCGCGGTGTTGGCGGCGGGCGCCGGCGTCCCCGGAGTGGCGGCGGGCTTTTTGGCCGCAGCCGCATCGGGCTTGGCAGCCGGTTTGGCCGCGGGCTCGGCCGGCTTGGCTTGCGGTTTCGGCGCTGGCCGTGTCTCGGCCTTGGGCGCAGGCGGCGGCGCGGCGGGCCTCGGCTGCGCCTGCGGCGGCATGGCGCGCGGCGGCGGCGCTGACATTTGCGACGGCGCGGCCGGTCGCTGCTCCGGCGCAGCCGGAATCGGCGCCGGCGGCGACAGCGAAATCTGCGCGGCCGCAAAGGACGCAGGCAGCACCGCTGCCAGCAGGGAGCATCCCCAGAGCGCCGAACGCACCGTCATCGCGGCGCTGCTCCGCTGGCGGCGGCGTGAGCGGCCAGCACAGCCTGATAGCCGCGGGCGATCGCCGCGGCGGCATCCGCGAGCGCCGCAGCCGGGCCGCGGGCATCGTTCCAGATCAGCTCGCCGACCAGCACGAAATCGGCGCCAGCCGCGGCAAATTCCTCGGCTTCGTCGAACGACAGCGCGTAACCGACGCAAGGCGGCTCGAACAGCTCGACCCACCATTGCAGCCGCTCGGCGATCGCGTCCGAGGCCGGGCGCTGACCTTCGCGCTCCGGCTCGCCGAACAGCACGTAATCGGCGCCGACTTCACCGGCGAGCATGGCGTCGTGCCGGGTGCGCAGACCGCCGACCCCGGCGATCCGGTCCGGCTGCAGCTTGTCGGCAAACTCCTTGAGCGCGGCGATGTCGTGAAGATGCGCGCCATCGGCGCCCGAGCGCGCCACCAATTCGGGCTCGCCGTCGAGCAGCAGCGCGACGCCAGCCTTCTGCACCGCGGGGGCGATCGCCTTGGCGCGGGTGATCAGGCTGCGCGGATCAGACGGTGCCAGCCGCAGCAGCAGCGCGGCGACATCCTGAGCGGCGAGTAGAGCAGGCAAAGCCGCCGCCAGCGGCGCCGGATCATCGATCTGCGGCGTGGCGAGATAGAGCCGGGGTGCGGGCGGCGGCGGAAGTGGTTTGGCAGCCATGGTCGGTCAAGCAGCCTTGCTCTCGAGCGCCGCATCCCATTGGCCGCGGCTGGCCAGCGCATTCATGCGCGCGCGATGCGAAAAAGCGGCCTGACCGGCGGCGACATTGGCCGCCTGTCCGGCCCAGGCCTTCTGCGGCGCGGCCTGCAGCGCGCGGCCATAGGAGAAGGTCAGATGCCACGGCAGCCCGCCGATCTTGTTCATCGCATCGAGATGGGCGGTGGCATCCTGATCGGACTGGCCACCAGACAGGAACGCAATTCCAGGCACCGCTGCCGGGACGCAAGCCTTCAACAATTTCACGGTCTTCTCCGCCACTTCGGCGATCCCGGCCTGCTTGGCGGCCTTCTTGCCGGCAACCGCCATGTTCGGCTTCAGGATCATGCCTTCCAGCGCCACTTTCTGATAATATAGTTCCTGGAAGGTTTCCTTGAGCACGAATTCGGTCACCTCATAGCAGCGATCGATATCGTGGCTGCCATCCATCAAGACTTCCGGTTCCACGATCGGCACGATCTGCGCCGCCTGGCACAGCGCGGCATAACGCGCGAGCGCATGGGCGTTGGTGTGAATCGCGGCGTAGCTCGGAATGCCCGCACCGATGTCGATCACCGCGCGCCATTTGGCAAAGCGGGCGCCGCGTTCGTAATAGCGCGCCAAGCGCTCGGCCAGCCGGTCGAGGCCGATGGTGATGGTCTCGCCCGGACAGGACGGCAGCGGCTGGGTGCCCTCATCGACCTTGATGCCGGGAATGCTGCCAGCCTGCTCGATCAGCTTGATCAGTGGCGTGCCGTCGGCAGCATCCTGCCAGATCGTTTCGTCATACAGGATCACGCCGGAGATGCAGCCCTGCATCGCCGCTGAACTGCGGAACAGCATTTCGCGATAGTCGCGGCGCGTCTGTTCGGTCGAAGTGACGCCAATGGCGTCAAAACGCTTCTTGATGGTCCCTGCGGATTCATCCGCGGCGAGAATGCCCTTGCCCGGTTGCACCATGGCCTGGGCGATCGCATGAAGTTCGGCCAGTTTCATCGGAGGCTCCCTAAGGCTGCTATGTGGTTGAATGGCGGCAGTCCTGCCAAAACCAAACACACCGCCAACGGCGGTTCAACGCGCAGCGGCGGGTGGCAGCCCATCACTTCGGGACGAGGGTGACGGCCGCAGGCCGGGCGCGTGACGGACGATAGTGCCACCGACGGCACGCCCAGACAGCAGAAGAACGGCCGCACCAAGCGGCAACACCGCCGGACGGCCGTTCTCGATTGTTGCGCAGACCGCCTTGGCGGCGGATCAGATTTGGCCGATCAGACCTTCAGCACTTCCACGCCGGGCAGCGCCTTGCCTTCCATCCATTCCAGGAACGCACCGCCCGCGGTGGAGATGTAGGTGAACTGCTCGGCCACACCGGCCTGGTTCAGCGCCGCGACGGTGTCGCCGCCGCCCGCCACCGAAATCAGCTTGCCGGCCTTGGTGCGCGCCGCAGCGTGCTTGGCAGCGGTCACGGTGCCCTTGTCGAACGGGGTCAGCTCGAACGCGCCGACCGGGCCGTTCCACACCAGCGTCGCAGCGTCGTCGATCGCGGCATTGATGCGCTCGATCGAGCGCGGGCCGACGTCGAGGATCATGCCATCGGCCGGGATCGAATCGAGGCCGTAGGCGAAGGCCGGCGCATTGGCCTCAAAATGGAATGCCACGGTGGCATCGACCGGCAGGATAATGGCGCAATTGGCGGCTTCCGCCTTGTCCAGGATGCGGCGCGCGGTCGGAGCCAGATCCTTCTCGCACAGCGACTTGCCGACGCCGACGCCCTGCGCGTGCAGGAAGGTGTTGGCCATGCCGCCGCCGATCACCAGCGCCTGCACCTTGGTGACCAGGTTTTCGAGCAGATCGATCTTGGTCGAGACCTTGGCGCCGCCGACGATCGCGATCACCGGGCGCTTCGGCGCTTCCAGCGCCTTGTTGAGCGCGTCGATTTCCGCCTGCATGGTGCGGCCGGCATAGGCCGGCAGCTTGTGGCCGACGCCTTCGGTCGAAGCGTGCGCGCGATGCGCCGCCGAGAACGCGTCATTGACCCACAGGTCGCCGAGCTTGGCGAGTTCCTCGACAAACGCCGGATCGTTCTTTTCCTCGCCCTTGTGGAAGCGGGTGTTTTCCAGGCACAGCACGTCGCCGTCCTTCATCGCCGCGATCGCCGCCGCCGCGACCTCGCCGATGCAATCCTCGGCGAAAGCGACCGGACGCTTGATCACGCCCGACAGCGCCGCCGCGATCGGCTTCAGCGAGTCCTTCGGATCGGGTCCCTTCGGCCGGCCGAAATGGGCCAGCAGGATCACCTTGCCGCCCTTGTCCGAAATCTCGGTGATGGTCGGCATGATGCGTTCAAGGCGGGTGTCATCGGTGACGACGCCCTTGTCCATGGGAACGTTAAGGTCGACGCGCAGCAGCACGCGCTTGCCCTTCAGGTCGGCGTCATCAAGGGTGCGGAAGGTCTTGGTCATCGGATCGCTCAACTCACGCGCGGGAAGCTTGGGGATCGGCCGGACGACGGTGCCGGGACGGGACGGGAATGGACTGACAATTACGACAAGGCGCCACGACCAGCGCGGCGCCCCTATAAAAATCACCCCTCGGCCGAAGCAGCATGGGCTGCTCCGGCCTGAGGCACCAGTACTTAGATCAGCTTGCCGATCGCGACGGCGGTGTCCGCCATGCGGTTCGAGAAGCCCCATTCATTGTCGTACCAGGACATCACGCGAACCAGGGTGCCGTTCTGCACCTTGGTCTGGTCGAGATGGAAGGTCGAGGAGTGCGGGTCGTGGTTGAAGTCGACCGACACATTCGGCGCGTCGGTGACGCCGAGGATGCCCTTCAGCTCCTGAGCGGCGGCGCGCTTGATCGCCTCGTTGATCTCTTCCTTGGTGGTGGCCTTCTTGGCGATGATCTTGAGGTCGACCACCGAGACGTTCGGGGTCGGCACGCGGATCGCGACGCCGTCGAGCTTGCCCTTCAGCTCCGGCAGCACCAGGCCAATCGCCTTGGCGGCGCCGGTCGAGGTCGGGATCATCGACATCGCCGCCGCACGGCCGCGATACAGATCCTTGTGCAGGGTATCGAGGGTCGGCTGGTCGCCGGTGTAGGCGTGAATGGTGGTCATGAAGCCGGTTTCGATGCCGACGGTGTCGTTCAGCACCTTGGCGACCGGCGCCAGGCAGTTGGTGGTGCAGGAACCGTTCGACACGACCAGGTGGTCCTTGGTCAGCGAGGCATGGTTCACGCCGTACACGATGGTGGCGTCCGCGCCTTCCGCCGGGGCCGAGACCAGCACGCGCTTGGCGCCAGCGGTCAGATGGGCCGCCGCCTTGTCACGGGCGGTGAAGATGCCGGTGCATTCCAGCGCGACATCGACGCCGAGGTCCTTCCACGGCAGGGTCGAGGGGTCACGGACCGCGGTGACCTTGATCTTGCCCTTGCCGAGATCGATGGAATCGCCATCGACCGTGACGGTACCAGGGAACCGTCCATGGACCGAATCGAAGCGCAGCAGGTGGGCGTTGGTCTCGACCGGGCCGAGATCGTTGATCGCTACCACCTCAATGTCATTGCGGCCGGCCTCATAGATGGCACGCAGAACATTGCGGCCGATGCGGCCAAATCCGTTGATCGCAACCCGAACTGCCATTCACTTTCTCCTCAAGCGCTCACGTCAAGTTAATGGAAGGTGTAAGATTGGGCAGTGTCTTGCCCTGAATGGCGGCACGATGCAATGCGTCATCGTGGAGAGGGTTACTTTCCTGAACCATCCGGCTCAGCGGCCGGCCAGCCGGTCCATGGCCATGGCCACTACCGCCTCCGCGGTGATGCCGAAATGGCGATAGAGATGCTGCGCCGGGGCACTGCCGCCGAAACCGGACATGCCGATAAATCCGCCGTCCGGGCCGACCACCGCATCCCAGCCAAACCGCACCGCAGCCTCGACCGCAATCATCACCGGCGCCGTGCCGATGATCGCTTTGCGGACCTGTTCGGGCTGCGCCAGCAGCAGATCGAGCGACGGCACTGACACCACCCGGGTCGAAATGTCGCGCTCCACCAGCAGCCGCTGCGCCGCAACCGCGATCATCAGCTCCGAGCCTGAGGCGAACAGCGTCACCTGCGCGGGCCGCTCAGTTGCGATTAATTCGTAACCGCCGCGAGCGCAGCGATGGGAGGCGTCGGCGATCTGCGCCGCGCCGAGCGGCTCACCATGCGCCGCCACCTTGGTTTCAGCCATCGCCGCCCCGATCACTCGCTGATCGCGGGCAGCGATCGCCAATCCAGTCCAGCCATGGCCCGTGGAACCGCGCCACCTGATCACCAAAGTCGGCCAGCGCCAGCGAACTGGCGATAGTAATACCCTTAGCGTCAATGAGCGCGATCATCGCGGGACTGAACGCCTTTCATCAAGTCGCCGTCGGCGCACGCCACGCAGGTCCACGCAGGAGTAGTGATCAACGATCGCGCCGCAAAATTCCGCGCTGAGCCATCGCTCCGCCAGCGCGCGAATCGCATTGGCCATGGTGGCGGATAAGGTATTCGGCACCGCTCTCCCATCACGCATCGGCGTCTCCTGATCGGCGCGGGTCGGGCGCGGGCTCCGCTTTGTCGTGTATAGTTGTGTCATGACGTTGCGCTTGCCTTCCGCGCCACATACGTTTGCAAGTCAAAGGCTTGCCCGGCGCAGCTGCCGGGGTGCGAGAGAAGGCCCGCGCCACCAATGACTGACCGTCGTCCCGGTTCCTTGGCTCTATCGATGTCCTCCGAGATCGAGGCCGCGACGCGGCGGCTGATGGCAGCGCTCGACGCGCTGGAAGGCGCCGCCGAACGGCGCAGCGAAGCAGACCGCGACGAAGAAGAACTGGCGTCGCGGATTCACGCGCTCGGCGTCGATCGCTCGCGGCTCGCCGACGAACTCGACACCTCGCTGGTACGCACCCGCAATCTGGAGCGCGCCAATCGCGAAATCGCCGCTAAGCTGGACGCCGCCATCGGCAGTCTGCGCACCGTGCTGAAGCCGGAGGATGAACGCGCATGAGCGGAGCCAACAGCCACGTCAATGTCACCATCAACGGCCGTCAGTACCGGATGGCTTGCGAAGAGGGGCAGGAAACCCGGCTGATTCAGCTCGCCGACGATCTTGCCGCGCGCATTGCAAGGCTGCGCGATCGGTTCGGCGAGATCGGCGATGCCCGGCTGGTGGTGATGGCGGCGCTCACGGTGTCGGACGAATTGTTCGACGCCCGCGACCGCATCGAGGCACTGCAACATGAGCGCGCCGCGCTGATCGAGGGCGGCGCCGCCGCCAAGGTGGTGGAGAGCGCGGTGGTCGCCGCGCTCAACTCGGCCGCCGAACGGATCGAAAAGACCACCCAGGTGCTGAACCGCACCATCGGCGGCGGCATCGCGATCGGCTGAGCAACGTCGCCCTGCGGGGCGGCGGGCGCCCTCGTGCAAGCAGCAAATGCCTTGAAATCCGGGCGCTTCAGCTCATTGTAGGCGCGTGCGACGACAAAGGACGATCGCTGATGAGAACGGTCAATTTGCGAGAAGCCGAAGCGACGCTGTCAGCCATCATTGAGGCCGCCGAGGCCGGCGAAGCTGTGACTATCACACGCCATGGCAAAGCCGCGGCGGTGGTCGTCCCGGTCGATATCGCCGCACGCCTGTACCCGGCACGACAGGGTTTTGGCGAGTTCCTGATGAACTTCCCAGGTATTCCCGATGAGATCGAGCGCAACCCCTCCCCGGGCCGCGAGATTGAGTTGTGAGTGATCATCTCGGCTTTCTGGTCGACACCTCGATTTTATCGGCGTTTGCGCCGGGGCGACCTGCCATAGCCGAGAAGATGGCAGCCTGGATGGCCGCCCAGGGCGAGGCCGAACGGCTATTCGTCTCCGTCGTGACCGTGGCCGAGATCGAAAGAGGGTGGCGAAAGCTGCATCGCGCTGGCGGCATAGCGCGAGCCAGGATGCTCTCCGAATGGCTGCACCAACTGATCGACCTATACGGCGATCGGCTGCTGGCGATCGATGCCGCAATTGCGAGGATCGCAGGCGAGATTGAAGACCGGGCGATCGCGGCTGGTGTTCATCCAGGCTTTGCCGATGTGCTGATTGCAGCGACGGCTGAGGCGCATCGGCTGACATTGCTGACCGCCAATGTCAGGCATTTCCTGCCGCTCGGCATCGGCTGCTTCAACCCGATCGACGAATTGCCGGAGATGGACCTTCACGCGCCGCAACAGTCTCCCGGAACATCGGGCCGCCGCTCCGATTGACGACATGCAACCGCCTCGCCGCCGCGTGGCGTGGTCGCTTGCGGACAGGCCAACGGCGACATGCTAACAGCGACTGCCACAACGACGGGCCAGACGACGACACGGTCGCTTAGCGCCCAACCAAGGATGCAGCCATGCAGGTCAATCCCTATCTGCTCTACAACGGCAATTGCGAGGAAGCCTTCAACTATTACGTCCGCGCGCTGGGCGGCAAAGTCGACATGATGGCGCGCTACCAGGGCAGCCCGGCCGCCGACCACGTGCCGCCGGAATGGGCCAGCAAGGTGATGCACGCGCAGCTCTCGATCGATGGCGAGGTGCTGATGGCCGCCGATGCCCCGCCCGGCACCGCCAAGCCACCGGCTGGATTTGCGGTGTCGCTGCAGGTCGAGGACCCGGCGAAAGCCGATCGGGTGTTCGCCGCACTCGCTGACGGCGGCGAGATCACCATGCCGATCGACAAGACGTTTTGGGCGCGCCGCTTTGGCATGTGCGTCGATCGGTTCGGCATTCCGTGGATGATCAATTGCGAGTGACGACGCAGACTTAAAACGCAGCCGCCCTGCCCGCTGGTTCCATGACCTGTTCCCCAGCGAGGAAACCTTTGCTGGTTCCCGCGTTGTCGATCAGCGGAGGGCGGGGCGATGCCGTCGAGTTTTGTCAAAAACGCCGTGGTGCTCGGGCTGCTGTCGGCGATCGGCCCGTTCGCGATCGACATGTATCTGCCGGCGCTGCCCGCGATCGCCGGCGATCTGCACGCCTCCGCGGCCGCGACCCAGTGGTCGCTCACCGCCTATTTCCTCGCCTTCGGCGTCTGCCAGATCGTCTATGGCCCGGCCTCCGATGCGTGGGGCCGCAAGCCGCCGCTTTATTTCGGCCTCGCATTATTCGCGCTCGGCGCGCTCGGCTGCAGCCTTGCGCCCGATATCGGCTGGCTGATCGGCTGCCGGCTGCTGCAGGGCATCGGCGCCGCGGCGGTGACGGTGATCCCGCGCGCGGTGGTGCGCGACCTGCACACCGGCATCGCCGCGACCCGGCTGATGGGGCTGGTGATGCTGGTGTTCAGCGTGTCGCCGATCTTCGCGCCGCTCCTCGGCAGTGCGCTGATCGTGCCGCTTGGCTGGCGCGCGGTGTTCGTGGCGATGACGGTGGCGGCGCTACTCGCCATGGTGCTGGTGGCAACGCTGCTGCCGGAAACCAGACCGCCCGCGCAGCGGATCAGCGGCGGGCTGCGCCGCGTCAAAGGCACTTTTGCGCAAGTGCTGAGCGAGCGCCGCTTCTGGGCGCTGTCGCTGGTCGGCGGGCTCGGCATGGCCAGCTTCTTTGCGTTCCTGGCTAATTCCTCATTCGTGTACATCGAGCATTTTGAGCTGACGCCGCTGCATTACAGCCTGGCGTTCGCGCTCAACGCGATCGGCTTCATCGCCGGCTCACAACTCTCGGCGCCGCTTGGTGCGCGGCTCGGCATCCCGCGGGTCATGCGGCTCGGCATGGCGCTCTATGCCAGCCTGGCGCTGACGCTGCTGGCGCTGACCTTGGCCGGGCTCGATGAGCTGATGGCGCTGATGGCGATGCTGTTTGCGATCTTCGCCTGCCTCGGGCTGACGCTGCCACCGATCATGGTGATGCTGCTCGACGAGCACGGCCCGATCGCGGGCAGCGTGTCGGCGCTGAGCGGCACGGTGCAGATGATGGTCGGCGGCGCGGTGATCGGCATACTGAGCCAGTTCGTGGATGGCAGCGCGCTGCCGATGGTGAGTGCGATCGCGCTCTGCGCGCTCAGTGCCGCGACCATCGCTTTCATCGCATTGCCGCGCCGCGCGCCGGCGCCGCTGCCGGCCGAATAGCAAAACGCGCCGCTCAGAGCACCGAGCGACGCGTTGATGTTTGCAGAAAGACGAGATTGCAGTACCGACGGCGATTGATACTAACCGCTCTGCACGTCA
>KI632513.1:3579973-3735499 GCA_000504425.1 Rhodopseudomonas palustris JSC-3b | reverse complement strand
CCCCCCGCCCATCCACGCCTTTGATCTTGCGGCGATTTTAAGACGTGGATGCCCGCGACAAGCGCGGGCATGACGGTGATTGGTATGTCCCGACGACGGTATAAGCCCTGGCGCGTTACATCGCGCGGGCGGTGCGCTGCGCTTCGGCGACGTTGTTGACGAAGGTCGAGCCCGGCTTGGCATAGAGGAAGCCGTTGGCAACCGGCACCGAATAAAGGCCGGTCAGCGCCGCGGAGGCTTCCGCCGGGGTCTTCTTGCCGTCGATCACGTCGCGATACAGCTTGATCACCGCGACCATGTCGCATTGCTGCGGCGACAACCGCAGCGAACGCACGCCGGCCTTGGCGAGATCGCCGATCTCGTTGATCACGCTGGTGCAGGCATAGGACAGCGTCTGTACGCCGTTCATCGCCAGGAACGGCTCGTTGTCGAGCGTCATCACCGCGAGCCCGTCCGGGTCCTGCTCGCACACGAACTTGCAATTGTCCTTGCTGAGCTTGTTGAGCCGGGCGTGATAGCAGCGCGCCGAGATCGCCAGCGGCGCACGGCCGAAGCCGAACACTTCGATGGTGACATCCGGCAGCGCGCCGGCGATCGCGCGGATCGCGGTCATCGGCAATTCCGGCGGCAGGCAGATGCGCTTGGCGCCGTGCGAGGCGAAATAGGTCGCGGTCGATTCGTTGTAGATGTTCACGAACGGGCCGATGGCATGCGGCCGGTCGCCGATCATGCCGAGGCACGACAGATCGTTCACTTCCATGATGAAGCTGTTGTCAGCGGCGAGTTCCGCCATCGCGTTGCGCTCGCGCGCCAGCGACATCAGCATCAAGGAGCCGAGCACCACTTCCTTGCCGGAGGCGGCGAGCCGCTCGATCACCGCCGGCATGTGGTCGGCGATGAACGGCGCGCGCTTCGAGCACACCACCTCGCCCACCACGACGCTGTCGATCGGCGCTTCATCGGCGATCCGGAAATAGAAATCGCGCCATTCCTCGGGCTTCCAGTTGTACAGCACTGGTCCAAGAGTGAGCTTCATACGCCGCCCCGTTGTCTGTTGCGGTCAGATGCCGATCGGATGATCGTCGGCATCAACGCCAGGTTTTCTTGTAGGCGCCCGTCGTGGTCGACTGGCCCTCGCTCAGACCGCGCAATTCGTCGGTCGGGATCGGCTGGCCCGCGTCGAGCGCGCGCAGCGCCTGGCGGAAAGTGCGCACCACGCGCTCGATATAGGCGCGGCCACGCTGCCGGCCTTCGATCTTCAGCGCGCAGACGCCGGCATTCTTCAGCTCGGGCAGCATGGTGGTGGCGTCGAGGCTGGTCGGGTCCTCGAACAGATAGCCCGAGCCTTCGGACGTCTGATAGCGACCCTTGCACAGCGTCGGATAGGCGGCAGCCTCACCGGCGGCAAACTTGTTGATGGTGAATTCGCCGAGCCGCGACACCAGCATGCCGTTCTCTTCGCGATACTGGATGTGGCTCGCCGGCGAGCACACGCCGTCCATGTTCGGCGACTTGCCGGTGGCATAGGACGACAGCGAGCAGCGCCCTTCTTCCATCACGCACAGACCGCCAAAGATGAACACTTCGGTCTCGCAGTTCACTTCCTTGCCGATCGCAGCGATCTCGGGAACGCTGAGCACGCGCGGCAGCACCACGCGCTTGGCATTGAAGCGATCGACATAGAAGCGAATCGCGTCCGGATTGGCGGCGGCGGCCTGCACCGAGACGTGCAGACGCTGCTGCGGATGGGTGCGCGCCACATAATCCATCACGCCGACGTCGGCGACGATCACGGCATCGGCGCCGGCATCGACGGCATCGTCAACGGCGCTATGCCAGATGTTGACCGCACCAGCGCGTGCAAAGGTGTTGATTGCAACCAGCACCTTGACACCCGCCTGATGGGCGTGCGCGATCGATTCCGCCATTTCCGAGCGGCTGAAATTCAGCCCCGGGAAGTTGCGGGCGTTGGTTTCATCGGCAAAGCCGCAATAGACCGCATCGGCGCCGGCCGCGACCGCGTCGCGCAGAGCCGACGGGGTCCCCGCCGGACAGATCAATTCCATGAATTATCCTCCACGTCCGACACCCATCTCCTCACGGGCAGATGGGGAGCCGACGATGCTGCGCAGGATCCGCTCAATCGGAGCTGCTAGCGGTCCGAGCCAGAGCACGGATTCGGAAAGGAAATCAACACGGGAGTCGTCGATCGCGTTACGCAACGCGACCACCGCCTCCATGTCGCCGTCGACATGGATATCGCGCGAGAAGAACAGCGCGTCGCCGTCATAGGAGCCGTCGGTCATGCCGATCAGCGCCGACAGCGGCCCGGCGATGCGGGCATCAAGATTCGACGGCAACGAGCGCACCACAGTGATGCGGGGATTCATTCGCCGCGGCTCCAGCACGAATGCGATCGGCAGATCGGTCGGCTCAAGGCCGTACCGCTTGCCGGTATTGGAACCGAGACGATCGAAAATGCGAGGATGCCGCGAACGAATTTCGCCGAGGCAAATGTTCAGTAACACCTGCAACGGCAACAACGGCAAAACACGCGCAGCCAGCGCAAGCGGCACTGGCATCCTAGTGACGGAAGAATTGGATACCGACATGGGCCACCCTTTAGGGGCGTCGATACCATTCCGGGCGTAGAGTTCTTTGCGCGGGATCAAAGACAGTGACGGATACCCATGATGACCAAATACCCTGTTACGGAGAAACAATGCTGAACCGCGTCAAACCGCCGTTTCCGGACCTGCGCGCGTTCATGGGGTACCTGGAATCCCGCGGCCAGCTCGTGCGAATCCGCCGTCCGGTCTCCGTGGTGCATGAGATCACAGAAATCCACCGCCGGGTGCTGGCCGAGCGCGGCCCCGCGCTGCTGTTCGAGCAGCCGATCAAGGCCGATGGCCAGCTGTCGGCAATGCCGATTCTGGTCAATCTGTTCGGCACCGTGGAGCGAATCGCCTGGGGTTTTGGCATCGCGCCCGAACAATTGCGCAGCCTTGGCGAGACGCTCGCCGAATTGCGCGCCCCCACCCCGCCGCAATCATTCGCCGACGCCCTCAGCAAATTGCCGCTGGCGCGCGCCGCGCTGTCGATGCGCCCCAAGGCTGCCAAGGGCGCGCCGGTGCAAAGCGTGGTCCTGCAGGGCGACGACATTGACCTTGGGCAATTGCCGGTGCAGGTGCCGTGGTCGGGCGAGCCCGCGCCGCTGATCACCTGGCCCTTGGTGTTCACCCGGCCACCGGAAGATGGCGCCGACAATGTCGGGGTCTATCGCATCCAGGTGCTGGGCCGCGACCGCGTGATCATGCGCTGGCTGGCGCATCGCGGCGGCGCCAAGCATTTCCATCAATGGCAGAAGCAGGGCCGCGACATGCCGGTCGCGATCGCGATCGGCGCCGATCCGGCGATGATTCTGTCGGCGGTGCTGCCGCTGCCGGAAGACCTGTCAGAAATCAAATTCTCCGGGCTGTTGCGCGGCGAGCGGCCCCTGATGACGCAATGCGTCAGCGTGCCGTTGCAGGTGCCAGCCGACGCCGAGATCGTGATCGAGGGCATGGTGTCGGCCACCGAGACCGCCGCCGAAGGTCCCTATGGCGATCACACCGGCTATTACAACTCGGTCGAGCAATTCCCGGTGATGAAGGTCACCGCGATCACGATGCGCAAGGACCCGATCTATCTGTCGACCTATACTGGGCGGCCGCCGGATGAACCCTCGCGGCTCGGCGAAGCGCTCAACGAGGTCTTCTTGCCGGTGGCGCAGAAGCAGTTTCCGGAAATCGTCGATCTGTGGCTGCCGCCGGAGGCGTGCTCGTACCGGATCGCGATCGCGTCGATCAAGAAGCGCTATCCCGGCCAGGCGCGCCGCTTGATGATGGGGCTGTGGTCGATGCTGCCGCAGTTCAGCTACACCAAGCTTTTGATCATCGTCGACGAGGACGTCAATGTCCGCGACTGGGCGGATGTGATGTGGGCGGTCTCGACCCGCTGCGACACCTCGCGCGACATGGTGTCGATCAGCGACACGCCGATCGATTATCTCGATTTCGCCTCGCCGAAATCGGGGCTGGGCGGCAAGCTCGGCATCGACGCCACCAACAAGATCGGCACCGAAACGTCCCGCGAATGGGGCGAGGTGCTGAAGATGGACGATGCAGTCGTGAAGCGGGTCGATGCGATGTGGTCATCGCTCGGCCTGACCATGCCGGCGCCGGCACGAAAGGCCAGACCGTGAATACCCCGCGCGTTATTGTCGGTATCAGCGGCGCCTCGGGGGCCGCGGTCGGTATCCGTATTGTCGAACTGCTCGCGGCGCGTGATGCCTGCGAGATTCATCTGGTCGCCACCCGCGCCGCCGAACGCACCATCCGCCACGAGGTCGGCGACGGCGCGCTGGCGCGCGCTGCGGCGCTGTCGCATCGCTATCATCACATCGACGACGTCGGCGCCTGCATCGCCTCGGGCTCGTTCCGCGCGCTTGGCATGATCATCGCGCCGTGCTCGATCCGCTCGCTGTCGGCGATCGCCAGCGGCAATCTCGACACGCTGCTGACCCGCGCCGCCGACGTGCAGCTCAAGGAGCGGCGCAAGCTGGTGTTGATGCTGCGCGAAAGCCCGCTGCATCTCGGCCATATCCGCTCGATGGCGCAGGTCACCGAATATGGCGGCATCGTCGCGCCGCTGGCGCCGGCGTTTTATCTGCGCCCGCAATCGCTGTCGGAAATGATCGAGCATATGGCGATGCGCGCCATCGGCCTTTTGGGCGCTGACGATCTCAGCGTGCCGCCGCCGGAATGGAGCGACGACACGCCGCCGACCTGCCCGCGGCCGTGAGCTGATTGGTGCGAGCCAACGGGGCTGCTGCTCGGCGCGCCGCGCCGACCTCTCCCCCCTGTCATTCCGGGATGCGACGCGCAGCGGCGCAGACCCGGAATCTCTCTTCAGTGGCAGCGAGTTTCCGGGCTCGCCCGCAGCTGCGCTGCGCGCGCCCCGGAATGACTCGTTTATCCTTTCAAGACGACAATGCCCGCGACAAGCGCGGGCATGACGTCGATGGTTGGAATGGCTGAGCCAACTAGCCCGTGCCGCCGATGGTGATGCGCTCCATCAGCAGCGTCGGCTGGCCGACGCCGACCGGCACGCCCTGGCCGTTCTTGCCGCAGGTGCCAACCCCGGAATCGAGCTGCAGATCGTTGCCGACCATCGAGATGCGATGCAGGTCGGTCGGACCGTTGCCGATCAGCATCGCGCCCTTGAGCGGCGCGCCGATCTTGCCGTTCTCGATCCGATAGGCCTCGGTGCACTGGAACACGTATTTGCCGGAGGTGATGTCGACCTGACCACCGCCGAAATTGGCGGCATAGATGCCGTTCTTGACCGCGGCGATGATTTCCGCCGGGTCGCGACTGCCGGCCGGCATGTAGGTGTTGGTCATGCGCGGCATCGGCAGATGCGCGTAGCTTTCGCGGCGGCCATTGCCGGTCGGCGCCATGTTCATCAGCCGGGCGTTCTGCCGGTCCTGCATGTAGCCGACCAGAATGCCGTCCTCGATCAGCACGGTGCGGCTGGTCGGCGTGCCCTCGTCGTCGATCGACAGCGAGCCGCGCCGCGCCGCGATGGTGCCGTCATCGACCACGGTGACGCCCTTGGCCGCCACCTGCTGGCCGAGCAGACCGGCAAAGGCCGAGGTCTGCTTGCGGTTGAAATCGCCCTCAAGGCCATGGCCGACCGCTTCATGCAGCATCACGCCCGGCCAGCCCGGGCCGAGCACCACATCCATCTCGCCGGCCGGCGCCGGCACCGCTTCCAGATTGATCAGCGCCTCGCGGATCGCGCCATCGGCCGCCTCGCGCCAAGCCTTGGTTTCGATGAAGCGGGCATAGCCCTCGCGGCCGCCATAGCCCTTGCTGCCGCTTTCCTGCCGGTCGCCCTGCCCGGCCACCACCGAGACGTTGACGCGCACCAAAGGCCGCACGTCGCGATAGCTCTCGCCATCGGGGCGCATGATCTCCACCACCTGCCAGGACGCGCCGAGCGACACCGACACCTGCCGCACCCGCGGATCCTTGGCGCGCACATAGGCGTCGATCTCGGCGAGCAGCTTGACCTTGGCCTCAAAGCCCGGCGCCTCAAGCGGATTGTCCTCGCCATAGAGCCGGACATTGCTGCGCGCCGGCGCCGCCGCGAAATGGCCGCTATAGCCGCCGCGCACCGCCGCCACCGTGTCGGCGGCGCGGCTCAAGGCCGGCAGCGACAATTCAGAGGCGTGGGCATAGCCGACCGCGTCGTCCTTGACCGCGCGCAGCCCAAACCCCTGCGCGGTGTCGTAGGTCGCCTGCTTCAGCCGGCCATTGTCGAAATTCAGCGCCTCGGTCTGGCGATATTCCAGAAACAGCTCGCCATCATCGGCCCCGGACAGCCCCCGCGCGATTTCAGAACGCACCGCATCGCGGTCGAGTTGGGCGCGGTCGAGCAAAGAGGCGGAGGGTGAGGTCATGAGCGCTGTTCCATGTTGACGGACCTTGAAGATAGGTGCGGCGCCATCATTATGCGAGGGGGTGTCAGGAAGCCCGCACGCAGCCCAGCGTGATGCCCCGGGTTTGACCCGGGCATCCCGCGATCATGCGCGGCCGTGCGTGGTGCCGTGAAGGGCCGGGGCAAAGCCCGGCGATGTCGGCATCGATTGGAAGGGCGATCAGTCAGGAGCCCTGGCGCCGAGCAGGACGGCGACGCGCGCGTGCTACGGCAGCTTGTCGTAGCCTTCGCCGAGCCCGTTCAGGCTGAGCGGGAAGCCGATGCCTTCTTCGGGGGTCTCGAAGATGATGAAGGTCGCGGTCTTGGCGCCGCGCAGCTGACCGAGCAGCTTGTCGTCCATCACCACTTCGGCGACGCAGCCATTGGGCAGGCAGCGCACGAAACCGGCGCGGCCGACATCGGCATTGTCGAGTTTGAGCCCGAGCCCAGATGGCAGCAGCACGCCGAGCGGCGCCACCACGCGCATCAGCTTGCTCTTCTGATCGGCGGTTTTCAGGATGATGACGGTCAGGCCGGCGTTGGAGCGATCCTCGGCCACCACGCTCTGGATCAGCGCGCACTGCTCGGCTTGCGCGCCGGGCGGCGTGTCGCAGCGGATCTGCCAATCGCCATGCACCGAGCGCACCGCGCCCTGGGCATGGGCAGTGCCCGCAGCCCCGACAAACATGGCAAGGACGGCCGCGAACGCGGCGAGGTGGCGGCGCCGCAACTGGGCGGCGGTATGCGAATGATTCGAAAGGCCCATCAGGCTCGATCTCATGGGACGGCGATCCGGTCAATGGACTGCTACGGCAACGACGGCGCCGTGACGGCAAGCCGGCGGATGGCCCGCCGCGCCAGCGCGCCGGCACAACGGTTGCCATGAGGCGTAACGCCAGCACCAGTTCTGTCAAGCGCGGCGCATCGATGGCTGTTGGAACCATTCTCGGGCCGCGACATTTGTTCCGGGACCAATACGTTCCAAGCCCGATTGCATGGCGGACCATCAGCTACTGACGGCCGTCTCACATTGCGACTGGGTCCGAATTATGATTTCAAATTGCGATTGCAACGCAAAGTCGATCCAAGCTGACGCGAGACTTTGCCAAAACCACTCAAAACAAGACCACTCAAAACAAGACCCGTGACAAACGGGCTGAACAACAAAAACAAGGGAGGCGAGCGGCATGTTGGTTTCGCAGTGCCGGAGCAAGCGCCTATCAATCGGCCTGATCATCGCTCTTGCGAGCGCCGCGATCGCGCTCGGCAGCAGCGGCGCCGAAGCCGGGCTCGGCCAGCCCTCGCCCTGGGGCATCAAGCTGCAGGAATCCGCCACGCCGGTGATGGACGACCTCACCTGGTTCCACAATTTCCTGCTGTGGCTGATCACCGGGATCACGCTGTTCGTGCTGGCGCTGCTGGTCGTGGTGGTGATGCGCTTCAACGCCAAAAATCATCCGGTGCCCTCGCGCACCACCCACAACACCGTGGTCGAAGTGGCCTGGACTTTGATCCCGGTGCTGATCCTGGTCGCGATCGCGGTGCCGTCGTTCCGCCTGCTGTTCCAGCAGCTCGACGTGCCGAAAGCCGATCTCACCATCAAGGTCACCGGCAATCAGTGGAACTGGAACTTCTCCTATCCGGACGACAAGATCGACTTCACCTCGATCATGCTCACCGACGAGGAGCGCGCCAAAATCACCCCGACGCCGCCGCGGCTGCTGGCGGTCGATAATGAAGCGGTGGTGCCGGTCAACAAGGTGGTGCGGGTGCAGGTCACCTCCAATGACGTGATCCACTCATTCGCGGTGCCATCATTCGGCATCAAGGTCGATGCCATTCCCGGACGGCTCAACGAGACCTGGTTCAAGGCCACCAAGGAGGGCCGCTACTACGGACAGTGCTCGGAACTGTGCGGCAAGGACCACGCATTCATGCCGGTGGTGGTGCGCGTGGTCTCCGATGACGACTACGCCACCTGGAAGAAGCAGGTCGCAGCGGCGCCGGGCAACAGCACGGTCGCCTCGACGGCAGCCAGCACGCGCTAATTTGCGCGCGCCGGCCCCAGCGGCCGAACAGTGCAGCGATTGCAGAGCAGGACCTGGTCATGGTGATGGAAGCTGCAAGGGTCGCGCATAGCCAGCCGATCGAACACCACTCCGATCCGCATCCAACCGGCTGGCGGCGTTATCTGTACTCCACCAACCACAAGGACATCGGCACCATGTATCTGATCTTCGCGATCGTCGCGGGGATTATCGGTGCGGCCATGTCGATCGCGATCCGGATCGAGCTGATGTATCCGGGCGTTCAGCTATTCAGCAACAGCAGCACCTACAACGTGTTCGTGACCTCGCACGGCCTGATCATGATCTTTTTCATGGTGATGCCGGCGATGATCGGCGGCTTCGGCAATTGGTTCGTGCCGCTGATGATCGGCGCGCCCGACATGGCCTTCCCCCGGCTTAACAACATCTCGTTCTGGCTGCTGCCCTTCGCCTTTACGCTGCTGCTGATCTCGGCCTTTGTCGAAGGCGAGTCCGGCTCGACCGGCGTCGGCGCCGGCTGGACCATGTATCCGCCGCTCTCGACCTCCGGCCATCCCGGCCCCGCGGTCGATTTCGCGATCCTGTCGCTGCATCTGGCCGGCGCGTCCTCAATCCTCGGCGCCATCAATTTCATCACCACCATTTTCAACATGCGCGCGCCCGGCATGACGCTGCACAAGATGCCGCTATTCGTGTGGTCGATGCTGGTCACGGTGTTCCTGCTATTGCTGTCGCTGCCGGTGCTGGCCGGCGCGATCACCATGCTGCTCACCGACCGCAATTTCGGCACCACCTTCTTCGCGCCGGACGGCGGCGGCGATCCGGTGCTGTTCCAGCATCTGTTCTGGTTCTTCGGCCACCCGGAAGTGTACATCCTGATCCTGCCGGGCTTTGGCATGGTCAGCCAGATCGTCGCGACCTTCTCCAAGAAGCCGGTGTTCGGCTATCTCGGCATGGCCTATGCGATGGTGGCGATCGGGGTGATCGGCTTCGTGGTCTGGGCCCATCACATGTACACGGTCGGCATGTCGAGCGCGACCCAGGCCTATTTCGTCGCCGCAACCATGGTGATCGCGGTGCCGACCGGCGTCAAAGTGTTCTCCTGGATCGCGACCATGTGGGGCGGCTCGATCGAGTTTCGCGCGCCGATGCTGTGGGCGGTCGGCTTCATCTTTCTGTTCACCATCGGCGGCGTCACCGGCGTGGTGCTGGCCAATGCCGGGGTCGACCGCGTGCTGCACGACACCTATTACGTGGTGGCGCATTTCCATTACGTACTGTCGCTCGGCGCGGTGTTCGCGATCTTCGCCGGCTGGTACTACTGGTTCCCGAAGATCACCGGCTACATGTATCACGAGGGCATCGCCAAGACCCATTTCTGGCTGACCTTCATCGGCGTCAATCTGGTGTTCTTCCCGCAGCACTTCCTCGGTCTGTCGGGCATGCCGCGCCGCTATGTCGATTATCCCGACGCCTTTGCCGGCTGGAATCTGGTGTCGTCGATCGGCTCCTACATCTCCGGTTTTGCGGTGCTGGTGTTTTTGGCCGGCATGGCGCTGGCGTTCATCCAAAAGAAAAAGGCCGGCGACAATCCGTGGGGCGCCGGCGCCACCACGCTGGAATGGACGCTGTCGTCGCCGCCGCCGTTCCACCAGTTCGAGGTGCTGCCGCGCGTGCGCTGAATACTCGCGATCTGAGCCGGCCCGCAGGCGATCGCGAGGACGGCTAAAAACATTCAGGGAGGGTCACGTGTCGCTGATCGAAAGCCGGGTGCTCGAACTGCCACCGCCGCGCATCTCCGAAGCGCTGCCGCGTGATTACATCGCGCTCACCAAGCCGCGGGTGATGTCGCTGGTGCTGTTCACGGCGCTGGTCGGCCTCATACTGGCGCCCGGCGATTTTCATCCGGTGCTGGCGATCACCGCGCTATTGTGCATCGCCGCCGGTGCCGGCGCCGCCGGCGCGCTCAACATGTGGTACGAGGCCGACCTCGACGCCAAGATGACCCGCACCGCGGGCCGGCCGATTCCGCGCGGTCGCATCACCCAGCCCGAAGCGCTGACTTTTGGCATGACGCTGGCGCTGTTCTCGGTGATCACGCTCGGCATTCTGGTGAATTGGATCGCAGCCGGCCTGCTGGCGTTCACGATCTTCTTTTACGTGGTGATCTACACCATCTGGCTGAAACGGCGCACCGCGCAGAACATCGTGATCGGCGGCACCGCCGGCGCTTTGCCGCCGGTGGTGGCGTGGAGCGCGGTCACCGGCTCGCTGGCGATCGAACCGCTGATCATGTTCGCCATCATCTTTTTCTGGACGCCGCCGCATTTCTGGGCGCTGGCACTATTCCGGCGCGGCGACTACGCCAGCGCCGGCGTGCCGATGCTGCCGGTGGTCGCAGGCTCTGACGCGGCGCGGCTGCAAATCCTGCTGTACAGCATCGTGCTGGTCGCGGTCGCGGTGGCGCCGTGGCCGCTCGGCTATTTCGGCGCCGCTTATGGCGCCGCGGCACTGATGCTCGGCGCGGTGATGCTGACGCTGGCGGCGAGCGTCTATCGCCAGAGAACAGGGGCCGCCGCGCTGCGCGCCGCACGCCGTTTGTTTCGCTTTTCCATTGTCTATCTGTTTGCGCTGTTTGCCGCGTTGCTGCTTGGCGAGCTGGCGGCACGGCTGCCCATCGCGCTGTAGCGCCATCAGGAGAGCTGCCATGACCGAACCTCCGACCGAACGCCTCACCGATGGCATCGTGCTCACGCCGGCGCAGCAGCAGTCGCGGCGCGCGCGCTCGATCGCCATTGCCTCGGTGCTGGCCCTGCTGGCGCTGCTGTTCTTCGCGGTGACATTGGTGAAGGGCCCGGCGGTGCTGGTGCGGCCGATTTAGACAGGCAAAGGAGCACGAGCCATGCACGCGCCGTTGCCAAGCTCCGATCCGCCCCGCCCGCAGCGCCCGCTCGGCCGCGATACTGCGGTGGCGGCAGTTTGCGGGCTGGTGGTGGCGCTGATGGTCGGTGCGTCCTATGCCGCGGTGCCGTTCTACAATTGGTTCTGCCGCGTCACCGGCTATAACGGCACCACCCAGGTCGCGCGCGAAGCACCGCGCACAGCTCCGCTGTCGCGCCATATCGCGGTGCGGTTCGATGCCAATGTCAATGGCCTGCCCTGGACGCTGCGGCCCGAGCAGAACGAGATCGAACTGGCGATCGGCGAGGTGACAACGGTTTACTACCAAGTCACCAATCGCAGCGCGCAGCCGACCACCGGCCAGGCAACCTATAATGTCGCGCCGCTGACGGTCGGCAGCTATTTCCAGAAGATCAATTGCTTCTGCTTCACCGACCAAACCCTCGGCCCCGGCGAAAGCCGCGCGATGCCGGTGGTGTTCTATATCGATCCGGCGATCGCCCGCGACCGCGATGCCGATACGCTCAACACCATCACGCTGTCCTACACATTCTATCCGGTGCGCGGCGAACCCCGCCCGCAGGTCGCTGGCGACAGCAAGAAGGATCAAGGCGCGCTGTAGCGGCGCGCCTTTGTGAGAAAGCCACGGCGGCGGAACGGCGCCGCTTAGGGAGGATGTCATGGCTGGCGTACACGGCAAGCACCACGACTATCATCTGGTCGCGCCGAGCCCGTGGCCGATCGTCGGCTCGTTCTCGGCTTTCGTGATGGCGATCGGCGCGATCGGCTGGATGCACCAGATGTTCCCTGGCGCCGGCTATGTGTTCGGCGCCGGCGCAGTCGGCGTGCTGTACACCATGGCGGCGTGGTGGAGCGACGTGGTCGATGAAGCCGAGCACCAGGGCGACCATACCCGCGTGGTGCAGCTCAGCCACCGCTACGGCATGATCCTGTTCATCGCCTCCGAGGTGATGTTCTTCGTCGCCTGGTTCTGGGCGTTCTTCAATGCCGCGCTGTTTCCCGCCGATCCAGTCCATGCCGCGCGCACCGCGCTGTTTGGCGGCGTCTGGCCGCCCAAGGGCATCGAGACTTTCGATCCCTGGCACCTGCCGCTGCTCAACACGCTGATCCTGCTGACCTCGGGCACCACCGTGACCTGGGCGCATCACGCGCTGCTGAACAATGACCGCAGCGGCCTGAAATGGGGGCTGATCAGCACCATCGCGCTCGGCCTGGTGTTCACCTGCGTGCAAATCTACGAATACAACCACGCGGCGTTTTCGTTCGCCGGTAATGTCTATGGCGCAACGTTCTTCATGGCGACCGGGTTTCACGGCTTTCACGTGATGGTCGGCACGGTGTTTCTGGCGGTGTGCCTGGTGCGCGCCCAGGCCGGTCATTTCACGCCCAAACAGCATCTCGGCTTCGAGTTCGCCGCCTGGTACTGGCACTTTGTCGATGTGGTCTGGCTGTTCCTGTTCGTGTCGATCTATGTCTGGGGCAATGGCAGCGCGGCGATCGCCGGTGCCTCCTGACGGCCGGCCATGATCGTGCAACGGCTCGCCTCAGCGCGCGGCATCGCCGGTCTGGCATTGATCGCGCTGGTGATGGTGGCGGTACTGCTGGCGCTCGGCGCCTGGCAATTGCAGCGCCGCGTCGCCAAGCAGGCGTTGATCGCGGCGCTGACTGAGCGGCTCGCCGCCGCGCCGGTGCCGCTGCCGCCACCCGCCGACTGGGCCGATCTCAGCCCGGCGCGCGACGAATTCCGGCGCGTCACCTTCAGCGCCCGCTTCACTGACGCGCCCGACGCCATGATCTACAGCGCCGGCTCGGCGATCCGCGCCGACCTCACCACGCCCGGCACCTTTGCGCTCTTGCCGGTGCAGCTGCGCGACGGCAGCGAGCTGGTGGTCAATGCCGGCTTCCTCGGCAACCCGGCGATCGACCGCGCGCGGCAAGACAACGCGGTGCAGCGGCTGCGCGGCGCCGGCGCCGTGCAGATGGTCGGCTATCTGCGCTTCCCGGAGCGCAGCACGCTGTTGATCGCCGCCCCCGATCCCGCCAAGCGGCTATGGTTCGCGCGCGACCTCGCTGCGATCGCCGTGGCGCTCGGCTGGGACAGCGCCGCGCCGTTCTATATCGACCTCGAAGCGCCGCAGCTGGCGAGCGACGCGCCGAAACCCGGACCGCTGACCGTGCGGCTGCGCGATCAGCACCTGCAATACGCCATTACCTGGTTCGGGCTGGCGGCGGCGGTGAGCCTGGTCTTTGCGGCCTGGCTCTATGGGCAACTCCGTGATCGCCGCAGCGCTAACCGGCGCTCCGTTTCCTTGTGAAGCGTTCAGGGAGCAGCTATGGTGCCGCTAAATCCCCCCGCGGGAAGATAATTTTATCTTAATATCAAGGGCTTGCCGCAAAGCGCACGCCTTTGGAGGACGTGTTGCCGCACTATATTTCGACCAGGGGCGAGGCCCCCAAGCTCGGTTTCTGCGATGTCATGCTGACCGGCCTCGCCCGCGACGGCGGGCTCTATGTGCCGGAGACCTGGCCGCAGCTGTCCGCCGACACCATCGCATCGTTCTTCGGCCGCCCCTATTGGGAGGTGGCTGTCGAGGTGATCCGTCCGTTCGTGCACGGCGAAATCTCCGATGCCGAGCTCGGCGCCATGGCCAATGAGGCCTATGCCAGCTTCCGCCATCCGGCCGTGGTGCCGCTGAACCAGGTCAGCCCCAGCCAATTCACGCTCGAACTGTTCCATGGCCCGACGCTGGCCTTCAAGGACGTCGCCATGCAGCTCCTGGCGCGGCTGATGGACCATGTGCTCGCCAAGCGCCAGCAGCGCATCACCATCGTGGTCGCCACCTCGGGCGACACCGGCGGCGCCGCGGTCGAAGCGTTTGCCGGGCGCGGCAATGTCGATCTCGTGGTGCTGTTCCCGGACGGCCGGATTTCCGACGTGCAGCGCCGCATGATGACCACCACCGCGGCCAGCAATGTGCACGCGCTGGCGCTGCAGGGCACGTTTGACGATTGCCAGTCGATCGTCAAAGGGCTGTTCAATCACCACGCATTCCGCGATCAGGTGGCGCTGGCCGGCGTCAACTCGATCAATTGGGCGCGCATCATCGCCCAGGTGGTGTACTACTTCACCTCGGCGGTCGCGCTCGGCGCGCCGCAGCGCGAGGTTGATTTCACCGTGCCGACCGGCAATTTCGGCGACATCTTCGCCGGCTATGTCGCCAAGCGCATGGGGCTGCCGGTGCGCCGGCTGCGCATCGCCTCCAATGTCAACGACATCCTGTCGCGTACGCTCAGCACCGGCATCCATGAAGTGCGCGAAGTGCACGCCACCACCTCGCCGTCGATGGACATCCAGATCTCGTCGAATTTCGAGCGGCTGCTGTTCGAAGCCTCCGGCCGCGACGCCTCGCTGGTGCGCGGGCTGATGGCCTCGCTCAAGCAGTCCGGCCGCTACGTGCTGCCCGATGCCGTGCTGGCCGCGATCCGCAGCGAATTCGATGCCGGCCGCGCCGATGAGGAAGAGACCGCCGCCGCGATCCGCACCGCCTGGCGCGAAGCCGGCGAGCTGGTCGATCCGCACACCGCGGTGGCGCTCGCGGTGTCAGATCACGAACTGGCCGAGCCGACCGTGCCCAATGTGGTGCTATCGACCGCCCATGCCGCCAAATTCCCAGATGCCGTTGAGGCCGCGTGCGGCGTCCGGCCCGGCTTGCCGTCATGGCTCGACGGCTTGATGACCAAACCCGAACAGGTGAAGACTATGCCCTGCGATCAGGTGGCGATCGAGAACTACGTGCTCGCCGTGAGCCGCGTGGTGAAACAAGGGGCAGCGCAATGAGCGTCGAAATCACCAAGCTTCCCACCGGCCTCACCGTCGTCACCGACCAGATGCCCCATCTGGAAACTGCGGCGCTTGGCGTGTGGGCCGGCGTTGGTGGCCGCGACGAGAAGCCGGACGAACACGGCATCTCGCATCTGCTTGAGCATATGGCGTTCAAGGGCACCACGACCCGCAGCTCCCGCGAAATCGTGGAAACGATCGAGGCGGTCGGCGGCGATCTCAACGCCGCGACCTCGACCGAGACCACCGCTTACTATGCCCGGGTGCTGAAGGCCGACGTGCCGCTGGCGCTCGACGTGCTGTCCGACATTCTCGCCCACCCTTCGTTTGAGCCGGAGGAGCTGGAGCGCGAAAAGAGCGTGATCGTGCAAGAAATCGGCGCGTCGCAGGACACGCCGGACGATGTGGTGTTCGATTATCTCAATGAGCTGTGCTACCCGGAACAGCCGATGGGCCGCTCATTGCTCGGCACGCCGCAGACGCTGAAGGGTTTTACCCGCGACACGCTGCGCGGCTATCTCTCGACCCATTATCGCGGGCCGGATATGGTGGTAGCCGCGGCTGGCGCCGTCAACCACCAGCAGGTGGTCGAGGAGGTGAGCCAGCGCTTTGCCTCCTTCAACGGCGCCCCGGCGCCGAAGCCGCAGCCGGCGTTGTTTGGTGCTGGCGGCGTCAAGGTGGTGCACCGCGATCTCGAACAAGCCCATCTGACGCTGGCGCTGGAAGGGCTGCCGCAGCTCGATCCGTCGCTGTTCAGCCTGCAGGTGTTCACCAACACGATCGGCGGCGGCATGTCCTCGCGGCTGTTCCAGGAAGTGCGCGAGAAGCGCGGGCTGTGCTACTCGATCTACACTTTCCACGCGCCCTATAGCGACACCGGCTTTTTCGGGCTGTACACCGGCACCGATCCCGCCGATGCCCCGGAAATGATGGAAGTGATCGTCGATGTGATCGGCGAGGCGGTCGATACCCTGACCGAGGCCGAAATCGCGCGCGCCAAGGCGCAGATGAAGGCCGGGCTCTTGATGGCACTGGAGAGCTGCAGCTCGCGCGTCGAGCAATTGGCGCGCCATGTGCTGGTCTATGGCCGGCCGATCCCGGTTCCGGAGCTGATCGCGCGCATCGATGCGGTCAGCGTCGAATCGGCCAGCAAGGCGGCACGCGCTTTGTTGGCGCGCAGCCGGCCCGCCGTGGCGGCGCTCGGCAGCGGCCAGGGTCTGGACACCGCGGCCGCTTTTGCGGAAGGATTGACGCGCGCAAAGTCCCAGACCAGCTACCACTGATCCACTCGCAGCTCAGGTTCTGACGTTCGGCATCTGGAGGTTCGATCGTGGCGTTGTTTCGCATGCCGACCACCGGCCCGGCGACATTGACGCCGCGCGGCCACGGACTGCTGCTACGACCGCCGCAGATGGCCGATTTCCCGCAATGGGCGCAGCTCCGCGACCAGAGCCGGGCGTTCCTGACCCCGTGGGAGCCGATCTGGCCGTCTGACGATCTGACCCGCACCGGCTATCGGCGCCGGCTGCGGCGCTATGCCGAAGACATCGCCAGCGACCGCGCCTATCCGTTCCTGGTGTTTCGCGAGGCCGACGACCTGCTGGTCGGCGGCATCACCGTCGCCAATGTCCGGCGCGGCATCGTGCAGGCCGGCACCATTGGCTATTGGGTCGGCCAGCCCTATGCGCGGCAGGGTGTGATGACGGCGGCGCTGCACGTCTTGCTGCCGACGCTGTTTGGCGAACTCAGCCTGCACCGGGTCGAGGCGGCCTGCATCCCCAGCAATGCCGCGTCGATCCGCGTCCTGGAAAAATGCGGCTTCAGCCGCGAAGGATTGGCGCGCAAATACCTCTGCATCAACGGCGTCTGGCAGGATCATCTGCTGTTCGGGCTGTTGAACGAGGATTTCCGCGGCTGATTCCGGCTGTTGGCTGGCGGCCGACGCCTTTGGTTGGCCGCTTTGGCTTTGTTATAGTCCCGCCAGCCAACATTTGGTCGAAACACTTGGATGGGACACCGAGGATTTGAATGCTTGATGAGCGTCTGACTGTCGTTGCCCAGGCAACTCCCGGGCGGCGGGTTTTTGGGTTGCGCCCCGCGATCGCGTTGAGCCTTGCGGCCATGCTGCTGGCGACGCCGGCGTCCGCACAATCCATCACCGATCGATTCAAGAGCCTGTTTGGCGGCGGCGACTCGGCGCCAGCGCCGAGCGAGGGTGGCAGCGCCACAGCGGCGCCGCCGCAGGACACCGACCTGACCTGCCCAGAAGTGACGGTGCGCTCCGGCGCCTCGACTTACGCCGTTGGCTTGCCGAATAAGCCGGCGGCCGGCAGCGACCTGCGCTATCAGGCGACGATCTCGCGCATGGCGCGCAGCTGCATGCTCAGCGACGGCCAGATCAAGGCCAAGATCGGCATTCAGGGCCGGGTGATCGCCGGACCGGCCGGCGCGCCGACCAGCGTCGACGTGCCGCTGCGTGTCGCGGTGGTGCATGAGGGCGTGCAGCCGAAGACCGTGTTCACCCAGGCCTATCGCACGAACGTGGCGATGACGCCCGACGGCAATGAGCCGTTCACGCTGGTGATCGAAGACGTGGTCTATCCGGTGCCGCCGGGCAACGCCAATGATTACTACGTGTTCTATATCGGCTTCGACCCGCTGGCGCTGAAGCCCGAGCCGCGCAAGGGCCGCTCGAAGTAACAGCGGCGGTTCCGCCGAACTCATGATGCCCGCGCCGGTCGCGGGCATCGACGTTTTTAAGAGACGCTGATCAGGCCACGTCCGCGGACATCGCGATCCGCAGCGCTTTGGGAATCGGCCGGGCGCGGCCGCCGGCCACAAACGCCACCTTGACCTTGGCGTCCATCAACAGCTCATCGCCGCGTCGCACTTCCTGATGCATGGTGATCGACGCGCCGCGCACCTCGATCGGCCGGGTGATGATGTCGAGCACGTCGTCCATCTTCGCCGATTTCAGAAAATCAAGCTGCATCGCGCGCACCACAAATGCAAAGCCCGGCGCTTCGCTCTCGGCCTCGGCAAACAGCGCGCCCTGCTCGGCGCCGAGCAGCCGCAGATAATTGGTGCGGCCGCGCTCCATGAACCGCAGATAATTGGCGTGATAGACGATGCCCGAAAAATCGGTGTCCTCGTAATAGACCCGGACCTGCATGTGATGCAGTCCGTCGCGAATGGCGCCGTCAAGAGAGTTCATGGGCTCACTACCTGCTGATCTTGGTCACATCGGCAGCGGCGGGCTGCGATCATTCATCCTCATCGCCGCTGAACAGACCGAATTGCGCGGTGTCGCGCGTGGGCTCGGCAAGGCCGAGATGGCGGAAAGCGTGGGAAGTCAGCAGCCGCCCGCGCGGGGTACGCTGCAGATAGCCGCACTGGATCAGAAACGGCTCGATGATGTCCTCGATGGCGTCGCGCGGCTCGGACAGCGCCGCCGCCATGGTCTCGACCCCGACCGGGCCGCCACCATAATTGAGCGCGATCGCGCTAAGATAGCGCCGGTCCATGGCATCGAGCCCGGCGGCATCGACCTCGAGCGCGCTGAGCGCGTGATCGGCGATCTTGCGGTCGATCGCGTCGGCATCAGCGGCAGACGCAAAATCGCGCACCCGGCGCAGCAGCCGGCCGGCGATACGCGGCGTGCCGCGCGCGCGCCGCGCGATTTCATTGGCGCCATCGGGCGTGATGCCGACGCCGAGCACGTGCGCACCGCGGCTGACGATGCCTTCCAGCTCCTCAATGGTGTAAAAATTCAGCCGCACCGGAATGCCGAACCGATCACGCAACGGGTTGGTGAGCAGCCCGGCTCGGGTGGTGGCCCCGACCAGCGTGAACTTCGCCAGATCGATCTTCACCGAACGCGCCGCCGGCCCCTCGCCGATGATCAGATCGAGCTGAAAATCCTCCATCGCCGGATACAGCACTTCCTCGACCGCAGGACTGAGGCGATGAATCTCGTCGATGAACAGCACGTCGCGTTCTTCGAGATTGGTGAGCAGCGCGGCGAGATCGCCGGCCTTGGCGATCACCGGCCCCGAGGTCGCGCGAAAACCGACGCCGAGTTCACGCGCCACGATCTGCGCCAGCGTGGTTTTGCCAAGCCCGGGCGGGCCGACGAACAGCACGTGGTCGAGCGCTTCCTGGCGCTTGCGCGCGGCGTCGATGAAGATTTGCAGATTGGCGCGCGCCTGCTGCTGGCCGACGAAATCGGACAGCGATTGCGGCCGCAGCGCGGTGTCGCCGACGTCATCAACGCGGCGCTCCGGCGAAACGATACGGGACGGCTCAGTCATGGCGTCGCGACGATAGCATGAGGGGTGCGGCTTCTGCCCTGTCCCCTTCCGGGAGAGGGCGCCCGCGCCAAGCGCGGGCGGGTGAAGGAGAAAGGCGGCGCGGGACCTGGCACCCCCTCATCCGGCGCGGACGTTGTCCGCGCCACCTTCTCCCACAAGGGGAGAAGGAAGAAGTGCGCGGACAATCGTCAGCGGAGACCAAAGCGTGTGTTACGCCGCTCACAACACCCGCTCCCGGCTGTATTTGTTGGGCAGCAGCTCGCTGATGGTCACCGCGACCACGCCGTCGGGGCCAGGCACCAGCACGCGGGCTTGACGATCATAATCCCAGATCAGCTCGCGGCAGGCGCCGCATGGCGACACCACGCGGATCTCGCGGTCCGTTTCATGCGGCTTCGGATGCCGGACCGCAACGATGGTGTCGATGCCGGCATCGCCGAGCTCAGTGATCACCTGGCCGAGCGCCACCGCTTCGGCACACACCGCCATCCGCCCGAGATAAGCGTCGAGATTGACCGCGACATAGCGCCGGCCGGTGCGGGTCAACAGCGCCGCGCCAACCTCCTGCCAGTCATTGCGATAGCGCCGCGCAATGGCGGCGCTCGCCTCGTCGATCAACACGCGATCGGCATCGGTCAGACTCACTTCGACAGCTCCTTTAGCCCGAGCTTGATCAGTTGCGCGGTGGCGGCGCCCTCGCCGGCCTGGCGCGCGGCGGCAGCGATCGCGGCGGCGGCCTGCGGCTGACCATAACCGAGATTGAGCAGCGCCGAGATCGCATCGGCAACCGGCTGCGGCGCGCTGCGCTCCTCGATCGCGCCCGAGAGCTGCACCACCGCCGGATCGATGCCGCCCATCGCCATCGCAGGCGCCTTGTCCTTCAGCTCGGACACGATGCGCTCCGCCACTTTCGGCCCGACGCCGGGCGTGCGCGCCACCGCGGCCTTGTCGCGCAGCGCGATCGCGTTGGCGAGATCGCTCGGCGGCAGCGTCGACAGCACCGCCAGCGCCACCTTGGCGCCGACGCCCTGCACGGTCTGCAGCAGCCGGAACCATTCGCGCTCGAGATCGCTGCGGAACCCGAACAGCTTGATCTGGTCTTCGCGCACATAGGTCTCGATCGACAACGTCGCGGCGCCGCCGGCCGACGGCAGCGCCTGCAAGGTGCGGCTGGCGCAGTGCACCTGATAGCCGACGCCCTGCACATCGAGGATCACATAATCCTCGCCGTAGGAATCGATGATGCCTTTCAGCTTGCCGATCATGCGCGCGTTCCGGAGATCAGAATTGTCGTCGCTACGCTGCGAGGCGCCGTTGCTCCCCTGCCCCTTGCTGGCAGCGGTCGGTGGGGGGCCGCAAGCACGGTGCCTCTGTCACCCCCACCCGTCCGGCCTGTCGGCCGTGCCCGTTCTGCTCCCCTCCCCCTCGCGGGGAGGGGTCGGGGGTGGGGGGCCGCGAGCACGGTGCCCCTGTCACCCCCACCCCAGCCCTCCCCGCAAGGGGGAGGGAGCGCGCTGTGCATGGGGCTCGGCATCGCTCCCGACATCATGCGCCCACCGCCTTGAGCCGCTCGCTGGCGCCGCGATGATGGGCGTGGGTGATGGCAATGGCGAGCGCGTCGGCGGCGTCCGCCGAGCGCGGATTGGCCTTCGGCAGCAGGATTTTCAGCATCATCTTGATTTGCGTCTTGTCGGCATGGCCGGCGCCGACCACGGTCTTCTTGACCTGGTTCGGCGCGTATTCGGCGACCGACAGCCCGGCCATCGCCGGCGCCAGCATCGCGACGCCGCGCGCCTGACCGAGCTTCAGCGTCGCCGCGCCGTCCTTGTTGACAAAAGTCTGTTCCACCGCGGCTTCCGCGGGGATGAATTCGGCGAGCACTTTGGCGAGCCCGTGATGGATCGCGAGCAGCCGCTCCGCCAGCGGCAGGGTGTCGGGCGGCTCAACCGAGCCGCAGCCGACAAATGACAGCCGATTACCCTCACTGTCGATCACGCCCCAGCCGGTACGGCGGAGGCCCGGATCGATCCCGATAATGCGGACAGAATGACGAATCGGCGGCTGGCTCATGCCGCAAGATAACGCCATACAGACGTGAACGAAACAGAAACGCCGGAGCTTTTCCCGGCGTTAGCCCATCTTCGCCAACAGCGCGTCCGAAACCTCGAAGTTGGCATAGACGTTCTGCACATCGTCGTGGTCGTTGAGCAGGTCCATCAACTTCAGCAGCTTCTCACCGATTTCGTCGTCAACCGACACGGTGTTTTGCGGCTTCCAGGTCAGCGCCGCCTTGCGCGCTTCGCCGAACTTGGCTTCCAGCGCCTTGGCGACTTCGCGGAACGTGTCCTGCGAGGCATAGACCTCGTGGCCGGCGTCGTTCGACTGCACGTCGTCAGCACCCGCCTCGATCGCCGCGTCGAGCATATCGTCGGCGGAAGCGACGCTGGCGTCGTATTCGATCACGCCGAGCCGGTCGAACATGAACGACACCGAGCCGGTTTCGCCAAGATTGCCGCCGGACTTGGTGAAGTAGGAGCGGATATCGGACGCGGCGCGATTGCGATTGTCGGTCAGCGCTTCGACGATCACCGCGACGCCGCCGGGGCCATAACCCTCGTAGCGGATTTCGTCATAGTTCTCGCTCTCGCCACCGATCGCCTTCTTGATGGCGCGCTCGATGTTGTCCTTAGGCATATTTTCCGCCCGGGCGGCGAGCACCGCAGCGCGCAGCCGCGGGTTCATCGCAGGGTCAGGCGTACCGAGCTTGGCGGCCACGGTAATTTCGCGCGCCAGCTTGCTGAAAATTTTCGACCGCTGGGCGTCTTGCCGACCCTTGCGGTGCATGATGTTCTTGAATTGCGAATGTCCGGCCATGAATCTCTCTTAAAAAGGGCGGGCTGGCGCGGCCTTATATTCTGTGACAGCCGCAAAATCAAAAGCCGGATGACCGAAAGATCAAGACCGGGCCTGCAATCTGAAGCTGTTGCAGGGTGAAATCTTAACCGTGAATTCACCAGGAGATGCCAGCTTTTCCGGAATTTCGCAGGGCGGGACGGGAATGCCATGGTGTTGGGTCTCTTTCGCAGGCAATTGATTCCGGCTTCTCCGGGGCTCGCCGAGCCGCCGCCTGCTGCCGCTGCCCCGCCGCTGGCGCCGCACGACAGCCCCCAGGACAATGCGCGCGACAATTCGCACGAGATCCTCGAACTGCTGGAAACCGAGCTTGGCGGCCTGATCCGGCAGCTGGAGCGCGCCGCCAATGCGGTCGCCAACGGCGCGCAATCGACCGCCGCCACGCTGCATGCGATCCGCGAACGCTCCGACGCGCTGACCGGACAGACCAGCGCCGCGCACAGCACCGCGACCAGCTTTTCGCAGACCGCCGACAAATTCACCCATTCGGCCGAAGGCATCGCCGCCCAGGTGCGCCAGGCCAGCGACCTCGCCGACCAAGCCAGCGCCGCCGCCAATGACGCCAGCCAGAATGTCGATCGCTTGCGCGAATCCTCGGCCGCGATCGGCAATGTCGTCAATCTGATCTCGCAGATCGCCCGGCAGACCACGCTGCTCGCGCTCAATTCCACCATTGAGGCGGCGCGCGCCGGCGCCGCCGGCCGCGGCTTTGCCGTGGTCGCGACCGAAGTGAAAGCACTGGCGGTGCAGACCCAGGAAGCGACCGAGGAAATCCGGCAGAAGATCGAGGCGCTGCAGCGCGACGCCGCAAGTTCAGTCGATGCCGTGCATCGCATCACCGCGGCGATCGAGGCGATCCGCCCGGTGTTCGACAACGTCAATGGCGCGGTCGCCGAGCAGAACCGCACCACTGCCGACATGGCGGACAACGTCGCCACCACCTCGCAGTTCATCGCTTCGGTCGGCAACAGCGCCGCCGAAATCTCGACCGCGACCCATGAGGCCGAAGCCCATGGCGAGGAAGTCGCCACGGCCGGCCAGAACGTCACGGTGTTGACGGAAAAACTGAAGTCGCGCACCGCGGTGTTGCTCGGCCAGGGCCAGCGCGGCGGCGCCGGGCGCAATCGCGAACGGCTGCCCTGCCATCTTGGCATCGAGATCGAACGGCCGAGCGGCCGCATCGCGGCCAAGGTCTATGAAATCTCGCTCGATGGCGTGCTGATCGCCGGGCCGCAAATCCCGGCCTTGCCGACCGGCAACAGCATCAAGGCCGTGCTGGAAAGCGTCGGCGACTGCACGCTTCGCATCGATGAGCATAGCCCCGCCGGCGCCAAGGCGAGGTTCGCTGCGCTCGACATCGAGACCCGCGAGCGCATCGAAGATAAACTGTGGGCGCTGCACGACGAGAACATTGAATTTGTGACGCGCGCCATGGAGGCCGGCAAACAGCTCAACCGGATGTTTGAGCAGGCCGTCAGCAGCGGCGCGATCAGCATCGATGATCTGTTCGATGAGAACTACGTCGAAATTCCCGGGACTAATCCCAAGCAATATCGCACCAAGGCACTCGATTGGGCCGATCGCACGCTACCTGCGTTCCAGGAAGCGTTTTTGGCCAAAGACCCGCGCATGGTGTTTTGCGTGATGATCGATCGCAACGGCTATCTGCCGGTGCATAACCGCATCTATTCGCAGCCGCAGCGGCCGGGCGACGAAGCGTGGAACACGGCCAACAGCCGCAACCGCCGTATCTTCAACGATCCCGCTGGGCTGGCGGCCGGCCGCAACACCCGCTCCTATCTGATCCAGAGCTATGCGCGCGACATGGGCAAGGGCGTCACCGTGATGATGCGCGAAATCGACGTGCCGGTCGCGGTACGTGGCCGGCATTGGGGCGGTTTCCGCACAGCGTACAAGCTCTAAGTGGCAGCGCGCCCGGCGCGCTACCAACCGGCCATCTAACTACCTCCATCACTCCGCACAATTCTGTGCGGCCGTGACCAATGGGTACTTGCCCCCGCCCGGCGGACAGACAACAATTCGCCGCGATCGGACGCGGGGCAATTGCGCGATCCATTCGCAACTTTGTTGGAATACTTCGGCGATCCGTTCCAGGCTTCGCTGCTGATCGCAGCCGGGCCGGCGCGCTTTTTTGATCAAGCCTATTCATGCCGCTCTGCGGCCCAGGTCGAACCTACGACCGCCAACGCGACACAGAACGCGAGAGACAGCGCACCAAGATAAGTGCGCGGCAATTGGAAACTAATCGATTTCTTTAGGAGGCTCGGGTGGCCGCAACGATTGAATCGTCGCCATCTTCGGTAACGACGACCAAGGGACAAGCCAGCAAGCGCTTTCAGGTCGCGCTGATCAAGCCGTCGCACTATGACGACGATGGCTATGTGATCCAATGGGTCCGGTCATTCATTCCGTCGAACTCGCTGGCGACGGTCTATAGCTTGGTCGATGATTCCCGGCAGCGCGCGGCGATCGGCGCCGACATCGCGATCGACATCACCGCGGCCGATGAAATCAACACCCGCGTCAAAACCGACGAGATCATCGCGCGCTTTGCGGCCCATAACAATTTCGGCCTGGTGTTCCTGGTCGGCGTGCAATCCAATCAATTTCCGCGCGCGATCGATATCGCGCGGCCGCTGCGCGCCGCTGGCGTGCCGGTCGCGATCGGCGGCTTCCATGTCTCGGGTTGCCTGGCGATGCTGCCCGGCATTCAAGCCGATATGCAGCAGGCGCTCGATCTTGGCATCACGCTTTATGCCGGCGAATTGGAAGGGCGCTGCGACGACCTGCTGCGCGACGCCGCGCGCGGCGAGCTGAAGCCGCTATACAACTATCTGCACGATCTGCCGTCGCTGGAAGGCGCGCCCTCGCCGCTGCTGCCCAAGCAATTCCTGAAGCGCACCTATCAGCTGCAAACCTCGTTCGACGCCGGGCGCGGCTGTCCCTATCAGTGCTCGTTCTGCACCATCATTAATGTGCAGGGCCGCAAGTCGCGCGGCCGCAGCGCCGACGATATCGAACGGCTGGTGCGCGAGAACCTGAAACAGGGCGTGTTCTGGTTCTTCATGACCGACGACAATTTCGCCCGCAACAAGGACTGGGAAGCGATTTTGGACCGGCTCGCGGCATTGCGCGCCGAGATCGCGCAGAGCGGCGGCCGCGACATCAAGCTGGTGATCCAGGTCGATACGCTGTGCCACAAGATCGATGGCTTCATCGAGAAAGCCAAGGCCGCTGGCGTGGTGCGCGTGTTCCTCGGGCTGGAAAGTATCAATCCGCAAAGCCTGGCCTCGGCCAATAAGCGCCAGAACAAGATCACCGAATATCGCCAGATGCTGCTGGCCTGGAAGAACGCCGGCGTGCTGACCTATGCGGGCTACATTCTCGGCTTTCCGCACGACACGCCGCAGAGCATCGCGGAAGACATCGCGATCATTCAGAAGGAGCTACCGCTCGACATTCTGGAGTTCTTCTGCCTGACGCCGCTGCCGGGCTCGGAAGATCATCAGACCAAGGTCAAGCTCGGCGAGCCGATGGATGCCGACCTCAACCGCTACGACCTTGAGCACGTGGTCACCACGCATCCGAAGATGAGCCGCGCGGAGTGGGAACAGGTCTATCGCTCGGTGTGGGACCTGTATTACTCCCGCGAGCATGTCGAGCGCATTCTGCGCCGCGCGGCGGCAACCGGCGGCGGCATCTCGCGGCTGGCGTCGATGATCTTCCTGTTCTCCTCGATGGTGAAGATCGAGAACGTGCACCCACTGCAGGGCGGCATCATCCGCATCAAGCGCCGCACCGACCGGCGCTCGTCACTGCCGATCGTGCCGGCCTGGCAGTTCTATCCGGTGCTCGCGGTCGAGGTCGCGATCAAGCTCTATCGCAACGTCCGGCACTGGATGTGGATCGACGCGCTGCGCCGCAGGGTGCGCAAGGACCCGAACCGGCTCGCCTATCGCGACACGGCGATCACCCCGGTCGATGAGCACGACATCGAGAAACTGGAGCTATTCAACCATAGCGCCGATGCGCAGGCCACGGTCGATCACCTGCGCAAGGTCAAGGAACTGACCACGGTGAAATCGGTGGCGTAACCGCCGTGCAGATCATCAAAACATCGGGGCCGGGAGTGATCCCGGCCTTCTTTTCGAGAAGCGACGCGCTATTTCGCCGAAGCGGTCACGGCACTCCCTCCCCCCGCGCAGCGGTGGGGAGGGTCGGCCGAGCGAAGCGGAGGCCGGGGTGGGGGGCTGTGCGCCGCAATCACCGCGAAGCTTCAACTGGCGCTGCTCCCAGCCGCTGTCCGATTAGTACGGACCACCAACCGCCCGGCGGATGCCCTCCCTACCCGTCCGGCCCGATCACCATCGGGCGGGCCACCCTCACCACAAAGGGCACGTACAACAGGGCACGTTGCGCCTGCCCGCCAAGCTTTCCGAACTAGCTCAGCCAAAACTCCGGCAGCGCCGGCTGCAGCCGGCCGCCGATTCGCACCGGCGCGATCCGGGTCGCGAGGCCGCTGGACGGATCGGTCTCCACCGCAACGCCGCTCAGCGTGGCAGCGCCATTGGCCGGCTCGAACCGGCCGGACGGAATCCCGGTGGTGAAGCGGCGCAGCGGTTCGTCCTTCTGCATGCCGATCACCGAATCATAATCGCCGGTCATGCCGGCATCGGTCATATAGGCGGTGCCGCCGGACAGAATCTGATGATCGGCGGTCGGCACATGGGTGTGGGTGCCGATCACCATGCTGGCGCGGCCGTCGCAGAAGAACGCCATGCCCTGCTTTTCGCTCGACGCCTCGCCGTGAAAATCGATGACGATGGCGTCAGCCGCCTCGCCGAGCGGACAGGCTTCCAGCTCGCGGCCGATCGCGCTGAACGGATCGTTGAGCGGCTCCATGAACACCCGGCCCATGACGTTGATCACCAGCGCGCGGGCGCCGTTCTTGGCCTCGATCATCGCCGCGCCGCGCCCCGGCGTGTAGCGCGGGAAATTCAGCGGCCGGATCAGCCGCGGCGCGCGCTCGATGAACACCAGCGCTTCTTTCTGATTCCAGGCGTGATTGCCGAGCGTGACCGCGTCGGCGCCGGCATCGACCAGCTCGTGATAGATGTTCTCGGTAATGCCAAAGCCGCCGGCGGCATTCTCGCCATTGACCACGACCAAATCGAGTTTCCAGTCGCGGATCGCGCCTGGCAGATGGTCGGCCACCGCCATCCGCCCGGACTTTCCGACCACATCGCCGATAAACAGGATCCGCAACTCACACTCTCCGGAGGTCGATCGTTTCGGTTTCCGTTAACACAAGATCGAGCGGTACGTCGTGCGCCAAGGCGGGAATCGCCGGGATTTCCTGCACGGCAAATCCGACGCCGATCGCCAGACGATCTCCGCCCGCCCGCAGTTGCGCAAGGCTACGATCGTAATAACCGCCGCCATAGCCGATCCGGTGGCCGAGCCGGTCGAATGCCGCGAGCGGCACCAGCACGATATCGGGCACCAGTTCCGGCTGGTCGGGCCCAGGCTCTGGAATGCCGAGCGGCCCGCGCGCCAGCGGCGCCGTGGTGTCCCAGGCGCGAAACATCAGCGGCTGGTCGCGGCCGACGATCACCGGCAGCGCGGCGCGGGCGCCGCGTTCCGTAAGGGCGCGCAGCAACGGCCGCGGATCAAACTCGCTGCGCACCGGCGCATAGCCAGCGATCACACTGCCAGCCGCAAAGCTGATTGGAAACGGCCGCGCCGCCACCGCCTGCGCCGCGGCGCTGCGCTGCGCCTCACCCAGCGCATCGCGGCGCGCCAAGGCGGCAGCGCGCGATGCGGGTTTGGGCAGGCTCGGGGAGCGCAAGGACATGCGCGGTTATAATCTGCGGCCGCCGCGCTCTGAAAGCCGGGGTTTTCCGCAACTGCGCTTTGCGTGAAGCGTTGCTTGCTCTGGGCAGAGAAAGTGCGAAGCCACAGTTGCCGTTGGGGTGCTCGATCCCGGAGTTCCCTACGAAAGTAGGTGGGCACCATATGACCGGGTCCACGGACCCGGCCAGGGACAGTTCCCTGAAGGATCGATAAGGCCCCGGGGATGTATGACCCCTGACGCGCACCGCAGCCTCGCACGGCCAATGTAGTCGGCGCGTGCCGCGTTCGCCAGCCCGGCGGGTAGCATGCTGCGCCGTTTTCCCGGGCGGTGTGCGCATCCCGAGATGCTTCGGTTCGCGACCGGCATCCACTTCGCTCGAAAACGCTATATGTGCACTAACGAAAAAAGCCGGCGCGTGAGCACCGGCTTTAATCAGTTCAGATGCGGCTTGCTCAGTTCAGCTTGGAGCGAACCTCAGCGATACCCTTGCCGATCAGATCGTCGGCGACGGAGCCTTTCACCGACTGCGACAGGATCGTCGAGGCCGCGGCAACGGCGGCATTGGCCGCAGCGGCACGCACATCGGCCATCGCCTGAGCTTCGGCCATTGCAATCTTGGCCTCGGCAGACTTGGTGCGACGGGCGACGAAGTCTTCCATCTTGGCCTTGGCTTCGGCCGCGATCCGTTCGGCCTCGTCCTTGGCACTGTCGATGATCGCCTGCGCCTCACGCTCGGCACCAGCCGCGCGTGCTTTGTAGTCGGCGAGCAGCTTCGCGGCTTCTTCTTTGAGGCGACGCGCCTCATCGAGTTCGGCCTGAATGCGGTCGCGCCGATTGTCGAGCGCCGTGAGCACCGTGCGGTGCACGCCAAAATAGATGAACAGCGCCATCAAGATGATGAAGGCGACGGCGACCCAGGTTTCCGGTTCGGACAACAGGTGCATCATCGCCATCATCCCTTCAACGAAGCTGAGACGGCGTTACCGACCGCCTTGCTGTCGGGCGACAGGCCCGCCAGCTGCTGCACGATCGCGGCGGCAGCGTCGGTGGCAATGCCTTGGACGTTGCTCATCGCAGATTCGCGGGTGGCGGCGATGGTCTTCTCCGCCTCCGCGAGCTTGACCGCAAGCCGCTCCTCAAGAGCCTTGCGTTCGGCGTCGGCCGCGGCGTTGAGACGCTCGCGGGTTTCGGCGCCGATCGCCTGCGCCTTGGCGCGAGCCTGCGCCAGGGCCGTTTCGTAAGCCTTCAGGGCCTCGTCGGACTGGCCCTTGAGCTTCTGTGCCTCGGCGAAATCGTCTTCGATACGCTTCTGGCGTGCTTCGATGGTGCCGCCCACCTTGGGCAGCGCAATCTTCGACACGATCAGATACAGCGCCACGAAGGCGATCAGCAGCGACACAAGCTGAGACGCGAACGTCTCTTTCTGGAACGGCGGAAACGCGCGTCCATGCGCCGCATCGGCTTCGGTGTGGGCGGTGGTGCCCTTAGCGTCGCCAAGACCTTGAGCCACGGGATACTCCTGTCCGAACGATAGAGGCCCTGACGGCCTCCACCGCTAATAGCTTAGAGGGCGAACAGCAGCAGCAGCGCGATCAGCAGCGAGAAGATGCCGAGCGCTTCGGTCACGGCGAAGCCGAAAATCAGGTTGCCGAACTGGCCCTGGGCGGCCGACGGATTGCGCACCGCGGCGGCAAGGTAGTTACCGAAGATGATGCCCACGCCGGCGCCAGCGCCGCCCATGCCAATGCAGGCAATACCAGCGCCAATGTACTTCGCGGCAATCGGATCCATGAAACCAGCTCCTTTAGGGGTTTGCGGTAGAGACCGGGCTTCAGTGACCCGGGTGAATCGCATCGTTGATGTAGATGCAGGTGAGGATAGTGAAGACGTAGGCCTGCAGGAACGCGACCAGAAGTTCCAGGGCCGTCAGCGCCACAGTCAGGCTGAGCGGCAGCACCGCGCCGGCCCAGCCAGCGACGCCCATGGCGCCGAGCATGGTGACGAAGCTCGCGAACACTTTCAGCGTGATGTGACCCGCCAGCATGTTGGCGAACAGACGAACGCTGTGGGAGATCGGGCGCGACAGGAACGAGATGATCTCGATCAGCACGACGAGCGGCAGGATCACGACCGGAATGCCGGAGGGCACGAACAGCTTAAAGAACTTCAGACCGTTCTTATAGAAGCCGTAGACCAGCACCGTGAAGAACACCAACAGCGCAAGCGCAGCGGTGACGATGATGTGGCTGGACACCGTGAAGGTGTAAGGAATGATGCCGATCATGTTCGAAACGCAGATGAACATGAACAGCGAGAAAACCAGCGGGAAAAACTTCATGCCTTCCGCACCAGCACTGGAGCGGACGGTATTGGCTACGAATTCGTAGGACAGTTCAGCCAGCGACTGAAAACGGCCCGGCACCAGCTTGCGCCCCGCGCCGAGCATCAGCAGCGAAATCAGCGCCACCGACAGCAGCATGTAGGCGGTGGAGTTGGTGAACGCGATCTCATAACCGCCGATATTGGCGATGGTGAAGATCTTCTCGATATTAAACTGGTGAATCGGATCGATCATCCGCGCGGTATCTCTCGGTCCACCGGCGAGGCCGGCGCTGTGACATCAATCGTCTCGAATTCGCGTTGTCAGCGCGGCTTTTTGTCCGGGACAACGCCAGCAGACCGCACCACATTCAGCACGCCGGCCGCAAAGCCGAGCATAAAGAACACGATGAGCCCCCAGGGCGAGGTCGACAGCAATTGGTCGAGCCCCCAGCCAATCACCGCTCCAACAGCAACACCCGCGACCAGCTCCGACGAAAGCCGGAAACCGCGCGCCATGGCCGAAGCCCTGGCCGCACCGTCTCCACCTTCATTGCCGGGTTGGTCAGCTTGAGCGGTGCGAGTGTCGCGACGAGCGGACAATCGCTGCTCAAGACTTCCGAGCCTTGCGGAAAGCGCAGCTTCCTCGGGCGTTGGATTGTCGGCACTTCCGTTGTTGCGCTCACCGCCGCGGCCCGTGTCGTCCGTCATGATAACGTGACCCGAATTGTGCGGAGGACGATGGAAGTAACGCCCCGTTCACCCTTGAAAACCGCGCGGACCATACTGACGGTGCCCAACCAAGTCAAGATTGCAGGGCTCGAGCCTATGCGATTGATTTGCTTGATACTATTGCGAAATTCCAAAACCCGACATGGACCGATCGTCGCGGCGCAGCAATCGAATGCGATTGCACGCGCCTTGCAGCTTCGCTGCCAGGGCAACGCGCCGCCAGCCGGGTGACGCTGGCAGAAGTCGCGCAGCGCCGCGCCACAGCCCTCAGCCACCCGCGGCCCGCCAAGCGGCGGCGATCTGGCCCGTTGGCCGTAAGTGTCTCGGATCACTGCATGAACGGCGCGGCACCCCGCGCGCGCCCGGCCCCGTCCAAGCCCGCCACCAGTGTCCGATCGCGGCGATCTTGAGCCGAAATGGCGCATTTGCCGATCGCTGCCTTTCTTCCACCCGATCTGCGCCTAGATTGGGAGATATGCGCTCAGCGCACACAAAAGCGGGTGATGACGATGGACAACGCAGCGTTTCGACGGCTGCCCACAGAAAAAATGACGCTAGCGGCCGTCGCCGTGCTGCTGGCGCTGACGGCAAGTTCGGCGGGGCAATCGGCACCGGATACCGAAAACGGTCGCTATACCCTGGCGCCGAGCGGCGACGGGTTTTTGCGGCTCGATACCCGCAGCGGGGCAGCGTCGATCTGCACCGACAAGGGCCAGGGCTGGATCTGCCAGATTATGCCGGACGAGCGCGCCGCGCTTGATGCCGAGATCGGCCGCCTCACCCGCGACCTCGACAAGATCAAGGCCGAGCAGCAGGCGCTGCAGCACGAGGCCGACGAGCTGCGCAAAGCCAACGAAACCCTGAAATCTCAGCTCGCCAGCCGCGACGGCCCGGCCACTGGCAAGACCGAGGAAGCGCTGCCCAAGGGCGATTCGCTGCGCAAGCCAGAGATCAAATCCACCGACGGCGAGCGCAAGCTGGAAATCCCGCTGCCGAGCGACCGCGAACTCGACAAGTGGATGGCTTATGTCGAGCACGCCTGGCGCAAGCTGGTCGATCTCGCCAGCCGGCTGCAGAAGGACACCAGCGGCGACAAGATTTAGGGCTGGTCCGCGGCCGCCAGCTCTCTCCATCGGAGACGTGATGAGTTCATCCCAACGCAGCTCACGCACGGCGCTGAACCGTGCCGAGGTCAGCACCGTGGTCTCGACCACGCTCAATGTGCGCACCGCCGGCGCGCAATTTGTTGATGTGACGCCGGACATCGCTGCTTTCGTCACCGAAGCGCGCGCCGCCGACGGCGCGGTGACGGTGTTCGTGCGCCACACTTCGGCATCGCTGACCATTCAGGAAAATGCCGATCCGTCCGTGCTGATCGATCTCGCCACGGCGCTGCAACGGCTCGCACCGGAACATGCCGGCTGGCAGCACGACACTGAAGGAGCCGACGATATGCCGGCGCATATCAAGACCATGCTGACCGGCGCTTCACTGCAAATCCCGGTGCTGAACGGCCGGCTCGCGCTCGGCACCTGGCAGGCGGTCTATCTGATCGAACACCGCCGCCGCCCGCACCACCGCGAAGTGGTGCTGCAGTTCATCGGCAGTGCGGTTTGACGACGGCGACTTGATCGCGCCAACAAGCGGCCACCTCAACGACGCGGCCAACCCGCATGCCTTCCCTCCCCCGCGTAGCGGCGGGGAGGGGAAGCGCGCGCGGCGCTGTCTCAAGCCATCACGAGCAGCGCCTTGCATCCGCTTTGAACGCAGCAAAACCGCAAAAGAATGCACCTGAACAAAAACGGCCGCGGATTGCTCCGCGGCCGCTTCTTTTTCAGATCAGTCGGCGATTAGTGCCGGCCGATATCGGCGTCCTTGGTTTCCGGCAGGAAGATCAGGCCGACCACCACGGTGATCGACGCGAAGATGATCGGATACCAGAGGCCGGCATAGATATCGCCGGTCGAGGCCACGATCGCGAACGCGGTCGCAGGCAGAAGGCCGCCGAACCAGCCGTTACCGATGTGGTAGGGCAGCGACATCGAAGTGTAGCGGATCCGCGCCGGGAACAGCTCGACCAGCATCGCCGCGATCGGGCCGTAGACCATGGTGACGAACAGCACCAGCACGAACAGCAGCCCGATCACCGCCGCCACCTGCGTACGGAACACGTCGAACGGATGCGACATCTTCACGATCTGCGGGTTGCCGGCCTTCGGATAGCCCGCGGCCTGCACCGCCGCCAGCACCTGCGGATTGGAGGTCTTGGCGTCGACGTACGGGATCTCCTGGTCATTGACCAGCACCTTGACGCCGGAGCCGGCCGGGCCATTGGCGGTCGAGTACCTGACCGAGGATTGCGACAAGAACGCGCGAGCGGTGTCGCAAGGCGCGGTGAACACGCGGGTGCCGACCGGGTTGAACAGGTCACCGCAGCCCGCCGGATCAGCGACCACCTGCACCTTGATCTGTTCGACCGCCTTTTCCAGCGCCGGGTTGGCGTAGCTGGTGATCATCTTGAAGATCGGGAAGAAGCTCAGCGCCGCGATCAAGCAGCCCGCCAGGATGATCGGCTTACGGCCGATCTTATCCGACAGCCAGCCGAACACGATGAAGAAGCCCGTGCCGAGCAGCAGCGACCAGGCGATCAGCAGGTTGGCGGTGTAACCGTCGACCTTCAGGATCGATTGCAGGAAGAACAGCGCATAGAACTGGCCAGTGTACCAGACCACGCCCTGACCCATCACGCCGCCGAGCAGCGCGATCAGCACGATCTTGGCATTGCCCCAGTTGGCGAACGCTTCGGTGAGCGGCGCCTTCGAGGTCTTGCCCTCTTCCTTCATCTTCTGGAACACCGGCGACTCGTTGAGCCGCAGCCGGATCCAGACCGAGACGCCAAGCAGCACCACTGAGATCAGGAACGGCACGCGCCAGCCCCAGGCCGCAAAGTTCTCTTCGCCGAGAATGGTTCGGGTGAACAAGATCACCAGCAGCGAGAGGAACAGGCCGAGTGTGGCCGTGGTCTGAATGAACGAAGTGTAGTAGCCGCGCTTACCGGGCGGGGCATGTTCGGCCACATAGGTCGCCGCACCGCCATATTCGCCGCCGAGCGCCAGGCCCTGCAACAGACGCAGACAGATCAGGATGATCGGCGCCGCGATACCGATGGTGGCGGCGTTGGGCAGCAGGCCGACGATGAAGGTCGACAGGCCCATGATCAGAATGGTGACCAGGAAGGTGTATTTACGGCCGACGATGTCGCCGACCCGGCCGAACACGATGGCGCCGAACGGACGCACCAGGAAGCCGGCGGCGAACGCCAGCAGTGCGAAGATGTCGCGGGTGGCCGGCGGATAGGCGCTGAAGAACTGCGCGCCGATGATGCTCGCGAGTGAGCCGTACAGGTAAAAATCGTACCATTCAAAAACGGTACCGAGTGACGATGCGAGAATGACGAAACGTTCGTCCTTCGTCATGCCGCGCGAGCGCGTAGGCGCAGCCGTCATGGTTGCCATCTTGGAACACCTCCCCATAAGAAAATAATCAAAAACGCCGTCGCTTTTGCCATTCTTAAACGGCTGACTTCGCAGCGCTTGGCATCAAGGTAACATCGTCACGATACCTCGCCCAATACGACTTTTGGCGCCAATAGCACATCTTCTGGTTGCAATGACCTGCGACAACTCTCGCGAGATTGGGCGTTTTTGGAGCAAACTGATTGATCTGCCTTGAATTGTTTGCTTGCCAGACGTTGACGGTCAGGCGAAAATTACTGAAATGCCCCCTGCGATGAACGCAAGGCCCGGGCCCTCTGCCAACCCCCATCAGATTTAGATGACCCCCAATCCAAGTACGCATCTCATCATTGCTGATGATCATCCGCTGTTTCGCGATGCCCTGCGCCATGCCGTCGCGAGTGTCGTGCCCTCCGCCAAAATCGGCGAGGCCGGCACCTTCGAGGAGCTCACCGGCATGCTGGAGCGGGAGTCAGACGTCGATCTGGTCCTGCTCGACCTGTCGATGCCCGGTATCAGTGGCTTTTCGGGACTAATTTACCTGCGAGCCCAGTATCCGGCGATTCCGGTGGTAATCGTGTCCGCCAGCGATGACGTCGGCACTATCCGCCGCTCGCTGGATTTCGGCGCCTCCGGCTTCGTGCCGAAGCGCTATGGCGTTGATACGCTGCGCGACGCCATCCAGAAGGTGCTGGATGGCGACGTCTGGATCCCGTCGGACATTGACCTCAATGCCGCCGCCGATCCGGAAATGACCAAGCTGCGCGACCGGCTGATCACGCTCACTCCGCAGCAGGTGCGGGTGCTGATGATGCTGTCCGAGGGACTGCTCAACAAGCAGATCGCCTACGAGCTCGGCGTGTCGGAAGCCACCATCAAGGCGCATGTCTCGGCGATCCTGCAAAAGCTCGGCGTCGAAAGCCGCACCCAGGCCGTGATCGCCGCCGCCAAGATTTCCGCGGGTCAGTGGCGCCCGGACGCCCCGCAGTAACGGCGACTTCCCCCGCCGCGATCCGACAATCGGCCGCCTCGCCCCCTTCATTGCGAGGCGCAGCTGCTTCTTCTCTCGTCATTGCGAGGCGCACAGCGCCGAACCAATCCAGGGACGCCATGCTCGGCATTCCTGGATTGCTTCGCTGCGCTCGCAATGACAGGGGCAGGCGGCTTGATGGCAACGCCGCTCGCAAGGACGGCGACGCTCATTCGTATTCCGCCGCACCGTCCTATTCCGCCGCGACGTTTTGCCGGGCGCGCCATTGGCCGAGCAAGGCGCGCAGCGATGCCGCCTTCACCGGCTTGTTCAGCACCGCAATATCGTCTTCCCGCGCGGCGGCCCGCACCCGCGGGCTGCGGTCGGCCGTGATCAGAATCGCCGGAATATCGGCGCCATAACGCTGCCGGACGGTGCGGATCGCGGCGATGCCGTTGCCGCGGTCGAGATGGTAATCGACCAAGAGGCCAGTGATCGGCTGATCGGCCTGCTCGATCTCCTTGATCGCCGCCTCCGGATCGGTGGCCGCAATCACATTGGCGCCCCAGGTGGTCAGCAGCGTTTTCATGCCGTCGAGAATCGACGGATCATTTTCGATACACACCACCAAAATGCCGCTCATTGAAGCGCGCGACAGCGGCGTGGCGCTGGTGACCGCGGTGGTGTGGTTGACCTGATTGGCAACCCGCAGCGTCACCGAAAACACCGAACCGCCGCTGCGGGTGGCATCGAGCGCAATGCCGTGATCGAGCACCCGCGCCAGCCGCTCCACGATCGACAATCCAAGACCGAGGCCGCGAGCGATGCGCGCGCCCTGCTCCAGCCGGTGAAACTCTTTGAAAATCTCGGCGCGCTTCAGCACCGGAATGCCGACGCCGGTGTCATAGACGCCGATCTGCAACGACTGGCCGCGCCGCCGGCAACCGACCAGCACCTTGCCCTGCGGCGTGTATTTGATGGCGTTCGAGATCAGGTTTTGCAGCAGCCGGCGCAGCAGCAGCCGGTCGGACTCCACCGGCAGCAGGCAGGGCACGAAGCTCAGTTTGAGGCCCTTGGCGCGCGCGATCGGCGCGAACTCGATTTCCAGCGAGCGCATCAGATCGCCGATCACGAAATTGGACAACGACGGCGTCATCGCGCCGGCATCGAGCCGCGAGATATCGAGCAAGGCGCCGATGATCTCTTCGATCGCCTCCAGCGACTCGTCGATATTCTCGATCAGCTTGGCGTCTTCGCCGTGCCGCTGCCGCTCGACCAGGCTGGTGACATAGAGCCGCGCCGCATTGAGCGGCTGCAGAATGTCGTGGCTGGCCGCAGCCAGGAAGCGGGTTTTGGAGATGTTGGCTTCTTCCGCGGTGCTCTTGGCCAGCGCCAGCGCGGAGTTCAGCCGCATCAACTCCTCGGTGCGGTCGCGCACCCGCTTTTCCAGCGTAGCGTTGGCGCGTTCCAACGCCTCGGCGGCCTCGAAGCTCGGGGTGACGTCGGAGAAAGTAATCACCAGCCCGCCATCCGGCATGCGGTTGGCGCGCACTTCGATCACCAGATGCCGGTCGGGAATGCGCTCGATGAACGGCGCGCCTTCGGTGGTGTAGGCGGCAAGCCGCAGCCGGGTCTGCGCCTCGACATCGCCGACCGCGGGTGCACTCAACGCGAGGTAATCGAGAATCTCGATCAGCGGCACGCCGATCTGCACGATATGCGCCGGCAGGCCGAGGATGTCGCCGAACTGCCGGTTGGAGCAGATCAGCTGCAGATTGGGATTGAATACGGCGATGCCCTGGCGAACGTGATTGAGCGCGTTTTGCAGGATCTCGCGGTTGAAATGCAGCGCGGCGTGGGAATCGTCGAGCAGCTTGAGCGCGGCCTCGGCCGACACGGTCCGCTTGCGCAGCAATTGCGACAGCACGAGGCGCGACGACGCCGAACCGATCGACGACGCGATCAGATGTTCGGCGTGTTGCAGCAGCTCGAAATCGGCCGGCGCTGACGGCTCGATGGTAGCACGGCGCCCGGCCGCGAAACTGCGGATCGCATCGCCGGCGCGCTCGGGCCCGAGATATTGCGACACCGCGCCCAAAATATCCTGCACGGTGACGGTGCCGCGCCAGCGGCGGAACGGCGGCGCGATCGGCGCCAGCTGCGCCGGCACGAACACTTCCGACTGCAGCCGCTCGATCGAGCTTGGGCTGCGCAGCAGCGACAGCAGCACATAGACCAGCAGATTGAGCGACAGGCTCCACAACACGCCGTGCAGCAGCGGCGGCAGATCGGTGCCGAACAATGCGCGCGGCCGCAGCATCTCGATGCCGAAAGGGCCATGCTGCAGCATCAGCGTGCCCGCGGTGGTGCCTTCCAGAAAACTCGGGATGAACAGCGTGTAGGCCCAGACCGCAAAGCCGACCACCATGCCGCCGATCGCACCGAGCGCGGTGGCGCGGCGCCACACCAGCCCGCCGAAAAATGCCGGGGCAAACTGCGCGATCGCCGCGAACGACAACAGCCCGATCGCGGCCAGCTGCGCCGAGCCAAGTTCGCGGAAATACAGATAGGCCATCGCCAGGATCACGAAGATCGCGATCCGGCGCACCGCGAGCAGAAAGCCGCCATAGTCACGCTCGGCGCCCTGCGGCGAGGTCCCGCGCTTCAGCACCAGCGGCATCACCAGATCGTTGGACACCATCACCGCCAGCGCCACGCATTCGACGATCACCATCGCGGTCGCTGCCGACAGCCCGCCGATGAACACCACCACGCTCAGCCACGCGGTCTTGGCGGCAAGCGGCAGCGCCAGCACAAACATGTCCGACTCGACCACGCCGATCGGAAAGGTCACCAGCCCCGCGAGCGCGATCGGCAGTACGAACAGGTTGATGGCGATCAGATAGAGCGGAAACAGCCAGCGGGCGCGGCTGACTTCCTCATCGCTCGAATTCTCCACCACGCTGACGTGGAACTGGCGCGGCAGCAGCATGATGGCGAAGAACGACAGCAGCGCCATCGTGAAGAAGTTGCTGCCGAATGCCGGCTGTTCGAGGCTGCGGACCGCTTCGGGGGTTGTCATCACCCGCTCGATCAGATCGCTGGGCGAGAACATCCAGAAGGTGACGAACACGCCGGCAGCGAGGAACGCCACCAGCTTGACGATCGACTCGGTGGCGACCGCCAGCATCAGGCCGTGCTGATGTTCAGTGGCGCTGGTCTGGCGCGTGCCGAACAGCACCGCGAACACCGCCATCGCCACCGCAACCGCCAGCGCCATGTCGTTGACCAGCGGGACCGCGGAAATCACCTGATCCTCGCCCAGGATGGTCTGCAGCGAGGACGACACCGCTTTCAGCTGCAACGCGATGTAGGGCACCGAGCCGATCAGCGCGATCAGCGCCACGGTGGCGGCGACCGCCTGGCTCTTGCCATAACGCGCCGCGATGAAATCGGCGATCGAGGTGATGTTTTGCGACTTGGCGAGCGAGATCACCCGGCGCAGCAGCGGCGTGCCGAACGCCAGCATCACCAGCGGGCCGATATAGATCGCCAGAAAATCATAGCCGGAACGGGTCGCCGAGCCGACCGAGCCGAAAAACGTCCAGGAGGTGCAATAGATCGCCAGCGACAGCGGGTAGATCAGGGTGCCGAACCGCTGGCGCTGCTGTTGCGACAGCCGGTCGCCATAGCTCGCCACCAGGAACAGGAACACGATATAGCCGAACGCGGCTGCGATCACGGCCCAATCATTCAGCATCGTCGTTCGCTCCCGGCGATCGGCGGTGCGGAGTTAGGCGAGCCGATCTGCCGCGAAAAATAGCGGCTTGCACCGCGCCAGGCGACAGAGATTTTCCGGGATGGATTTTCCAGGATGCCGCCGATGCCGAGCGCCTGCGATGGCGCGGCACCGCACAACAGGCGCGATCACCCCGCCCCTCGCGGCGGGGGGCCATCGAAGCGCTGACGCGCCGAAGGCAAAAGCCAACAAAAAGGGCGCCGGAGAAGCCCCGGCGCCCTGATCTCAAACCGACGATCGGTTGAACTTATTCCGCAGCGAGCGGCTTGGCGCCGAGCGGCAGTTCCAGCGTCTCCCAGACGTCGACCAGCGCTTCGGCCAGGCGGTCCATCAGATCGTCGTCATGATACGGCGACGGGGTGATGCGCAGCCGCTCCTTACCCTTGGCAACGGTCGGATAGTTGATCGGCTGGATGTAGATGCCGTGCTTTTCCAGCAAGAGATCGCTGGCCTTCTTGCAGCGCTCGGCATCGCCCACGAACACCGGAACGATGTGGGTGTCGGTCGGCATCACCGGCAGGCCGGCGGTGTTGAGCACAGCCTTGAGGCGGGCGGCGCGATCCTGGTGGCGTTCACGCTCCCAGGTCGAGGTCTTGAGGTGGCGGATCGCGGCGGTCGCGGCGGCGCAGATCGGCGGCGGCAGCGCGGTCGTGAAGATGAATCCCGGCGCATAGGAGCGCACGGCGTCGATCACGTCCTTCTTGCCGGAGATGTAGCCGCCGAGGCAGCCAAACGCCTTGGCCAGCGTCGCTTCGATGATGTCGATGCGGTGCATCACGCCGTCACGCTCGGCAACGCCGGCGCCGCGCGCACCGTACATGCCGACCGCATGCACTTCGTCGCAATAGGTCATCGCGCCATATTTTTCGGCGAGATCGCAGATCTTCGCCATCGGCGCGACGTCGCCGTCCATCGAATACAGGCTTTCGAACGCGATCAGCACCGGACGGCCCGGCTCAACGGCGCGCAGCAACTCTTCGAGATGCGCGGTGTCGTTGTGGCGCCAGACGATGCGTTCGCAGCCCGACTGGCGGATGCCTTCGATCATCGAATTGTGGTTGAGCGCGTCCGACAGGATCAGGCAATTCGGGATCAGCTTGGCGAGCGTCGAAATGCCGGTCTGGTTCGAAACGTAGCCCGAGGTGAACAGCAGCGCGGCTTCCTTGCCGTGCAGATCTGCCAGTTCCTTCTCGAGCATCACCAGCGGATGGTGCGTGCCGGCGATGTTGCGGGTGCCACCGGCGCCGGTGCCGAGCCGGGTCGCGGTTTCGACCATCGCGCCGACCACCTTGGGGTGCTGGCCCATGCCGAGATAATCATTTGAGCACCAGATCACGACGTCGCGTTCGCCGCTCGGGGAGTGCCAGGTGGCGTGGGGGAACCGGCCCGCGACGCGTTCCAGATCGGCAAAAACGCGATAGCGGCGCTCAGCATGCAAACGGTCAAGCGCGTCTGCGAAGAACTTGGTGTAATCCATCACGAAGAACCTGCTAGCGGGGAAATGCGCGTCAGATGGCGCGTGCCTAATTAGAGCGCTTCGACAATTGATGTCGAGCCGAATTCATCCCTTCGCTCTGAGTATTTTGACCGACGGGCTATTACGGAGGTCGGCAAAAACTTGACCAAGATCAATGCGAAAGCGAAGTGAATCAAGGCAGTTGAAGTGTTCACGAAGTCTTGAAGCGCAAGAGTCCGTCGCAAATTCCGGCGCGATGATCAATCTGTTTCAAGCGCCCCTGCCCCAATAGATAGTTTACATGCGCGATTACTTCACCGGCCGCAAAGCCGGCCTGATGCGCATCCAGCACGTGCTTGTTGAACACGATCGGCACCAGCTCGGCGGCGGTGCGCGCGGTCGCGATGCAAGCCTCGGCGATTACTTCGCAGCGCTCCTCGTGATGCGCGGCCAATTGCCCGATCCGCACCTGCAATCCGTAGAACGGCACGCCATGGCCGGGTAGTACCAGCGCATCATCCGGCACCGCGGCCGCAATCATGCGCAGCGAATGCAGATAGGCGCCGAGCGCGTCTTCATCCGGCTCCTGCGCCCAGACGCTGACATTGGGCGAAATCTTGCTGAGCACCTGATCGGCCGACAGCAGGAAATTATCGGCCGCGCAATACAGCATGACCTGATCTAGCGAATGACCGGCGCCGGTCATCACCTGAAATTCGCGCTCGCCGATCATCAGGCGGTCGCCATGGCTGAGACGCTGATAGGCCGCCGGCATCGGCACCGTCTTTTTGAGATAGTCGTGGCCGCGACCGAGCAGCTGTAGAGTCATGGCTTCGTCCATGCCATGACGGCGGAAGAACAGCCGGGAATTCTCGACCCGCTCCTCGGTGCGGCGGTGCTGGTGATAGACGCCGTGCAGAAATTCCAGCTGCGACATCTGCAGCGGACATTGGAAGCGCGCCACCAGCCAGCCGGCCAGGCCGAGATGATCAGGATGGGCGTGGCTGACGATCACCCGGCTGAGCTGCACGCCGGACAGCTCGCCCTCGAGCAGTGTCGTCCAGGCCGCGATGGTCGCTTCATTGCCGAATCCGGTGTCGAACAGCGCCCAGCCGTCGCCATCGGCGATCAGATAGACATTCACATGATTGAGCCGGAACGGCAGCTTTAGCCGCAGCCACAACACGCCCGGCAACACCTCGACCACGCGATCCGGGCCGGGATGGCTCTCCCAAGGATAATGCAGCGCATCGGTGGGCGGCGTGTCGGCTTTTGACGGCATGGGCTCGACCGGGACAGAGTGATCTTGCTCCGCCTTAGCCGCAGCACTGCTGGTAGGCCAAGCCGAAAACGGGCGGAGAACGAACGATAGTGCATAGGCGTCATGCATTTTGCGCGAAAGCGCCCGCTGTGCGGACGCCTCAGCACGGCCGAGCGGCTGCCGAACGGTTTAAGCCGCTCTGATATTGATGAGAAAATCGTCGATTTCGCCGCGTAGAATATCGGCCTCGCGGCGCAGCGAGCTGGACGCCGCCAACACCTCGCCGGCCGCCGAGCCGGCCTGCGCGGACGCCTCACTGACGCCGGCGATGTTGCCGGACACCCGGCTGGTGCCACCGGCAGCGTGTTGGATGTTGCGCGCCATCTCTTGGGTAGCCGCGCTTTGCTGCTCGACAGCAGCGGTGATTGCGGTGGTGACCGAGTTAATGGCGCCGATGGTCTGACCGATGTTGCGGATCGCGCCGACCGCCGATCCAGTGACCTCCTGCATCGCCGCGATCTGAACGCGGATCTCGTCGGTGGCCTTGGCGGTCTGTTCCGCCAGCGCCTTGACCTCGGCGGCCACCACGGCGAAGCCGCGCCCGGCTTCGCCGGCACGCGCCGCCTCGATGGTGGCGTTCAGCGCCAGCAGATTGGTCTGCGAGGCGATGCTCTGAATGAGATCGATCACCGCGCTGATCCGGCCGGCATTGTCATTAAGGCTCTGGATGGTGGCATCGGTGGCGCTGGCTTCGCTGACGGCCTTGGTGGCGATCGCGGCGGAGCTGACCACCTGACGGCCGATCTCGGCGATCGACGAACTCAACTGCTCGGTGCTGACTGCCACGGTCTGGACATTGGCGGACGTCTGCTCGGCGGCACTCGCCACGGTATTGACCAGCGCGTTGGAGCGATCGGCGCTCGCCGACATGCCCTGCGCGGTGTCCTGCATGGCGCTGGCGGATGCTTCCAGTTTTTCGAGCGCACCCCGCACCTTGCCTTCGAACTCGGCGATGCGCGCCTCAATGCGCGCGGTGCGCTCGGCCTTGGCGATCCGGTCCTGCTCCTGCGCTTCGGATAGTTCGCGCGCGTGCATCATGTTTTCGCGGAACACTTCCAGCGTCGCCGCCATCGCCGCGAGTTCATCCTGGCGCCCGCCGCGATCGATCGCGGTGTCGAGCTGCCCGGCCGACAGCGCCTGCATCGCGCGCTGCAGCTTGTGCATGCGGCGCAAGATGCTGCGGCCCACATAGAGCCACACGAACAACGCCGAACCGATCAGGATCAGACCGCCGAGGCCGATCATCACCTGGGTGGCGAGCGCGATTTCCCGGTGTGCCTGTTTCGCCGCCAGCTCGGTGTCGGCGCGTACGCTATCGACCAGTTGTTTGACGCTGACGCCGAGCCCGAGATTGAGCTTGCGGGTTTCATCCAGGATCAGCTCGCCATAAGCAATGGCGTCGAGCTCCTTCTCGCGGATCTTGAAGATGCCGCTCTTGCCGTCACCCAGCGCGATCAGCCGCAGCGCGACGTCTTTCAACGCGGCGGTGCTGCCGTCGGCCGGCAGCGCTTCCAGGCTGCTGCGCACGGTGGCGTCGGCATCTGTAAAGCTGGCTTCCAGCGCCGCCAGCACCTCGATGTCGCGCGCCGACAGCGCGGCCATCAAATTCGAGACGATCAGATTGCTGGGCGCAATCACATTGCCGAGCAGTTCAATGGTGCGGCCGGCATCGGCGGCGTCACTGGCGTTGAGACTGGTCGAGGCCAGCGCCGCCGACATCCGGGTCTGGGCATCCATCATCGCCGGCGTGGCGAGTGCCAAAAACTCATCCTGAGCGCCACGCAGCGCGTCGTACAGCTTGCGGTGGCTGGCGGCGAGATCAAGCCGCTCCTGCGCCGCGGCGCCGAGGCTGCGGATCGTGTCTTCGATGTTTTTCAGCGTGTCGGTCATCGCGGTGATCACCGCCTGGTCGGCGCCGAACCGCGTGATGTCGGCCAGCCGCTGGGTCGCGACCTCGAGCGCGTCCCGCATGCGCTGCTGACGCTCGCGCAGCGCCTCGGCGGAACTGGAGGCCAGCAGCATCGGCGCCTGGCTGGCCAGGCTCTCGCTCTGCGTGGTGAGTTGCAGGCTGGCCGCCAGCTTGGGAATGTCGCGGCCACTCAGCTCGGTCATCGCCGCGCCGAGCTTGCTCAGACTGGTGCCGGAGCCGACGCTGATCAGCATGGCCATGCCGGCGATCACGGCGAACGCCGTAAACAAACTGCCGCGAACGCCCAGCGTCGGAATACCAAACCGGCGACGGTTGTTGGATGCGGCCGGAGCGGCCGCGCTTGCCCTTACCATCTCGTTTTCTCCCCGCGTCCATTCTTGGTGACTGGATCGCCAGGCGAGTATCAGAGCCACGGGTTAATTTTTGGCCTGACAAAAGTAGTTGCGCGGTACAATTGCGCGCTGAACGGGAATTTCGCTGGGCGGTAAATCAACAGCATCGCCACACAAACAAAAAGGGCCGGCGGTGAGCCGGCCCTTTCGGATGCCTCGTTGCCGAGGCAATCAAGTCGTTTCGACGCGATCAGTACTTCGCGACGACCGGACCACCCCAGTTGAAGCGGTAGTTCAGGCCGGCCTTGACCACGTGCTCATCGTTCTTGAACGAGTAGCCCAGGAAGTCGACGTTGCCGAAGTTGTAGTACTGATACTCGACCTTGCCCGACCAGCTCGGGGCGAACAGGTATTCGAGACCGCCACCGACGGTGTAGCCGTCAGACTTGCTGTTCACAGAGACCACAGTGGTGCCCTGTATAGCCGAGGTGTTGTAGTCAGCAAAAGCGTAACCGCCCTTGGCGTACAGCAGCGCCGGACCCCAGGTGTAGCCGATGCGGCCGGTCACCGAGCCGAGGCCCTTCTGGTTGTCGCTGAACATCACAGTACCGACCCGAACCGGGTCGGTGTTGCGGTCCAGCCAGCTGTACTGGGCTTCGATACCGAGCACCCAGTTCGGGGCGAACTGCCAGTCGTAACCACCCTGCACACCGCCGAGGAACGCGGCGTTGTTGTTGCGGGTCGCGCCAGCGGCAATGCTGTCGTCGCCGACGAAGGCGCCGCCGATGTGACCACCGATGTAGAAACCGGTCCAGTTGTAGATCGGGGCCGGCGGAACGTAAGCCGGAGCCTTGGTGTAGGAACGCGCCGCGAGGTCGGCGGCAGCGGCGGGGGCGGCGAACGCGATCAGCGCCACGGTGCCGAGCAGGAACTTCTTCATAGTTTTTTCTCCAGGACTTCTATCAGAGGCACCGCTGGGCGGCGCCGTCTGGAAGGTACTTAGCCAGTTTCGACGGGAAATGCTGTCACCTAACGGCCACACCCCAATCGCAACTAACCTTATGAGGAACCTGGAAAATTTGTGCTTAATACCGCCTTAATGAGACCTTAATGACGCCTTAATTGGAACGGTTGCGTTGACCATTCGCTAACCATTTTTGGCAACTTCGCTACCGTTTGGTGCAATGCCGCAACCCCGCTGCCATGGTTCAGCCGAACTGTTGCAGTTGAGCCGCCGGCTGATGTTATAATATAACGTCGCCATCCGCACGGCGCGGTGCTGAGCCTGCCCAAAATGTCCGTTTCCTCTCATGGCCATGGCCACTCCGGCCCCCATCATCGGCACAATCACGGTGCCGAGGCACCGCATCCTACCCAAACGCCCGGCTGGTCGCTGCTGAGAATGACCGTAACCGGGCGACTTCTGGTCGCAGGGGCGCTCAGCGCGGTGTTGTGGACGCTGGTTTTGACCGGGGTCCGGCCGTGACCGTGCCGCTGATCTTCCGCGACGTCACGCTGGGCTATGACCGTCACCCGGCGGTGCACCACCTGAGCGGCACAATCGCCGCTGGCACGCTGCTGGCGGTGGTCGGGCCCAACGGCGCCGGCAAATCGACCTTATTTCGCGGCGTTGTCGGTATTCTAAAACCCCTGGCAGGGGTGATCGACCGTGGCGGGCTCGCGGTGCGCGATATCGCCTATCTGCCGCAGATTGCCGATCTCGACCGCAGTTTCCCGATCTCGGTATTCGATTTCGTCGGCACCGGCCTGTGGCACCGCTGCGGGCTGTTTGGCGGCATCGGCCGCCGCGAGCGCGACGACATCATCCGGGCGCTGGCCGCGGTCGGCTTGCAGGGCTTTGAAAACCGCATCATCGGCACGCTGTCCGGCGGCCAGACCCAGCGCATGCTGTTCGCACGCACGCTGCTGCAGGACGCCGACGTGATCGTGCTCGACGAGCCGTTCAACGCCATCGACGCCAAGACCACCGAGGACCTGCTCGAACTGGTGCGGCGCTGGCACGACGAAGGCCGCACCGTGCTGGCGGCGCTGCATGATTTCGACCTGGTGCGCGCGGCGTTTCCGGAAACCCTGCTCTTGGCGCGCAGCGTGGTGGCCTGGGGGCCGACCAAGCAGACCCTGACCGACGCCAACCTGCAAGAGGCCCGGCGCATGTGCGAAGCGTTCGATGACCAGGCGGCCGCCTGCGCCGGCGATCCGACCAATCGGCAGGCCGTATCATGACCTGGCTGTATGACGCCCTGCTCGGCCCGTTCATCGAATTCGAATTCATGCGCCGGGCTTTTGCCGGCCTGCTGGCGCTGGCACTGGCTGGCGCGCCGATCGGCGTGTTCCTGATGCTGCGCCGGATGAGTCTCGCCGGCGACGCGATCGCGCATGCGATCCTGCCCGGCGCCGCAATCGGTTTTCTGATCTCGGGGCTGAGCCTGTTCGCGATGACCATTGGCGGCATCCTGGCCGGCTTCGTGGTCGCGCTGCTGTCCGGGCTGGTGTCGCGCGTCACGCAGTTGAAAGAGGACGCCTCGCTCGCCGCGTTCTATCTGGTGTCACTGGCGCTCGGCGTCACCATCGTCTCCTTGAAGGGCAGCAATATCGATCTGCTGCACGTGCTGTTCGGCAATATCCTGGCGCTCGATGACCCGACGCTATTGGTGATCGCGTTCAATGCCACGCTGACCCTGATCGTGCTGGCGCTGATTTTTCGGCCGCTGGTGATCGAATGCGTCGACCCGCTATTTCTGCGCACGGTCAGCCGCGCCGGCGGGCCGGCGCACATGATCTTTCTCGGCCTGGTGGTGCTCAATCTGGTCAATGGTTTCCACGCGCTCGGCACCCTGCTGGCGGTCGGCCTGATGATCCTGCCGGCCGGGATCGCGCGCTTTTGGGCGCGCGACATCTCCGCGATGCTGGTGATCGCCAGCATCAGCGCGCTGCTCTCCGGCTATGCCGGGCTGTTGCTGTCGTTTCACACCGAGGTGCCGGCTGGGCCCGCCATCATCCTGGCCAGCGCGGTGCTTTATCTGCTGTCGGTGTTGATCGGGCCGGTCGGCGGCCTGCTGCGCCGGCTGTTTCCCGGCCGCCATCTCGAAGCCTGACCGGAGTCGCCATGCGTCAGATCTGGATCGCCCTCGCTTTGCTCGCGCTGTCCCTCACTTCGACCGCGCCGGCGCGCGCCCAAAACAAGATCGAGGTGGTCGCCAGCTTTACGATCCTGGCCGATTTGGTGCGCAACGTCGCCGGCGACCGGGCCCAGATCACCACGCTGATCGGCCCGGGCGGCGACGCCCATGTCTATACGCCCTCGCCAGCGGATGCGAAGCGCATCGCCGCCGCCAAACTGGTGATCGTCAACGGCCTGGGCTTCGAGGGCTGGTTGCCGCGGCTGGTGAAATCATCCGGCAGCAAGGCGACGGTGATCGAAGCCAGCCGGGGCATCAAGCCGCTCGAGGCGGCGGACGCTGATCACGATCACAAGGATCACAGCCACAACGCCCACCCTCATGACGCGCAATTCGACCCGCATGCCTGGCAGTCGGTTGCCAACGTCAAGGTCTATGTCGGCAACATCCGTGATGCGCTCGCCGCGGCCGATCCGGACGGCGCCGCGCTCTATGCCGCCAATGCCGCGGATTATCTCGGCAAGCTCGACGCGCTCGATAGCGAGATCCGGGCCGCGATCGCCAAGATCCCCGCGCAGCGCCGCAAGGTGATCTCGACCCACGACGCGTTCGGCTATTTCGCCAACGCCTATGGCATTGCCTTCATCGCCCCGCAGGGCGTTTCCACCGATGCCGAGGCCAGCGCCCGCGCCGTCGCCAGGATCATCAAGCAGATCAAGGCCGAAGCCATTCCGGCGGTGTTCATCGAGACCATCACCGACCCGCGGCTGATGCGCCGGATCGCTGCCGAGACCGGCGCCAAGATCGGCGACGCGCTGTATTCCGACAGCCTGACCGATGAAAACGGCGAAGCGCCCACTTACATTGCCATGGTCCGCCACAATATAAAGGCGCTGACGAGCGCGCTGGGCGACTAGCGCGCTTCCGTTCCGGTCCCTGGGGCTGCCCTTGCACGGGCACTCCGCTGGACCTCACCCGTTCGACCCTGGTGTCAGGCGCGGCGCGCGAATGCGTTCCCGATGGAGCCGGGGTGTGCCTGGAGAAGCAGCCCGATGTCGTCACCCGCGTCCGAAAAAGTCCCTGTCACCGTGCTCACCGGCTATCTCGGCGCCGGCAAGACTACCTTGCTGAACCGAATTCTGTCGGAAAACCACGGCAAGAAATATGCGGTGATCGTCAACGAATTCGGCGAGATCGGCATCGACAATGATTTGATCATCGGCGCCGATGAAGAAGTGTTCGAGATGAACAACGGCTGCATCTGCTGCACGGTGCGCGGCGATCTGGTGCGGATTCTCGGTGGCTTGATGAAGCGGCGCGGTAAGTTCGACGCCATCATCGTCGAGACCACCGGCCTTGCTGATCCGGCGCCCGTGGCGCAGACCTTCTTTGTCGACGAAGACGTGCAGAACAACGCCCGGCTCGACGCCGTGGTCACGGTGGCCGACGCCAAATGGCTCAGCGACCGGCTGAAAGACGCGCCGGAAGCCAAGAACCAGATCGCCTTCGCCGACGTGATCATCCTCAACAAGACCGACCTCGTGACGCCGGCCGAACTCGCCGAAGTGGAAGCGCGCATTCGCGGCATCAACCCCTACGCCCATCTGCACCGTACCCAGCGCTGCCAGGTGGCGCTGGCCGACGTGCTCGATCGCGGCGCCTTTGATCTCGATCGCATTTTGGAGATCGAGCCGGAATTCCTCGAAGGCAGCGATGATCACGACCACGATCATGATCACGAGCATTGCCACGACCCGCATTGCGGCCATGATCACCACCATGGTGATCACCACGGCCATGGCCTCAAGCACTATCATGACGAGCATATGCAATCGCTGGCGCTATCCAGCGACAAGCCGCTCGATCCGAAGAAATTCATGCCCTGGCTGCAGCAATTGGTGGCGACCGAAGGCCAGAAGATTCTGCGCTCCAAGGGCATCCTGGCCTTTTCCGGCGATGACGACCGCTACGTGTTTCAGGGCGTGCATATGATGCTGGAAGGCGATCATCAGCGCCCGTGGCGCGAGGACGAGCCGCGGCTTAGCCGCGTGGTGTTCATCGGTCGCGATCTGCCCGAACAGGCGATCCGCGACGGCTTTGACAAGTGTATCGCCGCATGACCAGCGACATCCAGTCCGGCGCCGCCGAAGCCTCGATCCCCTCGGTCACCGCGCGCGTCCATAAATTCGCGCTCGGCGCCCCAGCCGCGTCCGCATTCTTCCTCGGCGACACGCTCGCAGTGGTCGGCACCGAGGAAGCCGTCACTTTGATCCGCGGTCTTGATCAGACCGAGCGGATCGAAGTCGCGTTCGGCGCGATTCTGTGTGCCGCCAGCGACGGAAAGCGTCTTCTGACCGGCGGCGATGACGGCAAGGTCACCGCGATCGACGCCAGCGGCACCGCCACCACGATCGCTACCGATGCCAAGCGGCGCTGGATCGACAATGTCGCGCTGCATCCCGACGGGGCGGTCGCCTGGTCGGCCGGCAAGACCGCGTTCGTCCGCATGCCCAAGGGCGAGGAAAAGAGCTTCGACGTGCCCTCCACGGTCGGCGGGCTGGCTTTCGCGCCGAAAGGACTGCGGCTCGCGATCGCGCACTATAACGGCGTGACGCTGTGGTTTCCCAATATGGCGGCCAAGCCGGACGTGCTGGAATGGGCCGGCTCGCATCTCGGCGTGATGTTCAGCGCCGACAATCGCTTCCTGATCACCGCGATGCACGAGCCGGCACTGCATGGCTGGCGGCTTTCCGATGGCCAGCACATGCGCATGACCGGCTATCCCGGCCGGGTGCGCTCGATGGCCTGGACCGTGGGCGGCAAGGGGCTGGCGACCTCGGGCGCGGACGCGGTGATCATCTGGCCGTTCGCGACCAAGGACGGGCCGATGGGCAAACAGCCGGCGATGCTGGCGCCGCTGCAGGCGCGCGTCACCGCGGTGGCCTGCGATGCCAATGCCGAGGTGCTGGCGTGCGGCTATAGCAATGGCGTGGTGCTGATGGTGCGCATCGGCGACGGCGCGGAAATCCTGGTGCGCGGCGAAGGCAGTCCAGTGGCCGCCGTGGCCTGGGCCGCGGATGGCGAGACGCTGGCCTATGCCTGCGAGGACGGTGAGGTCGGGGTTTTGCCACTATAGGTTGGGTCTGACGTTCCAACGTCATCGCTGAGCGACTATCATCGTCTCCATGCGATTCCTGACCACCTTCCAAACCTTCGATTTTCTCGACACGCTGCTCAGCCTGACCGTGGCCTTCGTGCTCGGCATGCTGATCGGCGCCGAGCGCCAATACCGGCTGCGCACCGCGGGGCTGCGCACCAATGTGCTGGTCGCAACCGCGTCGGCGGCGTTTGTCGATCTCGCCATGCACCTCAAAGGCGCTGAGGGCGCGGTGCATGTCATCGCCTATGTGGTGTCCGGCGTCGGCTTTCTCGGCGCCGGCGTCATCATGAAGGAAGGCATGAATGTCCGCGGGCTTAACACCGCTGCGACCTTGTGGAGCTGCTCGGCGGTCGGCTGTTGCGCCGGCGCCGACATGGTGGCACAGGCCTGCGCGCTCACCGTCTTCGTGATTGCCGGCAACACGCTGCTGCGGCCCTTGGTCAACGCCATCAACCGATCGCCGATCGACGAACGCTCGCTGGAAGCGACCTATTCGGTGCGGCTCACCGTCGATGGTCAGATCGCCGATGCGGCGCGCGATCAGCTGGTCGAACGGCTCGAAGCGGCGAATTATCCGGTCGCTGACCTCGAGGTCGAAACGCCCGAACATGCCGAGGACAAAGCGGAAATCGTCGCCACGCTGGTCGCGACCGCCATTGATCCGAAAGAACTGGATGTCGTGGTCGCCGATCTGTCGAAATGTTCTGGTGTGAAATACGCCACCTGGGAAAGCAGCACCAAGGATTAGCCATCAGCGGGGAACCGCCGCCGCGTCCGGGCCGTTAACACCAGCAACACCAGGAGACCCTCATGGCCACACGCAGCCTGAAACGCGAAAGCCTGATTGCCAGCCTGCTGATATTGGGCGGCGTCGGCTTGTGCGCGCTCGCTTTGTTCATGATGCGCGAGCCGCCGCGCGTGGTGCAGGCGACGCCGCCGCTGCAATCGACGCCGGGCGCGGAAAGCAAACCGGCACTGCCCGCGCCCATCCCTCCGGCCTTGACCCGTCCGAGCGCGATCCCGCCCGAACCTGCCCGCCCCGATACCGATGCACAGAAACTTGGCGCGCAGCCGGCCTTGCCGCCGGCGCCAGCGGAAAAAGTCGGCGAACCCGTGCGGCCGAATAACTGATAGCAACGGCCTCCTCACAATGAGCCGTCATGCCCGCGCTTGTCGGGGCCATCCACGTCTTGAACGACATCTGGATTCAAAGACGTGGATGGCCGGGACGAGCCCGGCCATGACGTGCAGTTAGTTGATGTCAGAGTGCCGCCGCTTGATCAGCGAACCAGCTTCGCTTCGATTGTTACTCTCCCAAAACAAAAGGGCCGCCAGCAGCCAGGCTGCTCGCGGCCCTCGTGATAATTGGCGCCGGGATGCCGCTGGCATCCCGGTCAACCGATGACGCTTATAGCGTTTTCGAGCGAAGTGGAGCCCGGTTCGCGTCAAGAAAACGCGTCAGCACATAAAGCTAGAGCCTCGGTTCTGATTCCATCAGAACCGAAAAGGCTCTAGCGCACCAGCACGTTCTTGAACTGCCACGGATCGGAAGTGTCGATGTCTTCCGGGAACAGGCCCGGACGATCGGCGAGCGGCGTCCAATCGGTGTAGTAGCCCTTCACCGGGCCGAGATACGGCTTCTGCACTTCCAGGCAGCGGCGGAAGTCCATTTCGTCGGCCTCGACAATGCCGGCTTCCGGATTTTCCAGCGCCCACACCATGCCGGCCAGCACCGCTGACGACACCTGCATGCCGGTGGCGTTCTGATACGGGCAGACCTCGCGGGTCTCTTCGATCGAGAGCTGCGAGCCGTACCAATAGGCGTTCTTGGCGTGGCCATAGACCAGCACGCCGAGTTCGTCGATGCCGTCAACGATCTCGTTCTCGTCGAGAATGTGCCACTTCGGCTGCATCTTGCCTTCGGCGCCGAACATCTCGTGCATCGACAGCACCGCGTCGTTGGCCGGATGATAGGCGTAGTGGCAGGTCGGCCGGTACACCACCTTGTCGCCGTCGCGCAGCGTGAAGTAGTCCGCGATCGAGATCGACTCGTTGTGCGTCACCAGGAAGCCATATTGCGCGCCCGGGGTCGGGCACCAAGTCCGCACCCGGGTGTTGGCGCCCGGCTGCAGCAGATAGATCGCAGCGCCGCAGCCTTCGCTGTGGGTGCGGCCATTATCCGGCATCCACTTCTCATGGGTGCCCCAGCCGAGTTCGGCCGGCTGCAGACCTTCCGACACAAAACCTTCCACCGACCAGGTGTTGACGAACACGTTCATCGGCTTCGGGTTCTTGGAGCGCTGGGTATCGCGTTCGGCGATGTGGATGCCCTTGACGCCGAGCTTGTGCGCCAGCTCCGCCCAGCCTTCGCGGCTCTTGGGCTCGTTGAACGGCGTGTTGGTATCACGGGCGATGTCGAGCAGCGCCTGCTTGACGAACCACGACACCATGCCGGGGTTGGCGCCGCAGGTCGACACCGCGGTGGTGCCGCCCGGATGCTTGCGCTTGGCGGCGAGCAACGTCTCGCGCAGCGCGTAGTTGGAGCGCTTCTCCGGGCCGGCCGATTTGTCGAAGTAGAAGCCGAGCCAGGGCTCGACCACCGTGTCGATATACAGCGAGCCGATCTCGCGGCACATCGTCATCAGGTCGACCGAGCCGGTATCAACCGACAGGTTGACGCAAAAGCCCTGGCCGCCGCCTTCGGTGAGCAGCGGCACCAGCAGTTCGCGGTAATTGTCCTTGGTGACCGCCTGCTTGATGAAGCGCACGCCATGCTTGCGGGCCAGCTCGTCATCGGCATGCGGGTCGATAATCACAAAGCGCGACTTGTCGTACTCGAAATGCCGCTCGATCAGCGGCAGCGTGCCTTTGCCGATCGAGCCGAAACCGATCATCACGATGGGGCCGCTGATGCGCGCGTGGATGGGCGGATTGGCTGAAGAAGACATGGGATAGTAACTCCGGATGGTGGAAACGAACGTAGGACTACGTTCGGGGAAACAGGTGACGAAACTTGCCGGCACGCTGCGTGTCGCAGCGCGCCCCTGACACACCGGGTAGGTCAGGCCGGTCCGCTGACCTCGAGCACGGTGAGCGACTTCACGCCGCCGGTCGGGGTCCCGAATTCGATGGTCTGACCGGCAGCCAGCCCTATAAGCGCGGCGCCGATCGGAGTCAGCACGGAAATTCGGCCAGCGTCGATGTCAGCGGCATTGGGATACACCAGGGTAACGCGCTTCTGCTGGCCGGTTGCGTCGTCGCGGAACACCACTTCGGATTCCATGCAAACGATGCCGGCCAGTTCGGAATCCGGCACGACCGCCGCGCGATCGATCTCACGCGCCAAAAACTCCGCCACCGGCGAGGTTTCGGCAGCGGCTTCGGCCAGCTGGCCTAGCCGGTCGCTGTCCTGCTGGCGCAGCTTGATGGGCGGCAGTTCCTTACGGGGCGCCTTGATCTGATGGATCATGATTTCCCAGTCTTCGGTTGGCATGCGCGCCAAAGCGCGCATGGAGGTGGACACAAAGCAACAAGCCGTCCCGCGGCCGGGCCGCGGGACGCCGTGCTCATCAACGACGCTTCGCCGTGACTTCGATTTCGACCTTCATCTCGGGCTTATAGAGCCCGGCGACCACCAGTAGCGTCGCTGCCGGGCGGATTTCGCCGAGCACTTCGCCGCACACCGCAAATACGGCGTCGGCATCGGCGGCATCGGTGATGTAGTAAGTGGCCCGCACCAGATCGCTCATCGAAAAGCCCGCCTGCTGCAAAGCCCCCTCGATGGTTTTGAAGCAATTGCGTGTCTGCGCGGTGACATCGGCCGGCAGGGTCATGGTGGTGTAGTCGTAGCCGGTGGTGCCCGAGACGAAGGCGAAATCGCCATCGACCACCGCGCGGCTATAGCCGGCGGTCTTTTCAAAGGGCGAACCGGAGGAAATCAACTGGCGGGACATGAGAGACTTTTTCCAAGTTAGGCGCATCGGTCCGATGCGGGAGTGGAGATGTTGAGACTATTTCAGCAACACAAACTAGTTTAACCGCGCCCGCTGCAGCGGGCGCGGCAGTAAGGCTCTTAGCAGGGAAAATCAGGCCGCGCGTGCGGCGGTGAGCCGGGAGCTCTTGCGCGAAGCGGCGGCGCCGGTCGCCACGATCAGGCCTTCGGCGCCATTGAGCGCACCGGCGCGCAGTTCGAGGCCAAGCAGCCGGTCGCGTTCGAACGGACCGGGCAGCGACAGCTTGTCCATCTTGGCAACCGAGAAGCCAAAGCGGGCGTAATACGGCTCATCGCCGAGCAGAATCACCGCGCCATGACCGCGCGCCGCAGCGGCGGCGAGCGCGTGCTTCATCAGCGCGGCGCCGACGCCGAGCTTGCGGCACGAGCCATCGACCGCGAGCGGGCCGAGCACCAGCGCGGAACGGCCGCCGGCATCGACATGCCACAGCCGCACGGTGCCGACCAGGCGGCCGCGATGGATCGCAGAAAACGCCAGACCTTCCGCCGGACGGCGGCCATCGCGCAGCCGCTGGCAGGTGCGCGCATTCCGGCCCACGCCAAAGCAGGCGTCGAGCAACGCTTCACGCGCCGGCACATCCGCGGCGCGCTCGGCGCGAATCGCAAACGCAGCTCCGCTGTCAGCGGCGGCAACCAGTCGGATGAGGGTCTTGGTCATGGCGGTCCTGCTCCCGCTCCGCCAGCCGTTCGCGAGGCTGTCCGAGCGGAGCGCCGATCCTGATCGCGCGCTGTCATCCGCTAGCCGGCAACCTCCGCATAGCCGCGGAGCTATCATCAAGGTGGAGAGGGGGAGCCGGCGCACCGGCTCCGCTTGAAGTGAACGAGCTTACGCCCGCGTCAGATGTGGTAGGTCTTCAACGGCGGGAAACCGTTGAACGCCACCGCCGAGTAGGTCGACGTATAGGCGCCGGTGCCTTCGATCAGCAGCTTGTCGCCGATCTCGAGCGTCACCGGCAGCGGATACGGCATCTTCTCGTACAGCACGTCGGCCGAATCGCAGGTCGGACCGGCGAGCACGCACGGACGCATTTCCGCACCGTCGTGGCGCGAGCGAATCGGGTAGCGGATCGCCTCGTCCATCGTCTCGGCGAGACCGCCGAACTTGCCGATGTCGAGATAGACCCAGCGCACGTCGTCGGCTTCGCTCTTCTTCGAGATCAGCACAACTTCCGCTTCGATCACGCCGGCATTGCCGACCATGCCGCGGCCCGGCTCGATGATCGTTTCCGGGATCTGGTTGCCGAAGTGCTTACGCAGCGCCCGGAAGATCGAGCGGCCGTACTGCACCACAGCCGGCACTTCCTTCAGATACTTGGTCGGGAAGCCACCGCCCATGTTGACCATCGACAGGTTGATGCCGCGCTCGGCGCAGTCGCGGAACACCGCGGCCGCCATCTCGAGGGCACGGTCCCACGACTTCAGCTTGCGCTGCTGCGAGCCGACGTGGAACGAGATGCCATAGGCTTCGAGGCCCAGACGCTTGGCGAGATCGAGCACGTCGACCGCCATCGCCGGCTCACAGCCGAACTTGCGGGACAGCGGCCATTCGGCACCGACGCAATCATACAGAATGCGGCAGAACACCTTGGCGCCCGGGGCGGCACGCGCCACCTTCTCAACCTCCGCCGCGCAATCGACGGCGTACAGGTTGATGCCGAGCTCGAAGGCACGCGCGATGTCGCGCTCCTTCTTGATGGTGTTACCGAACGAGATGCGGTCCGGGGTCGCGCCGGCAGCCAGCGCCATCTGGATCTCGGCGACCGAGGCACAGTCGAAGCACGAGCCGAGCGAGGCGAGCATCGCCAGCAGCTCCGGCGCCGGATTGGCCTTCACAGCGTAGAACACGCGGCTGTCCGGCAGCGCGGCGGCAAAGCTCTGGTAATTGTCGCGCACGACCTCGAGGTCAACGACCAGGCACGGCTCGACGTCCAGACCCTTGTTGCGGCGGTCGCGGAGGAATTCCTGAATACGTTCGGTCATGGCACACTCCCAACGCCCAGCGAAGGGCGCAATCAAACGTGACGTTCGTTCCGACGCCTTCAGCGCCGACGCGCGATGGAGGCGCGACGAGCCGAAAACTCGAAACCGAACTGTGCTGCCGTGGATTGGTTGGGGAGATCCCGCCCGCACACCTGGCAATGAAGGACAAGCCTTTTCAGTAGCCCGCGCCGGCTGATGGAAAGCCGGTAGAGACCAAAAAAGCCCGCTCCGTCGTTGCTTTAAGTCGCGTCCCCCGTTGAGAGCGGGGTGCGCCGGTTCGCCTCCGGCTGCCGATCACGGTTGCAAAAGGTGAGAGACCTTCAACGGCAGCTCTTGAGAGAGATGCTGGCCCCGTGGAGAACACCCACGAGACCCTCGGCCTTGATCACCCCTTGGCGGCTGTCCGGCCTCTTGTCCGGATACCCACCGATCGACACACGACCACAGGCACGTGCGAAATTGGGCAAGCCGGGACATAGGTGCTTTACCCCGGCTTCGCAAGTTTTTTTTTAGGTTAATAGCGCTGCTACACTTCAACGCCGCGCTCTTAGCTGTGCGTAACGGCGGCCGCATGAACAGACGTTCAACTTCGCGCGCCGCAAGCGGCGCCGAACAGCTTTTCAGGTATCTGGAGCAGGCGCGAGCGCGCGGCTTTGTGACGCGCTCGGACGCGGCGGGTATTAGACGCGGCGGGTAAACGGCTCGGCGCGGCGCGCCGCCCGGATGAAGGCAACCATCACCGCGACACCGCACAAGAACAGCACGGCTTGCAGGATGTGCGAGGCGCCCTCGCCGAGGCCAAACAGGATCGCGAGCGCCCAGCCGCCGGCAAAGGCCGCGCCAAACACCTCGGCACCGATCAAAATCGCGGCGGAGATCACCGTGATCACGGTCGGCCAGACGATCTGGCGGGGGGCGGCGGAAGCAGGCTGCTTGCTCATCTTCGGGTCCTCTTGGTGGCCGCAATCTCTCCGAAAACGTCTGCCACGGCAAGCCCACCGCAAAAACTCGGTCGTGCCGCCCTGCGCCGCAGCCCGGCCGGACTAAAAATTCCCGGCGCGCATGCTATATCCTTCACGGTCAATCCCCGAAACCGGAGCAGGTTCTCTCGATGCCCGCAATGCTGGATAATCCCCTGCTGCAGCCCTGGCTGACGCCGTTCGAAACGCCGCCGTTCGACCAGATCAAGCCCGAGCACTTCATTCCGGCATTCGAGCAGGCATTTGCCGACCATGTCGCCGAGATCGAAGCGATTGCCGCCGATCCCGCCGCACCGGATTTCGACAACACCATCACCGCGCTGGAGCGCAGCGCCCGGCTGCTGAACCGGGTGGCGGCGGTGTTCTATGATTTGGTCTCGGCGCATTCGAGCCCGGCGCTGCTTGAGATCGACTCCGAGGTCTCGCTGCGCATGGCGCGCCATTGGAATCCGATTCTGATGAACGCCGCGCTGTTTGCGCGCATCGACCAGCTCTATCAGCGCCGCGCCGAGCTCGGCCTGACGCCGGAACAGGCCCGGCTGCTGGAACGCACCTACACCCGGTTCCACCGTGCCGGCGCCGGCCTCGACCAAAGCGCCAAGGACCGGCTCGCCGCCATCAATGAGCGGCTGGCGCAGCTTGGCACCAGCTTTAGCCATCATCTGCTCGGCGACGAACAGGACTGGTTCATGGAGATCGGGCCGGATGATTGCGACGGCCTGCCGGACAGTTTTGTCGCCGCCGCCAAGGCGGCTGCCGAGGAGCGCGGCCTCGCCGGCAAGGCGGTGGTGACGCTGTCGCGGTCCTCGGTCGAACCATTCCTGAAAAGCTCGACCCGCCGCGACCTGCGCGAGAAGGCCTATAAGGCGTTCATTGCGCGCGGCGATAACGGCAATGGCAACGACAACAACGCCATCATCACCGAGATCCTGCAGCTGCGCGAGGAAACCGCCAAGCTGCTCGGCTATCCGACCTTCGCGGCCTACCGGCTCGATGATTCGATGGCCAAGACCCCGGAGGCGGTGCGCGATCTGCTGCAGCGTGTGTGGCGGCCGGCGCGGGCCCGGGCGCTCGCCGACCGCGACGCGCTGCAGGCCTTGATCGCCGAAGAGGGCGGCAATTTCGAGCTGGCACCGTGGGACTGGCGCTACTACGCCGAAAAGCTGCGCCAGCGCCGCGCCGATTTCGACGATGCCGCGATCAAACCGTATCTGACGCTCGACAACATGATCGCTGCGGCGTTCGACACCGCGCAGCGGCTGTTCGGCCTGAGCTTCACCTTGCGCAGCGACGTGCCGGTCTGGCACCCCGACGTCCGGGTCTGGGAGGTCAAGGACCGCACCGGCGCGCACAAGGCGCTGTTCTACGGCGACTACTTCGCGCGGCCCTCGAAGCGCTCCGGCGCCTGGATGACCTCGCTGCGCGACCAGCAGAAGCTCGATGGCGCCATCGCGCCGCTGATCATCAATGTCTGCAACTTCGCCAAAGGCACCGGCGGCGCGCCGGCGCTGCTGTCGCCGGACGATGCGCGCACGCTGTTCCACGAATTCGGCCATGCGCTGCATGGCTTGCTCTCGGACGTCACCTATCCGTCGCTGTCCGGCACCGCGGTGTTCACCGACTTTGTCGAGCTGCCCTCGCAGCTCTATGAGCATTGGCAGGAGCAGCCGCAGGTGCTGCAGCGCTTCGCGCGCCATTACCAGAGCGGCGAACCGCTGCCTGATGATCTGCTGCGGCGCTTTTTGGCGGCACGGCAGTTCAACCAGGGCTTTGCCACCGTGGAATTCGTGGCGTCGGCGCTGATCGACCTGGAATTCCACACCCAGCCTGCTGCCGCGATCGGCGAGATCGCGAGCTTCGAGCAGCGCGAGCTCGCCAAGATCGGCATGCCGCAGGAAATCGCGCTGCGCCATCGCCCGACCCAGTTCGGCCACATCTTCTCGGGCGACCATTACGCTTCCGGCTACTACAGCTATATGTGGTCGGAGGTGATGGACGCCGACGCGTTCGGCGCGTTCGAGGAAGCCGGCGACATCTTCGATGCCAAAGTCGCGCAGCGACTGCATGATCACATCTATGCCGCAGGCGGCGCGCGTGATCCCGCCGAGGCCTATGTGGCATTCCGCGGCCGCGATCCCGCGCCCGACGCGCTGCTGCGCCGGCGCGGGCTGCTCGATCAGGCGGAGGCGGCCTGATGAGCTGGCTGCGGCGCGCGCTGGTGTTGTTGATCCTCCTCGCCGCCGCGGCCGAGGCCGGCGTCAGCGTGGCGCAGGCCCATCCCCATGTCTGGATCGTGTCGCGCAGTGAAGTGCTGTACGCGCCGGACGGCACCGTCACCGGCGTGCGTCACGCCTGGCGATTCGACGATGCGTTCTCGGCCTATGCCGTGCAGGGGCTGACCACCAAGGAAAAGGGCGTCTATTCCCGCGAGGATCTGGCACCGCTCGCGCAGACCAATGTCGAATCGCTCAAGGAATTTGCCTATTTCACCTTCGCCAAGGTCGAAGGCAAAAAGCAGAAATTTTTGGAGCCGATCGACTATCACCTCGAATACAAGGATGCGGCGCTGACGCTGTTTTTCACGCTGCCGCTCAAGACGCCTGTAAAGACCCAGGAATTGTCACTCGAAGTTTATGACCCGTCCTACTTCATCGAATTCACCTTCGAGGATAAAGACCCGGTGAAACTGGTCGGCGCGCCTAACAATTGCCGGCTCGCCTTCCAGCGCCCCAGCGACGGCAGCGCCAATGCCGCCAAACTCGGCGAGGACAATTTCCTGTCCGGGGACAATTCCAATTACGGCGCGATGTTCGCCAACAAGATCGCAGTGACCTGCCCGTGAGCCTTGTTCAGCGTCGCAGAGGGCCGATGCCCTCCCTCCGCATCCCTGTCAGCGCAAGGTGGACGCCAGCCAGACTGGCGCTGCTCGGCGGCGGGTTGCTCGCCGCCGGCCTGATCGCCGACGGCACGCTGCACGCTGCGCTCGCCGCCAATCCGTTCGGCGCGCCGCCCGGCAGTGCACCCGAGCCGCAAGCGGGCGGCGTGATCGGCTGGCTGCTGGCGCAGCAATCGGCGTTCTACAAGCAGATGACCGGCACGATCCGCGCCGCCAAATCCGATGGCAGCGCCGTCTGGACCCTGATCGGGATCTCGTTTGCCTATGGCGTGTTCCATGCCGCCGGCCCCGGTCACGGCAAGGCGGTGATCTCGTCCTATCTGGTCGCCAATGAGGAAAGCGCCCGGCGCGGCATCGTGCTGTCGCTGGTGTCGTCGCTGTTGCAGGCGCTGGTGGCGGTGACGATCGTCGGCGTCGGCGCCTGGCTGCTGAACGTCACCGCCAAGACCATGTGCAGCGCCGAGCGCGTCATCGAGATCGCCAGCTACGCGCTGATCGCGCTGTTTGGCGCCGGGCTGGTGTGGAACAAGGGCGGCAGCCTGCTGCGGACGCTGCGGTCGCGCGCCGCCAGTGCCGAACCGGCCCACGCGCATCATCATGACCACCACGCGGCACACCATCATCATGGGGCGAACGAGCCGTGCCCCTCCTGCGCGGCGGCGCATGGCGCCCATGCAGCCTCGGCGCATCAGCACCACCATGATGCGCCCGCGCCGGGCCAGCCCCCCAGCCATGACCACCACGGCCATGACGACCATTGCGGCCATGCCCACGGGCCGGAACCCAGCGAATTGGCCGGGCCGGGCGGCTGGCGCCGCGGCTTTGGTGCGGTGCTGGCGGTCGGGCTGCGGCCCTGTTCCGGGGCGATTCTGGTGCTGGTATTTGCGCTGGCGCAGGGGCTGTTCTGGGCCGGAGTGGCAGCGACTTTCGCGATGGGGCTCGGTACCGCGATCACGGTGGCGACCATTGCGGTGCTAGCGCTGTCCGCCAAGGGCCTGGCCACGGAACTGTCCAAGCGGCTGGCCGGCAACCGGCCTGGCGTAAGCACCCTGCTGCTGCGCGGATTGGAATTTGGCGCCGCCGGTTTGGTGCTGCTATTCGGTCTCGGGCTGCTGCTGGGATATCTCGGCGCCGAACGCGTCACCTGTCTTTAAGTTTATCGCAGCGAGCCGAAATTGTCTGCCGTTAGAAAGATGGACGAACGCATTCGCCTCCTTATCTTGACAATGATAAGCCAACGCGCGAAGCCACGGGCCCCATGACAGTGATTGTTCCCATTCTCGGCGCTGAGCCCGCAGCCGATTCGGTATCGGATCGTATCGGCGTGCTTCTGGTCAACCTCGGCACCCCCGATAGCGCCGACACCAAGGGAGTTCGGAATTATCTGCGCGAGTTCCTCTCGGACCCGCGGGTGATCGAGAACCAGGGGTTGTTCTGGAAGCTGGCGCTCAACGGCCTGATCCTGCGCACCCGTCCGGCCCGCAAGGCCAAGGACTACCAGAAGATCTGGAACACCGAGACCAACGAGTCGCCGCTGAAATCGATCACCCGGGCGCAGCGCCAGAAGCTGGCCACCAGCCTGGCCGCGCACCCGAACATCGTGGTCGATTGGGCGATGCGCTACGGCAATCCCTCGATCCGCTCGCGGATTGCCGCCCTGCACGACCAGGGCTGCAACCGCATTCTAGTGGTGCCGCTCTATCCGCAATATTCGGCGGCGACCTCGGCGACGGTATGCGACGAGGCGTTCCGGGTGCTGAGCGAGATGCGGGCACAGCCGACGCTGCGGGTGGCGCCGCCCTATTACCGCGACCGCGCCTATATCGACGCGCTAGCCGCCTCGATCACCGCCCATCTCGCCACGCTGCCATTCGAGCCGGAACGAATCGTGGCGTCGTTCCACGGCATGCCGCAGGCCTATATCGACCGCGGCGACCCGTACCAGTCGCAGTGTCAGGCCACCACCGACGCGCTGCGCAAGAAGCTCGGGCTTGACGAGAACCGGCTGCTGATCACCTTCCAGTCGCGCTTCGGCTATGACCAGTGGCTGCAGCCCTACACCGACAAGACCATCGAGGGGCTGGCCAAAGAGGGCATCAAGCGTCTCGCCGTGGTGATGCCGGGCTTTGCCTCCGACTGCCTGGAAACCCTGGAAGAGATCGCCCAGGAAAACGCCGAGCTGTTCCTGCACAATGGCGGCGAACATTTCAGCGCGGTGCCCTGCCTGAATGACAGCGACGGCGGCATTGCCGTGATCCGTCAGTTGGTGCTGCGCGAGCTGCAAGGCTGGCTGTAAACAAGGCTGGCTGGAAGTAAGGCTGGCTGTAACAGCGCCCGCCTCCTCCCCGTCTCCTGTATCTTGCCGTTGGCGCCGCAACCCCACAAGGTTGCGGCTTAATGATTTGCCGAAGCAGCACAGACGGAGACGGCCATGGACCTCCTCAATGGTTTCGACATCTTTACCATTACGCTCGTAACGCTTGTCGTTCTCACGCTGCTCGCCGGCGTGAAGACTGTGCCGCAAGGCTTTGCCTGGACGGTCGAGCGCTTTGGCCGCTTCACCCGCACGCTGCAGCCGGGGCTCAACCTGATCATCCCGTTCTTCGAGCGCATCGGCCGCAAGATCAACATGATGGAGCAGGTGATCGAAATCCCGCAGCAGGAGGTGATCACCCGCGATAACGCCACCGTCACCGTGGACGGCGTCGCATTCTTCCAGGTGTTCGACGCTGCCAAGGCCAGCTACGAAGTCTCCGATCTCAATCAGGCGATCGTGGTGCTGACCATGACCAACATCCGTTCGGTGATGGGCGCGATGGACCTCGATCAGGTGCTGTCACATCGCGATGAGATCAACGAGCGGCTGCTGCGGGTGGTCGATGCCGCGGTGGCGCCATGGGGCGTCAAGGTCAACCGCATCGAGATCAAGGATATCGTGCCGCCGGCCGACCTGGTGGAAGCGATGGGCCGGCAGATGAAGGCCGAGCGCGAAAAGCGCGCCGACATCCTGCAGGCCGAAGGGCAGCGGCAATCGGAAATCCTGCGCGCCGAAGGCGCCAAGCAAGCGCAGATCCTGCAGGCCGAGGGCCGGCGCGAAGCCGCGTTCCGTGATGCCGAAGCGCGCGAGCGATCAGCAGAGGCCGAAGCCAAGGCGACGCTGATGGTATCCGAAGCGATCGCCAATGGCGATGTCGCGGCGCTGAACTACTTCGTCGCCGACAAATACATCAAAGCGTTCGGCCAGCTCGCCGCTGCGCCCAATCAGAAAATCGTGATGTTGCCGATCGAAGCCAGCAGCATGCTCAGCTCGCTCGCCGGGATCGGCGAGATCGCGAAAGCCACCTTCGGCGATAACGCTGTGAATCAAGAGGCACGCCGCGGTTCGGTGCCAAACACGGGCGCGACGACGACGCCAGCACCGCGTTAAGGTCAATCCCAAACTGCATAGCGCTACTCTGGTGTTCAGCAGGCAAAATCGGATATCGGTAATGGACCGCCGCTGCTGAGAGAGGATTGATGACCGAGATGATCGCTTCGCTGGGAAGCTGGAATTGGCTGATCTTCGGCTTTGTGCTCATCGGGCTCGAGCTGCTGGCGCCGGGTATTTTCCTGTTCTGGTTCGGTCTTGCCGCGCTCTTGGTTGGTGGTCTGTCGCTGGTGACCTCGCCGTCATGGCAGGCACAGCTACTCGCCTTCGCGCTGTTTGCGGTGTCGGCGGTGCCGCTGTGGCGGCACTTCGCCGTCACCAAAAATGGCGAAGGCAATTCGCCATTCCTTAACCGTCGCGCCGAAGCCTTGGTTGGCCGCGAATTCACGCTGGAAAAGCCGATCGTCGATGGCATCGGCACGGTGCGGGTCGATGATACGCTGTGGCGCATCGCTGGGCCGGACACGCCGGCCGGCACGAGGATTCGGATCGTCAGCGCCGATGGCGTGCGGCTGACGGTGATTGCCTCCTGAGCGCTATCGCAGCCTGAGCCGTTCGATCACGGCCGGGCGATCACGCTCCAGCTGCTGATGACCGCTTCGCTGATCTGCCCCGCCTGATCGGCACAGCTAACCTCCCCCACCCGAATCGCGATCTCTTTGCCGAGCAGCTTCTTGAGCTGCGCGGCCTGCTCGTCATTGGCCGTCACCAGCTGAAAAGTCTGCGGCCCGGTTTCGAGATTGCACAGCCCGCCCGGCGGCGGCAGCCGGCGCGGCTCGCTGACGATCTGAAAGGTGCTGACCCGCTTGCCGTCGACCCGGCTGCGCATCGCATTCAATTGGCCGCTCAGCACATCGCCGCGCGCCAGCACTTTCGGTGCCTGGGCGGCGCCGACTTCGCTGCCCATCATCAGCACTACGGCGAACGCCAGCAGCAGTCCGCGTCGGGCTTCGTTGGCCATCTTTATCCTTCGTTGCGAGCTGATCAGAACAGCGTCCGCTGCCGCATCGCGGCCGACAGCGTGCCTTCGTCGAGATAATCGAGTTCACCGCCGACCGGTACGCCATGCGCCAGCCGCGTCACCCGGACGCCGGCTTCCTGCAAGAGATCGGTGATGTAATGCGCGGTGGTCTGGCCATCGACGGTGGCATTGAGCGCCAGCACCACCTCGGTCACTGCGGTCTCATGGGCGCGTGCCACCAGCGCATCGAGGGTGAGATCCTGCGGGCCGACGCCATCGAGCGGCGACAGCGTCGCGCCGAGCACGTGATAGCGGCCGTTCACGGCATTGGCGCGTTCCAGCGCCCACAGATCGGCGACGTCCGCAACCACCACGATGATCGACGGATCACGGCGCGGATCGGTGCACACCGTGCACGGATTTTGCGAATCGATATTGCCGCAGATTTTACAGACCTGAATCCGATCGAGCGCGACCTGCAACGCCGCGGTCAGCGGCGTCATCAGCGCGTCGCGCTTCTTGATCAGATGCAGCGCGGCGCGGCGCGCCGAGCGCGGGCCAAGTCCCGGCAGCCGGGCCAGGAGTTGAATCAGCCGCTCAATCTCGGGCCCGGCAACCGAACCGGCCATGCTTACAGGCCGAGCCCCGGCGGCAGCGACAGGCCGCCCGTCAGCAGCTTCATCTTTTCCTGCATCGCGGCTTCAGCCTTGCGATGGGCGTCGGCATGGGCCGACAGCAGCAGATCTTCCAGCACGCCGACTTCGTCCGCCTTGACCAGCGACGGATCGATCTTGACCGCGCGCACTTCCATCTTGGCGCTCATGCGCACGCTGACCAGCCCACCGCCGGAAATGCCTTCGACCTCGACGCGATCGAGCTCGGCTTGCATCTCCTTCATCTTCGACTGCAATTGGGCGGCCTGCTTCATCATGCCGAGAAAATCAGCCACGGTCTGTTCCTTCCAAAACTGTTATTGATCGTCGCTATCGAGACTATCCGGCGCGTCATCGGCCGAATATTCCTCACCACTTGCCAGATTCGGCGGCTCGTCCGGAACGACCCGCCGCACTTCGATAACTTTGGCGCCCGGAAAACGCGCCAACACTTCCTGCACCCGCGGATCGGCGGCAGCGGCGCGCTCGCGTTCGTTCTGCTGCTCCAGCGCCTGGGCGCGCAAGGTCGGCTCGCCCTCTTCGTTCGAGACGATCACCGCCCAGCGCCGGCCGGTCCATAGCTCGAGCTTGCGCGACAGATCATTGATCAGCGTGCGCGCGGCCGAGCGCTCGAGCGCCACTTCCAGCCGGCCATCTTCGATCCGCACCAAGCGCACGTCGGCTTCCAGCGCGGCGCGCGTGATCAGATCGCGTTTCTGGGTGGCGAGCGCCACCAGTTCCGGCAGCGTGTTGATCTTCACCTGCGGCGCGGCCGGGCTCTCGGCGGGCGCGGGCGCCACGATCTGCAGCCGGCCCGTGGCTTCCGCCGTGCCACGCTGCGCCATCATGCGCGGCGCCGACAGCGACGGGCTGCCTGGCGCAGGCGACGCAATCGCCATCGCGGTGGTCGCCGGCATGGTCAGGCTCGCGGACGGCGCCGAAGGCGCGGCGGAGCCGCGGCCGCCGCCACCGACCGGCACCATGCCGCCGCCGTTCTGGTCGAGCATCCTGAGCGCTTCATCGGGCGTCGGCAGATCGGCGGCATAGGCGATGCGCACCAGCACCATTTCCGCCGCCGCGACCTGGCGGGTAGCGCTCTGCACCTCGGCGATGCCCTTGAGCAGCATCTGCCACATGCGCGACAGCACGCGCATCGACAGCTTTACCGCGTAGTCGCGCCCGCGCAGCCGTTCGGTCTCGCCATACGCGACATTGTCGGCGATCGAAGGCACCACTTTGACGCGGGTGACGAAGTTCACGAATTCGGCGAGATCGCTCAGCACCACCACCGGATCGGCGCCGGTGTCGTATTGATCGCGAAATTCTGAAAAGGCCGCGGCGATGTCGCCGGCAGCCAGATGGCCGAACAGATCGATCACCCGCGTGCGATCGGCGAGCCCGAGCATCTGCCGCACCGCGTCGGCGCGCACCACGCCAGCGGCGTGGGCGATCGCCTGATCGAGCAGCGACAGCGAATCGCGCACCGAGCCCTCGGCAGCGCGGGCGATCAGCCCGAGCGCCTCGGCCTCGATCTCGACGCCTTCCTTGGCGGCGATATTGCCGAGATGCTGCATCAGCACGTCGGCATCGACGCGGCGCAGATCGAAGCGCTGGCAGCGCGACAGCACCGTCACCGGCACCTTGCGGATTTCGGTGGTCGCGAACACGAATTTGGCGTGCTCGGGCGGCTCCTCCAGCGTCTTCAGGAAGGCGTTGAAGGCCGCGTTCGACAGCATGTGCACTTCGTCGATGATGTAGACCTTGTAGCGCGCGCCGGCCGGGGCGTAGCGCACGCTATCGTTGATCTGACGCACGTCATCGACGCCGGTGTGCGAGGCGGCGTCCATCTCCAGCACATCCATGTGCCGGCCTTCCATGATCGCCTGACAATGCACGCCGAGCACCGGCATGTGGATGGTCGGCCCCTTCACCGAGCCATCGGGCAATTCGTAGTTGAGCGCGCGCGCCAGAATGCGCGCGGTGGTGGTCTTGCCGACGCCGCGCACGCCGGTCAGCACCCAGGCCTGCGGAATCCGCCCGGTCTCGAACGCATTGGACAGCGTCCGCACCATGGCGTCCTGGCCGATCAGATGGTCGAAGCTGCTGGGGCGATATTTGCGCGCCAGCACCCGATAGGGCGTCGGCGCGGCAGCGGCCGCCGTTTCGCCAAGCGAAAAACCCGGCTGCTCGGCAGCGTCGCTCGGAGGAAGTGTCGGGGCGCCAGCGTCAGTCATCACTCGATCCGCAAGGGTTGTCTGTCGGAGCCGGGTTGCGGAAACGCACTGGCAATTGGGGCCGCCCTCGCCTCGCGGCTGCCCCTCGGGGGCACGATCCGGATCGAAGGGGGCTGGCCATGCAAAAGGCCTTCGATCGGTCGGAGCGTCAATTCGCTCAGAAAAACAAGTAGGAGACTGACGAGCGACCCGATCCGGACCTCGTTAGGGCTGCTTCCTTCCGGACCTGACCCGGTTGGCGAGTGGCTCGTCCACCGCCAATCTCCCGGTGCCTATTTGGCGCTAAACCGATCGGAATGCAAGCGTGGCGACGAGGACGGCGCCCTGTGGTAAAGCCCGACGGTTCCGCAATGCTCCGCCGCCCCGCCGCGGCCTCCTTGGATCACGACGCCCCATGCCCGCTTCCGCCGCCACCTGGACGCTGCACCCGCAATTGCAGAAGGACACCGTCGATATCGGCGACCTGCCGCTGTCGCGCGTTCTGATCATCAAGGACGCCCATTATCCCTGGCTGCTGCTGGTGCCGCGCCGCGAGGACATCACCGAGATCATCGATCTCGACGAGGTGGCGCAGGCGCAATTGATGACCGAGATCGCCCGGGTCGGCCGGGCGCTGAAAGAGGTCACCAAATGCGACAAGCTCAATGTCGCCGCGCTCGGCAATGTGGTGCCGCAGCTGCACGTGCACATCATCGCGCGCCGCACCACCGACGCCGCCTGGCCGCGCCCGGTGTGGGGCGTGATGCCGCCGCTGGCGCATGACCCCGAGGAATTGCAATTGTTCATCAGCGCGCTGCGCCGGAAAATCTGGCTCAGCTGATCGAACCGGGCGCCTCCGCGCCCGCGTCGCCTGTCCCCCTCCGCGGCCGCCTGCGGCCTTCAGCCACGCGGATTTTGGTGCATGACCGCTGCTTCGTTGTTTCCGCTCGGCCATCCGGCCTTTGTCAGCCACGGCCTCGACCGCGCCGCGCATCTGCGCAATGACGACGATCATCTGTTCCGGCTGGAATCAAAGCCAAGCACCCGCGCCTATGTGATGCATCGCGATGGTCTGGTGCTGAAGCAGGAGGCCGGCGGCCCGCGCGCCCAGCTTACCATCGATGAAGCGATCGCGCTCGGCGCCAATCCCGGCACGGTGTTTCTCGGGCTGCGCGATGACGGCGCGGCGCTGTTCGGCATGGGCATGGCGCCGGCCGCGGCCGAAAAGCTCGCCGGCCGCGCCGATGCGCTGCTGACCGATCTGCGCGGCCTGGTGATGCAGGGCGTGATCCCGCCGCAGGAGCTGGCGGCGATCGCCACCGCCAAATCGCTGGTCGGCTGGAATCAGCGCCACGGCTACTGCGCCAATTGCGGCACCCGCACCACTATGGCGCAGGGCGGCTGGCGCCGCGATTGCCCAAACTGCAAGACCGAGCATTTCCCGCGCACCGACCCGGTGGTGATCATGCTGGTGACGCGCGGCGACAAATGCCTGCTCGGCCGGCAGAAGCATTTCCCGGCCGGGATGTGGTCATGCCTGGCCGGCTTTGTGGAAGCGGCGGAAACCATCGAAGACGCGGTACGCCGCGAAATCTTCGAGGAATCCGGCGTGCGCTGCGACGATATCCGCTACTATATGAGCCAGCCCTGGCCCTATCCGTCGTCGCTGATGATCGGCTGCACGGCCAAGGCCAGCACCGAGCAACTGACCATCGATCATTCCGAGCTAGAAGACGCGCGCTGGTTTGCGCGCGACGAAGCGCTGCTATTGCTGCGCCGCCAGCATCCGGATCAGTTGAGCGGACCGCATCCATTCGCGATCGCCCATCATCTGCTGCGCCGCTGGCTGGAGCCGGAGGCCGCGCATGACTGACGTTTCTGCGCCACGGATTCTGTGCATCGGCATGCCGGTGCGCGATCTGACCTTTCGGATCGACGCACTGCCCGTGCGCGGCGCCAAAAAGCGCGCCGAGCATTTTGCCGAAATCTGCGGCGGCAACGCCATCAATGCCGCGATCGGCATTGCCAGGCTCGGCGGCCGCGCACTGCTCACCGGGCCGATGGGCGACCGCGCTGAACCAGCGCAGCACACGCTGCTCGATCAGCTCGCGCGCGAGGGCATCGATGCCAGCCATCTGGTGGCGATGCCGGGACTGACCACGCCGGTATCGGCAGTGATGCTCGATAACAGTGGCGAGCGCACCATCGTCACCTTCCGCGATCCGGGGCTGTGGCAGGTGAAACTGCCCGATGCCGCGACGCTGCTGCCCTACTGCGACGCGATCCTGATCGAAAACCGCTGCGCGCCGTTCGGCATCGAGCTGTGCACTGCCGCGCGAAGCCGCGGCCTTGCCGTGGTGGTCGATATCGATCGGCCGATGGCGCTTTCCGATCCGCTGCTGACCGTGGCTTCGCATCTGGTGTTTTCCAGCGACGCGCTGCGCGCCACCGCATCGGCAACCAGCGATGCCGAAGCGCTGGACAAGCTCGCGGCGCTGACGCCGGCGTTTCTGGCCGGCACGCGCGGCCCGCATGGCACGATCTGGCGCGATGAAGCCAGCCGCTTGCAGGAAACGCCGAGCTTTGCGGTGCAGGCGGTCGATACGCTCGGCGCCGGCGACATCTTCCACGGCGCGTTCGCCTTGGCGATCACCGAGCGGCAAAGCATCAACGATGCGCTGACTTTCGCCTCAGCCGCAGCGGCGCTGAAATGCACGCGTTTTGGCGGCGCATTCGCGGCGCCCGTTCGCGAGGAAGTCGAGCAGTTACTGCGCAGCGGCGCGCGTCAGGCTTGATACTATCGGGTCATCAATGACCGTCATACCCGCGCTTGTCGCGGGTATCCACGCCTTAAAATCGCTGCAATATCAAAGACGTGGATGGCCGGGACGAGCCCACGGCTGTCCGGTTGAGTATTTGTAGACAAAGCGCATGGCGTTGATTCTTCTGCGTCCCGAACGTCTAGCAGCGTTTCTGGACACGGGAGAAGACCACGCCATGCGGCATCACAATAGCGTATTTCATTCGGTGTTAAAGCACGTGCCGTGGCATGTGTTTGACCGGTTGGTGACCGAGCACGGCGCCGATGCACGGGTGCGTCGGTTGTCCACGCATGATCAGTTCATCGCGCTGCTGTACGGCCAATTGTCCGGAGCGCAGAGCCTACGCGAGATCGAAGGCGGCCTCGCTAGCCATGCCAACCGGCTTTACCATCTCGGCGCCCGTGCCGCGTCGCGCTCGACGTTGGCGGACGCCAATGCGAGGCGGCCGAATGCAGTGTTCGCCAGCTTGTTTTCTGACCTGGTCCAGCGGGCTGGACGCGGGCTGCGGCGCAAGGTCGGCGAAGCGGTGCATCTGGTGGATTCGACCGGGCTGCGACTGAGCCATCTCAGCGCTGATTGGGCGCGGTTTTCCGACGGCGTTTGCGGCGCCAAGCTGCACATCGTCTACGATGCCGACGGCGAGCACCCCGTCGATGCCGTCGTGACGCCGGCCCGAGTGAACGACATCACTGTCGCCAAGACGCTGCCGATCGCTGCCGGCGCAACCTACGTGTTCGATCTGGGCTACTACAATTACGCTTGGTGGGCCGAACTCGACGCCAAGGGGTGTCGTATCGTCACGCGGCTCAAGTCCAACACAAAGCTGAGCGTCGTGAAGACCAACCCGGTTGAGGACGCCGCAATCCTCTCCGACCGCATCGGCCATCTGCCCGCTCGCCTCGCGGCAAGCCGCCGCAATCCGTTTCAAGAGCCGGTCCGCGAGATCCGCGTGCGGATCGACAGCGGCAAGATCCTGCGCATCATCAGCAACGACATCGATGCGCCTGCCGCCGAGATCGCAGCCCTCTACAAACGCCGCTGGCAGGTCGAGCTGTTCTTCCGCTGGATCAAACAGACATTGAAGATCAAACACTTCCTCGGCACATCCGAAAACGCCGTGCGCATCCAAATCGCCGTGGCCCTGATCGCTTTCCTGCTGCTGCGCCTCGCTTACGCGACACAGAGCGCTGTCGACAGCCTGCTCGCCTTCACTCGCCTTGTCCGTACCAACCTCATGCACAGACGCTCGATCGACGCCTTGCTCGAACCGCCGCCGACAATCGAAGATCAGCGACAGTTGAGCTTCAGTCTATGTTGAGGCCGAACCGGACAGCAGTGGGACGAGCCCGGCCATGACGTGCGGAGTGCTTGGTACTAATCGCCGTCGGCCTGAGACGCCCGATTACTGCTCCAGCACCATCCGGCCGTTGGCGAATTCAAAGCGCTTCAGCTTCGACAGAAACGACAGGCCGAGCAGGTTTTCCGTGAGCGCCTGATCAGGCAGCACCAGCGCCGCGACGTCATAGGCGACGAGGCCTTCGATCTCGATCCGGGCGATCCGCGCGGGCGCGGCCTTCACCGTGCCATTGGCGGTGTTGACCGTGGCGCGGTAGTCGGCGCGCGCGGGCCGCAGGCCGATCTTGGCGGCCGAGCTTTCGTTGAGCGCGATCACCGACGCGCCGGTATCGATCATGAACGCCAGCCGCTGGCCATCAATGCGGCCATCGACCTGGAAGTGACCGCGCGCATCGCGCGGCACGTTGACGCTGCGGGGGCCGGCGCGCTGGGCCTCGTCGCGCTGCGACGCGACGCCGACGGTGCCAGACGTGGGGGTGTGAGCCATGGCCGGCGTCACCGACAGGCGATTGGCGATTTCAGCCATCGCGGAACCGAGCAGCACCAGCACGCTCGCGGCAATCAGGATGTTACGCATAACGCCAACTCATCGAACCTTGCCGGGGCGGCCATTGCACCATGGCACTCGCGCCGCCGCGAGCGAACCACGGCGCCGACAGGTCTTTCTTCGCCAAAAGGGTGAGCGAAGCGTTAATTACGCTGAGAGCTTCGGTTCTGATGGAATCAGAACCGAAGCTCTCACTTGATGTTCTGACGCGTTTTCTTCACGCGAACCGGCATCCACTTCGCTCGAAAACGCTAGAGATCAAGTGCCGCGCGGCTTGGCGCGCCGGGTCGGCTCGGCGACCGACGGATCTTCGGGCCAGGGGTGGCGCGGATAGCGGCCGCGCAGATCGGCGCGCACCGCCGCATAGGAGCCGCGCCAGAATCCCGGCAGATCGCGCGTCACCTGCACCGGGCGGTGCGCCGGCGACAGCAATTCCAGCACCAGCGGCACCTTACCCTTGGCGACCGAGGGATGGGTGGTAAGGCCGAACAATTCCTGCAACCGCACCGCGATCGTGGGGCCCTGCTCGGCCTCATAATCGATCGCCAGCGCGCTGCCGGTCGGCGCCTGGAAATGGGTCGGCGCTTCGCGGTCGAGCCGGGCGCGCAGCTCCCAGGGCAGTAGCAGCATCACCGCGTCCGACAGCTCGCCGGGGCTGACATCCTTGAGCGCGGTCTTATCGGCAAGCAGCGGCACCAGCCACTCATCGCGGCTATCGGCGAGCGCGCTGTCGGACAGATCGGGCCAGGGCTCGCCCTCGGCGGCGCGCAAAAACATCACCCGGCCGCGCCATTGCTGCAGTGCCTTCGACCAGGGCAGCCGATCGAGCCCGCAGGCCACCAGCCCATCGGCAAAGATGCGCGCGGTGTCCTCCGAGGGCGTCAGCGCCGACGGCGCTTCCGACAGCGTGATGGCGTGCAGGCTGCGGCGCCGCCGCGCCCGCAGCGCCAGCGCGGCACGATCAAAGCTGACGTCGTCGCGGTTTTCGATGTGCTCGGCAAAGCGCTGCTCGATATCGGCGAGCGCGATCGGCGTCGCCAGCAGGATGCGGCCGGCCGCCGCCGTGCCGGTCAGTTCGGCCACCGCCAGATAGGGCGCGCGCGCCAGCGCCGCGCTCGGCTCCACCGCCGCGCCACGGCCATTGGCGAGCACAAAACTGCCATTGCCGCGATTCTTGGCGACGCGATCGGGGAACGCGAAGGCGAGCAAGACGCCGGTGCTGAGCTCCCCTCCCCCTTGCGGGGAGGGGTCGGGGGTGGGCCCCCGCGACGACGGCTTCGCTTCGGGGCTACCCCCACCCGACCGGCCTTCGGCCGGCCCCCCTCCCCGCGAGGGGGAGGGAGAAGAGGGGGCCGTGCGCTGTGGTGCGGAAGCAGATGACTTAGACGACACCTGCGCGGCCCAGCGCTGCGCCATCTGCCGGGCGGCGCTGGCGCGCGGCGAGCGATCGCGGCGGAACTGATCGAGCCGGTGCTCGAGATCGACGCTGTCGCCGCCAAGGCCGCGCTCGGTGAGAATCGCCGCGATTTCGGCGGCGCGGTCGGCCGCCTCAAAGCGCGCGGCATCGACGATCATGCGCGCCAGCCGCGGCGGCAGCGCCAAAGCGCGCAGGCTCTTGCCTTCGTCGGTGATGCGGCCATCGCCATCGAGCGCGCCGAGTTCGCGCAAGAGACTGCTGGCCTCCTTCAAGGCCGGCGCGGGCGGCGCATCGAGAAACGCGAGCTGGCCGGGATCGGCGACGCCCCATTGCGCCAGATCGAGCAGCAGCGACGACAGATCGGCGCTGAGAATTTCCGGCTGGGTATAGGCCGGCAGCGCCGCGGTCTGCGGCTCGTCCCACAGCCGGTAGCACACCCCCGGCTCGATACGGCCGGCGCGGCCACGGCGCTGATCGACCGCGGCGCGCGCGGCGCGCACCGTTTCCAGCCTTGTCAGGCCAAGGTCGGGCTCATAGCGCGGCACCCGGGCGAGGCCGCTATCGACCACGATGCGCACGCCCTCGATGGTCAGCGAGGTTTCCGCAATCGAGGTGGCCAGCACCACCTTGCGCCGACCGGGCGGCGGCGGCGCAATGGCGCGGTCCTGCACCGCGGCGTCGAGCGCGCCGAACAGCGGCACGATCTCAACGCTCGGGTCCTGCACCCGCTCGGCCAGCAGATTTTCGGTGCGGCGGATTTCGGCGGCGCCGGGCAGAAACGCCAGCACTGAGCCGCTATCGGCGCGCAGCGCCTTGGCGATCGCGTCGGCCATCTGCCGTTCTAGCGGCACATCCGGTTTGCGGCCGAGATAGCGGGTCTCGACCGGGAACGCCCGGCCTTCGCTGGCGATCACCGGCGCTTCGCCGAGCAGCCTGGCCACCCGGGCGCCGTCGATGGTCGCCGACATCACCAGAAGCCGCAGATCCTCGCGCAGCCCCTCTTGCGCGTCGCGCGCCAGCGCCAGCCCGAGATCGGCATCGAGCGAACGCTCATGAAACTCGTCGAACAGCACCGCGCCGACCCCGGTCAGCTCCGGGTCGTCGAGTATTTGCCGGGTGAAGATGCCCTCGGTCACCACCTCGATGCGGGTTGAGCGCGACACTTTGGAGCCGAACCGCACCCGGTAGCCGACCGTGGCGCCGGCGCGCTCGCCGAGCGTCGCCGCCATCCGTTCGGCGCTGGCGCGCGCCGCGATCCGGCGCGGCTCGAGCACGATGATCTTCTTGTCTTTCAGCCAGGGCTCATCCAGCAGCGCCAGCGGTACCCGCGTGGTCTTGCCGGCGCCGGGCGGCGCCACCAGCACCGCGGCATTGCTGGCGCTGAGCGTGCGGCTGATGTCGCCGAGCACGGCATCGATCGGCAACGGCGTATCGAAACGGCGGGTCAAACGGGGCTCTTGCGGCTCGGGCAAACGGCTGCCCGTAGCGCGCGGCGGCGGCGGGCGGCGATGGGTCATGATAGGCTGGCGCCTCTTACCGCAGCCACCGCAGCGACGCAAAACGCCCGCCCCCGCCCTAACCGGCCCGAGCCAGCCCGTTCGGCACGGTTCTTGTCCGTCACAACGATAAAGCAACTGATCTGGCCGATAATGCGCTTCAGTCGCGCCAAAAAGGGACAGCGATGACCAGAACCGGGACAACGGCCCATCTGACGACGGCAGCGCCGGGACGAATCGACTGGGTCGATTACGCCAAGGGCATCTGCATCATCATGGTGGTGATGATGCATTCGGTGCTCGGCGTGGAAAACGCCGCCGGGCAGACCGGCTTCATGCATTACGTGGTCGAATTCGCGCGGCCGTTCCGGATGCCGGACTTCTTCCTGATCTCCGGCCTGTTTCTGGCGGTGGTGATCGATCGCGACTGGCGCACCTATCTCGACCGCAAGGTGGTGCACTTCGCTTACTTTTACGTGCTGTGGCTGACCATCCAGTTCGCGTTCAAATCGCCGTCTTACGCCGCCGATGCCGGCTGGGCGCATGTCGCCTACATGTATGCGCTGTCGTTCATCGATCCGTTCGGCACGCTATGGTTCATCTATCTCTTGCCGATCTTCTTTGTGGTCACCAAGCTGACGCGCAAGGTGCCGGCCTATGTGATCTGGCCGATCGCGGCGGCGCTGGAGATGGCGCACATCTTCACCGAATGGACGGTGATCGACGAATTCGCCTCGCGCTTCGTCTATTTCTATTCCGGCTATCTGTTTGCCTCGACCATCTTCGCCTTCTCGGCGCGCGCCGCCGAGCATCCGAAACTGGCGCTGGCCGGGCTGGCGCTGTGGGCGGTGATCAACGCGGCGCTGGTCGCGACCGGGCTTGCCACCTGGCCGGTGATCTCGCTGGTGCTCGGCTTTGCCGGCGCGGGCGCCATCATCGTCAGCGCGACGCTGCTCGCCAAGATGCGCTGGCTGGACGGCATCCGGTTCTGCGGCGAACATTCGATCGTGATCTATCTCGCGTTCTTCCTGCCGATGGTGGTGACGCGGATCGTGCTGTTGCGCTACGCCGCGCCCTATCTCGACATCGGCACCATCGCGCTGCTGGTCAACATCGCCGGCGTGCTCGGCGCGCTGCTGATCTGGCGGATCGCGATCAAGACCGGCGCCACCTTCCTGTTCGAACGGCCGGATGCGTTCTGGATCGCGCCACGCAAGGCGCGGCCGAAGCTGCAACCTGCGGCATAGAGCCGATCCCGGCACGCGCGGCGCCGCGCGCCAGGAACCGATGCCATCACCGCGATTTCCCCGGGGCAGAGCCCCGGGCGGGGTGTCATTGCCGGGCAAAACTTCATAAGTTGCGGCCATGCCGAACAGCCCGCACCCGATCGCCGCTCCCGTCGCCGCCAAGCCGCTCGCCAAGGGCGACCATGTGTTCCTGGTCGACGGTTCGTCCTACATTTTCCGCGCCTATCACGCGCTGCCGCCGCTGAACCGCAAATCGGACGGGTTGCAGGTCAATGCCGTGCTCGGCTTCTGCAACATGCTGTGGAAGCTGCTGCGCGACATGCCGCCGGACAACCGGCCGACCCATCTGGCGATCGTGTTCGACAAGTCCGAGGCGACGTTCCGCAACACCATCTACCCGCAATACAAGGCGCAGCGGCCGCCGGCGCCCGAGGACCTGATCCCGCAATTTTCCCTGATCCGCGAGGCGGTGCGCGCCTTCGATCTGCCGTGCCTGGAACAGAGCGGCTTTGAGGCCGACGATCTGATCGCGACCTATGTGCGCGAGGCCTGCGCGCGCGGCGCCAGCGCCACCATTGTGTCCTCCGACAAGGATCTGATGCAGCTCGTCAACGACTGCGTGACGCTGTACGACACCATGAAGGACCGCCGGATCGGCGTGCCGGAGGTGATCGAGAAATTCGGCGTGCCGCCGGACAAGGTGGTCGAGGTGCAGGCGCTGGCCGGCGACTCGGTCGATAACGTGCCGGGCGTGCCCGGCATCGGCATCAAGACCGCGGCGCAGCTGATCAACGACTATGGCGATCTGGAAACGCTGCTGGCGCGCGCGACCGAGATCAAGCAGCCCAAGCGCCGCGAAGCCTTGATCGCCAATGCCGAGCAGGCGCGCATTTCCCGGCAATTGGTGCTGCTCGACGACAAGGTGGCAGTTGATGTGCCGCTCGATGAGCTGGCGGTGCATGAGCCCGACGCGCGCAAGCTGATCGCGTTCCTGAAAGCGATGGAATTCACCACGCTGACCCGGCGCGTCGCGGAATATTCGCAGATCAATCCGGCCGACGTCAGCGCCGATGCGGCGCTGAGTTCGTCTTCGCCGCAATCGCCCGCCGCGCACGCGACTTCTCCCTCCCCTCTCGCGGGCGAGAGCCAAGGTGGGGGCATTGCCGGTATGGGCGATCTGTTCGGGGCTCCCCTCTCCCCTCAGAAGATCGAAGCAGGCGCGCCGGCGCCGAGCCGCGCCCCGCGCAACGGCGAAGTGTTCACCCCGCAGCAGCTTGCCGCCAAACGCGCCGAAGCGGCGCGCCAGACGCCGGTGAACCGCGACGGCTATGTCACCGTGCGCAGCCGCGCCGAGCTTGATGACTGGATCGCGCGCGCCTTCGCCGCGGGCCAGCTCGCGATCGAAGCCAAGGCCAGTTCGATCGATCCGTTGCAGGCGGAGCTGTGCGGGCTGGCGCTGGCGCTCGGCCCCAATGAGGCTTGCTACATCCCACTCGGCCACCGGCAGGCCGGCGACGGCGATGGCCTGTTCGCGCCGCAGCTCGCGCCCGATCAAGTAGCGGAGCGCGACGCGCTGACCGCGCTGCAGCCGCTGCTGGAAGCGCCCGGCGTGCTCAAGATCGGCCTTGCGATCAAATTCACCGCGGTGTTGCTGGCACAGCATGGCATCACGCTGAGCAATGCCGACGACGTGCAGCTGATGTCCTACGCGCTCGACGCCGGGCGGCAGGCCCATGGTCTCGACGCGCTGTCGGAAATCTGGCTCGGCCATCAGACGCTCAGTTTTGGCGAGGTGATCGGCAGCGGCAAGAACAAGCTCAGCTTTGAGCAGGTGCCGATCGAGCGCGCGACCTGTTACGCCGCCGAAGACGCCGACGTCGCGCTGCGGCTGTGGCAGGTGCTCAAGCCGCGCCTGGTCGCCGAGCACATGATGACGGTGTACGAAACGCTGGAGCGGCCGCTGATCGGCGTGCTGGCGCGCATGGAGCGGCGCGGCATCGCGATCGACCGCCAGGAGCTGGCGCGGCTGTCGGCCGATTTCGCCAAAACCGCGGCGCGGCTCGAAGGCGAGATTCACGCGCTCGCCGGCGAGGACGTCAATCCGGGCAGCCCCAAGCAGCTGGGCGACATCATGTTCGGCAAGATGGGCCTGTCGGGCGGCAAGAAGACCAAGACCGGCGCGTGGTCGACCTCGGCCTCGATCCTCGACGAGCTTGCCGAGCAGGGCCACGAGTTTCCGAAAAAGGTGCTGGACTGGCGCCAAGTCTCAAAGCTGCGCTCGACCTATACCGACGCGCTGCCGACCTATCTCAATCCGCAGACCGGGCGCGTGCACACCACTTACGCGCTGGCCGCCACCACCACCGGGCGGCTATCGTCGAACGAGCCCAATCTGCAGAACATTCCGGTGCGCACCGAGGACGGCCGCAAGATCCGCCGCGCCTTCATCGCCACGCCCGGCAATAAGTTGGTCTCCGCCGACTATTCGCAGATCGAGCTGCGGCTACTCGCCGAAATCGCCGACATCCCGGTGCTGAAACAGGCGTTTTTGGACGGGCTCGACATTCACGCCATGACCGCCTCGGAAATGTTCGGCGTGCCGATCAAGGACATGCCCGGCGAGGTGCGGCGCCGCGCCAAGGCCATCAATTTCGGCATCATCTACGGCATTTCGGCGTTCGGGCTCGCCAACCAGCTCGGCATTCCGCGCGAGGAAGCCGGCGCCTACATCAAAAAGTACTTTGAGCGCTTCCCCGGCATCCGCGACTACATGGAAAGCACCAAGGAATTTTGCCGGGCGCATGGCTTTGTCGAAACGCTGTTCGGCCGCAAATGCCATTATCCGGACATCAAGGCGTCCAACCCGTCGCTGCGCGCCTTCAACGAGCGCGCCGCCATCAATGCGCGGCTGCAGGGCACCGCGGCCGACATCATCCGCCGCGCGATGGTGCGCATGGAGGCCGCGCTCGCCGCGCAAAAGCTGTCGGCGCAGATGCTGCTGCAGGTCCACGACGAACTGATCTTCGAGGTGCCGGAGGCCGAGGTTGAGGCGACCTTGCCGGTGGTGCAGCGGGTGATGCAGGACGCAGCCTTCCCGGCGGTGGTGCTGTCGGTGCCGCTCCATGTCGATGCGCGCGCCGCGAGCAATTGGGACGAGGCGCATTGAGGGCCGCCGCCGCGCCGCGGCGGATTGCTCCCCTTAAAGGCCGGCGATAGATTGCCGGCCAAATTTCAGCCAGAGAGATCGCCGTGACCACAGCCAATTCCCGCGCCCGCCTTGCCGAGATCATTCGCACCCGCTCGTTCGGGCGCGGCGAGGTCACCCTCGCCTCCGGTCGCAAGAGCGATTTCTATTTCAACCTCAAGCCGACCATGCTCGACCCCGAGGGCGCGGCGCTGCTCGCCGAGCTGACCTATGAGGCGCTGCGCGCCGAACAGGTCGATTATGTCGGCGGCCTGGAAATGGGCGCGGTGCCGCTCGCTGGCGCGATCGCGCAGCTCTCCTGGCTGAACGGCCGGCCGATCGCGGCGTTCTTCGTGCGCAAGAAGCCGAAGGAATATGGCGCCAAGCTCGCGGTGGAAGGGCTGGCGAAGAACGAAAGCCTGAAGGGCAAGCGCGTGGTGATCGTCGAGGACGTCACCACCACCGGCGGCTCGGCGATCAAGGCTGCCGAGGCGGTGCGTGAATCCGGTGCCGAGATCGCGATGGTGCTGACCATGGTCGACCGCGAAGAAGGCGCCGCCGACAGCTTCGCCGCCGCCGGCCTGCCGTTCCGCTCGCTGTACAAGGCCAGCGAATTTTTGAGCGCCTGAGTTGACGTCGGGGGGCGGCAAGCCCCCACCCGACCGGCGTCCGAAGTTCACTACACCCTCGCGGGCACGTGAGATGGCGGCGCGGCCGCGATCAGGCCGCGGCGGCAACGCGCGCGGCGCCAAAGCGCAGCACCGCATCGAACATCGCATCGAGATTGGCGGTGTCGGTGCGATGGTTGACCACCGCAACGCGGATCGCCAGTTCGCCGCCGATCATGGTGGTCGAGGGCGCGGCGATGCCGGACTCGTGCAGATCGGCGACGATCTCGGCATTGACGGCGTTGGCGTCGTCGCAGCGGAACCGGAAGCACACGATGTTGAGTGTCACCGGCGCCAGCAATTGCAGCCGCGGCTCGGCGGCGATCTTGGCTTCGAGATATTTCGCCAGCGTGCAGGTGCGCGCGATCATCGCGCCCAGCTTATCGGCGCCATAGGTGCGCAGCGTGAACCAGGTTTTCAGCGCACGAAAGCCGCGCGACAGATCGGGGCCGAAATCGCACGGCCAGGGCGAGCTGCCAGCCAGGCCCCGGGTCTCGCGGCGCAGATAAGCGACCGGCGCGGCAAACGTATCGCGGTGCTGCTCGCCGTCGCGCACCATCAGGAAGCCGGCGTCATATTGCACCTGGCCCCATTTGTGGAAATCGAACGCGATCGAATTGGCCTGTTCCAGTCCGGCCAGCAGCGGCGCGATCTGCGGCGACAGCATGCCAAGCGCGCCATAGGCGCCGTCGATGTGGAACCAGAGCTGTTCCTCGCGGCACAACGCGGCGAGCGCGGCGAGATCGTCGATCGCGCCGGTATCGACCGTGCCGGCCGAGCCGATCACCAGAAACGGATCAAGACCGTCGGCGCGATCCTGCTTGATGCGCGCATGCAAGGCGGCGACATCGACGCGGTGCGCGCGGTCGGCGTGAATGCGACGCAGCGCCTCGCGGCCGAGCCCGGCGAGGTCCATCGCTTGCGCGACGCAGCCATGGGCGGAAACGGAGGTGTAGGCGGTCAGCTTGGCGTTGCCGAGCCCGTGGTGGCGCACGTCCGGGCCGAGCTTGGCGCGGCGCGCCACCAGCACCGCCATCAGATTGGCCATCGAGGTGCCGGTCACGAACACGCCGCTGGCGCCTTCGGGGAAGCCGAACAACTGCCGGACCCATTCCACCACCTGCCGCTCGACCTCGATCGGCATGTGATTGCGGCCGCCGCAATTGGCATTCAGCCCAGCCGCCAGCATCTCCGCCAGCAGCCCGGCGACGGTGCCGCCGCCATGGACCCAGCCCATGAAGCCGGGATGGACATTGCCGGTGGCATAGGGCGCGATGTGTTCGCTGAACTCGCCATAGACCTCGGCAAGATCGGACGGATCGCGCGGCAGCGGCTTGCGGAACTCGGAGCGGACGGCGTCGGGGATCGGGCGCCACACCGGACGGTCGCGGACATTGGCGACATAATCCAGCATGTCATCGAGCATGCGATGACCCAGCGCGCGCACTTCGTCCCAGTCTTGCGGGTCGAGGGTTTCACTCGGCCCCGCGATGGTGCCGGGACGGCCGTCCAGTTTGCTCACGCCGCGTGTTCCGCGTGTTGGGCGGCCCGCTTTGTCAGCATGGCCGCGAAGGCATCGAAGATCTTCTGCATCTGCGGAGGCTTATACGGAAACAGCGTCGGCGAATCCATATTATGTACAACCGCGGTATTGTCGGCTTCGAAGATCAGCAGATCGCCGCTCTTGGTCTCGGCGCAGTCGATGATGAAGTAGTCGAGCCCGACCCGGGCGCTCAGCTCGGTGAGCGCGCTGCGGTGGCGGCGGCCAAAACCGATGTCGAAGGTCTGCATGAAGGTCGATTCTTCAAGGCGCTTGCTGGCGCTCTCCGACATGCCGGCGTTCAGATACCAGATGTTCCACTGATCAGCGATCGCCATATGGCAGGCATAGGGCTTGCCGTCGGCAATCACCACCCGATACTTGCGGAACAGGCCGTCCTCACTGGCATAGTCCACATAGCGCGCCACGAAAAATTCCTGGTGCTGCTGCTCGGTAAGGTATTTGCCGAGCGCGAACACATCATCGATCTTGGCCAGCCCGACGCCGGCATGCGAGCCGCGCGGCCGGATGATCACTGGAAAATCGGTGCCGGCGGCGACTTCGGGCAGCGAACAATTCGACAGCAGCACGTCGAGCAATTGCGCGCGGCCAACCGTGATGGTGGCGGGAATATCCAGCCCCTCGATGCCGCCCAGCAGCCGGAACAGCTTGTCGCGATCGAGGCCGACGATCTTGGAGGGGGCGTTGAGCAGCGGCCGCGGCCAGTTCGCCGCCAGCCGATCGATCTCGGCCAGCGCCGGCCGGCATTCCTCGGAGTCCGAGGCGATCACGATCGCAATGTCATGCTCCGGCAGCGGCGAGGGCAGCTCGGTGCCCGGCACCACATAGAGCGTGGTCAGTTCGATGTCGGTGTCCTGCAGCAGGAATTCGATCGGGGTGTTGCCGCCCATGTCGATCGCCGCCGCCAGTGCTAGCACCCGCAGCCGCGGCGTCGCCGTGGCGCAAGGCGAGCGGAACAGCCGATGCTGCGCCAGCACCTCGTCCTGGATCGCAAGGCCAGTGGCCTTGTCGCCGAGTAGCTGGGTGATCAGCGACAGATCCATGCCATCGCCGGCGCCGGCTGTGCCGTTGTCGATTTTGCGGGTCAGCTCCTGCAACAGCGGCGCCAGATTGACGCCGTCAAACGCGAGCTTGGTGATTTTTGCGAAGCCGATCCGTTCCGCCGCCATGGTCGTGGCTGCTTCGCTGAGGTTACTGGACGCGGGGGCCATGGGACTCCTTGGACGGTTCGTTGTCGTCGCGATGCGTGAGCTGCTGCTCAACCCTGGCCAGGGTGGTAGCAACCTGTTGATGCTGTTCGCCGAGCTGAGCCTCGGCGTACGCCGGATCGGACGACCAGGCGTCGGTGATATGACGCGCGCTGAGGCATAGCCGCAGCACGCCGCAGGCGCCGCCATCGTCCTGGTGCCACTCGACCGGCTGGCCGAGCAGGCACGGCGCTTGGTCCCGATCGGGCGGCAGCGCCAGCTTGCGATGGATGTCTTTACAGGCCGCTACCGGCAGCGCCGCGCCATCGCGCTTGAGCGTGAACGGGAAAATGGTCGGCAGCGCCAGTTCCTCATTGCGGCTCGTGGCGTCAGCGGGCTGCTGCGGCAGCAATTGCAGATGCGGCGAGGCATCAATCAGCTGCGCGATGCCGGAGCCGAGCCGGTGCAGCGCCTGCTGCCGGAACGGGTCCGGCACGGCGAAGTAGCCGTTAATTTCAGCCAGCGCCGCTTCCCAGCGCAGCCATTGTCCGAAATTCGGCCCGGCCGGCAATTGCGCGCGCGCACCATGCCAATGGCGTGGCCAATCGCTCTGCTGGCCATAGACCTTGAGCCCGGTGAGATCGGGGCCGGCTTGCAGAATGCGCTTGGTGAGCGCGGGCGGCAGCAGCAGCGCGCCGCTGAACGGCGGGCCGGTGAAATATTTGGAGCCGGTGATCAGCACCATGAAGCCGGCGTCGAGATACCAGGCGATCTGGCGGCGCGACAGCCGCATCTGGCAGGCATCGATCGCGATCAGCACCTCGCGCGGCCAGCGCGCCGCGATCTGCAGCAACAGCTCGTCGCTTGGCGCGCGGCGGCCGAGTTTGGAGCAGTCCATGGCGTGCAGCAGCACATTGCGCCGCGCGAATGTTTGCCGCTCGACCGCGTCATACACTTTGGCATCAAGCTCGCTGTCGCCAACAAAGCCGCCATAGCCATTGCCGAGCGGCACCGCGACGCTGTCGATCTGCGCCGACAGCCCGTCGAGCAGCGCGCCCTTGGTGACCACATGATCGCTGGCGGTGCGTTCGCCAAAATGCTGGCCGCGCGCGGTGAACACCGTGCCGCTGCCGGTCTGATCGGCGCCGACTACCACATTGCTGAAGGACGGGCCGAGCACGGCGCGGCCGCAATGCAGCGCCTGCAATTGCCCGTCGGTGCCGGAGGCGGAAAAGATCACGTCGATATTGGCGGTGAGCCCGAGCTGCTGGCGCAGCTCACACCGCATCGCTTCGATCCGGTCGTCGAACGCGCTCTCGATGCCGTCGCTGATCGCGGCGCGCATCAGCGCATCGCGCGCGTTGCTGGCGGCGTCATAGCCGCGCTGCGAAATCGAGGTGGCGGTGCTTGAGGAAAATTCCAGCGTGTCCGGGCACGGCGCGGGCCGGCAGAAGTAACCATTGGCGCCGGTTGAACGATCGAGCTGCAACCGGCTGTCGCCGCCGGACACGATCAGTTGTTCGAGCGGCGCAAACAACGCGCGCAACACGCCGCCAGGCTGGTCGCGACGCGAGGCAGCCGGATTCTGTTCGGCCGCGGGCAACGGAAGTGTGCCGTTCGACATGGTTCAACCTCTCGTCCGGCGCGGCCACCTTCGAGGGTTTTCGGACGGGTCAGTGGTCGTCGCGGCCCACGCCGGGACGGAGTAAAACCGTAGGACAGCCATGGTTAATGATGTGTTAGCGGCCGGTGCCGTGGGCCCGGCTGGTCAGCTCCGGCTGGCCAGCGCCTCGGCCACCGCGTTGCGGATATCGGCCACCGAGAACGGCTTGGTGACGACATCATGGATGATGGCATCGAGCCCCGAGGCCCGTTCGCGCTGATCGGCAAAGCCGGTCATCAGCAGGATGGTGAGCTTCGGGAAGTCGCGCGCCACGGTCAGCGCCAGCGCGATGCCGTCCATGATTGGCATCTTGATGTCGGTCAGCAGCAGATCGAACGCGCCGTCTTCCTGCACCAGGATTTCCAGCGCATGGCCGCCATCCTCGGCGGTCACGGTCTGGTGGCCGTCCATGGCGATGGCGCGCGCCACCAAGAGGCGCATCGACTCTTCGTCGTCAGCGATCAGGATACGGGCCATCTCAAGCGCCTCCGGCGGCCAGGTCGCGACGGGTGAAGAAGCGGACATCGATGGAACGCGCTTCGGCCGGCGGCGACGCCAGCCGTGAGCGGAACCAGAGATTTTCGCCGGGATACAGCAGCGATTGCTCAAGCACCGCGTTCCAGGCGTAGATTTCGGTGCCCTTGCTGTCGCGCACCACAAAACGCAGCCGCGGCACTTCTGCCTTGCGCTTGGTCAGGGTGGTCACCTGGCCCTCGATCACCAGCACCGGCTTGCCGTCCACGGTTTCGCTGGCGATCTTGACGTCCTTGATGGCGAGGCCGCGCAGATTGACCTCGAGCCCGACCAGTTTGAAGAAGTCGGCGGTCTGCGGCAGCAGCTTGACCACGTCGGCGCGCCAGATCACCAGCCCGATCACCAGGCTGCCCATCGCGGCGGTGACCATCGGCAGGCTGAAAATGGTGCGGAACGGCTGCGGCAGCTTGGCGAACGGATTTTTCGGGCGCGGCACCCAGGCCGGCACTTTGATCTTGGCCATGAAGGCCGGCATTTTCAGCCAGGCCGGCTTATGCATCCAGGACGGCAGCTTGATCGATAGCTTGGACTTGGCCTTTTTCCTGGCGCGCGGCGGCGGCGGCGCGATGTCGGCATCTTCGTCCTGATGGGCCATGGCGGCCCATTCGGCCTGCGCCGCCTGCTTGCGGCGCAGCGCGCGTTCTTCTTCGGTTTCCGGCAGATCGCTGGTGATCGACGGGCTTTCGACCATCGGCGCGTTCTGGTCCTGCCAATCGTCGCTCGCTGCGGCGCGCGGGGCCGGCGGCGCCTTTTCCTCGGGCGGCGGCGCGGAACCGGCCATTGACGGCACGCGCGCCTCGGCCAGCGCGTCTTCCGGCCGGGCGAACCAGACCTGCTTGCAGCGCGCACAACGGACATTGCGGCCGGTTTCGCCGAGGGCGTTGGGGCCGACTGCATAGGATGTCGTACAATGCGGACAGACGATATGCATGGCGAGAATCGTACCAATGATGCTGGGCCGAGCCTACCCCACGTCCGTTAACGAACCGGAAACCATAACGGCCCCACAACCATTGCGGGGATCATGCGCAGCCGTCGGGGTGGACCGGCTGCCTCGGCACCCGTCACGGCACGGGCAGCAGCACGACAGCGCACGCGCCGGCCTGCAACCGCTGTGTCTTGAGTTCCACCGTCGCGCCACCGTCGAACGGAGCTGAATGTGGTCCGCTTCGAAAATGTCGGTCTGCGCTACGGGCTCGGCCCGGAGATCCTCCGCGATCTCAATTTCGAGATTCCGGCGCATTCCTTCCAGTTTCTCACCGGCCCTTCCGGCGCCGGCAAGACCTCGCTGCTGCGGCTGTTGTTCCTGTCGATGCGGCCGACCCGCGGGCTGATCAATCTGTTTGGCCGCGACGTGTCGCTGCTCAGCAAGGAAGAAATGGCCACGATGCGCCAGCGCATCGGCATCGTGCTGCAGGACTTTCGGCTGCTCGACCACATGACCACCTATGAGAATGTCGCGCTGCCGTTCCGCGTCACCGGACGCGATGAGGCCAGCTATCGCCGCGAGGTGATCGATCTTTTAAAATGGGTCGGGCTTGGCGAGCGCATGGACGCGCTGCCGCCAGTGCTGTCCGGCGGTGAGAAGCAGCGCGCCGCGATCGCGCGCGCGGTGATCGCCCGGCCGCATCTGTTGCTCGCCGACGAGCCGACCGGCAATGTCGATCCGACCTTGGGACGGCGGCTGCTGCGGCTGTTCATCGAGCTGAATAAATCCGGCACCGCGGTGGTGATCGCCACCCACGACATCAACCTGATGGACCAGTACGAAGCCCGCCGGCTGGTGCTGCATCAGGGACGGCTGCACGTTTATGAATAGGATCGACGAGGAGCGCGGCGTTCTGGTCGATCTCGGTCGCGACCGGCCGCAGGTCGCCCCGCAGGCGCGCAACGTGTCGCCGATCGTGCCGCGCGGCTCGATCGCCGGCCGTGCCGTGGTTGCGGTGGTGGCGATCATGACGTTTCTGGCGTCGCTGACTTCCGGCGCGGTGCTGCTGATCAGCGCCTCGGCCGCCGAGTGGCAATCGGAAGTGGCGAGCGAAATCACCGTGCAGGTGCGCGCGGTCAGCGGCCGCGACATCGCGCGCGACGTCGCGGCGGTCGCCGAGGTGATGCGCGCTCAGCCCGGCATTGTCGAAGTGCGGCCGTTCACCAAAAGCGAATCGGAAAAACTATTGGAGCCGTGGCTCGGCGCCGGGCTGTCGCTCGACGATCTGCCGGTGCCGCGGGTGGTGGTGGCCCGGCTGACGCCGGGCACGACACTCGATCTTGCCGGGCTGCGGCAGCGGATCGCCCAGGCGGCGCCGTCGGCGACGCTTGATGATCATCGCGCCTGGATCGAACGGATGCGCTCGATGACCGGCGCCACCGTGGTCGCTGGCATCGCGGTGCTCGGGCTGATGATCCTCGCCACCGTGATTTCGGTGTCATTCGCAACGCGCGGCGCGATGGCCGCCAACCGGCCGATCGTGGAGGTGCTGCATTTCGTCGGCGCCGGCGATCGCTATATCGCCAGCCATTTCCTGCGCCATTTCCTGCGGCTCGGCCTGCAGGGCGGGGTGATCGGCTACGGGCTGGCGGTGCTGGTGTTCGGCTTTTCCGAATCGGTCACCGGCTGGTTCTCGGGAACGCCGGTCGGCGACCAGTTCGCGGCGCTGCTTGGCACATTTTCGCTGCAACCAGCGGGGTATCTGGTGCTGGCGGTGCAGGCACTGCTGATCGCGGCGGTCACCGGCTGGTCGTCGCGGCGCACCCTGTTCGCCACCTTGCAGGAGATCGATTAGGCCAATGCGAGGCAGTGCCAAACCATGGTGCGGCGATGGCCAGTCTGGCGGCTGGGGCTCACAATTGCCGAAAAACGTTTTACTGTGCGGCTTCCGAAAAGAGCGCGAACACAGCCGGGCTGCGAGGTGGCGATGGGCTGCGACCGGCGCTCGACGCGGTTGTCGAAGCCAGAAGTTTGCTTGAGATGTCTTTGCCCGAACCCCATGCCCAGCGATCGCAGCGACGCGGCCTGTTCCGCGCCATGGTCGTGGCGGCGCTGGCGGTCGGCTTTGTCGGTCTGGCGCTCGGCTTTGTCGGCTTTCTGGCGCAGCTGCGCGGCACCGAGGTCAAGCCGGCGCGCAATGCCGATGGCATCGTGGTGCTGACTGGCGGCTCGTCGCGGGTCGCCGATGCCATCGAACTGCTGGCCGCCGGCTTTGGCCAGCGGCTGCTGATCTCGGGCGTGCATCCCACCAATGGCGCGCAGGACATTTCGCGGATCGTGCCGGACAGTGACCGTCTGCTGAACTGCTGCATCGATCTTGACCATTCGGCGATCAATACCCGTAGCAATGCCGCCGAGGCGCGCCGCTGGGTGCATGAGCGCGGTTTTCGCTCGCTGATCGTGGTCACCTCCAACTACCATATGCCGCGCGCGATCGTGGAAATGGCCTATGCGATGCCGGATGTCGAGCTGATCCCGTTCGCGGTGGTCGGCGACAAATGGCGGGATGAAGCCTGGTGGACCAGTGGCGCGACCTTGCGGCTGCTGCTATCGGAATACGCCAAATATCTTGCTGCCGAAGCACGGGTCAGGCTCGCCAGCCTCGGTCTCGATCTGTTCCCGGAAGCTGACATCGCACCGGAGCCGGCCGGACGGCGCAAACCCGCAACCGCCCAGGTTCATTGAGCCAAGTTGATCGACCCAAGTTGATTGATCCAGGTTCACTGATCCAGGTTCATTGATCGGAAACTCGATGACGTCGATCTTTCTGCGCTCGCTGGTCTACAACGCGCTGTTCTACATCATGTTGGTATTCTGGATTCTGGTGGGCTTGCCGACCTTCGTGATGCCGCGCGGCGCGATCGTGAACATCGCCAAGCTGTGGGGGCGCAGCAGCATCTGGCTGCTGCGGGTGGTGTGCAACACCAAGGTCGAGTTCCGCGGCACGGACAAAATCCCGCAAGGGCCGCTGATCGTCGCCGCCAAGCATCAGTCGATGTGGGAAACCTTCGCGCTGCTGCAGTTCTTCGATCAGCCGCTGTACATCCTCAAGCGCGAGCTGATGTGGATTCCGGTGTTCGGCTGGTATCTGAAAAAGGCCGACATGATCGACGTCAATCGCGGTGCCGGCAGCCGCACGTTGGTCAACATGGCGCGCCGCGCCGGCGAGGAAGTGCGCCGCGGCCGGCAACTGATCATCTTCCCGGAAGGCACCCGCCGCGCGGTGGGCGCGCCGCCGCATTACAAGACCGGCATCGGCCAGATCTATGCCGACTCCAAAGTGCCCTGCCTGCCGGTGGCGCTCAATTCCGGGCTGTTCTGGCCGCGCCGCAATTTCATGCGCTATCCCGGCACTATTCTGGTCGAATTCCTCGACGTCATTCCGGCCGGCATGGATCGCCGCGAGTTCGTCGCCAAGCTCGGCGGTGTGATCGAGACCGCCTCCAACCGCCTGATCGAAGAAGGCCAGCGCGAGCAGGCCGAGCTGTTCGGCCGGGTGCCGACGCCGCTGGCCTATGCCGAGAAGGCGCCGGCCGATCCGGCCTGATCCTATCGGCGATTGATACCAACGTGTCCGCACATCATGGCCGGGCTCGTCCCGGCCATCTACGTCTTCACTTCTGAACGAGTCTTAAGACGTGGATGCCCGCGACAAAGCGCGGGCGTGACGGTCATCGGTACGATCCGATGGCAGAAGTAGCCTAATCGCGCGGCAGCGGCGATGGCGCATCGTCGCGTAGCTGAGCGGCGAGCCGATGCAGATTGGCGTCGCGGCAGCCCTGCGCTTCCAAAGCCTGCACGGTCGAGAGCACATAGTCGCTATTGGGGCCGGAGATGCCATGGCCCTGCCGGATCAGATGCAACTGCTCGGCGGCGCTGAGGCGCCCGGTATATTGTTCATGGCCGCGATCGACCACATAGACCAGCGCGCTGACGCGGCGGCGCGCGTCATCCTGCAGCCACACCGAGCGCATCACTTCGCGATAGACATTGGTGACCTGCTCGCGCTCGCGCAGATAGGCGATGGTGGCGGCGCGGTCAGCGGCCGCGACGCGGAACGCAATGCCGCGGCAGGCACCGCCGCGGTCCAGCCCCAGCACCAGGCCGGGCTTCTCCGGTGTGCCGCGATGTACGAAAGAATAGACGCACAGCGCGCGGTGCTCGCCGATCAGCCGCGCCGGCACCTGTTCGACAAAGGCAAAGCCCGGCCGCCACATCAGCGAGCCATAGCCGAACACCCAAAGATCGCCAGAGGCGTGTTCGGGGCCGGTCGGGTGAAGCGGGTCGTGGGGCTGCTGGTCGTTCAAAGGATAGCTGCTGCGTCGCTCAAGGCCGATGGTTGCAGCCATCCGTTAGCACGTCATGGCTGGCCTGTCCCGGCTATCTCAAGCCTTGAAATAGCCGATCTGATGGGTGGTCGCGAGCAGCCGGCCGCTGGCGGTCCATAGCTCGCCGGTCTGATCGCAATAGCTCTTGTGAAAGACGTTGGCGTCGGCGACGCCCAGCACCGCGGTGGCGTTTTCGGCAGCCAGCTCGGCGGCATCGACGTGGAAATAGGTGGTCATCGACACCGTGCCGAACGGCACCACTTCGCCGCGCACGTGGAACACCCGAGCGAAGAACGCATCGGCGATCGCCGAGAGCGAGATCGCGTCGATCGGGCGCGGCACGGCATTGCCGATCCAGACCTTGCTATGCGCACTCGCCGGCTCATCCAGCGGCGTCCTGCCAAAGCGCGGCGCGCCATCCGTAAAGCGGAATTCAAACTGGTTGATCCATGGCGCGGCACCGAAATCGGGCAGCACCTTGGCGTCCTGATAGCGCGTGGTCACCGGCGGCTGTGCGGTTTGATGCGACCAGGTTTCGCGGCGCTGCGCCACCACCACGGTCGCAAACGCCGCCACCCCGATCTTGTCCTGGCTCAGCGTGATCGACCAATGCTGCGAGGAGCGGTTGGCCTTGATCAGCCGCACATCAAGCTCGAACGTGCCTGGCGCGATCGGCGCGCAGAAATTGACGGTGAAAGCCAGCGGATCGCCGGCGCGGTCGGGATGTTCCAGCAAAGCGCGGAGCATGGTGGCGGCGGTGAAGCCGCCGAACGGGCCGATGAAGGCACGGTAATCATCGCTCGTTTCGCCGCGCCAGCGGCCATCGCGCAGCGTAACGCGGGTGGCCTGATCGAACGGATGATGGTCGCCCTTGAGCACCGTATCGTGCATCGACGTCTCCTCGATGTTCTTGCTTATTGTTGCTCTTAGCATCGATCGGGAATGTGCCGAACCATAATCTGATGGCCATCATAAAAAGGGCGACCGCCAGGGTCGCCCTTTCATCAAGGAACCGTATCAGGCTGGCAGGCTAGCGCTGCGCCTGCCGGGCCAGCGTCGGCTGCGACGCCGGGCTGGTCGGCACGTTCCAGATATCCTCGGCATATTCGCGGATGGTGCGGTCCGACGAGAACCACGCCATGCGCGCGACATTGAGGATCGCGGCCCGCGTCCAGGCCGGGGTGTTGGACCAGCGCGCGTCGATGCCGCGCTGGCAATCATAGTAGGAATCGAAATCGGCGCTGACCATGTAGTGATCGAGATGGCGCAGCGCGTGCGAGATCGCGGCGAACCGGCCAGGATCGTCCGGCGAGAACTCGCCGGTTTCGATCGCGCGGATCGCGCGCGCCAGCCGCGGCGAGCGGGTGATCACGTCGGTGGCGTCCAGGCCTTGCGCGCGCCGCTGCACCACTTCGAGCGCGTCCATGCCGAAGATCGCGATGTTCTCCGGGCCGACATGGTCGCGGATTTCGATATTGGCGCCGTCGAGCGTACCGATCGTCAGCGCGCCGTTCAGCGCAAACTTCATGTTGCCGGTGCCGGAGGCTTCCATGCCCGCGGTGGAAATCTGCTCGGACAGATCCGCGGCCGGAATGATCACCTCGGCGAGGCTGACATTGTAGTCCGGGATGAACACCACCTTGAGCCGGCCGACGGTGTCGGGATCGCTGTTGATGGTTTCGGCGACGTCGTTGATCAGCTTGATGATCAGCTTGGCGTAGCGATAGCTCGCCGCCGCCTTGCCGGCGAAGATTTTCACGCGCGGCACCCAGTCGCGCTGCGGCTCGTCCTTGATCGCGTGATAGAGCGCGATCGCTTCCAGCACGTTCAGCAATTGCCGCTTGTATTCGTGGATGCGCTTGATCTGCACGTCGAACAGCGCGCTGGCATTGACCTTGATGCCGAGCCGCTCGCCGATCAGCTTGGCGAGCGCCACCTTGTTGCGGTGTTTGACCTGCCGGAACTGCTGCTGGAATGCGGCATCGCCGGCATAGTCCTCCATCCGCACCAGATAGCTCGGATCATCGAGCACGCTTTCGCCGCAGGTGGCGCGCGCGAGTTCGGTGAGCCCCGGATTGGCGAGCATCAGCCAGCGCCGGAAGGTGATGCCGTTGGTCTTGTTGGTGATGCGGCCCGGATAGAGATGATGCAGATCGTGGAACACGGTCTCCTTCATCAGCTCGGAATGCATCGCCGACACGCCGTTGATGCGGTGCGAGCCGATGAACGCCAGATGGCCCATGCGCACGCGCCGGCCGCCCTTTTCGTCGATCAGCGACACCGCGGCGCGGAAGTCGATATCGCCGGGGCAGCGCGCCTCGGCGTGGTTCAGATGCACCTCGTTGATCCGGTAAATGATCTCGAGATGGCGCGGCAGGCTGCGCTCGAACAGTTCGACCGGCCAGGTTTCGAGCGCTTCCGGCAGCAGCGTGTGGTTGGTGTAGGACAAGGTTGCCTTGGTGATCTCCCAGGCGTCGTCCCACATCATGCCGTGATGATCGATCAACAGCCGCATCAGCTCGGCGACCGCGAGGCTCGGATGGGTGTCGTTGAGCTGCACCGCCGCCTTCTTGGCGAGGCTGCGCAACTGGCCTTCCGCGTTGAGATGGCGCTGCACCAGATCCTGCAGCGACGCCGACACGAAGAAGTATTCCTGGCGCAGCCGCAATTCGCGGCCGGCCGGGCTTTCGTCATTGGGATAGAGGAATTTGCAGATCGCTTCGGCACGCGCTTCGTGGGCGCTGGCGCCGAGATAGTCGCCGGTGTTGAACACGTCGATGCGCAGCGGGTCCGGCGCGCGCGCCGACCATAGCCGCAGCGCGTTGACGTGCTTGCCGCGCCAGCCGACGATCGGCGTGTCATAGGCCACCGCCTGCACGGTCTCGCCGGGGTACCAGATCGCCCGTTCGCGCCCGCGGGCATCGACCGAGTGCTCGACGCTGCCGCCGAAATGCACCTGATAGACCACCTCGGGCCGCTGCAATTCCCACGGATTGCCGAAGCCGAGCCATTCGTCGGGATATTCCTGCTGCCAACCCTGGCTGATGATCTGGCGGAACAGGCCGAAATCGTAACGGATGCCATAGCCGAACGCCGGGATCTCCAGCGTCGCCATGCTTTCCATGAAGCAGGCCGCCAGCCGGCCGAGACCGCCATTGCCGAGCGCGGCGTCCGGCTCGCAATTGCGCAAATCGGACAGTCCGACGCCGAGATCGCCGAGCGCCGCCTCGAACAACGGCATCAAGCCCATATTGTTGAGCGCGTCGGTGAACAGCCGGCCGATCAGGAATTCGAGCGACAGGTAATAGACGCGCTTGCGACCGGCGTCGTAGCTCTCCTTCTCGGTCATCAGCCAGCGGTGCACGATGCGGTCGCGCAGCGCCAGCGCCGCCGCCTTGTACCAATCGTGCTTGGTGGCTTGGCCGGCATTCTTGCCGATCGCGAGCGTCAGCTTGGCGACGATCGCGCTTTTGATTTCCGATAGCGCCAGCTCATCGAGTGGCGGTTTCGGCACCTTGAAGTCAGGGGAGCTCGGACCAGGCAAAACTTTTTCCCGAATTTGCTCTGAAAATGGTCATGCGTAGATTACGGCGCCATTGCACCGCTGACGAGATCATCGTTTGAGCCATCATGCATGGCTTTTGTGCAAGAAAATGTTCAAGGCCGCGACAGCTTGTCGGCAGAACAAAGCTAGAACATCGCAGAAAAACGTGGTAGCAGTTCATGAATCCATGGCGCGCCGCCATGGCAGGGGCAAAAACAGCCGACATGTCCACCATCGCCTTTGATCCATCGGCGCTGACCCGGATCGCCGATTTTGCTGGAACGCTGACGGAACTGCACCGCACCGCGCGTCATCGCCTGGTCGATGACGACCAGATCGACCGCGCCTTTGACGCGGTGTGCCGCTCGATCTGGGGCTACACCATCGACGACGTCAGCGACGAGCTGTTTTCCGCCGCAGATCACGCCTGGCTCGACGCGCTCGATGAAGCGCGGGCGCGGATCTTTGCCGCCGAGCAGGGCTTTGACCTGATCGATGACGACGGCATGCTGACCGACTGGTGGGGCTTCTGCTGGATGATCTTGGCGGAAAAGCGCGGGCTGCTGACGCCGGACAACCGCGCGGCAGCGCGCGCCGCGCTGGAAGACCTTTATCTTGCGACGCCCAATGTGATCGGCGTGGTGCGGATGCGCTAGCGTTTCGCGCCTGCGCAGCGTCGTCTCAACGCAGCGCGCCTCAGCGCAGCTCGGCGCGCCGGGCCGGCTTTGACGCTGCCGCGGGCACCGGGGCGGTGGGCGCGACACTGGGCGCGTGCGCCGCTTCGCTGCCATCGTGGTGAGTGGGCGACACTTTCATCTCGCCCAGCCGGGCGCGCAGTTCGGCATTCAGCCCGGGATAGGAGCTGATCGGCGTGAATTCCGCGGTCTGCGCGGCGCCGACCCGGATGCCGGAATAGGCGACGAGGCCGTTGCCGGTCGCCACCACATCGCCGGCGCGCAGCGAGGTGTCGAGCGCGAGATCGACCGGCGCCAGCCCGGCCGGGCTGCGGCCGTCGCACGTGCAGTCGGCCTTCAGCGCCTTGCGATAGGCAAAGGCGTTGTCGCTGTCGGCGTAGCGCTCGCCATTGCTGGCGGTGGCGTGCTCGATCTGGCTGCCATAAAACACCCGGGTCTGGCTCGCCGGGCAGAACGCCTGGCACATCTGCGCGGCGCTGGCGCCGCCGCGGGTGGTCAGCGGAAAATATTTGCCGTCGCAGCTGCGCACGCAAAACGCCGGACCTGAGCCCGAGGCCACGGCCGGCCGTGCCGGCGGCGCCGATGACGCGCCGAGGCCAAACGGATCAGCGAAGAAATTCTGCTGCGATGACCGGGCGGGCGGCGACTGAAAGCCGCCAAACAGCATGTCGAGCAGGTTTTGGGCGGATGCGGGCGGCGCAGCCACGGTGAGCGCGGTCAGCAGCAACGCGGCCGGCAGCGCCGCTCGTCGGCGCGGAAGGCTGAACTCGATACGCAACGCTCACCCCACCCAAGCTCAGTCGGCCGCACCGCATGGCCCGGCAACCGCCAAACTTTAGGTCGGGATGGTAAACGGCCGGTAACCGGGCGGCATGAGGCGCGCGGCGATGTGAGTGGTGAAAGCAGCCGCAATCACTCAGCGTGTCAATCCTTGAGCAGCCGCTCGAGGTAATCGAGTTCGAGCTGCGGGCGCTGGGAATCGCCCAGCCGGCGCCGCAGTTCTTCCAGAATGCGGCGCACGCGCTGCACGTCGATCTCGCCCGGAATCTTCACCGAGAAATCATCGCCGAGATCGCGGCCCCGCAGCGGCCGGCCGAGCGGATCGCTCTGATTGCCGCCCTGCTGGCGGCCGAGCCGCTGGCCGGGGCCATTGCCCTGGCCGTCGCCCTCGCCTTGCTGCATCGCTTCGGCCAGCCGCTGCGCACCGCGGCGCAATGCATCCAGCGCCTTACCCTGCGAGTCGACCGCGCGGTCGGCATTGCCTTCGCCGAGCCGGCCATCGGCATCGGCCATCGCGGAATCGGCGTCGCCGAGCGGATCGCCGGACTGGCTGCCTTGTCCCTGCTGCCCCTGCTCGCCCTGCTGGCCGTTGGCGCCCGGGGTCATGCCGCGTTTCGCCAGCTCCTGTTGCAGCTTGTGCAAGCGGTCGCGCAGCGCCTGCTGATCCTGCTGCAGGTCGCCGAGATTGGGCTCGCCGCTGTCGCGCTCGCTGCGCTGCTCCTGGCCCTGCTGAAAGGTCTTGTCGCGCAATTGCTGCTGCTTGCGGATCACGTCGCCGAGTTCATTGAGCGCCTGCTCGCCGCTGCCGTCGCCGCCCTGGCCGGGCTGCGCCATCTGCAAATTCTCCAGCATCTGCTGCAGCTGATCGAGCAACTGCTTGGCGGCTTCCTTATCGCCGCTGCGCGACAGCCGCTCCATGCGCTCGACCATGGCGTTGAGATCCTGCTGGCGGATCACCTTGCTGTTGGGGTCGAGTGGCCGCGCCAATTGCTGCGGGTTGTTGCGTAGCTGCTCGGCGAGTTGGCGCAGATAGTTGTCGAGCGCGGCGCGCAGATTGTCGGTGAGCTTCTTGATCTCCTCGTCGCTGGCGCCGCGTTCCAGCGCCTGTTTCAACGCCTCCTGCGCGGCGCGCAGCGCCTTGTCGACGTCGGTGATGTCGCCGTCTTCGATCGACACCGCCAGCGCCCACAGGCTGCTAACCACCTCGCGCAGCGCGTCGTCGTTCTTGGCGTGGCTGAGCTGATCATTGACGGTGTACAGGCCGAGATATTGGCCCGCCGAGTCCGGCATGAACACTTCCGGCGCGATCAGCAGCGCGTCGAGCGCGGCCGCAACCAGCTCGCGCTGCTCGGCATCGAGCGCCAAAATCCGGCGCTGCTCGATCAAGGCGCGCGCCAGCGGCTTGGTGAACAGCCGTTCCGGCAGCCGCAGCTGATAGGGCGTGCTGCGCGCCTCATTGCCGGCTTCATCGCGTGCGGTCAGCGTCAGCGTCACCTCGGCGCCGGCATAGGGATCTTCACTGAGATCCTTGACGGTCTGGCCGACGCCGCTGCGGGTATGCGCATTGGGCAGCACCAGCGCAAAGCGCGGCGGCTGGAACAGCGGCCGGGCCTGCGTTGGCTGCGCGCTTTGCCGCACCACGAGTTCAGCATTGGCTTCGGTGACGCCGTAATCGTCTTCAAGCTTGTAGATCAGTTGCAGCGCGCCGCGGGCGACGCGCTCCGGGTCCTTGGCGAGCGCGATCGACGGCGGCCGATCCGGCGCGGTGACAAAGCTCCATTGCACGCCCGAGGCCGGCGCGCGTACCTGCGCGGTGCCGTCGCCGGCAATGGCGAAATGGCGTTCGCTGGCGCCGCCGGACGCCGGTTCAGGCGGCGCGGCCTCGCTGATCTGGCCGCTGACCGCGACATCGAGCGTGCCGCCGCTGGCGCGCACGATCAGCGTGCTGCCGGCCGGCACCGGCAGTTTGGCGCTGGGATCGGCGGCCGCGCCGTCCTTGGCGGCGGTCAGGATGATCGGCGGCTTGTTCGTGTAGAGCGGCGGCGCCACCCAGGCATCGACCCGCACGCCGGCCGGCGTCAGCACGCCCTGCCAGTCGAACGCCGCGGCGACCCGCGTACGTCGTTCATCGCCGGCGGCGATGAAGGTCGCAACCAGCAGCAACACCACCAGCGCCCGCAGCGCCATCGGATCATGCTTTGCCAGCGCCGGCGACGGCACACCGGCGCGTAGCCGGCCAAGCGCGGCCAGCATGCGCTGGCGCTGCACCTCCCAGAGCGCGCGCGCGACGGGGTCATTGGTGGTGAGCGTATCTTGCAGCGCGGTGGCCGGGCGGGGGCGAAAGCCGCTGCCGCGATCGAGCCGGCTTAGCGCCTCGCTGCGGCTCGGCCAGCGCAGTTTCGCAAACGGCACCAGCGCCGCCAGCAGCAGCACCAGGAACAGGCCGAGCCCGATGGCACGGCCGAGCACCGGCAGCATCTGCCACAGCCCGGCCCATGACACCGCGAGGAACAGGCCGATCACGCTGGCGAGCCCTGCGAGCGGCGGCCACAGCCGTTCCCAGGCGATCACCCAGGCGGCGCGCCGCAGCGCCCGGTCGAACGACGGGGCGGCCGCATCAAGGGCAGGTCGCTGCGGGTCGGTGGGGAGCGTGCCGCTCAACAATCTCTCCGGGTTACTCAACTTCAGTCTAACACAGCGGCGGCAATGAGGCACCGCCCGGCAACATCACAGCGACCAGCCCCGCCGCGCACGAACACGTGACGCACCCTGCGCCGCGCCTTACCCTGCCACGGCCATCAACAAAGGATAGGTCATGGACAAGGCGACACACGACAAGGGGCTGGAAATCCGCAAGGCTGTGCTGGGCGCGGACTATGTCGAGAAAGCGTTGAAGAATGCCGATGATTTCAATCGGCCGTTCCAGGAACTGGTGACGGAATATTGCTGGGGCGCAGTGTGGGGCCGCGAGCAATTGCCGCGCAAGACGCGCAGCATGCTCAATCTGGCGATGATCGCGATTTTGAACCGGCCGCATGAGCTGCGCGCCCATCTGCGCGGCGCGCTGACCAATGGCGTCAGCCGCGACGAAATCCGCGAGATCTTCATGCAAGTCGCGATCTATGCCGGCGTGCCGGCCGGCGTCGACAGCTTTCGGATCGCGCGCGAAGTATTTGCCGAGATCGATCAGGAGAAATGATCCCGGCGCGGCCGGCGCTTACAGCCAGGGCGCCGGCTGATCCATCGCGATCAGTTGCTCGACGGTCAGGCGCGGCCGGACCACCGCGAACTGATCGCCCTTGACCAGCACTTCCGGCACCAGCGGCCGGGTGTTGTAGGTGCAGGACTGCACCGCGCCATAGGCACCGGCGGTCATGATCGCGACCAGATCGCCGGCCTTGAGCGCCGGCAGCCGGCGCGACAGCGCCAGATAATCGCCGCTCTCGCACACCGGGCCGACCACATCGGCGACGATCTCGGGGCCACCGGCGGGCGGCGCATTGATCGGCAGAATGTCGTGATAGGCTTCGTACAGCGTCGGACGAATGAGATCGTTCATCGCCGCGTCGATGATCACGAAGTTCTTGGCGTCGCCATGCTTCACATAGGTGACGCGCGACACCAGGATGCCGGCATTGCCGACGATCATCCGCCCGGGCTCGAACAGCAGCCGGCAGCCGAGATTGTGGCTGATGCGCTTGACCATCTCGGCATAGACCACCGGCTCTGGCGGCAGGCTCGGGTCTTCGTAGTACGGAATGCCAAGGCCGCCGCCGAAATCGACGTGGTTGATGGTGTGGCCATCGCTGCGCAGCACGGTGACGAAATCGGCGAGCAGCCGGAACGCGGCCTCCATCGGCCCAAGATCGGTGATCTGGCTGCCGATATGAACATCGACGCCGCTGACCTTGATGCCGGGCAGCGACGCGGCGCGCCGATAGACCTCGCGGGCGCGCACCAGCGGAATGCCGAACTTGTTCTCGGACTTGCCGGTCGAAATCTTGGCGTGGGAGCCGGAATCGACGTCCGGATTGACGCGGATCGAGATGTGCGCGGTCTTGTTCATCGCGCTCGCCAGCGCCGACAAGACTTCCAGTTCCGGCTCGGATTCGATGTTGATGCACAGAATGTCGTGCGCCAGCGCGGCGCGCAGCTCATCCACCGTCTTGCCGACGCCGGAGAACACGATCTTGCTCGGCGGAATGCCGGCCGCCAGCGCGCGCGCCATTTCGCCGCCCGACACCACGTCGGCGCCGGCGCCGAGCTTGGCCAGCGTGCGCAGCACCGACTGGTTGGAATTCGCCTTCATGGCGTAGCACACCAGCGCGTCGGTCTCGGCAAACGCCTCGCTGAAGATGCGGTAGTGCCGTTCCAGCGTCGCGGTGGAATAGCAATAGAACGGCGTGCCGACTTGTTCGGCGATCGCTGACAGGTTCACCGCTTCGGCGTGCAGCACGCCGTTGCTGTAGTCAAAATGATGCATTGGAAACTCAGTCGAGCAACGGATCGAGAACGAACGGCTTCTTGCGGCCCTTGGAGGCCTGCGGCGCGGCGTTGGCCGCGGCCGGCGTATCGAACAGGCCGCTTTTCGCTGCCGGGTCATTGCTCGCCGGTTCCGCGACGACGGCAGGGCTGCCGGGCGGCGCGTCGAGACCTGCCTTGCGGCCGCAGCCGACCAAGGTCAGGGCAACGGCGGCAAGGGCCAGCACGGCCCAGGACGGATGGCGAGAACGGTTCACGGCGATGTCCCCAATTGCGTCGGCACCATACAAAGATTGCCGCGATCTGGCGAGAGCCGGCTTGCGCCGGCGCCCGGTCGTCAACGCGAATTCTGTTCCTTTTCCAGGCGCTTCTGCCAGGCCTTGGCCTGGGCCCGGACGTTTTTCGGCGCGGTGCCGCCATAGCTGGTGCGGCTCTTGACCGAGGACTCCACCGACAGCACCGCCAGCGCCTGCGCGGTGATGCGCGGCTCGACCGACTGCATCTCCGACAGCGGCAGCTCGTGCAGCGCCACGCCCTGCTTGGCGGCGAGGCCGACGATCCGGCCGGTGACGTGGTGGGCATCGCGGAACGGCATTTTCAGGGTACGCACCAGCCAGTCGGCAAGGTCGGTGGCGGTGGCGTAGCCATCGCCGGCGGCCTGTTTCATGCGCTCGGCCTCCGGCATCAGGTCATCGACCATGCCGGTCATGGCGCGCACCGCCAGCGACAGCGCGGCAAAGGCTTCCATCGCGCCCTGTTTGTCTTCCTGCATGTCCTTTTGATAGGCGAGCGGCAGACCCTTCATCACGATCAAAAGGCCATTGAGCGCGCCGATCACCCGGCCGGTCTTGGCGCGCACCAGCTCGGCGGCGTCCGGATTGCGCTTCTGCGGCATGATCGAGGAGCCAGTGGTGAACTTGTCCGACAGCCGCACCAGGCCGACCAGCGGCGAGGTCCACAGCACGATCTCTTCGGCAAAGCGCGACAGATGCACCGCGGTGATCGAGGCTGCCGACAGCGTCTCCAGCACGAAATCGCGGTCTGACACGGCGTCGAGCGAATTGGCCATCGGCCGGTCGAAGCCGAGCGTGCGCGCGGTCAGCTCGCGGTCGATCGGGAACGAGGTGCCGGCGAGCGCGGCGGCGCCGAGCGGGCTTTCATTGAGGCGCTTGCGGGCATCGCGGAACCGGCCGCGGTCGCGCGCCGCCATTTCCACATAGGCCATCAGATGGTGGCCGAGCGTCACCGGCTGCGCGGTCTGCAAATGCGTGAAGCCCGGCATCACGGTGTCGGCGTGTTCGAGCGCGCGGCGCACCAGCGCGGCCTGATAGCGCGCCAGCGCCGCGTCGATGTCATCGATGGTATCGCGCACGAACAGCCGGAAATCGGTGGCGACCTGATCGTTGCGCGAGCGCGCGGTATGGAGCCGCCCGGCAGCCGGGCCGATCAGCTCGGACAGCCGGCCTTCAACATTCATGTGAATGTCTTCGAGCGCGCGCTTAAAATCGAACGAACCCTTTCGGATCTCTGACAAAATCGTGTCTAGACCCTTGCCGATATTTTTCGCATCGTTCGCGGTGATGATGCCCTGTGCCGCCAACATCGCCGCGTGGGCCTTGGACGCCGTGATGTCCTGGGCGTAGAGATGGCGATCCACATCGATCGAGACGTTGATCTCTTCCATGATCGCGTCGGGGCGCTCGGAGAAACGGCCGCCCCACATCTTGTTGCTCATGCTCTGCCGCACCTGAGTTTGCCGCTGACGCCGCACCTGACCATGTCCCATTCAATGTCTCTCAATCACCGCCGTGCTGCGCCCTGTGCGCGTGTGCCGTCATGACCGGCGGTCCCGATTCATCGACCAAGCCCCGGCGCCGCGTCGTTCGCCGCCTGACCGTGGGATTGGCCGCAATCCTGGTCGCCTCGGCGATCGGATGGGGCGGGGTATACGGGATCGACGCCCTGCAACGCAATCCGCCGGGTGACGCCACCTGCCGGCCGGCGCTCGATCTGGCGCAGAAAATCGCGCCACTGACCACCGGCGAAGTGGCGGCGGTCTCGGTCGCCAAGGCGCCGCTGCGGATTCCGGAGCTGGCGTTCGAGGATGGTGAGGGCAAGCCGCGCAGGCTGTCGGAATGGCGCGGCCGCACGGTGCTGGTCAATCTGTGGGCGACCTGGTGCGTGCCGTGCCGCAAGGAGATGCCGGCGCTCGACAATCTGCAGGCCGCGCTCGGCAGCGACCAGTTCGAGGTGCTGGCGATCAATATCGACACCCGTGACGCCGAGAAGCCGAAAGCGTTCCTGAAAGACGCCGGGCTGAACCGGCTCGGCTATTATGCCGACGGCAAAGCCAAGGTTTTCCAGGACCTTAAGTCGGCGGGCAAAGCACTGGGCATGCCGACCACGCTGCTGCTCGACGCGCAAGGCTGCGAGATCGCCTCGATCGCCGGCCCGGCGCAATGGGACAGCCCGGACGCAATCGCGCTGCTGAAAAAGGCGCTGGGTCGCTAGAGCGAACGCGATCGGCCTTCCCGCCAGCGGGCAGCTGCCGCGCCGGTGAACCGCCCGTCCCGATCGTCGTTGTCGGCCTACCAGGGCCCACGACGTCTTGCAGATACAGGTGGCCTGCAGGGACTGGAGGACCAGATGTCATATGTGGACGGATTCGTCGTACCCGTGCCGAAGACCAAGCTTGCCGCCTATGTGAAGCTGGCGCGCAAAGCCGGCAAGGTCTGGCGCGAATATGGCGCGCTCGATTATCACGAATGCGTGGCCGACGATGTCACGGCCGGCAAGCGCACCTCATTTCCGCGCAGCGTGAAGCTGAAGCCGGATGAGGTCGTGGTGTTTTCCTACATCGTCTACAAATCGCGCAAACAGCGCGACCGGATCATGGCCAAGGTGATGCAGGACCCGCGGCTGACGGAGTCGATGGACCCGAACAATCTGCCGTTCGATGCCAAGCGGATGTTCTTCGGCGGCTTCACAACCTTGGTGAAGACCTGAACCGCAGCACGGCCGGTCGCCTGATCCCGCGCGTTACGCCGAGATGTTGACGTTGGTGCCGACGCCGTCGGCGACATTGGCCAGTGAGTTCAGATTCTGCTGTGCGGCCCCCAGCAGGGTCTGAACGGCGGATCTCTCCGCGTCGGCGTTGGATTTGGCGATGGTTGCCGCGACCTGCATCTGGGTCTGCCCTGCGCGGGCTGACAGCGCGGCCGCCACCAAGCTCATGTCCATTTCCGTATCTCCTTGAGATCAGCCTAGTCGCCCGTAGTTAACGAAGCTTTCTTGATTGACGATCCGGCTCTGATCCCACCGGCCCCGGAGCGATCCGAGGCCGCCTCCTTTGAACGGCGACCGCAAATGTCGCCTGGCGTTTCTCTCAATAGCGTCCGTCGATCGACTGCGCGTCGGCACGTGCCGGAACGAAGCGCATTTCACGCGCCGTATTCTCGGTCAGATCGATCGCGACGAGCACGAATTGGCGGAGGAAATCGTGGATGCCCCAGTACAAAGAACCATGTTCAGCAGTGTCATCTCGGTCCAGGGACGTATAGGTAATGCTTGCCATGATACGTATTCCATTTCGAGCGCGACGTTGCTCGCACAGATGCTCCCATGTGCGTGCGAAAGACGATGCCCGTCTCTCGCGACCCATGTTTGGCCTCAGGAGTTAAAGAGCGGTATGAATGGTCACCGCCGCGCCGCAGCGTTTCAGGCAGCGTTAGCAGCACCTGATACGGTTAGTTACAATTGCGCTGAAAATTCGCCAGCCATTAACCAGCAATGCCGCGCCCGCTAGGCCAGATGATACCAACGCTCTTGAAATGAGCCCCGCCATGCCCGCGTTTGTTGCGGGCATTCACGTCTTGAAGGCTACACAAGAAGAGAGACGTGGTGACCGGGACGAGCCCGGCCATGACGCACGGACAGCTTGGCATCAGTCGCTATTGGACTAATTCGGCGCTGAATGGACGCGCTTAGTTATAGCGTTTTCGAGCGAAGTGGATCCCGGTTCGCATGAAGAAACGCGTCAGAACATAAAGCTAGAGCGTCGGTTTGGATTCCATCAGAACCGAAAAAGCTCTAGCGCGTCGGCACCGGCTTATCGCCGCGATAATCATAGAAGCCGCGCTGCGTCTTGCGGCCGAGCCAGCCGGCTTCGACATATTTCACCAGCAGCGGGCACGGCCGGTATTTGGAATCGGCGAGCCCTTCATGCAGCACCTGCATGATCGACAGACAGGTATCGAGGCCGATGAAATCAGCCAGCTCAAGCGGCCCCATCGGATGATGGGCACCGAGCTTCATCGCTGCGTCGATCGCTTCGACATTACCGACGCCTTCATAGAGCGTGTAGATCGCCTCGTTGATCATCGGCAGCAGAATGCGATTGACGATGAAGGCCGGGAAATCTTCCGACACCGCGACCTGCTTGCCGAGCCGGGCCACGAATTCCTTGGCGGCCTCGAACGTGGCATCGTCGGTGGCGATGCCGCGGATCAGCTCGACCAGCTCCATGCGCGGCACCGGATTCATGAAGTGAATGCCGATGAAGCGCTCCGGCCGATCGGTGGTCGCCGCAAGCCGGGTAATTGAAATCGATGAGGTGTTGGAAGCGATGATCGCTTCGGGCTGCAGCACGCTGCACAGCTCGTTGAAGATCTTGCGCTTGACGTCTTCCTTCTCGACCGCGGTCTCGATCACCAGATCGCAACCGGCGAGATCTTCGAGACGTTCGGCACCAGAGATGCGCGCCAGCGCCTGCTTGCGCTGCTCCTCGGTGATGGTCTTCTTGGCGACCTGCCGCGACAGATTGCCATTGATGGTGGCCAGCGCCGACTTGATGCGGTCGGCGGCGATGTCGTTCAGCACCACGTCGAATCCGCCCAGTGCCGCGACATGCGCGATCCCGTTGCCCATCTGGCCCGAGCCGATCACGCCCACCTTCTTGATTGCTAGTGCCATTTCATCATCTCGTCGGGGGACGCCGCGGCTCCGGGCCGTCCCATGGCATGAATTCCACCCGTTACCACATATGGTCGGACCGCAATCGCCGCCAGGCGTGATCTACCGACCATCCAACGCCTGACGCTGGGAGCGACGCGCCGCCCGCTTGGAGCCGGCGGCGCGCCGTCGTGTTGTTTACTTGCCGAGCTTGCCGAGTTCGTCGGTCAGTTCGGGCACCGCCTGATAGAGGTCGGCAACCAGACCGTAGTCGGCGACCTGGAAGATCGGGGCGTCTTCGTCCTTGTTGATCGCCACGATCACCTTGGAGTCCTTCATGCCGGCGAGGTGCTGGATCGCGCCGGAAATGCCGATCGCGACATAGAGCTCCGGCGCAACCACCTTGCCGGTCTGACCGACCTGCCAGTCGTTCGGCGCGTAGCCGGCATCGACCGCGGCGCGCGAGGCGCCGACACCGGCGCCGAGCTTGTCGGCGAGCGGCTCGATATACTTGCTGAAGTTCTCACGGCTCTGCATGGCGCGGCCACCGGAGACGATGATCTTGGCCGAGGTCAGCTCGGGACGATCGCTCTTGGCGACTTCCTCACCGACGAAGCTCGACAGCGCCGGATCGGCCGCAGCGGCGACCGCTTCCACCGCCGCGCTGCCGCCTTCGGCGGCGGCGGCAAAGGTCGAGGTCCGCACGGTGATCACCTTCTTGGCGTCCTTCGACTTCACCGTCTGGATGGCGTTGCCGGCATAGATCGGACGCTCAAAAGTGTCGGGCGCCACCACCTTGGTGATTTCCGAAACCTGCATCACGTCGAGCAGCGCAGCGACGCGCGGCATCACGTTCTTGAAACGCGAGGTCGCGGGCGCGACAAACGCGTCATAGGACGGCGCCAGCGACACGATCAGCGCGGCCAGCGGCTCGGCGAGATCATGGCTGAGCGCGTCGCTCTCGGCGACCAGCACCTTGGTGACGCCAGCCAGCTTGGCGGCATGATCTGCCGCCGCCTTGGCACCCGGACCACCGGCCACCAGCACGTGAACGTCGCCGCCCAGTTGGGCGGCCGCGGTCAGCGCCTTGTGGGTCGCGTCCTTGAGGGCGGCGTTGTCGTGTTCAGCAATCAGCAGCGTCGTCATCAGATCACCCCGGCTTCGTTCTTCAGCTTCGACACAAGTTCAGCGACGTCCTTGACCTTGACGCCGGCCTTGCGGCCACCGGGCTCGACGGTCTTCAGAATCTCCAGACGGGGCGTGAGGTCCACGCCGTACTGATCGGCGGTCTTTTCGTCGATCGGCTTCTTCTTGGCCTTCATGATGTTGGGCAGGCTGGCGTAGCGCGGCTCGTTGAGCCGCAGATCGGTGGTAACGATCGCCGGACCCTTGAGCTTCAGGGTCTGCAGGCCGCCATCGACCTCACGCGTCACCACGAAATCAGAACCATCAACCTCGACCTTGGAGGCGAAAGTGGCCTGGCCCCAGCCCAGCAGCGCGGCCAGCATCTGGCCGGTCTGATTGCAGTCGTCGTCGATCGCCTGCTTGCCGAGGATCACCAGACCCGGCTTCTCTTCATCGACCACGGCTTTCAGGATCTTGGCGACCGCGAGCGGTTCGACATTGCCCTCGGCCTTGACCAGGATGCCCCGGTCGCCGCCCATCGCCAGGCCGGTACGGATCGTCTCCGAGGCTTGCGCCGGACCGATCGACACCACGACGACTTCGGTGGCCTTACCGGCCTCCTTCAGACGGAGCGCTTCCTCCACCGCGATCTCGTCAAACGGGTTCATCGACATTTTGACGTTGGCCAATTCAACGCCCGAACCGTCTCCCTTGACACGGATCTTGACGTTGTAATCGACGACCCGCTTAACCGGCACCAGAACCTTCATCGATCCTCTTTCGTGTTGATTTGTTGAATCCCGTGGCCGCGGAACCTAAAGCCCCCGAAATCAGTGGTCAACGCGGCAAAGATAAAATGTCTCAGGCGTTAGCCGGTCCTAACGGTTCTGCCCTGGTACCCAGAGCACGTCATGCGCGCCATTGCCATTGGCGGCACGGCTGGCGACGAACAACAGGTCGGACAGCCGGTTGATGTAACGGAGGGCGAACGGGCTGAGCGCTTCATTGGGCTTCAGCGCCAGTTCCACCAGCGCCCGTTCGGCGCGGCGACAGACGGTACGCGCCAGATGCAGATGCGCGGCGGCCGGCAGCCCGCCCGGAAGTATAAATGAATTCAACGGCGCGAGCTGCGCATTGAGCGAGTCGATCTCCTGTTCCAGCCGCGTTACCTGGCTCTCCAGCACACGCAGCCGTTCGGCTTGGCCCTGCCGCTCCGGCACCGCCAGATCAGCGCCAAGATCGAACAAATCGTTCTGAATCCGCGCCATCATGGCGTCGATCACCGGCTGATCTGACAGATGCAGCCGCGCGATGCCGATCACCGAATTGGTTTCATCGACGGTTCCATAGGCCGCAATGCGCAGGTCCGATTTCGGCCGCCGCTCGCCATTGGCCAGCGCGGTCGTACCGTCATCGCCACTGCGGGTATAAATGCGGTTGAGCACCACCATGGCTGCCTCCCTCCTCAATACGCGCCAACCTTGGCGCTGTCAGCGTCCGATGGCCCACACCGCTGCCATGGTAACGGCGATTGCGACCAACTGCAGCAGGACCCGCAGTCGCATCAGTCGCTGTGCGCGGTTCGGCGAGCCGCCACGCATCATATTGATCAGCCCAAGCAGCAGCACGATCGCCACCGCTGCGAGCGCAATCGGAAGCAGGACCGAGCTGAGCGCCGTCGTCATGAGGGTCTCATAGCACCGTCACACTGATCGCGCCATGGTGGATCGTGGTTGCCGTTCCGGCGTTGTCGAAGCGGTCGTCGATGCTAGTATCTGGTCTTGGTTGAGCGGCTTGCTTTCAGGTGGCACGTGCGGCGCATCCGTTACGCCTATCAGGTCGGCATGGACGCCTTTTATACGTTCCTCGCCGATGACGGCTGGGCGATCGCCAGTCACATCGCGCTATCATCGTTGATGGCGCTGTTTCCGTTCCTGATCGTGCTGACCTCGCTGGCCGGCTTTGTCGGTTCCAGAAATCTTGCCGAACGCGCCGCCGAGCTGTTGCTGCAAATCTGGCCGATGCAGGTATCGGATGCGCTGTCGGTGCAGATTCATGATGTGCTGATGACGGCACGCGGCGATGCGCTGACCATCGGCCTCTTGCTGGCGCTGTATTTTGCTTCGAACGGCGTGGAAAGCCTGCGCGTGGCGCTGAACCGCGCCTATTCCGTGGTCGAGATGCGGCGCTGGTACTGGCTGCGGCTGGAATCGATCGGCTACACGCTGGTGGCGGCGTTCACCGCGCTGGCAATGGCATTCCTGATCGTGCTCGGTCCGCTGCTGCTGGAAACGGCACGGCTGTATGTGCCGCTGATGGTGGAGAGCAATGAGCGGCTGCTCACCATCGGACGCTACGGCATCACCATCATCGCCATGACCGCCGCGCTGCTGATCCTGCACGCCTGGCTGCCGTGCGGCCGGCGCAGTTTTCGGCAGATCCTGCCCGGCATCATCTTCACCATGGCGGCCTCGCTGCTATCGGGCGTGGGCTTCGGCCTCTATCTGGCGCGCTTCGCCAATAATTACGTGACGATGTATGCCGGGCTGGCCTCGGTGATCATCGCGCTGGTGTTCTTGTATTTCATCGCCGCGATCTTCGTGTTCGGCGGCGAGCTGAATGCCGCGATCATGCGCTCGCGGCTGCCGAAGGGCGTCTCACTTCAAGCAGTGCAGTTGCGAGCGCCCGGGGAGACACCGGCTTAAGCAAAAAGGCATTGGCACCGGCGGCAAGCGAAGCGGCCTCGTCCTCGCTGCGGCCCGACAGGCCGATGATCGGCACCCGGCCGGCCGGCGCTTTCAAGGCGCGAATCCGGCGGATCGCTTCGACGCCATCGATGCCGGGCAGCACCATGTCCATCAGCACCGCGTCGAACTGTCCCTGCTCGATGCGCGCCGGCGCCGCCTCGCCGCGGCCGACAAATTCGGTGTGATGGCCAAGCTCGGACAGCACGGCATTGAGCACCACCCGGCCGAACGGGTTGTCCTCGACGCTGAGCAGCCGCAATGGCCCGGTGGCAATCGCGGCCTCATATTGTTCGCCGCCGCTGACCGTCGGCGCCGGCTTGGCGCGCTTCAACTGCACGGTCAGGGTAAAAGTGGTGCCGCCATGAGAGCGCGACGCCACGGTGACGTCACCGCCCATCGCCCGCGCGATCTGCCGCACCGATGACAGCCCGAGCCCGGCGCCGCCGAACCGCGCCGCAATGCTGACATTGGCCTGGGTGAACGGCCGGAACAGCCGCTTCACCTCGGTGAGCGTCAAGCCGATGCCGCTATCCGACACCGCAAAGGCGACGCCGACCTGGCCGCGCGGCGCGCGCACCGCCGAGACTTTGAGGCTGACGCTGCCGTGCTCGGTGAATTTCACGGCATTATCGATCAGGTTTTCCAGCGCGGCGCGCAGCCGGATGGCATCGCCCTCGACAAAGGCCGGCAGCTTGTCGCTGATATTGACCGCGACATGCAGGCCCTTGGCCGCCGCGCGCCCGGCCAGCGACTCGCCGGCGTGATGGGCGAGCGCCCGCAGATCGAAGAAATCCTGGCGCAGCCCGAGCCCGGACGCATGGCTGCGCGCGGCATCGACAAACAGCGTGGCGAGGCCTGCGAGATGTTCAGCCCCGGCCTTGATGGTATCGACCCAGCGGCGCTCGCGGGCATCGAGATCGGAGGTGGCGAGCAGATCGCTGACCGCCAGAATGCCGGTCAGCGGCGTGCGCACCTCATGGGCAAACGCCGCCAGCGCCGCTTCGACCACGCTTGGCCCCGGCGCCGGTTTGCGCGCCCGGCCCTTGCTGGCGGTATTGGCCTTGGTGGGTCTGGTGGCGGCCGGTTTGGCTGCGCCCGCTCTGACCTTGGCGGATTTGACTTTGGGCGTTTTGACGTTGGTCGTTTTGACGTTGGGCGCTTTGGCCTTGGTCGTTGGGGCTTTGGTCGTTGCAGCTTTGGTCGCTCGGGCTTGAGCTGATTTCGCAGGACGGGATTTTAAGTTCGCTGACGCCGCTGCGGCGCGCTCGATCGCCTGATCAGCAGGCGGCGCCTGTTTGGTTACTGACTTACGCGCGCGCTTCACCGCCGTCCGTTTGACGGACAGCCCGCCGCGACGCAATTGGCGTGATGTCCCCGCCATAAATCCCCCGTCCACCCACGCAACATGCCCGATCTCGCTTGGCGAGTCACGCGCGAGCCGACCTCAAGTTCCGCAAGTTTCAAGCGCGGGCGGCAGGCCGAGTTGGCTTCGGATGGCGGCCGGGGTCGCGCCCTGCGCGCGCAAATCGGCCAGCGCGGTGGCCTTGGTGGATTTCGACAGCTTCAGGCCATCGTCACCCAGCACCAGCTTGTGATGACGGTAGCGCGGTGTAGGTAGCCCCAGCAAATGCTGCAACAGCCGGTGCACGCTGGTCGCCCAGAACAGATCCTGACCGCGCACCACCTCGGTAACGCCCTGCAAAGCGTCATCGATCACCACCGACAGGTGATAGCTGGTCGGTATCTCCTTCCGGGCCAGCACCACATCGCCCCAGCGCTGCGGCTGTGCGATCACCGTTCCGGTCTCGCCGCCAGGGCCAGCGCCCAGCTCCTGCCAGTCGAGCGAACCAGCGCTCTGCTGCGCCGCCGCGACGTCAAGTCGCAGAGCGAACGGCGCCCCGGCGTCGATGCGCGAGCGGCGCTGCTCGGCGCTCATTGTGCGCCCCGCGCCGGGATAAAGCGGCGCGCCATCGGGATCGCGCGGCCAGGGCGCCTCGCGCTCGCGCGCCGCGACCAGCCTTGCGATTTCGGCGCGGCTTTCAAAGGCCGGGTACAGCAGCCCGGCGGCGTCCAGCCGATCGATCGCCTGCCGGTAAAGCTCAAGATGCTCGGACTGCCGGCGCACCGGCTGCTGCCATTCGATGCCGAGCCAAGCGAGGTCGTCATAGATCGCGGCCTCGAATTCCGGCCGGCAACGGGTCTGGTCGATATCCTCGATGCGCAGCAGGAACACCCCGCCGCTGCGCCGCGCCAGATCGAAATTGAGCAACGCGGAATAGGCATGGCCGAGATGGAGCCGGCCGTTCGGCGATGGGGCAAATCGGAAAACGGGTGGCGGCATCTGCAACTCGGCGCAACGAAGGCCCGCCCTTGACCGGGCCGGGTTCGATCGTGAGCTTACGGCCCCAGAAGCGGAAACGGGTCAAGCCCTGAAGGCCGCCAAATCGCTGGAACGAGATGCCATGACCGTACAGTTCGAGAGCCAGGCCGCGCTTGATGACGCGGTGCGCGCGCTGGTGCGCCAGGACCCGCGGCTGCGGCCGGTGCTGGAGGTCGCCGGCATGCCGGCGCTGCGGCGGCGCGAGCCGGGCTTTGCCGGGCTCGCCGCCATCATCTGCGGCCAGCAATTATCGACCGCCTCAGCGGCAGCGATCTGGGGCCGGGTGTCGGCCGCGTTGGAGCCGTTCCACCACGACGCGATCCGCAAGGCCCGCGCCGACCGGCTGGCGCGGCTCGGCCTGTCGGTCGCCAAGATCAAGACCCTGAAAAGCCTGGCCAAAGAGCTGGCGGCCGAACGGCTCAATCTCGAGGTCTTGGCCGAACAGGACGCCGACGCCGCCCATGCCACGCTGACCGCGCTGCACGGCATCGGGCCATGGACCGCCGACCTCTATCTGCTGTTCTGCCTTGGCCATGGCGATGCCTGGCCGGCCGGCGATCTCGCGCTGCAGGAATCGATGCGCATCGGTCTTGGGCTGCCGGCCCGCCCAACCGCCAAACAGATGATGCCGCTCGCCGAGCCGTGGCGGCCGCTGCGCGGCGCCGCGGCGCATCTGTGGTGGGGCTATTATCATGTCGTGAAACGCCGCGAGGGCGTGATCGGCCAGAGCGCGGGCTGAGCGCTTACACCCCGTCCAGAATGATCACCGTCGGCACGGCCGGCAGCGTGTCGCGCGATAGCTCAAGCGTGCGCTCGCTGCGCTGTTCGATCACGAAATCACGGCCAATGCGCTGCATGAAATCATCGAGCGGCGTCATGAAGCGATGCATCGGCAGCACCACCGAGGCGCGCAGCCGCTTGGTGATCTCCGAAATGCCCTCGAGCGACATGGTGTAACCGCCGTCGATCGGCACCATCACCACATCGAGCCGGCCGATCTGCGCAAAATGACTGTCGTCGAGCTTGTGATGCAGATGGCCGAGATGGCCGATACACAGCCCCGCCATCTCGAAAATGAAGATCGAATTGCCATCCTTGATCATCGCGGCGTCAAAGCCGTCGAACTGATGGCGGCGGATATCGGTGGTGACATTGCGGATCAGCACATCGCCAATCTGCAGGTGCACGCGTGCCGGCTCGCGCTCGTCACCCCAGCCATGCAGCACATGTTTGATATTGGGGTCCGGCGCCAGCGAATAATGCGTCGCGTGCGCGCGGTTCATGGTCACGACATCCGGCCGCCGTCCAATGGTGTAGCGGCCGCTATAATCGGTGGCGATCCGCACCCCGTCCGGGCTTTCGATGTAATAGGTGGCGTGCCCGGCATAGCTGATACTGACCGAGGCCGCGGCGCCTGCCGTGCGGCGCAGGCTAGCCGGCATCGCGCGCGGACCCTGTGCCATCGCCAGGCAGGCGCTACCGGCTGACGCAGGCTCAGCCGCGGACGCAAGCGGCGCCGCGCGCTGGGCACCGGCCGGTGCGACCATCGCCAACATCCCGGCAACGATGGCAACAACACATCGCAGCATGGCGGCTCAAGAGCAAAAACGCACAGAAGCCGTCAGACTAACCAAAATGGCGGGAGCGGTCACCTTGCATCGTTGCCGCAGTGCACGCGGCGGCGCTGCAGCCGGTCAGTGGGGCGTACTGAGCAGTTCGACGGCAATCCGCTCGGCCAGCGCCAGCGGCGGCGTGCTGCCGAGTTCCATGGTGCGTCGATGACCGGCGACGGTGACGGTGATCAGCCGATCATCGATCAGCACGAATGAGCCGAGACAGACTTCGCCGCGGAACGCGAAATGGAACCATTCCGGATCGGAATGTCGCATCGTCCTCCACAGCATCAAGGTCCTCATTGCAGACCACAACGCATCGTCATGGGGCGGCATACCGCTTCAAATGATCGATCCATGACTGGCCTCGCGCCCAGCTCAGGCTGCCGTCGCGGTCGCGCGGCGCTCCCGCCAATGCTGCGCGACACCGCCAAGCCGCTCGCGCAGCACGCCAAGCTCGACTGGCTTGGTGAGCGGTTCCAGCATGGTCAGTCCGAGCGAGCGGCCAAGTTCATAGCCCCTGGCCGTGACCTCGGCATCGGCACCGCTGAGAATCTGCACCGGCGCTTGGAACTTGCAGATCGAAAAATGCAGCAGCACTTCGGCGCCCTCACGCTCGCCGAGCGACATGTCGAGCGTGGCACAGTCGAATTCATTGAGCAGTGTCTGACGGACCACATTGCCGCAATCGCTGGCCTGCACCGGCAGAAACCCGGCCCGCGCCGCCACCTTGCTGATAATGCTGCGGTGGATCTCGTCGTTATCGATCACCAGAATCTGCGGCTCCTTGTCCTGGCGGATGCGTTGGAATGGAGCAAGGGCTTCCGCCGCACGCTGAACCACTTCTCGCAAGCTCATTGACGCTGTCCCAATATGCCTTGTCATCGCCGGCCGCGATCGACCCGTTCGATCAAGATCGCGCCGCTCAGGGGCCGAACTCTGCACCCCATTGGTGAACCAAACCGTAATTCCGTTCCCCGTAGAATCCCGGGCGCCACGCGAACTCAGCACTATGATTAGCGCCGGCTTATCGTTAGCAGTTACTTTCCATGATCGCGCCAATTCGATCGATCAGCACGTCGCTGACGGCGCTATTAGCGTTCGTTGGAACCGCTGGAGACGGCTCCGATCGGAACGGTTTTCGCTCGGCCTCGTTGGATCAGCAATTCGACACAAATTGTATAAACTTGCGTAAAGGGAGCGCGCGATGGTCACCGACGCCAGCGAAACCAGTCACCTGATCGGCAGCGACAAAGTGCAGGGCACCGCGGTCTATGGCCCGGACGGCGAGAAGATCGGTTCAATCGAACGGGTGATGATCGAGAAGATCAGCGGCCGGGTGTCCTATGCGGTGCTGAGCTTTGGCGGCTTTCTCGGCATCGGCGATGATCATTATCCGCTGCCCTGGCCGTCGCTGAAATACAATGTCGAACTGGGCGGCTACCAGACCATGATCACCAATGACCAGCTGCGTCAGGCGCCGAAATTCGCGCGGGACGGCGACTACAACTGGCGCGGCAGCCGCCAGATCGACGATTATTACGGCGTGGCGCTGGCCTGAGCGCCGCGGCTAGACAATCGGATCGGGCACCGGACCGATCACCACGCCCTCATCGCCGCGCAGGTCGAGCGTGGCGCCGACGCGCTCGCCGGCGCGGTCCATGAAGGTCGAGAGCAGGATTTCGCCGTCGAGGCTGAACTGCTCCGACAGCACTGCGACCGGCGCAGCGCCGAGATTGAGCGCGATCAGCAGCGACGATCCGCAGCCGACCCGGCGGAACAGCAGCACATCGCCCTGCGCGGCCAGCGGCTGATAATCACCAAGCTGCAACGCGGGCTGCCGGCGGCGCAGCGCAATCAGCGCGCGGTACAGGCTGAGCAGCGACGTGTCGGCGGCCGACAGGTTGACGACATTGTCCTGAGCATAATCGTCGGCGAGCGGCAACCAGGGCGCAACCGTCGAAAACCCGGCAAAGGGCGATGCGTCCCATTGCATCGGCGTGCGGCAGCCATCGCGGCCGACGCCGACGCCCGGGACGTTTTTCTCGAATGGATCGCGCACCTGATCCGGCGCGATTGGCAATTGGCGCAAGCCAATCTCATCGCCGTAATAGATAGTCGGCGTGCCGCGCAGCGTCAGCAGCAGCATCGCCGCCACCCGCGCCTGCGCCGCGCCGACCCGGCTTGCCACCCTTGGCCGGTCGTGATTGCCGAGCACCCAGTTCGGCCAGGCGCCCTGCGGCAACACCGCCTCATAGCGATCGATCAGCTCGGCCAGCGCGCGCGCATGCCACGGCGCCGATAACAGCGCGAAATTGAACGGCAGATGGGCACCGCTGAGATCGATGCCGTAGTAAGCGACCAGCCGTTCGAGCGGCAGATAGATTTCGCCGATCAACAGCCGATCGGCGAATTCATCGACCACGGCGCGCAGCTCGGCGACCACTTGCTGCACTTCGGGCTGATCGGCTGAATACAGCGGCTGCAGCTGCTCATGGGGCGGCCGCCCCGGCTGATAGTCCGGATTGGGCGGATTATCGCGGAACTGGCTGTCCTTGATCAGATGCCAGAGCACATCGACGCGAAAGCCATCGACGCCCTTGCGCAGCCAGAACCGCATCATCTCGTAGATCGCAGCACGCACCTGCGGATGGCGCCAATTGAGATCGGGCTGCTGCGCCAGAAAGGCGTGATAATAATATTGCCCGGTCGCCTGATCGTGGTGCCAGGCGCTGCCGCCGAATTCCGACAGCCAATTATTGGGCGGCCCGCCATCCGGCGCCGGATCGCGCCACAGATACCAATCGCGCTTGGCATTGTCGCGCGACGAGCGGCTCTCGACAAACCAAGGATGCTGATCGGACGTATGGTTCGGCACGAGATCGAGCAGCAGTTTCAAGCCTTGCTCATGGGCTGCCTCAAGCAGCGCATCGAAATCTTCCATGGTGCCGAACAACGGATCGATCGCGGTGTAATCTGAGATGTCGTAGCCGAAATCGGCCATCGGCGAGGCAAAGATCGGCGACAGCCAGATCGCATCGACGCCAAGCTCGCGCAGATAAGGCAGCCGACGCTTAATGCCGCGCAAATCGCCGACGCCATCGCCGTCACTGTCCTGAAACGAGCGCGGATAGATCTGATAGATCACCCCCGTCTTCCACCAGATCATGTCGGCTTGATCATTCATGGCTGATCCCAGCATGGCAACACGGCGCGGCTGTGGCGGTTCCGCTGACGGCGCGTGACGCGAGCGTACTCTCCGCCGCGACACAACGTCGCCGACCAGCGCCAACGCCCGCAACAACCATGCTGCTCAAGCTTTTTCACGGAATGATGACAACGACGTGAGTTCGGAACTGTCCACACCAATGTCAATTAACAGTGGGACTCTCTCCCAACGGAAACATGATTCGGATCTCAAGGAGGTCCGGCCGATCGATAAAGGAGTTGATGGGCAATGGCGCAGATCATCCGCAGCTTTGACAATCCCAAGGCCGCCAGCGCGGCGGTTAGTGAATTGAAGGCTGCCAATTTCACGAATGTCGAACAGGTGTCCGATGGCAATGGCGGCACGATCGTTGCCGTCGAACCGCCATTCGGCATGGGCTCGCGGGCCGAAGCGATTTTGTCGCGAGCGCCGGGCAGCAAGCCCAGCAATGGCGCAGCGCCGCGCGCAAGCAATGGCGCCGCCAATGGCCATGCCGGCAATGGTGCAACGATCAGTTCGTCCACCCGGCTGAGCGGCGCGCCGCTGTTGCTCGGGCCGAAGACCACGTCGGAATGGCTCGGCCTGCCGACGCTGATCGACTCCAACACTTTCGTATCCGGCTTCCCGCTGCTGCTGCGCGCAAAGCCGTTCTCGTCGCTGTCGAAGAACCAGAATGCTTCGGCGACGCTGATCGACAACCCGGCGCCGTTCTCGACCGCGCTCGGACTGCCGGTGCTGATCAAATCGCGCAGCTAGCCACGTTCGCCGCCCGCGCTGCGGCAAGCACGCACAACATGCCGGATGGCGAGAGCCGTCCGGCATCGTCGTTTGAGTGCGTCGTCGTTGGGGCGTGGATGAACAAGCACCGCTTGCGCTCGGCGAGGGGCGCAAAGGCGTGCAGGCGCGGTCATTCAAACAGAGCGGGAAAGATTTGGAGCGGGCGAAGGGAATCGAACCCTCGTATGCAGCTTGGGAAGCTGCCGTTCTACCATTGAACTACGCCCGCAGCGGCGCGTGGCCGGTCCTTCACATAGCCGATGAGGGCTGCGTCGCCAAGCGGATCGACGCCGATGCGACCACCTGTGCGGCATTTTTTCGTGTCACGGACATTCTGCGGCGCAGCAAAGCCGCGCCACCGCAGCGCACAGCAAAATCTCGACAATTTTCGGACAATTTTACGGATGCGCTCCTGCAAGCCGTTGCTATAGTCAAGCCATGGTGGGGCGCACCTATGCAATGTTCGACACGTCGCTCGGTCGCTGTGGCATTGCCTGGAGCGAGAGCGGGGTCATCGGCGTGCAGCTCCCCGCGATGCGCGAGATCGAAGCGCGGCGCGAGCTGCTGCGCCGCTTTCCGGATGCGCGCGAGCGCCCCCCTCCCCCCGAAGTTGTGCCGGCGATCGATGCCATCAGCAGCGCGCTGCGCGGCCAGAGCCATGCAGCGGCAGGGCTGCAGCTCGACATGACCGCCGCGCCGCCCTTCAGCCGCAAAGTCTATGAGCTGCTGCAGCGTGTGCCGCGCGGCGAGACCATCAGCTTTGACGAAATCGCCAGCCGGCTCGGCATGAGCGGCGTCATCCATTCGGTCAAACAGGCGATCAGCCGCAACCCGTTTCCGGTGCTGGTGCCGTGCCACCGCGCCGTGCCCAGCCCCGGCGAAACCAGCGGCGCACCGACCTTTGGCGGCATCGTCACGCGGTCGCGGCTGCTGGCGCTGGAAGGGGCCTCGGCCGGGCGCAGCGTGACGCTGTTCGACGCGCTGCTGTCGCTGGCGCCGCCGCCGCGCAGCGCGGAAAGCGCATAGCGGCAGCTCTCATACCGGCTCTGCTCACACCGGCTGCCCGCGCGCGCCCCAGCGGCTCAGCGCCACGCTCAGCGCGGCGAGCACGCCCAGCACCACCATCGACGCCGCAGCCAGCAGAAAGAACGCATTGGCGCCCGCGCCATTTGCCATCAGCCAGCCGCCGCCAAGCGCCACGAACAACAGCCGCGCGGTCTGCGCCAGCACCGGGCCGAGCACCTTGGCGGCGCCCTGTGAGGAGAAATACAGCGACAGCGCCAACCCGATGAAGGCATACATCGGCGCCGCCGCGCGCAGATAATGATGCGCGGCGGTGGTGACACGCGGATCGTCGGTGAACAGATCGACCCACAGATCGGGAAACACCGCGATCGCGACGCCAAACAGCCCGACCACCGTGAACGACACCGCGCCGGCGGTCCAGGCGATGCGCCGCGCGCGCTGCACCCGCCCCGCGCCGATCGCCATGCCGACCATCGGCACCGAGGCGACCCCGACTGCGAAGGCCAGCGAGGTCAGCATGAATTCCAGCCGCGCGCCGATGCCATAGCCGGCCAGCACCGCGTCGCCGAACGCCGCCAGCATGTGGGTGAAGATCACAATGGTCAGCACCGATTGCAGCGGCGAGAAGCACGACACCGCGCCGACCTTGAGAATATCGACAAACATCCGCCGTTGCAGGCGCAGCCCGGCAAGGCGCAGCGTGATGCGTGCGCGGCCGGAGACGATGTACCAGGCCATCACCGCCGCCGCGCTGGAAAAGGCGATCAGCGTGCCGGCAGCGACGCCCTTCATGCCAAATTGCGGCACCGGCCCAAGGCCAAGGCCGAGAATGCCGCCGAGCACGATCTGCAGCACGGCAGCGGTGAGCACCATGAACGATGGCAGTTTCATATTGCCGGTGCCGCGCAGCACCGCCGACAGCGTGTTCATCAGCCACGGCACCACGCCGCCGCCGAAAAACACCGCGACGTAATCGAGCGCCTGGCGCAGCACCTCGCCGCGCCCGCCGAGCAGCTGGAGCAGCGGCCGGCCGAACAGCAGCATCAGCGCGGTGAATAGCAGGCCAAAGCCGATGCCGATCAAAAGCGCATGAGCCACCAGCGCGGCGGCGCGCTCGGTATCATCGGCGCCGAGCGCCCGCGCGATCGCCGCGGCGGCGCCGCCGCCCATCGCGCCGCCCGACATGGTCATGGTCAGGATCACGAACGGAAACACCAGCGCCATCGCCGCCAGCGCTTCGGTGCCGAGCCGGCCGATATAGGCGGTCTCGGCGATCACCACGCAGGTGCCGGCGGTCAGCGCGATCACATTGGGCCAGGCGAGCCGCAACAGCGTCGGCAGGATCGGTCCGTTCAGCAGTGGATTGGGGGTGGTCGCAGCGGAGGGCGGCGCTTGCGGCGGCGGCTGGTCCGGCGGCGGCGTGGCAGCGACGGCAACATCAGTCATGCGTTTCCCCGGGGTGGCGGGGTCTGGTGCCGCGCCTCGCCCTCCCTAGCATCGAACGGCAGCGCTGCGAGCCGCCGGAAACGCATAGGCCTCTGCCCGGCGCGCTGACGGTGCCCGCGGCGGTGGCGCTGCACGGCTCGTTTACGCTCACGCAGCGCGAGGGTGTGAGACCAGCATAATGGAACCTTTACGAGTGGTGTTTACTTTAGTGTTTAGTTGTGGTTTGAGTTGGTCCCATGACCCACCTTGTAAACGCGCCGCTCGTCTACACCATCGGCCTGGTGCGGTTCCCTCCCGTTCCGCAAATGGAACGGTTCGTCCCCGGTTTCCATGATCTTATACGTGGCTCATACCCTTACAAGGATGAGCACCGCATCAAGCAGATGCAGGTCGAGTTCGGTTCGAATGGCGTCGTTGCTCGCGAAGAGGAGTTGACGATCTGGCAATTCGCCGCGCCCGACCGGAAGCTGGCGCTCGTGCTCGGTTCGGACATCCTGGCCATGCACACGATTGCCTATCGTGACCACAAGACCTTCATCGCCGAATTCGGGTCCGTCCTTGCGAAATTCGTCGAGGTGCCCGGCATAGGGGTGTCGTTAATCACCGCGACAGCTCTCCGTTACATCGACCTCGTCCGGTCGGATAGAAACGAAGCGTTGGAGACGTTGCTTGATCCCACCGTATTGCCCGGTCCTCTGACCGGCGCCGCTGAGGATCTCGAAATCGTCGAGGGCGTTTATATCGCCCGATATCGTGCCCCGAAGGGCGAGGCTCGCCTTCAGGTGCTTCGGACGCCGCCTACGGTTCTACCGCCAGATCTGGACACTCCGCTCATCCACCACAATAACTGGACCATCCCTCGCCCCGAGCAGCCGTTCGCGGTCGTTGATACCGATTGTAGTTTCAACTTCCCGGACGCGACCTCTCTGGACGTACACAGGGTTTGCGATCATATGTACGGTTTGCGGGCGATCGGACGGTCAATCTTCGACAAGATCGGAACCGCCCAGGCGCAGCGGATATGGGAGGGTAAATCATGAGGGGTTCGACAGCCTACGCTGAAGCTCTTCCGTCCCACCTGCGCGTCGTCCCTCGCGCCAGCTTCCTAGTCCGTCAGGTCGCGGCGCCCCCAACTGCGGCGGTCATTCCGGCAGGCGAGATGGCCCGTCGGCTCCGCGATGGCGGTTTGCCGATCGCGGCGATCGCCGAAATCTGCAACGTCGAGCGCAAGACCGTCTATTCTTGGCTGGACGGCGCGTCGCCGCGAGAACCCGGACGGTTGGATACGATTTTCCGCCTGCTGTCGCCGTACATCAGCGATCTGGGCGCCCTTCACCGCGTGTGGAATCGGACCGTCGATGGGCATACCCTCAAGGCCATGCTTTGCGCGGAGCCTTTGAGCGAACCGACGATCAAGATGGCTCTGTCCGAACTTTCGGCCGCGGTGAAGTGGCATGCTGGCCGTGATACTGCGAGACGCACTCGGGCCGGTGGTGCCAATCCTGTGATCGACGCCATGCCGGTCGCTTCCACCGACCGCTGAGGGGCTCGCTTTGCACGGAGGCGCGCCCGAAACTCAGTTCGGCGAAAGCGAGGCGCAGACCCTCCTCGATCGCGGTTGGCGGCAGGGCCAGATCTTTAGGCCCACTCCTGATCTCCCGGAGCTCGCTCTCAACGAGGAGGGCGTCTATTTTGTCGTGTGCACCCAGACCTGCTGCGTTGTCTCGAAAGACCTGAAACGCGATCCATGGGTGGAGGTCGCGGTAGGCCGCCCGGTTTCGAGGTACAATCCCCGAAGCCATCAAGCGGTGGGCAAGGACGTCCGCAAATATCACCTGCCGGTCGTGGGAGCGGAATTCGAAGCCCTGGAGATCGACATCAATTCGCGGCGCTTCGTCGACAGACAATCGCTGCTCAAAATCGACTTGGGCGACGTGCGCGGAAAGGATGGCGCCGAACGCAACTTCGCCGGCTGGATCGCGCGCTATTATTCCCGGATCGCGCTGCCGAACGAACTCGTCAAACGGCTGCATTTATCGATCCTTGGAAAGCTCGACGAATTTTTGAAACAACACGACCACCAAGTCGGTGGTCCGAGGCACCTCGGCGTCCCCACCGTCTGGATCAAATGGGATCCTAACGCCGAGCTTGAGAACGACAAATTCTACGCAGTCAGCCTGATGTTTCTCTGCGAAGATGAAAAGGTTGCAGAAAGATACGACCGCGACTTGATCGAACTTTTCGGTGAAAACCCCGGGATCATCGACGGCATTAAATTCGACTACGACGTCAACTCTCCTAAGGAGACCAGGCTCTCCGATCTAGATGGATGGCAACGGTTCACCGACTGGGACCATTTCACAGGGCTAGGCGAAGTCGCCGCGGTACCCGTCTAACCAACTTGAAGCACCTTACGAAAGTCATCGCTTGCCCGAGGAGCCAATTAAGGCTCTCGCTTCATCAGCAAGGCGCTCACGCCTTGAAATGCTTGGACAGTTTGAGGTTCTGGCCCTGGTAGTTCGAGCCGATGCGCTGGCCATAGAGCGACGCCGGCCGCGCCAGCATGCGCTCATAGACCAGCCGGCCGACGATCTGGCCGTGTTCGAGGATGAACGGCACTTCGCGCGAGCGCACTTCCAGCACCGCGCGCGAGCCGTGGCCGCCAGCGCCCTCATAGCCGAAACCGGGATCGAAGAACCCGGCGTAATGCACGCGGAATTCGCCGACCAGCGGATCGAACGGCACCATCTCGGCCGCGTAGTCGGGCGGCACCTGCACCGCTTCCTTGGACGCCAGGATGTAGAACTCGCCGGGATCGAGGATCAGGCTGCCATCGCGCCGTGCCGGGATCGGCTCCCAGAACTCATTGACGGCGTAGCCGCCGCGGCGATCGATATCGACCACGCCGGTATGGCGCTTGGCGCGGTAGCCGACAAAGCCGCCCGAGCTTTCGCCGGATAGATCGACGCTGACCGCCACGCCATGGGCGAGATCGGCGTCATCGACATCGACCAGCCGCTCGGCCTCATGCAGCGCGTCGAGTTCGCCGGCACTCAGCGTGGCCTCGCCGACCCGGAACCGGAGCTGCGACAGCCGCGAGCCTTCGCGCAGCAGCACCGGAAAGGTTTTGGGGCTGATCTCGGCGTAAAGCGGGCCGTGGTAACCGGCATCGATACTGTCGAAGCGCCGGGTGCCGTCAGCGATCACGCGCGTGAACACGTCGAGCCGGCCGGTCGAGCTTTTCGGATTGGCCGCGGCCACGATATCCGGCGGCAGCGCCAGGCTCTCCAAGAGCGGCACGATGTAAACGCAGTTGGTCTCGAGCACCGCACCGTCGGTCAGATCGATCTGATGCAGCTTCAGTTCGTCGATCCGTTCGGCGACCGTGCAATCCGGCCCCGGCAGAAAACTGGCGCGCACCCGGTAGGCGATGTCGCCAAGGCGCAGATCGAGGCTGGCCGGCTGGATCTGGCTCTCGACGAAGGGATATTCGGGGCGGATCATGCCGGCATCGGCCATCGCCGCAATCATGCGGTCGGGCAGAATGCCATCGGCATCGGGCGGCAACGTGAACGGCACGGGATCGATCCTTCGGATGGCGGCCGTGCCATCCAGGCTACGCAAACTATAAGCTTCTATCGCTAGCCGATGGCTGGCTTGACGGAAAGAGTATGGCGGATTAAGAGCGGAACTTATCCCGTGGTGATTTGAGCCGGCCGGCTTGCAGCCACGTTAAACAAGTCGCTAAACAGGCCGGGGATGTGTGTCCCGGTCTGTGGGTATTTTCCCAGGCCGGTTTTTTTGTGCCCGTTTTGGCGGGCACAGTGGAGAACACATGTCGACCATCAAGGCTCCCTCGCTGTCATCCCTCCATCGCGAAACCCGGCTGGTGCATTCGGGCACGCTGCGTTCGCAATATGGCGAAACCTCCGACGCGCTGTTTCTGACCCAGGGCTTCGTCTACGCCTCCGCGGAAGAATGCGCGGCGCGCTTCACCGGCGATGACCCCGGCTTCCAATATTCCCGGCTGTCCAATCCGACCGTGTCGGCGTTCGAGCAGCGCATGGCCGAGCTGGAAGGCGCCGAAACGGCGCGCGCCACCGCGTCGGGCATGGCGGCGGTGACCGCGGCGATGCTGGCGCCGCTGCAGGCCGGCGACCATGTGGTGGCGTCGCGGGCCATGTTCGGGTCGTGTCGCTACGTGGTGGAAGACCTGCTGCCGCGCTACGGGATCGAATCGACGCTGATCGACGGCCTCGACCTCGATGCCTGGCAGCGCGCGGTGCGGCCCAACACCAAGACGTTCTTCCTGGAAAGCCCGACCAACCCGACGCTGGACGTGCTCGACATCAGCGCGATCGCCGAGATCGCCCATGCCGCCAATGCCCGGCTGGTGGTCGATAACGTGTTCGCCACGCCGCTGTGGCAGAGCCCGCTGGAGCTGGGCGCCGACGTGGTCGTCTATTCGGCCACCAAACACATCGACGGCCAGGGCCGTTGTCTGGGCGGCGTGATCCTGGCCTCGCAGGCGCTGATTGAGGAACAGATTCAGATGTTCCTGCGCCAGACCGGCCCGTCGCTGTCGCCGTTCAATGCCTGGGTGATGCTGAAGGGCCTGGAGACGCTGGGCGTGCGCGTCGAGCGCCAGACCGCCAATGCCGCGGCGATCGCCGACGCGCTGGCCGGCCATCCCAAGCTGGCGCGCCTGGTCTATCCCGGCCGCGCCGATCACCCGCAGGCCGCGACCGTCGCCAAGCAGATGCGCGGCGGCTCGACCCTGGTCGGCTTTGGGGTCAAGGGCGGCCAGGCGGCGGCGTTCCGGTTCCTGAACGCGCTCAAGCTGGTCAAGATCAGCAACAATCTCGGCGACGCCCGCAGCCTGATCACCCATCCGGCGACCACCACCCATCAGCGGCTCAAGCCGGAAATCCGCGCCGAACTCAATATCGATGACGGTTTTCTGCGGCTGTCGGCCGGGCTCGAGCACCAGGACGATCTGATCGCCGACCTGTTGGCCGCGCTCGATCAGATCTGAGACCAGCCGGTCCCAGCAATGCCTCGTCATGCCCGCGCTTGTCGCGAGCATCGACGTCTTAAAAACGCCGTTGGATCAAAGACGTAGATGGCCGGGACGAGCCCGGCCATGACGTGCGGAGTGGATTGCCGTTGGTGTGAGCCGGCGGTTACATCGGCCGGTAGGTGTGCACGTCGGACGGCACGTGGATGCCGAGCTTGATCTGGCCGACCGAACGAATGATGTCGTCGCCAAGCAGCTGGGCGAAGCAGGCATAGCCCCAATCGTTCATATGCAGCCCGTCCGGAGTGATGAAATTGTCGATCGGCACCGATTGCCGCTCGTGCCAATCACGCATCACTTCAAAGCGCGGGAACAGGCCGACATGGCGGATTTCCGCGACCTTGTTGAGCAGCTTCATCATCCGCCCGGCGTTTTCGGCGCGCTCATTGACGCGCGGCGCATATTGCGGATCGACCAGCACCAGATCGGCGCCGGCGGCCTGGATCGCCGAAATGCCCTCTTCGACCATTTTGGCGGTGTCGGCCGGATCGAGATCACGCAAGATCGCATTGGTGCCAACCTGCCAGATCACCAGGTCCGGCTTGAGATCGAGCACTGAACTTTTCAGCCGCGCCAACATTTCCGGCGCGTCCTCGCCGCCCTTGCCGCGATTGATCACCGAGATTTCCGCGGTCGGATATTGGCGGCGCAGCTGGGCGGCCAGCCGGTTCGGATAATTGAAGGCCGGCGACGAGCTGCCATGGCCCTGGGTGGAAGACGAGCCGAACGCCACGATCACCACCGGATCGCCGGCGATCAGCTTGCTCGCGACATGGGGCAGCGAGCCGAGCGGACGAACCCCGCCCTTGGGCGGCAAACACGGCACCCGGCTAAAAATGTCGCCCGCCTGCCGCGCCACGTCCTTCATCTTATCGACCGCGCGGCCGGCGAGATTGCGTTCGCGCTGCGCCGATTGTGCGTCGTCAACCGAACCGCTGCCCGAGGGCTGAACGGCGGCGAAGGCACTCGATGGCGCCGCCTGGGCAGTCTGCGCCTGAGCCGAAGGCGCCGCTCCAACCGCACAGCCCGTCACCGCCAGAATTGCCGCAAGGCCCGCGGCCTTGCCCACGCCACCACGCCACATCAACGCTGTGTCCTCAATTCCCCTAAATTGACCCGCGCCGCTTCGATCACGAACACCGACAGCGCCCGCCCGATACACTCATGAACCTGCTTGGCCAGTTCGATGCCCGGGGATGGGCTGAAGAAGTCGAAGTCGCCGTTCTCGTTCCAATGCCGCATGATCGCGAAGCGATCGAACAACGGAATGTCATGCTGCTGGGCGACGACACGCATATGATCCAAATACGGCGAAGGCGAGATCATCGTCTCCGTACGGGGACTGTACTGCAGATTCATTAAGATAACGTCGGCCCCGGCCGCCTGCATCATGGTCACGCCTTCATTGACGGCGTCCCGAAACTCATCCGGATCGACTGAGCGTGTGGCATCGAACGTGCCCGTTTGCCAGATCACCAGGGTCGGCTTGCGCTCCTCCAGGATTTTGCCTAGCCCGGCCACCGCCTCCTTGGCGGTCTTCTTGACCCGCAGCTCGACCGCAACATTGACGGTCGAGGCCGGTAGTTTGTCGCGCAACGCCGACTGCAGCCGCCACGGATAGGAGGTGCCGTCCGCCGCCATGATGGTCGAGGACCGGCTGCCCAGCACCAGAATGTCGAGCGGCTGGCGCGCTTTCAGCGCCTCGCCAACCTTGGTCAGCACACTATCGGTGGCGAGCAGATAAGCAGGAACGTCGCAGGTCGGCTTGATATCATCGGCCGCTGCAAGGCCGTTCGACCCGATCAGCAATGACAAGCCCAGCGCGACCGCGTAGCCGGCCTTCATAGCGTTCCTCCTGCCAAGTCCGCGTCATTGCTTGCGCTGCGCGTTGCTCCTTTGGCTGTGACCCGCTTGTACCACGAAAACAGCCACGCCGCTGAAGACATTAGGATAATACCAGTCAGACTGACCAGGAAGTGCATGAAGGCGCCACCGGCGATCTCGGCCAGGAAGAACTGACCGGCGAAGGCCAGGAAGATGCCAAGGCAGAAGATTTCCAGCGAATGCTGGCCGCACAGGATCACCGGCCGCAGCCAGCGCGAGCGCAACCCGCTCCAATCCTTAGGCAAGAATCGCACCGTAATCGCTGCCAACGCCAGGAAATGCGCAAAGCGCAGCACATCGAGATCAGGCTTGTTGATCGGATACATCCATTGTTCGAGTTGCTTCGGCATCAGCGGGTGAAGCTGCGGCACGTACCACGTCAATGTGACGAAGAATGCCGCGAGCAGATAAGCGGCCGACAACACCAGCGTCACATTGGAGGCCAAGATCCGCGTCATGCGCTTGGCGCCGCCGAGCGCGCACCAGGCCCCGAATACGAACAAGAGTTGCCAGGCGAATGGATTGAACACCCACACGCCGCTCGGATAGGCCGACAGCGCCAGATCGAAATGCCAGGTCGCCGCATACAGCGCCACTGACAGCGCCAGCGCCAGATCGGCCTTGCGTAGCATCAGCCACAGGATCGGCGGCAAAAAGAACATCAGCACGATGTACAGCGGCAGCACGTCCATATTGACCGGCTTGAACCGCAGCAGCAGCGCCTGAATGATGGTGACGTCGGGCTGTTTGAGAAAATCGAGAATGCCCATTTCTTCCGAATAGAGCGGGTTCTCGAACGAGGTCGCGACGTAGGAGATCTCCGCCAGGAAGATCACGAACAGAAACACATGCGCGACATAGATCTGCCAGACCCGTTTCAGAATGCGCGCGGCCGCGATCACAAAGCCGCTCTCGCGCATCGCGCGGCCATAGACGAAGGCCGCGGTGTAGCCGGAGATGAAGATGAAAATCTCGGTGGCGTCGCTGAAGCCGTAATTGCGGATCGTCAGCCAGGTCAGAAGATTGGCCGGCAGATGATCGATAAAAATCAGCCACAGCGCCATGCCGCGAAACAGATCGAGCCGCAATTCGCGCTGGCTGGTCTTGGGCGCCGGCGGCACAGCTTCGACCACGGCCGGCTGCGCGACCGCGGCGGGGCGTTGCGACGCTACGGTGGGCTCGGCAACAGAATTCATGAGGCCCCGTCTGGCAAAGCAAAAATCGGCAGGCGCAGATAGGAAGGAACTGCGCAGCGGGTCAACTGCGCAATCACCGCGGCACAGCGTCCCGCTCGCCGATTGCTGTGCACAGTAGCGCACAATCAGGCCCGCACGGTAGCGCACCCGCGCGATCAGCGCCGCTGCGACCTAGCTCTGAACTATGTTGAAACCACGATCCGCGCTGCTGGCAATGTCTGCGTCGCCAGCCACGACCGCATCTGGTTCCGCCGGCGAATATGGGTTATTATTTGGCTGGTTTTCGAGAGACTGCTGACATGTATCGTGCCGTCACCCGTCAGATCGAGGTCACCGTCGAGCCGAACTTTCTGCCCGAGCGCTCGTCCGACGAAAATTGCCAGTATTTCTGGTCCTACACCATCGTCATCACCAATGCCGGTGACGAGACCGTTCAATTGTGCACCCGGCGCTGGATCATCACCGACGCCGCCGGCCGCACCCAGGAGGTGCGCGGCGAAGGCGTGGTCGGGGAACAGCCGGTGCTGGAACCGGGCGAGCGGTTTGAATATACCAGCGGGGTGCCGCTGGCGACCAGTTCCGGCTTCATGGCCGGCAGCTACCAGATGGTCACCGCCGACGGCGAGCCGTTCGAGATCGACGTGCCGGCGTTCTCGCTGGACAGCCCGGACGCAAGGCGCACGCTGAATTAGGGCGCGCCCGGCGTTTGATCTTCCACCCCGGCTTCCTGCGGCGTGAAGCGATACACCGAGGAACAGAACTCGCAGGTCACCTCGACCTGGCCGTCCTTGACCATGTCGGCCCGATCGGCCGGCTCAAAGCTCGCCAGCATCGCGGCCACCGCCTCGCGCGAGCAGGAGCACTGCGCGCGCACCGACTGCGGTGAAAACACCCGCACGCCGCGCTCGTGGAACAGCCGGTACACCAGCCGCTCGCCGGACAGATCCGGATCGAGCAGTTCCAAATCCTCGACCGTGGCGATCAGCGACTGGCCCTCGACCCAGGCGTCATCCTCAGCGACCACATGCGGCGCCGCGCCTTCCGGGGCATCGCCGGGGTGCAAATCGGCCTGGCGGGCGCGTTCGGTGGATTGCGGCAGGAATTGCAGCAGCATGCCGCCGGCGCGCCAGCGATGCTTGGGGCCGCCTTCTTCGCCGCGCCATTCCTCGCCGACCGCGAGCCGCACCCGGGTCGGGATCTGCTCGGAGCGCAGGAAATATTCATGGGCAGCCTCTTCCAGCGAGCCGCCATGCAGCGCCACCAGGCCCTGGTAGCGGCTCATATGGGCGCCCTGGTCAATGGTCATGGCGAGATGACCATTGCCGAGCAGCGCGCCGGAACTCAGGCCCTCGGCCAGCCGGGCCTTGTCGAACCGGGCATAGGCGCGGATCTGATCGGGGCTCTTGAAATCGACCACCATGAACGACACCGGGCCGTCGGTCTGGGTCTGCAACAGGAACCGGCCCTGGAATTTCAGCGCCGAGCCGAGCAGCGCGGTGAGCGCGATCGCCTCGCCGAGCAGCCGGCCAACCGGCGCCGGATAGTCATGCTTGGTCAGAATTTCGTCGAGCGCCGGGCCGAGCCGGACCATCCGGCCGCGCAGATCGAGGCTGTCGATTTCGAACGGCAGCACCTCGTCATCGACGGCAATGGCGGAGGGCGCGCGGCTTTCGGCGCCGGGCGCGGCGTGGGGATCGGAGGATTGAGAGGTCATGGCGCTCTATCTGGGGGCGGGAGTCAGGGATCGGAAGGGCCGGGCGGCAGTGAGGAATGGCAGCGATGCAGCGGGGCTGGTCCTCTCCCCTTGTGGGAGAAGGTGACGCGGACGTCAGGCCGTGCCCGGGAGGGAGAATGCGGGCGCTGGTCCCGCCCCTCTCCCGCCTTCGCTGCGCAAAGGCCCCTCTCCCACGCGGGGAGAGGAAAGGGCCACGAAAGCCTAGCCTACCGCGCCGAGGCACCAGGCCAAAATGCCCTTTTGGGCGTGCAGGCGATTTTCGGCTTCGTCGAACACCACCGACTGCGGACCGTCGATCACCTCGTCGGTGACTTCCTCGCCGCGATGCGCCGGCAGGCAGTGCATGAACAGCGCGTCCGGCTTGGCCAGCGACATCAGCTTGGCATTGACCTGATAGGGCCGCAGCAGATTGTGGCGGTGTTCGCCGTCCTTGTCGCCCATCGACACCCAGGTGTCGGTGACCACGCAATCGGCGCCGCGCACGGCTTCCTCAGGGTCGGAGCCGAGCATGATCGAAGCGCCGGAGTTCTTGATCCAGTCGCGCATCGATTTGTTCGGCGCCAGCTCGGGCGGCGTTGCCACCCGCAGCTTGAAGTTGAAGCGGTCGGCGGCATGAGCCCAGGAGGCCAGCACGTTGTTGTCGTCGCCGGTCCAGGCAATGGTGCGGCCTTCGATCGGGCCGCGATGCTCCTCAAAGGTCATCAGATCGGCCATCACCTGGCAGGGATGGGAACGGCGCGTCAGGCCGTTGATCACCGGCACGGTGGCATGCGCCGCCAGCTCCAGCAGCGCATCGTGATTGAGGATGCGGATCATGATGGCATCGACATAGCGCGACAGCACGCGCGCGGTGTCGGCAATGGTCTCGCCGCGGCCGAGCTGCATCTCGGCGCCGGTCAGCATGATCGACTCGCCGCCGAGCTGGCGCATGCCGACGTCGAACGAGACGCGGGTGCGGGTCGAGGGCTTTTCGAAGATCATCGCCAGCGTTTTGCCTTCAAGCGGCTTTTCGCGAATGGTGTGGCGCGCCTTCTCCGCCTTGAGCTTGGCCTTCATGGCCACGCCGGCATCGAGCACGGCGCGCAGCTCCTTGGTGGGCAGATCGGTGAGGTCAAGGAAGTGACGGGGCGTGGAGCTGGTCATCACACCGCCTCCCGCTGCGCGGTGGTCGCGGGCGCTGACAGCGACGCGCACGCGCGCTCCAGCCGCTCCACGGCCTCGGCAAGTTCCGCTTCGCTCAGGATCAGCGGCGGCAACAGCCGCACCACATTGTCGCCGGCAGCCACCGACAGCATCTTTTCGGCACGCAGCGCCGCCATCAGCTCGGCGGCCGGCACCACGGCCTTCAGGCCCAGCAGCAGCCCTTCGCCGCGCACTTCGCCGAGCACCTGCGGATAGCGATCGACCACCGACGCCAGCTTCTGCTTGGCGAGCAGCGCAATCGATTGCACGCGCGGCAGGAAATCCGGCGCCAGCATGACGTCGAGCACCGCATTGGCGGCAGCCACCGCCAGCGGATTGCCGCCAAAAGTCGAACCATGCGAGCCCGGGGTCATGCCGGACGCGGCCTCGGCGGTCGCCAGGCACGCGCCGATCGGGAAGCCGCCGCCAAGACCTTTGGCGAGCGCCATCACGTCCGGCGCGACGCCAAAGCGCTGATGGGCAAACAATTCGCCGGTGCGGCCCATGCCGGTCTGCACCTCGTCGAACATCAGCAGCAGGCCATGGGCATCGCACAGCTCGCGCAGCGCCCGGAAGAATGCCGGGTCGGCGGCGCGCACCCCGCCCTCGCCCTGCACCGGCTCGATCAAGATACCGGCGGTGGCCGGACCGATCGCCGCCTTGACGGCATCGAGGTCGCCGAGCGGCACCTGGTCAAAACCTTCGACCGGCGGGCCGAAGCCGTCGAGATACTTGGCAGCGCCGGTAGCAGCCAGCGCCGCCAGAGTGCGGCCGTGGAAGGCGCCTTCGAAGGTGATGATCCGGTAACGCTCGGGCTGGCCCTTGGCGGCGTGATACTTGCGCGTCACCTTGATCGCGCATTCGATCGCTTCAGCGCCGGAATTGGCGAAAAACACGAGGTCGGCGAAGCTGTGCTCACACAGCCGCGCGGCCAGCCGTTCGCCGTCCGGACTCTTGAACAGGTTGGACATGTGCCAGAGCTTAGCGGCCTGCTGTTGCAGGGCTGCGACCAAATGCGGATGAGCATGGCCAAGCGCGTTGACCGCAACGCCGCTGGTGAAATCGAGATATCGCTCGCCGTCCGCAGTGATCAGCCAGACGCCCTCGCCGCGTTCGAAGGCGAGGTCCGCCCTGGCGAATACCGGCAAAAGATGAGAGGTCGTCGTGCTGTTGGCCATGGCCGTTCCGATCGGAAAAAGGGATGGGATGAGCCGCCGATTACGTCCCTATGACGACAGGCCAGCAGACCCCGGAAACGAAATGTGCCGCCTTTCCAGGCGGCACGATCGACATTTTAAGTCGACCAGAAGCACTGTCAACCGATGTATGCGCCGGAAATGCTGTGGCCATAATGCCGCGCCACGCTGACATAATCGCCAAAACAAGGCCAAAATATCGGCCTAGAGCGACTTGGTAGTTAGAAGGTGTGGACGCACCAGGGCGGACTCTTGCGCGAGAGTCAGGCCATATTGTAGCGTTTTGGGCGTCGGGTACGACATCTCGTGCACGGTTTGTGATCCTTCGTTGAGTCCTGAGTACGGCGTAACGCCCGGGCGTGAAAGCGCGTCCGGCGAGGGCTAAGGGATTCTGCCGGCAGGAGTTTTGGATACCAAAGAGCCGCAGCGTCGCTCTCGGAAATGGCCGCTGCGACACGAAGGGATAGAGCGATGACGGTATTGACCTGGACCGACGATCGCGTCGAACAGCTCAAAAAGCTCTGGGAAGGCGGCCTGTCCGCCAGCCAGATTGCGGCTGAGCTGGGCAACGTGACGCGCAACGCCGTGATCGGCAAGGTCCACCGGCTGGGGCTTTCTGGCCGTGCCAAAAGCCCCTCCGCCGCCGCGCCGCGTCCGCGCAAGGCTCGTCCGGCACCGCATATGATGCGGGTGACCCGGCCGGTGGCCCGCGGCAACACGGCGCTGGCGCATGTGTTCGAGGTGGAAGCCGAGCCGGATCCGGTGGCCTACGACAATGTGGTGCCGATGAATCAGCGGTTGACCCTGCTGGAGCTGAACGAGGGCACCTGCCACTGGCCGATCGGCGACCCGAGCAATCCGGAATTCTTCTTCTGCGGCGGCAAATCGCTGACGGGACTGCCCTACTGTGCGCATCACTCGCGCATTGCCTATCAACCGGCCAACGACCGCCGGCGTACCCAATCCAAGCCGACGCGCTAATGCGCGACGGCGGGGCGCGGCACGGGCCGCGCGCCGGTTCCGCCGCAGGCGGGTGCTCCCGATACCAATTAGTTATCAGTCATTTTGTTCAGTCGATTTTGTCAGCCGATTTTTCCCGCGATAGTGCGCAGGCGCTGACAACAGCAACACCAACAACCCACGAAGCAATCAGGTGACGGCTCATCTCGCACCGCGGCCCCATGGCCGCGTGGTGCAACGGGATGCGCTGCGTTGCCCCTCAATACGTGCCCGCTAACACGCGGCACAATCAGCTATTGCCGTGGCCGTGAACCAAAAGGCGTCACGCCCGCGCTAGTCGCACTGCTGTCCGGTTCGGCCTCAACATAGACTGAAGCTCAACTGTCGCTGATCTTCGATTGTCGGCGGCGGTTCGAGCAAGGCGTCGATCGAGCGTCTGTGCATGAGGTTGGTACGGACAAGGCGAGTGAAGGCGAGCAGGCTGTCGACAGCGCTCTGTGTCGCGTAAGCGAGGCGCAGCAGCAGGAAAGCGATCAGGGCCACGGCGATTTGGATGCGCACGGCGTTTTCGGATGTGCCGAGGAAGTGTTTGATCTTCAATGTCTGTTTGATCCAGCGGAAGAACAGCTCGACCTGCCAGCGGCGTTTGTAGAGGGCTGCGATCTCGGCGGCAGGCGCATCGATGTCGTTGCTGATGATGCGCAGGATCTTGCCGCTGTCGATCCGCACGCGGATCTCGCGGACCGGCTCTTGAAACGGATTGCGGCGGCTTGCCGCGAGGCGAGCGGGCAGATGGCCGATGCGGTCGGAGAGGATTGCGGCGTCCTCAACCGGGTTGGTCTTCACGACGCTCAGCTTTGTGTTGGACTTGAGCCGCGTGACGATACGACACCCCTTGGCGTCGAGTTCGGCCCACCAAGCGTAATTGTAGTAGCCCAGATCGAACACGTAGGTTGCGCCGGCAGCGATCGGCAGCGTCTTGGCGACAGTGATGTCGTTCACTCGGGCCGGCGTCACGACGGCATCGACGGGGTGCTCGCCGTCGGCATCGTAGACGATGTGCAGCTTGGCGCCGCAAACGCCGTCGGAAAACCGCGCCCAATCAGCGCTGAGATGGCTCAGTCGCAGCCCGGTCGAATCCACCAGATGCACCGCTTCGCCGACCTTGCGCCGCAGCCCGCGTCCAGCCCGCTGGACCAGGTCAGAAAACAAGCTGGCGAACACTGCATTCGGCCGCCTCGCATTGGCGTCCGCCAACGTCGAGCGCGACGCGGCACGGGCGCCGAGATGGTAAAGCCGGTTGGCATGGCTAGCGAGGCCGCCTTCGATCTCGCGTAGGCTCTGCGCTCCGGACAATTGGCCGTACAGCAGCGCGATGAACTGATCATGCGTGGACAACCGACGCACCCGTGCATCGGCGCCGTGCTCGGTCACCAACCGGTCAAACACATGCCACGGCACGTGCTTTAACACCGAATGAAATACGCTATTGTGATGCCGCATGGCGTGGTCTTCTCCCGTGTCCAGAAACGCTGCTAGACGTTCGGGACGCAGAAGAATCAACGCCATGCGCTTTGTCTACAAATACTCAACCGGACAGCCGTGCGCTAGTCGCGGGCATCCACGTGTTGAGAGGGATTCCGCGATCAAAGACGTCGTTGGCCGGGACGAACCCGACCATGACGGGTGGAGAAGTCATCGCGTTTCGCGCAGGTTGCGATGCGTGGTCGCATGAAGCGTGTCATATAAAAAAGAGCCTCGGCTCTGATCTCATCAGAACCGAGGCTCTTGTAACAGTCGCTAGTTTTATCGCCGGCAGCCGATGCGTTACTGCTCGGCGACCTTGGCGAACCGATCGTCCAAGGCATAACCCGCGCCGCGCACGGTGCGGATCGGGTCCTGCTCGCGGCCGGGATTGAGCAACTTGCGCAAGCGCCCGATGTGCACATCGACGGTACGCTCATCGATATAGATATCGCGGCCCCAGACGCCGTCGAGCAACTGCTCGCGGCTAAACACCCGGCCGGGATGTTCGAGGAAGAATTCCAAGAGGCGATACTCGGTCGGCCCAAGATCGATCGGACGGCCGGAGCGCGCGACGCGGCGCTTTTCGCGGTCAAGCTCGATATCACCATAGGCCAGCACGGTCGCCAGCCGCTCCGGACTGGCGCGGCGCAGCAAGCCCTTGACCCGCGCGAGCAGCTCGGGAACCGAGAACGGCTTGACGATGTAATCATCGGCGCCGGTGGCCAGGCCGCGCACCCGCTCGCTCTCTTCGCCGCGCGCAGTCAGCATGATGATCGGCAGTTGCTTGGTCTCCGGCCGCGCCCGCAGCCGCCGGCACAGCTCGATGCCCGACAGTCCCGGCAGCATCCAGTCCAGCACCACCAGATCGGGAATCCGTTCTTTCAGCCTGGTATCGGCTTCGTCGCCACGCGCCACCGTTTCAACTTCGTAGCCCTCGGAGTCGAGATTGTAGCGCAGCAACGTCGCCAGCGCTTCTTCATCCTCAACGACCAGAATCCTCGCGCTCATCGTCTTCAAAGCCTCTGTCAGTTACCAGGCGTGGTATTGGCAAACGTGGTCATGTCGCCCTTGGGGCGCTCATCGATGATCTGCTGACCCTCGATCATGTAAAACACCGTCTCGGCGATGTTGGTGGCGTGATCGCCGATCCGCTCGATGTTCTTGGCGCAGAACATCAGATGGATGCAGAAGCTGATGTTGCGCGGGTCTTCCATCATGTAGGTCAGCAATTCGCGGAACAGCGAGGTACAGATCGCATCGACCTCCTCGTCGCCGTTCCACACCACCATCGCCGCCGGCAGATCATGCGCGGCATAGGCATCGAGCACCGCCTTGACCTGCGACTGCACGAGGTCGGTCATGTGCTCCAGACCGCGGATCAGTTTGAGCGGATGGAAATCGCTGTCGAGCGCGGCGACGCGCTTGCCGATGTTTTTGGCAAGATCGCCGATCCGCTCAAGATCGGTCGCAACGCGCAGCGCGCCGACGATTTCGCGCAGATCGACCGCCATCGGCTGGCGCCGGGCGATGGTCAGCACCGCGCGCTCCTCGATGACGCGGTGCAGATGATCGATTTCGCCGTCGCCCGAGACCACGCGCTTGCCAAGTTCGGTGTCGCGCCGGATCAACGCATCGACGGCATCCTTAATCTGGCGCTCGGCCAGACCGCCCATTTCCGCGACCAGCCGGGTCAGCTCCTGCAGGTCGCTGTCGAATGCCTTGGTGGTGTGTTCGAAGCCCATCTTGGTCCTTCCCGCGTCAGCCGAACCGGCCGGTGATATAGTCCTGGGTGCGGCGATCGCTCGGCGAGGTGAAAATCCGGTTGGTCTCACCGAATTCGATCAACTCTCCAAGATACATGAAGGCCGTATAATCGGACACGCGGGCGGCCTGCTGCATGTTGTGCGTGACGATCGCGATCGTGTAGTTCTCTTTCAATTCGTCGATCAGTTCTTCAATTTTCGCTGTCGAGATTGGGTCGAGCGCCGAACAGGGTTCGTCGAACAGGATCACTTCCGGCCGCACCGCAATGGTGCGCGCGATGCACAGCCGCTGCTGCTGACCGCCCGACAGGCTGAGCCCGGAATCGTTGAGCTTGTCCTTGACCTCGTTCCACAGCGCGCCGCCGCGCAGCGCCTTCTCGACGCGGTGATCCATCTCCGCCTTGGACAGCTTTTCGTACAAGCGAATGCCGAACGCGATGTTCTCATAGATGGTCATCGGGAACGGGGTCGGTTTCTGGAACACCATGCCGACTCGGGCGCGCAGCAGATTGAGATCGAGCTTGGCGTCGAGCACGTTCTGATTGTCGAGGATCACCTGGCCGGTGGCGCGCTGCCCCGGATAGAGATCGTACATGCGGTTGAACACGCGCAGCAGCGTCGATTTTCCGCAGCCCGACGGGCCGATGAACGCGGTGACGCGGTTGGTCGCCAGATTGAGGTTGATGTTCTTCAGCGCGTGGTTGTCGCCATAATAGAAATCGAGTTCGCGAACCGAGATCTTGGCGCGCTCCGGCTGCGCGGCCGCGCCGGACGGCAGCGGCGCAACGCCGGGTACGCTGGTGGCAATCGTTATCTCGCTCATTTCGCAGTCCTCTCGGCGCCCAGAATGCGCGCACTGATGTTGAGCGCCAACACGGTCAGGGTGATGATCAAAGCTCCGGTCCAGGCCAGCTGCTTCCAATAGACATAGGGGCTCTGGACGAAATTGTTGATGGTCACCGGCAGGTTGGCCATGGTCTTGGTCATGTCCAGGCTGAAGAACTGGTTGCTGAGCGCGGTGAACAGCAGCGGCGCGGTTTCACCGGCGACGCGGGCGGTGGCGAGCAGCACGCCGGTGATCAGGCCGGCGCGGGCGGCGCGATAGGCGACGCGCTTGATCACCAGCGAACGCGGCAGGCCGAGCGCGGTGGCCGCCTCGCGCAGCGAACTCGGCACCAGCAGCAGCATGTCTTCGGTGGTGCGCACCACCACCGGGATCACGATCACCGCCAGCGCCAGCGCGCCAGCCAGAGCGGAGAAGCCGCCCATCGGCACCACCACCGCGCCATAGATGAACAGACCGATGATGATCGACGGCGCGCTCAGCAGGATGTCGTTGATGAAGCGGATCACCGAGGTGATCTTGTCGTGGCGGCCATATTCGGCGAGGTAGGTGCCGGCGAACAGCCCGAGCGGCGCGCCGATGCCGACGCCGATCGCGGTCATGATCGCGGAACCGACAATGGCATTGAGCAGGCCGCCTTCATTGGAACCGGGCGGCGGCGTGTTGTGCGAAAACACCTGCCAGTTGATGCCGGCCACGCCGTTGAAGAACAGCGTGAACAGGATCAGCGCCAGCCAGGTGACGCCGAACGCGGCGGCGGCAAAGCACAGCACCCGGATGACGACGTCGTTGCGGCGGCGTTTGCGATAGATCGGGTTCATCGGTTATTTCCCCGCCTTCATTTCCAGGCGGCGCAGCATCAGCCGCGCGGAGGCCAGCACGAAGAAGGTCAGTACGAACAGCAGCAGGCCGAGCAGGATCAGGCCGGATTGGTGCAGGCCGTCGCTCTCGGCGAATTCCGAGGCGATCGCCGCGGAGATCGTGGTGCCCGGTGCAAACACCGAGGACTGAATCCGGAACGAATTGCCGATGATGAAGGTCACGGCCATGGTTTCGCCGAGCGCGCGGCCAAGGCCGAGCATGATGCCGCCGATCACCCCGACCCGCGTGTAGGGGATCACCACATTGCGCACCACTTCCCAGGTGGTGCAGCCGAGCCCATAGGCCGCCTCTTTCAGCACCGGCGGCACGGTCTTGAACACGTCGACCGAGATCGCGGTGATGAACGGCAGCACCATGATCGCCAGGATCAGCGCGGCATTGAACAGGCTGAGATAGGACGGCGGACCGGCGAAGATGGTGCCGAGCACCGGCACGCCATCAAACAGGCTGATCATCAGCGGCTGGAAGTGATTGGCCAGGAACGGGCCGAGCACGAAGAAGCCCCACATGCCGTAGATGATCGACGGAATGCCGGCCAGCAGCTCGATCGCCAGGCCAATCGGTCGGCGCAGCCAGATCGGGCACAATTCGGTCAGGAAGATCGCGATGCCGAGCCCGACCGGGATCGCGATCACCATGGCGATGATCGAGGTGATCAGCGTGCCATAGATCGGGCCGAGCGCGCCCAGCACCGGCGGATCGGCCGCGGGTGCCCAGCGCTGGGTGGTCAGGAACGACAAACCGTATTCGGCGATCGCGGGCCAGGCGCCGATGATCAGCGACAGGATGATGCCGCCCAGGATCAGCAGCACCGAGATCGCGCAGGCGCGCGTGATCCAATAAAAGGCGGTATCGCCCAGCTTGAAGGCGCTCAGCGCCTTGGCGCGGTCAAATGGACCGGCGCTATCGATGGATGCGCCTTCGACGGCCATGTCTGCCACGCCAGCCCCCTTGCTGCCATTCACGTGATTGCTCAATAAAGTGCTCATTGGCGTCCCTTACGGGCAATTCTGAGCGGGACGCATGTTCCGGGCGGTTAGCTCAACGCGCGAACCCCGGACCGCGGTCTTGCTGACCCGACCGATTGATGGAAGCTGCCGGCTCGGGCCATACGGATCGGGCCATGTGTATCGGGCCATGTGTGTCGGGCCAGGCGTGCTTCAGAACTTGGTGGTCCGGGATCGCGGCCGCACCGCGACCCCGGACGCTGTCATACAGGTTAGCTCTTGATGTCGGCCGACCAGGTCTTTTCGATCTGCTTGACCACGGCTTCCGGCATCGGGATGTAGTCGAGTTCCTCGGCCATCTTGTCGCCCTTCTCGAACGCCCACTTGAAGAACTTGATGGCTTCGGCGGACGCCGCCTTATCGACCGGCTCCTTGTGCATCAGGATGAAGGTCGCGGCGGTGATCGGCCAGGACGCTTCACCGGGCTGGTTGGTGAGGATCACGTAGTAGCCCGGAGCCTTGCTCCAATCGGCGTTGGAAGCGGCCGCCTGGAACGAAGCCATGGTCGGCTGCACGGTCTTGCCTTCCTTGTTGATCAAGGCGGCGTAGGTCAGCTTGTTCTGCTTGGCGTAGGCGTATTCGACATAGCCGATCGCGTTCTTGGTCTGGCTGATGTTGCCGGCAACGCCTTCGTTGCCCTTGGCACCGACGCCAACCGGCCATTCGACCGCCGCCGCGCCCGGACCAACCTTGGCCTTCCAGTCGGCGCTGGTCTTGGACAGATAGTCGGTGAAGTTGAAGGTGGTGCCCGAACCGTCCGAACGGCGCACCACGGTGATCGCCTCGGCCGGCAGCTTCAGGCTCGGATTGAGCTTGGTCAGCGCCGGGTCGTTCCACTTGGTAATCTTGCCGAGATAGATGTCGGCCAGCGCTTCGCCGGACAGCACCAGCTCACCCGGCTTGATGCCGTCGAGATTGACCACCGGGACGATCGCGCCCATCACCTGCGGCCACTGCACCAGACCTTCCTTCTCAAGCTGCTCGGGCTTGAGCGGCGCGTCGGTGGCGCCGAAGGTCACGGTCTTGGCGATGATCTGCTTGGTGCCGGCACCCGAGCCGATCGACTGGTAGTTCAGGCCGTTGCCGGTTTCTTTCTTATAGGCGTCCGCCCACTTGGAGTAGATCGGGAACGGGAAGGTCGCCCCCGCACCCGTGATATCGGCGGCGTAAGCCGACGTCGTGGCGGCGATCACGCCCGCAGCGACGATAGCTTTGAAGAAATTCATCGGAGGTCTCCATTGGTAAGCGAAGCGCTGGAGCGCGCCCGATTGCGCTTACTGCGCCCCCTCTAGGAGCGGCTGGTTGACCTTTTATGAGGGTTTGATGACAGTCCTATGACTATGACAAACCATTGACAACGTTCGGCTTTACAGGCTCGACCTCGGACTTCTGCGAGGGCAGGCAGGCGGTGAAAACCGCGCCCTTGCCAAAAGTGCTTTCGATCAAGAGCCGGCCGCGATGGCGGTTGACGATATGCTTGACCAGCGACAGCCCAAGCCCGGTGCCGCCCTGGGCGCGGCTGTCGCCGACATCGACCCGATAAAACCGTTCGGTGAGCCGCGGCAGGTGCTCCGGGGCGATCCCCGGGCCGAAATCGCGGACGCTGAACCGGAATTCCGCGCTGCCATCGGCAGCCGCGCTTTTCGTCAGCGACACCACCACCCGGCCGCCGGAGGCGCCGTATTTCAGCGCGTTCTCGATCAGGTTTTCGAACACCCGCAGCAGTTCCTCGCGGTCGCCTGCAATGGGGGCGGCCTCGACCTGCAAATCCAGCTCGATCGCCACTTGGCGCTCCTTGGCGAGCGGCTCCAGCCCTTCGATCACCTGCCGCACCAGCGGCGCAATATCGACGCGCGCTTCCGGGCGGACATGAACCGACAATTCCACCCGCGACAGCGACAACAGATCGTCGATCAGCCGCGCCATGCGCCGCGCCTGGGTCTGCATGATGCCGAGGAAGCGCTCGCGCGCCTTGGCGTCGTCGCGCGCCGGCCCCTGCAAGGTGTCGATGAAGCCGGACAAAGCCGCCAGCGGCGTGCGCAATTCATGGCTGGCATTGGCGACGAAGTCGGCGCGCATTTCCTCGACCCGGCGCAGCGGCGTCAGATCGTGGAACGTCATCAGCATGCAGTGATCGATGCCGTCGAACGCGGTCGGCACTGCGATTGGCGAGATGATCAGCTCGAGCAGCCGGTTGACCGGCACGTGATCGGCATAGGCGGCGCGGCGCGGCTGCGCGGTGGCAATCGCCTCGCGCAGCGCGGTGACGAATTCCGGCGAGCGCAGCGCAAACTGCGCCAGCTCGTTGACCCGCAGCGCCGGCACCAGCTGCGCCGCCGCGCTGTTGAGATGCAGCACCCGGCCGGCGCGATCGAGCAGCACCGCCGGGTCCGGCATGCCGGCCACCACCGCGCGCACCACCGGCAATTGCACCGGATTGACGCCGAGCTGCTCCTCACGTGCGGCAATGGCTTCACGCAGCCGCCAGGGCACCAGCGCGGCGGCGACGATGCACAAAAAGCCCATCACCGCGCGTCCCGGCGTCAGGCCGGCAAACAGCCACAGCGCGGTGAACACGAATGCGGCGGCGAGCAGAATGATCGCGGCATTGCGCAGCCGGTCGGCCCATTGCCGCGTCCAGGGCGCGTTGATCGGCACGGGCAATGACTGTTGGCTCATCGAAAAAATCCTGTCGGGCGTGAGCCCAGCGCTAGCCGGGCGACACGTCTTCACGGGCCGGCTGGCCCTCGATCAATGTCGTCATCTTGCGCAGCCGCTTCGAGCGCGCCCAGATGATCACTTCGCGCACCGCGAGGATCATCACCGAGATCACGAACGGGGTCACGTAATAGAGCATGCGGAACAGCAGCATGCCGGCCAGCAGCTCTTCCTTGTCCATCTGCCACAGGCCGACCAGCATCGCGGCGTCGAACACGCCAAGACCGCCCGGGGAGTGACTGGCAAAGCCGAGCAGCGTCGCCGAGACGAAGATCACGGCCACCACCACGAAGCCGACATCCGGCTCATCCGGCACCAGCACATACATGGCCAAGGCGCAGAAGCCGAGATCGACGATGCCGATCGCGATCTGCAGCAGCGTCAATGAGCAGCCCGGCAGCGTCACGGTCCAGTTGCCGCGGCCGAAACAGCGCGGCTTCACCGAGACCCAGATCACATAGACCGCCAGCCCGACCAGGATGGTGATCGCGGCAATGCGGTTGACGGCCGGCGGCAGCTGGTCGATCGCTGACGCCGCCTCGGGATGATAGGCGATGCCGATGCCGAGCACGGCGGCATTGCCGAGCCAGAAGGTCAGGCCAGCCAGAAAGCACACTTTGGCGACATCGACGGCGTCGAGCCCCCAGGCCGAATAGATGCGATAGCGCACCGCGCCGCCGGTGAACACGCTGGCGCCGACATTGTGGCCGATCGAATAGCTGGTGAAGCCGGCCAGTGCGGTGATGCGATAGGGCACATCGCTGCGACCGATGGTCCGCACCGCGAATAGATCGTAGAAGGTCAGGGTGAAATAGCCGGCGGCGACGAACAGGGCCGCGAGCGCTACCGAACTGGGCTCGGTCTGCCGGACGGCGTGCACGACATCGTCAAAGTTGATGTCGCGGAGCATGTGAAACAAAACATAGCAGGCAGTCACAATAACAGCGGCACTGACCACAAAGCCGAGTTTGTGCAGGATTTGCTTCTGTCGCAGAAACGAGATCGCCCTGCGTAATGCTTCCAGCATCTAGACCTCGAATGCGCGTCCACTAGCGGCGACCGGGCCGTTCGGATCAGTTTTGAGCCTCATCCGGTTGGTAGCGCGTTTCCGGGCAAGGTGGAAATCAGCCAGTCCGGTCAACAATGCGCTCCTTCCAACAACAAAGCGTAATCGACCGTCCCGTTGCAGTCATGCGTTACCGCCCCGCGAACGCGCTGGTGCACCGTCCCGCGCTCATGTGACCGGCGAATGACGCGACACCACCAGATGGCGCAGCCAGGAGCCGACCGCACAGCCAGCCAGATAGACCGCCAGCATCATTAGGCCGAGATCGAGCCAATAACCAAAGCGGCCCGGCACCAACCTCGCCAGCGCCAAGGCCAGCAGCAGCGCGCCGGCCGCACCGAGCCAAATTGCCGCAGTCTTCGAGACGCCGCGGCCGCGATGCACCACCGCGATCCAGCCCATGCCGAAGCCGAGCACCGCCGCACCGAGCAGCCAGCTCCAGGAGAATGTCGCCAGTGTGACCATCGCCGCTACCTCACCGTGAATTCGATACGGCGGTTCTGCGCCTTGCCGTCTTCATTGTCGTTGGCCGCCACCGGCTGGGTGCTGCCATAGCCGACCGGCCGGAAGCGCTCCGCCGGCAGCCCGGCCTTGACCATGTAATCAACCACCGCCTGGGCGCGGCGCTCCGACAGCGCCTGGTTGGACGCGGCCTCGCCATCGCCATCGGTGTGGCCGGCGACCTCGATCACCGAGCTTGGGCAACGCATCGCGGTTTCGGTCAGCCGGTCGAGCAGGCCGACCGAGTCCGGATCGATATTGGCCTTGCCGGATTCGAAGCGGATCTTGCCCTTGCCGAGCAGGTCCGAGAACAATTGCTGGCACACGGTCGGATCGACCGACGCCGCCGCCGGCTTGACCGCGACCTCGACCTGCGACTGCCAGCCCTGCGGCAGCTCCTTGGACAGGCCGGTGCGGATCTGCCCGACCGCCTGCTCGAACAGCGCGTGGCCGCTGAGGCGGATCGAGCGGTCGGTGACCACCAGCGAGCCGGTGGACAGCCGCGACAGCGCGCCAAGCGCCATCACCACCGCATTGGAAAAGCCCTGCGGCGCACCGACGCTGGCCTTGAGGTTATCGACGATGTTGTCGCCGACGAATTGCCGGCCGGCGGCGGCCGCCAGCGCAGCATGGACGGCATTGTCCGGCACATAGCCGGTCAGCGTCAGGGTCAGCGCCACCGGGTCCTTGACCGCCTGGAACACGTAAGGCGGCGACTTGATGTCGTTGCTGGCGACCGAGAACCCTTCGGGCAGATTTTTCAGCGCCGCGGCAATCGCTTCGCTGCCGCCGAGTTCGCGCGCCATGCCGGACAGCGTCACCTTGGTATCGGTCAGGGTGATCTTGCCGTCCTTGAGCCGGCTGATCTGATCGACCAGCAGCAATGCCGCGGCGTCGAAACGGTTCGGCGCGCCGCGCGACAGCGACATCCGGTCGGCGATTTCGACGCCGCCGAGGCTGTTGCGCGCCGCATCGAGCAGCTTGGCCTTGATCGCCGGCAGCGGCGTATTGCCGCCGAGCGTGACCCGCACCACGTCGCGCTCCACCGACCAGACATAGGGCACGGCTTCCGCCACCAGTTTGGTCTCGTCATTGACCAGTCGCACACCCGGCACCGCTTCGATGGTCGCCACCGCGGCGCTGCGTCCTTGTTCGGAGAACGCTTCGGCCCGGAAGGTGACGTCACGCCCAGCCACCATCAGCTGGGTTTTGTCCAAAACGGTGTCCTTGAGTGCGGCATTGGCGCGCGCCGCCAGATCGGCTTCGATCGGCGCGGTGGTATTCCAGCAGGCCAGTCCCCAAAGAATGGCGAGCGGAATCGTACCCGGCCACCATTTGCTGCTCGATCTCAGAAATTCGCGCATTCGACATCCTGCTGGGTCGGGAACTAGAGAGAAAACAAACCCTTGAAGGGCTGTCAAACGTCAATTCGGCGCAGCAGATGCCCGAACAGGAAACGTCTGTTCGTCAATAGCATGCGTTCCGGCACGGGGCGCGACTTTCACGGTCGAAAGCGACAAATCGACAGCGACCATCGGCGCGGATTCGTCGCAGCTCGCCGCCCTGCTGTGCACCGACTCAAAAAAAGGGCGCCGCATTGGGCGCCCTTTTCGATCCGTGTTGAATTACAGCGCGCGCAGCACCAGCCGGTTGACGCGGCCGGCAAAGCCGGCGGGATCATCCGGCAGCTCGCCGTCGAGGATCTGCGCCTGCTCGAGCAGCAGCAGCGACAGATCGGCGGCATCGGCGTTGCCCGGCCGGCCGATCGCGGCCACCAGCGGATGGCGCAGATTGACCTCCAAAATCGGCTTGCTCGCGCCGCCGCGGCTCTGCTGCGCCAGCATGCGCTCCAGCGCCCGGTCCGGGCCCTGACCACCGGCCACCAGACACGAGGCGCTCGAGGTCAGCCGCTGCGAGGCGCGCACATCGGCGACGCGCTCGCCGAGCGCGTCCTTGATGGTGGCGATCACCAGCGCCTCGTCGGTCTCCTCGGTCTTGGCCGGCTCGTCCTTGTCGGTCTCGACGGTCGGGATCAGGCCGAAATCGACATCGCCCTGGCTCAGCGACTTGAGCGGCTTGCCTTCGTATTCGAGCGCCACCGAGGTCCAGAACGCATCGACCGGGTCGGTGAGCAGCAACACCTCGATGCCGCGCGCCGCCGCCGATTCCAGCTTCGGGTTCGACTTCAGCCGGTCGAGCGAGTCGCCGACCAGATAATAGATCTCGGTCTGGTTCTCGCGCAGCTCAGCGACATACTGCTTGAGCGTGCGGTTCTCGCCCTTGGTGGTGGTGAAGCGCGACAGCGCCAGCAGCTTGTCGCGGCGCTCATAGTCCTCCCACAGACCTTCCTTGATCACCGGGCCGAAGGAGTCCCAGATCTTGGCGAAGTTGTCGGCATCCTTGTCGGCCAGGCTCTCCAACTCGCCGATCACCTTGCTGGTCACCGCCTTGCGGATCTGGGCGAGCTGCGGATTGTTCTGCAGCATCTCGCGCGACAGGTTGAGCGGCAGATCTTCGCTGTCGATCACGCCGCGGATGAAGCGCAGATAGCCCGGCAAAAGATCGGCATCGTCGGTAATGTAGACCCGGCGCACATAGAGCTTGACCCGGCCCTTGCGCTGCGGCTCGAACAGGTCGAACGGCTTGGTCGAGGGCGCAAACAGCAGCACCGCGTAGGAGTAACGGCCCTCGGCGCGGTAGTGCAGCGTCATCGCCGGTTCGTCGAACGCGTTCGCGATCTGCTTATAGGCTTGGGCATAATCCTCGGCCGACAATTCCGACTTGGAGCGCTGCCACAGCGCGCTCGCCGAATTGATCTGGCGCGGCTCGCCCTCCTCCGGCACCAGCTCGATCGGGAACTGGATGTTGTCGGAATAGGCGGTGACGATGCGCTCGATCTGATAGGCTTCCAGATATTTGGCGGCATCGGGCTTGAGGTGCAGCACGATCTCGGTGCCGCGCACCACGCGCTGGGCGTCTTCTTCGCTGGCCTGCGCGATCTCGAAGCCGGCGCCGCCCGAGGAGCTCCAGCGCCATACCTGGTCGGAGCCGGCACGGCGGCTGGTCACCACGATCCGGTCGGCGACCATGAACGCGGCATAGAAGCCGACGCCGAACTGGCCGATCAGATTGGCGCCGTCCTTGGCCTCGGTCAGCTTGGCCAGGAACGATTTGGTGCCCGATTTGGCGATGGTGCCGAGATGATCGATCAGCTCCTGGCGGTCCATGCCGATGCCGTTGTCGATCACGGTCAGCGTGTCCGGCGCCTTGCGCGGCACGATCTGAATTTTGGGCGCGCCGCCGTTCTCCATCAGCTCCGGCTTGGCGATCGCCTCATAGCGCAGCTTGTCGAGGGCGTCGGAAGCGTTGGAGATCAGCTCGCGCAGGAAGATGTCGGTTTCCGAATAGACCGAGTGCACCATCAGGTTCAGAAGCTCGGCGACTTCGGCCTGGAACGGTTGCATCTGCGGGGCGGTATCGGTCGTCGTCATACTCTCGCTCGATCAAATGTTACTGATTGGAACCGCGGATATAGCGCGCGGCCCGCCGATCGCAAGACGACCGACGCGAGATCGCCGGTGTTCAATTGCCCGGCCGGCAGATCGCCTTCAGCCCGCCAAGCTCGGAGGTGCCAAGTTCCAGCCGCCAGCCATAGGCCTCCAGCACCTCCTGCACGATGGCAAGGCCAAGGCCGGCCCCCTCACCGCGCTGGTCGAGCCGCATGCCGCGCTCGGTGACCTTGAGGCGCTGGGTGGCCGCAATGCCGGGACCGTCATCCTCGACCGCAACGCCGCCATCAGGGCAGAAAGCGATCCGGATCCGGGCACGCGCGTGCCGGGTGGCGTTGTCGAGCAGATTGCCGAGCACTTCGGCAAGGTCGGTGCGCGCCAGCGGCAGCTTGGTGCCCTCCGGCACCGCGATCTCAAAGCTGATGCGCTGGCCATCCGGGGTGCGCGCCAGGATCGCGACCAGCGAGCGCAGCAGCGGTTCAAGCTCGGTGGCCGTTGCGGTGCCGCGTGATCCCGAGCCCTGTACCCGGGCGCGCGCCAATTCACGATCGACATGGCGGCTCATCGCCTCGCCGACCGCCTCGATGTCGCGGGCAAGATCGAGTTCGCCGCGCTCACGCAGCCGTTCGGCATCGGCCAGCAGCGCCGCCAGCGGGGTCTTCAGGCCATGGGCGAGATCGGCGGCGCGGCCGCGCGAGCGCTCGATCTCGCGGTCACGGGCGTCGAGCAGGCCATTGACCTCCTCGACCAGCGGCAGCACCTCGACCGGCACATCGACCTGCAGCCGCCGGCTCTCGCCGCTGCGAATCCTCGCCACCCCCGATCGCAAGCGGTCGAGCGGCCGCAGCCCGAGCAGCACCTGCACCGAGGTCGCCAGCGCCAGCACCAGCCCCAATATGCCAAGCGCGATCATCAGATCGCGGGCAAAGGCGGCACCGGCCGCCGAGACCCGCGCCAGATCGACCGCGACCGCGGCGCGCACCGGCACCGTTTTGTCGCCGACCGCCAGCAGCGCACGGCGCTCCACCACCAACAGCCGCGCACCGCCCGGGCCGGGCAGTTCATGGAGATGGACCTCGCCTTGCGCGATCTGATCGACGGCAAGCGGCAGCGTCGCGTCCCACAGCGAGCGCGAGCGCACCAGGCCGCCGCGATCGTCGCTGACCTGCCAATACAGCCCGGACAATGGATCGGCGAAGCGCGGATCGACCGGCGGCCGGGTCACCGCGAGCTGGCCGTCGGCGCTGATCGCAATGCCGGACAATAATTGCTTGAGATGCAGTTCGAGATCGTCGGTGACGTTGCGGGTGACATGGCGCTCGAACAGCACCGTGAGCCCGACGCCGGCGATGCTGAGCGCGATCAGGATCGCCGCGGCGCCGCCCGCGATCAGGCGCAGCCGCAGCGAGCGGCCGGTCATTCGGCGGCGTCCGGCACGATGTAGCCAAAGCCACGCCGGGTTTCGATCACGTCGCTGCCGAGCTTTTTGCGCACCCGGCCGATCAACACCTCGATGGCGTTGGAATCGTGTGCGTCCTCATTGCCATAGATGTTTTCGCTGAGTTCGTGTTGCGACACCACCCGGCCGCGATGCAGCGCCAGATAGGACACCAGCCGGTATTCCAGCGGCGACAGATTGACCGGAACGCCGCGCAGATCGACGCGCATCTGCCGCTCGTCGATAGTGAGTTCGCCGATCCGGATCAGCGACGAGGCTTGCCCGACCGAACGGCGGATGATCGAGCGCAGCCGCGCCAGCAACTCCTCCATGCGGAACGGTTTTGGCAGATAGTCGTCGGCGCCGGCATCGATGCCATCGACCCGCTCGGCCCAGCTGCCGCGCGCGGTCAGCACCAGCACCGGGGTGCGACGCTCATTGCTGCGCCAGCGCTTCAGCACCGACAGCCCGTCCATGCCGGGCAGGCCGAGATCCAGAATGATGGCGGCATAATCCTCGGTGTCGCCGCGAAACCAGGCCTCTTCGCCGTCGCCGACCACTTCGACAACATAGCCGGCCGCCTCAAGCCCGCGCACCACATCGGCGGCAATCCGCCGATCATCCTCGACCACCAGCACCCGCATCATTTTTCCTTGGTGCGCCTGATCTCGCCGCTCTGGGCATCGACATAGACGTCGAACAGCCGGCCGGACTTGTCAATGACGCGGAATTCGTACAGCCAGACGCCCTGCTTACGCTCGATCTCGACGCCGACGATTTCGCCGGGCAGCCGGTCTTTCGCCAGTTCGAGCAATTGCACGAGCGGCTTGATCTCGCCGCGCTCGACGGCGCCGCGCACCGCGTCGTGATCGTCGCGCTCATGGTCGTGCCAATGGCGGTGATCGCCGCTTGGATCGGCGATCCCTTGCGTGGCTGGCCCGATCGCCAGCGCGACACCCAACGCAACGGCCAAGGCAACAGTCAAGGCCACAGGACGGAAAGCAGAGATCGTCGGCTTGCACATGATGACGCAACTATGAACGGTCCGTGCTGACAGCTCGCTGACAGGCCGTGATGCGCGCCGGCTTGCGCTGGAAAACTGACAGAACGATGACCCGCGGCGTCAGATCGAGGTCAGCGGCACCATGGCAGAGTGCGGTCATTGTCAACCAAGGCCGAGACTCATGACCAATCCGATTCCGGGCGCTACGGCGCTCCCAACCTATCATCCGCAGCACGATACGCTGACGAAGGCCCTTCACTGGGGTTCGCTGCTGGCCGTGATCGCCGCGGCGGCCACCGGCTGGATCATGGAAGACCTCGCCAAGGGCGCCGCCAAGACCCAGGTCGTCAATCTGCATGCCTCGTTCGGCACGCTGATCATCGGCCTGACCTTGCTGCGGCTGTTGTGGCGCGGCGGCGCGCCTGCGGTCGAACCGCTACGCCGGCCGTGGTGGCTGTTTGTCGCCGCCAAGACCATGCAGGTCGCGCTCTATGTGTTGCTGGTGGCGCTGCCGCTGACAGGCATCGTGATGATGGCCGCCAAGGGCCGCAGCTTCGAGATGTTCGGGCTGTTCACCGTGCCGCCGCTGCTGACGCTCGACCGCGGTTTGGTGCACTCGATCGAAGAAGCGCACGAAGTAATGGTCAATCTGCTGATCGGCCTGGTTGGCCTGCACACGCTGGCGGCGCTGATGCACCACTACGTGCTCAAGGACGACGTGCTGCTGCGCATGATGCCGCATCGTTCAAGCACCGACAACCAGTCCTGATGCCTCGCTGACAGCGCCGCACAGCGCGCTGTCAGCTCCTCTCCTCATTATTCCTGCAACGCCCGCCGCATGGTGCGCCGGGCCGATCATCGAAAGAGAGACTGCTATGCGTAAGATCGTTCTGTTGACCACTGCCGCCGCGCTGCTGATCGGCGCCACCGCCGCCAAGGCCGATAGCTGGGGCAAGCCCTGCACCGCCGCCCCGGAAAGCCAGTGGCTGACCGTCAAGGCGCTGCAAGCCAAGCTCGAAGAACAGGGCTACACGATCCGCAAGGGCAAGCTGAAGAAAGCGTGCGGCGAGTTTTACGCCACTGACAAGGCCGGCACCGAGGTCGAAGTGTTTGTTGACCCCACCAACGGCACCATCGTCGGCAAGCTGTAAGCGCCGCATAGAGATCAACACCCCTCGAAAGCAAACGAGCCGGCGGTCCCCCGCCGGCTCGTTTCGTCTGGGGCTTTGTATCGCTTCTAAAAAGCGATCGATCCCAAACTCTCTGCACGTCGTGGCCGGGCTCGCCCCGCCCATCCACGTCTTGGAGCTTGCACCGCTTTCAAGGCGTGGATACCCGCGACAAGCGCGGGCATGACGAGTGCTTGTGGGCGTCGTTGGTACTACGCCGCGGCGGCGGAGCGTTCCGGAAACGCCGCGGCAATCGCCGCGCGATCGGCCTGCAGCACGCCGCGTTCGGTGATCAGTCCGGTGACCAGCCGCGCCGGGGTGACGTCAAAACCGTAATTGGCGACCGGCGAATCCTTGGGCGTGATCCGCACCGTCTCGATGCGGCCGCTGGCGGTGCGGCCGGTCATCATCGTCACTTCGGTCGCGTCGCGCTCCTCGATCGGAATCTGGCGCACGCCATCATCGATGGTGAAGTCGATGGTCGGCGACGGCAGCGCGACATAGAACGGCACGTTGTTGTCATGCGCGGCCAGCGCCTTCAGATAGGTGCCGATCTTGTTGCAGACATCGCTCGATGCGGTAACGCGGTCGGTGCCGACGATCACGATATCGACCATGCCGTGTTGCATCAGATGGCCGCCGGTGTTGTCCGGGATGATGGTGTGCGGCACGCCATGATGGCCCAGCTCCCAGGCGGTGAGCGAAGCACCCTGGTTGCGCGGCCGGGTCTCATCGACCCAGACATGGATGTTCAGACCGGCGTCGAAGGCGTGATAAATCGGCGCGGTCGCGGTGCCCTGATCGACGGTGGCGAGCCAGCCGGCGTTGCAATGCGTGAGAATGTTGATGCGCTGGCCCGGCGGCTTGCGGGCACGGATCGCGTCGATCAGCGCAAAGCCGTGGCGGCCGATGCTCTGATTGATGGCGACGTCCTCATCTGCGATCGCGCCGGCACGGGCATAAGCGGCCTTGGCGCGCTCGGCCGGCGGCAGCGGCTGCAGCGTGGCGCGCATCTCATCGAGCGCCCATTTCAGATTGATCGCGGTCGGCCGGGTCGCCAGCAGCGTGTCGTAGGCCTGCGCCAGCGCCGCGTCGGAGGCGTCGGCGTGCATCGCCAGCGCCATGCCATAGGCGGCCGCGGCGCCGATCAGCGGCGCTCCGCGCACCAGCATCGAGCGGATCGCTTCAGCGGCCGCATCCAGGCTGGTCAGCGTGGCGATCACATATTCATGCGGCAGCCGGCGCTGGTCGATCGCGCTGACGGTCCAGCCGTCGGGCTCGAGCCAGATGGTGCGGGTGTGCTTGCCGTCAACCTTCATCGCAAAAACCTCGATACTGATAGCCTCAGAGTGCTGTGTTCCAGCACGATCCAATTGCTTCGTCATGCCCGGCCCTGTGCCGGGCATCCACGTCTTGCGAACCGTCGCCGCAGCCAAGACGTGGATGGCCGGGACCAGCCCGGCCATGACGGCGTGCTGATCGTTACGCCTTCAGAATACGGCCGGCGACCGCATCGAGCTTCTTCAGAAGCTCCGGATCGCGCGCTTCGGGCGCGGTGATGATGGCGTTGTCGAGCGCGCGGTCCGAGCCGATCGGGCACGGTTCGTGCTCGCGCGGGAATTCCTGGGCGAAGCGCGCCACCAGGCTCTTGGCCTTCTCGGCATTGGAGTTCAGCACCCGCACGATGTCCTGCACCGTGACCGCGTCATGGTCGGGGTGCCAGCAATCGAAATCGGTGACCATCGCCACGCTGGCGTAGCAAATCTCCGCTTCGCGGGCGAGCTTGGCCTCCGGCATGTTGGTCATGCCGATCACCGAAAAGCCCTGGTTCTTGTAGCTGATGCTTTCCGCGTAGGACGAGAATTGCGGGCCTTCCATGCACAGATAGGTGCCGCCGCGCACGATCGGGATGCCCTCGGCTTCCGCCGCAGCGGCGAGATGGATGCGCAGCCGCGGCGAAACCGGGTGCGCCATCGACACATGGGCGACGCAGCCGGCGCCAAAGAACGAGCTTTCGCGCTTATAGGTGCGATCGACGAACTGATCGACCAGCACGAAGGTGCCGGGCGGCAGTTCTTCCTTGAACGAGCCGCAGGCCGACAGCGTGATCAGGTCGGTGACGCCGGCGCGCTTCAGCACGTCGATATTGGCGCGGTAATTGATGTCGGAGGGCGACAGCCGGTGCCCCTTGTCGTGACGCGACAGGAATACGATCGGCAGCCCGGCGATGGTACCGCGGCGCAGCGTCGATGACGGCTTGCCCCACGGGCTCTCGATCACCTCGTCCCGAACATCCTCCAGTCCCGGCAGATCATAGATACCCGATCCGCCGATGATCCCCAGCACCGCCCGTGTCATGCCAACTCCTGTCGTTGTTGCGCCTTGCATTCACCATGGGGACGGGCTGTCCACAACCCCTGACACGGCGGCTTCATCCAAATGTCGAAGACAAACCGGCTCTGCGGGCTGGACATGACGCCGCGGTGTGCAGGTTTTGGTTCCCTCCGCCGCTGCGGCTGCTCTAGAATGAGTCGCAAGACGACAGAATGACGATAAAAACGTTCGGGAGGATCGTCTTGCAGCGCGGGCGCGTCATCTCTGGCGCAGGAAAAGCCGTGATCGGCGGCAAGCCGGCCGCCGCCGCTTGGGCCGGGCGCGGCCGAAGCCTGGCCCGATGCGCAGTCCCGGCGCTGGCCGGCCCTCCCCCTGATTGCCTGACCAAGCAGCCCCCGCCGCAGCCCACCGCGGCACATGGGTTTTGCCGCGGCATGGCCACCACGCTTCAGCCCATTGGCGCCAACCGGGCCGCGACCGCGCCCGCAGCGCCCCACCATCCGCGACCGATCGATGATCCGCCGCTAGCGAGGAGATTTTCGGCCGCGCGGTAACAACCACAACAAAGGGAGGAACCATGTACACCGGAGAGCAAGCCAAAAAGCGCCCCGACCACCCCGCCTTCATCATGGCGTCCACGGGCGAAACCGTCAGCTATCGCGAGCTTGACGCCCGCGCCAACCGGCTGGCGCACCTTTTGCGCAACCATGGACTGCGGCGGCTCGATCACTTCTCGATCTTCATGGAGAACAACAACCGCTATCTGGAAGCGAACGGCGCCGGCGAGCGCGCCGGCCTGTACTACACCTGCGTCAACTCCTATCTGACCGCCAGCGAACTCGCCTACATCCTCGACAACAGCCAGTCGCGGGTGTTGATCACCTCCACCGCCAAGCTCGATGTCGCGCGCGAGGCGCTGCAGCAAAGCCCGCAGGTGACACTGTGCGTGGTGGTCGATGGCCCCGGCGAAAGCGAGCGCATTGTCGGCCTTGAAGAGGCGACCGCCGGCCTGCCGGACACGCCGATCGCCGACGAAAGCCTCGGCACGCCGATGCTGTATTCATCGGGCACCACCGGCCGCCCCAAGGGGATTTTGCGACCGCTGCCGGAACAGCCGCCGTCGCAGCCCTTGCCGCTGTTCTTCTTCCTGCACCAGCTTTGGCAATATCGCGACGGCATGATCTATCTGTCGCCGGCGCCGCTCTATCACTCCGCGCCGCAGGCCGCGGTATCGCTCACCATCCGCAGCGGCGGCACCGTGATCATCATGGAGCATTTCGATCCCGAGCAGTATTTGCAGCTGGTCGAGCGCTACAAGGTCACGCACAGCCAGCTGGTGCCCACCATGTTTTCGCGCATGCTGAAACTGCCCGAGGAGGTGCGCAGCCGCTACAACCTGTCGTCGCTGGAGATCGCGATCCACGCGGCCGCGCCGTGCCCGCCCGCGGTCAAGGAACAGATGATCAAATGGTGGGGGCCGATCATCCACGAATATTACGGCGCCACCGAGGGGCTCGGCTTCACCGCCTGCAACAGCGAGGAATGGCTCAAGCATCGCGGCACGGTCGGCAAGGTCATGCTCGGCGATCTGCACATCCTGGACGAGAGCATGAAGCCGTGCCCGAAAGGCGTGCCCGGCCAGATCTGGTTCAAGACCGCCAGTCCGTTCGAGTATTTCAACGATCCCAGCAAAACCAAGGAAGCGCGCTCCGACGACGGCAGCATGAGCACGGTCGGCGATGTCGGCTACGTCGATGACGACGGCTATCTGCACCTCACCGACCGCGCCACCTTCATGATCATTTCCGGCGGCGTGAACATCTATCCGCAGGAATGCGAGAATCTGCTGATCACCCACCCCAAGGTCGCCGACGCCGCGGTGTTTGGCGTGCCGAACGACGACCTCGGCGAAGAGGTCAAGGCGGTGATCCAGCCGATGCCGGGCGTCATTGCCGGGCCGGAATTCGCGCAGGAACTGATCAGCTTTTGCGCGCAATCGCTGTCGCGCCAAAAAGTGCCGCGCTCGATCGATTTCATGGAGGAGCTGCCGCGGCTGCCGACCGGCAAGCTCTATAAGCGGCTGCTGCGCGACCGCTATTGGGGCAACAGCGCCTCGCGCATTGTCTGATCGCGCACGGTCACGATGCGCCCTGCCGACCGGGACCGCTGTGCGGCGGCCCGGCCGGCCTCTGGTCCAATTCCTGCATCATTTGCTGGCAAATGGCCTGCAACCGGGATCAGGAGGCACAATCATGCCGCTTTACGGCTTTCATTGTGGGGAATGCGACAGCGACAGCGAATTGCTGGTCGGGATGTCGGAACGGCCGCGCTGCCCGCGCTGCGGCAGCCGCAAGATGCAGCGCCTGGTGTCGAAGGTGGCAGCGCCCGGCAAGAGCGGCGGCCTGATCAAGGCGGCGCGCGCCCAGGCCGCCCGCGAGGGCCATTTTTCCAATTACAGCCGCGCCGAACGCGGCGGCTGAGGCTGTTTGGGACTAACGGACTGAACTAAACGATGCGACCCCCTCCCTCCCCCCGCG
>KI632513.1:3490532-3579963 GCA_000504425.1 Rhodopseudomonas palustris JSC-3b | reverse complement strand
CGCGGGGGGGGGGGGGCACTAACCCGCACACCCCACCCGTCCGGCCCGATTGGCATCGGGCCGTCCACCCTCCCCACAAGGGGGAGGGACAAGAGGCGTCGTGCCGTCCTGACTAACTGCTCGCCAGGCCGCGAGCGCGATCCGCCGCCAGCGTTCAGCGGTCAGCGCTCAGCGCCCGAGCACCACCGGCCGGAACGCCTGCACCAGTTTCTGATCGAGCTTGTCGCCCATCGCCTCAAGGGCGGCAAAGGCCTGCTCGTGGTTGCGCGCCGGCTCGCCGGGGCGCCCTTCGACAAACGAGGCAAAGCGATCGACCAGCGTGATGATCCGCACCAGGTCGCAGATCTGGTCGCCATGCATGCCGTTGGGATAGCCGCTGCCATCGAGCATTTCGTGGTGGTGCAGCACCACTTCCAGCACTTCGCGCGGAAAACCGCCTTGCGCGGTCAGCGCCTCATAGCCGAGTTCCGCATGGCGGCGGAACACCGCGAGCTGTTCGGCGCTGAGCGCGCTGCTCTGATTGAGAATTGAGGTCGGGATGAAGGCCTTGCCGACATCGTGCAGCAGCGCGGCGCGCGTCAGCCGGCGCTGGTCTTCTTCGCGAACGCCGAGATATTGCGCGAAGGCGACCACAAAGCCGGTCGCCGCCAGGCAGTGCCGGTAGCTGGCATTGTGGTGCGAGCCGACCGCCGACAGCCACTCGCGCAGCGAGGTGCGCTTGATCGCCTTCAGGATCGAGCTTTCCGCGGCCATCACGTCTTCAACGGTGAGCGGAATCCCGGCCGGCAGCTTTTCGAAAATCTTCACCATAACGAGATGAGCGGCCGCGACGCCCTTGGACAGTTCCTTGCCGCGGGCGCCCGCTTCATCGAGGTCGTCATCGACGCTCGGCAGCGCCGCGCGGATGCGCTGCAAGATGTCATCAGGATCGAACGGCCGGGCAATGGTGTCGGTGGCGCCCAGCGCCCAGGCCTGCATAACGCCATGGTGCATCAGATCGGCGAGCACAAACAGCCGCGGCATCGGCTGATAGGCCGCGCCAAGCAGCTTGCGCCGCACATGCTGCACGGTTTCGGCCGAGCGCAGATTGATATCGACCACCACGCCGGCCAGGTCTTTGGCGGGGGCATCGGGCAGCCCGGAGGTCGGCACAGTCTCGACCTCGGCGACATTGGCCAGGATCCGCGCCAGCTCGCGACTCTGATCATAGCGATCGGAGGCCAGCAGCAGGCGGCGTTTCGCGGGAGATTTCATGGCAGCAGCCGTCATGGTGCCTCAAGCCGAAACAAGGTCGTCGGTGCCATCAGTGATAACTGAAAAAAGGTTCTCGCAGATTAATCGTGTTCCTTAATGAATCGTCACGAGTTGCGGCAAATTGTCGGGATCGGGATTGCGGCCCGGCGCAGCAGAGCGGTAGTTTCCGGCATCAATAAGGAGTGCTGCACGGCATGCTGACTGGTCTTCAACGCCGCCTTGCACCGATTGCAGCCTGCGCGATCGCGCTTGCCCTGATCGCCGCCGGCAGCCGCAGCGGCGCCGCCGAGCAGCCGCGCCCGCTGGCGTCAGCGCCGATCCCGTTCTCGCAGACGCTCTCGAACACGGTGCCGCTGGCGTTCGGCATGGACCCGACCAGCGCTGCCGCTGCGCTCGGCACCCCGCTTTATCATGTCAGCGGCCGGCCGGGCGATGAGGTGCTGATGGCGATCCGCGAGGGCGGCGGCTCCGGGCTGCTGCCGCGCCGCGACCGGCTCTATCTGCAATTCCGCGCCGGTCGGCTCACCGGCTGGAAGGGCGACTGGGGCCATAATTGGATGTGGCGCTGAGCGCGTTGTCGCGCGCAGTGGATGCCGGTACGCGCCAAGAAAACGCGTCAGCACAAAAAGCTAGAACCAGCGTTCGCCCACCAGCAGCGTATCGCCCGGGCGCACCGGCGTGCCGAGCGGCACCGGAATGCGCAAAATGCCGCGCGCGTCGCTGCGGGTCAGCATCACCTCGTCACGCTTGGCGCGCGGCGAGAAGCCGCCGGCGATCGCCACCGCGCTTTCGACGCTGAGGTTGGGCACATAGGGATATTGGCCGGGCGCTGCGACCTCGCCCAGAATGAAGAACGGCCGATAGGACTCGATTTCGACCGCCACCGAGGGCTCGCGAATAAAGCCGGCGCGCAGCCGCGCCGAGATTTCCGCAGCCAGCCCGGCCGGGGTGCGGCCACGGGCCGGCACCGCGCCGATCAGCGGCATGGTCACCGCGCCGCTGGCATCGATCGCGTAAGTATTGGTCAGTCCCTCCTGACCATAGACCAGCACCCGCAGCCGATCGCCGGAATCAAGCAGATAGCTCGGATCGTGCATCACCGGCCCCGGCAGCGCGACCGCGGCATAGGCGCTACGCGGACCGGCGGCGCTTGAGGCAAATCCAGAGGTGAACAGGCCACGTTGCGGCAACGGCGCCGGACGTACCGGACCATAGGCGATGGCATCGAGACTGTCGGGCGCAGGACGGCGCGCCAAGGAATTGCCGTGCTGGGTGCATCCCGCAACACTCAGCACCAGCAGCGCCGTCACAACCGATACTCGAAACGCGCGCGCGACCCGCACCTGCCATCCCTCACACCAGGAGATGGTCCAGTTAATAGGAGGTTAGGGTTAACAAATGGTTCGGCGAGCGGCGCGCATGCCACGCTCAGGCTGTTATCAATGCAGCAATGCGCTATGCGGCGGTCAGCCCGATCGGACAGCTGACGCCGGTGCCGCCGAGCCCGCAATAGCCGCCAGGATTTTTGGCGAGATATTGCTGATGGTAGTCCTCGGCGAAATAGAACTCGGTCGCCGGCAAAATCTCGGTGGTGATGGTGCCAAAGCCGCGCGCGCTCAAGGCGCGCTGATAGCCGGCGCGCGATGCTTTGGCGGCTTCGAGCTGCTCGGCAGTGCTGGTGTAGATCGCCGAGCGATATTGCGTGCCGACATCATTGCCCTGACGCATGCCCTGGGTCGGGTCGTGGCTTTCCCAAAAAGTCTGCAGCAGCCGCTCAAAGCTGATGCGGCCAGGATCGAACACCACCAGCACCACTTCGGTATGGCCGGTGCGGCCCGAGCACACTTCTTCATAGGTCGGATTGGGGGTGTAGCCGCCAGCATAGCCGACCGCGGTGATATGAATGCCCTCGCCGAGCTGCCAGAATTTACGCTCTGCGCCCCAGAAGCAGCCGAGCCCGAACTCCGCGCGCTGCAAGCCCTGCGGATAAGGCGGCGCCAGCGGCCGCCGCAGCACTGCATGGCTGGGCGCGATCGGCAGCGGCGTGCTGCGCCCCGGCAGCGCTTCATCGGCCGTGGGCATCGTGGGCTTCTTGCGCGAGAAAAACATCGGCGATCTCCAGGCACGGCCGGCGCCCGCTCGCGATCGGCACCAGCCGACAACCGAGGGAACTGCGGCGTTCAACGAAGATGCGATATAATGTCAGTTGCGACGGACGGCAGGGGCGCCCTCGCCCGCAGCCGTCACAAAATTGGCACCGCTCAGTCGCGGGCGTAGCCGATCAGCGGCTTGCGCGGCCGAAACAGCACCATCAAGGCCAGCCCGAGCACGCCCAGCACCGCAAAGGTCGGCTGGTTCAGCACAACCTGCACCACGCTATTCCACAACCAGGGAGCGATGTCCTCGACCTCGGCGCGGAAGCTCTGCTGGCTGAGCTGATGGATGTCATTCCAAAATTCGCCGAGCCGGGTGATGCGCAGGCTGCTGTCGGCGACCGAGCGAGCGCCGTCATAGACCAGGAAGATGAACCCGCCGGCCAGCATCAGCAGCCCGATCAAACGGAAAAATCCGCGAAACATGCGCCACCTCGTCAGCCATTCGCCCCATAAACCCCGCCCGGCAATAGCGGGCCACCCGGCAAAATTCAACCTCGCCAGCAACTTATCACCGGCGACCCAACCGCGCATCGCCGCCTTCGGCCCCCGCAAACCGTTGACGGTGCTGTTTGCGACCACTATAAGGGCCTGCAGTTGGCGGTGGGGGCGATCCTGCCGCCGCTGTTCTTTGAGCGGCGCTGTGGTTTGAGCTTGCCGTTTGGGGATGGCATTTCACGAACACCCGGACACACATCAGCGTCGCTTGTGACGCCCGGTCACGCGCTGGCCGCTGAAGGATTGAAACACGATGGCCAATACCTCTTCCGCCAAGAAGGCGACCCGAAAGATCGCGCGCCGCACCATCATCAACAAGTCGCGTCGCAGTCAGATGCGCGGCACGGTCCGGAACGTCGAAGAAGCGATTGCCAAGGGCGATCGCGAAGCCGCGCTGCAGGCGATGGCGAATTGCGAGCCGGCGCTGATGCGTGCCGCTCAGCGCAACATCATTCACAAGAACGCTGCCAGCCGTAAGGTTTCGCGCCTGACGCATCAGATCGCCAAGCTGGCGAAGTGAACTAATCTTCACTGATACGCGGCCTTATCGCAGGTGACATCAAGCCCGGCATTTGCCGGGCTTTTTTGTTGCGTAGTTGCCACGATCATCGCGCCTGACAGCGCCATCATGCCGCGCGCGACAGAAATGTCGGCGCGTCCTCGTGAAGATACGAAGGTGATTTTCGCCTTCTCAGAAATCCCTCGCAAAACAGTCAGGAAACGCTCGCAGCAACAGCCTTTTTTGGCTGTGGCGGCTGCCCGAGCCCGCGCCAAAAAGCAAGCTCACACACCCCTCGGCAGCGGTTTTTCAACGGGGGTTACCCTGCTCAGACGCTCACAAAAAATCGCGACTCGATAATCACTTATCGGCATAGCGCGGAAAACCACTTCAAAAAGCCGGACGGCGCCGCCCCAAAAGTTACTGATTGATGAATTTATTTTCGGGTTAATCGGCTGCGATAGCGGCCCGGACACGATCTGATTCCCTGCGAAGATTCAAAACCTTGTGGAAAGGTCGTTAAAACTTGCCGCTTTTCCACGGTCCGCTAGCTGAATTCTGCGCCGCCCCCCCAAAATCAATCCCATTGCGACAGCGTGATCGTCGTGTATTTCTTAATCCGCTCGCGGCGCCCACGGTTCTTCGATCAGCGCGATCTAAGACCCTTGGGCAAGCACGCAAATCGGCGGCGATTAGCGTGTTAGCGACACTTTCCAAGCGATGGATGGTTTGCAACTCATAGCGATATGAGAACGGTCGAGTTTGCTTCATCTCCAACTCCGCGGTTCGGCAGAACAGCCGTGCTGTGGACAGGGCGAAACAAGCCGACTGCAAACGCCGAAGCTGGAACTCGCGACGCTCGGTTCAACGGGGCACTGCCAACGAGCCGATGCATTGCGGGGGGTTTGATTGCTGGTGGGACGAAAGTCCCGTCGCGCGGTTCGCGGCGGGAAGGGGGAGGTCTGATGAATATCCAATTGACCTGTTCGATCGAACGCAGCGCAATCTCGGCTCCCGTTTTGCTGATCGATGCGCTGAGCTTCACGAGCGATCCGCTCTGCGCTGGCCCTCCGCCGCGTGCGTCGCTGGGGGCCTCTGGTCCTCGCTGAACTAGTTAACCCTCATCGCTGATCCGACCAGCGGCATTTGCCGATGGGCGGAGCTATGGCCGAAGACAGGCAAAGCACCCGGCATTCGCCGCGGCGCTGCGACGACTGACGCCTCAGCTTGAAATTCGTTTTCTGAAGAAATCTGGAAAGCCATGACAAATACCGAACAGGATCGCTGGTCTCGAGTTAAGGGCCGTCTGCGCTCCAGCGTCGGCGAAGACGTGTACTCGAGTTGGTTCGCCCGCATGGATCTCGAAAGCCTGCAGCAGGAGAGCGTGCATCTGTCGGTGCCCACCCGGTTTTTGAAGAGCTGGATCCAGACCCATTATGCCGACCGCGTGCTGAGCTGCTGGCAGGCGGAAATGCCCGAAGTTCATCGCATCGATCTGACCGTGCGTTCGGCGGCGCGTTGTGCCGCGCCGGTACGCGATACGCAGGCGGCGCCGGTCGAGCCGCGTCGTGATGATCAGCCGCGCGTCGCCGTGCAGGACATGTCGCGTAGCACTGCGGCGCCCGCGCCGGCCTCGACCAGCCATGATGCGCTCGGCGGCTCGCCGCTCGATCCGCGGCTGACCTTTGCCAGCTTCGTGATTGGCCGTTCCAACACGCTGGCGCATGCCGCTGCTAAGCAAGTCGCCGAAGGCCGTCATGGCGATCCGGTGATGTTCAACCCGCTGTACATTCACTCGGGCGTCGGCCTTGGCAAAACCCATCTGCTGCAGGCGGTGACCTGGGCCGGCAATTCCAGCCCCGACCGCAAGGTGCTGTATCTCACCGCCGAAAAATTCATGTACGGCTTTGTCGCGGCGCTGAAGTCGCAGACCTCGCTGGCGTTCAAGGAAGCGCTGCGCGGCATCGACGTGCTGGTGATCGACGATCTGCAATTCCTGCAGGGCAAGACCACTCAGGCCGAGTTCTGCCACACGCTCAATGCGCTGATCGATGCCGGCCGTCAGGTGGTGATCGCCGCCGACCGTCCGCCGTCCGATCTTGAAAGCCTTGATGAGCGCGTGCGCTCGCGGCTCGCTGGTGGTCTCGTGGTCGAGATGGGCCAGCTCAGCGAAGATTTGCGGCTTGGCATTCTGAAGTCGCGCGTCACCGCGGCGCGCGCCCATCACGCCAGCTTTGATGTGCCGCAGCCGGTGCTGGAATATCTGGCGCGTAGCATCACCCATAACGGCCGCGACCTGGAAGGCGCGATCAATCGGCTGCTGGCGCATTCCAAGCTCAATGCCCAGCCGGTGACGCTGGAAATGGCCGAGCGCGAAGTGCGCGATCTCATTCGCCCGCAAGAGCCGAAGCGCATCAAGATCGAAGACATTCAGCGCGTGGTGGCCCGGCAGTACAATGTCAGCCGCGCTGATCTGCTGTCGTCGCGGCGCACCGCCAATGTCGTGCGTCCGCGCCAAGTGGCGATGTATCTCGCCAAAACGCTGACGCTGCGCTCGCTGCCGGAAATCGGCCGCCGGTTCGGTGGCCGCGACCACACCACCGTGCTGCACGCGGTCCGCAAGATCGAAGGGCTGGTGGCCAAGGACACCACCTTGTCCGATGAGGTCGAACTCTTGAAGCGCCAGCTTCAGGAATAACCGTCAGCGCGCGCCGGGGGGCGCGCCGCGGCGCCCGAAGCCACCGGAATCACGGGGACATTTGGCTATGACCGCCAAAGCGCCACTTGCGCCGCGGCGGCTTTGCCGTCACCTTGCGGTCCCCCGCGGTTCCGGCCGCGGCGGCGATCGCCGGGACGCCCTCCCCAGGGCCGATCGGCCTTCTCAAAATGTGTGTGGGTTGGACCAGGCGGGTTTGCAATGAAGGTCACGGTGGAACGCGCGCAGCTCCTCAAGTCGCTTGGCCACGTCCATCGCGTGGTTGAACGACGCAACACGATTCCGATCCTTGGAAACGTGCTGGTCCGCGCTGAGCAAGGCCGGTTGTCGCTGAAAGCCACCGACCTCGACCTGGAAGTCACCGAGACCCTGCCGGCCGAGGCCGCGCAGCCCGGCGCCACCACGGTGCCGGCGCATATGTTCTACGACATCGTGCGCAAGCTGCCGGATGGCTCGCAGATCGTGCTGGAAAGCGACGGCGAGCGCGCCGTGCTGGCGATCCGTGCCGGCCGTTCGCGCTTCACGCTGCAGACTTTGCCGGAAAGCGATTTCCCCGATCTCGCCGCCGGCGAGATGGGCCATGCGTTCGCGCTGCCGGCCGCGGACGTCAAGCGGCTGATCGATCGCACCCAGTTCGCGATCTCGACCGAAGAAACCCGCTACTATCTGAACGGTATCTATCTGCACAGCGCTGACAGCGCCGGCACCGCGACCCTGCGCGCGGTCGCGACCGATGGTCACCGCCTCGCCCAGGTCGAACTGCCGCTGCCGTCCGGCGCCGCCGGCATGCCGGGCGTGATCGTGCCGCGCAAGACCGTTGGCGAAGTGCAGCGGCTGATCGAAGATTCCGAGATCAGCATCGGCATCGAGCTGTCGACCAACAAGATCCGCTTCACCATCGGCAATGTGGTGCTGACCTCGAAACTGATCGACGGCACCTTCCCGGATTACGGCCGGGTGATCCCGCAGAACAACGACAAGGAACTGGTGGTCGACAAGCACGAATTCGAAGCTGCCGTCGACCGCGTGTCCACCATTTCCAGCGAGCGCGGCCGCGCCGTCAAACTGGCGCTGTCGGCCGGCAAGCTGGTGCTGACCGTGACCAATCCGGACTCCGGCAGCGCGACTGAAGAACTGGAAGTCGAATACGCTTCCGACGCGCTCGATATCGGTTTCAATTCGCGCTACCTCTTGGACATCGCTGCGCAGATCGAGGGCGAAGCCGCCGTGCTCAAACTCGCCGATCCCGGCTCGCCGACCCTGATCCACGACCGCGACGCCAAGGGCGCGCTGTACGTGCTGATGCCGATGCGCGTGTGAGCTTTCTTCCCTTCTCCCCTTGTGGGAGAAGGTGCCTTCGCGAAGCGAAGGCGGAGGGGGGGGGGGATGTCCTCGGATGCAGCCCCCTCACCCGGCAGCCTTCGGCTGCCACCCTCTCCCACAAGGGGAGAGGGAAGAAGCGGCGACGACGCCCGATGACCGTCTCGAAGATCCACCGCCTGACGCTGACCCAGTTCCGCAACTACACGGCGGCCAGTCTGCGCGTCGAGGCTGACCTGGTGGCGCTGGTCGGTGCCAATGGCGCCGGCAAGACCAATTGCCTGGAAGCGATCTCGCTGTTGTCGCCGGGCCGCGGCCTGCGCCGCGCCACGCTCGACGAGATCGCCAACCGCAATGGCGACGGCTCCTGGGCGGTATCGGCCGAGGTCGAGGGCGCGCTTGGGCTCGCCACGCTCGGCACCGGCATCGAGCCACGGCGCGATGACGCCGCCGCCAGCAGCCGGCGCTGCCGGATCGACCGCGAGAATGTCAGCTCGGCGGCGGCCTTTGGCGATCATCTGCGCATGGTGTGGCTGACGCCGGCGATGGACGGGCTGTTCACTGGCCCGGCCGCCGAGCGGCGGCGGTTTTTCGACCGGCTGGTGCTGGCGATCGACAGCGAGCATTCCAGCCGGGTGGCGGCGCTGGAGCGCAGCCTGCGCTCGCGCAACCGGGTGCTGGAGGAACGCAGCCAGGATTCCCATTGGCTCGACGCCATCGAACGCGAGACCGCGGAATTGGCGGTGGCGGTGGCGGCGATGCGCGGCGAGACCGTGATGCGGCTCGGCGCGGCGCTGGCAGCGCGCGGTGCCGGCTCGGCGTTTCCCTCGGCCGACATCGCGCTCGATGGCTGGATGGAGAACGCCCTGCGCACGGAGCCCGCCACCGCCATCGAGGATCGCTACCGCGCGGTGCTGCGCGAGGCGCGGCCGCGCGATGCTGCCGCCGGCCGCACGCTCGATGGCCCGCATCTCACCGATCTGCGCGTGGTCTATGCCGCCAAAGCGATGCCGGCGCGCGACGCTTCCACCGGCGAGCAGAAGGCGCTGCTGATCGGCCTGATCCTGGCCCATGCGCAGCTGGTGGCGGAGATGACCGGCATCACCCCGCTGCTGCTGCTCGACGAGGTGGTGGCGCATCTTGATCCCTCGCGCCGCCGCGCGCTGTTTGCGGAACTGCAACGGCTCGGCGCCCAGGTCTGGATGACCGGCGCTGATCCGGCGGCGTTCGCCGATCTTGCCGGCGGCGAGGTGTTTGACGTCGAGGACGGCCGGATAGCGGCGCGGGCCGACTAGGACTTTGCCGATGGCCCACGCGAGCACCAATCGCCTGAAACAACTTTAACGCGTTATTCATTCTATTCGAACAAGGTTCGCCTGACGAACCGCGCGAAAGTTCGTGCCGGGATCGTCAAGAAGGACAGACCGATGCACGTCGCCTCCTCGAGCCTGCCCCTGGATCATACCGTCAGATCGTTCCGCCATCAGAGCGCCGAGGCATCGGCGCAGCAACAGGGCAGCGGCGGCATCCACGGTTTCCCCGTGTCCGCTTCAAGCACGGCGGCCAGGATCGAGATCTCCGACCGAGCGAAACTACTCTTGGCCCGCGCCAATGCGGAGCAGACCGTGGTGCAGCAACTGCAAGCGCAGGTTGCCGCGCTCCGCCACACCGCATCGTCGATGGGCCTCGGCAGGCCGTTCGACATCCTCGACAATGTCACCATCACCACCGGCTCGGGCGACGACGTCATCACCGCTCAGCGCAACGCCACCATCAATGCCGGCGACGGCAACAACAAGGTCAGCACCTATAACCACTCTACCGTGACCACCGGCGCCGGTGACGACGCGGTCGACACCTATGGCTGGTCCACCGTCAACGCGGGCGACGGCAACAACAGGGTCAGCACCTATGACCACTCAACCGTGACCACCGGCGCAGGTGACGACGTGGTCGACACCTACGGCTGGTCCACCGTCAACGCGGGCGACGGCAACAACAAGGTCAGCACCTATAACCACTCCACCGTGACCACCGGCGCGGGTGACGACGTGATCAGCACTTATGGCTGGTCCACCGTCAACGCGGGCGACGGCAACAACAGGGTCAGCACCTACAGCCACTCCACCGTGACCACCGGCGCCGGCAACGACGTGATCGACACCTATGGCTGGTCCACCGTCAACGCGGGCGACGGCAACAACAGGGTCAGCACCTATAACCACTCCACCGTGACCACCGGCGCCGGCAACGACGTGATCAACACCGGCAACACCTCAACGATCTTCGCGGGCGGCGGCGATGACATCATCACCACTGCCGTATGGTCCACGGTTCAGGGAGGAGCCGGCAACGACACCATCCGGGTCGGAGCGCTGTCCACGGTGATGTTTGGCAGGGGTGATGGTCGTGACGAAATTCACGTCAACGGCAGAGTGACATTGCAGATCAGCGGCTATTCGGCGTCCGACGTCACCGTGACCCGCGATGGCGACAACGCCGTGCTCAGCTTCAAGGGATCGGAAGATTCCATCACCCTCAAGCTCGACGCCGGCAGCTCCGCCACCCTGAAATTCACCGACCAGGCGGCGCTCGACATCAAGGTTTAGCGCCGCGCGCCGCAGGTATCGGGCTGGTTTAAGCAAGCCTTGCCGATCGGACCGATTCGGCCCTCGCACCGGCTTTTCAGCGGACGCCAGAACGGCCCGTTCCGGGCTTGAAAAATGGCCAGAATCCCCCATTTATTCAATGCCTTGAACCGCCCGACTTTGCGCTAGGCGCAGCCCCCCTTTCGTGGCACAAGAGACAGCATCAATCCGACTTGCGTGCGCCGATTCGACGCCACCCGCGAAGGCCCCACATGACCGAACCTGCCCGGCAGACCCCTGCCGAATCCGAGCATTCCTCTGCGATCGAATATGGCGCGGAGTCGATCCGGGTATTGAAGGGCCTGGACGCGGTCCGCAAGCGGCCGGGCATGTATATCGGCGACACCGATGACGGTTCCGGCCTGCACCACATGGTCTATGAGGTGGTCGATAACGCCATCGACGAGGCGCTGGCCGGCCACGCCACCCGGGTCGAGGTGATCCTGAACGCCGACGGCTCGGTGACGGTGCGCGACGACGGCCGTGGCATCCCGGTCGACATCCACAAGGGCGAAGGCATTTCGGCGGCCGAGGTCATTATGACCCAGCTCCATGCCGGCGGGAAATTCGACCAGAACTCCTACAAGGTGTCGGGCGGTCTGCACGGCGTCGGCGTGTCGGTGGTGAACGCGCTGTCGAGCCGGCTGTTGCTGCGGGTGTGGCGCGACGACAAGGAACACTTCATCGAATTCGCCCATGGCGAAGCGCTGGCGCCGTTGGCGGTGGTCGGCGCCGCCGACGGCAAGCGCGGCACCGAGGTGACGTTCTATGCCTCGCCCGAGACCTTCACCAATGTGGAATATGATTTCGCCACGCTCGAGCACCGGCTGCGCGAACTGGCGTTCCTGAATTCCGGCGTCAACATCCTGTTGTCCGACCTGCGCCACGGCGTCGAGAAGCGCGAAGAGATGCGCTACGAGGGCGGCGTGGTCGAGTTCGTGAAATATCTCGACCGCAACAAGAAGGCGATGGTGCCGGCGCCGATCACCATCTTGGCGGAGATGAACGGCATCACCGTGGAATGCGCGCTGTGGTGGAATGACAGCTATCATGAGAATGTGCTGTGCTTCACCAACAACATTCCGCAGCGCGACGGCGGCACCCATCTCGCCGGCTTCCGCGGCGCGCTGACCCGGCAGGTCAACGGCTATGCCGACGTGATCGCCAAGAAGGAAAAGATCACGCTGACCGGCGACGACTGCCGCGAAGGCCTGACCGCGGTGCTGTCGGTGAAAGTGCCGGACCCGAAATTCTCGTCGCAGACCAAGGACAAGCTGGTGTCGTCCGAGGTGCGGCCGGTGGTCGAGAACGTCATCAACGAGGCGCTGGCCAGCTGGTTCGAGGAACATCCCGCCGAAGCCAAGGCGATCGTCGGCAAGGTGGTCGAAGCCGCCACGGCGCGCGAAGCCGCCCGCAAGGCGCGCGAACTGACCCGCCGCAAAGGCGCGCTCGACATCGCCTCGCTGCCCGGCAAGCTCGCCGACTGTCAGGAACGCGATCCGGCCAAGTCCGAATTGTTCATCGTCGAGGGTGACTCGGCAGGCGGCAGCGCCAAGCAGGGCCGCAACCGCGAATTCCAGGCCGTCTTGCCCCTGCGGGGCAAGATCTTAAACGTCGAGCGCGCACGCTTTGACAAGATGCTGTCCTCCGAACAGGTCGGCACGCTGATCACTGCGCTCGGCACCGGCATCGGCCGCGAAGATTTCGATATCAGCAAGCTGCGCTATCACAAAATCATCCTGATGACCGACGCCGACGTCGACGGCGCGCACATCCGGACGCTGCTGCTGACCTTCTTCTTCCGTCAGATGCCGGCGCTGATCGAAGGCGGTTTCCTCTACATCGCGCAGCCGCCGCTCTACAAAGTGACGCGCGGCAAGTCCGAGCAATATCTGAAGGACGAGCGCGCGCTGGAAGATTATCTGATCTCCACCGGCCTGGAGGACTGCGTGCTGCGGCTCGCTTCCGGCGAGGAGCGCGGCGGCCGCGATCTGCTGGCGATGGTCGATGATGCGCGCGTGATCCGCAATACGCTCAACAATCTGCACAACCGCTACAATCGCAGCGTGGTCGAACAGGCGGCGATCGCCGGCGTGCTCAACCCGCGTATCGGCCAGGATCTCGCCACCGCCAACCAGGCCGCCGATTACATCGCCAAGAGGCTCGACGCGCTCGCCGATGAAGTCGAGCGCGGCTGGTCCGGCCACTTCATCGAAGGCGAAGGGTTCCACTTCGAGCGTACGGTGCGCGGCGTCAAGGACGTCGCCACCATCGATGCGGCGCTGCTCAATTCGGCCGACGCCCGCAAGCTCGATGAATACGCCGCCCGGCTGCAGGATTGCTATCCGCGCCCGGCGACGCTGCGCCGCCGCGACGCCGAGACCTTGATCCACGGCCCGGTCGGGCTGTTCGAGGCCGTCACCGAAGCCGGCCGCAAGGGCGTGTCGCTGCAACGCTACAAAGGTCTGGGCGAGATGAACCCCAGCCAGCTCTGGGAAACCACGCTCGACAGCAACGCCCGTTCGCTGCTGCAGGTAAAAATCCGCGAGGTGGACGAAGCGGACGACATTTTCACCAAGCTGATGGGCGATGTGGTCGAACCGCGCCGCGAATTCATCCAGGATAATTCGCTGAGCGCCAACGTCGACGTCTGATCGGCGGCCCGGCTACCGGCCTCGGGCGCCCGGCAAGGGCTTAATCCCGATTGCCGCGCCCGGCGCGGCGTGATCAGATCGCGGCATGGATTCCTCATCCGCTTTTCCGGTCCCGCCCTCCTCGGGCCGCGCCGCTTGGCGCCGCCGGCGCGCTGGCGTGGCGTGGGGGGCGGCTGCGCTCGCCGCGTTGTGGCTTACGGCAATTGCCGCCGCGCTGCCGGCCGCGGCGGCCAAGGATGACGATGATGACGACGACGACAAGCCGGCCAAGCCGGCAGTTCCCAACATCTATCTCGATCTCAGCACCGCGGCGATCACCATCCCGGCCAACAGCATCGCGCTCGGCTTTGGCGGCGGCCAGTGGCTGTCGCGGCTGCAATTATCCTCGCCATCAGCGATCGGCATTGGCATCAGCGCGCCATTGACCGTGGACCTCACCGACCGGCTGTCGGTTTTTGCCGGCGTCTATGGCAGCACGCTGCTGCCCGAGGACGGACAATGGACCTCGTTTCAGGTCAATAGCTGGATGGCGGGTTTTACGGCCGAACTCCATGAGCAGAACGGCGGCACATTTCCGACCGTGACGCTGCAATCGACGCTGTCAGCGCCGACCATCGACTGGCGCATCAACGCCTCCAGCATCGATAACAATCTGGAATTCGACTACGCGCTCAACACCGACGAAACCCGCGGACTGCTCGCCGGGCTGCGCTACATTCAAGTACTGGTCGATAGCGCGGCGATCACCGTGCATTCGCCGATCATCGGCTATCTCGGCGGCTATTATCAGTGGCCGAATAATTGGAAGGCGTCGGTGCGGGCTGGGCTGCAGCATTTCGGCGGCGCGCAGCTTGGCACGCTGACGCCGATCAAGCCGTTTACCCAGCCGATCCTGCGCATCGATCTCGATCAGATGGACGACAATGACAACCGGCTGTTTGGCGTGTCGGGGCAGATCGCCTGGACCCCGACGCCATCCTACATGCTGACGCTGCGCACCCCGATCTATGCGGTGCGCAACTAGAACACTTCGGCACCCACCGCCCCACCGATCACCCGTCATGCCGCGCTTGTCGCTGGCATCCACGTCTTACTCAGTGGTTCAGGAGCAAAGACGTGGAGCGCCGGGACCACCCGGCCATGACTGTGCGGCGTGGCTGGTATCAATCGCGATAAGCGCCGCGATTACGCCGCTTCCAGCGCCGGCACCGGCAGCGCCGTCACCGACTTGATCTTCTCCATCGCAAAGCGCGAGGTGACGTTCTTGAGCGGCACGGCGCTGATCAGCTTTTTGTAGAAAATGTCATAGCTGCGCATATCGGCGACCACCACGCGCAGCATGTAATCGACATCGCCGGCCATCCGATAGAACTCGATCACTTCCGGCATCGCGCTGACCGCGTCGGCAAATGTCTTCAGCCAGGCGTCGGAATGATCGCCGCTTTCGATCGACACGAACACGGTGAGCCCAAGCCCGATCTTGTTCTGATCGACCAGCGCCACCCGCTTGGTGATGACACCATCGGCCTCGAGCCGCTGAATGCGCTTCCAGCACGGCGTTGACGACAGCCCGACCCGATCGCCGATCTCCGCGACCGACAGCGAGGCGTCGTTCTGCAGCACGGTGAGGATTTTGCGGTCGATGGCGTCGAGCCGGCGATTCGATTCAACCTGCGGGATGGACAATTCAGCCATTAGAGAAACTTTCTTCCAAATCGCCGCCCGGTTGCGGCTGTGTTTGGGATTTTATTTCACGCCCTGGCTTGACTTGTCAAGAACCCGAACTAGCGGATCAGCATCGAGCCGTCCACGCGGCACGGCAGGCCGCCGCGCCACGCCCGATCGATCAGGCCGCCGCCTTCGCGGTGGCCGTACGACCGGGGGTTTTCGCCAGCGTCGCCAGATGGCGCAGCGCCGCCTTGTGCGCCTCGCCCGGCGAGCGGAAATCGCGGCCGTCGAGCACGTTGAAATCGTGGCTGGCCGCATGGAACCGATAGGAACGGCCATCCCGGACCACGATGCCGGCGGCCTGCGAGTGAACTTCAATGATGAATGCAGTGGACATGACAAACCCGTCGCCCGGCTCGCTGGCCGGCGCCTTTCTGGTTTGAAGACAATCGAATGGGGTGGGGTCGAAAGCGCTCGGCTTCAACAACAACAGGACGGCAGGTGCATTCGACTGCACACGTCCACGACACGCGATACCACGCTCGACCACCGCTGACGCAAAGACATCATCAATCCCCGTTCGGTCAGCACCGCTGGATCAACTCCCACCGGCTCAGCCTGCTGGCCGGAGGGAGCGTCACTCTTGTCGGGATCAATCAGGGTCGGCATGCCCGCCGCCACTTGATCCGCCCTTGCGTTTTCCACCATAGGGCGAGACGAAGTCAATGGCTCGCGCAAAAAGAGTTGTTCGTTCTCCGCGAACACCGCGGCGGGGAATGGCCTGCTGTCAATCTGCGGCTGCATCACAATCCCCTTCTGCGGCAAAGACATCCTGGGTCGGGGCCGGCCGCGCCATCAGCGCGGCGCGACACCAAGTCTCAGCGTTCGTGCTGCACCGGCGCCGGATTCGGCGGCTGCTCATCATCGGCGATCGCCCGCCAGGCGGCGCCGTCGAGGTCTTCGTATTGGCCGCTTTTCAAGGACCACAGGAAGCCGATCAGGCCGAGCAATCCGAGCGCCAGAGCCAGCGGAACCAAGATCACCATCACTTCCATGACGCAGTCTCCTAATTCACCCGACGCGCGCGCAGCGCATTCAGCATCACCAGCAGCGACGAGCCGGACATCGCCACCGCAGCGATCAGCGGCGTCGCATAGCCGAGGATCGCAATCGGCACCGCGAGTACGTTGTAGCCGATCGCCAGAGCGAGATTTTCGCGCATCAGCCGCATCGCCTTGCGCGCGTAGTCGACCGCCGTCACCACCGGCGCCAGCTCGTTGCCGAGAAACACCAAATCGGCGGTGCTCTGGCTGAGATGGGCGGCGCTGATCGGCGACATCGACACGCTCGCCGCCGCGAGCGCCGGCGCGTCGTTCATGCCGTCGCCGACCATCATCACCTTGCGGCCGCGGCGCTTCAGCGCCTCGATATGCGCGATCTTGTCGGCCGGTTTGACGCCTGCACGCCAGATCGCGACGCCAAGCGTATCAGCCGCATGGCGCACCGCTGGCTCGCGATCGCCCGACAGCAGCTCGACGACCACGCCGCGGGCATGGAGCGCCGCGATGGTGTCCTTGGCATCGGCGCGGAGCTGCTGGCGCACCGCAAACACGTAGCGCTGCTCGCCGCGGCTGAACGCCACCACCGACACTTCCGGGTCCTCGCTCATCACGGCCAGCGCTTGCGCCTCGGCGCCGCAATAGGACGGGCTGCCGAGCCGCAGCTCCTCGCCGTCAAGCAACGCGCGCACGCCCTGCCCCGGCTCCTCGACCACATCGGCGAGCGGCGAGCGGGCCTGCGCCGCGCGCGCCACCGCGGCGGCGACCGGGTGATGGCTGGCGAGCGCCAGCCGCCCGGCGAGTTCAAACACCGCGGGCGGCACCGCGCCGGCATTGACCACATCGAGTTCCGGCAGCGTCAGCGTGCCGGTCTTGTCGAACACCACAGTATCGACCTCGGCGACGCGCTCGATGGCATCGCCGGAATTGAGCAGCACGCCGGCACGGAACATCGCGCCCGACGCCACGGTCTGTACCGCGGGAATCGCAAGGCCGAGAGCACACGGACAGGTGATGATCAGCACCGCGATCGCGGTGACGATCGCGTCGTGCCAGCTGGCGCCAAACGCCACCCAGCCGAGCATGGTGAGCAGCGCGGTGATATGCACCAGCGGCGCATAGAGCCGCGAGGCACGATCGGCGAGCTGCACATAGCGCGAGCGCGCTTGCAGCGCGTTTTCCAACAGCCGCGAGATTTCCGCCAGCAGCGTGCCTTCCGCCGCCGCCGACACTTTGATGCGCAGGCTGCCCGACATGTTGAGCGTGCCGGCATAGACCGCGACGCCGCGCTCGGCAGCAACATGGCGGGTTTCGCCCGTGATCAGGCTTTGATCGATTTCCGAGCGGCCTTCGATCACCACGCCATCGACCGCGCAGCGCTCGCCAGCGCGCAGCAGAACGATGTCGCCCGGAATGATCGCGGCGATCGGCACTTCGCGAATTTCATCAGGTCCGACAAATTTGGTGGCGGTTTCCGCTTTCAGCGCCGCCAGATTGCCGGCGACCGCGCGGGTGCGCTGCCGCATCTTCTGATCGAGGAACCGGCCGGCGAGCAGGAAGGTGAGCAGCATGATCGCTGCATCGAAATAAGCGTGCTCGGCGTGGTTGATGGTTTCCACCAGCGACATGCCAAGCGCCAGGATCACGCCGATCGAGATCGGCACGTCCATATTGACGCTGCGCGCGCGCAGCGCCTGCCAGGCCGATTTGAAGAACGGCTGGCCGGCATAGGCCGCACTCGGCAGCACCACCAGTGCCGACAGCCAATGGAAGAAATCGCGGGTCTCCGGCAGCATGTCGGTGCCGACCCAGATCGGGATCGACAGCATCATCACATTCATGCTGGCGAACGCCGCAACGCCGAGGCAGGTCAAGAGCCATTTGGCGCGGCTGGCTTCCTCGATCTCGGCGAGCATCGGCTCGAACGGATAGGCCTTGTAGCCAAGCTCGGCGAGCCGATCGATGAACAGCGCCGGATTGATCGCGCCTTTTTTCCATTCGATCGCGAGCCGCCGATCGGTGAAATTGACGCGCGCCCGGGTCACTTCCGGGATCGAGGACAGCCCGCGCTCGATCTTGGCCATGCAGCCGGCGCAGCTGACGCCCTCGACCGCGAGATCGAGATGGGCGGTGTCGGCATCGACGTCTTTGACGTAGTGAGAAAAGTCCCGCGTCATCAGCATGACGGCATCCTAGTTCAGCACCATGCGATTCTTTGACAGAAACACCCGGTTGCCGGTGGCATCGCCTTCCAGCACCAGCTCCCACAGACCCGGCTGCACGCCGCTGGTCTGGCCGCGATAGATGCCCTCGCCGATCTCGGCGAGCGTCAGTTCCTTGTCGCCGCGCTTGTCGGCGGGCCGTTCCAGCCGGCCGAAGAAGGTCAGCCCGGCAAGCGGCACGCCGTTGTGATCGCGCGCCTCGACGCGCAGCGTGGTCAGGCCGTCCGGCTGCCGCTCCACCTTGGCGTCGATCTTCCAATCGCGCTGCGCCTGCTCGCGCGCCGCGGCGATTTCATTGTCGTAGCGCAGGCTGGCGAGATAGGCGCTATCGACATTGGTGCCCGGCAAAGTATCGATCGCCAGTTTCATCATCAGCAGATTGACGCCGATCACCAGGCCAAAGAACCCGAGCAGCAAGCCGAGCACCATGCGGCCGGTGAGCGGACGTGGTGAAGAGATCGACTTGCTCATCGGGCACTCCTTGGCGTCACGGCGTCACGAAATTGTCGGTCGCGGCCGCGACCTCGCCGGATTTGGTATCGATGACGCGGAACCTGACCGGGGTAGACTTGTCGAGATTTTCCTCGGAGCCGACTGTGACCAGCACGCGCAGTTCCAGCGTCTGATCGCGGCCGATCGAAATGGTCGGACGTTCAGCCGCGGTGGCTTCCACGCCGATCACCTGAAGGGTGGCGGACGGCGGGCCTTCCACCTCGACCGACACCACACGATCGATGCCCTGCTTGTTGAGCACGCGCATGGTGTAGCCGTTACGCACCGAGCCATCGCTGAGCCGCACCGCCAGCGGGTTGCGGTCATGCAGCACGTTGACGTCGAGCAGCGTGCGATGGCTGAGCGTGTACAGCATGATCGCGCCGACCACGGCGATCAGCACCGTGTAGATCACGGTGCGCGCTCGGATGGTCCGGAACACCTCCGGTTTACCCTCCATGCGGCGATGGATGTTGATGTCGTTGTCATAGCCGATCAGCCGCGGCTCGCGACCGATCTTCTTCATCACGGTGTCGCAGGCGTCGATGCACAGCCCGCACTGGATGCAGGCGAGCTGCGAACCGTCGCGGATATCGATGCCGGTCGGGCACACCGCCACGCATTGATTGCAATCGATGCAATCGCCGACCTTCTCGCCCGCCGCGCGCGCTTGCTCGGCCTTTTTCAGCGAAGTGCGGGTTTCGCCGCGGTCGTATTTGTAGGTGACGTTCAGCGCCCATTCGTCGGTCAGCGCGGCCTGGATGCGCGGCCACGGACACATATAGACGCAGACCTGCTCGCGCATGAAGCCGGCCAGCACATAGGTGGTGAAGGTGAGGATGCCGATCCAGATATAGGCGACCATCGGCGCCTGGAACGTGACCAGTTCTTTCATCAAGGTCGGGGCATCGGCGAAATACAGCACCCAGGCGCCGCCGGTCCACCACGCGATCATCAGCCAGATCGAATGTTTGAGCGTCAGTTCGGCGGCGCGCTGCAATGTCAGCCCTTCCGCCTCTTTCTTCATGCGTTCGCGGCGATCGCCCTCGACCGCGCGTTCGACCGCATAGAACAGATCGGTCCACACCGTCTGCGGGCACAGATAGCCGCACCACACCCGCCCGCCGAGCGAGTTCATCAGGAACAGCACGATTGCGGCGATGATCAACAGGCCGGTGAAGTAATAAACTTCCTGCGGCCACAGCTCGATAAAGAAGAAATAGAAGCGGTTGTTGGCCAGGTCGAGCAGCACCGCCTGATCGGGCAGACCGGGGCCGCGGTTCCAGCGCACGAAGGGCAGGAAGTAATAGATCCCCAGGCACACCGCCATCAGGATCCACTTGATCCGCCGGAAAGTTCCGGACACGCGCTGCGGATAGATCTTCTTTTGGGCTACGTAGAGCGGCCCATCGGGATCGGGGTTGAGTTCGCTCGGCAGCACTGTCTTGTTCATGATGAGGGCTTTACTCGCCACCAGAGAGGAAGGTTAGCTCCCCTCTGATGAACGCCTTTGATTAACCTCAAGTGTCGTACGCCATGAAACTTGTCCGCGGCGTGCGGCACTCACGACTGCTTATTTGCCCCCGCCTAGTGAATGTACGTAAACGGCCATCGCCTTGATGGTGCCGGTATCAAGCCGGCCTTCCCATGATGGCATCACGCCGGCCCGTCCATTGGTGACGGTTTCGATGATGGTGGCTTCATCCGAGCCATAGAGCCAGATTTTGTCAGTCAGATTCGGCGCGCCAAGCTCGGGATTACCCTTGGCGTCCTCGCCGTGACACGCCACGCAATTCTCCGTGAACAGCTTCTCGCCGGCGGCCTTGTCGAAGCCCGGCCGGGTCGGAAGCCCCGACAGCGAGCGCACGTAGTTGGCGACCGTGACGATCTCATCGGGCTTGAGCACGCCTTCCTTGCCGAAGGCCAGCATCTGGCCTTCATGCGCTTCGGCATGGCCGGAACGCGCGCCGAACCGGATGGTCTTCATGATCTGGTCGAGCGAGCCGCCCCACAACCAATCGTCGTCGTTGAGGTTGGGGAAGCCCTTGGAGCCGGTGGCGCCGGTGCCGTGACAGGGCGCGCAATTGTCGCCGAACACGGCCTTGCCCTTGGCACGCGCCATCGCCAGCAAGGCCGGGTCTTTCTGGATGTCTTCGAGCGAAGCGGTCGAGAGCGCCGCCATCTTGCCGCCGCGGATCGCGTCGAGCTTGGCGAGTTCCACCGCGACGTCGGCGCGCGAGGAGTAGTTGAACCAGCCGGTGGTGTGGTCCTTCACCAAGGGCCACGCCGGATAGACGATCCAATAAGCGATCGACCAGACGATGGTGGCGTAGAAGGTCCAGACCCACCAGCGCGGCAATGGCGTATTGAGTTCCTGAATGCCATCCCATTCGTGGCCGGTGGTGGTCCTGCCGGTGACTTTGTCGAGTTCGCCATGAGGTGCGTGGTCAGCCATGTTCATCAATCCTCCCGCAGCGGCATGCGGGCCGCGGCATCGAATTTCGCCTTGTTGCGCGGCCAAAGGGCGTAAACCACGATGGCGATGAAGAGGCCGACGAACAGCGGCGTCCAGAACGTCAGCACGAAGTCCGAGATGAAATTGTCGGCGGCGAGAATTGCTTTCATGTCACCGCTCCCTCACCGCAGGTTGGCTTTTTCGTCGTAGAGTTTGAAATCGACGAGCGTACCGAGCATCTGCAGATAGGCGATCAGCGCGTCGAGTTCGGTGGGATCGCCGCCCTTGCCGTCGAAATTACGCACCACAGCCTTGGGATAGCGCTTCAGCAGCTCGGCCGCGCCGGGACTATCCGGATCGACCTGGGCTTTCATATCTTCCGTGGCACTGGCGATCTGCTCGTCGGTGTAGGGCACGCCGATCAGCCGGTTGGTGCGCAGATGCTCGGCAATGTTGCTGCTGTTGACCTCGTTCTTGGCGAGGAAGGCGTAGTTCGGCATCACCGATTGCGGCACGATCGCGCGCGGGTTCTTCAGATGGGTGACGTGCCAGTCGTCGGAATATTTGCCGCCGACCCGGGCGAGATCAGGACCGGTGCGCTTCGATCCCCATTGGAACGGATGATCGTACATGCTTTCCGCCGCCAGCGAGAAGTGGCCGTAGCGTTCCACTTCGTCGCGCAGCGGGCGGATCATCTGCGAATGGCACAGATAGCAGCCTTCGCGGATGTAGACGTTGCGGCCGGCGAGTTCGAGCGGCGTATAGGGCCGCACGCCGTCGACCTTCTCAATGGTGCTCTTGAGATAGAACAGCGGCCCGATTTCGACCAATCCGCCGATCGAGATCACCACGACAATGCCGATGATCAGGATGATGGAGTTCTTTTCGAAGATCTTGTGGCGATCCCAGAATGACATTGTGAGATCTCCTATTCAGCGGCCTGAAGCGCAACGCGCGGCTGCGTTTCCGACGATTCGCCGACGCGCACCGTCATCCAGAGATTGTAGGCCATGATCAGCGCTCCGATCAGGAACAGTCCGCCACCCGCAGCGCGGATCACATAGAACGGGTGCATCGCTTCGACCGTCTCGATGAACGAATATTCGAGGAAGCCGAGCGAAGTGTAAGCTCGCCACATCAGGCCTTGCAGGATGCCGGACACCCACATCGAGGAGATGTAGAGCACGATGCCGAGCGTCGCGATCCAGAAGTGCCAGTTGACGAGTTTCAGGCTGTAGAGCTGCTTGCGGTTCCAGACCCACGGCACCAGGCAGTACAGCGCGCCGAACGACACGAAGCCGACCCAGCCGAGCGCACCGGAATGCACGTGGCCGACGGTCCAGTCGGTGTAGTGGCTGAGCGAGTTCACCACCTTGATGGCCATCATCGGGCCTTCAAAGGTCGACATGCCGTAGAACGCCACCGACACCACCAGCATGCGCAGCACGGGGTCAGTGCGCAGCTTGTCCCAGGCACCGGACAGCGTCATCAGGCCGTTGATCATGCCGCCCCAGGACGGCATCCACAGCATGATCGAGAACGTCATGCCGAGGGTCTGCGTCCAGTCCGGCAGCGCCGTGTAGTGCAGATGGTGCGGGCCGGCCCAGATGTACAGGAAGATCAGCGCCCAGAAGTGGATGATCGACAGCCGATAGGAATAGACCGGCCGCTCGGCCCGCTTCGGGATGAAGTAGTACATGATGGCCAGGAAGCCGGCGGTCAGGAAGAAGCCGACCGCGTTGTGTCCGTACCACCACTGGAACATGGCATCCTGCACACCGCCCCAGGCGATGTAGGATTTTGAGCCGAAGAACGACACCGGCACGGTCGGGTTATTGCCGAGGTGCAGCACCGCGATCGTGATGATGAAGGCAAGATAGAACCAGTTGGCGACGTAGATGTGCGGCTCTTTGCGCTTCATCAGCGTCATCACGAAGGTCAGCAGATAGACCACCCAGATCACGGTGAGCATCAGGTCCGCGTACCATTCCGGTTCCGCGTATTCCTTGCTCTGGGTAACGCCGAGCAGATAGCCGGTGCCGGCGATCACGATGAACAGGTTGTAGCCAATCACCACGAACCAGGGCGCCAGTTCACCGGCCAGCCGCGCCCGCGAGGTTTTCTGCACCACGTAGAATGAGGTGGCGATCAGCACGTTGCCGCCGAAGGCAAAAATCACCGCGGAGGTGTGCAGCGGCCGCAGCCGCCCGAAATTGACCCACTCGCCGAGATTGAGCGCGGGGAACGCCAGCTGCGAGGCGATGATCACCCCGACCGTGAACCCGGCGATGCCCCAGAACATCGCCATGAAGGCAGTGAATTTCACCGGCCCGAGATTGTAATTGGGGACGCCGTTGATCTCTTGCAGCGGCAGCGCACCGCGCGCGGAATAGCGCCTGATGATGGCGACGATCGCCCAGGCGCTGACCGCAGCCATCAACGCAGAGTGAAAGGCAAAAGCGCCATCCTGTGCCTTGATCACGCCAAGGACGCAGTAAGCAGCCAGGACAGCGAAGAAGGCGATCAAGCCCCCCTCGCCGACGGTGATTCGTTTCGAAGTCAGGGCCTGGGTCATGGGGTCAGCTTCTCGAGCAGGACGGTGCTTTTCAGCAAATGCGTTTTCATCGCATTACGTTTGATCGAAATCAAATTGCTTGTTTGTTGGGCAGAGGTAGCCCAGGCCGCGCGCAAACGCTTCGCAGAGGGCCAAGCATTTGCAGAACTATTCTAATTCGCGACGGACGGTCGCACCCGATCCGGAACTTGGCAAAAACCTTGCGACCAAAGTCTGAGAATGAAACTGCACTAGCGGTAAAATTGCGTTACCGGCGCTGGCGCTCATAGGTAGCCAAGTGAGTGAGAATAATGTGCAGCCGCGACACCGGAATCTTGCAGGCTTCGCCGCGCGCGATCAGATCGCCGATCATGTGATTCGCCTCGATCGGCGCGCCGGCCTGGATGTCGCGGAACATCGAGGCGGTCAGCGGCGAGCCTTCCGCGGTCAAAAGCGCGCGGGTTCGCGCCAGCGACGGCGCGCGCGGCGAATAACCAGCGGCCTCGGCGACCGCGCAGCATTCGTCGAGCACGCCTAAAATGAACTCAGGTCCGCCCGGGCTGGCCATGATCGCGCCGACCGGCCCGCGCATCAGCGTGGTGACGCCGGCCAGCGTCGCCACGAACACCCACTTCTCCCACATCTCCTGCAGAATCGCGGTGCTGGCATGAACCTCAAAGCCGGCGCCGCCAAGCTCCATTGCGATCGCCTGCACGCGCGGCGACAGCGTGCCATCGCGCTCGCCAAAGGTGATGGCGTTCATCGGCGCGAGCTGCACCACATGGCCGTCGCCATCGAGCGTGGCCGCGATCACGCATTGCCCGCCCAGCACCCGTTCGGCACCAAAGGCGGCATCGAGCGCGTCGAGATGGGCGAGGCCATTGAGCAGCGGCAAGATCACGGTGCCGGGACCGACCGCGGCACGGATCGACGCCATCGCGGCATCGAGATCGAATGCCTTGCAGCTCAGCAGCACCAGATCGAACGGCTCGGCCAATTGTTCGGTGAGCAGCAGCTTCGGGGTCAGCGTGATATCGCCGTGCGGGCTTTTGATCACCAGGCCATCGCTGCGCAATTGCTGCGCACGCCGCGGCCGCACCAGGAAGGTGACGTCGCGCCCGGCCTCGACCAGACGCCCACCAAAATAGCCGCCGACCGCGCCAGCACCGACCACCAGAATCCGCATCTCGCTCCCCTCACGCCGTTATCACCGGCCTTGCGTCGCTGTTAGCGCATTTTGGCGGCCAAGACACGCGGTTCGCGCGGGCCAGTTGGAACGGTCAGCTGCAACGGCGAGGTGGAACCGGCAGATCGCGCGGCTACCATTTCTCCTTGAACGGCCGGATATCCATTTCAAAGGTCCAGGCGCTATTGGGCTGCTGATAGAGCTGCCAATAGGCGGCGGCGACCGCTGCTGGCGGCATCAGCACGCTGTCGTGATCGAGCGAGGAACCGCCCTCGGCGCGGCGCTCGCGCACCCAGGCGGTGTCGACCCCAGCGTCGATGATCAGATGCGCGACATGGATGTTGTGCGGCCCCAGTTCCCGCGCCATCGACTGCGCCACCGCGCGCAGCCCGAATTTGGCAGCGGCAAAGGCCGCATAGCCGGCACCGCCGCGCAGGCTGGCGGTGGCGCCGGTGAAGAAGATCGCGCCGCGGCCGCGCGGCATCATCAGCCGGGCCGCTTCGCGCCCGCTGAGAAAGCCGGCATAGCACGCCATCTCCCACACCTTGCGGAACACCCGTTCGCTGGTGTCGAGAATCGGAAAACGGACATTGGCGCCGATATTGAAGATGCAGACATCGAGCGGCGCATGGGCGTCGGCCTCGTTCAGAAACGACGCCACCTGCTGCTCGTCGCGGGCATCGAGCGAGCGCGCCACCACCCGGCCGCCCGCGGCCTCGATCTCATCGACCAGCGGCTGCAGCTTGTCGCCCTGGCGCCGCCCGGCAAACACCGTGAAACCTTCGGCGGCAAATTTCTTGGCGATCTCGGCGCCGATATAATCGCCGGCCCCGATCACCGCGGCGCTCGCGTTGCGTTCAGCCACTTCATCCTCCTGTACAGCGATCCGTTCCTGGCGCGGCACCGGCCGCGAAGGCAACTACGCCAACATCTCCTCGACATCGCGCAGCTGCTCTTTGCCAAAGAACATCTCGTCACCGACAAAGAAAGTCGGCGCGCCGAACGCGCCGCGCTTCACCGCGTCCTCAGTATTGGCGATCAGTTCGGCTTTGACGTCGGGATGCTGCGCGCGTTCCAAGAGGCCAGCGCCGTCGAGCCCGGACGCGGTCAGCGCCGCCGCCGCGACCTGCAGATCGCCCATCGGCTTTGGCTCCGCCCACATATGGAAGAACGCCGCCTCCACATAGGGCGCCAAGATCCCCTCCCGGCGCGCGGCGACCGCGCCGCGCATCAGGTTCAAGGTATTGACCGGGAAATGCGGGTTCCAGACGTAGCGCGGCACGTTGTAGCGCTTCAGGAAACGCCGGGTCTCGGTCTCCATGAATTCCAGCTTGTTCTTGATGCCAGCCAGCGCCTCCATCGGCGACTTGTTGTTGGTGGCCTTGAAGATGCCGCCGAGCAGCACCGGCACGTAGTCGAACTTGACGCCGATGCGCTGTTCGATCGCCGGGATCGCCAGATGGGCGAGATAGGCATTGGGACTGCCGACGTCGAACAGGAACTGCGGCGCGGCGGGCATGGTGGCTTCCTCCTGATGACCGGCGGTCTTAAGCCGCCCGGCCCCATTGTTCATATGATGGTGATCATTTCAACAACTTTGCCGCAAGCGACCGGCGGTCCGCGCAGGGCGGACCGCCGTGCCTGGTCCGTAGTGGGTTAGGAGCGGCCGCGTTACGCCTTGGCGGCCGAGACCGACGGCAGCGGCATCACGCTGACGCCAGGCGGCGGCACGTCATCATCCGGCACGAAGAAATCCGACATCAGCTGCGCGCTCGGATCGACCCGGTAGTGCTCGAAATCGGTGACGCCAGCGGCATAGAGCACCTTGTCGTCGATGCAGAACTGCCCGGTGAATTCCCGCGCCGGCTTGATGAGGATCGCATGCGCGGCATCGCCCATGATCTCCGGGGTGCGGCTGCAACGGATCATGGCGTCGCCGCCGAGCAGATTGCCGACCGCGGCGGTGGCAATTGTCGTACGCGGCCACAGCGCGTTGACCGCGATGCCGGCGCGCTTCAGCTCGCCGGACAGGCCGAGCACCACCATGCTCATGCCGAACTTCGCCATGGTATAAGCGGTGGAATGCTCGAACCATTTCACATTCATGTCGAGCGGCGGCGACAGCATCAGGATGTGCGGATTGTCCGACTTCTTCAGATGCGGAATGCAATATTTCGACACCATGAAGGTACCGCGGCTGTTGATGCCCATCATCAGGTCGTAGCGCTTCATGTCGGTGGCCTGGGAGTTGGTCAGGCTGATCGCGCTGGCATTGTTGACGCAGACGTCGATGCCGCCGAATTCGGCCACGGTCTGATCGATCGCGGCGATCACCTGGGCTTCATCGCGAATGTCGCACACCAGCGGCAGCGCCCGGCCGCCCGCGGCGCGGATTTCCTCGGCGGCGGTGTAGATGGTGCCCTGCAGTTTGGGATGCGGCTCCGCGGTCTTGGCCGCGATCGCGACATTGGCGCCGTCGCGCGCCGCGCGCAGCGCGATCGCCAATCCAATGCCGCGGCTCGCACCGGTGATGAACAGCGTCTTGCCTTGCAGTGATGCCATGTTCCGTCCCTTTGTTGGCGCCGTGGCGCGTGTTTCCTTGATCTGCCGTGCTAACGGAAATCGCGGCAGCCACCAAGCAGATCATTGGTCGCGCGGCTTGTGTCGACAGGCCGCGCCAAGCGTTACTCCGCTGCCGCCGCCGCGCCGCGGGTGCGCGGATCGGGCGCGCCGCGCGGGCCTTGCGCGGTCATCAGGATCGAGTTCGCCGAGGTCTGGCCGAGCGGCGTCACGATGCGGTGACCTCTGCTCTGCAACGCGCCCACCACCGCCGGATCAAAACCGCGCTCGACCCGCACTTCATCGGGCTGCCATTGATGATGGACGCGCGGCGCCGCCACCGCGGCGGCGACGTCCATCTGATAGTCGAGCACATTGACCATCACCTGCAGCACCGCGGAAATGATGCGGCTGCCGCCCGGCGAGCCGGTGACCAGCAGCACCTTGCCGTCTTTCAGCACGATGGTTGGCGCCATCGATGACAGCGGCCGTTTTCCGGGGCCCGGCAAATTGGCTTCAAAGCCAACCAGGCCAAAGGCATTGGCGGCACCGGGCGCGGCGGTGAAGTCATCGAGTTCGTTGTTGAGCAAGACGCCGGTGCCCTCGGCGATCAGCCCGACGCCATAGGAGAAATTCAGCGTGGTGGTGTTGCTGACCGCGTTGCCCTGCGCATCGACCACCGAAAAATGGGTGGTGTTGTCGCCCTCGCGCGGCGGCGGCAACATCTCGGTCGCGGGCGTGGCGCGATCGGCATGGATCGAGGCGCGCTGCTTGGCGGCAAAATCCTTGTCGAGCAGCCGCGACAACGGCGCATCGACGAATGCCGGATCGCCGAGATAGCGGGCGCGGTCGGCATAGCCGCGCTTCATCGCCTCGATCAGCCAATGCAGCGACTGCGCCGAGCCTTGCGGCGCATCGCGCAGCGGCAGCCCTTCCAGAATGTTGAGCGCCTCGATCAGCACCGGCCCGGCCGAGGATGGCAGCGGCATCGCCACGATGTCATAGCCGCGGTAACTGCCGCGCAATGGCGTGCGGATCAGCGCCTGATAGGAGCGCAGATCCTCGGTCGTGATCAGGCCGCCAGCATCCTGCACCGCGCGCGCCAGTCTGTCGGCGACGGGGCCGTCATAGAAGCCGCGCGCGCCTTGCGCCGCGATCGCTTCAAGCGTGGCCGCCAAATCGGCCTGCACCAGCCGGTCGCCCTCGCGATAGGGACCACCATCAGGCCGCGCCAGCACGCGCGCGGTCGAGGGCCAGCGCATCAGCCGGCGATGCCAATCCGGCAACGTATCGGCAAGATCATCGCTGACCACAAAGCCATCGCGCGCCAGAGCGATCGCCGGCTGCAACAGCTCGGCGAGCGAGAATTTGCCGGAGCCGTATTTCTCCAGCGCCAGCGTTAGCCCGGCGACGGTGCCGGGCACGCCGATGCCGAGTGCGCTGTCGCGCGATTTGGCGTTGTCGGGCTTGCCATCGGCGCCGAGGAACATGTCGCGAGTGGCGGCGGCCGGCGCCGTCTCGCGATAGTCGATCGCGACGTCATCGCCGCCAGCGCGGTGGATCAGCATGAAACCGCCGCCGCCGATATTGCCGGCGCGTGGATAGGTCACCGCCATCGCAAAGCCGGTCGCGACCGCGGCATCGACCGCATTGCCGCCCTTGGCCAGCACGTCGCGGCCGACCTCGGCAGCAAGCCGCTCCTGCGCGACCACCATGCCGCGCGTGCCGACCACCGCCATTGGTGCGCCGAGCGGCGCGCTGGCGCCGCGGCGGTCCTGGGCGCTGGCGATGGCGAGCAGCAGCGCCGTGATGATGCCGCAATAAAGCAGCAGCGACGCCAGCCGATGCGGCCCGCGGCGGATCCGGAAGAACGTTGTCTGCACCATGGTTCGGAAAGCTATCCTGAAAGACGCGGCTGTGGCAAAGCGGGGATCTGTCGGGAGGAACCAGCGACATGGCGGACACTTTGCCGGGGAGCACGCCGCTCGCCCCCACCAGCTATCCGCCGCGCCGCGCCGTGATCGGCTGGATTTTGTTCGATTGGGCGGCGCAGCCCTATTTCACGCTGATCACCACCTTCATCTTCGCCCCTTATTTCACGACCTTCGTGGCGCCTGATCCGGCGACCGGACAATCATGGTGGGGCTTTGCCACTGGCAGCGCCGGTTTGGTGATCGCGCTGGCATCGCCGCTGCTCGGCGCGGTCGCCGATGCCAGCGGCCGGCGCAAGCCCTGGATCTTCGCGTTCGGCGCGCTGCTGGTGATCGGCTCGTCGCTGATGTGGTTCGGCAAGCCCGGCGATCCCAGCGTGATCCTGCCGCTGCTGATCGCCTATGGCATCGCCACCATCGGCGTCGAATTCGCCACCGTATTCAACAATGCGATGATGCCGACGCTGGTGCCGCCGGAAAAGATCGGCCGACTGTCCGGCACCGGCTGGGCCACCGGCTATGTCGGCGGCATCCTGTCGCTGGTGCTGGTGCTGGGCTTTCTCGCCGGCAGCCCCGAGACCGGCCGCACGCTGTTCGGCATCACGCCCTGGTTCGGGCTCGATCCGGCGACGCATCAGGGCGACCGCATTACCGGGCCGCTGACCGCGCTGTGGTTCGTGGTGTTCGTACTGCCGATGTTTCTGTTCACGCCGGATTTCCCGGCGCGCAGCAAAGTGCGCTCGGCGCTGCGCCAGGGAGTTGCCGAACTGCGCGACACGCTGCGGCAATTGCCAAAGCACCGCGCGATGGCGACCTTTCTGATCGCCAACATGATCTACACCGACGGGCTGGTGTCGCTGTTTGCCTTTGGCGGCATCTATGCGGCCGGCACCTTTGGCTGGCACACGCTGGAGATCGGCACGTTCGGTGTGCTGCTGGCGATCGCCGCGGCGTGCGGCGCTTATCTCGGCGGGAAGCTCGACGATGCATTCGGACCGAAGCGAGTGATCGCGGGCAGCCTGGTGCTGCTGCTGATCGCGGTATTCGGCATCCTGCTGATCGACCGCGATTCCATTCTGTTCATGGCGGTGACGCCGCCGCAGCCGGGCGGCGGGCTGTTCGCCTCGCCCGCGGAACAAGCCTATCTGCTGCTCGGCAGCCTGATCGGCATCGCTGGCGGCCCGCTGCAAGCGGCCTCGCGCACGCTGCTGATCAAGCTGGCGCCGCGCGAGCGCGTCACGCAATTTTTCGGGCTGTTCGCGCTGACCGGCAAGGTGACGGCGTTCATCGGCCCGATGCTGATCGGGCTGATCACCGCGCTCACCGCCAGCCAGAAAGGCGGGCTTGCGGTGCTGGTGCTGTTCTTTGTCGCGGGGCTGGCGCTGCTGGCCACGGTGCGGGTGCGGCGGTGAGCCAAGCGCTAAGGTGATGGTCTAGCGCGCTTTCTCGGCACAGAGCGGTATTGCCGTCGCGCGAAAACGCGCGCGTGGACAATCAGGCCGGTCTGGGCTATAGGACGAGCATGATCCACTCGACCGCCTCGTTTTGGTACTTTTATTACGACAGCTCGCTGGCGGCGGGAGGATTGCGCTCGATCTGAAGATTGCAGCATCAAATCCGAAAAGCCGCCAGACCTGGCGGCTTTTTCGTTTAAGCCGGCGGGTCTCCTGATCAGGAGCAGACTGCCGTGTTGACCACCACCGACGACCTTCGTCTCAAGCAGATCACCGAACTCAGTACACCCGACGAGGTGATGCGCGAGATTCCGCGTACGCTTGCCGCGACGCGCACCGTTGCCGCCGCCCGCAGCGCGATTCACGACATCCTCACCGGAGCCGACGACCGACTGATTGTCATCGTCGGCCCTTGTTCCATTCACGATCCGGCTGCGGCCATGGACTATGCCAGCCGTCTGGCGGCGCTGCGCGAGGCCCTCGCCGACCGGCTCGTGATCGTGATGCGGGTGTATTTCGAAAAGCCGCGCACCACTGTGGGCTGGAAAGGGCTGATCAACGACCCCGATCTCGATGGCAGCTTCCGGATCGACAAGGGGCTGCGGCTGGCGCGGCAGGTGCTTGCGGCCGTGAACAAGCTCGGCCTGCCGGCCGCGACCGAATTCCTCGATCTGATCACGCCGCAATACATCGCCGATCTGATCGCCTGGGGCGCGATCGGCGCGCGCACCACCGAAAGCCAGATCCATCGCGAGCTGGCGTCGGGCCTGTCGTGCCCGATCGGCTTCAAGAACGGCACCGATGGCAATGTCCGGATCGCGGCCGAGGCCGTGAAATCGGCCGCGCAGCCGCATCATTTCATGGCGGTCACCAAGGGCGGCCGCAACGCGATCGCGGCGACCACTGGTAACAGCGACTGCCACATCATCCTGCGCGGCGGCGTTGCGCCGAACTATGACGCCGCAAGCGTCGATGCCGCCGCAGCCGTGCTCGGCAAGGTCGGCGTCGCGCCGCGCGTGATGATCGATGCCAGCCACGCCAACAGCGGCAAGAAGCCGGAAAATCAGCCGGCGGTGGCGGCCGACGTCGCGCGTCAGGTGGCGGCCGGTGACAACCGCATCATCGGCCTGATGATCGAGAGCAACATCGCGGCCGGCCGGCAGGACGTGATGCCGAATAAGCCGCTGACCTACGGCCAGAGCATCACCGATGGCTGTATCGACTGGGCGACCACCGAAAGCGTGCTGCATGAACTCGCCGCCGCCGTGGAAGCCAAGCGCGCTGCCCGGCAACCCGCGCGCCAGCAGCACGGCGGTGCCGCGGCCTGATACCAGCGGCGCCTACCATTGACTCGTCATGCCCGCGCTTGTCGCGGCCATCCACGTCTTGGAAGCGGCGCAAGATCAAAGACATGGATGGCCGGGACGTAGCCCGGCCATGACGTGCTGAGTGGTTGGTATCAATTGCCGTTGGTATGAGACCAGTCGGGGCTTTTAACTAATCGTCATGGTCGGCTGGTCCCGGCCATCCACGTCAAGCCGCCCAAAACGCGAATGCCCGCGCAAAGCGCGGGCATTGCCAGTCCCCTTGAGGACGATTGGTCTTAGTGCCGGAAGTGACGGGTGCCGGTGAACACCATGGCAATGCCGGCTTCGTCAGCCGCCTTGATCACTTCATCGTCGCGCACCGAACCGCCCGGCTGGATCACCGCGGTGGCGCCGGCCTCGATCGCCACCAGCAGGCCGTCGGCGAACGGGAAGAACGCATCGGAGGCCACCACCGAGCCCTTGGTCATCGGCGCGGCCAGCTTCAGCTCGGCAGCGGCGTCTTCGGCCTTGCGCGCCGCGATGCGCGCGGAATCGACCCGGCTCATCTGACCGGCGCCGATGCCGACCGTGGCGAGATCCTTGGCGTACACGATGGTGTTCGACTTGACGTGCTTGGCGACCCGGAACGCGAACTTCAGATCACGCAGCTCGGCCTCGGTCGGCTGACGCTTGGTCACCGCCTTCAGCACCATGTCATCGACCACGGCATTGTCGCGGCTCTGCACCAACAGACCACCGGCCACGGTCTTGTAGGTCAGGCCGTTGGCGCGCGGGTCCGGCAGGCTACCGGCGAGCAAAAGCCGCAGGTTCTTCTTGGCGGCGACGATCGCGATCGCTTCGTCGGTCGCGTCCGGCGCGATGATCACTTCGGTGAAGATCTCGGTGATGGCGCGCGCCGCTTCGGCATCGAGCGTGCGGTTGAGCGCGACAATGCCGCCGAACGCCGAGGTCGAGTCGCAGGCCAGCGCCTTGCGATAGGCGTCGAGCAGGCTGCTCCCCTCGGCGACGCCGCAGGGATTGGCGTGCTTGACGATCACGCAGGCCGCGGTGCGGCTCGCGTCGAACTCGCCGACGCATTCATAGGCGGCGTCGGTGTCGTTGATGTTGTTGTAGGACAGCTCCTTGCCCTGCACCTGGCGCGCGGTGGCGACACCGGGACGGCGCTCCGGCGTGCGATAGAACGCCGCGTTCTGGTGCGGGTTCTCGCCATAACGCAGGCTCTGGATCAGCCGGCCGCCGACCGCGCGGAAGTCCGGCGCGTCGGTCTTGAGCTGAGTGGCAAACCAGTTCGAGATCGCGGCGTCATAGGCCGCGGTGCGGGCATAGGCCTTGGCGGCCAAGCGCTTGCGCAGCGTCAGCGTGACGGCGCCGTCATGGGCGGCGAGTTCGTCGAGCACCGCCTGATAGTCGGCGGCTTCCACCACCACCGCGACGTCATCGTGGTTCTTGGCGGCCGCGCGGATCATCGCCGGACCACCGATGTCGATGTTCTCGATGCAGTCCTCGTAGCCGGCGCCCTTATCGACGGTGGCCTCGAACGGATAGAGGTTCACCACCAACAGATCGATCGGCACGATGCCGTGGTCGCCCATCGCCTTGACGTGCTCGGCATTGCCGCGGATCGCCAGCAGGCCGCCATGGACCTTGGGATGCAGGGTCTTGACCCGGCCATCCATCATTTCCGGAAAGCCGGTCAGGTCGGACACGTCCTTGACCGCCAGCCCCGCGGCCGCGATCGCCTTGGCGGTGCCGCCGGTCGACACCAGTTCGATGCCGCGCGCCGCGAGCGCGGTGGCGAATTCGATCAGGCCGGTTTTGTCGGAAACGGACAGCAAGGCGCGGGTGATACGGCGCGGATGGTCAGTCATGTCGATTGTTCTCGGTAATATGATATGGGTTGAATGCGCCAACGAGCTTCACAGCGGGGCGCGTCAATTCGAGACGCCGCCTAGCATGGATTGACTGGCCGCGGAACCACAGCGTCGCCAATTGACGAATAATTGCTGACTTTGCCGCACCAAACTGCTGATAGCGCGCGGTTTGGGCGGCCGCGCGACCCGCTCCGGCGGGCCTTACAGCGGCAATTGCGGCGCCCGGCTGGCGCTGCGGCGCGCGGCGGTGGCGCTCGGCGAGCCGGCGGCGGAGCGGCTAAAACTCCAGCGCACCGTGGCGTTGTGCTTGGCGTCCTGGCGCACCACGATCTGCACGCTGCGGCGCGGCCCGTCATTGCCGGCCAAAAACACGCTTTCCTCAAGATCGACCTTGTCGTCATGAGCCTCGAAGGTCCAGACCTCGCGCGAGGGCAGCACCAGCATCACCGCGCGGGCATCATCGAGCCGGTTGGCCTTCACCGCCGGATGCAGATGGAAGCGCACGGCGAAATTGCCCTCGCCGCCCTTGATGCGGCCGCCCGAGGGCGGTGACAGCGTATCCTCGCCATCGAGCCGCGAGCCGTCCGGCGCCATGGTCAGCACCCGGCGATGGATGATGTTGAAGCGTGACTGATAACCGTCATGCGAGGCGGTGAGCGTGGTGCCGTTCGGCCCGACCTCGCGATAGGCCTCGACCTTGGACGGGCCCGATACGATCGGCGCGCCGCGCAAGAACCGCTTCACCGCGCCCCGCTCCACGAACTGGCACGACGAGCTGTCGTGATAGGTCACGGTGGAATGCGCCGCGGTGGCGCGGGCAAATACCCGCCAATTGTCACGGCCGGCGGTCGGCACCCCGCAATTGACCACGATCCGGCTCGGGCCCGAGGACATCTCGAACGACAGGCAGCCGGCATGGGCTTCGTCGCTGACATTGGGCGGCGGCGGCGGGCCGGTATCGACGATCACGGTCAGCGCGGCGGCGTCGAGCCGCTGAAAACCGGAATGCGGCATGCTCGCCATCGGGCTGCCATGGGTGTCGTCATAGGCCAGCAGCGTCGCCAAGAGATCGGTGGGCGTGCTGCTCATGCCGTTGAACAGCGCGAAATTGCCGTCGCCATGGCGGAAGAAGCGCAGCATCGGCATCATGCGGTCGATGGCATTGAGCAGCGCCGGCGGCGGCGCGATGTTACGCGCCGAAAACGTCTGCCGCAGCGGCAACAGATCGATCATCAGCTCGATCAGCGCGCCGGGATTGCGCGAGAAATGCCCGCCATCGGGCAGAATCTGGCGTTGCAGCTCGTCCGACAGCCGGCGCGAGGCCGAGCGGATGTAGCGCGCCTGATTGGCAAGGCACAGCGAGGCGTAACAGAGCGCGATCGTGACCTGCAGCCGCGGCAGGCCATCGGGAATGTTGCCGGTCGGAAAGCGCAGCACGCGGATTTCACCGGCGAGCGCGCGCAAATAGCGCCGATAGAATTTGCCGTCGGTGTCGCTCAGCACCAGCGGCGCCTGCGACAACAGCGAGATCACCCGGCGCGCCATCACCTCGGGGCGGTTGCCGGCCGGGCGGCGCCGGCCGCCGAGCGTCATCCATTCATCGACCAAGGAGCGCGCATTGGCGCGGGTGATGGCGGTGTCGGCGGCGCGCAGATGGCGCAGCCAGCCAAAACCGAGCAAGGCCACTTCCCAATCATGGGACGGCGGTTCGTGCTCGAAGATCGAACGGCCATGGCAGGTGACGATCTTGCCGGCGAACACGAAGCGGCCGGCATAGATCTCCGCGGCGCGGGTGGCGTCGGCGGTGCGCAAATCATTGGGGGCAATGGTCAGCCGGTCGGTGCGCCCCGGCCACAGCCGCGACACCGCCAGCGTACCCTGCGTGACGCGCGCCATCACGTTCCGGGCGAACCGGCCCAGAACCAGCGTTGACAGGCGTCTGCGATAGGCTCCCGACACCGGCGCTAGCGTCCCGGTTCCCAGAGTCGCGTCACGTTGTAGCCCCCTCTTTCCCCACGCCTGTTCCTAGCAACCTTTCGTGCGCAAATGGATGGTGCAGCGGCGCCCCGCGCTGGCGATCCGGACGGCGCGCCCATGACGACATGGTGTGAATCAGAACGCACCAGATTTAACGAGACTTTTCTTCACCTGTTCTAGTCCGGAAATCTCTCGGGCACACCTTTGGGTGTGCAAGACCGCCGCGACGAGTCGGCCCGGCTCGCTATAACCGATTGAAAAACAGAGATTAAGGGGCTTTGAGCAGCCGCGCGGCATAGAAGCCGTCAAGCCCGGCGAAGCGCGGATCGGCATGCGGCAGATGGCACGGCAGGGTGCGCAGCTCGCCCTGCGCCGTGATGATCTCCGAAAGCCCCGCCACTTCGGAGGCCGTGATCGGTACCCGGCTCAGCGACGAATCCGCCGCCAGCAGCGTCGCGATCGCCTGTTCGCCCTCTTCGGGCTCGAGCGAGCAGGTGCAATAGACCATAAGCCCGCCCGGCCGCAGCAGCGACGACGCCTTGCGCAGCAGCCGGCCTTGCAGATCGCACAGCGCGGCGATGTCGCTGTCCTGTTTCAGCCAGGCGATGTCGGGATGGCGGCGGATAGTGCCGGTGGACGAACAAGGCGCATCGAGCAAAATGGCGTCATACAGGCTGTGGCCCTCGCCCCATTCGGTGGCGTCGGCGACCACGGTTTCGGCCTTGAGCGAAAGCCGGGTCAGATTTTCTTGCAGACGCGCGATCCGGTTCGGCGAGCGATCGATCGCGGTGACGATCGCGCCGGCATGGGCGAGCTGCGCGGTCTTGCCGCCAGGCGCGGCACAGAGATCGAGAATGCGCTGGCCGGCGACCTCGCCGAACAGCCGCGCCGGCAATGCCGCGGCGGCGTCCTGCACCCACCATTGGCCGTCATCATAGCCGGGCAGCATCCGCACCGAGCCTTGCAGCAGCGTGCGCACCGTGCCGGTCGGCAACACCTCGCCATGCAGCCGCGTGGCCCAGGCTTCGTGATCGGATTTCACGGTGAGATCGAGCGAGGGTTCTTCGCCGAGCGCCTGCGCGATTTTGCGCGCGGTGTCCTCGCCATAATGCGCGCTCCAGCGCGCGAGCAGCCAGGACGGCACGTCGGGCGATTGGCCCTGCAATTCGTCGATCAACTGCGCGGCTTCGCGCGCGCAGCGCCGCAGCACGGCATTGACCAGCCCGGCATAGCGCGAGGCGCGCCGGTCGGACTGCACCAGCCGCACCGATAGATCGACCGCGGCATGATCGGGCACATCCATCCAGAGAATCTGCGCGGCACCGATCAACAGCGCGCTATGGGCGCGCGGCGCATCGGTCGGCACGCCGCGATCGAGCAGCCGCGCCAGCACATGATTCAAGGTGCCGAGCCGGCGCAAAATGGTCGCGACCAGCCGGCGCATCAGCGCGCGGTCGCGATCGGATAGCGTCTTCAAACCCGGATGGGCGGCAGCGCCATCAAGCTGATCATCCAAGGTGCGGCGCTTGAGCAGCACGCCGTCGAGGATATCGGCGGCGATGCGGCGCGCAGCGAGGCCAGGGACTTCGGAGGGCGGCGCGAATCTGGTGGAGGGCATACGAACAGGCTATCACGATTGCAGGCTGCGGATCGACGCCGAAGGCGCGATCTTTCACGGGTTGTGCGTGATGGCATGGGAATATGCCAAATGTAAGAATCCACTTCGCGGCGCAACCAGCCGATGATAGCCAACAGGCCATGAGCGTCCGGTGGTTCACGCTGGGAACCGTCGCGCAGGAGAGTGCCGATGACGGAACAAAGCAAAGCAACCACCACCGACAACGAGGCGCCGGCCGAGCAGCCCGCCAAGGTGCTGTCGCCGGCAGCGCAGCGCGCGCTCGCCGAAGCCGCCGAACGCCGCGCCAAGGCCGAGGCCGAAGCCAAACAGGCCGCCAAGGAGATCAACGGGCCGAAGGGGCCGGAGCCGACCCGCTATGGCGACTGGGAACGCAAAGGCATCGCGTCGGATTTTTGAGAGACGCTCGCTTCCGAGCGAATGGCGATCAGGCGAATGGCGATCAGGCGCGATCGGCCTCTGCCGGAACCAGATCGCCCGCGGTGCCGGCATTTTCCGCTGCCGGAGCGAGGCGCAACGTGTCGAGATCAGCCGGAGCAATCATGCCGCTGAGCGGACTGTTGTAGCGAGCCAGAGCGCGCACCGCCTCGTCGCGTGCCGCAGCCCGCAACTCACTCTCGCGAACCGCATCATGGGTTTGCGGGGCTGAAGCGCTCATGGTCAATCACCTACCTGCCTTGCATAATACGTTGTTTTTCCGATCGTTTCCACAAGGACGAAATTCAGACGCTGATAGGTCACGATCGCATCGGGCAGCGGGTCTTTGAGCTTAACCCGCTGCTTATTAAGGATTTTCGCATAGCGATCCGCCGTTTCCGTGGCCAGTAGCGCGATCCTGCCCTTCAGCGGAGTGTCGCCGCTACGCCGTTCGAGGAAATGGATGGTGACGTTGTCTGGCCCGCGGGAAACCCTGCCGATCGCCAAGCCGCACAGTTGCTCGCCGCTCCAGATCGCCAGCTCAAAGCGGTCAACCTCACGTTTGAAATGGGCAGCGTTCTCGTCCCAGTCAAATTCCTTATGACGCCAGCTGCGCCGCCAGGCGTCCAAGCAAAGAGCATCAATGTCGGTGAGCCGTACGGCAGCGCGCTCGTCAGCCGAGTTCCAGACGGGCATCGACTGAACGAATCTCAACGCCACCTCGCGCGCGACGGCGCGGTATTCCTCATATTTGATTTCAGCTTCCCACCTGCCCATGGTGACCAGGATAGCGCGGCACCTCACAAGTTTCGCGTTTTTTGATAGGTCGCTACATATCTCGCGCAACAAGCATCATCGCGCTTGACCAGAATCAGCCGTTCTGAACATATAATAGGAATATGTCCCCATATTCGAGATGGCCGGTGTCACGTGCGCGATCGCCCTTGAGGGGGCGGATTGGCACGCTGTTGCCCTGGGTGTTCGTGCTCGGCGTGGCGGCGGGCACCATGCTGCCGGACGGCCAGCGCTGGCTGAAATCGCTGACCCCCTCCGAGCCCCGTTTTTCGGACCCGGAAACCGAGGCGATCTGGCGCCGCGCCAGCGTCAGCGGCGCGCGTTATCCGGCCGAGGCGCTGTACACCGTGGACGGCGACACGTTTGAAGCGCGGGTGCATTTGTGGCCGGGGCTCGACATGAGCGCCCGGGTGCGGCTGCGCGGCATCGACGCGCCGGAGATGAAGGGGCAATGCGCCGACGAGCTGCGCCGCGCGGAAGCGGCCGCCACGGCGCTGCGCACAATGCTGGCTGAAGGCGGGGTGACGATCACCAATATCGGCCCCGACAAATACGGCCGCGTGCTGGCCGATGTCGCGACCAAACGCACCGACAATGTCGCGGCGGCGCTGATCGCCGCCGGTCATGGCCGGCCCTACAATGGCGGCCATCGCGGCGGCTGGTGCCCGGTGCGCTAGCGGCGCTTGGCGGCTACTGCCAGTGCCCCGTCATCCCCGCGCTGGTCGCGGGGATCCACGTCTTAACAGCCGTGCAGGTTCAAAGACGTGGATGGCCGGGACAAGCCCGGCCACGACCTGCGGCGAGCTTGGTATCAACCAGCGGTGATCATTCTTTTTTCGCAGCCGCCAGCCCCAGCGCTTCGGCCATCACCCGAAACACCTCGGTATTGTCCATCGAACCGCGCACCCGCTCGCTGCCCGGACCAGTGGCGGCGAGGATCACATCCTCCCCGGAATGCACGCTGGCATTCATCATCGCCGGCAGATTGCCGATGCGCAGCACCGCGCCCGGCACATCCTTGTATTTGTCATTGGCCTTGAACGTGCCTAGCGTGTCGCCGGGCGTGGTCGGCTCATTGGGGCCATCGAGTTTCGGGCGCAGCGTCTCGTAGTGATCGGGCAGGCTGGCCGACAGAATCGCCAGCCGGCGGCTGACGTCGATGCGCGCCGGATAACCATCGGCATCGGGCGATGGGTAGTTCGGAAAGCCGGCCTTGTCATAAACGCCGATCCGCTCGCGCGCCGTGCCGCTCGGCGGCGCGTTCATATCGTCGTTGATGGTGCCAACCAGCGCGTTGGGATGATTGTGATCGGCGAGCACCAAAATCAGCGTGTCGTCGCCGCGCGCTTTGGCCCAGTCGCGGGTCTGGCGCACCGCATTGTCGAGCATGATGGTGTCGTAGACCGCGCGCTCCATGTCGAGCGCATGAGCGTATTTGTCGATCAGCCCCGACTCCACCATCAGAAAAAATCCGGCGTCGTGTTTCGACAGCACCTCGAGCGCGACCGCGACCTGCTGGGTGAGATCAGGCTGATCGGGATTTTTGGCAACGCCGCCGCCTTTCAGAAAACGGCGATCGAGCACGCCGTCCATATTGCCGGGCGCAAACAGGCCGAGCAGTTTTCGCGGAGCGTCCTTGCTGATGGCATCGAGTTCCGTGGCGCTGGTCGCGACGCGATAGCCGGCATCGCGGAACTTGGCAAAATAATCGGCGCCATCCTTGCGCTTGCCACCGGCTTCCTTCGGCAGGAAATGCGCGGCGCCGCCGCCCATCAGCAGCTCGGGCTGAGCGGCAAACAACTGCTCGACAATCTGATCATAGGCCGCGCGCCGCCTGGTATGCGTCAGCATCGCGGCCGGGGTGGCGTCTTCGATCTCGGTATTGGTGACGATGCCGATCGCAAGGCCGAGCCGGCGCTTGGCGAGTTCAGCGATCGTTTCCACCTTGGGATCATCGAACGGACTGGCGCTGCGATCGGCATAGACGCCCATGGCGTTGACCGCGGCCTTGTGGCCGGTGGCATAGGCGCTGGCGGCATTGGCCGAGTCGGTGATGATGGAATCGGAGCCAGCGGTCGCGACCAGCGCCATTTGCGGCATGTCGTCGATCGCGAGCTTGCCAAAACTCTTGCCCTCGCGAATGCCCTTGGACAGCAGCCGCGCCGCGATGCGATGCGCCGGCGACAGCCCGTCGCCGATAAACAGAATGACGTTTTTCGCGCGGCGCGGCGCGGTGTCATACACCGTCCAGCTGACGCTCTGTTGGCTGTTGCCGTCGGAAGCCTGCACCTGATAGGTCCCGGGCGGCAGCGTCAGCTCGCGCAGCAGCAGCGCCGATTGCGGCTTGCCGTCCTCGCGCGCGATCAGTTCCGGCGCCTTGCCGAACAAGGTGGCGGCATCGGTGCCATTGATGGTCAGTGAGGTTTTGTCCGCGGCGACTTCGCCGGCGAACTCGACCTTGAGGTCGAACTTGGCGCCAGCCACCATCTCGGCGCGGTCGATCGGGTAGATGGTCTGCGCCGCGGCGGCCGAGCTGAGCAGCATGGCGGCGGCAATTGTGGTGACGAAGTGCCTGGTCATGACAACGGATCCGGTTGGGAGCGCGGACCGTATGAGTGACACATGACGGGTCGATGACGAAGACTCGTTCAGCCCTCGCCAGAGGTCCGAACTAACTTCGACCGTCATTCCGGGGCACGCGAGCGTCAGCTCGTGCGCACCCGGAATAACATTGAACAGACGCCGCATTGTAGGGTGGGTTAGCGCGCAGCGCGTAACCCACCAAGCAACGCTCCGACGCACAGAAATCCACGTTCCAACGCAAAGACGGTGGGTTACGGCGCAAGAGCGCCTAACCCACCCCACATTGTTAGGTTGCCGGGTTCGCCGCTGCGCGGCGCCCCGGAATAACATTGAACAAACGCCGCATTGTAGGGTGGGTTAGCGCGCAGCGCGTAACCCACCAGGCAACGTTCCGACGCACAGAAATCCACGTTCCAACGCAAAGACGGTGGGTTACGGCGCAAGAGCGCCTAACCCACCCTACATTGGCACGTTGCCGGGTTCGCCGCTGCGCGGCGCCCCGGAATGACGCTTCAACAGACGCCGTCGTTTGCACTTAGCCCTTGTCGTTTTCCAGGCGCGGGATCGGCGTGCCCTCGCCCGACGACAACAGGCCGGTCTTGGCGTACAGGCCGAGCTTGGCGCGGGTGTCGGTGATGTCGAGATTGCGCATGGTGAGCTGGCCGATGCGATCGGCCGGCGTGAACGGAGCGTCCTCGACCTTCTCCATGCTGAGCCGTTCCGGCGCATAGGTCAGGTTCGGGCTCTGGGTGTTCATGATCGAGTAGTCGTTGCCGCGGCGCAGTTCCAGCGTCACCTCGCCGGTGACCGCACGCGCCACCCAACGCTGCGCGGTCTCGCGCAGCATCAAGGCCTGCGAGTCGAACCAGCGGCCCTGATAGAGCAGCCGGCCGAGCTTCATGCCGTTGATGCGGTACTGCTCGATGGTGTCTTCGTTGTGGATGCCGGTGACCAGCCGCTCATAGGCGATGTGCAGCAGCGCCATGCCCGGCGCTTCATAGATGCCGCGGCTCTTGGCTTCGATGATGCGGTTTTCGATCTGATCGCTCATGCCGAGGCCATGGCGGCCGCCGATGGCATTGGCCTCATAAAACATCGCGACCGGATCGGTGAAGGTCTGGCCATTGAGCGCGACCGGCTGGCCTTCCTCAAACCGCACGGTGACGGTCTCGGCCTTGACGGCGCAATCGTCGCGCCAGAACGGCACGCCCATGATCGGGTTGACGATCTTGATGCCGCTGTCGAGGTGTTCGAGATCCTTGGCCTCGTGGGTGGCGCCGAGCAGATTGCTGTCGGTCGAGTAAGCCTTCTCGGCGCTCATCTTGTAGGCAAAGCCGTGCGCGGTCATGAACGCCGACATTTCGGCGCGGCCACCGAGTTCGTCGATGAACTGCTGATCGAGCCAGGGCTTGTAGATGCGCAGCGCCGGGTTGGTGAGCAGGCCGTAGCGATAGAACCGCTCGATGTCGTTGCCCTTATAGGTCGAGCCGTCGCCCCAGATGTTGACGCCGTCTTCCTTCATCGCGGACACCAGCATGGTGCCGGTGACGGCGCGGCCGAGCGGGGTGGTGTTGAAATAAGCGATGCCGCCGGTCGAGACATGGAACGCGCCGGCCTGGATTGCGGCGATGCCCTCATGCACCAGCTGGGTGCGGCAATCGACCAGCCAGGCCTTCTCGGCGCCGAACTCCATCGCCTTGCGCGGAATGGCGTCGTAATCGGCCTCGTCCGGCTGGCCGAGATTGGCGGTGTAGGCGAACACCTTCGCGCCCTTCTGCTTCATCCACAGCAGCGCCGCGCTGGTATCGAGACCGCCCGAGAAAGCAATGCCGACGTTTTCGCCCTGAGGCAGGCTTTTCAAGATCGTAGCCATCAAAATTCCAATCGGATTAAGGGTTTGGGTGCGCGAATATCAAATTTCGAGCCGTCGGGCACGCGTTTAATGGCTTAGGGCGCCAATCACGGCGCCCACCTCGCCACGCGCGCTTACGCCGCCGGCGCTGCGCCGACGTCGCGGCCGCGCCATTTCGAGCGCAGCCGGTACAACGGCCAGGCGAAGCGGGTCAGCGCCGCGTCGATCCGCTCATCGGTCAGCCGGGTGCGCGGCCAGCGATAGATGAAGCCGTACATCAGCCAGATGGTGATGAAGGTCACGAGGCCGGCGATCGCGACGTCGGTGAAGAAATGGCCGCCGAACGCCATGCGCAGCACGCTGGTCGCGGTGCCGAAAGTGAAGGCCGCGGCGTAGGCCAGCGGCCGCCACGGCGCCGGCGCCAGCGCGGCGGGCGCGAACGTCCAATAGGCGGTGGCGCCCTCGCCGGAGAAGAACGAGCAGTTTTTCGGGCACGCGCCGCGCGGGTCCCACCACGGCACGAAGGTGTTGGTGCCGGCAAATTCGGTGACGAAGATAGGCCGCGGCCGGCCCCAATGGCTCTTGAAGGTCAAATTGGTGAGGATGCCGGCGGCGAGCGTCATGGTCACCACCAGAAACATCACAGTGCGGCCGCGCACCAACAGCGGCTTGTCGGGCCGCGCCAGTTTGACCACCAGCGCGATGATCGACGGCGCGACGAATGCCCACGCGATCCACATCGCGGCGTCGCGCGCGAAATTGGCGATCGGCACCGATTTCAGCGGGAAGCTGCTGGTGGCGGGGTCGAAGAACAGCCCGGCGAGCCACAGGTCGAGTTCGGGATAGAGCCCGAACAGCAATCCAACCGCGGCGAACAGCCCGAGCGCGATGTAGAGTCCGGTCCGGTTCATGGCAGCGGTTTAGCCGAGGGTAAGGGACAAGGAAAGCCGGGCACGCCGCCAGTTATGGCCGCGGCGCGGCCGGTGGCTGGGGTTGCGGCAAAGGGGCGCGCGGCGCAGGCGGCTGGCGCCAGGCGCCGGAATTGCGGCCGGCGATCGCCCAATACACCACCCCGGCCAAAATGCCGGCGCCGGTCATCACTTCGAGATGGCGGCGCACCAGGCCGTCGAATTGCAGCGTGCCGGGATCGAACGGCAACAGCCCCAGATAGCACACCAGCCCGATCACGGCGCCCGCGACCGCATAGGCCAAGAGGCTGCGGATGTAGAACGCCTCGGCGATCACAGCGACCAGCATCGCCGGCAGTAGCGCAAAGCCCGACACGAACACAAAGCCGATGCCGAACAGGATGTTGCGCGGGTCATGGTCGACCGGGCCGAAATCGAGGGCGGACAATTCCGGCCACAGCACTGCCCCGACCACCACGATGCCGGCGCACATCGCCGCGGCCAAGAATCCAAACAGAATGACGAACAGCCGGCCGATCAACGCCATCAGCACACCTCCGCGAGCGGCGAGCGCAGCCAGATTATACCAGCGGCTCCTACCATTGCCCCGTCATGCCCGCGCTGGTCGCGGGCATCCACGTCTTGAAAGCGCCGCAAGATCAAAGACGTGGATGGCCGGGACGGAGCCCGGCCATGACGTGCGGAGAGGTTGGTATCAATCACCGTTGGGATTCGTCCATTGAAACGCCCGACGGTCCGTCGCAGCGCGAGGGCATCTCCCCTCCCCACACGGAGCGCAGTGAAGTGGCGCGGGGAGGGAAAACCTGCGCCCGCCGACCTGCCACCGGCAGCGGCGGCACTGACCGTGCCGGACAACGATGTCATCGCCATCAATCCGTGAGCGCCATGGCGCGCAGCGCCTCGCGCTCGCGTGCCGACAGTTTTTCAGTCTCGGATTTCAGCTGGCCGCAGGCCGCCAGAATGTCGCGGCCGCGCGGCGTGCGCACCGGCGAGGAATAGCCGGCGTTGAAGATGTATTCCGAGAAGCGCTCGATCTGATCCCAATCCGAGCACTGATAGGCGCTGCCCGGCCAGGGATTGAACGGGATCAGATTGATCTTGGCCGGAATGCCCTTGAGCAGCTTGACCAGCAGCTTGGCATCGTCGAGCGAGTCGTTGACGCCCTTCAGCATCACGTATTCGAAGGTGATGCGCCGGGCATTGGAGGCGCCGGGATAATCGCGGCAGGCCTGCAGCACGTCCTTGAGCGGATATTTGCGGTTGAGCGGCACCAGCACGTCGCGCAGCTCATCGCGCACCGCGTGCAGCGAGATCGCCAGCATCACGCCGATTTCCTCGCCAGCGCGCACGATGTTCGGCACCACGCCCGAGGTCGACAGCGTGATCCGGCGCCGCGACAGTCCGATGCCCTCATTGTCGGACACCACCAGCAGCGCGTCGCGTACCGCGTCGAAATTGTAGAGCGGCTCGCCCATGCCCATCATCACGATGTTGGTGACAAGCCGGTTGCTGCCGTCCTTCTTCTCGGCATCGAGCGCCAGCGGCCAATCGCCGAGCCGATCCTTGGCCACCATCACCTGGCCGACGATTTCGCCGGCGGTCAGGTTGCGCACCAGCTTCTGGGTGCCGGTGTGACAGAACGCGCAATTGAGCGTGCAGCCGACCTGGCTCGACAGGCACAGCGTGCCGCGATCGGTCTCCGGGATGTAAACGCACTCGATTTCATGGGCGCGCTCGCCGGCCAGCCCGCTCGGCAGCCGCAGCAGCCATTTGCGTGTGCCGTCCGCGGAAATCTGCTCGGCGACCACCTCGGGACGATCGACCGTGAAATGCTCGGCGAGCTGGCCGCGCAGCTCCTTGGAGATGCTGGTCATGTCCGCGAACTGGGTGACGCCGCGCACATAGATCCAGTGCCAGAGCTGCTGCGCGCGCATCTTGCGCTGCGACGGCGGCACGCCGATCCCTTCCAGGCGCTGCATCAGCTCGGCGCGCGACAGGCCGATCAGCGACGGCTTGGCGAGCTCGACATAACTTTCCTGAGCGGTCTTTTCGAGAGCAGCGGCGGCAGCGAGGGTCATGGCATCCCGTGGGTCTGGCAAGCAACGCCCTCATGCCCAGCGGCCGCGATCCGGCCCCGTCTGAGCGACGAAGGAGCGATAATCCGGCCTCCTGGTTCCGACACGCCCGCAACCGAGCAGTGCGCCATGGAGGTCAAAAAGAGCGCGACCGGCGCCCGATGCTGCTTCAGATAGGCGTTTCCGCCGCCCCTGCAAAGCCGGGAAATGCGCCCGCGGCCCATGATCGGCCGCCGGCGCTGGGTATCCTCAGCGGCGGCAATCCTGGGACAGCCGGTCCAAAGCCTGGGCCAAGCCCTTGAGCGAGAAGGTGTCGATGCTCTGGGTGCCCTTGCTGGAGGTGCCCTTCACCACCAGATCGCCGGCGCGGCGCATCGCCTCGACCATGCGTTCCTCATCGGCGGCGTTCTTGATCCACAGCCCGTCGCCCTGGGTGTACATCGCATAGCTCGAGCCACCGACTTCGAGCGAGCCTTCCGAGCCCGGCTTGAGCGTGTAGCCGATCATCACCGACACCTCGTTCACGACCTTTTCGGCCGGCCGGGTCGAGATGAACACATAGGCCGGGTCACGCGGCCGGTTCGGCGGATTGGTCTTGGACGAGGACGGCTTGGCCAGCGCGAAGCAGACCTTCCTGCCGTTCGGATTGGCGACATAGGCGCCCCAGGTGCCGAACTGGCCGATCAATTGCGGCTCGGCGCCGCCACTGCCCGGCGCCGCCGGCGCGTTCTTGGCACCCTTCGCAGCCGACTGCGCCAGCGCGAGGTTCGATGCCCCACACAGCAATCCGCAGATCGAAAGTCCCAACATCATGCGCCGCACGTACATGCCAGCCTCGTCCCCCATGAATGTGACTGCATAATGGCCCGGGCCGCAGCGACCCCGCCTGCAATAACCGCCTCGGGCGATTCTGCAAAGACGGCGGATGGTCATGGCTCATGCGTTGTGGCCAAGGTGCCGCGGCCCGGCGAGCGATCGCGCGGCGTTATTTTGCCGGGTGGAAAATCATTGATCTCACAAGCTTTTAGCGCCTTCCCAGTGGCGGGCGGCGGCGCCGAAGACAATTGTCCTTGGCCGGCAAATCCGGCACAAACAGAAGACCAAGAAAAAACATGCGGGTGGATTCATGAAGGCGATTCTCTGCTCCCAGTATTGCGGCCCCGACGACCTCGTGCTCACGGAGGTTCCCGATCCGGTCGCCGGCCCCGGCGAAGCAGTGATCGCGATCAAGGCGGCAGCGTTGAACTTCTTCGACCTGCTGATGATCCAGGGCAAGTATCAGATCAAACCGCCGTTCCCATTCTCGCCGGCCGCGGAAGTCGCGGGCGTGATCGAATCGGTCGGCGATGGCGTCACCAGCCTCAAGCCCGGCGACCGGGTGGTGGCGTCGTGCGGCTACAACGGCGCGCGCGAGAAGATCGCGCTGCCGGCCGCCGCCATCATCAAAATCCCCGATACGCTCGATTTCGACCGCGCCAGCGGCATCATCATCACCTACGGCACCGCGCTGCATGCGCTCGAGGACCGCGCCAGCCCGAAGCCCGGCGAGACGCTGGCGGTGCTCGGCGCGGCCGGCGGCACCGGCCTTGCGGCCTGCGAAATCGGCAAAGAACTCGGGCTCAAGGTGATCGCCTGCGCGTCCTCCGATGAGAAGCTGGAATTTGCCAAGCAGCACGGCGCCGAGCTGACGCTGAACTACGCCAGAGACGACCTGAAAGATGGACTCAAACAGCTCACCGGCGGCAAGGGCGTCAATATCGTGTTCGATCCGGTCGGCGGCCCCTATGCCGAGGCGGCGCTACGCTCGATCGCCTGGGAAGGCCGCTTTCTGGTGATCGGCTTTGCCGCCGGCGACATCCCGAAAATGCCGCTCAATTTGGCACTGCTGAAAGGCTGCGACATTCGCGGCGTGTTCTGGGGCGCGTTCGCCAATCTCAACCCGCAGAAAAATCGCGCCAATCTCGAACGGCTGGTGCAATGGGCGGCCGAGGGCAAAATTTCGTCGCATGTCGACCGCACCTTCCCGCTCGCGCAAACCGCCGATGCGCTCAAAGTGCTGGCTGGTCGCCAGGCGATGGGCAAGGTGATCCTGCATCCGTGACCGGCTTTGCGTGCCGCGGCCGCGCAAGCGGGCGGCACGCAAAACTGCACCAGCGCGCTGTTAGTTGCGCATCGCGGCGCAGCGCGGCTGCGCGCGCCAGTTTTGCGCTTTTGGCTTTGCGCGTTTTTGCCCGCAGTGATGGCGGCCACGCGCCGCCGCACAGTGCCGCGATTCGCGAATTTTCCTTCGCGTCGCCGTAACGCGCGCGCTCGCGTGCAGCGCGGCCCGCAACTGATCGGCGATCCGCTGCTGATTTCCGGCGCAGATCGGCACAGCTTCGCGCCGCGCGCGACGTGTGTTGTCCGGTTTCGATACAATTCGCGCCGCGGTGATGCTGAGAATCCACACGTTAACCGATAATTAACGATGGACCTTGAAGGCGGGCCGCTGACTTGCTTTGATTGGCGTCATGAGCACGACGTTGATCGAGGTCCGACCGGCCAGAACTGCGGATGCAGCCGCAGTCGCCGCGACGCATGACGAAGCCTGGCGCTCTGCGTACCAAGGCATCATTCCTGGCGCTGAGCTGGAGCGGCTGATCAATCGGCGCGGTCCAGCGTGGTGGGACTCGGCGATCCGCAAGGGCAGCCGGGTCAGTGTATTGTGCTTCGGCGATCAGGTGGCCGGCTACGCCAATTACGGCCGCAACCGCGCCCGCAGCCTGCAATTCGACGGCGAAATCTACGAGCTGTATCTGCGCCCGGAATTTCAGGGTCTCGGCTTTGGCCGCCGGCTGTTCGCCGCCGCCAAGCGCGACCTGATGCAGAGCGGCCTGAAGACGCTGGTGATCTGGGCGCTGTCCGACAACGAGCCCGCCACCGAGTTCTATCGCAACCTTGGCGGCCGCATGGTGGCGCGTTCCTCGGAGCGGTTTGGACCGAAGTCGCTGGACAAAGTCGCGTTCGCTTGGACCAACTGAAGCTTTCAGGCTGGCGGAACCGCGCGGTAGCGGCTATTGGGTAGTCACACTACCCTCAATCAGTCTGGAGATTTCGATGCGCATCGACGCAGTGTCGATTGGCGTCAATCCGCCGTATGACGTCAATGTGATCATTGAAGTTCCCGTCGGTGGCGAGCCAATCAAGTACGAGATGGACAAGGCCGCGGGAACGCTGGTGGTCGATCGGTTCCTGTATACCTCGATGCATTATCCGGGGAATTACGGCTTCATCCCGCACACGCTGTCCGATGACGGTGACCCGTGCGACGTGCTGGTCGCCAACACCCGCGCCATCATTCCCGGCGCCGTGATGAGCGTGCGTCCGGTCGGCGTGCTGTATATGAGCGACGAGGCTGGCCACGACGAGAAGATCCTCGCGGTGCCGTCGTCCGACCTGACCCGCCGCTATGACCGGATTCGGACCTATTCCGACATGCCGGACATCACGCTGAGCCAGATCCAGCACTTCTTCGAGCACTACAAGGACCTTGAGCCCGGCAAGTGGGTCAAGGTGCTGCGCTGGGGCGGCGCCGACGAAGCGCACAAGCTGATCCTGGAAGGGATCGAGCGCGCCAAGGCCGCCAAGGAATAAGGCCTCTGGAGACAAGCCGCTAGGAGACAGCGATGCGACGACTGCTACGGATCCTCCGCAAGGTCGTCGTATCACTGCTCCTCGGCATCACTGTTCTGGCGGGCGTGCTCGCCTACAACACGCTGAGCCACGGCTCGCGCCAATTGCAGGTGGCACCATTGCCGCCGCAGCCGATCGACCAGGCCGGCGCCGCGCAGCGGCTCTCCGAGGCGATCCGCTTCAAAACCATCTCGAATTTCCTCAATCCCGATCAGGCCGCCGAGCCGCTCAAGGCGCTGCACGCCCATCTTGCCGCGAGCTTTCCGGCGTTTCATGCCGCCTCAAGCCGCGAGATCGTCGGCCAATACAGCCTGCTATACGCTTGGCAGGGCAGCGATCCCGCCGCCAAGCCGATCGCACTGCTCGCGCATCAGGACGTGGTGCCGATCGCGCCAAAGACCGAGGCCGATTGGAGCCACCCGCCCTTCGACGGCGTGATCGCCGACGGTTTTGTCTGGGGCCGCGGCTCCTGGGACGACAAGGGCAATCTGTACGCGATCATGGAAGCCGCCGAGGCGCTCGCCAAGGCGGGCTTTCGCCCCAAGCGCACCATCTATTTCGCGTTCGGCCATGACGAGGAAGTGTCGGGGCTGCGCGGCGCCAAGGCGATCGTCGAGCTGCTGGCCAGCCGCGGCGTCAAACTGGAGTTCGTGCTCGACGAGGGGCTGCTGATCACCGATGGCATCATGAAAGGGCTGTCGCAGCCGGCGGCGCTGATCGGCGTCGCCGAAAAAGGCTATGCGACGTTGATGCTGACCGCGCGCGCCACGCCCGGTCATTCGGCGATGCCGCCGCGCGAGACCGCGATCGGCATGCTGGCAGCGGCGTTGACCCATCTGGAGGACAACCGGCTGCCGATGCAGTTGCGCGGCACCGCCGCCGAGATGTTCGCGACGCTGGCACCGGAGATGAGCCTTGCCAACCGCGTGGTGCTGTCCAATCTGTGGCTGTTCAAGCCGCTGCTGATGCGCGAACTCGCCAAAAGCGCGGCGATCGAGGCCAATCTGCGCACCACCACGGCGCTGACCGTGTTCAACGCCGGCGAGAAAGACAATGTGCTGCCGGGGATCGCCGAAGCTGCGGTGAATTTCCGGCTGCTGCCCGGCGACACCATCGGCAGCGTCACCGACCATGTCCGCAGCACCATCGGCAACGACAAGATCGCGATCAGCGGCTTTCCGGGCAATTTCGATCCGCCGCCGGTGTCCGCCACCGACAGCGCGGCGTTTCAGGCGCTGAACCGCACCATCCGCGAAGTGTTTCCCGATGTGGTGGTGGCGCCGGGGCTGATGGTCGCCGCCACCGACTCGCGGCATTTTTCAGCGATCGCCGACAGCGTGTTCCGGTTTTCGCCGGTGCGCGCCACCGGCGAGGACCTGAAACGCTTTCACGGCACCAATGAGCGGCTCAGCATCACCAACTACGCCGACATGATCCGCTTCTATCAGCGGCTGCTGCAAACGACGGCGGGTTAAGTCCGACGCAAGCTCTATCCCCTCGTCATTGCGAGGAGCGGAGCGACGAAGCAATCCACAAACTCAGTGCTCGGCACTGGATTGCCTCGCTGCGCTCGCAATGACGGAGAAAAGCCGGGCTCAAAGACCATGTCCTCGTCATTGCGAGGAGCGGAGCGACGAAGCAATCCACAAACTCAGTGCACGGCCCTGGATTGCTTCGCTGCGCTCGCAATGACGGGGAAAATCCGAGCTCAAAGACCATGTCTTCGTCATTGCGAGGAGCGGAGCGACGAAGCAATCCACAAAATCAGTGCATGGCACTGGATTGCTTCGCTGCGCTCGCAATGACGGGGAAAATCCCGTCGTCGATCACACCGCCGGCTTGGGCAGGCCGTGAATGGCGCAGGCAGCGCGCACGGTGTTGACCAACAGGCAGGCCACCGTCATCAGCCCGACGCCGCCCGGCACCGGGGTGATGGCGCCGGCGACTTCCTTGGCCTCATGGAACGCGACGTCGCCAACCAGCTTGTCCTTGCCGCCATCGGGCGACGGGGTGCGGTTGATGCCGACATCGATCACGGTCGCGCCCGGCTTGATCCAGTCGCCCTTGACCATTTCCGGCCGGCCGACCGCGGCGAACACCAGATCGGCCTGACGGCACAGCGCCGGCAGATCGCGGCTGCGCGAATGGGCAATGGTCACCGTGGCGTTCTCGTTGAGCAACAGCTGCACCAGCGGCTTGCCGACCAGATTGGAGCGGCCGATCACGATGGCATTCATGCCCTCGAGCGAATTGTGCACCTGCTTGGCCATGATGATGCAGCCGAGCGGCGTGCACGGCGTCAGCGCGAACAGGCCGGAGGCGAGCCGCCCGGCATTGACCGGATTGAGACCATCGACATCCTTGGCCGGGTCGATCGCGTCGATCACCACGGTGGAATCGAGGCCCTTGGGCAGCGGCAATTGCACCAGAATGCCGTGCACCGACGGATCGGCGTTCAGCTTCTTGATCAGCGCCAGCAGCTCGTCCTGCGCCACATCGGCCGGCAGCCGATGCTCGAACGAGGCCATGCCGGCTTCGTTGGTCTGCTTGTGCTTGGAGCGGACATAGACTTCCGAGGCGGGATCATTGCCGACCAGCACCACCGCCAGACCGGGGGTAATGCCGTGCTCGGCCTTCAGCCGCTTGACCTCGTCGGCGACGCGGGCCCGCACATCGGCTGAAATCACTTTTCCATCAATAATCCGCGCGGTCATCTCGTCCTCTTAATCAGTGCTCGGGGTGGCGGTCAGCTTGCGCAGCGCCGCGCCCAATTGTTCGGGATTGCCATCGACGGCAACCTGTTTCAGCCGTGAGGTGGCGCCTGACAGCAGCCGCACCGCGCGCTTTGGCACGCCCAGCGCCTTCGCCAGCAGCTCGGTCACCGCGCGATTAGCCTCGCCGCCCTCGGCGATCGCCCGCACCCGGACTTTGACCACGGTGCGGCCATTGGCCAGCGTTTCCAGCCCATCAATGTCGTCGCGCCCGCCGCGCGGCGTCACCCGCAACGCCACGCTGATCCCCTGCGGCGAGTAGCGCCAAGCTTCCATGATTCGCTCAGCGCCGATCGATCAGAAAACGTTCGGCCGGATGTAGCGCGCGATCACGCTCTCGATGAACATGATGCCCAGGATCACCACGATCGGCGAAATGTCGAGGCCGCCGAGATTGGGCAGCATGCGGCGGATCGGCGCCAGCACCGGCTCCGTGATGCGATACAGAAACTCCGACACCGTGGCCACGAACTGATTGCGCGTGTTCACGACGTTGAACGCGATCAGCCAGGACAGGATCGCCGATGCGATCAACAGCCAGATGTAAAGGTTGAGGATCGTTTCAATAATATCGAGAATGGATTGCATGGCGGGGAATAACTCGCGGAGGGGTTTGGCGCGGGATTCTTGGCTGTCTCGTAGATATCGGTTCGCTCCAGGGCAAACAAGGGAACCACCGGGTTAAAGTGAATCCGCAAAATCTCATGTCATGCGTCCTTGACTTGGCGCGGGAGGGCACTGTAAATGGCGCCATCTGCAGGCCGCTTCGCCCCACCGACGCGGCCGTTAAGGGGCCATAGCTCAGCTGGGAGAGCGCGTCGTTCGCAATGACGAGGTCGGCGGTTCGATCCCGCCTGGCTCCACCAAACTCCCGCAAGCGGCAGTTCTGGTGTCAGCCATCGCGCATTCATCCCACCCGAACGCAGACAACACATCAATACCGCGCCCCGCTTCGTCACAGCCGCTTCTTTAAATCCGCCTTGGCACGCGCTTCCTCCGCGCGACTTCCGCAGCACGTCCCGTCCTGCAACGGCCGCCCGTACCGCCGTTCAATGGGCGTCGCTCGATTCGCTCGTGGCCGCGCTCAGCGCCGCCGGAGCTGAAACTTGGTGACGCCGCTCAGGATGAACCAGCGCGGGAACATGCGCAGCAGCACCGGCACGATCTTGATGCCGATGCCAGGCAGCACGGTGCGCCTATTGGCCATCAGCCCCTCATAGCCCTGGCGCGCCACTTCCGCGGCCGAGACATTGAGAATCGCCGAATCGAAGCCCGGCTCAAAGCCGGCGCGATCCTGGAATTCGGTCAGCACCGGCCCGGGACAGAGCGCGGTGACCCGCACACCCTTGCCGGCCAGTTCGGCATGCATGGCCTCGGTAAACGACAGCACGAACGCCTTGGAGGCATAGTACACCGCCATGCCCGGCCCTGGCAGGAAGCCGGCAATCGACGCCACGTTCAGAATGCCACCCTGATGTTTGACGACGCTATCGGCGAAGCGCAGCGTCAGATCGGTCAGCATGCGGTTGTTGAGATCGACGATGCCGAGCTGGCCCTCGCGGTCAAGTTCGATCGCCCGGCCAAACAGGCCGTAGCCGGCATTGTTGACCAGATATTCGACTTCGACATTGGCCTCGGCCAGTGCCGTCACCACCGTGTCAGCGGCTTTGGGCTGCTGCAGATCGCAGGCGATCACCAGCGGCGCGGCGCCGCCGGCGGCGGTGATCTCCTCGGCCAGTTTGGTGAGGCGTTCCTCGCGCCGGGCGACCAGCGCAACACGATGGCGATTTGCAGCAAATACCCGCGCCAGCTCAGTCCCGATTCCAGCGGAAGCGCCGGTTATCAACGTCACACGTTCAGTCACTGCTGGTACTCTTTGCGATGGCGACGATTGGTGATGCGCAGATCACCACAGGCCGAAGGTGCAATGCAAGAGCCGTGCAACGCGCCCGTTTTCCCGTACCGCGCGACATCAAGGCAGCCCCGCAGGGCCGCCATCAGCCGGTCGCGTCGTCGATCGGTTCGCGTAGAGTACCGCGCTGCAGATCAAACGCCGCACGCCGCTTCAAATTGATGCGGTCGCGTGCCGATACCGCGAGCAGATCGGCGGCGCGCCACACCACGTTCTCCTCGAACTCGGTGACATTGCCGTCGGCATAGACCACTTCCCACATCATCTCGATGATGCGCAGCCGGCCTTCTTCATTGACGGTGCGCATCAGCACGCTGGTGAACTGATAGAGGTCAACCGCATCGCTTTCGGCGCGGGCCGCGAGCGCCATCAGCTTGCTGGCAGCCTCGGCATCGAGATTGAAACGGTCTTCCAGCAACAGCTGCAGCTTGCGGCGCTCCACCGCCGACGGTTCGCCGTCGAGCGAGATCACGTGAATCAGCAGCGCGGCCGCAGCCAGCCGGTAGCCATTGTCGTCGAACGACAATTCAGGCCGCGGCGAAGCGGGAGCAATCACGTCTTCAATGAACTGGCGCAATCGGCTGAGCATCGCGACTTCTCCGGCGTTGCGCTCAAGGCCGGGCGTGCCGCCAGGTCCGAGCATCCGAGGAAACACTTAAGCAGGCGGGTCGGGGCGAACAACAGCAGCGTCGTCGCAGCCGCTCCGGCGACAACGTTGTCGGAAAAACCCGGTTCCCGCCAGCCGCGCGGCGCGCGTCCGCCAGGCGTTCAGCGGCCGTTGTCGGTCAGCACCTTCGCGCAGGTCTTGCTGAGCTTGGCGCGGTTCTGTTGCAGGCAGGCCAGCACCGCCATGTCACCCTGGTCGAGCACCGCACGGCAGAACCGCGAGGCATCGCGGCCGCAGCCGGGGTCGGTACGCGCGGAGTGCTGCGCAAAGGCGGTGGTGGCCGCCAGCAGCAGCGCCGGCGTGAGCAGAAGGGTTCGCAGCATCGCATCAACCTCGTGTCGGATAAGGGGTTGTGCCGCTGGCTCGCGAGCGGCAGGCGTCCGTGGACCAACCAACGGAGAAGCCAGGAAATGGTGCCGCAAGAGGGATTCGAACCCCCGACCCCATCATTACGAATGATGTGCTCTACCGGCTGAGCTATTGCGGCGAATCAAGCAGCGAGCCCGATTGCTAAGATTACAGCGGCCTGCCGGGCGGTTCCGCCACGGCAGAGCGCATTTGAACGGCCGCTTCATAGCGGGAAAGGTTGCTGTCGTCAAAGTGCTGATCGCGCCCGGCGGCGGCGATTTGTGGCCCGGTGGCGGCAGCGCCCAGATCGCAGGTGGCATCGCGGATGGCATGGCCCAGCACCAGGCCCGCCATGCACAGCATCAGCCCGAGCGCCGGCGGCGAAAACAGCGCCTCCTCCTGGAACAGGCCGTTGACCAATATGATCAGGATACCGAACGCCGCCATGCCCTGAGCGCGCAGGCCCGACCGGGCGTAGAGCTTCCAGATCGCCAGCGCCAGCGCCAGGCAGAAGCCGAGCGGCAGCAGCGCGGCCGCGCCCATCTGATAGAGCAGCACGCCGACCGCGCTCTCAAACGCGCCCTGCACCGCGCCAAGATGCTGGGCCGCTTCCCAGTCGATCGAATTGAAGTCGCCGCCAAGATTGCCGCCGACGCCAAGACCGCGACCGAACGGCTGCTGCAAAAAGCCGTTCACGCCGCCCATCAGGCCGATCACATGATAGTCGCCCATCTTCAGGCCGCTGACGATCACCACCGCGGCATAGACCACCAGCATCATCAGCAACAGCGCCAGCGTCAGCACCGGGCCGATCAGCCGGGTCGCGGCCTGCGCCACCAGCACGAACAGCACCATCAGCAGCGCGCCCTTGACGCTGCACAGGATCAGCAGCGCAAAACCGGCCAGCGCCAGCAGATAGCGGCCGGTCGCGGTCAGAAACAGCACAAAGAAGCCGACGCCATAGGCAAAGCTGACCGCGCTGATATTGGGGCCGAACAGACGCAGCACGGTGGTCAGGCCGAGCGGCTCCAGCAGCGGGGTGTTGAAGAACGACACCCGGAAACGGTCGAGCAGATCGACCATCACCGAGCCGGTGGCGCGCATCTGCTTTTCCCAGACCCCGGCGTCCATCGCCTTGAGACCGTCGAGATACCAATAGGTGCGGCCATTGGTGAGCGCGAGCCAGGTCTCGCGGAACGCAAATTCAAAGAAGCCGCAGCCGATGAACACCACCGCAATGGTCACCAGCAACGGCGTGACGCGCAGCCGGTAACGGCTCGCGGTCAACAGCGCGAGCTGGAACAGCAGGAACGGCAGCACGATGTTGCGCAGATAGATCGCGGCGGCCTTCGGGTCCTGCAACACGCCGATCATCAGATAGAAGCCGATCGCCACCAGCACCACGGTGCTGGCCAGCATCCAGCGCCGCAGCAGCGGGTGACATTGGCGGCGGCGCGGCAGATAGCTCACGAAATTGACCAGCCAGAGCAGCACGCAGCTCAGGAAATTGTAGCCTTTGATAAATTCGAGCTGCGAGGGATCGCTGGCGTATAGCGGCGAGCAGATCGAGACGAACACGTTCTGAAACAGCAGCACCACGATCGCGACCACCGGCCCATAGCTCGGCAGCGCGATCGCGATCGCCAGAGCCAGCAAGGTCTGCACCGCAAGGCCGAGCAGCGGGCTGACGACATTGAGTACCGGCCCGAACATGGCGAGCGCCAGCGCGATCAGAAGCGGCAAAACGATCGAGCCGAACGGCGCAGCAGCGGGCAGCGGCGCAGCTACCGCAGTCGCTGTTGGCTGTGCCATCGCTTCGACAGACATGGTGCTGCGCCCGGGATGATCGGTGATCGGCGGCTTGGCCGCGATCTGGTTTGAGGCGTATTGCGACGGCCGAAATAGCCAATGCCGCGCCTGCACCAGCTAGCGCACAAGTCGCAAGAAACCGTTAACCATCGGATCAGCCGTAGGCTGGTCGCGCTCGTTCAGGACGCGGTCACCGGACGCTGCGGCGGCTGCAGCCGCGCGCGCAGCTTGAGGAACCTCGCGAACGCCAGATCGCACAACGCCGGCATCGGCGTCGGGCCGGCCCAGCACGCCTGCATCGGCACGGCATGGGTCGCGAATTTGTCCTTATAGGCTTCGTCGCCAACCGTGAGATCGAACACCGTGTCGCCGCGGGCGATGCACTGTTCGATCACGCTTTCGATGAACAGCAGGCCAATCGAGTAGTTGCGCAGCCGCTCAAAATCGAAGGCGAGCAGCACGAACAAGAACCGGCCGCGATGGCGCAGCCCGAACATCACCGCGCCCGGCGCGCCGATCGCATCCATGCGGTACATGCAGGAGAAACCGCAGGCCTGCCCGGCGCGCGCCACGTCGAGATAGAACGCGAAATTGGCCGGCTCCTTGAGCGCGTCATTGGGCCAGCGCTTGGCGCGGAACTCGACCATGGTGGCGAGCGCCGCTTCCATCTCGGCCGGGTCCTGCAGCGCCGTCAGCGTGATCTCGCCCTTCTTGGCGAGCAGCCGGCGCTTCTTGTCCAGGAAATGGCTGAATGCCGGATCGAGCGCGCGGCTGCGCCATTCGCCAAACGGCGCCGACAGCGCGACCTCATGGGCGTTCAGTTCCATGAAGGTGGCGCGGCTGGCGCCAAGGCTGTTCACCAGCGCGATCTGCTCCGGCCGCACCTTGCGAAGCCGGGTCAGCGCCCAGCGCGGCAGCGCATGGCGCAACTGGTTACGCAGCGCCTCGTCGCGCTCCAGCGCAGCGAGCAGCGTGCGGTCGATCACCGGGGCGTTGTAGTCGGACACGCCAAGATCGGCGGCGTCATAGAGTGACAACGGCCCAAACCGGCGCCGGATCAGCGGCATGGCAAACACCAGCCGGCCGCAATAACGGCCGAGCAGCGTCACCGCTTCGGCGCCGCGCGCCGGCACCAGCACCTTATGCAGCCGGTCGAGCCAGATCGGATGCTGAAACGCGGTCGCGTCGGAACGCGCGAACAGTTCGGCATAGTCCTCACTGAGGAAATCGAACGATTCCTGCTGGCTGATCTCGATCATCAATGTGCTACCTGCTGCGCCGGCCCAGGCTTTGGCGCGGGGTCTGGCGATGCGTCCGTGATGCGGGCGCGGACCGTAGCACACGATGTTAACGGTTCAGCTTGTGGCCGACCCGCAACGCAATTGTTGGTTAAGTGCTGTCAAACGCCGGCCCGCACGCCGGCTCGGCGATTAATACCAACCACTCCGCACGTCTTGGCCGGGCTCGTCCCGGCCACCCACGCCTTTGATCTTGCAGCGTTTTCAAGACGTGGATACCCGCGACAAGCGCGGGCATGACGGTCATCGGTGGAACGGGGGCTCAGTCTGGCCCGGAACCCGTGCACTCTCCCTCCCCCCGCGCAGCGGTGGGGAGGGTGGCCGGCCTTTAGGCCGGTCGGGTGGGGGGGCTTTGCGCCCCACCCAGCTTGGCCTAGCCGTCGCGACGCGGCAGGTAACCGCGCCAGCTGCTGCCCTGCGAGGACGATTTGTTGTCGAACTCGTTGCCGTCCTCATCGACCCCTGGATCATCCGGGGCACGCACGATCGGGATCACCGGCGCGGCGGTCTGGCGGCGGTGAAACAGCGGCAGCGCGCTATCGCTGCTGGCGGCGGCCGGGGTCGCGGAAGCGGTCGCGCTGGCCGTTGAGGTCGGGGTCGACACCGGGCGGGTGTCAGCCGGTTCCATCACGACTTCGACCGCGGCATTGGCCGCCTTGGCCTTGGGCGCGGCCGGCTTGGGCTTTTCCGGCTCGGCGGCGACCGGCTCGGCGACCACGGTTTCGGCCTCGTCGTCGCTCGGCGGCTCGATCAGGGTCTCGTCGAACAGATCGCTTTCCAGCACCATGCCGCGGTCGGACGGCAGCTCGGCGAGCGGCGTGGTCCAGACAAAGGCGTCGAGCCGCCCGGTGACCGGGGACACCGGCCGCCAGCGATCGGACACGCAGCCATCCGCCGTCCAGGCCGGATCGCGCAGCGCACGCACCGCGCGCAAGGTCCAGGCGCGCGCTGCGCGGCTGTCATTGCGATCGGAATGTTCGATCTCGGCCATCAGCATGGCGACGCGCTGGGTCGGCGCATCGACATAGGGCGCGAGCGCATTGCGGGCGCGGGTGAACTCAGAGGCGTCGATCGCGGCGCGGGCGATCGCCAGCGCGCTTTCGATATGGCCGGGCGCCTTGGCCGCCAGCGTTTCGATGCGCGACAGCCGGGCATTGGCGCTGTCGCCGGAGCGGATATGGGCATAGGCCTCGGCGAGATCGGGATGGGGCTGCGCGCTCCAGGCGGTCTCGATGATCTTGAGCGCGCGGCGCAGCTGATGCGCCTCGCTCATATATTTGGCGGCCAGCACCGCGGCCGGCACTAGCGTCGGCGCCAGCTTGATCGCTTCCAGCGCGCTGTCGCGCGACAGGCTGACATCGGAATCGGCGCATTCGATCGCGCGCGCGGTCAGCAGCACGCCGCGCTGCCGGCGATAGGTCTTCTTGTCGATCAGACCGGACGCCAGATTGTTTTCGAGAATGTCGAGCGCGCCCGACCAGTCGCTGCGCGCGCAGCGGAAACCGAGCACGGCGTGCGCGGCCCAATGCGAGCCCGGCGACAGCCGCAGCGCTTCTTCAGCAATGGTCAGCGCGGCGTAGGGGTCTTCGGCACGCTGTGCTTCGATGAACAGCCCGCGCAGGCCGAGCGACTTGGTGTCGTCGCGATTGGCCATCGCCAGGAACGCGCGCTTGGCGCCCTCGCGATCGCCATCGAGCTGCGCCGCCTGCGCCTGCAGCAGCAGCGCCAGCGGATCGTTCGGCGCATGGCGGCGCGCGGCATTGGCCTGCGACCGCGCCTGCGCGGCATCGCCATGCCCAACCGCCAGCAGACCCTGGGTGATGGCGCGGCGGGCGCGTTCACGGCGCCGCTCGCGGCGGCTGCGCCGCAGCCGGCCCGGCGAGCGCCAGAGCCCGGCCAGGATCGCCCAGGTGAGCAGCGCCGCAATCAGGACGCCGCCGACCACCATCGAAAACACGGCCACCGACGCTTCGGCCTGCCAGCCGTTCCAGGACAGCACGACATTGCCGGGCTGCTCAGCGAGCCATGCGGCGCCGGTGGCCGCAACGGCGATCACGACAAGAAACAGGATGATACGAAGCATCGGAATCCTATGGCGATTATTTCGAGAGCGCAGCCATCGCGGCGGCGGCGAACTGGCGGGAAGCAGACAGCGCGGCGTCGCGGGCATTGGCGCGATTGAGCCACTCTTGGGCGGGCGCCCGTTCGGACGGCTCCAACGCACTCAGCTCACGCTTGGCCTCGGCGAGGTCGTTGCGCTGCGCGGCCGTGATCATGCGCGCCAGCACCGCGCTGCGATCCTTGGTGCCGGGCGTACCGGGACGCTGAATCCGCACCAGGCGGTCGGCGCCGGCCTGTAGCCGGTCGAGAATGCTCGCGGTGGAGTCGAGCGGATCGTAACCGGGGATCAGCTTCGGCAGCAGCGCGATCAGCTCGCGGCACAGATCCTTGGCGCTCGGCACGCCATTAGCGGCAAACGGTTCCAGCGGCTGCAACGCGGCCGGATCGGGCGTGAGCGACTTGGCGGTGCCGAGCAGACCGGCATAGCCCTCGCCATGCTGCACGGCGCTTTCCAACAGCGCGGCGGCCACCACGCGGCGCAGCCCGCTGTCGTCGAGCACCGGCGGCGGCTTATCGACCGCGACTTCCAGCTTGCTGAGCCGCTCATTGACCGGGGCGAGATCAACCGGCGCGGGCGGCGGCGGCAAGGCGGCCACCGCGGCCTGCAGCTTGGTCAAGCGCTCGCCAAGTTCGGCGAGTTCGGCAGCCGTGGCAGCCGGAACGCTCGGCGTCGCCGGCGCAGCGGCCTCGGCCGTGCTCGGCTCGGCAGGCGCGGCATCGCTGGGAGCGGCCGTCTTCAGATTGCCGATCGCAGCCGACAGCTGCACGGCCTTGTCCTTGGTGGCGGCGAGCTCGTCATGCAGCGCCGTCACCGACTTTTCCAAATTATCGATGCGCTTGATCAGCGCCGGATCGGGCTCGGACGCAGCCGGCGCGGCCGCGCTTGCGACCGCGGGCGCCGAGGCCGCGGCATTGGCTTTGGCTTCGACGCTGGCGATACGCGCCGTCAGCGTTTCCAGCGCGGCGCTATCGCCGCTTTGCGGCGTCAGCGGCAGGTTCTGACCGACCGCAAACCAGGCGCCGCCCAGTACCAGCGCGGCACCGACGGCGCCGGACAGCAGGGGCAGGATCGGTGATGAGCCGCGCGGTGCCGCTGGTTCCGCAGCCTTTTCGGCAGCGGCCTTGTCGGCCACAGCGGGCGCCGCTTGCTCCGGCTCGGAAGGCGCGGCCTCGGCGTCGGCCGCCGCAGCAGCCGCTGCATTGGCCTGATCGCCATCAACCTGATCAGCAGCCTGATCGACATCGCGGCCGACCTGCTCGGTCTCCTCGATGTACTGGGCTTCCCGGGCGGGCGGCGTCGAGCCTGCGGGCTCCTCGCCGATCGCTTCTGGGTGTTCCTTCAGGTGATCCTTGTTGTCGGGCTTACCCTCGACCATCACTCGATTTCCCTAATTGGCTTTCGCAGCCGCCCCCGCTGGCACGGGCCGCCTGTTACGACGGCGAGCCGAGCGCGCGGTCCAGCACTTCAAACATCGCGGCTTCGCTGGGGGCGCGCGCGACAATCACCCGCGTCGCACCGGCTTCACGCACCACCGAAGCCACCGCTTCCGAAATGCAGCAATGCACGATCGCCAGCGCCGAGATCTCGATACCAGCAGCCCGCGCCGCATCGAGGAACGATCGCGCGCTGCGACCGGAATAGTGCATCACGGTGTCGATCCGGCTGCCTGCGAACGCGGTGCAAACGTCATCCGGCAGGCTGTGGACCGGGACCATCTTATACACTGTCTGCGCGACGACATTGAACCCGAGGCCGCGTAGTTCGGTGGCAATATCCCGGGCCATGTCGGCGCCGACCAGCCACAGCAGCGGCTTGGTCTGATCGATGTTGCGCTCGCGCACGGTGGCGATGATGGTATCGCGTAGCGAGATCGCATCGCCGGCTGCAACCACGAGATCGGTGAAGCCAAACGCCTGCGCCGCTTCGGCGGTATGCGAACCAACTGCAAACAGCGGCAAATTCAGCAATCGCGTCAGTGACGGCTTGCCTTCCATCGCTCGAAACGCATTGGCACTGGAGACAATGACGCCGCCATATTCAACCTCTGGATCGATGTCGAACGCCACAGGTTCAAACCGCAGCATCGGCGCCAACAGCACCTCGACCCCCTTCGCCCGCAGCAAGGCGGCAGTCGCCTCGTTGTCAGGCTGGGGCCGTGTAACGAGCATGGCCACTCTTCAGATCTCCACAGAAAATTTCAAGGAAGGACGCAACGCACGCGGGATATTAGCACCCGGACGGCAGTTTTGCCCTGCCGATCCCGATGCTGCGCCGGGGGATTGCCAACCGGACGATTGCATTCTGAGACCCCGCAATGCTACGCCGGGCCAGCAAAGCGCAAGTCTGCCGGCAAACGCAAGGGCTCAATTTGGCTATTGACACAGCCTCTCTGGTGTTGGGGATCGAGACCACTTGCGACGAAACCGCAGCGGCCGTGATCGAGCGCGGCAGCGATGGTCGTGGCCGGATTCTCTCCAACATCGTGCATTCGCAAATCGAGGATCACGCGCCTTACGGCGGTGTGGTTCCCGAGATTGCGGCGCGTGCGCATGTCGATCTGCTCGACGGCGTGATTGCGCGCGCGATGCGCCAGGCCGATGTCGGCTTCGTGCAACTGAGCGGCGTCGCCGCCGCGGCCGGCCCCGGCCTGATCGGCGGGGTGATTGTCGGCCTGACCACCGCCAAGGCGATCACGCTGGTGCATGGCACGCCGCTGATCGCGGTGAACCATCTTGAAGCGCACGCGCTGACGCCGCGGCTGACGCACGCGCTGCCGTTCCCGTATTGCCTGTTCCTCGCCTCCGGCGGCCACACCCAGATCGTCGCGGTGCTCGGCGTCGGTGATTATGTGCGGCTCGGCACCACCGTCGATGACGCGATGGGCGAAGCGTTCGACAAGGTGGCGAAGATGCTCGGCCTGCCCTATCCCGGCGGCCCGCAGGTGGAACGCGCTGCCGAGACCGGCGATCCGGAGCGCTTTGCCTTTCCGCGGCCGATGCTCGGCCGCCCCGATGCCAATTTCTCGCTGTCCGGACTGAAAACCGCGGTGCGCAATGAAGCGAGCCGACTGGAGCCGTTGGAGCGCCAGGACGTCTGCGATCTGTGCGCCGGTTTTCAGGCTGCGGTACTGGAGACCATTATCGATCGGCTCGATGTCGGGCTGACGCAGTTCGCTGAGCGGTTCGGTCCGCCGCAGGCGCTGGTCGCGGCTGGCGGCGTTGCGTCCAATCAGGCGATCCGCGGCGCGCTGCAAACCGCCGCCGACCGCGCCGGCACTGAATTCATTATCCCGCCGCCGAAGCTGTGCACCGACAATGGCGCGATGATCGCCTGGGCCGGCGCCGAACGGCTGGCGCTGGGCCTGACCGATCCGCTCGAAACCGCGCCGCGCGCGCGCTGGCTGCTTGATGCCAATGTCACGACGCCGGCGAAATTCGCCAACACCCGCGCCGGGTTCTGACGATGAACGCGCTGGCGCTGCCCCGAGCATCGCTTCACCTGTCCCCGCAGGCGGGGAGAGGGAGCAGGCTGATCGCTGCGCAACCGGCATTTTGATGTGATGGAAAACCGATGACCATGATGAGTTCGATCGCCGTGCTGGGCGGCGGCGCCTGGGGCACCGCGCTGGCGCAAACCTGCGCCCGCGCCGGCCGCAAGGTGATGCTGTGGGAACATGACGCCGGTAATGCACAGCAACTGGCGAACGCCCGCGAAAGCCTGTTTTTGCCTGGCGTGAAACTGGAACCGGCGATCCAGGTGACGCGCGATCTTGCGGAAGCCGCGCGCGCCGATGCGATCCTGCTGGTCATTCCAGCGCAAGTGCTGCGCGCGGTGGTGAGCCAGCTGGCGCCGCTGATTGCGCCGCGCACGCCGCTGATCGCCTGCGCCAAGGGCATCGAACGCGGCACCCATCGTTTTATGACGGAGATCATCGCTGAATGCGCGCCGGAAGCAGTGCCGGCGATCCTGTCCGGGCCGAGCTTTGCCGCCGACGTGGCGCGCGGCCTGCCGACCGCGGTGACGATCGCCGCGACTGACGCCGCCGTCGCCGAAGCGCTGGCGCAAGCGATCAATTGCGGCAGCTTCCGGCCCTATCACTCGACCGACGTGCGCGGCGTCGAACTCGGCGGCGCCACCAAGAACGTGCTGGCGATCGCCGCCGGCATCGTCGAGGGCAAGAAACTCGGCGCCTCGGCACTGGCGGCGATGACCACGCGCGGCTTTGCCGAGCTGGTGCGCTTTGGCAAAGCCTATGGCGCCAAGACCGAGACCATGATGGGGCTGTCCGGGCTCGGCGATTTGATCCTGACCTGCGGCACGCCGCAGTCGCGCAATTTCTCGTTCGGCATGGCGCTCGGCAAAGGCGAGAGCGTGGACACCGCCTCGCATGGCAAGCTCGCCGAAGGCGCGTTCACCGCGCCGGTGCTGCTGGAGATGGCGCACGCCAAGAATATCGAGATGCCGATCTCGGAAGCCGTGGCAGCGGTGCTCGCCGGCCAGACCACGGTCGACGCCGCGATCGGCGCATTGCTGACCCGTCCTTTGAAATCGGAGCTGTAGCTTGGCGTATTGGCTGGTGAAGTCCGAACCCTCGGTGTGGTCGTGGGACCAGCAGGTCGCCAAAGGCGCCGCGGGCGAAGCCTGGACCGGGGTGCGCAATCACAGTGCCAAGCAGCATCTGATGCGCATGAAGGTGGGCGAGCGCGCGTTCTACTACCATTCCAATGAGGGCAAGGAGATCGTCGGCATCGCCGAGATCATCCGCGAGCACTATCCCGACCCGACCGATCCGTCCGGCAAATTCGTGTGCGTCGATCTCAAGGCGGTCGCGCCGCTGAAAACCCCGGTGACGCTGGCGGCGATCAAGGCTGAGCCGAAGCTGGCCGAAATGGCGCTGCTCAAGCAGTCGCGGCTGTCGGTGCAGCCGGTCACCGACGCCGAATGGCGGCTGATCTGCCAGATGGGCGGCGTTTAGCCGCCATCTTCGCCGCTTGCGGTGTAAATCCATCCGCGCACAGTGTTTGCGTTCGTAGCTGGCATCAGCACCGCCACGTGCCGCGCAGCGTGGCGCTGGACTTTTGCCATGCCGCCCCGCATCACCGCGCGATGAGCACCGCCATCACCGACCCGATCGCTTTCATTCACGCCAATACCAGGCTGCGGCCGGTGCCGCTGGTGCCGGAAGTGGCGCTGCATGTCGCCGACGAGGCGCTGCCGCTGTGGAGCAAGACCGAGGAAGAACTAGGCGAGGCCGGGCTGCCGCCGCCGTTCTGGGCCTTTGCCTGGGCGGGCGGCCAAGCGCTGGCGCGCTATGTGCTCGATCATCCGGATACGGTCGCCGGCAAGGAGGTGATCGATCTCGCCTCCGGCTCCGGGCTGGTGGCGATCGCGGCCATGAAGGCCGGCGCGCGCCGCGTCACCGCCTTTGATATCGACCGCTTTGCCTGCGCAGCGATTGCCATCAACGCCGCCGCCAATGATGTCGCGGTGAAGGTCAGTGGTGCCGACCTGCTGAGCGCGCCCCATCCCGAATTCGCGCATACCGTGCTGGCGGGCGACATCTTCTACCAGCGTGATATTGCCGAATTGGCGCTGCAATTTCTCAGCAGCCGCGCCGCTGACGGCGCAAGCGTGCTGATCGGCGATCCCGGCCGCAGCTATCTGCCCAAGGACCAGCTCACTCAGCTCGCCCAGTTCGGCGTGCCGGTGTCGCGCGATCTGGAAGACGCCGAGATCAAGAACACCAGCGTCTGGACACTGCGCTAGACGCGGCGCTTTGCCGCGGCGCTCTGGTGATAACGTTGAAAAATTCGCCTGCTGATCACTTCGCAGCTGCGAAATTCAATTTCGCGCCGCAGCGTAGCATGGATCGCACCGCACTATCTTGCCTTTGCCCGGCTGGCGGAATTCTTGGCAATAACAGCACCCGGCACCCTCGGTTGTATGCCAAAACGAGCGATTTTGGCCCTGTTAGCTCACCGCTCGATACGCACTACCAACTTGATTGCACTGCACAATCAGCGGTGTAGCACCGCCTAACAGGGCCAAAAGTCCTATACAGGACGGCTTGTCGGCGCACTGCGCGGCAACGCATAATCACACCAACAGCCGGAAGGCGGGACGATCGCATCTCTCGTGGCCGGTGACGCTTATCCATCAGGCCCCATGCAGACTTTGCCGGAACGTTCGACGCCCGGCGAAGTCGTCGGCGCTGATGATAAGCCGCCGGGAAGCGCGGTTGCGGTCCAAGGGCACTGACGGCGGGTGCGGCAATGACCGCTCATTGGGGTGTGGAGGAACGAATGTCCGAGAAGATCTATGACGTGCCCGCGGAATGGGCCAAGCGCGCCTTTGTCGACGACGCGAAATATCGCGAGATGTATGAGCGCTCGGTGAAGGACCCGACCGGCTTCTGGGGCGAGCACGGCAAGCGCCTCGACTGGATCAAGCCCTACACCATCGTCGAAAACACCTCCTACGCGCCCGGCAATATCTCGATCAAATGGTTCGAGGACGGCGAGCTGAACGCCGCCTGGAACTGTATCGATCGTCATCTGGAGACCCGCGGCGATCAGGTCGCGATCATCTGGGAAGGCGACGATCCGTCGGAATCGCGCAAGATCACCTATCGCGAGCTGCACGACGAGGTCTGCAAGATGGCCAACGTCTTGCGCAACCGCAACGTGAAGAAGGGCGACCGCGTCACCATCTATCTGCCGATGATCCCCGAGGCGGCGTTCGCGATGCTGGCCTGCGCGCGGATCGGCGCGATTCATTCGGTGGTGTTCGGCGGCTTTTCGCCGGATTCGCTGGCGCAGCGCATCACCGACTGTCAGTCCAAGGTGGTGATCACCGCTGACGAAGGTCTGCGCGGCGGCCGCCGCGTGCCGCTCAAGGCCAATGTCGATGCCGCGCTGCGCAAGGTCGGCGGCGTCGATTGGGTGGTGGTGGTGAAGCGCACCGGCGCTGACGTGTTCATGGATGACGTCCGCGACTTCTGGTACCACGAAGCCGCCGAGATGGTGACCACCGACTGCCCGTGCGAGCCGATGAACGCCGAAGACCCGCTGTTCATCCTGTACACGTCCGGCTCCACCGGCCAGCCCAAGGGTGTGCTGCACACCACCGGCGGCTATCTGGTGTTCGCGTCGATGACGCATCAATACATCTTCGATTATCACGACGGTGACGTCTACTGGTGCACCGCCGACGTCGGCTGGGTCACCGGCCACAGCTACATCCTCTATGGACCGCTGGCGAACGGTGCCACCACGCTGATGTTCGAGGGCGTGCCGAGCTACCCGAGCAATTCGCGGTTCTGGGAAGTGATCGACAAGCACCAGGTCAACATCTTCTACACCGCGCCGACCGCGATCCGCGCGCTGATGCAGACCGGCGACGAGCCGGTGAAGAAGACCTCGCGCAAGAGCCTGCGGCTGCTCGGCTCGGTCGGCGAGCCGATCAACCCCGAAGCCTGGGAGTGGTACTACCACGTGGTCGGCGACAACCGCTGCCCGATCGTCGATACCTGGTGGCAGACCGAGACCGGCGGCATTCTGATCACGCCGCTGCCCGGCGCCACCAAGCTGAAGCCCGGCTCGGCGACCCGGCCGTTCTTCGGCGTGGTGCCGCAGATCCTCGACGCCGACGCCAATGTGCTGGAAGGCGAATGCACCGGCAATCTGTGCCTGGCGCGCTCCTGGCCGGGCCAGATGCGCACCGTCTATGGCGATCACGCCCGCTTCGAGCAGACCTACTTCTCGGCCTATCCGGGCAAGTATTTCACCGGCGACGGCTGCCGGCGCGACGCCGATGGCTTCTACTGGATCACCGGCCGCGTCGATGACGTCATCAACGTGTCCGGCCACCGCATGGGCACCGCCGAGGTGGAATCCTCGCTGGTCGCCCATCCCAAGGTGTCGGAAGCCGCGGTGGTCGGCTATCCGCACGACATCAAGGGCCAGGGCATCTACGCCTATGTCACGCTGATGACCGGCGTCGAGCCGACCGAGGAGCTGCGCAAGGAGCTGGTGGCCTGGGTGCGCAAGGACATTGGTCCGATCGCCTCGCCCGACCTGATCCAGTTCGCGCCCGGCCTGCCGAAGACCCGCTCCGGCAAGATCATGCGCCGCATTCTGCGCAAGATCGCCGAGGACGAGCCGTCAACGCTGGGCGACACCTCGACGCTGGCCGATCCGGCGGTGGTCGATGAATTGGTGGCGCACCGCCAGAACAAGCGGCCGAGCGCGTAAACGCCAAGCTGCCTCCACATCCGCAACATCCAATGCCCGGGCTGGTCCCGGGCATTGTCATTTCAGGGTGAGATGATGGCGCTCATACCAACAGCGATTGACACCAACCACTCCGCACGTCATGGCCGGGCTCTGTCCCGGCCATCCACGTTTCTGATCTTGCAGCGCTTTCAAGACGTGGATGCCCGCGACAAGCGCGGGCATGACGGGTCAATGGTAGGAGCCGCCGGTATCAGGCGTCGACCGCCGCGCGCTTGATGATCGCCGCGCAATCGACGCCGCGCGGCAACGCGCCGAGATTGCGCTCGCCGAGGCCATCGAGCCGCGAGGCGCAGAACGCATCGGCCACGAACGCCGGCGCGTGCTGCACCAAGAGCGCCGCCTGCAGCGCCAGCGCCATGCGATCGACCAGGCCGCGGCTGCGGAATTCGAGATCGCCAAGATCAGCAAACTCCTGGCGCAGATCGGCGATCCAGCGATCGAGCCGGGCATTGCCGCCCTTGGCCTTCATCACTTCCGCAAAATACACCTGCAGGCCCTCCGGCTGCTTGCCGAAGGCGCGCAGCACGTCGAGGCACTGCACATTGGAGCTGCCTTCCCAGATGGCGTTGACCGGCGATTCCCGGAACAGCCGCGGGAACGGGCTGTCTTCCATCACGCCCGAGCCACCGAGGCACTCCATCGCTTCATAAGCGTGGTTCGGGGTGCGCTTGCAGATCCAGTATTTGCCGGCCGCGGTGCCAAAGCGCATCAACAATTCTTCGCTGCGATCGGCGCGGTGATCGATCGCCCGGCCGATACGCATCGCCAGCGTCAGCGACGCTTCGCTTTCCAGCGCCAAATCGGCGAGCACGTTCTGCATCAGCGGCTGATCGACCAGCTGCTTGCCGAACGCGGCGCGGTGCGTGCAGTGATGGATCGCCAGCGTGGTGGCGATGCGCTGGCCAGCTGACGAGCCGATCATGCAATCGAACCGGGTCATCGCCACCATGTCAATGATGGTGCGAATGCCCTTGCCCTCCGGGCCGACCATCCAACCGAGCGCGCCGCGCAGCTCGGTCTCGCTGGTGGCGTTGGAAGCGTTGCCCATCTTGCGCTTCAGCCGGATGATCTGCAGCGGGTTCTTGGTGCCGTCGGGGCGCCAGCGCGGCATCAGGAAGCACGACAGCCCGCCGCTTGTATGCGCCAGCGTCAGGAACACATCCGACATCGGCGCCGACACGAAGAATTTGTGGCCGACCAGTTCGTACAGCTGGCCTTCGCCCTCGGCGCCGACCGGGAACGCTTGGGTGCTATTGCTGCGCACATCCGAACCGCCCTGCTTTTCGGTCATCGCCATGCCGACCACCAGCGCCTGCTTGTCGCGGTCCGGCACGTTGCGCTGGTCATAGGCGCAGGCGGTGATCTTCGGCTCCCAGATCTTGGCGACCTCGGGCGTGGCGCGCAGTGCCGGCACCGCAGCATGGGACATCGATACCGGGCAGCCATGGCCGGCTTCGACCTGGGCCTGCATGTAGAACCGCGCGGCACGTGCCACCTGCGCGCCGGGACCGGGGTTCGTCCAAGGCGAGGAATGCAGGCCGTGTTCAAAGGCCACCTTCATCAGCTGGTGATAGGCGGGATGGAAGTTGACCTGATCGATGCGGTTGCCGAACCGATCGTGGGTTTCCAGCTCCGGCTGCACATGGTTGGCGACGATGCCAAGCTCGCGATACTCGGCCTGGCCGGTGAGCGCGCCGAACGCGGTCAGCTCATCCTGCGCCCACCCGGCAGCCTCGCGCTGCACCGCCTGCTGCAACACGGCGTCCTGGGTGAACAGATTGTAGTCGCGCAGCTCGCGCGCGACGTTGACGACCTCATGGGTCGAGGCCAGCGACTGCTCGGCCTTGGTGGCGGCTGCAAACACATTCACCGGCGCGTTCATGGTGAATTCCTCCCGATCTGGTGGTGACTGCGGGCAGTCACTGGCGGCTTTGGCCGTTATGGATGATCGGCAAATTGTTACATTGTGAAACGATCGCGGTCAATCTATGTAATATTATATGACAGCGTGTTCCGCCTCAGCTTGCGCCGCGACAGACGGATCGTCATTGTTGCTGGCAATGACCGATCTCGCCCACCCCTCGCCCCGCCATCTCCTGATGAATCTGCTGCGCGCCGCCGATAATGGCTGCCTGACCGCGGCCGAGGCGGTGGCTGCCGGGGAGTTGTTCGGCATCTCCGGCAATGCCACGAGGGTGGCGCTGGCGCGGCTGGCAGCGGCGGGCCTGGTCGATGCCAAAACCCGCGGCAGCTATCGGCTCGGCCAGGCCGGGGTGGCGCTCGACAATGAGGTGTCGGCCTGGCGCAGCGCCGAGGCGCGGGTGGTGCCCTGGAGCGGGCGCTGGATCGCGGTGCTGACCACCGGGCTGCCGCGCACCGATCGTGCCGCCTGGCGCGCTCGCGAGCGCGCGCTGTCGCTGCTCGGGCTGCGTGAGCTGCAAGGCGCGCTATTCGTGCGCCCGGACAATCTCGATGGCGGCGTCGCCTCGGTGCGGGCTCGCCTCGCCTCGCTCGGGGTCGGCGGCGAAACGCCGGTGTTTTGCGCTGATCAATTCGATGACGCGCTCGATCAGCAGGCCCGCCAGCTCTGGAACGCCGACGAGCTGATGCGCTCTTATCGCGACGGCTGTGCGCGGCTGACGCAGTGGCTGGCCGGCGCCGCCAGCCTGCCGGAAGGCATCGCCGCCAAGGAAGCGTTCTTGATCGGCGATCACGCAATCCGGCAATTGGTGTTTGATCCGCTGCTGCCCGATCCGTTGATCGATGCGGCATTGCGCCGGCGCTACCGCGACACGGTGATCGCCTTCGATCAACAGGGCCGCGCGATCTGGTCCACTTTCCTCGCCGCGGCGCGCGCCAGGACCACGGTTTCCGCCGCCTGACCACCGGCAAATTGCAGCCACCGCCGCCGCGTCGTATCGTGCGCCAGCGCGGCCTCGCCGCGGCCAGCTGAGACATTTGGGGAGAGATCAATGGCGTTTTCGGTGCGCAGCAACAGCTTCAAGGACGGCGACTATCTGCCGAAGCCGCACATCCTGTCGGAAGATTTCGGGTTCGGCTGTGCCGGCGGCAACCAGTCGCCGCATTTGGCCTGGTCCGGCGCGCCGGAAGGCACCAAGAGCTTTGCCGTGACCTGCTATGACCCGGACGCGCCGACCGGCAGCGGCTTCTGGCACTGGCTGGTGGTCAACATTCCCGCCAACGTCACCGAGCTGGAACTCGACGCCGGCAATCCGCGCGCGCCAAAGCTGCCCGCGGGCGCGCTGCAGACCCGCACCGATTTCGGCATGCCCGGCTATGGCGGGCCGTGCCCGCCGCCGGGCGATCATCCGCATCGCTATTTCTTCACGGTGTTCGCGGTCGGCGCCGAAACGCTGCCGGTAGCCGCCGATACCTCGGCGGCGGTGGTCGGCTTCAACCTGCATTTCAACACGCTGGCCAAGGCCGCGATCGTCGGCCTGTTCAAGCGCGACTGACGCGGCGCATCTATCGTCGATTGATAGCAACTGACGTCATGGCCGGGCTTTGTCCCGGCCATTTTCGTTGTTGTGCCGCACCGTCTCATACAGGCGGCGATTGATACCAGCCACTACACACGTCATGGCCGGGCTCGCCCCGCCCATCCAGGCCTTTGATCTTGCGGCGGTTCTAAGACGTGGATACCCGCGACAAGCGCGGGCATGACGCTCATTGCGAAGGTATCAAACGAACATGCCCGCGACACGCGCGGGCATGACGTCTTAATGCTGGTCAAGCGTGATCGAGCCGCCGCTTACAGCGAGCGCGCGATCAACAGCTTCATCACCTCGTTGGTGCCGCCATAGATCTTCTGAATGCGGGAATCGATGAACATCCGCGAGATCGGATATTCCTGCATGTAGCCATAGCCGCCATAGAGCTGCAGGCATTCATCGACGGTCTCGACCTGCTTCTGGGTGCACCACCATTTCGCCATCGAGGCGGTGACGGCGTCGAGATCGCCGGCAATCAGCCGCTCGATGCAGAAATCCACGAACACCCGCGCGATCATCGCTTCGGTCTTGCGCTCCGCCAGCGTGAAGGCGGTGTTCTGGAATTCGATGATCGGCTGGCCGAACGCCTTGCGCTCCTTGGTGTACTCGGCGGTGAGACGCACCGCGCGCTCCATCGCCGCAACCGCGCCGACCGCGATGATCAGCCGCTCCTGCGGCAATTGCTGCATCAGCTGCGCAAAGCCCTTGCCCTCTTCGCCGCCGAGCAGATTTTCGCGCGGCGCCACCGCGTTTTCGAAAAAAAGCTCCGACGTGTCGGAGGCGTGCAGACCGATCTTGTCGAGGTTGCGGCCGCGCTTGAAGCCGGGATTGTCCTTGGTCTCGAGCACGATCAGCGACAGCCCCTTGCCGCCGGTGCCGCCGGTGCGCGCCACCACCACGATCAGATCGGCGGTCTGGCCGTTGGTGATGAAGGTCTTCTGGCCGTTGATGACGTAGTTGTCGCCCTCGAGCTTGGCGGTGGTGCGGATGCTCTGCAGATCCGAGCCGGTGCCGGGCTCGGTCATCGCGATCGCGCCGATCAGCTCGCCGCGCGCCATGCCGGGCAGCCAGCGCTGCTTCTGCTGTTCCGAGCCGTAATGCAGGATGTAATGCGCGACGATGCCGCTCGACACGGTGACGCCGGACAGCGCGTCCGGCACGATCGCTTCCATGTCCTCGAACACCGCGGCATCATAGGCGAAGGTGGCGCCGAGCCCGCCATAGGCTTCCGGAATGCTCGGCAGCAGCGCGCCCATTTCGCCGAGTTTTAGCCACGCGAAGCGGTCGACCATCTTCTGCGCCCGCCATTTGTCGGCGTGCGGCGCCAGATCCTTGGCGAGAAACCGGCGGAACTGATCACGGAAGGTTTCCAGCTCTTCGGTCATCCAAGGGGAGCGGTACTGCATGTTTCCTCGCTTTTGTTTTTGTCGATCGCTACGCCCGACGATCATCGTCGTGAACGGTGAGCCGCCTTTCTAATGCGGCACTGCGTCGAGATAAACCGTATCGGCGTCCGCTTGTGATCGACAAGCGCGCCGATATTGCGCGCGATGGCATGTCGGCCAACTGATCATCACGCCCGCGGCTTCCAGGCGACCAGATCAATCAGCGCCGACATGCCGCTATGCCCGGCGCCTTCTTCGATCACGGCGTCATATTCCTGGATGCACAAGCGATCGAAATCGCCGAATGCCTGCTCGAGCAGCGCGCGGGTGTAGAGCTTCTCCGGCTGTTTTGGACCGCCGGTGCCATAGCCGATCTGCTCGGGCCGATAACCTTCGATCAGCAAGAGCCCGCCGGGCTTCAGTGCCTGGCGGATACGCTCGAACAGCAGCGCGCGCTGCTCAGGTTCAGCGAACTGAAAGAAGATACCAACGACCACGTCAAAGTCGCCCGGCCACTGCCAGGTGAACAGATCGGCCTGCTGCGTTTCGAGCGTGACGCCGCGCGCCTTGGCCAGTTGTTGCGCCTTGCGCTGCGCGGCTGGCGCGTAATCGACCGACAGCACCGACAGCCCGCGCTGTGCCAGAAACACGCCGTTGCGGCCTTCGCCATCGGCGATCGCCAGCGCGCGGCCACTTGGCGGCAAAAGGTCGCAGCACGCCGCCAGAAAGGCGTTCGGCTCGGTGCCGAACACGAACTCGTCGCTTGAAAACCGCGTTTCCCAGCGCAGAAATTCCTCGGTGCTCATGATCTCCCCGTATTTTGCCGCAGTGTCGTCACCTTGCCGTGGCCCTGGTGAACTGCAGTGACATGATCACAGACCGATCAAGTCAATCATGGCATTCGGGATGCCTATTGTCAGGATACCTGTTGTCAGTCCGGATAGCCCTTGATGACCGCGATCGCTACAATGAACACCGCAGCGCTGCCGGCGCCAAAACGCTCCGTGCGCCCGCTTTGCCCGCGCGCGCCGCACAGTCTGCTGCATTTCCTGACGTGGAAGCCTCTGGAAAAAATCCGTGCGCACCACCACATTAGTTCCAAGCGATGCAGCTGAGGAGGATCGCATGACGCGAAACGAGTCAAACCCAGAACCGACCGAGCGATCCGATGCGATTCGCCGCCACATGGGAAGCGCGCTCGATGCGTTGATCGTGACGCTGATTTCCATGGCCAATCCGGTTGCGCAGGGCCCGGTGTTGCAGCCGGTACCCGTGCCCGCACGGCGTCGGCGCCGGCAGCTGCCGCTCAAATAGCCTCGCTGGCCGCCGGGACCTCGTCCCGGCGCAGCATGAAATGGCCGTAGCATGACGCGATCGGCTCATTTGGCGTGCTCTGGTAGGCCTGCGCTTCGAACGCGACCACGCGCCGGCCTTGCTTGACGATCGACACCTTGGCGTAGGTATCGAGCGGCCGGCCTGAACGCAGATAATTGACCGTCAGTCCGATTGGCTTTGGCGCGGCGCTCAGCGCCATCTCACGCCCGACCTCAACCACCGCCGCCGTCTCCAGAAACGCGCCGATCACCCCGCCATGCAGCGCCGGCAGGATCGGGTTGCCGATCAGCTTGGGCTGATAAGGCATCATCAGCGTGTCCGCATCGGCATAGCGGATTCCCAAAAAGCGCGGATAGGGATTGCGCTCGAACAGCCCGGTCGGGTCCGCGGGCGCTTCCAGCGGCGGCAATTGATCGTACGGCACTTTGGAAGTCTGGCGCAGCATGTCGGAGCGATTGGCGCCGAGCATGAAGATCGCGGTGGCGCTGGCCACCGGCACCTCTTCGGAATCCTGATAGGCGGTGGCGCGCACAAAGGCGATTGAGCGCGTCAGGCGGTAGCAATGGGCGTGGGCGCGAATCGCCTGGCGCGGTGCCGCCGGCCGCAAGTAATCGATGCGCAGATCGAGCGTCGCGATCGCCCCGGTCGCTTCCGCCGCGAGCTGCACCGCCATCCCGCAGCTTTCATCGAGCATGATGGTGACCACGCCGCCATGCATCACGCCGCTGGCGTCATCACCAACGAACACCGGATGAAACGGCAGGATGGTCCAGGCCTGCGCCGGCTCGGCATGGTCGAGCTGCAACCCGACCAGCGTACCGTGCAGCGAGCGGCGATGACGGATGCGCTGCAACTTGGCCTCGAACCAGGGCGCCGCGGCGGATGGACTGTTTTGCATGTCAGATCGCCTCTTTCCGGGCTTGCGGAGGTCAGCGAGCGGACCGGCCCGGCGGGCTGCTGCACGCAGCACGGCGACGCGCGACGATCTCCGCCCTCCGGCAGTTCGTTTCCTCAGCGAGCCGGTTCGGCTCGTGCTTGTTGTTGGGCTCGCCGTGATTCAGCGGGCATGCTGGCACAATAGGCGCCGGGTCGTTGCGGCTGCAAGCGCCCTACAATCTGCGCTTGTGAATCGGCTCGCGCATTGACCGCGCAAAGCCGCTGCGAATCGCCAGCGCAGCTACAACGCGCCGTTGGGCGCGCAACCCGCGCGTCGCCGCGGCACCCTGTACCGCACAGCGTACGCGGCGCGCCAATGAATCACGACATTGCCGGGCAAATGCCGCCAAGCCCTTGAAGAATGCGGTAACGTTCGGTAGGTAGGTTGCGTTGATGTCAACCAATGTCACCGACCGAGCCATGGACGAGACAATTGCGAGACTGAACATCGACCATTACCGCCAGCTTCTGGATAACGAGCCTGATGAAATCAGGCGCAAAGCCATTTTGCGACGGATGGACGAAGAACAGTCTAAGTTAGAGCGCAAGCTCCGATCAGGTGGGATCGGCTGATCCGATCAGTTGTGATCAGCCAGATGTGAGGCCAAGCCCGCATCGAGGTACATCGCTCCGCGATTGCCATTGATAATCCTCGACTGCTTATCATCCCGCATCGACCACGAGCTGAAGCTCAAACGCGGCAGCACGCGAACCCGTATTGTTACGGGCATCGCGGCTCCGCGCGCTGCTTACGCATCAACCGATAAGCCCCGCCGCATCAGCAACTAAAGCGTCGGGTCTGCCAGATAGCGCGACCACTGCGCCTCGAATTCGGGGAAGTAGTGCGAGATCACCGCGACATCGAAGTCGCGCAGGATCGCTTCTTTCGGCTCGCGTGCCAGCAGAAAGCGAAACGCCGCTTCGACGCAGCGCTCAGGCGGATGCTGATCACCCAGAACCCGGGCACGCAGCGCACGGGCCATGGTGACGCGATGCCGGCTGCTGCCGGCACCATCGTGCAGCTCGACCTGATAGACACCAGGATCGCCATCATCGAGTTGCCTGACATCGATCATGCTGTGCTCCACCCCACCGCTCGCTGAGCGAAAGCGCACAGCAAGGCGCTCATCCGCCGATCGCCCACGCGATGGTGCAGCTTGTGTATCGCGCGGCGCCTTGTAGGAATAGCCGCACCTGACCCAGGGCCTTCACCTGCCGATCAAGCAAGGATCACCCGGCATGCGCGCGCTTCTCGTTCTGTCTGCCCTGCTGTTCGCGCTGCCCGCCGCCGCTGGCGACGTCGTGGTCCGGGACGGCCGTACCTTGCAGATCGGCAGCACCAGCTACCGGCTGGCCGGGATCGACACGCCCGATATGGACCAGATCTGCCTCAATGACCGCGCCGATCCCTGGGCGTGCGGCGTCGGCGCGCGCGATGCGCTGGCCAAGCTGATCGGCGAGCGCGCGGTGAGCTGCCGCGATCTCGGCGCCGACCCTCTTTATAAGGCGCGCCGGCTCGGCGCCTGCACCATCCAGGGCGAGACGGTCAGCCTCGGCCAGCAGATGGTGCAGCAGGGCTTTGCCATCAATGTGCCGGGCAAGGACCGCTTTGCCGCCGACGAGGCCAAGGCGCGGATCGAGCACAGCGGGCTGTGGCGCGGCTGCTTTGCGGCGCCGCAGAGTTTTCGGCGCTGGGACCGCGACGCGGTGCTGCTCGGCGCCTCCTGCCGCGACGACAAGCGCGCCGAGACCGTGGAGCTGCTGTTCCCGGCGCGCACCACCATGCCGCCGGGCTGCTCGATCAAGGGCAAGTTTGCCCGGCGGGCCCGGCTGACCGGCAATGTCGGCGTCTATCACCTGCAGGGCTGCCGCAGCTATGCCGGCAACACCAAGCCGGACCGCTGGTTCTGCTCAGAAGATGACGCCAAGGCGGCCGGCTTCCGCCGCGCCTATAATTGCCGGGCCACCACCGGCAATTGACGGCTGACAGCCGCCAGGCTGCCAATCGGTACCAGGTTCCCGCAACCAACCTCGTTGGGTGCCGCAAGCGGTATTGAATGGCAGTCGCCAGGTCCGTTCGGAAGAACGTTCATGATAATCAGTTCGCGAAGGGCGGCCCTGCATTGCTGCCGATTGCGAAGATCGCCTTTTGCTGCGCAAAAGATGTAGGCAGCCCGTGCGAGAAATTTGCGCTAGCTCAAATCATCAGCTCATGATTTGGTCTTATTAGGAAGCACAAGCAACAAGCCGCCCTGCCGAAAGCTCAGAATGCCCAAATCCGGAACACGTCATCAGAAGCGAGCCGCGACCTTGCTCGGCAATGCCAGGCGCGGGTTTTGCGGAACCGTCCACGCGATCGAGGCGCAAGACGTCACCTCCACCCTGCATCCGACCGAGCTGGAAAGCCGGCTGATCGAGCTGGGATTTGTCGAGGGGGCTCGGATCGAGGTCCTGCACGAAGGTATTATTGGGCGCGACCCGATTGCGGTCCGCGTCGACAATAACACCGTCGCGGTGCGGCGGCGCGAGGCCATGGCCGTCGTTCTGGGCTGACGGCCGCTGCTGATGAGTTCCGTTGTTGAGCTTCAATCGCTGCGCCTGGCGCTGGTCGGCACCCCGAACTGCGGAAAGACTTCTCTATTCAATGCCTTGACCGGAAGCCGGCAACGGGTCGCGAATTACCCGGGCGTCACCGTCGAGCGCAAATCCGGCACTTTCACCACCCCGGCTGGCCGGAACGTCACGCTGATCGACCTGCCCGGCACCTATTCGCTGCGCGGTCGCAGCCCGGACGAAGACATCACCCGCGATATGGTGCTTGGCCGCTTCCCAAATGAAGCGCCGCCCGATCTGGTGCTGTGCGTCGCCGATTCCACCAATCTGCGCCTGACCTTCCGGCTGCTGTTGGAGCTGAAACAGACCCGGCGGCCGCTGCTGCTGGTGCTGAACATGTTCGACATCGCCACCCGCCGCGGTGTGCAGGTCGATCTTGAGCGGCTGTCAGCCGAGCTTGGCGTGCCGGTGGTGACCTCGATCGCGGTGCGCAAGGGCGGCACCGAGGCGCTGCTACAGCGCACCGACGAACTGGTGGCGCAGCACGTTTCCGCGGAGGTCGAGAACAATTGGAAGCCGATGACGGTCGCCGAGCTGCGCGCGTTGCAGCGCGAGGCCGATCGCATCATCGCCGCCTGCATCAGCCTGCCGGCCCGGCCGGAAACGCTGACCTCACGCATCGATCAAGTGGTGCTGCACCCGGTCGCCGGGCTTCTGGTGCTGGTGCTGATCCTGTTCCTGATGTTCCAGGCGGTGTTCAGCTGGGCGCAGCCGGTGATGGAGCTGTTCTCCGACAGCTTTGCCGCGCTCGGCCAGGTGGTGCACGACAATCTGCCAGACGGTCTGCTGCAGAGTTTTCTGCAGAACGGCGTGATTTCCGGCGTCGGCAGCGTGGTGGTGTTCCTGCCGCAGATCGTGCTGATCTTCCTGTTCATCCTGCTGCTCGAAGACTTCGGCTACATGGCGCGCGCCGCGTTCCTGATGGACCGCATCATGGGCGGCGCCGGACTGCATGGCCGCGCCTTCATTCCGCTGCTGTCGAGCTTTGCTTGCGCCATTCCCGGCATCATGGCGACGCGGGTGATCGACAATCGCCGCGACCGGCTGACCACGATCCTGATCGCGCCGCTGATGACCTGCTCGGCGCGCATTCCGGTCTATACGCTGATCATCTCGGCCTTCGTGCCCGCCAAACAGATCTGGGGCTGGGTCAGCCTGCAGGGTCTGGTGATGTTCGGACTCTATGCCGCCGGCATCCTGAGCGCGCTCGCGGTGTCGTTCGTGATCAAGCTGACCATGTGGCGCGACTATGAGCCGGCGCCGTTCATGCTGGAACTGCCGGACTACAAGCTGCCGCGGCTGCGCAGCGTCGCGATCGGGGTCTATACCCGCGCCAAGATGTTCCTGCAGCGCGCCGGCACCACGATCTTTTCCATGATGGTGCTGATCTGGTTCCTGGCCTCGTTCCCGCGGCCGCCGGCCGGCGCCACCGAGCCCGACATCAATTACAGCCTGGCGTCGATGATCGGCCACGCGCTCGAACCGCTGCTGGCGCCGCTCGGCTTCAATTGGCAGATCGCGGTGGCGCTGATCCCGGGCATGGCGGCGCGCGAGGTGGCGATTGCTGCGCTCGGCACGGTCTATGCGATCGAGGGCGGCAAGGAAGCCGCCGAGCAGATCGGTCAGGTGCTGGCCAGCAAATGGAGCCTCGCCACCGCTCTGTCGATCCTGGCCTGGTACATCTTCGCCCCGCAATGCGCCTCGACGCTGGCGGTGATCCGCCGCGAAACCGGCAGCTGGCGCTGGGTGGCGGTGTCGTTCACCTACATGATGACGCTGGCCTATTTCGCCAGCATGGCGACCTACCAGATCGCCCGCGGCCTCGGCGCCGGCTAGGCCGGCGTTCGGTTCTAACCTCCCGACTACATTGTGACCCGAGTCCTTCCCTCCCCCCGCGTAGCGGCGGGGAGGGATAGTCTGCCTGGTCTGCCGCTCTCGGTACGTTATTTGGCGGCGACGGCCGCGGTCGCGGCGGGCCGATCGACCAATAGATGGGTCGCCATCGCGCCGATCCACATCGCCAGCAGCGCCACCCAGGCGGTGACCGCGAAGATCGCGCCGCCAGTGACGCCAGCGCCGACCGCGCAGCCGCCGGCCAGCATGCCGCCAAACCCCATCAGGATCGCGCCGATCGCGTAGCGCGTCATGCTCGGGCCGTCGTGAAAGCCTTGCAGCTTCCAATCCCGGCCGGCCAGCGACGCCAGCAGCGCGCCGGCAAACACCCCCGGCACCATGCCGGTATCGAAACCGAGCGGCAGCGACGGCGAGTTGATCAGCCCCATCAGCGTATCGGCCGATGGCCCGATGAAGCTGACGCTCTTGATGGTCACCGGGGTAAAGGCCTGCTGTGCCAACAGATAGGTGATCAGCCAACCGCCGGCGACCGCGAGCCCAACGCCGATCGCATAGATCCCGGTGCGCAGACCAACGCTGGCGCGGTAGGCCAGCCACAGCCCGAGCACCAGCAACGCGGCACCAAGCAGCGTGCCGAACAGCGCGCCGGCATGGATCAGCGACAACAGGCTGCGCGAGGCGCCGCCCTGCACCGTCCAGAGATTGAATAATTGCTCGCGCACCGGCGACAGCAGGCCGCGCAGCGACGCCTGCGCCACGATGGTCAGGATCAGCCCGGTGATCAGCGCGCGCAGATTGCCGGTCGCCGACAGCACCAGCAGCCGGCTGGCACAGCCGCGCGCCAGGATCATGCCGCAGCCGAACATCAAGCCGCCGATGATCGCCCCGGACAGGCTGCCGCGTGCCGCGAGCTGGCGCGCCTCGCTGACGTCGAGCACGCCGGCGAGGATCGCGCCCTGGGTGGCGATCACCGCGGCGGAAAAGGTCAATAGCCAGATCGCCAGCTTGTTGCCGAACCGGCCTTCGGCAAATTCGATGGTGGCCGAGCGCAGGCAGAACGTGCTGCGCTGGGCGCAGGCCCCGAAGATCACGCCGATGAGCACGCCGCCAGCGGTCAGCAGCACGTCTTCATCGAAATGGGCAGAGAGGGCATCCAAGTTCACGGCCGAACTCCCCTGGGCGAAGCCGCCGCCGGCGTCCTCACCACCCTCGCTGCTGCCCTCTGGCCGTCATTGATCTTCCGCAAGCCATCGCTGAGACCGGCTCCGTTGCGCTTGCGACTAATCGACCGCCGGGCCGTTCTTGCCTTCCGGCGTGACGTCCACCGAGATCGCCCGGCCGATCACCTTGGGCTCGTCGCGGCAATTACTCATGCACGGCGACTTGTTCCAAAAGTGCTTTTCGGTGGTGTCGCGGTCGTCCTCATAGAACCCGGCGGCGTTCGGCATTTTGATCTTGGCCAGCGTGTTCTTGTTCAGCTCGAAATTCTCGTCCTTGATGACGTCGTTCATGCTGAGAATATAGGCCGCGACCGCATAGATCTCATCGTCGGTCAGCGAGCGGGCATTGCCATAAGGCATCGCGCGCTTGATGTAGTCGAACAGCGTGGTGGCATCAGGCCAATACGAGCCGACGGTCTTGTCCGGGCGGTCGGCCTTCAGACTACCAAGACCGCCGGCCAGCACCGGATAGCGGCCGACGCCTTCGCCGAACTCGCCGTGGCAGGTCGAGCAGCGTTCCTGAAAGATCGCATCGCCCAGTTTCGGCGTGCCCTTGCCGTCCGGCAGCCCGACGCCATCGGGCCGCACATCGGTGTCCCACGCCTTGATTTCTTCCGGCAGCGCCGCCCGGCCGAGGCCGAGCTTGGCGCCCGGCTTGATCGCGAGCTGCTGCTGCGCGAGCGCGACCGAGGTGAGCAGGCCGAGTGCGGCGAACGACGCCGTCAGCGCACGCAGCGCACTAGCTGATCTCGACATTTTCCGTTTCCCCGTTGGCGCGGACGAGCCAAGTCTGGATGCCGTTGTTGTGGTAGATCGAGTTGACGCCGCGGATCTTGCGCAGCTCCGGCTTGCTTGGCTGCACATAGCCGGTGTCGTCGATGGCGCGTGACTGGATCATCATCTCCTGACCGTTCCAGTCGAAATCGACATAGAACCGCGTCAGCGACTTATCGAGGATCGGGCCATCGAGCCGCGCCGTGCCCCAGTTGCGGCCGCCGTCGATCGAGACATCGACGCGCTTGATGGTGCCGCGCCCGGACCAGGCAAAGCCGCTCAGTACATTGCGACCCTTGTGCTTGAGCGGCGCCTGCGGCGATGGATTGGTGACCACCGACTTGGCATCCATGACGAAGGTGTGCTTGCGCGCCCGGCCATCCGGCATCAGGTCGGTGTATTTCGAGGTTTCCTCGCGGGTCTGCCACGGCATGTCGCCGGCTTCGATCCGGCGCAGCCACTTGACCCACATATTGCCCTGCCAGCCAGGGATCACCGCGCGCAGCGGATAACCCTGCTCCGGACGCAGCGCCTCGCCATTCATGGCGAACGCGATCAGCACGTCATTGAGCGCCTTGTCGATCGGCAGCGAACGGTTGAGGCCGGCGGCGTCGGCGCCTTCCAGCATCAGCCATTTCACGTTGGGCTTCAGCCCGGCTTCATCGAGCAGCACTTTGAGCGGCACGCCGGTGTACATGACATTGTGCACCATGCCGTGCGTGAACTGACAGCCATTGAGCTGGGCGCCGCGCCACTCCATGCCGGAATTAGCCGCGCATTCCAGGAAGTAGATGCGGTTGACGCGCGGCATGCGCTTGATGTCTTCCATGGTGAAGACCAGCGGTTTTTCCACCAGGCCGTTGATCATCAGCCGATGGTCGGCGGGATTGATCTCCGCGACGCCGCTGTGATGCCGCTCAAAGCACAGGCCGGATGGCGTGATAATGCCGTCGAGTTCGTGCAGCGGCGTAAAGTTTACCGAGGATTCCGCCGAGGCGGTCAGCCAGCCGACATCGCGGCGCACGACATGCTTTTCGTATTTCGACGGCATGCCATAGGGCCGGCGATCGACGCCGTCGCCGAGCAGCTTGTTGAAATCGTGCACTTCGGTGATCGCGGGATCAGGCTGCGCGGCGGCTTCGGCCTTGGCCTTGCCGATCGGCAGCGCGGCGCCGGCGGCCAGCAGCCCCGCTGCACCCAGGAAACCACGGCGGTTGAGGACGTCTTTGGGGGCTTGCTTGCTCATCGCAATCGCTCGTGCTCCGGCGTTCGAACTATCCAGCTTCGATCGGTTTCAGCTTCCCAAAACCTTCACGGCGTTGTTGGGCGTCACCGACACCACCTTGTGGCGCTCGATATGGGCCGCCAGCACATCCCAGATCGGCGGGCCCTGGGTGCCTTCATTGACGCTGGCCCAGCCGGCGACGCTGTAGCGCTTGGACGCTTCGATCGGCTTGCCGCTCTTGAGATGGGTGAGATCGGAAATGCGCGCGCCAGCCGGTTTGGCAATGTCGATCGCGTAGCCCATGCCGCCGACCCGCACCATGTCGCCGCCGCCCTGGAAATACGGGTCCGGGTGGAAGATATTGTCGGCGATGTCTTCCAGCACCTCTTTGAGCTGCTGGCCGGTCATCTCGATCCGGTAGCAGTTCGGATAAGTAATCGCGGTGGCGTTGGTGACGTGCTCCCAGGTGATCTCGTCATTGGGCAGCAGCGAGCCGCCCCAGCGGAAGCCGGGCGACAGCGCGATCTCGACGTCACGCTGCTCCAGCATGGCGTTACAGATCAGATCGTCGAAGGTGCCGTTGAAATTGCCACGCCGGTACAGCAGCGAGTCGGTGCGGCCGATGGTGCGTTGCAGATCCTCGGCATAGGGCGCGCGCACTTGATCGATCAGCTTGGCCATCGCCGGATCGGGCGCGATCGCGTCGGCGAACACCGGCATCAGCTTGAAGCGCAGCCCGCCGACCTTGCCATTCGCCACATCGATATCGAGCCTTGATACGAATTTGCCGTGCGAGCCCGACGCCACCAGCACGGTGTCGCCGACCCGGACCAGGCCCGGCATGGCATCATGGGTGTGGCCGGTGAGAATGACGTCGATTCCTTTGACGCGGCTGGCGAGCTTGCGATCGACGTCGAAGCCATTATGCGACAGCAGCACCACCACGGCGGCGCCTTCGGCGCGCGCGGCATCGACCTGCTTCTGGATATCTTCCTCGCGAATGCCGAATTCCCAGCGCGGAAACATCCAGCGCGGATTGGCAACCGCGGTACGCGGCAGCGCCTGACCGATCACCGCAACCTTGACGCCGCCGCGTTCAAAGGTCTTGCGCGCCTCGAACACCGGCTCCTGCCATTCGTTGTCGCGCACGTTTTGCGCCAGGAACGCGAACGGCGCGGCATCGACGATCGCCTTGACGCGATCGGCGCCGAGCGTGAATTCCCAATGCGCGGTCATGGCGTCGAGCTTGAGCGCCGACATGACATCGACCATGTCCTGGCCGTCGGTCTTGAGTGCGGTCCAGCTGCCCTGCCAGGTATCACCGCCGTCGAGCAGCAGCACATTGTCGGCGCCACGTTCGGCGCGCACCGCGGCGACCAGCGTGGCGATCCGGTCGAGCCCGCCCATCCGGCCGTAATTGCGCGCCAGCGAGATGAAATCATCGGAGGTCAGCGCGAACGCATCGGCCGATCCGGTGGCGATCTTGAAATAGGCGCGGAACTCGGCGTCGGTGAGATGCGGCGGCTGTCCCTTGACCTCGCCGACCCCGAGATTGATCGACGGTTCGCGGAAGTGCAGCGGCATCAGCTGCGCGTGAATGTCGGTGACGTGCAGGATGGTGAGGCGGCCAAGCGCGTCGAATTGCGTGATGTCGGCCTGCGTCAAGCGCTGCTGCGCCGCGACCTGGCCGAGCGGCCCGAGCCCAGAGCCGAGCACCAGCGCCGAGGCAGCCGCCGTCGCTTGCAGGAATTCCCGCCTTGAAATCATCGTTCCACCCTTAGCCGTCTCATCGCCGCCAATTCGGCGGTCATTGTCGTTGGTGCGCGGCCGCGGCGTGAGCCGCGGCGCTTGCGAACTAACCGACGGTTATTTTGTTTTTGGAGACGTAGTTGGAGCCGTCATCATCCTTCCAGGTGAAGGTGAATTCGCCGCTCTCGGACGCCTTGTAGAAGAACGACTGGAACGGATTCGACGAAATCGCCGGATTCCACTCGGCTTCAAAGAACGGCTTGCCATTAAACTCGGCCACGAATTTGTTGATGATCTTGCGCGGCACGATCTTGCCGGCGGCGTCCTTGCGCTGACCGGACTCCATTTCATGAGAGATCAGCGTCTTGATTTCGATCAGTTCGCCCGGCTTGGCCTGGGCCGGAACACGGACGCGGGGGGTGGGTGCGCTCGACATGATGACTTTCCTCGCCTTGTTTCGTTGAACGGAGCGTTAGCCGCCGCAGCCGCCGATCGTCACTTTGACGTTGGCTTTGGCCATGTACAGGCTGCCGTTCGACATTTCGGCAACGCAGATGATGTTCTGGGTCTGCGCGAGCCGCATCCGTGTCGATGCTGCCGCCTTGCCGCAGGCCGGCGAGAATTTGTAGCTGACGATGCCGGGCAGCGGATTGCCATCGGCAAAGACATGGACCGCCTTGACGTAGTCGGCCTCGGTCATCGGACTATCAACTTCGACCGAGATCGGCACCACCAGGCCGTTTTCGGCGATTTCCGGCACGTCGAGCTTGATCTTGCCCGCCTCGAACTTCTTGTCGCCGTACAGTTTCTTCAGTTCGGCATCGACCATTTGCTGGTCAGCGAATGACAGCCGCGGCGCCAGCAGCGCGGCGAACCCCGCGATGGCTGCCAGCCCCAGAGCTTCACGACGAGACGGTTTGCCCGCATTCCAACCCATGGTGACGTCCTCCAACGGGAGTCTGCGCTCCCTGGCGATAGTTTCGCTTGACGATATCAAGCCGCCGCTATCAAGATACAAATATCATTATATCGATTTTCTTGAATGTAAAGATACCCGACAGAAGTCGATTGATGGAGCCGCACCAAGACGGCCAACAGGGAGGAGTTGATGAGAGCAGCGGCGATCGCGGCTGGCGCACTGATGCTGCTTTGCAGCATGGGCGTCATGGCTCACGCTCAGGACAATAAGGACAATGGCGAGAAGGAGATCGAGCGTTACCGCGCGATGATCTCCGATCCGATGTCCAATCCCGGTTACCTCGCGGTCGATCGCGGCGAAGTGCTGTGGAAGCAGCCGCGCGGCGCCAACAATGTCTCGCTGGAACAATGCGATCTCGGGCTTGGCGCCGGCAAGCTGGAAGGCGCCTATGCCAAGCTGCCGCGCTACTTCGCCGATGCCGACCGGGTGATGGATCTTGAGCAGCGGCTGCTGTGGTGCATGGACAAGCTGCAGGCGCTGGATACCAAGGATGTGATCGCGCGGCGCTTCTCGGCGCCGGGACGCGCCTCCGACATGCAGGATCTGGTGGCGTTCATCGCCAACAAATCGAGCGGCATGAAGATCGAGCCGCAGCTCAGTCACCCCAAGGAAAAGGAGATGGCGGCGGTTGGCGAGGAAATGTTCTATCGCCGCGGCGGCGTGATGGATTTTGCCTGCGCCACCTGCCACGGCGAGGAAGGCAAGCGCATCCGCCTGCAGCAACTACCGAACTTCTCCAAGCCCAGCCCGCAGGCCCAGGAAGCGATGGGCTCCTGGCCGACCTATCGCGTGTCGCAGGGCGCGCTGCGCACCATGCAGCACCGGCTATGGGACTGCTACCGGCAGCAGCGCTGGCCCGTGCCTGAATATGGCTCGGACGGCATCACCGCGCTCACGCTGTTTCTCAATAAGCAGGCGGCGGGCGGCGACATCAACGTTCCTTCCATCAAGCGCTGAGGACCGGCTGTCATGACCAAGACGCTCTGTGCCGTCATGCTCGCAACGATCAGCACCATCGCGGCCGGCCACGCCGCCGATCTGCCGCTGCCGGTGGCCAAGCCCGCGGTCAGCCAGGAGGTGGTCGACAATTATCTGAAAGCGACGTTCGGCAAGGCGCCGCCGGAATGGCAGGCCAAGATCGTACCGGACGAGGCGATGAAAGTATGCAGCAGCTATCGCAACGAGCCGCCGCCGGCGCTGGCTGAAAAGCTGATCGCCGAGGAGAGCAACCGGGTGGTGCTGCCGGCCGACGGCCAATTCCTGGGCGATTGGAAGTCCGGCGCCAAGATCGCCAATAACGGCCGCGGCGGCCAGTTTTCCGACGATGCCGACACCGTCAATGGCGGCAATTGCTACGCCTGCCATCAGATGGAGCAATCGGAAGTGTCGTTCGGCACGCTCGGGCCGAGCCTGACCCATTACGGCAAGGACCGCCACTACGATCCCGCCGAAATCAAGCGCGCTTATATCAAGATCTACAATTCGCAGGCCGTGGTGGCGTGCTCGAACATGCCACGCTTTGGCGCAAACAAATTCCTGACCGAGCAGCAGATCAAGGACGTGATGGCGTTCCTGTTCGATCCGCAATCGCCCGTGAACAAATAGCCCGCAACAAACCAACTGGGATTGCTGATCATGATGATCCGCTCATTGCTCATCGCCCTGCTCGCCGCCAGCGCTGTTGCGACCTCCGCACGCGCGCAGGACGCGCTGGTGACCTACAAGGCGCTCAGCCCGGAACTGGCGCTCGACTGCGCGCGCGCCGCACTCAACGAATGCCGCAAGCGCGGCTTTCAGGTCGGGGTCGCGGTGGTCGATCGTTTCGGCCTTACGCAAGTGACGCTGCGCGACCGCTTTGCTGGTGCGCACACCATTCCGACCGCGACCGGCAAGGCCTGGACCGCGGCGACGTTCCGCACCGCCACCACCGATCTGCAGAACTTAAGCCAGCCGGGCTCGGCGCTGTCCGGGCTGCGCAGCGTGCCGGGCGCGCTGATCCTGGGCGGCGCCATCACCATCGACGCAGCCGGCTCGCTGGTCGGCGCGATCGGTGTCTCGGGTGCGCCGGGCGGCGATATCGACGAAGCCTGCGCCAAAGCGGGCATCGACGCCATTCGCGAGCGGCTGGATTTTTAGAACGAGGTCGCTGGCCGCCTCTGTGGTTCGTGATAC
>KI632513.1:3447191-3490522 GCA_000504425.1 Rhodopseudomonas palustris JSC-3b | reverse complement strand
CCCCCCGCCCATCCACGTCTTGGCCTTGTTCAAGGCGCGTGAGAGTTACCACAGGCCCGCTGCGATCAGCCGATATCGCCGAGCGCGGGGAAGGTTTGCAGCAGCCAGTTCGAGACCTGCGGCATGGCGCCGGACAGGAACATCAGCCCGGTCAGCACTAGCGACGCGCCTATCACATTTTCGATCAGCCGCATCTGGCCGCGCAGCCGCGCCATCAGCGCCATGAACGGGCCGGCAAACGCCGCCGCCAGAATGAATGGCAGCCCGATGCCGAGCGAATAAGCGCCAAGTAGCGCCGCGCCCTGCGCCGCTGAGCTTTCGGCGCCGGCGATCAGCAAAATGGTGGCCAGCACCGGGCCGACACATGGCGTCCAGCCGAACGCGAACGCCAGCCCGACCACATAGGCGCCGATCACGCCGCCGCCGCGTTTGGGGCCGCTGAAGCGCGCCTGACGCAACAGCGCGTCAAAACGCAGCAAGCCGAGGAACTGCAGGCCGAGCAGCACGATCACCACCCCGGCCAGGATCGAGAGCGCCTCGAAATAGGCCGCCACGGTGCGGCCGATCAGCGATGCCGAGGCGCCGAGCGCTATGAACACCGAGGCGAAGCCGAGCACGAACGCGACCGACAGAACCACCACCCGTGCGGTCGCCGCCCGCGTCGCGGCACGCTGATCGCGCAGTTCATCGAGACTGACGCCGGCGACAAAGCACAGATAGGGCGGAACCAGAGGCAACACGCAGGGCGACAGGAACGACAGCAGCCCGGCCCCCACCGCTCCGATCCAAGAGATATTGCCAGTCATGGGCGGTTCATGGGCGGTTCATGGGCGGTAGGCTCTGGTACACATATGCGAATTCGATTATATGTGAATCTATGTCGAAGGGGTGGAGACCGCAACTTCTGTTTGCAGCGCTGCTATTGGCGTTGATGCCGATGCGCGCCATGGCGGCTGAGCTGATCGTGTTTGAACGCGATGGCTGCCCTTGGTGCGTGCGCTGGAATCGCGAGGTCGGCGCCGTTTACGACAAGACCGACGAAGCGAAACGGCTGCCGCTGCGGCGCGTCAATCTCGACCGCGGTTCGGCGCAGGGCCTGCGGCTCGATATGCCGGTGCGCTTCACGCCGACATTCGTGGTGGTGGACCAGGATCGTGAGGTCGGGCGCATCACGGGTTACATCAATGACGATACGTTCTGGGGCTTGCTCGGCACCCTGATCGCCAAGCTGCCGCCCCCGGTTGCTGAGAGTTCAGTATCGGCCATCCAACGCTAGAGCGGATCCTTCAGCATCATGGCATCGATCCTTCCCGACGATATCGAAACGGAACTGCGAGACGGCGCGGAATATTCGCCTGAACTCGAAACGCTGATGCGCAATGCGCGCAAGGCCAGCAATTTCCTCAAGGCGCTGTCGCATGAAAGCCGGCTGCTGCTGCTGTGCCTGCTCGCCGAGCGTGAACGCTCGGTCGGCGAATTGGAGAGCATTCTGTCGTTGCGGCAATCTGCTGTGTCGCAGCAATTGGCGCGGCTGCGCTATGACGGCATGGTCGATACCCGCCGCGACGGCAAGACGATCTACTATAGTCTTGCCAATGACGACGTGCGCCGTGTGATATCTGTCGTGTACGATATCTTCTGCGCAACCGCGAAGGCCGACAAGAAGCCATAACTCCGCCGGGACGCCGAAAGGCTCGGACCGCGCTTGCCACAGCGAGCAGCGGCCTTGCGCGCAACGGGAGGTCCCTGTGCAGAGTTGGTCCGCCTGGATCATCGCGTTTGCCGGCTTCGCGATCGGGCTGATCGCCGGATTTGCCGTGCGGCAAGCCAAGCTGTGCTCATTCGGCGCCGTCGAGGATCTGCTGATGGGCGGTGACAGCCGGCGTATGCGGGTGTTTGCGCTGGCGCTCGGCGTCGCGCTGCTTGGTACGCAAGCGCTGATCGCATTCGGCGTGCTGGCGCCGGATCAAACCTCCTACACGCCAAGCGCGCTGCCGCTGCTTTCGACCGTGATCGGCAGCATCCTGTTCGGCATTGGCATGGCGCTGGTCGGTACCTGCGGCTTTGGCTCGCTGGTGCGGCTTGGCACCGGCGATCTGCGTAGCCTGGTGGTGGTGCTGGTGCTGGGCGCGCTGGCTTACGCCACGCTGCGCGGCATTTTCGCAGCGCCACGGATCACCGTGCTGGAGGCGGTCGCCGTTCCGATGCCTGACGGCCTGCGCTCCGACCTGCCATCGCTGATCAAATATCTGATCGGCTCGGAATGGCGCGGCGCGCTGGCACTGACCCTCGGCGCAGCGCTGTGTTTCAGCGCGCTCGGCAGCAGCCGGATGTGGCGAACGCCGCGATTGCTGACGGCCGGCGCCGTGCTCGGCGTGATGGTGACGCTGGGCTGGCTCGCGACCACGCTGCTGCATGATGATTTCGCCGGGCCAGCGCGGCCGCAGAGCCTGACCTTCGTCTCCACCGTCGGCAAGGCGCTGTTCGCCAGCCTGATCAGCACCGCCAATCTCGCTGATTTCGGCGTCGGCTCGGTGTTCGGCGTGATCGCTGGCGCGTTTCTGTCCGCGTGGTGGTCCGACGATCTGCGCTGGGAAGCGTTCGATGATGATCGCGAGATGCGCCGTCATCTCACCGGCGCCGCGCTAATGGGTGTCGGTGGCATTCTCGCTGGTGGCTGCACCATCGGCCAGGGACTAACTGCCGGCTCGCTGCTATCGCTGTCATGGCCGTTTGCCGTGGGCGGCATGATCCTCGGTGCCCGGATCGGCATCGCGATCCTGATGGGTGACATCCCATTCCGGGCCCGGCGCGGCAAGCAGCGGCTGACGTAGCCGCCCGCCTGCTGCGCACGCGCAAATAACAATGACCGTTGTCAGTTGTGGCAGTGCAGCACGGATATTTGCCGTGCGGGTTAGCAAGATCGCGCACAAACGCTTGCCCTAACGCATCTTCGTATTATTATGTTCAAAAAACTGAATGTATCTCTGCGAGCACGGCGACACGCCGGCACTGACAAGAGATCGAAGTCGTGCAACGGCCGCAATCACAGGCCGCCGACGAAAGGGACAAGGAAATGCCGGGCAGCCGCCGCAAGGCGTATCTGCTTTGCGGAGCATGGGCAGCGTCATATCAGCTCGTTCGCCATGATTCGCAGCGCGCACCAACGCCGGCCGAGGCCGCACGGCGAGCCGACCGCGTTTGCTGCGGCCGTCGCAGCGATGTTGTCGTCAGCAGATTGATCACCAAGCTCGCCGCGCTCGTCATCAGCGCAGCGCTGCTGCCGATCGCCAGCGCGCAAGCCGGCGGCGACCGCGAGCTTGGCGAATATCTCTCCACCGAATGCGTCACCTGTCATCAGCTCAGCGGCCGCAATGACGGCATCCCCTCGATCGTCGGCTGGCCGGAATCGAGCCTCGTGCAAGCGCTGAGCGATTTTCGCGAGCACCGCCGCGACAATGCGGTGATGCGCTCGATCGCCATCAAATTCACCGATGACGAATTGGCGGCGTTGGCTGCCTATTTCGGCAGTCTCGCACCAGATCATGCAACACAGTCGGTCGTCGCCAGCGACGGGGCCGCAACCAAATAAGCAGGGAGGAAACAGCATGTCCACGATCACCCGACGCCGGTTTTCGGCGAGTATTCTGGCCGCCGCTGGCGTGCTGGCCGCCCCTGGCGTGCTGCGCGCGCAGAGCAAACCGAAACTGGTGGTGATCGGCGGCGGGCCGGGCGGCGCCACCGTGGCGAAATATGTCGCGCGCGACTCGCAAGGCGCGATCGACGTCACCATGGTCGAGCCGCTCGATGCCTTTATCACCTGCTTCCATTCCAATCTGGTACTGGGCGGCCTGCGCAGCTACGACTCGATCATTCATCCCTACAAGCTGTCGAATTACGGCGTGAAGCACGTCCGGCAGATGGCGGCCGCGATCGATCGCGACAAGAAGCAGGTCCGGCTCGCCGACGGCACCATGCTGCCCTACGATCGCCTGGTGGTGTCGCCCGGCATCGACATCAAATTCGACTCCGTGCCCGGTTACTCGGAAGAAGCCGCCGCGATCATGCCGCACGCCTGGAAGCCCGGCGCGCAGACCTTGCTGCTGAAGAAGCAGCTCGACGCGCTCAGTGACGGCGCGACCATCGTGATGCTGGCACCGCCCAATCCCTATCGCTGCCCGCCCGGCCCCTATGAGCGCGTGTCGTGCATGGCCGCCGTGCTGAAGGCCAAGGGGCACACCAAGTCGCGCATCGTGGTGATCGATCCCAAGGAGAAATTCTCCAAGATGGCGCTGTTCCAGGAAGGCTGGCAGAAGCACTATCCGGGCATGGTCGAGTGGATGGACCCGAAGATGCACGGCGGCGTCAAGGCGATCGATCCCAAGGCGATGACCGTGACCACCGACCTCGAAACCATCAAGGCTGACCTTGTCAACGTGATCCCGGCGCAGATGGCAGGCAAGATCGCGCGCGATGCCCAGCTCACCAACCAGACCGGCTATTGTCCGATCGACCCGACCAACATGAAGTCGGCGGTCGATCCCAACATCTATGTGCTCGGCGACGCCTCGATCGCCGGCGCGATGCCGAAATCGGCGTTTGCCGCCAACAGCCACGCCAAGGTGGTGGCGATGGCGGTGCGCGGCGAGCTGACCGGCGCGCGCACCTTCCCGGCGCGCTATGCCAACACCTGCTGGTCGGTGATCGCCAAGGACGATACCGTGAAGATCGGCGGCCGCTATGAGGCCAAGGACGGCGCGATTGCCGAGGTCGAAGGCTTCGTGTCCAAGACCAACGAGAATCCGGAAATCCGGCTGCAGACCAGCGAAGAAAACATGGGCTGGTACTCCGGCATCACCGCAGACATCTTCACATGACAGCTCGCCGCGCTTCGCCCTGCGGAGCGCGGCAAGGAGACCGGCTGTGACGACCTCTCCTCTCCTGACCCGACGCAGCATGATCGCCGCCCTGGCCGCGACCGCTGCATTCGGCTGTCCAGCGATCGCCAAGGCCAAGCCACGGATCGTGGTGGTCGGCGGCGGTCCCGGCGGCGCCACCGCGGCGCGCTATCTGTGTCACGGCTCGGACGCGCTCGACGTGACGCTGGTGGAGGCCAACCGCAACTACGTCACGCCGTTCACCTCCAATCTCTATCTCGGCGGCTTGAAGACTTTTGAGGCGCTGAACTTTGGCTATTACGGCGTCGCCGCCGCCGGCGCGAAACTGGTGTTCGACCGCGTCACGGCGATCGAGCGCGGCGCCAAGCAGGTGCGGCTCGCTGGCGGCGGACGGCTCGATTACGATCGGCTGATCCTGTCGCCCGGCATCGATTTCCGCTGGAACTCAGTGCCGGGCTATTCGCAGCAGGCGGCCGCGGTGATGCCGCACGGCTATCAGGGTGGCGAGCAGTTTCAGCTCGTGAAGCGTCAGCTCGATGCGGTCGGCGATGGCGGCACCATCGTGATCATCGCGCCGCCGACGCCCTATCGCTGTCCGCCCGCGCCTTATGAGCGCGCCTCGATGATGGCCAATGCGCTGAAGACCCGGGGCGTGAAGAATGTGCGCATCGTGATCCTGGACTACAAGGATCACTTCGCGATGCAGCCGTTGTTCACCGACGCTTGGGAGCGCCACTATCCCGGCATGGTGGAGTGGCAGGACCCGACCATTCATGGCGGCATCAAGGAAGTCGATCCGCGCACCATGACGGTGGTCACCGACCTCGAACAGATCAAGGCGACCATGGTCAATGTGATCCCGGCGCAGATCGCGGGCCAGCTCGGCCGCGACGCCGGCCTTGTCGATGAAAGCGGTTTTTGCCCGGTCAATGCCGACACCATGACCTCGCTGATCGATCCGGCGATCCACATCATCGGCGACTCGGCGATCGGCGGCGATTTTCCGAAATCGGGCTTTGCCGCCAACAATGAAGGCAAGCTGACGGCGATGATCATCCGCGCTGAGCTGGCGGGTGGCCGGCGGCTGCCGTTCCGCTTCACCAATCATTGCTGGAGCACGCTGGCGCCAAACGACGCCGTCAAGAACGGCGCGCGCTACGAGCCGCGCGACGGCCGGATCGTGATGATCGATCCTTATACGTCGCAGCTCGACGAAAGCGCCGAGCTGCGCGCCAAACAGGCGCGCGAAGCCACCGGCTGGTATGCCGGCATGACCACCGACATTTTTGGGTAGGGCTGGCTCGGGTCTGATCGAATAGAACTAACACCAGTGGCAATTGAACCGACTACGCCGCGCGTCATGGCCATCGACGTCTTCGCACCTGCACCGCTGCGAAGACGTGGATCCCCGCGACAAGCGCGGGGATGACGTGAAGCAGTGAGGAGAAACTCGCACCCCTCCCTCCCCCCGCGTAGCGGCGGGGAGGGTCGGCGCGTAGCGCCGGGGGGGGGGGCGTTTCGCCGGTCACACTCGACGCTTCATTTCGATAGTCGGGCAGGAAACGGTAGGCCGAACGAGACTGCGCGCCTCCTCCTCCCCCCACCCGTCCGGCCCGATCAGCATCGGGCCGGCCACCCTCCCCGCAAGGGGGAGGGACAAGAAGTCGGCGCACCGTGTAGCAATCGCAATTCACGCCTCAAGCGGCGGCTTGTGCGGGAGGAGCATCGCGCTCTACATCCCCCCTACTGCTTCACCTTGCCCGCGAACCGCTCGCGCAGGTTCTTGATCGACGGCAGCCAGCGCAGCTCGCTGCTCTTTTCGCTCATCTTCTGGAACACGACATAGAGCATCGGGATGAAGATGATGCCGATCAGGCTGGCCGCCAGCATGCCGGAAAACACCGGCGTGCTGAGATTGCGCCGCGCCAGCATCGCCGCGCCATGCGCCCACACCAGCGGTACGAGGCCAAGGATGAAGGCGATCGAGGTCATCATCACCGCGCGGAATCGCAAGCGCGCACCCTGCTCGGCCGCTTCGGTGATCGACAAGCCGGCGGCACGCTTTTCCTTGGCGAACTCCACGATCAAAATGCCGTTCTTGGCGGCCAGCGCGATCAGCACCACGAGGCCAATCTGCGCATAAAGATCGAGCGTCACGCCCGCGATCAAGACGCCAGCGAACGCACCGAACACCGCGATCGCCACCGACAGCAGCACCGGGATCGGGATGATCCAGCTTTCATAGAGCGCGACCAGGAACAGATAGGCGAACACCACCGCCAGCGCGATGATGTAGCCGGTCTTGCCGACCGCCTGGTGCTCCTGATAGGCGGTGCCGGTCCATTCGAACGAATAGCCGGGCGGCAGCGTCTTTTGCGACACCTCGGCCATCGCCGCCATCGCGGTGCCGGACGACACGCCGGGCGCCGGCGAGCCGTTGATCGAAACCGCGCGATAATTGTTGTAGCGGGTGATCACCGCAGGACCCGTGACGGTGCGCACCGAGGCGATCGATTGCAGCGGCACCATCTCGCCCTTGGCACTGCGCACATAAATGTCCCATAGCGCCGGCAGATCGCGGCGGCCGCTGGCATCGCCTTGCAGATTGACCTGCCAGGTGCGGCCAAACATGTTGAAGTTGTTGATGTAGAACCCGCCGAGCGAAATCTGCAGCGCCGAGAACACGTCGTTGATGGTGACGCCGAGCGACTGCGCCTTCTCGCGGTCGATGTCGAGGAACACCGAGGGCGCGCTGGCGCGGTAGGTACTGAACACCCGCGTCAGCTTCGGGTCCTGGTTTGCGGCGGCGAGCAGGCCGTTGGTGACCGCGCCCATCGACGCCGGTTCAGCGCCTTCGATCGATTCCAGCTGATACTCAAAGCCGCCCGCGGTCGACAGGCCGACCACCGGCGGCACGTTGAACGCCAGCACCATCGCCGAATTGACCTGCTGCACCGCGCCAAATGTCTTGGCGATCAGCACCTGCGCCGATTGGCTGGCGGCCTTGCGATCGGCAAACGGTTTTAGCTGCACGATCATGAACGCGTTGTTGGAAGCCGAGTAATTGTCGAGCAGCGACAGCCCGACGATCGACACCACATCGCGCACTTCCGGAATCGCCCGGACGATGTTCTCGACTTCGATCACGGTCTTTTCGGTGCGCGCCACCGACGCGCCGTCCGGCAATTGCACGTTGACGAAGAACGCGCCCTGGTCTTCCTCCGGCAAAAATCCGGTCGGCGTTTTCCACGACAGCCCGAGCGCGCCCAGGCCGCAGACCAGCACCGCCAGCAGCGACAGCGCCGGCCGGCGCAGCGCGATCCGCACCACGCTGGTATAGCCGTCGCGCGCGCCATCGATACGGCGGCCGAACCATTGCATGATGCCGCGCCGCGGCCCGCTGTGACGCAGGAACAGCGCGCACAGCGCCGGCGACAGCGTCAGCGCGTTGATCGCCGAAATCAGCATCGCGGCGCTGATCGTGACCGCGAATTGCCGGAACAATTCGCCCATGATGCCCGGCAGAAATCCGATCGGCACGAACACCGACAGCAGCACCAAGGTGATGGCGATGATTGGCGCGGTGACCTGCGCCATCGCCTTCTTACTGGCCTCTGCCGGCGTCAGCTCCGGCTCCTCCTCCATCACGCGCTCGACGTTCTCCACCACCACGATCGCGTCATCGACCACGATGCCGATCGCCAGCACCAGGGCCAGCAACGACACGGTATTGACCGAGGCGCCGAGGGCCACCAGCACCGCAAAGGTGCCGATTAGACTGACCGGCACCGCGATCAGCGGAATCAGCGTGGCGCGCAGGCTGCCGAGGAAGATGAACACCACCGCCGTGACCAGCACGAACGCTTCCAGCAGCGTCGAGATCACCGCCTTGACGGTGTCATCAACGAACACCGTGGAATCATAGGCGATGCGCGCCACCACCGATTCCGGGAAGCGCGGCCGCAACTGATCGAGCTTGGCCTTGACCGCGGCAGCGGTGTTCAGGGCGTTGGCGCCCGGCGCCAGGAACACGCCGATGCCGATGGTCGGATTGCCGTTGAAGCGTGCATAAGTATCGGCATTCTGGGGGCCGAGTTCGACGCGCGCGACGTCGCCAACCCGCAGCACCGATCCGTCCGGATTGGCGCGCAGCACGATCGCGGCGAATTCCTCGGGCTTGGTCAGCCGGCCCTGGGTTTGCAGATTGAGCTGGAACTGCTGATCTTTCGGCACCGGGCGCGCGCCGATGCGGCCGACCGGCGCCTGCACATTCTGCGCGCCGATCGCGGCGGCGATGTCGGATGGCACCAGGCCCAGGCTCGAAATCTTCTCGATGTCGAACCAGATCCGCATCGAGTAGTTGTTGCGGCCAAACAGCATCGCTTCGCCGACGCCGGGCACGCGCGCCAGTTCGTCCAAAACGTTGATCAGGCCGTAATTGGTCAGGAACAGCTGGTCGTATTTCTCGCCCTCGCTGAACATGTTGATGACCTGCAGGATCGACGACGACCGTTTTTGGACGTTGACGCCTTGCAGGCGGACTTCCGGCGGCAGCTGCGACAGCGCGTTCTGCACCCGATTGTTGACGTTCACCGTGTTGATGTCGGGATTGGTGCCGAGCGCGAACGACACGTCGAGCGTGTAGGAGCCGTCATTGCCGCTCGAACTCTTCATGTAGAGCATCTTGTCGACGCCAACGACCTTGGCTTCGATCGGCTGCGCCACGGTGGCTTCCAGCACTTCGGCCGATGCGCCGGGAAACACCGTGGAGACGCGCACCTGCGGCGGCACGATGTCCGGCAATTGCGACACCGGAATGCGATACAGCGCCAGCGCGCCGACCAGCGTGGTGATCAGCGCGATGACCGCGGCGAGCCGCGGCCGGTCGATGAAGGTATCGGCAATCATGGCTTACCTCACGCTGGCAGCGGTCGGGCGCGGCGGCAGCGGCGATGGCGCCACCGGTGCGTTCGGGCGCACCCGATGCAGCCCTTCGACAACGATGTGCTCGCCCTCTTTCAGCCCATCGATGATCGAAGCCGTTTCCGGCGTCGATTGGCCGAGCTTGACGCGGCGCTGGCGCACGATGTCCTTGTCATCGACCACATAGACGTAATCGCCCTGCTGATCGGTCAGCACCGCAGCGCGCGGGATCGCCAGGATGTCGCGCGGCTTGGCGCTTTCCAGCACCACGCGCACCAATTGATCATGGGTCAGCTCGCGATCGCCGCTCGGCAGCAGCGGATTAGGGATCACGGCGCGCAGCATGATGGTGTCGGTGTCGCGCGCCACGCTGATATCAACGAATTGCAGCCGCCCGGTTTCCTGATAGAGCCGGCCGTTCGGCAGTTTGAGCTGCACGCGCAAGCCTTCCAGGCTGCCCTGATCGGCGAATTGTTCGCGCAGCAGCAGCAGCCGTTTTAGCGGAATCGGGAAGGTGACATAGATCGGGTCCTGGCTCACCACCGAGGCGAGCGGCCCCGACGCCGGGCCGACCACATTGCCGAGCGTGATGTTGACCCGGCCGATGCGGCCATCGATCGGCGATTTGATCTCGGTGTAGTCGAGATTGATTTCGGCCTGCCGCAATTGCGCCTGCGCGGCGCGCACTTGCGCGGCGGCGGTCTTCTGCGCGGCGCGCGCATTGTCGGCGGTGCTCTGGCTGCCGGCCGCGGTTTTCAGCAATTGTTCGGCGCGGTTCAGCGCCAGATTGGCATAATCAAGCTGCGCTTCGCTCTGCGCCACCGCGGCGCGCTTGGCTTCAACATCGGCCTGGAACGGCCCCTGCTCGAGGCGGAACAGCAACTGGCCTTTCTTCACTTCGGCGCCTTCGACGAACAGCTGCTCGTGCAGATAGGCGGTGACGCGCGCGGTCAGCTCGACCCGTCCGATCGCCTGAATGCGGCCGTTGATCTCCGAGGTTTCGGTGATGGTCTGGCGCGAGGCCATCATGGTGCCGACCGCGGGCGGGCCGCCGCCCGGCATTTGCGCCAGCACGGGTGATGCAATCAGCAGGGCGGAAAGAAGGACGAATGAGCGGCACAGAAAGCGGGACATCAACGACATTCCGAACAAGGTGAGACACGAGGCGTGCAGGCAGGTCGCGGCGCTGTCAGGCGGGCGGGGTGGGCCGGTACGCGGCCAGAAACACCCGGATGCCGCCCTCGATCAGCGCCTGATATTCCGCGCGAGTCGGCGGGTTCAGCGACAATTCCCAGCGCAGATGCATGCGGCCCTGCACCAGGCTGAGAAACTGGGTAGCGGCGAGCGCAATATTCGGGATCACTAATGCGCCGCGCTCGACGGCAAGCTTCAGAAAGCCCTCGACTTCCTGTTCGCAGCGCCGCGGGCCAGCGGCCAAAAACACTTCGGCGAGTTTGGGAAAGCGCGGCGCGGTGGTCATGATCAACCGATGCATGCCAAGGCCGCGATCATCGAGGAAGAACGCGGTGTAGCTCTCCGCAATGGCCGACAGCGCCTGTTCGAGATCGAGCGGGCCGTCTTGCGGCTGCCACAGCGCCTGCGGGCCGAGCCGCCGGCATTCCTCATCGACCAGCGTCACCAGCAGATCGTCCTTGCTGGCGAAGTGCACATAGAGCGTCGCCTTGGAGACGCCGGCCTGCCGGGCGATGACATCCATGCTGGTGGCATCGAAGCCGAGTTCGACGAACAGGGTGCGCGCCGCCTCCAGAATCTGCCGGTATTTCCGGTTTTCGCCTGACAATTCAGTGGCATCGCATTTATTGGGCCGGGCCATCTTGTGCTCCGCTGCGATCGTCGATCGCTGCTTGTAGCCCGTTGCTGGCGCCAGCGCAATAAAACTAAACGGTTTAGTATAGTTTATGAAACCTTGCCGGGACCAAGAGGGGTTACGACGGAACAAGGCAGGCACTTCCCCTGAGGCACTGGATTGCTTCGCCTTCGGCTCGCAATGACGAGCGCGGAGATGGCCGCGGGTCCGACGACACTCACCCCGTCATTGCGAGCGCAGCGAAGCAATCCAGCCAAGACACGGCAACTCGCAGCAGCGACACCATTGTCCCGGCGACCTTCCCCACCGCTGCGGACCGGGAAAGACCGGGTCGCGCTGCTACAGGGAGGCAAACCGCAGCGCACCTTACCGCCGCAGCCATTCCGTTGACCTCGAACGCCCCACCCCGTCATTGCGAGCGCAGCGAAGCAATCCAGCCAAAGACACGGCAACTCGCGGCAGCGGCATTGAGCGGACAAAAGGAGGCGCGCGTGACGGTAGCGGCGGCGACGCGGGCATGTCAGCATCAGCCATCAGGCCACCGCCGCCAGCCAGTGTCGCACCATGTCCGTTACACAAAGCCGCTTCTACCGATCGCACGGCCTCAATCTGCATTATGCCGACTGGGGCAATGACAGCGCGCCGCCGCTCTTGCTGGTGCATGGCGGCCGCGACCATGGCCGTAGCTGGGACCGGATCGCAGCCGCGCTAGAGCCGCATTACCACGTGCTGGCGCCCGATCTGCGCGGCCATGGCGATTCCGACTGGACCAGAGGCGGCAGCTACAGCCTGCCGGAATATGTCTACGATCTGCGCCGCCTGGCGCAGCAGCTCGGCGACGCGCCGCTGACGCTGATCGGCCATTCGATGGGCGGCATGGTGGCCTCGGTCTATGCCGGCGCGTTTCCGGCGAGCGTGGCAAAGCTGGTGATCGTCGACGGCATCACCGTGCTGCCGAGCGCGACGCGCACGCCGGCGCCGGAGCGGCTTGGCAAATGGGTGAGCGATCTCGAGCGGCTCGAACAACGCACGCCGCGCCGCTTTGCGACCCTTGCCGATGCCGCCGCGCAGCTGCGGCTGCGCAATCCACGCCTGGCGCCCGAGCTGGCCGACCATCTCGCCAAGCATGGCACTAGGCTCAATGATGACGGCCACTATGGCTGGAAATTCGATCCCTGTCAGCGCGTGATGGCGCCGCATCGGCTGTGGCCGCAGGACTATATCGAGTTCTGGACAAAGATCAGTTGCCCGACCTTGCTGCTGCGCGGCGCCGACAGCGCGCTCGGCGATCCCGAAGCGGTCGGCGTCACGCGCCATTTCCAGAATGTGCGCGTGGAAACGGTCGCCAACGCCGGCCACTGGCTGCATCACGATCAGCCGCAGCACACGATCGAATTGATCTGCCGTTTTCTCGGGCAACCCGCGCCCGCGCTGTAACCAGCCGATACGCGATTAGCTGATACGACGCGACATCGGCGCCGCTGGACAGCCACGTGGCGAGCGTTATGTTTCACTGAATAGATCGCTACGATGGGAGACAGTCACCCCGTCATCATACCGCCCGCGGCTGCGACATTAAGGCCGCGCCGCTGGGCACGACGCTTGCAACACCTGCTAGCGGTAAGCGCACGCGATTGCGCTGGAGTGCTTCGCTTCGCTCGCAATGAAGGATGCGGGTTTTCTGCCAAACGGAATCTCGGATCGTTTCGTCGCGGGAAGCCCCGCTGTCGTAACGACCATCATGGATCAGGACTCATCATGAACCACACGCTGTCTCGCCGCACCGCGCTCGCCAGGCTGGGTGCCCTCGGCCTGTCACCGCTGCTGCCAGCCTTTGCGGCGGCGGCGCCGCAACCCGGCCTGGAAATTCTAGGCGCGCCGAATGGCTCGACCGTGGTGCTGGCGCAGCTTTTGGAATCCGGCGCACTCGCCGCAGCGGCGCCCGGCGCCAGCTTCCGGCTGTGGCGCACCACCGACGAACTGCGCGCCGGCATCGTATCAGGCAAGACCAAGTTGTTTTCGACGCCGAGCCATGTGCCGGCCAATCTCGCCAATCGCGGCCTGCCGCTGCGCATGCTGTGCCTGCTCGGCATGGGCCATCTGTCGATCATCACCAGCGACGACAGCATTCAGGATTTCCGCGATCTCGCCGGCAAGCCGGTGCTCGGCTTCTTCCGCCACGACATGCCCGATCTCACCTTCCGCGCGATCGCCAAGATGGAAGGGCTCGATCCGGACAAGGATATTCAGCTCAGCTATGTGCAGACCTCGGTCGAGGCCGCGCATCTGCTGGCGGCCGGCCGCGCCACCACCGCAGTGCTCTCTGAACCGCCCGCCACCGCGGCGATGACGATGGCCGCCAAGGAAGGCCGCACGCTGCGCCGCGCTTTTGAACTCACCACGATCTGGGGACGGCACAAGGGCAAAGCGCGCATTCCGATGGCCGGCATCGCGCTGCATGCCAGCCTGCTCGACGAAGCCCCCGAACTGATCGCGGCGCTGCGTGCCGGTTTGCCGGCCGCCAAGCAGCAGGTGATCAGCAATCCCGCGGCCGCCGCCAAGCTCGCGGAAAGCCGCATGGAAATGCGCGCGCCGGTATTCGAGAAGGCATTCCCGTTCCTGCATATCGATCTGGTATCGGCCAAGGCGGCGCAGGCCGAGCTGCAGGATTTCTACCAGACCCTGCTCGACCTTGATCCGAACGCGCTCGGCGGCAAGCTGCCGTCCGACGATTTCTATCTCGAGCTGTGATGACGGGCTGGCGCAGCCGAGCTTTGGCGCTGATCTGGCCCACGCTTGGCATCGCGGCGCTGCTGATGGTGTGGGCGCTGGTGCATCACGCCTATGGCGCGCTAGTGATGCCGAGCCTTGCTGACACCGCGGCGGCGCTGCAGCGGATCGCGGCGTCGGGCGCCCTGATCAACGCACTAAGCTCAACGCTGCTGCACGCGGTCGGCGGCGTGCTGCTCGGCATCAGCGCCGGCTTCGCGCTCGGCCTCGCTGGCGGGCTGATCGTGCCGCTCGGCGCGGCGCTGGCGCCGATCGCCTCGATCATTCTGGCGATTCCGCCGATCGTCTGGGTGGTGCTGTCGTTCCTGTGGTTTGGCGTCGGCGGCTTGGGCGCGCTGATTACGGTGGCGATCACCACCCTGCCGGTGATCTTTGCGGCAACACTGCAAGGCGTCCGCGCGCGTGATCCGCTGCTGGCCGAAATGGCCACAGTGTTTCGCCTGCCATGGCGCAGTCGCATGACGCGGATCATGCTGCCAAGCCTTGCGACCGTGCTGGCGCCAGCGCTGACCACCGCGATCGCGATTTCCTGGAAAGTGGCGCTGACCGCCGAAGTGCTGGGCGATGGCTCCGGGATCGGCGGCCGGTTCGCCGAGGCGCGCGCCCATCTCGACCTCGCCGAAGCGATGGCCTGGATCGCGCTGGTGGCGTGTCTGGTGCTGGTGGTCGATAAGATCAGCTTGGGCTCGCTGCGCCATTGGCTGCAGCGCGCGCAGCCGGCCTCCTCTTCGGCGCTGATCGAACAACCGGCACGCTGCGCCGCGCCGCCCGCTGCAACGGAGCGACGATGCTGACGCTGTCCAACATCGCGTTCACGCTTGGCGGCCGTCTGCTGCTCGATCGTTTCGATCTCACCGTCAGTCCCGGCGAAATCACCGTGCTGCTTGGCCGCTCCGGGATCGGCAAGACCACCGTGCTGCGGCTCGCCGCCGAATTGCTGCGGCCAACCGGCGGCACGATCGTCAACAGCTTCCGCCGCACCAGCTACGTATTTCAGGAACCGCGGCTGCTGCCCTGGAGCAGCGCGCTCGACAATGTCGCGCTGGCGCTCGATCCGCTGGAGCGCTCGCGCCGCAAGCGCCGCGCTGAAGCCGAGCTGTGGCTGACGCGGCTCGGCTTTGAGCCGAGTGATTTCGGCAAATATCCAGCGCAGCTATCGGGCGGCATGCAATCGCGGGTCGCGATCGCGCGCGCGCTGATCGTCAAGCCGGAGCTGGTGTTGATGGACGAGCCGTTCGCGGCGCTCGACTTTCCGCTGCGCCGGCAATTGCAGGCGCTGACCCGTGATCTGTGCCGCGCGCAGAATACTGCGGCGTTGTTCGTCACCCATGATCTGGCGGAAACCGCCGCGATCGCCGACCGGGTCGCCGTGATGGGCGGCAGCCCGGCACAGGTGCTCAGCACGTTCGCTCAAGCGCCGACCCCGTCGCTTCCGGAGCTATGGGTGGCAGTCGCCGAACTGGCACAGCGCGACGAGCTGCGCGGCGTGTTCGATCCGCCCGCGAGACACGCGATTTCACGCTGAATGCCGCATGCAGCGGCGCCACGTTCCGCCGCACGAAATGACAGAAAGCGCTCGCAGCGTCCGCATTGGGCCGCTACAAATCGAAGCGGGGAAACGCTTCGGCACAAGAGCTGCGGCACAAGCACGGTCGATCGATGCGACACGACACAGAACAGACGGTCGCTGAACAGGCGGTCGCCGAACGGATCGCGGCGTGGCAACAGCGGCGATCACAGGACAGCGGCGCCGATCCGTTCGCATTGATGGCCGAGGCCGGACTGTTTGCGATCGGCCTGCCCGGCACCAATGCCGCGCTCGACAGCTATCAGGCGATCGCGCTCGCCGATCATGCCATTGCCGCCGCCACCGGCGAACTTGGCCTTGCGATGGCGTTCAGCGCCCGGCAATTGACGGCGCGGTTTTTCATCGGCGGCTTTGCGGACCAAGCGCAGCGCGAACAATGGCTGCCGCGCATCGCCGCCGGCCAGCAGTGGGCGGCGATTGCGATCTCCGAGCCCGGCGCCGGCGCCCATCCCAAACATCTGCAAACCAGCGCCGAGATCACCGCCGATGGCGTGCGGCTGCGCGGCCGCAAAGCGTTCATCACCAATGGCCCGGTCGCCGATCTGTTTCTGGTGCTGGCGATTGTCGCGATTGATGACGGCCGCAAGCGCTACGGGTTGTTCGCGGTGCCGCGCGCCACGCCGGGACTTTTGGTGACGCCAATGCCGTCGCTGGATGTGCTGGCGCCGGCGAGCCATGGCGAGCTGAACTTTGATGATTGCCTGCTGCCATCGAGCGCGCGGATCGGCACCATGCCCGATGCCTATCCGGCGATGGCGCTGCCGTTTCGCGATCTTGAAGACACGGTCGGCACCGCCGGCACGGCGGGCTTTTTGACCTGGCTGCTGCGGTTAGCGGCAGAGCGCAGTCCGCGCGGCGATGACGACGCGCTGGCGCTGGGACGGCTGGCCGGCCTGGTGTCGCTGATCGATGCCGCGAGCCAACAGGCGGTGCAGGCGCTCGACCATCACGAGCCCTCCGTACCGGCGCGGCTGATCGGCGTGCGCGATCTTGCGCGCACCATCACTGCCGAGCTTCGCACCCTGCTCGCCGCGCAGCCGACCGACAGCGCGCCGGAACGCAAGCTCGCCGCCTTTGACCTCCTCGCCGGCATCGCGCGCGAGCCACGACGGCTGCGCCAGATCAGCCTCGGCCAATCGCTATGGAGTGAACAGCAGTGACGCATCAACTTCCTTCCAGCGACGCCGTCGCCGCAGTGACCGCGGGGCTGGCTTCGGTCGGCTATATCGCCAGCCGGCAGATCGCCACCGCGATCTATCTCGCCGAGCGCATCGAAAAGCCGATCCTGGTGGAAGGCCCGGCCGGCGTCGGCAAGACCGAGCTGGCCAAGGCGCTGGCGCAGTGGCGCGGCCTGAAGATGCTGCGCATGCAGTGTTATGAGGGGCTCGATGAAGCCAAGGCGCTCTATGAGTGGAAATACGCCAAGCAGCTGCTCTACACCCAGATTCTGAAGGACAAGCTCGGCGAAGTGCTGGGCGGCGCGGAAACGCTGGCGGCGGCGCTCAACCGGCTGCACGATTTCGGCGACGTGTTCTTCTCCAAGGAATTTGTCGAGCCGCGGCCGCTGCTGCAAGCCTTGCAGCAGCAGGATGGCTGCGTGCTGCTGGTCGATGAGATCGACAAGGCCGACGCCGAATTTGAATCGCTGCTGCTGGAAATCCTGTCGGACTATCAGGTCAGCATTCCCGAACTCGGCACCATTTCGGCGGCCGTCAAACCACTGGTGCTGCTGACCTCGAATGGCGAGCGCGATCTGTCCGACGCGCTGAAGCGGCGCTGCCTGCATCTGCATATCGGCTTCCCCGAGCAGAAGCTGGAAGAACGCATTGTCGAAAGCCGGGTGCCCGGCGCCTCGAAGGCGCTGCGCGCGCAACTGGTGTCGTTCATCAATCAGCTGCGCACGCTTGATCTGAAAAAGCTGCCGTCGGTCAGCGAGACCGTCGATTGGGCGCGGGTGCTGGTGCTGTTGCAAGCCGGCGAACTCGACCATCAGACCGTCAAGGACACGCTCAACGTGCTCTTGAAATACGAGACCGATATCGAAACCGCGCTGCCGCAAGTGACGACTTTGGTCGCCAAGGCACGCGGCGACGGCAGTTTCGGCTGATGCGCGCCGAGCTGCATCGGTTCTTTCGGGCGGCACGCGGCGCCGGCGTGCGGGTGTCGCCGGCCGAAAGCATCGATGCCATGCGCGCGGTCGCCGATCTCGGTTTTACCGATCGCGAATTGCTACGCGACGCGCTGCTGCTGACACTGGCGAAAAGCCAGGACGAAAAGCAGGCGCTCGCCGACTGTTTCGATCTGTTCTTCAGCCATGCCGGGCTGCCGTCCGCGCAGGACAACGACAATGAAGCGCTCGAGGCAAACGAGGCAGCATCCTCTGACGCCGCAGCAGAACCAGCCGCAGCCTCTGGCGCGCCCGGCAATGCGGGCGGCTCCGGTGCCGGCGCGATGTCGCAAGGGCTCGGCGAACTATCCGCCATGCTGCTCAGCCAGGATCGCAACGCGCTGGCTGCGGCGCTAGCCAACGCCGCCAGTGCCGCGTCATTGCCCGAAATCCGCTACTTCACCCAGCGCGGGCTTTATTCCAAACGCATCCTCGATGCGCTCGGCGTCGAGCGGCTGCGCGATGATCTCAGCCGGCTGACCACCAGCCATCCGGCCGAGGCCGAACGGCTTGCCAGCGCGCTCGACGGGCTGCGCGACAATGTCCGCGATATGGTCTCGCAGGCGCTGCTGCTATATGGCCGCGAGGAAGCGGAAAATCTGCGCCACGAAATCCTGCGCAACGCGCCGCTGGCGCGGCTCGACCGGCGTCAGGTCGAGGAGATGCAGCTTTTGATCCGCGCGATCGCGCGCCGGCTGCGCGAGCGCTACAGCAAGCCGCGTAAGCGGCAGCGCCGCGGCCATCTCGACGTGCGCAAGACGCTGCGCCGCAACGCCGCCTGGGGCGGCGTGCCATTCCTCACTGCGTGGAAGCGCCGCCATCGCGACCGGCCGCAGATCGTGGCGCTGTGCGATGTCAGCGGTTCGGTGGCGCAGGTCTCGGATTTCTTCCTGCTGCTGATTCACAGCCTGCATGAGGTGGTGGACGAGGTGCGCTCGTTCGCGTTCTCCGGCCATCTAATCGAAGTCAGCGATATTCTCGAGCGGCAGGAGCCGGCCGCGGCGATGGCCGAGATCATGAGCAAGGTCGGCTTTGGCTCATCGGATTATGGCCGCTCGCTGCAGGACTTTGAAAAGGGCTGGCTGAGCATCGTGACGCCGAAGACCACGGTGATCATTCTTGGCGATGCCCGCACCAATAAGCTCGAGCCGCGTGCCGACATCGTGCGCCGGATCGGCGAGCGCGCCAAGCGGCTGGTGTGGCTCAATCCCGAAGGCCGGATGGCGTGGGGCTGGGGTGATTCAGAGATGCCGCGCTACGCGCCGTTCTGCAATCTGGTGCGGCAATGCGCCAGCGCCAAGCAGCTCGAACGAGCGGTGTCCGATATCGTCGGCGCTTATCAGTAGCGGCGCGATGCAGGTCCGGTCGCGATAGCGTCTTCAATCGAAGTAGTTATGAATCTGATTTCCGACGACCCTCAATCGTGACACGTCATGCCCGCGCTTTGTCGCGGGCATCCACGTCTTACGGGCCAACCAAATTCAAAGACGTAGATGGCCGGGACGAGCCCGGCCATGACGCATCGATTAGTTGGGCTCTACCGCCAAACTAAAGATGCTGCTTCGTCCATTGCACGATCTGGCTCGCCGACATCGCGCCAGACTGGCGGGCGACCTCGCGGCCGCCGCGAAACAGCAGCAGCGTCGGAATGCCGCTGATGCCAAGCTGCGCCGCCACCGCTTGTTCGACATCGGAATTGAGTTTTACGAGCCGCACCTGCGGTTCGAGCTCGGCGGCCGCGGCGGCAAAGGCCGGCGCCATCATCCGGCACGGCGCGCACCAGGGCGCCCAGACATCGACCAGCACCGGAATCGTGCTGCGCTCGATCTGCCGGGTGAAGATCTCGCCGCTGACATCAGCGGGATGACCTTCAAACAGCGCCGCGCCGCATTTACCGCATTTCGCTGCGCTCGCCGGGCGCCCTTCGGGCAAGCGATTGGTCGCGGCACAATGGGGACAAACGACCAGATGATCCATGGTGACCCTCCTGTCGACGCAACGAGCGTAATCTATTTCCCGAACAATCTCGCCAGCAATCCGGGCGGCCGCGGGGCAGCCAGCGTCGGCAGCCCGGCGCGGCGCCAGGCCACAATGCCGCCGCCGAGCAGATAAGGCTCACAGATGCCGGACGCCTTGGCTTCCAGCTGGCCGGCCAGCATCCTGGTGCGCGCACCGGAATGACAGAAGAAAATCGCCGGCCGGCCGCGCGCCGCTTCAAGGTCCGCAGGCTTCAGCGTCGAAAGCGGCGCGGCGATCGCGCCTTCGATCTTCTCGCGCTCGATTTCATGGGGCTGGCGCACATCGACCAGCACGGCACCGTTGGCGACCATGCGTTGCGCTTCCAGCGGCGAGATCGTTTTGGCAGCCATCGGGTGTTGCTCCTTGGCGGGTTTGCGGCGCTCAGCAGCGCGCGGTGCAGCCGGCGTCGATCCGACCCACCGCGACGATCATGATGCGTGCTTAAACGAGGCCGGCGGCCGGCTCTGTGACGGAGTCACAGCCGCGGCAATCAACGCCAAGGCCGCGCGCGCGCCACGGCGCGGCCGGCTTGTTTCCTGGGAGCAAAGGCAGCGTCCCCCGGCGACCGGGGGACGCTGCTGATATCAGCCGTAAACGACCAGCAGGTCCTTGGCGTCGATCGGCGTGCCGGCCGACACCAGCACTTCGGCGATCTTGCCGTCGCGCTCGGCGTGCAGCGCGGTTTCCATCTTCATCGCCTCGATCGACAGCAGCACGTCGCCAGCCTTGACCTCCTGGCCGGCATGGACCGCCACGGTCGCGACCACGCCGGGCATCGGCGCGGCGACATGGGCGGCGTTGCCTTCCTCGGCCTTGCGGCGCGCCACGATCTTGGCGGTCGCCGTGCGGTTCGGCACCTTGGCGATGCGCGGCTGGCCATTCAGCTCGAAGAACACCTTGACCTGGCCGGTGTCGTCGGTCTCGCCGATCGCCTGGGCCAGCACCACCAGGGTCTTGCCCTTTTCGATCTCGATCGCGATCTCGTCGCCGCGCTGCAGACCGTAGAAATAGGTCGGGGTCGGCAGCGCCGAGGTCGGGCCGTACTGCTCCTGCATCCGCGCGTAGTCGGTGAACACCTTGGGATACATCAGGTAGGACGCAAGATCGGTGTCGCTGACCGCGGCGGCATCCTTGCCGGTCTTCTTGGCGAGTTCGGCGCGCACCGCTTCCAGATCGGCCGGCGCCATCTTGGCACCGGGGCGGTCGGTATAGGCCGGCTGGCCCTTGAGGATCTTGGCCTGCAGCGCCTTCGGCCAACCGCCCGGCGGCTGCCCGAGATCGCCGCGGAACAGTTGCACCACCGAATCCGGGAACGCGACGTCCTTGGCCGGGTCTTCGACATCCTTGATGGTGATGCCGGCTGCCACCATGGCCAGCGCCATGTCGCCGACCACCTTGGAGGTCGGCGTCACCTTGACGATGTCGCCAAACAGCTGGTTGACGTCGGCATAGGTCTGCGCGACCTCGTGCCAGCGGGTTTCCAGACCGAGCGCGCGCGCCTGTTCCTTGAGATTGGTGAACTGGCCGCCCGGCATTTCGTGCAAATACACTTCCGAAGCGCCCGAGCGCAGATCGCTCTCGAAGGCGCGGTACTGGGTGCGCACCGCTTCCCAATAGAACGACAGCTGCCGGATCACCGCCGGATCGAGCCCGGAATCGCGCTCGGTGCCGCGCAGCGCCTGCACGATCGAGCCGAGGCAGGGCTGCGAGGTCAGGCCGGACAGCGCATCCATCGCGGCATCGACCGCATCAACCCCGGCTTCCACCGCCGCCAGCACCGACGCCGCGGCAATGCCCGAGGTGTCGTGGGTGTGGAAGTGAATCGGGATCTGGATTTCTTCACGCAGCGCCTTGAACAGCACCTTGGCGGCCGGCGGCTTGAGCAGTCCGGCCATGTCCTTGACGCCGAGCACATGAGCGCCGGCGCGCTCCATCTCCTTGGCGAGATCGACATAGTATTTCAGCGAATATTTGGCGCGATCCGGATCGAGAATGTCGCCGGTGTAGCACACCGAGGCTTCGGCGATCTTGTTCTCGCTGGCGACCGCATCGATCGCCGGCCGGATGTTCTCCATCCAATTGAGCGCGTCGAAGATCCGGAACACGTCGACGCCGCCCTTCGCTGCTTCGCGCACGAAGAACCGCACCACATTGTCCGGATAGTTAGCATAGCCCACGCCATTGGCGCCGCGCAGCAGCATCTGCAGCAGGATGTTCGGCACCTTTTCGCGGATCTGCGCCAAACGCTCCCACGGATCTTCGGTCAGGAACCGCATCGCCACGTCAAAGGTGGCGCCGCCCCAGCATTCCAGCGAGAACAGTTGCGGCAGGCCGCGCGCATAGGACTCCGCCGCCGCGACGATGTCGTGGCTGCGCATCCGGGTGGCGAGCAGCGACTGGTGACCGTCGCGCATGGTGGTGTCGGTGACCAGAATACGCTTCTCGTTGAGCATCCAGTCGGCAAGGCCCTTGGGGCCGCGCTCATCGAGAATCTGCTTGGTGCCGGGCACGATCGGCGCATCGAACACCGGCGCCACCGGCTTTGGCGCATCCTTGGGCGGCACGGCGCGGCCGCGCACTTCGGGATGACCATTCACCGTGACGTCGGCGATGAACGACAACAGCTTGGTGGCGCGGTCGCGGCGGCGCTGGCCGCGGGTCAGCTCCGGGGTCTCGTCGATGAAGCGCGTGGTGTAGCTGTTATCGCGGAATTTCGGATGCGCGATCACCTGCTCCAGGAAGGCGAGGTTGGTGGCCACGCCGCGAATCCGGAACTCGCGCAGCGCGCGGTCCATGCGCGCGATGGTCTCCTCGGGCGTGGTGCCCCAGGCGGTGACCTTTTCCAGCAGCGGATCGTAGAACCGGGTGATCACCGCGCCGGAGTAAGCGGTGCCGCCGTCGAGACGGATGCCAAACCCCATCGCGCCGCGATAGGCGGTGATGCGGCCATAGTCCGGCACGAACTTGTTTTCAGGATCTTCAGTGGTGATCCGGCACTGCAGAGCATGGCCGTAGAGCCGGACATCGCCCTGCGCCGGCACGCCGGAGCCGGGGCTGCCGATCTTCTCGCCTTCGATCAGATGAATCTGCGCCTTGACGATGTCGATGCCGGTGACCTGCTCGGTCACGGTATGCTCGACCTGGATGCGCGGATTGACTTCGATGAAGTAGAACTTGCCGGTGTCGGCATCCATCAGGAACTCGACGGTGCCGGCGGCGACGTAGTTGGTGGCCTTGGCGATCGCCACCGCATAGCCGCACAATTCCTGGCGCTGCGCTTCGGTGAGATACGGCGCCGGCGCGCGCTCCACCACCTTCTGATGGCGGCGCTGCACCGAACAGTCGCGCTCGAATAGATGCACGACATTGCCGTGCTTATCACCGAGGATCTGCACCTCGACATGGCGGGCGCGTTCCACCAGCTTTTCGAGATAGACCTCGTCCTTGCCAAAGGCGGCCTTGGCCTCGCGCTTGGCGACGATCACGTCGTTCACCAGCTGCGCTTCGTCGCGGATCACGCGCATGCCGCGGCCACCGCCACCCCACGACGCCTTGAGCATCACCGGGTAACCGATCTCGGCGGCGAGTTTCTTGATCGTCTCAAGATCGTCCGGCAGCGGATCGGTGGCCGGCATCACCGGCACGCCGACCGAGATCGCCAGATTGCGCGCGGCGACCTTGTTGCCGAGCCGGCGCATGGTGTCCGAGGACGGGCCGATGAAAGTAATGCCGGCTTCCGCGCAGGCATCGGCGAATTCGGGGCTCTCTGACAGAAAACCGTAGCCCGGATGGATGGCGTCCGAACCGGACAGTTTGGCGACGCGAATAATTTCGGGGATCGACAGATAGGCCTCGATCGGGCCGAGGCCCTTGCCGACCTGATAGGCTTCGTCGGCCTTGAAGCGATGCAGCGCCAGCTTGTCTTCTTCGGCGAACACCGCGACCGTTTGTAGCCCGAGTTCGTTCGCAGCGCGGAATACGCGGATCGCGATTTCGGAACGGTTGGCGACAAGAATTTTCTTTATTTTCAGCATGTCAGAGTTCTCCCGGCCGCCTGGGTAGTGAGAGAGTGCTAACATCGCATTGTTCAGGAACAAAAATTCCGGTGGTGACGACCGCCTTCTTGTCTGCGCCGGCCCCGCGGATCGCGGGAACTGAAGCGAGGACGATCAGTTCCCCTGGCGAGCAGCGCGACAATCAGCAGACGGCGGCAGCCCTGCCCGCTGTTAGTAGCAGCCGCGCCACCTTCCACGAAGCGGAATATCAGGCCAGGTAACAGCGCTGATCAATCGTGCGACATTGCCGCACCCCGCCAATACCGATCCGGCGCGAGCCATCAACGACAAAGGCGGTCCTGACGCTGTCAGAACCGCCTCGTCATTCAGTGAATGCGTATCGCTTACAGATCGCGGGCGATCACGATGCGCTGCACGTCGCTGGTGCCCTCATAGATCTGGCAGACGCGCACGTCGCGATAGATGCGCTCGACCGGAAAATCCTTGAGGTAGCCATAGCCGCCAAGCGTCTGGATCGCCGCCGAGCACACCGCTTCAGCGGTTTCCGAGGCGAATAGTTTCGCCATCGACGCTTCCTTCAGGCACGGCAGCCCGGCTTCACGCAGGCTGGCGGCATACAGCACCATCTGCCGGGCCGCGGCGATGCGGGTCGCCATATCAGCAAGCCGGAACGCGACCGCCTGATGCTCGATGATCGGCTTGCCGAAGGTGACGCGCTCGCGCGCATAGTCGCGCGCCGCCTCGAACGCCGCCCGCGCCATGCCGACCGACTGCGAGGCGATGCCGATCCGGCCGCCTTCGAGATTGGACAGCGCGATCTTCAAGCCTTCGCCTTCGGCGCCGAGCCGCAGCTCGGCCGGAATGCGCATGTCGTTGAAAGCGAGCTGACAGGTGTCGGAGGCGTGCTGGCCGAGCTTTTCTTCGACCCGCACCACTTCATAACCGGGCGTATCGGTCGGCACGATGAAGGCGCTGATGCCCTTCTTGCCGGCCGCAGGATCAGTGACCGCAAACACGATGATCACCTGGCCGTTCTTGCCGGAGGTGATGAACTGCTTGGCGCCGTTGATGACGTAGTGATCGCCATCGCGCTTGGCGGTGGTGCGCAGGTTGGAGGCGTCGGAGCCAGCCTGCGGTTCGGTGAGCGCAAAACCGCCGATCCATTCGCCGCTGGCGAGTTTGGGCAGAAAACGTTCCTTCTGCGCCTCGGTGCCGAACTTCAGGATCGGCATGCAGCCGACCGAAGTGTGCACGCTCATGATGGTCGAGCAGGCACCGTCACCGACGGCGATCTCTTCGAGCGCCAGCGTATAGGCCACCATGCCGGCATCGACGCCGCCATAGGTTTCCGGCACCAGCATGCCGAGGAAACCGAGCTGGCCCATTTCGGCCAGCTCGTCCTTCGGGAACGCATGGGCGGCGTCGCGCGCCGCCGCGGTCGGCGCCAGCCGCTCGCGCGCGAAATCGCGCGCGGTGTCGCGGATCTGAGTCTGGATCTCGTTGAGGATCATGGCTCGCTCTTGCCTCAGGACAGCCGTTCGATCGCAACCGCGGTGGCTTCGCCGCCGCCGATGCACAGCGAGGCGACGCCGCGCTTGAGATCATACTTCTGCAGCGCCGCCAGCAGCGTCACCAGCACGCGCGCGCCGGAAGCGCCGATCGGGTGGCCGAGCGCGCAGGCGCCGCCATGCACATTGACCTTGTCATGCGGCAGATCGAGATCGTGCATCGCCGCCAGCGCCACCACCGCGAACGCCTCGTTGACCTCGAACAGATCGACATCGGCGAGTTTCCAGCCGGTGCGCTCGGCGACCTTGCGGATCGCACCGACCGGCGCGGTCGGGAACAGGTTCGGCTCATGGGCGTGGGTGGCATGGCCGACGATCGCGGCGAGCGGCTTGAGGCCGCGCTTCTCCGCTTCCGAACGGCGCATCAGCACCAGCGCCGCGGCGCCGTCCGAGATCGACGAGGAGTTGGCCGCGGTCACGGTGCCGCCGTCGCGGAACGCCGGGCGCAGCGTCGGGATCTTGTCGAGCTTGGCCTTGAGCGGCTGCTCGTCGATCGTCACCGTGATCTCGCTCTTGCCGGACTTGACCACCACCGGCACCACTTCGCCGGCGAACGAGCCGTCCTTGATGGCGTTTTGGGCGCGGGTCAGCGAGGCGATCGCAAAGTTGTCCTGCACCTCGCGAGTGAACTGATAGTTTTGCGCGCAATCCTCGGCGAAGGTGCCCATCAGCCGGCCCTTGTCATAGGCGTCTTCCAGGCCGTCGAGGAACATGTGATCCATCACCCGGCCATGGCCCATGCGATAGCCGCTGCGCGCGCGATCGAGCAGATAGGGCGCGTTGGTCATGCTCTCCATGCCGCCGGCCACCGCCACCTTGGCGCTGTCGGCGATCAACAGATCATGGGCCAGCATCGCGGCCTTCATGCCCGAGCCGCACATCTTGTTGACGGTGGTGCAGCCGGCCGCCAGCGACAGGCCGGCGCCGAGCGACGCCTGCCGCGCCGGAGCCTGACCTTGACCGGCGGGCAGCACGCAGCCGAACACCACTTCCTCGACAGCGTCAGCGGCGATCCCGGCGCGCTCGACGGCCGCCTTGATGGCGGTGGCGCCGAGCTGCGCGGCGGTGGCGTCCTTGAGATCGCCCTGGAATCCGCCCATCGGCGTACGCGCGGAACCAACGATGACAACGGGGTCGTGGATCATGGAAGTCCTCCCGGGACGTGAGCTATTGGCTTGGTTGAAGCGTTATTGTCAGCGCGCGGCCATGCGCAGCGCGCCGTCGAGGCGGATCACCTCGCCATTCAACATGGTATTGGCGATGATGTGCTGCACAAGGTCGGCATATTCCGACGGACGGCCAAGGCGCGGCGGGAACGGCACGCTCTTGCCGAGCGCATCCTGCACTTCCTGCGGCATACCGGCCATCATCGGCGTCTCAAAGATGCCGGGCGCGATGGTGACGACGCGGATGCCATGCTGCGCCAGTTCGCGCGCCACCGGCAGCGTCATCGCCGCGACGCCGCCCTTGGAGGCCGAATACGCCGCCTGGCCGATCTGACCGTCGAACGCCGCGACCGAAGCGGTGTTGATGATCACGCCGCGCTCGCCTTCTTCATTGGGCTGCTGCTGCATCATCGCCTCGGCGGCGAGCCGGATCATGTTGAAGGTGCCGACCAGATTGATCGAGATGGCGCGCGCGAAGCTGGCCAGCTGATGCGGGCCCTTGCGGCCGACCACCTTCTCGCCGGGCGCAACGCCGGCGCAATTGACGAGGCCGGACAGCTGACCAAGCTCCTGCGCCAGCTTCACCGCCGCCTGGCCATCCTCTTCCTTGGTGACGTCGGTGGTCAGGAAGCGGAAATTGCCGCCGAGTTCGGCCTCGAGCGCCGCACCCGCGGTCTGATTGAGGTCAAGACCGACCACCTTGGCGCCAGCGGCGACCAGGCTGCGGGCGGTGGCGGCGCCAAGCCCGGAGGCGGCGCCGGTGACCAGAAACACGCGATCCTTGATGTTCATTGTTCAGTCCAGATGTCTTGAATGGGTTGATGCGGTTCAGTGCGACGACGAGGAGGTCTGATCGACCTCGCGCTTGCGCAGCACGAAGCGCTGAAGCTTGCCGCTCGGCGTCTTCGGGAGCTGCTCCAGGAATTCGATCTCGCGCGGATAAGCGTGCGCCGACAGCCGCTTCTTGACGTATTGGCGCAGTTCTTCGGCCAGCTGCTCGCTGCCCTGATAGTCAGACGCCAGCACCACGTAAGCCTTGACGATTTCGGTGCGCTCCGGATCGGGCTTGCCGATCACCGCCGCCTCGATCACCGCCGGATGCTCGATCAGCGCGCTTTCGACGTCGAACGGGCCGATCCGATAGCCGGACGAGGTGATGACGTCGTCGGCGCGGCCGACGAAGCTGACCGAACCATCGGCTTCCAGTTCGACGGTGTCGCCGGTGCGGTAGTAACCGCCGGCGATCGCCGGGGTTTCCTGCTGCCAATAGCCGGTGAACCACATCAGCGGCGAACGGTTGAGATCGACCGCGAGCACGCCCGGCACATTGGCCGGCAATTCGCGGCTCTCATCGTCCAGCACCGCGACGCGGAAGCCCGGCATCGCAAAACCGGCCGAGCCCGGACGCACCGTATGGCGCAGGCCGTGGTGATTGTTGACCGCCATGCCCAGCTCGGTCTGACCGTAATGATCGTGGATCGGCGCGGCGAGATGCTCGGCGAACCAGCGGATCACTTCCGGATTGAGCGGCTCACCGGCGCTGCTGACCACGCGCAGCTGGCCCTTGACGCCGGCGGCGGCTTCCGGACCGGCAGCGATCAGCAGCCGATAAGCAGTCGGGGCACCGGCAAGATTGGTGATGCCGTGGCGCTTGATGATCGAATAGGTGCTCTCGGCCGTGAACGCGCCCTCATAGAAGGTGGTGGTGTGGCCGAGCAGCAGCGGGCCGGTGACGGCGTAGTACAGACCATAGGCCCAGCCCGGATCGGCGATGTTCCAGAACTTGTCGTCCGGACGCAGATCAACGGCGTCGCGCATATAGGAATAGAACGCCGGCAGCGCCGACAGCGGCACCGGCACGCCCTTCGGCAGACCCGTGGTGCCGGAGGTCGACATCATCAGGAACAGATCGGTGCCCTTGCGCAGCACCGGCTCGAAGCTGGACGATTTCGCGGCCAGCTCGGCGCGGAAATCGAGGTCGCCGGCAGCCACGGTCTCGCCCGGACGGGTCACCACCGCCACGGTCGGACGGCCCGCCACTTCGTCGAGCTTGGCGCGGTTGATGGTGTCGGTCACCACCAGCTTGGCGGCGCTCATATTGATGCGGTGCTCGATCGCCTTCGGGCCGAACGCGGTGAACAGCGGCTGATAGACCGCGCCGGCGCGCCAGGTGCCGAGGATGGTGGCGAGCAATTCAGGGGTGCGCGGCAGCATGCCGGCGACCACGTCGCCCGGCTTGACGCCCTGCTCGGTCAGAAGATTGGCAACCTTGGCCGACAATTCCTGCATTTCAGCGAAAGTGAAGCTGGCGCGCTGGCCAGTGGCGCTCTCCCAATTGAGCGCGATGCCGCCTGAGGCGACATGGCGATCACAACATTCCACGCAAACATTGAGCCCGGTTTTCAGGCTGCCCGCGAACAGCGGCTCGAAATCTTCAAGCCGGAAATTGGCGACGGCATCCGCGTAATCGGCGGGTTTGGTGGCGTTGCTCATCGTGGTTCCCTCTCATCTCTCGCTGTTTGGCCATTGTTGACGTGCTGGCCTTGGACCGGCCCGACGCACAGCGCCGGCGATTTTCCGGTGCGAACTAAGCCGTAAAGCCGTGTGGCAAACCATGACAAAAGCGGTCTAAGTTGCTGAGCGATTTTGCAACACAAGGACGCGCCGGGGAGGACGCCGCAATTGGATCGCAAAATGATATCGCCGCTGTTCGTGGACGAGGTGGCGGACTGTCTGCGCCGCAGCGGGCTGGCGCCCGGGCCGGTGCTGGCCAAGGCCGGGCTGCCGGAACAGGTGCGGGCGCCGGTGTCGGCCGAACAATTCGGCGCGTTGTGGCTGGCGGTGGCGGCGGCCATGGACGACGAGTTTTTCGGGCTCGGCGGCCGGCCGATGCGGCCGGGCTCGTTCACGCTGCTGTGCCATGCGGTGCTGCACGCCAGCACGCTGGAACAGGCGCTGAACCGGGCGCTGCGCTTTCTGAAAGTGACGCTCGACGATCCGTCGGGCACGCTGGTGCAGGACGGCGGGCTCGCCAAGATCGTGCTGCATGACAAAGCCGCGCCGCGCACCGCCTTCGCCTATCGCACCTTCTGGATTCTGGTGCATGGCATCACCTGCTGGCTGGTGGGTCGGCGGATTCCGCTGCGCCGCGTTGACTTCACCTGCGGTCCGCCGCTTTATGCCGCGGACTACCGGCTGTTTTTCGGCGCGCCGGTGCGTTTCAACCAGCCGGAAAGCGTGATGGCGTTCGACGCCAGCTATCTCAAGCTGCGCACCATGCGCACCGAGCGCTCGTTGCGGGAGTTTTTGCGGCACGCGCCAGCCAATATCGTGGTGCGCTACCGCCATGATGCGGGTCTCGCAGCGGCGATCCGCACCAAACTGCGCGCCACGCCGCCGACCGCCTGGCCCAATTTCGAGACGCTAGCCAAACAATTGCGGATTCCGGTCTCGACCTTGCGGCGCCGGCTGCTGGTGGAAGGCCAGACCTACCAGACCATCAAGGACGAAATCCGCCGCGTGCTGGCGATCCGCTGGCTGGCTGATAGCGAACGCCCGGTCAGCGATATCGCCGCCGATCTCGGCTTTGCCGAGCCGAGCGCTTTTCATCGCGCGTTCCGGAAATGGATGGCCAAGAGCCCGGGCGCGTTCCGCCGCGAAGTGCTGAGCGAGGCCAGCGAAGCGGGTTAGTGCCACATCTGCGACGACGGCCCCCGCAAGCTGCGGAGGCCGCTGTTGCATAAGGTCAGAACGTGCCTTTCATGCCGATATGAAACGTCCGCCCCGGCTCCGGATAGCCCCAGGCCAGCGTATATTCGTGATCGAAGATGTTCCGCACCCCGGCCGACACCATCAGATCATCGCGCAGCTTGTATTCCGCAATGAAGTTGGCGAGCAGATAGGTGCCGGTCTTGACATAGCTGTTCACTGACTTGTTGCCGATCACCTGATTTTTCTGCGACCAGCGGTCATCGGCGAACTGCAAGCTCGGCGTCAGCGTCAGCGCTTCGACCGGATTGTAGCTCGCATAGACCATGCCCTTCACGGTCGGAATCCCGGTCTGCTGAATGGTGGGATCGCTCGGATTCTCCAACACATTATGGATGTAGGAGACATTGCCGCCGACCAGCAGCGTCGCGGCCAGCGCGTAGTCGAGCGCGAAATCGACACCATAGCGATAGCCGTCGCCGACATTCTGGTTCTGGGTGATGACAGACGTTCCGTAGAACCTCCCTGTTGCGATCGACTGGATCATATCTCGAACAAGAGCGTAATAAACCAACACCGACACTTGGCTCTTCGGCGCAAATGCGTTGGTCCAGCCGAGCTGATAGTTGACGGCGCGTTCCGGCAGCAAGCCAGGATTCGACGCCGCAGTACCAAACTTTGAGCTAAAGCGCTCGAACAGCGTCGGAAATCGGGTGCGATCTGAGATATTTAGAAACAGCTTGGCGGTGTCCGAATAGCGCCAGATCGCCGCGGTCTGCCAGTTGAACGCCGAACCGTCGGTTAGCGGGTAGTTGATCCAACTTGGTTCGATATACTTTCCCGATTTGTACTGCCCCAGCTCATAATCCTCGGCCCTACTTAGATGGCGCCAATCATAGCTTGCGCCCTGCACCCAGTCGAAGCGCGGGCCGACATGCACGGTATTTTCAGCCGCAATCGAGTAGGTATCCTCGGTATAGTTTTGTCTCGGCTCGACGAAACAGGTTTCGCTCACGGCCTTGGTGGTAGCGCAGCTTGCGCTTATCGGCGTGGTGGTGCCGTTCAGGGCGTATCGATCGGTGAACATCTCATTCCATTCGCCATGATTGTCACGGCGCACATGGCTGGCGAGTTTCAGCGTGTCGAAGCTGCCGAACTCCTTGGCGAGTTCGACGGTGTTGCCGATTGCCCAGTCTTTATAAATCGAGCGTGACGCACTCTTTGTGTAACGCTGCGTCTGCGCCGGGTTGTCCCAAATGTCGGCGGCGTTGTCGAAAGTCTCCCAGAACGTCCGGGTCTTGACGTAAGCGTCATCGCCGATCGCGGTTTTGGTCGCCGCCGACAAGATCTGCACGTTCCAGGACGGCCAAGACCAATAGCGCTGCGACGCAGTCGGCTCGACATTGTAGGGCGCGTTTTTGCGGCCGTCGTGCTTGATGAAATTGATCGAGTACTCGTCGGTGGCGTTCGGTGTCCAACCCGCTTTCAGGTTGACGTTCCAGTCGTTCGACTCGGAATTGTCGCGGCGGCCGCCATTCTCGATCGAGGTCGGCGTAAAACTGGCAGGCAGCTCCCAGCCCTCGACCTTGCGCCAGGTGGCGCTGGCCTGGACGTAGTAATCGTCCTGCTTACTGCCGACCCGGCCATAATTCTTGAAGCCATCGAAGGCGCCGGTGCGGCCGAAATCGGCCTGGCTGCGCCACTCACCCTCAAAAGCCTTCACCGGCTTCTTGGTGACCAGGTTGACGGCGCCGCCGAGCCCGCCCGGCCCGTCCAGCACCGAGACATAGCCCTTGGCGATCTGGATCTGCGAGACGTCGTCGGTCAGGAAGCGCGAAAAGTCGATGCGGTTATCGGCCGGCAGATAGATGCGCACGCCGTCAATCGACAGCGGCACCTGCAGCCGGTCAAAACCGTGAATGAAGATGTTGCTGTCGTTGCGCTGATTGCCGCTCGGCGAGGAATTGACGCCCGGCACCAGATCGAGCGCCTTATCGACCGTATTGGTCTTGAAGCGCTCCATCTGCGAATTCGGCACCGTGCTGCCGCCGAAATCATTGAACTCCGAGCCGCCCTCGGCCGGCGCCGTGACGTTGATCTGCCCCAGCTCATACACGCCCTTACTGCTGCCCGCGACCGCCGCGTCAACGGCCGTGACCGTCGCGGCGCTGGCAAGCAGCATGGTGACTCGGCTCATTCGTTTCATCAGGCCCCCCTTAGGCTCACGCATCCGCGTCGACAGGTCGGCGCCGCAGCCCACGCGGATGGCGCGCGGCGCAAGATCGTGACGATTGATTGGCAGCAAGCAGCGGCAGCGATCGCTGCGCTGCGGCGACAAGGGCAAGGATGAGGGGTGCTAGGGGCGACCGACCGGCCGCTGATCTGCAAGAAAGTTGGCACCTCGATTGCACCGCAACAGCAGTGAGAGATCGAGGACAGTGCACGCGCCGCATCGGCCAATCGCCAGTTTATTTATTTCATTTACATACATTAGCGACGAAGGCATGCGGCTTGACAATACCCTAAACGCGAGCTGACCTCGTAAAAACACGTGAAAGTTGCCTCGGCGGTGCTATGACGCCGAAATGATCGCTTTTCAGGGCCACGAAACGGCGTTTTACGCTCGAAATGTTGCCGTCGCGCAACACTCGTTGCCTGCGGCAGCGAGCAGATGTGGCCGAAATGCCGCGACGCGGCTGCGCACCGGCATGCGCCCGTCATGAATTCGTACCAAATCGTTCACGAAGGCCGTTGACAGCCAATCCAACAAATATAGTCTGATTACATATATTGCGGCGCAATAGAACGCCGCGGCCAACCAGGTGGCGCAGATGGCAATCAATAATGAAATCAGAAACGGCGAGCTGACTGCTGATTGGTCGGGCACTGTCGATGCCGGCGTGGTGTTCATCGGCCGGATTCACACCCCCTGGTCATCGATCTCGGAATGCCCGCGCCACGGCCGCGCCGACGGTCCGCTGTGCCGGATCGAGCTGTTCGAGACCTGGCAACCGGCGCTGGCTGGGGTCGATGAAGGCACGTTGCTCGAGGTCTTCTACTGGCTGCACGAGTCGCGGCGCGACTTGCTGCTGCAATGCCCGCGCAATGACGGCGTCACCCACGGCACCTTCTCGCTGCGCTCGCCGGTGCGCCCCAACCCGATCGGCACCTCGGTGACCCGCCTGGAACGGCGCGAGGGCGGCAATCTGTTCGTGCGCGGGCTCGATTGCATCAATGGCACGCCGCTGGTCGATCTCAAGCCGGACCGCGCGGAATTCGTGCCGAAGGCGCCGCCCAAGCCCGGCGATTTCCAGGTCGGACAGCCCTGATGGCGGCGGCCGCGGGAGTGAAGCGGCGCGCGCTGCTGATCGGCGCGTTGCTGGTAACGCTGCTGCCGCTTGGGCCGGTAACGCCCGCGCAAGCGCGCACTGTGATCGATTCCACCGGCCGCCAGGTCGAGGTACCGGACACCATCACGCGGGTATTTGCGGCCGGGCCGCCCGCCAATGTGTTTCTCTATGTGCTTGCCCCGGACAAGATGATCGGCTGGGGGCGCGCGCCCCGCGACGAAGACAAGCCGTTTCTACTGTCGGCGGCGCGCGATCTGCCGGAGCTCGGCCGGCTCACCGGGCGCGGCGACACCATTTCGATCGAGCGGCTGATGGCCAGCCGCCCCGATGTGATCATCGATTTCGGCGTCACCAGCGACACCTATCGCTCGCTCGCCGACCGAATTCAGAGCCAAACCGGCATTCCCTATCTGCTGATCGACGGCCGCTTTGAAAACACCGCGGCGGCGCTGCGGCTGCTGTCCGACATTCTGGGCGTACGCGAGCGCGGCGAAGCGCTGGCGCGCGCCGCCGAGGCGAGCTTTGCGGAAGTCGATCGCGTGGTGGCGAGCGTGCCGATCTCGGCGCGGCCGCGCATCTATCTGGCGCGCGGCATTGATGGCTTTGAATCGGGCTCACGCGGCTCGATCAACACCGAGATCATTGAACGGGTCGGCGCCATCAATGTCGTCGAAGGCGTGCGCGACACGGGCGGCATTGCCCGGGTATCACCGGAGCAAGTGATCAGCTGGGCGCCGGACACCATCATCACCATGGAGCCCGCGATCTATCGCGCCATCATGGAACGCCCGGAATGGCAGGTGATCCCGGCCGTCAAACAGCGCCGCGTGATCCTCGCGCCCAATCAGCCGTTCGGCGCGCTTGATCTGCCGCCCTCGGTCAACCGGCTGATCGGGCTAAAACTGCTGCTACACAAGCTCTATCCCGACAAGGTCAGTTCCGATCTGCGTAGCGATCTGCGCGAGTTCTACCGGCTGTTCTATCAGGTTGAGATTTCGGACGCCGACCTGCAACGCTTCATCGACGCATTAGGAAACTGACGTGGCAGAGCGGCGCGTCACGTCGATCCTGATCGTTCTCGCGCTGCTGCTGATCGTGGTCGTGATCTTTGCTGCCGGCATCGGACCGTACCGGATTCCGCCCGGCGAGGTGATCGCGGCGATTGCGGCGTCGCTTGGCGGCGCGGACCGTCACGATCAGACCGCGGTGGTACTGTTTCAAATCAGGCTGCCGCGCATCGCCGCGGCGATCTGCGTCGGCGCCGCGTTGTCGGCGGCCGGTGCCGCTTATCAAAACCTGTTCCGCAATCCGCTGGTGTCGCCGGATATTTTGGGGGTGTCGCATGGCGCCGGGCTCGGCGCGGTGATCGCGATCCTGTTCGGCCTGCCGGTGGTGGCGATCGAACTATTCGGCTTTGTCACCGGCTCGCTGACCGTGATGCTGGTGGCGGCGCTGGCATGGTCGCTGCGCGAGCGCGGCGATGTGTTGATGCTGGTGCTGGCCGGCATCGTGGTCGGTTCGATCGCGGCCGCCGCGATCTCGCTGGTGAAACTGGTCGCCGACCCCTATTCGCAATTGCCGATGATCACCTATTGGCTGCTCGGCAGCCTGGCCAGCGTCCGCCCGAGCGATCTCGCCGTGGTGGTGCCGACCGTGCTGATCGGTCTGATCCCGCTCTATCTGCTGCGTTGGCGTATCACCGTGATGTCGTGCGGCGATGATGACGCGCGCGCGCTCGGCATTAATGTGCGCCGCACCCGGCAGGTGGTGATCGCGGCTGCGACGCTGATCACCGCGGCGGTGGTTGCGATTTCCGGCGTGATTGGCTGGGTCGGATTGATGGTGCCGCATATGGCGCGGCTATTGGTCGGGCCGCGCTTTGACCGGGTGCTGCCGACCTCGATCCTGATCGGTGCCAGCTTCATGATCGTGGTCGATACGCTGGCGCGCACCGCAGCTAACATCGAAATTCCGATCGGCGTGTTGACGGCGCTGGTCGGCGGCGGTCTGTTTGTCTGGCTGATGACGCGGAAGGGAGCGCGAGCGATATGGAGGCGCGAGTGACTGCCCGCCTGTCGCTGGACAAGGTTGCGATCGGCTATGACGGCGATCCGTTGGTCGAGGACATCGACCTTGAGCTGCACAGCGGCAGCATCACCTGCCTGATGGGCGCGAACGGCGTCGGCAAGACCACGCTGTTCAAGACGCTGCTCGGCCTGTTGCCGCCGCTGCGCGGCCGGATTTGGCTGGCGGGCCGCGATATCGCCGCCTTGAATCGCGACGAGATCGCAAGGCGCGTCGCGCGGGTGCCGCAAGCCTATCAGGGCGATCCCAGCCATACCGTGCTCGACATCGTGGTGATGGGCCGCACGGCACGGCTCGGGATGTTCAGCACGCCGGGCCGCGACGATGTCGCCGCCGCTTGGCGCGCGCTGGACATGCTCGGCATCGCCAGCCTCGGGCACCGTTCCGCCGATCGCATCTCCGGTGGCCAGCGGCAATTGATGCTGATCGCGCGCGCGCTGGCCCAGGACACTGAGATCATCGTGATGGACGAGCCGACCGCGAGCCTCGATCTCAGCAACAGGCTGGCGTTACTCGATCAGATCCGCGGCCTGGCCGAGCGCGGGCTGTCGCTGCTGGTATCGACGCACGAACCGGAGCATGCTTTCGCGATCGCCGACCGGGTCGCGGTGATCGGCCCCGGGCAACGCTTTGCGGTTGGTGACGTGGATCAGGTGCTGACGCCGGCGCGGCTGAGCGCGCTCTATGGGCTGGCGCTCGATCTCGAAACCACGCCCTCAGGCCGCCGCGTCGTGTCGCGCGCCGATGGCAGCGTGCTCGATTTATCGATCATGGCGCGCAGCGATACCGCCCGGCCTTTGCAAACTGCCAAAGCATCGGAATGCACGACATCGGAACGATCAAGTTGAACGCCCTATCGAACGGAGAAGTCGAAGCCATGACCACCCCCGCGCTCGCCGTCATCGTCCACACGTCCGGCGATCCCCTGGAACAGACTTTTGCCGCGGTGCGCGATCGGCTCGCCGCCCGGCCGCACACGAGGATCGCCGGCGTGGTGCCGCGCAACGGTGCGCCGCATTCCAATGGCCGGCTGTCATTCTGGCTCGACGACATCACGCGCGGCGATTCGATCGCGCTGTCGCAGGATCTCGGCCCGGGATCGACGTCGTGCATCCTCAATCCGGATGGCCTGGCAACGGCGCGGGTGCGGCTTGCTGAAGCGATCGCGACCCGTCCCGACCTGGTGTTGTTTGGCCGGTTCGCCAAGGAGGAACTGGCGGGCCGCGGCGTCCGCGAAGAAATCGGGCTTGCGGTCGCCGAGGGCATTCCGGCGCTGGTGGCGGTCGAGCGCTCGATGCTGCCGGGCTGGATCGAATTTGCCGGTGATGACTGGGCCGAACTGCCGGTTGATGTCGATCGCATCATCGCCTGGTATGCCGCGCTTGAGGCCCAGCGCACCGCGGCCGACGCCTGAGGTCCAGCCTCAAGATATCGGCGGCAGCCGATGGCGGCTGCAGCGGTTCTCATTCAATCGCAGGCGAAAAAGCTTAGCAGGTTGGACTCGCGCCGTTTCGTTCAACCTCAGTACTAAACGTATGGCTGCCCGAAATTCCTGGTACCGAGCAATCCGACCGTCTCGACCAAGGCGACCCTACCGGAAAAAAGGCCCATGACACTGAAAGTTCAGACATCAACGACTTCCGTATCGCCGCGGCTTTCGTTCAACATTGTTGGCAGAAAACGTCATTCAGTAACCCGGACAAGTTGTCTTTCTCTGAGAAAAGCCAAAAATGCCTCGACTAGCTTATCTGCCCCCGCACTGTTCAAATGATCTCTGTCCCGAAACATGGACATCCCGTCCGCGAATGGGGAGCACATTTGGCGGGAGATGGGACACAGAACTGAGAACGTATCGAACAGAAAGATATTTTCGGCCTTATCAGCGGCGGCCTTCAAAATGCTCTCTGCGCCGTCGACTCTATTCGCGACAGAGCGTCGATCAACGTCGCAACTAAACCAAGTTCCCTGCATCAACAAACAAGAATACAGCGAGTTGAAGTTGAACATCGGGGGAGGGCCTACAATCACAACACTGACGTTCCTAAGAGCCAATTGCCTGCCAAGTTCGAGCAAATCCGCCGACCAGACGTGAAGATCATCGACAACGCCGACGTTTTCGCGATTCAGGAATAGTCTCCCAATAAGAACAACGTCGCCTGCGCTCATCCGATTCACAATATCATTGAATATCTGCTGTCGTGGCTGAAAGAACTGATTGCGGCGCATTGGGAAGGGAAAGCCCGGCGTTTCGATCAGATGAACGCCCATACCTGTCTTATCGTGCACCGAATAGAGAAGGGCTTGGAGGTGGCCAGCATGACTATCTCCAACGGCCCAGATCATTCCGGCGCCTGCACGTTTCGGTGGAACAGTGCATAGATCGAACATGCGCTCGGTGAGAAGGCGCTTGTCTCCATCGACGACACAGTTCGGGTCGAAATTGAGACCGGACTGTTTCAGGGGAAGGAAAGGAGGTGGGAATGATTCCTTCGACGAATTGTGCGCTGCAGACGCAATTCCGAACATGCTTCTAGCATTAATCAATTGGAGAACAACTGCGGAGCAAACGACCGATAGGATCGAAAATGCACCAATCGCGATGCAGCTCCGCCTCAGTGATGAAGCGCAACGAAGCGGCGTCTCAACGTATCTGAAGGTCAAGAACGACAGCAGCAATATGAGCGACAGTTGAATTGGAATGATCGGGGCTAGATCGAGATTCGCCCAACGGCTCAAGCTAAAGATAGTCCAGTGCCAGAGATAAAGGGGGTACGAGATCCGACCAACAAAGACGACGAAGGGTTGGGTTAAGACTGAAAATACGCCAGAGCTCATCCTGGCGGTTCTGATCAAGATCATTGTCAAGACGACGGCGCTTGCTTGCCAGAGCTCCAATTGCGGGGCAGGCAAGAGCAATATGACAACAAGGAAGCCGAGTACGACGACAGCAACGAGGCGCTCGAAGCCTAGCTGGTGCTGGCGGTCAGCACTTCTCCAAATCTCGAACAGCAACGCGCCGGCGCCTAGTTCCCATAATCGAAACGGCGTCAAGAAGAACGAAGCGGTCGGATCGATCCGAGAAATGGTCAAGCTCGCCGCGAACGATAGAACGCACAGCGTGACCATGATGATTCTGAAACGGCTAGCCTCCCGTTTTCCCAATCCGGAAAACCAAAAGATGACCGGGAACAGCAGGTAGAATTGCTCTTCTAGACCGAGCGACCATGTGTGCAGGAACACATTGAGATCACGAGCAGGAGAAAAATAGTCGACGTGCTCAAAGTATAGAAACAGATTGGACGCCCCGAATAGTGCAGAGAGACCTGTAGCCAGACTGGACTTGGGAGTGGGGACCAGGAGCCATACAGCGATGCTGCTGACAAAAATGCAGAGAATGAGCGCAGGAGCTAATCGTCGCATTCGCCGTGCAATGAAGCTAGCGAAGAATGAACCAAAAGAATCGTGCTCCTGAGCGCAAAGCGACTGCGTAATGACGAATCCAGAAATGACAAAAAAGATGTCGACACCCAAGTATCCGCTCGGCAACCATTGGTGGTGAGCGTGGTTCAATATGACTGCCGTTACAGCCAGCGCCCGCAACCCATCGATCTCTGGTCGATAGCTGAATTGTTCATTGGTCGGGATTGATAGTCGCTCTAAGCCGAATTCTCGCGCTTGCCGCGTGGAAGGCTCAAGAGTTCGCTCACGGCTGAAAGGTCCACTCACCAAGGTCTCCGAAATTGGGCGGCGAATCATGAATACATTGCAGAGAAGCATGCGGGCGTCGCGATCGCGGATGTCGGAGCAGATCAGTTCTTGATCCGGGAACGACCAGTTAAGCTAATCCCAGGTTGCGTTCGAACTCAAACGGGGCAGAGATATCCGTTCGTCGAATGACGTTGGCCCGGGCTGTTGAGCCTCTCGAAGGAGGCGAGAATGTCGACTTGGAGGCCAATCTTGGCGCTATAGGTCTTCCGGCGTTCCTTTGACCTTGGGCCATGAGACGAATCTCTCCACCGTCATCGCGGCCAGTGCCGTAGAACGGTTAAAGCAACCTCGCCCAAAGCAACTTCTCCGGCGCGATCGAAATGGGGGCGATGCGGAGTAGAGCACCTCACAGTCCCTCGAAAGGTCCGCCAGCGGCGCGTTGGCCAGCCGCTGGACTTGCGCAGCGGGCGCCCTCGATTCTCCAGATCGATGGAACTGAACAACGCCCCCGTTCGATGATGCCTCTCCGAATCTCAAATCCTAAAGCTGCTGGATCGAAGGGAATCATGTCGATAACAGGTGCGTTAGGGACTTCTTCAACATCCTGCTAGGGTACGCGCGGTTAGATTCGCGCGGCCCTCCCCATGACGGATGACAAGATCGATGCCTTCTTGGTGCTGCGCAGCGGCGGCCGGCTCTTGGTCGGCCGCGACCGGATTCGGCTGCTCGAAGCGGTCGCCGAACACGGCAGCATCAGCAAAGCCGCCAAGGCGATGGGCATCAGCTACAAGACCGCTTGGGAAGCGGTCGATGCCATCAATAATCTGCTGCCGACCCCAGCCTTTGTGACGCGCACCTCTGGCCGTGTCGGCGGCGCCGCTGAAATCACCGACGAAGGCCGGCGGTTGATCGAGGTGTTCCATCGGCTCGAAGACCATCTTGCCAAAGTGTCGTCGCTGATTGCGGAGGAGGGACTGGAGGAGATCGGCGACGCGCTGCTATGGGCCAGCGGTTTTAAGGTATCGGCACGCAACATCTTCCGCGCCGAAGTAGTCAGCATCCGGCGCTGGCCGGTCGATGTCGAAGTGGTGCTCAAATTGTCGGACGAGCAAACCATCAACGCCACCATCACCAATGCCGCGACCGAACACCTTGGGCTCGCGCCCGGGCGCAAGGCGCTGGCGCTGGTCAAGGCGCCGTTCGTGCGGCTGGTGTCAGAGACCGATGCGGCCAAGGTGCGGCACAATCTGTTCCGTGGCCTGGTGAAACAGCGCATCGACGCCGAGGTGCATTCGGAAGTGCATCTCGACATCGGCAACGGCAAGACCATCGTTGCGGTGGTGCCGCGCTATCATGCCGAGGATCTCGGGATCGCCGAGGGCACTGAAGCGCTGGCGACTTTCGAGCCAGACCACATCATCATTGCCGTCGATTGAGGTCATTGCGCCCGCGCGCGAGCTCTGGCGCTTGCTTGACGCTGATGGCGGCTAGCACGTAATGGTGCCGGCTGACGTAGCCCTTGCGGAGAGAAGATTTGCAGCCTGCTTCGCAACTGGTTGCGCCCGATGCGATTACCGGGCGGCCACTGTCGCAACCGCTGGCCTATACCGTTGCGGTGTGCATCCCGGTGCTGGCCGCGGCCTCGCTGCTGTCGCCGAGTATCAGTGACATTGCGCTAGCGATCCTGCTGCTGATCGCCGGCCTGGTGATTTGGCGCAATCCAAGGCAACTGCGCCGGCCGGTGCTATGGCTGGCATTCGGTTGGATGGTGTTCGTGGCGCTGTCGGTGTTGTGGGCGCAATCGCAAGGCGTACCGGGCCATCCGCTGCGCAACTGGCACAAGCACATGTTCATCGCCTTCGGGCCGTTGGTCGCGCTGGCGTTCGCTGCCGCCTGGCAGCGCCTGCAATGGCGTATCGATCGGCTATTGCTGCTGTTTCTCGCTGGCTTGTGTGGCGGGGCAATGGTGCTGCTGATCAAAAATGGCGCGATCAGCATGATTGTCGAGCTGCGGCCGAGCGATGGCATGATGGGGCCGATCAACCGCAATTTCGCGGCGCTGGCCTGCGGGCTGGCGATCATCGCGGGCACCGGACTGATCGGTCACCTGATCACTGCACCTAAACTGCGGCGCGGCGTGGCCGTTGCCGTCGGCTTGCCGCTCGTCATCACGCTGGCGGCGCTGTTGACGCTGCTGGCGCTGCTTCATAGCCGTGCCGGTTATGTCGGCACGACGGCCGAGTTGGCGATTGGGTTGATCAGTTTCGGGATGGCATTTGCCGCAAGTCGCGGACGAATCCGGCGCACACTGCTGATCGCGGTGGTGCTGATATTGGCGATCGGCACGCTGACATTCGGTGGCTATGTCGCGATGCAGCTCAGCGGTCGCAGCCTGATCGAAGGTTCGACCGGCGGGTCATCGCAACTCGCACTGCAAGTGCTGCACGGCCAATTCGATGTCGCCTACGCCACGGCCAACAAGTTTGAGGCGCGGGTGCCGCTACTGGTGCTGGCCGCCGAGCTGTTTCAGCAGCGGCCCTGGCTCGGCTGGGGGCCCGACGCCTGGGATCTGCCGCGCACCTTCGCACCGACGGCCGAGCTGCGTGATCTCAATCAGTTTCACAACGGCTATGCGCAATTTTTGGTGTGTTTTGGCGTGATCGGCGCGGTGCTGATGGCGATCTATTCCGCCGCGCTGCTGAGCGCCGCGATCCGGCGCCGGCGTAACGCCGCCGACCGGCTGTCGCCGCCGCTACTGGCAACCGCGCTGGCGCTACTCACGCTGCTGGCGGTGTTCAATATCAGCGAAACCGTACTGCTGGTGAAAAGCGCCGCGAGCACGATGATGATGCTCGCGGCGCTCGCCGCACTGCCGATCGTCACCAGCACGCCCAGGGCGCGCGCGGATCGCGGCTAATATCAAGACGCCGCCGTTGATGGCGGCGGCGTTTCACAACAGGCGGTTTGGTAGATCATGGCCCGAATGCCCGCGCCACGCGCGGACATCCCAGGTCCATGGCATAGACCACCAGTATTATTACTTCTTGCGGGCCGGAGCCGGAGCGGCCGGCGCGGGTTCAGCTGCCGGGGCCGGTACCAACTTGTCGTAATTGGCGACCACCAGATCGATATTGGCCTTGTTCTCGACTGCCGGCGCTGGGCTCTTGAGCGCGGCATTGAGCTCCGCAAGCGCCGCCTTCTTCTCCTTGGCCGGCACCTTCTTGTCAGCCTGCAGTTCGGCAATCTGCGCCTTGATCACCGCTTCCGGACCGACATAGGCCTTGGTCTTGGGATCGACGCCGCTCAGCACCAGGCCGACATTGTCGGCGATTTCGTTGTACTCAGCGAATGACGCAAAGCCGTGTTTCTTGACGGTGTCTTCGAGCTGCGCGGTCAGCTTCGGATCCGGCTTGGCGTTCGGGCCTTCCGGCAACTTTGCGGTCAGCTCTTCGACGTCCTTCTGGGCGGCGACCATCTGGGCAATATGCTGCTCGGTGAGCGCGATCTGCTTCAGCTC
>KI632513.1:3414691-3444691 GCA_000504425.1 Rhodopseudomonas palustris JSC-3b | reverse complement strand
TCCCCCTAGCCCATCCAGTGCTCTACCCCCTGAGGTATTCATCCGAGGCGATACCTAAATATCTTTCGCGGAGAACCAGCTATTTCCCAGTTTGATTGGCCTTTCACCCCTAACCACAAGTCATCGGAGTCTTTTTCAACAGACACCCGTTCGGTCCTCCAGTGAGTGTTACCTCACCTTCAACCTGCTCATGGCTAGATCACTAGGTTTCGGGTCTAATACAACGAACTTGACGCCCTATTCAGACTCGCTTTCGCTGCGCCTACGCCTATCGGCTTAAGCTTGCTCGTTAAATTAAGTCGCTGGCCCATAATACAAAAGGTACGACGTCACCCAGAACGCATCTTGGGCTCCGTCTGTTTGTAGGTGTCCGGTTTCAGGTCTATTTCACTCCCCTCGTCGGGGTGCTTTTCACCTTTCCCTCACGGTACTGGTTCACTATCGGTCGCTGAGGAGTACTTAGGCTTGGAGGGTGGTCCCCCCATGTTCAGACAGGATTTCACGTGTCCCGCCTTACTCAAGGATACATCTTTGCATTACCCGTACGGGGCTATCACCCTCTAAGGCCCAGCTTTCCTGACTGGTTCCGGTTGTCTTTGATGTATCACTGGCCTGGTCCGCGTTCGCTCGCCACTACTAGCGGAGTCTCGGTTGATGTCCTTTCCTCCAGGTACTTAGATGTTTCAGTTCCCTGGGTTCGCTCAAAACCCCCTATGTATTCAGGAGTCTTGTACCTTCGCTTGATAACCGGAAATCCAAGCCCACCATCATTCGCATGATGATGATCTTAGAGTTCCGGCTATCGAAGGTGGGTTTCCCCATTCGGAAATCCGCGGATCAAAGCTTCTTCGCAGCTCCCCACGGCTTATCGCAGCGTAGCACGTCCTTCATCGCCTCTCAGCGCCAAGGCATCCACCGAACACCCTTAAGGCACTTGATTGCTCTCATTATCAATGTCCACACACTCGGCAGAATGTTCTGCAGGCTAGCTTCTCAAGCGAGAAGCGCGCGGGTGAGGCGCATCACATGCAGACGGATCATTGATTAGAAAGACCAGCTTGCTTCATAAGATCGAACCGATGGCGATGCGGTCAAGCGTCGCCAACAAAGATCATTTTTACAACTTGGCCGATGGCCAAGCGCCGAAAAATGATCCGGAGATAGTGATCAGAACCGCAGCTTGCGCCGCAGATCCGAACTCGGATCGATCTCCTCTTCACGATGTCAGATATCCCGCAATGCTTGCCTTAAAGGCAGCACGCGAAGTTGTGTCTCGCGGACGAATAACCGGCGCAAGCCGTCATCAAGGGTCGCCCATCTGGTGGAGCCAGACGGGATCGAACCGACGACCTCATGCTTGCAAAGCACGCGCTCTCCCAGCTGAGCTATGGCCCCGTAACCAGAAGACGAATGCAGCGCTCGATAAAATGGTGGGCCTGGGAAGACTTGAACTTCCGACCTCACGCTTATCAAGCGCGCGCTCTAACCAACTGAGCTACAAGCCCTCAGCACGAGAGGCAGTAATCCTGCACCCAGCTTCAAGCTAAAAGCGCAGCGCCGCCCCAGGCGCGTGTTCGTCCGCGAAGAAAGAGAAACGAAGACGGCGGGTCCCGCCAATGGAGCTCGTATGACTTAGAGCTCCTGATGTTTCTAAAACAGGTCGATAAGAGCAAGCTCTTGAAGACCCATCCTTAGAAAGGAGGTGATCCAGCCGCAGGTTCCCCTACGGCTACCTTGTTACGACTTCACCCCAGTCGCTGACCCTACCGTGGCCGGCTGCCTCCTTGCGGTTAGCGCACCGTCTTCAGGTAAAACCAACTCCCATGGTGTGACGGGCGGTGTGTACAAGGCCCGGGAACGTATTCACCGTGGCATGCTGATCCACGATTACTAGCGATTCCAACTTCATGGGCTCGAGTTGCAGAGCCCAATCCGAACTGAGACGGCTTTTTGAGATTTGCGAGGGGTCGCCCCTTAGCATCCCATTGTCACCGCCATTGTAGCACGTGTGTAGCCCAGCCCGTAAGGGCCATGAGGACTTGACGTCATCCCCACCTTCCTCGCGGCTTATCACCGGCAGTCTCCTTAGAGTGCTCAACTAAATGGTAGCAACTAAGGACGGGGGTTGCGCTCGTTGCGGGACTTAACCCAACATCTCACGACACGAGCTGACGACAGCCATGCAGCACCTGTGCTCCAGGCTCCGAAGAGAAGGTCACATCTCTGCGACCGGTCCTGGACATGTCAAGGGCTGGTAAGGTTCTGCGCGTTGCGTCGAATTAAACCACATGCTCCACCGCTTGTGCGGGCCCCCGTCAATTCCTTTGAGTTTTAATCTTGCGACCGTACTCCCCAGGCGGAATGCTTAAAGCGTTAGCTGCGCCACTAGTGAGTAAACCCACTAACGGCTGGCATTCATCGTTTACGGCGTGGACTACCAGGGTATCTAATCCTGTTTGCTCCCCACGCTTTCGTGCCTCAGCGTCAGTAATGGCCCAGTGAGCCGCCTTCGCCACTGGTGTTCTTGCGAATATCTACGAATTTCACCTCTACACTCGCAGTTCCACTCACCTCTGCCATACTCAAGACTTCCAGTATCAAAGGCAGTTCTGGAGTTGAGCTCCAGGCTTTCACCTCTGACTTAGAAACCCGCCTACGCACCCTTTACGCCCAGTGATTCCGAGCAACGCTAGCCCCCTTCGTATTACCGCGGCTGCTGGCACGAAGTTAGCCGGGGCTTATTCTTGCGGTACCGTCATTATCTTCCCGCACAAAAGAGCTTTACAACCCTAGGGCCTTCATCACTCACGCGGCATGGCTGGATCAGGGTTGCCCCCATTGTCCAATATTCCCCACTGCTGCCTCCCGTAGGAGTTTGGGCCGTGTCTCAGTCCCAATGTGGCTGATCATCCTCTCAGACCAGCTACTGATCGTCGCCTTGGTGGGCCATTACCCCACCAACTAGCTAATCAGACGCGGGCCGATCTTTCGGCGATAAATCTTTCCCCGTAAGGGCTTATCCGGTATTAGCTGAAGTTTCCCTCAGTTGTTCCGAACCAAAAGGTACGTTCCCACGCGTTACTCACCCGTCTGCCACTGACGTATTGCTACGCCCGTTCGACTTGCATGTGTTAAGCCTGCCGCCAGCGTTCGCTCTGAGCCAGGATCAAACTCTCAAGTTGGACTTGAACTTTGAACCGGCTGATCACAACGTTTGACGAGGTCCCACCATCACCAACAATCCGAAGATCGTCGATCCGTCGCCGCGCTTCACAGCGCTGGCGAACATGGTGTTTCCTTTAAAACGTGTACCGCCGAAGTCTCGTCCGGTCTCAATCCGAAAAAGCCGAAGCCTTTTCAACATCGAGACCCGCTAGGACTCCGCCGTCCACGTTTCTCTTTCTTCATCTCAACTTGTCAAACAGCCCGGGCCCGAAGGACCCAACCCCTAAGGGGCAAAATCTCGTCTCATCCACTCGACGCCAATCGGCAACCGACAACTATCGGCTGCTGAAGCACTCACCGAGAAGAGAGAGCTTGGAGAGGCACGGAAGCCCGCCAGGACCCGGAGGTCTCGGCGGCGGCGCCGCGCTCAGTGGCTGTCTTATAGGGCGGGCCATTGGCGGAGTCAACGCTGTTCGTCAGCAAACCGTCGCATTTCTGCAAAGTGGCCGTCAGGGGCAAATAAACGAGCGATTTCAGCCACTCAGCCGTACTCAAGCCACAATCCTGAAGCGTTCTGCCGTCGGCGAGCGCAAAAAAAGTTTCATGCGAACCGAATTTCGGGTCGCTTTTTTGGGGTCGGCTTCGGCTGACGGACGATTCCAGCGGTCGCCGCCATGTCAATTTCGGGTCGAGCGGCCGAATTTTGCGGTCGCGCGACCGCCACGGCGCAGGGACGGCTCTCTACGGAGACCACTCTATAGAGAGATCGCTCTGCACAGCGGGGACAACGAATCGGCCGTGAGACAGCGGGCTCGTCATCGGCTAATTTCACGGCGCCGCGACGCTGGGGCGGGCGGCAGCGTGAGTATCGACAGTTGGGGGACGGCAGTTTGAGCCATCGGGCGCCACGTGCACATCAATATGGCCGGGGAATCGGGGCGATTGATCTTGGCCATGAGCCCCCGCTCTCGGTCGACGGCTCCGAAGCCGCGGTGATCGATCGTCGCCGCGTCTCGGTACAGTGGTTCAGCGGCACGATTCTCACCGGCCTGTGCGGCGCAGCTTTGATCGGCGGCGCCGTTTTCGCGTCGCTCGACGGCGAGACCACCTTTGCCAAAATGCCGGAACGTGTCGAAGCGGCGCTGCGCGGCGCGGTCGGCACCAATGACAAAGCGACCGCGCTCCATAAGAGTGACCGGCTGCCGCCGCCGAGCGAATCCTCGGCCGCGCGCCAGGTGGTGCGCGTCTCCACGGTGACCCGGGTCGGCAGCCGCGACGTGGTCCGGGTCCGTCCCTTTATCAGGATCGCCGGCAACCTCGCGCTCAGCACCACCGATCTCAGCGCCAAAATTCCGCCGTTCAACGCCCAGCGCCTGCTCACCGATGTCGGCACCTCGCCGGCGGCGAGCGCGGAAGACGCGCAAAACCCCGATGCGGTCGAGCCGGATGCCGAAGTCTCTTATGTGACCCGCGATCTCGGCACCGTGCTGCCCAAGGCCAAGATCGCCGCGGTGGTGGCGATCGACGAGGTGCTGCTGCGGGTGCGCGATGCCTCCAATTGGCGCGGCGGCGCTGGCGTCCGGTACACCATGGCCAATGCCGGCGATGGCACCCAGAGCGACATCAAGCTCGCTTACGCCACCGAGGGCAATGTCGCCGCCGACCCCTATGCCGGTTTCGAAACCCGGATCGTTCCTGAAAACGTCACGCTGCTGCCGAAGACCAAAGACCAGACCACCGGCGGCAATCCGATCAACGAACGCACCGTCACCGTGAAGAAGGGTGACAGCATCGCCACCATCCTGCGCGATCAAGGTGCCAGCCCCGACGACATTAAGGCAATCATCGCCACGCTTGGCGCCCGCGGCCGCGACGGCGGCCTGCGCGAAGGCCAGAAAGTGCGGATCCTGATGGTGCCGGCCGGACCCGGCCAACGCCTGCAGCCGTACCGGGTGATGATCGCCAGCGAACAGACCGTGGAAGCGGTCGCGGCGCTGTCCGATCTTGGCCGCTATGTCGCGGTCGACGTGCAGAGCATGAACACTGTGGCGGAGACGCCGGAGACCAGCGAGGACGAAGAGGAAGACGACGGCAGCGGCGTGCGGCTCTATCAGAGCATTTATGAGACCGCGCTGCGCAACAAGGTGCCGGCCTCGGTGATCGAGGACATGGTCAAGATCTATTCCTACGACGTCGATTTCCAGCGCCGGGTGCAGGCCGGCGATTCCTTCGAGGTATTTTTCGCCGGCGACGACGAAACCACCGCGGTCACCGAGAAGAACGACGTGCTGTATGCCTCGCTCACCATCGGCGGCGAGACCAAGCGATATTACCGCTTCCAGACCCCGGACGATTCGGTGGTCGATTTCTATGACGAGACCGGCAAGAGCGCGAAAAAGTTCCTGGTGCGCAAGCCGGTCAACACCGCGACCATGCGTTCCGGCTTCGGCGGCCGCCGTCACCCGATCCTCGGCTATGTGAAGATGCACACCGGCGTCGACTGGTCGACCGCCTACGGCACGCCGATCTTCGCCTCCGGCAACGGCGTGGTCGAAAAGGTCGGCTGGGAAGGCGGCTACGGCAAATATGTGCGGCTGAAACACGCCAATGGCTATGAGACCGCCTATGGCCACATGTCGGCCTATGCCAAGGGCCTGGAAGTCGGCAAGCGGGTGCGCCAGGGCCAGGTGATCGGCTTTGTCGGTTCGACCGGCCTGTCGACCGGCGCCCACGTCCATTACGAAATCCTGGTCAACGGCCGCTTTGTCGACCCGATGCGCGTCAAGCTGCCGCGCGGCCGCTCGCTGGAAGGCTCGATGCTGGCCGGATTCGAGAAGGAACGCGACCGGCTCGACGCCATGATGACCAATCGCGGCTCGCGGCTGTCGGAAGACCTGACCGCGCCCAGCACCGGCCGCAGCGCCGCGATGCAGCCCCGCTCCGCCGCGCACTGACGCGGCGGCGGGGTCCTGATCAGCCCCCCCTACTCTCCTTCGTCCCTACTCTCATTCTTCATGCCCGCACTCGGCGCGGGCTGACGCGGCGCTCTTGTCCTTCCCCTCTTATACCAACGGCTCCTGCCATTGACTCGTCATGCCCGCGCTTGTCGCGGGCATCCACGTCTTGAAAGCGCCGCAAGATCAAAGACGTGGATGGCCGGGACGGAGCCCGGCCATGACATGCGGATGGGTTGGCATCAATTTTGTTGGTATTACGGTGTGGCACCCTACCCCTCTCCCCGCGAGCGGGGAGAGGGAGCGGGCTCTGCCTGGCCGACGCGCTGCGCCTGACCGCTCTCGCACAGGGGGGCGAGAAAACGCCAATGGCCGGGACGATGCCCGGCCATTGAGAGGTGTCGGTGGTGCCGACCGCTTGGGGGATCAGCCGCCTGCTGGCGCCGCCTCAGTGCAGCTTGCGCTTGGGCAACCGCTGGCCGAGATCCTCGATATCGGCGGTGTGCGGCGGCGCGCCGTTGAAGGTCAGCACACCGCCATCGGCCGAGATCGCCACCCGGTCGCCGTCCTTGACCGAACCGGCCAGCAGCATTTCGGCGAGCGGGTCCTGCACATTGCGCTGGATCACCCGCTTGAGCGGCCGGGCGCCATAGGCCGGATCCCAGCCCTTTTCGGCGAGCCATTCGCGCGCGGCATCGTCGAGCTGCAGCACGATCTTGCGATCTTCGAGCAGCTTCTGCAGCCGGGCGAACTGAATCTCGACGATCCGCCCCATCTCGCTCTTTTGCAGTCGGTGGAACAGGATGATCTCGTCGACCCGGTTCAGGAATTCCGGCCGGAAATGCGCGCGCACCATCGCCATCACCTGATCGCGCACCACCGAGGTGTCCTCGCCTTCCGGCTGGTTCACCAAAAATTCCGAGCCGAGATTGGAGGTCATCACGATCAGGGTGTTGCGGAAATCGACCGTGCGGCCCTGGCCGTCGGTGAGCCGGCCGTCATCGAGCACTTGCAGCAGCACGTTGAACACGTCCGGATGCGCCTTCTCGATCTCGTCGAACAGCACCACCTGATAGGGCCGGCGCCGCACCGCCTCGGTGAGCGCGCCACCTTCGTCATAGCCGACATAGCCGGGAGGCGCGCCGATCAGCCGCGCGACCGAGTGCTTCTCCATGTATTCCGACATGTCGATGCGCACCATCGCGGTCTCGTCGTCGAACAGATATTCCGCCAGAGCTTTCGTCAGCTCGGTCTTGCCGACGCCGGTCGGGCCCAAAAACATGAACGAGCCCATCGGCCGGTTCGGGTCCTGCAGCCCGGCACGCGCGCGCCGCACCGCGGTCGAGACCGCGTGCACCGCCTCGAACTGCCCGACCACGCGCTGCGCCAGCTGGTCTTCCATACGCAGCAGCTTTTCCTTCTCGCCCTCCAGCATCTTGTCGACCGGCACGCCGGTCCAGCGCGACACCACCTGGGCGACATGGTTGGCGGTGACCGCCTCCTCGACCATTTCGCCCGCGCCGTCCTGGTCCTCGATCGCGGCGAGCTTCTTTTCCAGATCGGGAATGCGGCCGTAGGCCAATTCGCCCGCGCGCTGATATTCGCCGCGGCGCTGCGCATCGGCGAGTTCGATGCGCAAGCCGTCGAGCTCGCTTTTCAGCTTCTGGGCATCCGACAGCTTGTTCTTTTCCGCGCTCCAGCGCGCCGACAATGCCGCGGATTTTTCCTCAAGCTCGGCGAGCTCCTTCTCCAGCGTCTGCAGCCGGGTTTTCGAGCCGACGTCGCTCTCCTTCTTGAGCGCCTCCTGCTCGATCTTCAGCCGCACGATCTCGCGATCCATGCTGTCGAGTTCTTCCGGCTTGGAGTCGACCTGCATTTTCAGCCGCGCCGCGGCCTCGTCCATCAGGTCGATCGCCTTGTCCGGCAGAAAGCGGTCGGTGATGTAGCGGTTCGACAGCGTCGCGGCGGCGACCAGCGCCGAGTCGGCGATGCGCACGCCATGGTGCTGCTCATATTTGTCCTTGAGGCCGCGCAGGATCGAGATGGTGTCCTCGACGGTCGGCTCGGTGACGAACACCGGCTGAAAGCGCCGCGCCAGCGCCGCGTCCTTTTCGACATGCTTGCGATATTCATCGAGCGTGGTGGCGCCGATGCAATGCAGCTCGCCGCGCGCCAGCGCCGGCTTGAGCAGATTGGAGGCGTCCATCGCGCCGTCGGCCTTGCCGGCGCCGATCAAGGTATGCATCTCGTCGATGAACAGGATGATGCTGCCTTCGGCCGCGGTGATCTCGCCGAGCACCGCCTTGAGCCGCTCCTCGAACTCGCCGCGATATTTCGCGCCAGCGATCATGGCGCCGAGATCGAGCGACAGCAGCTTCTTGTCCTTCAGGCTTTCCGGCACGTCGCCATTGAGAATGCGCAGCGCCAGCCCCTCGACGATCGCGGTCTTGCCGACGCCGGGCTCGCCAATCAGCACCGGGTTGTTCTTGGTGCGCCGTGACAGCACCTGAATGGTGCGGCGGATTTCCTCGTCCCGGCCGATCACCGGGTCGAGCTTGCCGTCGCGCGCCGCCTGGGTCAGATCGCGGGCGTATTTCTTGAGGGCATCATAGGCGTTTTCGGCGGTCGGCGAATCGGCGGTGCGGCCCTTGCGCAGCGCGTTGATGGCGCTGTTGAGATTTTGCGGCGTGACGCCGCCCTTGGCGAGCAGCTTGCCGGCCTCGCTGTCCTTGTCGAGCGCCAGGCCGAGCAGCAGCCGCTCCACGGTGACAAAGCCGTCGCCGGCCTTTTCCGCGGCCTGTTCGGCGGCGGTGAAGGCGCGCGCGGTATCGGGCGCCAGATAGACCTGGCCGGCGCCAGCGCCGGACACTTTTGGCAGCTTGTTCAGCGCCTCTTCGGTCGATTTCAGGATCAAGCGCGAATTGCCGCCGGAGCGGTCAATCAGACCGCCGGCCAATCCTTCCGGATCGTCGAGCAGCACTTTGAGGATGTGCAGCGCGGAAAACTGCTGATGCCCTTCGCGCATCGCCAGCGACTGCGCCGACTGGATGAAGCCCCGCGCCCGTTCGGTGTATTTTTCGATATTCATCTGAATGTCCCTCGGCCTGCCAGCAACGCCCAAAGGCACGTCACCGACATCTTCAGTGGGAATCCGCGCACCGCGTTGACCACCGTCAACCGGCCGCAGCCGTCGCCGGCATCGCACCGGCTTGCCCGAAATGTGGGCACGGTTTCCGCCGAGGGAAGGGGGGCGCTTCACAAATTCGTGCGGCGGGCCTGATCCGAAGTCCGGCGGCCCGCCGCGCTTAGCTCAGCTCGACGGCAGCACGTAGGCATAGACCCGGCTGCGCGGATAGACCGCCTCGGCGACCCGGCGGTTATGATTGCCCGACACCACGATCGGGTTGCCATTGGCATCGATGCCGCTGACCACGCCGACATGGCCGCCGCGCTTGCCGCGCGACATCACCGCGATGGCGCCGACCTGCGGGCCGGAGATGCGCTGGCCATAGCTCGCGAATGAGCGCGCCATGTCCGAACCGGAGGTGCGGTGCCCGGCGCGCTCCAGCACCATATTCATGAAGCGCGCGCACCACAGCCGCGAACGGCCGGTGGGATTGCCGCCGAGATAGCGCCGCGCTTCGGCAACGAGGTTCGAACCGCCAAAGCCGCCCGCGGCAAAGCCCTGCTGCTTATCGGACCAGCCGGATGATTGATCCGCGCTGCCGCCCTGCGCCATCAGGCCGGCGCGCGAACTCGCCCGGCGATAGCGCACCTTGCTGCGGCGATCGAGCCGCTCATTGCCGAACTGCTGATCAGCATGACCGGCATAGTGCTGGTGATGATGAGAAGAGAAGTGATGATGGGAGTGATGATGGTGACGCGGACGCGCTGAGGCCGGCGATGTTGCAATTGCGACCACGGATCCAAGCGCGATGGTCATCAGCATGGGTGATCGAAACGCGCGGTACAAAGCCATGTAGCTTCCTTCTGTTGACGCCCTTTGCCCATCGGGCGCTGGGCCCGACATCCGGGGTCGTCAAAAGAAAGCTGCGTGTGGCCACAGCACGGCTGCCTGCGGCAAACTCGGTTTGATCGCGTGGTATTTCGAGGATCATTTCATGGCAGAGGAACCGCCGCCTAGCGAACCGCGGCACTCCTACCAGCTACACGCGCAATACTCACGGGATTCCCCCCGGCACATCAGGGCTCGAGCGCGAGCATGATGAATGAGAGCAGCGAGCGCGATGAGTTCGTCACGCCGCGTGCGTGCTATCCGGCTTCTTCTCGGCGCGGCTCAAAAGAAACACGCCCTGCTCGCCAAACAGATTCCAGAACCACCACGGCGCGTTGAGCCGCAGCGGCCGGCCGTGACGATCAAGCGCCACCGCACGCTCCATCTTGACGTTGATCTCGTCGCACAGCCCGACGAAATCCTTGATGGTGCAGAAATGAATGTTGGGCGTGTCGTACCAGGTCGCCGGCAGATTCTCGGTGCGCGGCATCTGACCGTGGATCAGTAGTTGCAGCCGCATATTGACGTAGCCGAAATTCGGAAACGACACGATCGCGCGCCGGCCGATGCGCAGCAGATGTTCCAGCACCACGCGCGGCTGCCGGGTCGCCTGCAGCGTCTGCGACAGGATCACATAGTCGAAGGCATCGTCGGGATATTCGGCAAGGTCGGTATCAGCATCGCCCTGCACCACCGCAAGGCCGCGCGCCACGCAGCGATTGACGCCTTCGCGCGACAGCTCGATGCCGCGGCCATCGACACCGCGCGATTCCAGCAATTGCAGAAGATCGCCTTCACCGCAGCCGACGTCGAGCACTTTTGAGCCGGACTCGACCATGTCGGCGACCAACAGATGGTCGGCGCGGTAGCATTTCATCACCGTCGATGCCTCGAACGGCAGCGATTCCTGAACCGTCATCGTCAGCGCTCCTTGCGCGCCAGGCCATTGGCCTTGTCGGCGGCCTGCAAAAAGGCCCGCGCGATGTCGATGAATTCCGGCACGTCGAGCAAAAAGGCGTCGTGACCCTTGTCGGTCTCGATCTCGGCAAACGACACCCGCGCACCGCCGGCATTGAGCGCGTGCACGATCGCGCGCGATTCCGAGGTTGGAAACAGCCAGTCCGAGGTGAATGACACCACGCAGAACCGGGTCTTGGTGCCGCGGAACGCGCGCGCCAGCACGCCGTCATGGTCGGCGGCGATGTCGAAATAGTCCATCGCCCGCGTCAGATACAGATAGCTGTTGGCGTCGAACCGATCGACGAATGACGAGCCCTGATAGCGCAGATAGCTTTCGACCTGGAAATCGGCATCAAACGAGAAGGTCGGCAAATCGCGGTCCTGCATGCGCCGGCCGAATTTGCGATGCAGCGCCGCGTCGGACAGATAGGTGATGTGCGCCGCCATGCGCGCCACTGCCAGGCCGCGATGCGGGCGCACGCCCTCATCATAATAGCGGCCGTGCAGCCAGTCGGGATCGGCCATCACTGCCTGACGGCCGAGTTCGTGGAACGCGATGTTTTGCGCGGAGTGGCGCGGCGCGCACGCCACCGCCAGCGCGGAGAATACCCGCTCCGGGAACGCCACCGACCATTGCAGCACCTGCATGCCGCCCATCGAGCCGCCGACCACGCAGAACAGCTTTTCGATGCCGAGCCGCTCGACCAGCATCGCCTGGGCGCGCACCATGTCGGGGATGGTGATCACCGGGAAATCCAGGCCCCACAGCTTGCCAGTGGCCGGATTGGTCGAGGACGGCCCGGTCGAGCCCATGCAGCCGCCGAGCACATTGGAACAGATGATAAAGTAGCGCTCCGGATCGAGCGGTTTGCCAGGGCCGACCAGCGTCTGCCACCAGCCGGGCTTGCCGGTCACCGGATGGACATTGGCGACGTGCTGGTCGCCGGTCAGCGCATGGCAGATCAGGATGGCATTGCTCTTGTCGGCATTGAGCGTGCCATAGGTCTGGTAGGCGATCTGGAACGGCGCGAGATCGACCCCGCAATCGAGCTTGAGCGGCTGATCGGTGCCGAACACCGCGACCTGCGAACTCGGATGGTCGGCTTCCCGGACCCGGTCCTCGGCCTGCTCCGGCTTGCCGCCGGGCTTGAACGCCTTGACACTTACCATCGTGACCCTGGCCTCCTTCGGAGGTTCCACAGCTAGATACCGCGGGTCATAAAAAACCCGGCCTGAACAAAGGTTCGGCCGGGACCCATATCCCCGGCCTTTTAGCGATTTGTTTAACGTGGCTGCAAGCCGGCCGGCTCAAATGACCACGGAGTAAAGTGAATATAGGTGGCGCCATCGACCCCCGTCAAGGCGAGGTGGCGCATGGCGGCTGCAACCCGCCGATAAGGTTCATGTTTTCTTTGCCTTCGACCGCCGTTTGACCGTAAGCAAAGCGGGCCCGGCCGGATGGTCTCCGCGCGGATCGGTCGGTGTCGTGCGCGCTCGCCGAAGGTTGTTGTGATGTCCGAAATGCCGCCCTCCCCGCCGTCGCTGGCCGACCTGCGCCGCGAAATCGACGACATCGACGCTGAGGTGCACCGGCTGTTGATGCAACGCGGCGAGATCATCGACCGGCTGATCGCCGTGAAGCAAACCCAGGAAGTCGGCTCGGCGTTCCGTCCGGCGCGCGAGGCCGACATGATGCGCCGCCTGGTGCAGCGCCATCACGGCATCCTGCCGCTGGATACCGTGGAGAGCATCTGGCGGGTGATCATCGCCACCTTCACGTATGTGCAGGCGCCGTTCTCGGTGCATGCCGATCTGTCGCTCGGCGAATCGGCGATGCGCGATTCCGCGCGCTTCCATTTCGGCTTCACCGTGCCGTTCGTGTCGCATTTCAGCGCGGCGGCGGCGGTGGAAGCAGTGGCTCATTCCAAGGGCGATCTGGCGCTGGTGTCGGCCACCTCCGGCCGTACGCCGTGGTGGATCGAGCTGGAAGCGGCCGGCGCCCCCAAAATCATTGCAAGGCTGCCATTCGTGGAGCGCGCCGATCACCCGGCCGCGCTGCCGGTGTTCGTGGTGTCGCGGGTCGCCGATAGCGCCATGGTCACCGAGGTCGAGACCTGGAGCGTGCGCGTTTCCGGCTGGAATGCCGAGGTGGCGCGCGCCTTGTCGCCGCTCGCCGAAATCGTTGCGGTCCCTGATACCGCTATCGACGGCGCGGCGCTGTTGGTATCGATCGCCGGCGATAGCGGCTTTGAACCGATCAAGGCTGCGTTGATCGCTGCGGGGGCTTCTCTGCGCTCATCCGCTCTCGTCGGCAGCCATGCAAAGCGCTATACGGTGCCCCCGAACGGTGTGCCGCGACGCTGAAAGCCGTCGTCAATCTGGAGTTGAAGATGTCACGTCCCGTGCCGAATCCCGGCATTCTCGATATTGCGCCCTACACCCCTGGCAAGAGCCCGGTCGCCCGGCCCGGCCAAAAGGTGTTCAAGCTCTCCGCCAACGAAACGCCGTTCGGCCCCTCGCCGCACGCGATCGAGGCTTATAAGAGCGCGGCCGATCATCTCGAGGATTATCCGGAAGGCTCCTCGCGCGTGCTGCGCGAGGCGATCGGCAAGGCCTATGGGCTCGATCCGGACCGCATCATCTGCGGCGCCGGTTCGGACGAAATCTTGAATCTGCTGGCGCACACCTACCTCGCGCCCGGCGATGAGGCGATTGCCACCACCCACGGTTTTCTGGTGTACCCGATCGCCACCATGGCGAACGGCGCCAAGACCGTGGTGGCCGAGGAACACGACCTGACCACCGACGTCGATGCGATCCTGGCCAAGGTGTCGCCGCGTACCAAGCTGGTGTGGCTCGCCAACCCGAACAACCCGACCGGCACCTACATCCCGTTCGATGAGGTCAAGCGGCTGCGCGCCGGCCTGCCCGAGCATGTCGTGCTGGTGCTCGACGCCGCCTATGCCGACTATGTGTCGCGCAACGATTACGAGATGGGTATCGAGCTGGTGTCGACCACGGAAAACACCGTGCTGACCCACACCTTCTCCAAGATTCATGGTCTGGCAGCGCTGCGCATCGGCTGGATGTTCGGCCCGGCCAACATCGTCGATGCCGTCAACCGCATCCGCGGCCCGTTCAACGTCTCGGTGCCGGCGCAGCTCGCCGCGATTGCCGCGATCCAGGACACCGCGCATGTCGACAAGTCGCGCACCCACACCGAAAACTGGCGCAACCGTCTCACCGAGGAGCTGACCAAGATCGGGCTCACGGTGACGCCGAGCGTCACCAATTTCGTGCTGATGCATTTCCCGACCACGCCGGGCAAGACCGCGGCCGAGGCCGATGCGTTCCTGACCGAGCGCGGCCTGGTGCTGCGCGGGCTGAACAATTACGGCCTGCCCAATGCGCTGCGCATGACGATCGGCACCGACGAAGCCAACGCGCTGGTGATCGAGGCTTTGGCTGACTTCATGGCGCGGCCATGAACGACACGCCGATGTTCTCGCGGCTGGCGCTGATCGGCTTCGGCCTGATCGGCGGCTCGATCGCGCGGGCCGCGCGAGCGCAAGGCCTGGTCGGCGAAATCGTCGCCACCGCGCGCTCGGCGGCGACGCGCAGCCGCGTCCAAGAACTCGGCATTGTCGACCGCGTGGTCGAGAGCAATGCCGAGGCGGTCAAGGACGCCGATCTGGTGATCCTGTGCATTCCGGTCGGCGCCTGCGGCGCCGCCACGGAAGAAATCGCAGCTTCGCTCAAGCCGGGCGCGATTGTGTCCGACGTCGGCTCGGTGAAGGCGGCGGTGGTGCGGGCAATGGCCGAGCATCTGCCGGCCAATGTGCATTTCGTGCCGGCGCATCCGGTGGCGGGCACCGAGGATTCCGGCCCCGATTCCGGCTTTGCCGAGCTGTTCATCAATCGCTGGTGCATTCTGACGCCGCCCGACGGCACCGATGCCGACGCGGTCGAGAAACTGGCGGCGTTCTGGCGCGCGATCGGCGCCAATGTCGAGGTCATGACGCCCGAGCACCACGATCTGGTGCTGGCGGTGACCAGCCATCTGCCGCATCTGATCGCCTACACGATCGTCTCCACCGCCGACGAATTGGAAGACGTGACCCGCTCGGAAGTGCTGAAATTCTCGGCCGGCGGTTTCCGCGACTTCACCCGTATTGCGGCGTCGGACCCAACGATGTGGCGTGACGTGTTCTTGAACAACAAGGATGCGGTGTTGGAGATGCTCGGCGAATTCCAGGAGGATTTGTCGAAGCTAACCCGCGCGATCCGGCGCGGCGACGGCGAGACCTTGTTCGATCACTTCACCCGCACCCGGGCGATCCGGCGCGGCATTGTCGAGATCGGGCAGGACGACGCGGCGCCCGACTTCGGCCGCAAGCAGCCGCAACTGGCGAAGAAGGCGTAACGCCCGCCGCTGTTCGCAAACGATCGTCGCCTCCGGCGGAGGCGACGCGCGGACCGAGCGCCACAGAGCGCTCTCTATCGAGCGCACGACATAACGAGAGCAGCCATGACGACGTTCACGCTGGCGCATCTGTCTGATGTGCATTTTCCGCCGCTGCCAGCGGTGCGGCTGCGTGAACTCGCCAATAAGCGCGTGCTTGGCTACCTGAACTGGATCAAGAACCGCCACGCCATTCATCGCCGCGAGGTGCTGGACGGCTTGGTCGCCGATCTCAAGGCGCACGCGCCCGACCAGATCGCGGTCACCGGCGATCTCGTCAATCTGGCGCTGGAACAGGAATATGCGCCGGTGGCGCGCTGGCTGGCCGAGGTCGGAACGCCGGACCAGCTCACGGTGGTGCCGGGCAATCACGACGCCTATGTGCTGGCGACCCAGCACCGCTTTGCCGAATCGTTCGGCGATTATCTGCGCGGCGACGATTATGACGGCGTGCCGGAATTTCCGTTCGTGCGCCGCCGCGGACCGCTGGCGCTGATCGCGCTGTCGAGCGCGGTGCCGACCGCGCCGCTGCTGGCGACCGGCCGGCTCGGCGCGGCGCAGCTTGCGGCGCTGGAACGCATGTTGGCGCAGCTCGCCGGCGAAACACTGTTCCGCGTGGTGCTGATCCATCATCCGCCGACCGCGAAGTCGCGGCAAAAATGGCTGAGCGACGCGCCGCAATTGCTGGCGTTGCTGCGCCGCTACGGCGTCGAGCTGGTGCTGCATGGTCATGACCATGTGCATTCGACGGTGTGGGTCGAGGGGCCGCAGGCGCCGATTCCGGTGGTCGGGGTGCCGTCGGCGTCGGCGCTGCCGCACGGTCATCATCCCGGCGCGGCCTATAATCTGTTCGCGATCGAGCGCGACAACGACACGTGGCGCTGCACCCATACGGTGCGCGGCTATCGCGACGCCTTAAGCATCACCGAGCTGCGGCACGGCCAGCTCGCGCCGCCGCGCGTGTGACGCACAGCCCGAGCGATTCAGCCCTCAAGATTGAGTCGGGTCACCAATAGCGCCAGCACGAACAACGCCGCGGCGCCGCTGATGAAGCCAAGCAGAAAGAGCCACACCTGGCGGTAACGCGGCCGCTCCGGCAGCGGCCGCAGCGGCCCGACCGCGGTCAGCGCCTGTTCGCGCTCGACCAGCCGGCGCGCGACATAGTCGGTGACCGCTTCGACGATCTTGCCGGGATCAGGGGATTCAGCGAGCACGATCCGGCCGTGCCGGGTGTCCTGAACGAAGCGGTACTGCCGCTTATCGCGCCCCATCACCACATGCGCGACCATGTCGATCCACAGCCGCGGCGTCTCGCCCCGGCTGAGGCCGCGATCGAACAGCTCGACCCCGTCCGGGATCTGCGCAAACAGCTCATCGAGCGCGTCATTGAGAATGTCCAGCCGCGCCAGTTCTGCGTCGCGCAAATCGACAATCACCGCGCTGCGATCGGCAGCCTCGATCCGCGCCCGGCGCAGCGCATCGCGCAGCCGCCGCGGCCGGTCATCATGGCCGGCCGTCATGGCCGCCGGTTCCTAACTGAACACCCGCCATCGAACGCTGCCTGATCCAAGCGGCTGGCGCTGACGCTATCAGCAACCGCGCCTGAGACGAAGTCGCTGCCGGGCAGATGGTTGCGCACAATCGCCGCAGTCCATGCGGCGGCAGACGCTTATAAGATCGGATCGTACCAATGACCGTCATACCCGCGCTTGTCGAGGGTATCCACGTCTTGGAATCGCTGCAGAGGCGTGGATGGCCGGATCGATCCCGGCTAAGACGTGCGGAGTGGTTGGTATCAATCGCCGTTGGAATTAGAGCTTGTTCGGTTCTGACGCGTTTTCTTGACGCGAACCGGGAGCCTCGTCGCTCGAAAACACTCTCGAAAACTATAGCCCAGCAAAAGCCGACAGCCCCACCCGCGCGAGCGGATGGGGCCGTCAGTCCTTGGACGTCTTCTTCTTAGCTGGTGAGCGTTCGGATCAGGCCGGAACGCGCTGCGGTTCTTCCACGATCGAGAAGCGGACCGCCCCGCGGTGCCGGTTTTCCTCCGAGAGCGCCTTCCAGGCCTCTTCGGCCTCCTTGCGCGTCTTGAAGGGACCCTTCACCTGGGCCGAGCCTTCCACGAGCTTGTGGAAGTTCATCGAACCGAACTCGCCGCCAATCACCCAGAAGTTGCTGCCCGTCATGGTCCTTCTCCTACTTAGCTGAATTGATTCATCGTATTGTGCGCGCCGCCGGCCTTCAAAGCGGCCTCGCCGGCAAAGTATTCCTTGTGGTCGTCGCCGATATCGGAGCCGGCCATATTCTGATGCTTCACGCAGGCGATGCCCTGACGGATCTCCTGGCGCTGCACGTTCTTCACGTAGCCCAGCATGCCCTGCTCGCCGAAATACTCCTTGGAGAGATTGTCGGTCGAAAGCGCCGCGGTGTGATAGGTCGGCAGCGTGATCAGATGGTGGAAGATACCGGCCCGCTTGGCCGCGTCCGCCTGGAAGGTGCGGATGCGCTGATCGGCTTCGATCGCCAGCGGCGTATCGTCATATTCCACCTTCATCAGCTCGGCGCGGTTGTACTGGCTGACATCCTTCCCTTCCGCCTGCCAGGCATCATAGACCTGCCAGCGGAAATTCAGCGTCCAGTTGAACGACGGCGAGTTGTTGTAGACCAGCTTGGCGTTCGGGATCACCTCACGGATGCGATCGACCATGCCGGCGATCTGCTGGATGTGCGGCTTCTCGGTTTCGATCCAAAGCAGGTCGGCGCCATTCTGCAACGAGGTGATGCAGTCGAGCACGCAGCGATCCTCACCAGTGCCGGAACGGAACTGATAGAGATTGCTGGCCAGCCGCTTCGGACGCAGCAGCTTGCCATTGCGGCTGATGACGACATCGCCATTGCCGACCTTGGAGACATCGACTTCCTCGCAATCGAGGAAGCTGTTGTACTGGTCGCCGATGTCGCCGGGCTGATGGCTGACCGCGATCTGCTGGGTCAGGCCAGCGCCGAGCGAGTCGGTGCGGGTGACGATGATGCCGTCTTCGACGCCGAGCTCGAGGAAGGCGTGACGGATCGCGCGCACCTTGGCCAGGAACACGTCATGCGGCACGGTGACCTTGCCGTCCTGATGGCCGCACTGCTTCTCGTCGGACACCTGGTTCTCGATCTGCAGCGCGCAGGCGCCCGCTTCGATCATCTTCTTGGCGAGCAGATAGGTCGCCTCGGCATTGCCGAAGCCGGCGTCGATGTCGGCGATCACCGGCACGACATGGGTCTGGAAGTTGTCGATCTTCTCGATCAGCGCCGCTTCCTTGGCCTTGTCGCCTTCCTTGCGGGCGGCATCGAGCTGACGGAAGATGTCGTTCAGCTCGCGGGTGTCCGCCTGACGCAGGAAGGTGTACAGCTCTTCGATCAGCGCCGGCACCGAGGTCTTCTCGTGCATCGACTGGTCGGGCAGCGGGCCGAACTCGGAGCGCAGCGCCGCAACCATCCAGCCGGACAGGTACAGATAGCGCCGGTCGGTCTTGCCGCCGAAATGCTTCTTGATCGAGATCAGCTTCTGCTGGGCGATGAAGCCGTGCCAGCAGCCGAGCGACTGGGTGTACTTGGTCGGATCGGCATCATAGGCCGCCATGTCGGCACGCATCACCGCCGCGGTGTAACGCGCGATGTCGAGGCCGGTCTTGAAGCGGTTCTGCAGCCGCATGCGCGCCACGGCTTCGGCTTTCACACCATTCCACGTGGGCTTGTCCTTGAGGAGAGCTTCGGCCGCTTCGATCGCGCTCTGATAGGAGGTCGGACCCTGAATGGCCAAATCGCTGATCCCACGTGGTTGGAAGTTCATTTTTCCTGATCCCTTCGAGTAACGGCTAATGCGCAGCGCTCCTTGCCTGGAGCGACTTTGGTGACATTGCTCTGCACAACGTGGCGCTAGCTAAACGCAACTAGCGGCCAAACGTACAGCCCTCTTGCGAGCGAATGGTGATGTCATGTAACTACAATACATGTAACTACTGTAATTTTGTCAGTTTTGTAAAAAACAGGAGCTGCGCCGATGGTCGGCGATTCCGGAAAGAAGCTGTTCGTCGGCCCGCGGTTCCGCCGCCTGCGCCAGCAGCTCGGCCTGTCCCAGACCCAGATGGCCGAGGGCCTTGGCATTTCTGCAAGCTATATCAATCTGATAGAGCGAAACCAGCGCCCGGTGACCGCGCAGATTCTGCTCAAGCTCGCCGAGAATTACGACCTGGATTTGCGGGACCTGGCTACCGCCGACGAGGATCGGTTCTTTGCCGAGCTGAACGAGATTTTCTCCGACCCGCTGTTCCGGCAGATCGATCTGCCCAAGCAGGAACTGCGCGATTTGGCCGAATTGTGCCCCGGGGTCACACATTCGTTACAACGGCTGTATGCGGCCTACATCGAGGCGCGGCGCGGCGAGACGCTGGCGGCGCAGATGGCCGACCGCGACGAAGGCCACCGTTTCGAGACCAATCCGATCGAGCGGGTGCGCGACCTGATCGAAGCCAACCGCAATTATTTCCCGGAGGTCGAGCAGGCGGCAGAAAAGCTGCGCGACGAGCTGAACGTGCCGGCGCAGGACCTGTTCGTGGCGATCAGCGACCGGCTGCGCGAGCGGCACTCGATCGTGACAAGGATCATGCCGGTGGAAGTGATGCGCGAAACGCTGCGCCGCTTCGACCGCCATCGCCGGCAATTGTTGATCTCGGAGTTGATCGACTGGCCCGGCCGGGTGTTTCAGATCGCATTTCAGACCGGGCTGTCGGAATTCGGCGCGGTGTTTGACAGCGTTGCCAACCGCGCCACCGGGGTCGATGACACCGCGCGCCAGCTCTACCGGATTACCCTGGCGAATTACTTCGCCGGTGCGGTGATGATGCCGTACGGCGCGTTCCATGCCGCCGCCGAAACGCTGAACTATGACGTGCACGTGCTGGCGCAGCGTTTCAACGCTGGCTTCGAGCAGATCTGCCACCGCCTGACCACGCTGCAACGGCCGAGCGCGCGCGGCGTGCCGTTCTTCATGCTGCGGGTCGACAACGCCGGCAACGTCTCAAAGCGCTTTTCGTCCGGCACCTTCCCGTTCTCAAAGTTCGGCGGCACCTGCCCGCTGTGGAATGTGCATTCGTCATTCGACACCCCCGACCGGCTGCTGAAGCAGGTGATCGAATTGCCGGACGGCAGCCGCTACTTCTCGATCGCGCAGATGGTGCGCCGTCCGGTGGCACCGCATCCCAAGCCGCAGCCGCGCTTTGCGATCGGGCTGGGCTGCGAAATCCGCCACGCCTCCAAGCTGATCTATGCCGCCGGCATGGACCTCGACAAAGAGGAAGGCACGCCGATCGGCGTGAACTGCCGGCTGTGCGAACGCGAGCACTGCCCGCAGCGCGCCGAGCCGCCGATCACCCGTACGCTGATCCTCGATGAGACCACGCGGCGCGCCACCAGCTTCGCGTTCAGTAACGCAAGGGAGCTATGAGCAGGCACCGCAGCGGATAGCATCGCTTTGCCGAACCGGCCGGCGGTGCTATCGAAGTGGCGATCACCATTGGAAGATTGCCATGACGCTCACCATTCGCGAACTTGAGATTGCTGAATTCGACCTGGTCTATGATTACTTCCATGGCGCAACGCCGGAATTTCTGGAAACGATGGGGATCGATCCGACCCGCATTCCCGACCGAAATGTCTGGCGTGAGCGCTTTCGCAGCGACAGCGCTTTGCCGGCCAGCCAGCGCGGCTCGATCGTGCTGCTGTGGCTGATGGACGGCCGCCCGGTCGGCTTTTCAAGCTGCGACAAGATCACCTTCGGCGAGCGCGCCAACATGCATCTGCACATCCTCGCCCCGGATGGCCGCAACAAGGGCATCGGCACGGAATTCGTGCGCAAGAGCGTCGATTATTATTTCGACAAGCTGCATCTCAAAACGCTGTTCTGCGAGCCGAACGCCTTCAACGTCGCGCCGAACCGCACGCTGCAAAAGGCCGGCTTCAAATATCTGAAGACCCATATGACCGTGCCGGGCAGCTTGAGCTACCACCAGGCCGTCAACCGCTGGTCGATCAGCCGCTGATTGCGGCACAGCACGCCCCAAAGCCCGCTTGACCCGGCGCGGCCGGCCGACAACAGTCGCAGCAGGGAAGCGCAGCTGCGGAATTTGCGGCGTGGGGAGCAAGGGTATGGCGCGGCACAGAGCCGAGAACAGGGCCAAGAATAGGGCCAAGCACAGAGCCACAAGTCGATCGGCTGTTCTCTGGATCGCCGCGCCGCTGGTGGCGGCCTTGGCACTATCGGCTCCAGCACAGGCGCAGCGCGGCGCCAGCTGCCATGGCGGCCAGAGTTTTGACCAGTTCCTAGCCGGGCTGAAACGCGACGCGGCCGCCGACGGCGTGTCGTCGCGCGCGCTGGCGGTGGCCGCGCCTTACCTCGTTTATGACCAGAGCATCGTCAATCGCGACCGCGGCCAGCGGGTGTTCGGCCAGCTGTTCACCGAGTTTGCGCGGCGCATGGCCGCCGATTACCGGATGCAGCAGGGCCAGGCCCGCATCAAGACTTATGCCGCGGCGTTCGCGCGCGCCGAGCGCGACTATGGCGTGCCGCCGGCGGTGATCGCCGCGTTCTGGGGGCTGGAGAGCGATTTCGGCGCCAATATGGGCAATCTGCCGACGCTGCGTTCGCTGGTGTCGCTGGCCTATGATTGCCGCCGCTCGCAGATGTTCCAGGGCGAGACCATCGCGGCGCTGAAGATCATCGATCGCGGCGACCTTTCGCCGCCTGAGATGATCGGCTCCTGGGCCGGCGAACTGGGCCAAACCCAATTTCTGCCGACGCATTATTTCAACTACGCGGTCGATTATGACGGCGATGGCCGGCGCGACATGCTGCGCAGCGCCCCGGACGTGATCGGTTCGACCGCCAATTACATCGCCACCGGCTTAAAATGGCGGCGCGGCGAACCCTGGCTGCAGGAAGTGCGGGTCGCCGCCACCGTGCCATGGGATCAGGCCGACCTCACCATCAAGCATCCACGCTCGCAATGGGCGGATTGGGGCGTGCGCTTCGCCGATGGCCGGCCGCTGCCCAATGACGAGCTGCCGGCGTCGCTGCTGCTGCCGATGGGCCGCAATGGTCCGGCGTTTCTGGCCTATGCCAATTTCGGCGCTTATACCGAGTGGAACAATTCGCTGATCTACGCCACCACCGCCGGATATCTCGCCACACGGATTGCCGGCGCGGCGCCGATGCGGATGCCGAGCCAGCCGGTGCCGCAACTGCCGTTCAATGAGCTGCGCGAGTTGCAGCAATTGCTGGTGCGCGCTGGTTATAACGTCGGTAAGATCGACGGCGTGATGGGCCAGCAGAGCCGCAGCGCCGTGAAAGCGATGCAGATCAAATATGGCCTGCCCGCCGATTCCTGGCCGACCGCGGAACTATTGGCGCGGATGCGCGGCACTGCGCCGAGCGCTGATGCCACCGCAGCCCCGGCGCCGCGTGCCGCGACCAAACGGGCGACGCCGCCGCGGCCCTCGCCCTAGCGGCGGCGTGCCACGTCGGAAGCGCTTTCCTCCGGGCTGCAAAATGCTCTAGGCTCCGGGCCAACAAAAACCCGGAGGAACACCCGTGCGCTCAATGTCGATTGTCGCCGCTGTCATGATGATGGCCGGCGCTGCTCATGCGGACGATCTCAAGGTCGCGCTGATCTATGGCAAGACCGGCCCGCTCGAAGCCTATGCCAAGCAGACCGAGATCGGACTGCGCATGGGGTTTGAATACGCCACCAAAGGCACCATGACCGTCGATGGTCGCAAGATCGTCATCATCACCAAGGACGACCAGAGCAAACCCGACCTTTCCAAAGCCGCGCTCGCCGAAGCCTATCAAGATGACGGCGCTGATATCGCGATCGGCACCTCGTCATCGGCAGCGGCGCTCGCTGATCTGCCGGTCGCCGAAGAGAACAAGAAGATTCTGATCGTCGAGCCGGCGGTGGCCGATCAGATCACCGGCGAGAAGTGGAATCGCTACATCTTCCGCACCGGCCGCAACTCATCGCAGGACGCGATTTCGAACGCGGTCGCGATCGGCAAGCCCGGCGTCACGGTCGCGACGCTGGCGCAGGACTATGCGTTCGGCCGCGACGGCGTCGCCGCGTTCAAGGAAGCGCTGAGCAAGACCGGCGCTACGCTGGCCGCTGAAGAATATGTGCCGACCACCACCACCGATTTCACCGCCGCCGGGCAGCGGCTGTTCGATGCGCTCAAGGACAAGCCGGGTAAGAAGATCATCTGGGTGATCTGGGCCGGCGCTGGCGATCCGCTCACCAAGCTGCAGGACATGGACCCGAAGCGCTACGGCATCGAGCTGTCGACCGGCGGCAACATTCTGCCGGCGCTCGCTGCCTATAAGCGGCTGCCGGGCATGGAAGGCGCGACCTATTACTACTACGCCATTCCCAAGAACCCGGTGAATGACTGGCTGGTGACCGAGCACCAGAAGCGCTTTAACGCGCCGCCGGACTTCTTCACCGCGGGCGGCTTCTCCGCGGCGATGGCGACCGTGGCCGCGGTCAGCAAGGCCAAATCCACCGACACCGACAAGCTGATCGCGGCGATGGAGGGCCTGGAGTTCGACACGCCGAAGGGCAAGATGATGTTCCGCAAGGAAGACCATCAGGCGCTGCAGAGCATGTATCACTTCAAGGTCAAGGTCGATCCCGAGCTGGCCTGGGCGGTGCTGGAGCCGGTGCGCGAGCTGAAGATCGAGGAGATGGACATCCCGATCAAGAACAAGCGGTGAGCGCTTAATTCTGACGGTGTCATTCCGGGGCGCGCGCAGCGCGAACCCGGAAGCCCGAGATTGCTGCGACCAGATTCCGGGTTCGCGAGCTGCGCTCGCGCCCCGGAATGACAAACGCCCATGCCGTGGCCGCGACCGGATTTCTCCATGACCATCCTCGAAACGACCACCCTCGAAACCCAAAACCTCACCATCCGCTTTGGCGGCCATGTCGCCGTCAATGCGGTGAGCTGCACGTTTCGGCCCGGTGAACTGACCGCGATCGTCGGCCCGAACGGCGCCGGCAAGACCACCTATTTCAACCTGATCTCCGGACAGCTACGGCCAAGCGAGGGCCGCATTCTGTTTGATGGCCGCGACATCACCACTATGAGCGCGCCGCTGCGCACCCGCGCCGGGCTTGGCCGCGCCTTTCAGCTCACCAATCTGTTTCCGACCTTGTCGGTCGAGGAAAACGTCCGGCTCGCGGTGCAGGCGCAGAGCGGCGTGCATTACGACATGCTGCGGCCCTGGCGCACGCGCCGCGATCTGATCGAGCGCGCCGACGCCATTCTCGACAGCGTCGCGCTCGGCGGCCGGCGCGCGGTCGCCGCCACCATGCTGTCGCATGGCGACCAGCGCAAACTTGAAGTGGCGCTGATGATGGCGCTGCAGCCCAAAGTGTTCATGTTCGACGAGCCGACCGCGGGCATGAGCGTCGATGAAGTGCCGGTTGTGCTCGATCTGATCGCGCGGCTCAAGCAGGACCCGTCCAAGATCATTTTGCTGGTCGAACACAAGATGGACGTGGTGCGCTCGCTCGCTGACCGCATCATCGTGCTGCACAATGGCGAACTGGTCGCCGACGGCAAGCCGGCCGAGGTGATCGCCTCGCCGATCGTGCAGGAAGCCTATCTCGGCGTCACGCATAAGCGGAGCGCGGCGTGATGGTGCTGTTACTTAGTGGAACTGAGCCTCCGCCCCACGCGCCGTCCCTCCCCCTTGCGCAGGCGCGCTCCCTCCCCCTTGCGGGGAGGGCTGGGGTGGGGGTCCACAAGAACAGCTTCGCTTCGGAGCACCCCCACCCCCGACCCCTCCCCGCGGGGGGGAGGGGAGAGCAGCGCCGTGCATTAGCTGATCGCTGTAAAAGCGCGTCAGTCTTTCATAGGGCAAAGCTAGCGGGTGCCGCATGACTGAGCTGCTGACCCTCTCCGGCGTGCATACGCATATCGGCCGCTATCACATTCTGCAGGGCGTCGATGCCGAGGTGCCGCAGGGCCAGACCACCATGCTGCTCGGCCGCAACGGCGCCGGCAAGACCACCACGCTGCGCACCATCATGGGGCTGTGGCCGGCTTCCAGCGGCACGATCACGCTCGCCGGCAAGCGCATCGACGCGATGGCGACACCCGACATCGCCCGGCTCGGCATCGGCTATGTGCCCGAGACCATGGCGGTGTTTTCCGATCTGACCGTGAAGGAAAACCTGGTGCTGGCGGCGCGGGGCGGCCCCCCGGACGGCGAGCGGCTGCAATGGATTTTTGGCTTCTTCCCAGCGCTGCGCAAATTCTGGCTGTCGCGCGCCGGCGCGCTGTCGGGCGGACAAAAGCAGATGCTGTCGATCGCGCGCGCCATCGTCGAGCCGCGGCAATTGCTGCTGATCGACGAGCCGACCAAGGGCCTTGCGCCAGCGATCGTCGGCGCGCTGATCGACTGTTTTGCCGAGCTGAAGCGCAGCGGCGCCACCATTTTGCTGGTCGAGCAGAATTTTCACGCCGCGCGCGAGATCGGCGACCGCGTGCTGGTGATGGACAATGGCCGCATCGTGCATCGCGGCGACATGGCGGAGCTCGCCGACGACGTCGCGCTGCAGGAGCGGCTGCTCGGCCTCAGCCTGGAGTCGCATCAATGATGAGAGCGACCGCCCTCTCCCCGTCATTGCGAGCGAAGCGAAGCAATCCAGGGCTTCATGCACTGGGCTGGATTGCTTCGTCGCTTGCGCTCCTCGCAATGACGGAAACGTCGACCAACAGTGGCGTGAACGCATGACCGACATCCCCGCCTCCACCGCCGCCGAGCCGCTACCAAAACCGCCGCGCGATCTTCTACCATTGCTGCTGCCGGTGCTGCTCGCGCTGGTGGTGTGGCCGCTGATCGGCTCCAGCTCGACCTGGGTGACGCTGACCTTCGCCAGCCTGGCGATGGGCATGATGATCTTCATCATGGCCTCGGGCCTGACGCTGGTGTTCGGGCTGATGGACGTGCTGAATTTCGGCCACGGCGCCTTCATCGCGCTTGGCGCCTATCTGGCGACGCTGGTGCTGCTGCCACTGGCGTCGCTGTCGCAGGCCGAATCGATCTGGCTCAATCTTGCGGTGCTACTGCCGGCGGCGCTGGCCGCGATGGCGGCATCGGGCGCGCTTGGCCTGGTGGTCGAGCGGGTGCTGATCCTGCCGGTCTATGGCCAGCATCTCAAACAGATCCTGATGACCACCGGCGGGCTGATCGTCGCCGAACAGGCGCTCTATGCGCTGTGGGGGCCGCAGATCATTCCGCTGCCGCTGCCGGCCGCGCTGCGCGGCTCGTTCATCATCGGCGATGTCGCGATCTCGAAATATCGCCTGCTGGCGATGCTGGTCGGGCTAGCGATCTTCATCGCCATCCAACTGGTGCTGATGCGCACCAAAATCGGGCTGTTGATCCGGGCCGGGGTGGAAAACCGCGAGATGGTGGAAGCGCTCGGCTATCGCATTCGCCGGCTGTTTCTGGGCGTGTTCATGGTCGGCTCGGCGCTGGCCGGGCTCGGCGGCGTGATGTGGGCGCTGTATCGCGAGCAGGTCCATGCCTCGATGGGCAATGAACTGACCGTGCTGGTGTTCATTGTGGTGATCATCGGCGGGCTCGGCTCGATCGGCGGCTGCTTCATCGGTGCGATCCTGGTGGCGATGGTCGCCAATTACGGCGGCTTCCTGATCCCGAAGCTGGCGCTGGTGTCCAACATCCTGCTGATGGTCGCGATTTTGATGTGGCGACCGCGCGGGCTTTATGCGGTGACAAGTCGATGATGATCCTGTCCGGAGACCCGCCGCGCAGCCGGCTGCTCAGCGCGCTGCTGATCGTGATCGTCGCCGCGCTGGCGCTGGCGCCGTTCCTGTTTCCCGGTGCCAAGCCGCTCAATGTCGCCGCCAAGATCTGCATCTTCGCGGCGCTGGTGGCCTCCTACGATCTGCTGCTCGGCTATACCGGCAGCGTGTCGTTCGCGCACACCATGTTCTATGGCATCGGCAGTTATGCGATCGCGATCGCGCTCTACACGTTCGGGCCGAGCTGGGGCGCGGTCGGCGCCGGGCTGATGATCGGGCTGCCGCTGGCGGCGCTGCTGGCGCTCGCGATCGGGCTGTTTTCGCTGCGGGTCGAGGCGATCTTCTTTGCGATGATCACGCTGGCGGTGGCGTCGGCGTTCCTGGTGCTGGCCTCGCAGCTGTCATGGCTGACCGGCGGCGAGGATGGCCGCAGTTTTCAGCTGCCCGAGCTGCTGCGCCCCGGCACGGTGTTCGTGAAGAACGTGTTCGGCATCACCATCAATGGCCGGATTCTGACCTATTATCTGGTGTTCATCGGCTGCGCGGCGATGATCCTTGCCCTGTTGCGGGTGGTGAATTCGCCCTTTGGCCGGGTGCTGCAGGCTGTGCGCGAAAACCGCTTTCGCGCCGAAGCGCTCGGCTATCGCACCGTGTTCCACCTCACTTACGCCAATTGCCTGGCCGCGCTGGTCGCGGCCTGCGCCGGCGCGCTCAATGCCATGTGGCTGCGCTATGCCGGGCCCGACACCTCGCTGTCGTTCGCCATCATGCTCGACATTCTGCTGATGGTGGTGATCGGCGGCATGGGCACGATCTATGGCGCGATCGTCGGCGCCGCGATCTTCATCCTGGCGCAAAATTATCTGCAGGCGCTGATGGGCATCGCCTCCAGCGCGGCGCTCGACGCCGGCGTGCCGCTGCTGCCCGGGCTGCTGCATCCCGATCGCTGGCTGTTGTGGCTCGGCGCGTTGTTCATCGCCAGCGTCTATTTCTTCCCGACCGGGATCGTCGGCCGCTTGCGCGGGATGGCGGCCCGGCCGTGAGCGCAGCGGGCGGCACAGCCATGCTGAATTGACCGCCGCCTGCGGACAGCCATTCCAGATTTTCATGCATTCGCATCTATTTTTGGTCGGCGGCCTTGTGCGGGGCGGCGGCAATGCCCAGCTCCAGGTTCCATTCCCTGTCTGAAGGCCATTTCCCATGACTTCTGCGAGCAAATTGTTTGAGCCCTATCAGCTCGGCCCGATCACGCTGTCGAACCGCACCGTGATGGCACCGCTCACCCGCAACCGCGCCGTGCCGGGCAGCCTGGTGCCGAGCCCGCTGGCGGCCGAATATTACGGCCAGCGCGCCAGCGCCGGGCTGCTGATCACCGAGGCCAGCCAGATTTCGCCGCAAGGCCAGGGCTATCAAGACACCCCCGGCATCTATTCCAAGGAGCAGATCGCCGGCTGGCGCGCCGTGACCGACGAGGTGCATCAGCGCGGCGGCAAGATCTTCATCCAGCTCTGGCATGTCGGCCGCATCTCGCACACCGAGCTGCAACCCGGCAACGGCGCGCCGGTGGCGCCCTCGGCGCTGCGTGCCAACACCAAAACCTTTGTCGGCGGCCGCTTTGCCGATGTCTCGACGCCGCGCGCGCTCGAAGCGTCGGAAATCCCCGGCATCATCGACGCCTATCGCCAGGCCGCAGCCAACGCGATCGCAGCCGGCTTTGACGGCGTCGAGATTCACGGCGCCAATGGCTATCTGCTCGACCAGTTCGCCCGCGACAGCAGCAACCAGCGCACCGACGCCTATGGCGGCTCGATCGAGAACCGCGCCCGGCTGATGATCGAGGTCGCCGCGGCGGTCGCCAAGGAAATCGGCCCCGAGCGCACCGGCATCCGCATCTCGCCGGTCAGCCCAGCCAACGACATCGCCGACAGCAACCCACAGGCGCTGTTCGACTACATTGTCGATCAGCTCGCCGCGCTCAAGCTAGTCTATCTGCATGTGGTCGAAGGCTCGACCGGCGGCCCGCGCGACAACCTGCCGTTCGACTACGGCTCGCTGCGCAAGCGCTTTGGCGGCACCTACATCGCCAATAACGGCTATGACCTCGCGCTCGCTAATGAGGTGCTCGGCCGCAACGCCGCCGATCTGATCGCGTTCGGCAAGCCGTTCATCTCCAACCCCGATCTGGTGGAACGGTTGAAGCGCGGCGCACCGCTCAACGCGCCGGACCAGTCGACCTTCTATGGCGGCGGCGCCAAGGGGTACACCGACTACCCGACCCTCGAGTCGTTGCAGGCCGCGCAGTAAGCGCCGGGCGCAGCTGCCCTCAACACGGTCATTCCGGGATGCGCGGAGTGAGCCCACCCAACACGTCATTCCGGGATGCGCGCCGCCGGCGCGCAGACCCGGAATTCCGAGCTTGGTGCGAAGGCTGATCACCGAACGACAATCACAAACGTCGAGATTCCGGGCTCGCCAGCTGCCGCGCTCGCCCCGGAATGATTCGTTGATCGAGCACTGCCTCCTTCACCTCTCCCCGCGTGCGGGGAGAGGTCGACCGCCAAGCGCAGCGA
>KI632513.1:3375252-3414681 GCA_000504425.1 Rhodopseudomonas palustris JSC-3b | reverse complement strand
CCACCCCTCTCCCCGCACGCGGGGAGAGGGAGCATGCCGCGCGCGCGGCAGCGTTTATGAACCGAGTAGGCCGCTACTTGAGAGCGGAGTGATCCTAACCAACAGTGATGCCGCGTTCACCTGATGCCGGGCCACGCGAAGTCAGACCGCCCACACGTCATTCCGGGCTCGCCAGCTGGCGCGCTCGCCCCGGAATGGCTCGTTGACTGGCCGTCATCGTCGTTGATCGCCGCGCCTCGACGCTCGCGCGGCCTGCGCTTGCTATGCCGCGCGATCGTCAAGCGAACAGCCTCGTAGAGCGCGCCAAGTATGATCACTGGTGCAACGTGGAATCAGGCGATCACCTCGCTGTTGCACCAATATCAGTAGGCGAAACTTAAGGTGGTGGTTGCCAGGATGGCTGTCATCCTCAGCTACGCGCGTTGCGTAGGACATACGCTGTCCTCACCAAAGAAGCAGTTTCATGTTCTCATTCTCTCGCGCCTCCGGCGACAATCGTGCAGCCGCTCTGATTGCCGCCATCAACCGCTCGCAGGCTGTGATCGAGTTCGATCTCGACGGCAACATTCTCAGCGCGAACGACAATTTTCTCGCTGCCACCGGCTATCGGCTGGAGGAAATCAAAGGCCGGCACCATCGCGTGTTCCTGCAGGAGGCCGAGCGGGACAGCGACAGCTATCGGCAGTTCTGGGCTGCGCTGCGCGCCGGCGATTGCCGCGCCGGCGAGTATCACCGCCAGGCCAAGGGCGGGCGGCCGATCTGGATTCAGGCATCCTACAATCCGCTGTTCGATCGTAGCGGCCGGCCGTGCGGCGTCGTCAAATTCGCCACCGACATCACTGCTGCGAAGATGCGCAGCCTGGAGGATGCCGGCAAGATCGCGGCAATCGGCCGGGTGCAGGCGGTGATCGAATTTTCGATGGACGGCACTGTGCTCGACGCCAATGACAAATTTCTCGCCGCATTGGGCTATGCGCGGGACGAGATCACAGGCCAGCATCACAAGATGTTCGTCGAACCGGCGGCGCGCGACTCCGCCGACTATCACGAATTCTGGGCGCGACTGCGTCGCGGCGAGTTTATTTCCGGCGAGTTCAAGCGGATCGCCAAAGCCGGCAAGGAAGTGTGGCTTCTGGCGTCCTACAACCCGATTCGCGACGACGATGGCCAGCCGTTCAAGGTGGTAAAATACGCGACCGACATCACCACCCAAAAACTCGAGAGCGCCGATAGCGCCGGGCAGATTGCGGCGATCAAAAAATCGCAGGCGGTGATCGAGTTCACCACCGACGGCACCATTCTCAACGCCAATGACAAATTCCTTGAGGCGATGGGCTATACGCTAGCCGAGATCAAAGGCCGCCATCATGCGATGTTTGTCGATCCGACGGAGCGCGACGGAGCGCGCTATCGCGCGTTTTGGACCAGCCTTGCCCGCGGCGAATATAGCGCCGGTGAGTTCAAGCGCATCGGCAAGGGCGGCCGTGAGGTCTGGATTCAGGCCTCCTACAACCCGATTCTCGATCTGAACGGCCAGCCGTTCAAGGTCGTGAAATATGCCGCCGACATCACCCGTCAGGTGCTGACCCGGATCGGCAACGAACGGATTCGCGGCATGATGGAGCACGTCGCCGCGGGCGCCGAAGAACTCAACGCCTCGGTACGCGAAATCGCCGAAGCGATGAGCAAATCGCGGCAGACCGCAGGTGCTGCGGTTGGCGAGGTCGATGCCGCCGATGGCCAGGCGCATCGGCTCAACGACGCGGCTCAGGCGATGAGCGGCATTGTCGAGTTGATCGGCAACATCACCGGCCAGATCAATCTGCTGGCACTCAATGCTACGATCGAATCAGCACGCGCCGGTGAAGCAGGCCGCGGCTTCGCCGTGGTGGCGCAAGAGGTGAAGAACCTGGCCAATCAGGCCAAGCAGGCCACGGACCGGATCGGCACCGAGATCGAAAACCTCAACGGCATCGCCGGCGATGTGGTCGGCGCGCTCGACCGGATCAAAGGCGCGATCCAAGTGGTCAGCGAATATGTGACATCAACCGCGGCAGCCGTGGAGCAGCAGAGCGCCGTCACCGGCGAGATGTCGTCGAACATGCAACGCGCCGCCGCCGATGCCGCGGCGATTGCGGCGGGCTGACACGCTGCGTTCGGCTCACGGCCCAGCCGCGGCGCTGCGGCGCGGCTGCTGAGCGGCCATCCAGTCATCGACGGCGGCGATCTGCGTAGCCGACAGCCGCAGGCCGAGTTTTGAGCGGCGCCACACCACATCGTCGGCGGTCACTGCCCATTCGTGGTCGATCAGATAGCGCAGTTCGCGCTCGGTCAGCGTCGCGCCGAATTCACGGCCAAGATCGGCCGTGGTCGCGGCATCGCCGAGCCAGAGTCGGGCGCGGGTGCCATAGGCGGTGATCAGCCGCCGGGCATGGCCGTCAGCCAGGAACGGATAGTCGCGGCGTAGCGCACGAATCTGCTCATCGACCGCAAACACGTCAAACTCACCGCCGGGCAGCGGCGCTGTCGCGGTCCAGCCCTCGGCGGCCTTGGTGCCAGGCAAATAGGGCGCAAGCCGCTCGAGCGCTTCTTCGGCGAGCCGGCGATAGGTGGTGATCTTGCCGCCAAATACGCTGAGCAGCGGCGCGCCGCCCGCAGGATGGTCGAGCTCGAACACATAGTCGCGGGTCGCGGCCTTGGCCTCGCTGGCGCCGTCATCATAGAGCGGCCGCACCCCGGAAAAGGTCCAGACCACATCGCTCGGCTGCACCGGCTTCGCCAGATACTCACTGACGGCGCGGCAGAGATAGTCGATCTCCTCGGCACTGGCCTGCACCTTGGCCGGATCGCCGTGATAATCGCGGTCGGTGGTGCCGATCAGCGAGAATTCGTCCTGATACGGAATCACGAACACGATGCGGCCGTCGGCATTTTGGAAGATGTAGGCGCGGTCATGGTCATAGAGCTTGCGCACCACGATGTGCGAGCCCTGCACCAGCCGCACCTTGACCTTGGGCTGCACCTTGGAGCCCGCCGCCAGCACCTGATCGACCCAGGGCCCGGCAGCATTGACCAGCACCCGCGCCAAAATGGTGTCGCGCCGGCCGGTGTGGGCATCCTCGACAGTGACGCGCCAGCCCTCGGGCTGCTGGGTGATCTCGACCGCGCGGCTGCGGGTGCGAATCTCGGCGCCGCGATCGGCGGCGTCGCGCGCGGTCAGCAGCACCAAGCGGGCATCATCGACAAAGCAGTCGGAATATTCAAAGCCGCGGTGGAATTTGCCGGGGATCAGCGGTTTGCCGACCTCGGCGGTGGCGAGATCGAGCGAGCGGGTCGGCGGCAGCAATTTGCGGCCACCGATATAGTCGTACAGCAACAGCCCGAGCCGCAGCCGCCAAGCGGGGCGCAGCCCGTCATGATGCGGCAGCACGAACCGCAGCGGCGAGATCACATGCGGCGCGATCCGCCACAGCCGTTCGCGCTCGATCAGCGATTCCCGCACCAGGCGAAACTCGAAATATTCGAGATAGCGCAGCCCGCCATGGATCAGCTTGGTCGACCAGGACGAGGTGCCGCTGGCCAGATCATTCATTTCGCACAGGAACACGGAGTTGCCGCGCCCGGCCGCATCGCGGGCGATGCCGCAGCCATTGATGCCGCCACCGATGATGGCGAGGTCAAAGACCTGAGCCACCGCAGCTCCTTGTGCGCCCAATGCTCATCGCCTGCTCGCGCCCTACGCCCTTTCGATTTGGCGAAATATGTTTCGTTTCATCGCAAATCGCAAGATAAAACGAAACAACAAACGCCCGGTTTTCACTCGGGTACGGAAAGCTGATCGGCCTCCTCGGCGGGCCTGCCGACCGTCACCACCACCTCGATACCGTTTTCGTCGCAGATCGCCTGCAGCCGCTGCGGTAGCGGCGCGTCGGTGACCACGGTTTTGACCTGGCTGAGATGGGCGATCCGCACCGGGGCGTGGCGCTGCAGCTTGGTGGCGTCAGCGACCAGCACCACGCTGCGGGCATTGGCGATGATCGCCTGCGCGGCGCGCACTTCGCGGTAGTCGAAGTCGAGCAGCGCGCCGTCATCATCGATCGCCGAGGCGCCGATGATCGCGTAATCGACCTTGAACTGTTCGATCAGATCGATGGCCGAGGAGCCGATCACCGCCCCATCGGCGCGGCGCACCGAGCCGCCAGCCACGATCACCTCGATCTTCGGCTGGCGATAAAGCTGCATCGCGACATTGAGGTTGTTGGTGATCACCAACAGGTCCTGATGACCGCGCAGCGCGTTCGCCACTTCTTCGGTGGTGGTGCCGATATTGATGAACAGCGAGCAGCCATTGGGGATCAGCGCAGCCGCCGCCATGCCGATCGCTTTCTTCTCCTCGGCGGCAACGAAGCGCCGCGCTTCATAAGCGAGGTTCTCAACCCCTGAGGCGATCACTGCGCCGCCATGGACCCTGGTCAACGATCGTCGATCGCACAGATCGTTGAGATCCTTGCGAATGGTTTGCGCAGACACTTCGAAGCGACGGGTCAGATCATCGACCAACACGCGCCCTTGTGCGCGCGCGATGCTGAGGATTTCAGCCTGTCGTTTGCTCAGCCCCGTCACGATGCACTCCGCTTGTGATCGCGGCATGGTGATCGGCTTCACGAAAACGGTCAACGGACAGACGAGTATCGGCGCCATGCCTGCTCAGCGCGGCAACGGCAACGGCGTTACGCCGGACGCACCATCTCGAACATCGCCTCGGGGCGCACCTCAAAATAGTCGCCGCCGCGGCCGGCGCGCAGGATCGGATGCGCCAGCGCGGTCTGATAGATGCCGTCCTGGATCAGCCGGCGATCGATATGCACGGCAATCACTTCGCCGATGGTGAGCCAGGCATCGGCGGGGCGGCCGTCGGCGCCCTGCAGCCGGATGATCTGGGTGAGCTTGCACTCGAACGCCACCGGGCTTTCCGCAACGCGCGGCACCTGCACCAGCCGGCACGGCTGCGCGGTCAGCCCGGCAAGTTCAAATTCGCTGACCTCGGCCGGCACGGTGGCCGCAGTGGCATTCATTGCCTGCGCCAGCTCCATGGTCGCCAGATTCCAGACGAATTCGCCGGTCGCCTCGATATTGGCGATGGTGTGTTTCCAGCTGACGCTGGAGAAGCCGATCAGCGGCGGGTGATAGCAGAACGCATTGAAGAAGCTGTAGGGCGCCAGATTGAGCGCGCCGCTGCGGCTGCGCGAAGCGATCCAGCCGATCGGGCGCGGCGCCACGATGGCGTTGAACGGATCGTGCTTCAGGCCATGGCCGGCCTTGGGTTCATAAAAATGCGTTTCGGTCACGCGCTCATCCAGGGCAGCACTCCACGGGCGGCCGGCATGGCGCCAGCGCCGCCAGCACGAAATCAACCATCTGATCGAGCGTCGGCCCCGGCTTCTCGTCGGCATGCGCGATCAGTTGCGGATGGAAAAAATTGATCATGGCGGTGCAGGTGCAGCTCGACGCCAGCGCGACGTCGGCCACCGCGAATTCGCCGGCCTTTTTGCCGTCGGCAATCACTTCGGCGATCATCGCGGTGATGCGCTCGATATGGCTGACGCAGACGTCCCAGCTTTCCTCCATCGCGATCGCCACCATCTCGTGCAGCTTGGCATCGCCGACATAGCGCTCGGCATTCATGCGATGCACGGTGGTGATCAGATCGCGCAGCCGCTGCGAGGCCGGCTCAGGACGCGCGGTGATGGCCTGCGCCGCCACCTCGACCTCGCCCATCAGCCGGCAGGCGACGCCTTCATGAATCGCCTTCTTGGAATCGAAGAAGCGATAGACATTGGCCGGGCTCATGCGCATCGCCTTGGCGATGTCGGCCACGGTGGTCTTCTGATAGCCGAGCTGCCGGAACAGCCGCTCTGCCACCAGCAGAACGCGCTCTCGCATGGCAAGCTCGGGGTGATCCGTCGTCAACGTCATCTCACATCCAATTTTCATTCATTCGGCCGCGGCGGCAAGTGAAATCCGGTTGCTGCGCGCGCTCGGTTGCGGCGCAACATTGGAGGCCGCACCAGGTCCCGCATCATCCAAGGTTTTGCGGAACCAGAGCGCGTACAGCCCCGGCAGATAGAACAGCGTCAGGAAGGTCGCGACGAACAGCCCGCCCATGATGGTGATCGCCATCGGGCTCCAGAATGCCGAGCGCGCCAGCGGGATCATCGCCAGGATCGCAGCCAGCGCCGTCAGCACCACCGGCCGGGCGCGGCGCACAGTGGCCTCGACAATCGCTTCGCGCCGCGTCAGCCCGTGGGCGACGTCGCTCTCGATCTGATCGACCAGGATCACGGTGTTGCGCATGATCATGCCGGCCAGCGCGATCAGGCCCAGCAGCGCCACGAAGCCGAATGGCTGATGGCCGACATTGAGGCCGAGCGAGGCGCCGATGATGCCGAGCGGCGCGGTGAGGAACACCAGCACCAGCCGCGGAAAGCTTTGCAGCTGGATCATCAGCAGCCCGAGCATGATCACCACCATCACCGGGAACAGGATGAAGATCGAGGCATTGCCCTTGGCCGATTCTTCCACCGCACCGCCGATCTCGATCCGGTAGGCCGGCTGCAGGCTATCGCGGATCTCCTTGAGCTGCGGCCAGATCGCGTTGGTCACATCCGGCGCCTGCACGCCCTCGACCACATCGCCGCGCACCGTGATCGCCATGTCGCGATTGCGGCGCCACAGGATCGGTTCTTCGTGGGCGTATTCGACCTTGGCGATCTGCGACACCGGCACCGGCACGCCATTGCGCGAAGTGATGGTGAGATCGCTGATCCGGCTGAGATCGAGCCGCTCCGAGGCGACCGCGCGCGCCACCACGCCGACCTTCTCGACACCATCACGAACCGTGGTGATCTGGGTGCCATTGATCAGCATGCCGAGCGATTGCGCGACATCCTGCGGCGTCAGCCCGAGCGCGCGGGCGCGGTCCTGATCGATCACCAGTTTCAGATACGGGGTCTGCTCGTTCCAATCGAGATGCGGATCGATCAGATTGCGATTGGCCTTGGCCACTTCGAGCACGCGATAGGCGATGTCGCGCACCGTCGCGGCATCAGGCCCGATCACCCGGAACTGGACCGGGAAGCCGACCGGCGGGCCGAAATTGAAGCGATCGACCCGGACGCGCGCCTGCGACAGATGGCCCTGATGCGCGGCCTCTTCGAGCCGCGCCTTGACGCGCTCGCGGGCTTCGACGTCCTTGGTAACGATCACCAGCTCGGCGAACGACTCGTTCGGCAATTGCGGGTTGAGCCCCATCCAGAACCGCGGCGAGCCCTTGCCGACATAGGCGGTGTAAGTGGCAATGTCCTTGTCGTCCTTGAGCAGCTTTTCTGCCTCTTTGACGGTCTCCATCGTCACATTGAAGGCGGTGCCTTCCGGATGACGCAGCTGCAAGAACAGCTCCGGCCGCTCCGACAGCGGGAAGAACTGCTGCTGCACCCGGCCAAAGCCGAGCACAGCGACAATGAAGATCGCGATGGTCGCCAGCACCACCGTGAGGCGATACTGCACGCACCAGCGAATGCCGGCGCGCAGCGTGCGGTAGATGCGGGTCTGATAGACTTCATCGGGATTGTGGCCCGCCCGGCCGGCGAAATCGGGCAGCAGCTTGACGCCGATATAGGGCGTGAAGATCACCGCCACGAACCACGACGCCACCAGCGCGATCGCCACGATCCAGAAAATGCCACCGGCATATTCACCGACCGACGAATTGGCAAAGCCGATCGGCAGAAAGCCCGCGACCGTGACCAGCGTGCCGGTCAGCATCGGAAACGCCGTCGATTCCCAGGCGAACGACGCCGCTTTCATGCGGTCCCAGCCCTGCTCCATCTTCACCACCATCATCTCGACCGCGATGATGGCGTCATCGACCAGCAGCCCGAGCGCGATGATCAGCGCGCCGAGCGTGACGCGATGCAGGTCGATCGACATGGTGCTCATCACCAGAAACACAATCGCCAGCACCAGCGGCACCGACAGCGCCACCACCAAGCCGGTGCGCCAGCCAAGCGCCAGGAAGCTGACGAACAGCACGATCACCAGCGCTTCCACGAACGAGCGCATGAACTCGCCGACCGCGTGCTCGACCACCAGCGGCTGATCGGCGATCTGCTCGATGCTGATGCCTTGCGGCACCTCGGCCATGAAGGTGCCGGTCGCCTTGGTGACGTTGTGGCCGACATCGAGAATATTGGCGCCCTTGGCAGTGACCACGCCAACGCCGATCGCCGGTTCGCCCTTCTGCCGCACCATGTAGTCGGGCGGATCGACAAAGCCGCGCGACACGGTGGCGATATCGCCGAGCCGGAACACGCGGCCATTGCTTTCAACCGGCGTTTCCGCGACCGCCTTGGCGCCGTCGAGCGCGCCGGTGACGCGCAGCGCGACGCGCTGCGATGACGTTTCCACCGTGCCGGCCGGCACCACCGCGTTCTGCTTGGCGAGCGAGTCGAACAGCACCTGCGGCGTGACGCCGAGCGTCGCCAGCTTGGCGTGCGAGAAGTCGACATAGATCTTCTCGTCCTGGGTACCGTACAAATTGACCTTGGTGACGCCGGGCACGTGCAACAGATGCTGGCGCAGCGCTTCGGCGACCTTCTTGAGCTGCGCGTAGTCGGCGCCATCGCCGGTCATGGTGTACAGGATCGAGTCGACGTCGCCATATTCGTCGTTGAAATTAGGCCCGATCAGATTGGCCGGCAGCTCGGCCTTGATGTCGGAGATCTTCTTGCGCAGCTGATAGAACAGCTCCGGCACTTCCTTCGGCGGGGTGTTGTCCTTGAAGGTCACCGTCATCGCGGTGAAGGCCGGCTTGGAATAGGTCTGCACCTTGTCGAAATGCGGCAGTTCCTGCAGCTTCTTTTCGATCGGGTCGGCGACCTGGGTCTGCATCTCGGCGGCGGTCGCGCCTGGCCAGATCGCGGTGACGATCACCAGCTTGATGGTGAAGGACGGGTCTTCAGCGCGCCCGAGCCGCTGATAGGAAAACAGCCCGGCCGCGGCCAGCGCCACCATCATGAATAGGATCAGCGCCGGATGGCGCACCGACCACGCCGAGAGGTTCATGCGTCGCATGGGGCGCTCCCGTCAGAAGGACAGCGATGACATCGTCCGGACCTTGTCGGCCGGATCGAGCTTATGGACGCCGAGCACCACCACCTGGGCGCCTTCCTCGACGCCGCCGGCGATCACCACCTCTTTGCTCTCATAGGCTTTGACAGTGACCGGCTTGAGCGTCAGCTCACCGCCGGCGCCAACCACATAGAGCGAGGGCCCGGTGCCGCGATTGAACAGCGCCGACAGCGGCAGCCGCGCCACCCGGTCGCTGGCCGGATCGGCCAGGGTCAGGGTCGCGGTCATGCCAAACACCACGTCGTCATCGGCATTGGGCATGGAGAATTTGGCGAGATAGGTGCGGGTCGCGGGATCGGCGGTCGGGGCAATCTCGCGCAGAGTCACCGGATATTTCCGGTCCGGGTTCGACCACAGCGTCACGGTGGCTGTGCCGGTCTTGGCGCGGCCGATCAGCGTTTCCGGGATTGAGACCGCGACTTCCTTATCAGCAAGCCGCGCCACCCGGATCGCTGCCTGGCCCGCGGCCACCACCTGGCCGGGATTGATCAGCGTGGCGGTCACCACGGCCTTACTGTCGGCCACCAGGGTCGCATAGGACAGGCTGTTGCGGGTCAGTTCCACCGAACGCTGCGCGCGGTTGAAGCGGCCGCGCGCCTCCTCGGCGCTGGCTTTGGCCTGATCCATTTGCGCATCGGTGGACCAGCCCTTGCCGCGCAGCTCGCGCGCCCGGGTCTCGGCTGCCACCGCCTGGTTGAGCACGCCACTGGCGGCGCGAAACTCGGCTTCCGCCTGCTCGGCTTGCAGTTTGAGATCGGCCTCGTCGAGCGTCGCCAGCGGCTGGCCGACATCCACCACATCGCCGACTTCCACCAGTCGTGAGGCGATCTTGCCGCCGACCCGGAACCCGACATCGGTTTCAATTCGCGGCCGGATGGTGCCGACGAAACTGCGCTCGGCGGCCTGCTGCTGATAGTGAACGGTGGTGACCAGCACCGGGCGCGGCTTGGCTTCGGCTTTCGGCTGGCTGTCGCCGCAACCGGCAAGCATCAGCAGCAGCCCGATGGCCAGCGCGCCACGCACCCCGCGAGACCCGGCGAAACCCGCAACAACCGGCATCTGACGTCCTTCCCGTTGAGATCGTTTGTCAGAAACTGGCGTGAGGACTGACGAATGTCAATAATCGTCAGCGATCAATTTCGGTAACCTCAATGCGACATTAACGCGCCGTCGCAAGCTTGACCGGGCGCCCAGCAGCGCCAGCCTCACGTCTCGGCCATCCGCAAACCAAAAATCCAAGCTGCCCGGCAGCCGCCAAGCTCAGCAGTGCTGCAACACCTGTTGCCGCAGGTCCTGTTCGGCGCGCTGCAAGGCGGCCTCAAGCTGGTCGCCGAGCGCGCGCAGCTCGTCGGCCGCGATCTCGGCCGACTGGCTTTCGATGGTGCGCGCGAGATCAGCAATCTCCGGCAGGCCGAGCAAACGCGCGCCGCCCTTGATGGAATGCGCCTCCAGGCTGATCGCCTCGCGGTCGTCGCCTTCGGCAAAACGCTGCATCTCGCCGGCGCGGCGCGCCGTTTCGCTGACGAACAGCTCAATCATCTGCTGCACCTGATCGTGGCCGATTTCATCGCTGAGCTGCTGCAAAGCGCGGCGGCCGGGGTGCTGGCTGGTGACGGGTCCCTTGATCTGAAGCTGCGGCGCCTCCGGCGCGATCCGATCCGCGACCGGCAGCGCGAACGCTTTGGCGCCGCCGCGCAGCGCGCGCAGGATCGCGGCGACCAGCGCCGGCTTGCGCAGTGGCTTGGCCAGGAAATCGCTCATCCCGGCTTCGCGGCATTGCGTGACGTCTTCCGGGAAAGCATTGGCGGTGAGCGCGATGATCGGCAGCACGGCATATTGCCCGCCATGGGCGCGGATCGCCTTGGTGGCGGCCAGCCCATCCATATTGGGCATGCGCAGATCCATCAGCACGATGTCGTATTTGGCCTCTTCCAGCGCTTCGACGGCCTGCACGCCATCTTCCACCAGCCGGATCTCGGCCTCGAATTCCTGCAGCATCTTGGTGACGACCAGCTGATTGGTGCGGTCGTCTTCGGCGATCAGCACCCGCAGCGGCCGCCCGAGCATCGCAATGCGCATGCGCAGATCGTCCGCGCCAACCCGATCGAGCCGGTGATCGGAGATCAGCCGGTCGCTGACCGGCAATTGCAGCCGGAAATAGAAGGTGCTGCCCTGGCCGTGCACCGAGTCGACGCCGATCGCGCCGCCCATCTGCTCGACAATGCGCCGGCTGATCGCGAGCCCCAGCCCGGTGCCGCCAAAGCGCCGGTTGATGGAGACATCGGCCTGCGCGAAATCGCTGAACAGCATGCCGACCCGGTCCTCGGCGATGCCGATGCCGGTGTCGGACACCCGCCAGTCCACCGACACCATCTTGTCGCTGTCGGCGCTGCAGGTCACCTTGATGGTGACGCCGCCGCGTTCGGTGAATTTCACTGCATTGGATGCAAGGTTGATCAGCACCTGGCGGATGCGGGCCACGTCGCCGCTCAACGCCTTGGGCAGATTGTCGGCGATATCGATCTCGAGCGTCAGCCCCTTGTTGCGCGCCATCGGCCCGATCACCGCGGACACCGCCTCGGTCATCGCCACCGCGGAAAAATCGACGGTCTCGAACTGGAATCGGCCGGCTTCCAGCTTCGACAGATCGAGAATGTCGTTGAGGATACGCTGCAGATTGTCGCCGGAATCGCGGATCACCGACACCGCATGGTGCTGTTCGGGATCGAGCTTGGTTTCCAGCAGCATGTTGGCGAGCCCGAGCACGCCATTCATCGGCGTGCGGATCTCGTGACTCATCATCGCCAGAAATTCCGACTTGGCGCGGTTCTCGGCCTCGGCCCGTTCGGCGCGCCAGCGCTCGGTGACATCACGGCACACGCCGCGATAGCCCGCGAACCGGCCGTCATGATCATGCACCGGCTTGGCCGAGATCGACCAGCAGCGCGGCTTGCCGCCGGCGACCACCTGGATCGAGACGTCGTGCAAGGGCACGCCCTGCGCCAAGGTCGCGGTGATCCTGGTGGCGGTTTCCTGATCGTCGGGGCACAGCAAGGCCAGCACGTCAGTCAGGGTGGCGCCGCGCAGCAGATTGAGCGGCAGCTGCGCCGCCTCGGCAAAGCGATCGGGGATCGACACCAGACGGCCGTCGGTGTCGGTCTGCCACAGCCAATCGGCCGAATTGGCCTGAAAATCCTTGAGCAGCAGCGAAATGATGTCGGTCTGGCGCTGCAGCTCCATCTTGGAGCACAGATTGTCGACAAACAGATGGCCGTGCGAGGTCAGATTGCGCGACAGGAACGTGGTGTACAGCAGCAGGAACACCGCGGTGACGGCATAGACTTCGCCGTCACACAGCAGCAGCGCACCGGCCGAGGCGAGCGATAACGTCCAGGTGTAGGCCAGCCCGGCGCGCGGCACGGTGGATAGCGAGAACGCGCCGCCGGCGATCATGCCGGTCATTAGGCAGGCCAGGATCAGCTGATAGATTGGCGGGGCGCTGGGAAACAGCACGATCGGCACCACGCCCCACACCAGCGCAAGCAAGAACGCCTGCACCGTCATGCGCGTCAGCCCGCGCCGCGAGGCTTCCTTGGGCTTGTTGCGGCGGATGCGCTGCCACGATCCAATCGCCATCACCGCGATCAGCACGATCGCCAGCAGCCAGCTGATCAGAAAACCGTTTGAGCCGGAATTCCAGAAGGTCGCCACCACCAGCAGCGCGTTGCAGACATTGATCGCCATCGTGAACGGCGTCATGCGCGTCACGCTGTCGATCTGGGCGGCGCGGATCCGGCGTCGTTCGCGTTCGCTGAGTTCTTCGGCGGATTCTTGCGCCGGACCGGACTTGAGCAGCGCGGCGACCCCGGCGGTCAAACGGCTGATGCCGGCTGGCCCCGCTAAGGGAACGGACTTGTCCGAGGTCGACATCGCCGGCGGCGCTTTCATGGCCTGTTCTCGAATCGGGATAGCGACCTTACGCAACACGAGCCGGCCCGCGCGCGTCGCGCAACGTGCTGCCGACCGGCAGCTCGATCGAGTTTGCGCGCTGTCCCTGCTGTGCCCACGTCAACCATCGACGTAATCTGTCGCCGTGGCCCCTGCCGTTCCGTTAATTAGAATTGCCGCGACCTGCACATAATACCATGCGGTTGCCGGCAGCGACGGTAGCAGCCCGACTATGGTGAACAGTTCACCAAGCTATTCAGCGCAGGGTTGAACGAAACAACGAGCGCCAGTCGCACGCCGCCGTGCCGATCGCGGGAACCAATGCCGCGGCTATCGATTGTTGAGCCGCCAGCAACGCCACTACCAACCAAGAGGAGAACCGCGATGGGTAGCACCATGGATAAGATCAAGGGCGCCGCCAACGAAGCGATCGGCAAGGCCAAGCAGGGCATCGGCGAGGCGACCGGCTCCGAGCGGATGCGCGCCGAGGGCGCCTTGCAGGAAGCCAAGGGCCATGGCCAGCAGGTGCTTGGCGACGCCAAGGAAGCGACCAAGGATGCCGCGAACAAGGCCTCCGGCTTCCTCAACAAGAAACTCTGATTTTACACCACGCATGACGAGCCGGCCGGAAACGGCCGGTTTTTCATGTGATCTTTTGATAGCAACTTCCGCGTGCTGAGCGATCAGCACCGTCCGCTATCGGCTATCATGATCGCGATTAGTAACCGAGCGCGCAGCCATCCTTGCGCGGATCAGAACCGCCAGTCAGCGTGCCCTTGTCCCAATCGATCCAGATTGCCTGACCACCGCCATGTGGCACGGTCATCGATGCGGTGTGATGACCGATCTGTTGCAGGGTCTGCACAGTCTCGGCCGGCACGCCATCTTCGAGCTGATAGATGCCCTCGTAATGCAGGCCGCGCGGCAGATCGATCGCCTCCTGCACGTCGAGACTGTAATCGAGCATGTTGGTCAGCACATGCACCTGACCGACCGGCTGATATTGACCGCCCATCACGCCGAACGCCATCCGCGCCTTGCCATTCTCGGTGGCAAGGCTCGGAATGATGGTGTGCAGCGGACGCTTGCGCGGCGCGATGCAATTGGGATGGCCGGGCTCGACCCGGAACCCGGCGCCGCGATTTTGCAGCAGCACGCCGGTGGTGTTGGACATGATCGCCGAGCCGAACGAATGCGCGATCGAATTGATGAACGAGCAGACATTGCGATCGCGATCGACCACGGTGAGATACACCGTTGACGGATGCATCGGCGGCGAGACGTGCGGCAGTTCCAGCATCCGGTCCATGCGGATCTTGTTGCCATACTCGGCCGCAAATTCCCGCGACAGCAGCCGGACGAGATCGATCTCAACGTGACCTGGGTCGCCGATATGCTGTTCGCGCATCATGAAGGCGATGCGCGAGGCTTCGGCCTCAAGATGAAAGCGCTCGGCGCTGAGCGGCGCGTACTGCGTCAGATCGTGCAGGCTGAGCACGTTCAGCATCACCAGCATGGTGACGCCGGGGCCGTTTGGCGGACATTGCCAGACGTCAACGCCCTTGTAGTTGGTGCTGAGCGGCACGGTGGTTTCGGTCTTGTGGGCGGCGAAATCATCGAGCGTGTGCAGCCCGCCGATCGCGCGCAGCGTCGCCACCATGTCTTCGGCGACCAAGCCTTGATAAAACCCAACCGGACCGTGCTGGGCGATCAGCCGCAAGGTCGCCGCCAGTTCCGGCTGGCGGATGACATCGCCGGTGACGGCGGCCTGGCCGTGCGGCAGCAGATAGCGCGCGGTGTTGACGCCCTTGCGCAGCTTGTCAAAGCCAAGCGCCCAGTCGAACGCGATGCGCGGCGCCACCACATAGCCCTGTTCGGCGGCGGCGATCGCCGGTTGCAGCACCTTATCGAGACCAAAGCGGCCATGATCGCGCAAAATGGTGGCCCAGGCATCGATCGCGCCGGGAATGGTGACCGCATGCGGGCTGGTCAGAGGGATCGCATGAATGCCCTGCCCGACAAACCACTCGCAATGCGCGGCCTGCGGCGCGCGCCCGGAACCGTTGTAAGCCACGATCGGCCCCTGGCCGCCACGCTGATAAAGCGCGAAGCAATCGCCGCCGATCCCGGTCGATTGCGGCTCGATCACCGCCAGCAGCGCGCTGGCCGCGATCGCCGCATCGGCCGCCGTGCCGCCGGCGCGCAGCATCTCGATCGCCGCCAGCGAGGCCTGCGGATGCGAGCTGGCAACCATCGCATTCTGGGCATGAACCGTTGAGCGGCCAGCGAACTGGAAATTCCTCATGCCTCACCCTCCCGCGAGCGAATTCACTGCATTTTCATGACATATCCGCCCCGGGCGCGGCAACGGCGCCGCCGTGCCGGACGCGGCGGAACGCCGCGCAACGCCAGCGCCGCGCGGCGGTTCTGATTTCATCAAAGCCGCATATGGTTTAGGTGTGGCGCCACCCAGACGACGGAAGATGTCAGCATGTCCGACGACAACGCCAAAACCCTCAACGACCGGATCGACGCGCTCGAAATCCGCATCGCCTATCAGGACGAGACCATCGAGACCCTGAACGCCACCATCACCGCGCAATGGCAGCAGATCGACGCGCTCGCCCGGCAGCTGAAGGCGATCGACGCGCGGCTCTGTGAAGCCGAAGCCAATGCGCCGGCCAGCCCCGGCAACGAGCGCCCGCCGCATTACTGACGCAGCGGCTAGGATGCCGCTGCTATGCCAATGCGCTGGGCCCCAAGGCGCTGATCGCGCAGCTCGCGCTTCAGCACCTTGCCGATCGCGCTGCGCGGCAGGCTGTCGACAAACACCACCTCGGAGAGCCGCTGGGTCTTGCCGACCTGACCATTGGTCCAGTCTTTCAGCGCCTGCGCGTCGATGCTCCCGTGCGGCTGCAGCACCACGAACGCCACCGGCGTCTCGCCCCATTCCTCCGACGGCATGCCGACCACCGCCGCTTCCAGCACGTCGTCGTGTTTGGTGAGCACGCTTTCGATGTCGCTCGGATAGATGTTGAAGCCGCCGGAAATGATCATGTCCTTCTTGCGGTCCATCAACATCAAGAAACCATCGGCATCGAACTTGCCGATATCGCCGGTTCGCACCCAGCGATTGCCCTCGGCATCGTGCCAAAAAGTTTCGGCGGTCTTCTGCGGCTGGTTGAGATAGTGCTTCATCATCACCGGCGAGCGGCCGACGATTTCGCCGATCTCGCCGGGGCCGACGAAATTGCCATCCTCATCGATCAGCCGCACTTCATGGCCCGGCATCGGCATGCCGACCGTGTGCAGCTTATTGGGATGTTCATGGGCCAGCAGCGCGCACGAGCCGCCGCCTTCGGTCATGCCGTAATATTCGATCAAGCCGCCCGGCCAGCGTTTCAGCACATCGGCTTTCAGCTCAGCGGCGAACGGCGCCGAGGTGCAGAATTTCGCGACGAACGACGACAGATCGTAATCGCCGAATTCCGGCAGCGCCATGATGCGGCGATATTGCACCGGCACCAGCATGGTGTGGGTGACGCGGTGCTTGACGCACAGTTCGAGTAAGCCCTTAGCGTCGAATTTCTTCATCAGCACCAAGGTGCCGCCGCCGGCCAGCGTCGGGTTGAAGCACACCAGCGTGGTGTTGGAATAAAGCGGCGTCGAGAGCAGCGTCACCGCATCCGGCCCATAGCCGAGCGGATCGAGCTGGCCATATTGCCACCAGCGCAGCTGATGGGTGTGCACGATGCCCTTTGGCGTGCCGGTGGTACCGGACGAATAGATGATGTTGAACACGGAGTTTGGATCAATGGTCACCGGCGCGGGCACCGTGCCCGGCGCGGCGATCCATCCTGAAAACGGCGCACCGGCGCTGCTGTCATCAAACGCGATCCGGCGCAGATCGCCGGGAAGCGGCGCCTCCTTCATGGCACCCGCGGCAAACGCATCCATGAACAGCAGTTTGGCGCCGGAGTCGTGCACCATCGCGGCAAAGTCGCGCGGCGTCGAGGACGGCGCCAGCGGCGCCACTGCCACGCCCGCCCGCAGCGCACCAAGAAACGTCACCACATATTCGGCCGAGGATAGCGCGCAAATCGCGATGCTGTCGCATGGCTGGACGCCGTCGCGCTGCAAGGCCGCGGTGACGCGATTGATCTGGTCATCAAACGCGGCGTAGCTGAGCTGCCGGTCGCCATCGATCACGGCGATCTTGTCCGGCTTGCTGCGTGCGGTGGCGGCGACCAGCGCGTCGAGCGTAACGAATTCAGGCATTCCCTCTCCCCGGATTTTTGATTGTGTCGCTCGCCTATCATAAGCGAAGCGGGTGCCCGAAACGCAAGCGCGCAAGCACGGCGCGGCGCCCGATCGCGCGCATTAGCGCTGCCGCGGCGCGTGATTTTCTCAGGCGCGGAAAATGCCGTGCAGATGGCCGGTCAGCGCACCGGGGTGATGCGCTCGTCCGACCAGCTCAAGCCGAACGCGTCGAGCCCTTCGGCCAGAAAATCGCTGAGCAGCGGTTCGCCGAGCAGATAATGCGCGGTGCGGCCATTGGCGCCCTCGGCCGCCTGGCGGCGCAACTCGTCCCACTCATCGATGTCGCCATCGCCGCGGCCGAGCCGCATCAAGGCGACGAGGTCGATCTGCTCATCCTCGCTCATGGCGTTGATGAACCCGGCGATCTCGCGCAGCACCGGATCGCTGCCGCTGTCTTCCAGCACATCAATCATGCGATCGTCGGCGCTGTTGGAGCCGGAGTCCGGATCAGAGACGCCGTCCTTGACGTCGAATTCGCGGGCTTTCTCGATCAGGAACGCGACCTTGTCGACGGGAATGGTGAGCTCGGGCATCGTTCGACCCTCAACTGTGGGGCTGGTGCGGCCGGCAAACTGATCCATTGCGCGGAAGCCGCGAACTCAGCATGGTTTGGACAGCAAAACGACAAAGGAACAGTGGGGATGAAATGGACCGTGGGCAAGGTGACGATCACCAGAATCGTCGAAATCACCAGCACCGGCGGAACCCGTTTCATCCTGCCCCAGGCCGGCAGCGAGGAAATACGCGCGCTGCCCTGGTTGGTGCCGGTATTCGCCACCGCCGAGGGACGGCTGAAAATGACGGTGCACGCGCTGGTGGTCGAGACGCCGACCGAGCGCATCATCGTTGATACCGGCGTCGGCAATGGCAAGCAGGATCGCAACGTGCCGTCCTGGAACGAACTCGACGGCCCGTTCCTCGATACGCTCACCGAGGCCGGCTACCCGCCGGAGCAGATCGACCGGGTGATCTGCACCCATCTGCATGTCGATCATGTCGGCTGGAACACCCGCAAGGTCGAGGGCCGCTGGGTGCCGACGTTCGACAAAGCCCGCTACGTGTTTGCGCGCAGCGAATTTGATTACTGGGCTGCCAACAGCCTTTCGCGCGAACAGACCGCGGTGTTTGCCGACTCGATCGCGCCGGTGGTCACAGCCGGCCGCGCCGATCTGGTGGCGAGCGAAGCCCAGCTCAGCGATGAGATTACGCTGATCCCGACGCCGGGGCACACGCCCGGCCATGTCGCGGTGCATATCCGCTCGGACGGCGAGGAAGCGCTGCTGATCGGTGATGTCGCGCATCACCCGTGCCAGATGGCGCAGCCGGACTGGTCGTCGGTGGTGGACTATGACCCGCAGCAGGCGGCCGCGACGCGCCGCGAATTGTTTGCCCGTTTCGCCGACACCGCAACGCTGGTGATCGGCGGCCATTTTGAGGGCGGCTTTGTGCAGCGCGACGGCGACGGTTTTCGCTTTGTGACCTAACAGCGCCGTTGAATCGTTCTGCACCCCGCCGTTACCCTGAGACGCTGAACTAGCAGAGGGCAAATCGCGATGAAGCTGGTCCGCTATGGTGCCGTGGGCGCGGAAAAGCCCGGGCTGATCGATCCGGCCGGGCGGCTGCGCGATCTATCCGGCGAGATCGCAGATCTGGCCGGCGAGGCTTTTGCGCCGGCATCGCTGGCCCGGCTGGCTGCGCTCGACTGGTCACAACTGCCGCTGATTGGCGAGCAGCCGCGGCTCGGCTGTCCGGTTGGCGGTGCGCCAAAATTCATCGCCATTGGCCTTAACTACGCCGACCACGCCACCGAGTCGAAAATGGCAGTGCCGAGTGAGCCGGTGGTGTTCATGAAGGCCAGCAGTAGCCTGTGCGGCGCGTTCGACCCGGTCGAGAAGCCACGCGGCTCGACCAAGCTCGATTGGGAAGTGGAACTGGCGGTGATCATCGGCCAGCGCGCCAAATATGTCAGCGAGCGCGAGGCGCCGGACTGCATCGCCGGCTATGCGATCTGCAACGACATTTCCGAGCGCGCCTTTCAGCTCGAACGGCTCGGGCAATGGACCAAGGGCAAGTCGCATGACACTTTTGGCCCGCTCGGTCCCTGGCTGGTGACTAAGGACGAGATCGCCGACGTGCAGCGGCTCGGCCTGTGGCTCGATGTCAACGGTCAGCGCCGCCAGACCGGCTCGACCGCGACCATGATTTTCTCAGTGCCGAAAATCATTGCCTACGTGTCCGAGCTGATGACGCTGCTGCCCGGCGACATCATCACCACCGGCACCCCGCCCGGCGTCGGCATGGGCATGACGCCGCCCTGCTATCTCAATGTCGGCGACGTGATCACGCTCGGCATCGACGGGCTTGGCGCCCAGCGCCAACAGATCATTGCGGCGTGAGCATTTGATGCGTCGCTTGAGCCAACTTCATTGCACATTGTTGATGGGATTTTTGAGCCATGGTCATGAAGCTATCGTTCTCGCCGCTGTCCCCCTTTGCTCGCAAAGTGCGCATCGCCGCCATCGAACTCGGACTGATTGATCAGATCGAGCTGGTGCCGGCCCAGGTGGTGCCGGGCACGGCCAATGACGCCTATGTCAAACAAATCAATCCGCTGAAGAAGCTGCCGGCGCTGACACTCGACAGCGGCGAGGTGATCGTCGATTCCTTCGTGATCGCCGAATATCTCGATGAACTCGGCGGCGGCGGCCGGCTGATCCCGGCCTCCGGCCCGGCGAAGTGGCGGGTCAGAAGTGAACATTCGCTGCTGCAAGGCATCACCGATTCCATGCTGCTATGCCGCTACGAAAGCGCGGTGCGGCCGGAACCCTATCGCTGGCATGCTTGGTATGACGATCATTGGGCGCGGGTCTGGGCCGGCTGGCAGCGCTTTGAACAGCACGGCGACACGCTGACCCGGCCGCTCGATCTGGCGCAGATCGCGCTGGTCTGTTCGCTCGGCTATGCCGATCTGCGCTTTGCCGATTGCGGCTGGCGCAAGGCGTTTCCGAAACTCGACGCCTTCCATGACAAGATGATGCAGCGCCCCTCGGTGGCGGCGACGGTGCCGCCAACCTGATAGCGGCTGCGCTCAGGTTTCGTCATCGCCAAACAGATCGGGCGTGTAGTTCACCAGCGCGCCCTCGATCGCCAGCATGCGCAGCTTGGTGGCGACGCCGCCGCTGGCAGAGAAGCCGCCTGGGCGCTGCCCGGCGGCGAGTACGCGGTGACACGGCACGATGATCGGACAGGGATTGCGGCCGAGCGCCTGGCCGACCTCGCGCGCCAGCGCGACATCGCCGAGCCGGCGCGCGATATCGCCATAACTGAGCGTCTGCCCGGGCGGGATCTCGCGCGCGATCGCATAGACCCGGCGCTGGAATTCGGAAATGTCGATCAGATCGAGCCAGATATCGGACAGATCGATCGGCTGGCCGGCGAGCAGCGCCGCCATCCGTTCGATCGCGTAGCTGGCGGCCGCGGTCGGCGGCAGTTCCGGCAGATCGCCATGGCGCTGGCGCAGCCTGATCCGGGTCTCGGTTTCGCTGACCAGCGGCAATTGCACCGCGACGATGCCGCGTTCGCTCCAGGCTACGCCGCAGCGGCCAATCGACGTGTCGAACAGCGCAAAGCCGAGCACAGTCATGGCGCCAGCCTACGCCAAAACCGGCCGGCGGCCTAGCGCGTGGCCGCTGCCGCCTCGACCTGGTCGGCGATGCAGCGCAGCCAGGCGCCGCGGGTTTCGCGAAGGTTCGCGGCTTGCGCGCGGGCCCGTTCCTGGAACACCGGCAGCGCGCCGGTCACCTCGGAGAGCGCGGCGCTCAGCGCCTCGGGCGTAAACGGTTCCGGCAGCACGATGCCGGCATTGGTGCGCGCCACCACCGGCGCATAGCCGCACACCGCCGAGACGATCACCGGCAGCCCGGCGAGCAGCGCCTCGCCGATCACGATGCCGCCCGCTTCCTCGCGCGCCGGATGCACGAACAGATCGGCCGCGTTCAGCAGGTCCATGACATTGGGCACATAGGGCAATAGTCGCACCCGGTCCTGCAACCCCAGCTCGGCAACCTGCGGCGCCAGCCAGCGATCGGATGAGCCGGCGAGCAGCAGATGCAGTTTCGGCTGCGCCGCGACCGCAGCGAGCGTGCGGTCAAAACCCTTGAGCCGCGCGGCAATGCCGATGCCGAGCACAAGCGGCGCGTCATCCGGAATGCCCAGCTCGCGGCGGACCGCGCCGCGCTCCGCTGCAGTTTCCAACGCGGCAAAGCGTTCATCGTGCAGGATCATCGGCAGCACGGTGCCGCGCGCCGGATCAAAGCCGTAGAACTGCTGATATTCGTCGCGCTGCTGCGCGGTCAGGAACAACAGCCGGGTCGCAGCCTTCGGATCATAAACGCCGCGCTCCAGCGCCAGCATGGTGCGGCGCCGCGGCAGCAGCTTCCCGGCCAGGCCGTGATAACGGCGCAGATAGCTGCGATCGGCGGCAAAGAACAGATCGGCGCCGGGCATCCGGTCGAACGCGAACAGCAGATCGCCGCCGTGCTTTTGATGTCGCTTCACCACCGCGCGGCCGAACGCCGCCGAACGGCTATGATTGCTAAAACCGCGAACGCGCAGCAGCTCAATCCGAAACGGCGCCGCGGCGAGATCATCGGCAACTGCGGTGGTCAGCACCGTAACCTGATGGCCACGCTCAGCCAGATGGCGCGCGGTCGCCAGGCAATCGCGCTCCTTGCCGCCGAGCTTGGTCAATTGAGAGACCGCCAACGTAATCCGCACTGCTGCCCTCGCCCGGCTCACCACTGGCGGTGTAGTTTATTCGGAGGCTCGATTCCATCCGAAGCACGAAGGGGGCGGATGGTCGGCGGGCCGCAGTTCCGGCCGCGCCAACCGTCGAGGCGGCGGGTCGATCAGGCTGCGAGTTCGGCGCGCGGCGGGGCCGACAGTTTCGATTCTTCAATGAAATCCAGCGCGCCGTTGGTCTCGACCGCGCACATCCGGGTCGCTTCCCGGTTGAGAAAGATCGCGCGGATCACGCCGCGCCGTCCCTTGTCGCGCATCACTTCGTCGCCAAGCCTGAATCCGTTCATTCCCAGTCTCCGAATTCCGCTGGACCCAAGTCCAAGCACGAATCCGTTTTGGCGTCGAAATCTTAACGATCTGTTAACCATGCTGGCACGGGCGAGATGGCACGCCTGAGATCAAAGAGTGACCGTCACGCGGGCAGGATCATCGCGCGCACAGCCGCGCGCGCTACAGACGGTGCAACAATTTCACTATTCTGAGAAAAGTGCTGGCGGAGAGGGAGGGATTCGAACCCCCGATAGGCTTGCACCTATGCCGCATTTCGAGTGCGGTGCATTCAACCACTCTGCCACCTCTCCGCGGGCGCAGGTCCGGGCGGCACAGCCGCCCGAGGTCAGGCGCTCTTCTAGGCGAGCGCGGCGCAACAGACAAGATCGGCGTCACGATATTTCGCGCTGGCTTCGGGGATATTTTTCGCCCGGTCCGATTTTGCCCCTCGTCGGCGCCGCCAAGGACGGCGGCGCGGCCGGTCGGACAGGCAATTGCGGCTACCGGCGGATAGCTTGGCTGGTCGGGGCGAAACCGGCCGGCCCCGCATACCGTTCGGCAGCGCCCGCACAGACAGCCGACGTAGGCGCCGCCCCGTCCCCTCGCCGCGAGGCTGGAGGCGGGAGGCGGGAGGCGGGAGAGCCGGGCGGGCCGAGCCTCACGCCTCGGCGTCGGTCTTGTCCTTTTCCTTGTCTTTCTCCTTGTCCTTCTCTTTGGCCTTTTTCGGCTTGTCCTTGGTGCGGCGATTGGTGAAGCGGGCGTTGCCGAGCCCGGTGCCGATGGTCAGCACGCCCCAGCGCTGAAATTCCTGCATGAACGGCACTTCGCTCAGGCCCTGCGCAACGCCGTCATTATGCATCAGCACCGCGGTATCGTGGTCGCCGATGCGCGGGATGCCCTCGACCAGGCTGGTCGGCAGATGAAAGCGGCTGCTTTCCCAATTGCCCGGCAGGTTTTGCGCACCCTTTTCGATCGCGCCGTCGGCGTTGATCACCCCGGGACAAGAAATGCCGATGAACGGCGCCATCTTCAGCCCCTCGGCCTCGGCGGCGGCCAGCAGTTCCTTCAGCATCTTGATCAGCCGCTTGACCGCACCTTCCCGGGTCGGCTCGTCATCGGCGTGGCGCCACAGCTCGGAGCGCCACACCTTGGCCTTGGACAGATCGGCCGCCTTCTTCTGCCGGGTTTCGACCACCCCGCAGCGGATATTGGAGCCGCCGATATCGACCGCCAGGATCGCGTCATGGGCCTCCAAAATCCAGGACGGCGCCAGATGCAGGCAGCCGATCAGCCCGGCCTCGTCCGGATCGAACCGGATCGGCACCAGATCAACCTTGGAGCCTTCTGATCGCAGGATGATTTCGGCGCGCGCGATCGCCAGTTCGCCGATCCGGCTGGCCCGGAAACCGCCGCCGACCACGATGCATTCGGTGTCCGCCCAGGCTTTGCTCTTCATGAAGCGCCGGGTGACATAGGCCAGCTCGCCGGCGAAATCCTCGATCGCCGAATGCACCACCGCGGCGGCATCGACATCGTCGCCGGTCAAAATGGCGTCGAGCTCGGCCTTGCCGATCGCCTCGGTCGCGACCTTGCCGAACGGGTCCTGGCCGCTTTTGCGCAGCGGCTTGCGCCAGCCTTCCAGAATGGCCTGAAACGCGCCCTTGCAGGCCCGGTCGCCCAAAAAGCCGTCGTCGTCCTTCAGTTCGATATTGTAACTGTCGACCTCGACCGAAGGCAGCCGGGTGGCGCCGTGCTGACCGATGCCGGTGACGGGCTGGGTCTCATCGCTCATGCCGCAGGTCCTCGTTGCTCAGGACCGGGACAACCAGCTCGGAACCCTTTGGTTGCAGGGCGCGGGACGCGGCAATAATGGGCTCGCCGAGCCGCCGCATGATGCAGTTGCGCTTGACTCGCCACATCGCCCCCCTATAACTGCGAGGTCCGGCGCAGGCCCTGCTTGCGCCGTCGTTTATGTTTTGCCAAGCGCATTGCACGAACGATCCATGACCGCCCTCTGGGCGGCCAGGAAATTCCGCTGGCCGATCAAGCCTGTGGCAGATGCCACGCCCCGATCAGCCGTCACGTAACGACTGAACAAGAAGACAACCCGGAACCATCCGAGGTTGGAACCGAACACAAAGGACCTAAAAGGATGTTCGCAGTCATCAAGACCGGGGGCCGCCAATACCGCGTCGCTCCGGATGATGTTCTCGAGATTGGCAAGATCGCCGGCGAAGTCGGCACGATCGTGCAGCTTGGTGAAGTGCTGGTGCTGGGCGGAGATACGCCGGTGCTGGGTGCGCCGACGGTTGCCGGTGCTTCGGTTGCGGCCGAAGTGCTCGACCACAAGCGCGGCCCGAAAGTGATCGCGTTCAAGAAGCGCCGCCGCAAGCACTCCAAGCGCAAGCGTGGCTATCGCGACGAAATCACCGTGCTGCGGATCACCGAGATCCTGGCCGACGGCAAGCAGCCCTCGATCGGTCCGCGCGGCCCGAAGAAGGTGGCCAAGCCCGCTGCCAGCGATAACGCTGCGGCCTAACCGATTTGAGATGATTCCGTCACGGAATTGATCTAGGACATCCAGCGAGTTTTGGAGACGAGCGATGGCTCATAAAAAGGCAGGCGGTTCATCCCGCAACGGTCGCGACTCGGCGGGCAAGCGCCTCGGCGTGAAGGCCTATGGCGGCGAACGCGTCATTCCCGGCAACATTATCGTGCGTCAGCGCGGCACCCAGTGGCACCCCGGCCTCAACGTCGGCATGGGCACTGACCACACTTTGTTCGCCAAGATCGAAGGCCGCGTTGAGTTCCGCGCCAAAGGCAACGGCCGCACCTTCGTGTCGGTTCTTCCGATCGTAGCCGCGGCCGAATAGACGGTGGACATACAAGCGTCCGCCGGGTCCTGTTGAACCGGCGGAGCACCCAAGGGCTCCAAGGGGAGGCGGGATACCCGGCCTCCCCTTTTCGTTGATGCCAGGCGCATCACCTCTGCAGGAGCCCCGCAATGTTGCAGGACATCCCGACGCCCACACGGCACCAGCCCCAAAGCTGCGTTTTGGAAACCGAGCGGCTGCGCTTGCGCAAGCCGACGCTCGCAGATGTCAAAGCCATTGCCCGCCTTGCCAATGATCGCCAGGTCGCGCTCAACACGCGCCGGCTGCCGCATCCCTATCGCCAGGACGACGCCGCCGATTACATCAAGGCGCTCGCAGCCAGCGGCCACGACACCGCGTTCCTGATCGAGCTGGATTTCCAGCCGATCGGCATGGTGGCGATCGATTGGCGCAACCCGGCCGCGCCCGAACTCGGCTATTGGCTGGGCGTCGATTATTGGGGCCTGGGCTTTGCCACTGAAGCGGCGCGCGCGGTGATCGATTTCGCGTTCGAGGAATTCGACATCGCACAGGTGGTCGCGGGCGCGCGGGTCGCCAATCCGGCGTCGCGCAATGTGCTGGAGAAGTGCGGCTTCCAGTGGACCGGAGTCGAACTGCACCGCTTCGAGGCGCTGGGCGGCTCGACGCCGGTCGATCGCTTCCGGCTGAGCCGCAGCGTCTGGTCGTCGCTGAAAAGCTGGAACGCGACCACACGCCACGCCAGTTGAGGCGTCAGCCCGCAGCAATCTGCAGACGATGGCGGTACGGTTAGTCGGCCATCGTCGCAGCATTTTGCTGGCATCGCCTTACGCACGCTTAACCAGAGCTAATTGAGAACCACTCTCCCTCGGACCACACCGAGTACGCCTGCGGCAGGCTGTCGCGTAGGACGGAACTCCAACAGGAGTTTCGCATGCTGACTAATCGCTACATCAATGCCCTTCTCACCAGCGGCTTTGTCGAGGAGTTGAAGCTGCAACCGATCGCCTTTGAGGAATGCGAGCAGGCGGCCGCTGCCGCCGAGCAACGCCAACGTTCAGAACAATTGAGCCTGCAATTCACAGAGCTCAACCTCGCCATCAAATGATGGCCGTCAGCGCTGCGCCGCTTCCCCTGCGGCGCGGCGCTCGCGCTGCTCGATGGCGATGATCGCCAGCCCGGCAGCGATGATGATACTCATGCCCGCCCATGTGGTCGGCGTCGGCCAATCGCCAAAGATCAGATAGCCGAACACCACGCCCCAAATGATCATCGAATATTGAAACGGCACCACCACGCTCGCCGGCGCGATCCGCAGCGAGCGGTTGACGCACAATAGCCCCAGCGCCGACACCGCCCCGGCAATCGCGAACAGGCTGAAATCCGGCACGCTCGGCGTGGTCCAGCCCGATGGCACCAGCACCGCACCGAGCGCAAAAGTGCCGACGAATTGCTGCGACGCCAGCACCATGTCGGGCGTCTGGCGCAGCGAACGGGTGATCAGCAGCAGCGCGGCAAAGGCGACGCTGGCAACCAGCGCGATTAGAGCCGGCCAGCTCACGGTTTCCGCCGAGGGTTGTAGCGCGATCACCACGCCGCCAAACCCGACCAGAATCGCAATGAGCCGCGCCCGGCCGATCCGTTCGCCGAGAAACAGCGCCGAGCCGACCGTGACGAACAGCGACGACGCCAAGTAATAAGTGATGACGTCGGCAAGCGGCAGATAACGGGTCGCCAGGAAGAAGGCGGCCACTTCGAGCGTCGCGACCCCGATCCGCGCCGCCTGCAGCCAAGGCCGTTCCAGGCTGGTGAAGGCAGCGCGCTGCCGCCAGATCAGCGGCGACAGCACGATCAGTCCGGCGGCGGCGCGCAGCAGCAGCAATTGCCCGACCGAATAGCTGGCGACCACCAGCTTGCCGAGCGCATCGCCAAACGCGAACAGCCCCATCGCCGCCAGCATCAAGGCGATGCCGATCAGCCGCGTGCTGTTCGGCGAACCGCCGCCCGACAATTTTGCGAAAATGCCCATCTCGCCCCGCAGCGCTGCGTTACCGCCGGCGTGCCAAAATCGGCGCCGGCACCGGACCCGATCCAGAAAGCCGAAGGCGGCGGGCAGAGCAACCCCCAGGCCCGCCGGGTGGCTCCCGGCGCCAGTGCTGCGACCGCAAGCCGCGGCCGCACCCCGGCCCGGCAGCCGCTAGGAATCGGTTGCCGCGACCACCCCCCTGCGATACGGATGGCCCATGAAATTCCTCGATGAAGCCAAGGTCTATATTCGCTCCGGCGACGGCGGGAACGGCTGCGTGGCGTTCCGCCGCGAGAAGTTCATCGAGTTCGGCGGCCCCAATGGTGGCAATGGCGGGCGTGGCGGCGACGTGATCGTCGAGGCCGCCGACGGCCTGAACACGCTGATCGATTACCGCTACCAGCAGCACTTCAAGGCCCAAAAGGGCGGCAATGGCATGGGTAGCGACCGCCACGGCGCCGGCGGCAAGGACATTGTGATGAAGGTGCCGGTCGGCACCCAAATCTTCGATGAAGACAAGGAAACGCTGATCCACGACTTCACCACGGTCGGCGAGCGTTTCGTGCTGGCCAAAGGCGGCAATGGCGGCTTCGGCAACGCCCATTTCAAATCCTCGACCAACCGCGCGCCGCGCCATGCCAATCCTGGGCAGGTCGGCGAAGAACGCTGGATCTGGCTGCGGCTCAAGCTGATCGCCGATGCCGGCTTGGTCGGTCTGCCCAATGCCGGCAAATCGACGTTCCTGTCTGCGGTCAGCGCGGCCCGGCCGAAAATCGCCGATTATCCGTTCACCACGCTGCATCCGCAGCTCGGGGTGGTGAATGTCGATGGCCGCGAATTCGTGCTGGCTGACATCCCCGGCCTGATCGAGGGCGCCCATGAAGGCGCCGGGCTCGGCGACCGTTTCCTCGGCCATATCGAGCGCTGCTGGGTGCTGCTGCATCTGGTCGATGCCAGCTGCGAGCACGCCGGCAAGGCCTACAAGGTGGTGCGCGGCGAACTCGAAGCCTATGCCGAGACGCTGGCCGACAAGGTCGAGATCGTGGCGCTCAACAAGATCGACGCGGTCGATCCCGAGCACCTGAAGAAGCAGAAGGACCGGCTGAAGCGCGCCGCCAAGAAAACCCCGCTGCTGGTGTCCGGTGTCACCGGCCAGGGCGTGACCGAGGCGCTGCGCGCGCTGGTCGAGGTGATCGGCGAGGCGCCGGTATCCGACAAGGCCAAGAGCGCGGCGGAAGCCAAGCCCTGGGCGCCGATCGGCTAGCGCGTTGCCGGCGCGCGCAGCCTGCGCGGCCGTTTCAAGATTGCGGCGGCTCCGACCCGTCGGCGCCGCCAGATTCCAGAGGTCGTCAGACCCTCGCCTTTTCCGCCTCGGCCCGGCCGAGCCGTCATCGTCGCAAAGTCCGTCCCAAAAGTCCGTTCCATGTCCCTTCCCGAACTCAGAAACTTTCGCCGCATCGTGGTCAAGGTCGGCTCGTCGCTGCTGATCGACTCAGAAGCTGGCGAGGTACGGGCCGGCTGGCTGGCGGCGTTGGCGTCCGATCTCGCCGCGCTGCATCGCGGCGGCCGCGACGTGATGGTGGTGTCGTCCGGCTCGATCGCACTCGGCCGCAGCCGGCTGAAACTGCCGCGCGGCCCGCTTAAGCTCGAGGAAAGCCAGGCCGCCGCCGCGGTCGGCCAGATCGCGCTGGCGCGCACCTGGTCGGAAGTGCTGAGCGCCTATGAGATCGACGCCGGCCAGATTCTGGTGACGCTGCAGGACACCGAGGAGCGCCGCCGCTATCTGAACGCCCGCTCCACCATCGCCAAATTGCTGGATTGGCGCGCCATTCCGGTGATCAACGAGAACGACACCGTGGCCACCGCGGAAATCCGCTATGGCGACAATGACCGGCTGGCAGCGCGGGTCGCGACCATGGCGAGCGCCGATCTGCTCGTGCTGCTGTCGGATATCGACGGTCTTTATACGGCGCCGCCCGCCAGCGACCCGACCGCGACCCTGATTCCGGTGGTCGAAGCCGTGACCGCGGAGATCGAAGGCATGGCCGGCGCGGCCGGCTCGGAGCTGTCGCGCGGCGGCATGCGCACCAAGATCGAGGCCGCCAAGATCGCCACCACCGCCGGCACCCATATGCTGATCGCCAATGGCAAGATCGACCATCCGCTGCGCACCATCGCCGATGGCGGCCGCTGCACCTGGTTCCTGACGACCGCCAATCCGGTGACCGCGCGCAAGCGCTGGATCGCCGGCTCGCTGGAACCGAAGGGCACGCTCACCATCGACGCCGGCGCGGTCTGCGCCTTGCGCGCCGGCAAGAGCCTGCTGCCGGCCGGGGTGGTGCGGGTCGAGGGCCAGTTCGCGCGCGGCGATGCCGTGGTGGTGCGCGGCCCCGACACCGACGAAATCGGCCGCGGCCTGGTGGCCTATGACGCCGAGGACGCCGAAAAGATCATCGGCCATTCCTCGCCGGACGTGATGACCATTTTGGGCATCAGCGGCCGCGCCGAGATGATCCATCGCGACGATCTGGTGATCGGCGCCGTTCCGAATTCCTGAAGCTGAACTGGTCGGCAGCGCGGCGCCGCCCATCCCTCCGCGTCATGGCCCGGGCGACCCCGGCCATCTACGTCTTTGACCTTGCTACGCTTTCAAGGCGTGGATACCCGCTATCAATCCTCGGCGTCGTCATCCTCGCTGAACGCGCCGTGCCGGCCATCGCCGGCGACAAAGCGCGCCGCGCCGTCCTGCGTTTCGCCGCTCTCGATCACCGCCAGCCCGCCGCGCATTTCCGCGGCGATCGCGTCTTCTTCCGGCAGCTCCCATTGTTGCAGCGCCGACAACCGATCGGCGCGCAGGCAGGCCTGCGGGAACGCGGCGATCTCCTTGGCCAGCATGATCGCCTGCGCGGCGGCCTGGCCGCGCTGCACCAGGCGGTTGGCGAGCCCGATCCGATAAGCCTCCTGGCCGCCGACCGGGCGCCCGGTCAGGATCAGGTCCATGGCATGGGATTGGCCGATCAACCGCGGCAGCCGGATGGTGCCAAGATCGATCAGCGGCACGCCGAACCGGCGGCAGAACACCCCGAAAGTGGCGTTGTCGGCGACCACGCGCATGTCGGCCCACAGCGCCAGCTCGAAACCGCCAGCCACCGCGTAGCCTTCCACCGCTGCGATCACGGGCTTCGACAGCCGCAGCCGGGTCGGCCCCATCGGCGCGATCGTGTCATGGCCGCCAAGGTCATAGCTGCGGTCTTGGTCGCCTGCCGCCACCGCTTTCAGATCGGCGCCGGCACAGAAATGGCCGCCCGCCCCGGTCAGCACCGCCACCGACGAGCTGTCATCGGCCTCGAATGCCAAAAACGCCTCAAAGAGCCGCTTGGCGGTCGCGCCATCGACGGCATTGCGGCAATGCGGACGATTGATCGAGACGATCGTCACCGGCCCGTCGCGCGCGATCAGCACGGTTTCGGCTTGGTTCATGGCAGCATCACTCCCGGTTGGCGACCGCGCGGCGCGGCGACGCCGCGCTGGCAGCCGCTAGGCGATCTTGAGATCGAGCCCGGTCAAACGCCGATAGGCGTCGCGATAGCGCAGGCTGGTGGCTTCGACCACCTCGGCCGGCAGCGGCGGCGGCGGCGCTTCGCCGTTCCAGCGCCCGGCGCGGCGTTCGCCGTCGAGATAATCGCGCAGCGGCTGCTTGTCGAACGAGGGCTGCGGCCGGCCCGGCTGATAGACATCGCTCGCCCAGAACCGCGAGCTGTCCGGGGTCATCACCTCGTCGATCAGGATGATGCGGCCGCTGGCGTCGCGGCCGAATTCAAATTTGGTGTCGGCAATGATGATGCCCTGTTCGCGCGCGATCACCTCGCCGGCGGAATAGACCGCGCGGCTCATGCTTTCGAGCGTATAGGCGTCTTCCTCGCCGATGATCTCGCCCATGCGCGTGATGGTGATGTTCTCATCATGGCCGGTCTCGGCCTTGGTGGCCGGGCTGAACACCGCGGGCTCGAGCTTCTGGCTTTCCAGCAGGCCCTGCGGCAATGCTTCGCCGGCGAGCGTGCCGCTCGCCGAATACTCCTTCCAGGCCGATCCGGACAGATAGCCGCGCACCACGCATTCGATCGGAAACACCTTGGTGCGCTGGCACAGCATGGTGCGGCCGCTGAGCTGGGCGCGGTGATCGCGCAACTGCGGCACGGCGGCGATGATGGCGTCGATATCGGCGCTGATCATGTGATGCGGCACCACGCCTTCGAGCTGGCGGAACCACCAGGCACTGAGCTGGGTCAGAACCGCACCCTTGAACGGGATGGTCTCGTTCATCACCACGTCGAAGGCGCTGATGCGATCGGTGGTGACCAGCAGCAGCCGGTCGTCGCCGACGGCATAGATGTCGCGCACCTTGCCGCGCCCGATCTTGGGAAGGGGCAGGTCACTGGTCAGCATCGTGGTCATGTCCGGGCTTTCAAACAGTCGCGCCGGCGCACACGCCGGCAATCAGGACGGGTGGTGTCGCACGGGGCTCACTCCGGCAGCGGGATGAACTCGTGCTCCTGCGGGACGGTGGCGAAGCGGCCGGTCTTCCAATCCTGCTTCGCCTGTTCGATCCGTTCTTTACTTGAGGACACGAAATTCCACCAGATGTAGCGCGGGCCTTCCAGCGCATCGCCGCCAAGCAGCATCACCCGGCTTGGTTGCAGCGCGCGCAGGGTGATGCGGTCGCCGGGCCGAAACACCAAGAGCCGCGGCGATGTGAAGCGCTCGCCCGCGATCTCGATCTCGCCCTCGACCAGATAGACGGCGCGCTCCTCATGATCGGGGTCGAGCGGCACGCTGGCGCCGGCCGCCATGCTGACCTCGGCATAGAACCAGGGCGACACCATCGCCACCGGCGAGGTTTGCCCCAGCACCGAGCCGGCGATGATCCGCGCGCTAAAACCGCGGTCGGTGACGGTCGGCAGCTGACCCGCGGCGTAATGCTGAAAACTCGGCGCGATCTCCTCGGTCGCTTGCGGCAATGCGATCCAGCTTTGCAGGCCGAGCATGTGTTGGCCATTGCGGCGCTGCAGCTCCGGCGTGCGCTCGGAATGGACGATGCCGCGGCCGGCGGTCATCAAATTCATGGCGCCGGGCTGAATCTCCTGGACATAGCCCTCGCTGTCGCGGTGCAGGATGGCGCCGTCGAACAGATAGGTGACGGTGGCGAGGCCGATATGCGGATGCGGCCGGACATCCATGCCCTTGCCGGCCAGATATTGCACCGGACCGAAATGATCGAAGAAAATGAACGGCCCGACCATCTGCCGCTGCGCATGCGGCAAGGCGCGGCGCACCGCAAAGCCATCGCCGAGATCACGGCTGCGCGGCACGATCACCAGTTCGAGCGCATCACAGGATCGTGGGTCGCCGAGCACCGGGTCTTGGTCGGGCATCCAGCTCATGGCCGCTCTCCGTGGCTTGTCCGTGCAGGCGGGACGAAGGTCCCGATGGGGCCTGCGACAACCCCCGGCCAGCACTGCCGGTTCCAGCCATGCAACAGCGCAAGCTGCGGGCGATGGCGCCGCATTCAGCCGTGCTTAACAACGCGGCGATAGCATGATCGGCAGGTCAGCTGGGAGCTCTGCCATGATGGTCAGCGAAAGCGCCGCGCGCACCAAATGGTGCCCGATGGTGCGCATCGACAACAACAACCGCCTGCACAACACCATGACCGACGGCTTCCAGAACTCTGAGCTGATGTATCACTGCATCGCAACCGACTGCATGGCCTGGCGCAGCTTCCACCTGTCCCATCTCAAGGGCAGCGGCTCGGTGGAGAAGCACGGCTATTGCGGGCTCGCCGGCCGTCCTGAACACGACTGATCACAGGCGGCGGCGTGGCCACGTCGTCCGCACGTCGAACACCGCCCCGGCGCATGGCGCCCTGTGACTAACCCTGCGCCCCACGCCCGTGATGACCCAGTCCCAGACCTGCGCCCCGGCAAAATAAAATCTGGCGCCACGGTGCTGTTTCCATCAGAATCCCCGGCACTCTAGGACTGCGGGCCCGATGGCCCGCTTTTGCGACAGAGCCTCATGGGTCGAGCATTGCCGTTGCGAGCATTGCCGTTGCCACGCCGCCGGCCGCGCTTGCCGGCCCCGCTGCGCTATCGCCTCATCCTCAAGGAAGGGCGGCCGTGGAACCTGTGACGCCGCCGGCCGAGGCCGCTGAAAATCACGGTTTGGCAAGCCGCAGCGGCCTGGTCGGCATGGTGCGCGCCGTGCCGATCCGCTGGCGCATTCTGTCGATCGCCGCCCTGAACTCCGCGGTCGCGATGGCACTGGCGGCGCTGATCTGGAGCGGCGCGCAGGTACTGGGGTCCGCATGGGACGATCTGCGCCAGGTGCGGGCCTCCGACAAGATCCTGACCCGGCTCGAGACCGAAACCGGCCGTCTGCAGAATCTGATCCACCGCTACATCAATCAGCCGAGCCCCGAATTGTTCGGCGAAATCCTGCTTCTGCGCGAGACCGTGCTCGGCACGCTCAACACCCGCGCCGCCACCGACCCGATGCTGTCCGGCTCGGTGGCCGAGCTGCAGCAGGCGATCGACCGTTTTCTGAGCGGCTTTGGCGATCTGCGCGCGCTGCAGACCACCATCACCACCACCTATCAGGACGAGGTGCTGGTGCCCGCCAAGGAAATGCTTGGCCTCTATTCGGTGATCGAAGGCGCCACCGGACGGCGCGAGGCCGCGATCTGGCCGCCGCTCGGCCGCTCGCGCGAGTCGTTCACCGCGCTCTTGGTGGCGGCCAATGCCTACTACCTGTCGCTGGCGCCGACCGCCGCCGATGATGCGCGCACCAATCTCGACACCATCGAACGCACCGTGCCGGTGATGCTGGAGCTGGCCGATAACGACCTGCAACGGATGTCGGTGGAACGGCTGAAGGCGCGCGCGGCGGCGCTGCGCAGCGGTTTTCAGAATCTGTCCGAGCAACTGGCGCGCCGCACCGATCTGCTGCGCAATTCGATCGACGCCAGCCAGGCGGCGATCATCGCCGCGATCGACGGCTTGTCGGCCAAAATGCGCCAGAACGAGCAGAAGGCGCAGCAGACCTTTGACCGCACGCTGGCCAGCATTTCGCATAAGGTGCTGTGGATCGCCGCGGCGTTTCTCGGCATCATCATCATCGCCGGCGCGGTGATCGCGCTGTCGATCCGGCTGCCGCTGCAGCAATTGATGCGGGCGATGCGCGCCATCACCACTGGCGACTATGATCACCGTGTCACCGGCACCGATGCGCGCGATGAGATCGGCGCGATGGCGCGCGCGGTCGAAGTGTTTCGCGAAACCGCGATCGACAAACGCACGGCCGAGAACGAGCTGCGCGCCGCCAAGGAGCGCGCCGAAGCGGCGCTACTCGAACTGAACGCCGCTCAGCAGAACCTGATCGATGCCGAACGGCTGGCCGCGCTCGGCGGGCTGGTGGCCGGCGTCGCCCATGAGGTCAACAACCCGATCGGCATCAGCCTGACCGTGGCGTCGAGCTTTGCGCGCAAGGCCGGCACGTTCGACAGCGAGCTGCGCGCCAATACCCCGCTGCGCCGCTCAAAACTGGAAGAATTCGTCGGCAGCGCCAAGGACGCCTCGCAGCAGTTGGTCGCCAATCTGCAGCGCGCCGCCGAACTGATCCAGTCATTCAAGCAGGTGGCGGTCGATCGCTCCCATGCCGAGCGCCGGCAGTTCACCTTGAGCGAAGCCACCAGCCAGATCATCGCCAGCCTGCGCCCGGTGCTGAAACGCGCGCCGATCACCCTGACGGTCGAAGTGCCGGAGGGGCTGGTGATCGATGGCTATCCGGGCGCCTATGGCCAGATCCTGACCAATCTGTTTCTCAACGCCGCCACCCACGCTTTCCCGCGCGGCCGCTCCGGCAATATCAGCATCGGCGCCCGTCCACGCGGCCCCGATGAGATCGAGATCGTATTTGCCGATAACGGTGTCGGGATGACTCCGGACGTGCAGCGCCAGGCCTTCGACCCGTTCTTCACCACCAGACGCAACGAAGGCGGTACTGGGCTTGGCCTGCACATCGTCTACAATCTGGTCACCCAGCAGCTCGGCGGCCGAATGATGCTGGAATCCAGGCCGGGACAAGGGACGACATTTCGCATTATCATGCCGCGTACCGCGACCGGAGACGGGAAACAGATCGACCAAACGAACGACGGAAACGCTCCATGGCCGACCAGGACGATGTCCTCCAGCTAATCGAAGACAGCGCCGCAACTTCCGACGAACCGATCGGACGGAAGTGGAAGGTGGCGGTGATCGACGACGATTTTGCCGTTCACGAGGGCACTCGTTTCGCGCTCAGCGACTACAACCTCAATGGCCAGACCCTGGAGATCCTGTCGGCCTATTCCGCCGCCGAAGGCCGCGACCTGCTGCGCGCCCATCCCGATATCGCGGCGATCCTGCTCGATGTCATCATGGAGACCGATGACGCCGGCCTTGAGCTGGTGGAGTTCATCCGCAACGAACTGCGCAACGAGACCGTGCGCATCATCCTGCGCACCGGCCAGCCCGGCCAGGCGCCGGAACGGCGGGTGATCGTCGATTACGACATCAACGACTACAAGGCCAAGACCGAGCTGACCGCCGACAAGCTGTTCACCTCGCTGACCGCGGCGCTGCGCAGCTATCAGCAGCTGGAACGGATGCTGGAAACTAGGCGCGGCCTGGAAATCATCATCGACGCCGCCTCGACGCTCTATGATTTCCGCTCGATGCAGCGGCTGGCCGAGGGCGTGCTGACCCAGATCGCCTCGCTGCTCAATGTCGATTGCGCCGGCATTTTGGTGCTGCGCGACGGCCGCGACGTCAGCCATGATTTCGCGGTGCTGGCGGGCTCGGGCTGCTACCGGCAGTTCATCGGCAATTTCAGCCCAGAAGAACTTGATCAGGAGCTGCGCCAGATCGTCGAAGCGGCATTCCAGCGCCGCAAGAACGAATATGGCGAGAACCGCACCGTGCTCTATATCGAGACCGGCAGCGGCCGCGAAGTGGTGGTGGTGCTGCAGGCCGAGCGGCAGCTGTCCGAAACCGACCGCTCGCTGGTCGAGCTGTTTGGCAGCCGGCTGTCGATCGCGTTCGACAATGTCATTCTGTATCAGCAATTGCAGGACGCCAACGCCCAGCTCGAAGAACGGGTCGCGCAGCGCACCCGGGCGTTGTCGCAGGCCAATCGCCGGCTGTCGGCGCAATGGCTGCGGCTGCAGCGCGCCAACGGCTTCAAGAACGAGATTCTCGGCACCGTCGCCCACGATCTGAAAAATCCGCTCGGCGTGATCCTCGGCCGCACCGAGATGCTGACCGAGCTGATCAGCGCCGCGGCCTCCAAGGACAGCATCAATCTGCAGATCGAGCACATTCGCGACGCCAGCCGGCGCCTGACCGCGATGGTCGACAACCTGATCTCGGACGCGATGGCCGACGCCTTCGACATCACCATCCGCCGCGAGCCGATCGACATCGCCGCGCTGGTCACCGAGGTCGCCGAGGCCAACCGGCCGATGGCGCAGAACAAGCAGCAGCTGATCGAGGTCTCGGCGCCAGAGGGGCGCATCGTCGGCTGTGACTCCGACCGGATGCGTGAGGCGATCGACAATCTGATGTCGAACGCCATCAAATACAGCCCGATCGGTGGACGCATCACCGTGGTGGTCGATGGCGACGACGAAGTGACCAGCATCAGCATCACCGATCAAGGCGCCGGGCTGTCGCCGGAAGATATCGGCCGGTTGTTCGGCCGGTTCCAGCGGCTGTCCGCCAAGCCCACGGCCGGTGAAAGCTCCACCGGGCTCGGCCTGTCGATCGTCAAGAAGATCATCGACATGCATGGCGGCGAGGTTCAGGCCGCCAGCTCCGGGCCGGGCGAAGGGGCGACCTTCACCATCACGTTGCCAAACCTGCTCGATCTCGCATGAGCCAGAATCCGCACATCATTGTTGTCGATGACGAGGCGCCGGCCCGGGAGATGGTCGGCGACTATCTGAAGATGCACGGCTTTGCCGTGACGCTGTGCGACGGCGGCAAGACGCTGCGCGCCGCGATCGATCAAAAACTGCCGGACCTGGTGGTGCTCGACCTCAACATGCCGGAAGAGGACGGGCTGTCGATCATCCGCGACCTGAAGTCGCGCAGCGACGTGCCGGTGATCATGCTGACCGCCACCGCCAGCCCGATCGACCGGGTGGTCGGCCTGGAACTCGGCGCCGACGATTACATCGCCAAGCCGTGCGAACTGCGCGAGCTGATCGCGCGGATTCGCTCGGTGCTGCGCCGGAGCGGCCCAAAGGCCGCCACCGAAGCCAAACCCGCCAAGCAGCAATTGGTGCGGTTCGGCACCAAATGGCTCGATCTGGAAGCGCAGGCGCTGCGCGATGACGACGGCAACGAGCACCCGCTGACCGCTTCGGAATTCGGGCTGCTAAGAGTGTTTGCCGCCAACCCAAAGCGCGTGCTGTCGCGCGAGCGGCTGCTGGAACTGGCCAATGCCCGCGACGCCGAAGCCTTCGACCGCGCAGTTGATCTGCGCATCATGCGCATCCGCCGCAAGATCGAGCCCAACCCGGCCAAACCGGCGGTGATCCGCACCATTCGCGGCGGCGGCTATCTGTTTGCCGGCGAGCAGCCGTGAATCCGTTCGCCCCACGGCATCTGCATTGATTCCACACGATATTTGGTCGTGAATATGTCGTCGGCCCCGCGGCGACGAAACAATCGGCGTGCGCGACGAAACCATTTTGCAGGGCTGGCGCAGACCACCTGAAACTTAGTCTCACTAGGAATCTCCCCTAAGGAACCGCGCAAGCGGTCGTCAAGGGAGACAGTCATGCAGAACGTCATCGCCCTCAACGAGGCAGGCCGTTTGGGCATCATTGCCGCGCGGACGACCTCGGACGAAGCGTTGTTGGACAACATCGCCGCGGGCGACCGCGCCGCCATGCATACGCTGTATGCCCGCCACCATGTTCGCGTGTACCGCTTCATCCTGCGCATGGTGCGCGACTCCGTGACCGCCGAGGACCTGGTCAGCCAGGTGTTTCTGGATGTCTGGCGCACCGCCGCGCAGTTTCAGGGCCGCTCTCAGGTGTCGACCTGGCTGTTGTCAATCGCGCGCTTCAAGGCGCTGACCGCGCTGCGCCAGCGCCAGCATGAAGACCTTGAGCAGGACGATGTGCGCGAGATCGCTGACGGCGCCGACACGCCGGAAATGTTGCTCGATCGCAGCCGCACCAGCGACATTCTGCGCGCCTGCATCGCGCAGCTGTCCGATGCGCATCGCGAGATCATCACGCTCGTTTACTATCTTGAAAAGTCGGTCGAGGAAGCCGGCCGGATCATCGGCATTCCGCCGAGCACGGTGAAGACAAGGATGTTCTACGCCCGCAAGCAGCTCGCCGAATTGCTCAAGAGCCGCGGCATCGAGAGCCTTGCCGCGTGACCGAACGTCGCGCGGCGAGGCCGCGCGACGCACGCAATTTGGTAACGCTCAAATTGGCAGCATTTAACTCGGTAACGAAAGTCGCAGACTGACGAAACAATTGAAACGATCGGCAACATCGCCTGGAAAGATTTGTTTGCTATCGATGATGCCGTGATCAAGCGAAGCCAACGCAGGCCAATCCAGAGCAGGCCAATCGAGAGAAGGAGTGAGCAACATGCCGAAACCGCCGTTCCGCTTCTTCATCATTCCGCTGGGAGCCGTTGCCACGCTGGCGACACTTTCTTCTCAGAATTTGGGTCCGCGCAGCCCGGAACTCGGATCAACGCAAATTCGCAGCCAGGTGGTCGATTGCAGCACCAAGAGCCCGACCGAAGTCTGCGTGCTCAGCTACGAGGGTGATGTCCGCTAGCCTGCGCCGCCTGCAACGATTTCGATTGTCGACGAAGCGTATTGTCTCCTTAACCATCGTTTCGTCACCTCCAGCGACCCGGTCGGATGCCCCCGGCCGGGTCGTGGCTCGTCTGGGGT
>KI632513.1:3370392-3375242 GCA_000504425.1 Rhodopseudomonas palustris JSC-3b | reverse complement strand
ATGGCCGGGCTCGTCCCGGCCATCCACGTCTCTGATCTTGCAGCGCTTTCAAAACGTGGATGCCCGGGACAAGCGCGGGCATGACGGGTCAATGCTGGAAGCCAACCGCGCGCATCACATTCGCACGCTGGGCCACCTTGTCGCACACACGCGGATGTGTCGGTGCGCCGCACCACAAGCCGCTAAGCTCGCCTGCGTGATGCTGGAACGCTGGAAGGCGAGTGAGCGGCATGTTCGAGGCTTTTGACGCCCTGATCCTGGCCCGAGTGCAATTCGCATTCACGGTGTCGTTCCACATCATCTTCCCGGCATTCTCGATCGGTCTCGCCAGTTACCTCGCGGTGCTGGAAGCGATGTGGCTCGCGACCTCGCGCGAGGTCTACATCAACCTGTTCAATTACTGGCTGAAGATCTTTGCGATCGCGTTCGGCATGGGCGTCGTGTCCGGCATCGTGATGTCCTACCAGTTCGGCACCAACTGGTCGGTGTTCTCCGACAAGACCGGGCCGGTGCTCGGGCCGCTGATGGCCTATGAGGTGCTGACCGCGTTCTTCCTCGAAGCCGGCTTTCTCGGGGTGATGCTGTTCGGCCTCAACCGGGTCGGCCCCAAACTGCACTTCTTCGCCACCTTGATGGTGGCGATCGGCACGCTGATGTCGGCGTTCTGGATTTTGTCGGCCAATTCCTGGATGCACACTCCGGCTGGCTATGCCGTCAATGACGCCGGCCAGTTCGTCGCCACCGATTGGTGGGCGCTGATCTTCAATCCGTCATTCCCGTATCGGCTGCTACATATGGTGCTGGCGGCCTATCTGACCACCGCGTTGGTGGTCGGCGCGGTCGGCGCCTATCACCTGCTGCATAATCAGTTACGCACTGGACCGCGGGTGATGTTCTCGATGGCGATGTGGATGATCGCGCTGGTGGCGCCGCTGCAGATCATCGCCGGCGACGCCCATGGCCTCAATACGCTCGAGCACCAGCCGGCCAAGGTGATGGCGATGGAAGGCCACTTCCAGAGCCATCCGGACGGCGCGCCGCTGATCCTGTTCGGCCTGCCCGATCAGGACGCCGCGGTGGTGCGCTACGCGCTGCAGATTCCGAAATTGTCGTCGCTGATCCTCAAGCACGATCTCAATGCGCCGCTCGCCGGTCTTGACACCGTGCCGCGTGAAAACTGGCCGCCGGTGCCAATCACCTTCTGGTCGTTCCGCATCATGGTGGCGATCGGCACCTTGATGCTGGCGCTCGGGCTCGCCAGCCTGTGGCTGCGCTGGCGCGGACAATTGTTCTCGGCGCGCTGGCTGCATCGCTCTGCCATCTTGATGGGACCGGCCGGCTTTGTCGCGGTGCTGGCCGGCTGGATCACCACCGAAACCGGCCGGCAGCCGTTCACCGTGTTCGGGCTGCTGCGCACCGCCGACTCGGTATCACCGTTAGCGGCGCCAGCGGTCGGCTCCTCGCTGATCGCCTTCATCATCGTCTATTTCGCGGTGTTCATCGCCGGCACGGTGTACATCCTGCGGCTGATGGCCGAGCCGCCGCATCATGGCGAGCAGGGACCGCGCGGCGATTTGCCGGAGCGCGCCGCCGGCATCACGCCCGCTCCCGCGATTGCCAGCAGGAGGCTCGGTTAGCCATGGGTCTTGGTGTCGACGTCGATATCGCCACGCTCTGGGCGTTCGTGATCGCCTTCGCGGTGTTCGTCTATGTGGTGATGGACGGCTTTGACCTTGGGCTCGGCATGTTGTTTCCGCTGTTTCCGAACAAGGCCGACCGCAACGTCATCATGAATTCGGTGGCGCCGGTGTGGGACGGCAACGAGACTTGGCTGGTGCTGGGCGGCGGCGGACTGTTTGCGGCGTTTCCGCTGGCCTATGCGGTGCTGATGCCAGCGCTGTACACGCCGATCATCGCCATGCTGCTCGGGCTGGTGTTTCGCGGCGTCGCCTTTGAATTCCGCTGGCGCACGCGGCGCGAGCGCAATCGCTGGGATGTCGCTTTTGCCGGCGGTTCGCTGCTGGCAACGCTGGCGCAGGGCGTGGCGCTCGGCGCGATCCTGCAAGGCGTGCAGGTCGAAGGCCGCGCCTATGCCGGCGGCTGGTGGGATTGGCTGACGCCGTTCAGCGTGCTGACCGGCGTCGCGCTGGTGATCGGCTATAGCCTGCTCGGCGCCACTTGGCTGGTGATGAAAACCACCGGCGAGCTGCGCGAGCGCGCCTATCGGCTGAGCTGGTGGCTGCTGCTGGCGATGCTGGCGGCGCTCGCCGCGGTATCGGCGGCAACGCCGTTGCTCAACATCGAATACGCCTATCGCTGGCTGGCCTGGCCGCACATCCTGTTCACCGCGCTGGTGCCGGCCGCGGTTGCTGGCGTCACCGCGCTGCTGCTGCGCGCGCTCGCCAATCGCCGGGATTATCAGCCGTTTTTCCTGTCGCTGACGCTGTTCGCGCTGGCCTTTGCCGGGCTCGGCATTTCGATCTGGCCCTATATCGTGCCGCGGAGCATCACCATCTGGCAGGCCGCCGCACCGGAAAACAGCCAGCTGTTCATGCTGGTCGGCGTCGCGATCCTGGTGCCGATCATCCTGGCCTACACCGCCTGGGCCTATTGGGTGTTTCGCGGCAAGGTCGATCCAGAGGCGGGTTATCATTGAGCACGCCGCACCCGCCATCGCCGCGTTTCACGCGGCAGCTCATCTGGTTCGTGGCGCTGTGGGGCGCCGGCGTCGGCGCCGTGGCGCTGCTGTCACTGCTGTTGCGGTTCTGGATCGGTGGCCGGTAAATCGACATTGCGTTTTGCGAAGTAAAGGCCGGATTCCGTCAAGAACACGCGCCAGAACATCAAGTTAGCGCTTCGGTTCAGTTTTTATCAGAACCGAAAAAGCTTAAGTCGCCACCGCCAGCCGCCTTGTCATCACTGCTGCCCTGGGATTTGATAGCGCCCGATTTGGTAGCGAGGCCGACGGCGCTGCGCCGCTCGCCTCGGGAAATGATTTTTTGAGAGACTTCGCATGACCGGCTTTCGATCGTTGCTGGCGGCCAGCCTCACTGCCCTCGGCCTGCTGCTGTCCCCTTCCCTCGGCCTCGCACAACAATATGACCCCGGCGACGAACCCGGTCTGATCGCCGACGACAGCTATGCGCTGCCGTCGCAATGGCGCCGGCAGATGGTGTTCTTCCGCACCAATGAGCCGCCCGGCACCATCATCGTGCAGACCTCGGAGCGCTATCTCTATCTGGTGCAAGGCAATGGCCGGGCGCTGCGCTATGGCATCGGCGTCGGCCGCGAAGGTTTTCAGTGGCAGGGGCTGCTGCGCATCTCGCGCAAGGCGGAGTGGCCGGACTGGGTGCCGCCAGCCGAAATGATCGAGCGCCAGCCCTATCTGCCGCGCTTCATGGCCGGCGGCCCGGGCAACCCGCTCGGCGCGCGCGCACTCTATCTCGGCGCCACCATCTACCGCATCCACGGCACCAACCGTCCGGACACGATCGGCACCGCGGTGTCGTCGGGCTGCTTCCGGCTGGTCAACGCCGACGTCACCGATCTCTACGATCGCGTGCCGGTCGGCACCAAGGTGGTGGTGCGGCAACGGCCGGAGCTGTAGCCGCTCCCCGCCCCGAAAATCCTTCCCGATATTTGTGAAAGACCAGCCATGTTGAAGCGGACCTTTCGGACCGGCCTTGCGATCGGGCTTGCGGTCGCCACCGCGATCGCCGCCGCCGCGATCACGTATGAGCGCTATGACACCAAGACGCTGAAACGCACCATCCGCCGCGACGCGGTGCTGTGCGGCGTCAACACCGGCCTGCCGGGCTTCTCGATCCCCGACGAGAAGGGCAACTGGACCGGCTTTGACGTCGATTTCTGCCGCGCGGTCGCCGCCGCGATCTTTGACGATCCGAGCAAGGTGACGTTCGTGGCGCTCGACGCCAATGATCGTTTCAAGGAATTGCAGAGCCGCAAGGTCGATATTCTGTCGCGCAACTCGACTTGGAGCATGGCGCGCGAAACCAATTACGACCTGTATTTCCCGGCGGTCGCTTATTATGACGGCGCCGGCTTCATGATCCCGGCGTCACGCAATATCGACTCCGCGCTCGATCTCGACGGCAGCAAAGTGTGCGTGCAGGACGGCACCACCACCAAGATGCATGTCGCCGACTTCTTCCGCACCAATAATCTGAAATACGAAGAGGTGAAGGAGCCGAAGCTCGACGAGGTGGTGAAGGCCTATCAAAGCGGCCGCTGCAATGCAATCAGTGCCGATGTCTCGCAGCTCTACGCGCTGCGCCTCAACCTCGGCAAGCCGGCCGATCACGTGATCCTGCCCGATCTGATCTCCAAAGAGCCGCTGGCGCCGGTGGTGCGGCAGCGCGACGATGATTGGATGATGATCGTCAAGTGGACGATGTATGCGATGATCAATGCCGAGGAACTCGGCATCACCTCCAAGAACATCGACCAGGCGCTCAAATCGACCAAGCCGGACGTGATGCGGCTGGTCGGCACCGAGAGCAATTACGGCGAGCAGCTCGGCCTGCCGCGCGATTGGGCGGCGCGAATCATCCGCCATGTCGGCAATTACGGCGAAGTCTATGAGCGCAATGTCGGCAGCGAATCCAAGCTCGGCATTCCGCGCGGCATCAACCAGCTCTGGAACGCCGGCGGCATCCAATACGCCCCGCCGATCCGGTAAGCCGAGGGCCGACACACTATACGGCGCCTCGACAGTCATTCCGGGGCGCGCGCAGCGCGAACCCGGAATCTCTTGAGCTACGACACAACTGACACCAACAGCACTCATTCAATGGTGACCCGTCATGCCCGCGCTTGTCGCGGGCATCCAC
>KI632513.1:3314147-3370382 GCA_000504425.1 Rhodopseudomonas palustris JSC-3b | reverse complement strand
TGGCCGCGGCCATCCACGTCTTACAGGCTCACCAAGTCCAAAGACGTGGATGGCCGGGACGAGCCCGGCCAAGACGCGGGGATGGGTTGGTGGCAACTCGAATGGCGAAACGCTCGCCTCAATAGCCTTTCAGCCGCGCCAGTTGCTCCGCGTGGTAATTGCTGTCGCCGAACAATTCCTGGCAGACCCGCGCCCGCTTCATGAAGAAGCCGATGTCAAAAGCATCGGTCATGCCCATGCCGCCATGCATCTGCACGCCTTCCTGCACCGCCAGCGTCGCGGTGCTGCCGGCCTTGGCCTTGGCGACCGCGACCAGCGCGGCGGCGCGCTCCGGATCGCTATCCAGCGCCTGCGCGGCCTTCAGCACCGCGGCGCGGGTGATTTCGATCTCGACATAAAGATGGGCGGCGCGGTGCTGCAGCGCCTGGAATTCGCCGATCAGCCGGCCGAACTGCTTGCGCTCCTTGAGATAGGCCACGGTGCGCGCGAACACGCCTTCAGCGACGCCCAGCAGTTCTGACGCCACCGCCACCCGGCCGATATTGAGCACCCGCTCCAGCAGCGCGGCGCCGTGATCCAGTTCGCCGAGCACGCTGTCGCTGGTGACTTCGACATTGTCGAACTCAAGGCGCGCGGCGTTGTGATAATCGAGCATCGCGGTGCGCTCGATAGTAAGCCCGCTCGCCTTGGCATCGACCAGCAGCAGCGTCAGCCCATCGCGATCGCCGGGATTGCCCGCGCTGCGCGCCGCGACGATCACAAGATCGGCGAGGTGGCCGTCGATCACCAGCGCCTTGCTGCCACTCAGCCGAAAGCCATTGCCGGCGCGCGTCGCCTGCAACGCCGTGTGCAGCGGCCGGTGCTTGGCGCCCTCGTCGATCGCCAGCGTCGCCAGCAGCGAGCCCGCGGCGATCGCTGGCAGATAGGCCTGCTGATGGGCGGCCGAGCCGCCATGCGTCAGCGCCGCCGCGGCGATCACCGCGGTCGCCAGAAACGGCGACGGCGTCAGATTGCGGCCGATCTCCTCCATCACCACACCGGCTTCGACCATGCCGAGCCCGGAGCCGCCAAACGCTTCCGGCACCAGCAGCCCGGCAAAACCCATCTCGGCAAAAGTCTGCCACAGCGCGCGCGACAGGCCGTCCGGAGATTGCTCATCGCGCAGCTGGCGCAGATGCGACACCGGCGCTTTGTCGGCGAGAAGGCCACGCGCCGAATCGCGCAGCATGGTCTGTTCTTCAGTGAGGACGAGGGCCATGGGATGGGTTTCCGAATGAGATGAAGAGCGATGAACTTTGCGATCGTCATTTCCGGGATGCGCCCCGTGGGGCGCAGACCCGGAATCCATACTCACGGTGGGGTGGTTATGGATTCCGGGTTCGCGAGCTGCGCTCGCGCCCCGGAATGACGTGGAGAGGGTGTACTTAAGCTCCCGGCAGATCGAGAATGCGCTTGGCGACGATGCCGAGCATCACTTCGCTGGTGCCGCCTTCGATCGAATTGGCCTTGGTGCGCAGCCAGGCGCGCGCCTTGGCGCCCTGCTGCGAACGATCGCTGTCCCATTCCAGCGCGTCGATGCCGCCCGCCGCCATCAGCAGTTCATGGCGCCGCTTGTTCAGCTCCGTGCCGTAATACTTCATCGCCGAGGAGAACGCCGGATGAAGCTGGCCGGCCTTGGCGAGATCGATGGCGCGTTCCGCCGCACAGCTCAGCGCCACCTCGTCGATCTCGAACGAGGCAATTTGGGCGCGCAGCATCGGATCATCGAGCCGGCCTTGCGCGTCGGTGCCAATCGAATCGGCGGCGAGCAAGCCGAGCGGACGACCGCCGCTGCGATCGCCCATGCCGGAAATCATGGTGCGCTCATGCTGCAGCAGATATTTGGCGACATCCCAGCCGCGATTGATGGTGCCGACCACATTGGCCTTCGGCACCCGGACATTGTCGAAGAAGGTCTCGCAGAACGGCGACTTGCCGGAGATCAGCAGGATCGGCTTGGTTGATACGCCGGGCGAGGCCATGTCGAACAGAATGAAGCTGATGCCTTCGTGCTTCTTGGCGGTCGGATCAGTGCGCACCAGGCAGAAAATCCAATCGGCGTAGTTGGCGTACGAGGTCCAGATCTTCTGGCCGTTGATGATGAAATCATCGCCGTCGCTCTCCGCGCGGGTCTGCAGTGAGGCGAGATCGGAGCCGGCATTGGGCTCGGAATAGCCCTGGCACCAGCGGATTTCACCGCGGGCGATCTTGGGCAGGTGCTCCAGCTTCTGCGCTTCGGTGCCGTATTTCAGCAGCGCCGGGCCGAGCATCGATACGCCAAACGACATCAAGGGCTGGCGCGCCGAAATCGCCGCCATCTCCTGGCGCAGGATTTTGGTACGCTCGGCATCGAGCCCGCCGCCGCCATATTGCCGCGGCCAATGCGGCACGGTCCAACCCTTGTCGCGCATGCGCTCGAACCACAGCCGCTGCGGCTCCGAGGCGTAGCTCGGATTGCGGCCGCCCCAGAACATTTCGTCGTCGCTCTCGATCGGGCGGCGCATTTCCGGCGGGCAATTGGCTTCCAGCCATTGCCGGGTTTCACGGCGGAATTGGTCAAGGTCGGAACTGGTGTCGGTCATCGGCGCGTTTCCATCCGCTGATCGCAGCAGCGATCGATTGTTGTTGGAAGGACCTTAGCCGGGGAGCGATGAAATTCAACAGCGCGCAGCGGGCAGTCGCTGCTGCTGCGGACCGCAAGTAGCAGCGCGTTCCGCGCAGCGAAATGTCAGCAATCAGAGCCGCGCTCAGGATGCGTCCGGCGTCGCCGCGCGGTGGCGACGCTCCAGCCAGATCAACACCACCAGCGCCAGCAGGATCGGCGGGAACGCCACGATGTTGACCACGGTCCAGCCATAGCTGGTGAGCAGCGTGCCCGACAGCAGCGAGCCGAACGCCATGGTGCCGAACACCAGAAAATCGTTGAACGACTGCACCTTGGTGCGTTCCTGTTCGGTGTGGGTGTCTAGCACCATCGCGGACGCACCGACGAAACCGAAATTCCAGCCGATGCCGAGCACGATCAGCCCGGACCAGAAATGCAGCGCGCTGGTGCCGGACAGGTCGATCAGAGCCGCGACAGCTTCCAGCACCAGCCCGCTGGCGGCGACCGGCAGCGCACCAAAGCGCGCGATCAGCGGCCCGGTGAAGAAGCTCGCGCCATACATCGCCACGATATGCCACTGAATGCCGTGGTTGGAATCGCTGATCGACAGCCCGCACATCTGCATGGCGAGCGGCGCCGAGGTCATCATCAGATTCATGATCGAATACGACACCACGCCGCAAATCACCGCGACCACAAAACGCGGCTGGCGCGCCACCACGCTGAGCGGCCGGCCGCCGCTACGTTCGGCGGGTGGCGGCGGCGGCGCATCGACGCCGGCCAGCACCGCCATCGCGATCAGCGCCACGATCGCCTGCACGGCGAACGAAAACGCGAACAGAAATGGCGGCCAGATCTCCATGGTCCATTGCACGAGCTGCGGCCCGAGCACGCCGGCGAACACGCCGCCCGCCATCACCCAGGCGATCGCGCGCGGCCGATAAGCGACGCTGGCGCCGTCCGCTGCGGCAAAGCGATAGGACTGCGCCACCGCGCCATAGATGCCGCCGAGCAGCGTCGCCAGGCAGAACAGCGCGAATGAGCCGTACAGGATCGCAATGCTGGCGGTGACGCCGCATAGCGCGCCGCAGCCGGTGCCGATCATGAACGCGACGCGGCGGCCATAGCGCCGCGCGATCGCTCCGGTCGGCAGCGTCGCCAGCGCGAGGCCGACCACATAGATCGACAGCGGCAGGGTGGCGAGCGCGGCATTGGGTGCCAGCGTGGCGCCGACGATCGCGCCGGTCGCGAAGATCACCGCGGCATTGGCGCCGGTCAGCGCCTGCGCCGCCGCCAGCCGCCAGACATTGCTGCGCGCCCGCGCATCGCCGTCTGTGTCATCGATCGACACCGCATCAACCATCCGTGGTCCGCCTCACTTTGCACGGAACTGCGGCCGCCCGAGCTTGCGCACTATGCGGCGGTACAGCTGCCCCTGCAACCAACGCCGCGGCGCCGCGATGCGCGTTGCTAGCGCGCAATCCGCGTCAGTTCCGCGACCAGCAGATCGAGCGCATCGGCCAGCATCACGCCGCCGCATACTGTCAGCCGCTCGGGAATAACGATCCGTTTCGTGGCCGGATAAAAGCGCTGCAACGCCGGATGCAGCAGCAGCGCGGTGCCTTCGTCCTCGGCGTAGTCGGCGCCGTCGGCGACCAGGATCAGATCGGGCTTGGATTTCACGATCGCTTCGAGCGACGCATAGCCGCCCGAAGCCACGCCAAGATCGCTGGCGGCGTTGATGAGGCCGACCTCGGCGAACAACAGGCTGATCAGGCTGCCCTGCCCCGACACCCAGCCGCGCCGCCACAGCGGCAGCACCCGCAGCGCCCGCGGCGCCACCGCGGCCCGCGCGCGCGCGATCGCCGCATCGAGCCGCGCCACTTCAAGCTCGGCACGGTCCGGATGGCCAAGCAGCGCCGCCATCTTGCGGATCTGCTGTTTCACCTCATCGAGCGAGTCCGGCATGACGTTGAAGGTCACCACCTTCACGCCCTGCTGCTGCAGCATTTCGCGGGTGGCGCGCTTGTCATAGCTGCCGGACACCACCAGGTCCGGGCGCAGCATCATCAAATCCTCGGCGCCGCCCGACAGCCGCTTGAAGCGGTGCGCTTCGGCCGCAAGCCAGGATTGCGAGGGATCGCGCGAATAGGGGCTGAGCCCCTTGATCTGCGCGGCATCACTGAGCGTCATCACCATCTGATCGGTGCAGACATTGGTGGAGGCGACCGACGGCCGCTCCGCCGCCAGTGCCGCGCCCGCGGCCAACAACGCGCCGAGCAGCGCCAGCGCGCGCAGCGCGGCGGCGTTCACGCCGCCTCCCAGGGCACGATCACCGGCTCGCCTTGATGCGCGGCGCGATAGGCATTGACGCGGAACACCTTTGACAGCACCGCATCGGTGAGCGCATCGGCCGGCTTGCCTTGCGCCACCAATTGCCCATCCGCCAGCACCAGCACGCTATCGGCAAAGCGCGACGCGAGGCCAAGATCGTGGGTCACCACGATCACCAGCGTGCCGGCATCGGCGGCGTTGCGCAGATAGCGCATCACATCAAGCTGATGGCGAGCGTCGAGCGAGGCAGTCGGCTCATCGGCAAGCAGCACCGGCGCCTGCACCGCCAGCACCCGCGCCAGCGCCACCCGGCTGCGCTCGCCACCCGACAATTCGGTGATCGGCCGGTCGGCAAAGGCAGTGACATCGGTGGCCTGCATCGCCTGCGTCACCGCCTCTCGATCGGCGGCGGTCAGCCGCTCCGGATCGACGGTGCCATGCGGATAGCGGCCGAGCGCCACGATATCGCGCGCCGGCAGCGACCAATGCGCGGTATCGCCCTGCGGCAGATAGGCAAAGCGCCGGGCGCGTTCGCGTAGCGACAGCGCCGCCAGCCGTTCGCCACCGATCGTGATCTCGCCCTGCACCGGCACCAAGCCGGCCAGCGCGCGCAGCAAGGTCGATTTGCCGGCGCCGTTCGGCCCGACCATCGCCACCAGATGGCGCGCCGGCAGCGCCAGCGCCACCTCGCTCAGCACCGCCCGCCCGGACAGCCGGACCGCGAGCTGCTGGGCCTGCAGGAACGGCGCGCTCATGCCGCGCCTCCGCTCAGCGCGCGGCGCTTGCGAATGATCAGATACAGGAAGAACGGCACGCCGATCAGCGAGGTCAGCACCCCGACCTTGATGTCGCTGGTGGAAGGGATCAGCCGCACCGCGATATCGGCGGCGAGCAGCAGGCCGGCGCCGGCCAGCGCGCTCGGCAGCAACAGCCGCCCCGGGTCCTGGCCGACCAGCGGCCGCATCAGATGCGGCGCCACCAGGCCGATAAAGCCGATGCTGCCGGTGACCGCGACGCTGGCGCCGACGCCAAGCGCGACCCCGGCGATCACCCACAGCCGCAGCCGGCCGACATCGATGCCGAGGCTCTGCGCGGTCTCTTCGCCGAGGCTGAGCGCGCGATAGGCATGGCGGCGGCCAAACAGCATGGCACCGCCGACCAGGATGAAGGGCAGCGCCAGCATGACATGGCGGAAGCTGCGATCCTCGAGCGAGCCCAGCATCCAGAACGCGATTTCGAGCGCGACATAGGGATTGCTGGCGAGATTCATCACCAGCACGGTCGCGGCACCCGCAAGGCTCGACACCGCGAGCCCGGCGAGGATCAACAGCAGCATGCCGGCATTACGGCCAGCGACCGCCAACAGCGCGAATACCGAGATGAAGGCGGCGATGATCGCCGCGACCGGCAGCGCATACGAGCGCACGTCGGCAAGGCCGAGCGCGATCACCAGCACCGCGCCGAACGCTGCCGCTTGCGGTGCGCCGAACAGTTCCGGCGAGGCCAAAGGATTGCGCAACAGGCCCTGCAGCGCCGCACCGGACAGGCCGAGGATCGCGCCGACCGCCACCGCCAGAATGGCGCGCGGCAGGCGGATGTCCTGCACGATCACCTGCTCGATCTCGCCGCCGCGGCCGAGCAGCGCATCGATCACCGTCAGCGGCGACAGCTCGACCGCGCCGACGCCCAGCGACGCCAGCATCAGGAGCACGACCAAAACCGTCATGGCCAGCACCGTGCCGGCCCGGCGGCTCCGGGCGGCGAAGCCGATCGGCTGGTCCGGCTGCTGATTCGTTGTCACGCGCATCCCCGATGATTCGGCCCGATGCTCTTACAGCCCCTGCGGACTGGCACAAGCCGCAATGACAATTCTGCAACGCCCGACCGGGAAATAACCAGGAAAGCGCGGGCTGTACCGCAGGTTGGTTGACACTCTCAATAGCGGTTTCCTAGATGGCCAAGACGGTTCCTCGAAAGAGGATCAAAAGGGAATGCGGTGCGGAACGCTTCATTTGAAGCAGGTTCCAATGCCGTAGCTGCCCCCGCAACTGTAAGCGGCGAGTCTTTCGTCTGATGCCACTGGGCGACTCGGGCCTGGGAAGGCGATGGAAGGTCAACGACCCGCGAGCCAGGAGACCTGCCGTCGATAGTGGTCACACGCGAGGATGCCGGTCGGGGATTACGGGCATCGGTTGGTCGGCGTCATAAGACGCCCCAGCCCTCGGTTCGCTGTGACGTGCCACAGACGTCGAACCGAGGTTCTTCATGACTATCCATCGTTGTTCCACCCCGTGGTCGCGGGCGCTGCTGGCCAGCAGCGTGCTGGTGCCGGCATTGGCCTTGATCGCATCGCCGGCCAAGGCTGATCCGGAGGCGCTGCCGACCATCGTGGTCAGCCCGACCGGCACCGCGACGCCGCTCAGCCAGGTGGCAAGTTCGGTCACCGTGATCACTGCCGCCGACATCGAGCGCGAGCAGCGTCGAACAGTATCGGAGGTGCTGGCGACGGTGCCGGGACTCAATGTCATCCAAACCGGCGGCCCAGGTGGCACAGCCCAAGTCTACATTCGCGGCACCGAAGCACGCCACGTCAAGGTGCTGATCGATGGCGTTGACATTGGAGACCCATCTGACCCCAACGGTTCCGCCGACATTTCACAGTTGCTGACAGGCGACATCGCTCGCATCGAAGTACTACGCGGCCCACAGAGCGGGCTCTATGGCTCAGACGCCATCGGCGGCGTGATTTCCATCACCACGAGAAAGGGGAGCGGTCCTGTCAGGGCAACAGCATCAGCCGAAGCTGGCTCATTCGGCACTTTCAATCAGACTGCCGGCTTCAGTGGGGCGCAGGACAAAATCAATTACGCCTTCAATATCATTCATCTCCGCGCAACTTCCGTCCCAAACGTTCCAGACCGGCTGATCACGCCAAGCGTGCAACAAACCAAATCCTACTATGACAATAAGACTATCTCTGCACGCCTTGGCTACGACTTCAACGAAGACTTCAGTGTGAATTGGGTTGGTCGGTTCACCAACTCAGATTACCGATACCCGAATTACGGTTTTACAGCCCAGGATACTGGCACGCCCCGCCAGGCGCTCACTCGCGGCGAGGCCGTCTGGTCAGCGCTTGATGGACGTATCAAAAACTATTTCGGTGTCGATTACACTGACCTGTCCCGACCGACCGAGACGAGTTCGGGGATGTCCATCTACAATGGTCAGCGCCTGAAATATGATTGGCGCAGCGTTATTCAGGCACTTCCCGGTCAGACGGTTGTGCTCGGCGCCGACCAACAGAAGGACTATTATCAAAACAACAGCATTTACACGCCAACTGGACGAGTTGACGTCAGCAACGGCAACAAAGGCGTCTATGCTGAACTGCAGTCCCAGTTTGCTGAACGTATTTTCGTCGTTAGCAACGTTCGTCATGACTACAATGATGCGTTCGGCGGGCATGACACTTACCGAATCGCGCCTGCAGTATTGATTCCAGGCACAGAGACGAAGCTGAAAGCGAGCTACGGAACTGGCTTCAAGCCTCCGAGTCTTGACCAGCTATACGGCAGCTACAACATCTTTGGCTCGATCACCTTGGGCAACCCAAACTTGAAGCCTGAAGAGAGCACTGGCTGGGATGTAGGTTTTGAGCAGCCTGTTGAAGGAGGCCGCGTACGTTTTGGCACCACTTATTTCCACAACGACGTCACCAACCTCATTCAATATACTAGCTTCGGATCGTATTGGTCCTACTTGAACGTCAGTCAAGCAAAGACCAGAGGCATCGAGGCATTCGCCGCTTGGACGGTTGGTCCGCAATTGAGTCTGCGCGGAGACTACACTTACACTGAGGCATTCGACGCTCAGACAGACGAGCCGTTGAGGCGCCGCCCCAAGCATAAGGGTAGCGTCACAGCATTATGGACCCCCACTGATCAGTGGCAGGTAACCGGAACGTTGCTGGCCGTCAGTGAGTGGTATGATGTTGATCGGGTCGCTTACCCTACAAAATATGTCTGGTCGCCAGGTTACGCCATCGTAAATCTCGCCGCCGAATACAGGGCGACCAGCCAAACGACGATCTTTGGCCGCATCGACAATGTCTTTAACAAACACTATGAGAATCCTAACGGATATCTGAAGCCGGGGATCGGCATCTTCGGCGGCATACGAGTGGCAACTCAGTAAACCTCCAATCGTATGTCCTGATGCGCAGGGCCCCGCGCCCTTACGCGCAATCTGACCACCCCCCAAGGTTGAACCGGCCGACCGCCACCACTGACGGTCGGCCTGCTTCTAAGGTCGGCGCAATCGAGCCTTGCCCGCGGCGCGGAAGACGTTAAATCAAGGGGCCGCGATCGCCACTGCAGTCCGATGTCATCGCCGTGGTTTATCGCCAACCGGCGGCGCGTTCAGGCGGTCCGCTCAACGCAAGACAAGAAAAAAGCCCAGACGATATGACTGACGACGATTCCGCGCGCGATCAACTTCGCGCTGCCACCGACAGCCCTGATCTTCAGGGTAAATCAACCAAAGAGCAGCGCGACGCCGAAGCACAGGCGGTGCGCGATAACATGGCTCGTCTGCGCGCCTTGCGGCTGGCGCGCGAAGCTGCGGAACCGCAGCGCGCCACGGTGAAGAAGGTGACCCGCACCACCAAGCCGGGTTCCGGTTCCAAGACCAAGAGCGTCGGCAAGCCCGAGAAGAAGGCGCAGTCTTTTTCCGATTGGCTGGCCAGCCAGCAGAGCGGCGGCCGCCGCATCTGAGCGGCCCCCTGCCTCCGCGCGTCGCAAACGGCGCGCGGGTTGCCGCCGCAGCGGCGTCATCTCACGACAATTCAGAGCGGTGCGGCAACCAGCGACCGTGTCTTGGACGCGGCGTCATAGACCTGCACTTGCAGCATGCGATAGCGGTTCTTCAGTGCGACCGCGGCCTGCTCGGCTGCCTCGATGGTCGTATGATGTGATTTGAAATGGCCATCGACGATCAGCGAGTAGCCTTCCGTCGGCGCCTCGATGGCACTCTTTGGCTTTCTCATTGGGACTCCGTTCGGTCGTGCGAATCGGTCGCTCGACCTTGCTCCGTGTAACATCGATCTTGCAGAAAATGCAGATATGATCTGTCCGTTCCGCGGCCCGCCGATCGAACTTCGTGCTTACATTCTGTTTTTAGAAGATCGCCGATTGCGCCTGGTCGGCTATTTTGACTCAAGGATTGTTAACCATGATTGAACGGATCATCCGGGCGGCGACCCGCAAGAAAAACAAGCAGGTGACGCCGCAAGAGCCCAGTCCGCCCGAAACACCACCCCCGCCGCCGAAACCTGCCGGATGGGAAGATGAGCTGTACGGCGCCGGCGACATCTGCTCGCCCGAGCCGGACCGCGACGACGAACAGCGCGGGCTGTAGCTGGCCGCTAGCGGATGTCGCGCTCGATAGTGTGCAGCGCGGCCGGGTCGAGCAGATGGTCGCCCCAGCCTTTTGCCGCCAGCGTTTCTGCCAGGCTGGGCTGCGCGAGCAGCAGCAGCGCCGTTGCGGCCAGCGGCACGGCGCTCAGCCAATCATGGCGCACCGGCGTCAATTCCTCGACACTGCCCTGATAGGCTCCCTTTTGCGTCAGCAGCGACCGCATTTCGCGCAGCAGCGCCCGCCGCGAGCCATCGCGCAGCGCCGCGCCAAGCAACACCTGCATGGCGAGGTGACTACGCACCCCTTCGCGTCCCCAGGGCAACGGCGCCGAGCCCGCGCCACGCGACACCTGCAGCAATGCGCCGAGCAGATCGCAGCCGGCGAGCGCCGCGCTCATCGGCTCGACCAGCCGCGGATTGCAGTCGATGTAGAGCGCGGTCTCGTCGTGCCACAGATAATCGACCGACAGCGCGCCGTGCCACCCAAGATGCCGGCCGAGCCGCGCAAGATCAGTGCGCACCAGGTCGCGACGCACGCTCTGCTTGAGCGCCGGCCCCCCGCCCGCGCCCTCAATCAACCGCTGATAGCCATGTAGCGCCAGCAGCTCGCCGTCGCGGAACACCGCCTGGGCGTGTTCGACCGGCGCATCGACCCATTGCTGCAACAGGATCTGGCGACCGCCAAGATTAAGGCGATCAAGCTCGGCGAACGCCGCCGCGCGTTGGTCAGCATTGCGTACCAGCCAGACGCCGCGGCTGGCGGTGCCGATCGCGGCCTTGATCACCAGCGGCGCCTCGCCCACGGCATGAGTGCGCGCCGCGGCCAATGAATCGACAATGGTGGTCGCCGGCTGCGGCAGGCCGAGTTCACTCAGCACCGCGCTAAACGTCGCTTTGTCGAGCGCGGTGCGATAGCTGGCGAAGCTCGGCAGCGCCAGCGAAGTGTGCTGGCGCAGGCGATGCTGCACCTTGGCAAACAGCAGGCCCTGCTCATGGATCGGCAGCAGCACGTCGAATGGACGCCGCGCCAACAGCTCCTCGACAAAGCTGAGATAGCCGAGCGGATCGGAGCGCAGCCCCGGGCAGCGGTGAAAGGCACGCACAAAGCGCGACATCCGGCCAAAGCAGCGCGGCGACGGATCGCAGATCTCGACGTGATGGCCGGCGAGCCCGAGCAGCGTGATCGCCTCGCGCGCCGAGGTACTGCCGCCTTCGGACAGCAGCACGCGCAGCGGCTTGGTCGGGCGCGAGGCAGAGGCCATTCGCCGCCGTAGCGCGAAACCGGCCCGCAGTTCAAGCGTACACAGTAGCGGGCCGCCCACGCTTGGCAGCGCTTGAGTCGCGGACCTTCCGGCCCAATATGACAAGAACCCGCCGCCTACCGATAAGCGAGGACGTTGAATGATTGAGCGCGAGCACGGCCGCGATGCACGGTAGCCACGCCAGCCTCAGGCAGATGCTGCGCATCCGCGCCCTCACCAAATCGTACCGTTCGGGACCGGACCGCATCAAAGTGCTGCGCGGCATCGATCTTGGGGTCGGCGCGGGCGAGAGCGTGGCGCTGACCGGCGAATCCGGCAGCGGCAAGAGCACCTTGCTGCATCTGATCGCCGGGCTCGACCAGCCCGACAGCGGCGAAGTGCGGTTCGGCGACACCGTGATTTCGAGCCTACCCGATGCCGGCCGCGCCGCGTTTCGCCGCGACCGGCTGGGCCTGGTGTTCCAGCAATTCAATCTGATCCCGAGCCTGACGGTCTCCGACAATCTCGCGTTCCAGGCCAAGCTCGCGGGACGGCACGACCCGGATTGGCTGCGCGAGCTGACCGAGCGGCTCGGCCTCGCCGCGCTGACCCGGCGCTATCCCGAACAATTGTCCGGCGGCCAGCAGCAGCGCGTCGCGATCGGCCGGGCGCTGGCGCCCAAGCCCTTGCTGCTGCTCGCCGACGAGCCGACCGGCAATCTCGATGAGGCCACCGCCGACGAGGTGATGCGGCTGGTGCGCGATCTGGTGACGCGCAGCGGCTGCAGTTTTCTGATGGTGACCCACAGCGAACGGCTGGCGGCGCTGCTGGATCGCCAGGTGCATCTGCGCGCGGGGTTGATCGCGTGAGGCGCGCGCTATGGATGCTGCGGGTGCTGCTCAGCCATTGGCAGCGCCACCCCTTGCAACTGGCAACGCTGCTGATCGGCCTGATCGCTGCCACTGCGCTGTGGAGCGGCGTGCAGGCGCTCAATCAGCAGGCCCGCACCAGTTATGACCGCGCCGCCGCGGCGCTTGGCGGCAGCCGCACCGCGATGCTGGAAAGCCGCAGCGGCGACAGTTTTGCGCAAAGCCTGTTTGTCGAGCTGCGCCGCGCCGGCTGGCCGGTGTCGCCGCTGCTGGAAGGCCGCGTGCAGGTCGGCGGCCGCACGCTGCGGCTGCTCGGCATCGAGCCGTTGTCGATGCCGATCGAGGCCGGTACCGCGCCCGGTATCACCGGCGGCGAACTCCAAAACTTCCTGACGCCGCCCGGCCAGGCGCTGCTGGCACCGGATACGCTCAATGAGCTGAAAGCCAGCGCCGGCGCGGTGCTGACCACCGATGCCGAGCGGGCGCTGCCGCCGCTGACGCCGCAGCCCGAGCTGGTGCCGGGCGTGCTGGTGGTCGATATCGGCATCGCGCAGCACCTGCTGAACAAGCCGGATCAGCTCTCGAAACTGCTGATTGGCTCGGCCGATCACGGCCCGCGCGCCGAGCTGCGCAGCGTGGTCGGCGATCAGCTGCGCTATGTCGCCGCCGATGACGCCACCGATCTCGAGCGGCTGACCGACAGTTTCCATCTCAACCTCACCGCGTTCGGACTGCTGTCGTTCCTGGTCGGGCTGTTCATCGTCAATTCGGCGATCGGTCTCGCGTTCGAGCAGCGCCGCCCGATGCTGCGCACGCTGCGCGCCTGCGGCGCTTCGGCGGCCGAACTCAATGCCGTGCTGATCACCGAATTGTTGCTGCTGTCGCTGATTGGCGGCCTGATCGGCCTGATCGGTGGTTACTTCATCGCGGCGGCGCTGCTGCCCGATGTCGCCGCGACGCTGCGCGGACTCTATGGCGCGCAGCTGCCCGGCCAATTGTCGCTGCGGCCGAGCTGGTGGTTTGCCGGGCTGGCGATCAGCGTGATCGGCGCGCTCAGCGCCTCGACCGCCAGCCTGCTCAAGGCGAGCCGCCTGCCGGTGCTGACCGCCGCGCAGCCGCGCGCCTGGCAGGATGCGCAGCAGCGCTGGCTGTTGCTGCAAGGCGGCGCCGCCTTGGCATTGGCGCTGGTCGGCGCCCTGCTGGTGTGGCTCGGCGATTCGCTCACCACCGGCTTTGCGGTGCTGGCGACCATTTTGCTTGGCGCCGCGCTCGGTCTGCCCGCGGTGCTCGGTGTGCTGCTGCGCCTTGGCGAACGGCTCACCCGCAGGCCGGTCGCCACCTGGTTCTGGGCCGATAGCCGGCTGCAACTGTCCGGCCTGTCGCTGGCCTTGATGGCGCTGCTGCTGGCGCTCGGCGTCAATGTCGGCGTTGGCACCATGGTGCAAAGCTTCTCGCGCACCTTCAATGTCTGGCTCGATGGCCGGCTCGCCGCCGAGGTCTATGTCAGCGCCGCCGACGAAGCGCAGGCCGCCGAGATCAAGGCGCTGCTACGCGATCGGCCACAAGTGCAAGCGGTGCTGCCCGGCGTGCGCGCCGAGGTGAAGCTGGACGGCTGGCCGACCGATCTGCTCGGCTTTGCCGACCACGCCACCTACCGGGACAACTGGCCGCTGCTGCAAGCAACCACCAACAGCTGGGACCGGCTGGCGGCCGGCGACGGCGTGATGGTCAGCGAGCAACTTGCGCGCCGCATGAAACTGAAACTCGGCGATCGGCTGCAGGTGCCAACCCCGACCGGGACTTGGCCGCTCGACATCGTCGCGATCTACGCTGATTACGGCAATCCGCGCGGCCAGCTCGGTGTCGGCATCGACGCGCTGGTCGCGCATTTCCCCGGCATCGCCCAGACCCGGTTCGGGCTGCGCGTGGCACCGGAAGCGGTGCCGGCGCTAGTCAGCGAACTGCGCGATCGCTTTCATCTCGACAATCGCAGCCTCGCGGACCAGAGCCTGGTGAAGACGGAATCAAAGCGGATCTTCAACCGCACTTTCGCGGTCACCAATGCGCTCAATGCGTTTACGCTCGGCATCGCCGGCGTCGCGCTGTTCACCAGCCTGCTGACGCTTAGTCAGTCGCGGCTGCCGCAGCTCGCACCGCTCTGGGCGCTCGGGCTGACACGGCGCAAACTGGCGCTGCTGGAACTCGGCAAAACCATGGCGATGGCGCTGATCACCGCGCTGCTGGCATTGCCGCTCGGGCTGCTCGTGGCGTGGTGTCTGATCGCGGTGGTCAACGTCAAGGCGTTTGGCTGGCGCTTGCCATTTGCCGTGTTCCCCGCGGAGCTGGCGCAACTGTTGGCGGTCGCGCTGCTCGCCGCGCTGCTGGCGGCGCTGCTGCCGATCATCAAGCTGCTGCGCACCCAGCCGGCGCAACTGGTGAAGGTGTTTGCCGATGAGCGCTAATTGGCTGCTGTCGCGCCGTGCCTTTGCGGGCGGGCTGGCCTCGCTGCTGCTGGCGCGCGCCGCGCATGCGCAGGGCTTTGCCGGGCTCGGCAGCGAAGCGAGCGGTTTTACCGAGGTGCTGCCCGGCCGCCCCCTCAGCTTCCCCGCCGATCACGGCGCCCATCCCGATTTCCGGATCGAATGGTGGTACCTGACCGCCAATCTCACCGATGAGCACGGCCAGCCGCTCGGCCTGCAATGGACGCTGTTCCGGCAGGCGATGGCGCCGGGCGGCGAGGACAGCGGCTGGAGCAGCCGGCAGATGTGGATGGCCCATGCCGCGGTGACGCGCGCAGGTAGCCATCACAGCGCCGAACGCTTTGCGCGCGGCGGCATCGGCCAGGCCGCGGTCACCGCGACGCCGTTCAACGCGCATCTCGACAATTGGCAGCTGCGCGGCAGCGAGGCGACCAGCGCCGCATCGCTGGCGCCGCTCGACGTCAGCGCCGCCGGCGCTGATTTCAGCTACGCGCTCAAACTGCGCACCGAGCGGCCGGTGGTGCTGCAAGGCGACCGCGGCTACAGCAAGAAATCGGAACGCGGCCAGGCGTCCTATTACTACAGCCAGCCCTATTTCGAGGCCGAGGGCAGCGTCACGCTCGGGGGCCGCACGAGCGCGGTGCGCGGCCATGCCTGGATGGACCGCGAATGGAGCAGCCAGCCGCTCGCCTCCGACCAGACCGGCTGGGATTGGTTCTCGCTGCATCTGAGTAGCGGCGACAAGCTGATGCTGTTCCGGTTGCGGCATAGCGACGGCCGCCATTACTTCGCCGGCAATTGGATCGGCAATGATGGCCACTCAACGCCGCTGCCTGCGGACGGCATTGAGCTGACGCCGACCACCGAAACCATGATCGGCGAACGGCGGGTGCCGACCTCCTGGCGCATCGCGATTCCGGGGCGCGGGGTGGCGCTGACCAGCACGCCGCTCAATGCCAATAGCTGGATGACGACGCGCTTTCCTTATTGGGAAGGACCGATCACAGTGGCCGGCAGCCACGCCGGCAACGGCTATCTGGAGATGACAGGATATAATGCCAACGGCGGTTGAGTAACTATCCGCTCGTGATGGCCGGGCTCGACCCGGCCATCGACGTCTTCACTGTTGCACGAGCTTCAAGACGTAGATGCCCGCGACAAGCGCGGGCATGACGGTCATGATTGAGACGTGATGATATTAGCCGCGGCAGGCGACTATTCGTTTGCACGACGTTCGATTTGCGCTTGAAAGACAATAATCAGGGAGGACTGTCATGTATCATTTCACTGCGATCGCGACCCTGCTCGCCGTGATGTTCTATTTCTACACCTCGGTGCAAGTGGCGCGCGCCCGCGTCACCTATGGCATCAAGCCGCCGGCGATCAGCGGCAATCCGGATTTCGAGCGCGTGTTCCGCGTGCAGATGAACACGCTGGAATGGCTGCCATTCTTCCTGCCTTCGCTGTGGCTATTCGCGATCTATCTCAGCGACGCGATTGCCGCTGCGCTTGGCGCGGTGTGGATCATCGGCCGCATCATCTATCTCGTTGGCTACACCGCCGCCGCCAGCAAGCGCGGCGCGGGTTTCGCCGTGCAGAGCGTCGCCGGACTGCTGCTGTGGGCCGGCGCATTCTATGGCGTGGTCTCGTCGATGCTGTGATTGCATCGACTCCAACCAATGACTGGTCATGCCCGCGCTTGTCGCGGGTACCCACGTCTTAAAATCGCCGCAAGATCAAAGACGTGGATGGCCGGGACGCGGCCATGACGTGTGGAGTGGTTGGTATCACGCCGTTGGTATGAATGCGGCACCGACACATGAGCGCGGCCATGACGCATCATGACATGATCATCACCAGCTCAACGTTACGCACCAACAGAAAAGCCGCGCTGATGCGCGGCTTTCCAATGGTGTGATGCGATGCGGCCGTTAGCGCGGCCGGGCACCGGGAGGCGGCGGCGGCAGCGACGCGCTGCCACCATTGAGCAGCGGCGTGATCCGGCGGATGGTGACGCGGCGGTTCTGCCGCTCGGCGCCATCGGTCTGGATCTTCAGATACTGCTCGCCATAGCCCTGCGAGGTCAGGTTTTCCGCCGGCACGCCGAACTGCTGGGTGAGCAGCGTGGCGGCCGCTTCGGCGCGGCGATCGGACAGCGACAGATTGTCGACATCCGAGCCGACCGCATCGGTATGACCTTCGATCAAGAACACTTCGCGCGGATTGCGTTCGATGGCGCGGTTCAGACCATCGGCGATCACTTGCAGCTTCGAAGCCTGATCCGGGGTGATTTCCCAGGAGCCGGTATCGAAGTTGATGGTGTCGAGATCGATCGACGGCATGCGCTGGCGCACCGCGGGGCTGTAGCGGATTTCGTCCAGCGAGTAGCGCCGTTCGATGCGATCGACCGGCGGCGCCATCAGCGTGTCGTAGATCAGCTCGGGCGGCGCGCCTTCAGCATCGACGATGTAACGGTCGCGCGGAATGCGCAGCACCGGCGGCGGCAGATCGACATAGAAGCCGGCCGGACCACGCGGCCCGCGATACGAGTTGTCGATGATGATGATCTCGCGGCCGCGATCGTCACGCCGGATCCGGCGCAGCAACTGACCGTCGCGATCGGTGATGGTGATGATCTGCGTGCCGTCCGGACGCACCACGATGGTGCGGCTTTCACCGCGAACCTGCTCGGTGCGCACATCACGGGCGCCGTAGCGGAAGCGATCCACCTCGTTGTGCCGGATGAACGACTGACCGCTCGGATCGCGCACGATCACGCGGCCGGGCTCGGTGATCACCGTGCGGCCGCCCTGCTGCACTTCGCGGCGTTCGCTGCGGAAGTCCTGCATATTGCGGCCTTCGCCGGGCCGTACGGTCGGCGCGATCGGCGCGACCGCCTGCGGCGAGGTCGGCACCGGCGGTAGCGGCGCGGTCACGGTCGGCGGCGGAGTACGGGCGATCGGCGTGCCGGGCGGCAGCGTTGCGCGCGGGTCGGTGGCGCCAGGCAAGGCCGGGCGAGTCTCCGGGGTGGCGGGACGAGTGGCATCGCCTGGCACCGCGGGACGGCTGCTGTCGCTCGGGGTGGCCGAGGGCGGCGTGGCCGGCTGGGTCGAGGGCGCGGGCTCGGTGGCGGGCGCCGACGGCCTGGTGGTCGGCTCGCTGACCGAAGGCGCCGGAGTCGACGGCGTTGAGGTCGAAGGCGTCGTGGCCGACGGCGCAGGGGTTGCCGGCGCTGACGACGAAGGCGCGGGCAGTGTCGTGGGCGCCGGTGTCGTAGTCGATGGCGTGGTCGACGGCGTCGGCGCACTCGGAGCAACCGCGCCCGGTGCCGGCGGGCGGCCCGCGGGCGGCGGACCGGACTTGGTGGCCGGTGCGTCCACCGACGGCGTGCCCGGCGCTGACGGCGCGGTCATGCCCGGACGGGCCGGCGGGGTCGGACGGCTCGGTGCTTCGGCATCGCTTGGCTGCGCCGGACGGCGCGGCGTGGACGGCGTATCCGCCTTGGGCGCCGCGGGCGTGTCCGCCTTGGGCGCGGTTGGCGCATCGGCCTTCGGCGCGGCCGGACGTTCCGGAGCCGGGCTCGTGGGCGGGGTCACCTGACGCGGCGCCACTGATGGCTGCTGCTGCGGCGGCGCGGCCGGGCGAGTTGCGGGCGGCTCAGCAGCGCGCGGTGCGACGGACGGCGCCGGGGGCGGCGGCGGCGCAGGACGGGTCGCGGCGGGCGGCGGTTCACGACGCGGCGCAGGCGGCGGTTCGGCAGCGCGCGGCGGGGGCGGCGGTGCGGGCCGGGTGGCCGGAGGCTCGGCACGCGGCGCGGCCGGCGGAGGCGGCGCGACCTGGGGCCGGGTCGGCGCGGGCGGCGGCGGCGCGGCTTGCGGCGGCGCGGCCGGCTTCGGAGCCGCGGCGGGCGGCGGAGCGGGGCGCTGCGGTGCGGCACCGGGCGGACGCTTCTGCTCGGGCTCGGCAGCGGGAGCAGCCGCTTGCGCCACAACGGTCGGCGCGCTTTGCGCCGTCGCCGGACCGACAGCCAGCTGAGCGAGCGTCAGGGCCGAGGTAGCGAGCAAAGCGAGGCGGAGAGTTGTCATGATGACCAATTCCTCAGGGAAGGTGCTGGCAAATAGCTCGAAACGAATAGTTCGTATCTCTCGAATCAATGCCGCCAGGGCAGCGGTCCGATCCGCGTATCAGCAATTGCCAGCGGTTGGGCCGGATTGTGGCGCCGGAACTACAAATAGCATTTTATATTTCGCGCGGCGCGGGTGTGATGACCGGCATCATTCATCGCGCGTTCAGATCGGCTACGGCGCCAGCGCTTGGCGATGGCGGCGCAGTGGGTTGCGGCCCCCGCACCGGCAACTCATCGGGCATGTGGCCGGGCAATTCCTCAGGCGGAAGCGGCGTGCCAGGATCGCGGATCGGAGCTGGTATATCGGGCTGCTGCGGCTCGCCCGGCGGCTGCTCGATCGGCGGCTCAGTCGGCGTCCCTGGCGTCGCCGGCGGGATTTCCGGCGGCTCGGTCACAGGCTCGACAGGCTCAGGCGCATTCGGCATCAGATCGAGACCTTGCCATGATCACCAAGGTCGGGGCGGCCCGCGCCAAGCGCAGCGATCGCCATTTTGACGGAGCTGATCAGCCGCCCCGGCGAATCCCAATACTCCGCTTCATCGGGCAATACCGTGAGCAGGCGAATGTTGGGATCGTCAGCGCTGTCCCACCAGGCCTTGGCGGCGGTGGAGAACAGCTCCTTGATCTTGGCGCGCTCATTGGACATGAGCGCGCGGCCGCTCACCGAAACATACGTATGGTTGGAGCTGTCGGCGAAAGCGAGATTAACGCGCTGATCGCGCGCGATCTCATCGTCCTTATGGCGGCGAACGTCGGTGAGAAAATAGATCGCGCCATGCTCGGCATCGAGATGCGCCGCCATCGGCCGCGAGCGCAAGTGATCGCCATCGCGCGTCACCAGCATCGCAAAGGTGATGCGCTTCATCAGGTCCCAGACCTGCTGCGCATCTGCGCTCTGCGACCTCGTTGCCGACGATGTTGCCATTGGCACGCTCTCCTGCTGGCCATCCATGTGGCACCGATAACGGAGAGGCGCAGGCAAGGTTCCGCAGCGCCAAAACCGGCAGAAACCGCATTCATACTATCGGGTCGTACCAAGGACCGTCATACCCGCGCTTGTCGCGGGTATCCACGTCTTAAAATCGCTGCAAGATCAGAGACGTGGATGGCCGGGACGAGCCCGGCCATGACGCGCAGAGTGGTTGGTATCGATCGCCGTTGCTATCAGAAACGATCAAGAACTCAGAGAGACTCAGGACGCAGAAACGACAATGGCCGGGACAAGCCCGGCCATTGCGCAACATGAGATCGTGTCTGCGGCTTAGATCTGGCGTTCGACCAGCTTGAGCTTGAGATTGGCGATCGCTTCCGACGGGTTCAGACCCTTCGGGCACGCCTTGGCGCAGTTCATGATGGTGTGGCAGCGATAGATCCGGAACGGATCTTCGATGTTGTCGAGCCGCTCGCCGGTGGCTTCGTCGCGGCTGTCTTCGACCCAACGGGTCGCCTGCAGCAGCGCGGCCGGACCGAGGAAGCGGTCCGAATTCCACCAATAGCTCGGGCACGAGGTCGAGCAGCAGGCGCACAGAATGCACTCATAGAGACCATCGAGCTTTTCGCGATCCTCGCGGCTCTGGCGCCATTCCTTCTGCGGGGTCGGCGTAATGGTCTGCAGCCAGGGCTGCACCGAGGCGTGCTGCGCGTAGAAATTGGTGAGATCGGGCACCAGATCCTTCACCACCGACTGATGCGGCAGCGGCGTGATCTTCACCGCCTTGCTGCGGGTGTCGTCCATCGCCTTGGTGCAGGCCAGCGTGTTCTCGCCGTCGATATTCATCGCACACGAGCCGCACACGCCTTCGCGGCACGAGCGGCGGAAGGTCAGCGTCGGATCAATGTTGTTCTTGATCCAGATCAGGCCGTCCAGGACCATCGGGCCGCAGTCGCCGGTGTCGACATAATAGGTGTCGATGCTCGGGTTCTTGGTGTCGTCCGGATTCCAGCGATACACCTTGAACTCGCGGAGCGAAGTCGCGCCTTCCGGCTTCGGCCAAGTCTTGCCTTCCTGGATCTTGGAGTTCTTCGGGAGAGCGAATTCGACCATCGTGCTAGCCTTCTCTCACGCTTAGTACACCCGCGCCTTCGGCGGGATGTACTGAACGTCGTTGGTCATCGTGTAATCGTGCACCGGGCGGTAATCGATCGTGGTGGAGCCGTCGTGGTCGATCCACGCCAGCGTGTGCTTCATCCAGTTCTTGTCGTCGCGATCCGGGAAATCTTCGCGGGCATGCGCGCCGCGGCTTTCGGTGCGGTTGGCGGCCGATTCCATGGTCACCACCGCCTGCGCGATCAGATTGTCGAACTCGAGCGTTTCGACCAGGTCCGAATTCCAGATCAGCGAGCGATCGGAGACGCCGATATCGCTGATGCCCTGATAGACCTTGTGGATCAGCTCCTTGCCTTCCTGCAGCACTTCGCCGGTGCGGAACACCGCGCAGTTGTTCTGCATGACGTGCTGCATCTGCTCGCGCAGCCGCGCGGTCGAGGTGCCGCCCGAGGCGTAGCGGAAGCGATCGAGCCGGGCGAGCGCCTTGTCGGCGGAATCGGCCGGCAGTTCCGGCTGCTTGCCATGCGGGGTCAGCTTCTCGGCGCAGCGCAGCGCCGCGGCACGGCCGAACACCACGAGGTCGATCAGCGAGTTGGAGCCGAGCCGGTTGGCGCCGTGCACCGAGACGCAGGCCGCTTCGCCGAGCGCCATCAGGCCGTGCACCACCGCGTTGTCGTCGCCTTCGCGCTTGATGACCACTTCGCCATGATAATTGGTCGGGATGCCGCCCATGTTGTAGTGCACGGTCGGCAGGATCGGGATCGGCTCGCGCGTGACATCGACACCGGCGAAGATCCGCGCCGATTCCGAAATGCCCGGCAGCCGCTCGTGCAGCACCGCGGGGTCGAGATGGTCGAGATGAAGGAAGATGTGATCCTTCTTCTTGCCGACGCCGCGACCTTCGCGGATTTCGATGGTGATGGCGCGCGACACCACGTCACGCGACGCCAGATCGCGCGCCGACGGCGCAAAGCGCTCCATGAAGCGCTCGCCTTCGGAGTTGGACAGATAACCGCCTTCGCCGCGGGCGCCTTCGGTGATCAGACAGCCCGAACCATAGATGCCGGTCGGGTGGAACTGGACGAACTCCATGTCCTGCAGCGCCAGGCCGGCGCGCAGCACCATCGCGCCGCCGTCGCCGGTGCAGGTATGCGCCGAGGTGCAGGAGGCGTAGGCGCGGCCATAGCCGCCGGTGGCCAGAATGGTGGTCTGGGCCTTGAAGCGATGCAGCGAGCCGTCATCGAGCTTGAGCGCGATCACGCCGCGGCACACGCCCTGATCGTCCATGATCAGGTCGATGGCGAAGAATTCAATGTAGAACTCGGCGTTGTGACGCAGCGCCTGGCCATACATGGTGTGCAGCATGGCGTGGCCGGTACGGTCGGCCGCGGCGCAAGTGCGCTGCGCCTGACCCTTGCCGAACTCCATGGTCATGCCGCCGAACGGCCGCTGATAGATCTTGCCGTCTTCGGTGCGCGAGAACGGCACGCCCCAATGTTCGAGCTCATACACCGCCTGCGGCGCGTTGCGGACCATGTACTCGATCGAGTCCTGGTCGCCGAGCCAGTCCGACCCCTTGACGGTGTCGTACATGTGCCAGCGCCAGTCGTCCTTGTGCATGTTGCCGAGCGCGGCGGAAATGCCGCCCTGCGCCGCCACGGTATGCGAGCGGGTCGGAAACACCTTGGTGATGCAGGCGGTACGCAGACCAGCCTCGCTGCAGCCGACGACCGCGCGCAGGCCGGCGCCGCCGGCACCGACCACGACGACGTCATAGGTGTGGTCTTCAATGGGATAGGCGCGGCCGTTGATGGCCGGCGCGCCGTTGCCATTCGCGGCCATGCGTTACACTCCGGAGGATAGTTTGATGATGGCGAAGATCGGGGCCAGCGCGACCGCAATCGAGAAGAAATTATTGGCCATGATGGTGACGAGCTTGAGCTTCTCGTTCTGGACGTAGTCCTCGATCACCACCTGCATGCCGATTTTCATATGAATGGCGCTGGCGATGATGAACAGGATCATGGTCAGCGCGATCAGCGGCGAGCCGAGGATCTGCGCGGCGCCGGCCTGATTACGGCCGAGCAGCATCATGATGATGATGATTGCCGGCAGGATCATCAGCGTCATCGCGACGCCGGAAATACGCTGCCGCCAGAAATCGCTGGTGCCCGAGCCGGCGGGACCGAACTTGCGCACCTTGCCGAGCGGCGTGCGCATCGACGGAACGGGCTTGTTGCCCCCGGCTGAGTCTTTCGCGCTCATCGTCCGCCCCCCAAAGCAAAAGCCGCGACCCACAGCAGCACGGTGAGCACGATGCCGCCGATCAGGGCCGCCCAGCTCAACCATTCACGATCGGCGGTGCCGAATCCGTAGCCGAGGTCCCAGATGAAGTGGCGGATGCCGCTCAACAGATGGTGCATCAGCGACCAGGTGTAGCCGAATACGATCAGCTTCCCGATCCAGCTGCCGGTAAAGGCCTGCACGGTGGCATAAGCCCCCGGGCCGGCGCCGACGGCGATCAGCCACCACGCGAGCAGCAGCATTCCGAAATAGAGTGCAATCCCGGTGGCACGGTGAACGATCGACAACGTCATCGTCAACGTCCAGCGATAGGCTTGCATATGCGGCGAGAGCGGTCGTTCGATCCTGGCTGGCATCGGCTGCTGTGCTGGTTGGCGGGGCGAGCGCAGCGCCCCTGGGTCCGCGAAATCGCGGACTTATTTACGAAGCTGAGCCCCTCAGCGCAATGACGAAATCGCTCGATTCGAACGCTGATTCATTGTTTGCGCGAGGTTTTTCCGCTTTCGCTGCAGCGCAATAAGGAAACGGCCCGCGAACGGCGGCGGCTTTCGCGATGTTCTAGTATTCAAATTCGGCGGTTGGTAATCGCGAATTGGGGCACAGGAGCAAGCACCATGGACCATTCGCCGGGTACTCAGCCGTCGCTGCAACCGCACCAGCACGGCCACCATTGTGCAGCGCAGCATGACGATCACCACCATGGTGGTGGTCATCACGGTCACAGCCATGCCCCGCGCGATTTCGGCACGGCGTTTGCGATCGGCATCGCGCTCAACACCGGCTTTGTGATTACCGAAGCGGCGTTCGGCCTGATCAGCAACTCGATGGCGCTGGTCGCGGACGCCGGCCACAATCTGTCCGACGTGCTTGGCCTGCTGGTGGCCTGGGCCGCCGCCACGCTGGCGAAACGGCAGCCGTCGGCGCGCTACACCTACGGCCTGCGCGGCTCCTCGATCCTGGCGGCGCTGTTCAACGCGGTGTTCCTGCTGGTCGCGGTCGGCGCAATTGGCTGGGAAGCCTTGATGCGGCTGCGGCAGCCGGAGCCAGTCGCCGAACTGACGGTGATCGTGGTGGCGGCGATCGGCATTGTCATCAACGGCGCCACCGCCTGGCTGTTTGCGGCCGGGCGCAAGGACGATCTCAATATTCGCGGCGCCTATCTGCATATGGCAGCCGATGCCGCGGTCTCGCTCGGCGTGGTGCTGGCCGGGTTCGGGATCATGCTGACCGGCTGGTCGTGGATCGATCCGGTCACTAGCCTGGTGATCGCGGTGGTGATCATCGCTGGAACCTGGGGCCTGCTGCGCGACAGCGTCGCGATGTCGCTCGGCGCCGTGCCGCGCCAGATCGATCCGGCCGCGGTGCGCACCATGCTGTCAAGCTGCGCCGGAGTGACCGAAGTCCATGATCTGCACATCTGGCCGATGAGCACCACCGAGGTGGCGCTGACCTGCCATCTGGTGATCCCGGGCGGTTTTCCTGGCGATTGCTATCTGCATGACATCGCCCACCGGCTGCAGCACGATTTCGGCATTGCGCACAGCACCATCCAGGTCGAGACCGATCCGGCAACGCCGTGTGCGCTGGCGCCCGATCATGTGGTGTAGCGCGCTGCGGTGACCGCGCCCGGCGCCTTGCGAAAATTGCTGGGCAGCCGCCGCTTTCTCTCCTAACCTCTCCCAAAACAAACAATGATTGGGAGGTTGGAATGAAATTCAGTTCATGGTCGATCGCGTTTGCCGCCTGCGCCGCTTTGAGCGCCGCGCCTGGCTATGCGCAAGGCGTCAAGATCGGCATCCTGAACGACCAGTCCGGCGTTTATGCCGACTATGGCGGCAAGTGGTCGCTGGAAGCGGCACGCATGGCCGTCGAGGATTTTGGCGGCGAAGTGCTCGGCCAGAAGATCGAGATCGTCACCGCCGATCACCAGAACAAGCCCGATGTCGGCGTCAGCATTGCGCGTAAATGGTACGATGTTGATGGCGTAGACATGATCACCGAGCTGACCACCTCATCGGTGGCGCTGGCGGTGCAGGAATTGTCGCGCGAGAAGAAGAAGATCGACATCGTGGTGGGCGCGGCGACCTCGCGCATCACCGGCGATGCCTGCCAGCCCTATGGCTTCCACTGGGCGTTCGATACGCACGCTTTGGCGGTCGGCACCGGCGGCGCGCTGGTGAAATCCGGCGGCGATAGCTGGTACTTCCTGACCGCGGACTACGCGTTCGGCTACGCGCTGGAGAAGGACACCAGCGAAGTGGTGCAGGCCAATGGCGGCAAGGTGTTGGGCGCCGTGCGGCACCCGCTCAATTCCTCGGACTTCTCGTCGTTCCTGCTGCAGGCGCAAAGCTCGAAAGCCAAGGTGGTCGGCCTCGCCAATGCCGGGCTCGACACCACCAATTCGATCAAGCAGGCCGCGGAATTCGGCATCGTTGCCGGCGGCCAAAAGCTCGCCGGGCTATTGATGACCATCGCCGAGGTGCATGGCCTGGGCCTGCAGGCCGCGCAGGGCCTGGTGCTGACCGAGGCTTATTACTGGGACCGCGACGACAAATCGCGCGATTTCGCGGAAAAATTCTTCAAGCGCACCGGCCGGATGCCGAACATGATCCATGCCGGCACCTATTCGTCGACGCTGTCCTATCTGAAGGCGGTCAAGGCCGCCGGCACCAAGGACACCGAGGCGGTCGCGGCCAAGATCAAGGAGCTGCCGGTCGATGACGCGTTCGCCACCGGCAAGGTGCTCGCCAATGGCCGCTTCGTGCATGACCTGTATCTGTTCGAGGTCAAGAAGCCTTCGGAATCGAAAAAGCCGTGGGACTACTACAAGCTGCTCGCGACCGTGCCCGGCGACAGCGCATTCCCGACCGCGGCGGCGAGCGGCTGCCCGCTGACCAAGTAACGGCAGGCGTCGCTCTGAGCTTCCGGGATACCGCGCTCAGCGCGGTTTCCCGGGTTCGGGTCAAGACGCGCGTCAGACCATCGCCCACGCTATGACCGTCGTGCCCGCGCTTGTCGCTTGTATCCACGTCTTAAAAGCGCTTCATGATCAAAGACGTAGATGGCCGGGACGAGCCCGGCCATGACGTTCAATAATCAGCGTTGCTATCAGACCCAAAGGAGGGCCTTCGGCTCTGATGCCCTCAGAACCGAATGATCACTAGCGGGTCGTCACCACCACCGTGGTGCCGACCGTGACGCGCTGATAGAGGTCGGTGACGTCTTCATTGTACATGCGCACGCAGCCATAGGAGACGTAGCCGCCGATCGATTGCGGCCGGTTGGTGCCGTGGATGGCGTATTCGCCGCCGGCCAGCGTCATGGCCGCGGCGCCCATCGGGTTCTGCGGGGTGCCGCCCGGGATCACATTGGGCATGCTGGGATTGTCGCGGCGCACATCAGCCGGCGGCGACCAGGCTGGCTCGCGATATTTGCCGTCGATCCGGGTGACGCCCGACCATTGCTTGCCGACCTTGCCGACGCCGACCGGATAGCGAACGGCGTGCTGATCATCGAGCACGTAATAGAGCCGCCGCTCGCGGGTTTTCACCACGATGGTCCCTGGCGAATAGTCTCCGCGAAAGGCGACGATGTCCGGACGGGCTTCGGCTGGCGGCGCGGCAAGCAGCGCTCCTGCAACCAGGCTGGCGGCGGCGAACATCATCTTCAATCGCATCGGTCTCTCCGGTCCAATAGCCGCGCGCGCGGCGAAGGCAATATGGTGAGGGCCGGTGTCCGGCCCGGTCGCGCAAATGTCTGGGAGGAAATGATGGGGGGCGGTCTTTACCGTTCAGTTGCCGACGCCGCTCTCAAATCGCTCCGGCAAAGCCGACCAAACGGCAATCGCTGGATCAAGTAAATAGCGCGCAAACAACAGCGGCCGACAAAGCACCGGAAAAAGATGAATCCCGGGCCTTAACTTTGCTGAACAGCGCCTTCGGGGCCGATCACCCAGCCGACCAAAGGACGAAGAGACCGCAGCCGGCAGGCATCCCCGCCGCAACCGGGCGCGGTCCATGGCCCACCCCCGCCCCCGGGTCAACGCGGCGCAGGCGCGGTGCCGCACAAATCCTCCGCACGGTACGCATAGCGGCCGCGCTGCGACAAACCGTCCCCCAGCGCCGCAACATCCGCCGGGGCATTGCCAGCGGATTGTCAGGAAAGCCCTGTTACAGCGTTGATTGCGACGAACTGCAGCTGATTCAGGCGCACTTGCTCCGTGACTCGCGATTCCGGCCCGGGCAATGTAAGAGGTGTCGGGGCAGTACAGGTTTACGGTAAGCTAACGATGGTTCTTCATTCCAAGGGCGCAAAGCTAATGTCCGATCGACTGGCTCGATACGGAGCGAGCGTGGCGCTCGGCGCATGGCTGGCGATGGCGGTGTCTTCCGCGCAAGCGGAAAACCTGTCGGAAGCCCTGGTGAAAGCCTATCAGACCAACCCGCTGCTCAATGCGGAACGGGCGCGGCAGCGCGCCACCGACGAAAACGTGCCGCAGGCGCTGGCGGGCTATCGGCCGCAGATCATCGCCAGCTTGAGCGCCGGCCTGCAGGCGGTGCGCAACACCCTGCCCGATAATTCGCTGCAAAACGGCTCGCTGACGCCATGGACGGTCGGCGTCACCGTCAAGCAGATGCTGTTTGACGGTTTCCGCACCGCCAACAATGTGCGCGCCTCCGAACTGCAGGTCCGCTCGGGCCGCGAGGCGCTGCGCAATGTCGGCCAGGGTGTGCTGCTCGACGCCATCACCGCCTATACCAACGTGCTCGCCAACCAGGCCTTGGTGGAAGCGCAGCGCTCCAACGTCACGTTCTTGCGCGAAACCTTGAACATCACCCAGCGCCGCCTCAGCGCTGGCGATGTCACCCCGACCGACACCGCCCAGGCCGAGGCCCGTCTCAACCGCGGTTTGGCCGATCTCAACGCCGCCGAGGTCAATCTCGCGGTCAGCCAGGCGACCTACGCCCAGGTGATCGGCCAGTCGCCGGCCCGGCTGAACGCGCCCGACCCGATCGACCGGCTGCTGCCGGGCAACCGCGAGGACGCGATCGCCCAGGCACAGAAGCAGCATCCGGCGGTGATGGCCGCGAGCTTCGACGTCGATGTCGCCAGCACCGTTGTGCGGATCGCCGAAGGCGGGCTGCTGCCGACGCTGTCGCTGCAGGGCAGCGCCAGCCGCGCTACCGACACCGACACCACTTTGGGCACCAAGCGCACCGATCAGGCCAGCATCGGCGGCCAGCTGGTCGCCCCGGTCTATGACGGCGGCGTTGCTGCCTCGCAAACCCGGCAGGCCAAGCAGGTGGTGACGCAGAGCCGCCAGGTGCTCGACCAGATTCGCAACCAGTCACGCACCGCGGTGGTCGGCGCCTGGGCCGCCAATGTCGGCGCCAAGGTCGCGGTCAGCGCCGCGGAATCCGAAGTGCGCGCTGCCACGGTGGCGCTCGATGGCGTGCGGCGTGAGGCCCAGGGCGGCCAGCGCACCACGGTCGATGTGCTGAATGCGCAGCAAGACCTGGTCGCCGCCAAAGCGCGGCTGATCGGCGCGCAGCGCGACCGCGTGGTGGCGTCCTACACGCTGCTGAGCGCGATCGGCCGGCTCGACGTCAAGACGCTCGGCCTGAACACCCCCGACTATCTGCCCGAAGTGCATTATCACCAGGTCCGCGACGCCTGGCACGGGCTGCGCACGCCGTCGGGCCAGTAAGCGCCCGTCATAACCATCGGGTCGTATCAATGACTGTCATACCCGCGCTTGTCGCACTGCTGTCCGGTTCGGCCTCAACATAGACTGAAGCTCAACTGTCGCTGATCTTCGATTGTCGGCGGCGGTTCGAGCAAGGCGTCGATCGAGCGTCTGTGCATGAGGTTGGTACGGACAAGGCGAGTGAAGGCGAGCAGGCTGTCGACAGCGCTCTGTGTCGCGTAAGCGAGGCGCAGCAGCAGGAAAGCGATCAGGGCCACGGCGATTTGGATGCGCACGGCGTTTTCGGATGTGCCGAGGAAGTGTTTGATCTTCAATGTCTGTTTGATCCAGCGGAAGAACAGCTCGACCTGCCAGCGGCGTTTGTAGAGGGCTGCGATCTCGGCGGCAGGCGCATCGATGTCGTTGCTGATGATGCGCAGGATCTTGCCGCTGTCGATCCGCACGCGGATCTCGCGGACCGGCTCTTGAAACGGATTGCGGCGGCTTGCCGCGAGGCGAGCGGGCAGATGGCCGATGCGGTCGGAGAGGATTGCGGCGTCCTCAACCGGGTTGGTCTTCACGACGCTCAGCTTTGTGTTGGACTTGAGCCGCGTGACGATACGACACCCCTTGGCGTCGAGTTCGGCCCACCAAGCGTAATTGTAGTAGCCCAGATCGAACACGTAGGTTGCGCCGGCAGCGATCGGCAGCGTCTTGGCGACAGTGATGTCGTTCACTCGGGCCGGCGTCACGACGGCATCGACGGGGTGCTCGCCGTCGGCATCGTAGACGATGTGCAGCTTGGCGCCGCAAACGCCGTCGGAAAACCGCGCCCAATCAGCGCTGAGATGGCTCAGTCGCAGCCCGGTCGAATCCACCAGATGCACCGCTTCGCCGACCTTGCGCCGCAGCCCGCGTCCAGCCCGCTGGACCAGGTCAGAAAACAAGCTGGCGAACACTGCATTCGGCCGCCTCGCATTGGCGTCCGCCAACGTCGAGCGCGACGCGGCACGGGCGCCGAGATGGTAAAGCCGGTTGGCATGGCTAGCGAGGCCGCCTTCGATCTCGCGTAGGCTCTGCGCTCCGGACAATTGGCCGTACAGCAGCGCGATGAACTGATCATGCGTGGACAACCGACGCACCCGTGCATCGGCGCCGTGCTCGGTCACCAACCGGTCAAACACATGCCACGGCACGTGCTTTAACACCGAATGAAATACGCTATTGTGATGCCGCATGGCGTGGTCTTCTCCCGTGTCCAGAAACGCTGCTAGACGTTCGGGACGCAGAAGAATCAACGCCATGCGCTTTGTCTACAAATACTCAACCGGACAGCCGTGCGCTTGTCGCGGGTATCCACGTCTTAAAATCGCTGCAAGATCAAAGACGTGGATGGCCGGGACGAGCCCGGCCATGACGTGCGGAGTGGTATCAATCGCCGTTGGTATCAAACGGTCAGCGTCGGCGCCGCGGTTCATTGCCCGCGGCGCGAGAAATACGAGATCAGCACCGGCAGCGTCAGCAGGATCACCAGCGGTGCCAGCAGCATGCCGTTGACCACGACGATGGCGAGCGGCTTTTGCACCTGTGAGCCGATCCCGGCCGACATCGCCGCCGGCAACAGTCCGACGCCAGCGATCGAGCAGGTCATCAGCACCGGGCGCAACTGCAATTCGCCGGTGCGCAGCAGCGCCGTAGCCTTCTCGACGCCTTGATCGATCAGCTGATTGTACTGCGACAGGATGATGATGCCGTCCATCACCGCGATGCCGAACAGCGCGATGAAGCCAATCGCCGCCGAGACGCTGAACGGAATGCCCGCCAGTAGCAGCCCGACCACGCCGCCGAAAATCGCGATCGGGATCACGCTCATAGCCAGCAAAGTGTCGATCAGCGAGCCGAAATTCAGCCACAGCAACAGGCCGATCAAAGCCAGGCTGATCGGCACCACGATCGACAGCCGCGAGATCGCGTCCTGCAGATTGCCGAACTCGCCGACCCATTCCATGCGCGAGCCGGGCGGCAGCTGCACTTGCGCGGCGACCTTCTCTTGCGCTTCCTGGATCGCGCCGCCGAGATCGCGCTCGCGCACCGAGAACTTGATCGGCAGATAGCGTTCCTGCTGTTCGCGATAGATATAGGCCGCGCCCGACACCAGGTTGATGGTGGCGACCTCGCTGAGCGGAATCTGGGTGATGCCGCTTGGCCCCTGCGCACCGATCCGTAGATTATGGATCGCTTCGGCACTGCGCCGATATTCGGGCGCGAGCCGCACGATGATCGGGAAATGGCGGTCGGAGCCCGGCTCATAGATGTCGCCGGCGCTGTCGCCACCAATGGCCACACGGATGGTGGCGTTGATGTCGCCGGGCGTCAGCCCGTAGCGCGCGGCGCGGGCGCGGTCGATGTCGATCTGAATGGTCGGCTGGCCGAGCGAGGTGAACACCGACAGATCGGTGACGCCGCGCACCGTGCTCAGCACCGATTTGATCTTGTTGGCGGTCTCGGTGAGCGCCACCAGGTCGTTGCCATAGAGCTTGATCGAGTTCTCGCCCTTCACGCCGGACACCGCCTCGGCGACGTTGTCCTGCAGATATTGCGAGAAGCTGAACTCGACGCCGGGGAACCGCTCCTGCAGGCTGGCCAGGATTTTCGAAGTCAGTTCGTCCTTGTTCTTGGCGTTCTTCCATTCGCCGATCGGTTTGAGCGGCGCGAAGAATTCGGCATTGAACAGCCCGGCGGCATCCGTGCCGTCATCGGGGCGGCCATGCTGCGACACCACCGACTGCACTTCCTCGAAGTCGCGGATCAGCTTGCGCATCTCGTTGACGTAGCCATTGCCCTCCTGCAGCGAGATGGTCGGCGGCAGCGTGGCGCGAATCCACAAATTGCCTTCTTCAAGCTTGGGCAGGAATTCCAGTCCGAGCAGCCGCACCAGCACAACGGTCAAAAGCCCAAGGCCGATCGCGCCGCCGAGCACGATCTGGCGATGGCGGAGCGCCCAATGCAGCGCCGGCGTGTAGATCTTGTGCAGCCAGCGCACCACCAGCGTTTCGGTTTCCTGGACATGGGCCGGCAGGATGATGGCGCTTAGCGCCGGCGTCACCGTGAAGGTGGCGAGCAAGCCGCCAGCCAGCGCATAGGCATAGGTGCGCGCCATCGGCCCAAAAATGTGGCCCTCGACGCCGGACAGCGTGAACAGCGGCAGAAACGCCGCGATGATGATCGCCGCCGCAAAGAAGATCGAGCGCGACACGTCGGAGGCCGCGCCGAGAATGGCGTCGCGCTTCACCGCGATCGCCGCTTCCGAGCCGATGCCGCCGGGCGGTGGCTCGCCGGTCAGCGACAACCGCCTGAAGATCGCCTCCACCATGATCACGGTGGCATCGACAATCAGCCCGAAATCGATGGCGCCGACCGACAGCAGATTGGCGGATTCCTCGCGCAGCACCAGGATGATCACCGCAAAGAACAGCGCGAACGGAATGGTGGAGCCGACGATCAGCGCGCTGCGCAGATTGCCGAGGAACACCCATTGCAGCACCACGATCAGCAGAATGCCGACCACCATGTTGTGCAACACGGTGTGGGTGGTGACTTCGATCAGGTCCTTGCGGTCATAGATCCGTTCGATGCGCACGCCGGGCGGCAGCACGTTGGAATTGTTGATCGACGCCACCAATTGCTCGACCCGGGCGATGGTCGGCGAACTCTGCTCGCCGCGCCGCATCAGCACGATGCCCTGGACGATGTCATCGTCCTTATCGAGCCCGGCGATGCCGAGCCGCGGTTTGGAGCCGATATTGACCGTGGCAATATCCTTGACCAGCACCGGATTGCCGCCGCTTTGCGCGACCATGGTGTTGGCGAGGTCGTCGATCGACTTAATGAGGCCGACGCCGCGCACCACGGCGGACTGGCTGCCCATATCGACGGTGTTGCCGCCGACATTGATGTTGGAGTTCGACACCGCCTGCAGCAATTGCGGCAGCGTCAGGCCATAGGCGATCAGCTTGTTGAAATCGACCTGCAGCTCAAACGTCTTGGTCTTGCCGCCCCAGCTGGTGACATCGATCACGCCGGGCACCGCACGGAACCGGCGCTGCAGCACCCAGTCCTGCAAGGTTTTCAGATCGAGCACGCTGTAATTGGCCGGCCCGACCAGCCGGTAGCGGAAGATTTCGCCGATCGGGCTGAGCGGCGAGATGCCGGGCTGCACGCCGCCGGGCAGCGGCGGCAATTGCGACAGCCGGTTCAGCACCTGCTGCAGCGCTTCGTCATAGGTGTAGTCGAACGAGAATTGCAGCTTGATGTCGGACAGGCCGTACAGCGAGATCGAGCGCATGGTGCGCAGGTTCTTGATGCCGGACACCTGCGCTTCGATCGGGATGGTGATGTAGCGCTCGATTTCCTCGGCCGACAGGCCGGGCGACTGCGTCACGATATCGACCATCGGCGGGGTCGGATCGGGATAGGCTTCGATATTGAGCTGCCGAAAGGCGACCAGTCCGCCAATCACCACCGCAAGGAAGATCACGACCATCAAAACGCGACGGCCAATAGCAAAAGCAACGAGCCGATCCATGCGGAGCCGACCTGACAATCAATAAAAGAATGAATCGAAAAAAGGGTCAGCCGCCGGTGGCAGCCCGATCAATGAACAGGCTGCCGCGGGTCACGATCCGGTCGCCGGGATTGAGGTTGCCGACCACTTCGACCAGATCGCCATTGGTCAGCCCCGGCTTGATGCGGCGCAGCTCGATGGTCTTGTCGTTGGGGGCCACCCAAACCCGCACCTGATCACCCTCATAGATCAAGGCCTGCTTCGGCACGCCGAGCGCAGGATGATTCGAGTCGGAATAGATCGTCACATTAGCGAACATCTCCGGTTTCAGCAGACCGTCGTCATTGGCGACGGTGGCGCGCACCATCAGCCGCCGCGTGGCGGGATCAATGGCGGCGGCGACATAGTCGATCTGGCCGTGCAGCAGTCGGCCCGGCAGCGCCAGCACGCTGAACGCCATGTCCTGGCCGACGCTGACCGCCGACGCCTCGGATTCGCGCACGAACGCGGTCAGCCACACCGAAGACAGATCGCCGATCACGAAGGCCGGATCGCTGGCGCCGGCATTGACGTATTGGCCGGGGCCGATCTTGCGCTGCACCACGGTGCCGGCGATCGGCGCGACGATGGTGGTTTCGGGATTGATCGAGCCCTTGTCCTGGAAGCTGGCGATCGCCTCGTCGGAAAGGCCGAGGATGCGCAGCCGCTTGCGCGTCGCCTCGAGCGCCGTGACCGCGGCGCGCAAATCGCTCTGCGCCGAGGCGAGCGCGGCCTCAGCCTGCTGGAAATCCTTGAGCGGAATCGCTTTGCCCGCCAGCAGATCCTTGGCGCGCTTGTCCTGGATTTCGGCGAGTTCGAGCTGGGTCTTGGCCTTATTCAGCGCGCTGGTGGCGGCGATGAAATCGTTCTGGGCCTGAACATTGTCGGTGGCCTCGATCACGAACAGCGGCTGGCCGGCGACCACCCGGTCGCCCGGGCGGGCCAGCAGTTTGAGCACGCGGCCGGCATAGGGCGAAAACACCGGGGTGGCGCGGTCTTCGTCGATCGCGATCTTGCCTTCGGTGATCAGCTCGCTGCGGAAAGTCCGTTCGGACACCGGCTCGATGGTCAGGCTGGCCCATTCCGCACGGCTCGGCGTGTACACCGGCATCGGCGCGCGGCGCGCCTGGCTCGACATTTCTGAATTACGCTTCGGCGGCTCGGCCAATACGCCGAACTTCACCACACCGGCGATCGCGAGCCCGACGGCGGCGACAGCCAATACCAGTCGCTTACGACTCACACCCTGCAGCGTTTCCATAGGACCCTTCAACTCGGTCATTCGAGGAGGCGGCAACCGCAATTATTTAGCGCAAATATTTTAAGGTATTGCGATCAAGGCAAATTGACGGTGAAATTTAAAAAACGCCAGCAAAATTGCTGGTCGCCGATCGCGCCGCCCGGAAAATCGCAGCGCGCCGACTTCAATTGACAATCATTCCCGCCTGACGGGTTCCGGTGGCGGTGCCGCGGCCGGAATGAGGGCCGCGTGGTAAACATTAATGAATTCCGGCGGCATGCGCCGCGGCCGGCCGCTGCTGAGCTCGATACTCACCAGCTCCCAGCGGCCACGCATAATGATAGCACGATCGCGCGGCCGGATCAGCTGAAAGCTGCGCTGCATGGTCAGCTTGCCATCGCTGGCGGTGATCCAGGTGCCGAGCAGCAGCTGGTCGCCTTCAAAACTCGGCAGCAGATAATCGTACTCGCCCCGGCGAATCGCCACCGCGCGGTCGAGCCGCTGCCAATCGGCGAGGCACAGACCGAGCGCCTCCGAATGCGCCCAGCCGATGCTGTCGCACCAGCGCACATAGACCGCGTTGTTGGTGTGATTGAGCCCGTCAATATCGGCCGCAGCCGGCGAGACCGGCAGCGTGAACGGCGACGGATAATCCCAGGCGAAATCGGAAACGGATGGTTGGGTCATCAAGGATGCTCGCCGCCGCTGGGTACGAATCGACAAGCCGGTTTAGCGCATCCGCAGCGCCTTGCCAGCCCTCGCCCCGCGCGCCGCGCAAACCATATTGCGCTGACCGGCGCCGAATGGGATCCACGGCCTGAGCGCACAGAACCTGCAATGGAGACCGCCATGACCACCACGCTGCTGCAATTCGATTTCCCGTTCGAGGGCCCTTGGGGGCCGGAGATGACAGCCGCATTCGGCGAGCTGGCGCAGGACATCGCGGCGGAAGACGGCTTGATCTGGAAAATCTGGACCGAGAATCGCGCGGAGCAACGCGCCGGCGGCATCTATCTGTTTCGCGACGCCGAGGCGGCGGAGCGCTATCGCCAAAAACATGCGGCGCGGCTGACGTCGTTCGGCATCACCGGCATCGTGGCGCGCGCTTTTGCGACCAACGCAGAACTGTCGGCGATCACGCGCGGTCCGTGCTGAGTGGATGACGCCAGGCAGTCCGCAACCTGCGGGCTGCCGGTGATCGCCGTCACGATCGCGGCGAACGGGACGTCTGCACACAAGCACAACGGACAACGCCGCAGCACGCGGCGACAGCAGCAGCGCTTCACGGCGATGACGCGCGGCAACGGCCAATCGCAGCCAGTCGGCTGCCAAGATGTCGTTTCGAAGCTGAAGGGATGTTGCTGCTGAGGGCGAGGCATCAAGCTGAACGAAGCAGCTTGGTGCCCAGGAGAGGATTGGAGAATTCCGCTCCCTGGCCATTGAAAATTCAGCGGTTTTTGGAACGCCTTGGATGGCCCTGTGTACCAGTCCTGTGCCCGGCCGACAAGGGCGTCGAAGTTGTAGAGACCAAATCCACTACCCCTTGCGTTCCCATTCGGTGACGCTACAGGTTCTCTCTGGTTGAGTTGCCGCGACGCTCACAACGTCGCACATCGAGAAGAACCATGAGACCGCTGCCGCCATCTCCCTCACGCTCACGGGGTGTAGCATGACGCTACCCGTAACTATCGTGCGCTGAAGTCTTCTGAGCCAAAGCACAAGGCGATGCAGCGGCTGCGGCATCACTTTCAATGATGCGAGCGCCAAAGCCATGGCTGGGCTCGGTCTCAATGCCGGTAAGTTGAATGAGATAATATGTTGATATTGTCTGCCTTCCTCGCACGTTTGTTCGATCCCGCCCTAATCATTGTTGCGGTGATTTGCGGCGGCATCTTCCGTCATCCGGCCAAGGTGATCGGAGCAACAATCGTTGCGGGTCTAAGCTACGAGTTATTATTGGCAAACCTATCCTATCGCTCCTTCAGCTTCCCTTCCTTTGTAATGGCAACGCTGGCGGGGTTTATCTGGTCAGCTTTAGGGTTCTGGGTTTCCAAACGGAGTCGGAGGATTCAGGCAAGAGAAAATGCACTTACCGAGCCTGAAATTCCGTCAATTCCCCCGCGATATACTGCCGACCGTGGCGCAGAAAGCAGCCCCTCTTTCGTCCCGGAAAGCAATCCGACAGTACAGGTTGCTTCGCCACATATCGAAGGGGAGGCATCTATGTCACAGCGACGCTCATTCAGTGAAAGGCTTGGGTTAGGAAACCTTCACTACCCTTTTATTGCTGCATCATCAGCCTTGATTTTGCTCGGGCTGCTGATCGCGCCGCTGGTGTTACCGCATGAGTCGGCGCCAACGGTCATCGTCTATGCGATGGCTATAGGCATTCTATCGTCCGTGGTGGTTTGGGCGGTCATGAAAGCGGTTGTCCAAAGGACATCGGCAACATAGCCCTTTGCGTCACCTCGATATGCCACCAGGGTCGGGTGAGATAACAACCTGAAACCAAACAAAACAGATGGGCTCTGGAGCCGACGAAATAATATTACCCAACACCCCGTCTACATTCCGAGCCGTTGCATCACCCGAGAGACCTGCATCGGCGACCAAGTCTCACCTCCACGACTGGTGGGGATACCTCGCTCAGTTAGAGCCCGCGCTAGCGCTCCAAGTGACGTAAAGCCTGCCGCTTTCAACTCAGCGATGACGGGGGCAAGATCGGCCGCACGGGCAGCAGACCTGTTCGATTGAGCAAGCCGACCAGCTTCCTGAGCCTTCGCAGACAACACTGAGCCACGGTTGCCGCCAAGCCTCTTGCCATTGGCCTTGGCCGCCGCCAGCGCCGCCTTGGTCCGTTCGGAGATCATGCGACGTTCTTCCTGAGCGACGACAGCCATGATGCCGACCGTCAGGCGGTTTGCTCCCGGCATGTCGGCAGCGACAAACTCAACACCGGCCTTCTCCAACCCAAGCAGGAAATGAGCGTCGCGAGATAGGCGGTCAAGCTTGGCGATGACCAGCTTTGCGCCGTACAGGCGACAGGCAGCGAATGCCTTCGCCAACTCCGGCCGATCGGATTTCTTGCCGCTCTCAACCTCAGTGAACTCGGCAACGATCGACCAATCACCACCATTGAGATAGCGGGCGACGGCATCACGTTGCGCCTCAATGCCGAGCCCCGAGGCCCCCTGCTTGGCGGTCGAAACCCGGTAGTAGGCGACGAACGTACCGTGTGCCATGGGCGCCTCCCTTCCTCAGCGCCGTGGGGTCGGACTGCCGCGGAAGAGAACGAACAAGGCAAAGTTGATGACGATGCCGAGAACGAGAGTGCCGAGAACAATCAACATGAAGTCACCCATAACGTTGGTGTCGACGAACATCGACACGGATGTTACGGGCTCCTCTAGCTGTGGTCAAGCGCCTTGGCGCGGTATCAGCTCCACAGCTTGAGGCCGGTGGCGGCGGTCACACAATCGAAGTCGCCGGGGCGATCAACACGGGCCAGCGGTCCGGGCCGACCGACAGCGGGGCAGGTGTGCCATCCAGCGTTTCGCCGGGCTGGATGACGGGTGACGACAGTGGCGGTGCGGGTTGATCTCATGAGACGGTGGCAAATGGAACCGAACCCGGCTTGGGGGGGAATTCGGCAGCGACAAAGTTCGAGGGGGGCGCCTCACAAATCGTCGCCAAAACATCCGGGGCCATTTCCTCACGGGTCCCATCCACGGTTTCCCCGGCGCTTATACGCTCAGGAACAGCGCTTCGATCTTTTTGCATTTCCTCTTGTTGGCCGCCCGCCATGAACAGAGTTTATAACATTGACAATAAAGGAGAAATGCCCCCTCAAGCCGGGGATTGGACCCGACAAAAGGGCGGCTCTGTCTATATGACTGTCAAAATTTGACAGGCGATCTTCAGAAATCGCTTTCGTAAGGTTTCCAAGGCCTTAGCGCCTTCATCTCCTTTACGATCGCCTCTGCCTCGGCGATCATCTCACCACGCTTGTCTGCATCGGCAACGCCACGCATTGCAGCCTTGGCTTCCTTGAGGTGCTGCATCACAAGCGCAGTCATCCGGTCGTCATGGGTCAAGGTCTCGGGTTCTCCGCCATCGGTCCGCGGTTCCTCATCGCGGATCATCTTCTGCCAAATCCGCCAAAAGTCCTTCTTCATCCAAGCCAGGATGGTCTGGTGGGTGCGGAGGCCGTTGAGGTCCGCTGCGATCTCGCGAGATGACTTCACAGTCCCATCAGCGCCATAACAGCGCTTGGCCCGGACGTAAGCCCGGAACACCTCCCGCGCCTCATTACGGCTAAGCGGGAGACCGTGCCTCAGGTTGGCCGCTGCCGCATACCAACGCAGTTCGTTAGGGGTCGCGTTGATGATGGAAGCAGGAAATTCAGTCAGACCGGCTCGCTTTGCCGCTGTGACGCGGTGCCATCCATCCACCAGAACCGGAGCGTCGTTTATGACAGCGACGACGATCGGCGGGAACTGCGCTCCTGCGATCATCGCGGACGCATAGCGCTCCGCGGTGGATTGGCTGAGCTGTCTCCTGATCTGGTTTGCGTCATCAAGGACCAGATCAGCGAGCTTCACTGTGATCGGCTCAACGGCGGCGCCTTGTTTGGCGGTCGGGCCGGACATCACGCAACAATTCCTGCCGTCGCCAGCCGGACCTTCTCAGCCTCGGCACGGGCGAGCCGATCGACAATCTCATTGCCACGATGACCGGCATGGCCCCTAATCCAACGCAGCTCGACCAAGGGTCGCGCATCGACAACGGCGAAAAGCCGCCGCCAGAGATCAGAGTTCGCAACGGGCTTTCTGTTCGCGTTGCGCCACCCTCGGCTCTCCCATTGAGGGCGCCACTGGTTGACGCCAAGGACCACATATTCGGAGTCCACGAACAGCAAGGCGGGAACGTCGTCCGCCAGCGCATCGAGCGCTGCGATCGCGGCCGTCAGTTCCATCCTGTTATTCGTGGTGTTTGGTTCTCCGCCACTCAATGTGCGGGATACGCCATCGGGATTGAGAGTGAGAACGGCCCATCCTCCGGGGCCAGGATTGCCGAGGCAGGAGCCATCGGCATAAGCGGTGATGGGAGTGGTTGTTGAGGTCGTCATGATCCTTGTGATGATGATGAGACAAGCGGCAACGGCGAGCCATCTGGTGGATGGTCTCCGCGTCGCTTCTCAATGGTGTCGATGAGCTGTCGAGTGGTCGTTACCTGACCGGAAATCCGACAGCGGGCTTAATGCTGTTGCGGGACCTATTGCCGTCTCCAATGCGGCAACTGCCCGATCTTGTGCGCGAACTTCCCGACCGCCTTCGCCATCGGCTCCAACCGGCTGACCTCGGCTTCCGCCTTGGCCTTCGCAGCGGCCGCGGCGTCGCGCTCGGCCTGCGTCTTGGCGTGAGCCTCCTGCTCCTCGGCGAGCTTGATCAGGGTCGCCGCGTGTTGCCGCAGAGCGTCCGTGAAGTTGGCCGGGAGCGGGATGGTCTCGCCGGGCGCCAGCGTGAACGAGCCGGTCTTGCGGATCGATGGCAGGACCTCACGGGTCACCCAATCCTGGAACGGCCGGGCAATCGGTTTGTCCGATCGCATGATCAGCTTGTAGAGGCCGGACTCGGAGACGACGTTTACCGCCGCTCCTCCCGGCATCCCAACCTTGATCCGATCTAGGGTGGTCCGCTCGTCGGCCGCCAGCGTCTTTACGGCCGAGGTCGTGTTGATGATGCCCAGCACCCGGCACACGTCCGCCGCCACGAACCATGGCGCCCCGTCCACGGTCACCACGCGGACCTTATGGCTGACCTCCATGCCCTCGATCAGGGGGGCCGGTTGTCAAGCCCGACCGCCTTCGAGGACCACATCAGCGAGCTTCAACCGGAGCCATCAGGGATTTACAGGAAAGACGTCGTGCCACACTGCGGTCGGCGCGACGATGACATCTGCCACACCAGCCTCGCGAAGTGCATCAGGCGCCGTGATTGTCATGGTGATAACACCGACCTCGCTGGCGAGACGCCTTGCCTTCCGGTCATCTGAGATCAGCCCGCTGATCGGATCATCCATCAAATCGAACAACCAAGGCTCGGTCCTCCCGATAAAGGACCATGCGGTGTCGAAGCCGGTGGGAACAGCCGGTGTCAGCAGGGCGGCCGGGATCGACGTATGCAGCGAATAGAAGGCGTCGAAGTTGTTAGTATCAATTGTATTCACTTCCAAGCTCTCCGCTCCAATGGAGTTGGCGTTAGACACGGCTCATTGATGCCAAGAGAGCAGAATGAAATGAACCTAGTAATACGCTTGATTTCTATGCTCGACACCGCGTAGAAAACTTGCGGTCGAACCAGCTCTACTTACCAAAACGGGAGTAAATCTCTCTTGGCAGGAACTAATACGCTGGACTAGACGCCCCACGGATCACCCCCTGGTGATGAGCGGCCGAACCATCAACTTGCGGCACAGGAATGCGAGCGATCGCTTCAGCCATCTCCTTAATGCTCGGGTGGCGGTAACTGTCAGCAACCGATGTCCCGGCATGACCTTGAATGGCATCGGTTAGCTTCTCGCGTCCTGTAATCCGGTCGCAAGTTACCTTGAACCAATGCCGGAGCGCATGGTTAGGAGCCTTCCGAGGATTGTTGAACCCGTTCTCGCGTATCCATGCCGCCAAATGATTGGCGACACCTTTTGATGCGTGTCGCTTCACGTCTTCCATGGCGCCAGCCTCAGGGCTTCTAGCGCCCCGAGACGTTCCCTTGCGCTTCAGTTTCGGTCGCGTTGAACATCGCTGCGGACCATAGAACAGCGGCCCGTCACCTTTTGACCTGACGAAGTCGAGGAAACCACGTTCAAGGATGGCGGGATGGATTGGCACCGTCCGTTCCGAGCCCTCATTCTTGAGCGAGCCACCATCCTCAGCCGGGGCAATCTTCATCACCCATAGGCCATCGATCATAACCACACGCTGCCCCCAAAGCTGGGCGATTTCGCCGATACGTGCACCGCTCAACGCTGTCAGCCAAGGCAACCAGCGGCGCCCCGGATGTTGTTCGGCGTCTGCCAGGGCAAGAAGGCGGGCAACCTCATCGTCATCGTAGGGCAAACGCTTCTCACCGGCCTTGGTCTTCTCACGGACCTTCACATTGGCTGCCGGGTTATCCGCCATCAGTTCGTTATCGACCGCGAAATTGAAGATGGCCTTGAGCGCGGCAATCTGCCCTTTGCCAATTCCCTGCCTACCCGCCGCGACCAACTCATCCTTCCAGCGGATCACGTCCGCTTTGGTCACTTTGGCGGGGTCGTTGTGGCCGATGAACTTCTTGAAGGCAGCGATGTAACCGCGCCATGTGGTCACGGTACTGGCGGCGGGCTTCGTTTCGATCCACCACCGCTCGAAAATGGCATCGAAGGTTAATCCCTGCTCCTTGGCGATCGGCTTCGTCGCTGGCTTTCCGGCTGTCAGATCGGGAGCGCCCGGCATGGTGCCGCTGTTGATCACCTCAGGAGCCCGGTATTCCGGGAAGCGATCGGCATCGGGGTCCGGCCGATAATCGCCCTCGGCAAACCTACGGAGCAAGTCACCCGCTTGCATCATCGCTTGGTGAAGGGCCATGCAAAGCCGCGTTCGCGTATCGGCATCAACCACAGCACCGTGTTCTGACAAGAACTCATCAGCGATCGGGTCAATTTCCAATTCCAAGCGGTTCTCGGTTCTGGCCCGCTCAAGCATCTTGCACCAGCCCCGCCAGACCTCAGGCGAGCCCGGCATACGTCGAAGGTTGGCGACCCATTGTCGGTACCAGATGCCAGCAAGCGCCGTTACTTGCTCATGGTCGAGATTGACCGGCCCATGCCGGAGGCCCTGCCAATAGGTTTGCAGGACGGCAAGCGCAGCAGCATGCCGGGCCTTCGCCGTGGCAGGATCGCGTGTTCGGAGTGAGAACTTGACGAAATCGCGCCCCACCTTGACGGAAACAGTCACGTCAGGGTCGCCCGGTCGCTCGCCAGAGAAACGGAAATGGACCGTATGGCCGTATGCTTTGGCGCGAAGATCGGCCGGAACGCGGGCTCGAAATTCGGGGATGGAGCTGCCTTTGCGCTTCATCGGCCGTGGCATGAAAAGCACCATTGTGCACCGCCCCTGTGTACCAGTCGGGCGATCCAAAAACCTAATGATGCTGGGGAGTTAAAGCGGCACAATCCTTTAATCAAGGATTGGTGCCCAGGAGAGGACTCGAACCTCCACGGTGTTACCCACTGGTACCTGAAACCAGCGCGTCTACCAATTCCGCCACCTGGGCCCGGGCGGGTTAGTAGGGGGTCGCGAGCCACATGTCAAACAGGTTTCGCACTTTAGCGTCGCAATGTTGACGGCTGTTGACAGAAACTGCGAAAACAAAAGCAGTTTCACAGAGATCGCGATCAGGACAGCGCCATGGCTTCGCATTCCGACACCCTTGTCACGGTTTTCGGAGGTTCCGGATTCCTCGGACGCCACATCGTCAGCGCGCTGGCACGGCACGATTACCGAATCAGGGTAGCGGTACGGCGTCCGGACCTCGCCGGACATTTGCAGCCGCTCGGCCGGGTCGGGCAGATTCACGCCGTGCAGGCCAATCTGCGTTATCCCGAATCGCTGGCCGCGGCGGCGCGCGGCGCGGGCGTGGTGATCAATCTGGTCGGCATCCTGGCCGAGAGCGGCAAGCAGACTTTTGACGCCGTGCAGGGCCAGGGCGCTGGCGCGGTGGCGCAGGCGGCCGCCGCGGTGGGCGCGCGCATGGTGCATGTCTCGGCGATCGGCGCCGATGCCAATTCCAGCTCACGCTACGCCACCGCCAAAGCCGCCGGCGAGCGCGCCGTGCTGGCCGCGGTGCCGTCAGCGGTGATCATGCGGCCGTCGGTGGTGTTCGGCCCGGAAGATCAATTCACCAACCGCTTTGCTGCGCTGGCGCGGCTATTGCCGGCGCTGCCGCTGGTCGGCGGCGGCGTCAACAAGCTGCAGCCTGTCTATGTCGGCGATGTCGCGCAGGCGGTGGCGGCCGCAGTCAATGGCCGCGCCAAACCGGGCGCGATCTATGAGCTCGGCGGGCCGGAAGTGCTGACCATGCGCGAGGTGATCGAGATCATCTTGCAGGTGATCCATCGCCGCCGCCGGCTGCTGTCGCTGCCATTCGGGCTCGCCAAGGCGCAAGCGATGCTGCTGCAATTTGCGCCGGGCATCCTGCAATTGACGCCCGATCAGGTCGAGCTGCTGAAGGTCGACAATGTGGTGTCGGATGCCGCCAAGGACGCCGGACTGACGCTGCAGGGCCTCGGCATCACGCCCGATTCGCTCGAGGCGGTGGCGCCGTCTTATCTGTGGCGGTTCCGCAAGACCGGCGAGTTTTCCAACGGCGCAGGCAGCGAACGCCGCTCGAGCTGACGCGGCGCAAGCTGACGTGGGCGGGCGCCGCGCAGGCGCCCCGCCGGGATTGGACGTGGTGTTAGCGGCCGAACGCCAGCGCGATCAGGCCGAGCGTGCCGACCAGCACCCGCCACCAGGCAAACAGCGTAAAGCCGTGGCGGGTGACATAGGTCAGGAAGGTCTTCACCACGATGATCGCGGTGATGAACGACACCACAAAGCCGACCGCGACCACCAGGCCGTGATCCATGGTCATCTCGCCGTGGCTTTTGTACAGGTCGTACACAAAGGCGCCGAGCATGGTCGGGATCGCCAGGAAGAACGAGAATTCGGCGGCGGCGCGCCGGTCGGCGCCGAGCAGCATGGCGCCGACGATGGTGGCACCGGAGCGCGACACCCCCGGAAACATGGCGATGCACTGCATGAAGCCGATCGCCAGATAGGTGCGCAGCGGAAATTCGGTGGCCTCATGGTGCACCGGCTGCAGCTTGAGCTGATCGACCCAGAGCAGAATACCGCCACCCAGGATCAGCGTGAAACACACCACCCAGGGATTGAACAGATAGGCCTTGATATAGCTGCCGGCGGTGGCGCCGATCACCGCGGCCGGCAGGAACGCCACCAGCACGCCGATCACGAACCGGCGCGCCGCCGGATCGCTGAACATGCCGAGTGCGATCTTCGACAGCTTGGTGAAATACAGCACCAGGATCGCCAAAATGGCGCCGAGCTGGATCAGAACCGCAAAGCTTTTCCAAAAACTGCCCTCGCCGAGATCAAAAAACCGCTCGGCCAGCAACAGATGGCCCGTGGAGGACACGGGCAGAAATTCGGTCACCCCCTCGATCACGCCGAGGATCACCGCGCGCAAAATATCGGCTAACATGAAAGCAAGTTCCGTGATGAATGGGATCGGCCCGGAAAAAGCCGAGTTCTTCTCGCCTATTCGTCCCAGGGCCGCAACGGCAAAGATTGCACAGTTGCGGCCAGGCGGGCCTGAAGCCGCTGCCGCGGGGCCGGCACGGTCAGGAATTGTTAAGTACCCGATCCCTATTTAGATTGCATGTACACGTTGTTTCACCACCCGTTTTGCCCGCTGTCGCGGTTCGTCCGCCTGGCACTCGGGGAGCATGGCCTCGACCTGCGGCTGGTGGAAGAACGGCCTTGGGAACGCCGTACCGCGTTCCTGTCGCTGAACCCGGCCGGCACCACCCCGGTGCTGATTGCCGATGCCACCCCGGCGATCCCGGGCGCAGGCATCATTGCCGAATATCTCGACGAAACCCACGGCGCCGCGATGGGCGACCGCCGGCTGCTGCCAAGCTCGATGGATGACCGCATCGAAGTGCGGCGGCTGATGGCCTGGTTCAACGAGAAGTTTTTCGAGGAGGCCAGCGGACCGCTGGTCACCGAACGCATCTATAAGCGTTTCATGAGCGAGGAAGACGGCGGCGGCCCGCCGTCGATGGACGTGATCCGCGCCGCCACCGCCAATGTGCGCTACCATCTCGCCTATATCGGCTGGCTGGCGCGCACCCGGAACTATCTGGCCGGCGATCTGATCACCTATGCCGACCTCGCCGCCGCGGCGCATCTGTCGGCGATCGACTATCTGGGCGATGTGCCATGGTCCGAGGACGAAGCGGCAAAGGCCTGGTACCAGCGGGTGAAATCGCGCCCGTCGTTCCGGCCGCTGCTCAGCGAATGGCTGGCCGGGGTGCCGGCGTCGCGGACCTATGTGGACCTCGACTTCTGACACGTCCCAACGATTTTAGCCCGCAACTGGCCGAGCAGGCGCGCGCGCTTGGCTTTGATGCCTTCGGGATCGTCGCACCCGACGCCATCCCGTTTGCCGCCGCGCGGCTTGAAGCGTTTCTGCAATCCGGCGCCCACGGCACCATGGAGTGGCTGGCCGCCCATCGCGACCGCCGCGCCGACCCGCGCGTACTGTGGCCGGAGGTGCGCTCGATCATCATGCTCGGCATGAATTACGGCCCGGATGTCGATCCGCGGCCGCTGCTGCAGCAGCGCGAGCGCGGCGCGATCTCGGTCTATGCGAAGGGCGACGATTATCACGACCTGATCAAGCCGCGGCTGAAGACGCTGGCGCGCTGGCTGATCGCGCAGGCCGGCGGCGACGTCAAAGTGTTCGTCGACACCGCGCCGGTGATGGAAAAGCCGCTGGCGCAGGCCGCAGGATTAGGCTGGCAGGGCAAGCACACCAATCTGGTGTCGCGCGATCGCGGCTCCTGGCTGCTGCTCGGCGCGATCTTCACCACGCTGGAATTGCCGCGCGATGCCGGCATGGATGGGCGCTGCGGCTCGTGCCGCGCCTGCCTCGACGCCTGCCCGACGGGGGCGTTTCCGGCGCCCTATCAGCTCGATGCCAGGCGCTGCGTCTCCTACCTGACCATCGAGCACAAGGGCCCGATCGCCCCCGAACTGCGGCCGCTGCTCGGCAACCGCATCTATGGCTGCGACGATTGCCTGGCCGCGTGCCCCTGGAACAAATTCGCGGAAGTGGGCCGCGAGGCGAAGCTGGCGGCGCGCGAGGCGCTGCGCGCCCCGACGCTGGCCGAACTGGTGACGCTCGATGATCCAGCCTTTCGCGCGCTGTTCAGCAAATCGCCGATCAAGCGCATCGGCCAGGCCCGTTTCATCCGCAATGTACTGATCGCGATCGGCAATTCCGGCTCAGCGGAACTGGTCGCCAGCGCCAGGTCGCGGCTCCAGGATCCGGAGCCGATGATTCGCGGCGCCGCGGTGTGGGCGCTGTCACGGCTATTGCCGCCCGAGGAGTTCGCCGCGCTGGCGGCCGCTCGCGTCGGCTGCGAAAGCGATGACAGCGTCTTGCAGGAATGGCGGCTCGCGGCCGCGTCCAAGCCGGACAGGACCGCGCCGGCAGCGCCCCCAGCCTCCGCTTGTACCAACGGCGATTGATACCAACCGATCCGCACGTCATGGCCGGGCTCGTCCCGGCCATCCACGTCTCTGATCTTGCAGCGATTTTAAGACGTGGATACCCGCGACAAGCGCGGGCATGACGGTCATTGATACGACCCGATGGTACTAGTCTCTGCAAAATTCCTTCAGCGTCGCGATCAGCCGGGCGATGTCCTGCGGCCGGCTCAGGCGATGGTCGCCGTCCTGGATCAGGGTCAGCACCACGTCGTCGCAGGGCAGCCGATCGGTCAGCGCGAACGCATGGCGCCACGGCACGTCTTCATCCTTGGCGCCTTGCAGAATCCGCACCGGGCAGCCGATTTCGATCGCGCCGCCGAGCAGCAGATGGTTGCGGCCATCCTCGATCAGCTTCTTGGTAATCGGATAGGCCTCGCCATAGGCCGAGGGCTGCGCCCACTGGCCCTTGCTCTCGATCTCGGCGCGGATTTCCGGCGAAAAGTTCTGCCACATCAGCGCTTCGGTGAAATCCGGCGCCGGCGCGATCAGGATCAGCGCCGCCAGCCGGCCGCGATAGCGCTCGGGATGGCGGGCCAGTTCGCGCGCCAGCAGCAGCGCCATCCAGCCGCCCATCGACGAGCCGAGCACGATCTGCGGGCCCTCGCAATGAGCCGCAAACACCGCCAGCGCTTCTTCCAGCCAGCGCGAAATGGTGCCGTCGACAAAGCGGCCACCGGATTCGCCATGGCCGGAATAATCGAAGCGCACGCAGGCCCGGCCGGCTTCGGCGGCAAAGCCATCGATCGCCACCGCCTTGGTGCCGCTCATGTCGGACGCAAAGCCGCCGAGCCAGAACAGCCCCGGGCTCTTGCCGCTGCGGGCACGCACCGCGATGCGGCGGGCCTCATCACCCGTGCCAACGTCAATGAAAGCCGGCGCGCCGGCGGACGGTTGTTGCTCTGCGATCGTCATGGTTCACCTCTCCGCCGTTGTGTGCGGCGCCAGCCCGCGGCCGTCAACCGCCCGATCCGCGATCCCGGCCAGCGAGCGGAACCTCTCGGCTGATGGCGGCTTGTTGCTGGTAGTTTCGCGCATTTGGGCCGCCCGGCGTTGCTGGAAATCCTCTTAGACGATGGTTTTGACGCGCTTCTGTACGGGTTCGCTTGCCGTAGCAGGCAGTTTCCGTCACACTGCTAACTGGTCAGTCAATGGATTGCGGTTTGCGTCCGGATGTGCCCGGGCTTGAAGCCGAGCACGGAATTTGATCCCAAGCCGCAAAACAGGCCTGATCATTCGCCGACTTCGTTCACAATATTGGAGAGATACCCATTCGCCGTCCCAACAGAGCCCCGCCCACCGTCGCCAAGGATGGGCCGCGCACCAACGATGAGATCCGCAATCACGAGATTCAGCTGATCGACCAGAATGGCGTCAACCATGGCAAGATCGAAACGATCGTCGCCATCAAGATGGCTGCCGAGGTCGGACTGGATCTGGTCGAGATTTCGCCGAACACTTCGCCTCCCGTCTGCAAGATCATGGACTACGGGAAGTTCAAGTATTCGGCGCAAAAGAAGGCCGCCGAAGCTCGCAAGAAGCAGAAGATCGTCGAGATCAAGGAGGTCAAGCTCCGCCCGATGATCGATGATCACGATTACAACGTGAAGATGAGGGCGATGCAGCGGTTCTTCGAGGAAGGCGATAAGGTGAAGATCACCTTGCGCTACCGGGGCCGCGAAATGGCGCACCAGGACATCGGCACCAAGTTGTTGGAGAAGGTCAAGAGCGACGTGGCGGAATACGCCAAGGTCGAGCAGGACGCCCGCTTCGAAGGCCGCCAGGTGGTGATGGTGCTGGCGCCGCGCTGAGCCTCGTTCCGCCGCCAAATTCTCCGTTCGGCCAATACGGCCCGTCAGACACCTGGCGGGCCGTATGGTTTTTGATTCGTTAACATTTCGACCGACGCTGGCTTCGGGGAAGCCGTCGGCGGACAGCCTGTCGGGACGGCCCTTTGAATCGGCACCAACCGCTGCTGTGGCAGCCGGTTAGCCGTTGCCAAGCCGGCACAGCTCTGTCATAAGCCCAACCTTCATCGCCCGGCTGATCAAGGGCTGCCGTGTCGATGACCCCGTGCGAGCTGTTCACATCCGAGAACAGGCAAGCACACCAACGCTCTAGCGAGCATTCAGCCGACCAGCCGCCCCTCCGGGCGGGACCTGTGCGCGGCCATTCAGGAGAGCAAAATGCCCAAGTTGAAGACGAAATCGGGCGCCAAGAAGCGATTCAAGGTGACCGGCACCGGCAAAGTGGTTTCGGCCCATGCCGGCAAGCGCCACGGCATGATCAAGCGGACCAAGAAGCAGATTCGTCAGCTGCGCGGCACCCGCATCATGTTCAAGACCGACGGCGAGAACATCAAGCAGTATTTCCTGCCGAACGCCTGACCGTTCCAGCCGCTCCCTGAGCGGCGACCTCATCGGGCCGCGCCCGCGCGGCTAGCATCCAACAAATCAGATGAAGGAGATCAGTCATGGCGCGCGTGAAACGCGGTGTGACGGCTCACGCCAAGCACAAGAAGGTCTACAAGGCAGCCAAGGGCTTTTCCGGCCGCCGCAAGAATACCATCCGCGCCGCCAAGGCCGCGGTTGACAAGGCGGGTCAATACGCCTTCCGCGACCGCAAGCGGAAGAAGCGCACGTTCCGTGCGCTGTGGATCCAGCGCATCAATGCCGCGGTCCGTCCGTTCGGCATGACCTACAGCGCGTTCATCAACGGCCTCGCCAAGTCCGGCGTGATCGTTGACCGCAAGGTGCTGTCGGATCTGGCGATCCGTGAGCCCGCGGCGTTCCAGGCGATCGCCGAGAAGGCCAAGGCCGCGCTCGCGGCCTAAGTCCGTGTCCCCTCTCTCGCACCGAGAGAGGGTCGAACGGCTGCAGCGGCGCCCGCGCCGCTGCGCAACGTTCGGGGTGGGGTGTCCTGCCGACTGACGTAAGTACGCCCCACGATTCCGTTTCACACCCACCTGCAGCGCAGACGCTGCGCTCATCCCGTTACGGGACGTGGGAGACCGGGGCGTTTCATGTCCAATCTCGAATCTCTGCAGACCCAGATTCTCGCCGATATCGCCGCTGCGGCCGATGAAGCGGCGCTGGAAGCGGTGCGTGTTGCTGCGCTCGGCAAGAAGGGCTCGATTTCCGCCCTGCTGGCCACGCTCGGCAAGATGGAGCCGGAGCAGCGCAAGACCGAAGGCGCTGCCATCAATCTCGCCAAGGAGCAGGTGACCAGCGCGCTCGCCGCCCGCCGCGAGGTGCTGAAAACCGCGGCGCTGGAAGCGCGGCTCGCGTCCGAAACCATCGACGTCACGCTGCCGCTGCGCGACAGCGCCGCCGAGCAGGGCCGCATTCACCCGCTCAGCCAGGTGTGGGACGAACTGACCGCGATCTTCGCCGATATGGGCTTTGCGATCGCCGAAGGTCCGGACATCGAGACCGACGACAACAATTTTACCCGGCTGAACTTCCCCGAGGGCCATCCGGCCCGCGAGATGCACGACACCTTCTATTTCAATGCGAAGGATGACGGCTCGCGCCTGTTGCTGCGCACTCACACCTCGCCGGTGCAGGTGCGCACCATGCTGAGCCAGAAGCCGCCGATCCGGGTGATCTGCCCGGGCCGCACCTATCGCAGCGACTCCGATCAGACCCACACGCCGATGTTCCACCAGGTCGAGGGCCTGGTGATCGACAAGGGTAGCCATCTTGGCCACCTGAAATGGATTTTGGCCGAGTTCTGCAAGGCGTTCTTCGAGGTCGACAACATCAACATGCGGTTCCGGCCGTCGTTCTTCCCGTTCACCGAACCGTCGCTGGAAGTCGATATCCAGTGCCGCCGCGACAAGGGCGAGATCCGGTTCGGCGAAGGCGAGGATTGGCTGGAAATCCTCGGCTGCGGCATGGTGCATCCCAATGTGCTGCGCGCCTGCGACATCGATCCCGAAGTCTATCAGGGCTTTGCCTGGGGCATGGGCATCGACCGGATCGCGATGCTGAAATACGGCATGGCCGACCTGCGGCAGCTCTTTGAAGCCGACGCACGCTGGCTCAATCACTACGGCTTCAAGCCGCTCGACATCCCGACGCTGGCTGGGGGCCTGTCATCATGAAATTCACCCTCTCCTGGCTGAAAGATCACCTCGACACCGACGAGTCGCTCGACAAGCTCGCCGACAAGCTCACCATGATCGGGCTTGAGGTCGAGCACCTTGAGGACAAGGCCAAGGCGCTGGCGCCGTTCGTCATTGCCAAGGTGATCACCGCCGAACAGCACCCGAACGCCGACCGGCTGCGGGTGTGCATGGTCGATATCGGCCAAAAGAATTCGGCCGGTGAACCCGAGCCGGTGCAGGTGGTATGCGGCGCGCCCAATGCCCGCGCCGGCCTGCTCACCGTATTCGCCCCGCCCGGCACCTATATTCCGGCCAAGAACATCACGCTCAGCATCGGCACCATTCGCGGCGTCGAAAGCCGCGGCATGCTGTGCTCGGCCGCCGAGCTGGAAATCTCCAACGATCATGACGGCATCATCGAGCTGCCGGCCGATGCGCCGGTGGGCGAGCCCTATGCCGCCTTCGCGGGCCTTGGCGATCCGGTGATCGAGATCAACCTGACGCCGAACCGCCAGGACTGCACCGGCGTGCACGGCATCGCCCGCGATCTTGCCGCGGCCGACATGGGCAAGCTCAAGGACCCGGTGGTCAAGGCCGTCAAGGGCGAGTTCCCGTGCCCGGTGAAGGTGATCGTCGAAGACGAAAAACTGTGCCCGGGCTTCGCGCTGCGGCTGGTGAAGGGCGTCAAGAACGGCCCGTCGCCGGAATGGCTGCAAAAGCGCCTGACCGCGATCGGGCTGCGCCCGATCAACGCACTGGTCGACATCACCAACTACATGACGTTTGACCGCGGCCGGCCGCTGCACGTGTTCGACGCCGCCAAGGTCAAGGGCGACCTCACGGTGCGCCGCGCCCGCGCCGGCGAAACGCTGCTGGCGCTCGATGGCCGCAGCTACACGCTCGATGAGCGCGTGTGCGTGATCGCCGACGAGCATGGCGTGGAATCGCTGGCCGGCATCATGGGCGGCGAAGCCTCCGGCTGCTCGGACGACACCACCGACGTGCTGATCGAATCGGCGCTGTGGAACGAGATCAACATCGCCCAGACCGGCCGCCGGCTCGGCATCAATTCCGACGCGCGCTATCGCTTTGAGCGCGGCGTCGATCCGGCATTCATGGTGCCGGGGCTGGAGCTGGCCACCAAGCTGGTGCTGGAGATGTGCGGCGGCACGCCGTCGGAAGCGGTGGTGGTCGGCCAACGCTTTGGCGATGACCGCATCATCGAATTCCCGCTCGCCGAGGTGAAGCGGCTGGCCGGCATCGAAGTGCCGCTGCCGGAAATCCGCCTGATCCTGCAACGGCTCGGCTTCAGCATGGCCGGCCAGGGCGACACCGTGAAGGTGGCGGTGCCTTCCTGGCGCAGCGACGTGCACGGCAAGGCCGACATCGTCGAGGAAATCGTGCGGATCGTCGGCGTCGATCAGGTACCGCTGACGCCGTTTGCGCGCGGCGAGTCGCCGCGCAAGCCGGTGCTGACCCTGATGCAGAACCGCACCCGCCGCGCCAAGCGCGCGCTGGCGACGCGCGGCATGGTCGAGGCCGTGACCTGGTCGTTCATCGCCAAGGCGGAAGCCGAGGCGTTTGGCGGCGGCCAGCCCGAATTGGCGCTGGCCAATCCGATCGCGTCCGACCTGTCCGACATGCGGCCGAGCCTGCTGCCCGGCCTGATCGCCGCCGCTCAGGCCAATGCCGATCGCGGCTTGGCCGATCTGGCGTTGTTCGAGGTCGGCCAGGTGTTCAAGGGCGACCAGCCGCAGGATCAGATGATGGCCGCGAGCGGCGTGCGCCGCGGCTTTGCCTCCGCGCAGGGGCTGGGCCGGCATTGGTCCGGCACCGCGGCTGCGACCGCGCTCGACGCCAAGGCCGATGCCTTTGCGGTGCTCGCTGCCGCGGGCTGCCCGATGCAGGCGCTGCAAATCGCCACCGGCAAGGCGCTGCCGTCCTGGCTGCATCCTGGCCGCTCCGGCGCGATCCAGATCGGGCCGCAGAACGTGCTCGGCTATTTCGGCGAACTGCATCCGCGCGTGCTGGAGCAGCTCCATGCCGACGGCCCGGTGGTGGCGTTTGAAGTGATCCTGGACCGGATTCCGGAAGGCAAGGCCAAGCCGACCCGTGCCAAGCCGACCCTGGAGCTGTCCGCGTTCCATCCGGTGTCGCGCGACTTCGCGTTCATCGTCGATCGCGGCGTGCTCGCCGGCGATCTGCTGCGCGCGGCGCAAAATGCCGACAAGAAGCTGATCACCGCCGCCACGGTGTTCGACGTCTATGAGGGCAAGGGCATCGATCCCGGCAAGAAGTCGGTGGCGATCGCGGTGACCATTCAGCCGCGCGAAAAGACCCTGACCGACCAGGAGATCGAGGCAATCGCCGCCAAGATCGTGGCCGAGGTCACCAAAAAGACCGGCGGCGTGCTGCGCGGCTAAGAGCCTTACGGGTCTGCCTTCTCCCCCTGGTATCGGTGGGAGGGGGCCGCTACAGGTCAGTCGGTGCCAATCCCACGATTGGCACCTACCAACAAAGCCCACCAACAAAAATGCCCGGCGCGAGCCGGGCATTTTGCATTTCGGAGTGCGTGCGTTAGCGCACGCGAGCCTCAGTACAGCGGGAAGCGCTGCGGATAGCCGCCAAGGTCGACCGAGGGATTGAGCGGCTGGCGATCCAGCGGGCGGTTGAGGTTTTCCTGGCCGAACGAGCGGCCGGGCGGGAACGCATAATCCGAGAACTTGCGGTCGCCGGGCAGCACTTCGGTGCCGGCGTCGAGCCAGGACCGCTTGGTGACGTAAATGCGGGTGCGCGGACCGGCCTGATACGACACGTTCGGGCCGTTGACGCTGTAGCCGCTGCCGCGATCGGTGCGCTTGCGCTTGGCAGCATCGGCGTCGGTGGAAAGGCCCGTGGCCATGACGGCCGCCGCCGCGAGCAGCACCGCGAGTTTCCGCGCAGCAGGGAATTTCAAGCTCATCTTGTCCTCATCGCAGCAGGTGGCCGGCTGATCTGCCGGGGTGTTCCGATTAGCCCATCGATTCTCGCCATTTTAGTCAGCGTCACGGCCGCGCCACAAGGACCAACCAGCCACACCGCCTGACATAATGGCGCTCCCTGGACGAATGTTGCATGAAATAACAGCGCGTTGCCGCGGCGGCTGGGCGCAGACCCGGTCCGGCTAGGCGCTGAACTGGCGCCTCGCGGCCGATCATGCCGGCCAGGGGGCGGCTACAGGCTGCCGCGCAGCTTCAGGTGCTGCGCCTCGGCGGCCCCAATGCTGACTGGAGGTGCCGGGAGGTCCGCGCCCAGAGGGGTTTGGCCGTCATAACCTACTGTTTTGCCGGATGATTGCGGCTCGCTCCCCGCGATCACGGGCGGTGCGGCGACCGCCGAGCCGAGCAGCGCAACGAACGGTTTGGCGGTGTACAGCGCAATCGCCGCCAGCAGCGCCAAGGCGCCAAGACCCACCAACAGCCTGAGCAGCACTTCGCCGCAGTCGCGGCCAGCACGGCGCGGCGCCGGAGGGATCGGGGGGCGGCCCTGAGAGCCTGCGACAGCCGAAATCGAACGGAAAAACATGGCTCAAGCGGGATGGCGGGGACAGCGACCAGGTTGTAAGACCAGCGCTTGTCGCATAGAAGCGCGGCCTGCTCCCTTTCCGCGTCACGGCGCGGCATTTTTCTTCGGAGAGTCAACGATGGGTTACAAAGTCGCGGTGGTCGGAGCGACCGGCAATGTCGGGCGCGAGATGCTCAACATCCTGGACGAGCGGAAATTCCCCGCCGACGAAGTGGTCGCGGTGGCGTCGCGCCGCTCGCAGGGCGTGGATGTGTCGTTCGGCGACAAGACCCTGAAAGTGAAGGCGCTCGAAAATTTCGACTTCAGCGACGTCGATATCTGCCTGATGTCGGCCGGCGGCAACGTGTCCAAGGAATGGTCGCCCAAGATCGGCGCGCAGGGCGCGGTGGTGATCGACAATTCCTCGGCCTGGCGCATGGACCCGGACGTGCCGCTGATCGTGCCGGAGGTCAATGCCGACGCGCTGGTTGGCTTTAGCAAGAAGAACATCATCGCCAATCCGAACTGCTCGACCGCGCAGCTCGTCGTGGCGCTGAAGCCGCTGCATGACCGCGCGGTGATCAAGCGCGTGGTGGTCGCCACCTATCAGTCGGTGTCCGGCGCCGGCAAGGACGCGATGGACGAGCTGTTCTCGCAGACCAAGGCGGTGTTCACCGTCAGCGAGATCGAATCGAAGAAGTTTCCGAAGCGGATCGCCTTCAACGTCATCCCGCAGATCGACGTGTTCATGGAAGACGGCTTCACCAAGGAAGAATGGAAGATGATGGTGGAGACCAAGAAGATTCTTGATCCCAAAATCAAGCTGACCGCGACCTGCGTGCGCGTGCCGGTGTTCGTCAGCCATTCCGAGGCGGTCAATATCGAGTTCGAGAACCCGATTTCTGCGGACGAAGCGCGCAACATCCTGCGCACCTCGCCGGGCTGCCTGGTGATCGACAAGCACGAGCCGGGCGGTTACGTCACGCCCTATGAGGCTGCGGGCGAAGACGCCACCTATATCAGCCGCATCCGCGAGGATGCGACCGTGGAGAACGGGCTGTCGCTGTGGTGCGTGTCGGACAATCTGCGCAAGGGCGCGGCGCTCAACGCGATTCAGATCGCGGAATCGCTGATCAACCGCAAGCTGATCACGCCCAAGAACAAGGCCGCCTGACCAGACGGCCTTATACTAGCGGCTCCTCCCATTGACTCGTCAT
>KI632513.1:3100605-3314137 GCA_000504425.1 Rhodopseudomonas palustris JSC-3b | reverse complement strand
GGGGCCCATCCACGACTTAAAAGCGCATCAAGATCAAAGGCGTGGATGGCCGGGACGGAGCCCGGCCATGACGTGCGGAGAGGTTGGTACCAATCACCGTTGGTATTACCAGGCCGTCTTTGCAAGCGAAGCAATCCAGGCCCGCAAGGGACGCAGGATTGCTCGGCGCGCATTTAGCCGCACCGTCATAAAGCTCCCGCACCAATCCTGGTCGACGTCGTCGCGGACGGCGTGACTTTGCAGTTCTTGCTCGCTACGCTTCCCGCACTGATGGGAGGTGGCAATGGGAGTGACCGGCGAGACCAATCCGCGCCCGCCGAAGCGCACCAAGCGGGTCGAGCGCGCGTTTGAAGGCGTGTTGTTCAATAGCCGCTGGCTGATGGCGCCATTCTATTTCGGGCTGGTGGTCAGCCTGGCGGTGCTGCTCTACAAATTCGTGCTGCTGCTTTACGAATTCATCCTGCATGCCCCGCAGGCCAAGGAAAGCGACATCATCCTCGGCGTGCTGTCGCTGATCGACGTGTCGCTGACCGCCAACCTGATCCTGATCGTGGTGTTCTCGGGCTACGAGAATTTTGTGTCGCGCATCGATCCCAACGATCACCCGGATTGGCCGGCCTGGATGACCAAGGTCGATTTCGCCGGCCTGAAGCAGAAGCTGCTGGCGTCGATCGTGGCGATTTCCGCGATCCAGGTGCTCAAGGCGTTCATGCATCTCGACGGCGCTTATGATTCGACCAGGCTCGCCTGGCTGATCGGCATCCATCTGGTGTTCGTGGTCTCGACGCTGCTGCTGGCCTTGTCCGATCGGCTCAGCCATGGCGGCAACGACTCGGATCATTAGAAGGGTGAGATCGCTCAAACCGAGCGAGATGACGATCGGACGATCTCACGAGCGTCATGCCCGCGCTTTGTCGCGGGCATCCACGTCTTGAAAGCCGTGCAGTTACAAAGACGTAGATGGCCGGGACGAGCCCGGCCATGACGTGCGGAGTGGTTGGTATCAACCGCCCTGGGTTAAGCTGCGCTACTCTACTGGCTGTGCCCGGCCTCCCAACCCAGCATCGCCTGCTTGCGGGTCAGGCCCCAATGATAGCCGGTGATCGCGCCGCCTTTGCCGAGCGCGCGATGGCACGGCACCACGAATGAGATCGGATTGCGCCCGACCGCGGCGCCGACCGCGCGCGCCGCCTTGGCGGCGCCGAGATGGCCGGCGATGTCGGAATAGCTGACCGCGCGGCCCATCGGGATTTTCAGCAGCGTCTGCCACACCCTGATCTCGAAATCGCTGCCGATCAGCACCACCCGCAGCGGCTGGTCGGCCCGCCAGCGCGCCGGATCGAACACCCGCTGCGCCAGCGCCGCGGTGCCTGCGTCGTCCTGCTGGTAGCTGGCGCGCGGCCAGCGCCGCTGCATGTCGGCGAGCGCTGCCATCTCCTCGCCGGGATCGGCGAACGCCAGCCCGGTCAGGCCGCGCGGCGAGGCGATCACCACCGCGCTGCCGAACGGCGAGGGGTGGAAGCCGTAAGTCAGCAGCAAGCCGGCGCCGCCGCTTTTCCATTCACCCGGCGACATCGCCTCGTGGCTGACGAACAGATCATGCAGCCGGCCCGGGCCGGACAGACCGCTGGCGAGCGCGGCGTCGAGCACGCTGGCGGAATCGCGCAGCAGGTTTTTGGCATAGTCGAGCGTCAGCGCCTGCAGGAACGCTTTGGGCGTCAGGCCGGCCCAGCGCCGGAACAGCAAATGCAGCTCATCCGGTGTCAGCGCGGCCGCTTCGGCCACCGCCTCGATCGGCGGCTGGCTGCGCCAATGCTGTGACATGAACGCGATCGCGCGGCGCACGCTGTCATAATCGCGCAGTGCCGCCGCTGGCAGAGCCGGGTCGCGGTGCGGGTCGATCGATGCTGTGACGGTCATGGTCATGCGCTCGAATCTAGTGATCGCGGCGCCAATGCCCACCCGCTTTCCGAATAGCTTTGGCGCAGGGGGCGCCGCGCGGCGCGCTTGATGATAAAACGCGCCGGCGGCGCTGGCGAAGCGCTCCGGTCCGCAGCGAGGGTGAGGAACAGCATGGCGAAATCGACAACGACGCCGGCCAAGCGCGGCAGCGCTGCCGGCAAAGTGGCAGGGGTCAAGCGGCCGCCGAGAGCCGCCAGCGCGCGCAAACTCGCGAGCCGGCCGCAGACGGCGCCCTGGAGCGAAGCCGAGATCACCACCGCGTTTGCGAGGTTCCAGCAGGCCAGTCCGGAGCCGAAAAGCGAGCTTGAGCACTTCAATCCGTTCACGCTGCTGGTGGCGGTGGTGCTGTCGGCGCAGGCCACCGATGCCGGCGTCAACAAGGCGACGCGCGAGCTGTTCGCCATCGCCGATACCCCGCAAAAAATGGTCGATCTCGGCGAGGAGCGGCTGCGCGATTTCATCAAGACCATCGGCCTGTATCGCAACAAGGCCAAGAACGTGATCGCGCTGTCACAGAAGCTGATCGACGATTTTGGCGGCGTGGTGCCCGATAGCCGCGAGGCGCTGGAGAGCCTGCCCGGCGCGGGCCGCAAGACCGCCAATGTGGTGCTGAACGTCGCGTTCGGTCAGCCGACCATGGCGGTCGATACCCATGTGTTCCGCGTCGCCAACCGCACTGGGCTTGCACCCGGCGACACGCCGCTCGCGGTCGAGCTTGGGCTGGAGCGCGTGATTCCGGCCGCGTTCATGCGCCACGCCCATCATTGGCTGATCCTGCACGGCCGCTACACCTGCCTCGCGCGCAAACCGCGCTGCGAGAGCTGCCTGATCAACGATCTGTGCCGCTGGCCGGAGAAGACGGTGTAGTGCTGCGCCTGCGGCTCCTTCGCCGAGCCCTGCGGTATCCCTCCCTTCGCGGGGGAGGGGCGGCCGAGCGAAGCGGAGGCCGGGGTGGGGGCTCAATGCACCGATGCGTGGCTTACCCCCACCCGACCGGCCTACGGCCGGCCACCTTCCCCGCAAGGGGGGGAGGGAGGGGCCGCTGCCCGCGACAAAACGCGGGCATGACGGGTCATTGGTCGGACGACTAACCGAGCGGCAGATCGGGCTTGCGCTCAGGCCGCAGCAGTTCGGGCCGCGGGCCGGACAATCGCTTGTGCAGATGCACCATGAACGCCATGCCGAAGAGCGGCGTCGCGAGGTTGACGATCGGGATCGACACGAAGCCGGCGATCACCAGCCCGGCGAGAAACACCGTGCTGGAATTCTCCTGACGCAGCGCCTTGGCCTCGGCGGGAGAGCGGAAACGCATCGCGGCGAGATCGAAATATTCTCGGCCGAGTAGCCACGCGGTCGCGACAAAGAACGCGATGAAGCCGGCGCCGGCGATGAACACAAACGGCAGCGCCAACAGATAGACCAGAATGGTCAGCGCCGCGGTGCGCGCGGTGTGCAGCATCGCGGTGCCGAACGGCACGGCGGTGCCCGGACGCTCCGCCGGGTAGGAGTCGCGCTCGACAAAGTCGGCGACGTCATCGACGAAGAAGCCCGCGACCAGCGAGGTCACCGCCGGCATCAGAAACACCGCGCCCAGCACCACGCCGAGCCCGGCCGCGATCGACACGATCCAGGACAGGATGTGCAGCGGGGTCTGAAAGCCGGAGCCGAGCGCCATCTCGGCCCAGCTTTCGCCGGAGGTGGCGAACCAGCTCAAGGTACGCTGCAGTCCGATCGCGGCCACCGTGATCAGCGCCAGCGCCAGCGCGATCGAGCGCCACAGGATCGATCGCATCGGCGGCGACAGGATCTGGTTCAGAGCCTTGATGGCGGCATTGATCATCTGGCGAGTCCTCTGCAAAAGCCTTGGCAGAGCTAGACATCCCGGATCGCTGGGACAAGATCAAGGCGATCTGCGCCGCAAGCGGCGCTATTACGCCGCAAGCTCCGGCGAAGCGGCGCCGCCATCCGATGCCGTTGCCGGAAACACCGGCGGCGAGGCCGGATCGTGGAACGGATCGAACGTCTCGGTCTCCGACAGCGGCTTCTGCTTATCGGCCCAATGCAGCGCGGTGTAGTCGAAGCCGGCGACAATGGTCGGCTTCACCACCTCGAAATAGGGCGAAATGTCGAAATCGCGCGGCATGTACAGCGACGAATGCCGGATGTGCAGGATCTCGCGGCGCGCCTGACGCGAGCCGGCGGTGGTGATTTTGGGCAGAATTGGATAGCGCACCGCGTCAAACGCCTGCGCGATCAGCGCCGAGCAGATGATTTTGGTGGGATGGCCGGAGCCGAACGCGATCATGCGCCGCCGCCAGCGCTGTGGAAACGGCATCGGCACCAGATAGCGCATCAGATCGATGATGTTCTTGGTGTCATAGCCATAGCCGATCCGGTCGATGGCGTAGCGGCACACGGTATGCCGGTCCTCATCGGACAGCCCGACCGGGCGGCATAGCCGGGTGTGATATTGCAGGTAGCGCGACAGCGGTGATGATGCGACGCCCTCGCCGATATTGGCCTCGACCAGCACATGCGGCTCGCCGTCCGGGCCGCTGGCGCCCTGAATCTCGCCGACATAGAGCGCGGCGTGGCTCCAGGTCGATTGCGTCAGATATTTGATGATGCCGGAAATCCGGCTGTTGCCTTCGACCAGCAACACATCGCCGGGTTTCATCAGCTGGTGCAGCAGCTCCGGATCGCTCGGCGTGAACGGCTCATAGCCGGACACTTCCTTCTGCAGGTAGTCGGTGATGACTTTGCCGATCCGGTCGAGCAGCATGCCCATGATTGCTTCCAAGTCGATGCGGTTTTCGAATCATGATGGCCGCCAGCCGTTTCAATTTGGTTCACTGCCGGGGCGGATTCAGTTCTCGTTAACCATTTAAGTTGCCCGCGAAGGCGCGATACGGCAAGTTCGCAGCCGCCTGCTCGGATTCGCAGAATTTGGAAGTGATCGGATGATGTTGTCCCGCCGCGGGTTCTTGGCGGCCTCGGCGGCGGCCGTGCTTGTGCCGGCCTGCGGTGAGCGCGCCCGTGCCGCGCCGCTGCCGCGTGAAGCCGATATCGTGGTGATCGGTGCCGGGGCTGCCGGCATTGCCGCCGCGCGCCGCATCGTCGCCGCGGGCCGCAAGGTGATCGTGATCGATGCCGCGCCGCAGCTCGGTGGCCGCTGCCAGACCGATCTCAGCAGTTTTGACGTGCCCTATGATCGCGGCGCTGCCTGGCTGCATAATCCGGAAAGCAATGCGCTGGTGAAGCTGGCGCGCGGCGCCGGCCTTGATGTCGCCTCGGCGCCGCCCGGCCAGAAATTGCGGATCGGCCGCCGCAACGCCCGCCCGAGCGAGAGCGAGGACCTGCTGGTCACGCTGGTGCGCGCCAGCCGCGCGCTCGACGAGGCGGCGCGCAAGGCCGATATCGCCTGCGCCGCAGCGCTGCCGCGCGACCTTGGCGATTGGACCTCGACCGTGGAATTTCTGCTCGGGCCCTATGCCAGCGGCAAGGACCTCAAGGACCTGTCGGCGCTCGATCAGTTTCGCGCGCAGGACCGCGTGGCGATGGTGGCGTGCCGTCCTGGGGTTGGCGCGCTGCTTGGCAAGCTCGCCGAGGGTTTGCCGGTGGCGCTGTCGACGCCAGCGCAGCGCATCGTCTGGAGCAATCGCGATGTCGCGGTGGAAACGCCGGCCGGGCGCATCAGCGCGCGCGCCGCGATCCTCACGGTGTCGAGCAATGTGCTCGGCTCCGGCGCCATTAAATTTGCGCCCGAGCTGCCCAAGCGCCAGCTCGATGCCGCCGCCAAACTGTCGCTCGGCAGCTTTGATCGCATTGCGTTGCAGCTCGCCGGCAATCGGCTCGGCCTTGCCAAGGACGAGATCATGATCGAGCGCAGCTCCGATGCGCGCACCGGCTTTCTGGTCGCCAATCTCGGCGGTTCGTCGCTGTGCACGGTCGATGTCGCGGGCGCATTCGGCCGCGAGCTGGCCCAGCAGGGCGAGGCGGCGATGATCGATTTCGCCAAGGAATGGCTCGGCAAATTGTTTGGCAGCGAGGCGGTGGCCGGCGTCAAGCGCGCCAGCGCCACAAGCTGGAATGCCAATCCGCTGGTCATGGGCGCGATGTCGGCGGCGCAGCCGGGCGGACAATCGTCGCGCCGGGTGCTCGCCGAGCCGCTCGGCAATCTGTTCATGGCCGGCGAAGCCACCCACGAAACGCTGTGGGGCACGGTGGAAGGCGCCTGGGACAGCGGCGAGCGTGCCGCCGATGCCGCGCTCAAGCGGCTGGGCGGGGCAAAAAGCAGCGAGCCGGAGCAGCCGCCGGCGCGCAAGAAGCCGGTCAAGCGCCGCCCGCCGCCCGAACCGCGTCCGTCATCGTCGGATTTCTGGCCTGGCAGCCGCTGAGCCAGCGGCTCGCTTTACTTAAAAGCTTCGCAGGATCAGAGACGTCAATGGCCGGGACGAGCCCGGCTACCCCGTATGGAATGGCTCTTCACTGCCGGTCGAAGCGTTTTCCAGCGAAGTGGCCGCCATAGCGGCCAGCTCCTCCCTCCCCCTTGCGAACCCGCAAGGGGGAGGGAGGTCGCCTCGGTTTTTGGACCTTCGGAAGCGACGGCTGCGGTTACGACAGCTGCGCCTGCATTTCCTTCAGGATCGCCTCGCCCATCTGCGAGGTCGAGACCACGGTGGTGCCTTCCGACTTGATGTCGGCAGTGCGCAGACCCTTGGCCAGCACCGCGGCGATCGCCTGATCGAGCTTGTCGGCGAGATCGCCCATATCGAGCGAATAACGCAGCGCCATGCCGAACGAGGCCAGCATTGCCACCGGATTGGCGAGGCCCTTGCCGGCAATGTCCGGCGCCGAGCCGTGCACCGGCTCATACATCGACTTGCGCTTGCCGGTGGCGGCATCGACCGCGCCGAGCGAGGCCGAGGGCAGCATGCCGAGCGAGCCGGTCAGCATCGCGGCGATGTCGGACAGGATGTCGCCGAACAGATTGTCGGTGACGATCACGTCGAACTGCTTCGGCCACTTCACGAGGTTCATGCCGCCGGAATCGGCGAGCTGGTGGTCGAGGGCGACGTCGGCGTAATCGGCCTTATGGACCGCGGTGACCACCTCGTTCCAAAGCACGCCGGTCTTCATGACGTTGCGCTTTTCCATCGAGGTCACCTTGTTGCGGCGCTTGCGCGCCAGGTCGAAGGCGACGCGGGCGATGCGGTCGATCTCGTAGGTTTCATAGAGCTGGGTGTCGACCGCGCGCTTCTGGCCATTGCCGAGGTCGGTGATGGTCTTGGGCTCGCCGAAATAGACGCCGCCGGTCAGCTCGCGCACGATCATGATGTCGAGGCCTTCGACCACCTCGCGCTTCAGGCTGGAGGCATCGGCCAGCGCCGGGTAGCACACCGCCGGGCGCAGATTGGCGAACAGGCCGAGATCCTTGCGCAGCCGCAGCAGGCCGGCTTCCGGGCGGGCCTCATAGGGCACGCCGTCCCACTTCGGACCGCCGACCGCGCCAAAGATCACGGCGTCGGAGGCGTGGGCCTTTGCCATGGTGGCGTCGGTGATCGCCACCTTGTCGGCGTCATAGGAGGCGCCGCCGACCAGGCCGTCCTCGGTCTCGAACTTGGCGATGCCGGCCGAATTGAGCCAGTCGATCAGGCGCTTCACCTCGGCCATCACCTCGGTGCCGATGCCGTCGCCGGGCAGAAGAAGCAGTTTATGCGTCGCCATGATCGAATTCCTCATGATGAGTCATGGCCAGGCTGATCCCGGCCATCCACGTCTGGCTGTGCAGCTCGAAAAACGCGGATGCCGGCGCAGCGCCGGGCATGACGAGTGGACAATGGAATTGTGCCGGAGTGCTAAAGCGCCGCTGCCGGATTGGCAAGCGCGGTTCCGGCCAGCGCTGTTGCGGCAACCGCGAAAGCACGGCACAAATTCAAGCGGGAGAAACGCTTGAGCAGGATCGACAAGACCCGGCCGCCGACCGCGCGCCTGGTGCTGACATTGGCGCTGGCACCGACCATCAGCCTCGGCATCGGCCGCTTTGCCTATTCGCTGCTGCTGCCAGACATGCGCGACTCGCTGGACTGGAGCTATTCGGCTGCCGGTCTGCAAAATACCGTCAACGCCGCCGGCTATCTCGCCGGCGCGCTGGTCGCCGCCCGGCTCAGCCGGCGCTTCCCCCTGCTGGCGCTGGTGCAGGCCGGCACGCTCGCCTGCGTGCTGTCGCTGGCGCTGTGCGCGCTGTCCGGCAATTTTCTCGCGATCGGTCTGGCGCGGCTGCTGGCCGGGCTTGGCGCCGCCGTTGCGTTCGTGGCCGGCGGCACACTGACCGCGACGCTGGCGCAGCGCGAGCCGGAACGCGCCAGCCTGCTGATCGGGCTGTTCTATATCGGCCCCGGAGTCGGCATCCTGATCTCCGGGCTGGTGGTGCCGTTTCTGCTGCAGGGCCTTGGGCCGGGCTCGTGGTGGCTGGCCTGGCTGGCGCTGACAGCGATCGCGCTGCTGCTGGCGCTGCCGCTGCTGGTGCTGCGGATCGACGGCGCGGCGGCGCGCCAGGAAGCCAAGGTGGGCTCGTTCGCCATCCGGCCGGTCGCGATCTATCTGCTCGGCTATTTTCTGTTTGGCGCTGGCTACATCGCCTACATGACCTTCATGATCGCCTATGTGCGCGACGCCGGCGGCGGCGCGCTGGCGCAAAGCCTGTTCTGGAGCCTGATCGGGCTTGGCGCGCTGACCTCGCCCTGGCTGTGGCGGCGGCTGATCGCGCGCGGCCATAGCGGCGCAGTCACCGCGATCGTGCTTGGCGTCAACGCGGTCGGCGCGGCGCTGCCGATGGCGTCATCATCGCTCGCGGTGCTGGCGCTGTCGGCGGCAGTATTCGGCGGCTCGTTCTTCGCGGTGGTCACCACCACCACGGCGTTCGTGCGCTTCAACTATCCGCAAGCAGCTTGGCCGGGCGCGATCGCGGCCATGACCATTGCTTTTGGTGTCGGCCAGACGCTCGGCCCGTTCGCCACCGGCGCCATTACCGATTACACCGGCAGCCTCGATTCCGCGCTGGCGGTGTCGGCCGCCACCCTCGGCATCGGCGCATTATGCGCGGCGCTGCAACGGCCGCTGCGGTCTTGATCCGCTTGTAAGGAGATTCCGGGTCTGCGCGCCAAAGCGCGCATCCCGGAATGACTCGCGGGACTACTCGATCACACCGCAGGCGATGCGGTCGCCGGCATTGCCGGCCGGATCGGACTTGTAGTCGTCGGCGCCGGCATGGATCACCAGCGCGGTGCCATCCGGCTTGAACAGCGAATTGGGCGCGCCCTTGGCGAGCGTCACCGCGTCATTGACCACGTCGATGGTCAGCGATCCGGACGACGGGATCGTCAGATTGGGCATATCGCCGGCATGGGCGCCGCCCTCCGCCATCTTGCCGTGCTTCTTGTTGCCGGGATTGAAATGCCCACCAGCCGAAGTGAACGGCGGCTCGCAGCGCCCGACCGCGTGAATATGGAAGGCGTGCTCGCCGGGCGGCAGCCCCTTCAGCGCCAGCTTGATCGCGACGCCCTTCCCTGTTTCGCTGAGCGTGGCGGTGCCGACTTCAGTGCCTTGCGCGTTTTTCAAACTGGCCTGCGCCGTCTGCGCGGCGACCGCCGTCGGTAGCAGCAACAGCGCGCCGGTGCACAACAAAGCTCGCAGCATCATTGAAACCTCCCATGTCGCATCTTCCAGGCTTTGATCGCGACGCTATCACTGCCGCTGCAGCCCCGACAACACGCGATTGGCCGCGGATTAGTTGCGGAACCTTCTGCGATCGTTGCGAGCGGCGTTAACTCATCCCGTCATTCCGGGGCACTCGCGAGCGAACCCGGAAACTCGAATTTCGGGATGCCCGCGATACTGCCATCATCTCGCGATTCCGGGTTCGCGCTTCGCGCGCCCCGGAATGACAGGATAAGGACAGCACATCACAAGCCGGAAAACGAATTGTAGCCCTGATCCTCCCAATAGCCGCCCTTGTAGTCGTTGGTGACTTCCAGCGAGACCACGTATTTCGGGTTCTTGAAGCCGAGCTTGGTCGGAATCCGAATCTTGATCGGATAGCCATAGGCGCGCGGCAGCGTCGCGCCATCGAAGCCGAGCGTGATCTGGGTCTGCGGATGCAACGCGGTCGGCATGTCGATCGGCGAGGTGTAGCCGTCGGCGCAGCGGAACCAGACATAATTGGCGCGCAGATCGGCGCCGATGCGCTGCAGGAACTCGCGCAGCGGCACGCCGGTCCAGGAGCCGATCGCGCTCCAGCCCTCGACGCAGACATGGCGGGTGATCTGGGTCTGTTGCGGCAATTGCGCAAGCTGCGCGAGCGACCATGCACTGGTGTTGCTGACCAGTCCGGACACTTCCAGGCGGTACTGATCGCCATCGATACGCGGTGCCTCACCCAGCGAATAGAACGCATTGAACGGGAACGGCCGGGTGATCGCACTTTCGGGAAAACTCGGTGCCAATTGCGACGGATCGAAGATCGCGGCCTGCACCGCGTCGTTGAATTTGGAAATCTGCACCAGCAGTTTTTCGGCCGAAACCTGATCGACCACGTCGCAGCCGGTCAGCAGCGTCAAGGCGCCGAGGCTGGCGCCGCCGGCCAGAAAACGCCGCCGCGACGGATCGGGCAGCAGTTTGGCGGCGTCGCGCACCAACAGGCGCTTATCAACGCCGGGAATGATCAGCCGCTTCAAGCCGAACATGGCGGCCTCCTAAACTCAGGACGACGAGCAGCGATGCGGTCAGCGCTAAGCGTCAGGGTGCCGTGCGCTGGATTGCGTTGCTTCGTTCGCAATGACGAGGCCGTGGTCATGGCTGTCACCGTCCGATGATGATGGCGCGCAAGGCGCGCGGCACCAGCAGCGCCAACGCGATATGGATCACCAGAAAGCCGCAGATCGCCGTCATCGCAAAGAAGTGCACATAGCGCGCGGCGTCATAGCCACCGAACAAAGAGGTGAGCGTTTGCCATTGCACCGGCTTCCACAGCGCCATACCTGATAGCACCGCGATGATGCCGGCGATGATCACGCCGGCATAGAGCAGCTTCTGCACCTGATTGTAGCGCGACAGATCGGCATGCGAGAGCTTGAAGCTCAGCGCCTGGCGCAGATCGTGGCCGACTCCGGTCGCGCTGATCGGCCATAATTTATCGCGAAACCGTCCGGTGATGAGGCCGAGCAGCAGATACAGCACGCCGTTGATCGCCAGCAGCCACATCGCGGCAAAATGCCATTGCAGCGCGCCGCCGAGCCAGCCGCCGATGGTGATCGATCGGGAGAAGCTGAAATCGAACAGCGGCGATGCGTTGTAGATCTGCCAGCCCGAGCCGATCATCACCACCATCGCGAAGGCGTTGACCCAGTGCAGCACGCGCAGCCACAGCGGATGAACCACCGCAGCGCGCCGCGGCGCGGTTTGCTGGTCGATGATCGCGGTGCCAGACATTGCAGCGGTTCCTGAAGGCGGCGCCAGCGTGGAACGCCGACGGATCGCACGCCGATTGTCCAGATTTCGCGGCTCAAGCGCGATCACAACTCAGCGAGCCGAAGGCAGCAAATGCAGCGCTCGGGGCGCCGGCGCGGGCAGGACGCCCGCACCGTGCCCTCGATGCGTTACGAGGCCGGCATCAACACGGTGTCGACCACATGAATCACGCCGTTCGATTGCCCGACATTGGGAATGGCAACGGTCGCGCTGCCGCCCTTGGCATCGGTGAGCGTCACCTTGCCACCGGAGGTGCGTACCGTGAGTTCATCGCCTTCCACGGTCTTCAGCTTCTGACCGTCCTTGAGATCAGCCGCTTCGAGTTTTCCGGGAACAACGTGATAGGTGAGAATTTTGGTGAGCGTCGCCTTGTTCTCGGGCTTGAGCAGATTATCGACCGTGCCGCTCGGCAGCTTGCCAAATGCGGCATTGGTCGGCGCGAACACCGTGAACGGCCCCTTGCCTTCCAGCGTGCCGACCAGGCCGGCCGCCTTCACAGCCGCAACCAGCGTGGTGTGATCCTTCGACGCGGCAGCATTCTCGACAATGTTCTTGGAAGGAACCATGGCCGCGCCGCCAACCATCACAGTCGTGTCACTCTTGGTCATGCCGGCGTTGTTGCGCATCATCTTGTCCTCGGCATGTGCCGGGATCTGCACGCTGGCAGCCAGAGCAATCACGGCTGCAGACAGAGCAATTCGCTTGGACATCGATTAGTCTCCCAATGTTGGCATGATATCCGCGGCTGAGCGCGGGCTGGTTCGAACCTGATCGCGATCGCAATCTGTTCGATGCCCGCAGCTACGGTGGCGATGCACGCTTGGTTTCAGCGTGGTCGATTCTGTCGCAGGTGAAACGTCGATCACTGTGGCGCGATGCGCTGGTGATCACGCTCGGCACTGATCAGTGCTTCACAAGCGAGCTTGCGGCGCACAGACACGCCATTGCTATCAATCGTGATGAAACCATTTGCGACGCACGTGGTCGGCTTTATTCCAGCCGCGCGTGCGGGGAGCGGCGATGGCGATCCTGTGATTGAAATGAATTCTCGCGATGCGCAGGTTCAGCGTTCAGAGCGCCGCCTGATGTGAACCGAATGCGCAGGCATCGCGGCATAGCACCGGCGACACCATGGCGATCAGTTGCGCAGCAGCCTGATCGATCGACAAGGGCGCGGTGTCGAGCACCGCCGAGGCGCGCGCGTAATGCGGTTCGCGGCTGGTCAAGATGGTGTGCAATTCGGCCATTGCCGTCTGATCATCAGCCAATGGCCGCAGATCGCCCTGGCTGCGCACCCGCGCGATGTGTTGTTCCGGGTCGGCCTTCAGCCAGATCGTGAAGAACGATGACAAGAGCAGCTCAAAACTGACCGGCTCGGACACGATGCCGCCGCCAGCGGCCAGCACCATCAGCTCCTTGCGCGCCAGCAATTGCCGCAGCGTCGCCAGCTCCATGCGCCGATAGCCCTCCTGGCCATAGAGCGCGATGATCTCGGCGATCGACAGCCCGTGCTGCTGGGCGATCTCCTTGTTCAGTTCCACGAAGCGCCAGCCGATGTGATCGGCAAGCCTGCGGCCGAGCGTCGATTTGCCGGCGCCGCGCAGCCCGATCAAGGCGATGCCGTTGAAATCCGGCAGCCGGCGCGCGCCGGCACCGAGCCGGCCGAGCCCGGACAGCACGTCGCGGGCATGGGCGAGCTGCACCGGCGAGGCCTGGCGCAACAGATCGCGCAGCACCGGCCAATCCGGCACCGGATCGGCGGCGGGAATGAGGTCCTCAGGATGGGTGCCGAGCGCCTGGGCGACGCGGCGCAGCAGCACGATCGAGACGTTGCCCTTGCCGCTTTCAAGCTGCGCGATATAGCGCTCGGAAATCCCGGACACCTTGGCCAGCACTTTGCGCGACATGCCGCGCAGCCCGCGCATGTTGCGCACGCGCTGACCGAGTTGCTCCAGGAACAGCGTTTCCGATTGCGCAGCGTCCATCACGAGGCCCGAGGGAACGGCCATCATTGACCGAACCCACGAAACATAGTGCAGCCCCGCCGCCGCAGCAAGCGGACGGAATGCCCCACTCTGCACTATAATGCAGAATGGGCAAAGCAAGCAGCGCCCGGCTTAGTCCCAGCCGTCGCCCTGAATGCCGGGGGTGGCGTAGGCGACGCCGCCATCGACCGGCAGCGTGATGCCGACCACGTAATCGCCGGCGCGCGAGGCGAGATAGACCGCGGCGCCCGCCATGTCGGCATCGGCGCCGATCCGGCCGGCCGGCACCCGGGTCGCCACCAGATCGGCATGGTCGCGCGCCGCCTTGTTCATATCGGAGGCGAACGGCCCCGGCGCGATCGCGGTCACCACGATGTTGTCCTTGATCAGCCGCGCCGCCATGCGCCGGGTCAGGTGGATCAGCCCGGCCTTGCTGGCAGCATAGGGATAGGTTTCCAGCGGATTGACGAACAGCCCATCGATCGAGGCGATGTTGATCACCTTGGCCGGGCGCTCGTCGCTGGCGGCTTTTTGCAGCAGGCCATGCAGCGCCTTGGTGAGGAAGAACGGCGCCTTGACGTTCAGGTCCATCACCTTGTCCCAGCCGCTCTCGGGGAACTCGTCAAACGGCGCGCCCCAGGCGGCGCCGGCATTGTTGACCAGAATGTCGAGCTGCTGCTCGCGCTTGCCAAGCTCGGTGGTCAGCAAGTCGATGCCACTCAGGGTCGAGATGTCGATCGGCAGCGCGATACACTCGCCGTCATATTGCGCGGTCAATTCCTGCGCGGTCTGCTCGCAAGGCCCGGCCTTGCGCGCGGTGATGTAAACCCGCGCCGCGCCCTGCGCCAAAAACCCGGCCGCGATCATCTTGCCGATGCCGCGCGAGCCGCCGGTGACCAGCGCCACCCGTCCCTGCAGTGAAAACAGATCCTTGAACATGCGCCCTCCTGTGCTTTTCGGAAGCTGTGCGGCGCATGGCGGTGCAAGTCAAGGAGCCGCAGCAGCGCCCGCTCGCGTGCGGCCGCCGCGCGGAATATGCGCGTTGCGGCGCCGCTCAAAGCGGCGCGCGCGGTGTTGGTTCGAGGCTAGCTGTAGAGCTTGGCGTAGGTGTCGCGCAGCACGTTCTTCTGCACCTTGCCCATGGTGTTGCGCGGCAGTTCGTCGACGAACAGCACGCGCTTGGGCATCTTGAATTTCGCAAGCTGACCTTCAAGCGCGCCGAGCACCGCCGCTTCATCGACGGCGGCGCCCTTGTCGCGCACCACCACCGCGGTGACGCCTTCGCCGAAATCGGCATGGGGCACGCCGATCACCGCCGATTCCACCACGCCGGGAATGGCGTCGATCTCAGTCTCGACTTCCTTGGGATAGACGTTGAAACCGCCGGTGATCACCAGATCCTTGCCGCGGCCGACGATATAGACGTAGCCGTCCTGATCGATCTTGCCGAGATCGCCGGTGATGAAGAAACCGTCGGAGCGGAATTCCGCCTTGGTCTTGTCCGGCATGCGCCAATAGCCCTGAAACACGTTCGGGCCTTTCACCTCGATCATGCCGATCTCGCCGGGCGGCAATTCGCGGCCGCTCTCGGTATCGACCACGCGCACGCAGATGCCGGGCAGCGCGGGACCGACCGCGCCGGGCACGCGCGCGCCGTCATAGGGATTGGAGGTGGTCATGTTGGTTTCGGTCATGCCATAGCGCTCCAGCACGGCATGACCAGTGCGCGCCGACCATTCGCGGTGAGTATCAGCCAACAGCGGCGCCGAGCCCGAGATGAACAGCCGCATCGCACCCGCGGTCTCTTTGGTCAGCGCCGGGCTTTGCAACAGCCGCGTGTAGAAGGTCGGCACGCCCATCAGCACGGTGGCCCGGCTCATCAGCTTGATGATCAGTTCCGGATCGAATTTGGGCAAAAAGATCATCGAGGCGCGCGCGAACAGCGTGACGTTGCTGGCCACGAACAGCCCATGGGTGTGATAGATCGGCAGCGCGTGGATCAGCACGTCGTCCGGCGTAAAGCGCCAGAAATTGACCAGCATCTGCGAATTCGACGCGAGGTTATCATGCGACAGCATCGCGCCTTTGGAGCGCCCGGTGGTGCCGGAAGTGTACAGGATCGCGGCCAAGTCAGTACCGGCGCGCGGCACGGTGACGAACTCTGATGATGCAGCCGCCGCCGCGGTGCTGATCGTGCCCTCGCCATTGGCATCGAGCGTTTCGACGCTGGCGCCGATCTTGTCAGCGAGCGCGGCAATGCCGTCGCGCTTGCCCGGATCGCACACCACCAGTTTCGGTTCGGCGTCGCCGATGAAGTAATCAAGCTCGTGCAGCGTATAGGCGGTGTTGAGCGGCAGATAGACCGCGCCGGCGCGCACCGTGGCGAGATACAGCACCAGCGCCGCCACCGATTTTTCGACCTGCACCGCCACCCGGTCGCCGGGCTCAACACCGCGCGCCACCAGCACATTGGCGATCTGGCCGGCACGCTGCATCAGCTCGCCATAGCTGACCCGGCCGCCATCATGGGTCTCGATCGCGAGCTTGCCGGGATCGGTGAGGCCGTCGAACAGACGGGTAAACAGATTGGCATCCATGGGCGTGTCCTGGCGTATGACCGAAGGGTGCTTGCCCATATCAACAACTGCGGCGGGCCGGCAACGGAAGCTGCGAGCGAACATCAACCGCTACGGCGCGGCGCACTTCCCTTCGCCGCGAAGCGTAACGCGGTGGCGAGAGACCCCTCTTCTCCCCTCCCCCCGCGAAGCGGTGGGGAGGGGTCGGGGGTGGGGGGGGGCTTCTGCGCTAGCCCGATACTACCAATGGCGATTGATACCAACCACTCCGCACGTCAAGGCCGGGCTCGTCCTGGCCATCCATGCCTTTGATCCTGCTTGGATTTAAAGACGTGGGTGATAAGGCCTTCGCGAAGAAGCGCCCCCCACCCGACCGGCCTGCGGCCGGCCCCCCCCCCCGCCGCTCGCAAAGCTCGCGGGGGGAGGGAAAACTGAACGACCGCCGCTTCGCGGGGGAGGGAGGGAGGGAGGGAGAGCGGGCCGCCTCCTCAGCGCTGGCAGCTCGGGCACCAGAAGGTTGAGCGGTTGCTTTGGTTGAAGCGCAGGATGGTGCCGCGGCAGCCTTTGGTCAGGCACGGTTCGCCCTCGCGGTCATAGACCTGGAACGAATGCTGGAAATAGCCCAGTTCGCCAGAGGTTTGGCGATATTGCTGGTCGCGCAGCGACGAGCCGCCCGCCGCGATCGCCTCGGCCAGCACGGTGCGGATCGACATCACCAGCCGCTCGGCGGCGCCGGTCGGCGCGCCCGAGGGATCGGCCAGCACGGCCACCGGATGGGTCGGATCAAGCTGCGCCCGGAACAGCACCTCGCAGGCGTAGATATTGCCAAGCCCGGCCACGGCGCGCTGGCCGAGCAGCATCGCCTTCAGGCTGACGGTCTTGCCGGCGCACGCCCGCGCCAGCATCTCGGCATCAAAGGCATTGCCGAGCGGCTCCGGCCCCAGCCCTTTCAGGAACGGCTCGTCCTGGATCGCGGCGCGTGGAAACACTTTCATGTAACCGAACCGGCGCGGGTCGTTGAACACCACGGTTTTGCCGGTCGACATCGCGAACACCACATGGTCGTGGGCGCGGTCGGCGCAGCGGGCATAATGAAACGAGCCGGGGGTGGTCTCGACACTGCCTTCCATCACCCGCAGCGAGCCGGACATGCCCAGATGCATCAGCAGCACGTCGCCGCTGCTGAGATCGGCCAATAGATATTTCGCGCGGCGGCCGAGCCCGATCACGCTCTGCCCGGTCAGCCGGGCGGCGAAATCCTGCTGCAGCGGAAAGCGCAGGTCGCCACGGCGCAGCGCCACCGCATCAAATCGGGCGCCTTCCATGGCTGGCTGCAAACCAACCCGCACGGTTTCGACTTCAGGCAACTCAGGCATGTATTCCCCTTGGACCGCCAAGGTGATAGCGCCATCGCCAGCGGCACGCTATATGGTCCGCCGCAGGCCGGGTCCGGCGAACCCGAATCGACCGCGGCGGCGCGACGTCGCGTACAGGAGAGACAAGTATGGCACAGCGGGGCGAGACCACGCATTTCGGCTTCCGGGACGTGGCCCTGGAGGAAAAGCAGACGCTCGTCAATGACGTGTTTCATAGCGTCGCCAGCCGCTACGACCTGATGAACGATCTGATGTCAGGCGGCCTGCACCGGGTCTGGAAAAACGCCATGGTGACGACGCTGAACCCGCCGCGCGACGATGCGCCGTTTGCGCTGCTCGACGTGGCCGGCGGCACCGGCGACATCTCGTTCCGCGCCGCCAAGGCGGCCGGCGCCGGCTTCACCTCGACCGTGTGCGACATCAACAGCGACATGCTCGCGGTCGGCGAGGAACGCGCCCTCGCCCAGCATCTCGACCATCAGGTCACGTTCGTGGAAGGCAATGCCGAGGAGCTGCCGTTCGCCGACAAGAGCTATGACGCCTATACGATCGCGTTCGGCATCCGCAACGTGCCGCGCATCGACCTGGCGCTGAAGGAAGCGCATCGGGTGCTGAAGCCCGGCAGCCGGTTCCTGTGCCTGGAATTCTCGACCGTGGATGTGCCGGGCCTCGACAAGATCTATGACCTGTTCTCGTTCAAGGTGATCCCGCATATCGGCCGCGCCGTGACCGGCGACGCCGAGAGCTACCAGTATCTGGTTGAATCAATTCGCAAATTCCCGAAGCCAGAGCAGTTCGCGACCATGATCCGCGACGCCGGCTTTGCCCGCGTCAGCTATCAATTGATGTCCGGCGGCATCGTCGCGCTGCATTCGGGCTGGCGTTTGTGATCTCTGCACTGACCCATGCGGCGCGGCTGGCCCGCGCCGGCTACGTGTTCGCGCGTGAAGGCGTGTTCGGCGTGGTCGATCCATCCCTGGTGCCCCCGCCCGGGCGGCTGGCGCTGCGGCTGGCGCGGCTGATCGAACGGCCCGGCGCCGCGGCCGGCCCGCGGCTGTCGCTGGCGCTGACCAAGCTCGGCCCGGCCTATCTGAAACTCGGACAGTTTTTGGCAACCCGGCCCGACGTGGTCGGTGTGGCCATGGCGCGCAATCTGGAAAGCCTGCAGGACCGGCTGCCGCCGTTCTCGCAGTCGGAAGCCGATGCGGTCATCGCCGCTTCGCTGGAGCGCCCGGTCGATCAGGCCTTTGTCAGCCTGAGCGCCCCGGTGGCGGCGGCCTCGATCGCCCAGGTGCATCGCGGCGAGATCGAGGTCGATGGCGTGCGCAAGCAGGTCGCGGTCAAGGTGCTGCGCCCCAATGTCGGCGCCAGATTCCGGCGCGATCTCAGCGACTTCTTCTTCGTCGCCGAGAAGGCCGAACAGTATTCGTCGGAAGCGCGGCGCTTGCGGCTGGTCGAAGTCATCAACACCATGTCGCGCACGGTGGCGATGGAGATGGACCTGCGGCTGGAAGCGGCCGCAGCCTCCGAAATGGCGGAAAACACCAAGGACGACCCGGATTTCCGGGTGCCGACGGTGGACTGGGACCGCACCACCCATAACGTGCTGACCATGGAGTGGATCGACGGCATTCCGCTCAACGACCACGCCCGGATCGCCGAAGCCAAGGTCGATACCCAGGAACTCGGCCGCAAGGTGATCCAGAGCTTCCTGCGCCATGCGCTGCGCGACGGCTTTTTCCATGCCGACATGCATCCGGGCAACCTGTTCCTGGACCCCGAGGGCCGGCTGGTCGCGGTCGATTTCGGCATCATGGGACGGCTGGCGCCCAAGGAACGGCGCTTCCTGGCCGAAATCCTGCTCGGCTTCATCACCCGCAATTATCGCCGCGTCGCCGAGGTGCATTTCGAGGCCGGCTATGTGCCGCCGCACCATTCGGTCGAGAATTTTGCGCAGGCGATCCGGGCGATCGGCGAGCCGATCCATAATCGCACCGCCGAAGAAATCTCGATGGCCAAGCTGCTCACGCTGCTGCTCGAGGTCACCGGGCTGTTCGACATGCGCACCCGGCCGGAATTGATCCTGCTGCAAAAGACCATGGTGGTGGTCGAGGGCGTGGCGCGTTCGTTCGATCCCAAGCTCGACATCTGGAAGGTCGCCGACCCGGTGGTGCGCGAATGGATCGAGCGCAATCTCGGCCCGATCGGCAAGATTGAGAGTGCGCTCGCCGGTGGCGGCGAGATCGTTCAGGTGCTGTCCGGCCTGCCGTCGATCGTCAGCCGCTCGGTCACGGTGCTGAACCAGCTCGAAGCCATGACCCGCGACGGCCTGGTGCTGGCACCGGAAACCATCGCCGCGATCGGCCGCAGCGAACGGCGCAAGAGCCGGGGCCGCACCATCGCGCTCTGGATCATCGCCGCGACCTTCATCGGCGTGCTGTTCTCGCTGCAATATCTGCGCTGACGCGCTAGCACTGACTGCAATACTTGCCTGCATTGCAGTCAGTTGGCATAGTCCCGCATCCTCGCCGTCATGGCCGGGTCCCGCCCGGCCATCCACGTTTTGATCCGCAGCAGACCCGAACGGCGTGGCTGCCCGCGACCTAAGCGGGACCTGACGGGCGCGGATCGAAGGGAAGACCGCATGGCCAACCTCACCATCCGTAAGCTCGACGAGGCCATCAAATCCGAGCTGCGCCAGCGCGCCGCGCGCAATGGCCGTTCGATGGAAGATGAAGTGCGCAGCATTTTGCGCGAGGCGGCGCAGCAATCGCCCTTGGCCGAGCCAGCGCCGAGCGACGGCATCGAGCGCGCCGAGCTGCCCCCCACCGAAACCACCGCGCCGGGTGGCGCCGCGCCGCGCATCACGCTGATCGTCGGCGGCGGCATCGCCGCCTACAAGTCGATGGACCTGATCCGCCGGCTGAAAGAGCGCGGCTTTGAGGTGCGCTGCGTGCTGACCGCCGCCGCGCAGCAATTCGTGACCCCGCTCACCGCCAGCGCACTGTCGCATCAGCGCGTCTATACCGATCTGTTCGATCCGCAGAGCGAGTTCGACGCCGGCCATATCCGGCTTGGGCGCGACTGCGCGCTGATCGTGGTGGCGCCGGCCACCGCCGATTTGATGGCGAAGATGGCCAATGGCCACGCCAACGACCTCGCCAGCGCGATTCTGCTGGCCAGCAACCGCCCGATCCTGCTGGCGCCGGCCATGAATCCGATGATGTGGAACAACCCGGCGACCCGCCGCAACGTTGCGCAGCTTGTGCGCGACGGCGTCAAACTGATCGGGCCGTTTGCCGGGGAGATGGCGGAAGCCGGCGAAGCGGGCGTTGGCCGGATGGCCGAGCCGCTGCAGATCGCCGCCGCCGCCGAAGCGCTGCTGCGCCCGGCCGCGCCGCAGCCCTTGGCCGGCAAGCACGTGCTGATCACCGCAGGCCCGACCCATGAGCCGATCGACCCGGTGCGCTACATCGCCAACCGCTCCAGCGGCAAGCAGGGCTTTGCCATTGCCGCCGCCGCGCAGGCCGCTGGCGCCAGCGTGACGCTGATCGCCGGCCCGGTGGAACTGCGCGATCCGCCCGGCGTCCGGGTGATCCGGGTGGAAGCGGCGCGCGACATGCTGGCCGCGGTGGAAGCTGCGCTGCCGGCCGATATCGCGATCTTTGCCGCCGCGGTCGCCGATTGGCGCGTCGCCGAAGAAGGCGGCCAGAAGCTGAAGAAGGACGGCAATGGCGTGCCGCCGCTGCAACTGGTCGAAAACCCGGACATTCTCGCCACCATCGCCCAGCGCCAGCACGGCCGGCCGCCGCTGGTGATCGGCTTTGCGGCCGAGACCGAACATCTGATCGACCACGCCACCGCCAAGCTGCAGCGCAAGCGCTGCGACTGGATCGTCGCCAATGACGTCTCGCCCGCGACCGGCGTGATGGGCGGCGACCGCAACACCGTGCATCTGTTGATCCGCGATGGCGAAGAGATCCGCCATGAAGCCTGGCCGGTGATGGCCAAAGACCAAGTCGCCGCCGCGCTGGTGCAGCGCATCGCGGATGCCACCGGGAGTGTTGACGCGTGACCGTTTCGATTGCCATCCAGCAGGCGCCGCATGCCGAAGGGCTGCCGCTGCCGGCCTATCAGACCGCGCACGCCGCCGGGCTCGATCTGATCGCCGCGGTTGCCGATGACGCGCCGCTGACGCTTGAGCCGGGCCGCAGCGCGCTGGTGCCGACCGGGCTGCACATCGCGCTGCCGGAAGGCTTTGAGGCCCAGGTGCGGCCGCGCTCCGGCCTCGCCGCCAAGCACGGCGTCACCGTGCTCAATGCGCCGGGCACGATCGACGCCGATTATCGCGGCGAGATCGGCGTGCTGCTGATCAATCACGGCCAGGCGCCGTTCGTCGTTCGCCGCGGAGAACGGATCGCTCAGCTGGTGATCGCCAAGGTCGAGCAGGCGCTGTGGCAGCCGGTCGAGACGCTGCCGGATAGCGCGCGCGGCAGCGGCGGCTTCGGTTCCACCGGCCGCTGAGCTTCGGGCCGCAGCGCTTCCGAACGCAGCCCCCGGGAACTACAGCAGCAGACGCGGGCGATTTGTTCGGTCATCATTCGCGCTGCGCCGCGAATCCTGGCAAGAGCTGCGGCGAAAAATATTTGCCGCCATCCGGGCCGCGGCGTTCACGGTCTGGACTCTTACCGGAAGAGTCGCGAAGGCGATAATGTCCGACGATTCGCGAACGACGTTTCGATCACGATCAGCAATGCCAGGCCTGTGTTGGGCACCGGAGTTGCCGCAAGGATGGCTTGCGGCCCAAACTTCGGCGCTGAACAATTGCCGGACGGCTGATCAGGACGATGCGATGGGCGTGCGGTTTTGGGGCAATCTATGGCAGGCGTAATCGCATCGGTGCGTCGGACGCTGCTGTCGTGCACTTCGCTGGCACGCAGCAGCTCTATCGGGCTCGCCGCCACCCTGCTGACCGCGGCGACGCCGGCGCGCGCCGAAACCTCGATGCTGGACGCCGCAGCCGAGCTGTTCGACCTGAACCGCCAGGAACTTGGCGTGGTGACCATCGCCGCCGGCATTCTCGGCTTCACGGTGCTGGCCACGATCCAATTGATGCGCACCCGGATGCGCGCGGCGGCCTGCGAAGCGCGGCTGCGCGACGACATCCAGAGCCTGCAGATCGAAAGCGACCGCTTCCGCGCGCTGCTGTTCGCCGAACCGCAGGTGCTGATTTCCTGGGCGGCGGGCGATGACCGCCCGCAGATTTCCGGCGATATCGCGCTGCTGATTCCGCCGTCGCCGGAAGGCGCGCCGCAGCCGCATCGGGTGCTGGCGTTCGGAACCTGGATGCCGCCGGAGCCGGCGCTGCGCATGGACCATGCCGTCGACGCGCTGCTGGAATCGGGCGAGAGCTTTGTGCTGCATCTGGTCACCTCGTCCGGCCGCAGCATCGAGGCGATGGGCCGCGCGGTCGGCGGCCAGGCGATCGTGCGCATTCGCGAGCTGAGCGGGCTGCGCCGCGAGCTTGCCGAGATGACCGAGCGCTATCGCGAGCTGCACGAAGAAACCGAGATGCTGCGCGACTTCGCCTTCGCCGCGCCCTGGCCGATCTGGACCCGGCGCGCTAATGGCGAACTGACCTTTGCCAACGCCGCCTATGCGCGCGCCGCCGAGGCCACCAGCATCACCGAAGCGGTGCAGCACAATGTCGAGCTGCTCGACAGCCATGATCGCGAAGCGCTGGCGCGCGGCCTCAATGACAGCGCCGCGTTCCGCGCCCGGCTGCCGATCGTGGTCGGCGGCGAGCGGCGGATGTTCGACGTCTATGCCCAGAAGGTGCGCGGCGGCAGCGCCGGCATGGCAATCGACGTCAACGAAGCCGCCGCGCTAAAAGCCTCGCTCGCGCGGATGGCCGATTCCCATCGCCGCACGCTCGACCAATTGTCGTCCGGTGTCGCGGTGTTCGACGAGCAACACCGGCTGGCGTTCTACAACGACTCTTATCGCCGGCTGTTCGATCTCGACACTGCGTTCCTCGATTCCAATCCCGACGAATCGACGCTGCTCGACAAGCTGCGCGCCGCGCGCAAGCTGCCCGAACAGGCCGATTTCCGCGCCTGGAAGAACCGGCTGTACGACGCCTATCGCGCCGTCGATGCCACCAAGGACGTCTGGTATCTGCCCGATGGCCGCGCGCTCAGCATCGTCACCACGCCCAATCTGGAAGGCGGCGTCACCTATCTGTTCGACGACGTCACCGAAAAGCTCGATCTCGCGCGGCGCTACGATGCGCTGATCACCGTCCAGCGCGAGACGCTCGACAATCTCGCCGAAGCGGTCGCGGTGTTCGGCAGCAATGGCTGCGCGCGGCTGTTCAACCCGTCCTTCACCCGGCTCTGGAATCTGTCGGAAGAAGCGCTGCAGCAGCAGCCGCATATCGAGACGGTGATCGATTGGTGCCGGCCGCTGTTCGACAATGGCGCGATCTGGCAGACGCTGCGCACCGCCATCACCAGCATTGAGAACCGGGTGCCGGTGCCGCTCAAGCTGCAGCGCAAGGATGGCAGCGTGCTCGCCTGCCTGACCATGCCGCTGCCCGACGGCGCCACCATGCTGACGTTCCAGGACATCACCGATACCGAGAACGTCGAGCGGGCGCTGCGCGAGCGCAACGAGGCGCTGGAAGCCGCCGATCAGATGAAGATCGACTTCGTGCACCACGTCTCCTACGAGCTGCGCTCGCCGCTCACCACCATTATCGGCTTCGCGCATTTCCTCAGCGATCCGACCACCGGGCCGCTCACCGACAAGCAGGGCGAATATCTCGGCTACATCACCAGCTCGACCAACGCGCTGCTCGCCATCATCAATAACATTCTCGACCTTGCCACCATCGACGCCGGCGCGATGACGCTCAATCTCGGCCCGGTCGATATTCTCAAGGCGATCGACGCCGCCAGCGAAGGCATTCAGGACCGGCTCGCGCGCGATCACATCACGCTCGATGTGCAGGCCGATGCCGAGATCGGCCAGTTCATCGCCGACGAACGGCGCGTGGTGCAGGTGCTGTATAATCTGCTCGCCAATGCGGTCGGCTTCTCGCCGCAGCATGCCATTGTCACCTTGAAGGCCGAGCGCACCGCCACCGATATCGTGTTCACCGTGATCGATAGCGGCCCGGGCATTGCGCCCGAAGTGCAGGAAAAGGTGTTCGACTGGTTCGAGAGCCATTCCAACGGCTCGCGCCACCGCGGCGCCGGGCTTGGGCTGTCGCTGGTGCGCTCATTCGTCGAGCTGCATGGCGGCAAGGTGCGGATCGATTCGGCGCTGGGCCAGGGCACGACGCTGACCTGCAGCTTCCCGATCGATCAGTCCCAGCAGCGTCACGCCGCTGAATGACCGCGCCGTTCGCATTCTCCGTCGCGCTGGCCAACGAAACCGCCACGGCGCATCTCATGGCCGATCTGGCGCTGCTGATCAGCCCGGGCGATGTGATCGCGCTGTCGGGCGACCTCGGCGCCGGCAAGACCGCGGCGGCGCGCGCCATGATCCGCTATCTCGCCGGCGAGCCTGAGCTCGACGTGCCGAGCCCGACCTTCACGCTGGTGCAGTCCTACGATCTGCCGTCGTTTCCGCTGCTGCACGCCGATCTGTACCGGATCGACGATCCCGGCGAACTCGAAGAGATCGGGCTGTCGCCGCTGCCGGAGGGCACGGTGGCGCTGATCGAATGGGCCGAGCGCGCGCCGGAGGTGCTGCCGGACGACCATATCGAGATCACGCTGACCCATCGCCCGGCGCTGGGCTCGGTGGCCCGCGCCGCCGAGATCAAAGGTTATGGCAAGGCCGCCGCCCAGGTGCAGCGGCTGCAGGCGCTGCGCACGTTCCTGGAACGGGCTGGCGAGATGGAGGCAACGCGCGAACGGGTCGCCGGCGATGCCTCGACCCGCTCCTATGCCCGGCTGCTTCATGACGGCCCGCCACTGATCCTAATGAACGCGCCGCGCCGGCCCGATGGCCCACCGATCTATGGCGGCCGCTCCTACAGCGCCGCGGTGCACCTCGCCGAAGACGTCCGGCCGTTTGTCGCGATCGGCCATGGCCTGCGCGAGCGCGGCTTTTCCGCGCCGGCGATCCTGCACGCCAATCTGGGCGATGGCTTTCTGATCACCGAGGATCTCGGCGGCGCCGGCTTCCTCGGCGGCGTGCCGCGCCAGCCGATCGCGGAGCGCTACCAGGCCGCCGCCGATTGCCTGGCGGCGCTGCATCGCGAGCCGCTGCCCGCCGTGCTGCCGGTGCCGGACGGCGCGGACTACGCCATTCCGGAATTCGACGTCGAAGCGATGCTGATCGAGATCGGCCTGATGCCGGAATGGTATCTGCCCGACCGCGGCACCCCGCTGACCGCGGCGGCCCACCGCGAATTTCTTGAGCTGTGGCGCGCTCTGCTGCTGCAGCACGCCGCCGACGCCCAGACCTGGGTGCTGCGCGACTTCCATTCCCCCAATCTGATCTGGCTCGGCGATCGCGAAGGCATCGCCCGGGTCGGGCTGATCGATTTCCAGGACGCGGTGCTCGGCCCCGCCGCCTATGACCTCGTGTCGCTGGCGCAGGATGCCCGGATCGACGTGCCCGAGCAGCTCGAACTGACGCTACTCGCGCGCTACATCAAGGCGCGGCGCGCCGCGGAACCAGGCTTTGACCCGGCCGCCTTCGCCGAGACCTATGCGGTGATGTCGGCGCAGCGCAACACAAGGCTGCTCGGCACCTTTACCCGGCTCAACCGCCGCGACGGCAAGCCGCAATACCTCGCCCATCTGCCGCGGATCTGGACCTATCTGACCAGGTCGCTGGCGCACCCGGCTTTGGCCTCGCTGCAAAGCTGGTATGACCGGCATGTGCCGCCACCGGCACAATGAACCGGCCGCTTTTACGGGTTATTAGCGTTGCCACCGATACCCTCCGCTTGCCCCGAAATGGAGGAAAACGAGAATGGGTGTTGCGGAGCGCCGCAAGGCCGGTCGAGTCGTATTTGAGCGCGGTCTCAAAGCCCACATGATGGCGATCGACGGAACTTGGCGCCGACCTTGCACGGTCGAGGATGTCTCCGACGTCGGCGCCAAAATCACCATTGATGGTGAGTTCCAGGGGCTGAACCTCAAGGAATTCTTCCTGCTGCTGTCGACCACCGGACTCGCTTATCGACGCTGCGAGCTGAGCTGGGTCAATGGCGACCAGATCGGCGTCACCTTCATCCGCAACGACAAGAAGAAGCGCGATCCCGCGCGCGGCCGCGCCCAGCAGGCCAGCGCCTGAGCGCCTTTTCGTCCCTTGCGCGCGTCTTATCTTCGTCACGACCGCAGGTTATGCGGCCGATTGAACCTGCGCGGAACATGGTACTGTTGCGCGCGATTCTTGAGACGAAAACAACAGACGAAACAACCGGGGACCGCCTACGAAATGTCCGTTACCCCCACCAAAGCGATGGTTCTTGCCGCGGGCCTCGGCCTGCGGATGCGGCCGATTACCGAAACCATGCCGAAGCCGCTGGTGCGCGTCGCCGGCAAGCCGTTGCTCGATCATGTGCTCGACAAGCTTGCTGAAGCCGGCGTCGCCGACGCGGTCGTGAACGTTCACTACCTGCCCGATCAGATCATCAGCCATGTCGCCGGACGCAGCGCGCCGAAAGTGACGATTTCCGACGAGCGCGACCAGGTGCTCGGCACCGGCGGCGCGGTGGTGAAGGCGCTGCCGCTACTCGGCACCGCGCCGTTCTTTCATCTCAACGCCGATACCATGTGGATCGACGGCGCCCAGCCCAATCTGAAGCGGCTGGCCGACACGTTTGATCCGGCGCGGATGGATATTCTGCTGTTGATGGCACCGACCGCGAATAGCATCGGCTATAGCGGCCGCGGCGATTTTGCCATGACCCCGGACGGCACGCTGCGCAAGCGCAAGGAGCTGGAGGTGGTGCCGTTCGTCTATGCCGGCGTCGCGATCCTGTCGCCGCAGCTGTTTGCCGATGCCCCGGCTGGCGAGTTTTCGCTGACCGATATTTTCGATCGCGTCGGCGAACAGGGCCGGTTGTTCGGGCTGCGCATGGAAGGCGTCTGGATGCATGTCGGCACGCCGGAGGCGATCGCCGCGGCCGAGCGGGCCTATTCGACCAGCGTCGAATAGCCGGCGCGTGTTGCGCGCCGCGCCACGACGTTTCCGGCGCACTGCTGATCAGCTCAGCCGCACGGGCACCTGCGGCAGCGGCCACACTCCCTCGGGCCGCTGCCGCATGCCATGATGCACGCTGCCGCGAATCGAGATCGTCATGCGTGTCTTCAACATTCCGCCGTCCGCGCCGTTTCTGCGCACCCTGATCACCGCGCTGGTGGACGGCGAGCTGATCGCGGGCTTTGCGCCGCGCCGCGAGCCGGAGCTGCTGGCGCAGGCCACGCTCTATCTGCCGACCCGGCGCGCGATGCGGCTGGCGCGCGAGACCTTCCTTGAGGTGCTGGGCGGCGACGCCGCGATCCTGCCGCGCATCGTGGCGCTCGGCGATATCGACGAAGACGAGCTGGCCTTTGCCGAACAGACCGCGGCGATCGGCGGCGCGGCAACGCTGGAACTGCCACGGGCGCTGAGCGAGCTCGATCGCCGGCTGGCGCTGGCGATGCTGGTCGGGGCCTGGGCCAAGCAGCTCGACCCCACCGATCCGCTGGCGGCGCCCTTGGTGGTCAGCAGCCCGGCCTCGGCGATCGCGCTCGCCACCGAGCTGGCGCGGCTGATGGACGACATGGCGACCCGCGATGTCGATTGGAAACGGCTTGATGGCCTCGTTCCCGATGCGCTCGATCGCTACTGGCAGCTCACCCTCGATTTTCTGAAAATCGCGCGCGACTGGTGGCCGCGTTATCTCGCGGAAATCGGCTGCATCGAGCCGGTGGTGCGCCACAATCGGCTGCTGACTGCGGAAATGGAACGGCTGCGCGCCCAGCCCTCCGGCCCGGTGATCGCCGCGGGTTCAACCGGCTCGATGCCGACCACCGCGCGCTTTCTGGCCGCGATCGCCGCATTGCCGCAGGGCGCGGTGGTGCTGCCGGGGCTCGATACCGAACTCGATGACGACGCCTGGCGCCAGATCGGCAGCGCCAGCACGCGCGCCGATGATCCCAATCAAGCGCCGCCGTCCTCCAACCATCCGCAATTTGCGCTGTTTCAACTGCTGAAGAGCTTCGGCATCACGCGCGCGGATGTGCGGCCGCTCGGCGCGGCGGTGTCCCATGCCCGGGAAACGCTGCTATCGGAGGCGCTGCGGCCATCGAGCGCCACCGCGCATTGGCATCACCGGCTGCAACAAGCCGAGATCGCCGAGCGGATCGCCGCCGCCATGCAGACGCTGACGGTGATCGCCGCCGACAATGCTGAACTCGAAGCGCTGGCGATCGCGGTGGCGATGCGCGAGAGCTATGCGCAGGGTCGCAGCGCCGCGCTGGTGACGCCGGACCGTGCGCTGGCCCGGCGCGTGGTCGCCGCGCTTGGCCGCTGGCGATTGCCGTTTGACGATTCCGGCGGTGATGCGCTGGTTGATACCTCGGTCGGCGTGCTGGCACGGCTCGCCGCGGAAGCCGCCAGCGCCGGGCTTGAACCGGCGACGCTGCTGGCGCTGCTGAAACACCCATTGCTGCGGCTCGGCGCCGCACAAGGCGCCTGGACCAGCGCGATCGAAGCCCTGGAAATCGCGGTGCTGCGCGGCACGCGGCCGCCGCCCGGCAGCGCCGGGCTGGCGCAGGCGCTGGCGCGGCTATGCGGCGAACGCGACAAATTGCGGCGCGGCGACGTGTCGATGCTGCATCGCTCCGAACTACGCGCCCAGCTTGATGACAACGCCATCGAGGCCGCGCAACGCCTGGTGACGCAGCTTGGCGCCGCGCTGGCACCGCTGGAAACGCTGGATGGCGATCAGAGCCATGATCTTGCCGAACTCGCCAAGCGCCACCGCGCGGTACTGACCGCGCTGACAACCGATGCCGAGGGCATCGCGGCGGCGTTTGACGGGCTGGCCGGCGCGGCGCTGGCGCGAGCCTTCGACGACATGCCGGCGCATAGCCATGTGCTGGCGCGGCTTCGCGACTATCCCGAGGCGTTCACCACGCTCTATGCCGATCGCATGGTGCGGCGGCCGGAAGCGGTGGATGCGCCGCTGCGCATCTTCGGCCCGCTGGAAGCGCGGCTCACCGATTGCGACCGTGTGATCCTCGGCGGACTGGTGGAAGGCATCTGGCCGCCGGCGCCGCGCGTCGATCCCTGGCTGAGCCGGCCGATGCGGCATCAGCTCGGCCTCGATCTGCCGGAGCGGCGCATCGGCCTCTCGGCGCACGACTTTGCGCAGCTGCTCGGCCATGACGACGTGATCCTGACCCACGCCGCCAAGGTCGGCGGCGCCCCGGCAGTGACCTCGCGCTTCCTGCATCGGCTCAAAGCGGTCGCCGGTGATCAGCGCTGGTCGGCGGCGCTTGGCCGCGGCGCCAGCTATCTCAGCTATGCCGCCGCGCTCGACCGGCCCGCCAAGGTCGAGCCGATCGGCCAGCCGATGCCGCGCCCGCCGCGTAGCGCCAGACCGCTGCAGCTGTCGGTGACTGCGATCGAAGACTGGCTGCGCGATCCCTACACCATCTACGCGAAATACATCCTCAAGCTGGCGCCGCTCGATCCAGTCGATATGCCGCTGTCGGCCGCCGATCGCGGCTCGGCGATCCATGCCGCGATCGGTGAGTTCACCGAGCGGTTCGCGAGCGCGCTGCCGGACGATGGCGCGCGCGTGCTGCGCGAGATCGGCGCCAAGCATTTTGCGCCGCTGATGCAGCAGCCGGAAGCGCGCGCGCTGTGGTGGCCGCGTTTCCTGCGCATCGCCGACTGGTTCCTGAGCTGGGAGAACGAGCGCCGCGGCGACATCAAAGCCGTGCTGGCCGAGCAATCCGGCCGCCTCAAGATTCCGCTCAGCGATGGCCGGCAGTTCGTGCTGACCGCGCGCGCCGACCGGATCGAATGGCGCACCGACGGCAGCTACGCGCTGCTCGACTACAAGACCGGGCAGCCGCCGTCCGCCAAGCAGGTGATGATGGGCCTGTCGCCGCAGCTGACGCTGGAAGCCGCGATCCTGCGCGATGGCGGCTTTGATGGCATCCCGGCCGCGGCCACGGTCAGCGAATTCACCTATGTCCGCTTGAGTGGCAACAGCCCGCCCGGCGAGAACAAGCCGATCGAGCTGAAACGCGGCCGCGGCGAGCCGGCGCAAACGCCCGATGACGCCGCCGATCAGGCGCGCGCCAAGCTGGAATGGCTGGTGCGCAAATTTGATAGCGACACCGTGCCGTACACCTCGCTCGATCTGCCGATGTGGACCAGCCGCTACGGCAGCTATGACGACCTCGCCCGCATCAAGGAATGGGCGGCCACCAGCGGAGACGAGCGATGAGCGCGCGCGTCATTCCGCAGGAGGCGATCGCCCGGCAGATCCAGGCGTCCGATCCCGGCGCCTCGGTGTTCGTGTCCGCCAATGCCGGCGCCGGCAAGACCCATGTGCTGGTGCAGCGCGTGATTCGCCTGCTGCTTGCCGGGGTGCCGCCGGAGAAGATCCTGTGCATCACCTTCACCAAGGCGGCCGCGGCCAATATGGCGCAGCGGGTGTTCGCCACGCTCGGCCATTGGATCACGCTTGCCGACGACGCGCTCGATGCCGCGATCCGCAGCACCGGCATCGCCCAGCCCGACGCCGCGCTGCGCCGGCGCGCCCGTGAACTATTCGCCGGCGCGCTCGAAACGCCGGGCGGGCTGAAAGTGCAGACCATCCACGCGCTGTGCACGAGGCTGCTGCAGCAGTTTCCGTTCGAGGCCAATGTGCCGGCGCATTTCGCCGTGCTCGACGACCGCGACCAGGCCGAGATGATGGAGCGCGCCAGCCTCGCGGTGCTGCTGAAAGCCGCCGCCGAGCCGGACAGCAAGGCCGGGCGCGCGCTGGCGGTGGCGATGACCTCGGCGGCCGACACCACGTTCCGCGACGTGGTGCGCGATGCCTGCATGAGCCGCGATACGTTTCTGGCCTGGATCGATCGCGCAGGTTCCGCCGACGCCGCGATGGCCGAACTATCGGCCGCGCTCGGCGTCGCGCCGCAGCTCGATGCCGCCAGCATCGACCGCGCCTTTCTCGACGGCCCGCATCTGCCGCGCTCCGAATGGGCCAACGCAGCAACGATCTTTGCCAGCGGCAGCGCCAATGACGGCAAGCAGGCGCAGCGACTGCGCAATGCGCTCGCGCTCACCGGCGAGGCGCAGATCGAGGCTTATCTTGCGGTGTTCTTCACCGGCGAGATGGAGCGGCGCAAATCGCTCGCCACCAAGAAGATCGCAGAAAGCTATCCTGAATTCTGCGCCACGCTCGCCGACGAAGCCGAGCGCGTGGCGCAATTACTTGCGCAGCGCCGCGCGGTGGCGGCACGCGACCGCACCGAGGCGCTGCTGGTGATCGCCAGCGCGGTCGCGAGCGCGATCCGCCGCGACAAGCAGCAGCGCGGCCTGCTCGATTATGACGATCTGATCGACAAGACGCTGGAGATGCTGGATCGCATTTCCTCGGGCTGGGTGCATTACAAGCTCGACCGCGGCGTCGATCATGTCCTGATCGATGAAGCGCAGGATACCAGCCCGCGGCAATGGGACATCATCGAGCGGCTGATTGCCGAATTCACCGCCGGCGCCGGTGCGCGCGACGGCTTGAAGCGCACCATCTTCGCGGTCGGCGATGAAAAGCAGTCGATCTTCTCGTTTCAGGGTGCGGTGCCGCGCGAATTCGCCGAGCGGCGCGGCGCGTTGCAGAGCCGGTTCCGCAAAGCCGAGCTGAGCTTTGAGAAGGTCAACTTCAACTACTCGTTCCGCTCCGGCGCCGCGATCCTGCAATCGGTCGACTACGTGTTTCGCGATCAGGAGATCTTTCGCTCGATCCACGCCGATGACGGCTATCCGGTGCATCAGGCGCTCGGCGATGCCGGGCCGAGTCTGGTGGAATTGTGGGAGCTGCAGCAGCCCGACAAGCGCGAGGATATGGAAGGCTGGCAGGCGCCGTTCGATGCGGTCGCCGAAACCAGCCCCGAGGTCAAGCTGGCGCGGCGGGTCGAAGCCGAGATCGCACGGCTGATCCGCGACGGCACGCTAACCGGCCCGGTCGGCAACCGCCGGCGGCTGCGCTATGGCGACGTGCTGATTCTGGTGCGGCGGCGCGGCCGCGCGTTCGACGCGGTGATCCAGGCGCTCAAGCGCGGCAACATCCCGGTGGCCGGCGCCGACCGGCTGAAACTCACCGAACATATCGCGGTCATCGATCTCCTCAACCTCGCCGATGCGCTGCTGCTGCCGCAGGACGATCTGGCGCTGGCGACCGTGCTGAAAAGCCCGCTATTCGGCCTGGATGACGACGACCTGTTTGAGCTGGCCTGGGATCGGCAGGGCTCGCTGCGCCAGGCGCTCGATGCCCGCGCCGATGACAATCCGAAATGGCAGCGCGCCCGGCAGCGGCTAGAAGCCTGCGCGGCGCGTGCGCGCAGCGAGGCGCCGTTTTCGTTCTACACCTGGCTGCTCGGCGGCGATGGCGGCCGCGCCGACATGCTGCGCCGGCTCGGCCCGGAAGCGACCGATGCGCTCGACGAATTTCTGGAGCTGGCGCTGAGCTATGAGCGCAAGGCGCCAGCGACGCTGCAGGGCTTTGTCGGCTGGCTGCGCTCGGCCGATACCGAGATCAAGCGCGACATGGAAATCGCCCGCGACGAGGTGCGGGTGATGACGGTGCATGGCGCCAAGGGCCTGGAAGCGCCGGTGGTGTTCATGATCGACACCACCTCGGCGCCCGCCGACAACGCTCGGCTCAATCTGATCGAGCTGGCGCGCGGCAATGCCGCGCCGGGCGCCGCTGGCGTGGTGGTCTGGGCCGGCCGCAAGAGCGACGATCCGCCCGCGGTGGCGGCGGCGCGCGAAGCGATGCTGCGCGACACCGAGGATGAGTATCGACGGCTGCTCTATGTGGCGATGACCCGCGCCGCCGACCGGCTGATCGTCGGCGGCTGCATGCCGGGCAACCGCAAGGAGGTGCGCGAAGCCTCCTGGTACGATCTGATCTGCAAGGGGCTGGAGCGCTCCGGTCTGCCGATGCAGGAGCTGACCACCGACGATGGCGTGGTGAAGCGGTTTGGCGAGATCGCCGAGGCCGCTGGCACCCCTGAAACCACCGCCGAGCCGCCAGAGCAGCCGGCCGAGTTGCCGGCCTGGCTGCGCAGCACTGTGCCGCCGTTCGTGCCGAAACTACGCATGCTGCAGCCCTCGGTCGCCGAGCTCGACGCGATTCGCGCCGCGCAGCATGGCGGCGATGCCGATCCGGCACGGCTGCGCGCCCGGCAGCGCGGCGTGCTGGTGCATCGGCTCTTGCAATCGCTGCCCGAAATTGCCGCGCCGCGCCGCCAAGAGGCCGCGAGCGCGTATCTCGCCCGCCACGTCGATGCGCAGCTATGGCCACCGGCCGAGCGCGAGGCGCTGACCGCGCGGGTGCTGGCGTTGCTGGACGATGCGCGTTTTAGCGCGGTGTTCGGCCCCGGCAGCCGCGCCGAGGTGCCGATTGTCGGCCGGTTGCCGCATTCGGGCGGCGGGCCGGCGCTGTTGGTGTCCGGCCAGGTTGACCGGCTTGTGGTCGCCGATGACACCGTGCTGATCGTCGATTTCAAGACCAATCAGACGCCGCCGCCAAGCCCCGCCGAAGTGCCGGCCGGCTACCGGCGCCAGCTGGCGCTGTACCGCGCCGTGCTCGCCAAGCTGTATCCGCAGCGCGCGGTGCGCGCCGCGCTGCTTTGGACCGAAACACCTGAAATGATGGAGATTTCCGAAGCGGCGCTGGAGCAGGAGGCCTCCGCGATCATGTCCCGGTGAGCGTCCTTGACCCGGCCCCCCGCCGTTCATAGGTTCAGCGTCCCTTCTGCGCGATTCCCGCAGCGCCGTTCAATCACCGATACGAGGTTTCCCATGGCCGTTGGCAAGGTTTCAGACAACGATTTCGACTCCGAAGTGCTGCAAGCGGCGGGGCCGGTCGTGGTGGATTTCTGGGCCGAGTGGTGCGGCCCGTGCCGGATGATCGCCCCGGCGCTCGACGAAATCGCCAGCGCGCTCGGCGACCAGGTCAAGATCGTCAAGCTCAACGTCGATGAGAGCCCGAAGACCGCCTCGAAGTATGGCGTGATGTCGATCCCGACGCTGATGATCTTCAAGGGCGGCGAAATGGCCTCGCGCCAGGTCGGCGCTGCGCCGAAGGCCAAGCTGCAGCAGTGGATCAGCTCCGCGATCTGAGCGGCACTGCCATCTGAATTTGAACGGCCGGCCCCGCGCCGGCCGTTTGCGTTGGCAGAGGCCGCCATCCCTGCCGATGACCCGTCATGCCCGCGCTCGGCGCGGGTATCCACGCCTTGAAAACGCTGCAAGATCAAAGACGTGGATGGCCGGGACGAGTGTTCAGCCCGGAGACATCGTCGACACCTGTTCGGATACATCACCGACACTTTTGCCGATCAGCGCTTGCCAAACGCCTCGAACGCCGCGCGCAGCTCCGGATGGTCGTTGGCGTAGTCGGCGACCGGAATGCCCTTGGCAATCGCGTCCCAGGCCTGACGGATGCTGGCCGCGCCGCCAGCCGGTCCCATCGGATGGCTGAACACGCCGCGGCCCGGCACGAAGCCGAAATCGGCGCTGCCGACCTTGCGATACACTCCTTCCAGCGTCAGCGCGTTGTCGCTGCCGCCCGGCACCGGCAGGCACGGCTTGATCGGCCCCATCGGCTCCAGGCAAGCGCGCACGCAGTCGAGCACCTCCTGCTCCGGGGTCATCATGCGCGGGCCGAAGCCGGGCATGATCACCACGTCGTAGCCGGCCATCCGCTGCAAGCGGGTAATCACCCGCGAGTGGATGCCATAGCCGGCAAGCCGGCTGAACGAGGCGATGAACGGGAAATGCGCGATCAGCGGCACGGTCGCGTGCTTGCGCAGCATGCGCACGCCCGACAGGCCGACCGGCATGGTGTTGATCATCAGCGCGTTGGCGCCCTTGGCGACCGCCATGTCATGCAGCTCGACCAGGCGATCGACCTCGTCGGTGATATTGGCGAGGTAGATTTTCGGCACGCCGGTTTCCTGCTCGGCGCGGCGCCGAGCCTCGCCAAGCGCGGCGGCGCGCTCCTCAAGCGGGCACCAGGGAATATCGGCGAGCATCTCGTCGTCCTTGGCGATGTCGAGACCGCCCAGCCAGCTCTGATAGCCGAGCTCGGCAAACGGTGCGGCCGGCAGGCCGATATTGGGCTTGATGACGCCGAAGAAGATCGGGCGATCGAATGCTTGCAGGCGCTCGCGCAGCCCGGCGATGCCAAATTGCGGGCCGGGGAACGCCGCCAGAAAACTGTCCGGGAAACGGATATCCTGCAGCCGGATCAACGGGATGCCCGGCGCGAAGAACACGCCCTCGCCGCACACCGCCGACAACAGATTGGGAAAGCGCGGGCCGAAATTGCCATGGGGATGGGCGATGGTCGCCCGGCAGGCATGGACCTGGCCGCGCACCGCACATTCCACCGCGGTGCTGAAACCGGAACGCGGCTCGGCCGACAATTCCAGCACCTTGGCGGCAAAGCGCGGCCTAAAATCTTCGTCGATGCCGACGCGGTGCCACTGCGCGGTGGATTGCTCGCTGCACAGATGCGCCGCCGCCTCGCGCGGATCGCCGACGCATTCGAACTCGAAATCGAGCTCGATATAGTCCTCAAGATTGAGATCGGCGCGTTTGGCGTAAAAGCCGTCGATATCGTCCGGTGTCATGACGTCAGTCGTTTCCCAAAAGCTGCAGTTCAATGCCGCGCTTCGGGCGCGGTCCATCGAGTTCGATGAAGAAGATCGATTGCCATTCGCCCAGCACCAGCTTGCCGTCCGCGACCGGAATGGCCTCCGAGGAGTTCATCAACAGCCCGATCAGATGCGAATGGGCGTTGTCGCGGCCGTCGATCGGCTCAAGATTGTGCAAATAGTCGCCGTCGCGCGGCACGAAACGCTTCAAGAAGGTGATGATGTCGCGTTCGAGCTGGGTCTCGCGCTCATTGACATTGATGCGCGCGGTGGTGTGCAGCGAGATCAGCGTCAACAGCCCGTCCTTGACGCCGGTCGAGGCCAGCCAGTCGCGCACCTGCGCGGTGACGTCGATGATCTGGATCGGCGCGGTGGTGGCAAGCTCAAGGCGATGGCGCAGGATTTTCATGAGCAGACTCGGCGGCTGGGGCGTGCTGGGTGGTCGCGTGCGCGAGGTATAGCCCGCAGCGGAAACCAGTTCTATCCGGCAAGCGCCGGAAAGAGTGTCGCGCTCGACCATTGATCAGCGTGACGTGGTCGGCTGCGGAGGTTAAAGCGTTTTCGAGCGAAGTGGATGCCGGTTCGCGTCAAGAAAACGCGTCAAAACAACAGACTACAGCTTTGGTTCGCAGAACCGAAGCTGTAGGGAAACAATGCGGTTTTGCGCCGCATCTGCAGACGAGGCGAGGTGTGAGGCGATGGAATGCCCCTGCTGCTCCGGAAAACCCTATGAGCAATGCTGCGAGCCGTTGCTCGCGGGCCGCGTGGCCGCTTCCTCACCGGAAGCGCTGATGCGCTCGCGCTACACCGCGTTTGCCACCAGCAATTTCGACTATGTCTGGGACACCACCGACCCGAAATACCGCGACGAATTCTCCCACGCCGCCAATTGCGACTGGATGAGCTCCAGCCTGTTCACCGGGCTGCAGGTTTTGGCCGCCTCCGACAATGGCAAAGAGGGCACGGTGGAATTCATCGCGCGCTTTCGGCGCGGGCCCAACCCGGAGGCGCGCCACCACGAGCGCTCCAGGTTCCGGATGCGCAAGGGCCGCTGGCTGTTCTGCGAAGGCGATGTGATCAGCGGTTGAGCTTTTTGCCCGCTCACCGGGGCGGATTGCGCGTCCGCCCCTTCCCTGCCACCGGCAAACCGGCTAAGGCCGCGCCTTCCTTCTTTAATTCCTCGCCGGTGCCATGATCCGTCTCGACAACATCTCCAAGCAGAACGGCCATCAGATTCTGTTCATTGAGGCCTCCGCCGTGCTGCTGCGCGGCGAAAAGATCGGGCTGGTCGGCCCGAACGGCGCCGGCAAGACCACTTTGTTCCGGCTGATCACCGGCGGCGAGCAGCCCGACGAGGGCCAGGTCTCGATCGATCGCGGCATTTCGATCGGCTATTTCAACCAGGATGTCGGCGAGATGTCCGGCCGCAGCGCGGTCGCCGAGGTGATGAATGGCGCCGGCCCGGTCAGCGAGGTCGCCGCCGAGCTGCGCGAGCTCGAACAGGCGATGGCCGATCCCGACCGCGCCGACGAGATGGACCAGATCATCGAGCGCTATGGCGAGGTGCAGCACCGCTTTGAGGAGTTGGACGGCTACGCGCTCGAAGGCCGCGCCCGCGAGGTGCTGGCCGGCCTCAGTTTTAGCCAGGAGATGATGGACGGCGACGTCGGCAAATTGTCGGGCGGCTGGAAGATGCGCGTCGCGCTGGCTCGCATCCTGTTGATGCGGCCCGACGTGATGCTGCTCGACGAACCGTCGAACCACCTCGACATCGAAAGCCTGATCTGGCTCGAACAATTTTTGAAGGGTTATGACGGCGCGCTGCTGATGACCTCGCATGACCGCGAGTTCATGAACCGCATCGTCACCAAGATCATCGAGATCGACGGCGGCACGCTCACCTCCTATTCCGGCGACTACGAGTTCTATGCTCAGCAGCGCGCGCTCGCCGACAAGCAGCAGCAGGCGCAGTTCGAGCGCCAGCAGGCGATGCTGGCCAAGGAAATCAGCTTCATCGAGCGCTTCAAGGCGCGCGCCTCGCACGCGGCCCAGGTGCAGAGCCGTGTCAAGAAGCTGGAGAAGATCGAGAAGGTCGAGCCGCCGCGCCGCCGCCAGGTGATCGCGTTCGATTTCCCGCCGGCGCCGCGCTGCGGTGAGGACGTGGTGACGCTGGCCGGCATCCATAAGCAATATGGCAGCCGCTGCATCTATGACGGCCTCGATTTTCAGGTGCGCCGTCGCGAGCGCTGGTGCGTGATGGGCGTCAACGGCGCCGGCAAATCGACGCTGCTCAAGCTGGTCGCGGGTGCTACCGAGCCGGATCAGGGTACGGTGACGATCGGCGCCAGCGTCAAGATGGGTTACTTCGCGCAGCACGCCATGGATCTGATCGACGGCGAACTCACCGTGTTCGAGTCGCTGGAAGAGTGGTTTCCGCAAGCCGGCCAGGGTTCGCTGCGCGCGCTCGCGGGCTGCTTCGGTTTCTCCGGCGACGACGTCGAGAAGCGGTGCCGGGTGCTGTCAGGCGGCGAGAAGGCGCGGCTGGTGATGGCCAAGATGCTGTACGATCCGCCGAACTTCCTGGTGCTGGACGAGCCGACCAACCATCTCGACATGGCGACCAAGGAAATGCTGATCACCGCGCTGGCGCAGTTTGAAGGCGCCATGCTGTTCGTGTCGCATGACCGCCACTTCCTGGCTGAACTATCGAACCGCGTGCTCGAACTGACGCCGGAGGGCGTGCACGCCTATGGCGGCGGCTACACCGAATATGTGTCGCGCACCGGCCATGAGGCGCCGGGATTGTTGAACTAACAAGTGGTCTGGTAGCCTGGATGAAGCGCAGCGAAATCCAGGTTCTTACCTTGCGGATCGTACGGCCCCGGATTGCGCTACGCTCCGTCCGGGCTACGTTCAACGCCGAACTAATCGACCGTCAGGTTGAGCCCGCGGTCGGTGGCCGGCGCAGCAGCGCATGTGCCGCGCAGCGCGCCGCGGCGAGTAGCGCGTCGCAGCCCTCGGCCGGCTCGATCACCAGCCGGCCGATCAGCCCGTCATAGATCGCCAGCATCGCCGTTGCCGCCGGCTCGGGCGGCAGTGCCGGGTCAACGGTGCCGTTGGCCTGGGCGCGGCGGATCGCGTCGGCGATCGCCTGACGCAGATCGTCATCGACGCGGCAGAACGCTTCGGCAATGCGCGGATTGCGGCTGGCCTCGGCCAGCACTTCGACCGCGAGCCGCGCTTCGGCGCGCTGCTCCGGGCCGGGAGCCTGGAACACCAGAGCGGAATAGTTGTCGACGGTGGCGGCGAGATCATCGGTATCGAGCCAGCCGCGCAGCAGCTCCAGGATCGACTGCCGCTCGGCCTCGGCCATCGCCAGCACCATGTCGTCCTTGCTGTCGAAATATTGGTACAGATTGCCGGGGCTGATCTCCGCCTCGCGGCAGATGTCGCCGATCGAGGCCTTCCAAAATCCATCACGGGCAAAACAGCGCCGGGCCGCGGCCAGGATCGCCGCGATCCGCCGCTCCCGTGCGGCCGGGTCAACCGGCCGTCCCGGGCGGCGGCGCGCCGGGGAGCCCCCCGGCGTTCGGGTGGAAGTCTCTGATTTCTTATCGGTTTTTGGTCGGTTCATCACGTCGGCAGGCTGGTTCCAAAATCTGAAAGCGCGGTGCAGCGGCCACTTTACTCGAAAATCTCTCCGGATATATAAGAGCGATCGTTCGGTTATTTAATTCAGGTGGTCCGCTTGCGCCCTCTCACCTCCCCTCCCGCCGCTGATCACAACGTCAAAGAGCGCGCCGACACCGGCCGCGTGTCGTTGGCCCGGCGCACCTTGCTGTACGAATGGCGGCGCTATCTCGCAGCGCTCTTGGCAGTGGCATTCTCCGGCCTGCTGGTGCTGGTGCAGATCGCGCTGCTGCTCGGCATGTTCCGCACCACCACCACGGTGGTCGAAAACGCCGCCGCCGATTTGTGGCTGGTCGAGCCGACGGTCGCGTCGTTTGACCTCGCGCGCGAGCTGTCGCCGCGGGCCGAAAACCGAGCCCGTGCCCATCCGGCGGTGCAGCGCACCGAACGGCTGGCGCTGGCCTTCGCCGATTGGCGCGGACCGCAGGGCGCCCGGGTGGCGATCACCCTGGTGGCGCTCGATGTCAGCCCCGGCAGCCTGGCGTTCCCGCGTTCGCTGCCAGATAAGCTGCGCGAGGCGTTGCAGCCGGCCGGCACCGTGCTGGTCGATCAAGCCGATCTCAACAAGCTCGGCGTGCAGTATGTGCGCGACGGCGCCGAGATCGATGGTCGGCGCGTCCAGGTCGCCGGCGTCACCACCGGCTTTCGGGCGATCGGCGGCGCCATGGTGTTCGTCTCGGAGGCGACCTATCGCGAGATCCGCGGCGGGGCCAGCCGCGATACGCCGCATTACGTGCTCGCCGGTTTAGCGCCGGGCCAGGACGTCGCTGCCGTGCGCCAAGAGCTAAGCGAGATCGGCGGCAGTCTGTTCCGGGTGATGACGCCCGATGAGCTGGCCTCAATGTCTCAGCTCTATTGGCTGCTGGAATCCGGTACGGGTATCGGCTTTCTGTTCTCGACCGTGCTCGGCCTGCTGGTCGGCGTCGCGATTACCAGTCAGACGCTACGCGCCGCGGTGTTGTCGTCGCTGCGCGAATACGCCACGCTACGCGCACTCGGCGTGCCGCTGCCGGCGCTACGCGCGGTGGTGCTCGAACAAGCAACATGGATCGGTGCCGCCGGTTTTGCGGTGACCGCGCTGGCGACGGTGCTGGTGGTCGGTATCGCCATTTCCGCCGGCGTCGCGGTCGCGGTGACTTGGTGGGCGGTGCTCGGCACCGCGCTGTTCTCGATGCTGGTCAGTATCGTGTCGGGCTTGATGTCGCTCGGCCCGCTGCTACGCACGGAGCCTGCGGAGTTGCTGCGATGATCAAGCGCGCCGCGACACCTTCCGCGCCAGGGTCATTGCTTGCCAGCGGCGTCACCCGCAGCTTCACCAGCGGCAGTATCACCACGCGCGTGCTCGGCGGCGTCGATCTCGCGGTGCAGCCCGGCGAGATGACCTTGATCGTTGGCCCGTCCGGCTCCGGCAAAAGTACTTTGCTGGCGGTGATGAGCGGCTTGCTGCGGCCTGACGGCGGCACGGTGCACGCGCTCGGCTGTGACTTGTGGAAGCAACCGCCCGACGCAATCGACCGGTTCCGGCTCGAACATTGCGGCTTCGTGTTTCAAGGCTTCAATCTGTTTCCGGCGCTAACCGCGGCCGAACAGGTGGTGTTGCCGCTGCAATATACCGGCCTGTCGAGCGGCGCCGCGCGCGCCCGCGCCGAAGAGGCGCTGGCCGCGGTCGGACTGCGCGACAAGGCGGCGCTCTATCCGCTCGCGCTATCAGGTGGCGAAAAGCAGCGCGTCGCGGTGGCGCGCGCCATCGCCAAGAAACCGCAATTGCTGTTCGCCGACGAGCCGACCAGCGCGCTCGACAAAGAGAACGGCGCCAATGTCGCGCGGCTGCTGCACGCGATCGCGCATGCCCAAGGCGCCACCGTGCTGTGCGTCAGCCACGATCCACGATTGATCACCCATGCTGATCGCGTGGTGCGGATCGAAGACGGCGTGCTGACCTCCGATGAACGCAACACCGCCGTTACCAACCCCGACCCCCTTGTCGTGCCGGAGCTGAACTAATGATCACCCGTCCTGTCCTCATTGCCGGCGCGGCGCTGGCGGCGATCACCGCCGCTTTGCTGCCTTTGGCGTTTGCTAACAACGCCTCAGGCTCAGAACCAACCGCCGGGCAACAGTCGCTGGTGCCGGTCGGGCGCGGCATGATCGATGTCGAGGGAGGCCTCGTGCAGATCGCGGCGCCGCGCGACGGCGTGATCCGCGATGTGCTGGTGGAAGAAGGCCATGTGGTGCGTGCGCAGGATCCGCTCGCGGTGCTCGACGACCGGCCGGCCGCGCATCAGCTCGATATTGCCCGCGCCCAGCTCGCCGATCGCCGCGCCGCGGTCGGGGTGCAGGAGGTCCGGCTCGCCGCCCCCCGCCGCGAGCGCGACCGGATCGCGCCGCTCGCCGGCCGCGCGGTGTCCACCAAGAGCTATGATCAGGCGGTGTCGGAGCATGATCTGCAGGCCGCTGAGCTGGAAGTGCGCCGCGCCGAAGTGGTCACCGCCGAGGCACAGGTGCGGTCGGCGGCCTATGAGCTGGAGCTGCGCACCGTGCGGGCGCCGGCCGACGGCGTGGTGGTGCGCCGTATGGTGCGGCCCGGCGACGGCGTCTCGACCCTCAATGTCACGCCGATGTTTCTGTTTGCGCCGGGCACGCCGCGCATCGTGCGCGCCGAGATCGAAGAACTGTTTCTGCCGCGGCTGCGCACCGGCCAGCCGGTGGAAATCAGCTTTGAAAATGACCCGGGCAGGCGGCTGACCGGCAAGCTGATCCGGATCGGGCAGGCTTTTGGGCCGCGGCGCGCCACCCCTTATGAGCCGCGCGACCGGGTCGACGTCCGGGTGCTGGAAGTGGTGGTGGGGTTTGACGGACCCGGCCCCTCGGTGCCGCTCGGCCAGCGGGTGGTGGTGCGTTTTGTGCCCTAAAATCGTGCCGACTTATCCACGGCCGGGCGCCGGCAGGGCTGCCAGCCGGGGCTGCCTCTCGTGCCGCGCGGATTTCGACGTTAGGTTGGCCGCGATTCGTTTGCCCGATCCTGAGGCCTGACCCATGACTGTTCGATTGCATCGCGGCGATTTGCCGGACCTTTCCCGCTATACTGACTCGGTTGCGATCGATACCGAGACCATGGGCCTCAATCCGCATCGCGACCGGCTGTGCGTGGTGCAATTGTCGAATGGCGACGGCACCGCCGACGTGGTGCAGATTCCGCTCGGTCATACCGAGGCGCCGAATTTGATGAAGCTGCTCGCCGATCCTTCGGTTACCAAGATCTTCCACTTCGCCCGCTTCGATCTCACCGCGCTGAACAAGACGTTTGGCGTGATGCCGCAGCCGGTGTACTGCACCAAAATCGCCTCGCGTCTGACCCGTACCTATACCGATCGTCATGGCCTGAAGGACCTGGTGCGCGAAGTGCTCGGCATCGATCTGTCAAAGCAGCAGCAGTCGAGCGACTGGGGCGCGCAGAATCTCACCGATGCGCAGCTCGCTTATGCCGCGTCCGATGTGCTGCATCTGCATGCGCTGCGCGAACGGCTCGATACCATGCTGGCGCGCGAAGGCCGCACCGCACTGGCGCGCGCTTGCTTTGAGTTCCTCCCGGTTCGCGCCATGCTCGATTTGTCCGGCTGGGAGGACGAAGACATCTTCGCTCATTCCTGAACCCGGCGCCATTCGGCGCGCATCCGGGTGCGGTTGAGCGTTCTACGTGTGGAATGGTGGCCTGGGCGGAGCTGCCAAGGGGTGCAAATTTCTGCCAGACCGCTTAGCTAGGCTCGCAAGGCCATCCCGCCAACCCGTGTTCGGAGCCCCGGTGTCGTCGCTGTCGCTGTCAGCCTATCAGGCCGAGATGGATGCGCGTTTCGCGGCGGCGGCGCGGCATAGCCGCTTGGTGCGGACGCTGCGGGTCGCGGTACCCGCGGCGGTGGCGCTGGCGATGGCGGCCATTGTGGCGGTCTCGCTATTCAACCCCTTCCGATTGCTGGCGAAATTGCCGATCGACCCCGGCCGGCTGGTGGTGTCTGGCACCAAGGTCACCATGGAATCGCCGCATCTGTCCGGCTTTACGCCCGACGGCCGGCCCTATGAATTATGGGCCAAGGCTGCCACCCAGGATCTGACCCGCCCCGACCAGGTCGATCTCAGCACGCTGCGCGCCAAACTTATGACCGAGGACCAGTCCACGGTGATGATCGACGCCCGCAGCGGCGTGTTCGATACCAAGTCCCAATTGCTGCAATTGCGGAAGGACGTCTATTTGCTGGCCACAACCGGCTACGAGGCCTGGCTGACCCAAGCCTTGGTCGACCTCGGTAAAGGGACGATCAGCTCCGATGAGCCGGTCGATGTCAAATGGCAGGGCGGAACGTTGCGAGGACAGAAACTGCGGATCACCGACAAGGGCGAGCTGATCCGCTTTGATGGCGGCGTGGTGATGCATCTCGACAATGCCGGCGCGGCGTCACCCTCCTCCGCTCCAGCCAACAGCAGCGCGAAGTGATCGTGGTTATGAGTGAGCCGTCGTTCCGCCATTATGCCCATCATGACACAGCGCTGCGCCGTGCTGGTCGCGCGCCGGCCGTGATCGCCGTTGCTGCCGCGCTGCTGCTGATCGCAGGTCCGGCTGCGGCGCAAGGCGCGGTGAGCGGCGTGCCCAATGCCGTGCAGGGTTTTTCGCAAAACCGCGATCAGCCGATCCAGATCGAAGCGGCGTCGCTGGAAGTACGCGACAAGAAGAAAGAAGCGACCTTCGCCGGCGACGTCAAAGTCGTGCAGGGCGACACCACCATGACCTCGAAGACACTGGTGGTGTTTTATGATCAGCAGGAATCGAGCGGCAATGGCGCCGCCAAGGCCGCGCCGAAATCATCAATGACGGCGGCTAGCCCCGGTCCGGGTGGCGGCTCCTCGATCCGCCGGCTGGAAGCCAAGGGCAATGTCGTGGTCACCCAGAAGGATCAGGTGGTGACCGGCGACACCGCGGTGTTCGATACCAAGACCAATCTCGTCACCGTGCTCGGCAAGGTGGTGCTGACCCAGGGCAAGAATGTGCTGCGCGGCGACCGGCTGGTGGTCGATATGACCACCGGCGTGTCGCGGGTGGAGTCCGGCAGCGGGCGGGTGCAGGGCCTGTTCCAGTCGTCGGGTCCCGGCGGGATATTGTCGCCGCAGCCGGCCAGCCCCTCAGGGAGCCCGACCGGCGCCGGCGCGCCGACCTCGCTCACGCCGCCCGCGGGCAAGCCGAAATGAGCCGGCATTCCGGTCAAGCAGTTGATCTGTAAGCCGGTTTCCTATAGGGCGCGCAGGGTGACCAAGGCCGCTGCCCCAGCACGGCGCCCCGCGGCGGGGCTGGGCAAAGCCGGGAACCTCGGTCATGGTGAATGGCAGGGCGGCCGGCCGCCCGGAAAGAACTGAAGAGCGGCGATGGTAGATTTCCTTGGCATGTTCCGGTCGCGCGGCTCCAAATCATCGCATGAGCCGCGCGCCGACATCACCGCCATCGGCGGCTATCCGGGCGAGCTGTTGCATGACCGGCGTCATCCTGCGGCTGGCGGCGTCGCGCCGGACGATGAGTTCGACGCCGAGCTGCAACAGGTGCAGCGCGTCGCATCGCAGCCGGCGCATAGCGGCTATCTCGCCGTGCATGCCATCGAGAAGAGTTTTGGCACCCGCCGCATCGTGCGCGGCGTCAGCATCCATGTCCGCCGTGGTGAAGCGGTCGGTCTGCTCGGTCCGAACGGCGCCGGCAAGACCACGGTGTTCTACATGATCACCGGACTGATCAAGGCCGATCGCGGCGCGATCGAGCTTGATGGCCGCGATGTCACCAAGCTGCCGATGTATCAGCGCGCCCGGCTTGGTATCGGTTATTTGCCGCAGGAAGCGTCGATCTTCCGCGGCCTCAGCGTTGAGCAGAATATTCGCGCGGTGCTGGAAGCGGTCGAGCCGAACCGCGATCGCCGCGAAGCCGAGCTCGATAATCTGCTCAAAGAATTCAACATCGAACGCTTGCGCAAATCGCCGTCGATCGCGCTATCCGGTGGTGAGCGGCGCCGCGTCGAAATCGCGCGCGCGCTCGCCAGCCGTCCGAGCTACATGCTGCTCGACGAACCGTTCGCCGGCATCGATCCGATCGCGGTTGGCGATATTCAGGATCTGGTGCGTCACCTCACCAATCGCGGCATCGGCGTTTTGATCACGGACCACAATGTTCGCGAGACGCTCGGACTGACCGATCGTGCGTACATCGTCTATGCCGGTGAGATCTTGACCGAAGGCACCCCGGAGGAGATCGTCAACAATCCGGATGTCCGGCGTCTGTATCTCGGCGAGGAATTCCGACTGTAACGGCGAGGTCGCCTAGCGCGTTTTTCCAATTCGTCAAGCCATGTACATCGGGCGCAGAAAGGTTTAAGCAAGAAACGGACCAATTTGGAGCGGCGGCCTCCGCCATGGCACTGTCTCAACGCCTCGAATTCCGCCAGTCGCAGTCGCTGGTGATGACGCCGCAACTGATGCAGGCGATCAAGCTGCTGCAGCTGTCGAATTTGGACCTCGCGACCTATGTCGAGGAGGAGCTGGAGCGCAATCCGCTGCTCGACCGCGCCAATGAAAACGGCGAACCGGCGGTGCCGGGCGAGCCGTCCGAACGCGGCGAATTCGCCGATTCCGACGGTGGTGATGGCGGCGGCGATGGTGAGCGCGGTGAACCCAGCGCTGAAGATTGGATGAAGCCGGATCTCGGCAGCCGCGCCGAAATCGAACAAACGCTCGATACCGGCCTCGACAACGTCTTTTCCGAAGAACCGGCCGAAGCCGCGGCCCGTAATGCCCAGGACGCCGCGCCGAGCACGTTTACCGAATGGGGCGGCGGCGCTTCCAGCGACGAGGGCTACAATCTCGAAGCCTTTGTGGCCGCCGAAGTGACGCTGGTCGATCATCTTGCCGAACAGCTCGCGGTGGCGTTCACCGATCCGCAGCAGCGCCTGATCGGCCAATATCTGATCGATCAGGTCGATGAATCCGGCTATCTGCCCGCCGATCTTGGCGACGTCTCAGCGCGGCTCGGCGCGTCCGCCGAGCAGGTCGAAGCGGTGGTGGCGGTGCTGCAGACCTTCGATCCGGCCGGGGTGTGCGCGCGCTCCCTGAGCGAGTGCCTCGCCATTCAGCTGCGCGATCGCGATCGCTATGACCCGGCGATGCAGGCGCTGGTCGAACATCTCGATCTGTTGGCCAAGCGCGATATTGTTGCGCTGCGAAAAGTGTGCGGCGTCGATGACGAAGATCTCGCCGACATGATCAGCGAAATCCGTCATCTCGATCCAAAGCCCGGACTGAAGTTTGGATCAGCGCGGGTGCAGACCGTGGTGCCCGATGTCTATGTCCGGCCCGGTCCCGATGGCGGCTGGCAGGTCGAGCTCAATAGCGAGACGCTGCCAAAGGTGCTGGTCAACCAGAACTATTACGCACAGCTGTCGAAGACCATCCGCAAGGATGGCGACAAGGCTTATTTCACCGATTGCCTGCAGAATGCCACCTGGCTGGTGCGCGCGCTCGATCAGCGCGCCCGCACCATTCTCAAGGTCGCGACCGAGATTGTTCGTCAGCAGGACGGCTTTTTCTCGCACGGCGTCGCTCATCTGCGGCCGCTCAATCTGAAAGCGGTCGCGGATGCGATCCAGATGCACGAATCGACGGTGTCGCGCGTCACCGCCAACAAATACATGGCGACCAATCGCGGCATCTTCGAATTGAAGTACTTCTTCACCGCATCGATTGCCTCTGCCGATGGCGGCGAAGCGCATTCGGCCGAAGCGGTGCGCCATCATATCAAGCGCCTGATCGACGAGGAAAACCCGGCAGCGATCCTGTCGGACGACACCATCGTCGAGAAATTGCGCGAGGCCGGTATTGACATTGCCCGTCGCACTGTCGCCAAGTATCGCGAGGCGATGCGCATACCTTCATCGGTACAGCGTCGCCGGGATAAGCAGAGCATGCTCGGAGCCGTACTCGGTGCCTCCACCAACTCAATCGATCGGTCCCGCGACATCGCACCGGCTTGATCGCATCGATTTCCCCTGAAACTGTAGTTCACTCCACGAATCGAGGCATGACATGACCATTCGGGTCTCAGGCAAAAGCATCAATATCGGCGACGCGCTCCGCGGCCGCGTGAGCGAGCGCACCGAAGAGGTGCTGCGCAAGTACTACGATGGCAACTATTCCGGCCACATCACGCTGAGCAAGGATGGCTTCGGCTTCCGCACCGACTGCGCTCTGCATCTGGATTCGGGCATCACGCTCGAAGCTGAATCGAACGCGGCCGATGCTTATGCCAGCGCCGATCAGGCCCTGCTGCAGATCGAAAAGCGCCTGCGCCGCTACAAGAGCCGCCTGAAGGATCGTGCGACCCGCAAGTCCCATGCGGTGGCCGAGGCCAGCGCCGCGATCAACGTGCCGAGCTACGTGATCGAAGCGCCCGATGCCGACGTCGAAGTCGAGCAGGATGCCTATAATCCGGTGATCATTGCCGAAGCCACCACGTCGCTGAAGCGGCTGTCGGTGTCGGAGGCGGTGATGGAGTTCGACCTGAGCGGCGCGCCGGCGATGGCGTTCATCCATGGCAGCAGCGGGCGGGTCAACCTGATCTACCGGCGTGCCGACGGCAATATCGGCTGGATCGATCCGCCGGCGGTCAACGCCTGAGAACCCCGTTGACGCCCGGCAAGGTCGTCCCTATGGTCCCGCCGCTTTGGACGGTCCGGCAATTGCCGGGCCGCTCCGGCTTCGCAGGCGGCGGTGCCATGATGGAGCCGACCGAGCCTCGCAGGGGCGTTGGCGGCACCATGGTTCGGCCATACACGGCGGCCCGGCTTGACGCGGGCCGCCTTGATCCTACCTCCCCCGGACAACATCCTCGGAACGCCTTATGACGATTACCGATTTGGTCGCGCCCGAGGCCATTCTCCCGGCGTTGAAGGTCAACAGCAAGAAGCAGGCGCTGCAGGAACTGGCGGCGCGGGCGGCGGTGTTGACCGGGCAGAACGAGCGATCGATCTTCGAAGTTCTGCTGCAGCGCGAGAAGCTCGGCACCACCGCAGTCGGCTATGGCATCGCCATTCCGCATGGCAAGCTGCCCAAGCTCGAGAAGCTGTTCGGCCTGTTCGCACGCCTGGAACGGCCGATCGACTTTGAGGCGATGGACGGCCAGCCGGTCGATCTGATGTTTCTGCTGCTGGCTCCGGAAGGGGCCGGTGCTGACCACCTCAAGGCGCTGGCGCGGATCGCGCGGCTGCTGCGCGATCTGGAGGTCGCCAAGAAGCTGCGGGCCTCGCGTGATGCCCAGGCGATCTATTCGGTGCTGGCGCTGCCGCCCTCGACCGTGGCTTAAGGCTCTCGGTCTTTTAGTACCATTGGGTCCCACCCATGACCGTCATGCCCGCGCTGGTCGCGGGCATTTTCGTCTTGAGAACGCTGCAAGTTCAAAGGCGGCGATCGCCGGAACGAGCCCGGCCATCACGGGGATCACTCGCCATTGGCATCAGGTGAAACCCCCAGTGGCCTCAAAAATCAAAACCCCGGCGAAACGCTGACCGTTTCGCCGGGGTTTTTGTTGGTGAGCTGGTGCTGAGGGTCAGGCCCGCATCGAGACCGCCCGGCTCGGCAGCGTTTTGGCCGAACGGGGCCGGAACGACACGATCTTCGGACGTTCCGCGCGGCGATTGGCGACCCGGCGGTTCATCTTGCGCCGTTCCTCGAACGGTTCCTGCTCGGCCAGCGTCTTCGGCACCAGGATGAAATCCGATGCCTCGGCGGCGGCCTGCAGCTCCGCCGCGGCGGCGATCTTGGAGCCGTTGTCGGCCGCTTCGGCGCCGAGCACGATGTTGCGACGCTGGCGCTGCACCTCGGCCTGGATCTTGGCGGCATAGACGCTCGGCGGCGAGAAGAAGATCTTGGCCACCACCGGCACCACTTCCAGGAAGATGATGAAGAACCGGGTCATCCAGGAGAACAGCGTCATGATGGCGCCGTCCTTCGGGTCGTTCTTGAGCGCCTGATAGGCCGCGATCCGGGTCAGCGGGTCGGTGGCGTCGGTCTTGGCCTGGTAGTTCAGCTCGGTATAGAGCCGGTTGCGCAGTTCTTCGACCCGCTCGCTCTTGGTCGCTTCGAATTGCTTGAGGTCGGCGCGCGCGGTGTTGATCTCGATCTGCAGCGCTTCGCGCTGGCCTTCAAACGCGGCGCGCTCCTTCTCACGGATCGCCTGCGCCTCGGTCGCGACCTGGCTCTGCGCATCGCGCAGCTGGGCGCGCCTGGCGTCGAGCTGGGCGATGTCGGCAAAGCGTGCGGCGCGCTGCGCCTCAAAAGCCTGGCGCTGCCGCTTGGCAAATTCAAAGCGCGGGCCGGTGCCGGGCTTGCCGCTATTGGTCGGCCTCAGCTTTTGGCCGAATTCCTCGGCGACCATGTCGGCGGCGTATTGCTGAATCGATTCATCGATCTGCTTCAGTTCAGTGCGCAACTCGGCTTCGCGCTGATCGATCATCTTCAGCTGCTGATCAATGGCGTCGGAGCGCGCGGCCAGCGCCGGGTCGAGCGTCGAGCTGCCGGTGAAGCCGGTGCGCATCACCGCTTCCAGCTCCACGATCTTAGCGCGGCGCCGTTCGCCTTCAGCGTCGAGCTGCGCTTCGAACTGCCCGATCTTGTCAAAGATCGGCTGATTGGCTGCCACTCGGTCGCGTTCAATTTTGTCGCTGATGGTGCCGGAGAAGATCGCCAGCTCCAAGAACATCGCAATCACCCAGGCAAGGCCGAGCGACAAGGTCAGCCGCACCGCGATGCGCATGAAGCGCCACACCGATTGCCGAGCCTGCGCCGCGCTTTGCACCGCAGGACCCGGGCTCCACAACGAACCTTGCGAGAACCAGTCCGATTGGCACAGCGCGCGGTCGAACATCAGCACTGTCATGGCCACCACCAGGGCCACCAACAGCCGCGTCGAGATCGACTCGATCATGTAGCCGGTGGCGTGGAACGTGACGCCGAACACCACGGTGAAGGACAGGAGCAGCGAGAGGCCGAGATGGGTCGCCCACATCTTGTCGGTCGCCGGACAGCTCGCGAGCGTGTTGCGGTCTACCCCCGCAACAAAATGCAAGAAGCGTTGAATCATGATGAGCCTGCGTCTTCCGTACGCTGGAGGTGTGCACCCGCCTTGCGATCAAGCGGGACCTGAGCATTCCGAGACCCGCCGGGATCGGCGGGACGGATCAGCGAGCCGGACGATCAGCGGTGTCTGAGGAAAGCCTAGCGACACAACAGGCTTTGCGAGGTTAACTCGGGACCTGGGATAACTACGCGTCGTGATCTGTAGTTAAGAAACAGGTAGCAGGGTGCGAAAAGTTATCCGCTCGCGCCAAAGCTGTAGCCGTTGCAGCAGCTTGGTGGCGCAGCCCGGCGAGACGGCGCTCGCCGGCACGGCGACAGGCCGCGCCAGCGGCGCACGCGAGGGCTCCGCGCGAGAGCAGCGCGGCGCGGTTTGGCACGAATGCCGCATCATCGCCGGCGACCGGCCTGCATGCGGGTGGTGTGTGAGGTAATAAGGGAGGGCACGCTGCCGTGCCGCTGTTTCCGGCTTGCCGGAGGCCAACGCGTCAGCAATCGGTTTCGTCATGCGGCTCTGAGGTGCTCAGAACCGACCATCAGGATGGCAGTGTCGCGTCAGTGTACGCTGACCGTCTGCAGTTCCTGGCTCCAGGCATTGGCGAGCGCGGCTTCACGGCTGTCCGTGAGCATGATCGGCGTGCCATCGGCGGCATGCAGCGCGAACAGCTTGGTGCCCGGGGCAATCTTCGGTGCCTGCGGAAACAGGTTCGGCACATCCTCAGAGCGGATCTGCTTCACATAGGCGATGTGGCCTTCACCAAGGCTGGCCAGCGCTTCAACTGACACCTCAGTGTTTTCGATGATTTCAACGCCAGTCATGGTCTCGACTCCTCGTTAGATTTAAGCGGTCGAGTCCGCTACTCGTTCCCATTATTCGTGTTCGTTGATGGCGATTGTCTTAACGACCCTGGCAGGCTCTGGCCTGGCGAGGTCGATCGACAACAGCCCGTTCTTCAAATCCGCACCCAATACCTGCATTCCGTCGGCCAGCACGAAGGTGCGCTGGAAGTGACGCGCAGCAATGCCGCGATGAATGTAGTGCCGGGTCTTGTCGTCCTGCTGCCGCCCGCGGATCACCAATTGATTTTCTTCAATGGTGACGTCGAGCTGGTCGCGGGTGAAACCTGCGACGGCGAGCGTAATGCGGAGCTTTTCGGGCTGGCCGTTCTCACGGTCACAGCGCTCGATATTATAAGGCGGGTAACCATCCGCCCCCTTCACGACTCGATCGAGCGCACGCTCGATATCGTCGAAGCCCAGCAGGAACGGGCTTGATAGTGTCGGAACACGAGACATTGTCCCAAAGTCCTCTCGAAGCGACTTTGATATTGGAGGCCCTTTCGGCACCTCAGTGGCCCGGTTGACGGTAACGCCCTCCGGTCACCACCAGGATATGGTCATTGCCATCGGCTGTTCAAGAACCCGCCGCCGCAATCTGGGAAAATGCGTTTACGGCTCAAGGCGCCGGCCGTCGCGACCAAACAGATGCAGCTTGGCGCGGCTGGCCACCGCCAGCACATGCTCGCCGAGCGCGGGGGTGTGCTCGCCCGCGACCCGCACGATGATCTCGGCTTCGCCCTGGTGATCACCCGGGCGGCCATAGACAAAGCTCTCCGGCCCGACCCGCTCGACCGCATCGACGCGCAGCTTGAGCGCGAGCCCGCCATCGCCCGCGTCGCCACTGGTCAGCGTCAAGTCTTCCGGCCGGATGCCGAGCGTCGTTGCATCGCCATGATCGCCGAGCTGGCGGCGCAGCTCGCTGCCCTCGAGCGCGATCAGATTCATCGGCGGCGCGCCGATGAAGGACGCGACAAAGGTGGTCGCCGGCCGGTGATAGACCTCGAGCGGGCTGCCGATCTGCTCGACCACGCCGCCATTCATCACCACCAGAATGTCGGCCAGCGTCATCGCTTCGAGCTGATCATGGGTGACATAGATCGAGGTGGTGGCGAGCCGGCGCTGCAGCTTGCGGATTTCGACCCGCATCGCGATCCGCAGTTTGGCGTCGAGATTGGACAGCGGCTCGTCGAACAGAAACACTTTGGGCTGGCGCACGATCGCGCGGCCCATCGCCACCCGCTGGCGCTGACCGCCCGATAGCTGGCGCGGCTTGCGGTCAAGTAGCGCTTCGATTTCCAGAATGCGCGCCGCCTCGCGCACCCGTTGCTCGATCTCGGGCTTAGGCATGCCGCGATTGCGCAAGCCATAGGCCATGTTGTTGTACACGGTCATATGCGGATAGAGCGCGTAGTTCTGAAACACCATGGCGATGTCGCGATCGGCCGGCTCGATGGTGTTGACCACGCGCTCGCCGATCTCGATCTCGCCGGAGCTGATGGTTTCGAGCCCGGCCACCATGCGCAGCAGCGTGGACTTGCCACAGCCCGACGGCCCGACCAGCACGCAGAACTGGCCATCGCCGACCGCGACGTCGATGCCCTTGATGGCCTCAAAACCGCCCGGATAGGTCTTGCGGACATTGCGCAGCGTGACGTTAGCCATCAGCGCGCTCCGCGCACAGAAGCGAGTAGGGAGTAGCGAATAGCGAATAGACCACGGGCGTGGCGATGGGGCTTGGGGTGTTCGCTATTCGCCATTCGCTATTCGCCCGATTATTCGCGATCTTCACTTTTCCGTCTCCACCAGCCCGCGCACGAATAGTTTCTGCATCACCACCACCACGACCACTGGCGGCAGCATCGCCAGCACCGCGGTCGCCATCACCACCGGCCATTCGGTCAGCGCGTCGGAGGTGGTGATCATCTTGCGGATGCCGATCACGATGGTCTGCATGTCGTCGCGCGTGGTGATCAGCAGCGGCCACAAATATTGGTTCCAGCCATAGATGAACAGGATCACAAACAGCGCGGCGATATTGGTGCGCGACAAAGGCAAGAGCGTATCCCAGAAGAATCGCAACGGCCCTGCGCCGTCGATCCGCGAGGCTTCCAAGAGTTCATCCGGCACCGTCATGAAGAACTGCCGGAACAATAGCGTCGCGGTCGCCGACGCGATCAGCGGCAGCGTCAAGCCGGCATAGCTGTCGAGCAATTGCAGATCGGCGGCGATCTTGTAGGTCGGATAGATCCGCACCTCGACTGGCAGCATCAAGGTGATGAAGATCAGCCAGAAGATCGTCATGCGCAGCGGAAAGCGGAAATACACCACCGCATAGGCGGAGATGATCGAGATTGCGATCTTGCCGCAGGCGATCGCCAGCGCCATCACCAGCGAGTTCATCAGCATCACGCCGACCGGCTCGCGCGTCGATCCGGACGTGCCGACGAAGATGGTCTTGTAATAGGTCTCGATCAAATGGCCGCCAGGCAGCAGCGACATCTGGCCGTTGGCGATCGAAGCGGCGTCCTGGGTGGAGGCCACGATCGCCAGATAGACCGGAAACGCCACGATCGCGATCCCGAGCCACAGAATCGCGTGGGCGACATAACGCCGGATGCCTTCATTCTCGACCATCAGCGCCGCCCGTTCTTTGGAAGTAACAGCTCGCGAGGATGTCCCTCGCCCCGCTTGCGGGGAGAGGGTGACTGACACGCGCCTTGCGCGGGGCAGTCGGGTGAGGGGGCGTGGCCGCGCGCTGTGACTTGAAGAACTGCCCCCTCACCCGCCCGGCGTCGCTGCGCTTTGCCGGGCGACCTCGCCCCGCACGCGGGGAGAGGTGAAGAGGCGCTATCCGCGCGTCCGCGGTGATCGACGAAGCGCACATCAATACGTCACCTTGCGTTCGACGTAGCGGAACTGAATCGCGGTGAGCACGATCACCATCATCATCAGCAGCACCGACTGCGCCGCCGACGAGCCGAGATTGCCGCCGAGCAGGCCGTCGAGATAGACCTTGTACACCAGCGTTTCGGTGGCCTTGGCCGGACCGCCGCCGGTCATGGCGTCGATGATGCCAAAAGTGTCGAAGAACGCGTACACGATGTTGACGACGATCAGGAAGAAGATGGTCGGCGTCAGCAGCGGGAAGGTCACGGTCCAGAACCGGCGCATGGGCCCGGCGCCGTCGATCGCCGCCGCTTCCAGCACGCTTTTCGGGATCGACTGCAGCCCGGCGAGGAAGAACAGGAAATTGTAGGAAATCTGCTTCCAGGCCGCGGCCAGCACCACCAGGATCATGGCGTGATTGCCATTGAGCAGCGGATTCCAATCAAGGCCAAGCGCACGCAGCCCGCGCGCGACCATGCCCAGCGAGGGATGCAGCATGAAGATCCATAGTACGCCGGCGACCGCGGGCGCGACCGCATAGGGCCAGATCAGCAGCGTGCGATACACGGTGGAGCCCGACAGCGGCTTGTCGGCCATCACCGCCAGCAGCAGCGCGAATGATAGCGAGGATCCGGCAATCAGCGCCGAGAACACGAAGGTGCGGATCACCGCGCCAAAATATTCCGGCTGGCGGATCAGCTCCACGTAGTTCTCGAAACCGACGAAAGTTGTCGAAAGCCCGAACGCATCCTGCAGCAGGAACGATTGCCACACCGCCTGCAGCGCTGGCCAATAGAAGAATGCCAGCACGATCAACAGCTGCGGGGCGATCAGCAGATAGGGCAGCCAGCGATGCTGGAACACGACGTTCTTATGCATGGCAGCGCGCCTCCTCCCGCGAGGACGATAGAGCAAACGCGAGGAGGAGGCGATCTGTCATCAGCGAGTGATCAGCGGCTGGCGGTGCGTTCAAACTGCCGCAGGATCTGGTTGCCGCGCTGCACGGCGCTGTCGAGCGCGTCCTTGGCCGACTTCTTGCCGTTCAGCGCCAGCTCGAATTCCTCGGCGATCAGCTCGCGCAGCTGCACCATGTTGCCAAGGCGCAGGCCGCGCGAATTATCGGTCGGCGGCTTGTTGGTCAGCTCCAGCAGCGGCGTTTCGAGATAGGGGAAGTCGTTGTAGAAGCCTTGCGCCTTGGCCTTGGCATAGGCGGCCTTGGTGATCGGCAGATAGCCGGACTTCTTGTGAATCTCGACCTGGCGGTCGGTGTCGGACAGGAACGCCAGGAATTTGGCGACGCCCTTGTATTCGTCCGGCTTCTTGCCGGCCATCACCCACAGCGAGGCGCCGCCGATGATCGAGTTCTGCGGCGCGCCCTCGACATCCGGGTAATATGGCATCGGCGCATTGGTGAAGTCGAATTTGGCGTTGGCGCGCACCTGGCCGAAGAACGCCGACGAGGTCAGGAAGATCGGGCATTCGCCGGACGTGAAGCGCCCTTCCCCGGTATTGGTGCGCCCGGAATAATCGTAGCTGTTGTCCTTTTTCAGTTCGATCAGCTTTTCCAGATGCTTGACCTGCACCGGGCCGTTGAATTTCAGCTCGGTATCAAAACCGTCCAGGCCATTGGATTTGGTCGCGAGCGGCACGTTATGCCACGCCGACAGCTGTTCGATATGCGCCCAGCTCACCCAGGCGGTCGAGAACCCGCAAGTCTCATAACCAGCGGCCTTGAGCTTCTTGGCGTCTTCAAAAACCTGCGGCCAGGTTTTCGGAATCTCGGTGATGTTGGCCTTCTTCAGCGCGTCCTTGTTGACCCACATCACCATCGAGGACGAGTTGAACGGGAACGACAGCATCTCGCCCTTGGTGGTCGAGTAATAGCCGGTGATCGCGGGCAGATAGGCCTGCGGATCGAAGGTCTCGCCGGCCTCAGCCATCAGCTTATAGACTGGCTTCACCGCGCCGGTCGCGGCCATCATGGTGGCGGTGCCGACCTCGAACACTTGCAGGATATGCGGGGCGTTGTTGGCGCGGAATGCGGCAATGCCGGCATTCATGGTGTCGGCATAGCTGCCCTTGTAGGACGCCACCACCTTGTAGTCGCTTTGCGAGGCGTTGAACTCCTCGGCCAGCTTGACGATCACGTCGTTATTGGCGCCGGTCATGGCGTGCCACCACTGAATTTCGGTGACGGCATAAGCAGGCGAAGCAAGGGCCAGCGTCGTCGACAGCAACGTGGCAAGGCCAAAGGTCCGTAGCGTCATCAATTCCTCCCCGACTGGGCTATCATCACGTGATGGCGCGGGTACCAGCGCCGGATGACGGTTACATGACCGTATCGCCGCGCGGGCCAGACGAAAAGACGCAGCGTCGCCGATTGGCCGTGGTCATCGGCGCTGCAGTGCAACCAAGTGCAAGCACTTGGCGTGCTATAGGGGAGGGGTGCGAGCAGCGCGGCTGCGGCCAGCCGCCGCGGCGCGGCTGCGATCAGAATCGAAGCTGCGCTAACGGCGCTTGGTGGTGCCGCACACCGCGCCGTTCTTGATCAGCGCGTCGATCGCGTCAGCCGAATAGCCGAATTCGCCGAGCACTTCGGCGGTGTCCTGTCCGAATTTCGGCGGCAGCCGGCGCAGCGAGGCCTTGGTGCGCTCCATCCGGATCGGTGAGGCGACGCCCTTGTACCAGTCCTTGGCGATCACATCGCCGCGGTAGCTGGCATGAGCGCTGGTCAGCGCCTTGTCGATCGATTGCACCGGCCCGGCCGGCAGTCCGGCCGCCAGCAGCCGGTCGCATAGCGGCTCGGCTTCGTGCTGGCAGAACACGGCGGCGAGTACAGCGCGCAGCGCCTCGCGATTGGCGATGCGATCCTTGTTGCGGGCAAAACGTGGGTCGGTGCCCAATTCCGGCTTGCCGATCTCGCGGGTCAGCTTGCGGAAGGTGGCGTCATTGCCGACGCCGATGAAGATGTCGTCGGTCTTGGTGGCGAAGATCGTATAGGGCACCAGATTGGGGTGCTCATTGCCGGTCAGCGCCGGCGGCTTGCCATGCATGAAGTAGTTGGCGGCATGGGGGTGCATGATGGCGAGCCCGGTCTCGAACAACGTGGTTTCGAGAAACTGGCCCTCGCCGGATTTCTGGCGCTCGGCCAGCGCCATCAGAATGCCGATCGCGGCATAAAGGCCGGTGGTGACGTCGACCAGCGGCACGCCGATCCGGGTCGGGCCGCTTTGCGCCGAGCCGGTGGCGGCCATCATGCCGGCCATCGCCTGCACGATCGCGTCATAGCCGGGATTGCCGCCGCGCGGGCCATCGCCGCCAAAGCCGGAGATCCGGCAATGCACCAGCTGCGGAAAGCGCGCGCGCAGCACCTCGCTGCCGATGCCCCATTTTTCCAGCGTGCCCGGCTTGAAATTCTCGATCAGCACATCGGCGCTGGCCAGCATGGTCAGCAGCACCTCGCGCCCGGTCGGCGAGGCGAGGTCGAGCCCGATCGAGCGCTTGTTGCGATTGACGCCGATGAAATAGGCCGCGTCTTCCTCATGGAACGGCGGGCCCCATTCGCGCACTTCATCGCCGGCCGGCGGTTCGACCTTGATGACGTCGGCGCCATGGTCGGCGAGGATTTGCGTGCAATACGGGCCGCCGAGCACGCGCGACAGATCGATCACGCGCAGGCCGGCCAAAGCGCCGGGAGCAATGTTTGGGGTCATGGGAGTGGCGAAGCTTGCTCAAGTTGTCGCGGAACGCTGCGCGAGGAAGCGCGAACGCGCTCAGATTGCGCCCTCAAGGCGCCGCAAGCAAGTCATCGGTAAAAGGCTGATGGTGGGAGCTTGGTGGAGCCAGGCGGGATCGAACCGCCGACCTCTTGCATGCCATGCAAGCGCTCTCCCAGCTGAGCTATGGCCCCGTTCCGGGCACGCGGCGCAAGCACCGCGCGGTGTTAGCGATGGTCCCTTTGTCACGGCTGCTTCGCGAGAAGCACGGAGCGCGATCAGAACGCGCCCTCAACCATGACCGTCAGGTCATAGAAACGGGTTGTTGGTGGAGCCAGGCGGGATCGAACCGCCGACCTCTTGCATGCCATGCAAGCGCTCTCCCAGCTGAGCTATGGCCCCGTTCCAGTGCGCGGCGGCGAACAGCAACCGCGCACGGCATTCGTTGATCACATTCTGACGACGATCTCAAGTCTCCTCATCGCCAGAAACGTCACCAATGATGTCGGTGACGTCTTCATCCCCTTCTTCTTCGTCGGCGATGAAGGTGGAATCGTCATCATCCTCGTCGTCGAGGGCCTCATCGATCTCGATGTCGTCCTCCGATTCGGGGACGATCGCCTTGATCTTGCCGGTGTTCTCTTCGGCATCGGCCTCTTCGAGCGACACCAACTCTTCGCTCGCGGTCTCCGCCATGGTGTCCGACATGGCACCGCGGGCTGCTTCGGCGCGGCCACGCGGCTGCGGAATTGCCGCGATCGGCACCACTTCTCCGGTATAAGGGGAGATCACAGGATTCTTGTTGAGGTCATAGAACTTTTTGCCCGTGGTCGGGCAAATGCGCTTGGTTCCGAGCTCGGATTTGGCCACTTGTGCAATCCTGGGAATTCTTGAAAAACGGTGCTTCACTTGGCTAGTTGCCACGCTGCTGTCAATAGCGCTTCTTCACGGGGCGTTTTCAGGCAGCGGGCACGTTCGGCCTGACCTCATTGGCCAAGCGCCGGAGATTCGTTCGTGACTCATTCCGCAGACCCCAAGCCGCTCGAAGCCCGCAAAAGCACCGCTCTGCACGGCGAGGTGCGTGTGCCTGGCGATAAGTCGATCTCGCATCGTGCGCTGATTCTCGGCGCGCTGTCGGTCGGCGAGACCACGATTTCCGGCCTGCTTGAAGGCGAGGACGTGCTCAACACCGCCAAGGCGATGCAGGCGCTCGGTGCGCAGGTGGCGCGCACCGGCGAATTCGCCTGGAAGGTCAATGGGGTTGGCGTCGCCGGCTTCGCCCAGCCGCAAGCCCCGCTCGACTTCGGCAATTCCGGCACCGGCTGCCGGCTGGTGATGGGCGCGGTGGCGGGCTGTCCGATCACCGCGCAATTTGATGGCGATGCCTCGCTGCGCTCGCGGCCAATGCGCCGGGTGCTCGATCCGCTGCAATTGATGGGCGCGAGCGTGGTGTCATGCGCCGACGGCGGCCGGTTGCCGCTGACGCTGCAGGGCGCGCGCGATCCGCTGCCGATCGAATACCGCACCCCGGTTGCCTCGGCGCAGATCAAGTCGGCGGTACTATTGGCGGGGTTGGCGGCGCCGGGCGTCACCACGGTGATCGAATCGGAAGGGAGCCGCGATCATACCGAGCTGATGCTGCGCCATTTCGGCGCGACCATCAGCTCGCAGCCGGAAGGCGCCCATGGTCGCCGCATCGTGCTCACCGGCCAGCCGGAGCTGCGCGGCGCCCCGGTGGTGGTGCCGGCCGATCCGTCCTCGGCGGCGTTTCCGATGGTGGCGGCGCTGCTGGTGCCGGGCTCGGACGTGGTCTTGACCGACGTCATGACCAATCCGCTGCGCACCGGGCTGTTCACCACGCTGCAGGAAATGGGCGCTTCGATCGAGATCAGCGAGCTGCGCGGCGATGCTGGCGAGCCGATGGCCAAGTTCCGGGTCAAGGCGTCGCGGCTCAAGGGCGTCGATGTGCCGGCCGCGCGCGCGCCGGCGATGATCGACGAATATTTGGTGCTGGCGGTGGCGGCGGCCTTTGCCGAGGGCACGACCAGGATGCGCGGCCTGCAGGAACTGCGGGTCAAGGAAAGCGACCGTCTCGAAGCGACCGCGGCGATGCTGCGCGTCAACGGCGTCGACGTGGCGATCGAGGGCGACGATCTGATCGTGGAAGGGCGCGGCCATGTGCCCGGCGGCGGTCTGGTCGCCACTCACATGGATCATCGCATCGCGATGTCGGCGCTGGTGATGGGCCTGGCTTCAGATCAGCCGGTCAAGGTCGATGACACCGCGTTCATCGCCACCAGTTTCCCGGATTTCGTGCCGATGATGCGCCGGCTCGGCGCCGAGTTCGCTTAGTCTCCGTCGTTGCGAGCGCAGCGAAGCAATCCAGGGCTCCAGGGCTTGGGCGTCGCCCGCGGCTGGCTTCCCCCGATTGACCCGTCATGCCCGCGCTTGTCGCGGGTATCCACGCCTTAAAAGCACTGCAGGTTCAAAGACGTGGATGGCCGGGACGAGCCCGGCCATGACGCGCGGAAAACACTTGCGCCGTGCGTTCTGCGGATCAGCCCGGCTCGATCGGCTCGCGGCCGGCCAGCAATTCGGCGTCGCGCTGCACCGCCGACAGCGACGCTTCGAGTTCGGCGGCGGCGGCGGCGCGGTCGGTGTCGGCATCGACCGTGATCGGCGCGCCCCAGCGAATCACCACTTTCGAGAACGGCAGCGGCAGAAACAGCCGGTCCCAGCTTTTGAACACCACCGCGCGCTGCGGGCCGACCGTGACCGGCACGATCGGCAGTCCGGTCAGGCGGGCGATGTCGAGCACGCCTTCATTGACATGCATGCGCGGGCCGCGCGGGCCATCCGGCGTCACGAACAGGCAATGGCCGTCGCGGCCAAAGCGCATCAGCTCGCGCACCGCGCGCATGCCGCCTTTCGAGCTCGATCCGGTGACGGTCATGATGCCGAAATGGGCGCCGACCTTGCTGATGATGCGGCCGTCGCGGTGGCCGCTGATCAGCGCCACCAGCGGTTTGTCGCCGACCCGCAGCATCGGCAGCATGATCAGCCGGCCGTGCCACATCGCCATGATGAACGGCCCCGGCACCGGCGGTTCCGGCCGGTCGATCTTGCCGGTCCAGGTCACGAACTGGAAATAGCCCGCCAGCGGATAGCTGATGAAGGTCTGAAACGCATTCGAGCGCAGAATGCGTTTGACGAAAGCGGGCGTGGACATCCGAAGGTTCACCGAAAGGTTTGAGACGCGCCGCCGCGCGGGCGTGACGGGCCGCCGGTTTATACGGCCCAGGGGCCGTCAGGCAATCGCACCGGCTTGAAAGTTCCTGGGCTTGGGTGTTGAAAGCGGCGACAACGCCGGGGCTTCGCCTGGCCGTGCACTGCGAGACGCTCATGATCATTGCCATCGACGGACCGGCCGCTTCCGGCAAGGGCACCCTCGCCAAGCGGCTGGCGCTTCATTACGGCCTGCGTCATCTCGATACCGGCGTGATTTATCGCGCGGTGGCCAAGGCCATGCTCGATGCCGGCGCCGATCTGAACGACGAGGCGCGGGCCGCCATGGTGGCGCAGACGCTCGACCCGGCCAATTTTGACGATCCGGCGCTGAAATCGCAGGAAGTTGGCGCCGCCGCCTCGGTGGTGTCGGCGCTGCCCAAGGTGCGCGAGGCGCTGGTCAGCTTTCAGCGGCAGTTTGCCGAGCAGCCGCCCGGCGCGGTGCTGGACGGCCGCGACATCGGCACCGTGATCTGCCCGCAGGCCGACGTTAAAATCTTCGTGGTCGCCGATCCCGCAGTGCGCGCCCGTCGCCGCACGCTGGAGGCGCAAGCGCGCGGTGAGCCGGCCGATGAAGCGGTGGTGCTGGCCGATATCCTCAAGCGCGATGAGCGCGACCGGAACCGGGCCGCGGCGCCGCTGAAACAGGCCGATGACGCGCACTTGCTCGACAATTCGCATTTAGATATAGAAAGCGGCGTCCGGGCTGCGATCGATATCGTCGAGGCTGTCCGAGCGGGCCGGCTGCGGGCTTAAATATTTCTTAAGCAAAACTGCAGCCGTCATTGGAGGAAAGCCCGCTCCTGGCCCCTGACCGTCGATTTCGGTGACCATTTGTCCCGCGCGAGTCCGGATCAACCACCGTATCGATCGTGAAGGCCTTTGCCGGCCCGCTATTGCCGTTTCTGCGGCAGGAGCGGTTGCCGAGGTTTGCGGACCCCTCGGCCCTTTATGCGCGATGCGCCCCTCACCCCATGGCCGGCAGACCCGCATCTGGAGAACATATGGCTTCGACTTACAATCCGTCCCGCGACGATTTCGCTGCGATGCTCGACGAGTCCTTCGCTGGCGGCAATCTGCAGGAAAGCTCGGTCATCAAGGGCACTGTTGTCGCGATCGAGAAGGACATGGCAGTCATCGACGTCGGTCTGAAGACCGAAGGTCGCGTGGCGCTGCGTGAATTTGCCGGCCCGGGCCGGGAGAGCGACCTCAAGGTCGGCGACGTGGTCGAAGTGTTCCTCGACCGGATCGAGAACGCGCTCGGTGAAGCCGTGCTGTCGCGCGACAAGGCGCGCCGCGAAGAAAGCTGGGGCAAGCTCGAGAAGGCGTTCCAGAACAACGAAAAGGTTCAGGGCGTCATCTTCAACCAGGTCAAGGGTGGCTTCACCGTCGACCTCGACGGCGCCGTGGCGTTCCTGCCGCGCTCGCAGGTCGACATCCGCCCGATCCGCGACGTCGCGCCGCTGATGAACAACCCGCAGCCGTTCCAGATCCTCAAGATGGATCGCCGCCGCGGCAACATCGTCGTGTCGCGCCGCACCGTGCTGGAAGAGACCCGCGCCGAACAGCGCCAGGAGCTGGTGCAGAACCTCGAAGAGGGTCAGGTGATCGACGGCGTCGTCAAGAACATCACCGATTACGGTGCGTTCGTTGACCTCGGCGGCATCGACGGCCTGCTGCACGTCACCGATATCGCCTGGCGCCGGGTCAATCACCCGACCGAGGTGCTGTCGATCGGCCAGACCGTGAAGGTCAAGATCATCAAGATCAACCACGAGACCCACCGCATCTCGCTCGGCATGAAGCAGCTGCTGGACGATCCGTGGCAGGGCATCGAGGCCAAGTACCCGCTGAACGCGCGCTTCACCGGCCGCGTCACCAACATCACCGACTACGGCGCCTTCGTGGAGCTGGAGCCGGGCATCGAAGGCCTGATCCACGTCTCCGAGATGTCGTGGACCAAGAAGAACATGCACCCCGGCAAGATCGTCTCCACCTCGCAGGAAGTCGAGGTGCAGGTGCTCGAGGTCGATTCGGTCAAGCGTCGTATCTCGCTCGGCCTGAAGCAGACCATGCGCAATCCGTGGGAAGTGTTCGTCGAGAAGTACCCGGTCGGTTCGGTGGTCGAAGGCGAAGTCAAGAACAAGACCGAGTTCGGTCTGTTCCTGGGCCTCGACGGCGAAGTCGACGGCATGGTCCATCTGTCCGACCTCGACTGGAAGCTGCCGGGCGAGCAGGTGATCGACAACTTCAAAAAGGGCGACATCGTCAAGGCGGTGGTGCTCGACGTCGATGTCGAGAAGGAGCGTATCTCGCTCGGCGTCAAGCAGCTGGAAGGCGACCCGTTCGCCGAGCCGGGCGACGTCAAGAAGGGTGCGATCGTCACTTGCGAAGTGCTCGACGTGAAGGACTCCGGCATCGACGTGCAGATCGTCGGCACCGAGTTCACCACCTTCATCAAGCGCTCGGAGCTGGCCCGCGATCGCAACGATCAGCGCGCTGAACGCTTCGCGGTTGGTGAGAAGGTCGACGCCCGCGTGATCCAGTTCGACAAGAAGGCCCGCAAGGTCCAGGTGTCGATCAAGGCGCTGGAAGTGGCCGAGGAGAAGGAAGCGATCGCGCAGTACGGCTCGTCCGATTCGGGCGCGACGCTGGGCGACATTCTCGGCACCGCGCTCAAGCAGCGCGAGAAGTAAGAACCGCGCCTTCGTGGCGGTTTGCGAAAGGCCCCGGCTTTGCCGGGGCCTTTTTGTTGCTCGGTTGACGGCGGCGGCCGCGCTCGCCACCTGTTGTTCTTTCTGTTGCGCAGCCGGGGGCAGGGCCGCTAAACCCATCCCCCCGTGCCGAGACCCACTCGTGCCCGCGTTGGAGAGAGCCGATGTCGTTTGATTCCGATGTCATCGTCGATCGTCGTCGCATTCGCCGGAAACTGACGTTCTGGCGTGTGACGGCAGCCTTGGTCGCGATTGCCGCCGTGGTGGCGATCGGCGCCGCTTCGACATCGAGCGGCTCGCTGCCGGGAGCAGCTTCCGGCTCGATTGCCCGCATCAAGATCGATGGTCTGATCCGCAGCGATTACGACCGCGTTGCGGCGCTGGAGCGGCTGGAAAAGTCGTCCTACGAGGCGGTGGTGGTGCATATCAATTCGCCGGGCGGGACCACCGCCGGGGCGGAGCAGCTCTATGATTCGCTGGTGCGGCTGAAGGCCAAGAAGCCCCTGGTGGTGGTGGTCGAAGGCATGGCGGCGTCGGGCGGCTATATCGCGGCGCTGTCGGCGGATCACATCGTCGCGCGGCAGAGCTCGCTGGTCGGCTCGATCGGCGTGCTGATCCAATATCCGAACCTCGCCGAGCTGCTGAAGAATGTCGGCGTCAAGGTCGAGGAAGTGAAGTCGTCGCCGCTCAAGGCGGCCCCGAACGGTTTTGAGCCGACCAGCCCGGAAGCGCGCGCCGCGCTCGATGCGCTGGTCAAGGATTCCTATGCCTGGTTCCGCGGCCTGGTGAAGGACCGGCGCAGCCTGGACGATCCCGCGCTCGACAAGGTCGCCGATGGCCGGGTGTTCACCGGCCGGCAGGCGGTCGGCCTCAAGCTGGTCGATCAGCTCGGCGACGAGAAGACGGCGGTCGCCTGGCTGGTGGCGCAGAAGAAGATCAAGGCCGATCTGCCGGTGCGTGATTACAAGCTGTCGCCGCGGCTCGGCGACATGACTTTCCTGCGCACCGCGGCCGTGGTTACCCTGGAGGCGATCGGGCTACCATCGCTGGCCCAGAAGGTCAGTGCCGGCGGCATGCTGCAGGCGGTCGATCAGTACGGGCTTGACGGTATCTTGGCGCTGTGGCGCCCTGCCGCCTCACAATAGCAACCCCGCTCGGATTGCCGGGTCCTGGATCGGATTGCGACGGCGCAAGCTTAGTTGCTGCGCTGCTCAGTTTGATTTAGCGTCTTGACAGTCCAAGCTGTTTTCACGGAAATGACGGTCCGCATCCACGGGCTCCAGTCTCGATGATTAAATCCGAACTTGTACAGCGTATCGCCGAGCACAACCCGCACCTCTACCAGCGGGACGTGGAGAATATCGTCAACGCGATCCTTGAAGAGATCGTGGCGGCGTTGTCACGTGGAGACCGCGTCGAACTGCGCGGCTTCGGAGCCTTCTCGGTCAAGCACCGCCCGGCGCGCGCCGGCCGCAATCCCCGGACCGGCGAACATGTTCCGGTGGAACAGAAGAGTGTGCCGTTCTTCAAGACCGGCAAAGAGATGCGCGAACGGCTGAACCGGGAACCCGAAACGTCCCCAGAAACCGGCGCCTAGTCCGCGCTGAGCCTGCCAGGCGAGAATAACCATGCAAAAGCTCTTTTCGGCCTTGGTTCTTATTCCGCTGGGACTGATCTTTTTCGTATTCGCGGTCGCCAACCGTCATTCGGTGACGGTGTCGTTCGATCCGTTCAATACCAATGACCCCGAGCTGAGCATCGCGATGCCGCTGTTCGTGGTGCTGATCGCGGTGGCGATCCTCGGCGTGATCGCCGGCGGCATGGCCACCTGGATCGGTCAGCGTCACTGGCGCCGCGCCGCGCGCCGCCATCAGGCCGATGCCATCGAAGCGCGCTCCCAGCTCACCCGGCTGCGCGCCAGCGTGGTGCCGACCGCGTCCAATGACAGCCAGCCGTCCGCGGCGCCGCGGCTCTTGCTGGGCGCGCCGAGCAGCGCTGCCGAACGAGACAAGCAGAGCGCGGCGTTGTAAACACGCCGTTCCGGGCCGGCATCCCGCCGGCATGCTGCGAATCCCATGACCCTTGTTGTCAAAATCTGCGGTCTGTCGACCCGCGCGACGCTGGACGCGGCGCTCGAAGGCGGCGCCGATATGGTCGGGCTGGTGTTTTTTCCGGCCTCGCCGCGCCATGTCGAGCTCGACAGCGCGCGAGAGCTGGCGCGTGCCGCCGCGCCGCAGGCCGAGGTGGTGGCGCTGACCGTCGATGCCGATGATGCGCAGCTTGGCGCGATCATCGAGGCGGTATCGCCGCAACTGCTGCAGTTGCATGGCCACGAGACGCCGCAGCGGGTCGCCGCCATCAAGCAGCGCTTCGGATTGCCGGTGATGAAGGCGTTGCCGATCGCCACCGCCGCTGATCTTGCCGTGCTGCCCGACTACGCGGCGGTTGCAGATCGCCTGCTATTCGACGCTAGGCCGCCGAAAGACGCCACCCGCCCTGGCGGGCTCGGCGCGTGCTTTGACTGGACTTTGCTGCAGGGCATCGAGCTGGCGGTGCCGTATATGGTTTCTGGCGGACTGTCGCCCGCCAATGTCGCCGAGGCGCTGCGGATCAGCTGCGCCACTGGCGTCGATGTGTCATCCGGCGTGGAATCCGCGCCGGGCGTCAAGGACCCGGAACTGATCCGCGCCTTCATCCGCGCCGCGCGCGCCACCGAACAGCTGAGCGTCTGATGAACTCACCTTTGCCCAATTCGTTTCGAGCCGGCCCCGATGACCGCGGCCATTTTGGCAAGTTCGGCGGCCGTTTCGTCGCCGAAACCTTGATGCCGCTGATTCTCGATCTGGAAAAAGCCTATGCCGAGGCCAAGGCCGATCCGGCGTTCCAGGCGGAGATGACTGGTTATCTCAAGCACTATGTCGGCCGGCCTTCGCCCTTGTACTTCGCCGAGCGGCTGACCGCGCATTTCGGCGGCGCCAAGATCTACTTCAAGCGCGAGGACCTCAATCACACCGGCGCGCATAAGGTGAACAACGTGCTCGGCCAGATCCTGCTGGCCAAGCGCATGGGCAAGCCGCGTATCATCGCCGAGACCGGCGCCGGTATGCATGGCGTCGCCACCGCAACGATGTGCGCCAAATTCGGCCTGCAATGCGTGGTCTATATGGGCGCGGTCGATGTCGAGCGGCAGCAGCCCAACGTGCTGCGTATGCGCGCGCTCGGCGCTGAGGTCCGTCCGGTGACCTCGGGCGCCAACACGCTGAAAGACGCCATGAACGAGGCGCTGCGCGATTGGGTTACCAACGTGCACGACACGTTCTACTGCATCGGCACGGTGGCCGGTCCGCATCCCTATCCGATGATGGTGCGCGATTTTCAGGCGGTGATCGGCACCGAGGTGCGTAGCCAAATTCTGGAAGCCGAAGGACGGCTGCCGAATTCGCTGGTGGCCTGCATCGGCGGCGGCTCCAACGCCATGGGCCTGTTCCACCCGTTCCTCGATGATCGCGACGTCGCGATCTACGGCGTCGAAGCGGCCGGCCATGGCCTCAGCAAGCTGCACGCTGCCTCGATCGCCGGCGGCCAGCCCGGCGTGCTGCATGGCAACCGCACCTATCTGCTGATGGATCATGACGGCCAGATCCAGGAAGCGCATTCGATCTCGGCCGGCCTCGATTATCCGGGCATCGGGCCCGAACACGCCTGGCTGCACGAAGTCGGCCGCGTCAACTTCCTGTCGGCGACCGACACCGAAGCGCTGGACGCGTTCAAGCTGTGCTGCCGTCTGGAAGGCATCATTCCGGCGCTTGAGCCGAGCCACGCGCTCGCCAAGGTCGCGGAACTCGCGCCAGAGCTGCCGAGCGAGCACCTGATGGTGGTCAACATGTCGGGACGCGGCGACAAGGATCTTGCCTCGGTGGCCGAGCATTTGGGGGGACAATTCTGATGACCGGCCGTATCGAAGCCCGCTTCGCGGCGCTGCAGCAGCAGGGCCGCGCCGCCTTCGTCACCTTCCTGATGGCCGGTGATCCTGACCTTGAGACCTCGCTGGCGCTGATCAAGGCGCTGCCGCAGGCCGGCGCCGACATCATCGAAATCGGCATGCCGTTCACCGATCCGATGGCCGATGGTCCGGCGATCCAGGCGGCGGCGCTGCGCGCGCTGCAATCGGGCACCACGCTGAAAAAGACCCTCGATCTGGTGCGCGCGTTCCGCGCCGGCGATAACGTCACCCCGATCGTGCTGATGGGCTATTACAACCCGATCTATATCTACGGCGTCGATCAGTTCCTTATCGATGCCAAGGAAGCCGGCATTGACGGCCTGATCGTGGTCGATCTGCCGCCCGAGGAAGACGGCGAACTGTGCCTGCCGGCAATGCGCGCCGGGCTCAATTTCATCCGCCTCGCCACCCCGACCACTGACGACAAGCGGCTGCCGGCCGTGCTCGCCAACACCTCGGGCTTTGTGTATTACGTGTCGATCACCGGCATCACCGGCTCGGCCTCGGCCGATGCCAAGGCGGTGAGTTCCGCAGTGCAGCGCATCAAGCGCCATACGCCGCTGCCGGTCTGCGTCGGGTTCGGCATCCGCACCACGGATGCCGCCAACGAGATCGCCCGCCACGCCGACGGCGCGGTGGTTGGCTCGGCGCTGGTCGATGTGCTGCGTAACAGTCTGGATGCCGAGGGCCGTGCCACGGCCACCACCGTTCCGGCGGTGATCGAATTGGCAACGGCGCTGGCGCAGGGCGTGCACGCGGCCGCAAAATAGGCCGCAAAGCGGCCCGATGGTTTTGACCAAGGGCTGCCAAGAGCCTGTGAAGGGACCACCAAGGTGCGGGTTGCCGGGCGTCGCCCGGCCCGCCATATAGTCGGCGCGCGTCCGGTCGCGGGCGCATGCCAGAGAGCAGCGGCGCCCGGATCGGCGCGACGCGGAGTATGTCATGAACTGGTTGACCAACGTCGTCCGTCCCAAGATTCGCAACATGCTGCGGCGTGAGACGCCGGAGAATCTCTGGATCAAGTGCCCCGATTCCGGGCATCTGGTGTTCTACAAGGACGTCGAAGCCAATCAGTTCGTGATTCCCGGCTCGAACTATCACATGCGCATGGGCGCGGTGGCGCGGCTCAAGTCGCTGTTCGACAACGAGACCTGGTACGACATCGCGCTGCCGGAAGTGACGCCCGATCCGCTGAAATTCCGCGACGAGCGCCGTTATGTCGATCGCATCAAGGATGCGCGCGCCAAGACCGGCCTGCATGACGCGGTCAAGGTCGGCTACGGCAAGCTGGAAAATTTCCCGGTCGTGATCGCGGTGCAGGATTTCGACTTCATGGGCGGCTCGCTCGGCATGGCGGCCGGTGAGGCCATCATCCGCGGCATTGAACTGGCGCTGGAAAAGCGCTCGCCGTTCATTCTGTTCGCGGCGTCGGGCGGCGCGCGCATGCAGGAAGGCATTCTGTCGTTGATGCAGATGCCGCGCACCACCGTGGCGGTGCAGATGCTGCGCGACGCCAAGCTGCCCTACATCGTCGTTCTGACCAATCCGACCACCGGCGGCGTCACCGCCTCTTACGCGATGCTGGGCGATGTCCATATCGCCGAGCCGGGCGCCTTGATCGGCTTTGCCGGCGCGCGCGTCATCGAGCAGACCATTCGCGAAAAGCTGCCGGAAGGTTTCCAGCGCGCCGAATATCTGCGCGATCACGGCATGGTCGATATGGTGGTGCACCGCCATGATCTGCGCCCGACCTTGGCGCGGCTGTGCCGGCTGCTGACCAAGGCGCCGGCGATCGATGCCGTCACCGATGCCGCAGCCTGCGAGCCGGTGGAGCAGCCCGAGCCGGTTGCCGCCGAACAGCCGGTCGCTGCGGCCACGCCGCCCGCCGCCGAGCCGCCGCCCGCTGCCGCGCCGCAGGCGTGAGCGAGGGCGCCGCGTCACAGACGCCGCTGGCCGGGCTGCGCGCCCGGCTCGCGCAACTGCATCCCCACGCCATCGATTTGTCGCTCGAACGGATGCTGCGGCTATTGGCGCGGCTCGGCGACCCGCACAACCGCCTGCCGCCGGTGATCCATATCGCCGGCACCAATGGCAAGGGCTCGACCCTCAGCTATCTGCGCGCCATCCTCGAAGCCGCGGGGCTGCGCGTCCATGCCTACACCTCGCCCTGGCTGGTGCGGGTCAATGAGAGCTTTCGGATCGGCACCGAGGGCGGCGGCAGCCGCCTGGTCAGCGATGACGAGCTGTTCGCCGCACTGCGCCGCTGCGAAACCGCCAATGACGGCGAGCCGATCACGCTGTTCGAGATCGAAACCGCCGCAGCCTTTGAGCTGTTCGCGCAGCACCCCGCCGATGTCGTGCTGTTGGAAGTCGGCATGGGCGGCCGGCTCGACGCCACCAATGTGGTGGCGCAGCCGCTCGCCAGCGTGATCACCCCGATCGGCATCGACCACACCGAATTTCTCGGACCGACGCTGGCGGCGATCGCCGGCGAAAAGGCCGGCATCATCAAGCGCCGCGTGCCGGTGATCGTCGCCGAGCAGACCGATGAGGCGATGACGGTGATCGAGCGCGAGGCACGCCGTCAACACGCGCCGCTCAGCGCCGCCGGCCAGCATTGGCATGTCGCGATCGAGCGCGGCCGGCTGGTGTTTCAGGATGAGCGCGGCTTGCTCGATCTCGCCGCGCCGCGGCTGTTCGGCCGCCATCAATTCGACAATGCCGGGCTGGCGATCGCCGCGCTGCGCGCCGTCGATCATTTTGCGATCGACAATGCCGCGTTCGAGGCCGGTGTCGCCGGCGCGGAATGGCCGGCGCGCATGCAGCGGCTGGCGAGCGGTGCGCTGCTTGCGGTCGCGCCGCCCGGCAGCGAGCTCTGGCTCGACGGCGGCCACAATGCTGATGGCGGCCGGGTCGCCGCCGCGGCGCTCGGCGATCTGGAAGAACGGGTGTCGCGGCCGCTGGTGGTGATCGCCGGCATGATGGCCAACAAGGACGCCGACGCTTTCCTTGGCAATTTCGCCGGGCTGACCCGGCACATCATCGCGGTGCCGATCCCGACCCGCAGCGATGCCATGCCGCCGCAGTCGTTGGCCGATGCCGCGCGAAGGCTCGGCATGCGGGTCGAAGTGGCCGGCAGCGTCGAGGCGGCGCTGCAAAGCGTGGCGCGGCTCCTATACGAAGTGCCGCCGCGCATCCTGATCACCGGCTCGCTCTATCTCGCCGGCCATGTGCTGGCCTGCAACGGCACGCCGCCGAATTAGCGCTGATACCAACCCCCGGCGCAGGTCATGAGTTTCCAGTCAGCCGCGCTTTTGCAGATAAGGCCGCAGCACACCGGCGACCAGGCCGGCGGCGAGCAGCAGCCCGACCACCGGAATCCACAGCAGGAACGCGCCGACCATGAACACCAGCACGGCAATGATCACCAGGCCGAGGATCAGCGCCAGCAAGAACATGCCGAACGGGCCGATCTTGGCGACATAGACCCGCTGGCCGGTGAGCGGATCGATATAGGACTGGCCGCGCTCGGGATCGTAGCTCTGGCCGGGCGGGATGATCTCCGGCTCGGCGCGCGGCGGGTCGGCCCTTCTAAAATTGTCGTCGCTCATCTCGCGCCTTTGCATCGCGTGAACTGTAATGACCACAGCATAGCAGCATCAAAGCGCTCCGGTTGCGGCAATTTGTCGACCACGGATCGCCGCCGCGGCATGAGGCCGCGCTCAGCTCAAGGTCAGCTTGCGCCCGAACGGCTGCACATTGAGCGCGTAGGCCTCCGGTACCGCCCAGATCACCGGCCAGCGCGGCCGAAACTCGGCCGGACCTTCAAGGTCGGTCAGCACCACGCCGATATCGGGACGGTGCTTGTCGGCCTCGCGCAGCAGCGGCGCAAAGTCGGTGCCGCCGCCGCCAGAAAATTCGATCGCGCGCAGATTGGCCTTGCCGGGTTCGAACAGCGTGACCCGCCGCACCTTGTCGTCGCCGATCACCAACACCAGCGCCGCCTCCTGGCGCCGCGTGATCGCTTCGATCTCAGTGGCAAAGCGCTCCATCAGCTTGTCGTCGACCGAGCCGGAGGCATCGACGATCACCGCCAGCCGCGGCACCGCCTTGCTCGGCGAAAAGCCCGGCTCGAAGGGCAGCCGATGCGAGCCGATCCGGCCCTGATTGGCGATGTAGGACCGAGTCGGCCGCGACCAGGACACGTCGGGCTTACGCGCCAGATCGCGCGCCAGCCTCGTGCGCAGCACCTGTTCCCAAGGCGTGCGGCTGCGCGGCAGATCGGCAATCAGCGAGCGCAGCATCGAAAAATCGCCATCGCCGGCATGGCCGCGCAAAATGCGCTCGCTCCATTCGCGCGCCTGCTCGGCCTCCTGCTCGGGAGCACTTTGGGCTTCCTCGTCCGGCACCAGATCGACCGGGGTTTGCGCGCCAAGCTCGCGCACCTGCGCGGCGCGCGGCCCATCCTGGCGCGCGGGCGCCTCGCTCTGGTCGCCGGCGGCTTGCGGCGCGGCGCCGCCCTGCGCGCCATCGGCACTGGCTTCGCCGGACTGGCCGCTGCGGCCGCTGTCCTGCTTGCCGTGCTGATCATTATCCTGGCGATCATCGATCGCGCGGTATAGCCGCTCGACATCCCAGCTCAGCAGCGCGGTTTCGACGTCCTGCTGCACATCAAGCGTGCGCGCCAACAGCTGATCGAGTTGCACCGCCGATTGCGGCAGCGCCAGCCAGCTCAAATGACCAATGGTGGAATTGATGATGGCGTCGGCGCAGACGTTGAACAGTTTGAGATCGACATCGCCGATCAAGCGGCGCAGATCGAGATAGCGCTGCGGATGACGCAGCGCGATGTGCAGCACCTCATGCGCCACCAGCCCGACCTGCTGTTCGAGCGATAGCTGCTCGAACGACGCGCCGTAGTACAAAGTATGGCCGTCGGTCATCACCGCCGGCGCCTCGCGATCCGCGGGCAGATCGTGATGATTGACCCACAGCGCCAGTCCGCCAGTGGACGGCGCGCATTCCACCATGCGCTGGATCGCCCGCGTGCCGCGGTGCTCATACAGCGCACGGCGCTCAAGCATTGGCCAGCTCCCGGCGCGCGGCGTCGTAGCGATGATAGGACGGGCTGTCGAGGATCGCCGCCTCCAGGCCATTCGACAGCGCGCGCTGCATCAACAGCTCCATCGCCAGCGTCTGGGTCTCCTTGATCGGCAGCGGCGTCGCGCCGCGAATATCGGGCAGCTGCTCGATGATCTCGAGCGCGCGCGCCACCGTGGCGTGATCGACGCAGGCCGCGAGCAGGCCGTAGGTCATGCCATAGAGACCATCGAGCGTTTTCGGCAGCAGCGCCGCGGTATCCGGCCCCGGCCGTGCCGCGAGCAGCCGCACCACATCGGCGCCGGCCTGCAATTCGCGCAGCACGCCAAAGAACTCGGCGGCATTGGCCGCGCCGATCCGGCCCTGCACGAGCACCCGCTTGGCGCTGTCGGACAGGCCGGATTTTAGCACATTGGAGATGTCTTCCCAACCGCGCGGACTGGCGCCGATCAGGTGCTCCGCAGCAAGCTGCGCCTGGGTGTCGTCGAGCTTGTCGGGCCGCACTTTTAAGTAAGCCATCACTTCCGGCGCGAACTCATGGTCGAGCGCGTAACTCAGGAACGCATCGATCACGGTCTGCACATTGAAGTGGAACATGCGATCGGCGAGCGCGGTGCCCATGTCGTGACTGATCGCGCCGTGGAACGAGGCATTGCCGGCGGCGATCACCTGCCAGCCATCGGGCAGCTGATAATTGCCGACCCGGCGATCGAGAATCAGCGAATAGGCCGAGATCTGCAGCCGTTGATCGGCCGCGGTCAGCTCATCGAGAAACAGGATGCCGTCGCGCTGATCGGGCGAGGGCAGAAATTCGGGCGGGAACCAGACGGTTTTGGCCAGCGCCTCGTCGGCGTAAATCGCGCCGCGAATATCGACCGGCTCAATGGTGGTCAGCCGCAGATCGACCAGCGGCACCTCGAAATGATTGGCGACCTGACGCACGATCGAGGACTTTCCGACGCCGCGCGTGCCCCACAGCATCGAGGCGCGGCGGCGCAGCACCGGGTCGCCATATTGTTCGATCAGCGCGCTTTTCACGGCGGCGATCGAAATCGGAGGGATGTTCATCGGATTACTGGACATCAGGCATCGCGCTCGCTGACAGGGGTGGACGCAGGGGAGGTCGGGTCACGGCCGGTCGCAACCGGCACGGCAGCCATCGCCGGCGCCGGCGATCCCAATTGCCAGGCGTCGGTCTTGAAGCGACGCGGCAAGGGCGGGATTTCCAGCGGCGGCGTGTCGCGCATGCTGAATGCCGCAAACAGCAACAGCGGCGGTGCCCCCATCAGCAGCAAATTCCAGATCGAATCCTGCGGCATCTCGACCATGGTCAGGCCGCCAGCCAGCGCCATCAACCCGATGAAGAACAGCAGCGGAATGCCGCGCCGGAATGTCACCGCCCAGCGCGCGCGGCGCAGCGTCTCGTGGAACTGGGACGGCGGCTGCGCCAGCGTGCGCGCCATGTGGCCGACCGCCTTCTCCATCTTCAGTTCGAGCTGATGGCTGCGCTGTGGCTCGCGGCCGCGTGCCTTGAGCGTCCCGTTCCAGCTGCCGCGGCTCTTGCGCAGCGGCGACCAGCCCCAGCCGATCACCGCAAGCAGATCGTCGGGCAGTTCGACCGGGCCGGCGCTATCCGGTGTTAGTTCGATCGCGACCGGATAGCCCTTCACGGTATCGGCCTTGAGCACGACATGAATGCCGGCCACGGTGGCGGCGCCGCGCGTCAGCTCCAGGGTCGGCGGCGTGTCGCTGCCGGTGAGCTGATAGCTGAACGCGACCGCAACGCCCTCGATGGTTCGGAACTGGCGCTGCGGCGCGATGCTCTCGATCTTGGTGAGTAGCACATCTGGGTCGTCGCCCTCGACTTGCAGCGTCGCGGCAAGACCGTTGTCGAGCGTCAGCGTGCGGATCAGGCGGAATTGCTTGCCGCGAGGATTTTCGAGGGTCAGCACTTCCTGTGCGGCGCCGATCGTGGCGCTGAATGCGCCATGCTCGACCGGCTTGAAGCACAGCCGCCGTTCGCTGCGATTGCTGGCTTCAAGATCAGCCTGACGGCCACGGCGGGTGAACGGGGCAATCAGGCTGAGGATTTCGTGATGCGTCAGCGGATGCACGGCGGCATCGCGTGACGATCCGGCAAAATAGGCTGCGAGATGGTCCGGCATTCCGAATCAACACCCTCCGTTGTTCGAGCGCGGTCCGCAGTTTACGCCGCCTGCCGTCCGGCGTGATCGTCGCGCCTGTCTCACATTTGCGTCATTCCGCCGCCGTGGCCGTTGGCACCGGCGCGGTCAGCGCCACCTGGAACTGGTCGTAAGAGCCGGTCACAACTTCCAGCATTTCAAAATGCGGGAACGCGCCGGACTGCAGCACCCTGATCTGCCAGTTCGGCCGCGACGCGACCCGGCTCTTGTGGCGATAGTCGATGAAGTCGCCGCGCACGCCATGGACCATCCACACCGGCAGCGTCAGCCCTTCATAGAGCCGCAGGATATCCTTGCTGAACAGATAGCCGGCGACGAAGTGATAGGGCGCATGACGCGCGCCGTGCTGATGGGTGGTCTGGTAGCAATAGTCGAGCAACGGCTCGTCGATCTGCTTGGCGCCCCAGGCCTTCTGCAAAAACTTGCGCATCACCGGACGCATGGTGAGCAGCCCGAACAGCTGTCGCTCCCACAGCGGGAAATACAGCGCGTCGAGCAGCCAGCCACGGCCGAGCGTGCCCGGCGTGCGCGCATCGCGCGGCTTGCCTTCAAAGCCGGTCGGGCTGATGAAGCCGAGCGAGCGGAACGCTTGCGGGCGTTCGTTCGCGGCGCGCGCGGCAAATTCGCTGGCGAGCGACAGCGCCACCACATCGACCGGCGCACCGTCATGCTGCTCGCGAATCCGCTCGACCACCTCATGCAGCGCGTCGGTCATCATGCGCGCGGTGTAGTGCTGATTGCCGCGCTCGGACTGGCCAAAGCCCGGCAGATCCACGGCATAGACCCGGCGCGAGCGGGCGTAGTGATCATAGAGCGGCTTGACCTCGAACGCCGAGGCCGCGGCATTGACGCTATGAACCAACAGCAGCGGCGGGCCGCTCTGCTCGGGGCCCGCGGCATAGATCGCGATCCGGCCAGCCACGCTGATGATGTCGGTGCGTTGGCCACCGACCGGATTGGCCAGCACGGCGCGGGAACGCTCACTGCGCGACCCGGCATGGCCCAGAGTTTTCGCACTTGCAGTCACCATCGTCTCACCTCTCCAGCCGAAACTAATTGCTCCCCAAAGCAATCATGCAGAGGGCTAACGGTTCCCGATAAGTGTGAGAAGAATTGGCGCTATCGGCGCTTTTGGTACCGGCGTAGCGCGGCGCTGCGGGCAATGGCCGCATAGTGTCAGCGCGGCACGACAATCACCGCACTCAGCCGTCAACAGCAATGGACATAGGCTCTCTGACGGCCATTGGTCTTGAGGACTGAGCAACATCGAAGACGTGGATCGCCGGGACGGCACCCAGCCAAGACGAATGAGATCGTAGCAAATTGCCGCGGACCTCAGCCGCGCAGCGCAAGGCCGGTTGCAGCTTCCAGCTCGGTAATCGCCTGGGCGGCGCCGGTCACCTTGATGGTGGTCATGCCCATGTCGCGCGCCGGCTTGAGGTTAACGCCAATGTCGTCGAGATAGACGCAAGCCGCCGGGTCAACGCCGAGCGCTTCCACCATCAACTGGTAGATGCGCGGGTCCGGTTTGCGCAGCCCGATCTTGGCGGACTCGATCACGTGATCGAACAGCGCCATCACCTCGGCGACGTAGAAGGTGCGCCCGGCAATGCTGCCGGTGGCGTTGGACGGCAGATTGTTGGTGATGCAGCCGGTCTTGAACGCCTGCGCTACCCGCTTCAGTGCTTCCACCATTTCGGGCCGCAGATCGCCAGCGATCAGCGGCAGCACGTCGCGGCCGCGCACCGCGGCGCCGAGCGCCGCTGACTCCTTGGCGAACAATTCGTCGAACGTGTCGAGATCGATCTCGGCGCGCTCGAACTTGGCCCAGGCGTTGTCGAGATGGTTGGTGGCGTTGGTGCGGCGGATGATGTCGGCGGGCAGGCCGCGCTCGGCCTCGAACCGCGCAAACGCCTCAAAGGGCGAGCTGGTTAGCACGCCGCCGAAATCGAAGATCACCGCCTCGAGCATCGCTTCCCCATGTCGCTGGCCGTCACGGCACTGGTCGTTATCCGACCAGCGCTAACATGACGGCCGGCGCGCGGCCAGCGCCGCGAGGAGGTCAGCGCGCGGGTTTGCCGGGGCCTTTTTCCGCCGCGCGGGCGAACGCCTCGGCAAAGGCGTTGCTGCTCGGCTTGGACTGGCTTTTCGGCGCGGCCGAGCGCATCGGACCGCGCGGCGCGTGCGCGCTGCGATCGGGCTTGCGCTCGCTCTTGCCGACTTCGTCATCGAGCCGCAACGTCAGGCCGATGCGCTTACGCGGCACATCGACCTCCAGCACCTTGACCTTGACGATATCGCCCGGCTTCACCACCTCGCGCGGGTCCTTGATGAAGGTGCGCGACATCGCCGAGATGTGCACCAGGCCGTCCTGATGCACGCCGATATCGACGAACGCACCGAACGCGGCGACGTTGGTGACGGTGCCTTCCAGCACCATGCCGACCTTGAGGTCGTTCAGGGTCTCGACGCCTTCCTTGAACACCGCGGCCTTGAACGCCGGACGCGGGTCGCGGCCCGGCTTTTCCAATTCGCGCAAAATGTCGGTGACGGTCGGCAGACCGAAATGGTCATCGACAAAGTCCTTCGGCTTGACCTGGCGCAGCGCCTCGCCATTGCCGATCAGCGCCTTGATGTCGCTCTTGGTCGCTTCCAGAATCCGCCGCACCACCGGATAGGCTTCCGGATGCACGCCCGAGGCATCGAGCGGGTCCTTGCCGTTGGGAATGCGCAAGAAACCGGCGCACTGCTCGAACGCCTTCGGGCCAAGCCGCGGCACCTTCTTCAGTTCGGCGCGGGTTTCGAACGGACCATTGGCATCGCGATGCTGCACGATGCTCTGCGCCAGCCCCGGACCGATGCCCGACACCCGCGCCAGCAGCGGCGCGGACGCGGTGTTGGCATCGACGCCGACCGCGTTCACGCAGTCTTCCACCACGGCGTCGAGCGAGCGCGACAGCTTGGCTTCGCTGAGATCGTGCTGATACTGACCGACGCCGATCGATTTCGGATCGATCTTCACCAGCTCGGCGAGCGGATCCTGCAGGCGGCGCGCGATCGACACGGCGCCGCGCAGCGTGACGTCGAGATCGGGTAGTTCTTCCGACGCGAAGGCCGAGGCCGAGTACACCGACGCGCCGGCTTCCGACACCACGATCTTGGTCATCTTCAATTCGGGCAGCAGCTTGACGAGTTCAGTCGCGAGCTTGTCGGTCTCGCGCGAAGCGGTGCCGTTGCCGATCGCGATCAGTTCGACGCGGTGCTCGCGCGCCAGCTTGCCGAGAATCGCCAAAGATTCGTCCCAGCGGCGCTGCGGCTCGTGCGGATAGATTGCCGTGGTGGCCACCACCTTGCCGGTGGCATCGACCACCGCGACCTTGACGCCAGTGCGATAGCCGGGATCGAGTCCCATGGTGGCGCGGGTGCCGGCCGGTGCAGCAAGTAGCAGGTCGCGCAGATTGGCGGCGAACACTTGCACCGCTTCCTGCTCGGCCGCGGCCCACAGCCGCATGCGCAAATCGATGTTGAGATGCACCTGGATCTTGGTACGCCACGCCCAGCGCACGGTGTCGATCAGCCAGCGATCAGCAGGGCGGCCATGATCAGCAACCGAGAACCGATTCATGATCTGCAGTTCGAATGAGCCGAGCGGCGCCGGCACCGCGCCGGGCACGACCGGCTCGGGCTGAATCTGCAGATCGAGTACTTCTTCCTTTTCGCCGCGGAACATCGCCAGGATGCGATGCGACGGCAGCTTGGTCAAAGGCTCGCTGAAATCGAAGTAATCAGCAAACTTCGCGCCCTGATCCTTCTTGCCGTCGCGTAGTTTGGCGGTCATCACGCCGCTCGACCACATGCGCTCGCGCAAGCCGCCGATCAGGTCGGCGTCTTCGGCAAAGCGTTCCACCAGAATGGCACGGGCGCCGTCGAGCGCGGCTGCGGCATCGGCGACCTGCTTGTCGGGATTGATGTAGGACGCAGCCGCGGCCTGCGGGTCCTGCAACGGATCGCCGAGCAACAGATTGGCGAGCGGCTCAAGGCCGGCTTCGCGCGCGATCTCGGCCTTGGTGCGGCGTTTCGGCTTATAGGGCAGATAGATGTCTTCGAGCCGGCCCTTGCTGTCGGCGGCGAGAATGGCGGCTTCCAGCGCGTCGTCAAGCTTGCCTTGCTCGCGGATCGAATTCAGCACCGCGGCGCGGCGGTCTTCCAATTCGCGCAGATAGGTCAGCCGTTCCTGCAGCGTGCGCAGCTGCGCGTCGTCGAGCGCGCCGGTCGCTTCCTTACGATAGCGCGCGACGAACGGCACGGTGGCGCCGCCGTCCAGCAGCTCGACCGCCGCCGCGACTTGCTGCTCGCGTACGCCGAGTTCCTCAGCAATCCGTTGATTGATGTTGGCCATGCGGATGCCTTTCCTCGACTGGTTGCCGTTGGCTGCGAATAGGGGGGAGACGCTTATGGACCGAGGGCGCCAATGGCATCAAGCCCAACGCGGCACCACAAGCCGCACTGTGGACGACCCGGTGCACACCGCAACATCTGGTGGGTGGCCGCGGCGGCACACGCCATGCGCGCGGGTGGTCACGATAACGCTGGATCATCGCGGATGAAGTGCTAAACCGGCGCTCTTTTTTCTTGGGGCGATGATGACAGCTTGCGGACTTGATTTTGGAACATCCAACACCACGCTCGGCACGGGCGAGGGGGGAACACCCGTGCTGGTCGCGCTGGAAGGCGAGCATCGCACCATTCCGAGCGCGATCTTTTTTGGCGCCGATGGCAATGTCGTCATCGGTCGCAACGCCATGCAAGCCTATGTCGAGGGCGTGCCCGGCCGGCTGATGCGCAGCTTGAAGTCGGTGCTCGGCACCGCTTTGATCGACGAGACCACAAGGGTTGGCCGCGAGCGCCGCGGTTTTCGCGATGTGATCGCCGCCTATCTCAGCGCCATCAAGCGCCGCGCCGAAGCGGCCACCGGCCGCGAATTCACCAAGCTGGTGCATGGCCGCCCGGTGCACTTTGTCGATGGCTCGCCGGAAGCCAATCGCCGCGCCGAAACCACGCTGCGCGAAATCGCCAGCGAACTCGGCTTCACCGACGTGACCTTTCAGTTCGAACCGATCGCCGCGGCGCTTGATTATGAGCGCGACGTGACCAGCGAACAGATCGCCCTGATCGCCGACATCGGCGGCGGCACCTCAGACTTTTCGATCGTGCGGCTGGGCGCCGGCCGGCAAAACCGCGCCGACCGCGAAGACGATATTCTTGCCAATGACGGCATCCGGATCGGCGGTACTGATTTCGATCGTCAGCTCAGCCTATGCGCGGTAATGCCGCTACTCGGCTATCGCAGCCCGATGCTGCGCGCCGGGCTCGACGTGCCGTCGCGTTATTATCACGAGCTCGCGACCTGGTCGGAGATCAACCGGCTGTATGACGCCAAGGTGCTCGGCGAATTGCGCCAGGTGCGGCGCGAGGCGGCGCATCCCGAACTACTCGACCGGCTGATCCGGGTGATCGATGAGCAGCGCGGCCATACGCTGGCGATGGATGTCGAAGCGGCGAAGATCGCGCTGACCGAGACGCCGCGCTCATCGGTGCCGATGTCGTGGATCGAGCCTGATCTGGCGGTCAAGGTCAGCGGTGCTGAGCTGGCCAAGCACACACGACTACTCGCCGATCGCGTCGCCGGGCGGATCAAGCTGTGTCTGCGCCATGCGCATTTGCAGGCGGAAGCAATCGATGCGGTGATGCTGACCGGCGGTTCGATCCGGCTTACCCATCTACGCAAGGCGATCACGCAGGCGCTGCCCAATGCGCGCGTTGTCGAGGGCGACATCTTTGGCGCGGTCGGCAAGGGCTTGGCGCTGGAAGCGGCGCGTCGCTACGGCCCAACCTAAGTTCGGCTCCGCTACAAATAGCTAACCCCGGCGGCGCGATCATCATCCGTGCCACCAGGGTTTTGCCGTTTCAATCGGACGAAGACCCGTCATGCCCGCGCTGGTCGCGGGCATCTTCGTCTTGAAAACGCCGGATCAGAAACGGCAATGGCCGGGACGAGCCCGGCCATTGCGCACAAATTGATTAGTATCAGTTAGCGCGCCAGCTCAGTGAGCTTGAGGGTGACGGCGACGCGCCGGCCCTGGCTGACGACGCCGTCGCGATGGATGCCGGCCGGATCATAGAGCGCGGCATTGCCGATATCGCTGGTCACCGCCCACTGATTGTTGATCACGGCATTGGCCTGATCCGTTTCAGCGGCGAGATCGACACCGAAGGTCGCCTTGCGACGCAGACCTTCCGGCAGCGCGAAGAACAATTCGCGCGCGCTCGGCCAGGTCGCCGACAGGCCGGAGTAATCATTGGCGCTACGCACCAGACCATCCCACACGCCCTTGGCGGCGCGCTGGCTGCCGACCACATAAGTAAGCGGGCCGTTGGAAGCGCTGGTGTCGCTGAGATAGATCACCGTGCGCAGGATGTTGAAGCTGGTATCGACGTGGAAGTGATTGCACGGCGAGGCTTCGACGCCGACATCGGCGAATTCGCTCGGACCCGAGGTCTGATCGTTGATTTGCAGCGCGACCTGACCGACGCCGACCGGACGCTTCAGATAAGCGCTCGCCGCTTCGAGCACGCCGCTATCGCCGGCGAGCTGGTTGAGCGCCTGATAGATGTCAGCCGCGCTGGCCGGATCGAGCACCAGGCGGGTCTCATCGGCATAGGGATTGGTGGCCGGCTTGGCCGAGAGCTGCTGTTCCAGCGTCTTGATCTGCGGCGCGAGCAGATTGCGCAGTTCGGCAATCTTGTCGGCGGTGATGCGGAACGGCGCCACGCCATCGCGCTCCAACGGCTCGAGCAGTTCGGTGCCGCGCGCGGTCTTCGGCTTGAACGAGTTGCCAGCGACAAGACGGCTGAGGCGTTGCAGCAGGATCAGCCGCAGATAGGTCGGCAACAGCCGCGCCACCGAGCTGATCTTCTGATCGCCCTCGGCCGGATGCGGCAGATGTTCAATGTCCACCACGCGGCGCGACGACGCCTGCATCAGGCCATAGCCGAAATACACCATCGCCTTCAGTCGCGCGCCGAGCATCGCCATCGGCAGCACGCGGCCATAGGCCGGGTGTTTGTCGTAATCGATCGCCGGCAGCGCGTCGTTCTGATAGGATTTACCGTCGGATCGCATTCGTCGCCCCTTTAATTCTGTGCTTCAAGCGGGTGCCATAAACGCACACATCAATATGGTGGGGCTATGTCACGTCGCTCATGGCGCGGCGCCATCAGCAGTTGAAAGACCTCGGCTGCCGCAAGATCGGCGCCACGGTTGGCGCGATGCGAGGTCTTTAAGTGATTCGTCGCATTGACGTGTATCAATCGGGCAACAGCAGGTTGTTGATGACTGTGCTGGCAGTGACGGGGTTACCGTTGATCGCTCACATGCGCAGCGCGCGGCCACTGGTCGCAGCCGCAGCAGCTCTGATCGCGCTGGCGCGATCCGCTCAGCTCCAGGCGTAATTCGCTGGGCGACGCGGCGTGTAGCGCGCCAGCAGCAGCCGCTGAATTAGAGCGTCGATCTGCAACGCGGACTCGCAACCGGCATCGGCGCCGATCTGCTCGGCGATGTCGGGGCGTTCGGCGAACATCCGGCCGCTGACCACAACCGTGATCGCCGGGTTGCGCGAGGCACGGCGGATCATGCGCACGGTTTCGGTGACGCGCGGCAGCCAATGCGCGCGGCGCAGCGCCGGGCTCAGCGACAGATCGACCGCGTCGAACCACAGATCGGTGACCAGCCCCTTCAAGTCGCGGTCGGTCTCCGGAAACTCGCTATGGGTATTCCAGCCCGCCTGGCGCAGCAGCTCGGCATTGAGCGCGGCACAGAACAGATGCGGCTCGCCGGGCTCCGGCACCACCAGCACATTGCGCTGCGCGGCATTGATCATGGCCGGCGCCAGCCGGTCGAAGCTGATGCGGCGCATCGCGCCCTGCAGATGGCACAGCCCGACGGTGACCTCGAGCTCGCTGCACTCGTCATCGCTCCACAGATCGCCCAGCGCCCGAGCGGTCGGCTCGAACAGCCCGGTGAACAGCGCGGTCGGCGATTTTTCGCGGGCGAGCCGCTGCTGGATCAGCTCGAACGCGCCATCCTGGTCGAGCGCGATCAGCCGGCGTGCCAGTTCGATGGCGCGCGCATCGCTCTCGCGCGGCAGGCTCGGGCTGGCGGCGACCGGCTTGGCGAACAGTTGCGGCAAGATGCTTGGAACGATGTTTTCGATGCTCACGGTTCGAACACGCTCAGTTTGCCTTCGCGCACAAATGCCGGTTGCCGGAAAAACGCCGACCCGCAGCCGCCGAAGGAGATCAGCCGGAACGTCCGTCTCGGCCTCACGACAGGCCGCTCGAAATGGGTCCAGTAGCGGCAGCCAGGGAAGCCGCGAACAAGGGAGGTGTCTTTGCTCTGGATCAAACGTCAGCGGGCGGCGGTATTCGATTCCGCCCGGCCTCGGCGCCGCGAATGGGCGCGCGGCGGGAGCTGCCGCAGCGCTCGGCGGCTTGGTAACTAGTATGTTACCGCGGTCCGTTTGACAGCCTTGGCGGCCGCCGCGATCCGCTCGCCTGGCGGATGCGTGCCCTGCTACCGGCGAAGCCGGCGTAAGCGCTTCTTTTGTCTTTGTTTTGGATCAAATGAGAGGTTAATTCGTGACGTATATTTACTGTTGTGCGAATCAGCGCAAGATTGAATCGGCGGACCAATTCCCCGGGGACGAATAAGCTAGGTTTAAGAAGAACTTAGTTCGTAGTTCGACCAGGGGGTGATTCGGTGACGAGTTCTGCTTGCTCACATGCGTCGAGTTCGCCACGTGGCGTGATGCGTATCCGGTGCGATTAACGAAAAATTAGCGCTGGAATTAACCTTTCTATTAACCATGAGGGCTATGCGTCAGTCACGCCTGTCACCTTAGAGGGGCAAGCTGCCCGCCAAATCAAAGAAAGTTGGAGAAAGACGATGAATTTCGATCTCTCGAATCGCAACCTTGCCCAGAAGATCTCGATCCTGGTTTTGGGTATCACCCTGTTCGTCACCGTCGCGATCGGGGGCGCTGGACAGATGGCGCTGCAGAAGGTCAGCGCTCAGAATGCTAACAACGCGAGCGTTGCTTCGCTCGGCCGGCTCGTCGATCAGGGCGGAGCCGTTTTGTCGCCGGTGACCAATTCCGATGGAAGGGTCGTCGGCATGCTCGTCATGAGCAAGGATGCTGGTCCAGCGGTGATGCCGGCGTCGTTTGACGGCAGCATGGCGATCCAGACCTCGGACTCGGTTGTGGTGTCGAACACCCCGGCTGGCCCGAATGCCAAGACCCTGCTGGTGCTCGCCGGTCTGGCCGTGTTTGCGGTGGTTGGTTTTGTGGGTACCCGGATCTCCCGCGGTCTGCTCGAGCCGCTCGGCCAGCTTGAGAAGGACATCGACGAACTGGCTCGTGGCAACACCCAGGTTCGCCTGCATGCCCTGAACCGCACCGACGAAATCGGCCGCATCGCTCGCTCGATGGCCAAGATCCAGGAATCGCTGGTTGAACTGGCTCGCATCAAGACCCAGCGCTTCACCGCTGCCGCGCCGACCCTGATGAACAGCCTGAAGGACTTCTGGGAAGGCTTGAAGTCAGCAGCCCGCAACGCCCGTGAACTGCTCTCGGCGGACGGTAATATGGTTGGCCAGTATATGCAGAAGTCCTGGTCGAACTGGATCCACAACGGCCTCGGCATTCCGAAGCGCGCCTGAGGTCGGTGTCGCACGGCGCGCTGACCGACTGCAGCGGAAAGCGCGCCCGGGACACAAAGCTCAGATTTCGGCTTAAGCCACAGCAACAAAAGCCCGCGACCTTCGCGGGCTTTTTTTATGGTCGAGGCTCATTGGTGTCGGAGAGAGCCGGCAACCTCGCTGCACTGTGCCCTTGATTGGTGCTGGAGACGAACTGCAACGACACAAGCGGGGCTCATTCCCGCTTAAGCGCGGTGGCGATCAGGGCCTCGAACATCAAGTTCGAGCCATCATGATCGTCCTCTATCGGCGCGGCGACCTCGGCAGCTTCTTCGCTTCCTCGGCAAGGGCAGCGATGCGCTCATCAGCTTGCTGCTGGCGTTCAAGCTTTCGCCGCCGGTCAAATTGCTCATAGTGCGCTTCAGAGATGCGCTTTGCGTCGGAGGAACTGACGGAACCTCCAGATCGCAGGATAGCTCGCCCAAGTTGGCTCAGCTGCTGGTCCAAAAGGGCCTGCGCATCCTCCATGACAACAAGCCGCCCCATATCGAGTTGGTCCTCGAAGATGTCGAGCAGGATCGTCGTGAGCCGGTTCAGTTCCTTGATTTCTGCTGCGCTCAGGTAGTTCTTCGATACGTTGACGTCGGTCTTCCTGATGTTGTCGTGCTGCCAGGTCTGCAACCCCATGTTCTCAGCCTGGTGGTCCGCCCGAGCGGCGACGATCTCCGCCGGCGTCTGCGACGTCACCGCATAGACCAGCTTGGCCTGTGTCCTCTGATAAAACTCGCGCGCCGCTTCCGTGGTGCCATCGTAATCCTGACACATCGCGCAAATATTGCGCAGTTCGCGATAGACATTCGCCTCATCCGAACGAATGTCACGGATGATCTCACGTAGCTCGGCAACCCGATCCGCATTCTCGGGTCGCTTGAGCCGCGGCGAATCGACCACAAATCCTTTCTTGGCGAACTGCACCAGAACGCCCGTGGCCCACCGACGGAACAACGTGGCCTGGGCTGACGACACTCGGTAGCCAACCGAAATCACCATATCCAAGTTGTAGATAGCGACTGGCCTGCCCAGACTTATGTGCACTTTCTGCACAGAAGTCGCTTCGTCGAGTTCTCTCTCCTCGATGACGTTATTGATGTGACGGGTGATGGTTGAGCGATCCCGCCCGAAAAGGTCTGCGATCTGCGCCTGCGTCATCCACAGGGTCTCGCCTTCGAACCGGATATCCAGCTGGATACCCTTTTCCGTGCTGTAGACCAGAAAACGAGCGCCAGTCTGTTCGTCCTCTATGAGGTGGACCGGCTCATCTTCACTATGCGCCATAGTACTGCTCGCTTCGGTTGCCCTGACTATCGGAGCAAATTCCGGAGGCGGTCAGCCCCGTCGCCATGTCTATCAGGAAATCACGTTGCAGAAGCCAATCGTGAAGATTGAATGCGCTTCGGTGCAAAGGACAGCTTTTGGGAATGGTCAACGCTGATCGAGGCGAACACAAAGAGGCATCGTTACGACACCTTCAAAAGTTCGGCCTATCGAAAAAATCTGGAGCGGGCGAAGGGATTCGAACCCTCGACCCCAACCTTGGCAAGGTTGTGCTCTACCCCTGAGCTACACCCGCATCCGAGAAGCGCTAGGCGGCGGCTCGGCCGCCAGCGACGAACAGACCTATGCCAAAACCCGCCGCGGAATGCAACACCGCATCTGAAGAATATCTTCGTCATGTTGATTGCTGCCGGCGCCGCCAGCTCGATCACGATTGAAAACCGGCCACGCAAGCGCCACCTATCCGTTGAAACGCGCCAGAACTTCCCGCAGCTCCGGCTCCGCGACGCTAACACGCGGAAATACGGGATGATTTTAGCGCGGCCACCATTCTCGGACCCCCATGCGCCGGCCGCCGCGCCGTGTTAAAGGGGTCCATCACTGCAATAGGGCGAGGACGACGTGACGATCCTAGACGAGGGCAACGCGGCGGGGCCGCAGGCGACGGCCGATTTGATTAAGGACACCAGCACCCAGACTTTCGTCAAAGACGTGCTGGAAGAGTCCAAGCGGCAGCCGGTGCTGGTCGATTTCTGGGCGCCGTGGTGCGGCCCCTGCAAACAACTGACCCCGATTCTCGAACGGGTGGTCCGCGCTGCCGGTGGCCGGGTCAAGCTCGTCAAGATGAACACCGACGAACACCCCTCGATCCCGCAGCAGATGGGGCTGCAGTCGATCCCCGCCGTGGTCGCCTTTATCGGCGGCCGTCCGGTCGATGCCTTTATGGGCGCGGTGCCCGAGAGCGAGGTCAAAGCGTTTATTGACCGGCTGACCGCGGGCCTGCCTGGCAATGGCTCGCCCCAGGTCGCCGACCTGATTGCAGAAGCTGAAGCGGCGTTGGCCGCCGGCGATGCCGCGACCGCCGCTACCATCTATACCGAGGTGCTGGCCGCCGACGCCGCCAATATTCCGGCGATCGCCGGGCTGGCGCGCTGCTATCTCGAAGGCGGCGCGATCGAGCAGGCCAAGCAGACCCTGGCGATGGTGCCGGAGGCCAAGCGCGAGGACGGCGCGGTGAAAGCCGTACAAGCCGCGATCGAACTTGCCGAACAGGCCAGCTCGCTCGGTCCGCTGGCGGAGCTGGAGCAGAAGGTCGCCGCCGATCCGCAGGATCATCAGGCCCGGTTCGACCTGGCGCTCGCGCTCAACGCTGCCGGAAAGCGCGCCGACGCCACCACCCAGCTGCTGGAAATCGTCAAGCGCGACCGCAAATGGAACGAGGATGGCGCCCGCAAGCAGCTGGTGCAGCTGTTTGAAGCCTGGGGCGCCACCGACGAAGCCACTATCGAGGGCCGCAAGCGGCTGTCGACCATCCTGTTCTCGTAAGAAGGGGCCGGGCCGCCATGCCGATCAATGCCGACTATCGCGGACCCGGCGATTTGCCCGAGGTGATTCCGGTGTTTCCGCTGCCGGGCGCGCTGCTGTTGCCGCGCGGCCAGATGCCGCTCAACATTTTCGAGCCGCGCTATCTGGCGATGATCGACGACGCGCTGCGCGACGGTCATCGTCTGATCGGCATGATCCAGCCGGATGCCGCCCATTCGGGCAGCGACAGCAAGCCGTCGCTGTTCGAGGTCGGCTGCGTTGGCCGGATCACCCAGTTCGCCGAAACCGGCGATGGCCGCTATCTATTGGAATTGACCGGAGTTTCGCGCTTCAAGGTGGTCGAGGAACTGACCGTGAAGACCCCCTATCGGCAGTGCCGGGTCGATTTCTTCGCCTTTGTCGATGATTTCGAGGCCCGCAAAGGCGAGGATGAGGTGGATCGCGAGGCGCTGCTGGAAGCGCTGCGCGGGTTCCTCAAGGCCAATCACCTCAAGGTCGATTGGGACGGCATCGAGAACGCGCCCAACGAAGCGCTGGTCAATGCTCTGGCGATGATGTCGCCCTATGGCTCGGCCGAGAAACAGGCGCTGCTGGAAGCCCCGGACCTCAAAACCCGCGCCGAAATCCTGGTGGCGGTCACCGAGATGGAGCTGGCCAAGAAGCGCACCAGCGGCGATCCACCGCTGCAATGACACCGCTGCACTGACCATGACGAATTTGACGCAATGCCCACGGCGGGCGGCGCGCCCGTGCTATAGCAGCGGCGCCCAAAATGGCTCTCCGACGCGTTTTCTTGACGCGCACCGGCAGCCATTTCGCTCGAAATCGCTATAGAGTGTTTCACCCCAAAGGAATTATTGGACTGTTGTGATGAGCCCGACCTCTTCCGATGGCGCTCCCGGCGCCGTCGATCGCAAGCTTCTCGATATCCTGGTTTGCCCGATCACCAAGGGCCCGCTCGAATTCGATGCCGCGCGCCAGGAACTGATTTCCCGCGGCGCCAAGCTCGCTTATCCGATCCGCGACGGCATCCCGATCATGCTGCCGGAAGAAGCGCGCCGGCTCGACTGAGCCGGCCACTGCGATGGTTTGGGGAGAGGCGGTTACAGCGCCTCGCCCTTGAGCAGCCGTGGCACCTCGCCGGTCAGCCCGGCGGCCTGACGGATGAACAGCTCTTTCAGCGGCGGCAGCCGGTCGACCAGGCCGAGCCCGATGTCGCGCACGCTGCGCAATAGCTGCGAGTGGTTCGAGAACAGCATGTTCAGCGAATTGGTGGCGACGCCCATCGCCATGGTGTCGAACCGCCGCCAGCGCTGATAGCGCTCCAGCACGTTGAACTGACCGAAATCGACCCCGAGCCGCGCGGCATCGACCACGCATTCGGCCAGCGCCGCGACATCCTTGAGACCAAGATTGAGCCCCTGCCCGGCAATCGGGTGGATGACATGGGCGGCATCGCCGACCAGCGCCAGCCGCGGCGCGATGAAATCGCGCGCCACGAAATAGCCGAGCGGAAACGCGCGCGGCTGATCGAGCGCCTTCAATTCGCCGAGCCGCAGCCCAAAGCGCCGCTCCAGCTCCTGATGGAATTCGCGCTCCGGCAGCGCGGCGATGCGCGCCGCTTCGGTGCGGCTTTCGGTCCATACCAAGGATGAGCGCTTGCCGGTGAGCGGCAGGATCGCGAACGGCCCGGCCGGCAGAAAATGTTCTTCGGCGCAGCCATTATGCTCGCGCTCATGGCCGACCGTGACCACGATGCCGGACTGGTCATAGTCCCAGCCATAGGTCGGAATGCCGGCGCGCTCGCGCAGCTTGGAGCGAGCACCGTCGGCCGCAACCAGCAGCGCGGCATCGATCACGCTGCCATCGCCAAGCGTCACCGCAATCGCTTCCGGCCTTGTGTCGTAGGAGGTCACCGCCGTGGCGCGCAGATCGATGCCCTCGACCTCGGCGCGCTGCATCAAGGCGTCGATCAGATGCCGGTTCTCGACCATGTGCGCGAACGGCTCGCCCGGCACCACCGGACCGGCGAAGGTCAGAAACACCGGGCGGGTGACGTCTTCGAGCTCACTGTCGGTCACCACCATATCGATGATCGGCTGCGCCGATTCCGCCACTTGCGGCCAGACCTCGAGCGCCTCGAACAGCCGGCGGCAGGCGGCCACGATCGCAGTGGCGCGCGGGTCGCGGCTCGGCCGCGTCGCAAAGGCCGGATCGGCGACGATCACCGGGACGTCGCGGCCGAGCCCCTGGCGCAGCGCCAGCGCCAGCGCCAAACCGGCGAACGCGCCGCCTCCGATGACAATGCCACGCGATGCTGTCATATTGATAAGTCTCACTCTTGCCAGTTGTACGGAGCTGGGCGAAACAAGCACCAGACGGGCGCGGGGCGGTGCTTGGTTCGCTTCTATCAGACATCGACGGTCCTGTGAAACCGCCCTCCCCGCGCGCGCGCCGGGTGCGCCCATTGAGCAGAAGGCCCACGGATGCCGATGTCGAAAAGCCTTATTGACCTGATTTCGATCCTCGATCTCGAACCGCTCGAGGAAAATTTATTTCGCGGAACCAGCCCGAAAACCTCATGGCAGCGGGTGTTCGGCGGCCAGGTGATCGGTCAGGCGATGGTTGCCGGCTGCCGCACCGTCGAAGGCCGGCTGCCGCACTCGCTGCATTGTTATTTCATCCTGCCGGGCGACCCGCAGATCCCGATCATCTATCAGGTCGAGCGGCTGCGCGACGGCCGGAGCTACACCACGCGCCGCGTCACCGCCATTCAGCATGGTCAGGCGATCTTCTCGCTGATGATGTCGTTCCATGTCGAGGAAGAGACCGCGTTCGACCATCAGGACAAGATGCCGGATGTGCCGCCGCCCGAAAAATTAAGCGGCGAAGAGATCATCAAGCAGCCGTTCTTCAAGGAAATGCCGGACTTCATCCGGCGCTATTACGAATCCGACCGCCCGATCGAACTGCGCCCGGTCGAGCTCAGCCGTTACTTCGGCCAGAAGATTCCGGACGGCCGCATGCATGTCTGGATCCGCACCGCGGCGCGGCTGCCCGATGATCCGGCGCTGCATATGTGCGCGCTGGCCTATGCCTCCGACTTCTCGCTGCTCGACGCCGCGATGGCGCGCTATGGCCGCACGCTGTTCGACAAGCGCATGATGCCGGCCAGCCTCGACCACGCCATGTGGTTCCACCGGCCGTTCCGCGCCGACGAATGGCTGCTGTACGCGCAGGACTCGCCGAGCGCGCAGGGCGGCCGTGGCCTGACCCGCGGCCAGATCTTCCGGGCCGACGGCACGCTGGTCGCTTCGGTGGCGCAGGAAGGCTCGCTGCGCGAGCGCAAGGAACAACCCGCCGGATAAGCCGCACGGCTGTCAGGGGCTCCGCCCGCGCACGAGGCCGGCAGCCCCAACTTGAAAGCCGTGCCGCAGCAAAGACGTGGATGGCCGGGACAAGCCCGGCCAAGACGCGTGGATCTAGCGTTGTCGAGCGAGGTGGATCCCGGTTCGCGTCAAGAAAGCGCGTTAGACGAGAAAGTCAGAGCTTCGGTTCTGATTCCATCAGAAACGAAAAAGCTCAAGGTCGCCGCTGATCCCGCTGCGCCGATCGCACGGTTAGTTCCGCTGTCGCCAGACGCGCCAAAGGTGACCGCCAACACCGATCGGCGGTGCGCGCTCTCAGCCCAGCAGCAAGGCAAATGCGCTGATCACCACGCCAAGCTGGCGCACCGACACCGCGATGGTAGCAAAGTAACAAAGATGTCTTTGCTCGCTTGCTAGGCAATAATCACCGCCAGACCGGACGGCGCCCACAGCACGGGCACGAATGACTAATAACTAGGCGGAGTTGTTGGCGCCTTGACGCGCAACCGCCCCAAAACACCAAAAAATCCCGTAATCATAAATCGTTAGCCATTTTGGCCGGTCTGGCACGCCATTTGATTATAGGGGCGTTGGCTGGCCCGCGTAGTGAGACTCCGCGTGGTGAACCTCAGTCGAGATCGCCCGGCCTTGTATCGGCCGGGCCCAAGCGGGGATAGACCCATGAAGATAGTTATGGCGATCATCAAGCCATTCAAATTGGAAGAAGTCCGTGATGCGCTGACCGCAATCGGCGTGCACGGCCTGACTGTCACTGAAGTCAAGGGTTATGGCCGGCAGAAAGGCCACACGGAAATTTACCGCGGCGCCGAATATGCGGTGAGCTTCCTGCCCAAGATCAAGATCGAGGTCGCGGTCGCCTCCAATCAAGTCGACAAGACCATCGAAGCCATCACTTCCGCAGCGAAAACCGGCCAGATCGGCGACGGCAAGATCTTCGTGATCGGCCTCGACCATGCCGTGCGCATCCGCACCGGCGAGTCCGATACGGCAGCCCTCTGATTTCGCGCTCACCAATCACTCAGGAGTATTTCACATGACGTTCACACGTCCCAACGGCGCGGGATTAGCTGTGCTTGCAGGCAGCCTGTTTGCAGCGACCGCGGCCTACGCCGAGCCAACCGTCAACAAGGGCGACAACGCCTGGATGATGACCTCGACCATCCTGGTCCTGCTGATGATCATCCCTGGCCTGGCGCTGTTCTATGGCGGCCTGGTTCGTTCCAAGAACATGCTGTCGGTGCTGGCGCAGATTTTCTACACGGTCTGCGTCGCGATCCTGATCTGGGTGCTGTACGGCTACAGCCTCGCCTTCACCGGCGGTTCCGACTTCATTGGCGGCTTCTCCAAGGTGTTCCTGATGGGCGTCACCACCGACTCGAAGGTCGCGACCTTCAGCGTCGACGCCAACATCTCGGAGCTGATTTACATCTGCTTCCAGGCGACGTTCTGCGCGATTACCGCCGCGCTGATCGTCGGCGCCTTCGCCGAGCGCACCCGCTTCGCCGCGGTGGCTTTGTTCATCCCGCTGTGGATCACGCTGATCTATCTGCCGATGGCGCACATGGTCTGGTACTGGCCGGGCCCGGATGCGATCGACGCCGCTGCCAAGGCGCTCGCCGCTGCGACCGACGAAGCCGCCAAGGCTCAGGCCCAGGCCGCGCTTGATGCGATCAATGCCGACGCCGGCTTCCTGTTCAAGAAGGGCGCGCTCGACTTCGCAGGCGGCACCGTGGTGCACATCAATGCTGGTATCGCCGGTCTGATGGGCGCGCTGCTGGTTGGTAAGCGTCTCGGCTACGGCCGTGAGCTGATGGCCCCGCACTCGCTGACCATGACCATGATCGGCACCTCGCTGCTGTGGGTTGGTTGGTTCGGCTTCAACGCCGGTTCGAACCTCGAAGCTTCGGGTGGCGCGGCGCTGGCCATGACCAACTCGTTCGTTGCCACCGCTGCGGCGGCGCTGTCCTGGATGTTCGCCGAATGGATCATCAAGGGTCATCCCTCGGTGCTCGGCGTGCTGTCCGGTGCGGTCGCTGGTCTGGTCGCGGTGACTCCGGCCGCCGGCTTCTCCGGTCCGATGGGCGCGATCGTGCTTGGCCTGATCGCCGGCGTGGTCTGCCTGTTCTTCTGTACGGTCGTGAAGAACGCGCTGAAGTATGACGACTCGCTCGACGTGTTCGGCGTGCACTGCATCGGCGGCATCGTCGGCGCGATCGGCACCGGCATCGTGGTCAACCCGGCGCTCGGTGGTACCGGCGTCATGGACTACACCACCGGCAAGATCGCTGAGTACGACATGGTGACTCAGCTGATCTCGCAGTCCTGGGGCGTCGGTGTGACGCTGCTGCTGTCGGGCATCGGTTCGGCGATCATCTACAAGGTTGTCGATCTGATCGTCGGCCTGCGTGCGACCGTCGAAGTGGAACGCGAAGGTCTCGACCTCGTCGAGCACACCGAGCGTGCCTACAACATGTAACTAGCTTACCGGCTTCGGCCGGTAGCTCCGGATCGGACAACGACCCGGCAAACGTCCGATCCGGAGCAGGGCTCCAGCGCAAGCTGGGGCCCTTTTTCTTTGCGGACACTTGTTCTTGAAAACGCGCCGAGCCCCCTGCCCGCCATTGCGCGCGACCGTGGCGCGCGCAATGCCGTGCTCGTTCGATGCCGGGCGCCGGCCGATGGTTAATCGCGTCTTAACCTCGCCCTATCTATGGTGATCTGATCCGTTTCCGATCGATCCGCGAGCGATCGACGCCCGTAAAAAGTGCTGGCGCTTCCTGATGGTTATGATCGCTTCATCCCGCGTTGCGCTGGGGGCCGGCAGCCCATCCGGCGACGAACGCTCACCCTTCGCTCGGCTCACCGAGCTGTTGGCGCCGCATCAACCCGGTCTGCCGCTGATCAACCTGTCGCTCGGCGAGCCGCAGCACGCGCTGCCGCCATTCGTCGGCGAAGTTTTGGCGCAGCATATTGCCGAATTCGGCCGCTACCCGATGGCCAAGGGCATCGAGCCGTTCCGCCAGACCGCAGCGGCCTGGCTTGGCCGCCGCTTCGCCCTGCCGCGTCCGGTTGACCCGGACAGCGAAGTGCTGGTGCTCAATGGCAGCCGCGAAGGGCTGTTTCTGGCGGCGCTGGCCGCGATGCGCTACGTGCCGCCGCGCAGTGGCCCGCCGGCGATCCTGATGCCGAATCCATTTTATCCGGCCTATGGCGCCGGCGCCCGTGCCGCCGGCTGCGAGCCGGTGTTCATGCCGACCACCGCGGCCACCGGCTTTCTGCCCGATCTCGACGCGCTCGACGCCGCGACGTTGCAGCGCACGGTGGCGCTCTATCTGGCCTCGCCGGCCAATCCGCAGGGCGCGGTCGCCTCGCGCGACTATTTTGCCAGACTGAAGGCGCTCGCCGACCGCTATGGCTTCATGGTGCTGGCCGACGAATGCTATTCCGAGATTTATACCGGCCAGCCGCCGGGCAGCATGCTGGAAGTCGCCGGGCCCGATTTCGCCCAGGTGGTCGCGTTCCAATCGCTGTCCAAGCGCTCCAATCTGCCGGGCCTGCGGGTCGGCTTTGCCGCGGGCGACCGCAAATTCCTCAGCGTGTTCCACGAATTGCGCAACGTCGCCGCGCCGCAGGTGCCGGTGCCGCTGCAGCATGTCGCGATCGCCGCCTATGACGACGAGAGCCATGTCGAGCACAATCGCGACCTGTACCGGCAGAAATTCGACCTCGCCGACCAGATCCTCGGCACGCGCTATGGCTATCGCCGGCCGGCCGGCGGCTTCTGCCTATGGCTGGATGTGTCGGCGCAGGGCGGCGATGAGGTCGCCACCGTGCGGCTGTTCAAGGAAGGCGGCGTGCGCGTGGTGCCGGGCAGCTATCTGGCGCGCGCCCAGGCCGACGGCCGCAATCCCGGCGCCGGCTATATCCGGGTGGCGATGGTCCAGGACCCCGCCACCACGGAGCAGGCGCTGCTGCGCATGGTGCAAGTGCTCGATCGCACGGCGGCGCGGTGAGGATGGCGACGATGGAGCGGGTCATTCCACTGGTCGCCCACCTGCCGCACAGCATCCGCGAAATGCTGGCGCGGCGGCTGCGTGAGCTGACGGGTCTCAGTCTGGTCGGGGTGGCGGTCGCCGCCGCCGCCGCGCTGATGAGCTGGTCGGTGCAGGACCCGAGCCTCAGCCACGCCACCTCGCGCAAGATCAACAATTTCCTCGGCTATCCCGGCGCGATCGGCGCCGATCTCGCCATGCAGATCCTCGGGCTCGGCGCGATCATGACCGTGCTCACCGTCGCGGTGTGGGGCTGGCGCATGATGATGCACCGGCCGTTCGACCGCGAGGCGCTGCGCATTGCCGCCTGGATTCTCGGCACCGCGATCGCCTCGGGCCTCGCCAGCTGCTTCCCGCCGGTCGGCACCTGGCCGCTGCCCACCGGGATCGGCGGCGTGGTCGGCGATGCCTTGGTGCGAACCCCGGCCGTGGTGTTCGGCCCGCCCGGGTTTTTGTACCGGATCGTGCTCGGCAGCATTTTCGCCGTCGCCATGGTCGGCTGTTTCCTGGTCGCCTGCGGATTTGGCGCCCGCGAGCCGGAACCGACCCCGATCGAGACCGACGACTCGCCGCTTGATCTCGACGACGACCGCGACGGCGGCTCGGCCTTGCTCGGCTGGGTGGTGCATGCCGCGATGAGCCTGAAGGCGCGGATGACCCGACTTGCCACACTTGGATACCGCGCGCTGGTGTCGAGCGCCCCGAGCGGCCGGTCCGCCGGTTTCGAGCGCCAGGAGCCGGTGCTCGGCGTGCGCCCGAGCCCCTCGATCGCGCCGCAGGCCGACGATCCGCGCGGGCTCGAGGACGAGACCTATATCCGCGCGGCTGACGACGGCCGCGACGACGAAGAAGACGAAGACGACGAGCCGCCGGTGGTGCGGGCGCCGCGCAAAAAGGCCGCTTCCCGTCAGCCGGCCCGCAAGCCGGCCAGCCGGTTCGAGCTGCCGCCGGTGGCGGTTTTGAGCGCGCCGCGCGCCGCCGATCGCCAGCCGCTCAGCAAGACCGAGCTGGAAACCAATTCGCGCGCGCTGGAAGGTGTGCTGCAGGATTTCGGCGTGCGCGGCGAGATCATCAAGGCCCATCCCGGCCCGGTGGTGACGCTGTACGAACTCGAGCCCGCACCGGGCATCAAATCGTCGCGCGTGATCGGCCTCGCCGACGACATCGCCCGGTCGATGAGCGCGCTGTCGGCGCGCGTCGCGGTGGTGCCGGGTCGCAATGCGATCGGCATCGAGCTGCCCAATCCGCATCGCGAAAAAGTGTATCTGCGCGAATTGCTGAGCATGAAGGACAGCAACGAGACGGTGCACAAGCTGCCGCTGTGCCTCGGCAAGAACATCGGCGGCGAATCGATCATCGTCGATCTGGCGCGCATGCCGCATCTGCTGATCGCCGGTACCACCGGCTCCGGTAAATCGGTGGCGATCAACACCATGATTCTCAGCCTGGTCTATCGGCTGCGCCCCGATCAGTGCCGGTTGATCATGGTCGATCCGAAGATGCTGGAATTGTCGGTCTATGACGGCATTCCGCACCTTTTGACCCCGGTGGTCACCGATCCCAAGAAGGCCGTCGTCGCGCTGAAATGGGCCGTGCGCGAGATGGAAGAGCGCTACAAGAAGATGGCCAAGCTCGGCGTGCGCAACATCGACGGCTACAACAACCGGCTCGGCGAAGCCAAAGCGCGCGGCGAGGAACTGACCCGCACCGTGCATACCGGCTTCGACAAGGAAACCGGCAAGGCGATCTACGAGGAAGAAAAGCTCGATCTGGAGCCGCTGCCCTACATCGTCATCATCGTCGACGAAATGGCCGACCTGATGATGGTCGCGGGCAAGGACATCGAAGGCGCGGTGCAGCGGCTCGCGCAGATGGCGCGCGCTGCCGGTCTGCACGTCATCCTGGCAACGCAGCGGCCGTCAGTGGACGTGATCACCGGCACCATCAAGGCGAACTTCCCGACCCGCATCTCGTTCCAGGTCACCTCGAAAATCGACAGCCGCACCATTTTGGGCGAGATGGGCGCCGAACAGCTGCTCGGCCAGGGCGACATGCTCTATATGGCCGGCGGCGGCCGGATCTCGCGTGTGCACGGCCCGTTCGTGTCGGACGAGGAAGTCGAGAAGGTCGTCAAACACCTGAAGGCGCAGGGCTCGCCGGAATATCTCGAGGCGGTCACCGCCGAAGAACCGGGCGAGGAAGATGGCGCGGTGTTCGATTCCACCGGCATGGGCGGCGGCGGCGATGGCGACCTGTTCAGCCAAGCGGTGGCGATTGTGAAACGCGACCGCAAAGCCTCCACCAGTTATATTCAGCGCCGGCTGCAGATCGGCTATAACCGCGCCGCGTCGTTGATGGAACGCATGGAACAAGAGGGCATCGTCGGCCAAGCCAACCATGCCGGCAAGCGTGAAATTCTGATCGCTGAAGACGATGGCGGGTTCTGACAAGGCGGGTTCAGTGATGGCGTCGATATCTCCTCGGGGGCCGCAGTCCCGAAATCGCCACAGCATTGCCGTAGCGGCTCGGCGGGAGATCTCTGGCGCAGCATGCGTCGCCGTTGAACAGGACCGGATTTTGAGCAGCGATCTGACCAGCAGCGATTCCAGCCCGGGCCATGCCGTGCCGGGCCGGACCCAGGGCGCCTGGCGCTTGACGCTGGCGGCGGGGGTTGCGCTCGGGCTGTTGCTGGCGCCGGCTGCAGCGGAAAACGTGCCGGTGCCGAGGCCGGCGCCGAAAGCACGCGACGATCTGCAATTTTCGACCGCTGGCGCCGCCCATGCCGCGCCGGCGCCGCGCGCAGCGCCGGCCGTGACCGGAAGCAGCAGCGCCGTGCCGCCGGAGCCGGTGATTCCCGATCCGCGCCGCCACTCGCCCTCCAGCCTGTTCACCACTTTCGACAGCACGCAGAAGGCGCAGGCCGCGCGCGTCAGCGCCTATCTGTCGTCGCTGCAGACCCTGGTCGGCAATTTCGTGCAGGTCGGCCCGGATGGCAGCCGCACCAAGGGCGACTTCTATATCCAGAAGCCCGGCAAGGTGCGTTTCGAATATGACGAGCCCTCGCCGATCGCGATCGTCGCCGACGGCTCCTCGGTCGCGGTGCGCGATCGCAAGCTCGCGACCCAGGACATCTATCCGCTGTCGCAGACGCCGCTGCGCTATCTTTTGTCCGACCGCATCGATCTTTTGCGCGACACCAATGTGGTCAGCGTCACCGCCGATGAGCTGTACATCTCGGTGGTGATCGAAGAGAAGCAGGTGATGGTCGGCACCAGTCGCTTACTCTTGATGATCGGCACCAAAGACGGCCAGCTCAAACAGTGGACCGTCACCGATCCGCAGGGTTACGACACCACCGTGGCGGTCTATAATCTCGACACCACCAGAAAGCCCGACCCGTCGATGTTCAAGATCGACTTCACCAACTACGCGACGCCGCCTGGCTAGCACCGCTTCGGTCCTCACACCCTCGAGACCGAATTGAGCCGCGCAACGGTTTTGCGCCGCTCAGCGTGATTGCTGCGCGCCGTCTCTTGCAGATTGTCATGCGCTTCACGCTCTCGACCTGGAATATCAATTCGGTGCGGCTGCGCATCGACCTGGTGGCGAAATTCTTGAAGGTTCAGCAGCCCGACGTGCTGTGCCTGCAGGAAACCAAATGCCCCGACGACGCCTTTCCGCTCAAACAGTTTCGCCGGCTCGGCTATGAGCACATCGCGCTCAACGGCCAGAAGGGTTATCACGGCGTCGCGGTAGTCTCGAAGCTGCCCTTCGCTGACAGCAATATCCGCAGCTTCTGCGACAATCTCGATTCGCGGCACATCTCGGTGTCGTTCGCCGCAGAGACCACCCGCGAACCGCTGGTGCTGCATAATTTCTACGTGCCGGCCGGCGGCGACGTACCTGACCCCGAGCTCAATCCGAAGTTCAAGCACAAGCTGTCGTTTCTCGATGAGATCCGCGCGTGCGCGCCGCTGCATCCGCAAGGCGATCAACGGCACATTCTGGTCGGCGATCTCAACGTCGCGCCGCATGAGCACGACGTCTGGTCGCATAAGCAGCTACTCAAAGTGGTGTCGCATACCCCGATCGAATGCGAAAAGCTGCTCGCCGCCCAGCAGCACGGCAATTGGATCGACGTGGCGCGCGATCGCATCCCGCTCGATCAGAAGGTCTATACGTGGTGGAGCTATCGCGCCGCCGATTGGACGGTCGGCAATCGCGGCCGTCGGCTCGACCACATCTGGGTGTCACCGGCGCTGCGCGGCAGCGTGCAGGATTTTTCGATTCTGCGCGAAGCCCGCGGCTGGGAGCGGCCGAGCGACCACGTGCCGGTGACGGCGGTGCTTGAGCTGTAAGACACGACGTCAGCGACGCTTCGGCGGAAGTCTCAAACGACTGCGGATCGCGGGGCTGCTTGCCGTGCAACGCCACGATGCCCCGTCATACCCGCGCTTGTCGCGGGTATCCACGTCTTAAAAGCGGAGCAAGTTCAAAGACGTGGATGGCCGGGACGAGCCCGGCCATGACAAGCGAGAAATGTTGAAGGCCGCCGCTACGAGCCGAGCTTGGCGCCGGCGGTGAGGATTTCGCTGGCGATCTGGCTGGTGCGATCGGCAAAGGCATCGCGCAGCCGCCGGGCCGCCGCGGGGTCAGCCTCAAGAACCCGCTGGAACAAGCTGCGCCCGATCCGAACCACCGCGGAATATTCTTCGGCGACCGCGGTCGCGGGCCGCGGCAGCGGCACCAGCAGCGCCAGTTCGCCGATCAGCGTGCCGGGCTTGGCAAGCACCACATGGCTGCCGTCTTCGTCGCTGATCCGCACCAGGCCGCGCTGCACCACATAGCCCGCGTCGGACGGATCGCCCGCCTTGAACAGCACGTCGCCGCGCGCCAGCACTTTTTGCTCCGAGCCGATCGCAAGCATGCGCAGCGAAGCCTCGCCCAACAATTGCAGCGTCGGGACGCGCTCCAACAGCGCAACATCTTCTTCAATCGACATGCAAGACCGGCTGGTCGTACCCTTTCAGAATTCGCCACACAGTAACGAATCGTCGGCCGAATCGTATCACGGCACCAACTTGTATCCACCGGCTTCGGTGACCAGGATCTCCGGATTGGCGGCATCGCGCTCAATCTTTTGGCGAAGGCGATAGATGTGGGTTTCCAGCGTGTGGGTGGTGACGCCGGAATTGTAGCCCCACACCTCCTGCAGCAAGGTCTCGCGCGACACCGGCATCAGCCCCGAGCGATACAGGAAGCGCAGGATCGCGGTTTCCTTCTCGGTCAGCCGCACCTTCTTGGTGTTGGTGGTCAGCATCTTGGAGCCGGGGCGGAAGCTGTACGGCCCGACGGTGAACACCGCGTCCTCGCTGGCTTCATGCTGGCGCAACTGGGCACGGATCCGCGCCAACAGCACCGCGAACCGGAACGGCTTGACCACATAGTCATTGGCGCCGGATTCCAGCCCCAAAATGGTGTCGGATTCGGTGTCGTGGCCGGTGAGCATGATGATCGGCGCCTTGAAGCCGCCCTTGCGCAGGCTGCGCACCACTTCGCGGCCATCGGTGTCGGGCAGGCCGACATCCATCAGCACCAGGTCGGGCGCTTCCGACTTGGCGGCATGGACGCCCTTGGCGCCGGTATCGACCGCGGACGCCTTGAACTCCTCGTGCAGCGACAATTGCTCGACCAGAGCCTCGCGCAGATCGGTGTCGTCATCCACGATCAAGATCTTGCGTGCGTTCGGCATTGGCGGTCCTCTAGGCGGGGCCTGGAGACGCATTCATGACGGCTGACCGGCCATCAATGCGCTCCCAGGCTGGAAAGCGCTGGGTTATCGAATGCAGATAGGAACAGTTACCGCAGTTGTGAACTGTGCTGCGACGAATTTTACGAGTCTGTGAGCGTTCGAAACAAGTTTCAGAAGAAGCATGAAGATCAAGCTGCCCTGCCCCGCCCAATCCCGATCTCGCCGCCGGCCGCCAGTGCAGATCCTGGTGCGAGCCGCGGCGGGTAACCGCTGCCGCGGCTGGCTCAGTTTCGGAACGCTGACCATTCCGGTGGCGCTCGGGCGCGGCGGCATCCGCGCCAATAAGCGCGAGGGCGACGGCGGCACCCCGCTCGGTCGATTCCGGCCGCTGCGGCTGTGGTGGCGCGCCGACCGGGCGCCGCGGCCCGCAACCACGCTGCCGCTGCGCGCCATCACGCCCAGCGATGGCTGGTGCGAGGACCCCGCCGACCGACATTATAATCAGCCGATCCGGCTGCAGCCCGGCGATAGCGGCGACCGGCTGCGCCGCGATGATCATCTCTATGATTATATTATCGAAATCGATCACAACCAGCGGCCGCGGGTCGCGGGCCGCGGCAGCGCGGTATTCGTGCATCTGGCGCGCGACAATTTTGGTCCGACCGCTGGCTGCATCGCGATGCGCAAAAGCGCGATGCTGCAATTGCTGCGGCGGATCGGCCCGCGCACCCGGATCGTGATCGGCTGAGCCGGGTCAGGCCGCAGGCGTCGCCGTCGGCGCGGCGGCCGGGCGATGGCCGAAGATCGCCGAACCGACCCGGACATGGGTGGCGCCGAACTGGATCGCGATCGCGAAATCGGCGCTCATGCCCATCGACAGCTTGGTGAGGCCGTTGCGCTTGGCGATTTTCGCGGTCAGCGCGAAATGCGGCGCCGGCGCCTGATCGACCGGCGGGATGCACATCAGCCCGGAGATCAACAGGCCATACTGCTCGCGGCAGCGCCGGATGAAATCATCGGCCTCGGCCGGCGCGATGCCGGCCTTTTGCGGCTCCTCGCCGGTGTTGAGCTGCACGAACAGCTCGATCAGCCGGTCCTGCTGCGGCAGTTCCTTGGCGAGCGCCTGGCACAGGCTGTCGCGATCGACCGAATGAATGGCGTCGAACAGCGCTACCGCATCCTTGGCCTTGTTGGATTGCAGCGGCCCGATCAGATGCAGCGTGGTGCCGGGATGGTTTTCGCGCAGCGCCGGCCATTTCGACTTGGCTTCCTGCACCCGGTTCTCGCCGAAATGACGCTGCCCGGCCGCCAGCACCGGGGTGATGGCATCGGCGAAAAACGTCTTGGAGACCGCAATCAGCGTGACTTCGCTGCGCTCGCGCCTCGCGTCGGCACAGGCTCTGGCGATCTCTTGCTCGACGGCAGCAAGCCCACAGGCAGAATCATCGATCATCGCGCGATCGCTCCAGAATTGTGATGACGAACATGGTGAAGCTGGTCTTGCCGACGACGCGCGATCGCGACCAATCGTTCATGACCTTGGTAATTGTACGTGATGGATCGCATTTTAGCGAATTCCAGAAAGCCTTCTTGAGCCCTCTTCGCATAGCGTCGCCGCGGGGAGAGGGACGAACGGATGTCACGCATCGGCTTCCACCGCCAACGCGCAAAACTCAAGGGTGTTTACGGCATCAAGGCGCGCCTGGTGCTGCTCACCATGATTCTCGTGGTGCCGTTGATGCTGGAGCGAGTCGGCTCGCTCGAGGATGAACGCGCCAAGGAGATTGCGTCGGCATCGAGCGAATTGCAGGCGCTGGCGCAGCATTCCGCCGATGCGCAGCGCGAGATCATCTCGTCGGTCGAAGCGGTGCTGAAATCGTCGGCCTATATCCATGCCTCGGCGGCCGAAATCGGCCGTAGCTGCGCGACGATGCGCGCCAGCCTGCGCGTCGATCTGCCCTCGATCCGAATGCTGATGGCGGTCGATAAGAACGGCGTGGTGCGCTGTTCGACGTCCTCGACATTTCTCGACACCGATATCAGCCAGCGGCCCTATTTCAAAAAGGTCAAGGAAACCAACGATTTCGTTGTGAGCGACTTCATGGTCGGCCAGCAGACCAAGAAGGGCACGATCCTGGCCGCCTATCCGGTGGCGGCGATTGCCCCGGGCGATGACACCGTGATCGTCGCCGGCCTCAACCTCGACTGGATGTCCGGGATGATGTCCAACCTCGCCGGGCGGGCGGGCGTGACTGCGGCGCTGGTCGATGGCCACGGCGTCGTGCTGGCGACCACGCCCGACAAGGTCGAGATGGTCGGCAAACGATTCTCGGAAACGCCGAACGGCGTCGCCGAAGGCGACTATTCCGGCTCTGAGCTGCCCCCGCTGGCGATCAATTCGCGCGGCAGCAGCCGCTCGGTGCTGTACGCACCGATTCGCGGCACCACGGCGCGGCTGGTGGTCAGCATCGATCAAAGCGAAGTGTCGGCACAGATCAATGGCGCGATCCGCAACGCCTATCTGCAATTGGCGCTGGTGTGCTTCATCGCGTTGATCGGCGCGCTGTTCGCCGCCGAACGGCTGATCGTGCGGCCGATCAACATGCTCACCGACGTGGCCGGCAAATTCGGGCACGGCAATTGGTCGGCCCGGGTGGAACGCAAGCGGCTGCCGGCCGAATTCGTGCCGCTGGCGCGCGCGTTCAACGCCATGGCGGCGCGGCTCGCCGAGCGCGAACGCGGCCTGGTGGCGATCAACAACCGCCTGACGGTGATGGCCTCGATCGACGTGCTGTCGGGGCTCGCCAACCGCCGCGGCTTCCAAAGCCGGCTCGATTTCGAATGGATGAAGGCCGAGCAGACCGAAACCGCCTTGGTGCTGCTGATGATCGACGTCGATCACTTCAAGCCGTTCAACGACACCTATGGCCATCCGGAAGGCGACGCCTGTATCAGCCAGATCGGCGCCACCCTGGCGATGATCGCTAATGATACCAATGGCTTCGCGGCACGCTACGGCGGCGAGGAGTTCTGTCTGCTGCTGCCGCATACCGAAATCGAGCGCGGCGTCGAGGTCGGCCAGCGGCTGCGCGCCGCGATCGAGAATTTGGCGATTCCCCATCGCACCAGCCCGTTCGAGCGCGTCACCATCAGCATTGGCGTCGCCGGTGCCCGTCCGAGCTGTTCCGGCTCGCCGCGCGACTTGCTGGAAGCGGCCGACGCGGCGCTCTATACCGCCAAGCACCGCGGCCGCAACACCGTGGCGGAACACGGCCTGCCGCCGAGTTTCGAACAGGACGTGGCTCTGGCGAGCTGACAGCGGCTCGAGCAGAGCAAATGGCCAGCGCGCGGCCGATCGGCGCGCATCACGGCAAGAAAGCTGCCGGGCTTGTTCCAAGCCATTGACCGGCCACCAGCTTTTGTGGCCTAGTCCCCGACCTTACGCGCGAAGCGAAGACAGAGTGAGCACCGGTTTGCGACCTCTTTCGCGCGCCCTGTGCCATCAGATTACGAGCCCGAACCGGCCGGCCGTCCCCTGAATCGCAAAAATGACCTCCGAACGCTACAACGCCCGCGAATCCGAGCCGAAATGGCAGCGCCGTTGGGACGAACTGAAGATTTTCGCCACCAGGAACGACGATTCGCGGCCGAAATATTACGTGCTCGAGATGTTCCCCTATCCGTCGGGGCGCATCCATATGGGCCATGTCCGCAACTACACCATGGGCGACGTGGTGGCGCGGGCCATGCGTGCGCGCGGCTATAATGTGCTGCACCCGATGGGCTGGGATGCGTTCGGCCTGCCGGCGGAAAACGCCGCGATCGAACGCAAGGTGGCGCCGAAGGCGTGGACCTACGACAATATCGCGGCGATGAAAAAGCAGCTGCAGACCATGGGTCTGTCGCTGGATTGGGCGCGCGAATTCGCGACCTGCGACCCCTCTTATTACAAGCATCAGCAGAAGATGTTCTTGGACTTCCTGCGCGCCGGCCTGGTCGAGCGGGAAAAGCGCAAGGTCAATTGGGACCCGGTCGATATGACCGTGCTCGCCAATGAGCAGGTGATCGACGGCCGCGGCTGGCGCTCCGGCGCGGTGGTCGAACAGCGCGAGATGAGCCAGTGGGTGCTCAAGATCACCAAATACGCCCAGGACCTGCTCGACGCGCTCGATACGCTCGACCGCTGGCCCGACAAGGTGCGGCTGATGCAGCGCAACTGGATCGGCCGTTCGGAAGGCCTGCTGATCCGCTTTGCGCTCGATAGCGCCACCACGCCGCAGGGCGAGACCGAGCTGAAAATCTTCACCACCCGCCCGGACACGCTGTTCGGCGCGAAATTCATGGCGATCGCCGCCGACCATCCGCTGGCGCAGGCCGCGGCCGCCAAGGACCCGAAGGTCAAAGCGTTCGTCGATGAGTGCAAGCGGCGCGGCACCGCCCAGGCCGATATCGACACCGCTGAAAAGCTCGGCGTCGATACCGGCATCCGCGCGGTGCATCCGTTCGATCCGGAATGGCAGCTGCCGGTTTACGTCGCCAATTTCGTGCTGATGGAATACGGCACCGGCGCGATCTTCGGCTGCCCGGCGCATGACCAGCGCGACCTCGATTTCGTCAACAAATACAATCTCGGCAACACGCCGGTGGTCTGCCCCGAGGGCCAGGACCCGGCGAGCCTGGTGATCACCGACACCGCCTTTGATGGCGATGGCCGCATGATCAATTCGCGGTTCCTGGACGGCATGACCATCGCCGAGGCCAAGGAAGAAGTCGCCAAGCGCCTGGAAGGCGAGCTGCGCGCGCTGCCGGGCAGCGGCGAGCAAGCGCCGGTTGGCGAGCGCAAGGTGAATTTCCGGCTGCGTGACTGGGGCATCTCCCGGCAGCGCTATTGGGGCTGCCCGATCCCGATCATCCACTGCCCGAGCTGCGGCGTGGTGCCGGTGCCGGCCGCCGACCTGCCGGTAACGCTGCCCGAGGACGTGACCTTCGACAAGCCGGGCAACGCGCTCGACCACCATCCGAGCTGGAAGCACGTCAGCTGCCCGCAATGCGGCGGCAAGGCGCAGCGCGAAACCGACACCATGGACACTTTTGTCGATTCGTCCTGGTATTTCGCCCGCTTCACCGATCCGTGGAACGAAGACGCGCCGACCACCCCGGAGGTCGCCAACCGCATGATGCCGGTCGATCAATATATCGGCGGCGTCGAGCACGCGATTTTGCACCTGCTGTACAGCCGGTTCTTCATGCGCGCGATGCAGGCGACCGGCCATGTCAGCATGCCCGAGCCGTTCGCCGGCATGTTCACCCAGGGCATGGTGGTGCACGAGACCTATCGCAAGCCGGATGGCGGCTTTGTCTCGCCGGCCGAGGTGATGATCACCGCCGACGGCGACCGCCGGCGCGCCACGCTGCTCGATGGCCAGACCCCGGTCGAGATCGGGCCGATCGAGAAGATGTCGAAGTCGAAGCGCAACACGGTCGATCCCGACGACATCATCGGCACCTACGGCGCCGACACCGCGCGCTGGTTCATGCTGTCGGATTCGCCGCCGGACCGCGACGTGATCTGGAGCGAGGAAGGCGTCAAGGGCGCCTCGCGCTTCGTGCAGCGGCTGTGGCGTCTCGTGAACGAATCAGCGGCGATCGCCGGCTCGGCTCCGGCTGACCGTCCCGCCGAATTCGCCGCCGAGGCGCTCGCCTTGCGCAAGGCCACCCATGGCGCACTCGACAAGGTGACCAGCGGCATCGAGCGGCTGCATTTCAATGTCTGCCTCGCTCATATCCGTGAATTCGCCAACAATCTGACCGACACGCTCGGCAAAGCCAGCACCCCGACGCCCGATCTGGCCTGGGCGATTCGCGAAGCCGCGATCATCCTGGTGCAGCTGGTGTCGCCGATGATGCCGCATCTGGCCGAAGAGTGCTGGGAAGCGCTCGGCCAGCCGGGTCTGGTATCGGAGGCCGCCTGGCCTGCGGTCGAACCGGCGCTGCTGGTCAAGGACAGCATCACGCTGCCGGTGCAGGTCAATGGCAAGAAGCGCGCTGAGGTCACGGTGCCGCGGGATGCGGATAATCCGCAAATTGAGGCTGCCGTTTTGGCGCTCGATGCAGTAAAACAGGCGCTGGACGGCAAACCCGTTCGCAAGATCATCGTCGTTCCGCAGAGGATCGTGAATGTCGTGGGCTAAAGGCCGCATCGCCGCCCGGCTCCTTGCGGTGATGACCCTGGCGGCGCTGACCGGCGGCTGCTTCCAACCGATGTATGCGGCGCGCACTGATGGCACGCCGGCGCTGCGCGAAAAGCTGCAGGGCGTGGAAGTGGCTCCGATCGCCGCGCCGAATGCGGCCCGCATCGCGCGGGTCGGCCAGGAAGTGCGCAACGCGCTGATGTTCAAGCTGTACGGCACGGCCACCGGCATGTCGCCGACCCATCGGCTGGAAATTCGGCTGACCCAGACCCGGTCGTCGCTGATCGTCGATCCCAACACCGCGCTGCCGACCATCGAGAACTACGGCATCGATGCCAGCTACGTGCTGAAGGACTCGGCGACCGACAAGGTGGTGCTGACCGGCAATACGTTTGCCCGCGTATCCTATGACGTGCCCGGTCAGACCCAGCGCTTTGCGCGCTCGCGTGCGTTCCGCGACGCCGAAGACCGCGCCGCGCAGGAGATCGCCGAAAACATCCAGACCCGGATGGCGTCGTTCTTCTACGCCGGCATGTGACTTGGTCGCGCTGCGCGGAAAAGAAGTCGACGCCTATCTTGCCCGGCCGGACGCTGCCCGGCCGATCATTTTGCTGTACGGCGCCGATGCCGGCTTGGTGCGCGAACGCGCCGAAGCGCTGATTCGCTCGGCGGTCGATAATCCTGACGATCCGTTTTCACTGGTGCGGCTCGATGGCGATGACATCGCCGCCGAGCCATCGCGCTTGGTCGATGAAGCGCTGACCATTCCGATGTTCGGCGGCCGGCGCGCGATCCGGGTGCGGGCCGGTTCGCGCAGTTTTGTCGCCAGCGTCGAAGCATTGACCGAAGCCGAGATCAAAGACTGCCGGATCGTGATCGAGGCCGGCGATCTACGCCCCGACGCCGCGCTGCGCAAAACTTGCGAGCGCGCCAAAACCGCGGTGGCGATCGGCTGTTATCTCGATGATGCGCGCGCGCTCGGCCAATTGATCGACGAGGAATTGCGGATCGCTAATCTGCGCATCGCCTCGGACGCCCGCGCGATTCTCACCTCGCTGCTCGGCGGCGACCGGCAAAGCTCGCGCAACGAGCTGCGCAAGCTGACGCTCTATGCCCATGGTCAGGGCGAGATCACGCTGGATGACGTGATCGCCTGCGTCTCCGATGCGTCCGATCTCAAACTCGATCCGGTGGTCGATTTCGCGTTTGCCGGCAAACCGCCGCAAGTCGAGATCGAGTTCACCAAAGCGCTCAACGCCGGCACCTATCCGGGGCTGATCCTGTCGGCGGCGCTGCGCCAGGCCACCTTGCTGCACAAGGCGTCGCTCGCGGTCGATCAAGGCACGCCGCCGTCAGTTGCGATTGAGAGTGGTTTTCCGCGCCTGCATTTTTCGCGCAAGACGCAAGTGGAAACGGCGCTGCGCACCTGGACCGCACCCCGGCTGGTGCAGGTGATCGATCAGCTCGCCAATGCCACGCTGGAGAGCCGCAAACAATCGGCGCTCGCCGCGGTGATCGCGCAGCGCGCCATGCTGTCGATCGCGGTCAACGCGCGCCGGCGGGGCTGATCCGTCCGGTCGTACCAATGTCCGTCAGACCCGCGCTTGTCGCGGGTGTTCACGTCGTAAAAGTCGTTCAGAAACAAAGACGTAGATGGCCGGGACGAGCCCGGCCATGACGTGCGGGAAGGCTCTATTGATCGATCGACCGCCGCCGTTGGGTTGACCGGTCATGCCCGCGCTTTGTCGCGGGCATCCACGTCTTAAAAGCCTCGCAAGATCAAAGACATGGATGGCCGGGACGACCCGGCCGAACATGCGGTCATCGGCATTGGTTCAAAACGAAAATGCCCGCGACCAGCGCGGGCATTTTTGTTAAGCGATTGTTTTAAAACGACGATTCAGAATCGTCGCAGCGCCGAGCGATCAGCTCTCGCCGAGCCGACGCACGATTTCGTCGAGCTGATCGAGATCGGTGTAGCGGATCAGCACCGTGCCGGCGCCGTCGCGATCATCGACCGTGACCTTCATGCCGAGCGCGTCGCTGACGCGCTTCTCCAGCGCCAGCGTATCGGGGTCCTTGGCGACCTTGGCCGCGCGCGGCTTTTGCGGCGCCCGTTCCGGCACGCCCTGCTCATGGGCCAGCGCCTCGGTCTGACGAACATTGAGACCTTCGGCGATGATGCGCTTGGCCGCCGCCGACGGATCGGGCACGCCGATCAGCGCGCGGGCGTGACCGGCGCTCAATTCGCCGGACGCAATCAGCGCCTGCACGTCGTCGGGCAGCTTGGTCAGCCGCATCATATTGGCGACGTGGCTGCGGCTCTTGCCGACGATTTTCGCGATCTCTTCCTGGCTGTGTTTGAAATCCTCGGCGAGCGCGTGATAGCCGAGCGCCTCTTCCATCGGGTTGAGGTCTTCGCGCTGCACGTTCTCGATGATCGCGATCTCGAGCGCATGGGCGTCGGACACTTCCACCGGCACGATCGGCACTTCATGCAGACCGGCGCGCTGCGCCGCGCGCCAGCGCCGTTCGCCGGCGATGATCTCGTAGCGATCCTGCGAGCCCTTCACCGGCCGCACCACGATCGGCTGAATGATGCCGTGCTGCTTGATCGAGTCCGACAGCTCGGCGAGCTCAGCATCGGCAAAAGTGCGGCGCGGGTTGCGCGGATTGGGCTTTAGAAACTCGATCGGCACCTTGCGCTGCGCGCGCGGCCGCTCGGTATGCGCCGCCTCGCCGCCGACATCGCCAATCAGGCTCGCCAGGCCGCGGCCCAGCCGCGAACGTTGCTCATCGGCCATTGCCAACTCCCTTGGATTCACGGCGCTACTCCCCAGCTCGGCGATCGTCACACGGACAGGATGCGGCCGATGCCTTGGTCCCCATGCGGCGCACCGACGGAGTCAACGCCAGCAGCGACAGCACAAAACAATCGAGGTCCGGTCGGTCCGTGGTGGCGCGCTGCGCGCGCAACGACGAACACTTGGCGGTGCGGTCCATGGGGCCTCGCTGTGCTAAAGATTGGATCAGTGGGTGGTGCGCAATTCGCGCTCGCGCTGGATCACTTCGGTCGCGAGCCGCAGATAGGCTTCGCTGCCGGTGCATTTCAGGTCATAGACCAGCACGGGCTTGCCATAGCTCGGCGCTTCCGAGATCCGCACGTTGCGCGGGATCATGGTGTCGTACACCTTCTTGCCCATGAACTGCCGGACGTCGGCAACCACCTGGTTCGACAGATTGTTGCGGCTGTCGAACATGGTCAGCACGATGCCATGGATGGTCAGGTCCGGGTTCAGGGTCGAGCGCACCTGCTCCACGGTCTGCAGCAGCTGCGACAGACCTTCCAGCGCGAAAAACTCACACTGCAGCGGCACCAGGATCGCGTCCGACGCCGCCATGGCATTTACGGTCAGCAGATTGAGCGACGGCGGGCAGTCGATCAGCACATAGGTATAGTCAGCCGGCGGCTGGGCATTGTGATTGAGACCAGCAATGGCGTCGCGCAGCCGGAACGCGCGGTCGCGGGCATTGCCAAGTTCCAATTCCAGGCCGGACAGGTCCATGGTCGACGGCGCGATCGACAGCCGCGGTACCGCGGTGGCGATCACCGCCTCGCGCAGCCCGACTTCGCCGATCAGCACGTCATAGGTGGAATAATTGCGGTTGCGACGGTCGATGCCGAGCCCGGTCGAGGCGTTGCCCTGCGGATCGAGGTCGATGATCAGCACCCGCTCGCCAATCGCGGCCAGCGCGGTGCCGAGATTGATCGCGGTGGTGGTCTTGCCGACGCCGCCCTTCTGGTTGGCGAGCGCGATGATGCGCGGCTGCCCAGCGCGCTTGTCATCCTTATCGCCTTGATAGATTTGATCGATCACGGTCATTCGCCAGTTCCAACAGAGCCGGTCGCGGCAGATTTCGGCGCGACAGAAGCCGATGCGGACTGTTCCAGCCGCTCGATGCGGTCGATTTCAACGATCCAGCCCTGTCCGCCGGTCAGGCTGGCGTGCAACCGAGGTTGCAGTTTCCAATAACGGGCCGCCTCGGTCAATTCGGCGTCGACATCCTGGCCCTTGAGAAACAAGGCCTTGGCGCCGGGCCGCAGCAGGGGTTCCGCGAACCCGATGAGCTGATGTAACGGAGCGACCGCACGCGCGGTGATGCAATCGAGCGGCTTCGGCAAACTATCCACACAATCCCCGATGTCCGCGAGGATAACTTGGCCGGCGCCGCCGGAAACGCGCAGTGCCTCGCGCAAAAACGCGGCCTTTTTGGCGATCCGCTCGACCAGCAGCACCGTGCCGCCGCGTTCGGCCAACACGCAGGCCAGCACCACGCCCGGAAAGCCGCCGCCGGAGCCGATATCGAGCCAGGTGCGCGCGGTCGGCGCCAGCGCCGCCAGCTGCAGCGAGTCGGCGATGTGCCGGGTCCAGAGCTGCGGCAGCGTCGAGGGCGCGACCAGATTGGTTTTAGCCTGCCACTGCAACAGCAGTTCGACATAGGCGTCGAGCCGTACCTCTGTTTCACGTGAAACAGGGGTGAGGCGCAGCGCGGCAGCCTTATCGGCCGCCAAGGCGGGCGCCAAAGAGTCCATTTGTGATCGGGAAGCCATCCGGCATAAGTCCATGAGCCGTTATCGGGTGGTGATAGCCCCACGCCGGGGATTCATCCATTGAATTCGCGCGCTCGGCGGTGATTTAGGGAGATCGGGCGGGTTTGGAGGGGTCGCCCCCCCCGGCGATCGGCCTCCTGCGGCCTCAGCGATAGATTGGTTGGTGTGATTCAACGCCGGAGCGCCGGCTCTCCGTCCCCTTTGGGGGGCTCGAAGCGCGGGGGTGGGGGTCTCAGGACAAACCGAACTACCCCCACCCGTCCGGCCTTACGGCCGGCCACCCTCCCCGCAAGGGGGAGGGAAAAGCGGTCGTTGTGCCGGCGATGTTGAGCCAATGAACATCGGGAGGCTCGGATAGGCACCGAAACGAGCGGGTCGTAAGGACTTTCGCTGCGCTTTGACTCCAGAGGGAGACCCGCGGCGCTGTTTCACGTGAAACAACCGGCCTCGTCGGCTCTGTTTCACGTGAAACGGCTGCGCCCCTCCCCTTGTTTCACGTGAAACAAGGGTCAGCGCCGGTCAGTTGCCAGAAACCGGCTGTTTGCGGGCTTCGCGGCGCAGATAGGCCGCCAAAATGCCGAGCGCCGCCGGCGTCACGCCGTCGAGCCGACCCGCCTGCCCGACCGTGCGCGGCCGCGCCCGTTCCAGCCGGCCGCGGACCTCATTGGACAGGCCCGGCACCAGCGCATAATCGACATCGGCCAGCAGCAGGCCCTCATCCCGCCGGAACGCGGCGACATCGGCGAGCTGGCGCTGCAGATAGACGTCATATTTGGCGTCGATCTCGAGGTGGAACGCGATCTGCGGGGTAATCGCCGCCAGTTCTGGCCAGATCGCCCGCACTTCCGGCCAGCCAACCTCCGGATAGGCCAGTAATTCAAACGCCGAGCGGCGCTGACCATCCCGATTGAGCGCCAGGCCATGCTTGGCGGCCTGGTTCGGGGTGATGGTCAGGCTTTGCGCCAGCGATTTCGCCGCCGCCAGCGCCGCCATTTTGTTGTGATGGAATACCGACCGTTCCGATCCCACACAGCCAAGCGCAATACCCTTAGCCGTCAGCCGCTGATCGGCATTGTCGGCCCGCAGCGTTAGGCGATATTCGGCGCGCGAGGTGAACATCCGATACGGCTCGGTGACGCCGCGTGTCACCAGATCGTCGATCATCACCCCGAGATAGCCCTCGGCACGGTCAAACAGCACGCCCTCGCCGCCGCCCGCGATCAGCGCGGCATTGAGGCCGGCGACCAGCCCCTGCGCCGCGGCTTCTTCATAGCCGGTGGTGCCGTTGATCTGTCCGGCCATGAACAGCCCGCGCAGCCGCTTGGCTTCCAGCGTCGGCTGCAATTCGCGCGGATCGATATGGTCATATTCAATGGCGTAGCCGGGGCGCAGCATCACGGTGCGCTCCAGCCCGGGAATGGTAGTCAGGATCGCGCGCTGCACCTCTTCCGGCAGCGAAGTCGAGATGCCGTTCGGGTACACGGTCGGATCATCGAGCCCTTCCGGCTCCAGAAAGATTTGATGGCCGTCGCGATCGCCGAATTTGACGATCTTGTCCTCGATCGACGGGCAATAGCGCGGCCCTGAGCTTTGAATCTGCCCGGAATACATTGGCGAGCGATGGACATTGTCGCGGATCACGGCATGGGTGGCCGGCGTGGTCCGGGTGATGCCGCATTCGACCTGCGGCGTGGTGATGCGCTCGGTCAGCACCGAAAACGGCTCGGCCGGATCATCGCCGGGCTGCATCTCGACCGCCGACCAGTCGATGGTGCGGCCATCGAGCCGCGCCGGGGTGCCGGTTTTCAGCCGCCCGAGCTTGAAGCCGATCCGCTCGAACGCTTTCGACAGGCCAAGCGCCGGCGGCTCGTCGATCCGGCCGGCCGGCCAACTCTGTTCGCCCAGGTGAATCAAGCCGCGCAAAAAAGTGCCGGTGGTGATCACCACCGCCCCGGCCGACAGCTCGCGGCCGTCACCCAGCCGCACGCCGCTAACCCGGTCGCCCTGGCACAGAAGATCGTCGGCCTCGCCTTCGATCACGGTCAGATTGGTGGTGTCGCGGATCGCCTGCTGCATCGCGCGCGCATAAAGCTTGCGGTCGGCCTGGGCGCGCGGTCCGCGCACCGCCGGACCCTTGCGGCGATTGAGCATGCGGAACTGAATGCCGCCGGCATCGATCACCCGGCCCATCAGGCCGTCGAGCGCATCGACCTCACGCACCAGATGGCCCTTGCCCAATCCGCCGATCGCCGGATTGCACGACATCGCGCCGATCGTGTCGAACCGATGAGTGACCAGCGCGGTGCGCGCGCCGAGTCGCGCGGCGGCCGCGGCCGCTTCGCAGCCGGCGTGCCCGCCTCCAACGACGATGACGTCAAAACTGTAGGTCATGATGAGGGCGGCTTCTAGCGCGATGCGCGGGTTTGGCAAAGCCGGAATGATCCGGCGCGATGTTTCACGTGAAACAATGGGTTGGTGATCCTGAGGCTGGGTTTTGTTTCACGTGAAACAATCCAGGCCCGACAACGGTTTTCATGCGATCGCTTGTGATGATCAGACGCACCGCTATTTGCCAATACAAAATTCGCTGAAGATCACGTCGAGCAGGTCTTCGACATCGATCTGGCCGAGCAACCGGCCGAGCGCCCGCGACGCAGAGCGCAGATCCTCCGCCACCAGCTCCTCACCCCGGTCACGATCCTCTATGCTGCACTGCAGCATTTGCAGCGCTTGTTGCAGCAAATCGCGGTGCCGCTGCCGCGAAATCAGCGTCGTTTCGCCCGCGCCAAAATAGGACGCGGCGAATTCGCCGATCGCACCAACCAACGAGGCAATGCCCTCGCCCTGCTTGGCCGAGATCGCGAAGCTCTTGGTGGCTGCCGCAAAATTCCCGCCCGCGCGATCGGACGCTTCCGAATTCAGGTCGATCTTGTTGCGCACCCGCCAGACCACCATTTGGTCGTTGCCGATCGTTGGCGGCGTCTCATCATCATCATCGGCGAGCCACAACACGAGATCGGCATCCGCGGCCCGGGCCTGTGCGCGTCGCACGCCCTCTTGCTCGACCGGATCGATCGTGTCGCGAATGCCGGCGGTGTCGATCACCGTCACCGGATAGCCGCCAAGATCAAGATGCACTTCGATCACGTCGCGGGTGGTCCCGGCATGCGGCGACACGATCGCAACCTCGCGCCGCGCCATCTGATTGATCAACGTCGATTTGCCGACATTGGGCCGGCCGACAATCGCCACCACCAAACCGTCGCGCAGCCGCTCACCATGATGCTGCGCCGCGAGTACCTCGCCGATCTCAGCCGCAAGCACTCCGATCTTCGCGAAGGCCGGCGCCTGCAACTCATCCGGCACATCGCCTTCATCTGAAAAATCGATCGACGCTTCGATCAGCGCCGCCGCTTCGATGATCTGCTGCCGCCAGGCACGGGCGCGATCGCCCAGTAATCCTTGCAACTGCCGCAGTGCCTGTCGGCGTTGCTGATCCGTATCGGCATGGATCAGATCATCGAGCGCTTCGGCGCCGGTCAGATCGATCTTGCCGTTTTCGAATGCGCGGCGCGTGAATTCGCCAGGCTCGGCTGGCCGCAACTGGTCAAGTGTTGATAGTTCGCCGATCAATGCTGCGAGCACCGCGCGGCTGCCATGAATATGCAGCTCGGCGACGTCTTCGCCGGTTGCGCTTGCCGGTCCCGGAAACCACAGCACCATGGCGTCGTCGATCGGCTCGCCGGCCTGGTTCTTGAGCAGGCACCGCGTCGCCAGTCGCGGCGGAGGCACGCGGCCGCATAGCGCGCTCAGCACGTCACTCGAACGCGGCCCCGAGATCCGCACGATCGCGATCGCCGCCGGCAATCGTCCCGACGACAGCGCAAAGATGGTCTGTTCGCTTAGATGCATCGCGTTCTCTTGCGAGCTGATCACGGCCATACCGATCGGAGCCATCATACTGATAAAACAAAGGCGCCGGCTGGCAGCGCGGCGCCCTTGCTGATTGCTTTGTCGATTCCGCCGATCAGGTGTTCATCGACTCGAAGAACTCGGCGTTGTTCTTGGTGTTGCGCAGCTTGTCGAGCAGGAAGTCGATCGCATCCATCGTGCCCATCGGATTGAGGATGCGGCGCAGCACATACATCTTCTTCAGCAGCTGCGGATCGGTGATCAGCTCTTCCTTACGGGTGCCGGAGCGCGAAATGTCGATCGCCGGGAAGGTGCGCTTGTCGGACACCTTGCGGTCGAGGATCAGTTCGGAGTTGCCGGTGCCCTTGAACTCTTCGAAGATCACTTCGTCCATGCGGCTGCCGGTATCGACCAGCGCGGTCGCTATGATGGTCAGCGAGCCGCCTTCTTCGATATTGCGCGCCGCACCAAAGAACCGCTTCGGCCGCTGCAGCGCGTTGGCATCGACACCGCCGGTCAGCACCTTGCCCGATGACGGCACCACCGTGTTGTAGGCGCGGCCCAAACGGGTGATTGAGTCGAGCAGGATCACCACGTCGCGGCCGTGTTCGACCAGGCGCTTGGCCTTTTCGATCACCATTTCGGCGACCTGGACGTGACGCGCCGCCGGCTCGTCGAAGGTCGAGGAGATCACCTCGCCCTTCACCGAGCGCTGCATGTCGGTGACTTCTTCCGGCCGCTCGTCGATCAGCAGCACGATCAGATAGCATTCCGGATGGTTGGCGGTGATCGAGTGCGCGATGTTCTGCATCAGCACGGTCTTGCCGGTGCGCGGCGGCGCCACGATCAGAGCGCGCTGGCCCTTGCCGATCGGCGCCACGATGTCGATCACCCGCGCCGACAGATCCTTGCGGGTCGAGTCTTCCAGCTCGAGCCGGAACCGCTCATCCGGGAACAGCGGCGTCAGATTGTCGAAATTGACCTTGTGCTTGGACTTCTCGGGGTCCTCGAAGTTCAGCGTGTTGACCTTGAGCAGCGCGAAATAGCGTTCGCCTTCCTTCGGGCTGCGGATATGGCCTTCGATGGTGTCGCCGGTGCGCAGACCGAAGCGGCGGATCTGCGAGGGCGAGACGTAAATGTCGTCCGGACCCGGCAGGTAGTTGGCATCGGGCGAGCGCAGGAAGCCGAACCCGTCCGGCAACACTTCCACCACGCCTTCGCCGATGATGTCGGTTTCCTTCGCCGACAGCTGCTTCAAACAGGCGAACATCAGTTCCTGCTTGCGCATCGTGCTGGCGTTTTCGACCCCGAGTTCTTCCGCAAACGACACCAGTTCGGCTGGGGTTTTTGCCTTGAGGTCTTGAAGCTTTATTTCCCGCATTGGGAGAGTCCTGTCGAAAAACGGGGGAGCAGTTGCGAGGGGATCGAACAAGCGGACGCTGGTACGGTCAGGAAGGTCCGCAGGTCTTCAGGCTGAAGTGCTGACCCGGAGAGTCTCGCTCAGATAGGGCCGGTCAGTAGGCTTCAAACCCGCTGCGGCAACCGATTCGGCTGAAACCGAAATGCGCGCACAGTCCGCCTGCGTGGGTGGGAATGGGCGAACTATAGAAAATCGAAAGCCGCGACGCAAGAATTTCCGAGCGCCGCGGAAGTTTCGTTCAGAACGGCTTCACGACCACGAAAATCACCGCGCCGATCATCAGCAGCGTCGGAATCTCATTGATAACGCGATAGAATTTATGGGTGTGCCGGTTCTGGTCGGCAGCAAAGGCCCGCACATAGCGGCCGAGCATCACATGGATCACCGTCATCAGCACCACGGCGGCGAGCTTGGCGTGGAACCAGCCATCAGCGAAATAGTTCTGTTCCCAGGCGATGTAGAGCCCGACCACCCAGGCGACCATCATCGCCGGATTCATGATCGCCTTGTACAGGCGCCGTTCCATGACCTTGAAAGTCTCGGACTGCTTCGACCCAACCGGGGCATCGCAGTGATAAACGAACAACCGCGGCATGTAGAGCATACCCGCCATCCACGAGATTACCGCGATGACATGCAGCGCCTTCACCCAAAGATAGATCGTATCGAACATCCGAACTCTCGTTGCGCTCTCGGAGGCATGGCGTTCCGGACTTCCCGGAACCTCTCGGCTGCCAAGGCCCCTAGGGAATGCGCGAAGTCGCGGTTCTCCGCAAGCGATCCTTTCCTAAACCAATAGTTATAGATTCTTAAGGTTTGAGTCTTATTGAACGTGGATTGCCCGGATCAGGATTCGTCCTGGATCAATCCGCATGTCTTCCACACGGCGCCCGGCGCTGTCCCGCTTCTCCACAGCGGGAAAAATCATCGGCGACGAAAGCACTTGCTGACGTCTGTCACGCCCTTATCCAAAGACAAGGGCGACTAACCCCGCTATCCTGGCGGCGGCTGCCTGATTGATTCACACAAGGAGCCCTGTGCAGAATTCTTGGACTTGTCCCGGCGCGGACAAGACGACCGGCGCGCCCGGCACAAGAACCCACAGCTATTCACAGGATATACAGGCGTCCGCATGCCTACCGACGGCAGCTATTTCCACCTTCATCTGGTCTCGGACTCCACCGGCGAAACCCTGATCACCGTGTCGCGCGCGGTGTCGGCGCAATACGCCAATGTCACGCCGGTCGAGCACGTCTATCCCTTGGTGCGCAGCCAAAAGCAGCTCGATCGCGTGCTGGCCGAAATCGAGGAAGCGCCAGGCATCGTGCTGTTCACCCTGCTCGAACAGGAGCTGGTCGAGCGGCTCGAACAGAAGTGCCAGGACATCAACATCCCCAGCCTGTCGATCATCGGGCCGGTGATGCAGCTGTTTCAGGCCTATCTCGGCTCCTCGACCACCGGCCGGGTCGGTGCGCAGCACACGCTCAACGCCGAATATTTTAAGCGGATCGACGCGCTCAATTATTCGATGATGCATGACGATGGTCAGCACGTCGAAGGGCTGGAAGAGGCCGATGTCGTGCTGGTCGGGGTGTCGCGCACCTCGAAAACGCCGACCTCGATCTATCTCGCCAATCGCGGCATCCGCACCGCCAATGTGCCGCTGGTGCCGGGCATTCCGATTCCGCATCAGCTTGAAACCCTGACCAAGCCGCTGGTAGTCAGTCTGCATGCGTCGCCAGAACGGCTGATTCAGGTTCGGCAGAACCGTCTGCTGAGCTTGGGCGCCCCGGTCGGCAATGACGACTATACCGACCGGCAATCGGTGAGCGACGAAGTGTCCTATGCAAGACGCCTCAGCGCCAAATATGGTTGGGCCCTTCTGGAAGTGACGCGACGCTCGATTGAAGAGACCGCGGCGGCGGTGATGAAGCTGCTCGCCGATCGGCAACGGCAACGGCCCTTTGAATGACAGTTTGGCTCGGATCCCAACCGCTGGTCCTGGCATCACAGAGCCTGGCGCGCCAAGCGTTGCTGCTCAATGCCGGAATTCCTTTCGATGCCCTTCCCGCGGCGATCGATGAACGCGCGGTCCAGCACGCCAGTGGCCTGACCACGCCCGGCGAAATTGCGGTGCGGCTCGCCGAAGAAAAAGCCGCCGCCGTGTCGGCGCGCCATCCCGGCCGGCTGGTGCTCGGCGCCGACCAGACGCTGGCGCTCGGCGAGCGCACCTTCAATAAGCCCGCCGACCGGGCCCAGGCGGTGGCGCAATTGCGCTCGCTGGCCGGCCGTCGCCATGAGCTGCATTCGGCCGCAGCGCTGGTGCGCAACGGCCAGATTCTGTTTTCGGATGTCTCGGTCGCGCGCATGACCATGCGCCCGCTCAGCGACGAGCAGATCGACACCTATCTCAACGAAGTCGGCGAGGCGGCGACCACCAGCGTCGGCGCCTATCAGCTTGAAGGGCTCGGCGTGCATCTGTTCAGCGCCGTCCATGGCGATCTGTTCACGATCCTTGGCTTGCCTCTGGTGCCGGTGCTGGAATTTTTGCGCTCGCAGCGGCTCCTCGGGTTGTGATCGGCAAGCGGAAGGGGCGCGGATGCGTATTCTGGGACTGACCGGCTCGATCGGCATGGGCAAATCGACCACCGCCAAGCTGTTCGCCGAGGCCGGCATTCCCGTCTATGACGCCGACGCCACCGTGCATCGCATCTATGAAGGCGAAGCGGCGCCGCTGATCGAAGCGGCTTTTCCCGGCACCACGGCGAATGGCAAGGTTGACCGCGCCCGATTGTCGGAGCGGGTGGTGCACGATCCCGCGGCGATGCGCCGGCTAGAGCAGATCGTGCATCCGCTGCTGCGCTCCCATCACCAGGCATTTTTGGACGCGGCTGAGCGCTCCGGAGCCGAGGTTGCGGTGGTCGATGTGCCGCTGCTGTTCGAAACCGGCGGCGACAAGCAGGTCGATGCCGTGGTGGTGGTGTCGACTGATCCCGAAACCCAGCGTGCCCGCATCCTGGCGCGCGACAATATGACGCCGGACAAGCTGGAAGCGATCCTCGCCCGGCAATTGCCCGATGCCGAAAAACGCCGCCGCGCCGATTTCGTGGTGGATAGCTCCCATGGCCTCGAGCCGGTACGCGCCGCCATCCGCGATATCATCGCGGCCGCGGTTAAAATGCCACGCCGTCGTCCCTGATTCGCAGCCGGCGTTGATCCGCAGCCAGTAGCCTTCCTGATTCGATGCGTGAGATCGTCCTCGATACCGAAACCACCGGCCTCGATCCGCTGCGCGGCGATCGGCTGGTCGAAATCGGCTGCGTCGAAATCTTTAACCGGATGCCGACCGGGCACACGTTCCATCGCTACATCAATCCGGAACGCGACATGCCCGAAGAGGCGTTCGCGGTGCATGGCCTGTCCAGCGAATTTCTGTCGACCAAGCCGCTGTTTGCCGAGGTCGCCGACGAATTTTTGGAATTCATCGCCGACGCGCCGTTGGTGATTCACAATGCCTCGTTCGACATCGGCTTCATCAATGCCGAGCTGGCGCGGCTGTCGAAACCGCCGATCCCGCGCGACCGGCTGGTCGATACCCTGCTGATCGCACGGCGCAAGCATCCCGGCGTTTCCAACCGGCTCGATGATCTGTGCTCGCGCTATGCCATCGACAATTCACGCCGCACCAAGCACGGCGCGTTGCTCGACGCCGAATTGCTGGCCGAAGTCTATGTCGATCTGATCGAAGCGCGGCAATCGCAACTGATTTTGGCCGAATCCGATGGTCCGCGGATGCGCGCCGGCCATGATGGTCCGCGCCGGCAGCGCGAAACGCCGCTGCAACCCAGGGTCAGCAACGCCGAACGCGAAGCGCACCGCGCTTTCATCGCCACGCTCGGCGACCATGCGCTCTGGAAAGAATATCTGAGCTGAGGCTTGCGAGCCGGCTAAGTTGCCGTGGGTCAGGCTTTGACCGCGCGTCCCGACCAGCAATGTCTTTGATCCTGCGCGACTTCAAGCGACAGGCGTCGGGGTGAGCGTCCAGCACAATAAAAACGACAATGGCCGGGACAAGCCCGGCCATCATGGATGAAATACCTGAAACGTCAGCTCGGGCGCTGCTCGGCGGCCTGACGTTCCATGTTCTGGCGATACAGGCCGACGAAATCGACCGGGTCGAGCAGCAGCGGCGGGAAGCCGCCATCGCGAACCGCGGTGGCGATAATCTCGCGGGCGAACGGGAACAGCAGCCGCGGGCATTCGATCATCACCAGCGGGTGCAGATTCTCGTTCGGCACGTTCACGATGCGGAACACGCCGGCATATTGCAGCTCGAAGCTGAAGATCAGGCTCGAGCCGTTCTCCGCCTTGCCCTCGATCGACAGCGTCACCTCATATTCGTTCTCGGCCAGCGCCTTGGCACCGACATTGATCTGAATATTGATCGCCGGCTGCTGGGTCTGCGGCGCCAGCGAGGCGGGTGCGTTCGGATTTTCGAACGACAGATCCTTGGTGTACTGGGCCAGAACGTTGAGCTGCGGAGGAGCGGCTTCCGGAGCGCCGTTGCCGTTGGTCATGAAATTTCTCCTGAAGCGCTGGCGACCCTGCGGCCGGTCGCCGCGATCGCCTGGGAATGATGCCGCGAGTGGCTATCATAGCCGCGCGCCGTTCCACAAGCCGGGATCGGGCGCAAGCATCCGGCCGCGGCTGCGCCCTGCTCTGGTAAGTCTTTGACTTTACGGAACTATGGCTTTGATCGCGATTTCCCCTGCGCGCGGAAACGCGCTATTGTCACAACCAGCCAGCGATCGAAGCATAAAGATACCGCCCGATCGCCGACAAACAATCGCCGCGCATGCTGAATTATGCCATTGGCGGAGCGCGGTTGATGCCTACATGGTGGAAGATAACTTCGGTTTCACGAATTTCGTCTTCTTTGGGGACTTTCCTGCCGGACGCAGCGCCGGTCTCGACCAGAAAGTGAATGCGACGTGGATATTTACACCATCATCTTCCTCGCGCTTGCGGTGTTTATCTTCCTGCGTCTGCGCAATGTGCTCGGACAACGGACCGGCGATGAACGGCCGCCCTATGATCGTGCGGCGCGCGACATGCTGCGCGGCTCCGAGGGCAAGGTTGTGCCGATGCCCAGCCCCTCGATCGATCCGACCCTGGATCCGACGCTCGGGCCGGCCGCCGATGTCACCCCGCCGTCCGATCGCTGGAAGAATATCGCCGAGCCGGGCTCCGTGCTCGAACACGGCCTGAACGCCATCGCGGCGCATGACTCCTCATTCGACGCCAATCATTTCTTGGCCGGTGCCCGCGGCGCCTACGAGATGATCGTGCTCGCCTTCGCCAATGGCGATCGCCGCTCGCTCAAGGAGCTGCTGTCGTCCGAGGTCTATGAGAGCTTCGAGGCCGCGATCCGCGAACGCGAGAAGCAGGACCACAAGACCGAGACCCGGTTCGTGTCGATCGACAAGGCCGAGCTGATCGGCGCTGAGCTGCGCGATCGGTCGGCGCAATTGACGGTGCGATTCGTGTCGCAGATGATCACGGTGACCCGCGACAAGACGGGAGCCATTGTCGACGGAAATCCCGAGAAGGTCGCCGATATCACCGATGTCTGGACATTCGCCCGCGACGTGGGATCGCGTGATCCGAACTGGAAGCTGGTTGGTACCGGCAGCGGTCAATAAGCTCCGCAAGCCGGTCCGCCGGCTCACCCATTGCTGCGCGATCGCCCTGGCGGTCGCGCTTTTGCATGACGGGGCCATGGCCCGCCCCACCCATCAGCATCATCGGCCAAAGCCCGCCCCGGTGTGGCCGATCGTTTTTCCCGACGCGCAATATCAGCCCGTGCCATGGCCCGAGCTAACTGGCTGGGCCGATGATGATCAGCTCGCGGCGTTCGCAGCATTCCGCAAAAGCTGCCGCGCGGTGCTGGCGCCGCGCGCCGCCGCTGCATCGTCAAAGCCGCTTGGTGATTCGTTGATCGCGCCGTGCCGGGCCGCGCGTCATCATGACGTGACCGATGCCGCGCAGGCCCGCGCGTTCTTCGAGCAGCATTTTGTGGCACTGCGCATCAGCAAGCTCGGCGACGCCGAAGGTTTTGTCACCGGCTACTACGAGCCAATTATTGAAGGCTCGCGCACCCCGACCGAGGTCTACAACGTGCCGGTCTATCGGCGGCCGTCGAATTTGTTTGTGCGCGGCGTCAGCCAGAGTGCCAGCAATCTGCCCAATAAGGGCCAGGTGTTTCGCAAGATCGGCCGGCGCAAGCTGGTGCCGTATTACGACCGCGCCGCGATCGAAGATGGTGTGCTCGCTGGCCGCGGCCTGGAAATCTGCTGGCTGAAGAGTCACACCGATCTGATGTTCACGCAGATTCAAGGCTCGGCGCGGGTGCAGCTTGCGGATGGCTCGACGCTACGCATCAATTATGATGCCCATAATGGCTATCCCTACACGCCGGTCGGTCGCATCCTGATCGAGCGCAACATCGTGCCGCGCGAACAGATGTCGATGCAGCGCATCCGGCAGTGGATGGACGACAATCCCGATGGCGCCAAGGAGCTGCGCCGTCACAACCGCTCTTACGTGTTCTTCCGTGAGGTCAAGCTGTCGGACAAGGACGAGCCGATCGGCGCCCAAGGGGTGCCGCTGACCACGGGACGATCGATCGCGGTCGATGCCGCGCTGCATGTCTATGGCACGCCGTTCTTCATCGACGGCGATCTGCCGATCAGCAGCGAGCAGCAAAGCACGGCGTTTCGCCGGCTGATGGTGGCGCAGGACACCGGCTCGGCGATCATCGGTCCGGCGCGGGCCGACCTCTATTTCGGGGCTGGTGCTGAAGCCGGTCAGATTTCCGGACGGCTGCGCCATCCGGCGCGCTTTGCGCTGCTGCTGCCCAATAGTCTTGATCCGCGCTGGCGCGCGCACACCATGCCGCTGCCAAAACCGCGACCGGCTGCGCAACAGGTGCCGGCGTCATCGGCCCGGCCGCATGGCGCCGTGCATCGTCATGGGCACCATTCGCATCGCCATCACCATCATCGCCCGCATTCCCAGCATCGCCGGGGGCATCACGCGCGATGAAGAAGCCGCCATTCGATCCGGAGTTCGATCCGCCGGCCTCGCGCCGGCAGCGCGCACTGTCGCCGCTGGAGCGCGAGCTGTGGGACAGCATCGCGCGCCAGATCAAGCCGCTGCGCAAACCGCAGCGCAAGATCGCCAAGCCGCAGCCGCCCCCGCCCGCGCCGTCGCCGCCCGAGCCGAAATTGCGCCGTACGCCGCTCGCGGGTGTTGAGCGCACCGCGCCATTGCCGCCGCCGCCCGTGGCACCGCGCGAGCCGCGGTCAGCGCCGCCGCTGATGCCGATCGGCCGGCGCGAGCGTTCCCATCTGTCGCGTGGCCGCAAATCGATCGACGGCCGCATCGATCTGCACGGCATGACCCAGACCCAGGCGCACCGCACGCTGCTGCATTTTCTGCAGCACGCCAGCGCCGATGGCATGAGTTTCGTGCTGGTGATCACCGGCAAGGGCCGCGGCGCCGATTCCGAACGCGGCGTGCTGCGCCGCCAAGTGCCGCATTGGCTCGGCCTGCCTGAATTCCGCGCCTTTGTGGTTGGTTTTGAGGAAGCCCATATCGGCCATGGCGGCGAAGGCGCGCTCTATGTCCGTGTGCGGCGCGGACGTTTCTAATAGCGCTGCGAAAACGGCAATGGCCGGGACGAGCCCGGCCATTCGGTGTGCGTAAAGGCTGGTAGCGCTCGCTACAGAATGAACCGGCTGAGGTCGGTGTTCTTGGCGAGGTCGCCGACGTGCTTCTTGACGAATTCGGCGTCGATCTCGACGGTCTCGCCGCCGCGATCGGGCGCCGAGAACGAGATTTCGTCGAGCACCCGCTCCATCACGGTTTGCAGCCGGCGCGCGCCGATATTTTCCACGGTCGAGTTCACCGACACCGCGACGTCGGCGAGCGCGTCGATCGCGTCGTCAGAAAATTGCAGCGTCACGCCCTCGGTGCCCATCAGCGCCACATATTGCTTGATCAGCGAGGCTTCCGGCTCGGTCAGAATCCGGCGCATGTCGTCGCGCGACAGCGCGTTGAGCTCGACGCGGATCGGCAACCGGCCCTGCAACTCAGGCAAGAGATCGGACGGCTTGGCGATGTGGAACGCGCCCGACGCGATGAACAGAATGTGGTCGGTCTTCACCGCGCCGTGCTTGGTCGACACCGTGGTGCCTTCGATCAGCGGCAGCAGATCGCGCTGCACGCCCTCGCGCGACACCTCACCGCCCGAGCGGCCGTCGCGCACGCAGATCTTGTCGATTTCGTCCAGGAACACGATGCCGTTGTTTTCGACGGCGCCGATTGCTTCCTGCACCAGCTGATCATTGTCGAGCAGCTTGTCGGCTTCCTCATTGACCAGGATTTCGTGCGAGTCGGACACCGACAGCCGCCGGGTGCGGGTGCGGCCGCCGAGCTTGCCAAAAATGTCGCCGAGCGACACCGCGCCGATCTGCGCGCCTGGCATGCCGGGAATTTCAAACATCGGCGAGCCGCTGCTCGACTGCGTTTCGATCTCGATTTCCTTGTCGTTCAGCTCGCCGGCGCGCAGCCGCTTGCGGAACGAATCGCGCGTTGCGGGGCTCGCGCTCGGGCCGACCAGCGCGTCGAGCACCCGGTCCTCGGCGGCGACATGGGCGCGCGCCTGCACGTCCTTGCGCTTCTTTTCCCGGGTCTGCGCGATCGCGACCTCCAGCAGGTCGCGCACGATCTGTTCGACGTCGCGGCCGACATAGCCGACCTCGGTGAATTTGGTGGCTTCCACCTTGATGAACGGCGCGCCGGCCAGCTTGGCCAGCCGCCGCGCGATCTCGGTTTTGCCGACGCCGGTCGGGCCGATCATCAAAATGTTCTTGGGCAGCACTTCCTCGCGCAGCCCGCCTTCGAGTTGCAGCCGGCGCCAGCGATTGCGCAGCGCGATCGCCACCGCGCGCTTGGCGTCGGTCTGGCCGACGATGAAGCGGTCCAGTTCGGAAACGATTTCACGGGGAGAGAAATGGGTCATGTCTTTGCTTCTTCTTCCTTCTCCCCTCGTGGGAGAAGGTGCCGCGGACCAAGTCCGCGTCGGATGAGGGAGCGGACGAGAGGTTGCCCCCTCACCCAACCGTGCTTTGCGCGGGCCCGGGGAGAGGGGAAAGAGGTGCTAAGCCTCACAGCGTCTCGATGGTGAGGTTGCCATTGGTGTAGACGCAGATGTCGGCGGCGATCGCCAGCGATTTGCGCACGATCGCCTCGGCGTCCTGGTCGCTGTCGATCAGCGCGCGCGCCGCGGCCAGCGCATAATTGCCGCCCGAACCGATCGCGATCACCCCGGCTTCCGGCTCCAGCACGTCGCCGGTGCCGGTCAGAACCAGCGATACGTCCTTGTCGGCGACGATCATCATCGCTTCCAGCCGGCGCAGATAGCGGTCGGTGCGCCAATCCTTGGCGAGTTCAACCGCCGCGCGCGTCAATTGCCCGGGATATTGCTCAAGCTTGGCTTCCAGCCGCTCGAACAGAGTGAAGGCATCGGCGGTGGCGCCGGCGAACCCGCCGATCACGTCGCCCTTGCCGAGCCGGCGAACCTTTTTGGCGTTGGCCTTGATCACGGTCTGGCCGATCGAGACCTGGCCGTCGCCGCCGATCACCACCTTGCCGCCTTTGCGCACCGTCAGGATGGTGGTGCCGTGCCAAACCGGGGGGGAGGCGTCGCCGCCGGCCGAATGTGCTGCTGTCATGGGAACCCTCATTGCCACGCTGATCTAGGCACTGGCTGGCGGTGATGCAAATCGCCATTGGTGGCCCGCAATCCGGTCACCATAGTCCGAAGATCGGGGCGGCGGCGCCCAAGCACGCTGTAGCGAAGGTGTCACCAGCCTGTTAAAAGAACCGCGTTTTCGCTATGGGCCGGCTGGGCTCTGTTCGCTCAGGCCCGTGCTTGTCCGTTAACCCTATGAAATGGCGCATGATCCGATCGCCCACCGCCGCACGCTGGCCGGGGCGGCGCGTGCGTTAGCCGGAGAGCTGTTGTCCATGCGCAAGGCGACGATCAAGCGCACGACCAAGGAAACCGACGTCGAGGTCGCGATCGATCTCGACGGCACCGGCGCCGCGACCATCGCGACCGGGATCGGCTTTTTGGACCATATGCTCGATCTGCTCGCCCGCCATGCAAGGATCGACATGGTGGTGAAGGCCAAGGGCGATCTGCATGTCGACTATCACCACACCACCGAGGATGTCGGCATCGCGCTCGGCCAGGCAATGAAGCAGGCGCTGGGCTCCATGGCGGGCATCAACCGCTACGCCAGCCTGTACATGCCGATGGACGAGACCCTGACGAGGGTTGCGATCGACATTTCCGGCCGGCCGACCCTGGTGTTCAAGGCCGAGTTCCCGCGCGACAAGATCGGCGAATTCGACACCGAGCTGGTGCGCGAATGGTTCAATGCGTTCGCCGGCAATGCGGGTATCACCCTGCATGTCGAAACCCTATATGGCGAGAACAGCCACCATATCGCCGAGTCCTGCTTCAAGGGCCTGGCGCGCGCGCTGCGCGTGGCGGTTGCGATCGACCCGCGTAACGCGGGCGAGGTGCCCTCGACCAAGGGCCAGCTCGGCGGCTGACCCCGATCTGTTGGAGAACCGCATGCCGGTCTACACAGTGCACGCGCCCGCTGTCGCGGCGGCCTCCGGCCCCGCCGCGGCGGATCGCTTTGTTTTCATCCGCGATGGTTTTCACGGCTGGGCCTTTGTCGGCGGGCCATTCTGGCTGATCTATCACCGGCTCTGGACGGTGCTGGCCGGCTATGTCGCGTTCAACGTGGCGCTGACGTTGCTGCTCACCGCGCTCAACGTCGATGCCGGCAGCCGCTTTGCGGTGCTGCTGTTGATCGCGCTGCTGCTCGGCCTGGAAGCGCCGACCCTGCGCCGCTGGACGCTGGCGCGCCGCGGCTGGCGCCAGCTCGACGTGGTCACCGCCGATGACCAGGACAGCGCCGAGCGCCGTTTCTTCGACCGTTGGACCGCGCAGGCGGCCGACAGCTATCAGCCGCCGATCGAACGCAGCACGCTGCCGTCGCCGCGTCCGTCGACCGCATCGCAAGGGGAGATTTTCGGGTTGTTTCCCAGGCCAGGAGCACCGCGGTGAGCGTTGCCATCATCGACTACGATTCCGGCAATCTGCATTCGGCGGCGAAAGCGTTTGAGCGCGCCGCCCGCAGCCTGGAAATGACCGATCCGATCACGGTGACCCGCGATCCGGAAGTGGTGTACCGCGCCGACCGCATCGTGCTGCCGGGCGTCGGTGCCTATGCCGACTGCCGGCGCGGGCTCGATGCGCTCGACGGCATGGTCGAGGCGCTGACCGAAGCAGTGCGCGTCAAGGCGCGGCCGTTTTTCGGGATTTGCGTCGGCATGCAGTTGATGGCGACCCGCGGCAAGGAACATGTCACCACCGATGGCCTCAATTGGGTCTCCGGCGATGTCGTGAAGATCGCGCCACGCGACGAGAGCCTGAAAATCCCGCATATGGGCTGGAATACGCTGGAGCCGACCCGCGAGCATCCGGTGCTGCAGGGTCTGCCGCTCGGTCCCAACGGCCATCACGCTTATTTCGTGCACTCCTACCACCTCGCCGCGGTCAACGACGCCGATGTGCTGGCGCGCGTCGATTACGGCGGGCCGGTCACCGCGATGGTCGGCAAGGACACCGCGATCGGCACCCAGTTCCATCCCGAAAAGAGCCAGCGCTTCGGCCTGGCGCTGATCTGCAATTTTCTGAAGTGGAAGCCGTGACGACTCGGTCTCGCAACAGTGACGAGCCGACCCGCCCCACCTCCCCCTTGCGGGAAGGTGGTCGGGGGTGGGGTCTCACGCGAGCCGTCCCTGAGTTCACCCCCCTCCCCAACCCTCCCCCGCAAGGGGGGAGGGAGTAAGGCCCAGTCATGATGCTGTTTCCCGCTATCGATCTCAAAAACGGTCAGTGCGTCCGCCTGGAACAGGGCGACATGGACCGGGCCACGGTGTTCAACCTCGATCCGGCGGCGCAGGCGCAGAGCTTCGCCGCGCAGGGCTTCGAATATCTGCACGTCGTCGATCTCGACGGCGCCTTTGCCGGCAAGCCGATGAACGCCCAGGCGGTCGAGGCGATGCTGAAAGTGGTCAAGATGCCGGTGCAGCTCGGCGGCGGCATCCGCAATCTCGAGACCATCGAGGCCTGGCTCGCCAAAGGCGTGACCCGCGTGATCATCGGCACCGCCGCGGTGCGCGATCCGGCGCTGGTCAAGGAAGCCGCCAAGAAATTCCCCGGCCGGGTGGCGGTCGGGCTCGACGCCCGCGACGGCAATGTCGCGGTGGAAGGCTGGGCCGAAACCTCGACGGTGTCGGCGCTCGACATCGCGCAGCGTTTTGAGGATGCCGGCGTTGCCGCGATCATCTTCACCGACATCGCGCGCGATGGCCTGCTCAAGGGCCTCAATCTCGACGCCACCATCGCGCTTGCCGAAGCGATCTCGATCCCGGTGATCGCCTCGGGCGGTTTTGCCTCGATCGACGACGTCAAAGCGCTGCTTTCGCCGCGCGCGAAAAAGCTGGCCGGCGCGATCGTCGGCCGCGCGCTCTATGACGGCCGGCTCGATCCGGCGCAGGCGCTGGCGCTGATCGCCAGCACCAAGGCGGCCTGAGGCGCGGCATGTTCAAGGTTCGTGTCATTCCCTGCCTCGACGTCAAGGACGGCCGCGTCGTCAAAGGCGTCAACTTTGTCGATCTGCGCGACGCCGGCGATCCGGTGGAAGCTGCGATCGCCTATGACGCCGCCGGCGCCGACGAATTGTGCTTCCTGGACATCACCGCGACCCATGAAAACCGCGGCACCATGTTCGACGTGGTGCGGCGCACCGCGGAAGCCTGCTTCATGCCGCTGACGGTCGGCGGCGGCGTGCGCACCGTGGACGACATCAAGACGCTGCTGCGCTGCGGCGCCGACAAGGTGTCGATCAATTCCGCCGCGGTGGCGCGGCGCGAATTCGTCAAGGAAGCCGCGGAAAAGTTTGGCGAGCAATGCATCGTGGTGGCGATCGACGCCAAGCGCGTGCCGGGCTCGGACCGCTGGGAAATCTTCACCCATGGCGGCCGCAAGGGCACCGGCATCGACGCGGTCGAATATGCGCAGCAAGTGGTGTCGCTCGGCGCCGGCGAAATCCTTTTGACCTCGATGGACCGCGACGGCACGCGCCAGGGTTTTGACATTCCGCTGACCCGCGCCATCGCCGACAGCGTGCCGGTGCCGGTGATCGCCTCGGGCGGGGTCGGCAATCTCGATCATCTGGTCGACGGCATCGCCGAAGGCCACGCCACCGCGGTGCTGGCGGCCTCGATCTTCCATTTCGGCGAGTTCACTATCCGCGAGGCCAAGGAGCACATGGTGCGCGCCGGCCTGCCGATGCGCCTCGATCCGTAGTTGCTGCGCTGCAATCGCGGCACGCCATTACTCAAAGCAATTTTTGAGAGCACCAATGACCCGTTTCACCATTCACGATCTGGCTGGCATCATCGATACCCGCGCCGCCTCGGGCGGCGATGGTTCCTACACCCGCAAGCTGCTGGACAAGGGCGCCGAACACTGCGCCAAGAAGTTCGGCGAAGAGGCGGTGGAAGCGGTGATCGCCGCGGTCGAGAATGACCGCAATCATCTGATCGCCGAAAGCGCCGACGTGCTGTTTCACCTTTTGGTGCTGCTGAAATCGCGCGGCATCACCATCGAAGAGGTCGAAGCGACGCTGGCGCAGCGCACTTCGATGTCGGGACTGGAAGAAAAAGCGTCGCGTAAGCGCGACTAACTTTTGACGAGACTACGGCCGGCACCGTTCAAACGCCGGCCGCTCCAACAATAATAAACGCGCGCGCAATGACGCGATCAATTTGAGGAATACCGCATGGACGCTCGGGCAGATCATCACAAGTACAATCCCTACCGGGTGTTCTCACGCGCGCAGTGGGCCAAGCTGCGCGACGATACGCCGATGACGCTCGCGGCCGATGAGATCGCGCAGCTGCGCTCGATGCACGACCGGCTCGATCTGCAGGAGGTCGGGGACATCTATCTGCCGCTGTCGCGGCTATTGTCGATCTACGTTGCCGCTACTCAGCAATTGTACTACGCGCAGCGCCGCTTTCTCGGCATCGCCGATCGCAAGATGCCGTATATTATCGGCGTTGCCGGTTCGGTGGCGGTCGGCAAATCCACCACCGCGCGCGTGCTGCAGGCGCTGCTGACGCGCTGGTCGCCGCGGCCGAAGGTCGATCTGATTACCACCGACGGTTTTCTGTATCCGAACGCGGTGCTCGAACAACAGGGCCTGATGCAGAAGAAGGGCTTTCCGGAAAGCTATGATCTGCCGCGGCTGCTGTCATTTCTGAGCGACATCAAGGCCGGCCGCCGCCGGGTGCAGGCGCCGGTCTATTCGCATCTCACCTACGACATCGTGCCGAAATCATATGTCACGGTCGATCGGCCGGACATCCTGATCGTCGAAGGCGTCAATGTGCTGCAAACCGGCAAGCTGCCGCGCCATGGCAAAGCGGTGCCGGTGGTGTCGGACTTCTTCGACTTCTCGGTCTATATCGACGCCGAGGAGCCGGTGCTGCGCGAATGGTATGTGAAGCGCTTTCTGGCGCTGCGCGACACCGCGTTTCTTGATCCGCGCTCCTATTTCCATCGCTACGCGCCGTTGTCCGACGAAGAAGCGACTGCGACTGCGCTGGCGATCTGGGAACGCACCAACCTCGCCAATCTCGAAGAGAACATTCTGCCGACAAGGCCGCGCGCCACGCTGATCCTGAAAAAGGGTCCCGACCACGTGGTCGAAACCGTGGCGCTGCGCCGGCTGTAGTTGTGCCTTCACGACTACTGATACGAAGCTAGGCCGCCTCGGTCGAGAAGTGTTCGATGTAGCGGCCCTTGATCGCGGCGACCGGCAGCACGATCAACACGTCGGTGGTGCCGAACTGATAGTCGATCACCGCGCCCTCGCCGATCATGGCGCCGAGCCGCAGATAACCCTTGATCAGCGGCGGCAGTTGCTGCATCGCCGCCTTGGGCGTGATCGCCTCTTTCGGCATCCGGTTCATGTCGACATAACGCGATGCTTGTGCGCGCGCGTTCCACTCCGGCGGAGCGGAGGCGTAGTTGTGCAGAAACGACAGCGGCAGCGCCAGCTTGTCCGGATCGGTGCCTTCAAAGCTGGCGCAACCGAACATCACATCGACCTGCTGCTGACGGACATAATTCCAGATGCCCTGCCACAGTAGTTCGACGGTGCGCTTGTTGCGGTAGCGCGGCAGCACGCAGGAGCGGCCAAGCTCAAGAAAGCGCGACTCCGGGTGGCGCGCGATCAGGTTGCCGATCTCGAATTCGCTCTCGGTATAGAAGCCGCCATGGCGATCGGCGATCGCCTGCGGCAGCAGCCGATAGGTACCAACCACCGGCGGCTTGCCGCTCATGGTCGGCTTGCCGGCGTGATCGACCACCAGCACGTGGTCGCAAATCTTGTCGAACGCATCCTTGTCGCGCCGCGCCAGCAAAGTCGCGGCATCGGCGATCGCGCCGCCGTCTTTGTAAAATACTCTGTAGCGCAGTTTTTGGGCGTGGCGCACGTCGCGCTTCTCGGTGGCGAGCCGCGCTTCGAGATTGCCCATTTTGCCGAGCGAGGCCGAGGGCAGTGACAGCGGGCGCGGCGCTGACTTGCGGCCGTGCGGCAGATAAGGCGGCGCTTTCAGCCAGGTGATCGCCGTCGCGGCGATCGCGCCGGCAGCTTCCGGCGTCAGCAATTGCATCAGGCGCGGCGACGAGCGTTCCGTGGGATTGCGCTGCATGACATCCTCGCGACCGCCAATGAACGAATCGTGTGCGGTCTTTAGATGTCAACAATCACGCCGATCCTACAGGCGTATGACCGGCAGATTGCCGCGATGTGACGGGGGCGCCGCAGCGGCATGACAGCGCCGCTGCTGTGCTGTGGGTTACGCCGCCAGGCAGCGGCCGGCGACGATGCTGGCGAGCGCTTCGTCGAGCTTGTCGCGATCAAGCGGCTTGATCAAAAAGCCATCCATGCCCGCTTCGTCGCAAGCGGTGCGTTCGTCACCAAGCGTATTGGCGGTGAGCGCAAAGATCGGGGTACGGGCCGCGCCGCGCGCGATTTCGCCAGCGCGGATTCGTTTGCTGGCTTCGATGCCATCGAGCCGCGGCATCTGCAGATCCATCAGGATCACGTCATAGGGCGTACCGGCCGACACCGCGGCAATCCAGGCATCAAACGCCTGTTCGCCATCGGTGCTGATCACCACGCGATGGCCGAGGCGGGTCAGCAGCGAGCGCATCAGTAGCGCGTTGATCTCGTTATCTTCGGCGACCAGGATCGACAGCCCGCTTGGCGCCGCGCCAGCAACGCGGCGATCGGCGTCCGCGCCGTTGTCATTGCCGTCGTCGCTGGCAATGCCGGGCGCGTCTGCGGTCGGCAGCGCCAGCCGGGCGGCAAGCGAGGCAGCGCGCAGCGGCTTGACCAGATAGCCGGTCAGCGCGGCGTCCATGGTTTGCAGTTCATGGCGTTCGGTCGGCGTCAGCATCACGATGCGATGGGTGGCGTGATGGCGCGCGGCAGCCGCCAGCGCCGCAACTTCAGCAGCACCAATGGCGCGGTCGATCAGCAGCGCATGCCAGGGTCGTTCCGGCAGCAGCGCCGCTGCGACGTCGGGATCAACCACCGTACAAGTATGCGCGCCCCAGCGCTCGAGGCGGCGCGCGATCAGCGACGCTTCAATGGTGTTGCGGCCGACCAGCATCACCGCCTGATTGTCGAGTTCGGGCGCCGTGAACGGCGAGGCGGTCGCGGCGTCGCCTTCGGCTGCGGGCAGTTCGATGGTGACTTCAAAGGTCGCGCCGTCGCCGGGCTGGCTCTGCAGCTCGATGCGGCCGCCCATGCGCTTGATGATCCGATCGCTGATGCTGAGCCCGAGCCCGGTGCCGCCATAGTTGCGCGCGGTCTGGGCGTCGGCCTGTTCAAAGTCATTGAAGATGCGGGCCTGCGCTTCGGGCGCGATGCCGATGCCGGTGTCGCGCACCAGAAAGCGCACTTCGTCGGGCATCAAGCCCGGTTCGACGATCAGCGCGACGCCGCCGGTCTCGGTGAATTTGATGGCGTTGCCGGCGAGATTGAGCAGCACCTGGCGCAGCCGCGCGGCGTCGCCCACCACCTGGGCCGGCAGCCGTTCGTCGACATAGGTGGCGATTTCCAGCTCGCGTGCCTGGGCGCGCGGCGCCAGCAATTCGGCGATGTCTTCGATCAGCGCGGTCAGCGCGAACGGCCGCAGATCAAGGTCGATCTTGCCCGCCTCGATCTTGGAGTAATCGAGCAGCTCCTCGATCAGCGACGACAGAGCATCGCCCGAGGTCTTGATCGCTTTGACGTAAGTGGTCTGCTCTGCGGTCAGGCCCGTGTCGAGTAGCAGCCCGCTCATGCCGATGATGCCGTTGAGCGGCGTGCGGATTTCGTGCGAGGCCATCGCCAGAAAGCGCGATTTGGCGCGGTTAGCAGCGCAGGCGAGATCGCGCGCTTCGGCGAGCGCCCGTTCGGTGTTAATCCGATCGGTGACGTCGCGGCCGACGCATTGCAGCTCGGCCGGTTCGCCGGCATCGGAGCGCACCCAGCCCTCGCGCCAGGAAATCCAGCGCGCGCCGTTTTGGGTGGCGATCTTCTGATCATAGACGCGGGTGCCGTCGGCTTCGATAAAATCGGCGCCGTGATCGAGCACGTTGAAGGCAAAGCGATGGCCGATCAGCGCTTCGCGCGGCTGGCCGGCCATGGCGCAAAACGCATCATTGGCGAGCCGGATGCGCTGCTCACTGTCGCGCAGCACGATCAGATCGCCTTGGGAATCGAGAACGGTGCTGGCGCGGTGCGCGGCTTCCTCCAGCTCCCAATTGCGATCGGCGAGCGCTTCATTGCGCGCGCTGAGTTCAGCATCGGAGCGGCGCAGCCGCGACACTTCGCCGGTCAGCACCACGATTACGGTCGAGCACCAGCCGCCGAGCAAACCCGCGCCGATCGCCAGAGCTTCGGCCTGCTCGCCCGCCAGCAGCGGTTCGATGCGCAGCAGCGCATAGGCCGCGGCAAAGCCGAAACAGAAACTGAAGCCACCCCGGACAATGGCGCCAATGCCGCGGCGCGGCGGCGACGCTGCCCCGGCGCGCGCCGCTGCTGATTGTTGATGTCCGCTCACCCTGCCACCCCATCAAAGATTGCTGCCGCGCATGTTGAAGGTCCGCGCAGTCACGCCGTGGCACTTTGCGGAAGCAACCTTGCAAAGAGTTTGAGATCGGCGGCCGGATGCCCCGGCTCTTGGTCACAGGGTTGATCGAGGCTTAAAGCCGCGCCGGCCGGCTGTGCCGGGCAGCAGTTGCACCGATGCCCGCACGAGTCACGCTGCGCGCTGAAAATCCTCGGCCAGCGCCCGGTAGGACAGAGCTTCGGCGAGATGCAGCCGGCTGATCGCGGCCGCGCCGTCGAGATCGGCGAGCGTGCGCGCCACCCGCAGCACGCGATGATAGCCGCGCGCCGACAGCTGCATGGTTTCCGCCGCTTCGCGCAGCAGCGTCTGTCCGGCATTGTCGAGCTGCGCCACCTGTTCCAGCACCGCGGCCGGTGCCTCGGCATTGGTGCGGATCTGCGGCACGCCGGCCTGGGCATAGCGCTGTCGCTGCCGGTCGCGCGCGGCGGCGACCCGGGCTGCGACCTCGGCCGAGCCCTCGGCGGGCGGCGGCAGGATCAGATCGGCCGCCGACACCGCCGGCACTTCGATGCGCAAATCGATGCGATCCATCAGCGGCCCTGAGATCCGGCCCTGATAATCGGCGGTACAGCGCTCGACCCGGCCGCGCTTGCAGGCATAGCCCGCTTCATAGGCGCGGCCGCAGCGGCAGGGATTCATCGCCGCCACCAGCATGAAGCGCGCCGGATAGGTGACGCGGTGATTGGCACGCGCGATCGCGACCTCGCCGTTCTCCAAAGGCTGGCGCAGCGCATCCAGCACGCGCGGGTCGAATTCCGGCAGCTCGTCCAGGAACAACACGCCTTGATGCGCCAGCGAGATCTCGCCCGGCCGGGCGCGCAGACCGCCGCCGGTCAGCGCCGCCATGCTGGCGCTATGATGCGGTGCCCGAAACGGCCGGCGCGCGGTCAGCGCACCGTCGCGGATTTCGCCGGCGACCGAGGCGATCATCGACACTTCGAGCAGCTCGGCCGGCGTCAGCGGCGGCAGGATCGAGGGCAGCCGTGCCGCCAGCATCGATTTGCCAGCCCCAGGCGCTCCGATCATCAGTAAATGGTGCCCGCCGGCGGCGGCGATCTCCAAAGCGCGCTTGGCGCTCTCCTGGCCCTTGATGTCGCGCAGGTCGAGCGCGCTGGCATCAAGGCTGTGCACGCGCGGCTGCGGCCGGCTCAGCAGCTGGGTGCCTTTGAAATGATTGGCGATCTGGATCAGCGAGCTGGCGGCGATGATCGGCAGATCGGGGCTGGCCCAGGCGGCTTCGGCGCCGCACGCCGCAGGACAGATCAGGCCCTCGTCGCGGGCATTGGCGGCCATCGCCGCCGGCAGCACCCCGGCGACCGCGGCAATCGAGCCATCAAGGCCGAGTTCGCCGAGCACGGTGTAGCCGGCCAGCGCATCGGCCGGGATCGCGCCGATCGCCGCCATCAGCCCGAGCGCGATCGGCAGATCGTAATGGCTGCCTTCCTTGGGCAGATCAGCAGGCGCCAGATTGACGGTGATGCGCCGCGCCGGCAGCGCCAGGCCGGAAGCGATCAGCGCCGAACGAACCCGCTCGCGCGCCTCGGACACCGCCTTGTCGGCAAGACCGACCACGTAAAACGCCGGCAATCCCGGTGCGACCTGCACCTGGACATCGACAGCCCTCGCTTCAATACCCTCGAACGCAACCGTCGTGACCCGCTGCACCATGGCGCCGCTCCCCGTGCAGCAAGGCTAACGTGTAACCTTGGGTTGCGCAAGAACAGGTCATGAACAGAGCGGGCGCCGCGGCCATCGGGCACCGCGGCGCCTCGGCTGCGGCGTTCAGGCCGCGCCGACGTCGGGCTTGCGCTCGGCGGCGATCTCCGAAAGGTCGACTTCGAGCCGCGCCACCATCAGCACCCGAACCGCGTGCGCCATCCCGAGATCTTCAGCCTGGGTGATGGCGCGATCGATGGTCTTCACCAACTGCTCGACGCGATCCTTGCCAGTCATGTCCTTCCCCTTCCCCGGCCGGCGCACGGCTTCGGCACCGCCCAATTCCACATTGAATTCCTGAAAAGCTTCGCGGCTCATGTTGCCTCCATGAAAGTTGTCAGCGGCTGGCGCGGGATCGCCGCGAGGCCCTGCCACACCAGCAGCGCTCCGGGCACCGCCCGGCGGCGGCAGATCTCGGTCCAAGCCTGGTCATTGATTTCCACCATGACGGCCACGGTGGAGAGGCCGTTGATGTCGGACGGCAGCCCGAGCGGCCTCGCCTGCCAGCCCTGGTCGAGCAGGCGCGGCAGCCACCAGGTTTCCAGCACGATGGTGAACGCCGACAGCCCGATCGACAGGCCGTATTCCATCGCCGCGGCCTGGATCACCGCTTCATAGCGCGGGCCGCCATGCTCGCCGCGTTTGCGCGGCACAACGAAGATCCGCGACAGTTCGTACACGTCGGAACGATGGATCGGTCCGTTCACTGCTAATTGCGGGAACAGCTCGCTGAGCAGCGTCGGCATGGGGGTCGGGACCATGCGCATGCCGGCAACGATCGCGCCATGATCGATCGCCAGCAGATAGACCGTTTCATCAGTATCGAACTGATCGATTTCGCGGCCGTCCGGCCGGGCCAAATCAGTCCATTTGCGTTCGACGACATAGATGTCGTGCCGAATGCGGAAATAATCGTCGAGCAGGGCTTCGTAGAGTTGACGGTTTTCGCGACGAACAACGTGCACTTCCATCACCGAACCTCCCCTCAAGGCTGAATGCCGAGCGGAGATTGGTATGTTCGTGCAGGGTCGGCCTACTGTCCGATCGGACAGGTCAGAGCTTGATCAGTCCCCAAGCCAGCGCTTTGGCAACCGCCGCAGTGCGGTTGACCGCGTTCAGTTTGCGCGACGCCTCGATCAGATGAAACTTCACGGTGCGCTCCGAGAGATCGAGGATCACCGAAATTTCCCAGGCGGTTTTGCCTTCAGCAGCCCATCGCAAAATTTCGCGCTCGCGCGGCGTCAGCAGCCCGCGCCGCTGCAGATGAGGGCGGTTGAGCGCCCGAATGCGGTTATGGGCATAGATGCTGATCAGTTGCAGCGCGCTCTTGGAAACGGAGTCGAGATCGGGGTCCGAGCCGGCCATGCTGATCATCGCGCCGCCGTCGTCGTAATGCAGCGGGATGCAGTAGCCGCGCTTCAGGCCGAACTCGGCGGCCCAGGTCATCACCTGATGGGCCCGCGGCTCTTTGTCTCGGTCATAGACCGCTTCCGACCATTCGAACGGCTGCACGGTGGAGCAGCCATGGCGCGGCACCGGATCGACCAGGCAAAAGTTCTCTTTGTCGTAAATTTCAAACCAAGCTTCCGGCCAGCCATTGGCGATGGTCAGATCAGCCATCGAGCTGCCGAGCGCCGGCAGCCCGGCCATGATGTAGGCGTGAAATCCGCAGGCCGCGATCTGTTCTTCGAATTTCGCGATCACGTCAGGTGCAGTTAGCCGGCCGACGGCGTCGACAAATTCGAGCGTCCGTCGTCCCCACTCGTGGCTTGCGCCGACGCTCATCGTTGCCGGTCCCTCCGTGGACGTCTGCTGTCAGGAACATCTTATCTTTGCGCGCGGCTTAGTAATCTGACAAGTCAACAGATCGGCGAACGAGGCCATGGACTCAACGCCTAGTCGCGGGTTGCCGTGGTTCACGCCCGCTTGGCTTCGATCGTGCCCCAGAACCGCGCGGCGATGTCCGGGCCGCCGAGCCGTGCAATGGCGCGGATGCCGGTCGGCGAAGTGACGTTGATTTCGGTGAGATAACCGTCAATCACGTCGATGCCGACGAAAATCAGCCCGCGCGCGCGCAGTTCGGGTCCGAGCCGTGCGCAAATCTCGCGCTCCCGTGCACTCAGATCAGTCGCCTGCGCGCCGCCGCCGCGTACCATGTTGGAACGCAGATCGTCCGCTGCAGGCACACGATTGACGGCGCCAGCGAACTCACCATCGATCAGAATGATGCGCTTATCGCCATGCTTCACCTCGGGCAGGAAGCGCTGGATCACCCAGGGTTCGCGGAACGTGACCGCGAACATGTCGAACAGCGAGCCGAAATTCATATCCTGCGGCAGCACGCGGAACACCGCGGCGCCGCCATGGCCGTGCAGCGGCTTCATCACCACCGCGCCATGGGTTTCGCGGAAGGCATTGATCTCGTCGCGGTCGCGCGAGATCAGCGTCGGCGGCATCAGCTCGGCGAAATCCATCACGAACAGCTTTTCCGGCGCGTTGCGGACGCTGGCGGGATCGTTCACCACCAGCGTGTCCGGATGGACGCGTTGCAGCAGATGGGTGCTGGTGATGTAAGCGAGGTCGAACGGCGGGTCCTGGCGCAGCAGCACCACGTCGAAGCTGCGCAAATGGGCGCGGTGACGCTCGCCGAGCGTGAAGTGATCGCCCTTCTGATCGCGCACCGTGAGCGGATCGACCGCGGCGACCACGTCGGTGCCGTGCAGCGACACCCGGTCGGGCGTGGTGTAGCTCAGCCGATGACCGCGCTGCTGCGCTTCAAGGAGCAACGCAAAGGTCGAATCGCCGGCGATATTGATGCGGTCGATGGGGTCCATCTGGACCAGGACGTTCAAACTCATTGCGCGTTTTTCCAGTGATTGAGAACTCAAGAACAACAGCGCCAGCTAGGGGCTGGCGTCGAATGCCGCGGTGATATGACGGGGCGATGACCGCGGCGCGATCAGCACGGCGTCAAAGCGCAGCTCATCGGTGGCGTGCTCGGGATGCGTTGCCAGCCACAGCGACGCGGCGGCGATGATGCGCTGCTGCTGGCGCGGCGTCACCGCATAGGCCGCCTCATCGAGCCCGGCACGGGCTTTGACTTCGACAAAGGCGACCAGGCCAGGTTTGGCCGCGATCAGATCGATCTCGCCCTGCCGGGTGCGAAAGCGCTGCGCCAGAATTCGATAGCCCTGCTCGGTCAGAACAGCCGCCGCGCGCGCCTCGGCCGAAACGCCGGTGTGGAACGCTGCCACCCGTTCCGGGTCGGGCGCGATGCGCTCAGTGCTCGCCATCGGCGGCGCTCTGTTTGGTCAGCTCCAGCGCGCGGGCATAGACCTCGCGCCGCGGCCGGCCGGATAGTTCGGCGGCCTGCGCCACCGCATCCTTGACGCTGGTCTGTTGCAGCATGTCGGTGAGCAGCCGGTCGAGATCGCTGGCGCTGACCAGCTGGCTGTCGGCGGGCGGCGGTCCGATCACCAGCACGAATTCGCCGCGGGTTTCGAGCTCGCCTGCGATCGCGGCAAGCTCGTGCAGCGGCCCGCGCCGCACTTCCTCATGCAGCTTGGTCAATTCGCGGCAGATCGCGGCTTCGCGCTCGCCCATCGCCGCGGCGAGGTCGTGCAGCGCCTCCTCGATCCGGTTGCCCGATTCAAACAGCACCAAGGTGGCGCCGATCCGCGCCAATTCGCCGGCACGCGCGCGGCGGGCGCCCTGTTTCGACGGCAGAAAGCCCTCGAAGAAAAACTGATTGGTCGGCAGCGCCGCCACCGTCAGCGCGGTCAGCACCGAGGATGGTCCCGGCAGCGCGTGCACCGAAAGGCCCGCGGCACACACCTCACGCACCAGCTTGAAGCCGGGATCGGAAATCAACGGCGTGCCGGCATCGGACACCAAGGCGATCGCCAGCCCCTGGCTGAGCTTGTCCAGGATTTTCGGCCGCGCCTGCGCGGCGTTGTGCTCATGATAGGGCAGCAGTTTCGCCTCGATGCCATAGCGCTCGGTCAGGCGGCGCGTCACGCGGGTGTCTTCGCAGGCGATGCAATCGGCCGCGGCCAGCGTTTCCAGCGCCCGCAAGGTGATGTCGCCGAGATTGCCGATCGGGGTCGCGACCAGATACAGGCCCGGCGCGATTTTCGGCGCCTTCACGCGCTGGCCCGCGATCAGAAAGCCGCGGTCGGCTGGCTGATCGGTGGTGTCGTGAATCGCGGGGGCGCTGCGCATCGGTGTCATTCTCGCGGGTAGGGTCGAAACGGTCGGGGGAATTGCACGATCCCGCGGCTCGGCATAAACCTTTTGTCCTAGTTAACCATTCTTCGGCGCGGTGGCTCAATGGCGGCGAACGTCCGGAAGTGAAGTCCGATCCCGCCGGTCGGATCGGTGGAAGAGATCATGGCAGAACAGCACGACTCACAACAACGCAGCTTACAGCCAACACGCCGGGCTGCAGTGAGTTTGCTGCTGGGCGCGCCGCTGCTCAGCGCCTGTGCTGGCGTGCAGCAGAGTTTGACCAATCCATTCTCCTCATCGGGCCAATCGTCCGAGCCGGCCGGCGCCCCGCAGGCGGGCACCGCGCTTGGCACCGGCCAGGTGCGGGTCGGGCTGATCCTGCCGCTGTCGGCCTCCGGCAATGCCGGCGTTGCCGCGCAATCGATGAAGCATGCCGCGGAGCTCGCGCTCGCCGAATTCCAAAACCCCAACATCCAGTTGCTGGTCAAGGATGATGGCGGCAGCCCGCAAGGCGCGCAGCAGGGCGCGCAACAGGCGCTCGACGAAGGCGCCGAGATCATTTTGGGGCCGCTGTTTGCGCAATCGGTGCCGGCCGCCGCGCAGCCGGCGCGGGCGCGCAACGTGCCGCTGATCGCGTTCTCGACCGACTCCAGCGTCGCTGGGCGCGGCGTCTATCTGCTCAGTTTTCTGCCGGAATCCGATGTCAACCGCATCGTCGATTACGCCGGTTCGATCAGCAAACGCTCCTTCGCGGCGCTGCTGCCGGAAAACGCCTATGGCAATGTGGTCGAGGGCGCTTTCAAACAGGCGGTCAGCCGCCGCCGCGGCCGGATCGTCGCTTTTGAAAAATATGGCGCCGATCGCAACGGCCCGGCGCGCACCATCGCGCAGGCACTGGCTTCGGCCGACACCTTGATGCTCGCCGATGATGGCGAGGCGCTGGCCGGCATCGCCGAGGCGCTGACCGCGAGCGGCGCTGATCTTAGCCGGGTGCAGTTGATCGGCACCGGGCTGTGGGACAATCCGCGGGTGTTCGGCAGCCAGCCGCTGCAGGGCGGGCTGTATGCGGCGCCGGACCCGACCGGCTTCCGCGCCTTTGCCGGGCGTTATCGTGCCAAATTCGGCCAGGAGCCGGTGCGCACCGCGACGCTGGCCTATGACGCGGTGGCGTTGGTGGCGGCGCTGGCGCGCACGCAAGGCGCGCGCTTTACCGCGGATGTGCTCACCAACCCGTCGGGCTTTGCCGGCATCGACGGTCTGTTCCGGTTCCGCTCCGATGGCAGCAATGAACGCGGCCTGGCGGTGATGCGCGTTGCCTCCGGCGGCAGCCAGCCGGTCGCCGGTTCGCCCAAGAGTTTTGGCGCGTAAGACCAGCAGCCACCACTATGGAACCGTCATGCCCGCGCTTGGCGCGGCCATCCACGACTTGAAAGCGCTGCAGAATCAAAGGCGTGGATGGCCGGGACGAGCCCGGCCATGACGCGTGGAAGTGTTCTTTCAAACACCACATGCCGTCATTCCGGGGCGCGAGCGATAGCTCGCGAACCCGGAATCTCGATCTTTGACAAGAACTTCTAGAAAGCGTCCCGGAACGGCCGCCTCACGCGGCGAGATCGGCGACCACGGCGTCGAGCAACGGAAAGCCGGACTGGGTGACGCGCAGCCGGCCATCGGCGTCGATCACGATCGCGCCCTCGTCGCGCAGCACCGCGATCCGCGCCGGATCGAGCGGCCGTCCCGCCAGCGCCTGATAGCGCAACGGATCGATGCCCTCGGCGAGCCGCAGTCCCATCAGCAGATATTCGTCGGCGAGTTCGCTGCGGGTCAGCGCGTCATCGGTGGTGACGCCATCGCCGCTGGTTTCGACCCGCATCAGCCAGGCTTCCGGCCGCCGTTCGGTGGCGGTGGCGTGGCGGATGCCGTCAATATCGATCCGGCCATGGGCGCCGGGGCCGATGCCGGCATATTCCTGGCCGCGCCAATAGACCAGGTTGTGCCGGCATTCCGCGCCGGGCCGGGCATGATTGGAAATCTCATAGGCCGGCAGGCCGTGCTGGCTGCAGATCTCCTGGGTAAGATCATACAATTCCCGGCCGAGCGCCTCGTCGGGCGGCGTCAGCTTGCCGGCGCTATAGAGACCGTAAAACGGCGTGCCCTGCTCGATCGTCAATTGATAGAGCGACAGATGTTCGGCGGCCTCGGCGATCGCCAGCCGCAATTCATCGCCCCATTGCGCCGGGGTCTGGTCCGGCCGGGCATAGATCAGATCGAACGAGTAACGCTGGAAGATGGCGCGGGCGATCGCGATCGCGTCGCGCGCCTCCTGTGCGCTATGCATCCGCCCCAGCGCTTGCAGCGAGGCGTCATCGAGCGCCTGCACGCCGATCGACAGCCGGTTCACGCCCGCGGCGCGATAGCCGAGGAAGCGCGTGGCTTCGACGCTGGTCGGATTGGCCTCCATCGACACTTCGCAGTCGGCCGCGACCGGCCAGCAGCGGCTGATCGCGTCCAAAATGCCGCCGACCGTGGCCGGCTGCATCAGCGACGGCGTGCCGCCGCCAAGGAAGATCGAAGTGACCAGCCGGCCGGGCGCGCGCGCCGCCGTGGTCTCGATTTCGCGCACAAAACCGCGCAAAAACCGCTCTTCATCGATCTCGGTGTGGCGGACGTGGCTGTTGAAGTCGCAATAGGGACATTTCGACAGGCAGAACGGCCAGTGCACATAGACGCCGAAGGCGGACTGAGACAGCGCCGTCATGGCCGGGCGGGCCCCGGCCAGCATGCCATCTCAATCGCGCGGTGGCTGATCACAGGCAGATCTCCGCCAGCTTCATGAAAGCGCGGGCGCGGTGCGACAGCCCGAGGCCGAGCGGCGGCAGCCCGTGCTTTTCGACACTGGTCATCTCACCAAAGGTGCGGCCATGACCATCGGGCAGAAACACCGGGTCGTAGCCGAAGCCGGCGGTGCCGCGCGGCGGCCAGACCAGCGTGCCGTCGGCGCGGCCTTCGACCTCTTCAAGATGGCCGTCGGGCCAGGCAACACACAGCGCGGACACGAAATGCGCGGTGCGCAGCTCCGGGGTTTTGGCGCCGCGTTCCTGCAGCAGCCGCTCGATCTGGGTCATCGCGGCCAGAAAGTCTTTGCCCTCGCCGGCCCAGCGCGCCGAATAGATGCCGGGCGCGCCGTCGAGCGCATCGACGGCCAATCCCGAATCATCAGCAAACGCAGGCAGTTGCGCCGCCGCCGCGGCGGCCTGCGCCTTGATGCGGGCATTGGCCTTAAAGGTGTCGCCGGTTTCCTCGGGCTCGCCGAGGCCAAGATCGCCAGCCGAGACCGCCTCGACGCCATAGGGCGCCAGAAGCTCGCGCAGTTCGGCGAGCTTGCCCGGATTGTGGGTGGCAATCACGAGCTTGCCAGTGATTCGACGGTGCATGACCAAGCCTACGCCAGCTGCGCGCGCGACAAAATCACGCCACTGCAATCTTCTGCAGTTCGACCAGCCGGCCGACGCCCTTGCGGGCCAGCGCCATCAGCGCCAGGAACTCGTCCTGGGTGAACGGGGTCTTCTCGGCGGTGCCCTGCACTTCGATGATGCGGCCATCGCCGGTCATCACGAAATTGGCGTCGGTCTCGGCTTCGGAATCCTCAGCATAATCAAGGTCGAGCACCGGGGTGCCGTTGTAGATGCCGCAGGAAATCGCCGCCACGTTGTCGCGCAGCACCTTGCCCTTGATCATGTTGCGCGCCGCCATCCAGTTCAGGCAGTCGGCAAGCGCCACCCAGGCGCCGGTGATCGAGGCGGTACGGGTGCCGCCATCGGCCTGCAACACGTCGCAGTCCACGGTGATCTGGCGCTCACCGAGCGCTTCGAGATCGACGGTTGCGCGCAGCGAGCGGCCGATCAGCCGCTGAATCTCCACGGTGCGGCCGTTCTGCTTGCCGGTCGAGGCTTCGCGCCGGGTGCGCTCCAAGGTGGCGCGCGGCAGCATGCCATATTCGGCGGTGACCCAGCCGCGGCCCTGGCCCTTCAGCCACGGCGGCAGCCGTTCTTCCAGCGAGGCAGTGACCAGCACATGGGTGTCGCCAAACCGCACCAGGCAGGAGCCTTCGGCATATTTCACCACACCGCGCTCCAGCGTCACGGCGCGCAATTCGTCCGGCGCACGTCGGCTCGGCCGCATGGGATGTCCTCCGGTCATTGTCGGGAAAAGGTCGATGGCGGTGCTTTTAGGGGGCGGCGGCCGCGGCGGCAAGGGCATTGGGCCAGCCGAGACTTGTCTCCGGCCGGCAGGATGGACAAATTAGAAGTCCAAGGAGGGACCCATTGGCTCACATTGATCCGATTGGCCTGATCGCGCCACATGCCGGCCTCGCGCAGCTCAACGAACGCTCGCGGGAGATTTTCCGGCAGATTGTCGAGAGTTATCTAGCTACCGGCGAGCCGGTCGGCTCGCGCAACATTGCCCGCTTGATCAGCGTGCCGCTGTCGCCGGCCTCGGTGCGCAATGTGATGCAGGACCTCGAGCAGCTCGGCCTGATCTATGCCCCGCACACCTCGGCGGGCCGGCTGCCGACGGAACTCGGGCTGCGGTTCTTCGTCGATGCCCTGATGCAGGTCGGCGACCTGACCGAGCCGGAGCGGCAGTCGATCGAGGCGCAGCTGGCCTCGGTCGGCAAGGCGCAATCGGTGGAGGCCGCGCTTGGCGAGGCGCTGAGCCGGCTGTCCGGGTTGACGCGGGCGGCGGCGGTGGTGCTGACCACCAAATCCAATGCCCGCATGAAGCATATCGAATTCGTGCGGCTCGATCCCGACCGCGCGCTGGTGATCCTGGTGTCGGAGGATGGCCAGGTCGAGAACCGCATTCTGGCGGTGCCGGCCGGGGTGCCGTCGTCGGCGCTGGTCGAGGCCTCGAATTTCCTCAATGCGCGGATTCGCGGGCGCACGCTGGCCGAAGCGCGCGTCGAACTCGAAACCGCGCTGGCGCGCGACCGGGTCGAACTCGATCAGCTCACGCAGAAGGTGATCGAGGCCGGGGTCGCGAGCTGGTCCGGCGGTCACAATGATCAGCGTCAGCTGATCGTGCGCGGCCATGGCAATCTGCTGGAAGACCTGCACGCGCTCGATGATCTCGAGCGGGTGCGGCTGCTGTTCGAGGATCTGGAAACCAAGCGCGGTGTGATCGATCTGCTCGGCCGCGCCGAAACCGCCGAAGGCGTGCGCATCTTCATCGGCTCGGAGAACAAACTATTCTCATTGTCAGGATCATCGACCATCGTCGCGCCGTATAGCGATGCCGCCGGCCACATTGTCGGCGTGCTGGGCGTGATCGGGCCGACCCGGCTGAACTATGCGCGCGTGATCCCGATGGTGGACTATACCGCGCGCGTCATGAGCCAGATGCTGGGCGGCTGATGGCGGTGCGCACCGCGCAAGCTTGATTTCCGCGGTGCAAACACGATATCCCCGCCAACATCTCCCTCCCATTCCTGACGATTTTTCGCAAAGGCAGCATGATGACCGATTCCAATGGACCGAAGGACACTCCGGAGCAGCCGGCCGCCGCCGCCGAGCCGGTGGTCTCAAAGCCCTACGTCATGCCGGACGATCCGGAGCCGAACGCGGCTGAGGCGATCGCCAAGGAGCTGGCGGAAACGCGCGACAAGATGCTGCGCACGCTGGCCGAAATGGAAAACCTGCGGAAGCGCACCACGCGCGAAGTGGCCGATGCCCGCACTTACGGCGTGACGTCGTTCGCCCGCGACGTGCTGGAGATCGCCGACAATCTGCAGCGCGCGCTCGACGCGGTGCCGGCCGAGGCCCGTGACAACGCCGATGCCGGCCTGAAGGCGCTGATCGAAGGCGTGCAGCTTACCGAACGTTCGCTGCTCAGCGCGCTGGAAAAGAACGGCGTCAAGAAATTCGACCCGACCGGCCAGAAGTTCGATCCGAACTTCCAGCAGGCGATGTACGAAATTCCGGACGAGACCGTGCCCGCCGGCACCGTGCTGCAAGTGGTGCAAGCCGGCTTCATGATCGGCGAGCGCGTGCTGCGTCCGGCCTTGGTCGGCGTGTCCAAGGGCGGCGCCAAGGCGGCGCCCGCTTCCGGCAACGGCGCGGCGTAAGTCCGTTCTCAATCAGGCAGATTCAGCGGCGGTTCTGATCCTTCAGAACCGCCGTAACTTTATCGATCGCGTTGTCGAGCACAGTGGATGCTGGTTCGTGTCCGCGTCATGCCGATTGATACCAACCACTCCACCCGTCATGGCCGGGCTCGTCCCACGGCTGTCCGGTTGAGTATTTGTAGACAAAGCGCATGGCGTTGATTCTTCTGCGTCCCGAACGTCTAGCAGCGTTTCTGGACACGGGAGAAGACCACGCCATGCGGCATCACAATAGCGTATTTCATTCGGTGTTAAAGCACGTGCCGTGGCATGTGTTTGACCGGTTGGTGACCGAGCACGGCGCCGATGCACGGGTGCGTCGGTTGTCCACGCATGATCAGTTCATCGCGCTGCTGTACGGCCAATTGTCCGGAGCGCAGAGCCTACGCGAGATCGAAGGCGGCCTCGCTAGCCATGCCAACCGGCTTTACCATCTCGGCGCCCGTGCCGCGTCGCGCTCGACGTTGGCGGACGCCAATGCGAGGCGGCCGAATGCAGTGTTCGCCAGCTTGTTTTCTGACCTGGTCCAGCGGGCTGGACGCGGGCTGCGGCGCAAGGTCGGCGAAGCGGTGCATCTGGTGGATTCGACCGGGCTGCGACTGAGCCATCTCAGCGCTGATTGGGCGCGGTTTTCCGACGGCGTTTGCGGCGCCAAGCTGCACATCGTCTACGATGCCGACGGCGAGCACCCCGTCGATGCCGTCGTGACGCCGGCCCGAGTGAACGACATCACTGTCGCCAAGACGCTGCCGATCGCTGCCGGCGCAACCTACGTGTTCGATCTGGGCTACTACAATTACGCTTGGTGGGCCGAACTCGACGCCAAGGGGTGTCGTATCGTCACGCGGCTCAAGTCCAACACAAAGCTGAGCGTCGTGAAGACCAACCCGGTTGAGGACGCCGCAATCCTCTCCGACCGCATCGGCCATCTGCCCGCTCGCCTCGCGGCAAGCCGCCGCAATCCGTTTCAAGAGCCGGTCCGCGAGATCCGCGTGCGGATCGACAGCGGCAAGATCCTGCGCATCATCAGCAACGACATCGATGCGCCTGCCGCCGAGATCGCAGCCCTCTACAAACGCCGCTGGCAGGTCGAGCTGTTCTTCCGCTGGATCAAACAGACATTGAAGATCAAACACTTCCTCGGCACATCCGAAAACGCCGTGCGCATCCAAATCGCCGTGGCCCTGATCGCTTTCCTGCTGCTGCGCCTCGCTTACGCGACACAGAGCGCTGTCGACAGCCTGCTCGCCTTCACTCGCCTTGTCCGTACCAACCTCATGCACAGACGCTCGATCGACGCCTTGCTCGAACCGCCGCCGACAATCGAAGATCAGCGACAGTTGAGCTTCAGTCTATGTTGAGGCCGAACCGGACAGCAGTGGGCTCGTCCCGGCCATCCACGCCTTTGAACTTGCTTTGCTTTTAAGACGTGGATACCCGCGACAAGCGCGGGTATGACGGTCATTGCTAAGACCCGATAGTATCAGAACATCAAGTTAGAGCTTCGGTTCTGATGCCATCACAACCGAACAGCGCTAGCGCATCCGGATGCCGTCGCGCACCGAGCGGAACCGCGGAAACGCGCTCGACCAGCCCTCGCGCGGCGCGCTGGCGATGATGCGCACCGCGACATTGCCGCCGCCGAACCGCAGCCATTGCACCACCGTCACCGGGGTTTTGTCGGCGCCGGAAATCGCTTCGATCCGGGTTTCAAAGCCCGGCGCGCCGTCGATCCGCACCGGCTCGGACAGCGTGATGCGCGCATCGCGCAGACCGGGCACCTGGGCGGCGGCCTGCTGCGCAAACCGCGCGCGATCATCGCTCTTTTCAGGCGCCGAGCCGATCAGCCCCAGCACCATGAACGGTGCGGTCTCGATCTTGGCTTCGCTCTCGGCATCGCCGAGCAGCAGGGCTGAGCCCGGCGCCAGCGTGCGCACCATCTTGAAATTGGCCAGTTCGGTGACCTTGAACGGCATCAAGGCGAGCTGTTCATCGACCGGCACATCCTTGCGGGTGGTGACGGTGCCGAACATCTGGCGCACCTTGTCGTCGGTCACCGCGGCGCTGCTGGATTCGGCGACCTGAACCGCGACATAGCCGGAGAACGCGCCGCCTGAGACGATCATCGAATAGCGCCGCACCGGCGTGTCGCCGTCCTTGCCGCTTTCGATGGTGTAGTAAGCTTTGCCGGCGCCGGTTTCGAGGCTTTGCGGCTTGATGCCGCCGACCCCTTCGGGCTGCGCCTTGAACGCCGCTTCGACTTCGCCATAGGCCGCCGGGGGCAATTCGGTGAGTAGCACTTTCACCGCGCCGTCGGCGCTTTCGAATCCGACGAATCCCTTGGCCGGCGATAGTCCCTCGAGCGGGGCGAGGCCGATGCGGATGCCCCGCGGATAAGTGGTATCGGCGGCCTGCGCCGCGGCGATCAGCGGGGAAAAACTGGCCGCGACCAGCACGGCCGCGCGCAAATGTCGGATCAAATTCATGCTCGTCTACTGCGGTTGCATTGAGGCCGCACCATGGTCGCGGGCGGCTGCGCGATGGAAAGTTCGGGGCTCACGACGGGGTGGGTGGCATGCCGATGCTCGGCGTTTTGGCAATGATCGGCTGGCCATGATCGGCACGCCGCATGTCGCCTTGGTTGGTATCGGCCTGTTTCGAGTGTCTGCACGTTTGAAGTGTCTGCACTTCCAAGCCGAGGTTCAACCTCCTTGTGGTCGCAGCGGGCGATGATCTGCGATGGCGGTGATCTGCGACGGTGGTCGCCTGAAAGCAATTCGCAGTCGCAGAGCGCGTCCCGCAGCTCGCATCGGCACGCCCGCACCTTCTGCCCTGCGTCATCGCTGCCCGGTGCCGGCCGGCTGGATTTCGGCCGGACGGTTAACACGCCAAGCGGCGCGGATTGCGGAGCAAGCCGGCGCTGCGATGCAGCAGATCGCTCCGATCTAAGGCTTTTTCGTGCGCCGAGAGCGCGGACGGTCCTTGCGGCGTTCGACCCCCCTCCTATATGAGGCTCACCGCCGCACTATCGCGCGCTTTGATTATTTCTGGGGGGTTGGATTGGCGCGCCGCCAGGGCCCAGCCAACCTGCCGCAAAAAGAAGGATATGAGGACCATGGGAAAGGTCATTGGGATCGATCTCGGCACCACCAATTCGTGCGTCGCCGTCATGGACGGCAAGTCTCCGAAGGTTATCGAGAATGCCGAAGGCATGCGCACCACGCCGTCGATCGTGGCCTTCAGCGATGATGGCGAACGCCTCGTCGGCCAGCCTGCCAAGCGTCAGGCGGTCACCAATCCCGAACGCACCTTCTTCGCCGTCAAGCGCCTGATCGGCCGTCGCTACGACGACCCGATGGTCGAGAAGGACAAGAAGCTCGTTCCCTATAAGATCGTGAAGGCCTCCAACGGCGACGCCTGGGTCGAAGCCGATGGCAAGACCTATTCGCCCTCGCAGGTCTCGGCCTTCATCCTGCAGAAGATGAAGGAAACCGCCGAAGCCCATCTCGGCTCCAAGGTTGATCAGGCGGTCATCACCGTTCCCGCTTACTTCAACGACGCGCAGCGCCAGGCGACCAAGGACGCCGGCAAGATCGCGGGTCTTGAAGTGCTGCGTATCATCAATGAGCCGACCGCGGCCGCGCTCGCCTACGGTCTCGACAAGGCCAAGTCCGGCACCATCGCGGTGTACGACCTCGGCGGCGGCACCTTCGACGTCTCGATCCTGGAGATCGGCGACGGCGTGTTCGAGGTGAAGTCGACCAACGGCGACACCTTCCTCGGCGGTGAAGACTTCGACATGCGTCTGGTCAACTACCTCGCCGACGAATTCCAGAAGGAGCAGGGCATCAACCTGCGCAACGACAAGCTGGCGCTGCAGCGGCTCAAGGAAGCGGCTGAAAAGGCCAAGATCGAGCTGTCGTCGACCACGCAGACCGAAGTCAACCTGCCGTTCATCACCGCGGACCAGACCGGCCCGAAGCATCTCACCATGAAGCTGACCCGTGCCAAGTTTGAAGCGCTGGTTGACGATCTGGTGCAGAAGACCATCGAGCCGTGCCGCAAGGCGCTCAAGGATGCCGGCCTGACCGCTGGCGAGATCGGCGAAGTGGTGCTGGTCGGCGGCATGACCCGCATGCCCAAGGTCCAGGAAGTGGTGAAGCAGTTGTTCGGCAAGGAGCCGCACAAGGGCGTCAACCCGGACGAAGTGGTGGCGATCGGCGCGGCGATTCAGGCCGGCGTGCTGCAGGGCGACGTCAAGGACGTGCTGCTGCTCGACGTCACGCCGCTGTCGCTCGGCATCGAGACGCTGGGTGGCGTGTTCACCCGCATCATCGACCGCAACACCACCATCCCGACCAAGAAGAGCCAGGTGTTCTCGACCGCCGAAGACAATCAGAACGCGGTCACCATCCGGGTGTTCCAGGGTGAGCGTGAAATGGCGGCCGACAACAAGATGCTCGGTCAGTTCGACCTGATGGGCATTCCGCCGGCGCCGCGCGGCATGCCGCAGATCGAAGTGACGTTCGACATCGACGCCAACGGCATCGTCAACGTCTCGGCCAAGGACAAGGCCACCGGCAAGGAGCAGCAGATCCGCATCCAGGCTTCGGGCGGTCTGTCGGAAGCCGACATCGACAAGATGGTCAAGGACGCCGAGCTCAACGCCGCCGAGGACAAGAAGCGCCGCGAAGCGGTCGATGCCAAGAACCACGCCGACGCGCTGGTGCATTCCACCGAGAAGGCGCTGGCCGAGCATGGTTCGAAGATCGACGCGGCCGAGCGCCGGGTGATCGAAGATGCGGTCTCCGACCTCAAGGAAGCGCTGAAGGGTGATGACGCCGAGGCCATCAAGGCCAAGACCAACACCCTGGCTCAGGCTTCGATGAAGCTCGGCGAGGCGATGTACAAGCAGCAGGCCGAAAGCGACGCCGCTCGGGATGCTGCCAAGGACGCCGCTAAGGACGACGTGGTCGACGCCGAATTCACCGAAGTCGACGACGACAAGAACAGCAAGAAGTCGGCGTAATGCCCCGATGAATGTGACCCTCGGCCAAATTCGGCGCTCGCGCGGAATTCTGGTTGGGGGTCATTTTCTTGACGGGAGCGGATCAGGCCGGCCGGCCTGATCGGTTTCCGGCTGATTGTGCCGGGACATTTCTCGGAGTGAAGACGACAGTTCGGGCGGATCAGACTGATGTCCACCACCAAGCGCTGCTATTACGAAACCCTTGAAGTCGAACGCACCGCCGACGAAACCACGCTGAAAAGCGCGTTCCGCAAGCTGGCGATGAAGTGGCATCCGGATCGCAATCCGGGCGACAAGTCCAGCGAAGTCAAATTCAAGGAAATCAACGAGGCCTACGAGGTCCTCAAGGACAGCGAAAAGCGCGCCGCCTATGACCGCTTCGGTCATGCCGCGTTCGAGCAGGGCGGCGGCATGGGCGCCGGCTTTGGCGCTGGCTTCGCGTCGTCATTCTCAGACATTTTCGAAGACCTGTTCGGCATGGCCGGGCAGCGTGGCCGCAGCGGTGGCCGCGAGCGCGGCGCCGACCTGCGCTACAATATGGAAATCACCCTGGAGGACGCCTTCGCCGGCAAGACCGCGAAGATCGAAATCCCGGTGGCGGTGACCTGCGAACCCTGCTCCGGCACCGGCGCCAAGGCCGGCACCAAGCCGCGCACCTGTTCGATGTGCGGTGGCCATGGCCGGGTGCGTCAGGCGCAGGGCTTCTTCACTTTGGAACGGACCTGCCCGGGCTGCCAGGGCCGCGGCCAGACCATCGACGATCCCTGCCCGTCCTGCTCCGGCTCGGGCCGGATCTCGCGCGATCGCACGCTGTCGGTCAACATCCCGCAAGGCGTCGAGGACGGCACCCGCATCCGGCTGGCGGGCGAAGGCGAGGCCGGGCTGCGCGGTGGCCCGCCCGGCGATCTCTACATTTTCCTGTCGGTGGCCAATCACGAGTTCTTCCAGCGCGATGGCGCTGACCTGCATTGCCGGGTGCCGATCTCGATGGTGACCGCGGCGCTCGGCGGCGATTTCGAGGTGCCGACCATCGACGGTGGTCAATCAAAGGTTAAGGTTCCGGCCGGAACCCAGACCGGCCGCCGCTTCCGGATCGGTGCCAAGGGCATGCCGGTACTTCGATCCCGGCAGACCGGCGACATGTATGTCCAGGTGGTGGTCGAGACCCCGCAAAACCTCACTAAGCGGCAGCAAGAGCTGCTCGCGGAGTTCGAAAAACTGTCCTCCGGGGCCACTCAGCCCGAAGCCGCTGGCTTTTTTACCAAGGTCAAAGACTTCTTCGGCGCTCGGGCGCAATCCTGAGCAGCCGATCGACTTGACCCCTCGTAACGCTCCCTATACGTCTGTAACAGAAATTTGACATTCGCCGTCCCGACGGCCTGGTAGCCAAACATGGCTCTGCAATCTTCCGTGCGTGCGTTGAAAAAACAGCCTCGTCTTGACGACGAGGTTCGCTTTCTCCGCTCATGGATCGAAAAACCGCTCCATATGGGCGCCGTGATGCCCTCGGGCAAAGTGCTCGCCCGCACCATGGCGCTGTACGTCAACATCGATTCCGATGCCCCGGTGGTCGAACTCGGCCCCGGTACCGGCGCCATCACCCAGGCGCTGGTCGAGCGTGGCGTCGATCCGCGCCGTCTGGTGCTGGTCGAGTACAATCCCAGCTTCTGCGCGCTGCTGCGCGATCGCTATCCGCTGGCGACCGTGGTGCAGGGCGACGCCTACCGGCTGCGGGATTCGATCTGGAAAGTGCTGAAGACCCCGGCCTCGGCCGTGGTGTCGGGGCTGCCGCTGGTCACCAAGCCGATGCTGACCCGGCTGCGGCTGATGCGCGATGCCTTCGTGCTGCTGGCGCCGGGCGCGCCCTTCGTGCAGTTCACCTATTCGGTGGCGCCGCCGATCCCGAAATCGCTGCACGGCATTACCACCGAGGCCTCCGAGCGGATCTGGATGAACGTTCCGCCGGCGCGCGTTTGGGTGTATCGCAGGGTCTGACCCGGTCGGCGTGGCTGCCGGCGTCTCGAAAGTTGCGATCGGAGCCAGGACGGCGGTCACCATGTCAGCGGTCAAAATTCTCGTCATTCCCGGCTCGCTGCGCACCGGCTCGCTCAATATCAGGCTGGCGCAAATGGCGGCGGCTGAATTGCTGCGCGCTGGCGCCGATGTCACCGAGCTGTCGCTCGCCGACTATCCGCTGCCGATCTATGACGGCGATCTGGAAGCCCGCTCCGGGGTGCCCGAAGAAGCGGTGCAGCTCAAGCGCATGATCGGCGCCCATCAGGGCGTGCTGCTGGTGACCCCAGAATATAATTCCGCGCCGCCGCCGCTGCTCAAGAACGCCATCGATTGGGTGTCGCGGGTCCAGGACCCCGGCGAGAGCGCAGGTGCAGTGTTTCGTAACCGCGCGTTCGCACTCGCCGCGGCTTCGGCCGGCAAACTCGGCGGCGCGCGCTGCCTGGCCGCGCTGCGGCTGATCCTGTCCGGTTGCCGGGCCCCGGTGATCCCCAACCAGCTCACCCTGTCGTTTGCCGATCAGGCCTATGACGACCAGGGCCGGCTCAAGAACAACGCCGATGTCGAGGCGCTGCAGGCCATGGTGCAGCAGCTCATCGCATTCGCCCAGCAGATGAAGTGAGTTTTCATGACCGCTCCTATCAATCCGCGCGATCGGCTGATCGTTGCGCTCGATCTGCCTGACCTGCGCGCCGCTGAGGCGATGGTCGATCGGCTCGATGATACCGTCAGCTTCTACAAGATCGGCTATCAGCTCGCTTATGCCGGCGGTCTGCCGCTGGCGCGCGCGCTCAAAGCCGCGGGCAAGAAGGTGTTTGTCGATCTCAAATTGCATGACATCGGTAATACTGTGGGCCGCGGCGTCGAAAGCCTGGCCGAACTCGGCGCGACCTTTGTCACCGTGCATGCCTATCCGCAGACCATGAAGGCCGCGGTCGAGGCGCGCGGCCAGTCCAAGCTGAAGATTCTCGCGGTCACGGTGCTGACCTCTTATGACGATGCCGATCTGCAGGAAGCCGGCTATCAGCTCGGCGTGCGCGATCTGGTGGAGCGCCGCGCCCACCAGGCGCAGGCGCTCGGCATCAATGGTCTGGTCTGTTCGCCGGAGGAAGCCGGCCATCTGCGGCAATTGCTCGGGCCGGACATTCTGCTGGTCACCCCCGGCATTCGCCCGGCCGGCAGCTCGGCCGATGATCAGAAGCGCATCATGACCCCGGCGCGCGCGATCGCGGCCGGCGCCAATTATCTGGTGGTGGGCCGCCCGGTGATCGGCGCGGACGATCCGAAAAGCGCCGCCGCCGCCATTGTCGAGGAAATCGCCGCGGCCGCCGGCTAGAGGGGCGGCGCGCGCAACGGACGGGAAGCAACATGGCCAAGGGCTATTGGGTGGCGCGCATCGATGTCGCCGATATGGACGGCTACAAAGAATATGTTGCGCAGAACGGTTCGGTGTTTCGCCAGTTCGGCGCCAGATTTCTGGTGCGCGCCGGGCGGTTCGAGACCAAGGAAGGCTCATCGCGCACCCGCAATGTGGTGATCGAGTTCAAGGACTACGAGACCGCGCTCGCCTGCTATCACTCGCCCGAATATCAGCGCCTGGTGGCGCTGCGCTCGCCCTATGCCGACAGCGATCTGGTGGTGATCGAAGGCTATGACGGGCCGCAGCCCTAAAGCCGCCGCCGCCTTGGTTGCCCGCCGCAGCCGTGGCGGCTATACCGCGGCAAAGATCGAGGGCCGCTGAACCATGTCTGAGATGCGTTTGATTGTTGCAGGTGCCGGCGGCCGGATGGGCCGGGCGCTGGTGCGAGCCATTACTGAAAGCTCGGGCGCGGTGATCGCCGGCGCGTTGGAATCGCCGAATTCGCCGCTGCTGGGCGAGGATTCCGGGGTGCTGGCCGGGCTGCCCGCCAATGGCGTGAAATTGTCGTCGGATTTGTGGGAGCTGTCGGCCCATGCCGATGGCATTCTCGATTTCACGGCACCGGCCGCCACCATCGCCAATGTCGCGATCGCGGCGCAGCGCGGCATCGTCCATGTGATCGGCACCACCGGGCTGTCGGCGTCGGATGATGCGGTGATCCGCAGCGTCACCAATCAGGCCGTGGTGGTGAAGTCCGGCAATATGAGCCTTGGCGTCAATCTGCTGGCGGCGATGGTCAAGCGCGTCGCGCAGGCGCTCGACGACAGTTTTGATATCGAAATCGTCGAGATGCACCACAAGGCCAAGGTCGATGCGCCGTCTGGCACCGCGCTGCTGCTAGGCGAAGCCGCTGCGGCCGGCCGCAACATCGCGCTCAGCGAGCATTCGGCGCGTGGCCGCGATGGCGTCACCGGCGCGCGGCGCGCCGGCGATATCGGCTTTGCCAGCCTGCGCGGCGGCACGGTCACCGGCGATCACACCGTCATCTTCGCCGGCCCGCAGGAGCGGATCGAACTGACCCACAAGGCCGAGGATCGCATGATCTTCGCCAATGGCGCGCTCAAAGCGGCGCTGTGGGCGCGCGGCCGTTCGCCGGGGCTGTATTCGATGGCCGATGTGCTCGGCCTCGGCGACGCTTCATCCTGAATTCATCGACCCTCTCAACCCGGATAGCAGACTATGAGTGATCGTCTCCTCGTGCTCGTGCGGCATGGCCAGAGCGACTGGAACCTGAAGAACCTGTTCACGGGCTGGAAGGATCCCGACCTCACCGAACTCGGCGTCACCGAAGCCAAGGCCGCCGGCCAGAAGCTGAAAGCGCAGGGTTTTACCTTCGACGTCGCCTTCACCTCGGCGCTGACCCGCGCCCAGCACACGCTCGATCTGATGCTCACCGAGCTCGGCCAGACCGGGCTGAAGACCTACAAGAACCTGGCGCTGAACGAGCGCGACTATGGCGACCTGTCCGGTCTCAACAAGGATGACGCCCGTAAGAAGTGGGGTGAGGAGCAGGTGCTGATCTGGCGCCGGTCCTATGACGTGCCGCCGCCCGGCGGCGAAAGCCTCAAGGACACGCTGGCGCGCACCCTGCCTTACTACGTGCAGGAGATCCTGCCCTGTGTGCTGCGCGGCGAGCGCACCTTGGTGGCCGCGCACGGCAATTCGCTGCGCGCGCTGATCATGGTGCTGGAAAAGCTGACGCCGGAGCAGATTCTGAAGCGCGAACTCGGCACTGGCGCGCCGGTGGTGTATCGCCTCAACGCCGACGCCACCGTGGCCTCGGTGGTCGATCTGGCGAAGTAACCATAGCGTTTTCGAGCGAAGTGGATTCCGGTTCGCGTGAAGAAAACGCGTCAGGACATAAAGTTAGAGCTTCGGTTCTGATTCTATCAGAACCGAAGCTCTAACAGCGATCCGGTCCTGAGCGTTTCGGGACCGGATCATCAACTCAGCCGGCAAACGATTCCGTCACTTCGCGGAACTCGCCGCTGTCGTGATCGAGTACCGACAGCGAGCCTTCGGCTACGCCGAAATAAGCGCCGTGCAGTTGCAGCTTGCCGCGGCCGACCAGCACGTTGATGCATGGGAAGGTCATCAGATTATGCAGGCTGCGCTTGACGCCGGCCTGTTCGAGCCGGGTCAGGAACTGGCTGATCGGTTCCTGCGGCGCTTGATCGACGCCCTGCGCGGCGGTCTCGAACATCTGCATCCATTTGCCGATGAAATCGCCCGGCGACAGCGGCTCCGTCTGATCGACAAAGGCGCGGATGCCGCCGCACTGCGCATGGCCGAGCACCACGATGTGCTTCACCCGCAGCACCTGCACCGCATATTCCAGCGCTGCTGATACGCCATGGACCGCGCCGTCCGGCGCATAGACCGGCACCAGATTGGCGACGTTGCGCAGCACGAACAATTCGCCGGGGCCGGCGTCGAAGATCACCTCGGGCGACACCCGGGAATCGCAACAGCCGATCACCATGATCTCCGGCGCCTGACCACGCTCGGAGAGTTCTCGATAGCGGGCCTGCTCGGTCGGCAATCGCTGCGAGTTGAAACTGCGATAGCCCGAAAGCAGGCTGTGCGGAAACGATGTCATCTTTGTCCTCGACCCGGTTCACCTCCGATAACCATAGGCGGTTGAGCGGCACAAGGCTTCCTGTTGTCATGACAAAGTGTTATCGCCGTCATACCGAAAGATTAGGGGGGGCCATGATCCGACCGCGTCGCAGTTTGCTGTTCATGCCGGGCTCGAATGCACGCGCGCTGGAAAAAGCGCGGCTGCTGCCGGCCGATGGCGTCATCCTCGACCTCGAAGATGCCGTCGCGCCCGACGCCAAGGAAACCGCGCGGGCGCAGATCGCCAGCACGCTGGCGGAAGGCGGTTTTGGCCGCCGCGAAGTGCTGGTGCGCATCAATGCGCTCGATTCGCCGTGGTGGCTCGACGATCTCGCGATGGCCGGCAAGGCCAAGCCCGACGGCATTCTGGTGCCCAAAGTGTCGAGCGTCGATGATCTCGCCGCGGTCGCCAACCGGCTCACCGATATTGGCGCCGACATGTCGATCAAGGTCTGGATCATGATCGAGACCGCGCGCGGTGTGCTCAATGCCGAGCAGCTGGCCGCGCAGGCCCAGGACGAGGAGATGCGGCTCGCCGGCTTCGTGTTCGGCCCGAACGACATTTCCCGCGAAACCGGGATCAGGATGCTGCCCGGCCGCGCCACCATGCTGCCGATGATCAGCCATTGCGTGCTCGCCGCGCGCGCTTACGGGCTGACTATCCTGGATGGCCCGTTCAGCGACATCGCCAATATCGAAGGCTTTGCCAGTGAATGCGCGCAGTCGCGCGATTTCGGCTTTGACGGCAAGACGCTGATCCACCCGAGCCAGATCGAAGCCTGTAACGCCACCTTCACCCCGCCCGCGGCAGAGGTCGAGCAGGCGCGCAAGATCATCGCGGCGTTCGCGCTGCCCGAGAACGCCACGCGCGGCGCGATCCAGCTCGATGGCCGGATGGTGGAACGGCTCCATGCCGAGATCGCCAAGAAGACCATCGCGATTGCGGATGCCATTGCGGCGATGGCGCAGCCGGCGCGGCCGGCCTGATCCGCACGGCGGCGCGCTGTCATCAAGGGTCGTGTCATTCCGGGGCGCGAGCGTTAGCTCGCGAACCCGGAATTGCGAGCTTGTTGATCGTTTAGTCCGAGCCAGATCGAGATTCCGGGCTCGCGCCTTACGGCGCGCCCCGGAATGACGGTGTGTGGTGAGCAGATGTGCCCTGCCGTTAAGCCGCGCGCACCGAGCGCAGGAAATTGCTCACTTCGGCCTTCAGCCGATTGCTCTCGCCGGCCAGCGATTGCGCCGCCGACAGCACCTGCGCCGAAGCCGCCCCGGTCTCACGGGCGCCGCCCTGGACGCTCGAAATATCGGCATTGACCTGCGAGGTGCCCTGCGCCGCCGATTGGATGCTGACCGAAATCTCCTTGGTGGCGGAGCCCTGCTCCTCGACCGCCGAGGCGATGGTGGACGAAATCTCCGACATCTTCCGGATGATGCCGCCGATTTCCTGGATCGCCGAAACCGACTCCGCGGTCGCGGCCTGAATGCCGTTGATCTGCTGGCCGATCTCGCCGGTCGCCCGCGCGGTCTGCTCCGCCAGCGCCTTGACCTCGGAGGCGACCACCGCAAAGCCGCGCCCCGCTTCGCCGGCCCGCGCCGCTTCGATAGTGGCGTTCAGCGCCAAGAGATTGGTCTGGCCGGCAATGGTGTTGATCAGTTCGACCACGTCGCCGATCCGGGCCGCGGCATTGCTCAGTTCGCTGACCCGGTTGTTGGTCTTGCTGGCCTGATCGACCGCTTGGTTCGCGACCTGCGCCGAGGTGTGAACCTGGCGGCTGATTTCATGCACCGAGGCGGTCAGTTCCTCGCTGGCCGAGGCCACCGATTGCACACTGCCCGAGGCCTTTTCCGAGGATTCCGCGACGCCGGTGGCGAGCGTCAATGAGCGCTCGGCGGTCGCCAGCAGCGCGTTGGCGGACATCTCCAGCTCGGTGGCAGCCGAGGACACGGTATCGACGATCTCGCCGACTGCGCCTTCGAAGGCATCGGCCAGCTTGGCCATGTCCGCCTTGCGCTGCTCCGCGGCCAGCTGGTCTTGGCGGCTCTTGGCCTCGGCCTCGTCGCGCGCCTTCTGCTCGGCATTTTCGCGGATCGCCGACACCGCCTTGGCCATGCCGCCGATTTCGTCGCCGCGATCAGCGCCGGGAATTTCGATGTTGAGATTGCCAGCGGCCATGCCTTCCATCGCCGCGGTCAGGCGCACCACCGGACGCACCAGGCCGATCGCGATGCCGAATACGCCGAGTGCGATGATGGTGATCACCAGCCCCGACACCGTCCAGACCACGGTCGAATAGCTGCCGACCTCGGTCGCCGCGGTGGTCTCGAGCGTCGCATTGGCTTCGTTGGCCTTGTTGACGATGGCGTCGATGATGGCGCGATGCGCCAGATAGCTCGTTTCGAGCTTGGCATAAGCGGCGTTGGCCTGGGTCATGTCGCCCTTGGCCAGCGCCGGCAGCAGCTCATTCTCGGCGGCGCTCCAGAACTTCTGCACCTCGGCGTCGGAATCCACCGTCAGGCGCTTCTTGATGGCGTCCTCAAGCTCGGACTTGGTCCAGTAATCCTTGCGATCGCTGTAATCCTTATGGAGCTTCGCCAGCTTGGCGGCATGGTCGGACAGTTCGGCCGGCCGGCGCAGCGCCAGCGTCGCTTCCAGATAGGCTTCGATGATGTAGGCCGGCGGCGGCAGAATATCGGCGACCAGATCGTTGCCGAGCTTGATCTGCGTGTACAGCGGTCCGCCAACCCGCAATTGCTTGAGCGCCAGCGTGCTGGTGGTCAGCATCGCTGCGAGCCCCACCGCAACCGTGACCGCGAAAATAACGATCATCATCGAAATGGAGAGACGAACCTTCATCGGACTATCCTAAATGTCTGTCTGGCCGCGGGTCGTGTCGGAACCGTCGTTCGCTAAGCGAACAAACAGTCCGCGCGACGGAATTGATGCCGCGACACTAGGACGCGGCCCTTTACCGAAGGTTACGCGAACAGCTCGCAGTTGCCTCGTACGACTACCGCGTGTGCCGCGCGTGCCGATGGCCAATCTGTGCGGGAAATCGTGATGAAAACCGGGGTCGGCGCGGGCTGATCAGGGCCCGGCGGGCGCGCGTCACAGCGCGCGAAAGTTGCAGCGCCGCGCGTCAGAGCTGATTGCGGAGCAGCTGCATGTCCGGCCCGTCAGCGGGCCAGACGAAGGTCGGGAGCAGTGAGCGGCCGCCACGCGCTGTGGCGGCCGTGAGCAGGTCAGGCCCAGGCGCGTTCCTGCTTGGCCTTGGCCTCAAAGCTGTCGATCGCGGCCTTCTTCTCCAGCGTCAGGCCGATATCGTCGAGGCCGTTGATCAGGCAGTGCTTGCGGAACGGATCGATCTCGAACTTGACCTTGCCGCCGTCCGGACCACGGATTTCCTGGTTCGGCAGATCGATGGTCATGGTGGCGTTCGAGCCGCGCTCGGCGTCGTCGAACAGCTTGTCGAGATCGGCCTGCGACACGCGGATCGGCAGCACGCCGTTCTTGAAGCAGTTGTTGTAGAAAATGTCGCCGAACGAGGTCGAGATCACGCAGCGGATGCCGAAATCGAGCAGCGCCCACGGCGCGTGCTCGCGGCTCGAGCCGCAGCCGAAATTGTCGCCGGCGATCAGAATCTTGGTGCCGCGATAAGCGGGCTTGTTGAGCACGAAGTCCGGGTTCTCGCTGCCGTCGTCGCGATAGCGCTGTTCCGAGAACAGGCCCTTGCCGAGCCCGGTGCGCTTGATGGTCTTCAGGTACTGCTTGGGGATGATCATGTCGGTATCGACATTGATGATCTTCAAGGGCGCGGCGACGCCTTCCAGCGTGGTGAACTTGTCCATGTCGATGATTTCCCTGATGAGACCGGCGTTTTAGCCCGGCGGCCGCGCCGCTCCAAGGGCGTTTTTGCCGAATGATGACGCTAGCGCGCTAGCCCTGCAGTGCTTCTTCCTCGGCTTCGGCTTCGATCGCCTCCATGTCCTCGTCGGACAGGCCGAAATGGTGGCCGATCTCGTGCACCAGCACATGGCGCACCACATGGCCGAGCGTTTCGTCGTTCTCGGCCCAATAATCCAGGATCGGGCGGCGATACAGCCAGATCATGTTGGGCAGCCGGGCGATGTCGTCGTGGCTTTGCTGCGGCAGCCCGACGCCCTGGAACAGGCCGAGCAGGTCGAATTCGCTCTCCGCGCCGATCTCGGTCATCACCTCCTCGGTCGGAAAATCATCGACCCGGATGATCAGCCCCTCGCACAGCTCCCGGAAATCGTCCGGCAGGCCGGCGAACATTTCATGAGCCATCTGTTCCAGTTCGGCGAGCGATGGCGATTTTGCAGTGATCCACATGGTTTCATCGTAGAAGATCGGCCGCGGATGCGCAAAAAGTCTCCTCGCGATAGTGTTGACGGCACGGTGCCGATCGGAGACCGTCGCTCGGGGCGCGGATGCGGGGGTGCAGGATGAGGCGGCTTGGTATCATCGAATTGGCGTTGATCGCGGCCATGACCGGACTGCCAACGCTGGCCGGCACGGCGGCGGCGCAGACCGCCAGCAGCGTGGCCGTAACGGCGGCGCCGACCGAACTGTCGGCGCAGAGCCGCAGCTCCCGGCCGCCGACCCGGCTGCGGGTCTATCCGCGCTATCAGCCCGATGGCTACGGCGTTTATCCGCGCTATTTCCCCGGCCGCAACGCGGTGCGCGATTGCACCGCCTATTATGTGCAGGAATACCGGCCGAGCGGCACGGTGATCGTGCCGCGCATGAATTGCTTTTGGCGGCGCGGCTGAGGTCTGGCGCGGCGGCTGGAAGCGGTTCAAGCCGGGCGGTGCGCCAAACCATCCAATTTGAGCGTCGTTTGTGATTTCCTGACAACCGAAAGCGTTTTAGCTTTCTGGTGTGACGGGGTTTGTTGATGCGATCCGGCGCTCTGTTCGTTTGACACCGCTTAAGTCGCGCCGCGTTCGCGCGTTGCCCAATGCCGCATGGAGACAGCCATGAGTGCCCGGGTCGGATTGTGCATTGCTGCCACCTTGCTGCTGGCCGCGCTGGCCAGCCCCGCGAAGGCCGGTCAGGCGTCGCCCTCGCCGTGTGTGATCAGCGACGACTTGGCTGCGATGACTATGCCCGCAACTGATTTCAGCGCGCGGCGCCGCGATGCTCAGCGCGCCCGTTATCATCATCGCCGCAGCAGCCGCGTCGCCAAGCGCCCCAGCGATGCCCGCGCGCTCACGCCAGCGCGGCCGAGCGGCATGTCGCCGTTCTTTCCATTCTATCACGGCTACGGTTTTGATCCGTCCTGGTAGTCATTCTTGCGCGTGTAGCGTGTGAACTAATCCATCGGCCGAACCAATGACCCCGTCATGCCCGCGCTTGTCGCGGGCATCCACGTCTTAGCAGCGGTGCTGATTCAAAGACGTGGATGGCCGGGACGAGCCCGGCCATGACGCGGAGAGGCGGCGAGGTGAGTATTAACAGCCGCTGCTATCAACGCAGCCACAAAGCAAAACAGGCGCCGCGAGGGCGCCTGTTGCGTGTCGGTGTAGCAAGTTGGAAGTGGTGACTTCCAGACTTGTTAGTTGGTTACTTCCAGTCGCGGATGTCGACGAAGTGACCGGCGATCGCCGCCGCCGCGGCCATGGCCGGCGACACCAGATGGGTGCGGCCCTTAAAACCCTGGCGGCCTTCGAAGTTGCGGTTCGAGGTCGAAGCGCAGCGCTCATTCGGCGCCAGCTTGTCGGGGTTCATGGCGAGGCACATCGAGCAGCCCGGCTCGCGCCATTCAAAGCCAGCCTTGATGAAGATCTTGTCCAGACCCTCGGCCTCGGCCTGTTCCTTCACCAGGCCCGAGCCCGGCACGATGATGGCGTTGACATTGGCGTTGACGGTCTTGCCCTCGGCGATCTTGGCCGCGGCGCGCAGGTCTTCGATGCGGCCGTTGGTGCACGAGCCGATGAACATCCGGTCGATCTTGATGTCGGTGATCTTGGTGCCCGGGGTCAGGCCCATATAGGCCAGCGCGCGCTCCTTGGAGATGCGCTTGGCTTCATCGGCGATGTCGGCCGGGTTCGGCACGCGGCCGGTGATCGAGATCACGTCTTCCGGCGAGGTGCCCCAGGTGACGATCGGCGGCAGCGCCGCGGCGTCGAGGCGCAGCTCGTTGTCGAAATGCGCGCCGTCATCGGAGCGCAGCGTGTCCCAATAGCGCAGCGCGGCTTCCCAGGCGTCGCCCTTCGGGGCGAGCGGGCGGCCCTTGAGGAACTCATAGGCCTTCTGGTCGGGCGCGATCAGGCCGGCGCGGGCGCCGCCTTCGATCGACATGTTGCAGACCGTCATACGGCCTTCCATCGACAGCGAACGGATCGCTTCGCCAGCATATTCCAGCACATAGCCGGTGCCGCCAGCGGTGCCGATCTCGCCGATGATCGCCAGGATCACGTCCTTGGCGGTGACGCCGTCCGGCAGCTTGCCGTCGACGGTCACGCGCATGTTCTTGGCCTTCTTCTGGATCAGCGTCTGGGTCGCGAGCACGTGCTCGACTTCCGAGGTGCCGATGCCATGCGCCAGCGCGCCGAACGCGCCATGGGTCGAGGTGTGGCTGTCACCGCACACGATGGTGGTGCCGGGCAGCGTAAAACCCTGCTCCGGGCCGATCACGTGCACCACGCCCTGGCGCTTATCGAATTCGTTGAAATAGGTGATGCCGAATTCACGGGCGTTCTCGGCGAGCGCGGCGATCTGATCGGCGCTTTCCGGATCGGGATTGGGCTTGCTGCGATCGGTGGTCGGGACGTTGTGATCGACCACGGCCAAGGTCTTCTCCGGCGCGTGCACCTTGCGGCCGGCGGTGCGCAGACCTTCGAACGCCTGCGGGCTGGTGACTTCGTGCACCAGATGGCGGTCGATATAGAGCAGGCAGGTGCCGTCCTCGGCCTCATGGACCAGATGGTCGTTCCAGATCTTGTCGTACAGCGTGGTGGGCTTTGCAGCGGACATAGCGTCAGTCCTCGAAACCAAATTGAATTGTCGGAGCAGCAGGGTGCGCAGGTGATCAGGTCGCTGCGCGCAATCGCGTCAGTTCATCAGCCCGGCGGTGGTCAGACGTCCGAAAAACCGCCAAGGCAGGCGGCTGCGGTCGTCGAGCACGATCAAGGTTGCGGGCAGGCGATCTGGAAACATTCCATTCCTATACCACGTCGCACGCGGCCGACAACGCTCGGAAATCGCAGGTCGGCTCATGCTGCCGGGCAACAAAAAAGCGCGGCTGAGCCGCGCTTTTCCGCAGATTAGATTGGAACGCGAACTTACTTCGCGGCAACCGCAGCGCGGTCCTGCTTCTTCTCGACGATGCGGGCCGACTTGCCGCGCAGGTTGCGCAGGTAATACAGCTTGGCGCGACGCACCTTGCCGCGGCGCACCACCTTGATCGAGTCGATCATCGGCGACAGCAGCGGGAACACGCGCTCGACGCCCTCGCCGTACGAAATCTTGCGCACGGTGAAGCTCTCGTTCAGGCCACCGCCGGAACGGCCGATGCAAACGCCTTCATAGGCCTGGACGCGCGAACGCTCGCCTTCGACCACCTTGACGTTGACGACCACGGTGTCGCCCGGTCCGAATTCCGGAATGTCCTTGCCGGCGGACAACTTATCGAATTGCTCTTTCTCGAGCTGCTGAATCAGGTTCATTGCAATTCTCCATCGGCAGCGCGCCCGGCCATCCCGGCATAAGGCTGCGCGAGTATCCAGTTATCCTGCCTGTTCGCGGATTTGGGGCTCCTATAAGGCATCGGAAAACCGTTGTCACCCGTCCGTCGCGTTTTTTGGCGGTTTTTGGCAAACGGGGTGTCGCGGTGCCGCCAGCAGGTCCGGACGCCGGGTTTGGGTGAGCTGTTCCGCCTCGGCGCGGCGCCAGGCCGCGACCTTGGCATGGTCGCCCGACAGCAGGATTTCCGGGATCGGCAGGCCCTCAAACAGCTGCGGACGGGTATATTGCGGGTATTCGAGCAGGCCTGCCGAAAAGCTCTCGTCGGTCGAGGATTCCAGCTTGCCCATCACCCCGGGCAGCAGCCGGACGCAGGCGTCGATCAGCGTCAGCGCGGCGATTTCACCGCCGGACAGCACATAATCGCCGATCGAGACCTCTTCGAGCTGTCTGGCGTCGATCACGCGCTGGTCGATGCCCTCAAAACGGCCACACACGATCAGCGGACCCGGCCCGGCCGCCAGTTCCGCCACCCTCGCCTGGGTCAGCGGCCGGCCGCGCGGGCTCATCACCAGCCGCGGCCGTCCCTCAAGGTCCGGCACCGCGTCGATCGCCCGCGCCAGCACGTCGGCGCGCAGCACCATGCCTGGGCCGCCGCCGGCTGGGGTGTCGTCAACGCTGCGGTGGCGGTCGGTGGCGGCGTCGCGGATGTCGCGCGCCTCCAGGCTCCATAGCCCGGCCGCCAGCCCGCGGCCGGCGAGGCTGAAGCCGAGCGGCCCGGGGAACATGTCGGGAAACAGCGTGAGGACGGTGGCGCGCCAGGTCATCAGGGCCAAACCTGCAAATCGTCATGGCCGGTTGCACGGCCATCCAGGGGCTTGTTCGTTGCGAGGTACACAGACCTGGATGCCCGGCACAAGCCCGGGCAGGACGGCTGTGGTGGAGGCTCAGGCCTCGGGATGGTCGGGCGTATCGCCCTCGATCTCGCCAGGCGGCTCGATCAAAAGCCGGCCGCCCGCGATATCGACGGTCGGCACCACCGCATTGGTGAACGGCAGCAGCAGCGTCGGCCCGGAAGGCGGCGCGATTTCCAAAATGTCGCCGGCGCCGAAATTATGAACCGCGATCACCCGGCCGAGCGCCTCGCCGGCGGTGGTTTCCGCGGCGAGGCCGATCAGGTCGGCGTGGTAGTATTCGTCGGCGTCGGTGCCCGGCAGCTGATCGCGGTCGATATAGAGTTCGACGCCATTGAGCCGTTCGGCATCATTGCGGCTGGCAACGCCCTCAAGCGTCGCCACCAGATGGCCTTTGGCTTCGCGCGCGGTCTCGACCACAAAACGGCGATGGCCGTCCTTGCTGGTCAGCGGACCGTAATCGAGGATCGCGAGCGGATCCTCGGTGAACGGCCACAGCTTGACCGCGCCGCGCACGCCATGCGGCGCGCCGATTCTGGCGATGCAGACCCGTTTGTCCGCCGCCTTGGCCGGTGGGCTGGCCACATTCGGCTGATCGGCACGGCGCTGACCCTCGTCCGGTTGGGACGAGGGGGCGACCGGGCCGTCATTGGCCGATTTGCCTGCGTTCACCGGCGCCAACCGAGCGGCTTACTTGCCGGCTTCGGCGGCCTTGCGCTCCTTGCGCGGCACGGCCTTGACCGGGTTGTTGCGGGCTTCGCGCTTCTTGATGCCGGCGGCGTCGAGGAAACGGGCCACGCGGTCCGAGGGCTGCGCACCCTTGGCGACCCAATCCTTGACCTTGTCGAGGTCGAGCTTGAGGCGGGCTTCGTTGTCCTTCGGCAGCAGCGGATTGAAGTAGCCGAGACGCTCGATGAAGCGGCCGTCGCGGGGGAAGCGCGAGTCGGCAACCACCACATGATAGAACGGGCGCTTCTTGGTGCCGGCACGGGCAAGACGAATAACGACGGACATCAATATCTCCTAAGTGAGGTTCGTTGAGTTTGCTATTTCGGTGATTGGTCAGCTCGTCAGGACGCGACGGCTCATTTCTTCTTCCCGAACGGGAAGCCGCCGAGCCCGGGCAGCGTCGGCTTGCCGCTCATCCCGGTGAGACCGGGGATGTTGGGCAGGCCGCCGCGCAGGCTGGACGGCAGTTCCTTCGGCAGTTCGGGAAGTTCGCCGCCCTGCACCTTTTCCTGCATGGCTTTGATTTCTTCAGCGGACGGCAGACCGCCGCCAAAACCCATCGCCTTGGCGAGGCCGGCCATCGGCCCGCCCTTGCCGCGGCCCACGGCCTTCATCATGTCGGCCATGTTGCGATGCATCTTGAGCAGCTTGTTGACGTCCTCGACCTTGAGGCCGCAGCCGGCGGCGATGCGCTTCTTGCGGCTGGCCTTGAGGATGTCCGGGTTCTTGCGCTCCTCGCGGGTCATCGAATCGATGATCGCGATCTGGCGATTGAGGATCTTGTCGTCGATGCCGGCGGCGGCGATCTGGTTCTTCATCTTGGCGATGCCGGGCATCAGCCCCATCAGTCCACCGATGCCGCCCATCTTGGACATCTGCAGCAGCTGATCGCGCATATCGACCAAGTCGAACTTGCCCTTGCGCATCTTCTCGGCGACGGCCGCGGCCTTTTCGGCGTCGAGCGTGGCGGCGGCCTTTTCGACCAGCGACACCACGTCGCCCATGCCGAGAATCCGGCCGGCGATGCGGCTCGGATGGAAATCTTCCAGCGCGTCGGTCTTTTCGCCGGTGCCCATCAGCTTGATCGGCTTGCCGGTGACCGCGCGCATCGACAGCGCCGCACCGCCGCGGCCATCGCCGTCGATACGGGTCAGCGCGATGCCGGTCAGGCCAACGCGGGTATCGAAGGCGCGCGCCAGATTGACGGCGTCCTGGCCGGTCAGACTGTCGGCGACCAGCAGCACTTCGTGCGGATTGGCGACCGCCTTGATCTCGGCCGCTTCGGTCATCATCGCTTCGTCGAGCGTGGTGCGACCGGCGGTATCGAGCATCACCACGTCATAGCCGCCGAGCTTGGCGGCTTCGATGGCGCGGCGCGCGATCTGCGCCGGCTGCTGGCCGGCAACGATCGGCAGCGTGTCGATGCCGAGATCGCGGCCGAGCACCGCGAGCTGCTCCATCGCCGCCGGGCGATAGACGTCGAGCGACGCCATCAGCACCTTGCGCTTGTCGCGCTCGGTCAGGCGGCGCGCCAGCTTGGCGGTGGTGGTGGTTTTACCGGAGCCCTGCAGACCGACCATCATGATCGGCACCGGCGGCACGGTGTTGAGATCGAGCGCCTGAACGTCGGAGCCGAGCGTGGCGACCAGCTCGTCATGGACGATCTTGACCACCATCTGGCCGGGCTTGACCGACTTGACCACGGTGGCGCCGACCGCTTGCTCGCGCACCCGCTCGGTGAAGCTGCGCACCACTTCGAGCGCGACGTCGGCTTCCAGCAGCGCGCGGCGGATTTCACGCATCGCCGCATCGACGTCGGCCTCACTGAGCGCACCGCGCCCGGTCAGTCGATCGAGAATGCCACCAAGCTTTTCCGACAGATTGTCGAACATCGGCTCAATCCACCCAGCGGTCCTAGCGAAAGGACCATGCACAAACACGATTGCGCCCGAGGGCGCACAGCGCTGTCGGGCGTTGACCTCTGGCCTCCAGGACCAGTCGGCGGGTCGAAAAGAAAATCTTTTCGAGAGAAGCAGCCACGCTTAGCGCGCCGCCGCGGCCGGAGTCAAGGATATGCACGTCATCCCCGACAAGATCCGCCCCACAACGAAAAACCCCCGAAAGCCGCGTGGCTTCCGGGGGTTTGACGGTCAGCTAAAAAGCTTACTTCTTGGCCGGAGCAGCGGGCGCCGCGGGCGCCGCAACCGGAGCGGCAGCGCTAGCAGCGCCGTTCCAGTACTTCGGGAACCAGGTGGTGTTGTTCACCAGCGCGAGGTGAACGAGAATCGCGATAACGGCGACGCTGCCCAGGAACAGCGGCAGGCCCACGCCCGGATTCACAACGGTCCAGATACGACCTTGATTCATGATTTCAACTCCTCAGTGCGTTCGGATTACTTCAGCCAGGGCGTGTAAACGAACGCCAGGAAGTGAGCGAAGATCGCCACCGCGCCGAAAACGCGGGTGCCGTCGATCACATGCTTGTGGAGCTCTTCGGACTCCGCAATCGTCAGGCCAGTCGGCCAGACCTTGTTCGGATCGTCTGCCATCACTTAGTCTCCTCAGAAACCTAGGACAGTTCCGTGCTGGACCCGCACGTGGGGTTTTTTGAGCGGCCGCTGCATCCAGCCATCAGCCGAGGCAGCAACCGTGTTAGTGGACCACCGCGCCCTCGGGACCGTTCGATGCCAGTCGCAACGGCGGTCGCTGCAATCCAAGCTCGATATAGAGCAGCCTGCAGGGCTGCATCACAATCAAGTGATGCCAAACCTAATCCTGTTCTCGTTTTTGTCAATCACGCATGACAGCGAGCAATGTCAATTTTGTATGACAAGCGGTTTCAGGATGCCGGCAGAAACCGGGGCGCGCGCCGATCGGATGCCGCCCGGCGCCGCTGATCAGATCATCCAAACCGAAAAGCGCTACGGCCCGGTCTTGATCGCCCAGGACACGCTGACATTGACCGACAGCGTTTCTTCTCCCACCGCCACCGGCGCAGCGGCGGCGAGGCCGGTCGCCATCCGGCGATAGGCGGTGGGTGTTTGCGCCGTGTCTTCGGCGATCGAGAGCGGCGCGCCGAGCGTCACGCCGGCCGCGCGGGCATAGATTTCGGCCTTGCGGCGCGCGTCAGCCATCGCCTTGTCGCGCGCCTGGTCGAGCAGTTTCGATGGCGCTGCCACCGAGAAATTGATGCCGCCGATCTCATTGGCGCCGGCGCCGACCAGAATGTCGATCACGCTCGCCACTTTGCTGACGTCGGTCAGCCGCACGGTGACGCGGTTGCTGGCGCGATAGCCGGTCAGGCTGTTCGGGCCGGGGCGGCTGGGTGCGGCATATTGCGGCAGCAGCGACAGCCGCGAGGTTTGCAGGTCTTCGTCCTTGATGCCGCTGGCTTTGAGCGCCTGAATCACCTTGGCCATGGCCTCGGCATTGGCGGCGGCCGCCTCCTTGGCGGTCTTGGCGTCCGTGCTGACGCCGCCGTCGATGGTGGCAAGATCGGGCGGCACCTGGATCGAGGCTTCGCCGACCACCGAAATCGCCGGCGGCAGCGCCGTTTCAGCAACAGCAGGCGGCACCGCCGCCATCAGCGCGGCGGCAGCGGTCAACAGCAGACGGGGCATGTCGAGACCTCATTTGAGCGGGACATAGACATTGATGACAAGCTTGTCCTCGGCGGTCTTCAGCGGATCGGTGATGTATTCCTCAATAAAGGTGTCTTTGGCTTCCAGCCGCTTGTCGTCGAGGTGATTGGTGATCGCCTCATAAGTATTGTCCATGTTGTCGTAAGAACCGCGATGGACGAATTTCAGCGAGCGGCCCTCCGGTGACTTGCCGTAGCTCATCGCCTTGCCGAGATTCTTCGGCTCCTGATCGACCGGAATGGCGGCCTGATAGGTGAAGCCGGTGTCGTCGGTCGAGGTATAGACGATCATCATATTGCCGGCGGCTTTCAGGCCCTGCTTGTCGAGCAGCGCCTGCAGCGACTTCAGCGACTCGACCAGACTCTCGAAAGCGTTGTCCCAGCTGGCGCTGCCCTTGAGGATCACCACGCTCTTGGCGGCGAGCGTCACCTCTTCGCCGAACGGATCGGCGCTTTGCACCTTGGCGGCGGGCGGCGGGGTGACCGACTGTGCCGGCGCAGGAGCTTCGGCGGTCGCAGGCGGCTGCGCGGCCGGCTGGGCCGCGGGCGGGTTGGCCGAATCGGCAGGCTTGGCGGGCTCAGTCGCTGTCTTCGCGGCCGGCGTCTCGGCGGCGGGCTTGCCCGGCTCGCCCGGTGACGGTTTGGCCGGGGGCTCGGCAGCAGCTTTGGCAGCGTCCGGCTTCAGCTCGGGTTTCGCATCCGGCTTTGCCTCCGTCTTGCCGTCCGATTTGGCGTCCGGCTGGGCGGGCTGCGCGGCGGCGGGACTCGCCGGTGCGGCGGCCGGCGTCTGGGCGCTCGCGCCCGCCGCGCCAAGCGTCAGGGCGGCGGAGGCCGCTGCCGCCAGCAATGCGCGGCCAAAAACATCAAAACCCTTCGTCATTGTCTCTCCAAAGCCCCTGAGCCTGCGCCACCCCGGCCCCACCGGCTCATCACCCTCATGCTAACACGCAGCCGCAGCATCGTCGCCTGCCGGACGCGCTGGCGCCGCGTTGCGGCTGCGGATTCGCCCCACTGGCCAATCTGCCGTCATTCGCCATATAAGCGCGGCAGGATGGTGACATGAATACGCTGGCCAATCGCAAATTCAGCAAAATGAACGGCATCGGCAACGAGATCGTCGTACTCGATCTGCGCGTCGATCCGGTGACCGTGACCGCCGCCGATGCGCGCGCGATCGCCCGGCAAGTGCCCTATGACCAGCTGATGGTGCTGCAGCCGCCGCGCGTGGCCGGCACCGATGCGTTCATCCGCATCTTTAACAATGACGGCTCGGAATCGAGCGCCTGCGGCAATGGTATGCGCTGCGTGGCGCAGCAGGTGTTTGCCGGCACCGAGCAGAGCGCGCTGACATTTGAAAGCCGCGCCGGCCTGCTGCATTGCTGGCGTGGTCCCGCGCCCGATCTTTTTACCGTCGATATGGGCACGCCCAGGCTGGGCTGGCAGGATATTCCGCTGGCTGAAGAGTTTGCCGATACCCGCACCATCGAATTGCAGATCGGGCCGATCGACGCCCCGGTGCTGCACACCCCCTCGGTGGTGTCGATGGGCAATCCGCACGCGATCTTCTGGGTCGATGACGTCAACGCCCATGACCTCGCCCGGTTCGGGCCGCTGTTGGAAAACCATCCGATCTTCCCGGAGCGCGCCAACATCACGCTCGCGCAGATCGTCGATCGCGGCCATATCGTGATCCGCACCTGGGAGCGCGGCGTCGGGCTGACCAAGGCGTGCGGCTCGGCGGCCTGTGCCACCGCGGTCGCCGCGGCGCGGCTGCGGCGTACCGATCGCAAGGTGCAGATCACGCTGCCCGGCGGCGAGTTGGTCATCGAGTGGCGCGAGCGCGACGATCATGTGCTGATGACCGGCAGCGCCACTTTCGAATTTTCCGGAACGATCGATCCAGCGCTGCTGGCCGGCGCGGCCTGATGGCCGTCGAGGTCGTCACATTCGGCTGCCGACTGAACGCCTTTGAAGCCGAGCTTATTCGCCGCGAAGCGGAGCAGGCCGGCTGCCGCGATACCATCGTGGTCAATTCCTGCGCGGTCACCAGCGAAGCGGTGGCGCAGGTCCGGCAATCGATTCGCCGGCTGAAACGCGAGCGGCCGCAGGCGCGCATCGTGGTCACCGGCTGCGCCGCGCAGGTCGAGACCGAGATGTTCGCCGCGATGGCGGAAGTCGACCGCGTGCTCGGCAATCATGACAAGCTGAGCGGCGCGGCCTGGCAGGGGCTGCAGCAGACGCTCGATGAATCTTCCGGCGATGACGCCGCGAAAAAGATCGCGGTCGGCGATATCATGGCAGTGCGCGCCATGGCTCCAATGCCGCTTGAGCGCGTCGCGCGCGATCTGCCGCGGGTATTCGTGCCGGTGCAAAATGGCTGCGATCACCGCTGCACCTTCTGCATCATTCCTTATGGCCGCGGCCCGTCGCGCTCGCTGCCGCCGCCGGCGGTGATCGATCAGGTGCGCGCGCTGGTGGCGCGCGGCCATGGCGAGATCGTGCTGACCGGCGTCGATCTCACCAGCTACGGCGCTGATCTTGCCGGTGCGCCGGCGCTCGGCGGCCTGGTGCGGCAGATTTTGCGCGAAGTCACAGATCTGAAGCGGCTGCGGCTGTCGTCGATCGATTCCATCGAGGTCGATCACGATCTGCTCGAAGTAATCGCCAATGACGAACGGCTGATGCCGCATCTGCATCTGTCGCTGCAATCGGGCGATGATCTGATCCTCAAGCGCATGAAGCGCCGCCATCGCCGCGCGGATGCAATCGCGCTGTGCGAGCAGTTGCGGCGGTTGCGCCCGGAGATCGCGCTCGGCGCCGATCTGATCGCCGGCTTTCCGACCGAGAGTGAGCAAGCCTTTGCCGGTTCGCTCGATCTGGTCGAGGATTGCGGGCTCAGCCTGCTGCATGTGTTTCCGTATTCGCCGCGGCCCGGCACGCCGGCAGCCAACATGCCGCAAGTTGATGGCGCCGTGATCAAGGAGCGCGCCAAGCGGCTACGCGCTGTGGGCGAGGCAGCACTGCAGCGGCGGTTTGCCGCCGAGATCGGCCGACCGCGTCAGGTGCTGATCGAAAGCGCCACCCAAGGCCGCACCGAACATTTTTTGCCGGTGACGATTGATGGCGGCGTGGTCGGCTCGGTGGTTGCGGTCACCATCGCCGGGCATGATGACCAGCGGCTCACTGTGTAGTTCGGCGATCACGCACACATGCGTCATGCCCGCGCTTGCCGCTTGCATCCACGTCTTGGTAATCGTGCAAGAGGGAAGACGTAGATGGCCGGGACGAGCCCACGGCTGTCCGGTTGAGTATTTGTAGACAAAGCGCATGGCGTTGATTCTTCTGCGTCCCGAACGTCTAGCAGCGTTTCTGGACACGGGAGAAGACCACGCCATGCGGCATCACAATAGCGTATTTCATTCGGTGTTAAAGCACGTGCCGTGGCATGTGTTTGACCGGTTGGTGACCGAGCACGGCGCCGATGCACGGGTGCGTCGGTTGTCCACGCATGATCAGTTCATCGCGCTGCTGTACGGCCAATTGTCCGGAGCGCAGAGCCTACGCGAGATCGAAGGCGGCCTCGCTAGCCATGCCAACCGGCTTTACCATCTCGGCGCCCGTGCCGCGTCGCGCTCGACGTTGGCGGACGCCAATGCGAGGCGGCCGAATGCAGTGTTCGCCAGCTTGTTTTCTGACCTGGTCCAGCGGGCTGGACGCGGGCTGCGGCGCAAGGTCGGCGAAGCGGTGCATCTGGTGGATTCGACCGGGCTGCGACTGAGCCATCTCAGCGCTGATTGGGCGCGGTTTTCCGACGGCGTTTGCGGCGCCAAGCTGCACATCGTCTACGATGCCGACGGCGAGCACCCCGTCGATGCCGTCGTGACGCCGGCCCGAGTGAACGACATCACTGTCGCCAAGACGCTGCCGATCGCTGCCGGCGCAACCTACGTGTTCGATCTGGGCTACTACAATTACGCTTGGTGGGCCGAACTCGACGCCAAGGGGTGTCGTATCGTCACGCGGCTCAAGTCCAACACAAAGCTGAGCGTCGTGAAGACCAACCCGGTTGAGGACGCCGCAATCCTCTCCGACCGCATCGGCCATCTGCCCGCTCGCCTCGCGGCAAGCCGCCGCAATCCGTTTCAAGAGCCGGTCCGCGAGATCCGCGTGCGGATCGACAGCGGCAAGATCCTGCGCATCATCAGCAACGACATCGATGCGCCTGCCGCCGAGATCGCAGCCCTCTACAAACGCCGCTGGCAGGTCGAGCTGTTCTTCCGCTGGATCAAACAGACATTGAAGATCAAACACTTCCTCGGCACATCCGAAAACGCCGTGCGCATCCAAATCGCCGTGGCCCTGATCGCTTTCCTGCTGCTGCGCCTCGCTTACGCGACACAGAGCGCTGTCGACAGCCTGCTCGCCTTCACTCGCCTTGTCCGTACCAACCTCATGCACAGACGCTCGATCGACGCCTTGCTCGAACCGCCGCCGACAATCGAAGATCAGCGACAGTTGAGCTTCAGTCTATGTTGAGGCCGAACCGGACAGCAGTGTGACGAGCCCGGCCATGACGTGCTGAGAGGTTAGTTGTGAAACGCCAATGTTAGTGTGAGCGGCCTGCCGATGGTAACGACCTCATTAGTCGTGGCCGCCGAACTAACTACTCGCCGTTCCAGCCGCAGGCACGCATGCGCTGGTGCAGATGCGGCGGCACCGGCGCGGTCACCACCACCGGCGGCTTGTTGCGCGATAGCGGAATCGAAATCTGCCGGGCGTGCAGATGCAGCGTCGGTTCGCCGAACCGCGGGCCGTTGCCATAGATGCTGTCGCCGACGATCGGCCAGCCCATCGCCGCGCAATGCACCCGCAATTGATGGGTGCGGCCGGTGATCGGCTCCAGCGCCAGCCAGGTCAGCCGCCCGCTCGCCACCGCATTCTCTGCCACTGTTCGGCCTGACTCTGCCGCCGTTTCGCCGGAGGCGTTGCCAGGGGTGCCGCGCACTCCCTCCCCCCTTGCGGGGGAGGGGTGGGGTGGGGGGGGTCCAGAGGCGAGGCTTTCCTTGTCGACCCCCCCCCCCCCCCCCCGCCCCCCCCCCCCCGGGGGGGGGGGGGGGGGGGGGGGGGGGGTGTCCAGAGGCGAGGCTTTCCTTGTCGACCCCCACCCCCGACCCCTGCCCGCAAGGGGGAGGGGAGCCCTCTGCCGTCTCCGCCGCGCGCGTAATCGGCTGCGACCGCCCCAGTACCGTCCATTTGGTCAGCGACGGCAGCCCCTCTTCATGATCGATCTTCTGCCACCAGCCGCGCTCGGCGTTGCGCTTGCCGATCGGCAGGTCGATGGTGCCGTGGTCCTCGTCCGGGCCACCCTCCACCACCGCCCAATAGGTTTTGGCGATTTTGCTGTGCTTGAACAGCAGCCCGAGCGTGGCGGTGGCCTTGCGGTGCCGGCCGAGCACCAGGCAGCCCGAGGTATCGCGGTCGAGCCGATGCGCCAGCACCGGCGGCCGCGGCAGGCCGAAGCGCAGCGCGTCGAACGACGCCTCCAGGTTCGGTCCGCCCTTGGGGCCGCGATGCACCGGCAACCCGGCCGGCTTGTCGATCACCAGCATCAGGCCGTCGCGGTGCAGCACCCGCGCCAGGATCTCCTCGGCGCTAAGTTCCTTAGCCGTCTCAATGTCACTTTCGTTCATGGCGCGAAACGGCTAACACAGCCTCCCGATGAACGACACATCTGAAACCAAAAAACCGAGCTGGTGGCGTCGGCTGTCCGACGGCCTGAAGCGCACCTCAAGCTCGATCGGCACCGCGCTCGCCGAATTCGTCTCCAAGCGCAAGCTCGACCGAGCGATGCTCGAGGAGATCGAGGACGTGCTGCTGCGCGCCGATCTCGGCACCGACGTGTCCGCGCGCATTGCCGCGGCGGTCGGCGAAGGCCGCTATGACAAGATGATTTCGGCGAGCGATGTCAAAGCGATCGTCGCCGCCGAGGTCGAAAAGGTACTGGCCCCGGTGGCGCAGCCGCTGGTGATCGACACCGCCCACAAGCCGTTCGTGATCCTGATGGTGGGCGTCAATGGTTCCGGCAAGACCACCACCATTGGCAAGCTGGCGGCGCGGCTGTCCGGCGAAGGCCGCAAGGTGATGATGGCGGCCGGCGACACGTTCCGGGCCGCGGCGATCGAGCAGCTCAAAGTGTGGGGCGACCGCACCGGCACCCCGGTGGTCGCCGGCGCCCAGGGCTCGGACGCCGCCAGCCTGGCGTTCAATGCGCTGTCCCAGGCCAAGGCCGAGGGCCGCGACGTGCTGTTGATCGACACCGCCGGCCGGCTGCAAAATCGCGCCGAGCTGATGAGCGAGCTGGAAAAGGTCGTGCGGGTGATCCGCAAGGTCGATGCCAGCGCGCCGCATGCGGTGCTGTTGGTGCTGGACGCCACGGTCGGCCAGAACGCGCTGTCGCAGGTCGAGGCGTTTTCACGCACCGCCGGCGTCACCGGCCTGGTGATGACCAAGCTCGACGGCACCGCGCGCGGTGGTATCCTGGTCGCGCTGGCGGAGAAGCACAAAATCCCGGTGCATTTCATCGGGGTCGGCGAGGGCGTCGAAGACCTGTCGCCATTCACCGCGGCCGATTTCGCCAAGGCGATCGCCGGCACCGACAACGCGAGCTGAGGGTTTTTGATGGACAACAACACCGTGCTGCAACCAAACCGGCCGCATCCGCTGTTCAAGATTGCGACCGAGGTCGGGCCGCTGCTGGTGTTCTTCTTCGTCAATGCCAAGTTCCACCTGTTCGTCGCGACCGGCGCGTTCATGGTGGCGGTGCTGGTGGCGATCGCGGTGTCCTATTGGGTGACCCGGCATATTCCGATGATGACGGTGGTCACCGCGGTGGTGGTGATCGTGTTCGGCGCGCTGACGCTGCTGCTGCAGGACGAAACCTTCATCAAGATGAAGCCGACCATCATCTACACGCTGTTCGCCGCGGTGCTTGGCGGCGGCCTGCTGTTCGGCCGGTCGTTCATCGCCATCATGTTCGACCAGATGTTCAACCTGACGCCGCAGGGCTGGCGCACGCTGACCTGGCGTTGGGCGCTGTGGTTCCTGGCGATGGCGGTGGTCAATGAAATCGTGTGGCGCACGCAGTCGACCGATTTCTGGGTGGCGTTCAAGGTGTTTGGCATGGTGCCGCTGACCATGGCGTTCGCAGTGACCCAGATGCCGTTCATCAAGCGCCATCAGCTCGAGCCGGTGACGCTCGAGCAAAGCGCGGCCGACGAAGGCGACCTGTCCAAGGACGAACTCAAGGACGCGGCCAAGGAATCGTCGAAGGGCTGATCAGCCCGCGCCTGATAGCAACCAACCACTCCGCACGACATGGCCGGGCTTCGTCCCGGCCATCTACGTTTTGATGGCGAGCCTCCGCTGATGAGATCAGTTGCCGTGCGCTGGTCCCATAAAAAACGGACCGCCGGGGTGCCGGCGATCCGCTACCAATCAGCAGACGAGGTTCAATGATAGTAGGTGCGGGCTGCGGTGGCCGCCGCGGCCCGGCGCCCGATCAGCTCTTATGCTTGGCGATGATCTTGTCCTTGATGCCGTCGTAGGTCTTCTCCGGCAGGATCTTCTTCTGCACCAGCTCGTCCTTGCCCTTATAGGGCCGGCCCTTGATGATCGCGGCAGAATAGGCCTTGCCGATGCCGGGCAGCGCGTCGAGCTGTTCGGCGGTTGCCGAGTTGATATCAAGCAGCTCGTGCTTGGTGGCTTCGGTCTTGGCAGGCTCCGACTTGGCGCCAGCGGTGGGCGAGGTTTTGGTGGCGATCGGCGGCGCCATCTTGTCGGATTTTTCGGTCGGCTGCGGCGCCTGCGCGAAGCTGGGCGCGGCGGCCAGCAGGCCGAGTGACAAAGTGGCGGCGGCGAGAGTAGCAAGCTTGGTGATACGCATCGGATCTGTCCTCCAAGGACGTTGTTGATCACGGCTGCTACTAACTCTCCGATTCATGGCGCGCCCAAGGCGCGGAAATGAACCGCAGATAAACGCCAAAAATAATTTTGCCGAATGGGTTTGGCTCAGGACGGCGCCTGTAGCGCCTTCTCCAGAGCGGGCTTGAGCACCGTCTCCAGGTTTTCCGGGGTAATCGGGCCGACCAGCTTGTAGGCGATCTTGCCGTCGCGGCCGATCACAAAGGTTTCGGGCACGCCATAGACGCCCCATTCGATGGCGGCGCGGCCGTTGGCATCGACCCCGACCATGGTAAACGGATTGCCATAGCGGCCGAGGAAACGCCGCGCATTGTCGGCGGTGTCCTTGTAGTTGATGCCGACGATCTGGAAGCGCGGATCCTGCCGGCCGAGTGCGGTCAGGAGCGGTGCTTCGTCATGGCATGGCACGCACCACGACGCCCAGACATTGACCAGGCTGACCTTGCCCAGGAAGGCGGCGGGATCGAGCCCCGGCACCGCCTCGCCATTGCGGGTGAGGCCGAGCAGCGCCGGCAGCACCGTCGCCGGTGCCGGGCGGCCGATCAGCGCCGAGGGGATTTTGCTGGGGTCGCCGCCGAGCCGCACCCAGAACAGCGCGAACAGCATCGCAAAACCGACCAGCGGCAGCATCACCATGATCGAACGGCGGCTGCTGCGCGCGCTGGGCGAGGGCGGTGGACGGCGGGTCATGGGGCCTCCGATCCGCCCGATCGCGAGCGGCGTGTCACGCCGGCGCGCTCCAGATCGCGCAGCCGTGCCTTCTGCCGGCGGTAATCCAGCATCACCCAGAAGATCAGCAGCGCCACCACCACGGCGACCACCGCATAGGACGACACGATGAAGCCGGCATAGGGTCCAAGCGAGATCATCACGCCACCCCCGGCTGCTGCTGGCTGGCCTGCAGCAATTGCAGCGAGCGGATCCGGCGGCGCAGGATTTCGTTACGCATCGCCGCCAGATGCAGCGTGACGAACATCAGCGAAAAGCCGATCGCCATCACCAACAGCGGGATCAGGAATGATTTGTCGAGCGTCGGCCCGCCGGAGCGGATCACCGAGGCCGGCTGGTGCAGCGTGTTCCACCAATCGACCGAGAATTTGATGATCGGCAGGTTGATGGCGCCGACCAGCGTGAAGATCGCGCAGGCCCGGGCGGCGCGGCTCGGGTCCTCGACCGCGCGCCACAGCGCGATCAGGCCGAGATACATCAAAAACAGGATCAGCATCGAGGTCAGCCGGGCATCCCATTCCCAATAGGTGCCCCACATCGGCCGGCCCCACAGCGAGCCAGTGACCAGCGCCAGGAAGGTGAAGGCCGCGCCGAACGGCGCTGCGGCCTTGGCTGCGACATCGGCGAGCGGATGACGCCATACCAGGGTGCCGAATGCCGACAGGCTCATCACGCCCCACACGAACATCGACAGCCAGGCGCTCGGCACATGCACGAACATGATCTTGACGGTGGCGCCCTGCTGGTAGTCGTCGGGGGCCATGGCCGCCAGCGTCAGCCCGGTGACCAGCAAAATGGCGGTCAGCGCGGCCAGCCACGGCAACAGCCGCTGGGCCAGCGTCAGGAACCTAGTCGGATTGGCAAGATTGAGCAGCGTCATGGGCATCCTGATAGTCGGCGCGGGCGGCGCAAGCAATCCGCCGACAGTGGGGCTGCGCCGTTTTGGCGAGAGTTGATCGGCGCCACAAGCGGCATTCAGTCGAGCCCCTGGCGCAGGCTGGCGGCGGCGGCAAACGGGCCGATCACCAGGCTGGCGAGGCTCAGTCCGCACAGGATCTGGAACGGGGTTCCAAAGGCCACCGGGCCGGTGATCGCCGCGCTGGCGGCGGCGACGCCAAAGATCAGGATCGGGATCGACAGCGGCAGCACCAACACCGCCATCAGCAGGCCGCCGCGATGCAGCGTCACCGCCAGCGCGGCGCCGATCATGCCGGTGAAGGTTAGCGCCGGGGTGCCGACCAGCAGCGTGGCGGCAATCGCGGCCGAGGCGGCGGCGTCGAGATTGAGCAATAGCCCGAGCACCGGGGTCGCCAGCACCAGCGGCACGCCGGCCGCCAGCCAATGCGCCAGCGCCTTGGCGGCGCACGCCAGTTCCAGCGGGGTGCGGCTCATCGCGATCAGATCGAGCGAGCCGTCGTCATGATCGGCCATGAACAGCCGGTCGAGCGTCAACAGGCTGGCGAGCAGCGCGCCGAGCCACAGCACCGCCGGGCCGAGCCGCTGCAGCAATTGCAGATCGGGGCCGATCGCGAACGGCATCAGCACCACCACGGCCAGGAAGAACAGCACGCCGATCAGCGCGCCGCCGCCGACCCGCAGCGCAATGCGCAATTCGCGGCGAATAAGGGCGATCAGCGCGGTCATGCGGCGGCTCTTGTGGTGAGAGGCTGGTGGCGCGGACCCCCACCCGACCCGGCTTCGCTGCGCTCCGCCGGGCCACCCTCCCCACAAGGGGGAGGGACAAGGAAGGCTGCGACGCGCCGCGGGCGTCGTTCGATGAGGGCACAGCGGCCGCGATCTCCCTCCCCCTTGCGGGGTGGGGGCGCCGAGCAGCGGCAAGCCAGTGCAGTCAAGCAGCCCTCCATCACACCCTTCCCCCGATGCGCAGTTCGCGCGTGTCGATGCCGAGCGGCAGATGGGTGGCGGCGATCACGATGCCGCCGCCCGCGAGATGGCCGGCGACCACCCGGGCAAACATCTGCTGCCCGGCGGTATCGAGCGCCGAGGTTGGCTCATCGAGCAGCCACAGCGGCCGGCGCACCGCGATCAGCCGCGCGATCGACAGCCGCCGGCGCTGACCGGCCGACAGGTAAGCGGCCGGCAGATGCGCGATATGCGCCAGCCCGACTGCGGCCAGACTCTCTCCGGCATCGGCCGGTTCGCCGCCAAGGAAGCGCTGCCAGAAATCGAGATTTTCGCTGACGCTGAGCGCGGGCTTGAGCGCATCGCGGTGGCCGAGATAGTGCGCCTGTTCGGCCAGCGACATTTCGTCATCGCCGCCGTGCAGCGTGATGGTCCCCGCGGCCGGCTGCAGCAGCCCGGCGATCAGCCGCAGCAGCGAGGTTTTGCCGGCGCCGTTCGGGCCGACCACCGCCACGGCCTCGCCGCTCTCGGCGGAAAAATCGAGCGCGGCAAACACTTCGCGGCCGCCCCGCACGCATCGTAAGCCCTGCCCCGCCAGCCGCATCACTGCCGTCCTATCCGCGCCGCTGCTGCCGGGCGCTTGCGATGCTGCGCATTGTCCCGGATCAATTGTCGTTGTGGCGATGTCTCTGGAAAGATTCTATAAGCCCCGCACTTGATGCAGCACACAATCGGCACCTGCAAGCCACTCGGCCCGCCTTTTCGGCGCGTCTGGACCTGTGAGCCGGTTGCGCAACGACAATTGGGACCGCCTCACATGACCTCTCTCGACAGCTTCAAATGCCGGAAGACCCTGACGGTCGGCGGCAAGACCTATGTGTATTACAGCCTTCCCACCGCCGAGAAGAACGGTCTGAAAGGGATTTCCCGCCTGCCCTATTCGATGAAGGTGCTGCTGGAAAACCTGCTTCGCAACGAAGACGGCCGCACGGTGACCAAGGACGACATCCAGGCGGTGTCGAAGTGGATGCGCAAGAAGAAGCTGGAGCACGAAATCGCGTTCCGCCCGGCGCGCGTGCTGATGCAGGACTTCACCGGCGTGCCGGCGGTGGTCGATCTCGCCGCGATGCGCAACGCGATGCAGAAGCTCGGCGGCGACCCGCAGAAGATCAACCCGCTGGTGCCGGTTGACCTCGTCATCGACCATTCGGTGATCGTGAACTTCTTCGGCGACAACAAGGCGTTCGGCAAGAACGTCGCCGAAGAATACAAGCAGAACAAGGAACGCTACGAATTCCTGAAGTGGGGCCAGAAGGCGTTTTCCAACTTCTCGGTGGTGCCGCCCGGCACCGGCATCTGCCACCAGGTCAATCTGGAATACCTGGCGCAGACCGTCTGGACCAAGAAGGAGAAGATGACCATCGGCCGCAAGACCGGCACCTTCGAGGTCGCCTATCCGGATTCGCTGGTCGGCACTGACTCGCACACCACCATGGTCAACGGCCTCGCCGTGCTCGGCTGGGGCGTCGGCGGCATCGAGGCGGAAGCGGCGATGCTCGGCCAGCCGCTGTCGATGCTGCTGCCGGAAGTGGTCGGCTTCAAGCTCAAGGGCGCGCTCAAGGAAGGCGTCACCGCCACCGACCTGGTGCTGACCGTCACCCAGATGCTGCGCAAGCAGGGCGTGGTCGGCAAGTTCGTGGAATTCTATGGCCCCGGCCTCGACAATCTGTCGGTGGCCGACAAAGCGACCATCGCCAACATGGCGCCGGAATATGGCGCGACCTGCGGCTTCTTCCCGGTCGACAAGGAAACCGTCGATTATCTGAAGACCTCGGGCCGCAAGAGCGCGCGCGTTGATCTCGTCACCAAATATGCCAAGGCGCAGGGCCTGTATCGCACCGCCGCCTCGCAAGACCCGGTGTTCACCGAAACGCTGACGCTGGACCTCGCCAAGGTCGAGCCGTCGCTGGCCGGCCCGAAGCGTCCGGAAGGCCGCGTGGCGCTGTCCGCGGTCGCCGACGGTTTCGCCGCGGCGATGGAGAACGAATACAAGAAGGCGCTCGACGGCTCGCGCTACGCGGTCGAAGGCAAGAAGTTCGACATCGGCCATGGCGATGTGGTGATCGCCGCCATCACCTCCTGCACCAACACCTCCAATCCGAGCGTGCTGATCGGTGCCGGTCTGTTGGCGCGCAAGGCGGCCGCCAAGGGTCTGAAGGCCAAGCCGTGGGTCAAGACCTCGCTGGCGCCGGGCTCGCAGGTGGTTGCCGAATATCTCGCCAATTCCGGCTTGCAGGCTGATCTCGATCAGGTCGGCTTCAATCTGGTCGGCTTCGGCTGCACCACCTGTATCGGCAATTCCGGCCCGCTGCCGGAGCCGATCTCCAAGTCGATCAACGACAATGGCGTGATCGCCGCGGCGGTGCTGTCGGGTAACCGCAACTTCGAAGGGCGCGTGTCGCCGGACGTGCAGGCCAACTATCTGGCCTCGCCGCCGCTGGTGGTCGCCTATGCGCTCGCCGGCACCGTCACCAAGGATCTCGCAAAGGAGCCGATCGGCACCGGCAGCGACGGCAAGCCGGTCTATCTGAAGGACATCTGGCCGACCACCAAGGAGATCAACGCCTTCATCAAGAAGTACGTCACCGCGCGTATCTTCAAGAAGAAGTACGCCGACGTGTTCAATGGCGATGCCAATTGGCGCAAGGTCAAGACCGTGGCGGGCGACACCTACAAGTGGAACATGGCGTCCACCTATGTGCAGAACCCGCCTTACTTCGAAGGCATGACCCAGCAGCCCGAGCCGATCACCGACGTGGTCGACGCGCGCATTCTGGCGCTGTTCGGCGACAAGATCACCACCGACCACATCTCGCCGGCGGGCTCGATCAAGCTGACCTCGCCGGCCGGCAAGTATCTGTCGGATCGTCAGGTGCGCCCCGCCGACTTCAATCAGTACGGCACCCGGCGCGGCAATCATGAAGTGATGATGCGCGGCACCTTCGCCAATATCCGCATCAAGAACCACATGCTGAAGGGCGCCGACGGCAATATTCCCGAGGGCGGCCTGACCAAGTATTGGCCGAAGGGCGAGCAGATGTCGATCTACGATGCTTCGATGAAGTATCAGGACGACAAGGTGCCGCTGGTGGTGTTCGCCGGCGCCGAATATGGCAACGGCTCGTCGCGTGACTGGGCGGCCAAGGGCACGCGCCTGCTCGGCGTGCGCGCGGTGATCTGCCAGAGCTTTGAGCGTATCCACCGCTCCAACCTGGTGGGCATGGGCGTGCTGCCGCTGACCTTCGAGGAAGGCACCTCCTGGCAGTCGCTTGGCCTCAAGGGTGATGAGACCGTGACCATTCACGGCCTTGAGGGCGACCTCAAGCCACGCCAGACGCTGACCGCCGAAATCACCTCGGCCGATGGCAAGGTGCGGCGCGTGCCGCTGCTGTGCCGCATCGATACGCTCGACGAGCTGGAGTACTACCGCAATGGCGGCATCCTGCACTACGTGCTGCGCCGTCTTGCCGCGTAACGCGAGCCTCACTGCGAAGTGAGTGGCAGGTGATCGGAAGGCCGCCTAAGACAAGGAGCCTTCCCACCTCCGAAGGCTCGTTCCTGGGTGTGGCGCGCGTATCGCGCGCGCCACATAACCAATACGTGGCTCGCGATGACGAAGTGGAGCGGATTGGATCATCGGTGGTTAGTAGTCGGCCTCTGCGCTGCTATCGCTCTGATCCTTCCGATCGTCATCGCGCCGGCCGCGCCCGCCGGCCCACGCGCCGTCGTTGAACTCTTCACCTCCCAAGGCTGCTCATCCTGTCCGGACGCTGACCGTGTCGTCGGCGAATTGGCGCGCGATCCATCGGTGATCGCGCTCAGCCTGCCGGTCGATTATTGGGACTATCTCGGCTGGAAAGACACCTTGGCCGATGCGCGCTTCACTGCGCGGCAGCGTGCTTACTCCGCGCAGCGCGGCGATCGCGAAATCTACACCCCGCAACTGATCGTCAACGGCCAGCAGCAGGTGGTCGGCAGCGATCGCGCCGAGATCGATCGCGCGATCCGCGCCAGCGCGCAGCAGCCCGAGGTGATGTCAGTTCAAGTTGCGCTCAGCCGCGAAGGCAATGAGCTTAAGGTCACGGTGCCGCAGGGCGAGAGCGGCGTCAGCGGCGAGGTCTGGGTCTGTTCGATCGCGCGCGCAGTGCCGATCAGCATCGGCCGCGGCGAGAACCGCGGGCGCAGCGTCACCTATCACAACGTGGTGCGTAACTGGCTCAAGCTCGGCGATTGGCATGGCCAGCCGGCGCATTGGACCGTGCCGCTGGAAAACCTCGTCGGCGAGGGTGTCGATGGCGCGGTGGTGTTTGTGCAGAACGGTAGTCGCGATCATCCCGGCACCATGCTCGGCGCGGCGCAGACTGCACTGCAGTGACTTCGCTGCAGTGACTTCGTTGCAGTGACCGCGCGGCAAGACAACGCCGGCCGGGCACCACGCTGCCAATGGACAAAAGAAAATGGCCGGCAAAACGCCAGCCATAGGAGGGGATAATTCGCGGCGTACAGGCCCGACCCAACCGACCCCGGGGGCTGGGGGCTGAGGAATCCAGGACCGACCGGATCGGGCCAACGCACAGGTGAACTATCGCTGGGCACAGCGGCCGGCTGTGGGCCGAAATTGGGCGGCAATAAGGATTCTGCCAACGATTGCGTGATGGTATTCAGGTGGGTGGTCGGGCCGGCAGCGGCGATCTGCCCCGCCGAAACGGCACTTGCGGCGCTGGGCGGGGAGCGCAATCATGTCAGCGCTGTAACAGGAGACTGCCATGAGTTTGCACTCAGAGGGGGACCCCAGCGATATACAGGCCGCGGAGCGCGCGTCTGCGTCGCTCCAGGCCGCTCAAGGCGTCATGTTCAATCGCGGCGAGCTGAACCGCATCCTCAATCTGTACGGCCGGATGGTGGCCGCGGGCGAATGGCGCGACTACGCCATCGACGCTCTCAAGGATCGGGCGGTGTTTTCGGTGTTTCGCCGCTCCTCCGAAGTTCCGCTGTATCGCATCGAAAAGGATCCGCGGCTGGCGCGCAAACAGGGCGCCTATAGCGTGATCTCGGCCACCGGCCTGATCCTGCGCCGCGGCCATGATCTCGACCGCGTGCTGCTGGCGATCGATCGCAAGCTGGCACTGGTGTGAATGTGAAAGCCGTCATTCCGGGACGCCCGCCGCAGGCGGGCGAACCCGGAATCCCAACGTTGTTTTCAGACGATTGAGCTGTCCGTCCCGCGCGAGTCAGCCGGCACCGTGTCCGCGCCCTCGCCGAGCGCGCGCTGCATCAGCACGCTGTCGAGCCAGCGTCCGAATTTGAAGCCGACATTGGGGTGGGTGCCGATCGGCGCAAAACCCAGGCTGCGATGCAGGCCGATCGAGCCGGCATTTTGGGAATCGCCGATCACCGCGATCATCTGCCGATAGCCGCGCGCCTCGCATTCCGCGATCAGCCGCTGCAGCAATTGTTTGCCGATGCCGCCGCGCTGCGCGGCGGGCGCGAGATAAACCGAATTCTCGACCGTGAAACGATAGGCCGGCCGCGGCCGATACGGCCCGGCATAGGCATAGCCGACCAGCTCGTCACTGCTGCACGCCACGAGATAAGGAAAGCCGCCCTCGGTCAGGGTGGCAAAGCGGCGCATCATCTCCTGCAGGCTCGGCGCGGTCAGCTCGAACGAGGCGGTGCCCTGTTCGACGGCTTGCCGGTAGATGGCGGTGATGGCGGGCAGGTCGGTGGCGGCAGCGGGACGAATGACGGGCTCTGACATGCCAGAACGCTAGGCCAGATTCGGGATCGATGGAATCGGAACGAAGTGCCATCTTCACCACCTCAATGACCCGTCATACCCGCGCTTTGTCGCGGGCATCCACGTCTTGCGCGCGGTGATGGATCAGAGGCGCGGATGGCCGGGACGATGCCCGGCCATGACGCGTGGAGTGAGCGCCCACGCACCTGAAAGCCGCGCCAACACATCAGGTTAGATCGCAAACAAAAAAGCCCCGGCCGAAGCCGGGGCTTTGCGTTGCGGGTCGCAAGGACGAACCCGTTATTCCTTCTGTCCCAGCAGCTGCAGCAGCAGCGTGAACAGGTTGATGAAGTTCAAGTACAGCGACAGTGCGCCCGAGATGGCGGCCCGCTCCGCGACTTCGCCACCTTCGGAAGCGTAGCCGTAGATGTACTCGTTCTTCAGGCGCTGGGTATCCCAGGCGGTCAGGCCGGCGAACACCAGCACGCCCACCACCGACACGATGAACTGCAGCATCGACGACGCGACGAACAGGTTCACCAGGCTGGCGATGATGATGCCGATCAGGCCCATCATCAGGAACGAGCCCATCGCCGTCATGTCACGCTTGGTGGTGTAGCCGTACAGGCTCAGCGCACCGAACGAGGCCGCGGTGATGAAGAACACCCGCACGATCGAGGTGTGCGTGTACACCAGGAAGATCGACGACAGCGAGATGCCCATCAGCGCCGAGAACGCCCAGAACAGCAGCTGTGCGGTCGCGGGCTTCAGGCGGTTGATGCCGAACGAGATGGCGAACACCATCACCAGCGGCGCCAGGATGAAGGCCCATTTCAGCGGGCTCGCGAACATCGCGTAGCCGAACGAGGTCAGGAACTGACCCTCGGCAACCCGATAGGCCGCGCCGGTCGCCGAGCGCACGGCGTCCGCCGCGTCGCTGGTGACGGCGAATTTGTAGACACCAAGAGCAGCCGCGCCAGTGATGGCGAGGCCAATCGTCATGTAATTGTAGATGCGCAGCATATACGCGCGCAGACCGGCGTCGACGGTCGCGGCGTCGACGCGGGTCGCAGCCCGGCCGAAAGGCGATACGTAGTTACGGTCCAAGTCCGACATGGGCGAATTCCCGTGGGTTGTGAGGCCGCAGGAGGGTCTACGGCGCAAATGCGAGTCTCTATCAGGAGTCGGAACGTCTTAATGACGCCGATTGCATCTCCCGATTACCGTCCGAGCTGCAATCCGGGTCGGCTGAACCGACGCCTGTACCGAGTGGATATTTGGGAAACTAACACATTCCCCGCAAGCTTCCACGCGCGGCTGAATGTCGCTAGGGCATTGAGGTTAAGAAGTTCTCCGCCGCCATACCGGAAAAACCGCGTTCATATGCGCGTCATCTGAAAGCTGCGCAATCACAGATTGCGCAGCACCGAGGCCGGTTTCTGGTTAAGGGCGAGCAGGGTTCCGATCAGCCCGAGCCCGACGGTCAGCACCAGCGCCGCCAGCACCACCGCGCTGGCGCTGCCGGCCTGCCAGACAAAACTCAGCGTCATCAGCCGGCTGACGATCAGCCAGGCCGCGACTGAACCGGCCAGCACCGCGAACAACGCGGTCGCCAGCCCGATCAGCAGATATTCCAGCGCATAGGCGCCGAGCAGCCGCGCCCTGGTGGCGCCCAGGGTTTTCAGGATCACCGCGTCATAGACCCGGTGGCGATGGCCGGCGGCGAGCGCCCCGCCCAGCACCAGGATCGCGGCAATCAGCGTCACCGCGCTGGCGCCGCGCACCGCCAGTGCCAGATTGTTGACCACCCCGCCAATGGTCTCGAGCGCCTCGCGCACCCGCACGCTGGTCACCATCGGGAACGCGTCGGCGACCGCCTTGATGATGGCGCCGTCACCCGCGGCGGAGCCGCCATGGGCTTCGGTCAGGGTGGCGATATGGGTATGCGGCGCGCCGGCAAAGGTGTTCGGCGAGAACACCAGCACGAAATTGATGCCGAGGCTCTGCCAGTCGACGGTGCGCAGGCTGGCGATGGTGGCGGTGATCTCGCGGCCGAGCACATTGACCACCACCTCGTCGCCGATCTTCAGCCCAAGGCCGCTTGCGAGCTTCTTCTCGAACGACACCAGCGGCGGGCCGTTATAATCGGCCGGCCACCAGCTGCCCTCCACCACCTTGGAGCCGCGCGGCGGCTCGGCGGCATAGGTCAGGCCGCGGTCGCTTTGCAGCACCCATTCGGCGTCGGTCGAGGGCTTGAGTTCCTCGGCCTTGACGCCGCGCGCCGCGACGATCCGGCCGCGCAGCAACGGCACGTCCTCGATGGTAGCGGCGGGCGATTGCTGTTTCAGGAACGCGGCGAAGCGGTCGGTGTCCACGGACGGGATATCGATGAAGTAGAACGACGGCGCCCGTTCCGGCAGCGCCGCCAAAAACTGCCGGCGCAGATTGCCGTCGATCTGGGTCACGGTGACCAGCACCGCGAGCCCAAGGCCAAGCGACAGCACCACCGACGGCGTCAGCGCGCCGGGCCGGTGGATGTTACTGACCGCGAGCCGCAGCATGGTGTTTTGCGCGCGCGGCAGCCGGCGCGCCAGCGCCATCAGCGCCGCGGCAATGCCGCGCAGCAGCGCGAACACCACCAGCGCCGCCCCGACAAAGGCCGCGGCCACGCGCTTGTCATAGGACAGCCCGATCACCACCGCGATCAGCAGCGCGAGCACCACCGCCATCCAGACCAAGTGCTTGCGCCGCGGCCGCCGCCGGCGGTCGCCGCTGCCGGCGTCGCGAAACAGCGCCGCCACCGGCACGTCCTGCACCTGGGTCAGCGGCCACAGGCCGAATGCCAGCGCGGTCAACAGGCCATAGACCAGTGCCAGCGCCAGTTCGGCCGGATGCAGGGTCGGCACCACCGGCAGCGGCAGCACTGCGCCGAACAGCCCGGCGATTACGAACGGCAGCGCGGCGCCGAGCAAAAGCCCGATCACCGAGCCGATCAGCGCCAGCATCATCACTTGGGTCAGATAGATGATGAACACGTCGCCGGCGCTGGCGCCGAGCGCCTTGAACGCGGCGATCACCTCGCGGCGACGATCGACATGGCTTTTCACGGCATTGGCGACTCCGACACCGCCGACCAGCAGCGCGGCCAGCCCGACCAGGGTCAGGAACTGGGTGAAGCGCGCGATGGTGCGCTCCAACTGCGGCGAGGCATTGTCGCGGGTGCGGATCTCCCAACCGGCCTGCGGCAGCGCGGTGCGCGCGGCATCGGCCAGCGCCTTGGCGGCGCGGTCATCGGCGCCGTTGTCGGCGAGCAGCACGCGATAGGTCCAGCGCACCAAGGTGCCCGGCTGCAACAGCCCGGTGGCGCGCAGCGCCGCCTCGCTGATCAGAAAGCGCGGGCCGAACCCGACCGCACCCGACAATTTGTCGGGCTCGCTGCTGATCAAACTGCGGATCGTGAAGGCCGCCTGGCCGACATGGACGCGGTCGCCGACCTTGAGGTCGAGCCGTGCCAACAGCGCCGCGTCGGCGGCGGCGCCAAAGCTGCCGTCGCGTTCGGCGAGCAGCTCGGGGGTCGGCAGCTCCGGGGCCAGCGTCAGCCGGCCAATCGACGGGTAGCCGTCATCGACCGCTTTCAGCTCGACCAGCGCCAGCCGGTCGTCATCGGTGCGCGCCATGCCGCGCAGCGTGGTCGCCAGCGAAACCGTGCCGCGCGAGCGCAGATAGGCCAGCTCCTCCGGCTTGGCCTCGCGCTGGATCAGCGAGAACGCCACGTCGCCGCCGAGCAGCGCGCGGCCCTCGCGCGCCAGCCCCTCGCTGAGCGAGGCGGCCACCGAGCCGACCCCGGCGATCGCCAGCACGCCGAGCGCGATACAGGCAATGAACACGTAAAAACCGGACAGGCCGCCGCGCAATTCGCGCAGCGCATAGCGGAACGCCAGCGCCAGCCGGCGCGGCGGTGACATCGGCTCGGACAGCACGCTCATCAGGCTTCGCTCATCGGGCTAGAACGGGCGCCGTCATGGCGAGCAGCAGAGCGACGAAGCCATCCAGAAGCTGCGTTGCGTGGCCCTGGATTGCTTCGCTGCGCTCGCAATGACGGGGGAGGGGCGTTCATCAAAATGATCGCGCTGCCGGTCATGCCGTGTCTCCAGCCCTGCACCCGTCATGCCCGCGCTTGTCGCGGGCATCCACGTCTTGAAAGCGGCTCGGCATGGAGGGCGTGGATGGCCGGGACGCGCCCGGCCATGACACCGGGGAAAGGCTGGGCATTCGCATCGGCATCACGCCTCGGCCCGCAGCCGCGGCGGCGGCGCGGTGCTGTCGATCCGCCCGGAGCGCAGCCGCACCACGCGGTCGCAGCGCTGCGCCAGCGAGCTGTCGTGGGTGACCAAGACCAGCGTCATGCCGCGCTCGGCATGTTTGGCGAACAAAAGATCCACGATCTGCTTGCCGGTGGCCTCGTCGAGATTGCCGGTCGGCTCGTCGGCGACCAGGATCGCCGGATCGGGCGCCAAGGCCCGCGCCAGCGCGACGCGCTGCTGCTCGCCGCCCGACAATTGTGTCGGATAATGGTGCAGCCGTTCGCCGAGCCCGACCGAGGCCAGCTCGCGCGCGGCGCGCGCAGCGGCGTCGGGCACCCCGGCCAGTTCCAGCGGCACCGAGACGTTCTCCAGCGCCGTCATGGTCGGGATCAGATGGAACGACTGGAACACGATGCCGATTTGGCGGCCGCGAAACCGCGCCAGTTCGTCCTCGCTCAAAGCATTGAACGAGGTGCCGCTGACCACCACTTCACCGCTGTCGGGGCGCTCCAGTCCCGCCATCACCATCAGCAGGGTGGATTTACCCGAACCTGATGGTCCGATCAGGCCGAGCGCCTCGCCGGAGCCGACGCGCAGACTGATATCCTTGAGGATATGCACCCGTGCCGCGCCCGTCCCCAGCGACAGGTCGACGTCTGTAATGACAATGGTGTCGGGCGCGCGGCCCGCCGGTGATGAGGTTGTGATGACACTGTCCATGGTCGTTCCATATGGCGATTGGTTTGGCGCAATCGAGAGGCGGGCGAGCCGGATTTGCAGGCGGGCGGTGCTGGTGGCGGCGCTCGGCCTCGCCATGGCCGGGCCGAGCTTGGCTCAAACGGCGGCGGAACGGCCGCTCAAACTGGTGGCGCTCGGCGATTCGTTGACCGCCGGCTATGGGTTGCCGGCCTCGGCGGCGTTCCCGGCCAAACTGCAAAAAGCGTTGCGCGACAAGGGTATCGCGGTCGAGATCAGCAATGCCGGCGTCTCTGGCGACACCACCTCGGGCGGGCTGGCGCGGCTCGACTGGTCGCTGCCCAAAGACGTCGACGGCGTAATCCTGGAACTCGGCGCCAATGACGCGCTGCGCGGCATAGACCCGCAGGTTGCGCGGCAATCGCTCGAGGAGATTTTGAAGCGGCTGAAGGCGCGCAATATCCCGGTACTGCTGTGTGGCATGTACGCGCCGCCGAATTACGGTCCGCAATACGCGGCCAAGTTCAACGCGATCTATCCGGAGCTGGCCAAGCAGTACGAAGTGCCGCTGTACCCGTTCTTCCTGGAAGGCGTCGCCACGGTGGAGCGGCTCAACCAGCCGGACGGCCTGCATCCGACCGAGGCCGGTGTCGAGGCCATCGTCGCCAATATCCTGCCGACGGTGGAGGCGTTCATTGGAGCGATCCGCCGGCAACGCGGTTAACACTTGGCGCAAGGCGAGGGATTCACAGCACTTTTTCGGTCCTCCCTTCGCGCTGTTACATTCCTGCGTTACGACTTGAGTGTCGTTGATTCGTTCTGTGCTCCTGCATCGGAGAGTTGCGATGCCGCGTTTGTTCGCTGGGTTGGAAGTTCCTGACGAGATCGGCCAGACGCTCTCGCTGTTACGCGGTGGTCTGCCTGGGGCGCGCTGGATCGAGCCGGAGGACTACCACGTCACGCTGCGCTTCATCGGCGACATCGACCCCAGCTCCGCCAACGAAATCGCCTCGCTGCTGCTGCGCATCAACCGAAAACCGTTTGAAGTGACGGTGCAGGGGCTGGCCAGCTTTGGCGGCAAGAAGCCGCGCGCGGTGGTGGCCTCGGTGCTGCCGACCCGGCCGCTGCTGGAATTGCAGGCCGAGCTCGAGCGCATCATGCAGCGGCTCGGGCTTGGCCCGGATGCCCGCAAATTCACCCCGCACATCACGCTGGCGCGGCTGCGCGATGTCTCGCCCCAGGACGTCGCCAACTATCTGTCGCTGCGCGGCTACTATCCGACGCGCACCTTCACTGCCTCGCGTTTTGCGCTGTTTTCCTCGCGCGCCTCGACCGGCGGCGGGCCCTATGTCGTTGAGGACAGCTATGCGTTGACCGCGTAGCGAGCGCGGTTGCGGCGCCGCGCGCGGCCGATCAGCAGCGGTTGACGCGGTCCTGGTAGCTCAGCCAGGCGCGATTCAGCGCTTGCATTTTTGTGCAGGTTGAGGCGGTAAGTAGCGCCATGCTGCAATCCGCCCCGGCCAGTTTTCGCGATCACTATCAAGCCCTGTTGTCGTCCGGCGCCATCGAGCCAGACCCGGCGCAGGCGCGCGCGGTCTCGGCCTTCACGACGCTGGAGCAGGCGCTCGCCGGCTATAAACCCTCGAAGAAACAGGGGCTTTTCGGCCGGCTGTTCAAGACCGACAAGCTGCCGCCGCCGCCGCGCGGCCTCTATGTCCATGGCGAGGTCGGGCGCGGCAAGACCATGCTGATGGACCTGTTCTACGAGAGCAGCCCGGTGGCGTTGAAACGGCGCGCCCATTTCCACGAATTCATGGCCGAAGCGCATGAGCGCATCTATGCGTTCAGGCAGAACATCGCGCGCGGCGAACTCGCGGATGCCGATGTGGTGGCGCTGACGGCAACCTCGATCTTCGAGGAATCCTGGCTGCTGTGCTTTGACGAGTTTCACGTCACCGACATTGCCGACGCCATGATTTTGGGGCGGCTGTTCGCCAAGCTGTTCGAGCTTGGCACGGTGGTGGTGGCAACCTCCAATGTCGCGCCTGACGATCTCTATCGCGGCGGCCTGAACCGGGCGCTGTTTCTGCCGTTCATCGGCCATTTCAAAGAGCGCATGGACGTGCTGCGGCTCGATGCCCGCACCGATTTCCGGCTGGAGAAGCTGGCGGGCGCCAAGACCTGGCTGGTGCCGGCCGATGCCGACGCCACCGCCAAGCTGGACGCCACCTGGGCGCGGCTTACCGGCGGCGCCAAGGGCCAGCCGCGCGATATCGCCATCAAGGGCCGGATTCTGCATGTGCCGCGCGCCGACCATCACGTCGCGCGGTTTTCCTTTGCCGATCTGTGCCAGCAGCCGCTGGCGGCGTCAGATTACCTGCGATTGGCGCATGAATATCATACCATCATGATCGATCATGTGCCGGTGATGGGCCTCGCCGAGCGCAATGAAGCCAAGCGCTTCACCAATTTGATCGACGCGCTGTACGACAACGGCGTCAAGCTGATGGCCTCGGCCGCCGCCGAGCCGACCGAACTGTACCGCGCCGATCAGGGCATTGAAGCCATGGAATTCCAGCGCACCGCCTCGCGGCTGATCGAAATGGGCTCGGAATCCTACCTGGCGCGGCCGCATGGCCGCAGCGACTCGACCGCCAGCGAAGCCACCACCGGCCTGGTCGAAACCTGACCAAAGCCGCCTGCCGCGGCGGCATGGCTAACAATTCGGCGAACCGCACCTTGAACGGTTCCTGCGAAAGCGATAACCCACCCACCAGATTTCCCACCCCTTTCATTCTGCTTGGCTCAAAGGACAGGTTCCCCATGGCGCGTGACAAGATTGCTTTGATTGGCTCCGGTCAGATCGGCGGTACGCTGGCTCACCTCGTTGGCCTCAAGGAACTCGGCGACGTGGTGATGTTCGACATCGCCGAGGGTATCCCGCAGGGCAAGTCGCTCGACATCGCGGAATCGTCCCCGGTTGACGGCTTCGACTGCAAGCTGACCGGCACCAACACCTATGAAGCGATCGAAGGCGCCAAGGTGGCGATCGTCACCGCCGGCGTGCCGCGCAAGCCCGGCATGAGCCGCGACGACCTGCTCAGCATCAACCTCAAGGTCATGGAACAGGTCGGCGCCGGCCTGAAGAAGTATGCGCCGGACGCGTTCGTGATCTGCATCACCAACCCGCTCGACGCCATGGTCTGGGCGCTGCAGAAGGCCTCCGGCCTGCCGCACAACAAGGTGGTCGGCATGGCCGGCGTGCTCGACTCGGCGCGCTTCCGCTACTTCCTCGCCGATGAATTCAACGTCTCGGTGGAAGACGTCACCGCCTTCGTGCTCGGCGGTCACGGCGACACCATGGTGCCGCTGGTCAAGTATTCGACCGTCGCCGGCATCCCGCTGCCCGACCTGATCAAGATGGGCTGGACCTCGCAGGCCCGCCTCGACGAGATCGTCGACCGCACCCGCAATGGCGGCGCCGAGATCGTCAACCTGCTCAAGACCGGCTCGGCGTTCTACGCTCCGGCGGCTTCCGCGATCGCGATGGCCGAAGCCTATCTCAAGGACAAGAAGCGCGTGCTGCCCTGCGCCGCCTATCTCAACGGTGCCTATGGCGTGAAGGACATGTATGTCGGCGTGCCGGTGGTGATCGGTGATCGCGGCGTCGAGCGCGTCGTGGAAATCGAACTGGCCGGCAAGGATCGCGAAGCGTTCGACAAGTCGGTCGCCTCGGTGCAGGGCCTGGTCGACGCCTGCAAGAAGATCGCGCCCGACCTGCTCGGTCAGTGATCGCACTCAATTAGTCATAAACGCTCAAGGGTCCGAGGGCCGTCAGAATGAATATCCATGAATATCAGGCCAAGGCGGTGCTGCAGCCGTTCGGCGTGTCGTTGTCGAAGGGCATCGCGATCCTGAACGCGTCAGAGGCCGAAGAAGCCGCCAAGCAGCTCGCCGGTCCGGTGTGGGTGGTCAAGAGCCAGATCCACGCCGGCGGCCGCGGCAAGGGCAAGTTCAAAGAGGCGTCCGCCGGCGACAAGGGCGGCGTGCGCCTCGCCCGCTCGATCGATGAGGTCAAGCAGTTCGCTCAGGAAATGCTCGGCGCCACCCTGGTGACGCTGCAGACCGGCCCCGCCGGCAAGCAGGTTCACCGGCTGTACATCGAAGAAGGCTCCGAGATCGACAAGGAGTTCTATCTGTCGCTGCTGGTCGATCGTTCGACCTCGCGCGTGTCGTTCGTGGTGTCCACCGAAGGCGGCATGAACATTGAAGACGTCGCCCACGACACCCCGGAAAAGATCGTGTCGTTCTCGGTCGATCCGGCCACCGGCATCATGCCGCATCACGGCCGCACCGTCGCCAAGGCGCTCGGCCTGACCGGCGATCTCGCCAAGCAGGCGGAAAAGCTCGCGACCCAGCTCTACACGGCGTTCATCGCCAAGGACATGGAGATGCTGGAGATCAACCCGCTGGTGCTGACCAAGCAGGGTGAGCTGCGCTGCCTCGACGCCAAGATGTCGTTCGACAGCAACTCGCTGTATCGCCACCCCGACATCGTGGCGCTGCGCGACACCACCGAGGAAGACGCCAAGGAAATCGAAGCGTCGAAATATGACCTCGCTTACATCGCGCTCGACGGCACGATTGGCTGCATGGTCAACGGCGCCGGCCTGGCGATGGCCACGCTCGACATCATCAAGCTCTATGGCGAAAGCCCGGCCAACTTCCTGGACGTCGGCGGCGGCGCTTCGGAAGAGAAGGTCACCGCGGCCTTCAAGATCATCACCGCTGATCCGAACGTGAAGGGCATTCTGGTCAATATCTTCGGCGGCATCATGAAGTGCGACGTGATCGCGCGCGGTGTGCTCGCTGCGGTGAAGGCGGTCGGCCTCAGCGTGCCGCTGGTGGTGCGCCTCGAAGGCACCAATGTCGAAGAAGGCAAAAAGATCATCCGCGAATCGGGTCTCAACGTTCTGCCCGCCGACGACCTCGACGACGCTGCGCAGAAGATCGTCAACGCCGTGAAGAAGGTCGCCTAAATGTCCGTCCTGATCGATAGCAACACCAAGGTCATCTGCCAGGGCTTCACCGGCAAGAACGGCACCTTCCACTCCGAAGCGGCGATCGCCTACGGCACCAAGATGGTCGGCGGCACCTCGCCGGGCAAAGGCGGTTCGGTCCATCTCGGCCTGCCGGTGTTCGACACCGTGCGCGAAGCGCGCGAGAAGACCGGGGCCGACGCTTCGGTGGTCTATGTGCCGCCGCCGGGCGCTGCCGACGCGATCTGCGAGGCGATCGATGCGGAAATCCCGCTGATCGTCTGCATCACCGAAGGCATTCCGGTGCTGGACATGGTGCGCGTCAAGCGCTCGCTGGCCGGCTCGAAGTCGCGCCTGATCGGTCCGAACTGCCCGGGCGTGGTCACCGCGGGCCAGTCGAAGATCGGCATCATGCCGGCCAACATCTTCCGCCCCGGTTCGGTCGGCATCGTGTCGCGCTCCGGCACGCTGACCTATGAAGCGGTGTTCCAGACCACCCAGGCCGGCCTTGGCCAGACCACCGCGGTCGGCATCGGCGGCGACCCGGTCAAGGGCACCGAATTCATCGACGTGCTGGAGATGTTTTTGGCCGACGACAAGACCACCTCGATCATCATGATCGGCGAAATCGGTGGTTCGGCCGAAGAAGACGCCGCCCAGTTCCTGATCGACGAGGCCAAGCGCGGCCGCAAGAAGCCGATGGTCGGCTTCATTGCCGGTCGTACCGCTCCTCCCGGCCGCCGCATGGGTCATGCCGGCGCGATCGTCTCGGGTGGCAAGGGTGACGCCGCCTCGAAGATCGCCGCGATGGAAGCCGCTGGCATCACCGTGTCGCCGTCGCCGGCCCGGCTCGGCAGCACGCTGGTCGAAGTGCTCAAGCGCTGATCGCGCGAGCGGCCTCCGCTCGTTAGGCCCGTTGCGGCAAAACGCCCGCGACCGGCCATTTATCGCAAGCCTCGGTTCTGATTGACTCAGAACCGAGGCTTTCTTTTTGCGCCTCGTGACCGGCAGGGCGGGCGGTTGGCACGCGGCGCTGCCGGCCGTTCGCTCACCAGCGATCGAGGGCCGCATGACCGATCTTCGCGATCTGCGTTTCGTGCCGCTGTCGGCTGCAAGCTGGCCGCTGCTGGAAGATCTGTTCGGACCCGAGCGCGGCGCCGATAGCGGCTGCTGGTGCATGTGGTGGCGGGTCAGCCGCAGCCGCTTCAACGCCATGGGCAAGGACGCGCGCAAAGCCGCGCTGCACAGCCTGGCCGGTTCGGCGCAGCCGCTCGGCATTTTGGCGATCCAGGATGATCAGGCGGTCGGCTGGTGTGCGGTGGCGCCGCGCAGCGCCTATCCGGTGCTGATGCGCTCGCGTGTCGCTGCGCCGCTGCCAGACCAGCTGGCCGAGACCTGCTGGTTCATCTCGTGCCTCTATGTGCGGGTTGGCTTTCGCCGTCATGGCCTCACCGCTCACCTGATCAAGGCCGCCGTTGACTACGGGGTCGCCTGCGGCGCGTCCTGCGTCGAGGCCTGTCCCAATGAGGCGGCAACAAGCTCATCCGAAGGTTTTGTCGGTACGCCCGCGACCTTCGCCAAGCTCGGCTTCGTCGAAGTTGCCCGCCGGTCGCCAAACCGCCCGCTGATGCGTTGGACCCAGTCCGGCCGCGGCAGGCAAGGTCACCATTAAAGCCTGCTGAAGGCGGCCATCTTCCTGGCCGGCCGAGGCGCCTCCGCCGCCAGCAACGGCAGCGCCCGACAGGATGGCAAGCACCGTATCGGCATGGCTGAACGAGGTCGATTGCAGTTCTGTCGAAAAATTGAAGACCAAATTCACTACTTGTGCGTTTGGCGCTACCATTTCCGTGTTTTGTGAGTAAAGGTGCACTATCTTGCTGATCCGGCCTGCCGCATCAGCGTGATGTCGGTCGTGCGAAATCAGATCAGGACGGAACCATGTCTCGTCAGGACGCGAACGCCGCTTTTGCTCTTTCTTCCTTTCTCGACGGCGCCAACGCTGGCTACATCGACGAGCTCTACGCCCGGTTTCACGAGAATCCGACCTCGGTCGATCCGGACTGGCAGGAGTTCTTCAAGAGCCTGAAGGACCGGCCGACCGACATTGAAAAAGCGGTGTCCGGCCCGTCCTGGGCCAGCGGCGACTGGCCGCTCAGCCAACGTGACGACCTGCTCTCCGCGCTCGACAGCAATTGGGGCGAAGTCGAGCGCGTGGTGCAGACCAAGCTGCAAAGCAAGGCGCAGCCGCGCGGCGTCGAGCTGGCACCGGCCGATGTCCATCAGGCCACCCGCGATTCGGTGCGCGCGCTGATGTTGATCCGCGCCTACCGTATGCGCGGCCATTTCCACGCCCAGCTCGATCCGCTTGGCCTGGCGCCCGCCAAGGATCACGAAGAACTCGATATCCGCACCTACGGCTTCACCGAGGCCGATCTCGACCGCAAAATCTTCCTCGATCACGTGCTCGGCCTGGAATACGGCACGCTGCGCCAGATCGTGGCGATCTGCCAACGCACCTATTGCCAGACCATGGGCGTTGAATTCCTGCACATCTCCAATGGTGCGCAGAAGGGCTGGATTCAGGAACGCATCGAAGGTCCGGATAAGGAGATCAGCTTCACCCGCGAAGGCCGGCGCGCCATTTTGATGAAGCTGATCGAAGCCGAAGGTTTTGAGAAATTCTGCGATCTGAAATTCACCGGCACCAAGCGCTTCGGCCTTGATGGCGGCGAAGCGCTGATCCCGGCGCTGGAGCAGATCATCAAGCGCGGCGGCAATCTCGGCGTGCGCGAGATCGTGCTCGGCATGCCGCATCGCGGCCGGCTCAACGTGCTGACCCAGGTGATGGGCAAGCCGCACCGCGCTTTGTTCCACGAATTCAAGGGCGGCTCGGCCAATCCCGACGAGGTCGAGGGCTCGGGCGACGTCAAATATCACCTCGGCGCGTCATCGGACCGCGAGTTCGACCACAACAAGGTCCATCTGTCGCTGACCGCCAACCCGTCGCATCTGGAGATCGTCGATCCGGTGGTGCTCGGCAAGGTGCGCGCCAAGCAGGACCAGCATGGCGACCGGCCGGAGGAGCGCGTCTCGGTGCTGCCGGTGCTGATGCATGGCGACGCGGCGTTCGCTGGCCAGGGCGTGGTTGCCGAGTGCTTCGCGCTGTCGGAGCTGAAGGGCTACCGCACCGGCGGTTCGATCCATTTCATCGTCAACAACCAGATCGGCTTCACCACCTATCCGCGCTATTCGCGTTCCTCGCCCTATCCGTCCGACGTCGCCAAGATGATCGACGCACCGATCTTCCATGTGAACGGAGACGATCCGGAAGCGGTGGTGTTCGCGGCCAAGATTGCAGTCGAGTTCCGGCAAAAATTCCATAAGCCGGTGGTGATCGACATGTTCTGCTATCGCCGCCACGGGCATAATGAAGGCGACGAGCCGTCATTCACCCAGCCGGCGATGTATCGCAAGATCGCGACCCATCCGACCACGCTGGAGATCTATGCCAAGCGCTTGATTGCCGATGGCATCATCACCGAAGGCGAAGTCGAGAAGGCCAAGGCCGATTGGCGCGCGCGGCTCGATGCTGAGCTCGAAGCCGGTTCGAGCTATCGCCCGAACAAGGCCGACTGGCTCGACGGCAAATGGGCCGGCTTCAAATCGGCCGAGCAGGAAGAAGACCCGCGCCGCGGCATCACCGGCGTCGATCTCGATGTGCTGAAAGATATTGGCCGCAAGATCACCAAGGTGCCCGATGGCTTCCGGCTGCACCGCACCGTGCAACGCTATCTGGAAAACCGCGCCAGGGCGATCGAGACCGGAGTCGGCATCGATTGGGCCACCGCGGAAGCATTGGCGTTCTGCACGCTGCTGCAGGACGGTCACCGGGTCCGGCTGTCCGGCCAGGATTCCGAACGCGGCACCTTCTCGCAGCGCCATTCGGTGCTGATCGATCAGGAGGATGAGAGCCGCTACACGCCGTTCAATCACCTCAGTCCTGAGCAGGGGCACTATGAGGTGATCAACTCGCTTTTGTCCGAAGAAGCGGTGCTCGGCTTCGAATATGGCTACTCGCTGGCCGAACCGAATTCGCTGACGATCTGGGAAGCGCAGTTCGGCGACTTCGCCAATGGCGCCCAGGTGCTGTTCGATCAGTTCATCTCGTCGGGCGAGCGCAAATGGCTGCGTATGTCGGGCCTGGTGTGCATGCTGCCCCATGGCTATGAGGGCCAGGGACCGGAGCATTCCTCGGCGCGGCTCGAGCGCTTCCTGCAATTGTGCGCCGAGGACAATATCCAGGTGGTGCACGCCACCACCCCGGCCAATTGCTTCCATGTGCTGCGCCGGCAGATGACGCGCGAAATTCGCAAGCCGCTGATCCTGATGACGCCGAAATCGCTGCTGCGCCACAAGCGCGCGGTGTCGCGGCTCGAGGAGCTCGGCCCGGAAACCACCTTCCACCGCATCCTGTTCGACGGCGCCGAGACATTGCCGGACGAGAAGACCAAGCTGGTGCCGGACGACAAGATCCGCCGCGTGGTGCTGTGCTCCGGCAAGGTCTATTTCGACCTCTATGAGGAGCGCGAGAAGCGCGGCATCGATGACATCTATCTGATGCGCATCGAGCAGCTCTATCCGGTGCCGGTCAAGGCGCTGGCGCAGGAGCTGATCCGCTTCAAGCGCGCCGAATTCGTGTGGTGCCAGGAAGAGCCGCGCAACATGGGCGCCTGGCACTTCATCGAGCCCTATATCGAATGGGTGCTGACCCAGATCGGCGCCACCCATAAGCGGCCGCGTTATGCCGGCCGGGCGGCCTCCGCGGCCACCGCCACCGGCCTGATGTCCAAGCATCTGGCGCAGCTCAAGGCCTTGCTCGACGAGGCGCTGCACTAGCAGCGCCCGCAGCTCGCCATTCAGGCCGGAGCCAACTACTCTTACCCAAAATGATCAGGGCGAAGCGCAGGCCACAGCCCGCCGCGATCCCGAGAGGAAAGCCACCATGACTGAAATCCGCGTTCCAACGCTCGGCGAGTCGGTAACCGAGGCCACTATCGGCCGCTGGTTCAAGAAGCCCGGCGAGGCCGTCGCGGTCGATGAGCCGCTGGTCGAACTGGAGACCGACAAGGTCACCATCGAAGTCCCGGCACCGTCGGCGGGCACGCTCAGCGAAATCGTTGCCAAGGATGGCGAGACCGTCTCAGTCGGCGCGCTGCTCGGCCAGATCAGCGAAGGCGCCGGCAAACCGGCTGCCAAGGAGCCGGCCAAGGAAGCGTCGAAGGAAGCAGCCAAGGCCGCCGCGGCGCCGATCGCGCCCGAGCTGACCACCGGCCGTCCGGATCTCAAGACCGACAGCACCAGGCCGATCAACGCCGGGCCGGAAGAACCGCGGCCGCGGCCTGAACCGAAGCCTGAGGCCAAAACGCTGCCCGCCGATGCGCCGCAGGCGCCGTCGGTGCGCCGGCTCGCGACCGAAACCGGGATCGATCCCGCTGCCGTCGCGGGCTCCGGCAAGGATGGCCGCGTCACCAAGGGCGACATGCTGGCCGCGATCGAAAAGGCCGCTTCGGCGCCGACCCCGGTCAATCAGCCGGCCGCCGCCGTGCAGGTGCGCGCGCCCTCGCCGGCCGACGATGCCGCCCGCGAAGAACGGGTGAAGATGACGCGGCTGCGCCAGACCATCGCGCGCCGGCTCAAGGACGTGCAAAACACCGCGGCGATGCTGACGACCTTCAATGAGGTCGACATGAGCGCGGTGATGGCGCTGCGCGCGCAATACAAGGACGTGTTCGAGAAGCGCCATGGCGTGAAGCTCGGCTTCATGAGCTTCTTCGTGCGCGCCTGCGTGCAGGCGCTGCGCGACATTCCGGCAGTCAATGCCGAGATCGACGGCAGCGATCTGATCTACAAGAACTATTACCACATCGGCGTCGCGGTCGGCACCGACAAGGGCCTGGTGGTGCCGGTGGTGCGCGACTGCGATCACAAATCGCTGGCGCAGATCGAAAAGAGCATCGCCGATTACGGCAAGCGCGCCCGTGACGGCCAGCTCAAGATCGAGGAGATGCAGGGCGGCACCTTCACCATCACCAATGGCGGCATCTATGGCTCGCTGATGTCGACCCCGATCCTGAACGCGCCGCAGTCCGGCATTCTGGGCATGCACAAGATCCAGGAACGGCCGGTGGCGGTTGGCGGCAAGATCGAAATCCGGCCGATGATGTATCTGGCGCTGTCCTATGATCACCGCGTCATCGACGGCAAGGAGGCGGTCACCTTCCTGGTGCGCGTCAAGGAAAGCTTGGAAGATCCGGCGCGGCTGGTGCTCGATCTGTAACGGCGCGCAGCGACTGACTTGCAGCGTGACGCGGCGGGCGCTGACCGTGGTGCCCGCCTGGTGAGGGGGAAACATGCAATCGCTGCCGACTGAAATCCTGGTGCTGGGCCTGAGCGTGGTGCTGCTGTTGGTGCAGCTGTTTTTGGCCTCGGTGCCGACCACCGTCGAGCTTGGCGGTGCCTATCAGGCCGGGCCGCGCGATCAGCCGCGCACCGTGAGCAGCGTGTTTGCCGGGCGCGCGGCGCGCGCGTTCCGCAATTTTCTCGAGACTTATCCGGCCTTTGTGGCGCTGGCCCTGGCGCTGACCGTCACGGATCGCGGCGGTGGTTTGGGCGCGATTGGCGCGGTCACCTGGCTGGCCATGCGGGTGCTGTACGTGCCGGCCTATCTTGTGCATGTGCCGCTGCTGCGCAGTGTGGTCTGGTTCGTGTCGCTATTGGCGCTGCTGGCCATGCTGGTGCGGCTGTTCGTCGGGTGAGGTGACCGGCCGTTCCGGTCGCCTCGCTTAGGATCGAGTTCGGGAGCAAGCATGGCCAATCGCGTGGTCATCGTCACGGGTGGCAGCCGCGGCATCGGGCGCGCCGTGGCGCTGGCCTGTGCGGCGCGCGGTGACCATGTGCTGATCGGCTATGCCAGCAATGCGGCCGCGGCTGATGACACCTGCGCGGCGATTGCGGCTGCGGGTGGTCAAGCCAGTGCGGTGCGCTGCGATGTCGCCGATGAGCGCGATGTGCTGGCACTGTTCAAGGCCGCCGATCAGCTCGGACCGCTTGGCGCGCTGGTCAATAATGCCGGCATCGTCGCCCCGACCAGCCGGCTCGAGCAAATGTCGGCGCAGCGGCTTGAGCGCATGTTCGCGGTCAATGTCATCGGCAGCATGCTGTGCGCGCGCGAGGCGGTGCGACGCATGTCGACCCGCCATGGCGGCGCGGGCGGGGTGATCATCAACATCTCCTCGGTGGCCGCCAAGCTCGGCTCGCCGAACACCTATATCGACTATGCCGCCTCCAAGGGTGCGATCGATTCCTTCACCATCGGGCTTGGTCATGAAGTCGCCGCCGAAGGCATTCGCGTGGTGGCGGTGCGGCCAGGGCTGATCGACACCGAAATTCACGCCTCGGGCGGCGATCCCGATCGCGCCCGGCGCTTGGCGACCCATGTGCCGATGCAGCGGGTCGGCACCGTCACCGAGATTGCCAACGCCGTGGTCTGGCTGCTGTCCGACCAGGCTTCCTACATCACTTCGACCATTATCGATGTTTCGGGCGGGCGTTAGCGCCCGTTCGCCAACGACAGGACTGCAAGCATGGCCACTTACGATCTCGTTGTCATCGGCACCGGCCCCGGCGGCTATGTCTGTGCGATCCGCGCCGCTCAGCTCGGCTTGAAAGTCGCGGTGGTGGAGCGCCGCGACACCTTTGGCGGCACCTGCCTCAATATCGGCTGCATGCCGTCGAAGGCGCTGCTCCATGCCTCCGAATTGTTCGAGGAAGCCGGCCACAGCTTCGCCAAGATGGGCATCGGCGTCAGCCAGCCGGCGCTCGATCTGCCGGCGATGATGGCGTTCAAACAGCAGGGCATCGACGGCAATGTCAAAGGCGTCGAGTTCCTGCTCAAGAAGAACAAGATCGACGTGCTGCGCGGCACCGGCAAGGTGCTCGGCACCGGCCGGCTGGAAGTGACCGCGGCTGACGGCGCGGCGCAGACCGTCGAGACCAAGTCGATCGTGATCGCCACCGGCTCGACCGTAGCGCCGCTCAAGGGCGTCGAGATCGATGAAAAGCGCATCGTGTCGTCGACCGGCGCGCTGTCGCTCGACAAGGTGCCGGGCAAGCTCTTGGTGATCGGCGCTGGCGTGATCGGGCTCGAGCTTGGCTCGGTGTGGCGCCGGCTCGGCGCCGAAGTCACGGTGGTCGAGTTTTTGGACCGGATCGTGCCCGGCATGGATGGCGAGCTGGTCAAGCAGTTCCAGCGCATTCTGGAAAAGCAGGGCGTTGCCTTCAAGCTTGGGAGCAAGGTCACCGCGGTGGATAGTTCGGGGCCGACGCTGCGCGCCACCATTGAGCCCGCCGCCGGCGGCGCCGCCGAAACGCTGGAAGCCGACGTGGTGCTGGTCGCGATCGGCCGCATTCCCTACACCCGTCACCTTGGCCTCGAAGAGGCCGGCATCGCCACGGATGCGCGCGGCCGGATCGAGATCGACGATCACTTCGCCACCAGCGTGCCCGGCGTCTATGCGATCGGCGACGTGGTGCGCGGCCCGATGCTGGCGCACAAGGCTGAGGACGAAGGCATGGCGGTCGCCGAGCTGATCGCCGGCAAGGCCGGACACGTCAATTACGAGGTGATTCCGAGCGTGATCTACACCACGCCGGAAGCGGCCTGCGTCGGCAAGAGCGAGGAGGAGCTGAAGGAGGCCGGCATCGCCTACACGGTCGGCAAGTTCCCGTTCACCGCCAATGGCCGCTCCAAGGTCAACCAGACCACCGATGGCTTCGTCAAAGTGCTGGCCGACGCCCGAACCGACCGCGTGCTCGGCGTGCATATCCTCGGCCGCGAGGCTGGCGAATTGATCCACGAAGCTGCGGTGCTGATGGAGTTCGGCGGTTCGGCCGAAGATCTGGCGCGCACCTGCCACGCCCACCCGACCCGGTCCGAGGCGATCAAGGAGGCGGCCCTTTCGGTGGCCAAGCGCGCCATCCATATGTGAGGCGATCCGGATTTACCGGAGCGAGGGTGAGTAATGAAGCACCGGCTGCTGCAACCGCTGTGGGTGTTGCTCGCGATCATCTTTTTGATCGAGGCGTGGTTCTGGGATCATCTGGCGCCGGTGGTGGCGCGCGTGGTGGCGCTGATCCCGCTGCGCGAGCTGAAAGCGTGGCTGGCGGCCTGGGTCGAGCGGCTGTCGCCGTCCGCGGCGCTGCTGGTGTTTCTGGTGCCGGTGGCGCCGCTCTATCCGCTGAAATTCCTGGCGCTGGCGCTGCTGGCCGGCGGTCATTGGGGCAGCGGCCTTGCGATCTTCGCCTTCGCCCATCTGATTGGGCTCGGCGTTGCCGCCTTCATCTTCGACGTCACCAAGCCCAAGCTTTTGCAGCTCAACTGGTTCGCGGCGGTGTACCGCTTCGTGATCGATCTGCGCGCCAAGGCGCACGCCATCGTGGCGCCGATCATGGCGCAGATCAGAGCCAAGATGGCGGAGCTGCTCAACAGCAGCGGCGATGGCTGGGCGCAGCGCACCTTGCGCCGGATCGGCGAGCTGCGCCGCCGCGTGCGCGCCAGCCGCAAGGTGAGCTGAGCCTGCTGCGGGATGGCCTGACGCCTTGTCGTGGGTGCCCGCGCCTTGAAGCGCTGCAAGATCAGCGAGGTGGGTGGCCGGGACGTGCCCGGCCATGACGTCGCGATAGGTTGGTATCGATCGCCGTCGGGTTTACATCAGATGCACCGCATGCGGCGCGAACAGGCCGATTGCGGTGAAGGCCAGGCCGCCGACCGCCAGCAGGCCGGAAATCCACGCCAGGGCGATCATGCCGGTGATGATGGTCGCCGAGGCCAGCACGATGCCGATCTGGAACGCGGCCGAGGCCACTTCGTAATGATGATAGCGCGCCATTGCCAGGTCGCGATCGTGTTCGGCATGCTTGGCGCGTTCGGCGAGCTGTTCGGAACCCTCGCCCGTCTCCGGCTCGGAGCGATAGCGCTGCGCGGTCTTCTGCCAGTCGTCGATCTGCTTTTGCAGCGCCGCCTTGGCGGCTTCGTCCTGCGTCACGCCGAGGCTGAGCCGGGCGTGTTCGGCCACCGTCTGCACGGTGGTGCGGCGAATGCTCTTGGCCTGGAAGAACGCCCACAGATTGGAGGCTTCGACATTCTTGGCCAGCGCTTCGGTCTGCGCGCCCTTGCCGAGCGTTTCGGAGAACGCCAGAAACAGCGCGATCACCGAAATCAGTAGCGCAATGGTCTTGTTGGAGCCCGAAGCGTGCTCGGCATGCTCCGCATGTTCCATGCTTTCGTGTGCACCCATAAAAAATCCCCCTCCAATGCAAAAATCCCGGCGGTCGGTTGTGATGAACCGTCCGTGGCGGCGCAAGTGCCCATGCGATCGTGACGACCATGTGTCGAATCGCCCTGGGAGCGGCGTTGATTCGGATGGAATCAGAACCGGAGCCGGGCGTCATGGCCCGATCGGTGGTCGCGACACGAGGATGCGCGAAGCGCTGCGTCAGGCGCGCGGATGGGCGGTGTTATAGACCTCGAGCAGCCGCTCGGAATCGATGCCGGTATAAATCTGCGTGGTCGACAGCGAGGCGTGGCCGAGCAATTCTTGGATCGCGCGCAATTCGCCGCCGCGGCTGAGCAGATGGGTGGCGAATGAATGGCGCAAGGCATGCGGCGTGGCGCTGTCCGGCAGGCCGAGCGCGCCGCGCATCCGCTCCATGGTGAGCTGGATGATGCGCGGGTTCAGCGGACCGCCGCGGGCACCGACAAAGATCGGGCTATCGGCCGCCAGCCGGTGCGGGCAGATCGCGACATAATCTGCGATCAATTGCAGCACGTTCTGCAGCACCGGCACCATCCGGGTCTTGTTGCCCTTGCCGGTGACGATCAAAGTGTCGCCCTTGCCGGGCGCCGGCACGTCGCGCCGCTTCAGGCCAAGCGCCTCGGAGATGCGCAGCCCCGAGCCATACAGCAGCGCCAAGACGGCGGCATCGCGTACCAGAATCCAAGTCTCGCGGTCTTCGCCGGCGCGCTCGTCCGGATCGGCGAGCCGCTTGGCGCTGGCGATCTGCAGCGGTTTTGGCAGGGTTTTGCCGACTTTTGGCGCGCGAATCGCCGCAAGCGGCCCGACCTTGCCCTTGCCCTCGCGCTCCAGAAAGCGCGCGAATGAGCGCAGCCCGGCCAGCGCCCGCATCAAGGAGCGGCCGCCGATCGCGTCAGAGCGGCGCGCGGCCATGAAGGCGCGCACATCGCCCGGCTCCATCTTGCCGAACCGCGCCAGCGAAACCCGCTCGCCCCAATGTTCGGCCAGAAACATCAGGCACTGCCGGACATCGCGGCTATAGGCTTCCAGCGTTTTCGGCGACAGCCGGCGCTCGGCGCGCAGATGGCCGAGCCAGCGCGTGATCTCGATGGTGAGATCGTCGCAGGCGCAGGGCAGTTCGAAGGGCGGCAGCGCGGGAGCGGGGGCTTTGGCCATCGGCATCAATTCGGCTGGGATAGGGGCGCCATCGTCATTGCGAGCGGAGCGAAGCAATCCAGCGCCGCGGAGGCGGTTCTTGATTGCTTCGTCGCTTCGCTCCTCGCAATGACGACGGGTTACTGGCTGTGATCATAGCCGATTTCCTTTCCCATTGATGAAAGCGGGCTTTGGCGGCACACCGGACCGATGGATGATTTTCCGCCCAGCCGCCGACCGATCTCCTCGCCGCGCGTCGTCGACGTGCTGCTGCCGGTCGCGCTCGATCACGCTTATTCCTACCGGGTGCCGGCCGGGCGTGAGCTGCAGCCCGGCGACGTGGTCAGCGTGCCGCTCGGCGCGCGCGAGGTGATCGGCGTGGTGTGGGCCGACAACCCCAATCCCGACCCGCGGCTGCACAACCGGCTCAAGGACATTTCCGAAAAGCTCGATCTGCCGCCGCTGCGCCCGGAGCTGCGCAGCTTGGTCGATTGGGTCGCCAATTACACACTGGCGCCGCGCGGCATGGTGCTGCGCATGACGCTGCGCATGGGCGAACTCGGCCCGGAGCGGGTGCGGCCCGGCGTGCGGCTGACCGGCCCCGCGCCGCGGCGGCTGACCCCGGCGCGGCGGCGCTTGCTCGACATTCTGGCCGACGGGCTGTTGCACGGCAAAGCCGAGGCGGCGCAGGAAGCCGGCTGTAGCCCGAGCGTAATCGACGGCCTGGTCGATGAGGGCACGCTGACGGTGGAGCCGCTACCGCGCCCGCCGGCGCCGCCGCCGCCCGATCCGGCGTTCGCGCAGCCGGATTTCTCGCCCGAGCAGCGCGCCGCGGCCGAGCAGTTGCGCGGCCTTGCCGCCGGCGGCTTTCAGGTGGCGCTGCTCGACGGCGTCACCGGCTCCGGCAAGACCGAGGTGTATTTTGAGGCGGTCGCCGAGGTGCTGCGGCGCGGCGAGCAGGTGCTGATCCTGATGCCGGAAATCGCGCTCACCGGGCAGTTTCTCGATCGCTTTGCCACGCGTTTCGGGGTGCGGCCGCTGGAATGGCATTCCGAGCTGACGCCGCGCACCCGGGCGCGCAATTTCGCGGCGATCACCGATGGCACGGCGCCGGTGGTGGTCGGCGCGCGCTCGGCGCTGTTCCTGCCCTATGCCCGGCTTGGGCTGATCGTGGTCGATGAGGAGCACGACCAGGCCTACAAGCAGGAAGACGGCGCCCATTATCATGCCCGCGACATGGCGGTGGTGCGCGGCTCGATCGCCAAAATTCCGGTCGTGCTGGCCTCGGCGACGCCCTCAGTGGAGACCGAGGTCAACGCCCGCAAGGGCCGTTATCAGCGCGTGCCGCTGCCGAATCGATTCGGCGGCCAGCACATGCCGCAGATCGAGGCGATCGATCTGCGCCAGGAGGGCCCGGGCCGCGGCCGGTTCATCGCGCCGCGGCTTGCCGAACAGATCGGTTTTGCGATCGAGCGGCGCGAACAGGCGCTATTGTTCCTCAATCGCCGCGGCTATGCGCCGCTGACGCTGTGCCGGGCCTGCGGCCACCGCTTTGCCTGCACGATCTGCGATGCTTGGCTGGTCGATCACCGCTTTCGGCAACGGCTGGTCTGCCACCATTGCGGCTTTTCGATTCCGCGGCCGCCGAGCTGCCCGCATTGCGCGGCGGAAAACTCGCTGGTGGCGGTCGGTCCCGGCGTCGAGCGGCTGCAGGAGGAGGCGGCTTCGCTGTTTCCGCAGGCGCGCACCATGGTGCTGTCATCCGATCTGATCACCTCGATCGAAACCATGCGCAGCGAGCTCAATGAGATCGCCGAAGGCCGGGTCGATATCATCATCGGCACGCAGCTCGTGGCCAAGGGCCATAATTTTCCGCGGCTCAATCTGGTCGGGGTGGTCGATGCCGATCTTGGCCTTGGCAATGGCGATCCGCGTGCCGCCGAGCGCACCTTTCAATTGCTGAACCAGGTGATCGGCCGCGCCGGCCGCGAGCAGGGCCGCGGCGTCGGCTTTTTGCAGACCCATCAGCCCGAACATCCGGTGATGAAGGCGCTGGTCGCCTGCGACCGCGCGGCGTTTTACGCCAGCGAAATCGAGATGCGCGAACGCACCGGCTATCCGCCATTCGGGCGGCTGGCGAGCCTGATCATCTCAGCCGGCGATCGGCCGACCGCCGAAGGTTTTGCCCGCAAGCTGGTGGCGCTGGCGCCGATCGATGAGCGCATCAAGCTGCTGGGACCGGCCGAGGCGCCGCTGGCAGTGATCAAGGGCCGCTATCGCTTCCGGCTGCTGCTCAAGGCGCCGCGCAATGTCGATCTGTCGAGCTATCTGCGGCACTGGCTGGCGGCGGCGCCCAAAACCACCGGCACGCTCAAGCTGGAAGTCGACGTTGATCCGCAGAGTTTTCTGTAGTTGCTCTGTAGTATTCCCAGACAATAGCGTGGGGTAGCAACGTCGCCCCCCGCGTCATGGCCGGGCTCGTCCCTACGAGATTCACACATCTTGTCGGAGCTTCCAGCCTTGCAGCATGGCCTTCAGTGATTGAAGGCCGTGCAGCATGACGATGGGGCCAGGTTTACCGTAGTAGCCGGTCCATCCGCCGAGCCGGGCGCAGACCCAGCTGGCGTAGGCGAGCGATCCTTTGGGGTGCGGGTTCTTCTGTTTCGCGGTTTTGCCTTCGAGGGTCTGGCAGATCGCTTCCAGCGCCGGCTGGTCGTCGGAGGCGAGCGCGTCCTGTAACGGTCGACCGGCTTGGCCGTCGCGCTCGCGTACCATCTGCAGCACTTGAATGGCAGCGATCAGGGTTGCGGTGGTCAGGTTCTCGAATGGCTCATCCTCGGTGATCCGCACCGCTTCGATGTCGAAGCCCTTGGTTTTCATCACCCGGAACAATTGCTCGATGGTCCAGCGCTGGCGGTAGAAGCCGGTGATCATCAAGGCCTGCGCCAGCGTCGTCACCGGGTGCGTCGTCAGCAGCCGCCAATGCACCGGCGTCGCCGCTTGTGGCGGATCAATCTCGCGCGCTTCCACCAAAGTGAGCGTCACGGTCTTCGGCAGCTTCGCCGCCTCACTGGGATGATTGCGTTTCGGCCGCTTCAGGGTGATCTCGCGGGCACGCAGCGCCAGCGTCGCCTGACGC
>KI632513.1:2947275-3098951 GCA_000504425.1 Rhodopseudomonas palustris JSC-3b | reverse complement strand
ATGTGCCCGCCAGCCGCTACCGGCCAAGCCCACGCGCGATGCCCGATCGCTTGCCGGAGGTCCACTACGACAGCGACGAGACCGTACGGCGCGTCCCGTTGACCAAGGACTACATCAGCTTCAAAGGCCGTCTGTGGAACGTGCCACGCGCCTTGCGCGGCGAACTTCTCGCCGTGCGGCCGCTCGACCAGGACGGTCGCTATGGAATCTTCTTCGGATCGTGGCCAGTTGCAACGATCGACTTGACCACGCCCAAAAGTGTCAGTGATGTCCCCGAACAGGTGTCCGACATGTCCCCGGGCTAAACAACAAGCGCGGGCATGACGGTGTTGATCTAGTTGCGCAAAGTAAAAGCCTGTCACCGCGGCGCGGCGACAGGCTGTTAGTTTCACATGCCAAGCGGCATGTCCGTCCCAGACCTATCATTCATTGAACGGTGGCGGCGGTGCCGCCCGCGTAATCCTTTACTGGACTTCCGCGTAGACCCGGCCGACCCCGCGGCTGGTCAAACCGATCGCGCGTGCGGCGCCGGTCGAAAGATCCAAAACACGGCCACGAATGAAGGGGCCGCGATCGTTGATGGTGACAACCACGCTGCGTTCGCCGTGGGTGACCCGCAGCCGGGTGCCGAACGGCAGGGTGCGATGCGCCGCAGTCATCGCGCTCGGGTTCATGCGCTGGCCGGAAGCGGTGCGGCTGCCAGATTCGTTGCCGTAATACGACGCCATGCCCGAGAAACTGTGGCCCGAGCTTTGGCCGTTCAGAGAGGCGTTGGCGGACCGCCAGGAATCGCCGGTGTGGTGGTGGCTATGGTGGTGATGGCGATGGTGTCGGGATTTGGCCGAGGCTTCGGTCACGCCCCCGCCGAGAAAGACAGAGGCGACGATCATCGCCAGAGCCGTGCTCGGCCGGCTCATGATGCGCGGCGCCGGTGTTTTCAATCGAACCATATCCTATCCTTAAACAAAGAGTATTTGCCATATATGTGGCAAGTGGAACCCCCGTCCCTACTCCCGAGTTGAACGGGTGGCCTTGTAATGAGGCTGAATATTGACGGTCAACCCGCCAGAAACGCGCCTGAAAAATTTTTTGATCTCGCTCAATAAGCCGGACATCTTGATATTAACAGATTTATTACTATATCTATACTGTACATGACGTTTGAATACTGTTGTTCCAAGTTTTCACAGGCGGCGCTTGCCCCGCGCGCAAGTAATCGGCCTCGAATCTGATTCGGTTGAAATCTCCACCACGATTCAATTGCAAATAGCCAAGCCGCCCGCTCACGGCGGGCAGCCATGTGCTGGTTGCGGTCAGTTTTGGGGGCTGGCGACCCGCGCCCGGGCGGTCATTGCCGGCACTCGGCTCGAAATCGGGGTGGCGAGCGGCCGTGGAGGGCGGCGATAAGACCCTGCGTCAAGACGACGGGTTTGGTTGCCATCGTGTTGCACCTGTGCGCGCGCTATGTTAGCAAAGCCGCGATTTTTAAGGGGCCGGCCCACCCGTGCTGGCCTGCAATCGAAGTTCAGCTTGAATTCCAGGGGCTTAATCGCTCGGCGCCAAATGTGGCGACGGTTTCTTCCTTGCGAATTTGACTGCATATAAAGAGCGTCGCCGTGGCAGCCGAAAATCCTTCCGTTTCTGGAGTCGCAGGTCGTTATGCAACGGCACTGTTTGAACTCGCGCGTGACGACAAGTCGGTCGATGCGGTCAAGGCCGATCTCGACAAATTCGCCGCCATGCTGGCGGGGAGCCCGGAGCTGACCCGCCTGGTGCGCAGCCCGGTGTTCACCGCTGAGGAGCAGGGCAAGGCGCTCGCCGCGGTGCTGGCCAAGGCCGGCATCGGCGGCATCACTGCAAAATTCCTGGCGGTGCTCACCGCCAACCGCCGGCTGTTCGCGATCCATGATGTGATCCGGGCCTTCGCGGCGCTGGTCGCCAAATTCAAGGGCGAAGCGACGGCCGATGTCACCGTGGCTGAACCGCTCAGCGACAAGAATCTCGATGCTCTGAAGTCCGCCCTGAAAACGGTGACGGGCAAGGACGTCGCGCTCAACGTGAATGTCGATCCGGCGATCATCGGCGGGCTTGTGGTCAAGCTCGGCAGCCGCATGGTGGACAGTTCGCTCCGCACCAAACTCAACTCGATCAAGCACGCGATGAAAGAGGCAGGCTGATGGACATCCGCGCCGCGGAAATTTCCGCGATCCTCAAGGACCAGATCAAGAACTTCGGCCAGGAGGCTGAGGTCACGGAAGTCGGACAGGTGCTGTCTGTCGGCGACGGCATTGCTCGCGTCTATGGCCTCGACAACGTCCAGGCCGGCGAAATGGTCGAATTCGAGAACGGCACGCGCGGCATGGCGCTCAATCTCGAAAGCGACAATGTCGGCGTCGTGATCTTCGGCTCCGACCGTGAAATCAAGGAAGGCCAGACCGTCAAGCGCACCCGCGCCATCGTGGACGCGCCGGTCGGCAAGGGTCTGCTCGGCCGCGTGGTCGATGCGCTCGGCAATCCGATCGACGGCAAGGGCCCGATCCAGGTCACCGAGCGTCGCCGCGTCGACGTCAAGGCGCCCGGCATCATTCCGCGTAAGTCGGTGCACGAGCCGATGGCCACCGGCCTCAAGGCGATCGACGCGCTGATCCCGATCGGCCGCGGCCAGCGCGAGCTGATCATCGGCGACCGTCAGACCGGCAAGACCGCGATCGCGCTCGACACCATTCTGAACCAGAAGCCGCTCAACGTCGCCGGCGCCCCGGAAAGCCAGAAGCTGTACTGCGTGTATGTCGCGGTCGGCCAGAAGCGTTCCACCGTCGCGCAGTTCGTGAAGGTGCTCGAGGAGCAGGGCGCGCTGGAATACTCGATCGTGGTGGCTGCCACCGCGTCCGACCCGGCCCCGATGCAGTACCTCGCGCCGTTCACCGGCTGCACCATGGGCGAGTACTTCCGCGACAACGGCATGCACGCCGTCATCATCTATGACGACTTGTCGAAGCAGGCCGTCGCCTATCGTCAGATGTCGCTGCTGCTGCGCCGTCCGCCGGGCCGTGAAGCCTATCCGGGCGACGTGTTCTACCTGCACTCCCGTCTGCTGGAGCGCGCGGCCAAGCTGAACGAAGACAACGGCACTGGCTCGCTGACCGCTCTGCCGGTGATCGAGACCCAGGCCAACGACGTGTCGGCCTACATCCCGACCAACGTGATTTCGATCACCGACGGTCAGATCTTCCTGGAAACCGACCTGTTCTTCCAGGGCATCCGCCCGGCGGTGAACGTCGGTCTGTCGGTGTCGCGCGTCGGCTCGTCGGCGCAGACCAAGGCGATGAAGAAGGTCGCCGGCAAGATCAAGGGTGAGCTTGCGCAGTACCGCGAAATGGCGGCGTTCGCGCAGTTCGGCTCGGACCTCGACGCCGCGACCCAGCGCCTTCTGAACCGCGGTTCGCGCCTGACCGAACTCCTGAAGCAGCCGCAGTTCTCGCCGCTGAAGATGGAAGAGCAGGTCTGCGTGATCTACGCCGGCGTCAACGGCTATCTCGACCCGCTGCCGCTCAACAAGGTGCGCGCGTTCGAAGACGGTCTGCTGTCGCTGCTGCGCGGCAAGAACGTCGAGATCCTGAATGCGATCCGCGACTCGCGCGATCTGGCCGACGACGTTGCCGCCAAGCTCAAGGCGGTGATCGAAGGCTACGCCAAGACTTTTGCGTGATACTAGCCTCCCCCGCTTGCGGGGGAGGTCGACCGGCACAGCCGGTTGGGTTGGGAGACGGCTCCGTGCGCGCGGCAGCTCCCACCCCGGCCCTCCTCCGCAGGCGGAGGAGGGGGTCGTAACCGACGTGAGTGGATAGGCTGGAATGGCTTCACTTAAAGACATGCGGGTCCGCATCGCCTCGACCAAGGCGACGCAGAAGATCACCAAAGCCATGCAGATGGTGGCAGCCTCCAAGCTGCGCCGCGCGCAGATGGCCGCCGAAGCCGCGCGTCCCTACGCGGAAAAGATGGAAGCGGTGATCGGCAACATCGCCAGCGCCGCCGCCGGCTCGCCTGGCGCGCCGACGCTGCTGGCCGGCACCGGCCGCGACAAGGTTCACATGCTGCTGGTGTGCACCGGCGAGCGTGGTCTGTCGGGCGCCTTCAACTCCTCGATCGTGCGTCTCGCCCGCGAGCACGCGCAGTCGCTGCTCGGCCAGGGCAAGGAAGTGAAGATCTTCTGCGTCGGCCGTAAAGGCTACGAGCAGCTGAAGCGCATCTTCGATCGCCAGATCGTCGAGACCATCGAGCTGCGCTCGGTGCGTCAGCTCGGCTTCGTCAACGCCGAAGACATCGCCGCCAAGCTGCTGGCGCGCTTTGACGCCGGCGAGTTCGACGTCTGCACGCTGTTCTATTCGCGCTTCAAGTCGGTGATCTCGCAGATCCCGACCGCGCAGCAGATCATCCCGCTGGTGATCGAAAAGCCGGCCGCCAATGCCGGCCCGGCGACGTCCTACGAATACGAGCCCGGTGAAGACGAAATCCTCACCAGCCTGTTGCCGCGTAACATCGCCGTGCAGATCTTCCGTGCGCTTTTGGAGAACAACGCTTCGTTCTACGGCGCGCAGATGACCGCGATGGACAACGCCACGCGCAACGCCGGCGAGATGATCCGCAAGCAGACCCTGGTCTACAACCGTACGCGCCAGGCGATGATCACCAAGGAATTGATCGAAATCATCTCCGGCGCCGAGGCAGTTTAGCGCGGCGGCTCGAGACGGCATTCCGGACAGCAACAGTTTCTAGAGATACGGACTTCAAGGAGAAGTTTTCATGGCTACACCCGCCAACCAGACTGGACGGATCACCCAGGTGATCGGCGCCGTCGTCGACGTGCAGTTCGAGGATCATCTTCCGGCCATTCTGAACGCGATCGAGACCAAGAATGGCGATAACCGCCTGGTGCTCGAAGTGGCGCAGCATCTCGGCGAATCGACGGTCCGCGCGATCGCGATGGACACCACCGAGGGCTTGGTCCGTGGCCAGGAAGTGATCGACACCGGCGCCCCGATCAAGATGCCGGTCGGTGCCGGCACGCTCGGCCGCATCATGAACGTGATCGGCGAGCCGATCGACGAGCAGGGCCCGATCCAGGCCGAAGGCACCCGCGGCATCCATCAGGAAGCGCCGGCCTATACCGAGCAGTCGACCGAAGCGGAAATTCTGGTCACCGGCATCAAGGTCGTCGACCTGCTGGCGCCGTACGCCAAGGGCGGCAAGATCGGCCTGTTCGGCGGTGCGGGCGTCGGCAAGACCGTGCTGATTCAGGAACTGATCAACAACGTCGCCAAGGCCCATGGTGGTTACTCGGTGTTCGCCGGCGTCGGCGAGCGTACCCGTGAAGGTAACGACCTCTATCACGAGTTCATCGAATCCGGCGTCAACAAGAAGGGCGGCGGCGAAGGTTCGAAGTGCGCCCTGGTGTACGGCCAGATGAACGAGCCGCCCGGCGCCCGCGCCCGCGTCGCGCTGTCGGGCCTCACGGTCGCCGAGCACTTCCGCGATCAGGGCCAGGACGTGCTGTTCTTCGTGGACAACATCTTCCGCTTCACCCAGGCCGGTTCGGAAGTGTCGGCGCTGCTCGGCCGCATCCCGTCGGCGGTGGGTTATCAGCCGACGCTGGCCACCGACATGGGCGCGCTGCAGGAGCGCATCACCACCACCACCAAGGGTTCGATCACCTCGGTGCAGGCGATTTACGTGCCGGCCGACGACTTGACCGACCCGGCGCCGGCGACCTCGTTCGCCCATCTCGACGCCACCACGGTGCTGAACCGCGCGATCTCGGAAAAGGGCATCTACCCGGCGGTGGACCCGCTCGACTCGACCTCGCGCATGCTGTCGCCGCTGATCGTCGGCGAGGAGCACTACGCGACCGCCCGCCAGGTGCAGCAGATTCTGCAGCGCTATAAGGCGCTGCAGGACATCATCGCCATTCTCGGCATGGACGAACTGTCCGAAGAGGACAAGCTGACGGTGGCCCGCGCCCGTAAGATCGAGCGCTTCCTGTCGCAGCCGTTCCACGTCGCCGAAGTGTTCACCGGCTCGCCCGGCAAGTTCGTTGAGCTCGCGGACACCATCAAGGGTTTCCGCGCGATCTGCGAAGGCAAGTACGATCACCTGCCGGAAGCTGCCTTCTACATGGTCGGCACCATCGAAGAGGCGGTCGAGAAGGGCAAGAAGCTGGCCGCCGAAGCGGCCTAAGAGAGCGAATTGGGAGTAGCGGGGCGCGATAGTTTCGCCGCCGCTGCTCCCCTCCATTCGCTATTCGCTATTCGCTACGCGCAGGTACCCCAATGGCCACGTTCCGTTTCGACTTGGTTTCGCCCGAAAAGATCGCCTTCTCCGGTGACGTCGATCAGGTCGACATTCCCGGCGTCGAAGGCGATTTCGGCGTGCTCGCCGGCCATGCGCCGGTGGTGGCGGCGATCCGTCCCGGCATCGTCACGGTGACCAAGGGCGGCAAACAGCAGAAGGTCGTGGTGCTCGGCGGTATCGCCGAAGTGTCCGACAAGGGGCTGACGGTGCTGGCCGATGTCGCGACCTCGGTCGCCGATCTCGATGCGGCGCAGTTCGCTCAGACGGTTGCCTCCATGGAAGCGCAGCTCGCCAGCAAGCAGGGCTCGGAACTCGATCGCGCCATTGAGCGGCTCGATCACTTCAAGAGCATCCAGCAGCAGCTGCAGACCACCGCGATGCACTAAGCATCACGGGTCACCGAAAAACCGCTTCAAAATGGCCGGGCTCGCCCCGGCCATTTTGCGTTTGGGATCCTACGTTCAGAAGCAGTGCCCTGGTCCCGGAGACGGCCTGCTCCCTCGCCCCGCTCTTGCGGGGAGAGGGGTGGGGTGAGGGGCGTAGTGCCGACCTGGGTGAATGATGGTGAGGGATGCGCTGTGCCCGGCCCCTCACCCGGATCGCTCCGCGATCCGACCTCTCCCCGCGTAGCGGGGAGAGGTGAGCCTGACGCAATCGGCTACACGAAGCGCGCAAATTCGCGCGCGACCGCGAGATAGACCTCGCGGCGGAACGGCACCACCAGATCAGCGACCCGGTCGAGCCGCTCCCAGCGCCAGGCGTCGAATTCCGGCGGCTGGCCGTTGCGGGTTGCGAGCGGATCGATCTCGTGCTCGGCGCCAGTGAAGCGCAGCGCAAACCATTTTTGCCGCTGGCCGCGGAACTGGCCGAGCCGGTGCTGTGGTCCGTGATAGGGCGGGAAATCGTAAGCCAGCCAATCGGTCTCGCCGAGATAATCGGCGTGCGACACCCCGGTTTCTTCCCAGAGTTCGCGCAGCACCGCGACGCGCGGCTCCTCGCCGGCGTCGATGCCGCCTTGCGGCATCTGCCACTCTTTGCCGGGCAGAATGATTTCCGGGCCGTCGTCCTTGAAGCGGCGGCCGATCAGCACCTCGCCCTGCGCGTTGAACAGCGCGATGCCGACATTGCGCCGGTAGATGGTGGGATCGGTTACGTCGTGCCGCAGCGTTTCAACAGTCATCCGTGTCTCCGGACGATAATCGCGCCGCGCGTGCTGGTGGCGCGATCAGGAGGGTGCACCCGGCGGTGCGCCCCACATTGAGTTACCGCAAGGGCGCGGCTTACGACGCCAGCAGCTTGCGGAAATAGTCGATGGTTTCCTTCAGGCCATCGCGCAGCGCCACTTTCGGTTCCCACTGCAGCGCGCTGCGCGCCAGCGTGATGTCGGGCTGGCGCTGGCGCGGGTCGTCGGCCGGCAGCGGCAGCGAAATCAGCTTGGATTTGGAATCGGTCAGCTCGATCACCAGCTCGGCGAGCTGGCGAATGGTGAACTCCACCGGATTGCCGAGATTGACCGGGCCGATGAAGTCATCGCCGGTCGCCATCAGCTTCATGAAGCCGTCGAGTAGGTCGGTGACGTAGCAGAACGACCGGGTCTGGTTGCCGTCGCCATAGATCGAGATGTCGGTGTTGGTCAGCGCCTGCACAATGAAGTTCGACACCACCCGGCCGTCATTGGGATGCATGCGCGGGCCATAGGTGTTGAAGATCCGCGCGACCTTGATCCTGACCTTATGCTGGCGGTGATAGTCGAAGAACAGCGTTTCCGCGGCGCGCTTGCCCTCGTCGTAACAGGCGCGGATGCCGAGCGGATTGACGTGGCCCCAATAGCTTTCCGGCTGCGGATGCACGGTCGGGTCGCCATAGACCTCGCTGGTCGAAGCCTGGAAGATCTTGGCGCGGGTACGCTTGGCCAAGCCCAGCATGTTGATCGCGCCATGCACGCTGGTCTTCAGCGTCTGCACCGGATCGTGCTGGTAATGGATCGGCGAGGCCGGGCAGGCCAGATTGAAGATGTCGTCCACTTCCACATAGAGCGGGAAGGTGACGTCGTGGCGCATCAGCTCGAAGCGTGGCTTATTGACCAGATGCTCGATATTGCGCCGCCAGCCCGTGAAGTAATTGTCGACGCAGAGCACTTCGTGCCCTTCCGCCAGCAGCAATTCGCACAGATGCGAGCCGATGAAACCGGCTCCGCCACTCACCAAAACTCGTCGAGACGCCCGCATTGATCCACTTTCCGCCGGGGGCCGAAAGCACGACCGACGGCTGTTTTCCGGCGCATTGAATGGCAAGAAACCCCATGCTAGGCAAGCCGCGTTCCGCAGGAATTTAGAACGTCCCGCGAACATCGAAGACCGGCAGGCCAGCGCCGGCCGCCGGCGCCTTTTGGGAATTTGCCGTGCTTGCAGCCTCCGCCGACACCGATCAACCGCCGCTCGATATCGCGCGGCTGCGCATCCTGGAAATCGGCAGCGGCTATTTCAAATATCAATATCCGCAGCAGACCACGCTGTTGTGGTCGGCGACCAAGCTGCCGCAGAATTTCTGCACCATCGATGGCTTTTCGACGCCGGACCGCGTGCTGCGCGAGCTGCGCACCGCGGCGCAGGGCGGCTATGACATCGTGATCGCCAACACCATCCGCTATTCGCCCTGGCACCCGCGCTATTGGGCGCGCGCGCCGTTCAAGACGCCGCGCCATCCCTGGGCGTCGCTGACCCGGCAATTCGGCGTCGAGGTGCTGCGCTGGGCGAAGGTGCCGGTGCCGCTGGTGGCGATCGACATGGATGACTCGTTTGGCATCGGCAAAAACTCGGTGTTTCTGCTCGACAAGGCCAAGGTGTTTTTTAAGCGCGAGCTGCCGGTCGATAAATGGCAGGTGCTGTATGGCACCTCGCACAAGCATCTGCCGACGCTCCGGTTCCGCAACAGCCCGCAATGGCAGGCGCGGATCGCCAAGCTGCAGCCGATCTCGCTGCCGCAATTCACCCATAACGAGCGCTGGCGCCACGCGCCGTTTCCGGAAAAGACCCACGACATCTTCTTCTCCGGCGCGGTCACCGGCAATTCCACGGTGCGCGCCGCTGGCGTTGCCGAAATCGAGCGGCTGAAGGCGCTCGGCTACAAGGTCGATCAGCCGACCGAGCGGCTGCCCTATGACGCCTTCATGGACCGGATGTCGCGCTCCTGGCTGTCATGGTCGCCGGAGGGCATGGGCTGGGACTGCTACCGCCATTATGAGGCGGCGATCGTGCAGTCGATCCCGGTGATGAACCACCCGACCATCTTCCGCCACGCGCCGCTGCTCGAAGGCGAGCACGCATTCTATTACGACGTCGAGCCGGGCGGGCTGGAACGCGCGGTGGTGAGTGCCCTGGCGGACAAGGACCGGCTGCGCCGCATGGCGCTGGCGGCGCGCGACCACGCCTTCGCGCATCACGTCATCAAGGCCTATTGCGAGCACATCCTGCGCACCGCGCTCGCGCCGCCGCGCGCGGCTTGAGCGCGGCGGTCACGCCAACGGCATGGCTATAATACGTCGTGGCCGGGCGCGTCCCTACGAGATTCACACATCTTGTCGGAGCTTCCAGCCTTGCAGCATGGCCTTCAGTGATTGAAGGCCGTGCAGCATGACGATGGGGCCAGGTTTACCGTAGTAGCCGGTCCATCCGCCGAGCCGGGCGCAGACCCAGCTGGCGTAGGCGAGCGATCCTTTGGGGTGCGGGTTCTTCTGTTTCGCGGTTTTGCCTTCGAGGGTCTGGCAGATCGCTTCCAGCGCCGGCTGGTCGTCGGAGGCGAGCGCGTCCTGTAACGGTCGACCGGCTTGGCCGTCGCGCTCGCGTACCATCTGCAGCACTTGAATGGCAGCGATCAGGGTTGCGGTGGTCAGGTTCTCGAATGGCTCATCCTCGGTGATCCGCACCGCTTCGATGTCGAAGCCCTTGGTTTTCATCACCCGGAACAATTGCTCGATGGTCCAGCGCTGGCGGTAGAAGCCGGTGATCATCAAGGCCTGCGCCAGCGTCGTCACCGGGTGCGTCGTCAGCAGCCGCCAATGCACCGGCGTCGCCGCTTGCGGCGGATCAATCTCGCGCGCTTCCACCAAAGTGAGCGTCACGGTCTTCGGCAGCTTCGCCGCCTCACTGGGATGATTGCGTTTCGGCCGCTTCAGGGTGATCTCGCGGGCACGCAGCGCCAGCGTCGCCTGACGCACCGGCCGGCCCGGATGAGCCGGGACATCAATGGTTTCGCAGCCGAGTTCGGCCTCCTGCGCCAGGCAGTCATACAATGAGCCGCCACCTTCCAGCATCCGGTCATGGTGGGCACGGATCAATAGTTCGGTCTCGGCGGGCCGACAGGCAAACTCCTCGTAGATATCGCCTTCCCGGTCGGCGATCACGGTCACGCAAGCCGCGCCTGCCGCGACCAGGCTGGCCGCGGTCTGGGTCGCATCGAGCCAGCGCCGGCTTTCCTTGTCCTCGAACGGCCGCTTGCCGCACAGATGTTTCTTGCCGCCAACGCGGCTCAGGAACACCGCATCGACAAGGCCGAGCAATCCGCCATCGCCGGCATCCACCGCGATCATCGGATGCAGGTTCAAACTGCTTAGTTTGCCATCGTCGCGCAGCGTCGTGGTGTCCTGGATCGCCAGGATGTGGCGGTCCTTGACCAGCAAGGCGGTGCGCGCCCGCGCATGCGCGACCATCTCGTTCGGTGTCACCTTCGGGTTACGCAAAAATCGGGTGAAGCGCATCTCGCCGGCCCGATTGCCCCCGACGCGGCGGACGCTGACGCCCGCTTGGCCCACAGCAACCAGCCGAGCCAGCAAGCAGGCCCCCCTTTTTCCAGGCGCCGGTCGCCAAACCGTCCCAAACCACCTTCCATCTGCTGCCCCTGAATCGTCGATCTTGGCACTGCAGCGATTCAGAAAAATCGCCGTGCCGCAAGCCGCGTCAGAATCAGATGTGTGAATGTCGTAGGGCGCGTCCCGGCCGTCCACGTCTTTGATCCGGCAGCGCTTTTATGACGCCAATGCCCGCGGCCAGCGCGGGCACGATCCGTCACAAGGGCGGGTCAGCCGCCGATCACCGGCTTGCGCAGCGGCACCGCCAGCGAGGCGAATTCCTTGACCACCCGCTCATAGACCGGCCGTTTGAACGGCACGATCAGGTCGGGCAGGTTCTGCATCGGCTCCCAGCGCCAGCTGGTGAACTCGGCCTTGTGGCCGCCGCCCGGCGAGGCGACGTCGATCTCGTTATCCTGGCCGGTGAAGCGCACCGCGTACCATTTCTGGCGCTGGCCGCGATAACGGCCCTTCCAGGCACGCCCCGCAACAGTGCGCGGGATGTCATAGATCAGCCATTCGGAAATCTCGGCGATCTTCTCGACCGAGCGCACGCTGGTTTCTTCGTAAAGCTCGCGTTTGGCGGCGGTCCAGGTGTCTTCACCCGGATCGACTCCGCCTTGCGGCATTTGCCAGACGTGGGTGTCGTCAACGTGTTCGATGCCACCCGAGCGTCGCCCGATGAACACCAGGCCCTCCGCGTTGATTAACATCATACCGACGCAGGTGCGGTAGGGCAGGTCTTCGTACCGTGTCATTCAATCAGTGCCCCGTAGGGTCGTGTGCTGGGGTTCTTCTGGGATCGACCCGGCGGATCGACCTAACCCGATTTTGATTTCAGCATTGCGGTTGTCAACGGCACAAGGGCCAATCCGCGGTTTTGCAGCGTCTTCGCCCATTGGCCGATACGTTCGATGGAAATCGGCAGCGCCGAGGCGGTTCCGATGGCATTGCCATTCTCGCGCGCCAGCGCCTCGAGCCGTCCCAGCGCCCGGTCGATCTCGAGCGCGGTCGGCACGGCATCGATGCTGACATCGGCCTTGCCATACGGCACGGTCTGGCCGGCCGCGAGCGTCGCCGCGACGCTGCGCGGCGAGGTGCCATCGTCGAGATAGCCGAGCCCACGCTTGGCCGCTTCGCGCATCACCGGCGACAACGCGGTGTCCGCGGTGACAAAGCGCGCGCCCATGAAATTCATGATGCCGACATAGCCCTGGAACCGGCTGAGATGCCAATAGAGCCGGTCGAGGTTCTGTTCGGCGCTGATCGAAGTCAGCAGGGTCTGCGGGCCGGGATCGCTGTCGGGATATTCGAACGGTTCCATCGGCACTTGCAGCAGCACCTCATGGCGCTGCGCGCGCGCCCGCTCGACCAGCTTGGCGGCGTCTGCGCCATAGGGCGTGAACGCCAAAGTCACCGCCGCCGGCAGTTTCATGATGGCGTCATTGGTCTTGGCGGCGCCAACGCCAAGGCCGCCGACCACCACGGCGATGGTCGGCACATGGGCGACGCGCTCGCGATCGACTTCGCTGGCGCCAGCATAGGCGGTGAATGGCTTGAGGCCGTCGGCGGCGATCGGCACCGCGCCGTGCCGGGTCTGTTCCAATAGCTTGGGATTGACGGCGCCGCTCGGCGCCGGTTCGGAGCCGGCTTTGTCTTCGGGAGCCTCGCTCGGCACCACCACCTGTTTGCGGGCGCCGCTGGATCCGTCGATGATGGTCACGGTGCGCTGCCCGGCCGGGTCGGCGGGCGGGGTCTTGGCGGCCTCACCGGCGGCAGCGGCCTTGCCCTTATCCTTCTCCTGGTCCTTGCTGTCCGGCGTCGCGGCTGGCGCGGCAAACTGGTCGGGCTGGATGGTGAGCCGCGCCACCGGCTCGCCGCCGAACGGGTTTTCGGTGAACAGCGCGTAGTAGCCGAACACGCCAAGAAACAGCGTGAAAGCGGTGGCCAAGGTCTGGGTGGCCGAAAACGGCAAGCGAAATTTCCGCTTGCGGACCGGCTTCCGCCCGAGCGGTGCGCTCAGTTCGTCCGTGGTCACGGCCCAAAACCTCCCGAATCAGCCGCGGCAACTGTACCATGGGGCCGGCAAAAGCGGGGCGTTGCCCGAATGGTCGCGGGCGCACTCAGTCTCATACCAAACCACTTCGCACGTCATGGCCGGGCTCGTCCCGGCCATCTAGGCCTTTGATCTTTCGCCGTTTTCAAGACGTGGATGCCCGCGACAAAGCGCGGGCATGACGGTCATTGGTGGGAATTGATGGTATCGATCAAAAAGCCGGAATCAAAAAGGGCGGCTTGATGCCGCCCTTTTCAGATTGCTTGCTCGCTGCTGCGATTAGTTGGCGGCCTTGTCGGCGGCCGCCTTCTCGCCGGAGGCCGGCGCCGCGGCATTGACCTTGACGCCGTGCAGCAGATCGACCGCCATCTTCAGCGCCTTGTCGTCCTTGGCATCCGGCGGCACGTAGGACTGCGAGCCGGTCTTCTCGTCGCCATCGGCCTTGAGGTGGCCGCGCAGCGAGGCTTCGCCCTTGGTGTCGGTGCGCGCCTTGATCTCCTCCGGCACGTCCTGCAGCACCTCGATATCCGGGGTGATGCCCTTGGCCTGGATCGACTTGCCCGACGGCGTGTAGTAGCGCGCCGTGGTCAGCCGCAGCGCGCCGTTGCCGGAGCCGAGCGGAATGATGGTCTGCACCGAGCCCTTGCCGAACGAACGGGTGCCGATCAGCGTGGCGCGCTTGTGGTCCTGCAACGCGCCGGCGACGATTTCCGAAGCCGAGGCCGAGCCGCCATTGATCAGCACCACCAGCGACTTGCCCTTGGTGAGATCGCCCGAGCGCGCCGAGCGGCGCTGGGTTTCCTCGGCGTTGCGGCCGCGGGTCGAGACGATCTCGCCGCGGTCGAGGAAGGTGTCGGACACCGTGACCGCTTCTTCCAGCAGGCCGCCGGGGTTGTTGCGCATGTCGATGATGAAGCCCTTCAGCTTATCGGCACCGATCTGATTGGTGAGGTTGCCGATTTCGCGCTTCAGGCCTTCGGTGGTCTGCTCGTTGAAGGTGGTGATGCGGATATAGCCGATATCGTCGCCTTCGACGCGGGCCCGCACCGAGCGCACCCGGATGTTGTCACGCACCAGCGTGATTTCGATCGGGTTGTCGTGGCCCTTGCGGACGATCTTCAGCTTGATCTTGGTGTTGACCGGGCCGCGCATCTTCTCGACGGCCTGGTTCAGGGTCAGGCCCTGCACGCCTTCGTCGTCGAGCGTGGTGATGATGTCATTGGCCATGATGCCGGCCTTGGACGCCGGGGTGTCGTCGATCGGCGACACCACCTTGATCAGGCCGTCTTCCATGGTGACCTCGATGCCGAGGCCGCCGAACTCGCCGCGGGTCTGCACCTGCATGTCGCGGAAGCTCTTGGCGTCCATGTAGCTGGAATGCGGATCGAGGCCAGCCAGCATGCCGCTGATCGCCGACTCGACCAGCTTGCTGTCGTCCGGCTTCTCGACATAGTCGCTGCGCACCCGCTCGAACACGTCGCCGAACAGGTTGAGCTGGCGATAGGTGTCGGAGGTGGCGGCCCGCGCGCTCGAACCCATCAGCGCCGAGCGCGGCTGGGTCACGAACAGCGTCAGCGCCGCGCCGGTGGCAACGCTCAGCAGGATTACCGAAGTCTTGCGCATCATCCGCGAACCTTTTCGCCTTCATTTGCGGCCCACCATGGGCCGGAGTCTATGGGAGTGCCGTCTTTCCGGAACTCAACGTATAGCACGGGTTGGGTGGCATTCGCCGCGAGCATCGACGCCACCCGGGATATCGACCCCATGGTCGCCACAGGCTCCCCCGTGAGCACGAATTGTCCGATGTTGACCGAAATACGCTCCATCCCGGCGATCAGGACATGATACCCGCCCCCGGCATTCAGGATCAAGAGTTGTCCGTAGCTGCGGAATGGCCCGGCATAGACCACCCAGCCATCGCAGGGCGTGGTCACCTGGGCACCGGCGCGGGTGGCGATTGAAATGCCCTTTTCGACGCCGCCGACCCCGTCCGGGCGGCCGAATTCGCGGATTTTGCTGCCATTGACCGGGAACGCCAGCATGCCCTTGGCGGACACGAACGGGATCGCCGGGCTGAGCCGGCCCGGGTCCTTGAGCGCGGCGAGGTTCGGCTTGCCGCCCGGCAGCGGCGGCGTGCCGCGCAGATTGGCGCTGGCCGCGGCCTTGGCTGCGCTTTTCAGGTCCTGCTCCATCCGGGCGATCAGGTCCTGCAGGCTATCGACCTGTTTGGCGAGGCTGGCGGCACGGCTGCGCTCGGCCTCAAGGTCTTTCTCCATCGCGCTTTGCTTACGCTGCCGTTCCTGCACCAGCGCCGCCAGCCTCGTCTGATCCTCGGTGATGCGCGCCCGGTCGGCGGCCAGGCTGTCGCGTTCGGCGGCGATGGTTTTGCGCAGCGCGACGAGTTCGCTCAGTTCATTGACCAGCCAGTCGGCCCGGCTGCGCATTTCCGGCACCACCGCGCCGAGCAGCATCGCGGTGCGCAGCGATTGCAGCGCGTCTTCGGGCCGCACCAGCAGCGCGGGCGGCGCCCGGCGGCTGGCGCGTTGCAACGCCGCCAGCACCTCGCCGATCTCGCCGCGCCGTGCTTCCAGCGAGGCGCGGATCTGCTGTTCGCGCTGATCGAGCGGTGCCAGCCGCGCTTCGGCTTCGCCGATCCTTGTTTCGACCTGGCGCACCCGCGCGGCGATGTCGATCAGTTGCTCGTTGAGCTTGGCGTGGTCCTCGCCAATCGCCGCGATTTCGGCTTTCAGCTTTTCCTGCTGCTCGGCGGCGCTCTTTTGCTGGCTGCGGATCGCCTCCAGCTCCTGCTCGCGCTGCCGGATCAGCTCAGGCGACGACGGTGCGGTGATCGATTGCGCGACCACGGGTGCGGCGCTGAGCGCAAGGGTCGCCAGTGCGCCGGCCATCGGCCACAGCTTCCAAAACGAGTCCGTTGCACGCGGCTGCGTCATGCTGGGTGTGGTCCGGTTTTCCGGTCAGGCCCGATGATACGGGTGGCCGGACAATATCGTCGCGGCACGATAAATCTGTTCGAGCAACATGACCCGCACCATCTGGTGCGGCCACGTCGCGGCGCCGAACGACACGAGCAGCTTTGCTCTGCGCCGCAATTCTGGCGAAAGTCCGTCGGCTCCGCCAATCACAAACACGGTCTGCGGCACCGATTGATCGCGCCAGCCGGCCAGTTTCTGGGCAAAGCTGACGCTGTCGAGGCTTTTGCCGCGCTCGTCCATCGCCACCAGCGCGGCGCGTTCCGGCACCAGTGCGCCGATCGCGGCCGCTTCCTCGGTCATGCGGGTAGCTGCGTCGCGGGCGCGGCTTTCGGCGATCTCGTGCAATTCCAGGCCGCGAAAGCCGAGCTTGCGGCCGATCTCGTCGAAACGCTGGTAATAGCGATCCGCAAGTTCCCGCTCCGGCCCTTGCTTGAGCCGGCCAATCGCAATCACACTGAGCCGCATCGGCGCCGCTTAACTCTCGCCGGCCAGGCCGGTCAAACCGCCTTGGCTGCCGTCGGGGCCTGGGTCCACAACCGTTCGAGGTTGTAGAACGCGCGCACCTCGGGCCGGAAGATGTGCACGATCACATCGCCGGAATCGATCAGCACCCAGTCGCAATTGGCGAGGCCCTCGACATGGGGATTTCGGACGCCGGCTTCCTTCAGGCCCTTCAGCACGTTGTCGGCGATCGCGCCAACATGGCGGTTCACCCGTCCGCTGGTGACGATCATGTAGTCCGAAAACGCTGATTTGCCGCGCAGGTCGATCGTGACCGTCTCTTCCGCCTTCATGTCGTCCAGCCGGGAGAGGATCAGCTTCACAGCCGCCTCGGCATCAAGCGCTGCCTTGGAGGCGACGATGGGCGTCGGTGAGGAGCCGGATTCCGGCTGCGCCGACTTAGACAATACAGATGTGGTCAGGGACCATTCCTTTCACTGTATCGCGAGCGTCGATGATCGGCGCTCGGCATCAATGCTACGCATGTGGGGTCAACCGTTCAATATGCCATTCCGGCACGTCGGTTTTCTTCCAGCTTCCGTCCGGGTTCCGCAAGCGGGTTGAGGCCACGGGCGACTTCATTCCGGTGAGATACACCCAGGCTGGTGGCCTGCGTGCAGCCAGGCTCGAAGCAGCTGCTTCTGGGAGGCGATAGCGCGCGAGGAGCTGGGCGGCCGGCGCGGCGAGCGCCCGCAGGCTGAGCGGCGGCCGATCGATCACCGCGATCGGCACCTGCGCGGCGATGCGCCGAAAGCCCTGCCAGCGGTGGAACTGTGCGAGATTGTCGGCGCCCATGATCCAGACGAATCGAACGTTGCGACAGTGCCGGCGCAAATAGCCGATGGTGTCGACAGTGTAGCGGGTGCCGATGACTCCTTCGAGACAGCTCACCTGGATTTTCGGATGCCGGGCGACTGCACGCGCCGCGGCAGCACGCACTGCTTGCCCTTGCAGGGCGCTGGCATCTTTCAGCGGATTGCCCGGCGTCACCAGCCACCACACCTGATCGAGCTGCAGCCGCTTCATCGCGAACAGGCTGAGTTCGCGATGCCCGTGATGCGGCGGATTGAACGAGCCGCCGAGCAGGCCGACCCGCAGCCCGTCGCTATGCAGCGGCAGCGGCAATGATGATGTCAACAGCGGCGCGGCCAAGCTGTTACTCCCGCAGAGCCGTCGCGCCGCTCACGGCCGGGTCTGGCCTGTGCCGTGCACGCGATACTTGAAGCTGGTGAGCTGCTCGGCGCCGACCGGCCCACGCGCGTGGAATTTGCCGGTGGCGATGCCGATTTCCGCGCCGAAGCCGAATTCGCCGCCATCGGCAAATTGCGTCGAGGCGTTGTGCAGCACGATCGCGGCATCGACTTCGTTCAGGAAGCGCGCCGCGGCGGCCTGATCCTCGGTGACGATCGCCTCGGTGTGGTGCGAGCCATAGCGCGCGATATGGGCCAGCGCGTCATCAAGGCCAGCAACGACCCGGGCGGCGATGATCGGCTCACCATATTCGGTGCCCCAATCCTGCTCGCTGGCGGCCTTGGCGCGCGAATCGGCCTGTTGCACGGCGGCGTCGCCGCGCACTTCGCAGCCGGCATCGATCAGTGCGCCAACCAGCGGCGCAAGAATGCGCTCGGCGGCGCCGGCATCGACCAGCAGCGTTTCGGCCGCGCCGCACACGCCGGGACGGCGCATCTTGGCGTTGAGCACGATCGCCTTGGCCATCTCCAGATCGGCTTGGCGATCGACATAGACGTGGTTGACGCCTTCGAGATGAGCGAACACCGGCACCCGCGCCTCGGCCTCGACCCGCGCCACCAGGCTCTTGCCGCCGCGCGGCACGATCACGTCGATCTGGCCGCCAAGGCCCGACAGCATCAGCCCAACCGCGGCGCGGTCGCGCACCGGCACCAGCGTGATGGCGCCTTCCGGCAGCCCGGCTTCGCGCAGCCCGGCGAGCAGGCAGTCATGAATGGCACGGCACGAGCGGAAACTGTCGGAACCGCCGCGCAGCATCACCGCATTGCCGGATTTCAGGCCAAGCACGCCGGCATCGGCGGTGACGTTGGGCCGGCTTTCAAAGATCACGCCGATCACGCCGAGCGGCACCCGCACCCGCTCGATCACCATGCCGTTCGGCCGCTGCCAGCGCTCGGTGACCGCGCCGATCGGGTCGGCGATGTCGTGGATCACCTTGATGCCGTCGGCGATCGCCGCGACCCGCGCCGGGGTCAAGGTCAGCCGGTCGATGAAGGCGGAGCTGGCGCCAGCGGCGCGCACCTCGGCGACATCCTCGGCATTGGCGGCCAGGATCGCCTCGCAATGGGCGCGGATCGCCCGTTCCATCGCCGCCAGCGCCCGGTTCTTCTGCTCGGTCGGCGCGATCGCCAATTGGCGTGCGGCGGCGCGCGCGGCGGCGCCGAGCTGCATCATCTGAGCGGACAGGTCGTCGCTGCCCTCTACGGTTTTCAACGGGGCGGTCATGGTGGCCACATCTGCTGTGAAATCGTTTCGTCAAAATAGGCAGTTGCCGGACGGCCGTCAAAGCGGCAATGGCCGCCAGGCGGCCCCATTGCGCTCGCCGGTGCAATCCGGCATCTGACGGGCAAGATCAGTCAGGAGTCGATGGCATGACGCGGGTGCGGAAGTCGGTGGCGGAAATCGAGGCGCTGTTGCTGGAGGATGTCCGGGCGCAACGTCATTGCAGCGAGGTCGCCGACATCGTCATCGAACTGTGCGAGCCGGAGGAGGAGACCCACGGCGCCAACTGGTCGGTGGTGTCGGTCGATCCCGGCGGCGCGTCGCGCGAGTTCGCCGGCGCCGCGGTGATGGTGGCGATGGGCCGGCTGCAACAGGAAGTGGACGCGATCGCGCCGGAGTAACAACCGCGCCTGTGCCGGTTCGCTTGCATGACCGCCGTCATCGGATGGCGGCGCTGGTAACAGCTTGGGTGATTTGGCGTCGATAAGTTGTGGCTTGCTCGCCCTGCAAGTGCAGGCGGCGGTCGTCCGCAGCGTGACACTTGCGCCGCCGATCCCTCTCGGCCCACAATCCCCGCTGCAAAACCGCGCGATAAGCGGACCGCAACGGGGGAAATCATGACCGGCTATGTTGATCCGACCAAGGAAGTGTTCGCGCTGTTTCGCGACAATGATCGCGATGGCCCGATCCACATGCTCAATCTGGTGCGGCTCAAGCCGCAAGCGAGCTATCCTGATGGCCGCAGCATTAGCGGCGCCGAAGCCTACGCCGCCTATGGCCGCGAATCCGGCCCGGTGTTCGAACGGCTCGGCGGCCGGATCGTCTGGCAGGGCAGGTTTGAACTGATGCTGATTGGCCCGCAGCACGAACAATGGGATCATGTGTTCATCGCAGAATATCCGAGCGTCGCGGCGTTTGTCGCGATGATCCGCGATCCGGTGTACCGCGAAGCGGTCAAGCACCGTCAGGCCGCTGTTGAAGATTCCCGCTTGATCCGTCTGCAGCCGATGGCGCCCGGCAAGGGATTTGGCGAGCCGCCGGCGCCTGCGAATTCGACCTCACAGGCGAGCTGATCGTGATCACGGTGGCGAAGGCGGCAGCGTTCGGATAATTTCGCAGCGCTGAAGAGATCGGCCGAATCGGAGGCTGTCGTATGCGTCTGTCGATGCGCCTGACATTGGCGATGACGACGCTGGCGATGTCGGCCGTCGCGGCGGTGGCGCTGCTCAGCTACTACAATATCGAGCGCGTGGTGGTGCCGGCCGGGCTCGACAATGTCGCCTCCGAAGCCCGCGCCCGGCTCGGCGCGCTGATCACGTTTTCCAAGACGGCGCTGCGGTTCGAGGTGCTGTCGGCGCGCAGTCTGCCTGCGATCGATGCGCTGGTCAGAGCCAAGCTCCATGGCGGGATCGATCCCAGCGATGGCACCAGCGAAGCGTTCTGGCATCGCCATCTCGAACAGATCTATTCGCGTCAGCTCGGCGTGAAGCCGAGCATTCTGTGTTTCCGCCTGATCGGCGACAAGGATGGCCGCGAGATCGTGCGCGTCGATCGGTCCGGGCCGTCCGATACCGTGCGGATCGTGCCGGAAGCCGAGCTGGCGCCGATCCCCGAGGTGCTGCGCCACCAGACGGCGACGCTGCAGGAAGGCCAGTTCTTCCTCACCATCGAGAGCCGTGCCGCGCAGGGCGACAAGCCTGCGATCCCGACCGCGGTGGCGGCGACGCCGATCTACAATGCGCAAGGCACGCGCTTTGGCGTGATCGTGCTCGACTTCGATCTGCGGCCGACCTTCGAGCGCATCCATATCGGCATGGAAGCCGATACCGAGCTGTATATCGTCTCGGCCAATGGCGACTATTTGCAGCGTCCCGCGGCAAAGGGGGATGTCCAGCCGACCGCGGGCCGGCGCTGGCAGGACGATTTTCCGGAAATCGCGCCGCAGGTGCTGGCTCAGGGCGGCGCGGCCGCGTTGATCACCGCGGTGCACGGCGAGCGCGTTGCGGTCGGCGTCGCTCTTGGCGAACTTGAAGGCGGGCCGCGGATCGGCGTGATCGAAACCTCGGGGTTCGACAGGCTGATCGCGCCAGCGGTGTCGCTTCGTCTGTCCGGACTGATCGTCGCGCTGTTATCGGCGATCGGCGCGGTGCTGCTGTCGATCCTGATCGCGCGCTCGCTGGCGCGGCCAGTGGTCCAGATTTCCGCGGCGGTCGATGGCTTTGCCAAGACTGGCCAGTTGACGATGCCGCCGCGCCTGCCCGGCGAAATCAAGATACTCGCCGATGCTTTTGAGCGGATGGTGGCCGAGATCAGCCGCACCACCGCGGCGCTGCGCAGCAAGTCCGAAGTGCTCGACAAGACCATCGCCAGCATGGCTGATGGGGTGCTGGTGATCGACGCCCGCGGCCGAAGAGTGTTCGCCAATCCCACCTGCCTGGCATTGTTCGGCGATCGCAATGACGTCGGCACCGCCGAATGGAAGCGCAAATTCGAGCGGTTCCGCCCCGATGGCATCACGCCGCTGCCCGACGACGAAACGCCGCTGGCACGCGCGCGCCGCGGCGAGAGTTTTGACAATGTCGAGCTGGCGTTCCGGCGGGTCGGCGAACCGCTGACGCAGCTGGTGGCGAGCGGCCGGCCGATCGAAAATGCCGATGGCCGGTTCGATGGCGCGGTGATCGTGTATCGCAACCTCACCGCCTTCAAGGAGACCGAGCGGCAATTGCGCCAGGCGCAGAAGATGCAGGCGATCGGCAAGCTGACCGGCGGCGTTGCTCACGACTTCAACAATATCCTTACGGTGATTACCGGCGGCATCGAAATCCTGTCGGAAGGCGTGTCCGACCGTCCTGATCTCAAAGACGTTGCGTTGATGATTGATCAGGCGGTCAGCCGCGGCAGTGCGCTCACCAATCAGTTGCTGTCGTTTGCACGCAAGCAGCCGCTGCAGCCGCGCAGCATCGATGTCAATGCGATGATGCTGGATACTGCGAAATTGCTACGCGCGACGCTCGGCGAGCAGATCCAGATCGAAGTCAATCCGGCAGCCAAGCTGCCTTCGGCGATCGCCGATCCGTCGCAGCTCGGCAGCGCGCTGATCAACCTCGCGATCAATGCGCGCGACGCGATGCCCCATGGCGGCAAGCTGATGCTGGAAACCGGCTGTGTCGAGCTCGATCCGGCCTATGCCGATCAGCACAACGAAGTGGTTGCCGGCTGCTATGTGATGCTGGCTGTCAGCGACACCGGCACCGGCATTCCGGAAGCGATCCGCGACCGGGTGTTCGAGCCGTTCTTCACCACCAAGGATGTCGGCGAGGGCACAGGCCTTGGGCTCAGCATGGTCTATGGCTTTGCCAAGCAATCCGGCGGCCATGTCGAATTGTATAGCGAGGAAGGCAGCGGCACCACGATCCGGCTCTATCTGCCGTGCGGCGGTTCGCCGCCGCGGCCGGTCGATGACGAGATGGCGGCTGCGCCGGTGGCACGCGGCCATGAGACGCTGCTGGTGGTGGAAGACGATCCGCTGCTGCGCCGCCATGTGATGGCCTATCTGTCGGCGCTCGGCTACGCGGCGTCGGCAGCCGCAACCGCGGCGGAAGCGCTGGCGATGGTCGAGCAGGGCCAGCGCTTCGATCTGTTGTTCACCGATCTGGTGCTGTCCGGTGGGCTCAATGGGCGGCAGCTGGCAGACAAACTCTGTCAGCGGCTGCCGACCCTGCGCGTGCTGTTCACTTCGGGCTATACGGAGCGCGCGGTCAGGTTGCACGGCCAGTTAGAGCCCGGCATGCATCTTCTGGAAAAGCCCTATCGCCGCGCGGTGCTGGCGCGCATGCTGCGCGCGGTGCTGGACGAGCCGCATGCGGCCGGAACTAGCTAGCGCTTCATATCATCGGGTCGTACCAATGACCGTCATGCCCGCGCTTGCCGCGGCCATCCACGTCTTGAAGTCGCTGCAAGATTGAAGGCGTGGATGGCCGGGACGAGCCCGGCCATGACGCGTGGAGCGGTTGGTATCAATCGTCCGTTATTATCAGCTATAGCGTTTTCGAGCGAAGTGGATGCCGGTTCGCGTCAATAAAACGCATCAAAACACCAAGTTAGAGCTTCGGTTCTGATTCCATCTGAACCGAAAAAGCTCTAACGAAGGTTGACGGCATCGCAACGCGATGCCCTCCCCACCGCTTCGCGGGGGGAGGGATGCGGATCAAGATGATCGAGGTGAGTTATTACGCAGCCGGCTTCTGCGCGCTGCTGCCATTGGCGAGCAGGTGAATCAGCGCACGCTTGATCGCGGCCTGCCGGGTCGGCGCGGTGATCTGGGCGCCGAGCAGGTCGGTGACGTAAAACACGTCGCGCGCGCGTTCGCCGAAGGTCGCGACATGCGCCGATGCGATGTTGAGGTTGAGTTTGGAAATCGCGGTGGTGAGCTGATAGAGCAGACCCGGCCGGTCGAGCCCCGACACTTCGATCACCGTGTAGCGATCCGACCATTGGTTGTTGATCGCGACTTCCGGCTCCACCGTGAACGGTTTCAGCTTGCCCTTGCCGCTGGCGCGCTTGGCCACCACTTCCGGCAGCCGCAATTTGCCGACCAGCACGTCCTCGATCATGTCGCCGATCCGGGTGGCGCGGCGGCCTTCATCCTCGTCGCGATCATATTCGCGGGTGATGGCGATGGTATCGAGCGCTCGGCCATCGGTGGTGGTGTAGATCTGCGCATCGACGATGTTGGCGCCGGCCGAGGCGCAGGCGCCGGCGATGATCGATAGCAGCCACGGATGGTCGACCGCCAAAATCGTCAGTTCGGTGACGCCGCGCGCTTCGTCAAAGCCGACATTGATCGCCAGCTTGTGGCCGGCCTGTTCCGAGGCGCGCAGGAAGCGGGCATGGCGGATCTTGCGCGCCAGCTCGACCTTGAGCCAATAGGCCGGATAGTGCCGGGAAATGTAGCTGGTCAGCTCCGCTTCCGGCCATTCGGTGAAGGCGGCGCGGAATTCGGCCTGTGCGGCGCGAATCCGCTCGGCGCGATTGACCTCGGAGAAGCCGCCGGTCAGCACCGGCTCGGTCTCGTAATACAGCGTGCGGATCAGCTGCGCTTTCCAGCCGTTCCAGACGCCGGGGCCGACGCCGCGAATATCGGCGGTGGTCAGGATGGTGAGCAGCTTCATCTGCTCGACCGATTCCACCACGGCCGCGAATTTTTCGATGGTCTTGCGATCGGACAGGTCGCGCGACTGCGCCACGGTCGACATGGTCAGGTGCTTTTCGATCAGCCAGGCGACCAGCTCAGTATCGGCGGCGCTGAAGCCGAGCCGCGGGCACAGCCGCCGCGCCACCTTGGCGCCGGCGATCGAGTGATCCTCCGGCTGGCCCTTGGCGATGTCGTGCAGCAACACCGACACATAGAGCACGGCGCGGTGATCGGGCCGGATCTTGCGCATCAGGTCGGTCGCGACCGCGAACTCTTCATTGCCGCCGCGCTCGATCTCCTGCAGGAAGCCGACGCAGCGCAGCAGATGCTCATCGACCGTGTAGTGATGATACATGTTGAACTGCATCATCGCGACGATCTTGCCGAATGCGCGAATGAAACGGCCGAGCACGCCGGTCTCGTTCATGTGGCGCAGCACGATCTCGGCATTGTCCGAGGTCAGGATTTCCAAAAAGAGCCGGTTGGCTTCCGGGTTTTCGCGCAGCGGGGTGTTGATCAGCCGCAGCGAATGGGTCACCGCGCGCATCGCGTCGGGATGGAAGGCGAGGTTGTTCTTCTGCGCCAGCCGGAAAATCCGGATCAGGTTGACCGGATCGCGGCGGAACACCTCCGGCCCGGCGAGATTGATGCGGTTGTTATCGACGACGAAGTCTTCGGCGCCCGGCACGCGCCGCCGCTTGTTGCCGGGGCGCAGCCGCGCCATCATCCGGCTGAGCGCCGGCGCCTGTTTGGTTTCCTGGTCTTCCAGCTTGGCGCACAGGATCGCGGTCAGCGCGCCGACCTGTTTGGCCACCAGGAAGTAGTGCTTCATGAAGCGCTCGACATCCTGCATGCCCGGATGGCTGGTGTAGCCGAGCCGCACCGCGATCTCGCGCTGCATGTCGAATGACAGCCGCTCCTCGGCGCGGCCGGCGACGAAATGGATGTGGCAGCGCACCGACCACAGAATGTCCTCGCAGCGCCTAAAACTGCGATATTCCTGGGCGTCGAACACGCCCTTGTTGACCAGCTCGGCGGCCTGCCGGGCGCGGTACACGTATTTCGCGATCCAGAACAGCGTGTGCAGGTCGCGCAGCCCGCCCTTGCCATCCTTGACATTGGGCTCGACCAGATAGCGCGACTGGCCGGAGCGGCGATGGCGCTCCTCGCGCTCGGCGAGCTTGGCCTGCACGAACTCTGCGGCGGTGCCTTCCACCACCTCCTTGTCGAACCGTTCCACCAATTCGCTGTACAGCTCGGCGTCGCCGGTCAGGAACCGGGTTTCCAACAGCGCGGTGCGGATCGTCATGTCGGCCCGCGCTTGGCGGATGCATTCATCGACCGAGCGGGTGGCGTGGCCGACCTTCAGCCCCATGTCCCACAGGCAATACAGGATCGCCTCGGCGACCTGCTCGCCCCAGGCGGTCTGCTTATAGGGCAGCACGAACAACAGGTCGGTGTCGGATTCCGGCGCCATCAGGCCGCGGCCATAGCCGCCGGTCGCGACCACAGCCATGCGCTCGGCGCTGGAATGGATCGAGGAATTATACAGATACCGTGTCGCGGCGTCGTACAGGATGCGGATGATCTCATCCTGGATGAAGCACAGCCGCTCGGCGCAGCGCCGGCCGTGGCGGTCCTTCAGCAGCTGCTCCTGGGCAGCCTGACGCGCCGCGCTCAGCTCGGCCTTGAGCAGCTGCGCCATCGCGGTGCGGAACTGGTCATCGCGCCCGGAAAACTGCACGGCCAGACGGTCGATCGCCGCCATGATGCGCGCCGAGTCGAAGCGTGCGTCGGTTTCGGAAGGGGGGGCGATCGTCGTGTCCAGCGGCGTGTCCATGGCAAATCCGTTATCGGACCGCGCCGGCGCTGTCACGGAGCATTCGCGGGCAGTGCGCGGTCTGCCAACAGGCCCGGTCCAAGCCCGCCGATCACCTGTCGGTTCGTCGGGCCTGACCGGCGAATCAACCATCCCGGGATTGAAAGACAATTATCGGCGGCGGGCGAATGCCACGCAACGCCGCCGCCGGGAGAAGCGCCGTGCCAGGGGGCTCGATCAGGCCTTTCTGCGCAGCCGCACCACCATGTCGATCCGGCTGATTTCGTAGCCCTCCGGGATGTCGGGCATGGCGCCGACCAAGACGTCGGTCATCGGAATATCGACCAGCTCGTGGTTGTTCTCGAGATAGAAATGGTGGTGGTCGCTGACATTGGTGTCGAAATAGGTCTTGCTGCCATCGACGCTGACCTGGCGCAGCAACCCGGCTTCGGTGAGCTGGTTCAGGGTGTTATAGACGGTGGCCAGCGACACCGGCACCTTGGCCTGGCTCGCTTCCTCGTACAGCATTTCCGCGGTGAGATGGCGGGCGCCCTTGCCAAACAGCAGCCAGCCGAGCGCCATCCGCTGCCTGGTCGGCCGCAAACCGACCGCCTGCAGCATTTCGTTGACGTCATGCCAGGGGCAGCCCGTCAGCTGCGCTGGATGCGCCGCTCTGGCCATGGACTCCCGTCGATAATCTGCCAACCTTGCCCCGTCCCTCATCTGCACCGCCAAGCCTCTTGCCGCGTCGCGCGTCATCATCTGTCCGAGTTGACTATAAGAAGCATTCCGGCTTGGTGCAAGTTTCTCGCAACTGGTCCGGTCTGGGACGTTTTGCCTAGGAGTTGTGCGGGGCGAGTCGCTTTGCGCTGTCACGCGGCTGTGATAGAGAGCCGCGGTCGCTTCGACACATTCGGCAGAAGCGGTGGCAGGTGCTGCAGATTTGGGCCTCGATCGCGAGGCAGGCCGCACGTCGGTCTCGCTTTTCGATCGCAGATCGGCCTTGCGGAACTGCCATACCGGTCCACTTGCTGAAGTACCTCGACGGAAAGTTAAAGGCATCCCAGCATGCAGGATCGACGTTCAAGCTACGATTACGAGGATCTCCTGGCCTGTGGCCGCGGCGAAATGTTCGGGCCCGGCAATGCGCAGCTACCGCTGCCGCCGATGCTGATGTTCAATCGCATCACCGAGATCAATGATGACGGCGGCGAGTTCGGCAAGGGCCACATTCGCGCCGAGCTGGACGTGACCCCGGACCTCTGGTTTTTCGGCTGCCACTTCAAGGGCGACCCGGTGATGCCGGGCTGTCTCGGCCTTGACGCGCTGTGGCAGATGGTTGGCTTCTTCCTGGGCTGGACCGGCGGCGAAGGCCGCGGCCGCGCCCTCGGCCTGTCGGAACTGAAGTTCACCGGCCAGGTGCTGCCCAACATCAAGCACGTTGTCTACAACATCGACATCAAGCGGGTGATGCGCTCGAAGCTGGTGCTCGGCATCGCCGATGGCTGGTTGTCGGCCGATGGCGAGATTATCTATCGTGCCAAGGATCTGAAGGTCGGGCTGTTCAAGCAGGATGCTGCGTGACGCTGATCTGCAATCGCGGCGCGGCCAAGTGACTGGCGGCGCCGACTGCGTAAACAAGAAGTTTGTAACAATGGAATGCGCGAGGCGGTCATGAGGCGGGTTGTCGTCACTGGGATGGGTATCGTCTCATCGATCGGGAACAACACTCAGGAAGTGCTGGCGAGCCTGTTCGATGCCAAGTCCGGCATCACGCGCGCCGAAAAGCACGCCGAGCTGGGTTTCCGGTCTCAGGTGCAGGGTGCTCCCACGCTCAATCCGGCCGATGTGGTCGATCGTCGTGCGATGCGCTTCCTCGGCGAAGGCGCGGCCTGGAACCATGTGGCCATGGAACAGGCGGTGCAGGATTCCGGCCTGGAAGAGGCCGACATCTCCAATCCGCGCACCGGCATTGTGATGGGCTCCGGCGGTCCGTCGGCGCGCACCATTGTCGAAGCGGCCGATATCACCCGCACCAAGGGCCCCAAGCGCGTCGGCCCGTTCGCGGTGCCGAAGGCGATGTCCTCGACCGCGTCGGCGACGCTCGCCACCTGGTTCAAGATCAAGGGTGTCAATTATTCGATCTCCTCGGCCTGCGCGACCTCGAACCACTGCATCGGCAATGCCTATGAGCTGATCCAGTGGGGCAAGCAGGACGTGGTGTTCGCGGGCGGCTGCGAGGAACTCGACTGGTCGCTGTCGGTGCTGTTCGACGCCATGGGCGCGATGTCCTCCAAGTACAACGACACCCCGGCCACCGCGTCGCGTCCCTATGACGTCAATCGCGACGGCTTCGTGATCGCCGGCGGCGCCGGCGTGCTGGTGCTGGAAGAGCTGGAACACGCCAAGGCGCGCGGCGCCAAGATTTATGGCGAGATCATCGGCTACGGCGCCACCTCCGACGGCTACGACATGGTGGCGCCCTCCGGCGAAGGCGCCGAGCGCTGCATGAAGATGGCGCTGGCCACCACCGGCGGCATCAAGATCGACTACATCAACCCGCATGCGACCTCGACTCCGGCCGGTGATCCGCCGGAAATCAACGCGATCCGCAACGTGTTCGGCGCCGGCGACAAGTGCCCGCCGATCTCGGCGACCAAGGCGCTGACCGGCCACTCGCTCGGTGCCACCGGCGTGCAGGAAGCGATCTACTCGCTGCTGATGATGAATAACGGCTTCATCTGCGAAAGCGCCAACATCGTCGAACTCGACCCGGCGTTCGCGGACATGCCGATCGTGCGCAAGCGCGTCGACAACGCCAAGCTCGGCGCCGTGCTGTCGAACTCGTTCGGCTTCGGCGGCACCAACGCCACGCTGGTGTTCAAGCACATCGACGCCTGACATTGTTCGCCGCCGCATCCGCGGCGGGCCAAATGTAGTGACGAAAACCGGGAGCAAGGCGGCGCTGTCACAGCGCCGTCTTGATCTTTTGGGCAAACGTTCCCCGTTCGCGGCGCGCAAGCGTCGGCGGGGACAGGTTCAACACGACTTAAAGAGAGCGGTGAGATGCAGGGATTGATGCAGGGCAAGCGCGGCCTGATCATGGGTGTCGCCAACGATCATTCGATCGCCTGGGGCATGGCAAAGACGCTGGCGGCGCATGGCGCCGAGCTCGCTTTCACCTATCAGGGCGACGCGCTGGCGCGCCGGGTCAAGCCGCTCGCCGAATCGCTGAACTCCGATCTGGTGCTGCCCTGCGACGTCGAAGACATCGCCAGCGTCGATGCGGTGTTCGACACGCTCAAGGAAAAGTGGGGCAAGCTCGATTTCGTGATCCACGCGATCGGCTTCTCGGACAAGAACGAGCTGCGCGGCCAGTATATCGACACCAGCCGCGCCAATTTCTCGCGCACCATGGTGATCTCGTGCTTCTCGTTCACCGAGATCGCCAAGCGCGCCGCGGCGTTGATGACCGATGGCGGCGCGATGATCACGCTGACCTTCGGCGCCTCCGAGCGCGCGATGCCGAACTACAATGTCATGGGTCTGGCCAAGGCAGCGCTGGAAGCCAGCGTGCGCTATCTCGCCTGCGATCTCGGCCCGCGCGGCATCCGCGTCAACGCGATCTCGGCTGGTCCGGTGCGGACGCTGGCCGGTGCCGGCATCGGCGATTCGCGCGCGATGTTCAGCTTCATGGAAAAGCACTCGCCGCTCGGCCGCGGCGTGACGCTGGACGACCTCGGTGGCTCGGCTTTGTATCTGCTGTCGGACCTGTCGGGCGGCGTCACCGGCGAAACGCACTACGTCGATTCCGGCTACAACATCGTGCTGATGCCGAAGCCCGACGCGCTCAAGGCCGACGCCGACAAGTAATCGGCAGCTCTCATTGCTGACGTGCCATGCCCGCGCTCAGTCGCGGGCATGTGCGTTTTAATGCCAATGGCATTGATGCCAGCCCATGCGCGCGGCAAGGCCGGGCTGGTCGACGTCTTTGCTCTCGTAGCGTTTTCAAGGCGTGGATACCTGCGACAAGCGCGGGTATGACGGTCGTCGGTGCCACCTGATGGTGCAAGGGTTTGATGGCCAATGGCCCAGCCCGCCCGGCCATGACGCGCGGAGAGCCTGGTATCGGTCGCCGTTGTTAGCATCCGTGCTCTGGCTGAACCCCGCATAGCTCCGGGCCTGGCTCAGGATGCGCGCGAGTGCGACGCAAATGCGGTTAGTTCGCGTTGCTGCGAGTTAGTCCTTGGGCGTCGCGGCTGTGGTCGCCATCGCCGCTACCGATCCGCGATACAAAAAATACCTTCTACGACTCTCGTCGTTAGTTCCCAACTAATCGTTGCGATGGAACCGGCCGGCTCGTAGCCTTGCTGCGAGGGCGAAGCGCCATGCCGCTCCGGTCCTCGAATAGCTTTGAACGCGCGACCTCACCATTAGGAAAGGTCAAGATCATGATCACCGCGTTACTTCAGCGTTTTCTCTTACTGATCACCCTTGTCGCGGCTAGCTTGTCATGGCTGGCCGGCGGATCGGCGTTGGCCCAGCCGGCCGACCACGGCGTGCAGCCATGGCAGGCTGAGCGCGCGATCCGCGATTTCGTCAATGTGTTTGCCTCGCAGCAGGTGATGACCAACGACTACAGCAAGATCCGGGTGAAGATCAGCCAGGTCGTTCCGGTCTACAACAAGGATGTTGGCTGGATCTATGTCGCGATCTTTGAGGGCGGCGTGGTGCCGATCCCGGCGGGATCGAACGAAACCCAGACCTATTATCACGGCATCCTGAAAATCGCGGCCGACAAGAGCGGCGTGGTGCATGAGGCGGTGGTCAACGAAGGCCAGGGCCTGATGCCGATGACCCAGAAATCATCGATCCTGCAGACTGATCTGCCCGATGAACTCGGCGATTGGGCAAGCTGGGGCGGTCCGCCATCCAACCCGGGCACGGCGTCGCCGGCACCCACGCCCACGCCGCAAGTGACCGCCAACCCGCCGCCAACGCCGCCGATCCCGCCCAGTTCAGGTAGTTCCGGTCCGACGCCGACCAAGACCCAGGCGAGCATCATGGGCGAATTTCGAACCAGCAAAACGGCATGGGAAAATGCACGCAAGCAAAACCCGCCGCCGGCCAATCTCCCGGAGCTGTTCGCTCGTTTCCAAAAGGCCAATGCTGACTACATGGATATGACCAATAATCCGGGCAAATATCCGTAGCTATCGCCATTGGCCTCTCGCGGCTGCTGATGGCCGGGCTGGTGGCGGTCATGGCCGTCTTTGCTCATCACCGCGTGTCGGTAGCTCCAAAAAGAAAGGCCTGCATGAGCGCACTCATGCAGGCCTTTTGAGTAAGCGCAGCAACGTCAATGCCCCATCGGCAGCATTGCCGTGCCCGCGTCGATCCCGCTTTGCGCAGCGATCGTTGATCCCGCCGGATCAGACCAGGTCGAACCGATCAGCGTTCATCACCTTGGTCCAGGCGGCGACAAAGTCCTTCACGAACTTGTCTTGAGCATCGGCGCAGGCATAGACCTCCGCCAGCGCCCGCAATTGTGAGTGCGATCCGAAGATCAGATCGACACGGGTGCCGGTCCAGCGCAGCTCGCCGCTTTTGCGATCATAGCCCTCATAGATGCCTTCGCTGGTCGGCGACGGCGCCCAGCGGGTGCGCATGTCGAGCAGGTTGACGAAGAAGTCATTGCTGAGCTGCTCCGGCCGTTCGGTGAACACGCCATGGGTGGCGTGGCCATGATTGGCGCCGAGCACGCGCAGCCCGCCGATCAGTACCGTCATTTCAGGGGCGGTGAGCGTCAGCAATTGCGCGCGATCGACCAGCGCTTCTTCCGGCTTCATGAACTGCGTGCGCTTGGGGTTGACGTAGTTGCGGAAGCCGTCGGCACGCGGTTCCAGCACCTTGAACGATTCCGCATCGGTCTGCGCCTCGGTCGCGTCAGTCCGCCCCGGGGTGAACGGCACCTTGACCGTGGTGCCAGCGGCCTGCGCCGCCTTCTCCACCGCCGCGACGCCGCCCAGCACGATCAGATCGGCCATCGAGATCTTCTTGCCGTTCTGCTGCGCGCTGTTGAACGCCTGCTGGATCGCTTCGAGCTTGCTCAGCACCTCGGCGAGTTCAGCCGGCTGGTTGACGTCCCAGTCCTTCTGCGGCGCGAGGCGGATGCGCGCGCCATTGGCGCCGCCGCGCTTGTCGGAGCCGCGGAAGGTCGAGGCCGACGCCCAGGCGGTGCTGACCAGTTGCGCCACCGACAGGCCGGAGCCGAGGATCTTGCCCTTCAGCGACGCGATGTCCTGCTCGCTGACCAGCTCATGATCAACCGGCGGCACCGGGTCCTGCCAGATCAAATCTTCGCCCGGCACCAGCTTGCCGCGGTAACGCACCTTCGGCCCCATGTCGCGATGGGTGAGCTTGAACCAGGCGCGGGCGAAGGCGTCCGCGAACTGATCGGGATTCTCCATGAAGCGCCGCGAGATCTTTTCGTAGATCGGGTCGAAGCGCAGCGACAGGTCGGTGGTCAGCATCTTCGGCACGTGCTTCTTGTTCGGATCGAACGGGTCCGGAATGGTCGCGCCGGCGCCCTTGGCGCGCCATTGCTTGGCGCCCGCCGGGCTGTGCTCCAGCTCCCATTCGTAGCCGAACAGATTCCAGAAGAAGTTGTTGCTCCATTTGGTCGGGGTGGTGGTCCAGATCACTTCCGGGCCGCCGGTGATGGTATCGGCGCCGCAGCCGGTGCCGAACGTGCTTTTCCAGCCCAGGCCCTGATCTTCGATCGCGCCGCCTTCCGGCTCGGCGCCAAGGAGCGACGGATCACCGGCGCCATGGGTCTTGCCAAAAGTGTGGCCGCCCGCGATCAGCGCCACGGTCTCCTCGTCATTCATCGCCATCCGATAAAAGGTCTCGCGGATGTCTTTTGCGGCAGCGACCGGATCGGGATTGCCGTTCGGTCCTTCCGGGTTGACGTAGATCAGCCCCATCTGCACCGCGCCGAGCGGTTCGGAGAGCTGGCGTTCGCCGCTATAGCGCTCATCGCCGAGCCAGGTGCCTTCCGGCCCCCAAAACAGTTCTTCCGGCTCCCAGACGTCGGCGCGGCCGCCGGCAAAGCCGAAGGTTTTGAAGCCCATCGATTCGAGCGCGACATTGCCGGCCAGCACCATCAGGTCGGCCCAGGAAATCTTGCGGCCGTATTTCTGCTTGATCGGCCACAGCAGCCGGCGCGCTTTGTCGAGGTTGGCGTTGTCGGGCCAGGAATTGAGCGGCGCAAAGCGCTGCTGGCCGGCGCCGGCGCCGCCGCGGCCGTCGGTGATGCGATAGGTGCCGGCGCTGTGCCAGGCCATGCGGATGAACAAGCCGCCATAATGGCCGAAATCGGCCGGCCACCATTCCTGCGAATCCGTCATCAAGGCGTGCAAATCCTTGATCACGGCGTCGAGGTCGAGGCTCTCGAATTCCTTGGCGTAGTCGAACGCTTCGCCCATCGGGTCGGACAGGTTGGAATTCCGGTGCAGCATGCCGATGTCGAGCTGCTCCGGCCACCAATCACGGTTGCGGTGGCCATGCGAGCCGCCTGAGAACGGGCACTTGCCTGCGCCAGCGTCGTCGGTCTTTGCGTCCATCTTTCCCTCCATCCTGCTTGGTCGTCAGCGGCTCTGCGTGATGCTGGGAGCCGGGTGCGTCGGTGGTGGTGCGTCCCTCACAGCGATTGTCACACCGAAATGCGACGGCAGCTTGGGTTTATTTTATCATCAGGTCCATTCGCTTTACCTTACATCTTCGATCAGATAATCTGATCGCACTATGATCACGCTGCGCCAGCTCCGCTATCTGTCCGCGCTCGCCAAGCATGGTCATTTCGGCCGCGCCGCAGAAGCCTGCGCGGTGACGCAGCCGGCGCTGTCGATGCAGATCCGCGATCTGGAACGCAGTTTGGGAGCGCAGCTGGTGGAGCGGCGGCCGGGCGAAGTGCTGCTCACCGACATTGGCCGCGAGATCGTGCGGCGCGGCGACGACCTGCTGACCGGCGCGCGCGACCTGATGGATTACGCCCGGCACCGCGCTCAGCCGCTGACCGGGCGGCTGACCTTGGGGGCGATCCCCTCGCTCGCGCCCTATCTGCTGCCGCGCATCCTACCGGCATTGCAGCGCCGCTTTCCGGAACTGCGGCTGGAACTGCGCGAGACCCAGACCAAGCTGCTGCTGGCCGATCTGCGCAGCGGTGCGCTCGACGCCGCGCTACTCGCGCTGCCGGCCGGCGATGACGATATGCGCGCGCTGCCGCTGTTTCAGGATCGCTTTCTGCTGGCGGTGCCGGCCGATGATCCGCGCGCCGCGCAGCCGTTCGTCAGCGTCGATGACATCGACCAGAGCCGTCTGATCCTGCTGGAAGATGGTCATTGCCTGCGCGATCAGGCGCTGGCGTTTTGCGCCACTGCCGCTGGCGGCCTCAATGGCGGCGTCAGCGGCGCCAGTTTTGGCGCCTCCAGCCTGTCGACGGTGATGCAGATGGTGGCGTGCGGCTATGGCATCACGCTGATCCCGCAGATCGCCGCCGCGGTCGAAGGCCGCGATGACCGGGTGAAATTGCTGCCGCTTGAGGAGCCGCAGCCTGGTCGCTCGATCGGGCTGGTGTTCCGCGCCACTTCGCCACGCCGCGCCGATTTCGACGCGCTCGGCGAGGTGGTGCAGCAGGCGGTGGCGGGCGCATGATCACCAGCGAATGCCCCACCTCTCCACGCGCGTCGTGGCCGGGCTCGTCCCGGCCATCCACGTCTTTGAACTTACTAGGCTTTTAAGACGTGGATACAAGCGACAAGCGCGGGTATGACGGGTCACAAGCTCTCGGCCGGAGGTCTCAAACCCTCTCGATCGCCATCGCGACGCCCTGGCCGACGCCGACGCACATCGTCGCCAATGCCAGCCGGCCGCCGCGGTCATGCAGCCCGTGCACCGCGGTCAGCACCAGCCGCGCGCCGCTCATGCCGAGCGGATGGCCGAGCGCGATCGCGCCGCCCTGCGGATTGACGTAGTCGGCATCGTCCGCGACGCCGAGTTCGCGCAGGCAGGCCAGCCCCTGCGAAGCGAACGCTTCATTGAGCTCGATCAGGTCGAAGTCGCGGATGCTGAGGCCAAGCCGCGCCATCAGCTTGCGCGTCGCCGGCACCGGGCCGATGCCCATGATGCGCGGCGGCACCGCGGCCGAGGCCAGGCCCAGCACCCGCGCCCGCGGCGTCAGCCCGTGCTTGTTGACCGCGGCCTCCGACGCCAGCAGCAGCGCCGCCGCGCCGTCATTGACGCCCGAAGCATTGCCGGCGGTGACGGTGCCGCCCTGGCGCACGATCGGTTTGAGCTTGGCGAGCGCCGCCGCCGTGGTGTCGGGCCGCGGATGTTCATCGGTATCCACGATGATCGGCCCGGCCTTGCCGCCCGGCGCCGGCACCGCGACGATCTCTTGCGCGAAATAGCCGCTCGTGATCGCGGCGGCCGCGCGCTGCTGCGAGCGCAGCGCGAAAGCGTCCTGGTCGTCGCGGCTGATGGCAAACTGCTCGGCGACGTTCTCGCCGGTCTCCGGCATCGAATCGACGCCGTATTGCGCCTTCATCAGCGGATTGATGAAGCGCCAGCCGATGGTGGTGTCGAAAATCTCGGCCTGGCGCGCGAATGCTTCCGGCGCCTTGCCCATCACGAACGGCGCGCGCGTCATCGATTCCACGCCGCCAGCGATCGCAAAATCGATCTCGCCGGCGCGGATCGCGCGGCTGGCGGCGCCAACCGCGTCAAGCCCGGAGGCGCACAGCCGATTGACCGTCAGGCCCGGCACCGAATCCGGCAGACCGGCCAGCAGCAGCGCCATGCGCGCCACGTTGCGATTGTCTTCGCCGGCCTGGTTGGCGCAGCCCAGCACCACCTCATCGAGCGCCGCCCAGTCGATCGCGGGATGGCGGGCGAGCAATGCCTTGATCGGCACCGCGGCGAGATCGTCGGCGCGCACTTTGGCGAGCGCCCCGCCAAAACGGCCGATCGGCGTGCGCACCGCGTCGCAAATGAACACCTCGGCCATCGTGCTGCTCCCTCATTGTCATGGTCCGCACTTGCTGGCGGATGCGGCGCGATTTGTAAAAAGCGCGGCCAAAGGCGTCAAACGGCTGACGCGGCGCCGCTGAGTCCACGGGACTGATTGCCGGTTCCGGGTTTTGGATGTAGCCTGTCACAACCATCCCGTGTGCAATCGCTATGTGGAGAAACTGTCATGTCCCACAAAGCCTATTGTCCATCCTGCGGCCGGATGATCGTCGATTGCGGCATGCCCGACAATCACAAGGACCATTTCTACGGGTCCGGCTCCTGCAACAACGGCCATCCGGCGCAATCGATCTCGCTGAGTTGCGGCGGCGGCCGGCTCAAGCTGGAAATGGCGCCCGAGCAGGACGAGCAGCAGCCGCCCGCGAGCGCCGCCTCGTAGGCTTTTCGCGCGTCTTCCGGCGGAACCGGGTCAAGCGGCGCATCGTGGAGCGCCGAGCCGCTAAGCATGGGCCGAATTGCTGGAGCGAGCGTGCATCGGCATTGGATAACCCAGCCGGGCCGTGATCGCGGCGGCAATTCTTGATAAGCGTTTTCGAGCGAAGTGGATGCCGGTTCGCGTCAAGAAAACGCGTCAAAACATCAAGCTAGAGCTTCGGTTCTGATTCCATCAGAACCGAAAAAGCTCTAGCGTCCGGCCGCCATGACGATCGAGCCTTCCGTATCTTCTTCGCCCCCGCCCGTCCTCGCCGCGGAGCCGCCTGCGCGCGTCTCGCCGATGATGGAGCAGTATCACGAGATCAAAGCCGCCAATCCGGGGCTCTTGCTGTTTTACCGGATGGGCGATTTCTACGAGCTGTTCTTTGACGACGCCGAGGTCGCCTCGCGCGCGCTCGGCATCACGCTGACCAAGCGCGGCAAGCATCTTGGCCAGGACATTCCGATGTGCGGCGTGCCGGTTGAGCGCGCCGACGACTATCTGCACCGGCTGATCGCGCTCGGCCACCGCGTCGCGGTGTGCGAGCAGACCGAGGATCCGGCCGCGGCGCGCGCCCGCAAAAGCGTGGTGCGTCGCGACGTGGTGCGGCTGATCACGCCGGGCACGCTCACCGAAGACACGCTGCTCGACGCCCGCGCCAACAACTATCTGCTGGCGATCGCGCGCGCCAAGGCCGCGGGCGGCGACCGCATTGGGCTCGCCTGGATCGACATCTCGACCTCGGAATTCATCGTCACCGAATGCAGCGGCCCGGAACTCGCCGCCACGCTGGCGCGCATCAATCCCAATGAAGCGATCGTCACCGACGCGCTCTATAGCGATCCCGATTACGGCCCGCTGCTGCGCGAACTCGCGGCGGTGACGCCGCTGACCCGCGATGTGTTCGATTCCGCCACCGCCGAGCGGCGGCTGTGTGATTACTTCGCGGTCGCCACCATGGATGGCCTCGCCGCGATGTCGCGGCTGGAAGCGACCGCGGCTGCGGCCTGCATCACCTATGTCGAGCGCACCCAGCTCGGCAAGAAGCCGCCGCTGTCGCCGCCCTCGCGCGAATTGTCCGGCGCCACCATGGCGATCGATCCGGCAACCCGCGCCAATCTGGAATTGACGCGCACGCTGGCCGGCGAACGGCGCGGCTCGCTGCTCGACGCCATCGATTGCACCGTGACCGCGGCCGGCTCGCGGCTGCTCGCGCAGCGGCTGGCGGCACCGCTCACCGATGCCGAGGCGATCGCGCACCGGCTCGACGCGGTGGCGGCGTTTGTTGCTGAACCGATGCTGCGTGACAGTCTGCGCTCCACGCTGCGCGTGGCGCCCGATATGTCGCGCGCGCTGGCGCGGCTGTCGGTCGGGCGCGGCGGCCCGCGCGATCTCGCCGCGCTGCGCGACGGCGTGCTTGCTGCTGATGATGCGCTGGCGCAGCTTGGCACGCTCGCCGAACTGCCGCAGGAAATCCGGGTAGCTGCCGCGGCGCTGCGGCGGCCGTCGCGCGAATTAGCGCAGGAGTTTTCCAGGGCGCTCGCCGAGGAGCTGCCGCTATTGAAGCGCGACGGCGGCTTTGTGCGTAGCAACTATCTGCCGGCGCTCGATGAGGCGCGCGAGCTGCGCGACGCCTCGCGCCAGGTGGTGGCGGCGATGCAGGCGCGCTACGCCGAAGACACCGGCATCAAGACGCTCAAGATCCGGCACAACAATGTGCTCGGCTATTTCGTCGAAGTCACCGCGCAGCATGGCGACCGGCTGATGACGGCGCCGCTCAACGCCACCTTCATCCACCGCCAGACCTTGGCTGGGCAGGTGCGGTTCACCACCGCCGAGCTTGGCGAAATCGAAGCGAAGATCGCCAATGCCGGCGAACGCGCGCTTGGGCTCGAGCTGGAAGTGTTCGAGCAACTCGCGGCGATGGTGATCGCCGCCGGCGATGATCTGCGCGCCGCCGCGCAGGCGTTCGCGCTGCTCGACGTGACGCTGGCGCTCGCCAAGCTCGCCGCCGACGACAACTATGTGCGCCCCGAGGTTGATAGTTCGCTGGCCTTTGCGATCGAAGGCGGCCGCCATCCGGTGGTGGAACAGGCGCTCAAGCGCGACGGCCAGCCGTTCATCGCCAATGCCTGCGATCTGTCGCCGGCGCCCGGCCAGCAATCCGGGCAGATCTGGCTGCTGACCGGCCCGAACATGGCCGGTAAATCGACTTTTCTGCGCCAGAATGCGCTGATCGCGCTGCTGGCGCAGATCGGCTCATTCGTGCCGGCGTCGCGGGCGCGGATCGGCATTGTCGATCGGCTGTTCTCGCGGGTCGGAGCCGCCGATGATCTCGCGCGTGGCCGCTCGACCTTCATGGTGGAAATGGTCGAGACCGCGGTGATCCTCAATCAGGCCAGCGACCGGGCGCTGGTGATCCTCGATGAGATCGGCCGCGGCACCGCGACCTTCGATGGTCTGTCGATCGCCTGGGCCGCGATCGAACATCTGCACGAGGCCAATCGCTGCCGCGCTCTGTTCGCGACCCATTATCACGAGCTGACCGCACTATCGTCAAAACTGCCGCGGCTGTTCAACGCCACCGTCCGCGTCAAGGAATGGCACGGCGAGGTGGTGTTCTTGCATGAGGTGATGCCGGGCTCGGCCGATCGCTCCTATGGCATCCAGGTCGCGAAGCTGGCCGGGCTGCCGCCGAGCGTGATCAGCCGCGCCAAGGCGGTGCTGGCCAAGCTCGAAGCCAATGATCGCGGCCAGTCGGTGCGGGCGCTGGCCGACGATCTGCCGCTGTTTGCGCTGACCGCGCGCGCGCCGGCCGAGCCGGCACCGCCGTCCGAAGCTGAGCAATTGATCGAGGCGGTGCGCGGCCTGCATCCCGATGAGATGTCGCCGCGCGAGGCTTTGGAGGCGCTGTACGCGCTGCAGGCCAAGCTGCCGAAACGCTGAGTGTGGACGGCGCCGCGACCGTTCGCCGCGTCAGTTCACCTTCTCATCGGCATAGACGCCCCACAGCCGCTCCTGCTGGATCCAGCCGTCAAAGCCGTTGCCGGTGATCCGGCACCAGCCGGAGGCGCATTGCTTGATCTGGGCCACCACGCCGACCTGCAGCCGGGCCGCGACCGCGCTTTTCGGGTCGGCGCGGTCATAGATCGGCGCCAGCTCGTCCTTGTTCTTCATGGTCACCACCGCGGTGCGGCGGCCGGACAGCAGCGAATGGTACACCCAGCCCTCGGCGCCTTCGGAATCGCGCACCCGGCGCCAATTCTCGAATTCCGCGGTGATCTCGACCGGCAGTCCGGAGCGGGTATAGACCCAGGCGACGTCGTTATCCTTGGTCGGGCCGGCGCGGACGTTAACGTGATCGGATTTCAGGCTGACATAGCGCGGAATCGGCAGGCCGCTGGCCGAGGTTGGCGCGTCTTTGGCGGCAGAAGCCGTCGGCAGCCCGCTCAAAATTGCGGCAGCCACCACCAGCAAACCCGTCACACGCCCCACAACCATACCCTTACCTCCTCGCGAAACTGGTACTCCATCCTCGGCCGACCGAATCCAGGGCGCCGGCCGCACGCAAAGCACGGCATTGCTGCGTCGCATCCTTCGGTTATCGCCGCTGAATTCCCAGGCTTCGAATGTTCGGGCTCAGCCTCTTGGGTTCTTGTCTTGGGCCAACCTTCTGCTAGAGAGGACCCAATATCGGAGGCCCGCAGCAACGGTGCTCCGCAAGAAAAACCCAAGGTCACCGTTCGATGACGCCGCGACCGCTGTGGCGGAGTTTCGAGCAACCGGGTTAACGAGGACTGAACGAGGAGTGCCGAATTCGAGCTTCGCCCGTCTTGAGGGCTGATCTGACGAGCGATCTCCCGAATTCACTTGAGAGCAGGACATGCCGGTTAAGAAAAAGCCTCTGGTTGTCGTGACCCGCAAACTGCCGGACTCGATCGAGACCCGGATGCGGGAACTGTTCGATACCAAGCTCAATCTCGACGACGTGCCGATGACCGCCGATCAGCTGGCCGAGGCGGTGCGGACCGCCGACGTGCTGGTGCCGACGGTGACCGACCAGATCACCGACGACCTGCTCCAGCAGCCCGACTGCAAGCTGAAGCTGATCGCCCATTTCGGCAACGGCATCGACAACATCAATGTCGCCGCCGCCCATGCCCGCGGCATCACCGTCACCAACACGCCCAAGGTGCTTACCGAAGACACCGCCGACATGACCATGGCGCTGATCCTGGCGGTGCCGCGCCGGCTGATCGAAGGCGCATCCTTGCTGCCCGGCGGTCAGGACTGGCCCGGCTGGTCGCCGACCTGGATGCTCGGCCGCCGGCTCGGCGGCAAGCGGCTCGGCATCATCGGCATGGGCCGGATCGGCCAGGCGGTGGCGCGCCGCGCCCGCACTTTCGGGCTGCAGATTCACTATCACAACCGCAAGCCGGTCGCGCCCAAGATCGCCGACGAACTCGGCGCCACCTATTGGGACAGCCTCGACCAGATGCTGGCGCGGATGGACATCATCTCGGTGAATTGTCCGCACACCCCGGCGACGTTCCATCTGTTGTCGGCGCGCCGGCTAAAGCTGATCCGCAAGGACGCCTATGTCGTCAACACCGCGCGCGGCGAGGTGATCGACGAAGAGACCCTGATCAAGCTGATCGAAGCCGGCGACATCGCCGGCGCCGGGCTCGACGTTTATGAGCATGAGCCCTTGGTCAGCCCGAAACTGATCCGGCTGGCGCAGCAGGGCAAGGTTGTGCTGCTGCCGCATATGGGCTCGGCCACCATCGAAGGCCGGGTCGAGATGGGCGAGAAGGTGATCATCAACATCCGCACCTTCCTCGACAATCACAAGCCGCCGGATCGCGTGCTGCCCAACATGCTGTGATCGCGCGGCGCGCCGACCTGGAGCGCGCCGTCAGCGATGGCCGCTCAGATCGACAATGGTCGGCGCATCGCCACTCAGCGGATTTTGCGGATCGCGCCGATAGCGCAGCGTCTCAAAGCGCATCGCGCGCGCGTCGATCATCAACAGCCGTCCGACCAGATTGTCGCCAAAGCCGACGATCTCGCGGATCGCTTCCAGCGCCATCATCGAACCGATCATGCCGGCCAGCGCGCCGAGCACGCCGGCTTCCTGGCAGGTCGGCACCGCGCCGGGCGGCGGCGGTTCCGGAAACAGGCAGCGATAACTCGGGTTCAGCTCGCCGGCGGCGTTGCGCTCATGGGCGCGGATCGTGGTCACTGAGCCGTCGAACGCGCCAAGCGCGCCGGTGATCAGCGGTTTTCGCGCCAGATAGCAGGCGTCGGATACCAGATAGCGCGTGGCGAAATTGTCGGAGCCGTCGATCACCAGATCGTAGTCGGCAAACAATTCGAGCGCGTTGCTGGCATTGAGCCGCAGCGGATGGCCGACGAACTGCACATGCGGGTTGAGCGCCTGCACCCGCTCGGCGGCGCTGTCGACTTTGCGCCGGCCAAGGTCCGGCGTGCCGTGAATGATCTGACGCTGCAGATTGGACAGCGACACCGTGTCGTCATCGACCGCGCCGAGCCGGCCGACCCCCGCGGCCGCCAGATACATCAGCACCGGCGCGCCAAGGCCGCCGGCGCCGATCACCAGCACCGCGGCCTGTTGCAGCTTGGCCTGGCCGGGGCCGCCGACATCCTGCAGCACGATGTGGCGGGCATAGCGTTCGAGTTCAGCGGGGCTCAGCATGATGCCGTGACATTCCTGTTCGACGGGCCTGTTCGACGGGGCGCGCGGCGCAATCGCTGAACCCGCAGGCCGTTGTCGCCGACCAAGACGGTGTGCTTAGCTGCGGGTTCTGAGCGCGACCGCGGGAATTGTCATGAGAATGAGCCTCGCCGCAACCCTGATCGTGATCGCGGCGGCCGGCGCGGCCAACGCGCAAAGCAGCCCGCCGCCCGCCATTGCGGCCGCCAAGGCTCGCCCTGCCGCTTCTGTGCCGCCTAGCAATGACAAGGCGCAGGCCGATCGGCTTTCGCTGCAGTCCGATCTGGTCTGGACCGGGCATTTCAACGGCGTGATCAATGGCGAAGCCTCTGAACGGCTGGTCGCGGCGATCAAGGCGTTTCAGCGCGACAATGGCGGCAAGCCGTCCGGCACGCTGACCGCGCCGGAGCGCGCCTTGCTCGCTGCCGCGGCACGCACCGCGCAGGACAATGTCGGCTGGAAGCTGCTCACCGAGCCGATCAGCGGCGTGCGGCTCGGCGTGCCAAGCAAGCTGGTGCCGCAGCACAGCGCCGATGCCAATGGTGCCAAATGGAGTTCGTCGAGCGGCACCATTCAGCTGCTGCTGACGCGCCGCAAGGAGGCCGCGCCCAATCTCGCCGCGCTCGCCGAGCAGGAGAAGAAACAGCCCCCAGGCCGCACCGTGCAATACAGCGTGGTCAAGCCGGACTTCTTCGTGGTGTCCGGCATGCAGGGTTTGAAGAAGTTTTATGTGCGCGGCGCCGCCAAGGACAGCGAGGTGCGCATCCTGACCGTGCTGTACGATCAGGCCACCGAGGGCATCATGGACCCGGTGGCGGTGGCGATGTCGAGCGCGTTCGTGCCGTTCCCGGCGGGCGTCGCCGCCAGTCCGCCGCCGCGCCCCAAGGTGGAATACGCCACCGGCATTGTGGTCGATCGCAATGGCGCGATCCTCACCGACCGGCAGGCGGTCGAGGGCTGCATGGCGATCGTGGTCGCCGGGCACGGCCACGCCGACAAGGTCGCCGAGGACAATGCCCGCGAGCTGGCGCTGCTGCGGATCTATGGCGCGCAGGACCTGCAACCCTTGGCGCTCGGCGGCGGCAGCGCGCCGCCAACCGAGCTGGAGATTGTCGGCATCGCCGCGCCGCAGGGGCAAAGCGGCGGCGGCGCGGTCAGCCATGTGCGCACCGAGCTAATCGCTGCACGACCGGGCGATGAAGCGCTGCTGGCGACCTCGCCCGGGGCGGGCTTTGCCGGCGCGCCGGCGCTTGATCGTCAGGGCCGCTTCGCGGGGCTCGCGCAACTCAAGCCGCAACAGGCGACGCTGCGCGGCGGCGATGAGGTGCGCGCTTTTCTCAGCCAGCATGGCGTTACGCCGCTGGAGGGCAGCTCCGGCAGCGCCGATGGCGCGCTGCTGCGGGTGATCTGCGTGCGTAAGTAAGCGCCGCAGCCTGCGTCATGGCCGGGCATCGTCCCGGCCATCTACGTCTTTGCACTTGCAGCGCTGCTTAGACGGGGAGTCACATTGGGGCCGCTGCTGTTAGAGCCGCCCGAGCCGGGCGACGCCGTCGATGCGCTCGAATTGTTCGAGCGTCAGCAGCGCATCGGCAAAGCGCTGCGCGCCGTCGCCAAGCACCGGCTGGGCGAGCTGCAGGAATTTGCCAGTCATGGCGTCCGCGCTCGGGAATGAGCACGGCTCGCCCGACGGATCGTCGTTGATCCGCTCCAGCACGCCCTGGTCGGTGCGGATCGTCACCCGGCCGCCGAACGGATGGGTGCGGCCTTCGAGCCGCGTGTCCTGCACCACCTCGAAACGATCGGCGAGCGCGTCGATCTCGGTATCGCCAAGCCGCGCGTAATCGTCCCAGCCAAAGCTGCCTTGCGCCAGCGCTAGCGCGCCGGTGAAGTACATCGAGAACTGACCGGCCACGATGCTTTTCGGATGGCGCTTGGTGCTGGCATCGCCGGTCAGCGTGATGCCGTTGCGGTGCAGGCCGATTTCGACGCTGCGGATCTGATCGGGCGTTAGGCCGTGCTCGCGGCGCAACGCGATCAGCGCGTCGATCGCGGCGTGCGTATAGCGGCAGCTCGGATAGGGCTTGATGCCGATCTTCATGGTCTCATAGACCGTGCCGAGATCGGCGATCGCTTTGTCATGATGGGGCGTGTCGGTGTAGCCGACCAATAGGCCATGAATGCCTTCGATCGATTGCACGGCGCCGACAAAGCCGTGGCTCGCCAGCGTCGCCGCGATCACGCCGTTCATCGCTGCCGCGCCGACCTGATAGCGCTTGTTCCAGGCGCCATTGACCAAGAATTGCAGCGAGCCCGCCGCCTGGCTGCCGGACACGCCGAACGCCGCCACAATCCGCTCCGGGCTGAGCTTGAGCAGCTTGGCTGCTGCTGCGGCGGCGCCATAAGCACCCGCGGTCGCGGTCGGGTGGAAGCCGCGTGCGTAATGCGAGGTCGGGTCGAGCGCATTGCCGAGCCGGCAGCACACTTCATAGCCGGCGATGATCGCCGTCAGCACCTCGCGTCCCGAAGCGCCGATCAGTTCGCCGATCGCGAATGCCGCGGGCACCACCGGCGCCGATGGATGCAGCGACGAATCGGCATGGGTGTCGTCGAAATCGAGCGAATGGCCGAGCGCGCCGTTCAGCAGTGCCGCGATCGCCGGGGTCCAGCCGCGTTCGTCGCCGAACACCGTGGCCGGGCCGCTGCCATCGAGCGACAGCGAGCTCAGCATCTGCAACAGCGACGGCGTCGATTCGGCATCGCGGCGCGCGCGAATCGCACTGCCGAGGAAATCGAGCGTCAGCAGCTTGGCCCGCGTGCGCACCTCGGCCGGAATGTCGTCGTGATCGAGTGCGCTGACATAGGCAGCAAGCGTCGCGGTTTCATCAGCCATATCGCATTCCAAGTTCGGGAAATTTGCGGCACGTTAGGCGGCGGCCCCACGCCGTTCAAGCGCTGGCAGGGCGCGTGATTTGCATGGCGCCATTCTCTGTGGTCTGTGGCCGTCTCTCGCCGGGGCGCCGCCCTGGCTGCAACCGGAGCCAATGCCGAATCGATGCCAATGCCGAAGCTGCGTTCCCTGCTCGTCAAGCAACTGAAGTCGCGCCGTCCGCAACTCGGGCTTGCGCTGCGCGTCACGCTCGCCGCGTTGCTGGCCTTCGCGGCCGCCCAGCTGTCGCATCTGCATCTGCCGCTATGGGCGGTGCTGACGGCGATCATCGTCACGCAACTCAGCGTCGGCCGCTCGCTGCGCACCGCGCTCGATTATCTGGTCGGCACGATCGGCGGCGTGATCTATGGCGGTGTGGTCACGATCTTCGTGCCGCATGGCAACGAGTTTGAACTGCTGGCTTTGCTGGCGGTGGTGGTGGCGCCGCTGGCGCTGCTTGCGGCGTTCAATCCGCGTCTGCATGTCGCCACGGTCACGGCGATCATCGTGCTGCTGGTGCCGACCATGACCGAGGTGCAGCCGATCGATTCGGCGATCGACCGCGTGCTGGAAGTCGGGGTTGGTGCCATCACCGGGCTGGTGGTGTCGTTCTTCGTGCTGCCGTCGCGCGCGATGGGCATGGCGATCGGCTGCGCGGCGCGCAGCCTGGAATTGATGGCCGATGCGCTACGCGAGTTGCTGGCGGGGCTGACGCGCGGCCTCGACAACGACGCGCTGCACCGCCTGCAGGACGGCATCGGCGAATCGCTGGTGAAACTCGGCGAAGTGGCCGGCGAAGCGGAAAGCGAGCGAGCGGTCGGGCTGTCGCCCGGTCTCGACGCCGCGCCGCTGCTGCGCACGCTGCTGCGGCTGCGTCACGATCTGGTGATGATCGGCCGCGCCGCCGGCGCGCCGCTGCCCGATGTGATGCAGCAAAGGCTCGGCGGCGCCCTCAAGCGGGTCGGCGTCGCCGCGACGGACTATCTTCGGACCTCGGCCGAGGCGCTGCGCAGCCGCAGGCACGCTCCGCCGCTGCAGCCGATGCAGCAGGCGCTCACTGACTATACCGATGAAGTGGCCGCCGTGCGCCGCGAAGGTCTGACCCGGGCGTTGTCCGGCGAGCAGATCGAACAGTTTTTCGCGCTTGGTTTCGCGCTGGAGCAATTGCAGCGCAATTTCCGCGATCTGGCGATGCGCCTCAATGAGCGCGTGCCGTCGAAGCCGGCGGCGGATGCAGCACCCGCCGCCGACTGAGCTTTACGGTTTCAGCACCATCAGCACGGTGGCGGCGACCAGCGGCAGGGTGGCGATGATGCCCCACACCAGCCAGCGCTGCGCGTCGCGCAGATAGTCCATCGGGATGCGCTCGGCGTTGGCGAACAGCCGCGCGGCGCGGCCCTGGCGGATTTGCAGCGGCACGAGGATGCCGAGCCACATCATGCCGGACACCACGAACAGAATCTGGCCGCCCACCAGCCAGATCGAATCAAACAACGGCAATCCCTTGACCCAGGCTGCGCCATAACCGCCGATCATCACCAGCGCGATCCCGGCCAGCGTGAAGATCCAGTCGGCGACATTCACGCCGCGTTGGGCGTGCGCCACGATCTTCGGGTCGTTGGTGCGATCGGCCAGCACCTTCCAGTAAGCGGTGATCGTCACATTGCCGACCAGCAGCACGACACCGATCACGTGGAGAGCTTTCAAGACATCATACATTCGAACCAGTCCGTGTTGCGTGCGTGGGAGCAGGCGGAGGAGGGGGCAGGCGAGGCAATCCCTGCACGATAGAGATAGATGCTGGTCTTGCGAGTGCAAGCCGTTGGCCGCGCATGGCGCGAACGGAGTTGTCACAGATCAACGCTTGCGGGCGCGGCGCGGCTTGAGGATGCCAGCGTCGCGTACGCGCAGAGTCGCGCGGGCCGGTATCGGCAAGCGGCTTATTGAAGGGGGTATTTGATGTCGTCGTTTCGTTGTTTCGCAGCCGGGCTGCTGTTGGCAGGCGCGTGCCTGTCCTTTGCGGCGGACCGGGCTGCTGCCGCGTCGCTGGGCGCCAGCGCCGCTGCACTGCAGGCCGCAGATCGGTCTCTGGCCATCGAGGGCGTGCTGCCGCTGCAGCAGGTGCAGTACCGGCATGGCGGCGGGCATCGGGGCGGCGGCGTGCATGGTGGTGGTCCGCGCTATGGTGGCGGTGGTCCGCGGGTGCATGGCGGCGGCCGTTACCACGGCGGTGGCGGTGGTTATCACCATCATCATGGCGGTGGCGGCAATGCCGGTGCAGCGGTGGCCGCCGGTATCGTCGGCACCATGATGGGCATCGCCGCCGAACAGGCCGCGCGCGATCAGGCGCGCCGCGAGCGCCGTTACTATCGTCAGCAGCGTTATTACTACAATGATTGAATGATCAGATGAGGGCGACAGCCATGACCGGAGTAACGTCGTCGAACCATCAAGCCACGCCGCGCCGTGTTGGCCGGGTGCTCATCGCCGTAAGTTCGGCGTTGGCGGCCGCGACCATGTTCGCGTCGCTGGCGCAGGCACAGAGCTGTCAGGATCTGTGGGTCGAACGCAACGGCTACTACAAGGACGCCGGTTATTGCTTCAAGACCGCGCGGGCGATCTCGTTCTTCGGCAATGCCGGCTGCATGTATGACGATCAGGCGGCGGTGCCGCTGCCGCGTCATATCCGGTCGCGCATTGAGGAGATCAAATGGCTGGAGCGCAGCCGCGGCTGCGATTGAGCTGTTCGCCGCGCGTCGTTGATTGATCGGTAAGCGGCACGGCCGTTGCTCCGGCTGTGCCGCGGATCGATGCGCTATGGTTTGCGTCAAGCGAACGCACGCGACGGAACTTGCCGGGCCGCGCGATTGATGCGTTCATAGTGTGGCGCGCCCTTTCATATTGCATTGCAGCAACCATATCAGGGGACGACGCCGTTTGCCGTCAAGGAGCCGCCGTGTCCCTCGCCAGCCAGATCGAGTTTCTTCGCCGGCTCAAAACCAGCCGAATGGCCCATGGCATTGGGCCGCAAGTTCCGGTCGATAGCCCGCTAGTTGAGACCACCGCATTCGGCAGCAATCCCGGCGCGTTGCGCATGTGGAGCTACGCGCCGCCCGGCTTGGCGGCGCAAGCGCCGCTGGTGGTGGTGCTGCATGGCTGCGGCCAGAGCGCGGCCGGCTATGAGTTCGGTGCCGGCTGGTCGACGCTGGCGCGCCGCTATGGCTTTGCGCTGCTGATGCCGGAACAGCAGAAGTCCAACAATCCGCAAGGCTGTTTCAACTGGTTCAGCCCGGAGGATATCCGGCGCGGCCATGGCGAAGCGGCCTCGATCCGGGCAATGGTCGAACAGATGGTTCGCGCCCATAAGCTCGATCGCAAGCGCATCTTCATCACGGGCTTGTCGGCGGGCGGCGCGATGAGCGCGGTGCTACTCGCCACCTATCCTGACGTGTTTTCCGCCGGCGCGGTGATCGCCGGCCTGCCTTACGGCGTCGCGCATAATGTCCGGCAGGCGCTGCATGCCATGATGAGTCCGGCGACCCATAGCGGCCAGGAGCTGGGCGACCGGGTCCGTCATGCCTCGCATCATCAGGGGCCGTGGCCGCGATTATCGGTGTGGCACGGCAGCGCCGATCGCACCGTGCATCCCGGCAATGCCAGTCAGCTGGCGCTGCAATGGCTCGATCTGCATGGCGTGCCGGCCGCGCCGAGCGTGGACGGAACGGTCGATGGCCAAGCGCGCCGGCAATGGCTCGATGGTGATGGCACGGTGGTGGTGGAGTCCTACACCATCGCCGGCATGGCGCATGGCACGCCGCTTGGCGTCGCCGATACCGGCGAGCGCTTTGGCACGCCCGGGCCGTTTCTGCTCGAAGCCGGCATTGCGTCGTCCTATCACATTGCCAAGTTCTTCGGCCTGACCGGGCGTATTCATCTTGCCGCCGACGCAGAACCTGTGCGCAAGCAGCAGCGAGCCAGCACCACCTCGCAATCGGCGCCGGACGATCAGTTCGCGCAGTGCGGTGCTGGCCGGCGCGGCATCGATGTCGCGGCGGTGATCACCAAGGCGCTGACCGCGGCCGGATTGATCAAGTAATCACGCCTCGATTGGTACCAACTTCATCACGTCATGCCCGCGCTTGCCGCGGCCATCCACGTCTTGAACGCGCTTGCAAGATTAAAGACGTGGATGGCCGGGACGGAGCCCGGCCATGACATGCGGAGTGGTTGGTATCAATTGCATGGTGACGTGGATGCCCGCATTCACGTCTGACACATGTGGTTCCTATCACCAGCTTCTGCGTTTCGCTGCGGAACATGAGCTGCTGCGACGGGTTGTCCAAGGTCCGTTTCAACAGACTGAGGAGTTCCCATGATTCGACGATGGCTCGGTACTGGCGCTGTGATTGCAGCGCTGATGATTCCGACGCTGGCCGCGGCGCAAGGCGTTCCCGGCGGCATTGAGCGCGGCGCGCGCGAAGGCGGCGAGGCGGCGGGGCCGCTCGGCGCGGTGGTTGGCGGCACCATCGGTGGTGTGGTCGGTGGCGTCGCCGGTGTGCTTGGCGTTGATGAGCGGCCGCGCTTCCGCGCCTATGCGGTCGAGCAGCGCCATCCGTCGTTCCGCTATCGCGACGAGGTCAGGGTCGGCACGGTGCTGCCCGCCGAGGGCGTGACCTTCTATGAAATCCCGGACGAATACGGCGCGCGCAATTATCGCTACACGGTGGTCAACAACCGCACGGTGCTGGTTGATCCGCGTACCCGGCGCGTGGTCGATATTGTCGAGTGATCTCTCGGTCCATCAAACGTAATGCGTGATGCCCGGGCTTATCCCGGGCATCCACGTGTTGGGCTTACGACAAAAACGTCAATGGCCGGGACAAGCCCGGCCATCACGATGAAGCTGCTACCAAGATCAGCGCGCTACATCTCGCCATTCAGGAACGGGTTGCTGACGCGCTCCTGGCCGAAGGTCGAGCCCGGCCCGTGGCCGCTGATGAAGCCGACATCGTCGCCAAGCGGCATCAGCTTATCCATGATCGACCTGATCAAGGTGCGATGATTGCCACCCGGCAGATCGGTGCGGCCGACCGAGCCGGCGAACAGCACGTCGCCAACAATGGCAAAGCGCATCGCGTCGCTAAAATACACCACGCTGCCCGGCGAATGGCCCGGGCAATGCAGTACCTGAAAACGGAGCTCGCCGACCGTGAGCTGTTCGCCGTCGTCAAGCCAGCGATCGGGCGTGACGTTGCGCACGCCGGTGATGCCAAAGCCGCGGCCGCTCTCCACCACATGCTCAAGCAGAAATTGGTCGCCGATATGCGGGCCTTCGACCGGCACGCCGAGCTGTTCGCGCAGTTCATCGGCGCCGCCGACATGGTCGACATGCCCGTGGGTCAGCCAGATCTTTTCCACGGTGACCCCGGCCTGATCGATCGCGGCGCGGATCGCCGCGACATCGCCGCCGGGATCGATCACCACCGCCTTGCGGGTGGTCTCGCACCACAGCAGCATGCAGTTCTGCTGGAACGGCGTCACCGGAATGATCGCCGCCCCAGCCTTGGCATTGGTCGCTTCGTTTTGCTCTGTCATGCCCGCACTTTGCCGATTTTTCACGGTCCGCCAAGAAAAATTGCAGCAGCGGATTGCGAGGGCATGACGGCCGGCTGGCGTTACCGCTTGATCTGCGCCTTCAGCGTGTCCGCGACGCTGCGGTCGAATGACGAGGCTGGCGGCGCCGATTTGTCGCGATGGGCGTCGACATATTGGTCGCGCTTCATCACCAGCGCCGCGAGCTTATCGTTGAGCGCCTTGCGGGTTTTGAGCCGGGTCTCGATCTCGCTGGCGCGCTGCTGCGCGTCGAGCTTGCGCAAACTATCCGGCAGTTCGTCGTCCTTGACGGCATCGAGCTTGGTACGACCGGCGGCAACATCGCCGACCAGATCGCCGCCGCCGGTCACCGCTTCGGAGGCGACCTTGGCGCGCTTGTTGATGTAGCTCGCCATGTCGGATGCCGACGCCGGCGCCGCCGCGGCGACTTCGGACAATTGCCGCGCCTTGCCTTCGGTGCGGCGCTGCAAAGCCGGCGGCCCATAGGGCAGCACGGTGCCGTTGATCTCCTTTTGCAGAATGATGATCTCATCGTCATAGGGCGTTTCGATGACCACCACCTGGCCGCCGTCCTGCGGGATCGGGATGTAGCGGCCGCCGCCGCGATCGGCGATTTCGTGCCAAACCTGCGCGGTGTCGCGCGCGTCGCCGGCTTGTACGGCGTTGACGACAATGTCCTTCTGCCGCGCCACCGCCAGGGTTTTGGGAAACTTGGTGTCCTGCGCGTAGTCCATATGCGGCGGCGCATCGCCAACCAGGAAGATGATGCGGCTGCTATCCTTGCCCTCGCTCCATTGCAGCTTGTTAACGGCGACATCGAGCGCTTCATTGACGCTTTCCGGCCAGTCGCCGCCGCCGCGCGCCTTGGTCTCCAATAGATTGGCGTACAGGTCTTGAATGTCGGTGGTCAGCGCAAAGGTGCGAGTCACGTAGTCATCGCCAATGTCGCGATAGGCGATCAGGCCGATCTTGATGTCGGCATCGGGGTTCTGGTCAACGATGGTCGTGGCGATCGACCAGATCTTGCGCTTGGCGCCTTCGATCAGCGCGCTCATCGAGCCGGTGGTGTCGAGCACGAATGCCACTTCCACGGTGGGCTTGGCCGATGCCGGAGCCGCGAACGCCAGCGCCGCGGCACTGGCGAGCGCGGCGATCGCCAGCGCGCGAATAGAATTGAATGAAGTCATGATCCCAGTCTCCAATGCCCCGCCATTGCCCATGGTCCGCGTGCCATGTCGCCGTTAGGCGCTGCACCGGATGCCGGATCGCGCCGACCCTGGTCGGGGCCCGCTCAATTCGGCTAAGCTTCGTCGCAATGGAAACGGAACCCGTTCAAATCGATGTGCCGATTGATCGCCGGCAATCCGAAGCGGCGCTTGCGATCGCGCGCGGCACCGCGCGTCTGCTGCGCTCGCTCGGCTTTGCCTGCGTGCCGGAATTGCCGCTGCCGTCCGGGCGCCGCGCCGATCTGGTCGCGCTCAATGAGCGCAGCGAGATCTGGATCATCGAGATCAAATCGTCGGTGGAGGATTTGCGCGCCGATCACAAATGGCAGGATTATCGGGCGCATTGCGACCGGCTGTTCTTCGCCTGCAAGCCGGAGCTGCCATGCGAGATTTTTCCGCAGGACACCGGATTGATCATCGCCGATGGCTATGGCGCGCATCTGCAGTGCGAGGCGCCCGAGCACCGGCTGGCGGCGCCGACCCGCAAGCTGATGACGGTGCGCTTTGCGCTATGCGCGGCGCAGCGGCTCGGCCGGCTCAATGATCCGCAGGGATTTGTGGAGCTTTAGTTGTTGTATCGGCAGCGCTGCCGCGTTGAAGCTCCCTCGCCCCGCTTGCGGGGAGAGGGGTGGGGTGAGGGGGTGTCTCAGCAGGTCATACGCTTATTTTCCGGTGAGGCGCCCCCTCACCCGACCGGCTTTGCCGGTCGACCTCTCCCCGCAAGCGGGGAGAGGTGAAGACTTCCGCATTGCTTGAAGCTACTTCGGTGCGCGCTTGGCCAGAATGCGCTGCAGGGTGCGGCGATGCATGTTGAGCCGGCGCGCCGTTTCCGAGACGTTGCGGTTGCACATCTCATAGATGCGCTGGATGTGCTCCCAGCGCACCCGGTCGGCCGACATCGGATTCTGCGGCGGCTCTGATTTCTCGCCGCCGAGCGCCAGCAGCGCCGCGACCACATCGTCGGCATCGGCCGGCTTCGACAGATAATCGACCGCGCCCATCTTCACCGCGGTCACCGCGGTGGCGATGTTGCCATAGCCGGTCAGCACGATCGCGCGCGCGTCGGGGCGCTGCCGCTTGAGCGCCGACACCACGTCAAGACCATTGCCATCGCCAAGTCGCATATCGACCACGGCGAATGCCGGCGCCGCTTTGCCGATATGAGCCAAGCCATCGGTGACGCTATCGCAGGCGGTGACGCTGAAGCCGCGGCTTTCCATGGCGCGCGACAGCCGATCGAGAAACGGCTTGTCATCCTCGACGATCAGCAGCGAGCGATCGGCGTAATTGGTGAGTTCAGGAATGGCGGTCACGATCGAGTGTCTCCTCGGCAGGCTTCGTCAGATATGGCGAGCTAATGCGACGATGCCAAGGCCGCCTGGGGTGCCAAGCGAATTGCTGCAACGCGACAAAACGTCTTAGGGGACGGCGTCCTCCGCCATGTCGTCGCGCAGCGCCAGTTGCGCGCTTTTCTCAAAATCGGCGCGCTGCCAGATGATCCGCACCACAGCACCGTGGTCCGGAAACGGCTTGTTGCCGAACGACACTTTGGCGCCGGTGCGCTCCAGCAGCGTCCGGGCGATGAAGACGCCAAGCCCGAGCCCGCCGGCGCGGCCCTGGCCGTCGGAAGCTCGGCGGCGGCGCGACAGATAAGGCTCGCCGATCCGCCGCATCACCTCCGGTGCGATGCCCGGGCCGTCATCGGAAATGGCGATCTGCACGGTGTCGGCATTCCACCAGGCGTTGACCTCCACGGTGTTGCGGGCGAAATCGACGGCGTTTTCCAGGATGTTGCCGACCCCGTACAAAATGGCCGCGTTGCGCATCGTCACCGGCTGCGCCACCCCGGCGACCGCGATCCGCACCCTGATGTCGATGCCGAAATCGCGATGCGGCGCCACCGCTTCCTCGATCAGCGTCGACAGCGGCATGCGGTCGAACGGCGCGCCCGCGGCGTTGAGGTGGGAAATCTTGCCCAAAATTTCGCGGCAGCGCTGCGCCTGTTCGCGCAGCGTGGCGAGGTCGGCGGCCATTGGGCTGTCCGGCGGCACGGTCTGCTCCAGCTCGCGCGAAATCAGCACGATGGTCGAAAGCGGCGTGCCGAGTTCGTGCGCGGCGGCGGCGGCGAGGCCATCGAGCTGGGTCAGGTGCTGTTCGCGCTCCAGCACCAGTTCGGCGGCCGACAGCGCGTCCGACAATTTGCGCGCCTCCTCGGTGACCTGGAAAGTGTACAGGCTGGTGACGCCGATCGCGAGCAGGATCGAGAGCAGCACGCCCGCCAGATAGACCTGCGGCAGCACCAACGGGTCCTCGGGGTCCCAGGGCAGCGGCATGTGATCGAAGAACAGCAGCACCGCGCAGGCCCCGGCGAACACGCCGAGCGCGATCGTCATCCTGGTCGGCAGCGCGGTCGCCGCGATCAGCACCGGGCCCAGGAACAGGAATGAGAACGGGTTTTGCAGACCGCCGGTCAGATAGAGCAACCCGGCCAGTTCAGCGATGTTGAGCGCCAGCAGCCCGGCCGCGTGCAGCGAATTGAGCCGCTGCATCGGGTTGAAGGCGATTTGCAGCACCAGATTGACCATGCTCGACAGCGCGATGATGGTCAGGCACGGCAGCACCGGAAAATCGAATTCCAGGCCATGCGCGACCACGAAGATCGCGGCGAGCTGGCCGAGCGCGGCCAGCCAGCGCAGCCGCAAAATGGTGTCGAGCCGCACATGGCGGCTGGGATGGCGGAAATCGGCAGGATCGAGGTCGGTCATGCGGCGACACTAATCGCGCTGCGATCCGACCACAAACCGCTGATGCAACTTGCGGTGCCGCGCGGCGTTGGGTCTCACCCGCTCCGAAAACCGATGGCCGGCAGTCTTGCGTTCGCCGCGGCCATGGCTCAGGAACGCTTCATGACAATGATCCGCACATCATCAGCCGAACCGTCCTCAGCCGGTCCGGGGGCCTCGCCTGCGATCGAGGTCGCCGATCTGGTCAAGGATTTCAAAGCCGGCCGCGCGGTCGATGGCGTGACCTTCACGGTCGAGCGCGGCAGCATCACCGGGCTGCTCGGCGGCAATGGCGCCGGCAAGACCACCACCATCGCCATGATCATGGGCCTGGTGCTGCCGAGCTCGGGCCGGGTCCGGGTGCTGGGCTATCAGATGCCCGAGCAGAGCGCCGAGGTGCTGGGCCGGATCAATTTTGAAAGCCCCTATGTCGATATGCCGATGCGGCTCACGGTGCGCCAGAACCTGACGGTGTTCGGCAAGCTCTATTCGGTGCCAGACCTGAAGGCGCGCATCGCCGAGCTGGCGGATGATCTCGATATCGCCGGTTTTCTCGACCGGCCGAACGGCAAATTGTCGGCCGGCCAGAAGACAAGGGTGGCGCTCGCCAAGGCGCTGATCAACCGCCCGGAACTGCTGCTGCTCGACGAGCCGACCGCCTCGCTCGATCCCGACACCGCCGATTGGGTGCGGCAGCGGCTCTTGGACTATCGGCGCCGCCACGGCGCCACCATCCTCTTGGCCTCGCACAATATGCTCGAGGTCGAGCGTCTGTGCGACCGGGTGATCATCATGAAACGCGGCCGGATCGAGGACGACGACACCCCGGCCGCGATCATGGCGCGCTATAATCGCAATACGCTCGAGGAAGTGTTCATCGATGTCGCGCGCGGCCGCGCTCAGGAAGCGGCGTCATGAGCAATGTTGTTCGCGTGCATGGTCTGTCGGCGCAGCGCATCGGCGCGATGATCCTGCGCTATTGGTACCTGTTGATCTCGTCCTGGCCGCGGCTTCTGGAACTGGTGTACTGGCCGGCGCTGCAGGTGATCACCTGGGGCTTTTTGCAGCTCTATATCGTGCAAAATGCCGGGTTTTTCGCGCAGGCCGGCGGCATTCTGATCGGCGCGGTGATCCTGTGGGACATCCTGTTTCGCGGCCAGCTCGGCTTTTCGATCTCCTTTCTGGAGGAGATGTGGGCGCGCAACATGGGCAACCTGATGATGAGCCCGCTGAAGCCGATCGAGTTTCTGATCGCTCTGATGCTGATGAGCCTGATCCGCCTGGCGATCGGCGTGGTGCCGATGCTGGTGCTGGCGACCTATGCGTTCGATTTCAATCTGTTCAGCATGGGCCTGCCGCTGGTGGCGTTTTTCTGCAACCTGATCTTCACCGGCTGGTCGCTCGGCATCTTCGTGTCCGGCCTGGTGCTGCGCAACGGCCTTGGCGCCGAGAGCATCGTCTGGTCGGTGATGTTCGGGCTGATGCCGCTGGCCTGCGTCTATTATCCGGTGAGCGTGCTGCCGCAATGGCTGCAATGGATCGCCTGGATGCTGCCGCCGACCTATGTGTTTGAGGGCATGCGTGCGCTGCTGATCGAGCACGTGGTCCGCCCGGAGCTGATGATCACCGCCGCGGCGATCAATCTGGCGTTGTTTGCCGGCTCATTTGCGGCGTTCATCTGGCTGCTGAACAGCGCGCGCCGCAACGGCTCGCTGCTCCAGGCCGGTGAATAGCGGTCCTCGGGTAAGCTACGCGCTTGACATTGCGCCATCTCATGCCGGTAAAATTGGCAGTTTGTTGCCTCGCCGTCAGCCGGGAGTGCGACCAATAGCAAATGATAACATTCGGGGGGCACCATGCCGTATGTGATTGGTGAATTTGGTCGGCCGCCGGAAATGCCGGCTGAGGTCAGCCCGGCGCTGACCACGCCGATGTACTGGTTCTATGAGGTGGCACACGCGGCGCTCAATCCGGCGCGGATGCTGGGCGACGCCACCAAGATCATGTTCCAGAATCCGCTCAACCCCTGGACCCACACCGAGCTTGGCAAATCGATCGCCGCGGCCTGCGAGGTGTTCGAGCGCACCACGCGCCGCTATGGCAAGCCCGAATGGGGGCTGGACGAAACCGAGGTGCTGGGCGTGCGCACCCCGGTGCAGGTGGTTACGGTCTGGGAAAAGCCGTTCTGCCGGCTTTTGCATTTCGAGCGCCAGCACGAGCGGCCGCTGCGCCATCCGCAGCCGCGGCTGTTGATCGTGGCGCCGATGTCCGGCCACTACGCCACGCTGCTGCGCGGCACGGTCGAAGCGTTTCTGCCGACCCATGAGGTTTACATCACCGATTGGTCCGACGCGCGCATGGTTCCGATGTCGGAAGGCCGGTTCGACCTCGACGATTACGTCGATTACGTCATTGAAATGCTGCAGGTGCTGGGCGGCGACGTCCATGTCGTCGCGGTGTGCCAGCCCTCGGTGCCGGTGCTGGCCGCGGTGTCGGTGATGGAAGCGCAGGGCGATCCCTGCGTGCCGATCTCGATGACGCTGATGGGCGGGCCGATCGATACCCGCTGCAATCCGACCGCGGTCAACAATCTGGCCGCTGAGCGCGGCATCGACTGGTTCCGCAATCACGTGATCACCAAGGTGCCATTCCCGCATCCGGGGGTGATGCGCGACGTTTATCCGGGATTTTTGCAGCTGAACGGCTTCATCAGCATGAATCTCGACCGGCACATGGACGCGCACCGCAACCTGTTCAACCATCTGGTCCAGGGCGACGGCGACCTCGCCGACAAGCACCGCGAGTTCTATGACGAGTATCTGGCGGTGATGGATCTGACCGCGGAGTATTATTTGCAGACCGTCGATGTGGTATTCATCAAGCACGCGCTGCCGATGGGGCAATTTGTGCACCGTGGCAAAGTGGTCGATCCCAGCAAGATCACCCGCGTCGCCTTGATGACGGTGGAAGGCGAGAACGACGACATCTCGGGCCTTGGCCAGACCGAAGCCAGTCATCGGCTGTGCAGTTCGATTCCCGATCATCGCCGTGTGCATTATGTGCAGCCCGGCGTCGGTCATTACGGCGTGTTCAACGGCTCGCGTTTCCGCGCCGAGATCGTGCCGCGCGTATCCGATTTCATGATGATGGCCGCAGAAACAAGGATGGCTCGCGCCGCGGAGTAACAACTCAGATTCACCATCGCGCACCGTGCTGATCAGCGCGGCGCGCACACCGTTCACGCGGCTATCAGCTAACGCTCTGATTCCGTGGAAGAACTTCCTATTTCTCGGCCGGTTGCTAGAAAGGAATCGTGAATCTAGATTCGGCGCGTGGAACTTAAAGAAAGAATCGGGAATCTTTTGTTCCGGACCCCATCACCTTGGGGTTCAGGGGCTCGCCTGGGCTGTATATTGGGCAAATGATTTGTTTTCGCGCCGAGCGCTTTCAATGGCGGCGGATATGGCAGAATCCCCCGGACTTCCTGTTGTCCGGATTTTCAGACATGGCCGTTCGTGCACTTCTGTATCGGCGTCCCGCCGAACCCCATTCGATTCTCATCAAGCATGGCTCACAGGTTTTCGCCGTGCGACTGCGCCGCCATCGACGCGCGCGGCGCTACACCTTGCGCATTCATCCCAGTGACCGCGAAGCGATTCTGACCATGCCGCCGCGCGGCACCATCGTCGATGCCAAGGAGTTTGCGCAGCGTCACGGTGGCTGGATCGCCGCGCGCCTTGGCCGCTTGCCGAAGCCGGCGCCGTTCCAGCATGGCACCGTGCTGCCGTTGCGCGGCGTCGACCACAAGATCGTGCATCGCGCCGGGCGCGGCACGGTCTGGACCGAAACCCGCGATAATGGCGAGCGGCTGCTCTGCGTCGCCGGCGAGATCGAGCATATCGATCGCCGGGTCCGTGATTTCTTGAAGCGCGAGGCGCGCCATGATCTGGCCAAGGCCTCGCATCGCTATGCCGAGTTGCTTGGCGTCAAGGTGACGCGGATCTCGGTGCGCGACCAATCGAGCCGCTGGGGTTCCTGCACCTCGGCCGGGTCGCTGTCGTTCTCATGGCGGCTGATCCTGGCGCCGGGCTACGTGCTCGATTACCTCGCGGCCCATGAGGTCGGCCATCTGGTCGAGATGAACCACTCGCCGAAATTCTGGCGCGTGGTCGGCAAGGCCTGCCCGCACACCGAGCGCGCCAAAGCCTGGATCGATACCCACGGCAACGACCTGCACCGCTACGGCATCAGCGAATAGCGGTCGCGCGCTCGCCGCACCGACGAGAGCGTTTCGTTTGTTGCTAAGCCGATAGAACCTCAACGAGGGGCGATTGCAGCCTAGTCAGGCGGTCGCAACGCGCTCTTATCCCCTCCCCACCGCTCCGCGGGGGGAGGGAAAGAAAGGCGGCCGCACTGTTGCGATTCCGGCGCGCTCAGCCGCTGGGCGGCTGTCGCACGCGATGCCACGTCCAAGGCATGGCGGAGGACGCCTCGCCTTGATGGCTAGGCGGTCTTGGCGGCTTTCAGCCCGAGCTCAGCCTCGACCTTTTCGCGCATCGCGAATTTCTGGATCTTGCCGGTCACCGTCATCGGGAAACCCTCCACGAATTCGATGTAGCGCGGGATCTTGTTGTGCGCGATCTGGCCCTGGCAGAACGCGCGCACTTCGTCGGCGGTGAGCGTTTCGCCAGGCCGCACCCGCACCCAGGCGCACAATTCCTCGCCAAAACGATCGTCGGCGACGCCAAAAATCTGCACGTCCAGAATTTTGGGATGCCGGAACAGAAACTCCTCGATCTCGCGCGGATAGAGGTTTTCGCCGCCGCGGATCACCATGTCCTTGATGCGGCCGACGATGTTGCAGAAGCCCTCCTCGTCGATCACCGCAAGGTCGCCAGTGTGCATCCAGCCGGCCTGATCGAGCACCTCGGCGGTCTTTTCCGCTTCGTCCCAATAGCCGAGCATCACGCTGTAGCCGCGGGTGCACAATTCGCCGCGCTCGCCGCGCGGCACGATCCGGCCCTCGAGATCGATCACCTTGACCTCGACATGGGGATGGATGCGGCCGACCGTGGACACCCGGCGCTCGAGCGGATCATCGACCGCGCTCTGGAAGCTGACCGGGCTGGTCTCGGTCATGCCATAGGCGATCGTCACCTCGCGCATATTCATCAGCTCATTGACGCGGCGCATCACCTCGACCGGACAGGGCGCGCCGGCCATGATGCCGGTGCGCAGCGTCGACAAATCGAAGCTGGCAAATTCCGGATGATCAAGCTCGGCGATGAACATGGTCGGCACGCCATAGAGCGCGGTGCACTTTTCCTGCGATGCGGTCTGCAGCGTGATCAGCGGATCAAAGCCCTCGCCGGGATAGACCATGGTCGCGCCGGAGGTGACCGAAGCGAGATTGCCCATCACCATGCCGAAGCAATGATAGAGCGGCACCGGGATGCAGATCCGGTCGGCTTCGCTGAGCTTCATCGCGCGGCCGACGAAGTAACCGTTGTTGAGGATGTTGTGGTGGGTCAGCGTCACGCCCTTAGGGGAACCAGTGGTGCCGCTGGTGAACTGGATGTTGACCGGATCATCAAACTGCAACTGCTCGCCGAGCTTGGCGATCGCTTCGCGGTGACGCGCGGTGCCCATCTGCGCGACGTCGTCAAACGCGATGGTGCCGGGGCATTTCGGCCCGCCGATCTGGATCACCGCGCGCAGATTCGGCAGCTTTTGCGACTGCAACGCACCGGGCGTCGCGCTCGCCAGCTCCGGAATCAGCGTGTTCAGCATCTCCATATATTGCGAGGTCTTGAACGCGGTGGCGGTGACCACCGCGGCGCAGCCGACTTTAGCGAGCGCGAATTCCAGCTCGCTCAGCCGATAGGCCGGATTGATGGTGACCAGGATCAGCCCGGCCTTGGCCGCGGCAAATTGCGTCAGCGTCCATTCCGGCCGGTTCATCGACCAGATGCCGATGCGGGCGCCGCGCTCAAGGCCGAGCGCCAGAAAGCCTGCCGCCAGCGCATCGACGCGATCGGCGAATTCACGCCAGGTCCAGCGGGTGTTGTGGCTTGGCGACACCAGCGCTTCGCGATCGGGCCAACGCTGCGCCGCCAGATCGAGTGCCTGCCCAATGGTGATGCCGAGAAGCGGCGCGTCGGATACGCCGCACACATAGCTGACGGTCTTGTCGGTCACGTCCTTGGTTCCCTCACTGATCCGGCCTGTGCGGCCGGTTTGATTGTTCTGTTGTGTAGCCTGACGCTTGTCGCAGAGCCTTGCAACCCTGAGACGACAAACGCCGCGCGCGTTACGCCGGCTGGTCGTTGTTGAGTTCTGAATAAACGGCGCGCTCGAACGCTGCAAACGTCTCAAGACATTGCGCATCAGCAAATGGCATGACTTGCATGAGAATGACGCCGCACAGATCGCGCGCGGGATCGATCCAGAAATAGGTATTGGCGAGCCCGGCCCAGGCCAGACTGCCGGCGCTGCGCCCTTCCGGCGTTGCTTCGCCGTTGATCAGGAAGCTCAAACCCCATTTTTTGGGTAGGCCGGGATAGAGATCGAGATCATTGGTCGCAAAGGGGATCGCCGAACGCATCGGCGTCACTTCAAGATCGCCGATGTGATTATCGGCCATCAGTGCCACCGTCTCCGGACGCAACAGCTGCTGACCGTTGCTGCGACCGTTGTTCAGGATCATCTGCATGAACTTCACATAATCGGCCGCGGTGCCGTACAGCCCGCCGCCGCCCATGTGAAACTCAGGGGCCTGCTCGATCTCGAACGGCATCGGCGTCAGCGAGCCATCAGCATTACGACGGTGCATCGCCACCAGCCGCGCGCGCTGCGCATCGCCGATCTTGAAAGCGGTATCGGTCATGCCGAGCGGCGCCAGCAGATGATCGCGCAGATAGGCGTCGAGCCGCTGGCCGCTGACCGCTTCAATGGTCTTGCCGACGAAATCGAGGCTGATGCCATATTCCCAGCGGCTGCCGGGGTCAGACACCAGCGGCACGTCGAGCGCGGCGTGGCGGCACGAGGTCACCGGCGGCACATTTTGGGTGCGCCGGAACTGGGCCATGTCGGCGTTCCACATGTCGTAACACAGCCCGGAGGTGTGGGTGAGCAGCCGGCGCAGCGTCACCGGCGCGCGCGCCGGACGCAGCAGCGGCGCACCGCCTTGGTCAAAGCCGAGCAGCACTTGCGGCGAGGCCAGCTCCGGCAGCACCCGGCCGATCGGTTCATCGAGATCGATCCGGCCCTGCTCGACCAGTTGCATCGCCGCGGCCGCGGTGACCGCCTTGGTCATCGACGCGATCCAGAACACGCTGTCTTCCGTCATCGGCTGCGGCTGGCTAACATCGCGGCGGCCGAACGCGCCTTGATAAAGCAGCTCGCTGCTGCTGGCCGCGATCGCCACCACGCCCGGCACGGCGCCGCTGTCGGCGCGCTGCCGCAATTGAGCGTCGAGCCGTTGCGGCGCAATCTGGCTGTGTTCGGCCATTTCCTCCCCCTTTGTTCGTTGCTGGCCGGGCGCCAGGCACGGCAAGCTGCAACCCCGGCTTAGGCCAGCACTGCGCCGTCATCAACAGATCGTCAGTCGGGGGTGTCGCGGCGATGCACCGCCAGCCGGCAGCGCTTATAATGCGGTCGTTGTTGCACGTCCGGCTCAAACCGGCTTTTACGTCCCGCTTGCCGTCCCGCCTTGGAGGAAACCTGATGTCGTCCACCGCCGCCGCCCGTTCGCCAGCCTCTCAGACCGCGCTGCGCGATCGCCTGCAAGACGCGGCGCTGCTGCGCGAAGCGTGCCTGATCGACGGCGCCTGGGTCGGTACGCCGGCCACCGTGGTCACCAATCCCGCGACCGGGCAAGAGATCGGCCGGGTGCCGAATCTGAGCGCGGATGATGCGGTGCGCGCCGTGCAGGCCGCCGAGCAGGCCTTTGCGACCTGGTCGAAATTCACCGCCAAGCAGCGCTCCAATATTTTGCGCAAATGGTTCGAGCTGATCGTCGCCCATCGCGAGGATCTGGCGCTGATCCTGACCACCGAGCAGGGCAAGCCGCTATCGGAAGCGCTTGGCGAGGTCGATATGGGCGGCGCCTATGTCGAATTTTACGCCGAGGAAGCGCGGCGCATCTATGGCGAGACCATTCCGACCCAGCGCCCCGACGCGCGGCTGATCGCGCTGCGCCAGCCGATCGGGGTGTGCGGCGCGATCACGCCTTGGAATTTCCCGTCCTCGATGGTGACCCGAAAGGTGTCGCCGGCGCTGGCCGCGGGCTGCACCGTGGTGCTGAAGCCGGCCGACGAAACGCCGTTCTCGGCGCTGGCGCTGGCGGTGCTGGCCGAGCGCGCCGGCATTCCCAAGGGCGTGTTCAACGTCATCACCGGCGATGCGCCGCCGATCGGCAAGGTGTTTTGCGAACATCCGGCGGTACGCTTTGTCGGCTTCACCGGCTCGACCGAGGTCGGCAAGATTCTGTACCGGCAGGCCGCAGTCGGCGTGAAGAAGCTCGGCCTTGAGCTTGGCGGCAATGCGCCGTTCATCGTGTTCGATGACGCCGATCTCGACGCCGCGGTGGAAGGCGCGATGGTCTCGAAATATCGCAACATGGGCCAGACCTGCGTATGCGCCAACCGCATCTATGTGCAGGACGGCGTGCACGACGCCTTTGTCGAAAAGCTCGCGGCCAAGGTCGCGGCGATGAAGGTCGGCGACGGCACCGAGCCGGGCGTCACCCAGGGTCCGTTGATCACGCCCGACGCGGTCGCCAAGGTCGAACGCCACATCGCCGACGCGCTGCAAGGCGGCGCGCGGCTGGTGACCGGCGGCAAGCGTCACGCGCTCGGCGGCACGTTCTTCGAGCCGACCGTGATTGCCGATGTGCGCGCCGACGCGCTGGTGGCCCGTGAGGAAACTTTTGGGCCGCTGGCGCCGGTGCTGCGCTTCAAGGACGAGGACGAGGTGATCAAGCTCGCCAATGCGTCGTCGTTCGGGCTCGCGTCGTATTTCTACTCGCGCGATCTCGGCCGGGTGTGGCGCGTTGCCGAAGCACTGGAATGCGGCATCGTCGGCGTCAATTCCGGACTGATCACCACCGAAGTCGCACCGTTCGGCGGCGTCAAGGAATCGGGCCTCGGCCGCGAAGGCAGCCATCACGGCATCGATGAGTATGTCGAAATCAAATACGTGATGATGGCCGGGATTTGAGGGCACTTTGCCTCAAATAACAGGCATCAGGCTGTCCTTGTTGCGACGCGGATGATCGCGCGCAGCAAGGATCGCGAGCGCACCGCGCGCTGCAAGGCAGCGTAGCGCGCGGCGCTTGATGGTTTCGATTGCCCGCGCGCCGCGAAGCCGTCACCCTGCCATGATCCACTCCGGTCCGACGCGGGGTTTTGATCATGACCGCTCCTGCCAAAATCGTATTTCTCGGCGCCAGCAGCATGTCGTTCGGGCTGAGCATGCTGCGCGATCTGTTTGCCAGCGACGCGCTGCGCGGCTGCACGCTGACGCTGGTCGGCCGCAATCCGCAGACGCTGACCAAGACCACCGAGCTTGCCAAACTGCTCAACCAGAAGACCGGCGCCGGGCTGATCATCGAACAGACCACCGACCGCCGCGCGGCGCTCGATGGCGCGCATTTCGTGGTCAACGCCACTGCGATCGATCGCAACCGGCTGTGGAAGCTCGATTTCGAGATTCCGAAGAAATACGGCATCCGCCATACGCTCGGCGAGAATGGCGGACCGGGCGGGCTGTTCTTCACGCTGCGCACGCTGCCGCTGATCTTCGATTTCGTGCGCGACATGGAGGAATTGTGCCCGAACGCGCTGTTCCTGAACTTCTCCAATCCGGAAAGCCGGATCGTGATGGCGCTCGGCCGCTACAGCAAGATTCGCTGCATCGGGCTATGCCACGGCATCTTCATGGGGCGCGATGCGGTGGCGCATATCATGGGGCTGCCTCATGATCAGGTCGATGTCTGGGGCGCCGGGCTCAATCACTTCCAATGCTTGATGCAGATCCGCGACCGCGCCAGCGGCGAGGACCTCTATCCGCGGCTGCGCGCGGCCGAGCGCGATTTCGATCCGAACTACGCGCCGTTCACGCGCCGGCTGTTCCGCGCGTTCGGTCATTGGCTGACCTGCAGCGACGACCATCTTGGCGAATACTTCGCCTATGGCTGGGAAGCCGGCGAGCACGGCTATGATTTTGCCGGCGACGAGCGCTGGCGCGGCGAGTTCGCGACGCTGGTGGACGGCGTGCTGGCCGGCAGCACGGCGATGCCGAGCTGGTTCACCGAACCATCCGGCGAGCGCGGCGGCGCGGTGATCGCCGGCGTGCTGCATAACCAGAAGCGCTTTCTGGAAGCCGGCGTCGTCTATAATCGCGGCACCATCCCCAATCTGCCCGATGATCTCGCGGTCGAAGTGCCGGTGGTCGCCGATGCCGCCGGCATTCATCCGGTGTCGCTCGGGCCGCTGCCCGATCCGGTCGCCAAACTGATGGCGATGCAGGCCGGGGTGCAGCAGCTCGCGGTCGAAGCCGCGGTGCATGGCTCCAAGGAATTGGCGTTGCAGGCGCTACTGATCGACCCGGTGGTCAATTCCGCCGTCGCCGCCGAACGGCTGCTCGATGAGCTGTGGGAGATCAACCAGCCCTATATCCGCCGCTGCGTGCCCTGAAACCCGCGCGGCGCGCGCTGGTTAACAGATTGAGTTCACAAGCGATTACCCGGTTAAGGCAACTGCTTGTTAACCCTCGCTTAACCTGCCCTTAAAACCCGGCGCCTAAGCTACCGCCTTCGGGTGCGGGCGTTGTGCGGATGGCGTTGGGCAAGAAGAAAGGCGGCGCGCGGCGCGAACCCCGGTTTGACCCGGTGTCGCCGCTATCGAACCTGAAGCTGTCGCTGCAGGATCGCATCGGGCCGCCCGATGAAAAGCTGATCAAGCCCAAGGCCGAGGCGCCGAAGAAAAAGCCCGAGGCCAAGCCGGCGCCGCGCAAGAGCGCGAAGAAGAAATCGCGCGGCCATATCGGCACCGCGCTGTATCGCATGATCTATTGGGGCGCGGTCGCCGGCATCTGGGCAGTGATCGGGCTGGTCGGCGTGCTGATCTATGTCGGCGCCCATCTGCCCGCGATCCAGTCGCTGGAGATTCCGAAAAGGCCACCGACCATTCAGATCGTCGGGATGGACGGCAGCGTGCTCGCCACCCGCGGCGAGATGGTCGGCAGCAACGTCGCTTTGAAGGAACTGCCGCCCTATCTGCCGCAGGCGTTCATCGCGATCGAAGACCGGCGCTTCTACGATCATTTCGGCATCGACCCGGCCGGCATCGCGCGCGCGCTGGTCGCCAACATCATGCATCGCGGCGTGTCGCAGGGCGGCTCGACGCTGACCCAGCAGCTCGCCAAAAACCTGTTCCTCACTCAGGAACGCACCATCCAGCGTAAGCTGCAGGAGCTGGAACTGGCGCTGTGGCTGGAGCGCAAGCACTCCAAGAACGAGATTCTCGAGCTGTATCTGAACCGGGTCTATTTCGGCTCCGGCGCTTACGGCGTCGAAGCCGCCGCGCAAAAATACTTTGGCAAGCCGGCCAAGAGCGTGACGCTGGCGGAAGCGGCGATGCTGGCGGGCTTGGTGAAATCGCCGTCGCGGCTGGCGCCGAACCGCAACCCGGAGGGCGCTGCAAGCCGCGCCAAAACTGTGCTGATGGCGATGACCGAGGCCGGTTTCATCACCAGCGCCAAGGCGCAGGTGGCAAGCGCCCATCCGTCCTCGACCGTGCAGCCGCAGGGCGCCGGCACCATCAATTACGTCGCCGACTGGATCGGCGAAGTGCTGGACGATCTGGTCGGCCAGATCGACCAGGACATCGTGGTGCAGACCTCGATCGATCCCAAACTGCAGGCGGTGGCGGAAGCGGCGATCATCGATGAGCTGGCCGCCAAGAGCGTGAAGTTCAACGTCACGCAAGGCGCCTTGGTGGCAATGACGCCGGAGGGCGCGGTGCGCGCCATGATCGGCGGCCGCAATTATTCCGACAGCCAGTTCAATCGCGCGGTCACCGCCAAGCGTCAGCCGGGCTCGGCGTTCAAGCCGTTCGTGTATCTGACCGCGATCGAAGCCGGGCTGACGCCGGACACGACCCGGCAGGATGCGCCGCTCGACATCAAGGGCTGGCGGCCAGAGAACTACACCCACGAATATCTCGGCGCGGTGACGCTGACCCAGGCGCTGGCGCAGTCGCTCAACACGGTGGCGGTGCGGCTTGGTCTTGAGGTCGGCCCGGCCAATGTGGTGCGCACCGCGCATCGGCTCGGCATCGCGTCAAAGCTGGAGGCCAACGCCTCGATCGCGCTCGGCACCTCAGAGGTGACGCTCACTGAGCTGGTCGGCGCCTACGCGCCGTTTTCCAATGGCGGGCTTGGCGTGACGCCGCATGTCGTCGAGCAGATCAAGACCGCCGACGGCCGGCTGCTTTATGCCCGCAAGGACGATCCGCTCGGCCAGGTGGTCGATGCGCGCGCGGTGGCGATGATGAACACCATGATGCAGGAGACCATCACCTCCGGCACCGCGCGCAAGGCCGATATCCCGGGCTGGACCGTGGCCGGCAAGACCGGCACCAGCCAGGATTTCCGCGATGCCTGGTTCATCGGCTTTACCGGACGGCTGGTCACCGGCGTCTGGCTTGGCAATGACGACAACGCGCCGACCAAGAAGGCGACCGGCGGCGGGCTGCCGGTGGAAGTGTGGACCCGGTTCATGCGTGCCGCCCATCAGGGCCAGACCCCGGTGCCGCTGCCCGGCGCCGGCGTGAGCTGGAGCCCGATGGCGCCGGCGATGGCGCAGGGCAGCGCGCCGCGCGGCGATGGCGGCGTGGTCAGCGATGCGGGCGGTATCAATTCAGGTGCGCCGCAGGGCGGCTATGGCGCGCCGAACTATCCGCCGGCGCAAAGTGCCGCGGCGAGCCGCACCCCAGCACGCGCTCCCGCCGCGCCAGTGCGGCCGGAAGCGGCTAGCGGGCTTGATGGCTGGCTGGTCGATCGGCTGTTCGGGCGATGATTGCCTGATCGAAGGCGGTGTTAGCGCTCGCCGCAAAACCCATCATCGGTCTCGTCAGAAAACACTCACGGTGCCTAATACCAACGGCGATTGATACCAACCACTCCGCACGTCATGGCCGGGCTCGTCCCGGCCATCCACGTCTTTGATCTTGCAGCGATTTTAAGGCGTGGATACCCGCGACAAGCGCGGGTATGACGGTCATTGATACGACCCGATGGTATAAGGCCCCCCCCCCCCCGCCCCTCCCCGCAAGGGGGAGGGGAGTTTGGCCGTGCTTGGCAGGGAAATCGTCGCCGGGTCGGCAACGATCACATCGCTGCGCGCGCGGGACGCTCAGAGCTCATTCGGAGAAGGGCAACAAAGCCCTGAGAGATCGCGGCGGTGACTCGCGGATCTCCCTCCCCCCGCGGAGCGGCGGGGAGGGTCGGCCGAGCGAAGCGGAGGCCGGGGTGGGGCCTTTGCGTCGGCACAGGATCAAAGACGAAGATGGCCGGGACGGGCCCGGCCAAGACGTTTGGAGGGGGGGCTGCCAAGCGCCGTTGGCTGACGCCGCCTCAGCTATTCAGCAGTTTCAGCGCCGCTTCGTGCACCCGCGGATCGCTGGCGGCGATGATGCGGCCGCCTTGATGAGCCGGCCCGCCTTCCCAGGTGGTGATGATGCCGCCGGCGCCGATGATGATCGGGATCAGCGCCGCGACGTCATAGGGTTTTAGCTCGGTCTCGATCACCAGATCGATCTGCCCGGCCGCCAGCATGGCGTAGCAATAGCAATCGCCGCCATAGCGCGTCAGCCGCACCTCGGACTCGACCCGGCCGAATGTGGCGCGGTCGGCGTCGTTCATCAGCCGCGGGCTGGTGGTGAACAGCACCGCATCCTGCAGGCCGGCGCAACGCCGCACCCCGAGCTTGCGCTCGCCGGACGGGCCACGATAGCTCGCCACCTTGTTGTCGCCGGAGAACCGCTCGCCGATATAGGGCTGGTTCATCATGCCATAGACCGGCACGCCGCGATGGGTCAGCGCGATCAGCGTGCCCCAGATCGGGAAGCCGGCGATGAACGATTTGGTGCCGTCGATCGGATCGAGCACCCAGATATATTCGGCGTCGGTGTTCTCATTGCCGAACTCCTCGCCGACGATGCCATGCTGTGGGAAGCTTTCCTTGATCAGCCGGCGCATCACCGCCTCGGCGGCGCGATCGGCCTCGGTGACCGGATCGAAGTCCGACCGTCCCTTGTTATCGATGGTCAGGGAGGTTCGGAAAAACGGTAAAATGGTCTCTCCGGAGCAGGTGGCGAGGCGTCCAATGAAGGCAGAGAAATCGATAACCGTCACAGCGGCTCCTGTCAGACCGTTTGAGCTGGCGATTCCTGCATAGTGCGGAACGCGGTCCGTTGCATCCCCCCTCGCAACAATTCCGGCGTGTTGTGGAGCATCGCCGAAACAATCAGGGTTTCGAGTTCACTTTCATTCCGTTCGGCGCGCGCGTCGATAGCGCGGTTGTGGCTGATCAAACCACACGCGGGGCCAAACGCCAATTTGTCGCGGCAGGCGGCTAACGGTCTGACTGAACTAGGGAAAATACTGATATGAACCCAGATTCCAGAACTCAGCCATGCGCCGATCGCATGGAAAGAGCCGCAAAAGCCCTTGCCTTTTGTGCGTCGCGATCGCATATTGTTGCGGTGCGGTAGCGCCTTGCGCTATCGCTGCCCTCCTTGGGCGTTTCCTCCCTAGACTTGGGCCGCTTGCCTTTGCGAGCGGCCCTTTTTTCTTTTCAGGCCCTTCTCAGACCCGATTCCCGGCCGCGCCAACGGCGCGCGCGGCAAGGCTTCAGCCTATTCGGCGGCGGCCTGCATGGTGCCGAGATCACCCCAGGGTACCTCGGCCAGCGCTTCCGCCAGCAGCGCAAAATCGTCGATCACGTCCGAAAATCGTTCACTGCGCTCGCGGCGCCGCTCGTCCATATAGATCGCGCGATTAAGCTCGACCTGCACGGCATGGGCGCCGTGCGCCGGGTTGCCGTAATGCTCGGTGATGAAACCGCCGGCATAGGGCCGGTTCCGGCCGACCGAATAGCCACGCCCGATCAAGGTCTGTTCGACAATGTCGGACACCAGCGCCATGCAGCTGGTGCCGTAGCGATCGCCGATCACCACATCGGGGCGGCGCGGCTCATCGCGCGACAGCCCGACCGACGGCATCGAATGGCAATCGACCACGATCACCGTGCCGAACGCCTCGAAGGTCTGGGTCACCAGCTTGCGCAGCGCGCGGTGATACGGCTTGTACAGCGCCTCGATCCGGCCGATCGCGTCATCGACGTTGATCCGCTCGCGATAAATCTCCTGGCCGTCGGCCGCGACCCGCGGAATGGTGCCCAGCCCGCCCGCGACCCGCATCGAGCGGGTGTTGGCAAAGCTCGGCAGCCGGCCAATGAACATGCGCGGGTCGAGTTCATAGGGCTCGCGGTTGACGTCGATATAGCAGCGCGGGAAATGCGCCTGCATCACCGGAAAGCCGCGATCGACCAGGCCGCGGATCAGCTCGTCCATGAACGAGTCCTCGGAGCGGCGCAGCGCCTCGAGATCGATGCGCGTGGTCTGCAAAAAACTGTCGGGATAGACCGAACCCGAATGCGGCGAATTGAAAATGATCGGCGCGCGCCACACCCGGGGCTCCAGGATTTCGAAGGCAGGCGATTGACCGTCGAATGCCGCCATCGTCCGTCGTGGTCCTTAATTGGGGATATGGTGACCTGGCCCACCGTCCCGGCGCAGCCATGATGTGATTGTCAGCAATCCCGGCGCTGGTGCCAAGCGAATAAATTCCAACTGCGATTGGAACCCGTGGACTGCCAAATCGTTCCGGGGTGCTGGCAACGCTCGGCAGACTTGCCAGGATGCAGCCCAACCTTCACCCGAAATTTACCAAAGCACCGTCTAGTGGTGACCTATCCCTCTCATCCGAGTTTGACGTCCAGCCGCCATGCACAAGATCCTTCTCGCTGAAGACGACAACGACATGCGCCGATTCCTGGTCAAGGCGCTGGAAAACGCCGGTTTTCAGGTGTCCTCGCACGACAACGGCCTGGCCGCCTATCAGCGGCTGCGCGAAGAACCGTTCGAGATGCTGCTCACCGACATCGTGATGCCGGAGATGGACGGCATCGAGCTGGCGCGCCGCGCCTCCGAGCTCGATCCGGACATCAAAATCATGTTCATCACTGGCTTTGCCGCGGTGGCGCTCAATTCCGACTCAGAGGCGCCCAAGAACGCCAAGGTGCTGTCCAAGCCGGTGCACCTGCGCGAGCTGGTCAGCGAAGTGAATAAGATGCTCGCTGCATAAATCTTCTGTCATGATCCTTGCCTGACCGCTTCGGAGCCGATATACGGTCCGCACCCGTTGGTCAGGGCGCGTAGCTCAGCGGGAGAGCACCTCGTTGACATCGAGGGGGTCACAGGTTCGATCCCTGTCGCGCCCACCATCCTGACCGGCCAAATGGCCAAAATCCCTCCACTTTTCAGTATTTGGACGCTAGCCTAGCGCGCGTATCCGGCCGCTGCCGAGGCGTCTGCAGGCGTTTTTGCCGTGCGTCGCCGTCTGGCGCGGGTCGGGCCAGACTGGGACCGCCTAATGCCGACAGAACCCCGCCTGATCGAATCGGCCACCTCACGGCGTTTTGCCGTCACCCGCGATTGGATCGGCCGGGTCACGTCGCTGTTTCACCGCCTGACCTTCCGCATCAAGCGCGGCACCACCCCGGCCGAGACGCTGCAGGAAATCGGCCAGCGCTGGACCATCGATGACAAGGCGCGGCAGATGCTGCTGCAATACGCCGCCACCAAGCCGGGCGCCGCGTTCATTGACGAGAAGCTGCAAGCGATCAACCGCGCGGCGTTTCACCGCTCGGCATTCGTGTTCAACGCCCTGACGCAGTTTCTATTCGTCGATCTCGCCGCGCAGCTGACGCTGTCGCTGCCGACGCTGAAAGCGCTGGCGGTGCTGGCCAATCTGGTGCTGGCGCTGGTCGCGCATCTGGAGATGCGCAAAAATTTCAACGCGCTGGTGGCCGGGCCGAACAAGCTGCCGAAGCGGCGCCGCTTCCTCGGGCTGATGGTCAACCCGAAATATAACCGCGCGGTGAAAAAGAGCTCCAAGCCCTATGCGCGCGCCGCCTGGAAAGAGAAATCGCTGTACCGGCTCGGCTATTTCATCAATGCCGGCACCATCTTCCTGGGCTCGCAATTCATCGTGCCGCTCGAGCGGCTGATTTTCCCGATTGGCTTCATCACCGGCAAGATCACCGGGCTGTTCACCACGCTGGTGATCATCTTTGACGTCTGGCGCGGGGTGCGGGCCGGCGAGGATTCCCGGCTGGCGCGCGAGCGTGAGGTCGCGGTCTATCGCAATCTCAATATTTGACGATTGGAGCGGGCGCCCCCTCCGCGCGTCATGGCCGGGCTCGTCCCGGCCATTAAGGCGTGGATACCCGCGACAAGCGCGGGCATGACGGTCATTGGTGGAAGCCGGGGTGCTTACACCGGCAGGCCGTGCTGCTGTGCCAGCTCCTTGAGCGACACCTGCGGCCGGGCGCCGATATGCTGGATCACTTCGGCAGCGGCGAGCGCGCCGAGCCGGCCGGCATTCTCATAGCCGGCATTGCGGGCCAGGCCGAACAGGAAGCCGGCCGCGAACAGGTCGCCGGCGCCGGTGGTGTCGACCAGCTTCTCGATCCGCGCCGCCGGCACCAGCGTCACCGCGTCCTTGGCGACCACCGCGCAGCCCTTTTCGCTGCGGGTGACGACGCCGAGCCCGACGTCGTTCTGCAGCTGATTGAGCGCGCTGTCGAAATCGGAGGTCTGGTACAGCGAGTGCAGCTCCGATTCGTTGGCGAAGATCAGGTCAACGGTGCCGCTGCGCATCAATTCCAGGAATTCATCGCGGTAGCGATCGACGCAGAACGGGTCGGACAGCGTCAGCGCCACCTGGCGGCCGGCGCCATGGGCGATCTGCGACGCCTTCAGGAACGCTTCCTTGGCGTTCTTCGGGTCCCACAGATAGCCTTCGAGATAGATCAGCGCCGCGGCGGCGATCTGCTCGGGATCGATATCGGCCGGGCCAAGGTCCTGCGCGGCACCGAGATAGGTGTTCATGGTGCGCTCGCCATCCGGCGTGATCAAAATGTAGGAGCAGCCGGTGGCCGGGCCGTCGCTGGCCGGCTTGGTGTCGAAGGTCACGCCCGCGGCGCGGATGTCGTGGCTGTACAGCCGGCCGATCTGGTCGTCCTTGACCTTGCCGACATAGGCGGCGCGGGCGCCGAGGCTTGCCAGCCCGACGATGGTGTTGGCGGCCGAACCGCCCGACATTTCGGTGGCCTGGCCCATATCGGCATAGATCGCCGCGGCGCGCGCTTCGTCGATCAGCGCCATGCCGCCCTTTGCCATGCCGTGCTTCACCAGGAAGTCGTCTTCCGCCCGCACCAGCACGTCGAACAGCGCGTTGCCGATGGCGAGAACGTCGTATTTCGCAGAGGTCATGGGGGTGTTCCGTTGAAAGCGGGGGGCAGCAACAGCCAGCCAGAGCAGCTGGCAAAGCGCTGATTTGTCAATCGGGGCGGGGCGACCTATCACGTTCGCGGCCGCACCAGCAAGGCATCTCACCCCGAAGGTTACATGATCCGCTCGCTGCTTACCGTCTCCGGCGCCACCTTGCTGTCGCGCGTACTGGGCTTTACCCGCGACGCCTTGATCGCGGCGCTGCTCGGCGCGGGGCCGGTCGCCGACGCCTTTCTGGCGGCGTTTCAGCTGGTCAATGTCGCGCGCCGGCTCCTGACCGAGGGCGCGCTCAACGCCGCGCTGGTGCCGGCCTGGATGCAGGCCAAGGCGGCCGGCGGTGCGGCGGCGGCCGCGGCGTTCGCCGGGCGGGTGCTCGGCACCGTCAGCGTGGCGCTGGCGATCGTGGCGGCGCTGATTGCGCTGGCGATGCCGCTGGTGATCGCGGCGGTGGCGCCTGGTTTTGTCGGCGAGCCGACGCTGCAGCTCGCGGTCGACAATGCCCGGCTGATGCTGCCTTATCTGGCCTTTGCCGGGCCGGTCACGGTGCTGATGGGCGTGCTCAATGCCCAGCACCGCTTCGCGCTCACTGCGTTTTCGCCGCTGCTGTTCAATCTGTCGCTGATCGGCGTGATGATCGTGCTGCTGCTGTGGCCGCGCCAGGCTGCCGAGACCGCTTTGCTGCTCGCGGCCACGGTCGGCATCGCCGGGCTTTTGCAATTGCTGATGCTGGTTTGGCGGCGCGGCGCGGCGATCGCGACGCCGCTGCGGGTCTCGTTCGATGCCGCGATGCGCGGTTTTCTGCGTCAGGCGCTGCCCGGCATGGTCGCGAGTTCTGGCCCGCAATTGCTGATCGTCGGCGGCGCGGTGATCGCCTCCGGTGCGCCGGCGGCGGTGTCCTGGCTGTATTTCGCCAACCGGCTGATCGAAACGCCGCTCGGCGTGGTCGGCACCGCGATGGGCACCGTGCTGATTCCCGAACTGACCCGCGCGGTGCGCGAGGGCGACCGTGCCGCGATCGCCCATGCTGAGAACCGCGCGTTGCAGCTCGGCGCCGGGCTGGCGCTGCCGGCGATGTTCGGGCTGATGGTGCTGAGCACGCCGATCGTGCAGGTGCTGTTCGAGCACGGCGCGTTTGGCGCCGACGACACCCGTTCCACCGCGCTGGTGCTGATGGCGCTGGCGCTCGGGCTGCCAGCCCATGTGCTGACCAAGGTGCTGTCGCCGGCGTTTTTCGCGCGCAGCAATACTTCGGCGCCGCTCGCCGCTACGCTCATCGGGCTGGCGCTGGCGCTCGCCACCGGCTGGCCGCTCGGCCTGGCGTTCGGCGCTGGCGGTATTGCCGCGGCGGTGGCGCTCGGCGCCTGGGGCAGCGCGTTCGTGCTGCTGTGGCGCGGCCGCGCATTGTTTGGCCTTGGCATTGCGCCGGCGAGCCGGCGGCAACTGGCGCTGATCCTGCTGTCGTCGCTGCTGATGGCCGGCCTGTTGTGGCTGAAGCTGACTTACGCCTGGCCGCTGGTCGCCGGCGCCCATATCGCGATACAGGCGCTGGCGCTCGGGCTGATGATTGGCGGGGCGCTCGCGGTCTATGGCGGGCTGCTATTGCTGCTCGGCGTCGTCAGTCCTGCAAGGCTGGCCCGCGCCTTCCGGAAGCCTCGCGACTTGCACCCTTAGCGCCTCCGTGGCACAGCACCGCGAAGACATCGAAAAGGGCGCCAAGCGCGCGCAGGGACAGCGAAAATGACGATCGAAAGGGTTTTCTCCGGCATCCAGCCGACCGGCAACCTTCACCTCGGCAATTATCTCGGGGCGATCGTGAATTTCGTGAAGATGCAGGACACCCATAATTGCATCTACTGCGTGGTCGATCTGCACGCCATCACCGTGCCGCTGGCAGTCTGGGGCGGTCCGGACGCGCTCCGCCGCAACATCCGCGAGGTCACCGCGGCCTTTATTGCCGCCGGTATCGACCCGAAGAAGCAGATCATCTTCAACCAGAGCCAGGTCGCCGAACATTCCGAACTGGCTTGGGTGCTGAACTGCATCGCGCGGCTCGGCTGGCTGAACCGCATGACCCAGTTCAAGGAAAAGGCCGGCAAGGACCGCGAGAACGTCTCGGTCGGTCTGTACGACTATCCGGTGCTGATGGCCTCGGACATTCTGGTCTATCGCGCCACCCATGTGCCGGTCGGCGAAGACCAGAAGCAGCATGTCGAGCTGACCCGCGACATCGCGCAGAAGTTCAATAATGACTTTGCCGAATCGATCGCCGCGCAAGGCTTTGGCGAAGCGTTCTTCCCGCTGCCCGAGCCGGTGATCACCGGCCCGGCGACCCGGGTGATGAGCCTGCGCGACGGCACCAAGAAGATGTCGAAATCCGATCCGTCGGATTATTCGCGCATCAATCTCAGCGACGACGCCGACGCCATCGCCCAGAAGATCCGCAAGGCCAAGACCGATTCCGAGCCGTTGCCGTCGGAAGAAAAGGGCCTGGAAGCCCGCCCCGAAGCCGACAATCTGGTCGGCATTTTCGCGGCGCTGGCCGGCAAGCCCAAGCCGGAGGTGCTGCGCGAATTCGGCGGTTCGCAGTTCTCCGAGTTCAAGTCCAATCTGGTCGATCTGGCGGTCGCCAAGCTGTCGCCGATTACCACGGAAATGAAGAAGCTGTCGGCCGATCAGGCCTATATCGACGCGGTGCTGGCCGATGGCAGCGACCGCGCCCGCGCGATTGCCGCGGAAACCATGACCGGCGTCAAGGATATCGTCGGCCTGATTCGCAAGCGCTGAAGCGTTTCGGTTCTGATCAGATCAGAACCGAAACCTTAGCTGAGCCGGCGTTCGCTTCGCGCGAAACCCCATCGCCGACAACGCGATCGAGCCAGCTGCTCGCGGCGCTTGTCTCGGCAAGCGTCGCCGTGTCAGCATGGTGGGCGAGGCCGCGTGTCGCCGCCGGCCGTAATCGGGGGCGCTCGATGAGTACCCAGCGACGTTGCTACGAGCCGGGTCACCGGCCAAAATGCCTCGTAGTGGTCGATGATACCGCGGAGTGGGACCGCGCGGTGTATTATGCCAGCCGCTGGGCGGTGCGCGCGGCGGGCGGCGTGGTGATGCTGCGCGTCATCGAAATTCTCGATCAGAACCAGCAATGGCTTGGCGTTGCCGATGTGATGCGCGCCGAGGCGCTTGAAGCCGCCGAAATCGCGCTCGACCGCGCTTCCGGGCGCGCCAATGGCGTTGCCGCGATCACGCCCGACCGGGTGATCCGCGAGGGCGACCCGCTCGAGCAGATCCGCGACGTGATCGATCAGGACCGTGACATTGCCATGCTGGTGCTGGCCGCCAGCGCCGGCGCGGAAGGGCCTGGGCCGCTGGTCTCGGCGATCGCCCGCACCGCTGGTTCGTTCCCGATTCCCGTCATGATCGTGCCCGGCAATCTCAGCGATGCCGAGATCGACGGGCTGACCTAGGCACGGCGGCGGCCATTTCCGGCGGTCCTTGGGCGCGCCGGTTTGCCGGCGCTGCCCGCCGCCCGCTTGACCGTGCGTTTGCCAATGCCATCTGCTAAGGAAGCTCTCCATTCTGATGCGGCCCCCCACGCACCGGCCTTGAACCGGCGACGACGGAGAAACTGATGTTCATCCAGACCGAGCACACGCCCAATCCCGCCACCCTGAAATTCCTGCCCGGCCGCCCGGTGCTGGATTCCGGCACCATGGAATTTTCCGACCGCACGGCTGCGGCGCGCTCACCGCTGGCGGAGCGGCTGTTTGAGGTGCCCGGCGTCACCAGCGTGTTCTACGGCGCCGATTTCGTCAGCGTCACCAAGGACGATGGCGACTGGCAGCAGCTCAAGCCGGCGATCCTCGGCGCCATCATGGAACACTACATGTCCGGCGAGCCGCTGATGGCCGATGGCCGGGTCGATGGCGACGACACCCCGGAATCCGATGAGTTCTTCGACAAGGCCGACGCCGAGACCGTCGAGATCATCAAGGACCTGATCGAAAGCCGGGTGCGTCCGGCGGTCGCCAATGACGGCGGCGACATCGTGTTCCGCGGTTTTAAGGACGGCATCGTGTATCTGCACATGCGCGGCGCCTGTTCGGGCTGCCCGTCCTCGACCGCGACGCTGCGCCACGGCATCCAGAACCTGCTCAAGCATTTCGTGCCGGAAGTGCAGGAAGTGCGCCCGATCTGAACAACAGCCGTGTCGCCGCGGATCGGCGTGTGCTCCAGCCTGTGTGCGACTGTCAGCAGCGGTATCACGGGGCATGACGTTGCAGTGACGATGCTGGTATAGTTGCAGCCATGCTGATCCTCGCTATCGATACCGCTCTTGATGCCTGCGCTGCAGGGGTGCTGGACACCAGCTCGGCGTCCGTGATCGCTCAGCAATCGCTGGCGATGAAGCGCGGCCATGCCGAGGCGCTGGTGCCGCTGATCGCGCAGGTGATGGCGCAATCGGGCGTGGATTATGCCGCGCTCGATCGCATCGCGGTCACCACCGGGCCGGGCAGTTTTACCGGGCTGCGGGTCGGGCTGTCGGCGGCGCGCGGCATCGGCCTGGCGGCCGATAAGCCGGTGGTCGGGCTGTCGACGCTGGCCGCCTATGCGGCGCCCTTGGTCAGCGACAATGTCGGCGCGCCGATCATTGCCGCGATCGATGCCCGCCATGATCATCTCTACTATCAAGTGATCGCCGGTGACGGCACCACGCTGCTGCGGCCGCGGGTGGCGCCGCTCGACGAGGTTTTTGACGCGCTCGAACATGGCGCGCCGCGGCTGGTCGGCAACGCCGCCGCCTTGCTGGCGCAGCGCTGGCCGGCCGATGCGCCGCCGCCGCTCTCGGTGCTCGATGCGCCCGCGCCCGACATCGCCTGGGTCGGTTGGCTCGGCGCTGCGGTGTCGCCTGGCAGCGCCCCGGCCCGGCCGTTCTATCTGCGCGCGCCCGACGCCAAACCGCAATCTTCGCCGCTTCGTTTTGCTCCGCAGCCTCCTGCTTGACGATGATCGATAGGATTTAGCCGCCTTGCCGACGTCCTGGTTCGCCGAATTCTGGGGCTACGCCGATGTGCTGGTGGAAACCGCCACTTTGCGCGACGCAGCACGGCTTGCGGAATTGCATGCGGTGTCGTTCGCCCGCGGCTGGAGCGAGCAGGAATTCGAGGACATGCTCAGCGAGCGCAACACGATGGTGCATCGGTTGCGGCTTGGGCGGCGCATTATCGGCTTCATCGTGTCCCGCATTGGCGCCGATGAAGCGGAAATCCTATCGATCGCCATCGATCCGGGTTATCGTGGCCGCCGGCTGTCGCGGGATTTGCTGCGCACACATCTGCAGCATCTCGCAGGCCGCGGTGTCCGGACGGTGTTTCTCGAAGTCGAGGAAAACAATCAGCCGGCACGCCGGCTGTACGATTATTCCGGTTTTGACGTGGTCGGACGGCGCGAGCGCTATTATCGCCAGCCGGACGGACAACAATTGAACGCATTGCTAATGCGACGCGACTTGTCGTAACGGTTGGTAAGTGGCAGAACTGCCCAAACTTTGACCTCTCTGACTACGTTGGATGCCATGCCCGTGCTGAAATCAACCGAGATCGAGGCGCGTTGCGCCGCCACCGGGATGCGAATGACCGAGCAGCGGCGGGTGATTGCGCGCGTGCTGGCGCAGGCCACGGATCATCCCGACGTCGAGGAATTGTATCGTCGCTGCGTCGCGATCGATGACAAGATCTCGATTTCGACGGTGTATCGCACCGTCAAGCTTTTCGAAGATGCCGGCATCATCGAGCGTCACGACTTCCGTGAAGGCCGCGCGCGCTATGAGCAGATGCGCGACAGCCATCACGATCATCTCATCAATCTGCGCGACGGCACGGTGATTGAGTTCACCAACCCGGAAATCGAGCAATTGCAGGCCGAAATCGCCCGCAAGCTCGGCTACAAGCTGGTGGATCATCGCCTCGAGCTGTACTGCGTGCCGCTGGACGACGACAAGCCGCGCGAGTGACGCCTAAGCTCGTCATCTTCGATTGCGACGGCGTACTGGTCGACAGCGAGATCATCTCCTGCCGTGAATATGCAGCCGTGCTCACCGAGCACGGCTATGCCATTTCTGCCGATCAAGTGTTTTCGCGTTTTCTCGGCCGCTCTGCGCAGGATACCCGCGCTGAAGTCGAAGCCGAGCTTGGCCGCGCATTGCCGGCGTCATTTCCCGATCGTCTGAAAGATCGGCTCAACGCCGCGTTCGCTGCCGAGCTGCAAGCCATCCCGCATATCAGCGCTGCTCTTGACGCATTGCAGCAGCCGGTCTGCGTGGCGTCGTCCGGCTCGCATGACAAGATCGCCCATAGCCTGCGGCTGGTCGGGCTGTATCAGCGTTTCGTGCCGCACATCTTCTCGGCCGCCGATGTCGCGCGCGGCAAGCCGGCGCCCGATCTGTTCTGGCATGCCGCGCGGCGCATGAAGGCCGCGCCGGCTGATTGCGTGGTGATCGAAGACAGCGTGTCCGGCATCCTGGCCGCGCGCGCCGCGGGCATGGTGGCGCTCGGCTTTTCCGGCGGCAGCCATTGCGGCAGCGGCCATGGCGCGCTGCTGGCGCAGGCCGGCGCCGATCAGGTGTTCGCCGACATGAGGCAACTGGCTGCGATCATTGACGAGTTTTCGCTCTGCCAGGCCTAGGCGCCGCCCGCAAAGCGGGGCCGCTGCTGGATTTCGCTGGGATTTCCCTATATTGGCTGCGGGGCGCCGGGCCGGCGCTCCCATTCAGATTGTTCAGGTTCCATGGATCAGCCGCGCAAGCTGCATATCAAGTCGTTTGGTTGCCAGATGAATGTCTATGACGCTCAGCGCATGGTCGATGCGCTGGCGCCGCAGGGCTTTGTCGAGACCGCCAACGCCGATGACGCTGATCTGGTGATCCTCAACACCTGCCACATCCGCGAAAAGGCTGCCGAAAAGGTCTATTCCGAGCTCGGCAAGCTGAAGCTGCTCAAGCAGGACGCCGCCCAGCAGGGCCGGCGGTTCGAGATCGCGGTCGCGGGCTGCGTGGCGCAGGCCGAGGGCGAGGAAATCATCCGCCGCCAGCCGGCGGTCGATGTCGTGGTCGGCCCGCAGAGCTATCACCATTTGCCGGAACTGCTGGCGCAGGCGCGTCGCGAGGGGCGGGCTCTCGAAACCGAATTTCCGGTCGAGGACAAATTCGGGCTGTTGCCGCCGCCGCAGCCGGAGGCGATCCGCGCCCGCGGTGTGTCGGCCTTCGTCACCGTGCAGGAAGGCTGCGACAAGTTCTGCAGCTTTTGCGTGGTGCCCTATACCCGCGGCGCAGAGATGTCGCGGCCGGTGGCGCAGATCATCGCCGATACCGAGCGGCTCGCCGCCCATGGTGTGCGCGAGGTCACGCTGATCGGCCAGAACGTCAATGGCTATCACGGCGAGGGGCCTGACGGCCGGCCGTGGTCGCTCGGCCGGCTGCTGCACCGCCTTGCGGAAATTCCGGGCATCGTGCGGCTGCGTTATTCCACCAGCCATCCGCTCGACGTCGATGACGAGCTGATTGCCGCGCATCGCGAATTGGCCGCGCTGATGCCGTTCGTGCATCTGCCGGTGCAGTCCGGTTCGGACACGATCCTGGCCGCCATGAACCGCCGCCACACCGCCGACGATTATCGGCGCCTGATCGACCGTTTCCGGGCGGCCTCGCCCACCATCGCGTTCTCCTCGGACTTCATTGTTGGTTTCCCGGGCGAGAGCGATCGCGATTTCGCCGCGACCCTCGCGCTGGTCGAACAAATCGGCTACGCTGGCGCTTATTCGTTCAAATATTCGCCGAGGCCGGGCACCCCCGCGGCCGAGATGCAGGAGATGGTTGCACCCGCGGTGATGGACGAGCGATTGGAGCAGCTCCAAAGCCTGATCGATAGCCAGCAGGCAGCATTCAACGCGGCGGCGATCGGAACCACCGTGGACGTGCTGTTCGAGCGCGCCGCGCGCCATCCTGGCCAGCTTGTCGGCCGCACCGCCTATCTGCAGCCGGCGCATGTGATGGCGTCAGACGACATCATCGGCCAAGTGCTTCCCGTCACGATCCATAGTCTGGAACGGTACAGTCTGATCGGCGAGCTGGCGTCGCACGCCGCCGCGCCGAAGCCGGTCACCATCGGAGCCTGAACCCTTTGGCCAAGAGCGAAACGGATCTGTCCTCGCTAGCGCCACGCCGCAAACTCGACCGCGACAGTTCGAGCCCAGCCGAAACCCAGGTGGTGGTCGCTTTTGACGACAATCGCGCGGTGTCGGCGCTGGTCGGCCCGTATGGCCAAAATCTCGCCGTGGTCGAGCGCCGGCTCGGCGTGCTGGTTGATACCCGCGGCAATCACATCGCCATCGCCGGCTCACGCGAAGGCTGCGACGCCGCGCGGCGCGTGCTGGAATCGCTCTATGCCCAGGCGCTCGAGGGCCATGATCTGACCCAGGGCGAGGTGGAGGGCGCGATCCGCGCCGTGCTGGCGCAGGGCTCGCTGTTCGAATTCGATGCCAAGCCGTCGTCCTCGGTGTTCGAGGCGATTGCGCTGCGCAAGCGCCAGGTGCGCGCGCGCACCGCCGCGCAGGATGCCTATATTCGCGCTTTGAAACGCCACGAGCTGGTGTTCGGCATCGGTCCGGCCGGCACCGGCAAGACCTGGCTTGCGGTGGCGCATGCCGCGCAGCTCTTTGAGCGCAAGGAAGTCGATCGCATCATCCTGTCGCGGCCGGCGGTTGAAGCTGGCGAGCGGCTCGGCTTTCTGCCCGGCGATCTGCGCGAAAAGGTCGATCCATACCTGCGCCCGATCTACGATGCTCTGTATGATCTGATGGATGCGCGCATCGTCGAACGCGCGCTGCAATCGGGCGAAATCGAGATCGCGCCGCTGGCGTTTATGCGCGGCCGCACGCTGACCAATGCAGCGATCATTCTCGACGAAGCGCAAAACACCACCTCGATGCAGATGAAGATGTTTCTGACGCGACTGGGGGAAAACAGCAGGATGATCGTCACCGGCGATCCGAGCCAGGTCGATCTGCCGAATGGCCAGACCTCGGGGCTCTCCGAGGCGATGCGGCTGCTGGCCGGTGTCGAGGGCATCGCCCAGGTCACGTTCACCGCGTCCGACGTGATCCGTCATGAATTGGTGGCGCGAATCGTGGCTGCTTATGAGGCCGCACCGTCAAGGCCGGCACCAGGCCGTGTGTGATGACACCGGCCCGGCGACGGGCGCGGCTGGGTGCGCGCCGCCCGCAAAGGAATGTCCAGAGCGATGAGCTTGGTTTTGCCTGAAATTGATATTCTCGTTGTTGCCGACTGCTGGCAGTCGGAAGACGCCCCCGAACAGGTGGTGCACGATGCCATCGCGGCCGCCGCGGCGAGCGTCGAAGCCGATACTGGCGGCGCCGAACTGGCGGTGATGCTGACCGACGATGCCGGCATTCAGACCCTGAACGCCAATTGGCGCGGCTTCGACAAGCCGACCAATGTGCTGTCGTTTCCGGCGCTGCAGCCGACCGGCAAGCAGCCCGAGGGCGTGCCACGCATGCTGGGCGACATCGCCATTGCCTATCAGACCACGCGCCGCGAGGCCGATGAGGAAGGCAAGCCGTTCAACCATCATCTCAGCCATCTCGCCGTGCACGGCTTTCTGCATCTGGTCGGCTACGACCACGAAACCGATAGCGATGCCGAAGAGATGGAGGAACTGGAGCGCCAGATCCTTTCCCGGCTCGGCGTGCCGGATCCCTACGCCAATCAGGACCAGGTGAACTGACAATGCCGGACCCCGAGCCAGGCCAGGATAGTTCAGCGAGTAGCGCCACTCTGCCGAGCGTGGTGCATCATGGCGATGTGATGCGCCCTGCCGGCGACAACTGGCTGATCCGCGCGATCCGAACGCTGTTCGGCTGGAAGCACGGATCGGTGCGCGAAGACATTCAGGTGGTGCTGGACGCATCGCCCGCCGACGATGCCGGCCTGTCGACGATCGAGCGCACCATGCTGCGCAACATCCTCGATCTCAACGAGCGCCGCATCGCCGACGTGATGGTGCACCGCGCCGACATCGTCGCGGTGCGGAGCGATGTTTCGCTTGGCGAATTGATGGGGCTGTTCGAGCGCGCGCCGCATTCGCGTCTGGTGGTCTATAACGAGACCCTCGATGACCCGATCGGCATGGTGCATATCCGCGACCTGCTGGCCTACATGACCGCGAAAGCCAAGGTCGAGCTGGTGCCGAACGGCAAGCGCAAGAAGCTGCCGCCGGCCGGTCTCGATCTGCGCCAGGTCGATCTCGCGCAATCGCTGCTCGACGCCAACATCGTGCGCAAACTCCTGTATGTGCCGCCGTCGATGCGCGCCATCGATCTGCTGGCGCAGATGCAGGCCTCGCGCATTCACCTCGCTCTGGTGGTCGACGAATATGGCGGCACCGACGGGTTGGTGTCGATCGAAGACATTGTCGAGCAGATCGTCGGCGAGATCGACGACGAGCACGACAGCGACGAGCCGCCCTCGATCGTCAAGCAGCCCGACAATTCCTTCATCGCCGATGCGCGCGCCAGCTTGGATGATGTCCGTACTTTAATCGGCGATGATTTCGTAATCGGCGAAGCCGGCGAGGACGTCGAGACGCTCGGCGGTTACCTCGTCACGCATGTCGGCCGGTTGCCGGTGCGCGGCGAGATCATTTCAGGCCCCGGCAATTTCGAGATCGAAGTGCTCGATGCCGATCCGCGCCGCGTCAAACGGCTGCGCATCGCGCAGCGCAAAGAGCGACCTTCGCCGCGCACCCGCGATGGCCGGCGGCGTGATGCGGCCGATGCCAATGCGGCCGAGCCGAGCGCCACCGACGCCAGCGCGATTGAGTCAAGCGCGACCGAGCCCCATGCGATCTCGGCCGACGAGGCGAATAGCCCGCCGCCATCCGACGACGGAGCCAAGCCGCAGTGAAGCTGCTCAGGATTTACGGCAACCTCGGCTCATCGGTGTTATTGGCCTGGGGTTGGAAACGTGCGCTGATTGCGCTGATCGCCGGCGCCGTGTCGGTGCTGGCGATGGCACCGTTCAATGCCTGGCCGGTGCTGTTCATCACCTTCCCGGTGATGGTGTGGCTGATCGATGGCGCCGGCGCCGGCAAGTGGAACGGGGTGCCCGCCGCGGCGTGGGCCGGCTGGTGGTTCGGCTTCGGTTACTTCGTGCCGGGCCTGTATTGGATCGGCTACGCTTTCTTGGTCGATGCCGACACGTTCGCCTGGCTGCTGCCGGTCGCGGTGTGCGGCTTGCCGGCCTATCTGGCGCTGTTCACCGCGCTTGGCTTTGCACTGGCACGGCTGCTCTGGACCAAAGACAGCGCGCGCGTGCTGGCGCTGGCGATCAGCCTGACCGCCAGCGAATGGCTGCGCGGCCATCTGTTCACCGGCTTTCCCTGGAACGCGTTCGGTTACGCGCTGACCCAGCCGTTGGCGCTCGCGCAAAATGCCTCGGTGTTCGGGCTGTGGGGCCTGACGTTCCTCAGCGTGGCGATCTTCGCCAGCCCCGCGGTGCTGATCGATGATCGTGCCAAAAGCGATCGGCGCTGGCTGGCGCCGGTGGCGGGCTTGTTGGCCTTGGTGCTGATGACGGCGTTCGGCGCGCTGCGGCTGGCGACCTCCACGCCCGCTTCCGTCGCCGGCGTCAAGCTGCGCATCATGCAGCCCAACCTGCAGCAGGACGTGCGCTTCAATTACGCGGCCAAAGCGCAGGTGATGCGCAAGTATCTGGCGCTGTCGGATCGTTCCACCGGCCCGGGCAGCACCGGCGTGCGCGACGCCACCATTCTGATCTGGCCGGAGTCGGCGTTTCCGTTCTTCCTGACGCGCGAAGCCGACGCGATGGCGCAGATCGCGGAACTTCTGCCGCGCGGCACCGTTCTGATCACCGGATCTGTTCGCGCTCCGGACGTGCCGCCGGGCACGCGCATCACCCGCGCCTATAACTCGATCTATGTGATCGACCATGAGGGCTCGGTGCTGTCGGTCTACGACAAACTACACCTGGTTCCGTTTGGCGAGTTCCTGCCGTTTCAGAATGTGATGGAGAAGCTCGGCTTCGAGCAGCTCACCAAGTTGCGCGGCGGATTCATCGCAGGCGATCGCCGCCGCGCGCTCGAGGTCGAGCGTGCGCCTAGCGTACTTCCGCTGATTTGTTACGAGGCGGTCTTTCCCGACGAGATCACGCGCGATGATCGCGCGGGCTGGATGATCAACCTCACCAACGATGCGTGGTTTGGAATCAGCACCGGCCCTTATCAGCATCTGCAGCAAACACGCGTGCGTGCCATCGAACAGGGGTTGCCTGTAGTTCGCGCAGCGAACAGTGGCATCTCGGCAGTAATCGATCCCTATGGACGAATCACTGCTCAGCTCGCGCTCGGTGTTGAAGGTGTTGTCGATTCGCTGCTGCCTGCAGCAGCAGGGCCTACGCTTTACGCGCGTTTTGGCGATATCCCTGCGCAAATCACCATCGCCATCGCGTTGATCATCGTGTTGCGCCGTCGCGTCGCGAACACGCATCGATAAGCTGGAAGATGCGTGGGCGATAAGTAACTCCGCCATAAGTGCACAGCGAAGCGCGCCATCATCTGAAATGCACAGTTGAGGGTTGCAGAAATTAACTGCAATTCCGATTCCGGTGGAAACACGTATTTGACGGGTTGAGTAGTTCGGGCGTATGCCACTCAGCAAGACGAGTGGTCATTCACGACAGAATTTTGAGGAGTGCATATCATGTCAACGAAAGCGCCCAATCCTGTTGACAAATACGTCGGCAGCCGGGTGCGTATGCGCCGCATCATGCTCGGTATGAGTCAGGAGAAGCTCGGCGAGGCGCTCGGTCTGACCTTCCAGCAAGTGCAGAAATACGAGAAGGGCACCAATCGCGTCGGCGCGAGCCGCATCCAGCAGATCGCCGAGATCCTGCAGGTGCCGGTATCGTTCCTGTTCGAGGGCAGCCCCGGCTCCAATGCCAAGGGTGAAGGTTTTGGCGAGGCGGCTTCGCCGGCCTATGTCTCGGACTTCCTGGCGACCTCCGAAGGTCTCGCTTTGACTCGGGCCTTTACGCGCATCAGCGATTCCAAGCTTCGCCGCAGCATCGTCGATCTGGTCGAACAGATTGCCGAACGTGAGGCTGCCGCGCAGGACAAGCGATAACAGAGATCGCGAAGGCGCTGGCGTCCTGCTATGGTCAGGCAGCAGCGCTAAGGAGGTCGGGGGCGCGGCGTGCCGTGTCCACCAGCCTGCCTCGAAGTGAAATCATGTCCTCTGACGATCTCGTTGATCAAACCGCCACACCGGCGGAGCCGGGCGCGCGTCGCCATGGCGCATTTTTCGGGCGCCGCAAGGGCCATAAGCTCCGCGCCCATCAAGCCGAACTCATTGCGCAGCTGTTGCCGACCCTGTCGTTCGATCTGACGGGACCTGCGCCCGCCAGTCTCACGGCGCTGTTTGGCGGTGCGGTCAGCGGCGTCAAACTCGAAATCGGGTTCGGCGGCGGCGAGCATTTGATTGCGGAAGCCGAGGCTGATCCGGCGACCGGCTTCATCGGCTGCGAGCCTTACGTCAACGGCATGGCCAAGATTCTGGCGCAGATCGAAGCGCGCGGGCTCCGCAATATTCGCCTGGTGGCCGGCGATGCCGCTGAATTGCTGGCCTGGGCGCCGCCAGCGTCGCTGCAGCGCGTCGATCTGATCCATCCCGATCCGTGGCCGAAGCGGCGGCACTGGAAGCGGCGCTTTGTGCAGGACGCCACCGTGGCGGCGATGGCGCGCGTGCTGATGCCGGGCGGCGCGTTCCGCTTTGTGTGCGATATCGATGATTACAGCGCCTGGACGCTGGCCCATCTGCTGCGCTCTGACGATTTCGTCTGGACCGCCGAGCGCTGCAGCGACTGGATGCAGCCATTCCCCGGCTACACCATGACCCGTTACGGCCGCAAAGCGCAGCGCGAGGGCCGGCAGGCCGCTTATCTGCATTTTCGGCGGGTCTGAGCCGCGTTCACCGCGGTCTGGGCGCCTTCGCCGCTGCGACGAAGTTGCGAATGGTATAATGAGCCCGTCATCGGGCGGCGCGGCCCTTGCTGCGCCCCGCTAGATGCGTTATATGTAGCGCGTACGTTACAATCTCATACGCACCGTATTGAGAGTGGGCCCCTCCGGACCCGCTCTTTTTTATTACCCGCGCCAGCCCCGAGATCGGTTCGGCGCCGGGGGCTCGAACCGCCGTGCAGGCCGCGCCTGCGTGAAAGCCGATGTCCGACCGATTGACCGAGACTGAGACCGAAAACGAGCCGATCGCCGAGCTGCTCGATGAGCCGCGCCTGGTGGTGGAGCCGGGTGTCGCTGCGCGCGTGGCCGCGGTGGCCGCGCCGGTGCTGCAGGGCATGGGCTATCGCCTGGTGCGTATCAAGGTGTCCGGCGAAGCCGGCTGCACCGTGCAGATCATGGCCGAGCGGCCGGACGGCACCATGCTGATCGATGATTGCGAAGCGGTGTCGCGCGCGCTGTCGCCGGTGCTGGACGTCGCCGATCCGATCGAGCGCGCCTATCGGCTGGAAATTTCCTCGCCCGGCATCGATCGGCCGCTGGTGCGCCGCTCCGATTTCGAGCGTTATTCCGGCCATCTGGTCAAGATCGACATGGCGGTGCCGCATCAGGGCCGCAAGCGGTTCCGCGGGTTGCTCGACGGCGTCGAGGGCGATGCGGTGCGGCTGCAGCGCGATGATGTGCGCGAGGGCGACGAGCCGCTGGTGCTGCTCACCATGGAAGACATTGGCGACGCGCGGCTGGTGCTGACCGACGAGCTGATCGCCGAATCAATGCGCCGCGGCAAGGCCGCCGAGCGCGAGCTGCGCCAGCAGATGGGGCTTGAGCCGCCGCCGCCGCCCCACGCCCGCAAGAGCGATCCGGCCAAGAGCCAGGCGCCGCGTTCAAAGACCAAACCGAAGTCCAAGCCGGTGAAGAAACCGCTTCCGGCGAACACCAAGGCCCATCGTCTCGCCGCGCAAAGCTCGCGGCGCGGCGAGATCGACCCCCCTGAAGGAGACTGAGCCATGGCCGCTGTCAGCGCCAACCGACTCGAACTGCTGCAGATCGCCGACGCCGTCGCGCGCGAAAAAACGATCGACCGCGGCATCGTGATCGCGGCGATGGAGGATGCGATCGCCAAGGCGGCGCGCGCCCGCTACGGCTCGGAAACCGATATTCACGCCGAGATTCATCCCAAGACCGGCCAGTTGCAGCTCACCCGCCATATGCTGGTGGTCGAGCATGTCGAAAACGCCGCCAACCAGATTTCGCTGACCGACGCGCAGCGCGCCAATCCGGGCGCGCAGATCGGCGACACCATCGCCGACACGCTGCCGCCGTTGGAATATGGCCGCATCGCCGCGCAGTCGGCCAAGCAGGTGATCGTGCAGAAGGTGCGCGAAGCTGAGCGTGACCGGCAGTATCAGGAATTCAAGGATCGCATCGGCGACATCGTCAACGGCGTGGTCAAGCGCGTCGAATATGGCAGCGTGATCGTCGATCTCGGCCGCGGCGAAGCGATCGTGCGCCGCGACGAAATGTTGCCGCGCGAAGTGTTCCGCAACGGCGACCGCATCCGCGCCTATATTTTCGACGTGCGCCGCGAGACCCGCGGCCCGCAGATCTTCCTGTCGCGCACCCATCCGCAGTTCATGGCCAAGCTGTTCGCGCAGGAAGTGCCGGAAATCTATGACGGCATCGTCGAGATCAAGGCGGTGGCCCGCGATCCGGGCTCGCGCGCCAAGATCGGCGTGGTGTCGCGTGACTCATCGGTCGATCCGGTCGGCGCCTGCGTCGGTATGCGTGGTTCGCGCGTGCAGGCCGTGGTGAACGAGCTGCAGGGCGAAAAGATCGACATCATTCCGTGGTCGCCGGACATCGCCACCTTCGTGGTCAACGCGCTGGCGCCGGCGGAAGTGTCCAAGGTGGTGATCGACGAAGATCGTGAACGGATCGAGGTTGTCGTTCCGGACACCAATAACCAGCTATCTCTTGCGATCGGCCGTCGTGGCCAGAATGTCCGTCTGGCGTCGCAGCTCACCGGCTGGGACATCGACATTCTGACCGAGAGCGAGGAATCCGAGCGCCGTCAGGCCGATTTCGAGAATTCGACCCGGGTGTTCATGGAAGCGCTCAATGTCGACGAAGTGGTCGGACAGTTGCTGGCGTCGGAAGGCTTCACCTCGGTTGAGGAACTGGCGCTGGTCGATATGCGTGAACTGGCGTCGATCGAAGGGTTTGACGAGGACACCGCCAGCGAGCTGCAGAGCCGTGCCCGTGAATATCTGGAGCAGCTCGAGGCTGAGCTGGAAGCCAAGCGCAAGGAACTCGGCGTCGCTGACGATCTGAAGTCCGTGCCGGGCGTGACCTTGAAGATGATGGTCAAGTTCGGCGAGAACGACATCAAAAGCGTCGAAGATCTGGCTGGCTGCGCCACCGACGATCTGGTCGGCTGGACCGAGCGCAAGGATGGCACCGGCGAGCCGGTCAAGCATGCCGGCGTGCTCGATGCCAACGAGATGTCGCGTGCCGATGCCGAAGCGTTGATCATGCAGGCCCGCGTCAAGGCCGGCTGGATCACCGAAGAGGAACTGGCTAAGGAAGCCGAACAGGACGAAGACCAGGAATCTTCGTCCGGCGCGGCAGCATAAGAGGTGTCTACGGCATGCATGCCAGCGCTGACCCCGCAGCTCTCGATCGCGGACCACGGGCCATCCGGCCCGGGGCGGCGCGGACGTGCGCGGTCACGCGGCAAGTGCGGCCGGTTGACGAACTGATTCGGTTCGTGCTCGCGCCAGATGGCGCGGTGGTGCCAGACCTGAAGCGCAAGCTGCCCGGCCGCGGGCTGTGGCTGTCGGCGTCGCGCTCCGCGGTGGAAACCGCGGTGCGCCGCCGCGTTTTTGCCAAAGGTTTCAAGTGTAACGTCCAGGTTTCGCCCGATCTCGCCGACCAGACCGATGCGCTGTTGTTGCGCTCCTTGGTCGATGCGCTGGCGATGGCGGGCAAGGCCGGTCAGGTGGTGGCCGGCTTCACCAAGGTCGAGTCGGCGCTGGCCGCCGGCCAGGCGGTGGCGCTGATCCATGCCGCCGATGGCGCGCCAGATGGCATCCGCAAGCTTAACGCGCTCGCCCGGAGCGGTGACGGTGCTGCGAGCTGTTCGCGTGCACTGCCGGTCGTGAGATTTCTCTCTTCGACTGATTTGGATTTGGCACTCGGGCGGACAAATGTGATACATGCTGCGCTTCTCGAAGGCGCGGCTGGCAAAAGCTTCCTGTCGCGCAGTCAGCTATTGGTGCAATACCGGCTGGCGGACGACAGCACCGCGGATAGCAATTCCACGGCGAATGAACCCCACGTCGAGGACGGTGTGGCAACGCACCGCGTAACGAGATTAGGACCGCTGAATGGTTGATACGAAGAATCCTGGCGACAAGACTTTGAGCGTCAGCCCGAGCAAGACCTTGACGCTGAAGCCGCGCGTCGAGCAGGGCACGGTGCGCCAGAGTTTCAGCCACGGCCGTAGCAAGCAGGTGGTGGTCGAAAAGCGCGGCAAGCGCCGGATCGGCGGCGACGGCCCGGCCGACGCGCCCGCCGCGCAAGAGCCGGTGGTGGCCAAGCCCACCCCGCCGCCCAGCAACAATCGTCCGCCGCGTTCGGGGTCGTCCTCGCCGCGCTCCGGCTCGGGCGTGGTGCTGCGCACCTTGACCGAGGACGAGCGCACCGCGCGCGCCACCGCGCTGGCCGATGCCCGCGTCCGCGAGGAAGAGGAGCGCCGCGCCGCCGAGGCCGAGGCTGCTCGCCGCAAGATCGAAGAAGCCAAGGCCCAGGCCGAGCGTGAGGCTGCTGAAATCCGTCGCAAGGCGGAAGAGGAGCGCCATCGCCACGAGGAAGAAGCCAAGCGCAAGGCCGAACAGGAAGCCAAGCGCCGCTTTGGCGAAGACGAGGCCAAGAAGCCGGCCACCGCTGCCCCGGGCAAGCCGGTGTCGTCGGCGCCGGCCCCGGCCGCCAAGAGCACGACCCCGGCGTCCCGTCCGGCGGGCGGCGCTCCGGTGCGCCCTGCTGCGGCCCGTCCCGCAGAAGCTGCCGATGATGAAGAGGCGCCGCGTCAGGTGCGCCGCGGTCCGGGCGGTCGTCCGGCCACGCCGCCGAAGCCGCAGGTGACCAAGCCGGGCGCCTCCAAGCAGCGCGGCCGCCTGACCGTTGTGACCGCTCTCAACGCTGATGATGTCCGTGAGCGGTCGATCGCCTCGTTCCGCCGCCGTACCCAGCGGCTGAAGGGGGGCGCATCGCACGAACCGAAAGAAAAACTGGTGCGCGAAGTTATCGTTCCCGAAGCCATCACCATCCAGGAACTCGCGAACCGCATGTCGGAACGTGCGGTCGATGTGATCCGGATGCTGATGAAGCAGGGCGCGATGCACAAGATCACCGACGTGATCGATGCCGACACCGCGCAGCTGATCGCTGAAGAACTGGGCCACACCGTCAAGCGCGTCGCCGATTCCGACGTGGAAGAAGGTCTGTTCGACGTCGTCGACGATTCAAGCGACACCGAGCCGCGTTCGCCGGTGGTGACTGTGATGGGTCACGTCGACCACGGTAAGACCTCGCTGCTCGACGCGCTGCGCCACGCCAATGTGGTGTCCGGCGAAGCCGGCGGCATCACCCAGCATATCGGCGCTTATCAGGTGACCTCGCCGGAAACCGGCACCAAGATCACCTTCATCGACACCCCCGGCCACGCCGCGTTCACCGCGATGCGTGCCCGCGGCGCCAAGGTCACCGACATCGTGGTGCTGGTGGTCGCGGCGGATGACGGCGTGATGCCGCAGACCGTCGAAGCGATCAATCACGCCCGCGCGGCCGGCGTGCCGATCATCGTGGCGATCAATAAGATCGATAAGCCGGAAGCCAAGCCGGAGCGCGTGCGCACCGAGCTGCTGCAGTACAATGTTCAGGTCGAAGCGCTCGGCGGCGACGTGGTCGACGTCGAAGTGTCGGCCAAGAACAAGATCAATCTCGACAAGCTGCTCGAGATGATCGCGCTGCAGGCGGAAATCCTCGATCTCAAGACCAATGCCTCCCGTCCGGCCGAAGGCACCGTGATCGAAGCCAAGCTCGATCGCGGCCGTGGTCCGGTGGCGACCGTGCTGGTGCAGCGCGGCACGCTGCGGGTCGGCGACATCATCGTGGCCGGCGCCGAAATGGGCCGCGTGCGCGCGCTGATCTCCGATCAGGGCGACACCGTGGAAGAAGCCGGTCCGTCGGTTCCGGTCGAGGTGCTCGGCTTCAACGGTCCGCCGGAAGCCGGCGATCGGCTCGCGGTGGTCGAGAACGAAGCCCGTGCCCGTCAGGTCACCAGCTATCGTGCGCATAAGAAGCGCGAGAAGGCGGCGCAGGTCACCGGCATGCGCGGCTCGCTCGAGCAGATGATGAGCCAGCTCAAGACCGCGGGCCGCAAGGAATTCCCGCTGATCATCAAGGCCGACGTGCAGGGCTCGCTGGAAGCGATCCTCGGCTCGCTGGAAAAGCTCGGCACCGACGAGGTCACCGCGCGCATCCTGCATGCCGGCGTCGGTGGCATCAGCGAGAGCGACGTCACGCTGGCGGAAGGCTTCAATGCGGCGATCATCGGCTTCTCGGTGCGCGCCAACAAGGAAGCGGCCGCCGCGGCCAAGCGCAACGGCATCGAAATTCGCTACTACAACATCATCTACGACCTGGTGGATGACGTGAAGAAGGCGATGAGCGGCCTGCTGGCGCCGACGCTGCGCGAAACCATGCTCGGCAACGCGCAGATCCTGGAGATCTTCAACATCTCCAAGGTCGGCAAGGTGGCCGGTTGCCGCGTCACCGATGGCACCGTGGAACGCGGCGCCAATGTTCGGTTGATCCGCGACAACGTCGTGGTGCACGAAGGCAAGCTGTCGACCTTGAAGCGTTTCAAGGACGAGGTGAAGGAAGTGCAGTCCGGTCAGGAATGCGGCATGGCGTTCGAGAGCTACAGCGACATGCGGGCCGGCGACGTGATCGAGTGCTATCGCGTGGAGACGATCCAGCGCTCGCTGTAAGTCCAATTCTTGCAGCCGAGCAAAGATCGACGCAGACGAAGTGGCCGGACATGGTCCGGCCACTTGCGTCCTGTTCGTTGATACCGAAGACGTGAACCCTGCAACGTGCCGGTCTCGACCGCGCGCCATGCGCGCTGTGGTCGCGGCGCATCAAGAGGCTTTGAGACGATGACACGTCATCACCGCAGCAACACCGGACCGGACGCCTCGCAGCGCCAGTTGCGGGTGGGCGAAAGCGTGCGCCACGCGATCGCTGAAATCCTGGCCCAGGGCGGGGTCCATGATCCGGTTTTGGAAGGCCATCTGATCACGGTGCCCGAAGTGCGGATGTCGCCGGACCTGAAGCTGGCGACCATCTATGTGATGCCGCTCGGCGGCCGCGACACCGAAATCGTGCTCAAGGCTCTGGAGCATCACAAGAAATTCCTGCGCGGCGAGATCTCGCACCGCGTCAATCTGAAATACGCGCCAGACATCCGCTTCCGGCTCGACGAGCGATTCGACGAGGCCGAGCGCATCGACAAGCTGCTGCGGACCCCCGCGGTGCAACGAGACCTCAAGCAGAATTCGGACGACGAAGAATGACCATCAGCCTTGCCGCCAGCGCCATCGAGGCGCCCCACGACATGCCGCCCGCCGCCGAATGCAACCCTGCTGCCGAGCCGCGCGCGCCGCGCGACAACAATGATCCGCGCAACAAGCAGGGCAAGGGCCGCCGCAATGACCAGCCGCGCCGCGACAAGCGCGACGTCCATGGCTGGGTGGTGCTCGACAAGCCGATCGGCATGACCTCGACCCACGCGGTCGCGGTGGTGAAGCGGCTGTTCTCGGCCAAGCGCGCCGGCCATGCCGGCACCCTCGATCCGCTTGCGACCGGCGGCCTGCCGATCGCGATGGGCGAGGCCACCAAAACCGTGCCGTTCGTGATGGATGGCCGTAAGCGCTATCGGTTTACCGTTGCGTGGGGCGAGGAGCGCGACACCGACGATATCGAGGGCCGCGTCACCGCGACCAGCGACCAGCGCCCGACCGCCGAGGCGATCATGGCGCTGCTGCCGCGCTTCACCGGCGTGATCGAGCAGCTGCCGCCGCAATATTCGGCGATCAAGATCAATGGCGAGCGCGCCTATGACCTCGCCCGCGACGGCGAGGTGGTGGCGCTCACCCCGCGTCCGGTCGAGATTCACGAACTGGTGCTGGTCGAGCACGGCGACAACGGTCAGTCGACCTTCGAGGCCGAGTGCGGCAAGGGCACCTATGTCCGCGCGCTCGCCCGCGATTTCGGCCGGCTGCTCGGCTGCTACGGCCATATTTGCGCGCTGCGCCGCACCCTGGTTGGCCCGTTCGATGAGGCGGACATGATTCCGCTGGCAGAACTGGAGGCTTTGTGTAATAGAGCGGCGTCTGGCGAGGGCAACCTCGCCGACGCGCTTTTGCCCGTTGAGACCGCGCTGGACGACATCCCGGCACTGGCCGTCACACGGGCTGATGCGGCAAGGCTCCATCGGGGCCAGGCCGTTGTGTTGCGCGGACGGGATGCGCCCATCTGTAGCGGTACGGTGTATGTCACAGTGGCAGGCCGACTTCTGGCTCTCGCCGAAGTTGGCAATGGCGAACTGATCCCCAAGCGTGTGTTCAATCTGACCGGGCTTACCGCCAGTCCGGTTCGCAAGGAAGAAGGTTTCTGACGATGTCGATTACCGCCGAACGTAAAGCGGAAGTCATCAAGAACAACGCCCTCAAGGCCGGTGACACTGGTTCGCCGGAGGTTCAGGTCGCGATCCTGTCGGAACGCATCGCCAACCTCACCACCCACTTCAAGACCCACGGCAAGGACAATCACTCCCGCCGCGGCCTGCTGAAGCTGGTGTCGACCCGGCGTTCGCTGCTGGACTACATCAAGAAGAAGGACGAGGCGCGCTACAAGGCGCTGCTCGAAAAGCACAACATTCGTCGCTAAGCATAATGCGCGCGCGTTGAGCGCGCGCTTTTGCGTATGGCCCGGGGGCTCGCCTTTCGGGAAGCTCCGGGGGCCATACGTCGATCGCCACCAGGCTATCCAGCCTCGGCGATGCCCAGCAGCACTCCGGCGGCTGGGCGATGGCGGGCGAGGTGTCCGCCGCGCGGGTTAAGCCATGGAAGGCTGGCCCGCAGCCATCGGGAGGATGAACGCCATCCGACTCATGAAGACCATGGCAGGATCGCGGGACGCTGACGCCGCTAACGCGGTGTGGCAGCGTCCCGCCATCTTGCGCATGGTTTTCTGGGTTTGGGCGTTCGTGCCTTTCGTGCAATCCATGAAAGAGATACGCAATGTTCAACGTTCATTCCGTCGAGATCGATTGGGGCGGGCGTCCGCTCAAGCTTGAGACCGGCAAGATCGCCCGGCAGGCTGACGGTGCCGTCGTCGCCACCTATGGCGAGACCGTGGTGCTCGCCACCGTCGTGGCCGCCAAGGACGCCCGTGACGGCGTCGACTTCCTGCCGCTGACTGTCGACTATCAGGAAAAGGCCTATGCGGCCGGCCGTATCCCGGGCGGTTACTTCAAGCGTGAAGGCCGTCCGAGCGAGAAGGAGACCCTGGTCTCCCGTCTGATCGACCGTCCGATCCGTCCGCTGTTCGCCGATGGCTGGCGCAACGAGACCCAGGTGATCGTGACCGTGCTGTCGCACGACATGGAAAACGATCCCGACGTGCTGGCGATGGTCGCCGCTTCGGCTGCGCTGACCCTGTCCGGCGCGCCGTTCAAGGGCCCGATCGGCGCCGCCCGCGTCGGCTTCATCAACGACGAATACGTGCTCAACCCGGTGCTCGACGAGATGGCCGAGACCCAGCTTGAGCTGGTGGTCGCCGGCACCTCCGACGCCGTGCTGATGGTGGAATCGGAAGCCAAGGAGCTGTCCGAAGAAATCATGCTCGGCGCCGTGATGTTCGGTCACCGCCACTTCCAGCCGGTGATCAACGCGATCATCGAGCTTGCCGAGAAGGCCGCCAAGGAGCCGCGCGAAGTCGCCGCGACCGACAACAGCGCCCTCGAAAAGGAAATGCTCGGCCTGGTCGAGCAGGAGCTGCGCGCCGCTTATGCCATCCCGGTGAAGCAGGAGCGTTATGCCGCGGTCGGCGCCGTCAAGGACAAGGTGATGGCGCACTACTTCCCGGAAGGGCAGGAGCCGCAATACGACAAGATCCGCGTCGCCGACGTCTTCAAGGAACTTGAAGCCAAGATCGTGCGCTGGAACATCCTCGACACCGGCAAGCGCATCGACGGCCGCGACGTCAAGACCGTGCGCAACATTCTGGCCGAGGTCGGCGTGCTGCCGCGCGCTCATGGTTCGGCGCTGTTCACCCGCGGTGAAACCCAGGCGATGGTCGTGACCACGCTCGGCACCGGCGAAGACGAGCAGTATGTCGACTCGCTGTCGGGAACGTACAAAGAGACGTTCATGCTGCACTACAACTTCCCGCCCTACTCGGTGGGTGAGACCGGCCGGCTCGGCGGCACCAAGCGCCGCGAAATCGGCCATGGCAAGCTGGCCTGGCGTGCGATCCATCCGGTGCTGCCGCCGCATCATGAGTTCCCGTACACGCTGCGCGTCGTCTCCGAGATCACCGAGTCGAACGGGTCGTCCTCGATGGCTTCGGTGTGCGGCGCCTCGCTGGCGCTGATGGATGCGGGCGTGCCGTTGAAGCGTCCGACCGCTGGCATCGCCATGGGTCTGATCCTGGAAGGCGAGCGCTACGCGGTGCTGTCCGACATTCTCGGCGACGAGGATCACCTCGGCGATATGGACTTCAAGGTGGCTGGTACCGACCAGGGCATCACCTCGCTGCAGATGGACATCAAGATCGCCGGCATCACCGAAGAGATCATGAAGGTGGCGCTGGCCCAGGCCAAGGATGGCCGTATCCACATCCTCGGCGAAATGTCCAAGGCGCTCACCAACGCCCGCGCTGAACTCGGCGAATACGCGCCGCGCATCGAGACCTTCAAGATCGCCACCGACAAGATCCGCGAAGTGATCGGCACCGGCGGCAAGGTGATCCGCGAGATCGTCGAAAAGACCGGCGCCAAGATCAACATCGAGGACGACGGCACCGTAAAGGTCGCCTCCAGCGACGGCGAGTCGATCAAGGCCGCCATCAAGTGGATCAAGTCGATCGCTTCCGATCCGGAAGTCGGCCAGATCTACGAAGGCACCGTGGTCAAGGTGATGGAGTTCGGCGCGTTCGTGAACTTCTTCGGCGCCAAGGATGGTCTGGTGCATATCAGCCAGCTCGCCGCCGGCCGCGTGCAGAAGACCTCGGACGTCGTCAAGGAAGGCGACAAGGTCAAGGTCAAGCTGCTCGGCTTCGACGATCGCGGCAAGACCCGGCTGTCGATGAAGGTGGTCGATCAGGCCACCGGCGAAGACATCGAGGCCAAGCTGAAGGCGGAAGCCGAGAAGGCCAAGGCCGAAGGCGCCCCCGTCGCCGAATAAATCGCGTCACTGACGCGCGTGATCAAAGGGCGGCCGCAAGGTCGCCCTTTTTCGTTGTCGGGGCTGTTTTGCCGGGCTGCCATCGCTGCATGATCCGCCGCGCGGAACGCTTCGATGCGCCCTGGTGATGCCTGCGCACAGGGGATGGGCGAAGTGCGATCGACAGGTTAGATGTGAGGGTATGACCGACGTCCACCCGACCTTTCCTGCGCCGGATCACGATCACGCCCGCTGTGCCGCCGAGGCCTTGGTGCGCGCCGAGCAGACCTGTCAGCGCCGCGGCCAGAATTTTACGCCGATCCGCCGCCAGGTGCTGCAAGCGCTGCTCAGCAGCCATCGCCCGCTTGGCGCCTATGAGATCATCGAGCAATTGGCCGCGCAGATCGCGCGGCCGGCGCCGATCACCGTGTATCGCGCGCTGGAATTCCTGATGCAGAACGGGCTGGTGCATCGCATCGAAAGCCGCAACGCCTTCCTGGCCTGCGCGCATCGCCATGACGAATGCGGCAATGTCGCGTTTTTGATCTGCGAGCACTGCGGCTCGGTCGGGGAGCTGGCGGTCGGTGCGCTGGCGGCGTCTCTCAAAGATACCGTGCAGCGCGCGGGCTTCGCCGCCACCATGACGGTGATCGAAATCACCGGCACTTGTTCCAACTGCCAAGCTCAAGCTCAAGCTCAAACCTAGCCCGCACCGACACCGCCCAACGCCGGAGGCGCGATGAGTTCCGATTCACCGATCGCCTATTCGTCTGGCCGTCCGATGACGATGAGCGCCATCGCCCTGATGCTGCTGTGCTGCCTGAGCTGGGGTTTTAATCAGATCGCGGTCAAGCTGGTGCTGCCGGAGGTGCCGCCGCTGCTGCAGGCCACGATCCGCTCCTCGGGCGCGCTGGTGGTGATTGTGCTGGTGGCCTTGAGCCGGCGCGTCGATCTGTTCAAGCGCGACGGCACGCTGAAAGCCGGGCTGTTCGCGGGGGTGCTGTTCGGCCTGGAATTCGTGCTTATCTATCGCGGCCTGCTGCTGACCACCGCCTCGCGCGCCGTGGTGTTTCTCTACACCGCGCCGTTCTTCGTGGCGCTCGGCTCCTACCGGCTGCTCGGCGAGCGGCTGCGGAAGCTGCAATGGGCCGGGCTTGGGCTCAGTTTCGCCGGGGTGGCGCTGGCGATCGGCGTGCCGCAGCCCGATGTCGATCGCTCGGTGCTGCTCGGCGATCTGATGCTGGTCGGCGGTGGCGCGCTATGGGCGGCCACCACCATGATCGTGAAAACCACCGCGCTCGGCCGTGCTCCGGCCGAAAAAGGGCTCGGCTATCAGGTCGCGGTGTCGATCCCGATCCTGGGCGCCGCGGCCTGGCTGACCGGCGAGACCGTTCCGGCGATGCCCGGCGCGCTGTCGCTGGCGCTATTGGCCTATCAGGCGTTCTGGGTGGTCGGCCTGACCTTCCTGCTGTGGTTCTCGCTGGTCAAAACCTATTCGGCGAGCACGCTGTCCTCGTTCACCTTCATCACCCCGCTGTTTGGCGTCGCCGCCGGCTATCTGGTGCTGCATGAGCCGCTCAGCCCGGCGTTCGGGGTAGCGGCGCTGTTGGTGATCGCCGGGCTCTACCTGGTCAACAAGCAGCCACGTGCGTCGCGGCGTCGCGGCCGGCCGCCGCCCGATCTGGCGGCCTGAGCCGGCGCTGCGCGCCAGCGATGGAACCGGCTGCGACTTTGCGCGTGATCACATTCCGGTTCCGGTTCTGGCGCTATCTGTTGCGCAATCCGTTGCCTTGGCCCATCTGCTTCGGCATGCCTCCCTTGATCGGCCGTCGCCGCGTGCGCCGATTGATCGATTGCTGACTGTCAACAAAACCTGATATTTGAGCGCCCATGAACAAGCTCGAGAACCCGCTGCAGAACGATATCGCTGGCCCGGCGCCGCGGCATCGCACCACCCAGGTCATGATCGGCAACGTCGCCGTCGGCGGGGGGGCTCCGATCGTCGTGCAGTCGATGACCAACACCGACACCGCCGACGTGCAGGGAACGATCGACCAGATCACCCGGCTGGCCAATACCGGCTCGGAAATGGTGCGCATCACGGTCGACCGCGAGGAAGCCGCCGCCGCCGTGCCGCATATCCGCGACGGGCTGCGCAAGCGCGGTATCACCGTGCCGCTGATCGGCGATTTCCATTACATCGGCCACAAGCTGCTGTCGGAATACCCGGCCTGTGCCGAGGCGCTCGACAAATATCGGATCAATCCGGGCAATGTCGGCTTCAAGAACAAGCGTGACAGCCAGTTCGCCGACATCGTCGAGATCGCCATCAAGAACAACAAGGCGGTGCGGATCGGCGCCAATTGGGGCTCGCTCGACCAGGAGCTTCTGACCAAGCTCATGGAAGAAAACGCCAATTCGGCGACGCCGCGCGATGCCCGCGCCGTGACCCGCGAGGCGATGGTGCAGTCGGCGCTGCTGTCGGCGGCCCGTGCCGAGGAAATCGGCCTGCCCAAGAACAAGATGGTGCTGTCGGCCAAGGTGTCCTCGGTGCAGGACCTGATCGCGGTCTATCAGGACCTCGCGTCCCGTTCCGATTACGCCATCCATCTCGGCCTGACTGAGGCCGGCATGGGCTCCAAGGGCATCGTGGCGTCGTCCGCGGCGCTCGGCATCCTGCTGCAGCAGGGCATCGGCGACACCATCCGCATTTCGCTGACCCCGGAACCCGGCGGCGATCGCACTTTGGAAGTGCAGGTCGCGCAGGAACTGCTGCAGACCATGGGCTTTCGCACCTTCGTGCCGCTGGTGGCCGCGTGCCCCGGCTGCGGCCGCACCACCTCGACCACGTTCCAGGAACTGGCGCGCTCAATCCAGGATTTCATCCGCGCCGAGATGCCGGAATGGCGCAGCCGTTATCCGGGCGTCGAAAACCTGCACGTCGCGGTGATGGGCTGCATCGTCAACGGCCCGGGCGAGAGCAAGCACGCCAATATCGGCATCTCGCTGCCCGGCACCGGCGAAACCCCGGCGGCGCCGGTGTTCGTCGATGGCCAGAAGGTCAAGACGCTGCGCGGCCCGACCATTGCCAGCGAGTTCAAGGCGATGGTGATCGACTATATCGAAAAGCGCTACGGCCAGGGCGCCGGGTCTTCGGAAGCGGTGACCGCGGCGGAGTAAGCCGCCGCTTCTTCAGTGAGGTTGCGCGACGCCGCCGCAGCAGGCCCGCTGCGGCGGCGTTTTGCGTTCCGGATCAAGCGGATCGGTGGTAGCCCCAACCCTGCCAATTGGCGCCTGCCTCACTCAATCGCGGTGAGGTAACCGATTATTCACCGTGCCGTGCCGCCAGCCGGTGATTTCACCGTTTGGCAAGGTTCGAAATTCACCCTGCACGCATGTCTAGTCGCGCAATGGCGCCACGTACCGCGCCCGCCGAAACCATGCGGTACCTCCATGAACTGTCGCCCCAGCGGCGGCAGGCAGTCGCTGACTTGGCTCTCGACACCTTTCTGGAAATGGGCCGCGCCGCAGCGATCGTCGGCGCCAATGGCGAATTGCGGCTCGTCAACGACGCTTTCACCGAGCTGTTTGGCGGCGTCGAGGACCTGACCGCGCGGCTGGCCAAAATCAATGCCGATGTCGCGGTCTCGGGCGGACGCCTGATCCATGAAGTGATGCTGCCCGATGGCCGCACTGTCGGCCTGGAAGTGACGCTGCTCGAACAGGGCTGTCTGATCACCGGCTTCGATATCAGCCGCCGCCAGCAGCGCCGCGCACGCGAGGCACAGCTCGCCCGTACCGATGATCTGACCCAGCTCGGCAACCGGCTGTTGTTCCAGGAACAGCTCGCGGAACGATTGGCCGAGCCGGGCCACGCCTACCCGCCCGCGCTACTGACCATCGATCTTGGTCGCTTCAAGGCGCTGAACGAAACGCTCGGCCGCAAGACCGGCGATGCGCTGCTGCGGCTGGTGGCGAAGCGGATCTGTTCGGCGCTGGCCGATCATGACGTGGTCGCCCGGCTGGAAGGCGACAAATTCGCGGTGCTGCAACTCGGCCAGCCGCAGCCGCAGGCGGCGGCAGCGCTGGCGGCGCGGCTGATCGATCTGCTCGGCCGCGCCTATCTGGTCGATGGCCAATTGATCAACATCTCGGCCTGCGCCGGCATCGTGGTCGTCACGCCGGACATGATCGATGTCGAGCAGGTGATGAGCAGCGCCGATCTGGCGCTGAGCCGCGCCAAAAGCGACGGCCAGGGCAGCTATCGGTTCTTCGAAACGGCAATGGACGAAAAGATGCGTTCCTGCCGCAAGCTCGAAATCGATCTGCGACGGGCGCTGTCGCTGCGCGAATTCTCGCTGGTCTATCAGCCGCAGGTCAATCTTCGCTCGAGCGCGGTCAGCGGCTTTGAAGCGCTGCTGCGCTGGCAATGTCCGACCCGCGGCGCGGTGTCGCCGCTCGACTTCATCCCGCTCGCCGAACAGACCGGCGTGATCACCTCGATCGGCGAATGGGTGCTGCGCACCGCCTGCCGCGAGGCCGCAAGCTGGCCCAATGACCACAGCATTGCCGTCAACGTCTCCGGGGTGCAGTTCGCCCATCCAAATCTGGTCAAGGTGGTGATGTCGGCGCTGGCAGAAAGCGGGCTGGCGCCGCAGCGGCTGGAACTGGAGATCACCGAAAGCGTGATGCTCGATGATCGGGGCCAATCGCTGACCGTGCTCAATAATCTGCGCTCGCTCGGCGTGCGCATGGCGCTCGACGATTTCGGCACTGGCTATTCGTCGCTCGGCTATCTGCGCCGCTTCAGCTTCGACAAGATCAAGATCGACCAGAGTTTTGTGCGCGGCACCGCCAATGATCCGGCCGGACAAGCGATCGTGCGCGCGATCTCGTCGCTCGGCCAGAGCCTCGGCATGAAGACCGTCGCGGAAGGCGTTGAGACCCGCGAGCAGTTCGATCGCGTCGTCGCCGATGGTTGCACCGATGTGCAGGGCTATTTGATCAGCCGGCCGCTCCCCTCCGGCCAGATTGCGAGTTTTCTCGATGAACGCGCCCCGCGACCCTAACCTGTTGGCGCAGCGCCGTGGTCGGCGCCGGTCACCGCCCGATCGCGGCGTGGTGGCGCGGCTGTCATCCGCGCCGCAGCTTGCGCCCCGTTGCCACTAACGCCGGTCGCCCCGCCATGTCGACATTGTATCGTCTGGTCTATCTCAGCAAAAACCGCATCAGCGGCGGCGCGGCGCATATCGCGGCCGAAGTGCAATCAATTCTAGCCGCCGCGCAGCGCAACAATCCGCCGCTTGAACTCACCGGCGCGTTGATCTTCAACGCCGGCATGTTCGCCCAGGTGCTGGAAGGGCCGTGCGGCAGCCTTGAGGACACGTTCGAGAAGATCCAGCAGGACCCGCGCCACGGCGATCTCGAAGTGCTCGCCTATCACCAGACCACCGAGCGCGCGTTTCAGCATTGGTCGATGGGCTATTTCGGCCAGTCGCGCGAGGGCCAGGATCTGTTCGGCCATCTCGCCAAGGCCACCGGCTTCAACACCGATGGTCTGGAAGGCACGCGATTGTTCGAGATCATTCGCGACATCGCGCTCGAAGAGGAAACCCGCGCCGCCTGAGCTATCAGCGCTGTTGCGCGAAGTTTTCGCGTCAAGACGACGCGTCAGACCAGAAGCTCAAATGGCGCTGGCGGCGATATTGATCGTCAGCGCCAGCAGCGCGGTGTTGAAGGTGAACGAGATCACCCCATGCGCGGTCGCGGTGCGGCGGATGGTGCGATCGGTGATGCCGACGTCCGACACCTGCGCGGTCATGCCGATCACGAATGAGAAATACACAAAGTCCCAATAGTCCGGCTCCTGCGGCTCGCCGGGGAAGGCCAGCCCACCCGGCGCGCCGCGGTAGTAATCATGCGCGTAATGCAGCGCGAAGGTGGTGTGGATCAGCGCCCAGGACAGCGCGATGGTCAGCAGCGCCAAGCCGATCTGGGCCTGACCGATCTCGGCCGGTCCGCGATGGGCGGTGCCGAGTTCAAACACGATCGCGGCGATACTGGCGAACGCGCCGATCGCGGTGACCAGCAGCATCAGAAAGCGGCCGTCATCCTGCAAGATCGCGCTGCGGCGGATGTGAGCGACGCCGCTGCGCGCCATCATCACGAATGCCAGCAGCAGATACAGCGTCGAAAACACGTCCCAGCCGATCAACAGCCGGGTCGGCAGGTTGAGCGAGGCCGGCAATAGCAACAAGGTCGCGACACCGACGCCGAACGCGACGAAGGTGCGCGACCTTGCATAGATCACCCGCAGCGGGCGTGGCAGTTTCCGGAAGCGGCGGAGGTGGGTGTCCTCGGGTTCCGGTGCTGCCATGTCGCTTTGGATCAGTTTTTGCGTTCGGCGACGAACCGGGCGGCGGCCCGCAGCACATCGCCCTTGTCGCCGAACGGCGCCAGCGCCTGGTCGGCGCGCGCCAGCAGATCGCGAATCCGCTGCTTGGCGCCGTCGATGCCGAGCTGGGTGACAAAGGTGGTCTTGCCGAGCGCGGCGTCGGCGCCGGCCGGCTTGCCGAGCGCTTCCGCGTCGCCTTCGACGTCGAGCAGGTCGTCGGCGATCTGGAACGCTTCGCCGAGCGCGCGGCCAAAGTCGTCGAGCGCGGCATAATGCTGCTGCGAGGCTTCGCCCAAAATAGCGCCGGCGATGCAGCCATAGCGCAGCAAGGCGCCGGTCTTCATCTGCTGCAACCGGGCAACGTCAACCGGCTCGCGGTCGCCGAACCGGCCTTCGCCGGCGAGATCGAGCATCTGGCCGCCGACCATGCCGCCGAGGCCCGAGGCCCGCGCCAGCGCGCGCGTCAGCAGCAGCCGCACCTTGGGGTCGGCATGGACTTCATCGCGGCTGATGATGTCGAACGCCAGCGTCAGCAGTGCGTCGCCGGCCAGGATCGCGGTGGCGTCGTCATAGGCCTTGTGCAGCGTCGGCCGGCCGCGGCGCAGATCGCTGTTGTCCATCGCCGGCAAATCGTCGTGGATCAGCGAATAGCAATGAATGCATTCGAGCGCGGCGCCGACCAGCAGCGCCGCTTCGCGCGGCGCGCCGAACACCGCGGCGCTTTCCACCGCCAGGAACGGCCGCAGCCGCTTGCCGCCGCCGAGCGTCGAGTAGCGGATCGCTTCCATCAGCCGGCGCGGCCGGGTGATCTCATCCGCAAGCACATCGTCGGACAACAGGCGGGCGAGCAGCGCCTCGATATCATCAGCGGTCTGGTCGAGACGCTGGGCGAATTCAGTGGGGGACGTGCACGTCGTCGTCATCGATAGATAGCTCCGGAGCGAAATTCGCCGGGACAATCCGCCATGCGCCGTGCTTCGTCAATTGCGGCGGCGGCGCAGCGTTAACCGGGGGCCGGTTTTCGATCTCAGCAAAAACGCCTAGACTGCCGGATGATCGTGTTGGGCGCTGCTGCGCCAGGCGGGGACGGGGGTGCTTTGCGTATTGCTCGCAACAAACTGATCCGCAACGTCGTGTTGGCCGTGCTGGCGCTGCTGTTGCTGCCCTATCTGCTGACCTTGTTCTATGCCGGCGGTCACCCCGTCTCGACGCTGATGGCGTGGCGCTGGCTCACCGGCGCGCCGGTGACGCGGCAATGGATCGATCTCGAACGGATGGCGCCGTCGCTGCCGAGCACCGTGGTGGCGGCCGAGGATGCCAAGTTCTGCGCGCATCATGGCATCGACTGGGATGCGCTGCGCGAGGTGATCGACGATTTTCAGGACGGCGAGGCGCGGCGCGGCGGCTCCAGCATCACCCAGCAGCTCGCCAAGAACCTGTTCCTGTGGCCGGGGCGCAGCGTGCTGCGCAAGGGGCTGGAAGTGCCGCTGGCGCTGTGGATCGATCTGGTGCTGTCCAAGCAGCGCATCTTGGAACTGTATCTCAACGTCGCCGAATGGGGGCCGAATGGTCAGTTCGGGGCGGAAGCGGGCGCGCAATATGCGTTCGGCACGTCGGCCGCGAGGATTTCGGCGCGCGAGGCGGCGCTGCTCGCGGCGATCCTGCCCAATCCGGTGACGCGTAGCGCCAAAAACCCGGGCCGCGGCGTGCGCCGGCTGGCCTCGACCTATCAGGCGCGCGGCCAGTCGGCGGAATTGTCGCGCTGCTGGCGCAGCCGCGGCGACTGATCCTGGCCCCGTGCGGGCGCCGTTCTGGCGAAGGCGGAAAGCCGCTGTCATCTTGAGCGTTCGGCTGTGCGGTTCTGACACACGCGGCGGCGCCGCTCTACGCCGTTGTTTTGACGGGTTTTCTTGGCGCAGGCCGGATTCCATTTCGCTCGAAAACGCTCTAGCTTTGTGCGGCCGCTTCCGTTATAAGCCCGGCCTGATCTGAGTTTGCCCGCGCCCTGCCAGGCGCCGGGGGCATCCGCGTTGGATGCGAAAAACCCTGCAAGGACCATGACATGGCCGTTCCGAGAAGAAAAACCTCGCCCTCGCGGCGTGGCATGCGCCGTTCCGCTGACGCGCTGAAGAAGCCGACTTACGTTGAGGACAAGGATTCCGGCGAACTGCGCCGCCCGCATCATCTCGATCTGAAGACCGGGATGTACAAGGGCCGCCAGGTCCTGATCAAAAAGGAATCCTGATCCAGCATCGACGAGGTACGCCGCCCGGCGTACCTTGCAATGCCCTGCTCGGCCTGCGAGCACGGATCAAGGGGGCTACGGCCGGCTAAGCTGCACGCTTTCGTTGTCACACGCTTTTCGTCGTCAACGGGCTTGTAACTGGTGTCGTCCCTGGTGAGAGAAGCAGCGCTGGCGCGGTTCGATTCGACCGCCAGCCTGCAGGACTCGCTTGAATAGAAGGCCGCCCCCATGCCGATCATCGGTTTTCCGCTGCTGCTGATCCCGCTGGCTGTCTGCAACATCATCGTGTTCATGATGCCCGGCGTCGATTTCGAGGCGCCGGTGGCGGTCGTGCGGCTCTGGTCCGGCAATAGCTGGCCGCTGACGATCCGCGATCTGTTGCTGGCCGTTGCGGCGCTGCTGCTGGTGCTTGAAGTGATCAAGGCCGGCCGGCCTGGCGCCAAATTTGCCGCCGACCATTTTCTGTCGCTGCTGGTGTTTGCCGCCGCCGCCGGGGAATTCGTGGCGCTGCCGCAATTCGGCAATTCAACCATGTTCATGCTGGCGATGCTGGCGCTGGTCGATGTGCTGGCCGGCATTGGGCTGCGGCCGCGCCGGGTCCGGCGCAAGCCTCCCGCGCCGCCGGCGAAGAAGCCGGCCAAGCCGGCCGCAAGCGATGCTGGCACTGAAGCCGTCAGCAAATCCTCAAATTCCGAGTCAGATAGTTCGCCGTCGATCGCCTCACCGGCGCTGCAGCCGGCTGCCAGCTCGTCATCGTCGTCGCGCTAGCGCCTTGCTAAGCAAGCTTGATCCCGCGGTGTGCTGATCGCTCAGCGCGGCGGCTACGCATCCTCAATTGTCGATGATCGAACCTAGATGCTGCAGCGGGGCCGGGCGCCGATCACGCGGTCACGGCTGGCCGTGCTGCGATAGGCGGCGTCGGCGTCGGCTGAACTGGCGCGGCGCAGCGAGCGCGTTTGCGGCGAATGCTGCGCGGTCGCGATCAAGTGGGTCAGGAACGGCGCATCGGGGCGCGGCAGCACGCGCAATCGCGGCTGCTCCGAACAGGACGCTTGCAGGGTGATCAGGCCGGTGCCGGCTGCGGCGGGGTCCTGTTCGTCTTGCAGGCTGCTTGCGTTGCCGCTCATCAGTCTCTCCCGTCGACTGTCTCATTTCGGGAGTTTGCGTCTCCCGTAGCACTGGCATCGCAAGCGCTATGCCGTGGCTCTCGACGAGGTTCCGGAGGCACGATTCGTTAGTTCTGCAGCGATCGGGAAGTTTGCCTAGCGTCCAGCATGGCCGTCGCCCTATTCTGCACAGGAGAATCACCTCCCAAGTGTCCCAAAACGAGGCGACCGTGACAGTCGATCCGTCGTGCGAAGCCGCGCTTGCGGCAAGCCAGCTCGTCCCCAACGAAGCCACCATCCTGGCCGAACTTGGCCAGGCCGCGTTCGTGTGGGATGTCGGCACCGATGCGATGGCCTGGAGTGCCGCCGCGGCCGCGATGTTCGCGGGCATTCCGGCGAGTGCACTGGGCAGCGGCGCCGCTCTCGGCGGCTTCCTGGAACCGTCGTCATCGATCCGCAGCGATGCGCTGCGCGGCTCGCCGGCGCCGGGGGCGCGCATGCCGTACCGGGTCGAATATGCGGTGCGCGGCGCGATTTCGGAGCCGCCATGCTGGATCGAGGAAACCGGCTATTGGACCGCCGGCGCCGACGGCCGGCCGGCGCGCGTTGAAGGGGTGGTGCGCGTCAACAATGAGCGCCACGCCCGCGATCAGCAGTTGTTGCAGCAGGCGCAGAACGATGCGCTGACCGGCGAGCTGAACCGCACCCATCTGCTCGCCTCGCTCGCCGAGGCGATCGAAGACGCCGCCCGGTTCCGCGGCAATTGCGCGTTCATGCTGGTCGGCATCGATCATCTGGCGCGGATCAACGATGCGTTCGGCTTCGATGTCGGCGATGAGGTGATCCGCGAGGTGGCGCAGCGCATTCGGGCGCGGCTGCGTTCCGGCGATCAGCTCGGCCGGGTGTCTGGCAACAAGTTCGGTCTGGTACTGATGAACTGCACGCCGGATGACATGGTGGTCGCTGCCGAACGGTTCCTCGCAGCGGTGCGCGATGAAGTGGTCCCGACCCGCTCCGGTCCGGTCGCGATCACTGCTTCGGTCGGCGGCGTCAGCATGCCGCGCTATGCGCGCAGCACTGAAGAGGCGCTCAATCGCGCCCATGAATCGCTCGACGCCGCCAAGCGGCGCCGGCGCGGCTCGTTCTCGATGTGGAAGCCCGATCTCGAACGCGACCAGCAGCGCCGCGTCAATATCCGCGTCACCGACGAGATCGTCACCGCGCTCAATGACCGCCGGATCGCGCTGGCCTTCGAGCCGGTGATCTCGGCCGGCTCGCGGCAGCCGGCGTTTCACGAATGCCTGGTGCGGATGCAGCAGCAGGACGGCGAATTGCTGCTGGCGCCCGATATCGTGCCGGTGGCGGAGCAGCTTGGCCTGATCCGGCTGGTCGATCATCGCGTGCTGGAACTGGTGGTCAGCGAGCTTGCCGCCGCGCCTTCGATCGAACTCAGCCTCAATATCTCGCCGGAAACCACCATGGATGCCGATTGGTGGTCGTCGATCGAATCGCTGCTGTCGGCGCATCCCGGCATCGCCGAGCGTTTGATCGTGGAAATCACCGAGACCGTGGCGATTCAGGATCTCGATCACGTCCGCGACTTTGTCGCCCGGCTGAAAGGTTTTGGCAGCCGGATCGCGATCGATGATTTCGGCGCCGGCTACACCTCGTTCCGCAATCTGCGCGCGCTCGGCGTCGATATCGTCAAGATCGACGGCGCATTCGTGCAGAACATCACCCATTCCGCCGATGATCGCGCCTTTGTGCAGACCTTGATCGATCTGGCGCGGCGCCTGGAAATCAAGACCGTGGCCGAATGGGTGCAGGACGAAGCCGCAGCCGAGATGCTGCGCGATTGGGGCTGCGACTACATTCAGGGCCGGCTGACCGGGCTGGCGTCACCGCACCGGCCCTGGCGTTCCGCTGCGCGTAGCGCGCTGGCAGGCTGATCAGCACTCAACAACGGTTGATGAAGTCGTCATGCGTCTTTGCCGGGCTGGCCCCGGCCATCGACGTCTTTGCCACGACGCCTGCCGCTAACCAATGCCACCGGACCCAATGCCGCCGACCCAATGCGGCCGGACCCAATGCCACCGGATCCAAGGCCGTCCCACCGCTTTCAAGGAGCGGATGCCCGGCGCGGACATCAAGGGGCGTTGCTGACCGGCGGTCATACCCGCCTTGACGGTATTACTCGTCTTTCTTGGCGGCGGCGTTCGACATCTGCTCGAGCCGCTCCTGCATTTCCTTCATCTGCCGGCGCAGCTCCTCGATGCCATTGCTGTCATCGGCGGGTTCGCTCGCGGCATTGTCCTGCGTGACTTCAGGGGCAGCGCTGCCCGGCGTCTGCACGAACGGCTTGAACATCGAGAAGGTCTGCTGGAACAGCTCCATGTTGCGCCGCACTTGTTCTTCCAGCGGCGCAAACGGCCCGACACTGAATGTCGAGGAGATCTGTTTGCGGAATTTCTCCTGCTCGCGCGTCAGCGTATCGATCGATTGCTCGAGATAGCGCGGCACCACCATCTGCATGCTGTCGCCATAGAAGCGGATCAGCTGGCGCAGAAAAGTGGTCGGCAGCAGGTTCTGCCCGGCCTTGTTTTCCTGCTCGAAAATGATCTGCGCGAGGACTGATCGGGTGATGTCATCGCCCGATTTGGCGTCATAAACCTGAAAATCTTCGCCGTTTTTCACCATTGCGGCGAGATCTTCCAAAGTCACGTAAGTACTGGTTCCGGTGTTGTACAGCCGGCGGTTCGCGTACTTCTTGATGGTCGTCGGCAGGTTGGATTTCGCCATGGTCACCCACTTGTCGGAGGACGATAAACGGATAGGACCGCCGCTGAGACGATGCGCAATGCAATAAAATAAGCACTTCCCCTCTGGTTCTGCTACCGTTTTGTTCGCGAAGGTTAATCAAGCGACGTTGCGCTGCGAAAGAACCGTCGTCAGCTGTTCTTGGAATGCGCTGCAGCAGGATGTGACCTCAGCGACATTGACTCCTCAGCATCTGGTTAACAGGATAGCCAAGACCCGGTTCGCCGCCCGGCGAGCTCAGTCCAATCGTACCCAAATCGTTTAAGCCCAGGAGAAATGCTCATGTCGGACGATGTCGTCATCGTCAGCGCCGCTCGCACCGCTGTCGGAAGTTTCAACGGTGCCTTTGCCACCGTACCTGCACATGAGTTGGGGGCTGTGGCGATCCGCGCCGCGCTGGAGCGCGCCGGATTGGAGCCGGGCCGGGTCTCCGAAGTGATCATGGGCCAGATCCTCACCGCAGGGCAGGGCCAGAATCCGGCGCGTCAGGCGTCGATCGCTGCCGGCATTCCGGTGGAAAGCCCGGCCTGGGGCGTCAATCAGCTGTGCGGCTCGGGGCTGCGCACCGTCGCGCTCGGCTATCAGGCGCTGCTCAATGGTGATTCCGAAGTGGTGGTCGCTGGCGGCCAGGAATCGATGAGCATGGCGCCGCATGCGCAATATCTGCGTGGCGGTGTGAAGATGGGCGCGGTCGAGCTGGTCGATACCATGCTGAAAGACGGCCTGTGGGATGCGTTCAACGGCTACCACATGGGCAACACCGCCGAGAACGTCGCCAAGCAGTATCAGATCACCCGGCAGCAACAGGATGAGTTCGCGGTCGCTTCGCAGCACAAGGCCGAAGCGGCGCAGAAGGCCGGCAAGTTCAAGGACGAAATCGTGCCGTTCACGGTGAAGACCCGCAAGGGCGACGTGGTGGTCGATACCGATGAGTATCCGCGCCACGGCGCGACGCTGGAGGCGATGGCGAAGCTGCGGCCGGCGTTCGAGAAGGACGGCACGGTCACCGCGGGTTCGGCGTCTGGCATCAATGATGGGGCCGCGGCGGTGGTGCTGATGACTGCCAAGCAGGCCGCCAAGGAAGGCAAGAAGCCGCTGGCGCGCATCGTGTCGTGGGGCCAGGCCGGCGTCGATCCGTCGATCATGGGCACCGGACCGATTCCGGCCTCGCGCATCGCGCTCAAGAAGGCCGGCTGGACCGTTGATGATCTCGACCTGATCGAAGCCAACGAAGCGTTTGCGGCCCAGGCCTGCGCCGTCAACAAGGACCTCGGCTGGGATCTCGCCAAGGTCAATGTCAATGGCGGCGCGATCGCGATCGGTCATCCGGTCGGCGCATCCGGTGCCCGCGTGCTGGTCACCTTGCTGCATGAGATGCAGCGGCGCGATGCCAAGAAAGGACTTGCTACGCTGTGCATCGGCGGTGGCATGGGTATCGCAATGTGTGTGGCGCGCGACTGAGCAAACTCACGCTGTACAGCTGATGGTGCCGCAATTGTCATTGCACTGCACCTAATGATCTCAACGCCCGGCCGTCGTGCCGGGCGTTTTTGTCTTGAAGTTCGTCGAAACGCCGATTTAATTCGAGATGAACTGTAAAGGGGACGTCATCAGCAACAGCAATAACAAGCCTCGAATCTGATCGCGCTTCCAATGGCAAATGCAGCGCATGATTCCGGCTCCGCACGTCGCGGGCCAAAATCACGCGCGGGGAGGAGTGGGAATATGTCACGCGTCGCTTTGGTTACGGGAGGCACTCGTGGGATCGGAGCTGCGATCAGTAAGGCTTTGAAGCAGGCTGGCTATCGGGTCGCAGCGAACTATGCCGGCAACGATGTTGCGGCCGAGAAATTCAAGTCCGAGACTGGAATTCCGGTTTTCAAATGGGATGTGAGTTCGTACGAGGATTGTGTCGCCGGCGTGAAGAAGGTGGAAGCCGAGCTCGGCCCGATCGAAGTCTTGGTCAACAATGCCGGCATCACCCGCGACGGTGCCTTTCACAAAATGGCACCCGAGCAGTGGAGCGCGGTGATCAACACCAATCTCGGCTCGCTGTTCAACGTCACCCGGCAAGTGATCGAAGGAATGCGCAGCCGCAAATTTGGGCGCATCATCAATATCTCCTCGATCAACGGCCAGAAGGGACAGTTCGGGCAGGTCAACTACTCGGCAGCCAAGGCCGGCGATATCGCCTTCAGCAAGGCGCTGGCGCTGGAGAACGCGCGCGGCGGCATCACCGTCAATGTGATCTGCCCCGGCTACATCAACACCGAAATGGTGCAGGCGGTGCCCAAAGAGGTGCTCGAAAAGAATATTCTGCCATTGATCCCGGTGAACCGGCTCGGCGAGCCGGAAGAAATTGCGCGCGGCGTGGTGTTTCTTGCCGCGGACGAAGCGGGCTTCATCACCGGCTCGACGCTGTCGATCAATGGCGGGCAATTCATGAGCTGATTCGCGGCGCTGGCGCCGTCATTCCGCGAGAAGCGCTATGACGGTGCGCAGTGCCACGCTGATCGGGCTGAGCGCCATTGTGATGTGGTCGCTGCTGGCGGTGATGACGGTCGCCACCGGCACGATCCCGGCGTTTCAGCTCGCGGCGATGACCTTTGCGATCGGCGCGCTGGTCGGCGCGCTCGGCCTGCTGCGGCGGCCGGGTGTGGTGTCGGCCTTGAAGCAATCGCCGCTGGCCTGGGCGGTCGGCGTCGGCGGGCTGTTCGGCTATCACGCACTGTATTTCCTGGCGCTGCGGCTCGCGCCGCCGGCCGAGGCCGGGCTGGTCAATTATCTCTGGCCGCTGCTGATCGTGCTGTTCTCATCCTTGCTGCCCGGCGAGACGTTGCGCTGGCATCATCTGCTGGGTGCCTTGCTCGGGCTGATCGGCACGGCGCTGCTGTTTGCCGGCAATGCTGCGGTGCAGTTCGAGCGCGATCATCTGCTCGGTCTCGCCGCCGCCTTCATCGCCGCCTTCATCTGGGCCTGCTATTCGGTGATGTCGCGCAAGCTGCGCGCGGTGCCGACCGATGCGGTTGCCGGTTTCTGCGCCGCCACCGCGCTGCTGGCGGCGCTGGTGCATGTCGTGGTCGAAGAGACCGTATGGCCGCACAGCGCGCTGGCTTGGCTGTCGGTGCTGGCGCTCGGTATCGGTCCGGTCGGCGCGGCGTTCTATGCCTGGGACATCGGCATGAAGCGCGGTGATATCCGCGTGATCGGCGCAGCCTCTTACGCGACGCCGCTGCTATCGACCGGCTTTCTGATTCTGGCCGGTTATGCGCAGCCGAGCCTGGCGCTCGGCTTTGCCGCGGTGCTGATCGCCGGCGGCGGGCTGATTGCCGCCAAGGACATGATCTGGCGCAAACGCGGTTAGGTCTCGACCGCCGTCCTTGCGCGGCGGCGCAGCCGACCAATCAGTTCAGCGATCGTGCCGCGAGCTGGATCGCTTCGCTTCGCTCGTAATGACCGATCAAGTGGCTCGTCACGCGTAAGGCGGCGACCAGTCCTTGTCGGCCAGCTCAAAACTGGCGAAGTCGAAGCCCGGCGCCACCGTGCAGCCGACCAGCGTCCAGTCGCCTTCGCTTTCCGCCGCCTGCCAGGCGTGGGGCGGCACGATGCCTTGCGGCAGCTCGCCCGCCACAAGATCAGCGCCGAGTCGTAGCGTGCGCAGCCCGTCATCGTCGGCGATGCGCAGCGTCAGCGGCGCGCCGGCGTAATAGTGCCAGATCTCGACGGCATCGATCCGGTGCCAATGCGAGCGCTCGCCGCGCGCCAGCAGGAAATAGATCGCGGTGGAATGGGCGCGGCCATCGTCCTGGCCGCGCGGGTCGCGAAAGGTCTCGCGATAATGGCCGCCTTCGGGATGCGGCTGCAGCTCGAGCTGGGCGATGATCTCCTGGGCGCTGAGATGAGACGGGTGGGTCATCAGAACTTGTTCTTGCGTTCGCGCAGTTCGGTAAACACGGCGATCGGATCGGCGCCCTTGAGCCGCACCCCGGCGGCGACCGCCGGATCGTCGGCGCGCAGAAATACGTTGGCGCTTTTCTCGACGCCGAGCCGCACCGGAATGGTCGGCTGGCCAGCGCTGCGCAATTCGGTGACCTCCGCGGCGCGGGCCAGCAGCGCGGGATTGGTGGGCTCGATCGTCAGCGCGAATTTGACGTTGGCCGCGGTGTATTCATGGCCGCAATACATCAGCATGTCGTCGGGCAGCGCGCGCAGCTTGAGCAGCGAATCCCACATCATCGGATAGCTGCCCTCGAACAAGCGGCCGCAGCCGAGCGAAAACAGCGTGTCGCCGGTGAACACCACCTTGTCGTCGTCGAACACGTAAACCACATGATCAAGCGTATGTCCCGGTGTATCCAATACGCGCGCCAGCAGGCTGCCAACCTTGACCACATCACCCTGGGCGACCCGCAGGTCGACCAGGGGCAGCGCCGCCGTCTTATCGTGCGGCGCGACGACGCGGCAGCCATATGCCTCCTTGAGCGCCGCCACCCCGCCGACATGATCGCCGTGATGGTGGGTCAGCAGAATGTCGGTGAGCGTCCAGCCCTCACGTTGCAGCGTGGCGCTGATCGGCGCGGCTTCCGGCGCATCGATCGCGGCGGTGGCGCCGGTCGCCGGGTCGTGAACCAGATAGCCGAAATTGTCGTTCAGGCAGGAAAACAGGCGGATCTCGGCGGCCATGAAAGCTCCGTACAGGTGATCGCTCGGAGGGCTCGCGCCGCCCCTCAGCTCGTGAAATATGGCGTTAACGCTCCCGCGGCAATGAGCTATCTCCAGCGATTGGGCGAGGCTCGGCCGCCCTTGGCGACGTGGTAGAAGCGGGTCATGACGATCGACGTGATCGAGCTGCGCAATTTCTACTCCAATCGTCTCGGCGTGATGGCACGGCGGCTGATCAACCGCGGCATTGTCGGCCATTGGCCGAATGCGCACGGGCTGCGGGTGCTGGGGCTCGGCTATTCGACGCCCTATCTCGGGCTGTTTCGCAAGGATTCGGATCGTTGCCTGGCATTCATGCCGGCGGCGCAGGGCGTGCTGAAATGGCCGACCGCGCGGCCGACGCTGTCGACGCTGGTCGAGGAATGCTCGCTGCCGCTGCCCGACGCCGCGGTCGATCGCATCCTGATCGTCCATGCTTTGGAAATGTCGGACGATCCCGATGGCTTGATGCGGGAATTGTGGCGGGTGCTGGCGCCGTCAGGCCGGCTGATGGCGATCGTGCCCAATCGCGGCGGGGTCTGGGCGCGCACCGACACCACGCCGTTCGGCCACGGCCGGCCCTATTCGCGCTCGCAGATCGCCGACCTGTTGCGGCGCTGCTGGTTCACGCCGGTCAATTGGAGCGATGCGCTGTTCCTGCCGCCGGTCGGCCATCAATGGATGCTGCAATCGGCCCCGGCCTGGGAACGGATCGGCGCGGCGATGTCGCTGCCATTTGCCGGCGTCCATATCGTGGAAGCCACCAAGGAGGTGGTGCGCGCCATGCCGGTGCGCCGCGAGCGCACCCGGCTGATCCCGGCGTTGCAGCCGGTGCTGGTGCCGAGCCGGATGGAGCCGCAGGCCGACGGCAATCCCGTGCGTGCCGTGCCGCCGCCCACGCCGAGCCGCTGACGTCCAAAGGCCCGCCCAACCATTCGGATGCCCGCGCTCAAGCACGGGCAAGAGGGGTCATGGGTGGAACCCGTCAGCATCAAGCCCAACAGGTTCAGAGACGAAAATGGCCGGGACAAGCCCGGCCATCATGCGTCGATCTCGATTGGGTCGGTAGGTGACCCGAATTATTCGTTGCCCGGCGCCGAGAAATCGTCGGCCACCGCTGCCGCCGGAGCGGCCACCGGCGCCACGCCGGCTGCTTCGCCGCGCGGACCCGGGGAACGGCGCCGACGGCGCGGCGGATAGCGGTCCGGGCGGTCGCCGCCCTCGAAGCTCGAGCCGTTGATCTGCGGCTGCGGGCCGGTGATGAACGACGGCAGCCGATCGACGCTGTCGCTGCTCGGCTGCATCGGCTGCGGCTGATATTGCGGCTGCGGGCGGTGTTCGCGCGGCTGCGGCTGCGGTTGGACGGCAACGGGGGCGGCCGGCAGGCCCGGCTCGGCGCCAAAGTTGGAATAGCCGTCGCCGTCGAAATCCGGGCCGTCGTCCTGCGTGTCGTTGTCGATGCGCGGCTGCGGCTGATTCTGGCGGAACTGCTCCTGGGCGGCGGCAATCAACCGGAAGTAGTGCTCGGCGTGCTGATAATAGTTTTCGGCGGCAACCGGGTCACCGGAGCTGCGCGCATCGCGGGCCAGTTGCACGTATTTTTCGGCGACGTGAGAGGCGGTGCCGCGGATTTTGATGTCCGGACCGTTGGATTCGAAAACCCTGGTCAACGGATTCTGGCCACGCCGGTTGTTGTTATTGCTGTTGTTCCGGTTGCGCAGCCGCTTGTTGTTGTTCTGACCGTTCCTCATGTCGAGCCTTCTCACCACCCAAGAAATTCGAGGTTGCCACGGCCGTCGCCGGACGCGCGCCCCGCATCCCGATTGCACTGCCGTTCAGATCTTTGTTGCCGACTGCCGCGTTCGCAAACGCGTTCCCCTAATGCCGGCGAGCGCCAACGCCCACCAGCCGGACCGACTCAGTCAGCCAGCCGGGACAAGCTCAGGTCGCCTCACGTGAGTTATCAAGAGCAAAACAGGCTTTCGTTCGCTTCGTGGGTGCAAACAGCGCAGCTTCTGCTGACGCGCTCAACCAACCCATCTTTTGGAACCAAATTGATCAGGGCGTTCTCACTGCCGAGAACCTGCGCCCTCACCCGCAGCGTGCGCGGGGCCAGCATCCCTGGACCGAGGTCGTTGGCCGGAACGTAGTCGCTCTTACGCGATATTCCAAGCAGTTTTTTGCAAGCTATTCCGACCCCCTGCGGTCATGGTTTGCGGCCGATCACCACCCTGGCGATGCCGCCGAGGTCGTGGCGGGGTGGTTGATCAATCGTTAACCCGGCCTGTTCCAGCAGTCCGGCCACTGCATCGCTCTGGCCCTGGCCGACCTCCAGCAGCAGCAGGCCGCCCGTCCGTAACAACGCCGCAACCTGGGGAGCGATCCGCCGATAGGCGTCGAGCCCGTCATCGCCGCCGTCGAGCGCCCGGCGCGGATCGTGGTCGCGGACCTCGACCGCCAGGGTTCCGATCTCGGCGGCCGGGATATAGGGCGGGTTGGAGGCGATCAGGTCAAAGCCCGGCGCCAGCGCGCTGGCATAGTCGCAGGCCACAAAATGCGCCCGCTCGGCGAGCCCCAGCCTTTGTGCGTTGCCGCGCGCGGTGTGCAGCGCGTCGAGGCTGAGATCAGTGGCGATGCCGACGGCGCCCGGCCATTCCGACAGCAGCGCCAGCAGGATCGCGCCGGTGCCGGTGCCCAGATCGGCGATTCGCAGCGCCGCGCCGCTGCGGCCTGCTGGGACGAGATCGAGCGCGGCGTCGATCAGCGTCTCGGTATCCGGCCGTGGCACCAGTGTCTCTGCGGAGAGAGCAAAGTCGAGGCCCCAAAATTCCTGGCTGCCGATGATGCGCGCGATCGGCTCGCCGGCGAGCCGGCGCCGCACCATGACTTCCAGGCCGTCGGCTTCGGCGGCGGTCAGCGCCCGTTCCGCATGGCGCACGAGGCCCGTGAGATCGAGCTGCAGCGCCGCGCCGATCAGCAGCCGCGCCTCGAGATCGGGTGATTCGAGGCCGTGGCCGCGCAAATGCGCCGCCAAGGCGCGGCGGGCGGCGGCGATGGTCTGGCCGGCGAGCGGCACGCCTGGTCGGGGATCATTCAAGCCCGCGGTCCTTAATGCCCTCTCCCCTTGTGGGAGAGGGTGGCGCTAGTCGCCTTGCGCGGCGAGCTGCGCCGCCTGATGCTCGGTGGTCAGCGCGTCGATCAATTCGCCGAGCGCGTCGCCGGCAATCACCTGCGGCAGCTTGTAGAGCGTCAGGTTGATGCGGTGGTCGGTGACGCGGCCTTGCGGGAAATTATAGGTGCGGATGCGTTCAGAACGGTCGCCGGAGCCGACCTTTTCCTTGCGCTCGGCCGAGCGCGCCGCCTCGGCGCGCTGCCGCTCGGCGTCATAGATGCGCGAGCGCAGGATGTTCATCGCCGACATGCGGTTTTTGTGCTGCGAGCGGCTGTCCTGCATCATCACCATGATGCCGGTCGGCAGATGGGTGATGCGAATCGCCGATTCGGTCTTGTTGACGTGCTGGCCGCCGGCGCCCTGGGCACGCATGGTCTCGATGCGCAGGTCTTCCTGCTTGATCTCGACGTCGAGTTCTTCGACCTCGGGCAGCACCGCCACGGTCGCCGCCGAAGTGTGGATGCGGCCCTGGGTTTCGGTGTCGGGCACGCGCTGCACGCGATGCACCCCCGATTCGAATTTCAGCTTGGCGAACGCGCCGCGGCCCTTCACCTCGGCGATGATTTCCTTAAAACCGCCGACCGTGCCTTCCGAGGTCGAAATCACCTCGACGCTCCAGCCCTGCAGCGCGGCAAAGCGCTCATACATCCGGAACAGGTCGCCGGCGAACAGCGAGGCTTCATCGCCGCCGGTGCCGGCGCGGATTTCCAGCATCACGTTGCGCTCGTCCATCGCGTCCTTGGGCAACAGCGCGATCCGGATCTGCTGGATCAGCTCCTGGACGTGTTCTTCGAGCGCGGCCTGCTCGGCCTCCGCCATCGCGCGCATGTCGGCATCGGTGGCGGGATCGGCCAGCATCGCGTCGATGTCGCCGATCTCGTCGCGCACCTGGCGATAGGCCTTCACCGCCTCGACCAGCTCGTTCAGCTCGGCGAGTTCGCGGGTGATCTTGACGTAGTTGTCGGCATTGACCGGCCCCATCAGCTCGGCTTCCAGCGCGGCATGGCGGGCGAGCAGCAGGTCCAGTTTGGCTTCGGGCAGCGAGGGCGACATGGGGTGTCTCGACAAGGATGGCGGCAAAGCGAAGGGCAGGCGAAGCGGCGCAGAGCTTCGCTACAAAGACAGCCCTTCAGCCTCGGCGAATTCCGTCAGCTTTTGGCGGATCGACACGCTGCCTGCCGGCGCGTTCAGCAGCTTGGTCATCATGGCTGCGGCTTTGCCGGCGTCGAGATCGAGGATCATCGCTTTCACCGGGCCATGGGCGATCGCCGACAGCGACAGCGAGCGATAGCCGAGCGCGATCAGCGCCAGCGCGCCGATGGTCTGCGACGCCATCTCGCCGCACAGCGACACCGGGCGCTTGGCGAGCTGGGCGCGCTGCACGATATGGCGCAGCACGCGCAGGAACGGCGTCGACAGCCCGTCAAAGCGGTCGGCGACCCGGGCGTTGCCGCGATCGACCGCGAAGGTGAACTGGAACAGGTCGTTGGAGCCGACCGAGATGAAATCGACGCGTTCCAGCAATTCGTCGAGCTGATAGAGCAGCGCCGGCACTTCCAGCATGGTGCCGACGTCGATCCGCTCCGGCAGCGTGTGGCCGTGCTGGCGCAGATAAGTCAGCTCGCGCTCGACGATCGCCTTGGCGGCGTCGAATTCGGCGACCTCGGAAATCATCGGGAACATGATGCGCAGATAGCGGCCGCCACCAGCGCGCAGCAGCGCCCGGATCTGGCTGCGCAGCAGCCCGGGCCGGTCGAGGCCGAGCCGGATCGCGCGCCAGCCGAGCGCCGGGTTCTCTTCGACCACGGTCTCCATATAGGGCAGCGCCTTGTCGCCGCCGATATCGAGGGTGCGGAACGTGACCGGCTTGGGGCCGGCAGCATCAAGCACGGCGCGGTACAGCGCGAGCTGGTCGCTGGAGCGCGGCAGGCTCTGGCCGATCATGTATTGCAGCTCGGTGCGGAACAGGCCGACGCCGGAACAATTGGTGTCTTCGATATGCGGCAGGTCGATCACCAGGCCGGCATTGATCATCAAATCGATCGGCTGGCCGTCCTTGGTGACGCAGGGCAGGTCGCGCAGCGCCGAATATTGCGCCTGGCGCCGCGCCCGGAACCGGACCCGCTCGGTATAGGCCGATTCGATTTCAGCCGAGGGCCGCACATAGATCGAGCCGGTGGTGCCGTCGACGATGATCGGATCGCCCGGATCGGCGATGCCCGGCGCGTTCGGCACTTCGCCAACCGCGGCGATGCCGAGCGCCCGCGCCACGATCGAGACGTGAGAATTGGCGGTGCCTTCCTCCAGCACCAGGCCGCGCAGTCGCTTGCGGTCGTAATCGAGCAGTGCCGCCGGGCCCATCGAACGGGCGATCAGAATGGCGTTGTCGGGCAGCTGTTCGCGCGAAGGCGCGTGGTCCTGGCCGACCAGCTGCCGCATCAGGCGGTAGCCGAGGTCTTCCAGATCGTGCAGCCGGTCGCGCAGATAAGGATCGGTGGAGCGCAGCATCCGCGCGCGGGTGTCGGACTGCACGCGCTCGACCGCGGCTTCGGCGGTGAGGCCGGTGGCGACCGCCTCATGCAGCTTGTGCGACCAGCCATGGTCGTTGGCGAACATCCGGTAGGCTTCGAGCACGTCACGGTGCTCGCCGCCTTCGGCAAAATCGCCGCGTTCCAGCATGCGGTCGAGGTCGGCGCGCAGCTTGGCGAGCGCGGTGTCGAGCCGCTTGACCTCCTTGGCGAGGTCTTCGGCAATGTAATTGGTGATCACGACGCGCGGTTCGTGCAGCACCACATGGCCAAGCGCGATGCCGTCCGACAGCACCGCGCCGGTCTTGTGCACCGAATGGCGCGCCGCCGGCTCGGCACCGGGCTGCGCCAGCGCCGACAATTCGCCCGAGGCGATCATTTCCGCGACCACCATGGCGGTGGTCTGCAGCGCCTCGACCTCTTCCTCGACATAGGTGCGCTTGGCGCGGTTCTGCACCACCAGCACGCCGAGCGTGTTGCCAGCGCGCAGGATCGGCACGCCGAGGAACGAATGGTAGATTTCTTCGCCGGTTTCCGGGCGGAATGAGAACGCCGGATGGCTCTGGGCGTCGGACAGATTGAGCGGGGTGGCTTCCGAGGCGACCAGGCCGACCAGGCCCTCATGCGCGCTCAGGACGGTTTTGTGCACCGCGTCGCGATTAAGGCCTTCGGTGGCGTACAGTTCGAGGGTGTTATCGACGCGCAGCACATAGGTGGAGCACACCTCCGCCACCATATTGGCGGCGATCAGCACCACGATCTTGTCGAGACGTTCCTGTGCGGAGACTTGCTCCGCCATGGTTTCGCGGAGCCGCCTCAGCAAGACGCGGGGGCCACCCGACGTGCTCCGCATTGTCCGCCATCTCCCTACTGCCACGATCCGCTCGGCGCGGATCGCGGGTCAACTCAGATCCAACCAGTTCGCACCGATCGACCGGCTTTGCCTGGATATCGATCAATGCGGCCGCGCGGCACCGGCTGCTGAGCCTGTTCTCCGTCGTGCCGACCGTCCGGAATCGACCGTCAACGGTGCCGGGTCACCCGCGTGAGCGGCCCCGGTGCAGTCGGATCGGTCGAAACATCCTGCTTTTGCGGCAGCGGGAATGTTTCCGAAGGTTGGCGACGGACCGCGCGGGCCCGTCTGGCCGTATAGCGAATTGAAGCTTGAATTGCCAAGCAAATCACCTGCCAACCGGCCGGCAGCGCCCCGCCAGCCGTGCCCTGTTGACAGCGCCGGGCCTAGGCCTGGTCCAGGCCGTACAGCGTGTGCAGGGTGCGCACCGCCAGTTCGGTATAGGCGGCGTCGATCAGCACCGAGAATTTGATTTCCGAGGTGGTGATGGCGCGAATGTTGATGTTTTTCGCGGCCAGCGCCTGGAACGCCTGGGCGGCGACGCCGGCATGGCTGCGCATGCCCGAACCGATCACCGAGACCTTGGCGACGTCGGTTTCGCTGTCGAAGCTGGCGTAACCGATCTTGTCCTGCGCCGAGGTGATGGTCTGCTTGGCGCGGGCAAAGTCCGCGGCCGGCACCGTGAAGGTCAGGTCGGTGGCGCGGCCGTCTTCCGACACGCTCTGCACGATCATATCGACGTTGATATTGGCCTCGGCGAGCGGCACGAAGATCGAGGCGGCCACGCCCGGCTTGTCCTGAATCCGGCGCACCGAGATCTGGGCTTCGTCCTTGGAGAAGGCGATGCCGGTGACGACGTGATTTTCCATGATTTTCTCCTCGCTGCAGATCAGCGTGCCCGGCGGCGTGCCGTGCGGATCAATGTCTTCCGGCTTGTCAAAGGACGAACGTACGAAGATCGGCATGTTGTGCACCATGCCGAGTTCCACCGAACGGACCTGCAGCACCTTGGCGCCCTGCGACGCCAGTTCCAGCATTTCCTCGAAAGCCACCTTGTCGAGCCGCTTCGCCTTCGGCACCACCCGCGGGTCGGTGGTGTAGACGCCATCGACGTCGGTGTAGATGTCGCAGCGATCGGCCTTCACCGCCGCCGCGATCGCCACCGCCGAGGTGTCGGAACCGCCGCGGCCAAGCGTGGTGATTCGGCCGGTTTCGGCATGAATGCCCTGGAAGCCGGCGATCACCGCCACTTCCTTGCGCTCCTCGAAGCGCTTGATGATCTCGCTGCCGTCGATATCGACGATGCGCGCCGACGCATGGGCGTCGCTGGTCAGGATCGGGATCTGCCAGCCCTGCCAGGAGCGCGCCTGGATGCCGATCGCCTGCAGCGCAATCGCCAGCAGGCCCGACGTCACCTGCTCGCCCGAGGCGACCACGGCGTCGTATTCCCGGGCATCGTGGATCGCCGAGGCGTCACGGCACCACGCCACCAGCTCGTTGGTTTTGCCGGACATGGCCGACACCACCACCGCAACTTGATGGCCGGCATCCACTTCGCGCTTAACGTGCTGCGCGACGTTGCGGATGCGATCGAGATTGGCGACGGACGTGCCGCCGAATTTCATGACGAGCCGGCCCATGACCGATAGTGCAATCCCTGAAAACAACGAGTAAGGAATATCGCGGAATCCGCGACGCGGCGCCGGAAGGCGCGTATACATACCGATGCGATCGCGGGCAAGCAACCGCGCCTCGGCACCGTCGAGGCGGGGAGCATGCCGGCTTGGACCGCCAAAACCCCCTGTCGGGCGATCGCGCTTGTCAGGGGACAGCGATGGTCGGAAACGGAGTTCGACGCTGCAACCGAAAGAGCGGTGCTGTATGAGGCGAACCATCCGAACCATCGCGGCGCCGTCGGCGTTTCGCAACTCGATCACTGCCCGATAGGAGCAACGGCGCAAGCCATGGCCATGCAATCAAATCCGACCGGCGGCGCAGCCTCGACCGTCGATCCCGCCGAAATCGCCAAGTTCTCCAAGCTGTCGGCCGAATGGTGGGACCCGACCGGGCGGATGGCGCCGCTGCACAAGATCAATCCGCATCGCGTCGCCTTCATCCGCGATGCCGCCTGCCGCAAATTCGACCGTAATCCGAAAAGCCTGAGCTGCCTGGCCGGCCTGCGCATGATCGATATCGGCTGCGGCGCCGGACTTTTGTGCGAGCCGTTCACCCGCCTTGGCGCCCAGGTGATCGGCATCGATCCCGCCGCCACCAATATCGCCGCCGCCAAGCTGCACGCCGACAAGTCGCAGCTGTCGATCGATTATCGCAACACCACCGTTGAGCAGATGGACCCGCGCGAGCGTTTCGACATCGTGCTGGCGATGGAGGTGATCGAGCACGTCACCGACGTGCGCGCATTCCTGTCGCGCTGCGCGGCGATGATGAAGCCGACCGGCATGATGGTGGTGGCGACCCTCAACCGCAATTGGAAGAGTTTTGCGCTCGCCATCGTCGGCGCGGAATATGTGATGCGCTGGCTGCCGCGCGGCACCCATCAGTGGGACAAGTTCGTCACCCCTGACGAGCTGACGCGCTTTTTGCAGGACAGCAAGCTCACCGTCACCGAACAGTCTGGGCTGGTCTACAACCTGCTCGCCGACAAGTGGATGCTGTCGGCCGACATGGACGTCAATTACATGATGGTGGCGGAGAACGTCGCCGGTTAGGCGGTGACGTAATCGTCATCGAGAACCTTCGGTTCACCGCGCTGGATTGCTTCGCTGCGCTCGCAATGACGCAGTGTTTCACCTCTCCCCGCGTGCGGGGAGAGGTCGGATCAGCGCGTAGCGATGATCCGGGTGAGGGGGCGTTGCGACCTGGCCGAACATCTTTGGCATCGCCCCTGCATTCTGGGCGTAGCGGCATGAGGACGGGGTGAGTTGACCGCGCTGCCGGTGGCGGTCACGCTGCGCCGCTCCACGCCATCATTGCTTCGCAGCCGCTCGCGCCCATCGTCGCCGCCATGTTGTCTGTCGCCACGCTCTGGATTCCCTTCACGCTGGTCGGCGCGGTCGGCCAGGTGGCGCGCAATGCCATGCAGCGCCATCTCACCGGGCCGCTCGGCACCTGGGGCGCGACCGCGATCCGCTTTCTGTTCGGCTTTCCGTTCGCGATCCTGTTCTTCGTCGCGGTGATGCTCGCCACCGGCGATCCGCTGCCGCAGCCGACCGCGGCGTTCTGGCCCTGGCTGGTGCTCGGCGCGGTCAGCCAGATCGCCGGCACGGGCTTGATGCTGGCGGCGATGACCGATCGCTCATTCGTGGTCACCACCGCTTATCTGAAAACCGAAGCCATTCAGACCGCGATGTTCGGCTTCGTGTTTCTCGGCGATCATCTCACCTGGCCCAAAGTGCTGGCGATCGTGATCGCCACTTTGGGCGTGGTGATCACCGCGCTGCGTCCCGGCGGCGCCAAGGGTTTTGGCAGCCTGCGCCCGACCGTGCTCGGGCTGGCGGCCGCGGCTGGCTTCGCGCTGTCGGCGGTCGGCTTTCGCGGCGCGATTTTGGCGGTGCCGGAGGTGTCATTCGTCACCGCGGCCACCACCACGCTGCTGTTCACGCTCGGCCTGCAAACGCTGCTGATGCTGCTCTATCTCGGGCTGCGCCAGCCGCAGGCGCTGCGCGAGATTTTTCGACTGTGGCGACCGTCGATGGCGGCCGGCTTTGTCGGCGCGCTGGCCTCGCAATTCTGGTTTTTGGCGTTCGCGCTCACCGCCGCCGCCAATGTCCGCACGCTGGCGCTGGTGGAAGTGGTGTTCGCGCAGGCGGTGGCCTACTACACGTTCAAGCAGCCGCTGCTGCCGCGTGAATTGATCGGCACCGTGATGATCGTCGCCGGGGTGGCGATGCTGATTGCCGTATAGCCGCCGCTACCGCACCGCGATCAGCACCGCGCCGGCGCCGATCAAGGCAATGCCGAGCCATTGTTGCAGCGTCGGCCGTTCGCCGAGCACCGCAAACGCAAACAGCGCCACCAGCACCACGCTCAGCTTGTCGATCGGCGCGACCAGCGACGCCGGCCCAAGCTTGAGCGCGCGGAAATAGCACAGCCAGGACGCGCCGGTGCACAGCCCGGACAACACCAGGAACAGCCAGGTCTTCGGGCTGATGGTCGCGGGGTTGGCGAGCTTGCCAGTGGCGAACACCAACAGCGCCAGGCTGATCAGCACCACCATTGTGCGGATCAAGGTGGCGAGGTCGGAGTCGATCTCGGTGACGCCGATCTTGGCAAAGATCGCGGTCAGCGCCGCAAACAGCGCTGCCAGCAGCGCCCAGAATTGCCAGGACAGCACCGAGTCGGGGGTCATGGCAGCACTTTCCCGCAGTGCTGCGCGGCTTTCAAGTCGTCACTCCGCGGCGTGCCGTACCGTGCGAGCCTGGAAGCCAAGGCTGATAACAGAGAGATTCCGGGTCTGCGCGCAAAGGCGCGCATCCCGGAATGACGCCATCCGCTGACTTCCTCGTCATTGCGAGGAGTACCCGGATCGGCGCTGTGCGCCGTCCGGGCACAGGCTACGCGACGAAGCAATCCAGATTTGCTGAATAAAGCCCACTGGATTGCTTCGCTGCGCTCGCAATGACGGTGAGAGGTCGTCTGCGCCCGCGATGACGACCAAAGGTCGTCAGTTGCGCTCGTCCGGCAGCAGCGGCAGCGGCATCACCTCGATGCCCTCATCGATCAGCGCCCGCGCTTCATCAGTCGAGGCTTCGCCGTAGATCGGCCGGTGCTCGATCTCGCCGTAATGCATCTTGCGCGCTTCGTCGGCAAAGCCTGATCCGACATTGTCGGCGACCTTGGTGATGTGCTCGCGCAGCTCGCGCACCTTGGCGCGCAATTCGCGCTCTTGCGACAGCATCAGCGGCGATGGTTCAGCCGGCGCCTGAGCCGGCACCGGGGCGGCCGCCTCCGCAACAGCCGGTTCGCTGACAGGGTCGCGGCCCTTCTTGCGCGCGATCTGCGGCGCCATGATCGCCTTCTCGACCTTGACCGAGCCGCAGCGCGGGCATTCCACCAGGCCCTGCTTCACCTGACGGTCGTAAGCCGACGAGCTTGGGAACCAGCTATCGAAGCCGTGGCCCTGCTCGCAGCGCAGTGCGTAGCGGATCATGTCGGGTCCCGCACCAGATGCAGATGGCCGGGCGGCGTCTTCGGTTCGATCACGGAAAAACGCCGGCCGTGACGCAGCGACGGAATCGACTTGCGTACCTTGGTGACCTTGCTGGGATCGATGGTGGCCATGATCACCCCGGGATCAACGCCGCCTTCCGCCAGCACTTCGCCCCATGGATCGACGATCAGCGAGTGACCAAAGGTCTCGCGGCCGTTTTCATGCAGCCCGCCTTGCGCGGCGGCGAAAATGAAGCAGCCGTTTTCGATGGCGCGCGCGCGCAGCAAGGTGTGCCAATGCGCTTCGCCGGTCGGCCGGGTGAACGCCGAGGGCACGGTGATGAACGACGCGCCCGCTTCGGCGAGCGCGCGGTACAGCGCCGGAAAGCGCAGATCGTAGCAGATCGTCAGTCCGAACCGGCCCCAAGGCAGATCGGCCAGCACCGCGGTTTCGCCGGGCTGGTAGTTCGCCGATTCCCGATAGCTTTCGCCATTATCGAGATCGATGTCGAACATATGGATCTTGTCATAGCTCGCCAGGATCGCGCCCTGCGGCGAGATCAGGAACGAGCGGTTCACCGCGCGATCGGGCGAGGCTTTCAGCGCCAGCGAACCGATATGCAGATGGATGTTCAGCTCTTTGGCGAGCGCGCGATAGGCGCGCAGCGACGGATCGTCCGCCTCGCTGGCCAGCTGCGCAAACAGCGCCTCGCGGTTGAGCTGCATCATGTTGCTCACCTCGGGCGTGAGCACGTAGTCAGCGCCAGAGGCGGCGGCTTCGCGGATCAGGCTGGTGGCCTGTTCGAGATTGGGTTCCGGGCGCAGGCCGGCGCGCAATTGCACCAGCGCCGCGGTAAAATTGCCGGCGTTGCTCATGGGCCAGCCGTGCCGGCCAGCATTGCGTCGAGCTTGCCCTCGCGATCCAGCGCATAGAGGTCGTCGCAGCCGCCGACATGCTGATTGCCGATGAAGATCTGCGGAAAAGTGGCGCCGGGGCCGACCCGCTCCGCCATCCGGTCACGGAAAGTCGGATCGACCGACACGTCGTATTCGGTGAAGGCGGCGTTCTTGCGGGTCAGCAACGAACGGGCCGCGCTGCAATAGCCGCAGCCCGGCCGCGTGAAGATTTCGATGGCAGCAGTCATGTCACACTCGGATTGACAAAGTTGGGCTCATTATATGGGGGAGCCCGGAGTGTCCACAACCCGCGCAAACACCACCAGATCGACCGACGCCGCCTTAGCGCGCAGCAGTGCCCGCGCGCAGGCATCGGCGGTGGCGCCCGAGGTCAGCACGTCGTCAACAAGCAGAATCCGCCGGCCCTGCACCGCGCTGGCGCGCTCTGGCGGCACCCTGAATGCACCCTGCACATTGGCGGCCCGTTCAGCGCGCGACAGGCCGATCTGATGCGCCGTTGGGCGGATTCGCCGCAGCACATCGCCGGCGAGCGGCCGGCCGCTGGTCCGGCTGATCGCCAGCGCGAGCGCGCCGGACTGATTGTAGCGCCGCGAAAAACCGCGCCGCCAATGCAGCGGCACCGGCACGATCAGATCCGCGTCGGCGAGGAGCGGCGCCGCCGCGCGCGCCATCCAGCGCCCCATGGTGGGCGCCAGCTCAACGCGGTCATGGAATTTCAGCGCATGCACCAGGCTGCGCGCCACCTCGTCATAGCGCACCGCGGCGCGCGCCCGCGCATAGGCCGGCGGCGCGGCGATCGCCTGCATCGACAACAGGCCGGGGCCGGGATCATAAACGAACGGAATGCCGAGCCGTTCGCAATAAGGCGGCTCGATGAAGCCGAGCTTCGACCAGCACGCCGCGCACAGCCCGTCGCCCGCCACCGGCTCGCGGCAGTTCAGGCATAGCGTCGGCAGCGTGACATCAAGCACGGCCTGCGCACCGCGTCTGCAGACGCGCCACAGCGCCTCGCGCAGCCGCACGCCGGCGCGCATCACGCCGGCTGCCGCGTTGGCCTGCACCATCGGAGGTTCCGCCTGCATGGCGAAAGGCTAGCTTGCCGCAGGTCAGCGTCAAGCTGGCGCCGCAACTTGCCGCAAGGCTCGAACGGGGCGATGGTGTCCGGCGACGAGGGCGCGCCAAGCGCCCTCACGCGCGTGTGTGCAAACCAAGGAGATCGCTTTGTCCGACCCGAAGGCAAAACCGGCTGAAACCGTGACCTATATCGATCTCAACAATGCGCCGCATGTCTATTTCGATATCGCGCCGGCCCATGGCGTGATGGCCAATGCGGTCGAGATCGAGCTTGCGGCGCGCACGCTCAATCCGCTGGCGGATGGTTCGGTCGAGGTGAAATTCGTCACCACCGCGCGGCTGCGCTGCAGCCATGCCGGCGCGCAGCATCTGCGCAACGCGCTCGATGCGGTGTTGAAGATGCTGGAAGCGCCGCAGCAGAGCCCGGCCGCGGCGTCAAAGCTCAACTAAGCGTGGCGATGGCTGCGGGTCCGCTGTTGTTCGATCGCGCGCAGTTGCGGCGCAGGCTGGAACGCGCTGCTGTGCGCGGTCCGGCGACCTTTCTGCTCGATCGCGTCACCGAGGAGATGACCGATCGGCTGCACGCGGTGCTACGCGATTTTAGGTGCGCCGCCGATCTCGGCACGCCGACCGCACAGCTGCGCAGTGCGCTGGCAGGACGGCTTGGCGCGCTTCAAGCGGTGGAAGTGCCCGACGATGAGCATCTTCGCCTCGCGCCGCAATCGCTTGATCTCGTGGTATCAGCGCTGGCGCTGCAATTCGTCAACGATCTGCCCGGCGTGCTGGCGCAGTTGCGGCGGGCGCTGAAGCCGGACGGGTTGTTGTTGGCGGTGCTGACCGGCGGCGACACGCTCACCGAGCTGCGCCAGGCCTTCGCCGCTGCCGAAGCCGAGATCGAGGGTGGGGTGTCGCCGCGGGTCGCGCCGGCCGCCGATCTGCGCGATCTCGGCGCGCTCTTGCAACGCGCCGGTTTTGCCTTGCCGGTGACTGACGTCGATCGCGTGGTGGTGCGCTACGACCACGCCTTCGCCTTGATGCAGGATTTGCGGCGCATGGGCGCCACCAACGTGCTGGTGGAGCGACGGCGCCAGCCGCTACGCCGCGCCACGCTGACGCGCATGGCGCAGCTTTATGCCGAGCGCTTTTCCGATGCCGATGGCCGGATCCGCGCCACTTTTGAGCTGGTGTGGCTGTCCGGCTGGGCGCCGCATGACAGCCAGCAGCAGCCGCTCAAACCGGGCTCGGCTCAGGCCAGTCTGGAGCAGGCAGTCAAGGGGGCGTCGGAGCAGCGCCGCCAGCCGCGGTAGGAGACGCTGCTGGCGGCTGCGGTAGGACGCGACCCCGACTTCATGCTCTGTCGGCCTTACCCCGTCGTCATTGCGAGGAGGCGCAGCCGACGAAGCAATCCACTCAGTGCGCGACGCTCTGGATTGCTTCGCTGCGCTCGCAATGACGCGGGAAATTGTCTGGATTGCTTCGCTGCGCTCGCAATGACAGGGGCGAGTTGTCATTCAAGGTCACCGGAATGACTGCGGCAGCGACGTGACCGGAGTTTTCCCTCCCCCCGCGCAGCGGCGGGGAGGGTGGCCGGCCGCAGGCCGGTCGGGTGGGGGGCGCAGGGCTTTGACTAAGAGCACCGTACTCCGACTAAGCGCGCCGTCACCAACACTGAACGTCGTTCGGTGGCCAAGAGCCCCCACCCCCGACCCCTCCCCGCTGCGTCGCTACGCTCCGCGGGGGAGGGGAGCAGGGCTGCGTCTCACTCCGTCGTCATTGCGAGGAGGCGTAGCCGACGAAGCAATCCAGAAACTCAGTGCACGGCACTGGATTGCTTCGCTTCGCTCGCAATGACGGGTGAAATTGTCCGGATTGCTTTGCTGCGCTCGCAATGACGGCGCTGATTATCGGTCGGGGATCAATGGAATGGCTGCGGCAGCAAGGTGACCTAAGTTTTCCCTCCCCCCGCGCAGCGGCGGGGAGGGTGGCCGGCCGCAGGCCGGTCGGGTGGGGGGAGCGGCTTCGACTAAGAGCACAGTGCTTCGACTAAGCGCGCCGTCACCAACACTGAAGTCGTCCGGTGGCCAAGAGCCCCCACCCCGACCCCTCCCCGCTGCGTCGCGACGCTCCGCGGGGGAGGGGAGCAGCGCGGCGTCTCACTCCGTCGTCATTGCGAGGAGGCGTAGCCGACGAAGCAATCCAGAAACTCAGTGCACGGCACTGGATTGCTTCGCTTCGCTCGCAATGACGGGGAGAAATGATCAGGAGCTGTTACATCAACAAATCAATCAGCGGTGGGATTAGCGGGATGTCGGCGGGCGGCATCGGGTAGTCGCGCAGCTTGTTGGCGCGCACCCAGGCGAGGGTCTGGCCCTCGCGCGCCGTCACTGTGCCCTGCCAGCGCCGGCAGATGTACAGCGGCATCAGCAGATGGAAATCATCATAGGCGTGGCTGGCGAAGGTCAGCGGCGCCAGGCACGCTTCCTTGACCTCGATGCCGAGCTCCTCTTGCAGCTCGCGGATCAGCGCCTGCTCCGGCCGCTCGCCGGCATCGAGCTTGCCGCCGGGAAATTCCCACAGGCCCGCGAGCTGTTTGCCCTCCGGGCGCTGCGCGATCAGCACGCGGTTGTCGGCGTCGATCAACGCCACCGCCACGACGAGAAGAAGCTTCATCAGGAACCTATGAGGTAAGCGCCGCGCAGATCGGCATAGGGCCGGGCTGCTGACGTGGCGAGGGCGGCATGGCGTAGCCGCCCGGGGCAGCGGCCAGCGGCCGGACGTCGATCTCGACGCGGTGCAGATGGCTGAACCGCGGGAATTTCAGCGTGTAGTGCAGCGTATCGCGGCCAGTGAAGCCGGCATCGGAGCGATAAACGATCTGCACGCCCGGCATCGGCTGCCGCAGACAATGGCTGCTGCCGCCGGCCAGCAGCCGCTTGGCGCGCACCATGCCGCGCTGCTGGCACACCGTGCCGTGCAGCGGCGCTTCCTCGAGGATCACCTCCGGCACGCCGACGCTTTGGCAGTCTTTGTTCCAACGGGTACCGATGCCGATCACGGTGTCGCTGTCACTGGGCACCGTTCGGCGCAGATTTGAGCTTTGGTCGGCGAGCGCCGGCGACGACAGCCCGATCAGAGCCGTCGCCGCGAGGGCGCGCGCCGCGCCGTTCACGAGCGATAGTCGCCGTTGATGGCGACGTATTCCTTGGTGAGGTCGCAGGTCAGCACCCGGTCGCGGCCCTTGCCGAGCCCGAGCGCGACCTTGATCTGGATGGTCTGGCTTTTCATCGCCGCCGACACTTCCTTCTCGTTATAGGACGGGTCGCGCGCGCCGGCCTTGGCGACGCGGATGCCGTTAAACGAGATCGACAGCTTGTCGCGATTGGCAGGCTCGCCGGCCTTGCCGACCGCCATCACCACCCGGCCCCAATTGGCGTCTTCGCCGGCGATCGCGGTTTTCACCAGCGGCGAATTGGCGATCGACATTGCGATCTTGCGCGCCGAGGGCTTGGACACCGCGCCTTCCACGATGATCTCGACCAGCTTGCGCGCGCCTTCGCCGTCGCGCGCCACCTGTTCGGCGAGATCGGCCAAAATGCCGTTGAACGCCTTCACGAACGCCTTGAGCCGGACATCGCTGGCCTTGCTGATCTTCGGCGCGCCGTAAGCGGCAGCATCGCCGGTGGCAAAGGCCAGCAGCGTGTCGGAGGTCGAGGTGTCGCCATCGATGGTGACGGCATTAAAACTGTCCTCGACGCCGGCTTTCAGCAGCGCCTGCAGCGCGGCCGGCGAGATCGGCGCGTCGGTGAACACGAAGGCCAGCATGGTCGCCATGTCGGGCGCGATCATGCCCGCGCCCTTGGCGATGCCGTTGATGGTGACCTTGGCCTTGCCGAGCTTGACCTGGGCGGTCGCGACCTTGGGGAAGGTGTCGGTGGTCATGATCGCCTTGGCGGCGTCCATCCAGCCGTCCGGCCGGGCGTCATCGGCGAGCTTGTCGAGCACGCCGTCGAATTTGCTGGCGTCGAGCGGTTCGCCGATCACGCCGGTCGAGGCCAGAAACACCTCGTCCTGCTTGCAGCCGAGCGCTTTGGCGGCGATTGCGCCGGTCTGCGCAGTCGATTGCTTGCCGGTCTTGCCGGTGAAGGCGTTGGCATTGCCGGAATTGACCACCAGCGCCCGGGCGCGGCCGCCCTTCAGCTTGGCGCGGCACCATTCCACCGGGGCGGACGGGCATTTCGACTTGGTGAACACGCCAGCAACCGCGGTGCCGGGATCGAGCACGGCCAGCAGCACGTCGGTGCGGTTCTTGTAGCGGATGCCGGCCGCCGCGGTGGCGAGGCGAACGCCGGCGATCTGCGGCATCTCAGGAACATCGGTGGGGGCGAGGGGGGAGACGGCAGAGGACATGGCGCATTCAACCTTCGGCGCGGATCGGAACAGATTGACGCGCTGTGTATCACCTCTGCCCGCGTGCGGGGAGAGGTCGGCTTACGAGCAAAACGAGTAAAGCCGGACGAAGGGGCGGTTCGGCACACCGCGGCGCCCCCTCATCCGGCTCGCTGATGCTCGCCACCTTCTCCCCGCACGCGGGGAGAAGGCAGGAAACGTTGATTACTTCTTGGCCGGCTTGTCCGCCGGCTTGGCATCCTTGGCGTCGGCGGGCGCCGCCGGCTCGGCCTTGCCCGGTTCAGACTTGGCAGCATCGGGCTTGGCAGCATCGGCGGGCTGATCGAGCCGCTCGACGTTGGCGGCCTGGCGCAGCTTGGTGACGTAGTCGGCCTGCGCCTTGCGGGACACGTAGGTCTCGATCTGGCCCTTGACCTGATCGAATTCCGGCGCCTTGCGATTGCGCTTTTCCTCGACCTTGATGACGTGCCAGCCGAACTGCGACTTCACCGGCTCGGAAATCTTGCCCGGCTCGAGCGCGAACGCAGCGGCCGAGAATTCCGGCACCATCTGGTCCTTGGTGAAGAAGCCGAGATCGCCGCCATCGGAGGCGCCGGGGTCCTTGGACTTCTTCTTGGCCAGCTCGGCGAAATCGGCGCCCTTCTTCAGCTCCTCGATGACCGCCTTGGCCTCATCCTCGGTCTCGAGCAGGATGTGGCGGGCGTGCACTTCCTGGTCGCTGGAGATCTGCTTGGCGGCCTCCTCATAGACCTTCTTCATCGCCTCATCGGTGGCGGCGGCCTTGCCCTCGGCGGCCAGCAGCTGATCCATCAGGATGCGGTTGCGGGCGAAATCGAGCCGGCTCTTGAAATCGGCCCGCTCGGCGATCTTCTTGTCCTCGGCGGCCTTGGCGACGATCTTCATGTCGATCAGAAACGCCAGCACGTTTTCCCGCTTGGTGGCGGGGTCCATCTGAGCGAGGTTCGGGGCCAGTTCCTCTTCAGCCAAAGTGACGTCGTTCTGGCGGATTTCGACGCCGTTAACCTTGGCGAGTACCGGATTGGCATCCTGAGCACGAACCGGCGCCCCAGCCAGCAGCAGGCAGCCGGCCACAGCCGCTCCGGCGAGGCCAAGGCGCGGGCCGAGTTTCTTGTCGAATGTCAGAGCGGTCATGGATATTCCCTAAAAATGGAGGTCGAGCCGACGGGCGGCGGACAGTCGCGCAATTGATGTAGCTTGGCAACGCGGAAACTCTGTCAAAATCATGAAATTCCGGGCAGGATCGCGCGTTGACATCCCCACCCCCCAGCCATATCTCTCCGCGGCCGGTCCGCGCGCGATGGCTGACGTCCGGCGGCGCCCGGACCCGAAATTTTGGAGTGCCGGCCCTTTCGATCCATTTCGCGCCCGCTTCCGGCAAGGGAGTACCGGCCTGGAAAGCGTCACGATGAGCTGATAGCTGGGGCCGCACGGATGATGGCTATTAGGCCGGACCGCACAGACAGGAAATCGCAATGATCGGCGCGCTCGCCCGCAGGCTTTTCGGCTCCCCCAACGATCGTCGGATCAAGGGCTACCAGTCCAGGGTCGCGGCTATCAACGCTCTGGAACCGGAGATCGCGGCGCTATCCGACGAGGCGCTGCGCGGCCGCACAGCGGAATTCCGCGCCGAGCTTGCTGCCGGCAAGACCCTGGATGATCTTTTGGTGCCGGCCTTCGCCACGGTGCGTGAGGCTGCCAAGCGTACCCTCGGCCAGCGCCATTTCGACGTGCAGCTGATCGGCGGCATGGTGCTGCACGAGGGTGATATCGCCGAGATGAAGACCGGCGAAGGTAAAACCCTGGTGGCGACGCTCGCGGTCTATCTGAACGCGCTCGCCGGCAAGGGCGTCCATGTCGTCACGGTCAACGACTACCTCGCCAAGCGCGACTCGGGCTGGATGGGCCAGATCTACGGCTTCCTCGGCATGACCACCGGCGTGATCGTGCATGGTCTCGACGATGCGCAGCGCCAGGCCGCCTATGCCTGCGACATCACCTACGGCACCAACAACGAGTACGGCTTCGACTATCTGCGCGATAACATGAAGTACCGTCTCGAAGACATGGTGCAGCGCGGCCATGCCTTCGCGATCGTCGACGAAGTCGACTCGATCCTGATCGACGAAGCGCGCACGCCGCTGATCATTTCCGGCCCGCTCGACGACCGCTCGGATTTCTACAACACCATCGACACCTTCATTCCGAAGCTCGACAAGTCGGACTTCGATGTCGATGAGAAGCAGCGCACCGTGACGCTCACCGAAGCCGGCATGGAGCGGATTGAGACGCTGCTGCGCGACGCCGGCCTGCTCAAGGGCGAGTCGCTGTATGACGTGGAAAACGTCTCGGTGGTGCATCACATCAATCAGGGCCTGCGCGCGCATCAGCTGTTCCAGCGCGACAAGGACTACATCGTCCGCAACGACGAAGTGGTGATCATCGACGAGTTCACCGGCCGCATGATGCCGGGCCGCCGTTATTCGGAAGGCCTGCATCAGGCGCTGGAAGCCAAGGAACACGTCACCGTCCAGCCGGAAAATCAGACGCTGGCGTCGATCACCTTCCAGAACTACTTCCGGATGTACGACAAGCTCGCCGGCATGACCGGCACCGCGGCGACCGAGGCCGACGAGTTCTACGACATCTACAAGCTCGAAGTGGTCGAAATCCCGACCAACCTGCCGATCGCCCGTCTCGACGAAGACGACGAGGTCTATCGCACCCAGAACGAGAAATACGCCGCGATCCTGGCCGAGGTGGAGCGCGCCAATTCTCGCATGCAGCCGGTGCTGGTCGGTACCGCCTCGATCGAAAAGTCCGAAGTGCTGGCCGAGTATCTGATGAAGCACGGCTACAAGCAGATCGACTTCAACAATCCGAAGGCGCTCGACAAGCTGTATGCCGCCGCGCGCGCCGGCAAGCCGGCCAAGCTGTTCGCGGTGTTGAACGCCCGCTTCCACGAGCAGGAAGCCTATATCGTCGCCGAGGCCGGTGTGCCGGGCGCGATCACCATCGCCACCAACATGGCTGGCCGCGGTACCGACATCAAACTCGGCGGCTCGCTGGAAATGCGCATTCAGCAGGAAACCGCTGAGATCACCGATGAGGCCGAAAAGGCCGCGCGCATCGAACAGATCAAGGCCGATATCGAGCGCTTCCGCGAGCTGGTGCTGAAGGCGGAAGAGACCATCGAGATCGAGCCGGCCAAGGGCAACAAGCCGGCCAAGACCATCACCCGCCCCGGTGGTCTGTACATCATCGGTTCGGAACGCCACGAATCCCGCCGCATCGACAATCAGCTGCGCGGCCGCTCCGGCCGTCAGGGTGACCCCGGCCGCTCAAAATTCTTCCTGTCGCTGGAAGACGATCTGATGCGGATCTTCGGCTCAGACCGGCTCGACACCATGCTGACCAAGCTGGGGTTGAAGGAAGGCGAGGCGATCATCCATCCTTGGATCAACAAGGCGCTGGAAAAGGCTCAGCAGAAGGTCGAAGCGCGCAACTTCGACATCCGCAAGAACCTGCTGAAATTCGACAACGTCCAGAACGATCAGCGCAAGGTGATCTTCGAGCAGCGCGTCGACCTGATGAAGGACGAAGACGTCGCCGAGACCGTCGCCGACATGCGCCATCTGTTCATCGAGGATCTGGTGGCCAAGCACGTGCCCGAGCATGCCTATGCCGAGCAGTGGGACGTCGCCGGGCTCAAAGAAGAACTGTCGCGTGTGCTGGGCCTTGATCTGCCGGTCGAGCAGTGGGCCAAGGAAGAAGGCATCGCCGACGAGGAACTGCTGGCGCGCATCGAAAAGGCCGCGGACGAACACATGGCGGCCAAGGTCGGGCAGTGGGGCCCGGACATGATGCGCTACGCCGAAAAGTCGATCCTGCTGCAGACGCTGGATCATCTGTGGCGCGAGCATCTGGTGATGCTCGACCATCTGCGTAACGTGATTGGCTTGCGCGGCTATGGCCAGCGCGATCCGCTGCAGGAATACAAGTCGGAAGCGTTCAACCTGTTCGAGGCGCTGATCTCGCATCTGCGCGAAGCGGTGACCGCCCAGCTGATGCGGGTGGAAATCGTCACCCAGGAGCCGCAGCCCGAATTGCCGCAGATGGAAGCGCACAAATTCGATCCGAACACCGGCGAGGATTCGCTGCTGTTCAGTGGCGACTCGCTGCCGCCGGATCAAGCGGGGCCTCGCGATCCGAACAACCCCGACACCTGGGGCAAGGTCGGCCGCAATGAGGATTGTCCGTGCGGCTCCGGCAAGAAGTACAAGCACTGCCACGGCAAGTACGCGTAAGCGGCCGCGCAGGCTTTGTGATTAAGCGATTGAATGGCCGGGCTCGTCCCGGCCATTGTCGTTTGGGGGCTGCCTCCAAGACGCCTCGCTTTCAAGGCGTGCGGAGTCCAGACGAGAGCCGTGGTGATTGATACCAGTGGTCAGCTCGTCATGGCCGGGTTTATCCCGGCCATCTACGTCTTGGATCACGCATGGCGTTGAAGACGTGGATACCCGCGACAAGCGCGGGCATGACGGGTCAATGGTGGACGACGATCGCCTCCCCACCGTCATTCCGGGGCGCACGCAGCAACGCTGCGGGCGAACCCGGAATCTCTTTCCCGAGTCTCTTCCAACAAGCGCGAGATTCCGAGTCTGCGCGCGGCGGCGGACGAGCCCGGAATGACGGGCGTTTTGAATTGTTGCCGTGCCCGGCGGTTCCTCACCGCTCAGTGTCATTGCGAGGAGCGAAGCGACGAAGCAATCCAGTCAGTGTGCGGCATCTGGATTGCTTCGCTTCGCTCGCAATGATGGGAAGGGCTTCAGCTTAAGGCATGATACGCCGCGGACTTGGGCGGCATTCGGGGCGGTCGGCGCGCAGCTGCTCCAAATTCTCTTTCCCGAGTCTCTTCCAATAATCGCGAGATTCCGGGTCTGCGCGCCAACGCGCGCAGCCCGGAATGACGGTCCCTTTGAGTTGTTGCCGTGCCCGGCGGTTCCTCACCGCTCAGTGTCATTGCGAGGAGCGAAGCGACGAAGCAATCCAGTCAGTTTGCGGCAGCTGGATTGCTTCGCTTCGCTCGCAATGACGGGAATGATGTGCCGCTGCGAGGTAAGGCCGATCAAGACGCCAGTTTGCGGCGCTGCTCGGCTTTCGCCTTGGCCTTGGCTTCGGTCTGCAGCGAGATGATGCGTAGCGCGGTGATGCGATTGCGCTCGCGGCGTAGCACCCGGAAACGGAAGCCATAGAAGGTGAAGATCTGGCCGCGATCGGGGATCGAGCGCGCCTCATGAATCACCAGGCCCGCGATCGTGGTGGCCTCTTCGTCGGGCAGGCTCCAGCCCATCACGCGGTTGAGGTCGCGGATTGGCACGGAGCCATCGACCACCACCGAGCCGTCGGGTTGGCTGCGAACGCCGGCCACCACCACGTCCTGTTCGTCGGCAATGTCGCCGACGATTTCTTCCAAAATGTCCTCGAGCGTAACCAGGCCTTCCACCTCGCCATACTCATCGACCACCAGCGCGAAGTGAGTCTTGCGATTTCGGAACGCGCGCAGCTGATCGGACAGCGGCCGCATTTCCGGCACGAACCACGGCGTCAGCGCGATGCCGGCGACGTCGATATGGCTGGTGTCGCCATCGGCCTGCCGGATGGCGCGCAGCAGATCCTTGGCATGCAGCACGCCGACGATGTTTTCTGGCTTGTCGCGCCACAGCGGAATCCGGGTGTATTCGGAAGCCAGCACCTCGCGCACCAGTTCTTCCGAGGGCAGATCGGCATTGAGCGTCACCATCGCGGTGCGGTGAACCATCACGTCCGACACCGCCAGATCGCCGAACCGGAACACGTTCTGAATATATTCGGCCTCGCCACTCTCGATCATGCCGTGCTCGGCCGATTCGCCGACCAGTCCTTCGATCTCGGTGTCGGTGAGAATTTCGTGCTCGGAATTTTCCTCGACGCCGAGCAGCCGCAGGATCGCGCGCGATGCCTGGTTCAGCATCCAGTTGAGCGGATAGAGCACGATGTAGGACAGGTGCAGCGGATAGGCGATCCATTGCGACACCGGCTCCGGCTGGCGGATCGCCAGCGTCTTCGGCACCTGCTCGCCGATCACGATATGCAGCGAGGAGAAGAACAGAAAGCCGCCCAGGAACGACACGAATTGCAGCGCGGCGTTCGACATGCCGAGCGGCACCAGCAGCGGCTCCAGCAGCGCCGACACGGTCGGCTCGCCGACCCAGCCGAGCCCGAGCGAGGCCATGGTGATGCCGAGCTGGCAGCACGCCAGATAGGCCTCGAGATTGCCCATGATTTGCTGCAGGAGCCGCGCGCCGAAGCGGTGTTTCTCCGCCATCGCCTTGATGCGGAAGCCGCGGCTTTTCACCAGCGCGAATTCAGCGGCGACATAAAAGGCGTTGGCTGCCAGCAGCAGCACAGCGATCAAAACATTGGTGGTGGTCGAACTCATCTTGCTCCGGCGGCTGAACTTGGCCGCCCGATCGCCGTCGGCGCAGCCGACTTGGGATCGGGGCTGCGCCTCAAATCGATTTTATCGTTCCGACAATTTACGCTGCAAAAAGTCGCGCACCGGCGCGGGATCGACGTCATTGGCAATCACCGCGCGGCCAATCGCTTCCATCAGGATGAAGGTCAGCTGGCCGCGCTTCACTTTCTTGTCCTGGGTCATCAGCGTCAGCAGCGCGTCGGCATCGGCGAGGCCCTCCTGGGCGAAGCCGCCGATGTCCTGCATCCTGGTCGGCAAGCCGGCAGCGGCGAGGTGCTGCGCCAGCCGCGCCGCGTCGCTCGCCGGCATCATGCCGCGCTCGGCGGAAAATTCTGCGGCCAGCACCATGCCGATCGCGACACCCTCGCCATGGAACAGCCGGTCGGAAAAGCCGGTGGCGGCCTCCAGCGCGTGGCCAAAAGTGTGGCCGAGATTGAGCAGAGCGCGCTCGCCGGTCTCGCGCTCGTCGCGCGCGACGATGCCGGCCTTGGCGCGGCAGGAAGTGGCAATCGCGTGTTCGCGGGCGCTGCCGCCATGCGCGATCTCGGCATGGTTGGCTTCCAGCCAGGCGAAGAACGCCGCATCGCCGAGCGCGCCATATTTCACCACCTCGGCATAGCCGGCGCGGAACTGGCGCGGCGACAAGGTGTCGAGCACGGCGGTGTCGGCGATCACCAGCACCGGCTGGTGAAACACGCCGACCAGATTCTTGCCGTGCGGCGAGTTGATGCCGGTCTTGCCGCCCACCGAAGAATCGACCTGGGCCAAGAGCGAGGTCGGCACCTGCACGAAATCGAGCCCGCGCCGCACCAACGCCGAGGAAAAGCCGGCGAGGTCGCCGATCACGCCGCCGCCGAGCGCGATCACCAGATCGTTGCGTTCGATCTTGGCGGCGATCAGCGCTTCGCAGACCTGCTGCAGGCCGGCATAGCTTTTGGAACTCTCGCCGGGTTCGACCACGATGCAGGCATGGGCGATGCCGGCCTGGTCGAGCGCCGCTTCGGCGCGCGGCAGCCACTGCGCGGCGACGTTGCGGTCGGTGACGATCGCGGTGCGCGCGCCGGGCCGCAGCGCAGCGATGCGCTGCCCGAGCGTGTCGATGCCGCCGCGGCCGATCACGATGTCATAGCTGCGCTCGCCGAGGGCGACCTGCACCGTAATGGGAGCGGAGGAAGGCAGCGGTGCGGTCATCGGTACGGGCTCATGGCTGGTGTTGCGGGTCGTGACATAAATAGCCGTGCAGCGCCTCGACGCATTCCTGCACGATCTTGTCGTGCGGCACGTCGCGCGAGGCGATGGTGATGTCGGCGGTCTGGTAGGTCGGGTGACGCTCGTCGATCAGCCGGGCGATGGTGCCCGCCGGGTCCGGGGTTTTCAGCAGCGGCCGGTCGGCGCGGCGCTTCACCCGGCGCAGAATCACGTCGGCATCGGCCTGCAGCCACAGCGACACGCCCTGGGCGGCGATCCGCTGCCGGGTTTCGTCGCGCATGAAGGCGCCGCCGCCGGTGGCCAGCACATGGGGGCCGTTATCGAGCAGCCGGGCGATCACCCGCGCTTCGCCGTCGCGGAAATGCGGTTCGCCATGGGTCTGGAAAATGTCCGGGATCGACATGCCGGCCGCGGCTTCGATCTCGGTGTCGGCATCGACGAATGGCAGATTGAGCCGCACCGCCAGCCGACGGCCAACCGTTGATTTGCCGGCGCCCATCATGCCCACCAGCACCACCGAGCGCGCTCCGAGCGCGGCGACGATCTCCGCCTCCACAGAGGGGCAGGTCGGGCTGGGTGGCGCACTATCGGACATCAAACATTCCACTTTGCGCCCGGAGCATGGCCTCCGGGGCGCATCGGCCGAAAATACCGCGGTCTGAATGAGCGCGCGGCGCGGTGTCGCGTACCTATACTACCGCGGTTGAGCGCCTTGCCAGAGGCTCTTGCAACCAAGGTGCGAACGTGGTCATCGTCGCTGGCTCCACCCTGCGTTCCACCTCGTTGCCCGAGGCGCCGATGCCCACCCTGTTCCGCTTTCTGACCGTGCTCGCGGTGATCGGCGGCGTGGTGTATGGGACGATTTTCGCCTTGGCCAATTTCGTCGGCCCGCAGACCCGCGAGATGTCGGTGACGATCCCGCCCGACCGTTTCCAGAAGCGGTAGCAAAATGCCGCCCGGCAAGGCCAATGATGGCCGTCTGATCGAGCTGTTCCTGGACATGCTGGCGGCCGAGCAGGGCGCCGGCCGCAATACGCTCGACGCCTATCAAAGCGACCTGAGCGACCTCGCCGCGTTTTTGGGCCACGCCCAGACTTCGCTGGCTGAGGCCGATACCCATGTGCTGCGCGCCTATCTGATCGATCTCGATTCGCGCGGCTATAAATCGAGCAGCGTCGCCCGAAAACTGTCGGCGCTGCGCCATCTGTTTCGGTTTCTGCTGGCCGAGCGGATTCGCAGCGATGATCCCGCCGCGATTCTGGCTGGGCCAAAGCGCGGCCGCGGCCTGCCCAAGGTGCTGTCGATCGCCGAGGTCGACCGGCTTTTGACCACCGCCAAAACCATGGCGGAGGCGCCAGGCAGCACCGCGCAGCGCATGCGCGCCGCCCGGATCTATTGCTTGCTGGAAGTGCTGTACGCCACCGGGCTGCGCGTCTCCGAGCTGGTGTCGCTGCCGATCGCGGCGGCGCGCCGCGATGCCCGCATGATCGCGGTGCGCGGCAAGGGCAATAAGGAGCGGCTGGTGCCGCTCAACGAATCCGCCAAACAGGCGATCGCGCATTATCTCGCCGCGCTGGCCGCGCATGGCGACGGCCGCGAGGGGGAGGCGCCGCGCCGGGCGCCGCCGCCGAAATGGCTGTTTCCCTCATCCGGCGACAGCGGTCACCTCACCCGCCAGCATTTTGCCCGCGAGCTCAAGGAGTTGGCGGTGGCGGCCGGGTTGTCAGCGCGGCTGATCAGCCCGCACGTGCTGCGCCACGCCTTTGCCAGCCATCTGCTGCATAACGGCGCCGATCTGCGCATCGTGCAGACCCTGCTCGGCCACACCGACATCTCCACCACGCAAATCTATACCCATGTGGTCGAGGAGCGGCTGAAAAGCCTGGTGCGCGATCTGCATCCTCTGGCCGAAAAATAGCGTCATTTCGGGCGATTTCGGGCCCGGTTTCGCAAGGCTCATTTGAATTGCCGCAGTCGCTTGACTTGATGCGACATTTGGCCTGAAAAGCCGCGGTCGCCGCTTCCGGCCCGCAACTCCCCGAAAAGCCCATGCCCGATCCGATGCGCAGCTACCTCGATTTTGAAAAGCCCGTCGCGGAACTCGATTCCAAGATCGACGAGCTGCGTGCCCTGGCAGATGCCGGCAGCAACATTGGCGAAGAGATCGCCAAGATCGAGGAAAAGGCGCTGCAAGCGCTCAGCGAGCTCTATGCGGCGCTGACGCCCTGGCAGAAGACCCAGGTGGCGCGCCATCCGCAGCGGCCGCACTGCGTCGATTACATTCAGGGGCTGATCACCGATTTCACGCCGCTGGCCGGCGACCGCAAGTTTGGCGAAGACGAGGCGCTGATCGCCGGTTTCGGCCGGTTCCGCGGCGAAAGCGTCTGCGTGCTCGGCCAGGAAAAGGGTTTTTCGACCGAGACCCGGCTCAAGCACAATTTCGGCATGGCCCGGCCGGAAGGCTATCGCAAGGCGGTGCGGCTGATGGAAATGGCCGACCGCTTCGGCATTCCGGTGCTGTCGCTGGTCGATACCGCTGGCGCCTATCCCGGCATCGGCGCCGAGGAGCGCGGCCAGGCCGAGGCGATTGCCCGCTCGACCGATGCCTGCCTGCAGCTCGGCGTGATCAACGTCGCGGTGGTGATCGGCGAGGGTGGTTCGGGCGGCGCGATCGCGATCGCCACCGCCAACAAGGTCTTGATGCTCGAACACGCGATTTACAGCGTGATCTCGCCGGAAGCGGCGTCCTCGATCCTGTGGCGCGATTCCGCCAAGGCGCAGGAAGCGGCCACCAGCATGAAGATCACCGCGCAGGACCTGATGAAGTTCGGCATCATCGATCAGATTTTGCCCGAGCCGCGCGGCGGTGCGCATCGCGATCCGGCGACCATGATCACCAAGACCGGCGACGCGATCGCCAAGGCGTTCGATGATCTGCGCGGGCTCGATGCCGACGAAATCCGCGCGCAGCGCCGCCAGAAATTCCTGGAAATCGGCCGCAAGCTCGGCGCGTAACGCGCCGCGCCGCTCCCGTTGGGCGTGCGGCGCAACGGGGCGCCGGCGCCGCGCTGATCGTGGCTTTTTGACGGCGTTACTTGCTGATTCTGCTCAATAAAAATCTTTAGCTTCTATTCACCATGGCCGCGCCGGAGCGGGGCCGTGCGGCGGCGTTCAGCTTGCGAGCCCTACGGCTTAAGGATAATAATTGCTCACCGGCGGCGCATAGAGACGCTTCAATTTGCCTCGGCGTCCCCCTTCGGCTGGAGCTTCACATTGCAGGATCGTCCGCTCGTTCGCGCGTTGCTCACCTCGGTCGTGCTCGCGACTGCAGGCGTGCTCGCTGGCTGCAACAGCGATGAGCTGTCGCTGGCCCGAAACGCCAGGGCGAATAAGCCCATTCCCGAAAAGCTGGTCGCCGAGATGCAGTCCAAGAACATGGACCCGCAATCGCCGATGCTGGTTCGGCTGTTCAAGCAGGAAGCCGAGCTGGAAGTTTGGAAACAGACCCGCGATGGTCAGTTCGCGCTGCTGAAAACCTATCCGATCTGCCGCTGGTCGGGTGATCTTGGCCCGAAGGTGCGTGAAGGCGATCGTCAGGCGCCGGAAGGGTTCTATTCGATCACGCCCGGCCAGATGAACCCGCAGTCGTCGTACTACCTGTCGTTCAATATCGGCTATCCGAATGCGTTCGACCGGGCGCTTGGCCGCACTGGCTCGCAGCTGATGGTGCATGGCGATTGTTCGTCGCGCGGCTGCTACGCGATGACCGACGAGCAGATTTCCGAAATCTATTCGCTCGGCCGCGAATCGTTCTTTGGCGGACAGCGCGCCTTCCAGGTGCAGGCCTATCCGTTCAAGATGACGCCGCTCAACATGGCGCGGCATCGCAACAATCCGAACATGCCGTTCTGGAAGATGATCAAGGAAGGCTATGATCATTTCCAAGTGACGCGCCAGGAGCCGAAGGTCGAGGTCTGCGAAGGCCGCTACGTGTTCAATCCGGCGCCGCCGCCCGGTTCCAACAAATCGCTGACCTTCAATGCCACCGCGAAATGTCCGACCTATGTGGTGCCTGAGGACATTGCCCAGGCGGTGCGTCAGAAGCAGCATGAGGACGAGGTCAAGACCGCGGAGCTGATCGCCAAGGGCACGCCGGTGGCGCAGCGCCGTCCTGATATCGACGGCGGCATGCACAAGGTCTTTGCCTCGAAGATTCCCGATGCCTCGACCGGCCTGTCCGATCCCGAGGGCTCGAGCATCGAAAGTTCGGCATTCGGACGCGCGCCGGGCACCATTCCCCCGCACGTCAATCCGCCCAAGGCGGTGGCCTCGCTGGTCGCAGCGCCTGCGGTGAATGACGAGCCGTCCATTGCGGCAGCCAGTGCGCTGCCCGGGCCGCGCGTCGCCAACGCGCCGTCCAGCGAGCGCAATTTCCTGAGCAGCCTGGCGCAGCGCGGCAGCAGCACCGAAACCACGGCCTCGACGCCGTCGCCCAAGCCGAAGCCGGCTGCAGTGCCGCCGGCCGTTGCCAAACCGGCAGAGGCGCCGCGTTCGGTGGTGGCCACGGCCAATGCCAAGCCCGCAGCCGCGCCGCATAAGCCGGCCGATCCGCCGCATGTTGCGACCGTCAAGCCGGCGCCGAAGAACAACGCCGCTGACACCGCCACCGGCGGCACGCTGTCAGGCGCCGCGCCGGTGGTGTCGGGCTCGTTCGAAAGCCGGTTCTCGGCGATGCGCTGATCCGGACGCGCGGCTGATGCCGCGCCGCTCCGGAACGCATCTGGTTAGTTGGAACTATCGATCTCGCTCGGCGCTTGCGCTTTGATCGCCAAAGCGTGCAGCCGCCCTGCAAATTCGTCCGCAAGCAACGCGTTGATCATGCGATGACGTTCGACCCGGCTCTTGCTCTCGAACGCCTGCGACACGATGTTGATGCGGAAATGCGTCTCGCCGCCGTGCCGGTGTCCGCGGTGGCCCTCGTGCAATTGGGATTCGTCAATCACCTCGAGATGCCGGGGCGCGAACGCTTCGTTCAGCTTCCTGGTCATATCGTCCTTGGCGCCCATTGACCTTCGCCTTTGCTGTTCGTTCGTCGTTGCGTATCAACCTGTCGAGTATTTGCAATGTCAAGACTTGAAGCATTTCGCGCGGCGTTGTCATAGTCCGCGCCATGCCGATCGATTCATCGAAATTCTTCGACAGCATCCGCATCAAGCCCAGAAAAGCTGCGACGCCGCGGCAGGGCCGCGTGCGTGAGGAAGCTGTCGATTGCCAATGGCCAGGCTGTACCGCGCGTGGCTCGCATCGTGCGCCGAAGGGGCGTGGGTTCGAGAAACAGTACTGGCATTTCTGCCTGAACCATGTGCGCGAATATAACCAGAGCTACAACTTCTTCCAGGGCATGGAGCCCGATGCGGTGGCGCGTTTCCAGAAGGACGCGCTGACCGGCCATCGGCCGACCTGGCGGATGGGGGCCAATACCGGGCCGCGCAGCCAATCGGCTGCCGATATCAACGAGGCGTTCGATCCGCTCGGCATGTTCAGCGAGCTGAACGGCCGCACCTCGTCGCGCCCCGGGCCCGAAGCCCGCACCGAAGAACGCAAGGTGCTGAATGCCGAGCGCAAGGCGCTGCAGGTGATGGGGCTGGAAGCCGGCGCCACGCTGGAAACGGTGAAGGCCAAATACAAGACCCTGGTGAAGCTGCATCATCCCGACGCCAATGGCGGCGACCGCTCCACCGAAGACCGCCTGATCGAGATCATCAAGGCTTACAATTATTTGAAAACGGTGGTGCGCGCCTGAACGGCGCGCCGCCCGTTGGAGCCGTGCGCCCGCGGGCGCCGAGCTGGGCTGATGGCGATCATCCGAAGTGATTCGCTTCTGCCGCCTGGCGAAAATCGTCGCTGGCTCCTATGTTGATGAAATCACATTGGAACTTTGTGGGGTGACGGGCTTCTTCCGGCCGCTGCTCTCTGCTAGGTTCGCGACACGCACTCAACCGTAGCTAAATGCAAGTCCGGTCCGGGGTGTGCCCTGGGCCACGGAGGATTGATGACCGCCGCCATGACCAATTCGCAGGAGTCCGTCGGCCTGCCCGACATGAAAGTGTCGGTTCGCCAGGTCTTCGGTATCGACAGTGACCTTGAAGTTCCGGCTTTTTCCGAGGCCGATCCGCACGTGCCGGATGTCGATCCGGATTATCGCTTTGACCGTGCCACCACGCTCGCCATTCTCGCCGGCTTTGCCCGCAATCGCCGCGTGATGGTCACCGGCTATCACGGCACCGGCAAATCGACCCATATCGAGCAGGTTGCGGCCCGGCTCAACTGGCCTTGCGTGCGCGTCAATCTCGACAGCCATATCAGCCGTATCGATCTGGTCGGCAAGGACGCCATCGTGGTGCGCGATGGCAAGCAGGTCACCGAGTTTCGCGACGGCATTCTGCCCTGGGCTTTGCAGCATAATGTGGCGCTGGTGTTCGACGAATATGACGCCGGCCGTCCGGACGTGATGTTCGTCATTCAGCGCGTGCTGGAAATTTCTGGCCGGCTGACGCTGCTCGATCAGAACAAGGTGATCAAGCCGCATCCGGCGTTCCGCCTGTTCGCCACCGCCAACACCATTGGCCTTGGCGACACGTCGGGCCTCTATCACGGCACCCAGCAGATCAACCAGGGCCAGATGGACCGCTGGTCGATCGTCACCACGCTGAACTACCTGCCGCATGACAACGAAGTCGAGATCGTGCTCGCCAAGGCGGTGCATTACCGCACGCCGCAGGGGCGTGACACCGTCAGCAAGATGGTGCGGCTCGCCGATCTGACCCGTAACGCCTTCGCCAATGGCGATCTGTCGACGGTGATGAGCCCGCGGACCGTGATCACCTGGGCCGAGAACTCGGAGATCTTCGGGGACATCGGCTTTGCGTTCCGCGTCACCTTCCTCAACAAGTGTGACGAACTGGAGCGGCCGCTGGTGGCCGAGTTCTATCAGCGTTGCTTCAACGCGGAACTGCCGGAGAGCGCGGTCAATATCGCGCTGAGCTGAGCTTTCCCTAACTGACCAGGGAGCGCTCATGTCCGCCGTTCGCCTGCGTGGCGAGCGGCGGCGTGAGCACCCGGAGCGGCGCAACGCGCCGTCCGGGCCAGCTCCGCGGAGGCCGGGGTGGGATTCGGGCACGGCCCTGGCTGGTGCCCGCCGTTCCGGCTTCGCTGCGCTACGCCGGGCCACTCTCCCTTCGCAGGGGGAGGGACAAGAGGACCGAGGCTGAGAGGTTCGACGCTGCGATGACCACGTCCAATATCAAGTTCAAGGGCAACTCGCGCGAGGCTCCGACCGAGCCGTTCAAGCGCGCGGTGGCCTCCTGTCTGCGCGCCGTTGCCAATGTGCCGGAGCTCGACGTCACCTTCGCCGCCGAGCGCCCCGGCCTCAGCCCGGGCAAGGCGCGGCTGCCGGAGCCGGCGCGCAAGCTGAGCAAGCGCGACGCCGCCGTGGTGCGCGGCCACGCCGACTCCATTGCGCTCAAGCTCGCCTGTCACGATCCCAAGCTGCATCGCAAGCTGATGCCCGGTAATCCGCAGGCGCGCGGCGTGTTCGAGGCGGTCGAGCAGGCGCGTGTCGAAGCGCTCGGCGCGCGGCGCATGCCGGGCGTGGCCGACAATCTGTCGGCAATGCTCGATGATCATTTCCACCGCGGCAAATTCGACGAAATCACCGACCGCGCCGATGCGCCGCTCGCCGATGCCTTGGCGATGCTGGTGCGTGAGCGTCTGACCGGCCTCGCGCCGCCGGCCGCGGCGCGCAAGCTGGTCGATCTGTGGCGCCCGGTGCTGGAAACCAAGATCGGGCCGCGGCTCGATCTGCTGGAACGCTATGCCGAGGATCAGAACCGCTTTGGCGATGCGATCCACGATCTGTTGGTGGCGCTCGAACTCGGCGAGGATCGCGATTCCGAATCCGAGGAAGAGGACAAGCAGGACGACAACCCGCAGGGCGAGAGCGATCAGTCCGGCGGCGAGGGCAAGCCCGATAGCGAAACCTCGCAGGAGCAGAGCGCCGATCAGGCCGAAGCCAGCTCTGAAGAAGTGTCCGACAGCTCGATGGATGCCGCGCAGAGCACCATGAGCGATGCCTATGACGACGGCGAACTCGGCGACGATGAAATGCCGGGCGAAACCACGCGGCCCAGCACCCGTGGCCAGAACGAGCCGCGCGGGCCCGAATATCACGCCTTTGCGCCGAAATTCGACGAGGAAGTCTCTGCCGAAGACCTGTGTGACGGCGAGGAGCTGGAGCGGCTGCGCGCCTATCTCGACAAGCAGCTCGCCCATCTGCAGGGCATCGTCGCGCGCCTGGCCAACCGGCTGCAGCGCCGGCTGATGGCGCAGCAGAACCGCGCCTGGGACTTCGATCTGGAAGAAGGCATTTTGGACCCGGCGCGGCTGTCGCGCGTGGTCACCGACCCGTTCCATCCGCTGTCGTTCATGCACGAGAAGGAAGCGACTTTCCGCGACACCGTGGTGACGTTGCTGCTCGACAATTCCGGCTCGATGCGCGGCCGGCCGATCACGGTGGCGGCGACCTGCGCCGACATTCTGGCGCGCACGCTGGAGCGCTGCGGCGTCAAGGTCGAGATCCTCGGCTTCACCACGCGCGCCTGGAAGGGCGGACAATCGCGCGAGGCCTGGCTCGCCGCCGGCAAGCCGGCCAATCCGGGCCGTCTCAACGATCTGCGCCACATCATCTACAAGGCGGCCGATGCGCCGTGGCGTCGCTCGCGCCGCAATCTCGGCCTGATGATGCGCGAGGGCCTGCTCAAGGAGAATATCGACGGCGAGGCGCTCGATTGGGCGCATAAGCGCCTGCTGGCGCGCCCCGAGCAGCGCAAGATCCTGATGATGATCTCGGACGGCGCCCCGGTTGACGACTCCACGCTGTCGGTCAATCCGGGTAATTATCTCGAGCGCCATCTGCGCCACGTGATTGAGGACATCGAGACCCGCTCGCCGGTGGAGCTGATCGCGATCGGCATCGGCCACGACGTCACCCGCTACTATCGGCGCGCGGTGACCATCGTCGATGCCGAGGAACTCGGCGGCGCGATCACTGAAAAGCTCGCCGAGCTGTTCAGTGAGACCCACGCGCCGGCGGCGCAGCCTGCGCCGCGTCGCCGGCGACTGCATTCGTGAGCCTCGGCGGCGCCAGCACCCGCCGCGGTTTTCTGGCCGCGGCGGCGTCTATCAGCGCCGCTGCCGGTCTGTCGCTGCTCCCGCCCGCAGCGCAAGCCCAGCTCGGCGTGCAATCACGCCCGCCGCAGCCTGCCGCCGCGGAGCTGGCGGCAGAGCGACGCGTCGCGATCGAGGTTCATGCGCGGCCGCTGACCTCCTTCGATTTGCGCGACCGGGCGCGCACCCGCTTTGGCGCGCTCCAGTTCCGCAGCGGTCTGGTGCTGACCTCCTCGTTCCGTGGTTTCGGCGGCCTGTCGGCGCTGCGGCTCGACAGCGCCGGTGAGCGTTTTGTGGCGATCAGCGACAAGGCCACCTGGTTCACCGGCAAGATCGTCTATCGCGGCCGCGACATGGTCGGGCTCGCCGATGTCGAAGCCGCCCCGGTGCTCGGCCCCGATGGCCGCTCGATCATGGCGCGGCGCTGGTACGACACCGAGGCGCTGGCCATTGATGGCGGCATTGCCTATGTCGCCCTGGAACGCGTGCATCAGATTCTGAAATACGATTTTGGCCGCGACGGCGTGCTGGCGCGCGGCGAAGTGTTGCCGGTGCCGCCCGCGCTGCGCCGGCTGCCGTCCAACAAGGGCGTGGAAGCGCTGGTGGCGATTCCGAAAGGCGCACGGCTCGGCGGCACGCTGCTGGCGATCTCCGAGCGCGGCCTCGATGCCAACGGCAATATCATCGGCTTCATGCTCGGCGCGCAGACCGGCAGTTTCGCGATCCGCCGCAGCGATGATTATGACATCAGCGACGCCGCGCTGCTGCCGGACGGCGATCTGTTGCTGCTGGAACGGAAATTCTCGCTGTTCAGAGGCGCGGGCATCCGCATTCGCCGGCTGCCGCTCAATAAGCTCGGCCCCGGCGCGCTGCTCGATGGCGATGAGATCTTTAGCGCCGACCTCGGCTATGAGATCGACAATCTCGAAGGCATCGCCGTGCATCGCGATGCCGAGGGCCACACCATCCTGACTCTGGTGTCGGACGATAATTTCTCGATGATCCAGCGCAACCTGTTGCTGCAATTCGCGCTGATTGAGGATTGATTGCGCGG
>KI632513.1:2916826-2947265 GCA_000504425.1 Rhodopseudomonas palustris JSC-3b | reverse complement strand
GGCCTCGCCCCGCCCATCCACGTTTTTGCTGCTACACGGGCTGTAAGACGTGGATGCCCGCGACAAGCGCGGGCATGACGAGCCTCCATCGAGGGCGGTTGCTTTCAATTCGGTTGGTATCAAGCGACACGGTGTCCGCCCAGAATCCCCGCAAATCGGATCATCAAGAACTCTGCGCCTCGGCAGCGCGGCGTTCAGTTGGCGCGGCGGTCGCCAGGGCCAGGCGGATCATGCGCGCCAGCTCGCTGCGCCGGTACGGCTTGGTGAGCAGCAGGATGTCCGGGTCGAGCCGGTCGCCATGGATCACCGCGTTTTCCGAATAGCCCGAAGTGTACAGCACTTTCAGGTCGGGGCGGCGCTTGGCCATTTCGGCGGCGAGCTGCACGCCATTGACCTTGCCCGGCATCACGATGTCGGTGAACAGCAGGTCGAACGGTCGTCCGCTGTCGCATAGTTCCAGCGCCGCTGCGGCATTGGCGGCGGAGATCGTAGTATAGCCGAGCGCCTTCAGCTGCGCGGTGACGTAGTTGCGCACCATGGCGTCGTCTTCGACGATCAGGATCGTTTCGTCGCCGCGCAGATCGCTGGTGGTGGGTGGCTCGTCCGATGCCAGCAGCGGCACTTCGGATCTCGCGCGCGGCAGGTAGATGCGGAACGCGGTGCCATGGTCGACTTCGCTATACAGCGTGATGTGGCCGCCCGACTGCTTGATGAAGCCATACACCATGCTGAGCCCGAGCCCGGTGCCCTTGCCGACTTCCTTGGTGGTGAAGAACGGATCGAACACCCGCGCCCGGATCGATTCCGGAATGCCGCAGCCGGTATCGGTCACCGTGATCATCACATAAGGACCAGGCTCGCCCTCGCCATAGCGGCGCGCGAAATCCTGGTCGATCATCACATTGCTGGTTTCCAGCGTCAGCGTGCCGCCTTCGGGCATGGCGTCGCGGGCATTGACCGCAAGATTGACCAGTGCTGCTTCGAGCTGGCCGCGGTCCACGAAGATCGGCCAGACGTCGTCGGCCAGCACCTGCTTCAATTCGATATGCTCGCCGAGCGTCGGCCGCAGCAGAATCTGCAATTCGCTGAGCACCAGATTGGGATCGGTCTCGCAGGGCTGCAGCGGCTGCTTGCGGGCGAAGGCGAGCAGATGGCGGGTCAATTCGGCGCCGCGTTCGGCGGCCTCGCTGATCAGCCGGGTGATTGCCGCGCATTCCGGGCGGTCGGCCACCGAAGCCGCCAAAATATCGATGGTGCCGGTGATCACCGTCAGCATGTTGTTGAAGTCGTGCGCAATGCCGCCGGTGAGCTGCCCGATCGATTCCATCTTCTGGGCTTGCCGCAGCTGCTGTTCCGCGGTCGCCTTGTCGGAGAGGTCGCGGAAGAACGCATTCATCACATAGCCGTCGCCGAGCGGCATCGCGGTCATCGCCACTTCGACCTGGATCGGCGAACCGTCACGGCGATTGGCCTCGACCTCGATCCGGTAGCCGGCACCGCCATGGTCGATCGACTCGATGAAGCGCCGGTAGCGCTCGGTGACGCCGGGTTGCTTGTCGGAACTGAAGATCAGCTGGGCCAGATTGCGACCGATCGCCTGGTCATGAGGCCAGCCGAACAGCGTTTCGGCCTGCGGGCTCCATTCGGTGATGTTGCCGGCCGGATCGATCTGCACGAACGCGTCGAGCGCGGTATCGATGATGGCGCGCGCCATCCGCTCGCTCTCGCGCAGTTCGCGCTCGGCCTTCTTGGTTAGCGTGACGTCGTGATAAACCATCACCACGCCCTGCAGTACGCCATTGTCGTCGCGCAGCGGCCGGCCATTGGCGATCAGATAGGCACTGCGATCGGTGTCGTACGGGCGCACTACGAACTCGAAATTCTCGACGATCTCGCCGCGGAACGCGCGCAGCAGCGGCGCTTCTTCAAACGGCAGCGGCGTCACGCCGTCCGGATGGAAGCGCGCGAAGCTGCGATAGGCCTGCGGATTGCCGATGTCGGTCGGTGTGCCGAACAGTTTGGTGGCGGCGATATTGGCGAGCACCACCCGGCCATTGGCGTCGGTGATCAGCACCGGGTCGGCCATGTTGTGAATGGTGTTGTTCAGCATCTCGGCAATGCGGCTGCGCGCGCCCATTTCCTCGTTGAGCGCCGAGGTTTTGCGCTGCGCTTCCGCGGTCATGCGCTGCAAGGCTTCGGTCAGCACCACGATTTCGCTGCTGCCGCCCGGCCGGACCTTGACCAGTTCGCCGCGCTCAAAACCTTCCAGCGCCCGGGTGATCTGCACCAATGGCCGGCTCAGCGAGCGCGACAGCACGATCGCCATGAAGATCGCACACAGGATCGCGGTGGCGCCGCCGAGCAGCGTCGAATTGCTGACCGCGCTACGCACGCTCATCAGCACGTCGTAGGAGCGCGCTTCGACCACCGCGACCCGCGGGCCGTCGGCGAGCCGGGTCCAGGACCAGCCGATTCCGAACCGTTCGCCGTCGCGCCTAGTCATCACCTGGGCGCTGGGCAATTCGTCGTGCAGCACCGCCTCAAATTGCGGAAAATCATCCTGGATGCGCTGGCGCTGCCCGCGCTCGAAGCCGAATTCCTTGGATTTGTCGGGATGCACCAGATAGTCGCCGCTCTCATTGACGACGTAGAGCTCGCTGTCGCTATCGACCGTGTCGCGAATTCGCGCGATCGCGGCCCGCAGATCGACATTGATGACCAGCACGCCAAACACCTTGCCGTCCTCGCCCTGCAGCGGCGCGGCGGCGCGGATGATCGGAACGGAAAGCGGCACCAGCCCGTGATCGGCTCGATCGATCTCGACCTTGGTGATGTGCACGGCATTGGGCGGCGTGGCCATGCCTTCCAGGTAGCAGACGCGGTCGCCGCGTCCGGTCAGTTCGGCCGGCGGCACGATGCGGATCGTGCCCCCCGGGCCGAGACGATCGACCCGGATCTGCTCCTTGCCATCATTGGCGGCGCCGATGATGCGGATCAGCGTGTAATCCGGCTTGGCGGCCAGCTCGGAGGCGAGCTGGTTTTCGATCTGGCTGCGCAGCTCAGCGGCGATCACCGGGTTGTCGTTGGCTCCGGCCAGCAGCTTGCCGAGGCTGCGGATTTCGGGGGAGGATTGCAGGCTGAGCGTTTCGGCGCGCAGTCCTTTCAGCGAGGCGTTGAGCACCATCGCGGAGACGCGCGAATGGGTCTCCAGCCGGTCCAGGACCCGCGGCAGCAGCAGCGACATGACGTTGTAGTAAGTCAGGGCGGCCAGCACACCCGTGGTCAGCAGCACCAGCACGACCATCGCCAGCGCCATACGGGTGGATAGTTTCATGGCACGTCCTGCCATCAGGTGGCTTGAAGATTCCGGCAGGCCTCTGCCCCAAACCTCGTCAAGCTACGCGATTCGTGGGCGGCTTGTGGCAACTCCCAGCCTGGGAGCATTACGAGGTCGGCACGAGGTCTATACAATGGCCGCCATACAACGGCCGCGACGCAGCGGCCCGCTGCGGAACAGCAGGCTGGCGAACGCCAAACGAAAACGGCCGGGTGAAGCCCGGCCGTCCCGAAATAGGTTTGCCTTGAAGGCGAAGCGCAGCGATTAGGCCTGAGCGGCCATCTCGGAGGTCAGCTTCTTCTTCTCGATCTGGCGCTTGATCTCGATCGCCTTCGGCGACAGTTCAGCGTCCTTGGCCTTGAGCAGGAAGCCGTCGAGACCACCGCGGTGATCGACCGACTTCAGCGCATTGGCCGAAACACGCAGCCGCACCGAACGGCCGAGCGCGTCAGAGATGAAGGTAACGTTGACCAGGTTCGGCAGAAACCGGCGCTTGGTCTTGATATTCGAGTGGCTGACGCTGTGGCCGACTTGGGCACCCTTGGCGGTCAGTTCGCAACGCCGGGACATGGCGAAAATCCTCTGTCATCCCCGCCTCGCCGCGAGGCCGCGGGGGTTGAATATAATGTCCATTTCAGGAACCGCGGACCTATAGGGGGGAAGCCGGCCAGCGTCAAGCGCAGCGCGCCAGGAACCTGCAATTTGTGACCGTGCCAAGCCGCGCGGCGGTGCGTTCAGCTTGAACTTCGTTCGAAACTGCAACCATATACTTGGCGCGATTGCTTCCGAAGCTGGCGGCGGCTGCAGGTCGTAGCCGTGAAACCGCAGGAGTTGTTCAAACGGATGACGCATCATGACGTCAAGCCCACCAGGCTTCCGCGTGAAGCGGTCCGCCCTCCGGCAGTCGCGTCCATTCTGCAGGTCTTAAAAGGGGGCTGGCTTCAGGCCGGCCTGCTGAGCGCGGCCATGCTGCCGGCGCTCGCGCCCGCGCAGCCGGTGATGGCGCAGGGCCGGCTCGATGCCCAATATGAGGCATCCTTGGCGGGAATCCTGGTCGGCCGCGGCGCCTGGCGCATCGACATTACCGAGGACCAGTATGCTGCCGCAGCCCAGGGCGGCTCCTCCGGCATTTTGAAGGCGTTTTCCGGAGGCTCAGGATCGGGCAGCGCCGCGGGCAAGGTCGTGAACGGCCAATTGCAGCCGAGCGGCTACACCGCCACCACCTCCACCTCGCGCAAATCCGAGACCATCCGCATGACGCTGGCCGGCGGCGTCATCAAGGATTTCAGCATCACCCCGGAACCGCCCACGGACAACGACCGCATTCCGATCACGGAAGCTCATCGCCGCGGCGTGGTCGATCCGATGACCGGCTCGATGATGCGCGTGTCCGGCACCGGCGATCTGATGAGCGCCGAGGTCTGCCGCACCGCGACCGCGATTTTTGACGGACGGATGCGCTACGACCTGAAATTCGATTTCAAGCGCATCGAGAACGTCAAGGCCGAGAAGGGCTATCGCGGCCCGGCGCTGGTGTGCGCCGTCTATTTCACGCCGATCTCCGGCTACATCGCCGACCGCGCCGCGATCAAATATCTGATGGCGCAGCGCGATATGGAGGTGTGGCTGGTGCCGATCCCCGGCACGCGGGTGCTGGTGCCGTTCAAGATGAAAATCCCGACGCCGCTCGGCAATGCGGTGCTCGAAGCCACCCAGTTCGTTGCCGCCGCCACGCCGCGCGCGGCGTCCAAAGGCCCGTGACCGGCCCGCTGCCGGCGCGACCAACAAGGAGGCCGGAATCATGTTGACTCGGGACCGATGCGGCGCATGGATCACATTAACCTTCGCGGCCGGATCGCGGCGCCAGCCCGTGCCGGCCAAGCTCGATCTGGTGGTGGATTTTCAGAGTCGGATCAATATGTTGGGGTGATCGCAGCCAAGGCGGCCGGAGTCAGCGATTCGGCCGCGATTCGTTCCGGACTCGTTCCAAGTCTGAAGAGAGCCGGTCGCTGGCCCGGCAAGCCGGCGTCACATTTTGCGACACATCGGTCTCTGCAGCTCAACCTCCTGACATGATTGGTGCCATGGTAGCTTTCCCGACCACGTTCGCATCGGCGTCGTCCCTCGAACGCGCCGCTGGCGCTGGCGTCACCGCGGTGCTCGGACCGACCAACACCGGCAAGACCCATCTGGCGATCGAGCGGATGCTGGCCCATTCCAGCGGCATGATCGGGCTGCCGCTGCGGTTGCTCGCGCGCGAGGTCTACAACAAGATCGTCGATCGGGTCGGCGCGGACGCGGTGGCGTTGGTCACCGGCGAAGAGAAGATCAAACCCGCCAAGCCGCGCTATTGGGTGTCGACCGTCGAGGCGATGCCGCGCGATCTCGACGTGTCGTTCGTGGCGGTCGATGAAATCCAGCTCGCGGCCGATCTCGAGCGCGGCCACGTCTTCACCGACCGCATTTTGCAGCGCCGCGGCCGCGATGAGACGCTGCTGCTCGGCGCCGCCACCATGCGGCCGATCATCGAGCGGCTGTTGCCGGGCGCGGCGATCATCACCCGGCCGCGGCTGTCGCAGCTCGAATATGCCGGCGACCGCAAGATCACCCGGCAGCCGCGCCGCACCGCGATCGTGGCGTTCTCTGCCGACGAGGTCTATGCGATCGCCGAGCTGATCCGGCGCCAGCATGGCGGCGCCGCGGTGGTGCTCGGCTCGCTGTCGCCGCGCACCCGCAACGCCCAGGTGGCGATGTATCAATCCGGCGACGTCGATTATCTGGTGGCGACCGACGCGATCGGCATGGGCCTCAATCTCGACGTCGATCACGTCGCGTTCGCGTCCGATCGTAAATTCGATGGATATCAATACCGCCGGCTTAATCCCGCGGAATTTGCCCAGATCGCCGGCCGGGCCGGCCGCGCCACCCGCAACGGCACGTTCGGCACCACCGGCCGCTGCGCGCCGTTCGAGCCGGAACTGGTGAACGCGCTGCAAAATCATACCTTTGACAATGTCAAAATGCTGCAATGGCGCAATTCCAGGTTGGATTTTTCCTCGCTGGCCGCCTTGCAGGTGTCGCTGTCGGTGCCGCCGCCCCATGAGGCGCTGACCCGGGCGCCGATCGCGGAAGACCTCCGGGTGCTCGATCACGCCGCCCGCGATGGCGATGTGCGCGATATGGCCCATGGCGCTGCGGCCGTCGAACGTCTATGGGACGCCTGCCAGATTCCAGACTATCGGAAGCTCGCGCCGTCAGCGCACGCCGAATTGGTGATGACGGTGTTCGGCTACTTGATGCGAAAAGGCAGAATTCCTGATGCATGGTTTGCGGCCCAGATCGCCCAGGCGGACCGAACCGATGGTGACATCGACACGTTGTCTGCGCGCATTGCGCAGATCAGAACTTGGACCTTCGTGGCCAACCGGCCTGACTGGTTGCGCGACCCTGATCACTGGCAGGGCATCTCGCGCGAGCTGGAAAATAAATTGTCAGATGCGCTCCACGAACGCCTTACAGAGCGTTTCGTTGATCGTCGTACCAGTGTATTGATGCGCCGCCTGCGGGAAAATGCGATGCTGAATACCGAAATTGGAAAGACCGGCGAAGTGATCGTCGAGGGCCACGCAATCGGTCGGCTCGACGGATTTACATTCGTTCCGGATGCCGCCGAGGCGGGCTCCGAAGCCAAGGCGCTGCAGGCTGCAGCGCTCAAGGCGCTGGCCGGCGAAATCGAAGCGCGCGCCGGTAAGCTCGCCGCTGCGCCTGACGAACAATTCGTGCTGACCTCGGATGGCACCATTCGCTGGACCGGCGACGCCGTGGCCAAGCTGGTGGCGGCCGACGACGCGATGCAGCCGCGGCTGCGCATCATTGCTGATGACCGGCTGGCCGGCGCGGCGCGCGAGGCGGTGCAGGCCCGGCTGGAACTGTGGCTGAAAACCCATCTCGAAAAGCTGCTCGGCCCGCTGTTCGAGCTGTCGAAGGCCGAAGATGTCAGCGGCATCGCGCGCGGCATCGCTTTTCAGCTGATCGAGGCGCTGGGCGTGCTGGAGCGCTCCAAGATCGCCGCCGAGATGAAGGATCTCGATCAGACCTCGCGCGCCACCTTGCGCAAATACGGCGTGCGCTTTGGCGCCTATCACATTTACTTCCCGTCGCTGCTCAAGCCGGCGGCGCGCTCGCTGGCCTCGCTGCTGTGGGCGCAGAAGCGCGACAATGTCGATCTGTCGGCGCTGTCCAATGCCCAGCATCTGGCGAGCAGCGGCCGCACCTCGTTCCCGGTCGACAAGTCGCTCGATCGCGAGGCCTATCGCACGCTCGGCTATCGGCAGTGCGGCGAACGCGCGGTGCGCGTCGACATTTTGGAGCGGCTCGCCGATCTGATCCGTCCGGCGCTTTCCTGGCGCGAAAACGCGCCGGGCGAAAAGCCCGCTGGTGCGTTTGACGGCCGTGGTTTCACCGTGACCCAGGCGATGACCTCGCTGACCGGCTCGGCCGGTGAGGATTTTGCCTCGATCCTGCGCGCGCTCGGCTATCGCATGGAGAAGCGGCCGCCGCTGCCGGCGCCGGCCGTCACCGCGCCCGCTGCGGAACAAGCTGCCCCCGCGGAAGCCGTTGCTGCCGAGGGTGCCGCCGACGTCACTGAATTGGTTCAGGAGGCGGTCACCGAAGCGCCGCCTCTCGACGCCGCGACCGAGGCTGCTGAAGCACCCGTTGAAGCGCCGGCTGTTGAAGCTCCGACCGCTGAAGTGGCTGCTGAGCCGGTGGCTGAAATTGCCGCCGAAGCGCCCGCCGCTGAAGCGCCTGCCACTGAGCCGCCTGCCGCGGATGGCGTTGAGCCGGTCGCCGCCGAGGGCGACCAGCCCGCGCCGGCTGCCGCCGCTGCGCCCTCTGAGCCGGAATTTGTTGAAGTGTGGCGTCCGGGCGGTCGCTCGGATGACCGGCCGCGCCAGGATCGTCAGCGTCATCGCCATGGCCAGCATGGCCGCGGCGGCGCGGCTGCCGCCGGTGGTGAGGCGGGGGCTGAGGGTGGCGAAGCGCGTGACAAGGGCGAGCGCCATGGTGGCCGCCGCGACCGCGATCGCAAGCCGGAATTCCGCCGTCCGCGCGACGAAGCCGGTGGTGAGGGTGAAGGTCGTCAGGGCCGCGAGGGCAACCGGTTCCAGGGCAAGGGCCGCAAGGATCACAAGGGCCCGAAGGGCGGACGTCAGGGGCGCGAGGGCCGCGAAGGCGGCGATCGCGCGCCGCGGGTGTTCTCGTCGTCGCAGCCGCCGCGTGAACGCGCCGCCGATCCCAATTCGCCGTTCGCCAAACTGGCCGCGCTGAAAGAACAACTGACCGCAACCCGCAAGGATTGAGTTTTGGCGCGGGCGCCGTGCCCGCGCCCGCAACGATTGGTGACCGTTGGAGCGCCAGCGACTCGACAAGTGGCTGTGGCATGCGCGCGTGGTCAAGGCGCGCAGCAGCGCCGCCGCGCTGGTCGAATCCGGACATGTCCGGATCAATGGCGGCCGGCAGACCTCGCCGGGGCACGCGATCAAGATCGGCGACGTGGTGACGATTGCGCTGGATCGTGGCGTGCGGGTGCTGAAGGTGATTGGATTCGCCGACCGCCGCGGCGATGCGGCCTCGGTTACTGGACTTTATGCCGATCTCGGGCTGCCCCCGAAGTAGGCATCTTCACTTGCGGCTGCGGGGCTCCTGCGGTACGCAAACACTCAAAATTTAGAACCGTTCCGGAGCGTTTGGATGACTTACGTCGTCACTGAAAACTGCATCAAGTGCAAATATACCGACTGCGTGGAGGTTTGCCCGGTAGATTGCTTCTACGAGGGCGAGAACATGCTGGTCATCAATCCGGACGAGTGCATCGACTGCGGCGTGTGCGAACCGGAATGCCCGGCCGACGCCATCAAGCCGGACACCGAGCCGGGCCTCGAGAAGTGGCTGTCGCTGAACGCCGAATATTCCAAGACCTGGCCGAATCTCACCCAGAAGAAGGATGCGATGCCGGAAGCGAAGGAATTCGACGGCGCCGCCGACAAGGCCAAGCTGTTCTCGGCGCAGCCGGGTACTGGCGACTGATTTTTGCCGGCTTTCGCCGGTACGGTCGAACCGATTCGATCGCCCGAACTTAACCCTGTTCGATCATCCTGCCGCGTTAGCGGCGGGATGATGTTGCACTTTCGCATAAATCATTGATTTTTGCGGAAAATGTGCTATTTTTAGCGCATTCTTGAGCTGGCTCCAGCCACGCCGTTGTGTCTCGAGGAGTCCGCCGTAACATCGAACAGGGGCGTGGCTGTTCCACGCGCAGGCTGTGCCACAGAAAACGCGTAAGAAGAGTGTTTCTAAGGGTGTGAAAGCCGCTGCGGCCAGCCGCAGTGCCAAAACGTCTCGTTCAGCGGCCACGGCCCGGGCCGCCACCAAGACCAGTTCGAAGCCAAGTTCGGCGGCCGCCGCGAAGGCCAGCCCCAAATCCGTCACCAGTGCCAGTCACGGTAGCCATCACGGTGCCAAAGCTAGCGCCAAGACCAGTGCGAAGTCCAGTTCCAAGACCAATTCGAAGACCAGTTCCACACCCACGAAGTCAGGTTCTAAGGCCAGCTCGCATACCAGTACCAAGTCGAGTTCAAACGCGGGTTCAAAGTCGAGCGCCAAGACTGCGGTGAAATCGGCTGCGCCCGCGAAAACGGTTGCCAAAGCTGCTCACGCGGCCCCGGCTGCCACCTCCCCCAAGAACAAAAGAAGTGAAATGCAGAAAACCTCCGTAAAGACCGCTGCGAAGCCATCTGCTGCTGCTGTGAAAGCGCCTGCCAAGCCTGCCGCCGCCGCTCCCGCGGCGACCAAGCCGGCCAGCAAGCCCGCTGTCACGGCCAAGCCGGCGGCTGCCAGCAAGCCCGTCACGGCCCCTGCTGCAGCGCGCGTTGAGGAGGCGAAGAAGCCGCTGACCCAGCGTCAGGGCTTCAAGACCCATGAATTCGTGGTGTACCCGGCCCATGGCGTCGGCCAGATTCTGGCGATCGAGGAGCAGGAGATTGCGGGGGCTCGTCTGGAGCTGTTCGTCATCAACTTCATCAAGGACAAGATGACGCTGCGGGTGCCGACCGCCAAGGTCGCCAATGTCGGCATGCGCAAGCTGTCGGAGCCGGCTTTGGTCAAGAAGGCGCTGGAGACCCTCAAGGGCCGCGCCCGCGTCAAGCGTACCATGTGGTCGCGCCGCGCCCAGGAATACGAAGCGAAGATCAACTCCGGCGACATCGTTGCGATCGCCGAAGTGGTGCGCGACCTGTATCGCTCGGAATCGCAGCCCGAACAGTCCTACAGCGAACGCCAGCTCTACGAAGCGGCGCTCGACCGACTGTCGCGCGAAATCGCGGTGGTGCAGCAGATCACCGAGACCGAAGCGGTCAAGGAAGTCGAGGCGCAGCTGGTCAAGAGCCCGCGCCGCGGTTCCAAGGCTGAGGCCGAAGCTGACGCCGAAGGCGACAGCGATACCGATACCGATGACGATCTCGCCGCGGACGAAGCGGCGTAACGCCAGCGCGATCATCGTGTTTGATTGCAGAGCCCGGCCGCAAGGCCGGGCTTTTTGCTGAGTGGAGCCCTTCGGGACTGCTCAGTTCCTTTGGTCGATCAGCGTTGTCTGCTGAGCGGGTCGACTTGCTGACGAGGGCTACCGCTGGTTCGTGCCCCCCGCCGGGATGGGTTATGCCAGCGGCTCCTACCATTGACACGTCATGCCCGCGCTTGTCGCGGGCATCCACGTCTTGAAAGCACTGCAAGGGAAGACGTGGATGGCCGGGACGAAGCCCGGCCATGACGTGCGGCTAGGTCGGTATCAATCACCGTTGGTATTATGCCCTCGCTTGTCGCTGCTGCATGGCTCGGCGAAGCTGCAAGGAAAGACGTGAATGGCCGGGACGAGCCCGTCAAAGACGGGCAGAGGGCGTTATTGCGGCGAGCTTAGGGGCTATCGCGATCCCACGATCACCAGCGGCCAATCTCCCTCCCCCCGCGCAGCGGTGGGGAGGGTCGGCGCGCAGCGCCGGGGTGGGTGGCTCTTGAACGCTCATCACCATCGACGATTAGAGGTAAGCCAGTTCGTTCGCAGACGCGGCTACCCCCCACCCGTCCGGCCTTACGGCCGGCCACCCTCCCCGCAAGGGGGAGGGATGACAACGCGTTGCGCGGTCCAGCGGCAAATCGCTTGGGTGCGCTTGGTAACAATGCCAAAGCTCAGCGAACGACCTGATGCCGTCGCGCATCCATCAATGCCGGAGGTGTTGCCATCACGAGCAAAGCGCTCTGGCCGCAAGAGCGCAAAGCTGGCCGCGCGTCAGTCGACGACGATCTTGACCCGCTCGCGCACTTTCACCTCACCGCGCGGTTCGATGCCATTCAGCACCCGGAACCGTTCGGCCGGGCGATCGACGCCGGCCATGCGGTGCGACAGCGATTCCACGGTGTCGCCCGGCTGCACGGTGATGACCTTGAGGCGCAGCGGCCGCGCCGCCTGAATCTCTTCCAGCGTCAGCCGCCGGAACGAGCCGACCGTTTCGCGCGCATTGCGCTCGCTTTCGGTGGTCTTGCTCTTGGCCGCGAAGATGAACCGATAGACATCGCTGCCAAAGCGCAGCGCATAGGCGCGGAACTGCCATTGATCGCCGCGCGCTTCGACGGTCGCCGCCGGCAGGCCGTTGATGGTCAGCTCCTCGGTGCTGCTGCGATCGACATGGTCCATCCAGCCGGAATTGAGGTAGTCGCCGAGCGACTGTTCGGCCGCGACCCGCACCACGTCAAAGCGCATCGCCTGGCTGCCGCCGTCGCGCACGCCGATCACCGCCTGCGCGGTGTTATCGAGCGTGAATGATTCCGGCGCGGTGAAGGTGAAGCCGAGCTTGGGATGCAGGAAGCGCCGGCCGCGCACAAAACCCTCGCTCGGGTCTTCGCCATAGACGATGCCGTCGATGATCGACAGATAGTCCTCGCGGTCGCGCTCGCCGCCCTCGGGCACGCTATATTGCCGGGCATTGGCCTGCGCGTTCTGCACGCGCTCGGGCGTCGCCGGATGCGACGACACGAAATCCTGCGAGCGCGGATCGGGCGACGACGCGCGTCCGGCCTTGAGCGCCGCGTTGCGTTCCATCGACGCCAGGAACCGCGAGGCGCCGAACGGGTCGAACCGCGCGCGCGCCGAAATGCCGACGCCGATACCATCGGCTTCCAGTTCCTGCGCGCGCGAAAAGCTCGCCAGCGACAATTTGGTTTTGGCGAGCGCCAGCGCGGTCATGTCGGGATCATTGCCCATGTCGGTGACCACGCGCGTCACCAGCGCCGCCTGCTTGGCCTGGTCTTCGCGAATCGTGGCGTGCTTGGCGAGCACATGCGCCATTTCATGCGACAGCACCGAGGACAGTTCGGAGGTATCGTTGGCGAGCGCGAGCAAGCCGCGCGTCACATAGAGCTGGCCGGTCGGCAGCGCGAAGGCGTTGACCGCGCCAGAATTCAGGATCGTGACCCGGTATGCCATTTCCGGCCGATCGGACGCCGCCACCAGCCGGTCCACGGTTTTGCTGATCAGCACTTCCAGCTTGGGATCGCTATAGCTGCCGCCATAGGTCGCCAAAATGCGCTCATGCTCGCGTTCCGCTGCAGCGGGCGAGGGCGCAGGGCGCGGCGGCTTGGCGGGTGCTGTGGTTGAGGGCGCAGCGGTCTGGTACCGGCTGACATCGCCGCAGCCACTGAGCGACAGGCACAGCACGGCCGTCGCTGCCAACAGGCCGCGGCTCATGCTGAATGTCCCCCGCTGTTCCGTCCTCGCCACGTCGCCATTCCCACCGGCGATTACCGATCGCCGATTACTTCGATCTGCCCAACATGGCGGACCGCGATTTGCGGACCGTTCCTGTTCCCGATGAAGCCGCGGACCCGCACCCAGCGCTTGTCCAGCGCCTTGGGTGACAACCCCACACTCTCCAAGGCGGTGACCTGCTGCCTTGAAATAGTCACGGCGAAGTCCTGTGTCCAGCGACGGCCAAAATTGACATAGACCGTCGCGCCGACGCTGCGCACCGTCAGGACGCGCCCCTCGACCACCGTGAACTGCCCCATCCTGGTCATGATGTCGCCAGGGTTTTCCGGGTTTTTTATGGCGGTGGGATCGCTCCAGAACCCGGCGCGGGCTGTTCTCGCCATGTTTTCAGCGCCCAGCAACAGCGTGCGGCAGGCCGAATCATCAAGTTCCCCGGAGGCGACCGCGGCGCCCTGCTGCAACAGCAGCGCCTGCACCGGCACAAGCTCGCCGGCGCGATAGATCAACGCGCTTTGCCGGCCATAGCGATCAGGCTCAGCATCGTGGCTGTGCAACGTCACCTCGCGGCCGAGCAATACCTGTGTCAGCGCCGCCTGATCGGCGGCGCGCGGCGGCGGTAAGCGCGCCAGTCCAGCCAGTGTCAACTCGCTGCCATCGGCAAGGCGAATACTATTCGCATCGATAATCGCCGCGACCCGTCCCTCGCCAAGCCGTGGCAATTCGCAGCCGGCAGCAAGCTGCGGCCCAAAGCCGAGGGCAAGCGCAACGATCAGCGCCGCCGCTGCGCGCCGGTGGTCCGTCATGCGCATGTTGCGCCAACTCACCGCTAGAGCCTGTTAGTGATCCGAATCAGATCGACCGGCAGCGAATAGTTGCAGGGTAGCAAAGAACGCAGCCGCAGCAATCTTTGAGCAACCATCACCACTAGGCTTGCCTTGCCGATGCCGATGGGTTGCGGCATGATCGCGTCACAAGAACAGCGTGCGAAACGCTGATCGATGGGGGAGGGGACCATGCTGATCATCAAGCCGGCGCCGCGCGCGCCGATGAGTTTCGTGTCAGCCATCAACACAATCTGCGCACGGCTGTGGTGTGAGCTTTGCTGCATTAGCGAAGCAGCACGGGCTCTCGCGTTCGCCGTGATTGCCGGGCCTGGCTATTTGGCGGCGCCACGCGCGGCGTTATCGCGGCAACCAGCCACTCGCCGCAGCGCGGTGATCCGTCGCTGACGCTGCGTCATGCGGCGCAGTGCCGGGTCCGGGCCACAAGCCGCGTCCGGCTTCCGCGCCGCTGGCGCTGATCGGCCGCGCCGCCCTGCAACCTCAAACTGACTGGTGAATTGTCCTGGTGAATGGCGCTCGTGAATTGTCGTTGCGCGCGCGTGGTGCTGCCAGGCCGCGCGCCGCCACCGCTCAAGATTTGATGAATATGGCTACTACCGTGCTGCGAGAGACGAACACGCGCGACTATCAGCGGCCCGATGATCGTCGCTGTGCCGCGATTGATATGACGCGCAGCCGCTCATTCCGGGAGCGGCGCCGATGACGCAGGACCTGTATCTGCGCCAGGTGTGCCTGGCCGCGTCGCATCTCGAACCAACGGTCAGCGATATCGCCGATATCATGGGGCTGAAAGTGTGCTTTCACGATCGCTCGGTGGCGCGCTACGGCCTGGAAAACGCGGTGCTGCCGGTCGGCACCACGCTGCTGGAAGTGGTGGCGCCGATCAAGGACGAAACCGCGGTCGGCCGCTTTATCGGCCGCAATGCTGGCCGCGGCGGTTACATGATCATCTTCGGCTGCGATGATCCGGCCGAGCGCGCGCGCCATGCGGAACAAATTGGCGTGCGGGTTGCCGATGTCATCGAGCAGGACGGTTATCATGGCGTGCAGCTGCATCCGCGCGATTGCCGCGGCGCGTTGATCGAATTCAATCACACCGAACACGGTCACGATTTGCGCGGCCCCTATCCGCCGGCGGGACCGAACTGGACCCGGGCGATCGATACCAGCGTCACCGACGCGTTGCGGGCGGTGGAAATTCAAAGCCCCGATGCGCCGGGCCTGGCGCAGCATTGGGGGCGCATTTTGCAGCGTGAGGCGCGCGCCACCATGGCGGGCGCCGATATTGAGCTGCCGAATTGCACGCTGAACTTTGTCAAAGGCGGCATCGAAGCGTTCACCGCGCTGACCTTCAAAGTCCATGACGTCAACGACGTCTGTCAGAGCGCGCGTGACAAAGGCATCGAAGTCTATGGCAACGCCTTTCTGCTCGGCGGCGTCCATTTTCGGCTGGTCGATTGAGCGGCGTAGCGCGCTGCGATCAGCGGCGTGCAATCACTGATACCACCGGCGATTGATACCAACCACTCCGCACGTCATGGCCGGGTTCATCCCGGCCATCCACGTCTTTGATCTTGCAGCCATTTTAAGACGTGGATACCCGCGACAAGCGCGGGTATGACGGTCGTTGATATGGCCCGATGGTATGAGAGGTCATGGCCGGCTTGCTCCGGCCGTTGCCGTCTTTCGCACGCCTCCTGATACGACAATGCCCGCGACCAGCGCGGGCATGGTGAGTTGTTGCAGCCACCATTGCAGGCCGCATGATCGCGGCCCGCTTGGTTGTTACCGGCCCTTGAAGTCAGCCAGGCGCCGTTCCTCGGTGGCGCGGATGCCTTCCTTGAAGTCTTCGGTGGCGCGCAGCCGGAGCTGCTCGGCCAGTTCGTGCTGGGTCGCCGCCAGCACCCGGTCGGCAAGACCGGCGCGCATGGTGGCCCGAGTGGCCAGCACGCCGAGCGGCGAACATTCGGCGATTTCACGCGCCAGCTTCAGTGCCGCGCCGCGCAATTCGTTATGCGGCACCAACACATTGGCGAGGCCCATCTTGTAGGCCTCTTCGCCGGTGACGCGGCGGCTGGTGTAGAACATCAGCTCGGCGTTGTTGCGGCCGATCAGTTCCGGTAGCGTCACCGTCAGACCAAAGCCGGGATGGAAACCGAGCTTGGTGAAGTTGGCGGCGAACCGCGCGTCCGGGCAGGTGACGCGGAAATCGGCGGCGAGCGCCAGACCAAGACCGCCGCCGATCGCGGCGCCATGCACCGCAGCCACGATCGGTTTCTTGTTACGGAAGATGCGCACCGCCTCGATGTAGAGATGACTGACTTCACCAAGGCTGGAGGACGGGTCGTGCTGTTCGCCCGGTTCAATCGGGGTGCGGGCCGGATCGTTGAAATCGGCACCGGCGCAAAACGCCTTGCCCTGCGCTGCCAGCACCACGGCGCGAATCTGCGGGTTCTCGTCGAACTCGGTCAGCGCGTCGGCGATCTGGTTGATCAGCGAAATATCGAAATAGTTGTGCGGAGGACGCTGGATCTCGATGGTGGCGACGTAGCCGGTCGTCTCGATTCCAATGTCGGTGTAGCTCGTCATAAGGTCCTCTATCATTGAATCGAATCATCTCTTGTTGGCAACACGCTTAGCGCACGGCACTGCGCCGCGCGATGACACTGCGCAACCATCGGGTGCCGGCTCCCTGAATTGTGAGCAGGCCCGCGCGTACGGCGGCGGTAGCTGATCCATAACGGCACGATCAGCGCTTGCGGCTTCGGTGCCGCCTGCCGGCAGGTGAGGGTGATGGAAGTTTTGCGGCGAACGCGGATTGCGGGCGCGCCTGCGGTGCAACGATTGATCTTTGTCACGGCGCTTCCTCGGCCATCGCCACCCTGGCGGCGAATGCCCCGGGGCCGTCTTGTCATTGGGCGCATGATGGGCGCAGCGCGCGGCGATGACAAGCAGGGCGTGCTACGGGTATTTCCATGCTGCGCTGCAGGTCGCGCTTGCCGCGGTTCCGGTAGCCGCTAATCTTGGCGCCACCAATAATCGGTTAAGGGGGAACGCCAATGTCAGCCGAAGCGCAGCATGTCATCGTCACCGGGGCGTCATCCGGGCTCGGGGCGGCGACTGCGATCCGATTGGCCAAGCCGGGCGCCAGGATTCTGATCAACTACGCTTCCAACCATGCCGATGCCGAAGCCACGGCAGACCAGTGTCGGGCCGCCGGCGCTGACGTGATCGTGATGCAGGGCGACGTGTCTCGCGATGAGGATTGTCGCGCGCTGGCCGCGGCGGCGGCGCCCTGGGGCCATCTCGATGCGCTGATCAACAATGCCGGGACCACCAAGCATGTTGCCCATAGCGATCTCGATGGACTGTCGGCCGAGGATTTTCAGCGGCTCTATGGCACCAACACCATTGGGCCCTACCAGATGGTGCGGACGACGCGCGCGTTGCTGGAAGCGGGCGCCAAGGCCAAGGGCCGCCCCGCGGCGGTGGTCAATGTGTCGTCGGTCGCCGGGCTGAGCGGCATCGGCTCCTCGGTGGCCTATGCCGCCAGCAAGGGCGCGCTCAACACCATGACGCTGTCGCTGGCGCGCGCGCTGGCGCCGCTGATCCGCGTCAACGCGGTTTGCCCGGGCTATATCGATACGCCGTGGTTTACCAAGGGGCGCGGCGCGGAAGCAGCCAAGCAGGTGCGCGATTTCATCACCGCGAAAGTGCCGCTCAAAGTGGCGTCCAGCGCGGATGATATTGCGGCGCTGGTGTGTTTTCTCGCGTCACCGCAATCGGGCCATATGAGCGGCGAGCTGGTGCGGATGGATGCCGGCCTGCACCTCGTCAATTGAGGCGCGATCGAACGATCAAGTCGATGCAATGAGATTGAGCGAGCGCTGTGAACTCACCTTGAGTGCCGCGCCCGCTCGAGCGCTGATACGCGCTAGCGCTGATATGGGCTAGTTAGGCCAGCGCCGCTCGTCGGAAATGGCGCGCCGCGCGACCATCCGGTTCCAGACAAACAGCACCACGACCGCGCCGATGGTCGCGGTGATGAATCCGGCGCCCTGGTTCGGGCCGTAATGGCCGATCATCTGCCCGATCATGGTGGCGACGAACGCGCCGCCGACGCCGAGCGCGGTGGTCAGCACAAAGCCCTGCGGGTTGTTCGGTCCCGGGGACAGCAATTTGGCAATCACGCCGGCAACGAAACCCACCACAATAATCCAAAGTATGCCGCTCATAGCTTGGTCCTCTTCCAGCAGGGTGGCTTGCAGCAATCACCACCCCGGCGCTTACCGAAGCGCCCGAAGGTGACTGAGCCTGGTTCCTGGCACGGAACCGCAGCGGGTAACGCGCCAGAGCGGCGCTGGTTCAAATCCAGCGCGACGCTTCGTCGTCGGTCGGCAGGCGGCCGTCCGGCGTCAGCTGATCGACCACATCGGGCAGATAACGGCTCAAGCCGTCGAGCAGTTCATCGCGCGACATGCCGGTCTGCGAGGACAGCGCGTCGAGCTGATCGGCGCCGAGCGCGCTGGCAAGGTCGTTGGGTGAAATCTGCTGGTTCGGGCCGCGGCGCACCCAGGAATCGGCGGCGTCGCCATGGCCGCTTTGCTGGAACTGGCGCAGCAGATCATTGAGCCCGCCGCTGAGAATGCTGCCGGCCGCGCCGCCGGCCAGCAGGCCGCCGAGGCCGCCTTTCAGCAGATCGCTGAGGCCGCCAGACGAACCCGTATTGAACGGACTGCCGGAAGTCGGCACCGAAGTGCGATGGCCGGGCGGCGGCATTTGCGGCTGCGGGGTATCCGGCCGGTCGGTGAGATGCTTGTAGGCCTTGTAGGCCAGCAGAGCGAGGATCGCCATGGTGATCGGCGAGGTGCCGCCCTTGGCTTGCGGATCGGCTGGCCCGCGCGGGCCATTCTGCATACCGTTCAGGATATCCATCAGACCCATGGTCGCCTCCCGTCGCGAGTCCTTGCAGGGACATAGAGAACCATTTGTCCAATACAAGACGGCGACAAGGCGGCGGTTCAACAGCGGGACGCCGTGCGCCGGCGCTGGGACGGCAGCGCGCCGCCGCCCCGCCGGGGCTGGCGAGCCGCCAGCCGCTCTGCTATGAAGCCGCGCGTGCCCGCAATTCGCGGGCTTCGGTCCCGTAGCTCAGCCGGATAGAGCGGCGGTTTCCTAAACCGTAGGTCGGAAGTTCGAGTCTTCCCGGGATCGCCAGCCCGCGCCGCCGCTGCGGCGCCGGGGACCGCGTTTCGAGTGTAGAAAACGTGGCGCCTAGTTCGGGCGGGCCGATGCCGCCAACACCTGATCGAGCGCGGCGCGATACACGGCTTCCACAATGTCCGGGTAGCGGCCGTGCAGCGACTCCATCATCACCCCCGAATTGATTTCGAGAATGTGCGGCTGGCCTTGTGCAAAGACCACGTCGACCGCGCCGAACTGCAGTCCGATCGCGGCCGCGGCGCGGCTGGCGAGTTCAACGCTCGCGGCGCGCACCGGGCCGTCGCTGAGCAGTTCGGGCTGCGCGCCGAGGTCGAGATTATGGCGCCAGTCGAGCACCAGCTTCTGCCCCTGCGGCGGTACGCTGTCGAGCGCGGTGCCGCTTTGCGCGAGCGCCGGCAGCAGCGCGGCGAGCCGTTCCAGCGGCAGCCTGGCGCGTAGCAGCTCCAGCACCGAGCGTTCGCCGTCGCCGGTAATGGCCGGGCGCATCTTTTCGTACACCACCTGCGGCTGGCCGTTGAGCAGCACCACCCGCACCTCGCGCTCGATGTCGAGATAGGGCGCGATCGCCAGATTCTGCTGCACGGCGAAGATCGCGCTGGCGGCCTGTTCCAGCTCAAGCTCGCTGGTGGCTTTGGCGACCAGATAGCCGCAGGTGCCCTCATTGGGTTTTAGCACCACGCCGCTCGGGTGCTTGGCGAGCAGCGCCAGCATCGGCGCCCAGTTGCCGGCGGTCGGCGTGTATTTGAACTGCTTTGGATTCATGAACAGCGTGTGCGGCACGCAGGCGACGCCCTCGGCGCTCAAAAGCTCGGCGGTCGCGGATTTGTCATTGGCGATGCGATGCACCACCGCGCTGTTCAGGCCGATGTCATAGCCATAGACGAAGTGCTTGAACCCGTCGCCATGCAGCACCACCAGCCAGCCGTCGAGCCGCTGCTCGACCTTGAGGCCGCGCTGCTGGCAATAATCCTTGATGACCCTGACGATCACGCGCTCAGTGTAAGGCATGGCAAATATTCCGGTGCGGCTCAGACCTGCGGCGCGCGGTCGAGCGCGGCGACATCAAAGCGCGCCACGTCTTCCAAGAGCGCACAGAACGCTTGCGCGCCATGATCGATCAACTGCCGGCCCTTGTCGGCGCTGGCCTCTCTGGCATCGCCGACCGCGCCGCTCTCATGCAGATCCTGTGTCTGCCAGGCCATCGGCGCCGGCCGCTGCGTCGATAGCCAGCGATAGTCCTGCGCCATCGTCTGCGCGGCCGATTGGAAATTATCGATGCGCTCCAGGTCAACGAGCTGCGGCGCATGGGCCAGCATGATCGAGGTCTCGATCGCGCCGCCATGAATGCCGTGGCGCAATTCGTCGGCGCTGAACAAACCGTCCGGCACGCCGAACCGCGCCCAGGAGGTGGTGACCGCCAGCATGCCGTGCCGGGCGCGTAGCTCCTGCGCCGCCAGCGTCATCGCCGCGCTGTTGCCGCCATGGCTGGTGACCAGCACCATCTTGCGCAGGCCCGCGGCAGCGACGCTCTCGCCGATCGCCAGCCAGCTATTGATCACCACATCGGGCGGCAGCGTCAGCGTGCCGGGAAAGTCGCCATGCTCGCTGGACAGGCCGATATTCTGCAGCGGCAGAAAACTCGCCGGCACGCTCGGCGCCAAGAGCTGCTTGGTCCGTGCCAAATAGGCTTCCGCGATCAGGACATCGGTGCCGAGCGGCAGATGCGGGCCGTGCTGCTCGGTGGCGGCGAGCGGCAGCACCGCGATCCAATTGGCGGTGTCGGCGGCGGCGAGGTCCGGCCAGCGCAGCGCGGTCCAGTCGCGAGGGGGAGTTGCGGTCATCGGTCGGCCTGATCTCTGCTGACGTTTGCGGGCACGCCAACCAGTCCGCTACAATGCCCGCGAAGCGCCAGCAAGCCCATCTTGGGCTGATCTTGTGCTGGTCTTGGGCGCGGATCATCAATGGAGTGGCAATATGAGTTCGGCAGTCCTGTGGCGCACGCTCACCGCGGGTTGGCTGCTGCTGGCGTCGGTGCTGCCGGGCGCGGCCGACGACAAGCTCGACAAGGTGTCGTTCGGCACCAATTGGGTCGCCGAGGCCGAGCATGGCGGTTTCTTCCAGGCGCTCGCTGACGGCACCTACAAGCGCTATGGCCTGGACGTCACCATCGTGCCCGGAGGGCCGAGCGTCAACAACCGCACGCTGCTGATCGCCGGCAAGCTCGATTTCTTCATGTGCGCCAACACGCTGCAATCGTTCGACGCGGTTGCCAACAACGTGCCGGTGGTGACGGTGGCGGCGATCTTCCAAAAAGACCCGCAGGTGCTGCTGGCGCATCCGGACAGCAACGTCACCAAGCTCGCTGACCTCAAGCCGATGACGCTGTTCATCTCCAAGGAAGGCATCGCCAGCTACTTCCAATGGCTGAAGTCGGAGCATGGCTTTAGCGCTGAGCGCGTGAAACCCTACACCTTCAATCCGCAGCCGTTCCTCTATGATCGCAACAGCGCGATGCAGGGCTATGTCACGTCTGAGCCGTTCGCGATCGAGAAACAGGCCGGCTTCAAGCCGACCGTGCTGCTGCTCGCCGATTATGGCTTGAGCGGCTACTCCACCCTGATCGAAACCCGCCGCGAACTGACCGAGACCAAGCCCGGTCTGGTGCAGCGCTTTGTCGATGCCTCGGTGATCGGCTGGTACACGTATCTGTACGGGAATAACAAAGCCGGCAACGACATGATCAAACAGCTCAATCCGGAAATGACCGATGAGCAGCTCGCCTATTCGATCGACAAGATGAAGCAGCACGGCATCGTCGATTCCGGCGACACGCTGCGCAACGGCATCGGCGCGATGTCGGACACCCGGATCGCCGAATTCTTCGACAAGATGTCGCGCGCCGGCGCGATTCGCCGCGATCTCGATTTCCGCAAATCCTACACGCTGCAATTCACCAATAAGGCCGTCGGCATCGACCTGCGACCCCGGCAGTAAGGCGGCGCGCCATGGCCGGGTCCGCAGCCTCGAACGTGACTGACGATGCGGCGGCCGAGGCTGTGGTACGGCTCCAGGCCGTCACCAAGCGCTATCGCAATGGCGTGCTGGCGCTCGGGCCGCTCGACCTCACCGTCAAGCGCGGCGAGTTCATCGCGCTGGTCGGGCCATCCGGCTGCGGTAAGTCGACCGCGCTGCGCCTGGTCGCGGGCCTTGCCGAGCCGAGCAGCGGCACGGTGCAGATCGCGCCGCGCAGTGCGCGTTCCGGCAGCGGCCACGCGATCGGCGTGGTGTTTCAGGAACCGACCTTGATGCCGTGGGCCAGCGTGCGCGGCAATGTCGGCCTGCCGCTGAAGCTTAGCCATCTGCCGCGCGCGGAGATCGAGCAGCGGGTGATGGCCGTGCTGGCCCAGGTCGGGCTGCGCGATTTTGCCGGGGCCATGCCGCGCGAATTGTCTGGCGGCATGAAGATGCGTGCCGCGCTGGCGCGAGCGCTGGTCACCGATCCCGACATTCTGCTGCTCGATGAGCCATTCGCCGCGCTCGATGAGATCACGCGGTTTCGGCTCAACAATGACCTGCTCATGCTGTGGCGCGAGCTCGGCAAGACCGTGATCTTCGTGACCCACTCGGTCTATGAGTCGGTCTATCTCGCGCAGCGCGTTTTGGTGATGACACCGCGTCCCGGCAAGATCGCCGCCGAATTTGGCATCAAGGCAGCCGAGCCGCGCGGCGAACCGTTCCGGATGACTACGGATTACGCCGCGTATTGCCGCGTGGTCGCCGAGGCGCTGGCCCGCACCGCCGATCCCACGGAGGGCCGATGACCGGGGCACGGCTGCTGCGGATCGCGCTGCCGGTGGTGGTGTTCGCCGCCGCGATCGCCGCCTGGCATGCGGTGGTGACCATCAACGCCATTCCGCCCTATGTGCTGCCCGGCCCCGGCCTGGTGCTGGCGACGCTCGCCAATGATTGGCCGGTGCTGTCGCAATCGCTGGCGGTGACGCTGCTCACCACATTGCAGGGTTTTGTCGCCGCGGCGCTCGGCGGCACGGCGCTCGCGATCCTGTTCAATCAGTCGCGCTGGCTGGAATTCGCGCTATTGCCTTACGCCATCATCTTGCAGGTGACGCCGGTGATCGCGATCGCGCCGCTGCTGCTGATCTATCTGCCGCAGCCGACCGCGGTGGTGGTGTGCGCGTTCATCGTGGCGTTCTTTCCGGTGCTGGCCAATACCACGCTCGGGCTGGCCTCGGTCGATCGCAATCTGGTCGGGCTGTTTCGGCTCTATGGCGCCTCGCGGCTGCAGACGCTGCTCTATCTGAAATTGCCGGCCGCGCTGCCACAGATGCTGGGCGGGCTGCGCATCGCTGGCGGGCTGTCGCTGATCGGCGCGGTGGTGGCCGAGATCGCGGCCGGCTCGGCCGGCGCCGGCTCCGGACTTGCCTACCGCATCGCCGAGTCGAGCTACCGGCTCAACATTCCGCGGATGTTCGCCGCCTTGCTGTTGCTCTCGGCCGCGGGCATTGTCATTTATGCGGGTCTCGCCTGGGCGTCGCATTTGGCGTTGCGACGCTGGCATGAGAGCGCGTTGGGGAAAGACAATTGATGGCAATTGGACCATCGCAGAAAATCGATCTGCTGCTGTTCGGCCCGCGCAAGCGGCTGATTGAGAATGGATTTTCAGACAGTTTCCGGCTGCACGGCGCGGTCGATGACGCGGCGCTGGCGCAGTTGCCGGCCGATGTCGCCGAGCATGTGCGCGGCATCGGCGTCACCAGCCTGGTGCCGCTGCGCGCTGCGCAGCTTGCGCGCTTTCCGCGGCTGGAGATCATCGCCACGTTTGGCGTCGGCTACGACCATATCGACCTTGGCTATGCGCGCGAGCATCGCGTCGTCGTCACCAACACCCCGGACGTGCTGACCGAGGAGGTCGCCGATACCGCGCTCGGGCTGTTGATCGCCACACTGCGCGAATTCATCCAGGCCGACCGCTATGTGCGTTCCGGTCTGTGGCAGACCCAGAATTATCCGCTCAGCGTCGGCTCGCTGCGCGACCGCAAGGTCGGCATGGTCGGCATGGGCCGGATCGGCCAGGCGATCGCGCGTCGGCTCGATGCCTCGCGGGTGCCGGTGGCCTATCACTGCCGCAACCGCGTCGCCGGCATGCTCTATCCGTACTATGCCGATCTGGTGGCGATGGCGCGCGATGTCGATACGCTGATGGTGATCACGCCGGGCGGCGCCAGCACCGCCAAGCTGATCAATGCCGAGGTGCTGCAGGCGCTCGGGCCGCGCGGCGTGCTGATCAATGTCGCGCGCGGTTCGGTGGTCGATGAGCCGGCGCTGATCCAGGCGCTGCGCTCGGGAACGATCCTGGCCGCCGGGCTTGATGTGTTCGCCGACGAGCCGAACGTGCCCGAGGAATTGCGCGCAATGTCCAATGTCGTGCTGCTGCCGCATATCGGCTCGGCCTCGGTGGTGACGCGCAATGCCATGGACCAGCTGGTGGTCGATAATCTCAAGGCGTGGTTCGCCGGCAAGCCGCCTTTGACGCCGGTGGTGGAAACGCCGGTGTGGAGCCGTTGATCGGGGGCGATCGAATGTCCAAGCGCGCGTGCCGGAGAACTCAAGCCGCAGGAGTGTTAGTCGCGCTGCTGGCGGCGATATTGATGCCCGGCGCGGCCCGGGCTGATGATGGCTCCAAGCTCACCAAGGCGATGGTCGGGCAGTGGGAGCTGTCCACCACCGAGCGCAGCAAGACCTGTGTGGTGACGCTGAAGCCAGACACCACGCCGCAAGGGTTGAAGCTGGAGCTAGAGCCGGGCTGCACCGCGGCGCTGCCATTTACCAAGGACATCGCGTCCTGGTCGGTGAAGGGGCTCGACATCGTGCGGCTGCAGGACGGCGCGGGCCAGTCGGTGATCGATCTCACCGAGGTCGAGAGCGGCATCTTCGAGGGCATGCGCAGCGGCGAAGGCATCTACATTCTGCAGAACCTCGCGGCGGCGCGTTCGCTCGCCAAGTCGATGGATCAGATGATCGGCGACTGGTCGATGGTGCGCGGCAGCGGCCGCGCGATCTGCGGGCTGACGCTGACCAACACAGAAGCGGCGACGCCCGACAATTTCGCGGCGTTCCTGAAGCCGCGCTGCGATCCGATGGTCACCAGTTTTGCGCCGACCATGTGGCGGCTGGAGCGCGGCGTGCTGGTGCTGATGTCCGATCGCGGCGAGGTCTGGCGCTTTGAGGCCGACGACAACGCGCAGTGGCGCAAGACGCCGGACAGCGCCGACCCGCTGCTGATGATGCGGCAGTAATTGCACCTCCCAAATGACCGTCATGCCCGCGCTTGTCGCGGGCATCCACGTCTTACTTAAGAACTCAGGAACGAAGACGTGGATGGCCGGGACGACGCCCGGCCATGACGCGCGTGGCATCGATCGCCATTACCATCAAATCAGCCGCAGCCCTTTCAGGCTGGCATGGCCGTTTTTGCCGACGATGATGTGGTCATGAACCGCGATGCCGAGCGGGCCGGCGATCGCCACGATCGATTGCGTGAGCTGGATGTCGGCGGCCGACGGCGTCGGATCGCCCGACGGGTGATTGTGCACCAGGATGATCGCCGAGGCTGACAGCTCAAGCGCGCGCTTGACGATCTCGCGCGGATAGACCGGGGTGTGATCGACCGTGCCGATCTGCTGCAATTCGTCGGCGATCAGCTGGTTGCGCTTGTCGAGAAATAGAATCCGGAACTGCTCCTTGTCGGCGAACGCCATCGCGGTGCGGCAATAATCCAGCACCGCGGTCCAGGACGACAGCACCGCGCGGCTTTTCAGCTTGCCCTTGGCGACCCGGGCTGAGGTCGCGGCGATCAGCTTGATCTCGATGATGGCGGCGTCGCCAAGGCCGCGCACCTCGCGCAGCCGCGCTTCCGAGGCGTGCACCGTCTCGGCGAATGAGCCGAATTTGGTGATCAGCTCCTTGGCCAGCGGTTTGACGTCGCGCCGCGGCAGCGCGCGAAACAGCACCAGCTCCAATAGTTCATAGTCGGACAGCGCGTCGGCGCCGGCCGAGCGGAAACGCTCGCGCAGCCGCTCGCGATGGCCATGATAGTGCGGCGCGTCGGCAAAGCCCGGCCGGCCGCCCTCGTCGCTTTCGGTTGCCATCGGGCACCCATCCCCGGATCTCGCCTAGAGCATGCCGTGGCTGTCGGTATTTGCAACCGGGAATTGCGAGTGCGCTAATCTGCGCTCGGCAGCCGGCGCACGGTGAATTCGATGCGGTCGCCGGGCAATTCGCGCCAGCTTTCGACCGCGCTCATATAGGCGGCTTTCGGATAGTTGGTGAGGAAGGCGCGTGCTTGATCGCGGGCCTGATCGCGCGGCAGCGTCCAGGTCTGGCGCACAAAGCCGTCGGCGCGCGGCCGGCGCGTCGGCGGACTGTCTGCCAAACGATCTGCCAGACGATCTGCCAAGTCGCGCGGTCGATCGGCCATGTTGAGACTCCTGTCTCACGCCCTCTGCCCCTCAATATAGCAACCTGCGGAACGAATCCGAGAGCCGTCGCTTGAATCGCCGCCGGTTCCCGAAGGGCAGGGCCGTGGCCGGCACCATCCGGCGCCTTGCGTGTGCGAGTAGGGAGTAACGGGCCATGGCCCCGCGCGCCAATTGGAAGGGGTTTTTGCGGCTGTCTCTGGTGACCTGCCCGGTCGCGCTGTATCCGGCGACCTCCGAGGCCGAGAAAATCAGTTTTAATCAGATCAACCGTGCCACCGGCCACCGCATCAAATACCTCAAGGTCGATGCCGAGACCGGCGAGGAGGTGGCGCCGGAAGACATCGCCAAGGGCTATCAGGTCGATACCGACAGTTTTGTCGAGATCAGCAAGGACGAGCTCGAGGCGATCGCGCTGGAATCGACCCGCACCATCGAGATCGACCGCTTTGTGCCGAAAGCTGAGATCGACGACCTCTATTACATGCGGCCGTATTACATCGTGCCGGACGGCAAGGTCGGCCATGACGCCTATGCGGTGATCCGCGAGACCATTCGCGAGCTCGACCGGGTGGCGCTGGCGCGGGTGGTGCTGACCAACCGCGAGCATGTGATCGCGTTGCAGCCGCGCGACAATGGGCTGATGGGCATGCTGCTGCGCTATCCCTATGAGGTGCGCAGTGCCGCCGATTATTTCGATGGCATTCAGGAGGTCAAAGTCACCAAAGACATGCTCGACCTCGCCCGCCACATCGTCGAGCAGAAATCCGGGCCGTTCGAGCCGGATAGTTTTGAAGATCACTATGAGGCGGCGCTGACCGAGCTGATCAACAAGAAACGCAACGGTCAGCCGATCGCCGCCAAGGCGCGGCCGAAGGGCGACAATGTCATCGATCTGATGGAGGCGCTGCGCCGCAGCCTCGGCAGCGACGCTCAGGTCGCCAAGCCCGCCGCTGCCGACAAGGCTTCTGCCAAGCCGGCCAAGGGCAGAAAGCGCAAGACCGCGGCGGGGCAAAAGGAAATGCTGCTGCCGATCAGCGGTTCGGGTTCCAAGGGCAGCAGCGCCAAGGCGGATAGTAACAAGGCGGATAGTAGCAAGGCCGACGAGCCGAAAACGGCCGGCGCCAAGCCGAAAAAGACCGCCCGCGGCGGGGCGGGCGGCAAGGCGCGTAAAGCGGGCTGATCGACGGCCTGCCGATCAAGCTGGGTATTAGCTGCGTTCCGCCAGCCAGGAATCGTGCAACCACTTCTCGGTGCCGCGCTTGCCCGGCATGGTGATCCAGACGATATCGCGCTCGAACACCATCACCTTGCGATCGGCGCCGACGATCACCCACATCCAGCGGCCATCGGCGGTGTTGCGCATCTTCACCTTCATGCCGGTCAGCGTCAGTTCTTCGCTGCGGCCGTCGCGGGTGACGCGCAGCGGTTCGTCATGCGGCTCGATCCAGCTAATCTTCAGCGTGCGCAGCAGATCGGGCGCGGCCTGCGCCAAAAACTCCATCGCGATCGCCTGCGCCTGGTCGCGGCTCGGCAGCGCGCCGCCGACCAGATCGAGGTCGATCCGGGCGAAGCCTTTGAGCCGGCCATTGGCGGCGATCACGGTGCTGAAATGCTCGCCGCCGAGCGCGGCGTTGCGGCCGTCCGTGCGCTGATAGCGCACCAGTTCGGCGGCTTCGCCATCGACGGTGACGGCGCGGCGGGCGGCCTCGCGGTAGCCGGCTGGCAGATAGCTGTCGATAATCGCGGCGGCGGGGCGGGCGGTGATAGCGGTGGCGGTCATGCTGGTTCCCTTAACTGCGTCGGCGGAGGCGACATTGGTGGCGCTGGCGATCGCGCCAAGTGCGGCGAGAACGCGGGAGAGAGCGGGGCGGGTCATCGGCAGGTCCTTTCAGCTTGGCTTTGCGGTGCGGCGGGTGGCGATCAGGCCGAGAGCGGCCAAGAGCAGCAGAGCTGCGGGCACGAGCCACAGCGCCGCGGCGGCGAGCGTGGCCAGCCACTGCGCCAGTGGCGGCGCGAGGCTGGCGCCCAGGAACAGCGCAAAAGTGTAGATCGCGAGCGCCCGGGCGCGATTGGAAGCGCTGGCGCGGTTGGCGACCGTTGCGATCAGCCCCGGCACTGCCAGCGCCACGCCGGCCGATAGCAGCGCGCTTGCCACCAACAGCAGGGTCGGCTGCGCCAAGGCGGCGAGGCCAAGCGCCAGCGCCGCCACCACCAGGCCAAAACTGGCGGTGATCGCCGGGCCATAGCTGCGCGCCAGCGGCGCGGCCGCAAAGGCGAACGCCAGCGCCGGCAGCCCGAACAGGCGCACGGCCTGCGGATCGACGCCGAGCTGCGGCGCCATCGTCTGCACTCCGCTGAAGAAGCAGACAAAGCCGAACAGCACGGTCAGCGCCGCGGCCCAGGCGGCGATGATGCCGCCATCGCGCAGCAGGCTCGTTGCGCTGGCCGCGGCCGGTGCCGCGCCGGGATGGTTGGCGGGGCCAGGCGCCGCGGCGGCAATCCATAGCCCGAGCGCGCCGAGCAGATAGCCGGGCGCCAGCGCCAGCATCAGCGCGGCCAGCGACAGGCCGCTCGACGCCGCCAGTAATTGCGCGGCCGGCGCCGCCACCAGAAACGCAAAGCTCATCAGCGACACGCCGAGCGGGCGATGCGGCGGCGGCAGTTCCTCGGTCACCAGCGACAGCGCCGCGGGCGGAAAGATTGACGCGCACAGTCCCTGCAGCGCGCGCGCCGCCAACAGCCAGCCGAAGCTCGGCATCAGCGCAACCAGCAGCGTGGCGAGCGCGGTCGCGGCCAGTCCCAGCACAATGACGCGCTTGCGGCCGAAACGATCGGACAGCCCGCCAAAGATCAGGAAGCCGGCGGCATAGGCGATGCCGAATGCCGTGCCGCTCAACGCCGCCTCGCTTGGCTCGACGCCAAATTGCGCGCCGATCGCCGCCACCAGCGGGATGGTCAGATAGAGCTGCCCGACCACGGCGAGGCCGCAGACCATCAGCAGCGCCAGCAGCGCGCCGTGCCGGCCGGTGAGGTTGTTGGATTGAAAGTTGACGTTAACTGTAGATTGAGGGCGTGGCATGGCTATTGGTTCCGGTTGAGGGCGTTATTTGCGCTTCGCGTCGGCGATCAGCGCGTGCATACGGGCGATATTGGCGGTGAGGTCGTGCTTGAACGCCGTCAGTTCCTGAAGCTGGGTCTCGGTGCGGCTGAGCTGCGCCTGCAGGATCTCCAGCACCTTTTCCTTGCCTTTGATGCCGGTGGCGTCGGCGAAATACAGGTCGATCACCGCGGCGATGTCGTCGAGGCTGAGACCGAGTCGTTTCAGCGCGGCGATCTTCTCCAGCCGCTTCAGCGCGCTCTCGTCATAATAGCGATAGCCCGAGCCCTCGCGCTCGGCCGGTCGCACCAGGCCAAGCCGCTCATAATAGTGGATGGTGCGGTGGGTGACCCCGGCCCGTTCCGACAACTCCCCGATCTGCATCAGCGACGACAAGACTGACCCCACGTAAACCTGACGTTGGGTGTAGATTGTCGAGGGGCGAGCGCGTTGTCAATGGCGCCGGCGCCGCAAAGCTGCCCGCGGCAAGGTGGACAGTGGCACGGTGAATGCGGCGAGGGTGAAAACGGCGAGGATGAAAACGGCGAGGATGAAAGCGGACAGGGCTGACGGCGCGACGGCGAACAGGCCGCCCTGCGGCGCGGCGGGCGGCAATGCCCGCAAGGC
>KI632513.1:2898222-2916816 GCA_000504425.1 Rhodopseudomonas palustris JSC-3b | reverse complement strand
CCCGCGCTTGCCGCGGCCATCCACGTCTTGAAAGCGCTGAAAGATCAAAGACGTGGATGGCCGGGACGGAGCCCGGCCATGACATGAGGAGTGGTTGGTATCAATTGCCGTTGGTATCATTCCAGGTTCGCGCTGCGCGCGACCCGGAATGACGTGGCAAGGGGGCACGCCCCGGATGGCGAGGCGCAGGAGGGCGAGCGGCCCGCTCAGCCCTGCAGCGGCGGCTTGTCGAGGCCCTTCGGCGACAGCGTGAAGATCTCGCAGCCGGTTTCGGTGACGCCGATCGAATGCTCGAATTGCGCCGACAGCGAGCGGTCGCGGGTCACGGCGGTCCAGCCGTCGGACAGCACCTTCACATAGGGTTTGCCGAGATTGATCATCGGCTCGATCGTGAAGAACATGCCCGGCTTGAGCGTGACGCCCTGGCCCGGATTGCCGATGTGAATGATGTTCGGCTCGTCGTGGAACAGCCGGCCGAGGCCGTGGCCGCAGAAATCGCGCACCACGCTCATCTGCTGCGGTTCGACAAAGCTCTGAATGGCGTGGCCGATATCGCCGGTGGTGGCGCCGGGTTTTACGGCGGCAATGCCGCGCAGCAGCGACTCATAGGTGACATCGATCAGCCGCTCGGCTTTGCGGGCGATCGCGCCGACCGGATACATCCGGCTGGAATCGCCATACCAGCCGTCGACGATCAAGGTGACGTCGACATTGACGATGTCGCCTTCCTTGAGCGGCCGGTCGTTGGGCATGCCGTGGCAGACCACGTGATTGATCGAGGTGCAGCAGCAATAGCGATAGCCGCGATACATCAGCGTCGCGGGAAATGCGCCGTGGCTGAACGCGAATTCACGCACCAGATCGTCGATATGGGCGGTGGTCACGCCCGGCTTGATCACATCCACCAGCGCGTCCAGGCATTGCGCTACCAGGGCGCCAGCCTTGCGCATCCCGGCAAAGCCGCTCGGACCATGCAGCTTGATTTGTCCGGTTTTACGCAATGCGGTTTCTGAAGCCTCGACATAGCTCATGGATTGGAACGCCTTGAGAAGGGAATGTGACGGTCCAATCTAGTGATCGTGCCGGTTCGCGCAAGCCAAAGGGGCTTGGGTGCGGGATCATGCCAGCCCAGCGCTTGGAACCGGGCCGCCATGCGGGCCGTCGATCGTGGCCTCCACCGCCAGCGCGCCGTCGCGCACCCGGATTTCGCGGATCGGGGTCGGCACCTTGATGCCTTCGCGCTTGAAGGCGTCCCACAGCGCCAGCATCACGTCGCTGCGCACCGCGTCCATGCCATCCGGCTCGGAAATCCAGAAGGTCAGGGTGAATTTCATCCCGGCTTCGGCGAATTCGGTCAAAAGGCAGGTCGGGGTCTTGCCCTTGGTGGCGCGCGGCGATTTCGCGGCGATCCCGACCGCCAATTGGCACACCAGCCGCGGGTCGGCATCGTAATTGGTGCCGAAATTGACCTTCACCAGGGTGTTTTTGTCGGTGTAGGTCCAGTTCACCACCTTCTGGGTCACCAGATCCTCGTTCGGGATCAGGAACTCGCGGCCGTCGCCCGCCGCCACCGAGATGTAGCGGGTGTTCATCGCGCTGATCCGGCCGGAACTGTCGCCGATCGTGACCAGATCGCCCGGTTTCACCGATTTGTCGGCCAGCAGGATCACGCCGCTGATGAAATTGGCGACGATCTTCTGCAAGCCGAGACCGATACCGACGCCGATCGCACCGGAGAAGATCGCCAACGCCGACAGGTTGATGCCGACCGAACTCAGCACCACCGCGACCGCGACCACCATCAGGCCGACCCGTACCAGCTTGATCAGCAGCACCTGAATCGACGGCGTCAGGTCGCGCGATTGCGCGATCCGGCCTTCCAGGAACCGGCTGGCGACATTGGTCAGCCACAGCGCGACGCCGAGCAGCACCGTCAGCTTGATCATCAACAGCGGCGTCAGCCGCAGCCCGCTGATCATGATCGAGACCGAATCCAGCGCCTCCACGGTGGATTCGAGCTGGCCGAGAATGCTGAGCGCGGCGACCAGCCATGCCGACAGCGACACCAGCCGCACCAGAAAACCGTTACGGATCATGCTGGTGGCGAGCCGGATCACCAGCCAGGCCAGCGCCAGCTTGGCGGCGACGGCAAGCAGATAACTGCGGCTCGGCCAGGTCCAGGCGATCATGCCGGTCCGCGCCGCAATCATCACGATCGCGAACACCGCGGTCGAGGCGCTGCCGACCAGCACCCGGCCGAACAGCCGCAGCGGTGCCGGCCAACCCATGGTGGCGTGGCCGAGATCGACCCGCGAGCGCACCACCGCGCCGACGCCATAGCTGATGCCGGCACCGATCAGGATCAGACCGAGCTGGAAGTAGAACCAGGGCGAGGTCACTTCCGCGCCGACGGAGCGGGCTCCGGCGAGCAGGGCCTCGTAAATCACGGTCGGGTTCAGATCCAGGTCCATCGGTCATCCATCATGCATGCGGGGCGGGGCGGTCGGCTGTGGTGCATACCGAATGCGGGCATTTTAGGCCAGATTGAGGGAAGGACCGGCATTTGCCGGGTGACAGGCGATTGGCGCCACCCCAAGCTACCGATATTGAAGATCGAGCGATTCCCGCGCTAGCGAAGGACCATGGCCTCCCTCGACGCAGTCAGCATAGCCATTCTGCTCGGCGCGGCGCTGGTGATGGCTGGAATCCTGTCCAGCCTGCTGGCGCTGCGCTTTGGCGCGCCGTTGCTGCTGGTGTTCCTCGGCATCGGCATGTTCGCTGGCGATGCCGGGCCCGGCGGGCTGCGCTTTGACGATCTGCAGACCACCTATCTGGTCGGCTCGGTGGCGCTGGCGCTGATTCTGTTCGACGGCGGCCTGAAAACCCGGTTCCAGATCATTCAGTCCGTATGGGGCCCGGCTTCGATCCTGGCCACGGTCGGCGTGCTGCTCACCGCGATGATCACCGCGCCGGTGGCGCGCTATGCGCTCGACCTGAACTGGACCGAGTCGCTGTTGATCGGCGCGGTGGTGGCCTCGACCGACGCCGCCGCGGTGTTCCTGCTGGTCCATGCCCAGGGCTTGCGGCTGCGGCCACGGGTCGGTGCCACGCTTGAGGTTGAATCCGGCACCAATGATCCGTTCGCGGTGTTCCTGACCTTGATGCTGGTCGAGCTGATCTCGGTCGGCGACGGCTCGCTGTCGCGGGTGTTGATGCAGCTCGCCTGGGACGCGCTGTTCGGCGCGGTGTTCGGCGTGATCGGCGGGCTGTTGGTGGTGTTGGCGCTCAACCGGGTGGCGCTGCCGCAGGGCCTGCACGCACCATTCGTCACCACCGCGGCGCTGGTGATTTTCGGCGCCACCCAGATGGCGCACGCCTCCGGCTTTCTGGCGGTCTATCTCGCCGGCATCGTGATCGGCAACCGGCCGACCCGGGCGCATAATTCGGTGGTGACCTTTCTCGACGCCGCCACCTGGCTGGCGCAGATCGTGATGTTCGTGCTGCTCGGGCTGCTGGCCTCGCCGCAGCGGCTGCTGAGCAGCGCGTTGCCGGCGGTGGCGGTGGCGATGGCGCTGATGCTGGTGGCGCGGCCGCTGGCGGTGTTCATCTGCCTGGCGCCGTTCCGGTTCAGCTGGCGCGAGCGGCTGTTCATCGCCTGGGTCGGGCTGCGCGGCGCGGTCGGCATCTTCCTGGCATCGATCCCGATGCTGGTCGGGCTATCGCACGCTTATCTGTATTTCGACGTCGCCTTTGTGGTGGTGCTGATCTCGCTGCTGCTGCAGGGCTGGACGCTGGGCTTTGCGGCGCGCACGCTGCATGTCGCCTTGCCGCGCGCCGATCGCGGCCCGCGCCGGGTCGAGCTCGATCTGCCGGGGCAGCTCGAACAGCAGCTGGTCGGCTATGCGGTGCGGCCGAAAAGCCTGTATCTGAAGCGCGGGCTGATCCCATCCTGGTCGAAGCCGACGCTGGTGATCCGCGACGAGCGCATCCTGACCCCGGACGAAGCCGCGCCGATCGTGGCCGGCGATTATCTCTATCTGCTGGCGCCGCCGGAAAAGGCGCAGGCGCTCGATCGGTTTTTTACCGATATGGTGCCGAGCGCCATGCCTGACCCGCATCTGCTCGGCGATTTCATGGTGGCCGGCGATGTCACCCTCGGCGACATCGCCGTTGCCTACGGCCTCAATGTCGATCCCAGCGACGCCCATCTCACCGCGGCAGATTATTTCGACATCCATCTCGATCATGCGCCCAAGCAGGGCGCGACGCTGCCGCTCGATTCGATCGTGCTGGTGGCGCGCAGCATCGGCGGCGGCCGGGTCAATGTGGTCGGCCTGCGGCTGCCGGAGGATGAAGAGGCACCGCCGCCGCCACTGTCATTGCCGGGGCGGGTCAAGCGCACCGCGGCGCGCGCCTGGTCGCTGCTCACCGAACCCTGATCGGCACGCTCACGGCGCCTGCAACACCAGGCGGCAGGCTGGCGGCAGATCGCTGAGCGTCATCGGCGGCCGGGGCGGCGGCGGGGTTTTCGGCGGTTTGGGATGGAGCACCGAGTCGCTGAACCAATAAGCGAAATCCTCGGCCGCGCAGCCTTCGCCGGGCGGCGGCGGCGCCTGCGCTTCGCAATCGGTGGCCGAGGCCGGGCATTTGATGCGGATGTGGAAGTGATAATCGTGGCCATACATCGGCCGCACCTTGCCAAGCCAGCTACGGTCGCCCTTGGCCTCGCGGCAGAGCGCCTTCTTGATCGCGGCATTGACGAAGATGCGGTCGACCTCCGGCTGCCTTGCGGCGGCGCGGATCACCGGCAGATGGCTCGGCGTCCAGCTCGCCGGATCGATATCGAGCCGGTCGGAACGCACCATCATCACCGCCGACATCTCCTCGCGCTCATTGCGCGACAGCAGATAGTTCGGCGCCGGCGTCAGCCAGATATCGGCATCGAGGCCGACCTGGTGGCTGGCATGGCCGGTCAGCATCGGCCCGCCGCGCGGCTGCGACAGATCGCCAATCAGCAGCCCCGGCCAGCCGGCGTCGCGATGCGCGACGTTTGCCAGCCGCTTCAGCATCGCGATCAGATCGGGATGACCCCAATTGCGGTTGCGCGATAGCCGCATCACCTGCCAGTGCTCGCCATTGATCGGCAGCGCTTCGCCGCCGGCGAGGCAGCCTTTGGCATAGAAGCCGATCGGTTGCGGCGGCAGCGCGGCAGCGTTCAGCTTACGGGCAAACAGCTCTTTGGCGGCGAGCGCCGGATCGTTCGGATTGGCGAGTGCCGGCAGCGGCTTGGGCGTGATGCTGCCTTTGTCCTGCGCAGCCGCAATCGCCATCGTCAGCAGCATGACGAGCGGCACCGTGCAGCAGCGAATCGCAAGCCGGAACATATCTGCCCCATAGCACATCGCTGCAGCCGACTTCACCGGCGCCGCGCGGCGGTCGCCGGCAAGCATTGGCTAACCATCCGCAACGAAATCAGCGGGGAAGCTCGCTGGGCGCAATGACTATTCCGTGTGCGGCGCGATGATCCCCTGCAGCTCACGATTGCCACAACCGTGAGTTTTATTAGAAAAAACAGCCATGGGTTGTGATCGTTGCCGCCCAACAAATGGGCAGAGGTAAATCGATCTTCCTGGGGCGCGGCGCTGCTGGCGTTGGCGCGATACCGATTCTTCAGAGACTTCGTGACTCTACTAGGCGGCCACTGAGAGCGAGGCCTGCAATGCCGCCTGATCGGCCGAATAAGAAACGACAACTACCGAGCCGCCCCGGCCGCACGTTCAAGCCGATTCGCAAGCCTGCGCCGCAAGCCAAGTGGAAGGGGAAGGACCGGCGGATTGCCGCCGACATCACCGAGGTGGTGCGCAAGCGCGCCGCGGCGGAAGCAGCGATGGCCGAGGCCCGCAAATCGCACGAGCGGCTGCGCGAGGCGATCGATCTGCTGCCGCAGGGCATCGTGTTTCTGGACGCCGAAGGCCGCTACATCCTCTGGAACAAGAAATACGCGGAGATCTACAGCCGCAGCGCCGACCTGTTCAAACCGGGCGTGCGCATGGCCGATACGCTGCGGGCCGGTGTCGAGCGCGGCGACTATCCGGAAGCGGTCGGCCGCGAGGAGGAGTGGATCGCCGAGCGCATGGCCAAGCTTCATCAGCCGGGCGAGCGCCACGAGCAACTGATCTCCGACGGCCGCTGCATCCAGATCGAGGAACGCAAGACCGCCGATGGTGGCATCATCGGCCTGCGCATCGACATCACCGAGCTGAAGCGGCGCGAATCCTCGTTCCGTCTGTTGTTCGACAGCAATCCCGTGCCGATGATCGTCTGCGCGATCGACGGCGAACGCATCATCGGCGTCAATGATGCCGCGGTCGAACATTACGGCTTTTCGCCGGCCGAGTTCCGCTCGCTGACCCTCCGCGACCTGCAAGCCTTCGAGGCCGATCGGCCCTGGGACGGCGATCCGCGCGCCGATGAGCGCGCCGCGCGCACCTGGAAACACGTGCGCGCCGACGGCACGCTGATTGATCTTGCGGTCTATTCGCGCCGGCTGACCTATGCCGGCCAGCCCGCGGTGCTGCTGGCGCTGATGGATATCACCGAGCGCAAGCGCGCCGAGATGCGGCTCGCCTTCATGGCGCAGCACGACGGCCTCACCGGGCTGCCGAACCGCAATTCGCTGCGCAAGCGGCTCGATGACATGCTGACGCACACCCGGCGCAGCGACGGCAAGGTCGCGGTGCACTTCCTCGGCATCGACAATTTCAAGGCGGTCAATGACAGCCTCGGCCACGCGATCGGCGACAAGCTGCTGCGCAGCATTTCGCGCCGGCTGCGTTCGACGTTGCGCGATGACGACGTGATCGGCCGGCTGAATTCCGATGAGTTCGCAGTGCTGCAGAGCGGCGTCGAGCGCACCGAAGATATCGTGCTGCTGGCCAAGCGACTGCTGCATGCGATCGGCGAGCCGTTTCTGGTCGATGGCCATTCGGTGGTGGTCAGCGCCAGCATCGGCATTGCGGTGGCGCCGGGCGACGGCGATGAATCCGACAAGCTGTTCATGAGCGCCGATATGGCGCTCACCAAGGCCAAGGTGGAAGCGCGCGGCGGCTATTCGTTCTTCGAGACCGGCATGGACGCGCGCGCCCAGACCCGCCGCAAGATCGAGTTCGAGCTGCGGCAGGCGTTGCAGCATGAAGTGCTGCGGCCGCATTATCAGCCGCTGATCGGGCTCAGCACCGGCACGATTTCCGGCTGCGAGGCGCTGGTGCGCTGGCCGCATCCGGAGCGCGGCATGGTGTCGCCGGCCGATTTCATTCCGGTGGCGGAAGAAACCGGGCTGATCAATCCGCTCGGCTTGCAGGTGCTGCGCCGCGCCTGCCTTGATGCTGCGGCTTGGCCCGATCCGGTGCGGGTCGCGGTCAATCTGTCGCCGCTGCAATTCCGGGTCGGCAATCTCTTGACCACGGTGATGGACGCACTGAAACATTCCGGCCTGCCGCCCAAGCGGCTGGAACTGGAAATCACCGAAACGCTGCTGCTCGAAAAGAGCAGTCAGGTGATCGCGACGCTGCATGCGCTGCGCGCGCTCGGCGTGCGTATCTCGATGGACGATTTCGGCACTGGCTATTCCAGCTTGAGCTATCTGCGCAGCTTCCCGTTCGACAAGATCAAGATCGATCAGTCGTTCGTGCGCGGTCTGTGCGCCAATCATGAATTGCAGGCGATTGTGCGCTCGATCATCAGCCTCGGCCGCGGCCTTGGGGTGACGATCACCGCGGAAGGCGTCGAGACCGAAGCCGAGCTGAACTGGCTGCGCTCCGAAGGCTGCCATGAAGCGCAGGGCTTCCTGTTCAGCCCCGGCCGGCCCAATGACGAAATCGTCGGTCTGCTGTCGGCGCAAACCAGGGACGACACGACATCGCTGATGACATCGCGGGTCGCCTGATCGCTTGGCAATAGGCTGGTCCGCGGCAGCGCCGCGGACCTTGAACGGTCTTCCTTAGAAACGCGATCGCGTTACAGCGTCTTGCTAAGCGTGAACACGCCGCGCAGTTCGCCGGGCTTGAAGCCGGTGGCCTGATCGGCCGGATACAGTTCCTGAATTTTGGCGCGGACATTGGCCTTGATGTCGCTGCCATGGCAGTTCAGGCACAATTCGCCGGTCGGGATCGCCTGGATGTAGCGGAACACGCGCTCGCCATTGTGCTCGACGATCTCGGCGCGTTTCAGCGAGGCGGCCGGCTCGCCGGCGGCAATCCTGTTGACGAATTCGGTCATCACCTGCCGTTCGTAATCATCCGGCGCCGACTGCGGATTGCGCACCTTCAAGCTGGTGCGGGCGATATGCCAGCCGCTGCGCTGCGAGGCTTCGGCGGCGAGTTCGGGCGCCTCCTTGTTGCAGAACGTCACCGCGCCGACCGGGCCCGAACTTTCCATCGCGCCCTTCAGCACGCCGAGCAGCCCGCCGCCATAGTCCTTGACCAGCGCCGCCGCCTTGGTCTGCAACGCGGCGACATCCTCATTCGCCGTCTGCCGCTGCCGCTCTGAGATCAGCACCAGCGCCACAGCGGCTGCGGCCGCAACGGCCAGAATGTTCTTACTCTGCATGAGGTGGTTTCCCCTGATCGGTGGCGGAGCGCGATGAGCTTAAGCTAGCCGCCGCTGCGCCGCGAGGTCTGTGATGATGTCACGATCAGCGTGCGGCGGAGCGCGTGCATTGCCACCCGCCCTGCGCTGCGCCATCGCGCGCACGCGTCACACCACGCAGGTTGAGGGTGAGGGTGAGCGGTATCGTTCTGTTTAATGAAACGGAACCGAGAAATATTTGTATTTTTTCAATTAGCAGCGGCCTGCTATCCCGGCGCTATCACCATTGCCTTGTGAGGATTGCATGTCACCCACCGCCGCGACGGTCTTGTTGGCCGCGCCGCTCGCGCTCGCGAGCGTAGCGCTGATAGCGATATTCGAACCCGGATCAAAACCACGGCGCGTTCTGCTCGCCGCGCGTCTCACGTCCCTCCTGCTGCTGGCCGCGGCCGTGGCCGCCACCATCGACGTGGCGCTGCGCGGCGCGGTGACATCGCCGCTCATCGGCTTCGCCGGGATTGGCCTGTCGGTGCGTCTCGATGCGGTCAGCGTCACCATGCTGACGTTGGTGGCGTTCATCGGCGCGGTGATCGTGCAGTTCAGCCGCAACTATCTTGATGGCGACCCGCGCCAGGGCGTGTTCATCGGCCGGCTGTGTCTGACGCTCGCCACCGTGATCCTGATGGTGATCGCCGGCAATCTCGCGCAGTTCGTGCTGTTCTGGATCGCGACCAGCTTCGCGCTGCATGGGCTGCTGGTGTTCTATCCGGAGCGGCGCAAGGCACAGATCGCGGCGCGCAAGAAGTTCATCTTCGCCCGGATCGGCGATGTCAGCATCATCGTCGCCGCGGTGCTGCTGGCCTCGGCCTTCGCCACCACCGATATCGCCACGCTGCTGGCGAGAGCGCAGACCGCGGCGGCCAGCGGCGCCATCCCCGACAGCGTCGGCATCGCTGCGCTGCTGATCGCGCTCGCCGCGCTGCTGAAATCCGCGCAGTTTCCAACCCATGGCTGGCTGGTCGAGGTGATGGAAACCCCGACGCCGGTGTCGGCGCTGCTCCATGCCGGCATCATCAATGCTGGCGGCTTCCTGGTGGTGCGGTTTGCTGACGTGATGCTGCTGGCACCGCCTTCGATGTTGGTGCTGGCGATTGTCGGCGGCTTCACCGCGCTGTTCGCCAGCGTGGTGATGATGACCCAGACCAACGTCAAGGGCGCGCTCGCCTGGTCGACGCTGGCGCAGATGGGCTTCATGCTGCTGGAAAGCGGGCTCGGCCTGTTCGCGCTCACCATGCTGCATATCGTGGCGCACTCGCTCTACAAGGCGCACGCCTTCCTGTCGGCCGGTAGCGTGGTCGAGAATGCGCGCGCGTCCTGGGTGCCGAGCGCGGCGCGGCCCGGCGCCGCCCGCGCGGTGATGGCGCTGGTGGTGGCGCTGACGCTCTATCTCGCCGCCTCCTGGATGTTCGGCGTCTTCAATCAGCCCTCGGTGCAGGCGCTGGTGCTGGGCTCGATCTTCGCGATGGCGCTGGCGATGTATCTGGCGCAGGCCGGCATCGGCGGACTGTCGCTCGGATCAGCGCTGAGCATGATGCTGGTTGCGGCGGTCACCACCACCGCGTTCGTCGCCCTGCATGTCGGCGCCACCGAATGGCTCGGCGTGGTGCTGCCCTCGCCGCCGCCGGTCGATCCGCTCTCGCTGGCGGTGATGCTGATCGCGCTCGCGCTGTTCGGTGCGGTCTGGGTGATGCAGCTGGTCGCGCCCTCGCGGCTGGAGAGCCGCCGCTGGCGGGCGGCGCGCGTCCACCTCGCCAACGGGCTCTACGTCAATGCCGCCTGCGATCGCCTGATTGGTGCGCTCGCCCTTCCTTCGACCAAAACTGTGAGGAACCAGCCATGAAGCCGTCACTCTGCTCGACCGCACCGTCTTCTGTGATCAATGGCGAGGGCGTGATGCGCGCGGCGCAATCGGCAGCCTCGCGGATTGCTCCGATCTGGCCGCTGAAAACCTTCGTCGCGGTCAACCCGTTCGTCGGTCTCACCAAGCACGGCTTCTTCGAAAGCGCCGAGCTGATGGCGCGGGCCGCCGGTGCGCGCATGACCATGCCGCGCAGCTTCTATCTCGAGGCGCTCGCCAAGGGCGAGCTGCGGCTGCCGGATGTTGCCGAGGCGCTGGCGGCGACGCCGCAGGCGCGCGGGAATTTCGTCGATCCGCAGCAATTGCTGCGGGCCGCGCAGCAGGAGCAGCAGCAACCGATCGCGATGACGCCGACCATCGCCGATCTCGCCGCGCAGCACAGCGGCGTCGATTGGCCGGCCTTTGTGACGGAACGGATCGCGCTGTTTGCCGCCGATCACTTTGACCAGGGGCAGGCGACCTGGAACATGGTCTCGTATCAAATCGGCCTGTACGCGCAATGGCGTGAGGTCGCGCTGATCGATCGCGCCCCGGAGGTCGCCGGGCTGCGCGGCTTCCGCAGCGCCGTCGCCGCGCTGCCGGAAACCGCCGAGCTGCTGCTGCTGAGTGCCAGCAAACAGCTCGGCGTGCCGGCCGCGGCGCTCGATGGCTATTATCACCGGCTGCTGATGTCGATCGGCGGCTTTGCCGGCCATGCCCGCTACCGGCAGTGGCAGCAACAGCTCCATGGCCGGAATGACACCGCGCTGGTGGAATTGCTCGCGGTGCGGCTGGCCTGGGATGCGGTGCTGGCGCAGGTGCTGACCAAGGTCGCCGATCAGCTGCCGTCCTGGCAGGAGGCGCTGACGGCGCCGCTCGGCGAGGCGCAGCGGCGCTCGCTGCTGATCGATGTGGTGCTGCAAACCGCGTTCGACACCGCCTGGCAGCGGCAATTGGCAACGCAGATCCAGCGGCCGGCACCACCGCCGCGGCTGCGCGCGCCCAAGGTGATGGCGGCATTCTGCATCGACGTGCGCTCCGAGCGGTTCCGGCGCGCCCTGGAATCGGTGACGCCGCAGGTCGAGACCATCGGCTTTGGCGGCTTCTTCGGCGTGCCGATCGAATATGTGCCGATCGGCCATCGCCATGGCGGGGCGCAGTGCCCGGTGCTGCTGAAGCCGAGCCATGTGGTGCATGAGACGGTGCGCGATGCCAAGCACGGCGAGCCGGCGCGGATCGCCGCAAGGCGGCTGGTGCGGCGCTGGGCCTCCAAGGCCTGGCACTCGTTCCGGCTCGCGGCGGTGTCGTCCTTTGCCTATGTCGAAACGCTCGGGCTGGTGTACGCCGCCAAACTGCTCGGCAACAGTTTTGGCGTGTCGCGCGCCGCGCCCCATCCGGCCGTGGTCGGGTTGAGCCGGTCGGTGCGGCGGCGGCTCAAGCCGGGCATCGAGCCGTCGCAAGCCAATGGCCGGCACTCCGGCTTTGCACTCGGCGACCGGGTGGCGATGGCGGAGACCATTTTGCGCGGCATGTCGCTGACCACCAGCTTTGCGCGGCTGGTGGTGCTGGTCGGGCACGGCGCCACCACGGTCAACAATCCGCACGCCTCGGGCCTCGATTGCGGCGCCTGCGGCGGCCATAGCGGCGAGGCCAATGCGCGGGTCGCGGTCGAGATTTTGGCCGATCCGCAGGTGCGGGCGGAGCTGCGCACGCGCGGCATCGTCATCCCCGAGGACACCTTGTTCCTGGCGGCGCTGCACGACACCACCACTGACGAGGTGCATGTGTTCGAGACCGATCTGGTGCCGGACAGCCACAGCGCCGAGCTGGCGGCGTTCCAGCACGCGCTGGCGCTGGCCGGCCGGATCGCCCGGGCCGAACGGATGCTGCAGTTCGAGCCGTGCTCGCGGGTGCGGGTCGATGCCAAGATCGTCGAGCGCAGCCGCGACTGGAGCCAGGTGCGGCCGGAATGGGGGCTCGCGGGCTGCGCCGCCTTCATTGCCGCGCCGCGCGAGCGCACCGCGGGTCTCGATCTCGCCGGCAAGTCGTTCCTGCACAGCTACGACTGGCGGCAGGATCAGGACTTTGCGACGCTGCACACCATCATGACCGCGCCGATGATCGTCGCGAGCTGGATCAGCCTGCAATATTACGGCTCGACGGTCGACAATGCCGTGTTCGGCTCCGGCAACAAGGTGCTGCACAACGTGGTCGGCACGATCGGCGTGCTCGAAGGCAATGGCGGCGATCTGCGGCCCGGCCTGCCTTGGCAGTCGCTGCATGACGGCGAGCGGCTGGTGCATCAGCCGCTGCGGCTGCCGGTGGTGATCGAGGCGCCGACCGCCGCGATCGAAGGCGTGATCGCCGCCCATGCCGGGGTGCGCGAACTGGTCGAGGGCGGATGGATCACGCTGTTTGCCATCGACGACCACGGCGCGCTGGCACGTCGTCCGGCCCGCTCATCGGTCTGGGTATCGATGAGCCCCGCTCTGATCGATCAAGCCGCTTGACAGGAGGATAGCATGCCGGCCGCGCTGATCTTCGATATCGATGGCACCTTCGCTGAAACGGAGGAGCTGCACCGCCTCGCCTTCAACCAGACCTTTTCAGCCTTCGGGCTGCACTGGCACTGGGACCGTCCGCTGTATCGCAAGCTGCTTGCGGTGGCGGGCGGCAAGGAGCGGCTTGCTCACTACGTCACCAACTATGTGCCGCAAGATACCGGGCGCGTCGATATCGCCGCGCTCCATGCCGCCAAAACCTCGCGCTATGCGGAGATGGTCGCTGAAGGCTCGCTCTGTCTGCGACCGGGGATCGCGCGGCTGCTCGGCGAGGCCGAGCGGCTCAAAATCCCGGTGGCGATCGCTACCACCACCAGCCTGCCCAATGTCGAGACTTTGTTGCAGGCAACGCTCGGCGGTGAGGTGATCGAGGTGTTCGCGGTGATCGGTGCCGGCGATATGGTTTCAGCCAAGAAACCGGCACCGGACGTGTACAGCTACGTTCTCGATCGGTTGGGGTGCGAGGGCCGCGACTGCATCGCCTTCGAGGATTCCTACAACGGTCTGTCGGCGGCGCGCGGCGCCGGCATCCCGACCGTGGTGACGCCGAGCTACTACACCGACACCGAGGATTTTGACGGCGCGCTGGCGGTGCTCAGCGATCTCGGCGAACCGGGCGCGCCCTACCGGCACTTCGCCGGCATCGGTGACGATGACCGCATGGTGACGATCGAGACCTTGGCGCGCTGGCGCGAACAGCACGCGTAATATCGCCGCAGCTCGCGAATCTCAGGCGCTCGCGGCAGCTCCCGCGCCCCGCTTGCGGGGTGAGGGAGGGGGAGGGGCCGTGGCGGCGATCGCAACGGCTCGGCCTCGAAACGCCCCCTCACCCGGATCACCGCGATGCGTTGATCCGACCTCCCCCGCGCGTGGGGAGAGGTGGCGATTTGTCCCCGATCGCCGGCAAAGTGAACGGCCTCTCCCTGCGCGCGGGGAGAGGTGATCATCGGCCCCGTGCCCTCGGTGCCGTGTCTCAGTGACGACTGCTGCATCGATCAGTGACTGCAAACGGCCCGCGCGATTAGCGCTGCCTGCTCCCTCTCCCCGCCTGCGGGGAGAGGGGTGGGGTGAGGGGGCGTCGCCGCGATGTAGAGGTTCGGTCATGTTGCAGCGCTGCTGCGATGGTGGGGCCTACGTTGGAGAGTTCCTGCGATTGGAGAGGCTCGGCTGGTCGCAACGCCCCCTCACCCGGATCATCGCTGCGCGCTGATCCGACCTCTCCCCGCACGCGGGGGAGGTGATCGCAGGCTCAGTGCCGACGTGGTCCGATCTCGTCGTAAGTGGGGAAAGCCTCAGGCGCTCGCTGCCGGCTGGTTGCCGGCGTGCGGCGTTGCATGTTTGGCGGCGGCGCCCTCGAGCAGGAACTCGACAAAGGCCTGGGCGACGCGCGGCAGCGTCTTGCCCTTCAGCCACACCGCGTTCCAGCGCCGGCACAGCGGAAAGCCGTGCACGTCGAGCACCGCAAGGCAGCCATTCGATAGTTCCAGCTGCATGCTCGACAGCGGCAGCACCGACACGCCGAGCCCGGCCATCACCGCCTGCTTGATCGCTTCGGTGGAGCCCAGTTCCATGTAGGGGCTGATCGCAACCTCGTGCTCGATCAGATAGCGATCGAACGCCGAGCGGGTGCCTGATCCCGCTTCGCGCACCAGCCAGCGCTCGCTGGCGATCTGAGCTGGCGAGATCGCCGCCGTCGCTGCCAGCGGGTGGTGTGGATGGGCGGCAACCACCAGTAGATTTTCGTAGAACGGCCGCGCCTCGACCGCGAGGTCGTCCGGCGCCTGGCCCATGATCACGAAGTCGTCCTGATTGTCCGCCAGGCGTTCGATGACCCGCTCGCGATTGGTGACGATCAGCCGCGGCACAACCGCTTGGTGATCGGCGATGAACGAGCCAAGGATGTGCGGGATAAAATATTTGGTGCTGGTCACCACCGACAGCCGCAGCGGCCCTTTCAGCGTGTCATCGAGGGAATCGAGCGCCTGTTCCAGCGTGCGCAGCCGCTCAAGAATGTCGTTGCAGGCGGCGTGCATCTCATGGCCGGCCGGGGTCAGGAAGAACCGTTTCCCGATATGTTCGAATAGCTTAGCGCCGACGTTCTCCTCGAGCCGTCGCAGCTGAATCGACACCGCCGGCTGGGTCAGATGCAGCTCCTCCGCGGCGCGGGTGAAGTGCCGATGCCGCGCCACCGCCTCGAACAAGCGGAGCTGCTGCAGGGTGAGGTGCATACGCGGCATCATAACTCCTTGTATATGGTCACGATAGAAACAATCAATTTTTGTTTATGCAAGTAAATTCCTAGTGTCCCGCGCCATGACGGCCCGGTTGAGAGGCCGGCACCAAAGGGGACATGCGATGCGAAAGAGTTATCAAGCGGGCGTGCGTGAATATCGGGAAACTTATTGGGACCCGCATTACACGCCCAAGGACAGCGACATTCTCGCGGTGTTCAAGGTGATCCCGCAGCCCGGGGTGCCGCGCGAGGAAGCCGCCGCCGCGGTGTGCGCCGAGTCCTCGACCGCGACCTGGACCACGGTGTGGACCGACCTTCTGACCGACCTCGACTATTATAAGGGCCGCGCCTACGCCATCGAAGACGTGCCGGGCGACGACGAAGCGTTCTACGCCTTCGTGGCTTACCCGATGGGCCTGTTCGAAGAAGGCTCGATCGTCAACGTGTTCACCTCGCTGGTCGGCAACGTGTTCGGCTTCAAGGCGGTGCGCGCGCTGCGTCTGGAAGACGTGCGCTTCCCGCTGTGGTTCGTGACCACCTGCGACGGCCCGCCGCACGGCATTCAGGTCGAGCGCGACAAGCTCGACAAGTATGGCCGCCCGCTGCTCGGCTGTACCATCAAGCCGAAGCTCGGCCTGTCGGCCAAGAACTATGGCCGCGCCGTTTACGAGTGTCTGCGCGGCGGCCTCGACTTCACCAAGGACGACGAAAACGTCAACTCGCAGCCGTTCATGCGCTGGCGCGACCGTTTCGAGTTCTGCCAGGAAGCGATCGAGAAGGCCGAGAAGGAAACCGGCGAGCGCAAGGGCCACTATCTCAACGTCACTGCGCCGAACATGGAAGAAATCTATCGGCGCGCCGAGTTCGCCAAGGAGATCGGCACCCCGATCATCATGAGCGACTACCTGACCATCGGCTGGGCCGCGCATTCCAGCCTGTCGCGCTGGTGCCGCGCCAACGGCATGCTGCTGCACGTGCACCGCGCGATGCATGGCGTGATCGACCGTAACCCGCGCCACGGCATCAACTTCCGCGTGCTCGCCAAGCTGCTGCGTCTGCTCGGCGGTGACCATCTGCACTCCGGCACCGTGGTCGGCAAGCTGGAAGGCGACCGCGCCGCGACGCTCGGCTGGGTCGACCTGATGCGCGAGCGCTACGTCAAGGAAGACCGCAGCCGCGGCCTGTTCTTCGATCAGCCGTGGGGCCACATGGCGCCGGTGATGCCGGTCGCATCCGGCGGCATTCACGTCTGGCACATGCCGGCGCTGCTCTCGATCTTCGGCGACGACGCGGTGTTCCAGTTCGGTGGCGGTACGCTCGGCCATCCGTGGGGCAACGCGGCCGGTGCGGCTGCGAACCGTATCGCGCTCGAAGCCTGCGTGCGCGCCCGTAACGAAGGCCGCGATGTCGAGCGCGAGGGCAAGGACATCCTGACCACCGCTGCGCAGTCCAGCCCCGAGCTGAAGATGGCGATGGAGACCTGGCGCGAGATCAAGTTCGAGTTCGACGTGGTCGACAAGCTCGACGCGCCGCACCGCTAAATCGCCCGATCGTCATCAGCTAATTCTGGAACCATCATCATGACCACTCCGATGAAGGACTATCAGTCCCGTATCTCCGATCCGAACAGCCGCAAGCTGGGCACCTTCTCCTATCTGCCGCCGATGGATGCCGAGCAGGTGCGCAAGCAGATCAACTACATTGTTGGTCGTGGCTGGACCCCGGCAATCGAGCACACCGAACCGCCGCACGCCTCGGGCCACTATTGGTACATGTGGAAGCTGCCGATGTTCGGTGAAACCGATGTCGATCGAGTCATCGCCGAAATCGAAGAATGCCGGGCGGCCAATCCGGCCCACCACATCCGGCTGATCGGTTACGACAACATCGCGCAGACCCAGGGCACCAGCATGGTGGTGCATCGCGCGCCGATCACGGTCTGACGCTGCTGCTCTTTCTGACAACAAACGGACGTGGGCGCATTACTGCGCATGGCGGTCGCGCGCCCCGTCCTCCGCCCGGCGGCCCTTATAGCGTTTTCGAGCGAAGTGGATCCCGGTTCGCGTCAAGAAAACGCGTCAGAACATAGAGAGCCTCGGTTCTGAGGGCGCGTCGGTCGCTTCACTGGTCACACAGGACACACGCGATGAGCGAGATTGATAGCGCCCCCTACAGGATTGCAGCCCAACCCTACTATCGCCCGGTCGGCAATGAGGTCGACCTGTACACCGCCGCCTATGCGGCACGCATGCCGATCATGCTGAAAGGCCCGACAGGCTGCGGCAAGTCGCGCTTTGTCGAATACATGGCCTGGAAGCTCAAGCGTCCGCTGATCACGGTGGCCTGCAACGAGGACATGACCGCCGCCGATTTGATCGGCCGCTTTTTGCTCGATATCAACGGCACCACCTGGCGCGATGGCCCGCTGACCCTGGCGGCGCGCATGGGCGCGATCTGTTATCTCGACGAAGTGGTCGAAGCTCGGCAGGATACGGTGGTGGTGATCCACTCCTTGACCGACCACCGCCGCACGCTACCACTGGAAAAGAAGGGCGAAGTGGTCGAAGCCCATCCCGACTTCCAGGTGGTGATCAGCTACAACCCCGGCTACCAGAGCCTGACCAAGGACCTGAAGCCTTCGACCCGGCAGCGCTTCGGCGCCATGGTGTTCGACTTCCCCAATCCCGATGTCGAAACCGAGATCGTCGCTCACGAAGCCGGCGTCGACTCGATCACTGCCGTCAAGCTGGTCGAAGTGGCGCAGCGCAGCCGCAATCTGCGTGGCCATGGCCTTGATGAAGGCATCTCGACCCGTCTTCTGGTCTATGCCGGCCGGCTGATCGCGATGGGTATTCCGCCCGCGGATGCCTGCCGCACCGCGCTGGTGCGGCCGCTGACCGACGATCCCGACATGCAGGACACGCTCGACGCCGCGGTCGACACCTTCTTCGGGTGACGCACCAGAACTCAGATCTGACGGCAGAAGGCGAACAGCATGACCATCAAGCTCGAAGCATACCAAGCCGAACTGGAAGCCTCTGCGCCCGGGCTCTCCGACCTCGTTCAGGCGGTCTATAGCGATGCGGTGCGGCAATTGTCGCCGACCGCGCTCGAAGACCTGTTTGACGGTGCCTGCGGCTTGGCCCGGCTCGGTAAAGGCAACGCCGTCGTGGTCGCGTATCTCGACGCGATGCCCATGGTGGCGCGCGAGTGCGGCGAGGAGGCGATCCGCGATTGCCGCCTGGCGGTGATGAAGCTCGCCTCCATGACTTCCGGTGAAGTGCTGGCGATGACCTTCGCCAGCCTGCCGGTCGCCG
>KI632513.1:2816149-2898212 GCA_000504425.1 Rhodopseudomonas palustris JSC-3b | reverse complement strand
GGCCGCGGGGAGCCGCTTCAGCGATGCTGAGCTGCTCGCCGTCTATCTGCAACTGCTGCATCGGCTGGCAGCCCGCGTGCCGCGCGGGCTGCGGCCGATGCTCAGCCATATCGATGAGCTGCTCAACCGGCTGACGCTGTCGGGCCTGCGCGCCTGGGCCGAATTCGGTGCCGAAGCCCATCAGCGCAATCTCACGGCGCAGGCCGCGTATTTCGGGCTGGAATCGCAGGACAGCCGCGCCGTGCTGGAGCGCGAGCGCCGCGGCACGCTGTTTGTCGATGTGCAGCGCCGGCTGTCGGCCTATCTGCGCGCGTTCTGGGGCCGCGACTTCCTGCTGCGGCCCACCATCAGCGATCACGAGGATTTCCGCTGCGTCATCGAGGACGGCCGGCTGCATCTGCCGGACGCCGCCGATGTGCACGGCACCGTGTCCGGCCTTGATGTCTATCGCGCCATGGCCGCGCATATGGCGGCGCATCTGGTCTATACCAGCCGCCCGCCGTCGATCGACGGGCTGACGCCGGCCGAACGCTTCCTGATCGGCTTTGTCGAAGACGCCCGGGTCGAGCGTCTGGCGGTGAAGCGCTTCCCCGGCCTGCGCCGGCTGTGGCGCTCGCTGATGCCGACCGAGGCGACGCCGCCCGCCAGCCATCCGACCATCACCGTGCTGGAGCGCTTTGCGCTGGCGCTGCTCGATCCGACCGAGCGTACCGGCGACGCCAAGCTCGATCGGCTCGCGGAGCGGTTCCACGGCGCGCTCGAGCACGGCGAAAACATCTCGCTCAATCTCGGCCGCGCGCTGGCGGATCATCTGAGTGCCCAGAAGATGATGCCGAGCCTGCGGCTGCTGGAGCGGATCAGGCTGCCATGGCGCGATGACAACCGCTTCTTCTGGCAGCCCGAACATTTCGACCGGCTGGAAATGTTCGGCGGCGCCGCGTCGGGCGAGGCGCAGATTCGCCGCCGGGTCGGGCTGATGGAATTCATCAACGAGACCGACGTGGAAAATGCCGGCGACGATGCCCAGGAAATCTGGGTGCTCGGCACCGAGCTGTTCCCCTATGAGGACGAAGGCGTCTCCTACAATCAGCTCGAGGGCCGCCCGCAAGTGTCGGCGCCGGTGCATTATCCGGAATGGGACTACCAGATGCAGGTGGTCCGTCCGAACTGGGTGACGCTGCGCGAGCACGCCGCGCCGCGCGGCGCGCCGGCGGTGATCGACACCATGCTCAGCGAGCAGAAGGCGGTCGGCCAGCGGGTGCGGCGCATTGTCGATCAGTTGCGGCCGCAGGGATTGCAGCGCGTGCGCCGGCTGGAAGATGGCGAGGAGCTTGATCTCGGCGCCGCGGTCGACGCCATGGTGATGCTGCGGCTCGGCCGCCAGCCGGATGCGCGCATCACCATGCGCAACGTGATCCACCGCCGCGACCTCGCCGCGCTGATCCTGATCGACCTGTCGGAATCGACCAATGAGCTGGTGCATGGCTCGACCCGCTCGGTGATCGACCTGACCCGCGAGGCCTGCGCGCTGCTATCGACCGCGATCTCCGGGATCGGCGATCCGTTCGCGATCCACGGCTTTGCCTCCAACGGCCGCCATGACGTGCGCTATATGCGCTTTAAGGATTTCGATCAGCGCTTCGATGCCGATGCCAAGTCGAAACTGGCCGGCATGTCCGGCGGGCTTTCGACCCGCATGGGCGCGGCGATGCGCCATGCCGGCCGCTATCTGGCCCGCCGCCGCGAAGCGCATCGGCTGCTATTGGTGATCACCGACGGCGCCCCGGCCGATGTCGATGAGCGCGATCCGCAGCACCTGCGCATGGATACCAAGAAGGCGGTGGAGGATCTGCGCGCCGAAGGCATCCGCACCTATTGCCTCAGCCTCGATCCGCTGGCGGATCGCTATGTCGAGCGGATTTTCGGTGCCGGCGGTTTTGCGGTGATCGATCACGTCCGCCGCCTGCCGGAACGCTTGCCGACCTTGTTCGGCAGCCTGACACGCTGACCCCTGCCGGCCGCGGCGGCCGCTGCATCACGAGCCTTCGGATGCAGCGGTCTCCGTGCCGAGCAGCGCTTTCAGGAATGGATTGGGGAAGCGCCGCGCCAGCGTGATCGCAAAGAACGTTTCTTTCAGCTCCGGCAGCCGTTCCACTTCCACCAGCAGCCCTTCATTCAGTTCGCCCTGCACCACGATCGGCGGCACCACCGCCATGCCGGCGTTTTCGCGCGCGATCAGACGCAGCATCGCCATGTCATCGACCTCGGCGACGATCTGCGGGCTGATGCCATAACGCTGCATCAAAGCGTCGAAGCCGATCCTTATGCTGCTTTCCGGCGTCGGCAGGATCAGCGGTTCTTTGCGCAATATCTCGCGCAGCGAGCGCTTGCGCCGGCAGCGATCGCGGTGGCCGACCAGGCTCACCGGCTGATCGGCGATCGGCTGCGAAATCCAGGCGGTGGCGGCATCGCGCGGCGGCGACAGATTGGCGAGCAGCACGTCGATGCGATGCGCTTCCAGGCTGGCGAGCAGATCGCCAAGCCCGCCCGAACGCAGCACCACTTCGACATCGCGCCGGCCGAGCAGCGGCTTGATGAACTGGATTTGGAAATTGCGCGACAGCGTCGCCAAAGCGCCGATCCGGATCACGCCGCGCGCGCCGCGGCGGCCGCGCAGCGTGCTCACCAGTTCGTCGCCGGCGGCGAAGATCGCATCGGCACCGTCGAGCGCGATCCGTCCGGCTTCGGTCAGCACCAGCCGTTTGCCGCAGCGCTCGAACAGATCGTGGCCGAGCTGTGCCTCGAGCTGGCGCAATTGCACCGACAGCGCGGATGGCGAGATGTTCAGCGTTTCCGCCGCCCGGGTCAGATTGCCGGTGCGCGCGATCGCCTGAAAATAGCGCAGATGATGGAAGTTGAGCCGCGACATGCGCGAACTACTAACATGAGCAGGAGAGCGGCGGCGAGTGATGTTCGCATCAGCTGCGTGCCGCGCGGCGCCGATCCCGGTTGAACGGGCCGGCGCGGAGCCGTTGAGCGGTTTTGAGCCGACAGGAACCCGGCTGGCGCCGACGAAAACGCCTTCGGTTGTGATTCCATCAGCGCCGAAAAAGCTCTAATGGTCGCGCCATGGAAACCGAAAGCCTCGCCGTAAAACCCTTGACGTCCTGGTTCCCCCGACGGCCGCAGTATGGCCGGGCGGCGCCGTTCCTGCCGATGAGCCAGGCCGAGATGAAGGCGCTCGGCTGGGACGCCTGCGACATCGTGATCGTCACCGGCGACGCCTATATCGATCATCCCAGCTTCGGCATGGCGATCATCGGCCGGCTGTTGGAAGCGCAGGGTTTTCGGGTCGGCATCATCGCCCAGCCGGATTGGCAGTCGGCCGAACCGTTCAAGGCGCTCGGCAAGCCAAAACTGTTTTTCGGCGTCACCGGCGGCAATATGGACTCAATGGTGAACCGCTACACGGCGGATCGCCGGCTGCGCCATGACGACGCCTATACGCCGGGCGGCGAGGGCGGCAAGCGCCCGGACCGCTGCACGCTGGTTTATGCGCAGCGCTGCCGCGAGGCTTTTAAGGATGTGCCGGTGATCCTCGGCGGCATCGAAGCGTCGCTGCGCCGCATCGCCCATTACGATTATTGGTCGGACAAGGTGCGCCGTTCGATGCTGGCCGATGCCAAGGCCGATCTGTTGCTGTACGGCAATGCCGAACGGGCCATTCTGGAAGTGGCGCATCGGCTCGCGGCCGGCGAAGCGCCGCGCGCATGCGCCGATATTCGCGGCGTGGCGCTGTTCCGCCCGGTGCCGGCGCATTACACCGAACTCGATGCCTCCGATCTCGACTCCGCCGAGGAGGGCGCCGAGCGCCGCGCCGGCGATGTGGTGATCCGGCTGCCGAGCTGCGAGCAGGTCGAGCAGGATCGCGAAGCCTATGCGCGCGCCTCGCGCGTGCTGCATCGGGAAAGCAATCCCGGCAATGCGCGGCCGCTGGTGCAGCGCCATGGCGACCGCGATTTGTGGCTCAATGCGCCGCCGATCCCGCTGAGTTCGGCGGAGATGGATGCGGTCTATGAGCTGCCTTATGCGCGCGCCCCGCATCCCAGCTACGGCAATGCCAAAATCCCGGCCTGGGAGATGATCCGGTTTTCGGTGACGATCATGCGCGGCTGCTTTGGCGGCTGCAGCTTCTGTTCGATCACCGAGCATGAGGGCCGCATCATTCAGAGCCGTTCGGAAGGCTCAATCTTGCGCGAGATCGAGCGGGTGCGCGACAAAACCGCGGGCTTCACCGGCGTAATCTCCGATATCGGTGGCCCGACAGCCAACATGTATCGCATGGCCTGCAAGGATCGCGATGCCGAAGCGGCGTGCCGGCGCGCGTCCTGCGTCTATCCGGCGATCTGCCCGAATCTCGATACGTCGCACGAACAGCTGATCAAGCTGTATCGCAAGGCGCGCGAGGTGCCGGGCGTCAAGAAAGTGATGATCGCGTCCGGGGTGCGTTACGATCTCGCGGTCCATAGCCCGGACTACGTCAAGGAGCTGGTGTCGCATCATGTCGGCGGTTACCTGAAGATCGCGCCGGAACACACCGAGCGTGGCCCGTTGGAGATGATGCGCAAGCCCGGCATCGCCAGCTATCATCGCTTCAAGCAGATGTTCGATGCCGCCGCCGCGCGCGCCGGCAAGCAATATTTTCTGATCCCGTATTTCATCGCGGCCCATCCCGGCACGACCGACGAAGACATGATGAATCTGGCGCTGTGGCTGAAGCGAAACCGCTACCGGGCCGATCAGGTGCAGACTTTCCTGCCGTCACCGATGGCGACCTCGACCGCGATGCATCACACCGCGATCAATCCGATGCGCGCGGTGCGCCGCGGCGCCAGCGAGCCGGTGGTGGTGATCAAGGGGCTGCGGCAACGCCGGTTGCACAAGGCGTTTCTGCGCTATCACGACCCTGATAATTGGCCGGTGCTGCGCGAGGCGCTGAAGGCGATGGGCCGCTCCGATCTGATCGGCGGCCGGCCCGATCAATTGGTGCCGGCGCTGCAACCGCCCGGCACCGGCAAGGCGGCGGCGACGCCGCGGCCGCTGCGGCCCGGCAAGGGCGCGCCGCGCTTCACCACCAAGGGCGTGCGGCCGCGCCGATAGCGCTGCGCCCGCATCAGACCCGGTCTTCGAGCTGCCAGGCCTGCGGCGGGGCAGCTATGCGGAGTCGATTTTGTAGATTCATCAATGGGTTGGGCCTGGCCGGTAGTATTACCAGCCCAAAAATTAATCAATTGACTGCGCTGCGGAGCGTACGGGGCGTTCATCTGGCGAATCTCTTGCGCCGGCTGACGTCCATTTTCAGAGTGAATTCGCAGTGATGACAGTCATGCAGACATCGAAAGCTACCGCCGCTCGCAACATCCCTTTCCTTGGCAACTGGAGCTTCGGCTTGGCGCCGCGCATCATCGTGTTGTCGGTGAGTGGGATCTTGTTGCTCGGCCTTTGCGTCACCATCGTTGCCAAATACGTCCTTGAACGCAGCGCCACCGAGGCCGCCCAGGAGCGGGTCGAGACCAATATGCGCGTGGCCTGGGATGTGCTGAAGAGTAACGGCAACAGCTTTTCGATCCGCGACGGCGTGCTGTACGCAAACGATCGTCCGCTCAATGGCGACGTCGCCACCGTGGACAAGGTGAAAAGCCTGGTCGGCGGCACCTGCACCATTTTCATGAAAGACACCCGCGTCGCGACCAACGTGCTGAAGCCGGATGGCTCGCGCGCGATCGGTACCAGCCTTGCCAAGAGCGAGGCCTATGCCGCGATCTTCGATCGCAAAGCCTCCTATCGCGGCGAGGTCGAGATTTTGGGCGAGCCCTATATGACCGCCTATGATCCGATCTTGAGTGCCAATGGCGAGCTGCTCGGCATTCTCTATGTCGGCATCAAGAAAGCCGAATTCCTGCGTCCGGCGCGCGATACGTTCTGGACCATCATCTATTCGACGCTCGCGGTGTCGATGCTTGCGATGCTGGTGAGCCTGCTGGTGGCGCGGAGCAATGTGGTGCGGCCGCTCAAGGGCGCAATTGCCACCATGAACCGGCTGGCGCAGGGCGATCTGTCGGTCGAAACCCCGCAGCCGCGGCGCCGCGACGAAATCGGCGAGATCATGATGGCGCTGGCGGTGTTCAAAAGCAGCGGCCTGGAAATCGAGCGGATGCGCCGCGAGCAGCTCGAAGCCGAAGCGCAAGCAGCAGCGCTGCGCAAGGCGGAGATGCAGCGGCTCGCCGACGAATTCGAGGCGGCGGTCGGCCATATCGTCGAAGTGGTGTCGGCAGCGTCCGCCGAGCTTGAAGCCTCCGCCAGCTCGCTGTCGGCCAATGCCGACCACGCCGAAAGCCTCGCCACTATCGTGGCGGCAGCTTCTGAAGAAGCTTCGACCAATGTGCAATCGGTGGCGTCGGCGACCGAAGAAATGTCGAGCTCGGTCGATGAAATCGGCAGGCAGGTGCACGATTCTGCGAATATCGCGCACCAGGCGGTCGAGCAGGCCAAGAGCACCAATGCCAGCGTCGCCGAATTGTCGGAGATGGCGGCGCGGATCGGCGACGTGATCGAGCTGATCAACTCGATCGCCGGCCAGACCAACCTGCTGGCGCTCAACGCCACCATCGAGGCGGCGCGCGCCGGCGATGCCGGCCGCGGCTTTGCCGTGGTCGCCAGCGAGGTCAAAGCGCTGGCGGAGCAGACCGCCAAGGCAACCGGCGAGATCGGCAGCCAGATCAGCGGCATTCAAGCCGCGACACAGCAGTCGGTCGGCGCGATCCACGACATCAGCAGCACCATTGCCAAGATGTCGGAAATCGCTTCCACGGTGGCGCTGGCGGTCGAGCAGCAAGGCGAGGCGACCCAGGAAATCTCGCGCAATATTCAGCAGGCCGCGCAGGGCACCCAGCAGGTCAGCGAGAAGATTGTCGAGGTGCAGCAAGGCGCCAGCGAGACCGGACAGGCGTCGTCGCAGGTCCACAGCGCCGCCCAGCGCTTGTCGGCGGAAAGCGAGCGCCTCAAGTCCGAGGTCAGCAATTTTCTGCGGACCGTGCGGGCGGCCTGAGCGCCGCCGCATCCCCCTCGCGCCGGTGGCGGCGCGGCAGCGGGGGCCGGCCCGGCCCGGCCCCCTTCAGGAAAGATTGGCGCTTTGCCCGCTCTTGGCTTAAATCAAGGCTAGCTCCCACACTTCGCCAGCCCCTGGTGACGGCGTATCGTCAAGGCTTGCTGTGCAGACCCGTTGGGTCCCGGGGTTTTTCCATTCGGCGTGATCGCCAGTAAGGTCTTCTGTTCGTGACATTCTTCACCAGCCACCCGCAGCTCGCCCGAGCTTTGGCGGAGCGCAACTTCCTTGAAGCCACCGAGGTGCAGACCGCGGTGCTGTCGCCAGACGCGGCGGGCCGCGATCTGCTGGTGTCGGCGCAGACCGGCTCCGGCAAGACCGTCGCCTATGGCTTGGCGATCGCCGCCGATCTGCTCGGCGAGGCCGAACGCTTCGAAGCGGGCGCCGCGCCGCTGGCGCTGATCGTGGCGCCGACCCGCGAACTTGCCTTGCAGGTGCATCGCGAGCTGGGTTGGCTGTACCAGCACACGGGCGCGCGCGTGGTGTCGTGCGTCGGCGGCATGGACCCGCGCCGCGAGCAGCGCGAACTGGCCGAAGGCGCGCATATCGTGGTCGGCACGCCGGGGCGGCTGTGCGACCATCTGCGCCGCGGCCGGCTCGATGTCTCACAGCTGAAAGCGGTGGTGCTCGATGAAGCCGACGAGATGCTCGATCTCGGTTTCCGCGAGGACATGGAATTCATCCTGGAAACCACGCCGGAATCCCGGCGCACGCTGTTGTTCTCCGCGACGCTGCCGCGCGGCATCATCGCGATGGCGAAAACCTATCAGCAGGATGCGCTGCGCATCGAAGTCGCCGGTCGTGAAGGCGGCCACGCCGACATCGAATATCGCGCCATGCGCATCGCGCCGGGCGATGTCGAACATGCCGTGGTCAACACCTTGCGCCTGGTGGAATCGCCGTGCGCGATCGTGTTCTGCAACACTCGGAGCGCGGTCAATCATCTGCAGACCTCGCTGCTCGAGCGCGGCTTTTCGGTGGTGGCGCTGTCGGGCGAACTGACCCAGAACGAACGCACCAATGCGCTCAATTCGCTGCGCGATGGCCGCGCCCGGGTGTGCGTTGCCACCGACGTTGCCGCGCGCGGCATCGATCTGCCCAATCTCGGCCTCGTCATTCATGCCGATCTGCCCAACGATCCGGAAGTGATGCAGCATCGCTCCGGGCGCACCGGGCGCGCCGGCAAAAAGGGCATCAGCGTGCTGCTGGTGCCGCCGGCTCGGCGGCGCCGCGCCGAGCTGTTGCTCAATCTCGCCGGCACCGAAGCGATCTGGGGCACCGCGCCGCAGGCCGATGAGATCCGTGCGCTCGATCAGCAGCGCATGTTGCAAGATGAGCTGTTCACCGAGGAAGCGACCCCGGAAGATCAGGCGCTGGCGCAGACGCTGCTCGCCGAGCGCTCGGCCGAGCAGATCGCGATCGCGCTGGCACGGCTCTATCGGGCGCGGCTGCCGGCACCGGAGGATATTCTCGATCCGGGCCAGGACCGCGGCCGCGCGCGTGAGCCGCGCGCCGAGGGCAAGGGAGCGCGTGCTCCGCGCGAGGAGCGCGAGCCAAGGCCGCGTTCAGCGAAGGCCGCGCAGCGCCATGCCCTGACCGACGGCGTCTGGTTCCGCGCAGCGATCGGCAAGCGCAAGAATGCCGAGGCGCGGTGGCTGTTGCCGATGATCTGCCGGCGCGGCGGCATCGATCGCCAGGACATCGGCGCGATCCGGATTCTCGACACCACCACGGAGTTCGAAATTGCCGCCTCGGCGGCCGAGGCGTTCGCCGCGCAGGTTCGCCGCCCGGACAAGGACGACACCATCCGGATCGAGCCGCTGATCGGCGCCAAGCCGATCGATAGCAAGGCGGATGATGCCAAGCCGTTCGCGGCCGAGCGCGGAAAACCGTCGGCCAAGCGCCGCGATGACGATCAGCACGAGCGCGAGCCGCGGCGCAGCAAGCGGCCGGACTCGTGGTCGCCGCTATCAGGCGAGGCGCTGCGTGAAGCGCGCCAGGAGGTCGAGTTTGGCGACGAGGCGAAGGCGCCGCGCGGCAAGGGCCATGGCGACGCGCCGCGCGACAAGCGTCCGCCGCGCGCGGGCAAAGAACCGTCGTTCAAGGAAGCCGGCGCCAAGTCCGACGGCTACAAGAAAGACGGTTTCAAGAAGGATGGTTTCAAGAAAGACCGCTTCAAGGACGAGACCTTCAAGAAGGACACCTTCAAGAAAGATGCTTTCAAGAAGGATGACTTCAAGAAAGACGGTCTAAAGAAGAAGTCGCGCGACGATAAGCCGGCCTATGTCAGCAAGGCCCGCCGCGATGACCCGTCAGCCAAAAACCCGGGCTACAAAAAGAAGCCCAAGACCAAACCCCGCGGCTGATCTGTAAACGCGGCGAGTAGGCGAACACAGAATCGAAACGACCACCCCTCCTTCCCATCGCGTAGCGGTGGGTTGCGAAAACTCATACCGGCGGCTCCATTGACCCGTCATGCCCGCGCTCCGTCGCCTATCGATCATTGAGAGGCTCGCTCGGCGCGGGCATCGCGCCCGCTCGAATTTGTTTCATCGCATGGCCGCCGGCCGCATCAGCCGCGATCACTGCTTGCACGAGTGCGGTCGCGCTGCTTATTTGGCAGCAGATTTGCGCAAATTCGGCAGCGTTCGGAGCTCGCGACACCCCGATGTCCATTGCTCTCCTCATCGGGTTCGGCTGCCTGGCCGCGCTGCTCTGGTTTGCTGCGCCGGAAATCGTCAACCGCACTCGACAGGCCCGGTTGATGCGCGCGCTCCGGCGCGCGGGCGCGCATGATGGCCTAATCCCCATCCTGATCCCAGTGTGCGACCGTCCTCAATATCTCGAGCGAGTCCTGTCGGCGTTGGCTCTGGTTGACGGAATTGAGCAGACGCTGGTGATTTTTTCTCAGGACGGCGACGATGCGCGCGTGTCGAAGCTGATCGCCGACTGGAAGGCGATCCATCCCCAAAGCTATGCCATCAGGCATGCGCGGCCGTATTGGCCTTTACACAAGCTGATGCCGCGTCTCGGTCTCAAATGCGAGTTCCTGATCAACGCCAACATCCACGCGCTGCTGACGCTCGCTTTCGATCGCATGGGTTCGGAATGGGCGATCGTGCTCGAGGACGATCTCGTACCCGGTCCGGACTTCCTGAGATTCTTCCAGTCGGTCCACGATCAGATCTTCCGCGATCCTCAGTATGATGCAACCGTGCTCGCCGCCAGCGGGTGGTCGAACTGGGATTTTTCGCTCCCGGCCGCAGCCGTCCGCCAGGACGAGAGTCTACTCTACGCGGTCAAGCGTGCGCCGTTTGTATGCTGGAGCTGGGCCATCGATCGCAAGCGCTGGCATCTGCTGAAGTCGTACTGGTGGACCTACTTCATGCCCTGGGACGGGCTGGTCCAGCAGACGCGATCGCGTCTCGGCATGTACTGCCTGGTCCCAGTGATCTCGCGGGTGCTCAACATCGGCATGGTCGGCATCAACTTCGGCGAAAACCCTGAGCGCCCGGCTCAACACTGGCAGACGCAGTCCATTGTCGATGTCGCGTGGAATGTTCGCATGAACCCCCAGCGTCGGCTCGAGATCGATCCGCACGCGACCGACGAGCTTGTCTATTCGTCCAAGCGCAACGATCTCAGATAGCGCTCACGAATGGGGAGGAATAACGCCGCCGCTTAACTCAGCTGACCGAAGCGCTGGCTGGTGAAGATGCATGCTGCGTTGAATGGCGCGCCCGAAAGGATTCGAACCTCTGACCCCCAGATTCGTAGTCTGGTGCTCTATCCAGCTGAGCTACGGGCGCCTGTCGTTCTTGCAGCGCTGCCAAAGGGAGGCTGCGAAGACCGCCTGCATTCCGCAAACGGTGACGTCGCGAAAGCGCGCCATAGCTACCGGCTCCGGCGCGGCTTGGCAAGCGTCACGAGCCAGTTCGGTGCAAAAACATCACAAGCGCCGCGGCGGCCGCTATTGCGCGGCAATGCCTTGAAACCGCGCATGAATTCGCGCGGATCGCGCCGCGGTGACGTATGCCGCTGTGCATGGCACGCGGCCGCGTCATGAAAAAATCTGTCACACGGACCGACAAAATGCTCGCCAGACGAAGTTTTGCGCAGCCGTGCTGCGGCGGTCGATCGCTGCGCCGCCATTGTTCGATTCGTGGGGGGCCTCAGGGGCGAGGGTGCAAGCGCCAGACAGCCCCGCGCCAAAGGAGCGGACAGCGGCCGTGCATGATTGGTAGACCGGCGTGCGGGCCTCGCTGCGGCAATCAGGCGCGCTGCCGTTCCTTGCGCAGGCTGTGCAGGTCGACCGGCCGGTCCGGCACGGTGATGCGGAACACGGCGCCGATCGTGCCTTCCACCAGATTGATGTCGCCGCCATGGGCGCGCACCAGCTCGGCGGCGATCGCGAGGCCAAGCCCGGTGCCGCCTTCGCGCACCGAGCCCTGGAACGCCTCGAACAGATGTGCCTTGGCCTTTTGCGGCACGCCGGGGCCGGTATCGGCGACCTCGATCACCGTGACCGCGCCCTCGCGCCGGCCGGTGATGCGGATCTGCTGCACGCCGGGCGTATCGCGCGGCAGCCCTTCCAGCGCCTGGGCGGCGTTGCGCACCAGATTGAGCAGCACGCGGAACAGCTGGTCCGGGTCGGCGTCGATGGTCAGGCCGCGTTCGATCGAGCTGACCCAGGTGATCGAGGTGTCGGCGGCCAGGCCCGCGCTCTCGCGCACCTCGTTGATCACCGGCTCGACCAGCATCAAGCGCCGGTCCGGCGCCGCTTCCTGGGCGCGGCCATAGGACAGCGTCGATTGGCAGAACGCGATCGCGCGCTCCAGCGAGCGCATCAGTTTTGGCGCAAAGCGCTGCACGCGCGGGTCGGGCACGCTGGCGAGCTGGTCGGACAGGATTTGCGACGAGGCCAGCAGGTTGCGCAGATCATGGTTGATCTTGGACACCGCGAGGCCGAGCGCCGCCAGCCGGCTCTTTTGATGCAGCATCGACACCAGCTCGCGCTGCATGTCCGACAATTCCTGTTCGGCGAGGCCGATCTCGTCGCCGCGCGGCGAGGGCACCACGATGCCGGTGGCGTGTTCCGGATTTTTGCGGAACTCGACCATGTTGGCGGTCAGCCGCCGCATCGGCCGCACGAACAGGAAATGCAGCGCCAGATAGATCAGCGCCGTGGTCAGGCTGGTGATGGTCAGCGACACCAGCAGCAGGTTGCTGGAGAAATGGTACATCGCCTGCCGCAGCGGCCCGGAATCGATCACCACCTCGATGAACTGCCCGCCATTGTCAGAAGGGCCGACCACCCGGATCGCGCTGTTTTCGCGCTCCAGCATCACGGCGAACGAGTCCAGGATCGCCGACCAGGGCGTGATGTGGCGCAGGTCGACCTCGTGATCGACGGTCGGCGGCACCCCGGCGCTGGCCAAGAGCCGGCGCTGCTGGCCCATTTTGATGGCGAGCGCGCGGGCATTGATGCTGTCGAGGATCTGCCGGGTCAGGTTTTCCGGCACCGTGCCGGACGGCGCGGCATCCAGCACCAGCGCCGCGGTATTGGCGGCTGCGACATGGTCGCTCAGCCGGTTCAGCCGGAAATTGGCGATCGACGGCACGTAAATGAAGATTTCCGCGATCAGAATCAGCGGAATGGTCAGCAGCAACAGCTTCCCGGACAGGCCGATCCGAGGTTCCAGGCCTGGTCGCCAGACGCGCCAATCGAGTTTGTTGTCCGCTTCCGACACGCGCCGCCGCCTTGCGAAAAGTTGCCGTCGTCAAATACGACCGTGTTGACCCGATCTTGCCCGGAGGTTCCGGGAGCATCGGCCGCCGCGCCCAGTGCATCCAACGACCGTTCGCTGATATCGCAGAGTTCGGCAGCTTCCGGGCAGAATATGCTAATTTCATGAGAGCTTAAAGGACCGACGGCGTGATTGACGAAAGAAGGTCGCTCTCGTATAAGCCCGCCAACTGTCCGTGATGCCCCGGCTTGGTCCGGGACGGCTTGGTATGGGCCGATCACGGCCCGTCTCGGGCCAGCATCTGCGGACTTCCACCTCAATTCCTCGGCAATTTGCCCGGTCAGCGGAGAACGACCCGTGAAGCGGACTTATCAACCCAGCAAATTGGTGCGCAAGCGCCGTCACGGCTTCCGTGCCCGTCTCGCCACCACCGGCGGTCGCAAGGTTCTGGCGGCGCGCCGCGCCCGTGGTCGCAAGCGTCTGAGCGCCTGACGGATCTCATCGAGATCATCATGGATCGGCTAAGGCAGCGGGCGGACTTCATCGCCGTTGCCAACGGGGCGCGGGCCAATAAGCCTGCCTTCGTCGTGCAAGCCCGTCGCCGTGACGACGACGGGCCGGTCCGTGTCGGCTTCACCGTCACCAAGAAGATCGGGACCGCCACCGAGCGTAATCGCATCCGTCGCCGGCTTCGCGAGCTGGTGAAGCGGGTCGATCGCGCCGTGATCCAGCCGAGCAGCGATTATGTGCTGGTCGGCCGACGTGCCGCGCTTGAGCGCGGCTTTTCCGTCATGCTCGACGATCTCCATTCGGCGTTCGATCGCGTCCCGCGGCGATCGCCCACCTCGAAATGAATGATGAGACCTGATCGATGACCGACAATAATCGCAACACCATTCTTGCCGTGATTCTGTCGGGGCTCGTGCTGCTGGGCTGGCAGTACTTCTTCAACATCCCCCAGATGGAAAAGCAGCGCGCCGCCGAAATCGCCGCGCGCGGCCAGACCGCCAATCCGGCCCAGCCGACTCCCCAGCCCGGCGCCGCACCGCAGGCTGGCGCGCCGACGCCGTCAATCGCACCGTCCGCCACGCCGCCCGCGACAGCTGCCGCGCCGGTGTTGAGCCGCGACGCCGCGCTCGCCGCCTCGCCGCGCGTCAAGATCGACACGCCGCGCCTCGCCGGCAGCATCTCGCTGAAGGGGGCGCGCATCGACGACATCTCGCTGAGCCAGTATCGCGAGACCGTGGCCCCGAAGTCGCCGGCGATCGACCTGTTCTCACCGTCGGGCAGCGCGCATCCTTATTACGCCGAGTTCGGCTGGGTTGCCGCCGCCGGCAGCAACGTCAAGGTGCCGGATCACACCACGGTCTGGACTCAGGAAGGAACCGGCGCGCTGACGCCGACCTCGCCGGTGGTGCTGCGCTATGACAATGGCGAAGGCCTGACCTTCCGCCGCACCATTTCGGTGGACGAGCGCTATCTGTTCACGATGAAGGACGAGGTCAGCAACATCGGCAACGCGCCGGTGACGCTGTATCCGTTCGCGCTGATCTCGCGCCATGGCGCGCCGCACGTCGCCGGCTACTACATCCTGCACGAAGGTCTGGTCGGCTATCTCGGTGAGCAGGGCCTGCAGGAATACGGCTACGCCAAGATCGACGAAGCCAAGACCGTCAATTTCAAGGTCACCAATGGCTGGCTCGGCATCACCGATAAGTATTGGGCGTCGGCGCTGCTGCCCGACACTTCGGCGCAGCTGCAGGCGCGGTTCTCCTCGAACCTCGCCAACAACGTCCGCACCTATCAGACCGACTATCTGCTCGATCCGCAGATGATCCCGATCGGCGGCACCGGCACCGCCAATGCCCGGCTGTTCGCCGGCGCCAAGGAAGCCGGCGTGGTCGGCATCAACTTCCCGGGCCTCGGGCTTGGCGGCTACAACAAGTCGCTTGGTCTCAACCATTTCGACCTGCTGATCGATTGGGGATGGTTCTACTTCATCACCAAGCCGATGTTCGTCGCGCTGGACTTCTTCTTCCACCTGTTCGGCAATTTCGGCGTCTCGATCCTGCTGGTCACGGTGCTGATCAAGCTCTTGTTCCTGCCGCTCGCCAACAAGTCCTACGCCTCGATGGCGAAGATGAAGGCGATCCAGCCGCAGCTGATGGCGCTCAAGGATCGTTATCCGGACGACAAGGCCAAGCAGCAGCAGGAGATGATGGAGATCTACCGGCGGGAGAAGATCAATCCCGTGGCCGGCTGTCTCCCGGTGCTGCTGCAGATCCCGGTGTTCTTCTCGCTGTACAAGGTGCTGTTCGTCACCATCGAAATGCGGCACGCGCCGTTCTTCGGCTGGATTCAGGACCTGTCGGCGGCTGACCCGACCAACGTCTTCAATCTGTTCGGGCTGATCCCCTACGATCCGACCCACATCCCGGTGCTGGGCTACTATCTGGCGCTCGGTATCTGGCCGATCATCATGGGTCTGACCATGTGGGTGCAGATGAAGCTCAATCCGGCGCCGCCGGATCCGACCCAGCAGATGATCTTCGCCTGGATGCCGCTGATCTTCACGTTCATGCTGGCGTCGTTCCCGGCGGGTCTGGTGATCTACTGGGCGTGGAACAACCTGCTCTCGGTGCTGCAACAGGGCTACATCATGCGTCGCAACGGCGTGAAGATTGAGCTCTGGGACAACATCAGGGCGTCGTTCTCGAAGAAGAAGAAAAAGACCACCTGACAGGCAACGCGGCGCCGTTGTCGGACATCATGAGGCTGGCGCTTCGGCGGCAGCCTCACCACAACGGCCCGCTGCATCAAGGGTCTCACCCGCGCCGTCCGTGTCCAAGCTGCGGCCCGGCTTGGCGGCTCTCGACGGATGACGCGGCGCCATGGAAAGCTGCCGCATGACCGACGATATCGATCCGCAACTGATCGAACGGGGCCGCAAGGTGTTCGCCGGCGACTGGCGTTTCATCTGGGCATCGCCCTCGGTCGAAACCCTGCCGCCGATGCAGGGCCTGGAGCTGGCCTTTGTCGGCCGCTCCAATGTCGGCAAATCCAGCCTGATCAATGCTTTGACTGGACGCAGCGGGCTGGCGCGCACCTCGCACACCCCCGGCCGCACCCAGGAACTGATCTTCTTTGAAGGGCCGCCCGACGCCGGTTTCCGGCTGGTCGATATGCCCGGCTATGGCTACGCCTCGGCGCCGAAAACCAAGATCGCGTCCTGGACCAAGCTGATCCATCAATATTTGCAGGGCCGCAGCACGCTGGCCCGGGTCTATGTGCTGATCGACTCGCGCCATGGCCTGAAAGACGTCGACCAAGAGGTGCTGACCACCCTCGACAAGAGCGCGGTCAGCTACCAGATCGTGCTGACCAAGGCCGATCAGGTGAAGGCCAGCGAGCTGGCGGAACGGGTGGCGGCCACCAGCGAGGCGCTGCGCAAGCACCCCGCGGCCTTTCCCGAGCTGGTGGTGACCTCGTCGCGCAGTGCGTCCGGCATGCCGGAGCTGCGGGCGGCGATGATCAAGGTGGTTGCGGAACGAGGCTCATGACATTGCTGCTGCTGGCCCGGGTCGTCGTCGTGCTGTGTGCCGTGCTCGGCGCCGGCGGGGTGGCGCTGGCGGCGATGGCAGCGCACATGCCCGATGCCTCACGGCTCGGCCCGGCCTCGACCATGCTGTTGTTTCACGCTCTGGCGGCGATCGGCGCGGTGCTGCTTAGCGACCGCGCGCTGGTGCATCCGACGCTTGGCATGATCGCGGCCGCGGGCCTGATCCTCGGCACCGTGCTGTTTGCCGGCGACCTGGTGTTGCGTCAGTTCATCGGCCATGGCCTGTTTCCGATGGCGGCGCCGAGCGGCGGCATGATCACCATCGCCGCCTGGCTGCTGCTGGGCGTCGCGGCGCTGTGGCCGGCGCGATAAGCGCGGCGCGGCCGGTTTGCTCCGCCATCCGGCGCGCTGACCGCAAGCCGGCTGGCACGAAAACGCTGTAGGATCGTTCGCGGCAAAGTGCTAGCGCTGTGCCCATCCCACCTGTCCGCCAATCGCGAGATTCCCGATGACCGACGCGCCCCAGATCAGCCCGCTTGAGCAGGCCCGTATCCTCTCGGAAGCGCTGCCCCATATGCAGCAATATGACGAGGAAACCATCGTCATCAAATATGGCGGCCACGCGATGGGGGCGGAGGAGACCGCCAAGGCGTTCGCGCGCGACATCGTGCTGTTGGAGCAGACCGCCATCAATCCGGTGGTGGTCCATGGCGGCGGGCCGCAGATCGCCACCATGCTGCAGCGGCTCGGCATCAAGTCGGAATTTGCCGCTGGGCTGCGCATCACCGACCGCGCCACCATCGAGATCGTCGAGATGGTGCTGGCCGGTTCGATCAATAAGCAGCTGGTCGGCTACATCAATGAAGCCGGTGGCAAGGCGGTCGGCCTGTGCGGCAAGGACGGCAACATGGTGACCGCCACCAAGGCGACCCGCACCATGGTCGATCCCGGCTCGCGCATCGAAGAGGTGATCGACCTCGGCTTTGTCGGCGAACCCGAAAAGGTCGATCTGACGCTGCTCAACCAGCTGATCGGCCATGAGCTGATCCCGGTGCTGGCGCCGCTCGCCACTTCCGCCACCGGCCAGACTTTCAACGTCAATGCCGACACCTTTGCCGGCGCGGTCGCGGGCGCGCTGAAGGCGAAGCGGCTGTTGCTGCTGACCGACGTGCCGGGCGTGCTCGACAAGTCGAAGCAGCTCATTCCGGAATTGTCGGTCAAGGATGCGCGCCGGCTGATCGCCGACGGCACCATTTCCGGCGGCATGATCCCGAAGGTCGAGACCTGCATCTATGCTCTCGAACAGGGCGTGCAGGGCGTGGTGATCATCGACGGCAAGACCCCGCATGCCGTGCTGCTCGAACTGTTCACCAATCAGGGCACCGGCACGCTGATCCACAAGTGATGACCGGCACTTGCACCGCAAACAACAAGATGCCCGGACCTGTTCCGGGCATCCCTGTCTTTGCTGCGCAGGTGCCCCCATCTCGGCGGCGTCCGTTTCGGATCGTCCGCGCGTTGGCCGCCGCGGTGACGGCCAGTCTGGTCGCGAGTGCCGCTCACGCCGATTTCAAAATCTGCAATCGCATGAGCTACGTGGTCGAGGTCGCGATCGGCATCGACGATCGCAGCTCGACCGCGACCCGCGGCTGGTTCCGGATCGATCCGGCGCAGTGCCGCGTGGTGGCGCAGGGCACGCTGACCGCCGATCGGCTGCTGCTGCATGCCCGCGCGCTCGCGGTCTATGGCGCCTCGCCGACGCCGCAGGACGGCGCCGACCGGCTATGCGTGGCGCAGGATAATTTCGTGATTGCCGCCGCCCGGCAGTGCCGCGGCGGCCAGAGCCAGGCTGCGTTTTCCGAGGTCAAGCCGTCCAAGACCGAGGACGGCGCCATGGTGGCCTATCTCGCCGAGAGCGCCGAATATGACGACGAGCAGGCCCGGCTCGCCGCGATCCAGCGGCTCCTGGTGATCGCCGGTTATGACGCCGCGCCGATCGACGGCGTCGATGGTCCAAAAACGCAGGCCGCGCTCGCGGCATTCCTGAAAAGCCGTGGCCTTGGCACCGATCTTGTGCAGTCGTCGAACCTGTTCGCCGCCATGATCAAGGCGCTGGAAGCGCCATCCGGCAATGGGCTGACCTGGTGCAATGACACGCCCCATATCATCATGGCGGCGGTCGCCAGTGACGACGGCAAGAGCGTGATCAGTCGCGGCTGGTACCGGATCGAGCCCGGCAAATGCCTGCATCCCGATGTCAGCGGCCAGCCGCGGCAAGTCTATTCATTCGCCGAAGCGGTCGATGCCAGCAATCAGGCACTGAAGCTGAAGGACAAGCCGTTGAACTGGGGCGGGCACGTGTCGTTGTGTACCCGTGACAGCAAGTTCGAGATCAACGACCACGGCGATTGCGCCGCGCGCGGCTTCAATCCGACCGGCTTTGCGCCGGTCGATCTGAGCGGCGGCGGCAAGACGCTGCGTTTCACGGTGCCGTAGCAATGACCGACAGACCTGTGCCGCGCGACTTTGCCGATGTCGAAACCTGGGTGTTCGACCTCGACAACACGCTGTATCCGCATCATCTCAACCTGTGGCAGCAGGTCGATGTGCGCATTCGCGATTTCGTCGCCGCCTGGCTCAAAGTGTCGCCTGAGGAAGCGTTTCGCATCCAGAAGGATTACTACCGGCGCTATGGCACCACCATGCGCGGCATGATGCTGGAGCACGGCGTCCATGCCGACGATTACCTCGCTTATGTGCATGAGATCGATCATTCGCCGCTCGAGCCCAATCCGGCGATGGGCGATGCCATCGCGGCGCTGCCGGGCCGCAAGCTGATCCTCACCAATGGCTCGGTGGCCCATGCCGGCAAGGTGCTGGCGCGGCTTGGCATCAGCCATCATTTCGAAGCGGTGTTCGATATCATCGCCGCCGAGCTGGAGCCGAAGCCGGCGCCGCAGACCTATCACCGCTTCCTGCAGCGCCACGGCGTCGATCCGCTGCGCGCGGCGATGTTCGAGGATCTGGCGCGCAATCTCGCCGTGCCGCATCAGCTGGGCATGACCACGGTACTGGTGGTGCCGGATGACAGCAAAGAGGTGGTGCGCGAGGACTGGGAGCTGGAAGGCCGCGACGCCGCCCATGTCGATCACGTCACCGAGGATCTGACCGGCTTTCTGCGGGCATTGCAGCGCTGACCGGTGCGGCGTGGCACCGGCCCCGGCGATGGGATGATCGGCGCCCTGCGCGCGCTCGCCACCTTGACTCGGCTGCAGCAAATCCCGACAACAAAATAAAGGCCGGCGCCTTCGCTGCGGGCCACTGCGTTTTTGCCATCCTCAAGGACTCCCGATGTCGCTGACTGCCCTCGAAGCCACCATCAATGCTGCATTTGATGCCCGCGATACCGTTAATCCGAGCACCAAAGGCGAGGTGCGCGAGGCCGTCGATCAGGCGCTCGATCTGCTGGGCAAAGGCGCGGTGCGGGTCGCCGAACGGCAGGACAACGGGGCCTGGGCCGTCAATCAGTGGCTGAAAAAGGCGGTGCTGCTGTCGTTCCGGCTCAACGACATGACCACCATTGAAGGTGGCCCGGGCGGCGCGACCTGGTGGGACAAGGTGCCCTCAAAGTTCTGCGGCTGGGGCGAGGCTGATTTCCGCGAGGCCGGCTTCCGCGCCGTGCCGGGCGCGATCGTGCGGCGCTCGGCCTTCATCGGCAAGAACGTCGTGCTGATGCCGTCCTTCGTCAATCTCGGCGCCTATGTCGATGAAGCGACCATGGTCGATACCTGGTCGACGGTCGGCTCCTGCGCGCAGATCGGCAAGCGCGTGCACATCTCGGGCGGCGCCGGTATCGGAGGCGTGCTTGAGCCGCTGCAGGCTGGCCCGGTGATCATCGAAGACGATTGCTTCATCGGCGCCCGCGCCGAAGTGGCCGAAGGCGTGATCGTGCGCCGCGGCGCGGTGCTGTCGATGGGTGTGTTCCTCGGCGCTTCCACCAAGATCGTCGATCGCGTCACCGGCGAGATTTTCGTCGGCGAGGTCCCTGAGTACTCCGTGGTGGTGCCGGGCACGCTGCCGGGCAAGCCGCTCGCCGATGGTAACCCCGGCCCGGCCACTGCCTGCGCGGTGATCGTCAAGCGCGTCGATGAGCGCACCCGCTCGAAGACCAGCATCAACGAGCTGTTGCGGGATTGAGGTAGAAGGTCGCATGATCCGGCGGTGTTCGCCGGATTCGTGCGAGAACCTCGATGGACGTTATCAGTTTCATGTTCGGATTCCGCGGCCGGATCAGCCGCGGCAAATATTGGATCGCCGTCGCGGTTTACGCGGTGGCGGTGATCGCCTTTGCGTTGATCGCGATCGATGCGCTGCGCACGCTCGACAAGGACAGCGCCTTTGATTTCCTCGGCGGCGGCCTTGCGCTGTGGGTCTCCGGTCTGTCGCTGACGATCGTGGTGCTGTGGTCGGGCTTTGCCACCGGCATCAAGCGGCTGCATGATCGCGACAAGAGCGGCTGGTGGATTCTGCTGTTCTGGCTGGCGCCGATGCTGCTGATCGCCGCCGAGCGCATCGCAATTCATGGCCTGCGCGGCGTGGTGCTGTGGATCATCAGCGCGGCGCTGACGGTCTGGGCGATCATCGAGCTTGGCTGCCTGCGCGGCACGCCGGGGCCGAATGCCTATGGGCCGGACCCGCTGCAGGGCGATGGCTCGCCCTTGAATGCCTGAGACCGCCCGCATCGCCACGCTCATCGCGGTGCGTCCCATTCGTTCTCGATCATGAGGTGGTGACATGAATGGCTTTCGTCGATTGATCATCAAGACTGCGGAAGTGATGATGGTGCTGCTGGTCATCGTCACCATCTTCTCGTTCGCAGCATCGGGCTGGATGTATGGCGTCGATCTCGGACCTGGCTTCTTCGCGCCGGTGCTCGGCTTCATCATCGGCGGCCTGATCGGCCTAGCGATCGCCTCGGTGACGGCGTCGATGTTCTTCCTGGTGCTGGAGATCGCTGAAAACACCCGTCCGGGCGCGCGCAACGACTCGACGCCGAGTGCGCCATAACGCGGCGCGACTCCATCTGACCAAGCGAGCTGACCGATGACCGATGCCCTAGCCATTGCCCGCGACTTGCTGCGCTGCCCGTCGGTGACGCCGGCCGATGCCGGCGCGCTCGGTGTGCTGGAGCGGCTGCTCTACGACGCTGGCTTTGAAGTGCACCGCATCACCTTCAGCGAGCCGGGCGCAGCCGATATCGACAATCTCTATGCGCGGATCGGCGATGCCGCGCCGCATCTGACCTTTGCCGGTCATACCGATGTGGTGCCGCCCGGCGACGTCGCGGCGTGGAGCCATGACGCCTTCGCCGGCGAGGTGGCGGACGGCGTGCTCTATGGCCGCGGCGCGGTCGATATGAAGGGCGGCATCGCGTGCAGCGTCGCAGCGGTGCTGGATTATCTCGCCGCCAATGGCGGGCGGCCGAAGGGCTCGATCTCGTTTCTGATCACCGGCGATGAGGAAGACGTCGCGGTCAACGGCACGGTGAAGCTGCTGCAATGGGCCGCCGAGCGCGGCGAGAAGTTCGATCATTGCGTGCTTGGCGAGCCGAGCAATGTCGAAGCGCTCGGCGACTGCATCAAGATCGGTCGGCGCGGCTCGCTATCGGGCACCTTGATCGTCGATGGCGTGCAGGGCCATGTCGCCTATCCGCAGCGCGCCGCCAATCCGGTGCCGGAGATCGCGCGGCTGATCACGGCGCTCAGCGATGATCCGCTCGATCATGGCAATGAGCAGTTTCCGCCGTCCAATCTCGAGTTCACCTCGGTCGATGTCGGCAATGCCGCCACCAATGTGATTCCGGCGCAGGCGCGCGCCAAGTTCAACATCCGCTTCAACAATCAGCATAGCGTTGAGACGCTGCGCGACTTGATCGAGCAGCGCGTCGCGGCGGCAGGGAGTGGCGGCCGCCTCAAGGCGCGGATCGAATGGCTGCCGTCCAATAGCGGCGCGTTCGTCACCAAGCCGGGGCCGTTCACCGATCTCGTGGTCGCGGCGATCGAGCAGGTCACCGGCCGGCGGCCCAAGCTCGACACTGGCGGCGGCACGTCGGATGCGCGCTTCATCACCCATTACTGCCCGGTGATCGAGTTCGGTCTGGTCGGCCAGACCATGCACAAGGTCGATGAGTGCACGCCGGTCGCGGATCTGCAGCAACTGACCGCGGTCTATCGCGGCGTGCTCGACCGCTATTTCGCCTGACGCTCAACGCCTAACGCTCAATGTCGTCATTCCGGGGCGCGCGCAGCGCAGCTGCGAGCGAACCCGGAATCCAGACTTTCTTTGTGATGGATCGAGATTCCGGGTGCGCGCCTATGGCGCGCCCCGGAATGACTCGTTGAGGCATTCTTGTCACCTCTCCCCGCAAGTGGGGCGAGGGAGCCGGCCGCGGCTGCGTCGGACCGCGCGGCTGCGCGCCCCGGAATGAGCCGTTGCAGTGACCGACGTGTCTGAAAACTATGGGTAATCGACCCGCATCAGATAGAGCCCGTCGGGCGGCGCGACCGGGCCGCAGGCGGCGCGGCTGCGCGCGGCGAGCGCGGCGGCGAGATCATCGGCGCTCCAGCGCCCTTCGCCGACCCAGACCAGCGAACCGACCATGGAGCGCACCTGGCTGTGCAGGTATGAGCGCGCCGAGGTGATCACCCGGATCTCATCGCCATCGCGGATCACGTCGAGCTGATCGAGCGTCTTGTCGGCCGATTTGGCCTGGCACTCGGTATCGCGGAAGGTGGTGAAATCATGCTTGCCGACCAGGCGCTGCGCGGCCTCGTGCATCGCGTCGCTGTCGAGCCGGCGCGGCACGCGCCAGCTGCGCGCGATATCGAGCGCCAGATTGGCGCGGCGGTTGCTGATCCGATAGACGTAGTGGCGCTTGATCGCGGAAAAGCGCGCCTCGAAATCGTCGGCGACGACGTCGGCGTCGATCACCGCGATCGGCTGCGGCCGCAGATGGGCGTTGATCGCGTCGCGAAACCGGCCGGGCGGCAGCTCCTTGGGCACGTCGCAATGCGCCACCTGGCCGCGGGCGTGCACGCCGGCATCGGTGCGGCCGGCGCCGTGCACGCGCACCGGCACGCCGCAGATCGCCTGCGCTGCGGCTTCCAGCGAGCCCTGCACGGTGCTGCCATTGTCCTGGCGCTGCCAGCCGCAATAGGGCGTGCCGTCATATTCGATGGTCAGCTTGTAGCGGGGCATGGCGGGCGTCGCTCACAGAAGGAAATAGCGGATCGCAGCGCGTGGCGCGATCGGCGCCATGTGCACCTAACACATCCGCAGCGGCGGTTTCACCGGCGTGCCGCGCAGGAACTGCTCGGCCGACATCGGCTGCTTGCCGGCACGCTGCAATTGCAGCACGCGCAGCGCGCCGTCGCCGCAGGCGATGGTCAGGTCGTCGCCAAGCAGCGCGCCGGGCTCGCCGGCGCCGCGCGCGGCCTCGCAGCGCAAAAGCTTGATGCGCACCGGCTCGCCATCGATCGGCAGTTCGCACCAGGCGCCGGGGAACGGCGACAGCCCGTGAATATGGCGCAGCACCTCGGCCGCCGGCTTGCTCCAGTCGATGCGCGCTTCGGCCTTGTCGATCTTGGCGGCGTAGGTGACGCCGTCCTCGCTCTGCTTGACGAACGTAAGCTCGCCGCGTTCCAGCGCGGCCATGGCGTCGGCCATCAACGTCGCGCCGAGCGGCGCCAGCGCGTCATGCAGATCGACCGCGGTCATGGTGTCGGTGATCGGCAGCCGCGCGGTCATCGCCACATCGCCGGTGTCGAGCCCGACATCCATCTTCATGACCATCACGCCGCTTTCGGCGTCGCCGGCCATGATCGCGCGATTGATCGGCGCGGCGCCGCGCCAGCGCGGCAGCAGCGAACCGTGCAGATTGAAGCAGCCAAATTTCGGCGCATCCAAAATCGCCTGCGGCAGGATCATGCCATAGGCCACCACCACCGCGGCATCGGCCTGAAACGCCGCAAATTCGGCGGCGGCTTCCGCCGTGCGCAGCGTTTTCGGCGTCAGCACCGGAATGCCGAGCTTGCGCGCCTCCTGCTCGACCGGGGTCGGTTGCAGCTTCATGCCGCGCCCGGCCGGCTTGGCCTCGCGGGTATAGACCGCAACGATCTCGTGGCCGCGTTCGGCCAGCGCACGCAGCGTCGGCACCGCAAAATCAGGGGTGCCCATGAAAATCAGGCGAAGGGGCATGACCGCAAAGTCCCGCACAGGTCAGCGCCGCGGCAAAGCGGCCGCCGATCGCCGGCCGGTCGCGGGCGCAGGGTCAGACGAATTTGTAGCCGCGCTTGGCGGCCTTTTCGAACTTGCGCATCACCAGAGCGCGCTTGAGGCGCGACAGATGGTCGATGAACAGCGTGCCGCCGAGATGGTCGATCTCGTGCTGGATGCAGGTGGCGAACAGCCCTTCGGCGTCCTCCTCATGCAGCTTGCCGTCGAGATCGGTGTAGCGGATCCGCACCTTCGCCGGGCGCTCGACCTCGGCGTAATAGTTCGGGATCGACAGGCAGCCTTCCTCATAGACCCGCATCTCTTCGGACGCGCCGATGATCTCGGGATTGATGAAGGCGCGCGGCTCGCTGGCGCCGCCCCCTTCCTTGCGCACCAGATCCATGGTGATCAGCCGCACCGGCTGAGCGATCTGGATCGCGGCCAGGCCGATGCCGGGGGCATCGTACATGGTCTCGAACATGTCGTCGGCGAGCTTGCGGATCTCCGGGGTCACGGCTTCCACCGGCTGGGAGACCTGACGAAGCTGCTTGTCGGGAACGATGATGATTTCGCGAAGGGCCATGAGTTGCGATTTAATCTGCGACTTTGGCGCGGTCAATGCGCTCATGGATGCCACTTTCAGCGCAGGCTCGCGTAAACGTTGCAACTAAGGCTGCGTTTACTGTGCTGTTCTTTCTTTGTTCCGTTCAGCCTGCGATCTGCTACAAGCCGAGCGGGTAGGGTGCGGCGCGTGCCGCCCTGACAATGAGGGGGCGGATGCGGGAGTGGATCGATCTTGGTCAGTCGAAGCCGCGGCTTGAAGCGGGTTGCCGGTTGATCGCGGGCTGACGCGGCGATGCACGACATTCTGTTCATCGTTGGCGATGTGGCGGTCACGGTGGCGATGGCCGCGACCGGCTTTGCCGCGCTGACGCTGCTGCTCTTGGCGGTGATCGTGGTGGTGGTGGCGCGCGGCGCCGGTCCGCGCCGCGCCAGCGAGGTCGATTACCGGCTCGAACAATTGATGCGCGCCCAGCACGAGGCCAATGGCCGGATCGCGGCGATGGGGCAGGCGCTGGCCGGGCGCCAGGCCGAGATGGCACGGGCGGTCGGCGAACGGCTCGATTCGGTGACGCACCGCGTTGGCCAATCGATGGCGCAGTCGGCGCGCCACACCATGGAAAGCCTGCACGCGCTGCATGAGCGGCTCGGCATCATCGATCACGCCAATCGCAGCCTCAGCGATCTCACCGCGCAGGTGACCACGCTGCGCGATGTGCTCGGCAACAAGCAGGCGCGCGGCGCGTTCGGCCAGGCGCGCATGGAGGCGATCGTGCAGGACGGGCTGCCGAAGGGCGGCTACGCGTTCCAATACACGCTGTCGACCGGCAAGCGACCGGACTGCGTGGTGTTTCTGCCCGATCAGCGGCCGCTGTGCATCGACGCCAAATTTCCGCTGGAGGCGATCACCGCGCTGCATCAGGCGCGCAACGAGCAGGAGCGGCGCGCGGCGGCGCAGCGGCTGCGCGGCGATGTGCTGCGCCATGTCGCCGATATCGCCGGCAAATATCTGATCCCGGGCGAGACCCAGGACACCGCCTTGATGTTCGTGCCCTCGGAATCGGTCTATGCGGAAATCCACGACGGTTTTGACGACGTGGTGCAGAAGGCCTATCGCGCCCGGGTGGTGCTGGTGTCGCCGTCGCTCTTGATGCTGGCGATCCAGGTGATGCAGCAGATCTTGAAAGACGCGCAGATGCGCGATGCCGCCGATCAGATTCGCACTGAGGTGCTGGCGCTCAATGACGATCTCGGCCGGCTACGCGAGCGTGTCGCCAAGCTGCAAACCCATTTCGGCCAGGTCAATGACGATGTCCGCCAGATATTGATCACCGCGGACAAGATCGAGCGCCGCGCCGGCCGCATCGAAGAACTGGATTTTAGCGACGCGCCGCCGCTCGCGGCACAGGAGCCGCGCGCCAGCACCGCCGATTTGTTTCCGTTGCAGCGGCCGCTACCCGCGGCGGAGTGATACGTCATGGCCGGGCAACGTCCCGGCCATCCACGTCTTGTCTTCGATCAGCGCCGGCTCAGCTCGGCGTCAGCAGATAATGGCTGACGCCCCATTCCTCGCCACCCGCAAAGCCGAACAGCCCTTCGGTCGCCAGAAAGAACCAGCGCCAGCGCCGCATCCACAGCGCGGTGTCGCGACCATAGACCGGACGCAGCACCCGTCCGATCGAGTCGCGGTGCAGATCGAATTGCCGCAGCCAGTCCTGCGCCGTGCGTTGGTAGTGCACGCCGCTCCAGCGCCATTCCTTCTCCACCGTGAACAGATCGGCATATTGCCGGATCAGATGATGGCTCGGCATCACCCCGCCGGTGAAGAAATGCTGCGCGATCCAGTCTTCCTGGTCGGCGCGATCGAACAGATAGCAGCCGGCGCGATGCGCGAACACATGCATGAAGAACCGGCCTTCCGGCGTCAGCCAGCCACGCATCCGTAGCATCAGCTCGCGCCAGTTCATCATGTGCTCGAACATTTCCACCGACACGATCCGGTCAAAGCGCCGGGTCGGCTTAAACGCATTCATGTCGCTGGTGATCACGGTGAGGTTGGTGAGCCCGCGCGCCGCGGCTTCACCTTCGATATAGCGGCGCTGCGACTGCGAATTCGACACTGCGACGATGGCCGAATTCGGAAACTGCCGCGCCATCCACAGCGACAGCGAGCCCCAGCCGCAGCCAAGTTCCAGGATGCTGTGACCATCGGTGAGGCCGGCGTGCTCCACGGTCTGGCGCAGCGCTTCTTCTTCCGCTTCCTGCAGCGTTGATGTCGGCTCGTTGTAATAGCAGGACGAGTATTTGCGGTTCGGGCCCAGCACCAGCGCGAAGAACGCCGCCGGCACCTCATAATGCTGGGCGTTGGCGGCGTCGGTGTGTTCGGCTATGGCGCGCGCCGCCATCGCCTCGGCGAACGCGGCGTCGGAAGCGGCATCGCCGCTGGTCCAGCGCTGGGCGGTGCGTGCGCACAGTTGCTTGATGCCGGCGCGGATCACAACGTCAGGCAGCGGCAGCCGTTCGGCGGTGGCAATCAGACGGGCAAGCGCGCTCATGCGTCAGACCTCGGCGGCCAGGGGAAGAACACGCTGGTGCGGGCCTGATAGGCGCGGTAGCGCTCGCCGCGCGAGCGCAGCATCTGCTGTTCCAGCGGCGGCACGCCGGTGACGTGCACCAAAATCCAATACATGAACAGCGGCGCCAGCAGCGCCGCCCATCCCCACGGATAGCTGAGCGACAGCGCGATCACGGGATAGGCCAGCCAGCCCAGCCATTCAAAGAAGTAGTTCGGGTGCCGCGACCAGCGCCACAGCCCGCTATCGTACACCTGGCCGCGATTGGCCGGATCGCTGCGGAAGCTGCGCAATTGCCGATCCGCAATCGCCTCGCCGGCGATGCCGATCGCCAGAATCGCCAGACCGAGCGCATCCTGCCAGCGCAGCTCTGCGGACGGAAACTGCGCGGCGACAAAGATCGCAAACACCAGCGGAATGCTGCCGAGCGCCTGCTGCTGCAGGAAGATGAACATGCGCCGCGGCGCGTCATCGCCCCATTGCTGCGCATAGGCGGCATAGCGCGGATCATCGCCAGCGCTCTTGCTGCGCTGGGCGATGTGCATGCCGAGCCGTAGTGCCCAGGTCAGGGCCAACGCCGCCACCAGTCCTTGCCGGGCGTGGGGGGCGTCATCGGCGAGCGGCCACAGGGCAGCCGCCGCGCCGACCGTGCCGACCGAAAAGGTCCAGATGGTATCGACCCAGCCAGAATTGCCGGTGCGCTGCTGCACCACCCAGGCGCCCGCCATCAGCGCACACAGCGCCGCCGCGATCAGCAGCAAAGCTGCGAGATATGTCATTGGTCACCGCCCACGCTTCTCAACGACAGCGAGATACGTCTGGTTCCCGCAGGTGGTTTCAGCGCGCTGGGCGGGCGATGCGCGCTGTGTGATAAGCGGTCGATTGTGACAGTGGGAATCAAGGACACCAGATGAGCGCCGCCTTCACGCTCCGCCCCTATGACGCCGCCGACGAACAGGCCGCGATCGCGCTGTGGCACGACACCTGGCAGCTTGCGTATCCGTCGATCAATTTTACGGCACGGCTCGATTGGTGGCGTGAGCGCTGGCGCAGCGAGCTGGTGCCGAATGCCGCGATCATCGTTGCGGTCCGCGGCGAGGCGTTGCTCGGCTTCGTCACCATCGATGGCAGCGGCTATCTCGACCAGCTGGTGGTGGCGCCGGCGGAATGGGGCTCGGGCCTCGCCGCCGCGCTGGTCGATGAGGCCAAGCGCCGGTCACCGCAGGGCGTGGCGCTCAAGGTCAATGCCGACAATCACCGCGCGATCCGCTTTTATCAGCGCAACGGCTTTGCGCAGACCGGCGAGGAGTTCAATGCCTCGGGCCGGCTGATCCTGAACCTGCTGTGGCGGCCGGACGCTCCGGCCGCCTCGGTCGAGGGGAGTTAGGCCGCCTCGAATTGCAGGCGGGCGAGGCGCGAATACAGCCCGCCGGACGCCACCAGCGAAGCGTGGGTGCCCTGTTCGACGATCCGGCCCTGCTCCATCACCAGGATGCGGTCGCAGGACAGCACGGTGGCGAGCCGATGGGCGATCACCAGCGTGGTGCGGTGCCGCATCAGTTCTTCCAGCGCGGTCTGCACCAACGTCTCGCTTTCGGCGTCGAGCGAGGAGGTGGCCTCGTCGAGCAGCAGCAGCGGCGCGTCGCGCAGGATGGCGCGGGCGATCGCGATGCGCTGGCGCTGGCCGCCGGACAGCGTCACGCCGCGCTCGCCGAGCTGGGTGTCAAAGCCCTGCGGCAATTGCCGGATGAACTCCATGGCGTGGGCCTGTTCGGCGGCGCGCTGCACCTCGGCGTCGGTGGCGTCGGGCCGTCCGAACCGGATGTTCTCCATGGCCGAGGCGGCGAACACCACCGAATCCTGCGGCACCAGCGCGATCCGTTCGCGTAGCCGCTGCGGATCGACGGTGTTGATGGCGGTGCCGTCGAACGAGATCGTGCCGGAGGCCGGGTCGTAGAAGCGCAGCAGCAGGTGGAACAGCGTGCTCTTGCCGGCGCCGGACGGGCCGACGATCGCGACCTTCTCGCCGGCCTTGACCGACAGCGAGACGTTGTTGAGCGCCAGCGACTGCGGCCGCATCGGATAGGCGAAGCTGACCTTGTCGAGCGCGACGTCGCCGCGCGCCGGCACCGGCAGGTTCTGCGGCTTGGTAGGCGCGGCGATCTCCGGCTTGACGCGCAGGATCTCGAACAGCCGTTCCGCGGCGCCGGAGGCACCGGCGACCTCGCCCCACACTTCGCTGAGCTGGCCGAGGCCAGCGGCCGCGAACGCGGCATACATCACGAACTGGCTGAGCCGGCCGGCACTGATGTCGCCGGCGACCACGTCATGGGAGCCGACCCACAGGATCGCCACCACGCTGGAAAACACGATGAAGATGATGATCGCGGTCAGCACCGCGCGTGCGCCGGTGGAGCTGCGCGCCGCCTCATAGGCTTCCTCGACCTCGCGCGCGAAACGCTGCTTGGCGAGGCCCTCATTGGTGTAGGCCTGCACGGTGCGGATCGACGACACCAGCTCGGCGGCATAGGCGGAGGCATCGGCCAGCGTATCCTGGGCGTTGCGCGACAGCCGCCGCACCCAGCGCCCGAACGCCACCAGCGGCAGCACGATCAGCGGGATCGCCGCCAGCACGAACGCCGACAGCCGCGGGCTCGAGATCACCATCATCGTCGAAGCGCCGATGAACAGCATCATGTTGCGCAGCGCGATCGAGACCGAGGCGCCGACCGCCGATTTGATCTGGGTGGTGTCGGCGGTGAGCCGCGACACCAATTCGCCGCTGCGTGCCGAATCGAAGAACGACGGCGACAGCGAGGTCAGATGGGTGAACACGTCGCGGCGCAGATCGGCGACGATCCGTTCGCCGATCGTCATCACCAGGTAGTAGCGCGCGGCACTGGCGATCGCGAGCACCGCCACGATCAGCACCATGATCGCGAAGTAGCTGTTGATCATCTCCAGCCCTTCGTGACCGAAGCCGAGATCAATCAGCCGGCGCACCGCCAGCGGCACCATCAGCGTGGTGGCGGCGGCAACGGTCAGGGCGATGAAGGCGAACGAGGCGCGCCAGCGGTAGCGATCGACATAGGGCGCAAGCTCGAGCAGCGGCCGCAGCCGGCTTTGCTTGGCAGGCTTCTCCTCGGCGGCCGGGGTGGTGTCGTCGAGCAGCGACTCCGCCTCGGGCGACGGGCGCCCGGCGTGCATCACCTTCTCGCTTTCAGCGATCGCCTCAAGGGTCAAGGCAATGCTGCCGCCCTGGGGAGCGGGGGTGCTGGGAGTCGCGCTCATAGGCTGTGCCGCTGTTTCATTTTGGAGTGTTTCCAATAGGCTGCGATGCGTCCGCTGGCAAATCCGGAGGATATCTTGTCTTGACACTGGGGCTGGGATATAGAGCCCCGGAATTCGTCCCCAATAGCCAATCGACCGGCCGGCGCCAGAGCGCCCGAGGATTTGTCATGAAAGCCGAAATTCATCCCGATTATCACAACATCACGGTGGTCATGACCGATGGCACCGAATACGTCACCCGCTCCACCTGGGGCAAGGAGGGTGACAAGATGAACCTCGACATCGACCCGAAGTCGCATCCGGCCTGGACCGGCGGCCAGCAGCAGGTGCTCGACCGTGGTGGCCGCGTGTCGCGGTTCCAGAAGAAGTTCTCGGGCTTCCTCAAGTAAGTTCATTCGCGGGCAACGCCCGGCGGACGAAAACGCGCCCCGATCGATCCGATCGGGGCGTTTTTTGCGTTTCGGGGCGGGTTGGCGCGGGCTCGAGCGGGGTTCCATAATACCAGTAGCGCCCGCCATCATGCCATCGCGGCCACCAACAACCGTCATGCCCGCTCTTTATGCTCGTGCTTTGCGACGCCCGCCAAAATGCCAACGGCCGGGACAAGCCCCGGCCATGACGTGAAGTCGCTGTTCTAAAATGGAATTTTCCGCAGGCAGCAGGATGGCCGCGCGAGCCGCGCCATCCGGGGTCGCGGGTCAGCGCTCGAACGCCGCCTTCAGCCGGTTGAGATGCGGCACCAGCGGATTGCCGATCGGCGCCCGTTCGATCGCGGCTGCGCCATGAATGGTGCCGTCCAGCCGCCGCACCTTCTCCTGCAGGTTCATCGAGCGCGCGATCAGCTCCTGGAGCTGTTCCGGCAGCTTTTCCAGCGCATCGGCCGGGCCGGGATCCGCGGCGCTGAGCTTGACCTTGGTCTTTTCGCGGTTGGCCTGGCTGAGCGTCATCTCGCCTTCCTTGACCGCGCGGTGCAGCAGCAGCCAGGAGGCGAGCTGCATCAGCCGGGTGGTCAGGCGCATGCTTTCGGTTGCGTAAGTGAGGCTGGCGCCGCGATCGAGCGCTTTGGCTTCGCCGCGCCCCGCGCCATCGAGATAGGCCGCGGTTTCTTCAACCAGGTCCATGCCATCGCGGAACAGCGTGGCGAAGGCAGCTGAATTGGTCAAATGCTCGCTGAAATGAACGAGAGCACCTTCGCCCTGCAATTGGTCGGACATCATTAACGCCTCACGCAACCCTTAACGCCGCCAGCGTCTGCGCGCCGGCTTATGATAAATAAATCATTGCGCGCGGCGGGAACGGAGTCCAGCTACGTCCTTCGCAAAGGTTAATGCGAGGTCGGTTTGATGGCTAAATCGTGACGCCCAAAAAAGAGCCGCCGTTGCCGGCGGCTTTGAAGTTGATAACAGGGAGGCGTCAAAGCAGAGTGGACAGGAGCCACTCAGCGTCCAAAACTTGGACAGTCGAGTAATAGGCCGGAAAGCTTAACGCCGCGTAAATGAGGGTTTTTGTTTAGATTTGGTTTGCCATTCGGGCAGCGCGACGCGGTGTTATTTCCCGGCAAAAAATAGCGCGCTGCTAAGCGCGCACAGCTTTTTCGGCAGTGCGGAAGCACGCTGATCAAGGTGTCGTGATCGGTAACTAGCGCGCGGTCTTGAACAGCCGGTCAGCGGCGTCGCGGGTGGCGCGCTTCATCGACATCGCCGTTTGCAGCCGCTCGATTTCAGCCTGTAACTGCGCGATGCGCTCGGTTAGTTCCTCGACCGAGAGCGCCGACAGATCCTGTCCCATTTCATGAATGAGCTTCTTCTTCGGCTTGTCGTCAGGTTCGCTCGCCATCGGCTTGTTCCCGCATTGACCCCGTTGGTTGCCAGCGCGACCACGGCTGTCTAATCCTAGCCGGATTCCCGCCTGCGTCATTCGCTTTACAAGGACAAATCATGGAACCGATCCCCACGCAAATGTCCGTGATCGGCATTAGCCGACCCGGCGGACCGGAGGTGTTGCAGCCGGAGACGCGTCCGGTGCCGCAGCCCGGACCTGGGGAAATCCTGGTGAAAGTGGTGGCGGCCGGCGTCAACCGTCCCGATGTGGCACAGCGCTCCGGTCATTATCCGCCGCCGCCCGGCGCCAGCGATCTGCCGGGGCTGGAGATCGCCGGTGAAGTGGTCGCGGTCGGCGAGGGCGTGACCCGTCATGCCGTTGGCGCGCAGGTGATGTCGCTGGTCGCTGGCGGCGGCTATGCGCAATATTGCATCGCGGCCGATGCGCAGGCGATGGCGGTGCCGCCGGGCTTTTCGATGATCGAGGCCGGCGCAACGCCGGAAACCTTGATGACGGTGTGGCACAACGTGTTCGAGCGCGGCGCGCTGCAAGCCGGCGAAACGCTGCTGGTGCATGGCGGCTCGTCCGGGATCGGCACCATGGCGATCCAGCTTGCCAAAGCGTTTGGCGCGCGCGTGGTGGTCACGGTCGGTTCGGCCGAAAAGGCCGAGGCTTGCCTCAAGCTCGGCGCCGACCGCGCCATTAACTACAAGACCGAAGATTTCGTCACGGTCGTTAAGGAATTCACCGGGGGCCGCGGCGTCGAGCTGATCCTCGACATGGTCGGCGGCGAGTACATCGAGCGTAACTACAATGCCGCCGCGATCGAAGGGCGGATCGTGCAGATCGCGCTGCTGGACGGCATCAAGGCCACCGTCAATTTCGCCAAGCTGATGACTAAGCGGCTGCATCATACCGGATCGACGCTGCGCCCGCGCACCAATGCCGAGAAGGCCGCCATGGTGGCGGCGATCGAAGCCAAGGTGTTGCCGCTATTGGCGCAGGGCCGCATCAAGCCGGTGATCGACAGCACTTTCCCGCTTGCCGAAGCGGTCGAGGCCCATCGCCGGATGGAGAGCAGTCAACATATTGGCAAAATTGTGCTCACTGAGTAGCGACCATCGTCGGGCCGGAAAGCCTTTGATTTGGCTAGCCGCCGTGCCATTGATCGGCCCTCGTCCGAAGGGCGTGCGGTCCGGATCGGATGGCGCGACACGGTCCGTGCAACTGGGCAAATTGTGGTACGGTCATTACCCGGCGCCACACGTTCGATGAATCGTTAACGCGGAGAACCGACATTGCGTCTGATCAGGTGCCTGGCGCTGCTGGCGTTGGGCCTCATGATAGCTGCGGCCGGTGCGCCGGCTTATGCGGTCGACGCGGTCAGCGTCCGGAGCGATGCGCCGGCCATTGACCTCACCGCCGTCCTTGAGCACCAGCGCAGCGATGGCGACCGCATCCAGGTGTCGACCGCGCCTGGCACTGACGGCATTGTCCGCCGTGTCGAAGTGCGTGCCCGCGAAGGCGGCCAGAATTGGGTGGTGTTCGCGCTCGCCAACAACACCGATGATCAGCTCGACCGCCTGATTGTCGCGCCGCATTATCGCATCGTGTCGTCCGGACTGTTCTGGCCCGACCTCGGCCTGTCGCGCATCGCGGTGATCACGCCGTCCAGCGGCGATCGGCCGGAGCGCCAGGACAGCCCGACCGCCGACGTGTTTCGCATCACGCTCGATCCCGGCTCGGTGGTGACCTTCGTGGCCGAACTGCGCACCGACAAGCTGCCGCAGCTCTATCTGTGGGAGCCGGAAGCCTACAAGGACAAGGTCAACTCGTTCACGCTGTACCAAGGCATCGTGATCGGCATTTCCGGCTTGCTGGCGCTGGTGCTGACCATTCTGTTCGTGGTCAAGGGCAGCATCATGTTTCCGGCCGCGGCCGCGCTGGCCTGGGCGGTGCTGGTCTATATCGGCGTCGATTTCGGCTTCTGGGGCAAGGTGCTGGACATGTCGTCCGGCGCCGAGCGCGTGTGGCGCGCCTCCGGCGAAGCGATCCTGGCGGCGACGCTGCTCGTGTTCCTGTTCGCCTATCTCAATCTCAATCGCTGGCATGTCCGCTACGCGCACATCACGCTGGGCTGGTTGATCTTCCTCGGCTCGCTGGTGGCGCTGGCGTTGTTCGACCCCGCGGTGGCGTCCGGCATCGCGCGCATGTCGCTGGTGCTGATCTCGGTCGCCGGCTTTGCGCTGATCGTCTATCTGTCGACCCACGGCTTCGACCGCGCCGTGCTGCTGATCCCGACCTGGTTCCTGCTGGTGGTGTGGGTGATCGCGGCCGGCATGACGGTGGCGGGCAGCGTCACCAACGACATTGTCGGCCCGGCGCTGCTCGGCGGCCTGGTGCTGATCGTGATGCTGATCGGCTTCACCGTGATGCAGCACGCCTTTGCGGGCGGCGGCGCGCCGACCGGCGTGGTGTCCGACGTCGAACGGCGCGCGCTGGCGCTGACCGGCTCGGGCGATTTGATCTGGGATTGGGACGTCGCCGCCGACAAGGTGTTCACCAGCCCCGAGACCGAGACGCTGCTCGGGCTGAAACGCGGCACGCTGGAAGGCACTGCCGCCAAATGGCTGGAAGTGCTGCATCCGCTCGATCAGGACCGTTTCCGGGCGGCGCTCGACTCGGTGCTCGATCAGCGCCGCGGCCGGCTGACCCAGGATTTTAGGCTGCGCACGCCGGATGGCCATTTCATGTGGTTTGCGCTCAAGGCGCGCCCGGTGGTCGGCTCGGACGGCGAAGTGGCGCGGGTGGTCGGCACGCTGACCGACGTCACCGAGTTCAAGAACGCCGAAGAACGGATGCTGCACGACTCGGTGCATGACAATCTCACCGGGCTGCCGAACCGAAAACTGTTCCTCGATCGCCTCAACGCGGTCTCGACCTTCGCCAAGACCATGCCGAACCTGCGGCCGACGGTGATGGTGATTGATCTCGATCGCTTCAAGCAGGTCAATGATTCCGTCGGCATCGCGGTTGGCGATTCCATTCTGCTGACGCTGGCGCGGCGGCTGACCCGCATTCTCAAGCCGCAGGATACGCTGGCGCGGCTCGCCGGCGATCAGTTCGGCCTGATCCTGCTATCCGAGCAGGATTCGGCGCGCATCACCGCCTTTGCCGAAACGATCCGCAAGACCATCCGTGCGCCGATCGCGTTCAACGAGCGCGAGATCTTCCTGACCGCGTCGATTGGCCTCGCTCTGGCCGATCCGCAGACCCAACTCACCGACGAGATCATCAAGGACGCCGAGCTGGCGATGTATCACTCCAAGCGGATCGGCGGCGACCGCATCGACGTGTACAAACCGGCGATGCGCGCGCGCAAGACCGACCGGCTGACGCTGGAGTCGGAACTGCGCCGGGCGATCGAACGGCAGGAACTGGCGATCCTGTATCAGCCGATCGTGCGGCTGGAAGATCGCGCGGTGGCGGGCTTTGAGGCGCTGGCGCGCTGGGATCATCCCAAGCTCGGCCGGATGTCGCCGAGTGAGTTCATTTCGGTTGCCGAAGAAACCGGGCTGATCGTCGATCTCGGCACCTTCGTGCTCGATCAGACCGCCAAGCAGCTCTCGACCTGGCAGCGCGCGATGCGCGCGCGCGAGCCGATCTTCGCCAGCGTCAACGTGTCGTCGCGGCAATTGCTGCGGCACGATCTGTTGCACGACATCCGCTCGGTGCTGTCGCGCTGGTCGGTGGCGCGCGGCACGCTGAAACTCGAACTCACCGAGTCGCTGGTGATGGAGAATCCGGAACACGCTGCGCAGATGCTGCAGCGGATCAAGGAACTCGGCACCGGGCTGTCGCTCGATGATTTCGGCACCGGGCACTCGTCGCTGTCCTATCTGCAGCGTTTCCCGTTCGACACCATCAAGATCGATCAGTCGTTTGTGCGCACCACCAGCCGCGGCACCCGCCCGGTGATCCTGAAATCGATCGTGGCGCTCGCGCACGACCTCGGCATGGATGTGGTGGCGGAGGGCGCGGAGACCGATTCGGATGCGGTGGAGCTGTATCAGCTCGGCTGCGAATACGCGCAGGGCTTTGCGTTCGGCGAACCGATGGATGCCGACGCGGCGATGCGATTGCTCACCGAAACGCGGCTTGAGGCCGCAAGCTGATCAAACGGGAGCTTCTGGCATCTCGGTTCTGACGCCATCAGAACCGAGACAGCTTTAAGCGTGGCCGGCTTCGTTGGACAACATGCCGGGCTCGATGCCGATCTTGAGCAGCGCGCGCGAATATTTGTCCTCAATGTCGTTGCCGAAGATCAGGTCCGGATCGGCCGCGCAGTGCAGCCAGCCGTTTTCCTGAATCTCGTTTTCCAGCTGACCGGGCGCCCAGCCGGCATAGCCGAGCGCCAGAATGGCGCGTTTCGGGCCAGCGCCCTTGGCGATCGCCTTGAGAATATCGACGGTCGCGGTCAGACAGATGCCATCGTCGATCGGCAAAGTGGCGTCTTTGATGAAGAAGTCACTGGAATGCAGCACGAAGCCACGTCCGGTCTCGACCGGCCCGCCTTTCAGCACCCGCATCGACTCGGCATTTTCCGGCAGCTTGATCTGGTCGGCCTTGTCGATGATTTCGAGCTGCACCAGCAGCTCCGGGAAGTTGATGCTGCCGGCCGGGCGATTGACGATGATTCCCATCGCCCCTTCGGCCGAATGGGCGCATACGTAGATCACCGACCGCGCAAAGCGCTCGTCCTCCATCACCGGCATCGCGACCAGCAATTGGCCGTCGAGATAGCCGCCTTCGGCGGAGTGCTCCGGGTTCGGCGCGTGGGATTTTGCGATCATCGGCAAAGCATTCTCAATTTGGCTGCCATCCTGATATTGGGTGGCTGAGCTGTCAATCAAGCGACCCGCGACAACGCGGATGGCGATCTGGGCCGTGGGGCGGGCGCGGATGCGGTCGGTCGGAAAGAGTGCGTGACATGAGAAATTGGGTTCCGTTTCGCCAGTTGCTGTCGGTTGCGACCGCGGCCGCCGCCGTGCTGGCGAGTGTCTGTGCCATCAACGCGGCCTCCGCCGAGGATAGTTCGCCATGGGTTGCTGACAGCCATTCTGCGGTGCGGCTGCTGGCCGGTTCGCGCAGCGGCTCGGTGCTGCTCGGCGGCATCGCGTTCCAATTGGAGCCGGGCTGGAAGACCTATTGGCGCTCGCCCGGCGATTCCGGGGTGCCACCGCGCTTTGATTTCTCGAAATCGGAGAATGTCGAGGGCGTCACCATTTTGTGGCCCGCGCCGATGAAATTCCCCGATGGCGCCGGCGGCACGTCGATCGGCTATCACAAGCAGGTGGTGCTGCCGCTGCGCATCGTCGCCAAAAATGCCGACAAGCCGGTGATCCTGCGCGCCACCATCAGCTATGCGGTGTGTGAGAAGCTGTGCGTTCCGGTGGAAGCGGTGACGGAGCTGTCCTTCGCCAGCGTCGCCAGCACTCAGGACAGCGCGCTGTCGGCGGCGCTCGATACCGTGCCGGTGCCGGCCAGCATCGGCGACAGCCACCCGATCACCATTCGCGATGTCGGCCGTCAGGGCCAGACCGTGCAGGTCGAGGTGGTGGCGCCGGACCCGCGCGCCATCGACCTGCTGGCCGAGGGGCCGACCGCGGATTGGGCGCTGCCGCTGCCGCGCCGGGTCACGCCCAGCCCAGCCGGGGTGCAGCGCTTTGCGTTCGAGCTGGAGGGCCTGCCGTCCGGCGCCAAGGCGGAAGGCGCGGCGCTGAAACTGACGGTGATCGGCGGCGAGCGCGCCTACGAATTCACCGCGACGCTGGAGTGAGCTTGCCGGCTTCGCTGAGCTGCTCGGCGAGATAATCCGCCAATAGCTCGACCCGCGCCGGCCGCGGCCGTCCTGGCGGCGTCACCAGATGCACCGCGCCCTCGCGTTGCCGCCAGCCGGGCAGGATCGGCTCCACCGCGCCCGCGGCCAGCGCTTCGCCGATGATGAATGCCGGCAGATCGGCGATGCCGAGCCCGGCCAGCAGCGCCGGCAGCAGCGCTTCGCCATTATTGACCCGCAGTGGCCCGGCCGGGCGCACCGTCACCTGGTCGCCAGCGGCGTTGTAATAGTGCCAGGCATTGGCCGTCGACAGATAAGCGTAGCCGAGGCAGCGATGCTGGGCGAGCTGCATCGGGTGCGTGGGCCGGCCGTAGCGCTGCAGATAAGAGGGCGCTGCCACCGTGTAGCGCGGCATCGGGCATAGCCGCCGCGCCAGCAGTGAGGAATCCGGCATCGCCGCGATCCGCACCGCGGCGTCAAAGCCATTGCCGATCAGATCGATCATTTCGTCGCTGGCATGCAGGTCGATCGCGATCTGCGGATAACGCTCCAGAAAGGGCGGCAGCAGCGGCGCAATCACCCGCACCCCGAAAGTCATCGGCACCGCCAGCCGCACCAGGCCGCACGGCGTGCCGGACTGCGCGCGTGCTTCATTTTCGGCCGCTTCGCCGTCGGCGAGCAGCTGCGCCGCCCGTTCGGCGAGCTGCTGGCCCGCCTCGGTCAGCGCCAGCCGCCGCGAGGTGCGGTGAAACAGCCGCGCGCCCAGCCGCTGTTCCAGGCGGGTGATCGCCTTCGACACGGTGGCCTTGGAAGTCGCAAGCTCGGTCGCGGCGGCGGCGAACGAGCGCAGCTCGACCACTTTGGCGAATACCGCCCATGCCTCGAAATCGGGAATCTTCATCGCTGTTTTGGAAACAATGTGTTTCAATTGTTTCTATTTTAATACCAGTGCGCAGTGCTTATCCAGAGTCTCAACGCTCAATCGGTGCGCGGTTCGCACCTCACCGAGAGGAGAGACCGATGATCACGCTTCGTCCGTTCGCCAGCCTCGGCACCGCCGATCACGGCTGGCTCAAGGCCCACTTCCACTTCTCGTTCGCGAACTATTTCGACCCGAACCGCATGGGCCATGGCGCGCTGCGGGTCTGGAACGATGACGAGATCGCGCCGCAGAGCGGGTTCCCGCCGCATCCGCATGCCGACATGGAGATCATCACCTTCGTGCGCGACGGCGCCATCACCCATCAGGATTCGCTCGGCAACACCGGCAAGACCAAGGCCGGCGACGTCCAGGTGATGAGTGCCGGCACCGGCGTTCGCCATTCCGAGTACAATCTCGAGCAAGCGCCGACCCGGCTGTTCCAGATCTGGATCATGCCGACCAAGGACGGCGGTCAGCCGTGCTGGGGCACCCGGCCGTTCCCGCGCGATGAGCGGTCCGGCAAATTGGTCCCGGTGGCGAGTGGCTGGGAGGCCGATGCTGACGCGCTGCCGATCCGCGCCGATGCCCGGGTGCTGGCCGGTACGCTGCGCGCCGGTGACCGCACCCGCTATCAGCTCGGCGCCGGCCGGTTCGCTTATCTGGTGCCGGCCTCCGGACGGATCGCGATCAACGGCGTCGAGGTCAACGCCCGCGACGGCGCAGCGATCAGCGATGAGACTGAGCTGACCATCACCGCGCTCGATGACTCTGAACTGGTGATGGTCGACGCGGCTTAACCCGCCGATTCGGCGCAGCGCCTGACAACGAGGCTGGCCGGTGACGCCGGCCAGCCTCCACCTTCGATCCGACCATTCACTGCAACCTTGAGGAGCTTTCCATGGCCAAAGTGCTGGTTCTTTATTACTCCGCCTATGGGCATATCGAAGCGATGGCGCAGGCCGTTGCCGAAGGCGCGCGTGAGGCCGGCGCGCAGGCCGACATCAAGCGCGTGCCAGAACTGGTGCCGCCCGAGGTGGCGAAGGCCGCGCATTACAAGCTCGATCAGGCGGCGCCGATCGCCACCATCAATGATCTCGCCAATTACGATGCGATCGTGATCGGCACCGGCACGCGCTTTGGCCGGATCAGCTCGCAGATGGCCAATTTCCTCGATCAGGCCGGTGGGCTGTGGGCCAAGGGCGCGCTGCACGGCAAGGTCGGTGGCGCGTTCACCTCGACCGCGACCCAGCATGGCGGCCAGGAGACCACGCTGTTCTCGATCATCACCAATCTTCTGCATTTCGGTATGGTGGTGGTCGGGTTGAACTACGGTTTTCAGCCGCAGATGAAGCTCGATGCCGTCACCGGCGGCTCGCCCTATGGCGCCAGCACCATCACGGGCGGCGATGGCTCGCGTCAGCCGTCCGCGGATGAACTGGCCGGCGCGCGCTATCAGGGAAGGGTGGTCGCCGAGACCGCGATCAAGCTGCATGGCTGACGCGGCGGCGCCGGGCTGCCGCGATCAGCGCAGCCCGGCCTGCGTGCGCTGCGGATTGTGCCGGCGGCTGTGATCGGCCAGATTGCCGCGGTGTTCGATCTATTTCTCCTGCTGATTGCTGCCGTGTTTGCCCTTGCCGGTTTCGTCAAGGGCGTGATCGGCCTTGGGCTGCCGACCGTGTCGATGGGCCTTTTGGCGGTGGCGCTGCCACCGGCGCAGGCGCTCGCGATCGTGATCGTGCCGGCGATCGTCACCAACATCTGGCAGACCTTTGTCGGCCCCTATCTGCTCGACATCGTGCGCCGGCTATGGCCGCTGATGCTCGGCACCGCGATCGGCATTCGCGCCGGCGCCGATCTGATGACCGGCCCCTATGCCGGTTACGGCACCGTGGTGCTGGGCGCGCTGCTGGTGATCTATGCGCTGCTCGGGCTCAGCCAGCGCCGTTTCCATCTGCCGCGCATTCACGAGAAATGGCTGGGCGGCGTGGTCGGCGTCATCACCGGGGTGATCGCGGCAGCGACCGGCGTGCAGGTGATCCCGTCCATGCCGTTCATGCAGGCGATCGGCATGGACAAGGACGAACTGGTGCAGGCGCTCGGCGTGTTCTTCACCACCGCGACGGTGGTGCAGGCGTTCAATCTCACGCAGGCTGGTCTACTGACCGCCGCGACCACGCTGCCGGCTCTGGTGGCGATGGCCGCGGCGTTCGCCGGGATGTTCGCCGGTCAGGCGCTGCGCTCGCGCATGAATGCCGAGCAATTCCGGCGCTGGTTTCTGATCGCGATGCTGCTGCTCGGTGTTTATCTGGCGATCAACGCTTGGCGCATGCTCGGCTGAGCCGCATTGTGTCCGCTTCTGCGCCACGATTTCGGCACCAAGCTGCGACCCGATGTCTGCGGGCCGACAAATCTGCGACGCTGTTAAGCTGATCGAAACCATCACGGGTCCTGCTGGGCTGGGGCGCGTGGTGTTATGGGATGCGATGATGACGAACGGCAAAGGCATGAAGCAAAGCGCGGTGGCGGCAGTGGTGATGGCGGCATCGCTGGCATCGGGTGCGGCGCTGGCGCAGTCGCCGCTCGCCGTGTTCGACAATCTGTTCACCGGCTCGATCTCCCAGCCGAGCCGCCCGGCAGCGCCGCAGCGCGCCGCCGTTACCCCGGTGTCGCTGCCAGCCGGCGCGCAGCCCTGGAGCGGCGAGGACGGCGCGTCCGGCCATCCTTTGATGACCGCGAGCGCGATCCGCGAGTCGGCCGCCAATTTTGACAATTGCATCGCCTCGCTATGGCCGGAGGCCGCGCGCCGCGGCATCACCGAGGCCAATTTCCAGCGGTTTACCGCAGGACTGTCGCCCGATCTGCGCATCATGGACCTGATGGATTCCCAGCCGGAATTCACCAAGGCGATCTGGGACTATCTCGACATCCTGGTGAACGATAACCGCATGGCCAAGGGCCGCGAGGTGCTGGCCAAGTACAAGCCGCAGTTCGACGCCGCCGAACAGGCGTTCGGCGTCGATCGCTACATCATCGCCTCGATCTGGGGCATCGAATCCAACTACTCGACCCAGATCGGCGACCGCAGCGTGCTCAATTCCACCGCGACGCTGGCCTGTATCGGCCGCCGCCAGGCCTATTTCCGCGACGAGTTTCTGTCCGCGCTGGAGATCCTCAACCGCGGCGATCTGCGGCCTGAGCAGATGCGCGGCTCCTGGGCCGGCGCGTTCGGCCCGACCCAGTTCATGCCGACCGCGTTCAAGCGCTATGCGATCGACGGCGACGGCGACGGCCGCCGCGATGTGGTCGACAACCCGACCGACCTGATCTTCTCCACCGCCAACAATCTCAAGAAAGACGGCTGGCAGCCGGGGCAGAGCTGGGGCTACGAGGTCGTGGTGCCGCAGGGTTTTAACTACATGCTCGCCGATCGCGGCCGCGCGATGCCGCTTGGGCAGTGGGAGCAGATGGGGCTGCGCCGCGCCAATGGCCAGCCATTCCCGCGCGCCAGCGACAAGGCCTATCTGCTGGCGCCGGCCGGCGCCGAGGGCCCCGGCTTCCTGATGCTGCAGAATTACCGCGTGATCATGCGCTACAATCCGGCGGAAGCCTATGCGCTGGCGATCGGCCATTTCGCCGACCGGCTGCGCGGCGGCCAGCCCTTCGTGCAGGCCTGGCCGCGGCATGAACGGGTGTTGTCGCGCACCGAGCGGCTGGAACTGCAACAGCTGCTGGCGCAGCGCGGCTTCTATCGCGGCACGCCGGACGGCCAGTTCGGCGGCGAGACCAGGCAGGCGCTGCGCTCGTTCCAGGCTGCGATCGGCGCGCCGGCCGACGGCTTTGCCACCGCGGAGATGCTGGAGCGGCTGCGCGGCAGGTAAAACGCTGCGGGCTGACACGGAGAGTTGCGCGGGCTTGCCCCGTGAGGGCGGGCGCGCTCTTGGCTTCCGCCAGGAGCAGCGCTAACCATGCCGCGCCGGGCGCTGGAAAGCTGCCCGCTTGCGGCCCGAATCCACTATTATGCTCTCTGACCTCCATCGGCGACGAAGCTCCATGTCGAAACCGCCTTCCTTCCTGCGTGTGTTGTGCGAGCGCGGTCCGCTGTTGGCGCTGTCGGTGGCCGGGCTGCTGCTGCTCGGTATTCTGTCGCCGGCCTATGCGCAGTTCTTCGGCTTTGGCGGGCCGCCGCGGCCGCCCGCTGCGGTGCCGCGTGGCGGCGGTGGGGGCGGCGGCTGGTTCGGCAACGACATTTTCGCGCCGTTCCAGCCCCAGGTTCCGCAGAAAAAGGCGCAAGTTCGCGAGGATTTCTCGCGCGCGCCCGCGCCGGACAAGCGCGAGACCCCGGCGACCCGCAATGTGCTGGTGCTGGGCGACGCGATGGCCGACTGGCTGGCCTATGGTCTGGAAAACGCCTACGCGGAAACCCCGGAAATGGGCGTGGTCCGCAAGCACAAGACCGTGTCCGGTCTGATCCGCTATCAGCCCAAGGGCGATCCGGCCGATTGGGCGGCGGCGGCCAAGGGCATTCTCGCCACCGAGAATCCGGATGCGATCGTGGTGATGCTCGGCCTGAACGACCGCATGCCGATCCGCGAAGGCGCTGAAAAGCCCGCCGACAAGAAGGCCGATAAGGGCAAGAAGGACGAGCCGGCCAAAGCCGATCAGGCCAAGCCCGACCAGAGCAAATCGGATCAGGCTAAATCCGATCAGAGTAAGACCGACCCGAGCAAGCCGGCCGACCCGGCCGCCAAGCCGGAGGAGCGCCCGTCAGAGGCCGATCTCGCCGACGACGCCGAACTGGCGGCGCCGGAGAAGAACACTCGCTCCGCCAGCGGCTCCTATGAGTTCCGCGAGGATCGCTGGGCCGAGCTGTACGCTAAGAAGATCGCCGAGATGATCGCGGTGCTGAAGACCAAGGGCGTGCCGGTGCTCTGGGTCGGGCTGCCTGCGGTGCGCGGCACCAAATCGACCTCGGACGCGCAGTATCTGAACGCGCTGTATCGCGACGGTGCCGGCAAAGCCGGCATCACCTATGTCGATGTCTGGGACGGGTTCGTCGACGAGGGCGGCCGCTATCTGCAGCAGGGCCCGGACTTTGAGGGCCAGATCCGCCGGCTGCGCTCGTATGACGGCGTCTATTTCACCAAGGCCGGTGCCCGCAAGCTGGCGCATTACGCCGAGCGCGAGATCGCGCGGCTGCTCGCCGGACGTTCGGCGCCGATCGTGGTGCCGGCAGAACCCGAGGCCGAGACCAAGCCGGACGGTCCGACGCCGCGGCCGCTGGTCGGCCCGGTGGTGCCGCTGGTGGCGGCGTCGATCTCGACCGATCAATTGCTCGGCGGTCCCAGCAATCGCTCCACCCCGTCCGACGTGCTGGCGACCCGGACGCTGGTCAAGGGCGAGCCGTTGGTGCCGCCGCCCGGCCGCGCAGATGATTTCGCCTGGCCGCGCCGCGAGGTCGGCACCGAGCAGGCGCGCGGCGAAGTGCCGGTGGTGGAAGTTCCGGCAGCCGCGAGCGGCAATGCGGCCGGTGCCGCGGCCGCTTTGGCCCCGGCTGCGGCGCCGAAGCCGAAGAAGCCGCGCCCGATCGTCGCGACCCCGGTTCCGACGCAGCAGCCTCCGGCCTTTGGCGGGTTTTTCGGTTTTCAGTCGGCGCCGACGCCGCCAGCTCCGGTGGCGCAGCAGCCGCAGCGGCAGCGCGTGATCCGCGCGCCGAGCCTGTTCGGTCCCTCGGCCGAGTTGCCGGGCTTTTTCGGGCGCTGAGCGATGGCGCGCAGCACGGTGGTCCTGCGCTGATGACCGAATCTGCTAGCACTGGTGCATGACCGGAACCGACGCCGCTTCCCCCGTGCCGCCCGCTGCCTCCGCCCGCGCGTCGTGGCGCGACAGCCTCGCGGTCTATCTGCAGCCGCGCGTGTTGATCGTGCTGTTTCTCGGCTTCGCCTCCGGCCTGCCGCTGGCGCTGTCGGGTTCGACGCTGCTGGTGTGGATGCGCGAGGCCGGGGTTGATCTTGGCACCATCGGGCTGTTCGCGCTGGTCGGCACGCCCTACACGCTGAAATTTCTCTGGGCGCCACTGGTCGATGCGCTGCATGTGCCGCTGCTGTCGCGCTGGCTCGGCCGGCGCCGCGGCTGGCTGGTGACGGCGCAATTACTGCTGATCGCGGCGATCCTGCTGCTGGCGATCACCGATCCGGCGCGCTCGCCGCTGCTGGTGGCGCTCGGCGCGCTATTGGTCGCCGCGGCGTCCGCCACCCAGGACATCGTGGTCGATGCATTCCGGGTCGAGAGCCTGCCCGAGAACGAGCAGGCCGCCGGCATGGCCTCCTATGTCGCCGCCTATCGGATCGGCATGCTGGTCTCGACCGCTGGCGCGCTGTTTTTGGTCAGCGCCTATGAGGGCGCCGGGCTGACGCGCGGCGCGGCCTGGATGTGGGGCTATTGCTCGATGGCGGCGCTGGTGCTGATCGGCACCGTGACGGCGCTCGTTGCCACCGAGCCCGAACAATCGCGGCTGGCCGATCAGGCCACCAGCGGCGAGGGCGCGTTCAAGCGCGTGCTGCACGCGGCGATCGGCGCGTTCTCCGAATTTCTGACAAGGCCCGATGCCGCCGCGGTGCTGGCCTTCGTGGTGCTGTTCAAATTCACCGATGCGTTCTCCGGCACCATGACCGCGCCGTTCGTGATCGATCTCGGTTACTCGCGCAACGACTACGCCGCGATCGTCAAAGGCGTCGGTCTGGTCGCGACGCTGATCGGCGGCTTTGCCGGCGGCTATGTGGCGCGGCGCTATTCGCTGGTCGCCAGCCTGTGGATCGGCGCGGTGGTGCAGGCGCTGTCCAATCTGGCGTTTGCCTGGCTGTCGACCGTCGCGGTCAGCCAATGGGCGCTGGCGCTGGCGATCTCGGTCGAGAATTTCACCGGCGCGATCGGCACGGTGATCTTCGTCGCCTATCTGTCGGCGCTGTGCCGCAATCCGCTGCACACCGCCACGCAATACGCGCTGCTCACCGCGCTGGCCGCGGTCGGCCGTACCTATCTGTCGGCGGGTGCCGGTTATGTGGCGGCGGCGACCGGCTGGCCGGCGTTCTTTTCGATCAGCGTGGCAATGGCGCTGCCGAGCTTGCTGCTGCTGGCCTGGCTGCAGCGCCGCGGCCATTTTGCAGCGCTGGGTCCGGTCAAAGTGTGACGCGCGAAGCGCGGCGACGAACGCGCCGCGGCCCCGTCATTGCGAGCGTAGCGAAGCAATCCAGCGCCATTTAAGCGGCCGCCGGATGCTCAGTTATCAAGCGACGCCGGCGCGCAGCAGATCGTGCAGATGCACGATGCCAACCGGCTTCTTGCCCTCGGTGACGATCAGCGCGGTGATCTTGGAGGCGTTCAGGATCTCGAGCGCTTCGCTGGCCAGCAGATTGGGGCTGATGGTCTTGGGGTTCTTGGTCATCACCTCATCGACCTGCGCGGTCATCAGGTCCGGGCGCATGTGACGGCGCAAGTCGCCGTCGGTGACGATGCCGACCAACAGCCCGTGGCTGTCGGTGATGCCGACGCAGCCAAAGCCCTTGGACGACATCTCGACCAGCGCGTCCGACATTTTGGTGCCGAGCGGTTTCAGCGGCATGGCCTCGCCGCGGTGCATCAGGTCGCGGGCGTGCTTGAGCATGGCGCCGAGCTTGCCGCCCGGATGCAGCACGCTGAAATCGCTCGAGGTGAAGCCGCGGCCTTCCAAAAGCGCGATCGCCAGCGCATCGCCGAGCGCCAGCAGCATCACCGAGGAGGTGGTCGGCGCCAGATTATGCGGGCAGGCTTCGCGCGCCTTGGGCAGCGCCAGCGACACGTCGGCGGCGAGGCCGAGCGTCGAGTCGCGATTGGCGGTCATCGCGATCAGCGGAATCCGAAAACGCTTGGCATAGGTGATCAGGTTCTTCATCTCGGCCTGCTCGCCCGACCAGGACAGCGCCAGGATGATGTCCTCGCTGGTGATCATGCCGAGATCGCCATGGCTGGCTTCGGCGGCATGGACGAAGAACGCCGGGGTGCCGGTCGAGGCGAAGGTCGCCGCCACCTTGCGGCCGATATGGCCCGACTTGCCGAGCCCGGTGACGATCAGCCGTCCCTTGGAATTGGCGATCAATTCGACCGCGGCCAGGAAGGCGCCGCCGAGATCGGATTTGAGCGCGGCGACCAGCGTGGTCACCCCCTCGGCTTCCGCCTCCAGAGTGCGCAGTGCGGACGGGATGGCGTCGTTGGCCTGATCGATCATGTAGGGCTTTGCCGTTCGGGGGAGGGAGAAGGGCATTGAGAGGTCCGGTTAAGTCGAAGCGGAACTGCTCCGTGCGCAGTTTTAGCACGTGACCGCGGGCGGGAAACCCGCGCCGCCGCCCTCAACCCGCTGTTAACCATAAGTGTTTTAGGTCCTTTAACCACAAGACGCGCGCGCCGGGCGGCCGGCGTGGCGCCGGGGTGCTTGGCAAGTTGCTGGTAAAATTGGAGTTTTGACGGTGCGAGTGGGGCCAGGCAGCGCCCGCCGGAACCGCGCAGTCTGGGCCTGCGCGCCTTCCGCATGTCTGCTGCTCGCTGCCGTTGTCCCCAGCCCGCTCGAGGCGCAGACCCTGACCGCGGACCTGTTCCGGCCCGAAAAGGGCGGCTTCGTGCAGCCCAAAGACCTGCCGAGCCGCAAGGCGCCGGACCCAAAACCGCGCGATCCGGTCGATGAGCCGCGGCTGGTGACCCTGGATGGCTCAGCGCCCGGCAGCTTGGGCCGAGCGCCGCTCGCTGCGCCAGCGCCGGCCACACAGCTTGGCGATTACGATCCGCAGAACCGCCGCCGCACAACCGCAAAACTCTATCCCGGCCAGCCCAAGCCGAAAAAGCTCGGCCCCGGCAATGCCGCCAGCACGGCGGCCGCGGCCACGCCGAACGCTGCACCCACCATCCAGCGCCGTCAGGCGCCGATCGCCCCGGCGCTGGCGGGCACCGTGCCCGGCCAGCCGCCGCGCAAGCGGCTGAAGCCCGACGACAATCCGTTCGATCCGATCGGCACCCGGGTCGGCGGCTTTCTGGTGAAATCGGCGGTGGAACTGCGCGGCGGCTATGACACCAATCCGGCGCGCCTCAACATCCCGAAAGGGTCGGCATTCTATGCGGTGGCACCCGAGCTGATGGTGAGCTCGGATTGGAGCCGGCACGCGCTGGTCGCCGATCTGCGCGGCTCCTACACCGGCTATGGCACCACGCTCGGCACCGATGGCACCGCCATTCCGCTGCCCGCGCCGGTCAATCTCGACCGGCCGAGCTTTGACGGCCACATCGACGGCCGGCTCGACGCCACGCGCGACACCAAGCTGCTCGGCCAGCTGCGCATGCGGGTGTTCACCGACAATCCCGGCAGCCCGAACGTTCAGACCGGGCTGACCAGATATCCGCTCGGCTTCTCGGCCGGGACTTCGCTCGGCATCGATCAGAGTTTCAACCGGCTGCAAATCGCGGCGGTCGGCACCTTCGATCGCACCACCTATCAGCCGTCGCAGCTCACCGACGGCACCACCGACAGCAACAACGACCGCAACTACAATCAGTATGGCGGCGTGATGCGCGTCAGCTATGAATTGAAGCCGGGCATCAAGCCGTTCGGCGAAGTGCAGGTCGATCAGCGGGCGCGCGATCTGGCCACTGATCGCAGCGGCTATCAGCGCAGCTCGCACGGCACCGCGGTCAAGGGTGGCACCAGTTTTGAATTCTCGCGGCTGCTGACCGGCGAGATCGCGATCGGCTATGGGATGCGCAGCTACGCCGATCCGCGGCTCGCCGATCTCACCGGGCTGCTGACCAGCGCATCGTTGATCTGGACCGCGACGCCGCTGACCACCGCGCGCTTCAGCTCAACCACCACGCTCGACGAGACCACGCTGGCCGGCGTGTCCGGCGTCTTGACCCGCACCTATAGTTTTCAGGTCGATCATGATTTCCGCCGTTGGCTAACCGCGGTCGGCCGGTTCTCATGGGGCACGTCGGACTATCAGATATCCGATCGGTTCGACAAATTCGGCTCGGTCGGCGGTGACCTGATCTACAAGATGAACCGCAATCTGCAGGTCAAGGCACAGCTGCGCCGCGACTGGCTCGATTCCAGCGTGCCGGGCTCAAGCAGCGCCGCGACGGTGGTGACGCTCGGCGTCCGCTTGCAGCATTAAGCACGGCCGCCGTGCCCGGCTCAGCGCCAGCGCGGGCCGCGCGGCTTGTCGATCCGGCGGAAGCGCACCCCTTTGCCGTCGGCGAGGCGGGTGGCGATATAGCCGGCATCAAGGCAGGCCTCGCGCTGCGGCATCCGCTCCTCGGGCGCATAGGTGGAGTCCCACCAGGAGGCGCGCTGCGAGGCGCGCGACAGCGCAAAGCCCAGAATGTCCTCGATCTGCTCCAGGCTGAGCACCAGTTCGGGGGCGGTCTGCGCCAGCAGATAATCGCGCAGCGGATCGTAGTTACTCACCAGTCGGTCCTCGTATTCAGCAATGCGGCCGCTGCCGCAGGTTGTATTTTTGGATCGATACAGCCGCTAATTTTCCATTAACTGACCAAGGTCGATCCCGATCAACTTAATTCGCCCGCAACGAATCCAGTGCCAGTGTTCGGTCATGGGACTCCAAAGCACAATGGCCTGGGTTCGGAGCATGGCGAAACGGCCATGGCAGATCTCAGTCAAGCTATTGGTTGTCTCCCTGATCGTCACGGTGCTGGGCTTTTCGGCGGTGTGCGCCAGCGTGTTGATCAGCATGCGGCACTCAGCGCAGGAATTGGCGCATCAGACGCTGGAAAACGTCGCTGCCACGGTTGATGCCGACGTCAGCCGCACCATCGAGCTGTATGATCATTCGCTGCAGGTGGTCGCCAAAAATATCAGCCTGCAGGAGCTGGCCGGTGTCAGCAAGCCGATGCTGCAGATGCTGCTGTTCGACCGCACCGCGACGGCGTCGCATTTCGGTCCGCTGCAGGTCTTCGATGCCGAGGGCAGGTTGCGCCTCGATGCCTCGACGCTCGATCCGGCGCCCGATGTGTTCGCGCGCGAGGAATTTTTCTCCATCCACCGCAACCATGCCCATGCCGGGCTCTATCTCAGCGGACCGATCATTTTTCACGGCATTCCCTCGATTGTGCTGAGCCGCAGGCTGCAGACCGGCGATGGCCATTTTGGCGGCGTGGTCGCCGGTGCGATCCGCCTTAGCTATTTCCAGGACTTGTTCGCCCGGCTGCGGCTTGCCGACGACGACATCATCGCCCTGGTCAGGCGCGACGGCATGCTGATCACCCGCCGGCCGCTCGATCCCGAACTGGTCGGCAAGGATATCAGCCACATCCCCACCGTGGAGCGGATGCTGACCACCCCGAGCGGCTGGTTCTCCGGCAAAGGCCTTGATGACGGGGTCTCGCGCATGTTCGTCTGGACCGATAATTCGCGCTCGCTGGTGGTGGTGGTCGGCCGCTCCTGGCAGACGATCTTTGGGCTGTGGCGGCAGGAGGCGATCCGGCTCGGGGCCATCCTGCTGACGCTGGTGGTGTTCGTGGCGGCGGTCACGGTGGTGCTGATCCGCGAGATCGATCGCCGCGCCCGCGCCGAGCGACGGCTCGAGGAGCTGTCGATTACCGATCCGCTCACCGGCCTCACCAATCGCCGCCGGTTCGACAGCGCCATCGATGAGGAATGGCGGCGCGCGCAGCGCAGCCGTTCGCCGATCGCGCTGCTGATGATCGACGCCGATCATTTCAAGCAGTTCAACGACACCCATGGTCACCAGGCCGGCGACCAGATTCTGATCGGCATCGCGCTGTGCATTGCCGACAGCGTGCATCGGGTCGGCGATTGCGCGGCGCGCTATGGCGGCGAAGAATTTGCGGTGCTGCTGCCGGGCCTGACGGCGTTGGACGCGCTCACGGTCGCCGAAGCGATCCGCATCAAGGTCGAACGCTGGTCGGTCGATCAGGCCGGCGTCACCATCAGCATCGGCATCGCGCATCTGACGCCGAACGCCTCGGTGCATTGGAGCGATCTGGTCGCGGCTGCCGACAAGGCGCTCTATGCCGCCAAGGAAGGCGGCCGCAATGTCTGCGTGGTGGCAAGCTGCAAGGAATTGTCGCGGGTGACGGAGCTGCCCGCCACCCGCGAAGCGGTTTAGTCGGCGAGATAGCGCTTCATGGTGGCGCGCAGATCGTCGCGCAGATCCGGGCGCTGCATCGCAAAGGCGATATTGGCGCGCAGGAAGCCGGCTTTCGAGCCGCAATCGTGGCGCTCGCCCTCGAATTCGACGCCATAGAATTTCTGGGTCTTGGCAAGGCCGATCATGGCGTCGGTGAGCTGGATTTCGCCGCCGGCGCCGCGTTCCTGGGTGGCCAGGATCTTGAAGATTTCCGGCTGCAGGATGTAGCGGCCAGAGATCGACAGATTGGACGGCGCGGTGCCCGGCGCCGGCTTTTCGACCATGCCGTCGATCTCGAACATCTTGCCGTCGCGCTTGCCGACGCCGCAGATGCCGTATTGGTGGGTCTTGTCGGCCGGCACTTCCTCGACCGCGATCACATTGGCCTTGTCGCCGAGCGTTTCGGCGGCCTTGATCATCTGCGCAAGGCAGCCGGGCGAATTCAGTACCAATTCATCGGGCAGCACCACCGCGAATGGCTCGTTGCCGACGATATCGCGCGCGCACCACACCGCATGGCCAAGGCCGAGCGGCGCCTGCTGGCGGGTGAAGCTCATCGCGCCGGCTTCCGGCTGATCGCGCGCCAAAAGCTCCATTTCGGATTTCTTGTTGCGCTTCTCCAGCGTGACATCGAGCTCGAACTGGCGGTCGAAATGATCCTCGATCATGCCCTTGTTGCGGCCGGTCACGAAGATGAAATGCTCGATCCCGGCTTCCTTGGCCTCATCGACCACATACTGGATCAGCGGGCGATCGACGATGGTCAGCATCTCCTTCGGCATCGCCTTGGTGGCGGGGAGAACGCGGGTGCCGAGGCCAGCGACCGGGAACACGGCTTTGCGGATTTTCATGGGGTATCTCTTACAGGGATGGATACGAAGGCTTGAACCGAGATCAGCAGGGTTCCAGCGCGGAACCAAGGCCGTTCTGTGAAAGCGATCATCATCCAATCGTCGCAGCGGCGGCGGGTTGCATGACCGGGAGCATCGGTTGCTTGCGACCTGCTGTCATTTCTGGTCTCCGTGACGACGGACGGATCGTTCAGAAAAGCGGTGTTCCAGGCACGAACGCATCAAACGCCGCCCAGAATTGGGCGCGGTAGCGGTCCTGTTCCTGGAGAATTTCGTGTTTGGCGCCGGCGATCACCAGATGCGAGCCGGCGCGCAGCTGGCAGGCAAAATTCTCGATCGCCGGGGTCGAAACCACGGTGTCCATGCCGGCTGCGATCATCAGCAGCGGCTGGCCGATTGCGGCCGGGTAGGCCGGCGACGCAAAGGCATGCATCGCCCGAAACGCGGTGTCGGCCCAGGCGATGGTCGGCGAAGCAATGCCAAGGCTCGGGTCCTCGGCCAGGATCGCGGCGTTGCGCGCATAACGCACCGGATCGTTGGACAATTGGTTGCCGGCGAACGGCCCGGTGCCGGTCAACAGATCGCTGCCGCCCGGCACATAGCTGCCGCCCGATCCGGCCAGCCGCATCAAGCGCAGCAACAGCCGCACCGGCAGGCTGGTGGTCCGGCCCGGCAGGTTGATCATCGGTGCGGTCAGCACCATGCGGTCGAACCAGCGCTTGCCGGAATGAGCGACGCGCAGCAGCACCGCGCCGCCCATGGAATGGGCCAGCGCGAAATGCGGCGGCGGGCAGTCCGGCAGCACGATCTCGCGGATGAAGGTTTCGACGTCGGTCTCGAAATCGGAGAAGGCGCGCACATAGCCCTTGCGCGGGTCGCGTAGCCGCCGCGACGAACGGCCCTGGCCACGCCAGTCGATCATCGCCACCGCAAAGCCGCGCTCGCGCAGCTCGTGCACGGTCTCGAAGTACTTCTCCATGTATTCGCCGCGCCCGGTGAACACACAGACCGTGCCTTTGCAGCCGGCCGGGCCAGGCCAGCGGGCGTAGCGCAATTCGGCGCCGTCGGGCGTCTTGATCAGCCCGGAGATGGCACCCTCCGGGACCGGGTTGGCGGGAATCGAGACGAGCGTCATGAAGCGGGCCGGGTTGGCGTCACAGGCAGGGAAGCGGAGTCCACAGTGCGTCGCGCGAAGCGCTTGCGCCCCTCTTGAACCCCGAACAAGCCCACCCATATCACTTTCGTGCAGGCCGCTACTAGGGGCACCAACCCGAGGCTGCACAGAACGAAAGCCCGGCCCGATGGCGGGCGGGCGTTATCACAGTCGCTTTTCGGAGGACTACACCATGCGTACGTTCGATCTCACCCCGTTCTATCGTTCCACCGTCGGCTTCGACCGGCTGTTTTCGCTGCTCGATCAGGCCGCCGGGGAAACGGCGCCGGGCTATCCGCCCTACAATATCGAGCGGACCAGCGAGAACGACTACCGGATCACGGTCGCGGTCTCGGGCTTCTCCCCGAACGAGTTGTCGATCGTCTCCAAGGAAAACACCCTGACCATCAAGGGCGAGAAGGTCGCCAATGAGAACGCCAGGTCCGAGGTGCTGTATCGCGGCATCGCGGCGCGCGCCTTTGAACGTGCCTTCCAGCTTGCTGACTACGTCACGGTGAAGAATGCCTCGCTTGAGAACGGCCTGCTGCACGTCGATCTCGTCCGCGAGATTCCGGAGGCGAAGAAGCCCCGCAGCATTCCGATCACCACCTCGGCCAGCCAGCCGCAAGTGATCGGCAGTGGTGACAAAGCCGCTGCCTGACCCGCGCAAGAAATTTCGTAAGTGTGTGTGTGTGACTGCGACACGCCCCGGGCTCTGCCCGGGGCGTTTGCATTGAGCACTTCGCTCGACAACGCTATCGCCGCGTTCGTGCCGATTGGCCCGTTCAGTCCAGTCCCTGCACCGGCGGCATCGGCTCGGTCGGTGCAATGGTCGGTGCGGGCTTCGCTTCGGGCACGGGCGGCGGCGGGGGCGCGGGTTTGGCGGCAACGACCGGATCGGCCGCGCGCGCGGCAGGTGCCGGGGGCGGCGCTGCCGGTGCGGCAACCGGCCGCTCAAGCGGCAGCGGTGCAGCCGTGCGGCTGGCAAGCTGTGGGATCGAGCGCGGCGGGCGCGGGATCGGCCCGGCTTCGCGGAATCTCGGCACCGGGCGCTGCAATAGACCATAGTCGGCGCTCGCCGGGATGAAGCGGAGGATTTTGCCGGAGCGGCCATCCACCATCACGCGGCCTTCTTCGCCGTCGGCGGAAATCGCACCGACCCGATACTGGCTGCCCTGCAATCGCGGCGTGCCGACCGGCGCAAACCCCGCCGCGCGCAGGCTGGCCTTGATCGCGCCCGGCGGCAATATTTCATCAGGTGGAATAGCGGCATAGGAACCGCCGAGATCGACGGCTTTGTCCAGCCGTGCTGAGGGGGCGGCGTCAATCTCGAACGGCGCCATCACTTGCGCCATCACTTGCGCCATCACTTGCGCCATGACTGGGCTGCTGGCGGCGGCTGGCAGCGCCAGTATTGCGGCCACCGCGGCCCATGCATGCATCCGTACCATTACGGACTCCCTTGCTCGCCCCGCAGCTCCCATATGGTGTGGTATTGGGGTCTGCTGAGCGTCGCCCAGGAATCGGGCATGGCAGCGACCCAATCGAGACGAATTTTGTTTCAATTCGCGGCATTGCCGCGCCGCGCGCAAATTTGTCTCGATCAGGCCACGCGCTTGTACACAAAAAGAAAATTTGGCAAGCTCGGTCTAGGACAGGACTGCTGTCTCAATTTACGGGTATCAAGGTAAGGCTGTTGCGACGAAGGACGCAAATATCGGTATTGCGTCGGCACGCGACCTGAACTATGGCAGCCCGCTGCCTTCGAGAGAGTAAGGCATCATAGCCTGAAATTACGACATTGCGGCTCGCGCGTGAGCGCGGAGGCCCGACGGGTGCCCGCCGAACGCTAAAGCTGTGCCTAATATATTGGCAAGGTTCTCCTTGCAAGGATTGAAAGGACGAAGATGAGCGGGGTCGAGTTCGAGCGCGACATTAGCGCTGCGCAGCTGCAGGCGGATTCGACCGGGAACGCACGCGAGCATAGCTGGCGGCCACCGGCGGAAGGTATGTATGACATCTCGCAGGAGAAGGACTCCTGTGGTGTCGGTTTCATCGCCAATATCAAGGGCGTCAAGTCGCATCAGATCGTCAGCGACGCCATCCGCATTCTCTGTAACCTGGAACATCGCGGCGCTGTCGGCGCCGATCCGCGTGCCGGCGACGGCGCGGGTATCTTGGTGCAGATTCCGCATCGCTTCTTCGCCCGTCAGGCCAAGGAGCTCGGCTTCACGCTGCCCGAGCCCGGTCAGTATGCGATTGGCGCGCTGTTCATGCCGCGCGACACCGCCTGGCGTCAGGTGATCCAGAGCATCATCGCCGATCAGATCAAGGAAGAGGGGCTGTCGCTGCTCGGCTGGCGCAAGGTGCCGACCGACAACAGCTCGCTCGGCGAAACCGTCAAGCCGACCGAACCGGCGCATATGCAGGTGTTCATCGGCCGCGGCGATCACTTCAAGAGCGACGACGAATTCGAGCGCCGGCTCTATGTGCTGCGCAAGTCGATCTCGAACGCGATCTATCAGCGTCGCGACCGTGGCCTCGCCGGCTACTATCCGGTGTCGATGTCGAGCCGCACCGTGATCTACAAGGGCATGTTCCTGGCCGATCAGCTCGGCAGCTACTATCCCGACCTCAACGAGCCGGATTTCGAAAGCGCGCTCGCGCTGGTGCATCAGCGCTTCTCGACCAACACCTTCCCGACCTGGTCGCTGGCGCATCCGTACCGCATGGTCGCGCATAACGGCGAAATCAACACGCTGCGCGGCAACGTCAACTGGATGGCGGCGCGTCAGGCCTCGGTGCAGTCCGAGCTGTATGGCAAGGACATCAGCCGGCTGTGGCCGATCTCCTATGAGGGCGCTTCCGACACCGCCTGCTTCGACAACGCGCTGGAATTCCTGGTGCAGGGTGGCTACTCGCTGCCGCATGCGGTGATGATGATGATCCCGGAGGCGTGGGCCGGCAATCCCTTGATGGATGAGCAGCGCCGCGCGTTCTATGAGTATCATGCCTCGCTGATGGAGCCGTGGGACGGCCCGGCCGCGCTGGCCTTCACCGACGGCCGCCAGATCGGCGCGACGCTCGACCGTAACGGTCTGCGTCCGGCGCGCTATCTGCTGACCCGCGACGACCGCATCGTGATGGCGTCGGAAATGGGCGTGCTGACGATCCCCGAAGAGGAGATCGTCACCAAGTGGCGCCTGCAGCCCGGCAAGATGCTGCTGGTCGACCTGGAGCAGGGCCGGCTGATCCCTGACGACGAGATCAAGGCGCAGCTCACCGCCAGCCATCCCTATCAGGAGTGGCTGGAGCGGACCCGCGTCGTGCTGGAAGACCTGCCGGCGGTGCCGAGCAAGGTGCAGCCGTCCGACCTGCCGCTGCTCGAGCGTCAGCAGGCGTTCGGCTACAGCCAGGAAGATCTGTCGGTGCTGCTGGCGCCGATGGCGACCACTGGCGAAGAAGCGGCCGGCTCGATGGGCAATGACACGCCGCTGTCGGCGCTGTCGGATCGCTCCAAGCAGCTCTTTACCTACTTCAAGCAGAACTTCGCCCAGGTCACCAACCCGCCGATCGACCCGATCCGCGAAGAACTGGTGATGAGCCTGTTCTCGATCATCGGTCCGCGCCCGAACCTGTTCGACATCGAGGGCCTGTCCAGCACCAAGCGTCTGGAAGTGCGTCAGCCGATCCTGACCAATGGCGACCTGGAGAAGATCCGGGCGATCGCCGAGGTTGGCGATACCCAGTTCAAGTCGCGTACGCTCGACACCACCTTCCACGCCAGCGTCGGCGCGGCGGGCATGGAGCAGGTGCTCGACGAGCTGTCGGCCCGCGCGGAAGCCGCGGTGCGCGAGGGCATCAACATTCTGATCCTGTCGGATCGTGCCGCCAGCGCCGAGCGCATTCCGCTGCCGTCGCTGCTGGCCTGCGCCGCGGTGCATCACCATCTGATCCGCACCGGCCTGCGCACCTCGGTCGGCCTGGTGGTGGAATCGGGTGAGCCGCGCGAAGTGCATCACTTCGCCTGCCTCGCCGGTTATGGCGCCGAGGCGATCAACCCCTATCTGGCGTTCGAGTCGATCCTGGCGATGAAGGATCGGCTGCCGGTGCAGCTCGACGACTACGAACTGGTCAAGCGTTACATTAAGTCGATCGGCAAGGGCCTGCTCAAGGTCATGTCGAAGATGGGCATCTCGACCTATCAGTCCTATTGCGGCGCGCAGATCTTTGACGCGGTCGGCCTCAAGGCTGAGTTCGTTGCCAAGTACTTCACTGGCACCCACACCCGCATCGAAGGCGCTGGCCTGGCCGAGATCGCCGAGGAGACGGTGCGCCGTCATCTCGACGCGTTCGGCGACGTGCAGGTCTACAAGAACGCGCTCGATGTCGGCGGCGAATACGCCTTCCGCGCGCGCGGCGAAGACCACGCCTGGACCTCGGAATCGGTGGCGGCGCTGCAGCATGCGGTGCGCGGCAATTCGCAGGAGCGCTACCGCGCCTTTGCGCGCCGGCTCAACGAGCAGTCCGAGCGGCTGCTGACGCTGCGCGGCCTGTTCCAGATCAAGGGCGCCGAGGCCGAAGGCCGCAAGCCGGTGCCGCTCGACGAAGTCGAGCCGGCGTCGGAGATCGTCAAGCGCTTCTCGACTGGCGCGATGAGCTTCGGCTCGATCTCGCGCGAGGCGCACACCACGCTGGCGATCGCCATGAACCGGATCGGCGGCAAGTCGAACACCGGCGAAGGCGGCGAAGAAGCCGATCGCTTCAAGCCGATGGCCAATGGCGACTCGATGCGTTCGGCGATCAAGCAGATCGCCTCGGGCCGGTTCGGCGTGACGACGGAATACCTCGTCAACTCCGACATGATGCAGATCAAGATGGCGCAGGGCGCCAAGCCCGGTGAAGGCGGTCAGTTGCCCGGCCACAAGGTCGACGCCACCATCGCCCGGGTTCGGCACTCGACGCCGGGCGTCGGCCTGATCTCGCCGCCGCCGCATCACGACATCTATTCGATCGAAGATCTGGCGCAGCTGATCTACGACCTGAAGAACGTCAATCCGGCGGGGCAGGTCTCGGTCAAGCTGGTGTCGGAAATCGGCGTCGGCACCGTGGCCGCGGGCGTCGCCAAGGCGCGCGCCGATCACGTCACCATCTCCGGTTTCGAAGGCGGCACCGGCGCTTCGCCGCTGACCTCGATCAAGCACGCCGGTTCGCCGTGGGAAATCGGCCTCGCCGAAACCCACCAGACCCTGGTGCGCGAGCGGCTGCGCTCCCGCATCGTCGTGCAGGTCGATGGCGGCTTCCGTACCGGCCGCGACGTGGTGATCGGTGCGCTGCTCGGCGCCGACGAGTTCGGCTTCGCGACCGCGCCGCTGATCGCCGCTGGCTGCATCATGATGCGCAAGTGCCATCTCAACACCTGCCCGGTTGGCGTCGCCACCCAGGACCCGGTGCTGCGCAAGCGCTTCACCGGCCAGCCGGAACACGTCATCAACTACTTCTTCTTCGTCGCCGAAGAAGTGCGCGAGCTGATGGCGAGCCTCGGCTACCGCAGCTTCAATGAGATGGTCGGCCAGACCCAGATGCTTGATCACAAGAATCTGGTGGCGCACGCCAAGGCCAAGGGTCTCGACTTCTCCAAGCTGTTCCATCGCCAGAAGGAACTGCCGGGCCAGAAGATCTATCACGCCGAGACTCAGAACCATCATCTCGACGCGGTGCTCGACCGCACGCTGATCGAGAAGGCGCGTCCCGCGATCGATCGCGGCGCGCCGGTCAAGTTCGAGATCGCGATCAACAACACCAACCGTTCGGCCGGCGCCATGCTGTCCGGCACGGTCGCCAAGCAGTACGGCCACGCCGGCCTGCCGGACGACACCATCCATGTGTCGTTCAAGGGCACCGCGGGTCAGGCGTTCGGCGCCTGGCTGGCGCGCGGCATCACCTTCGATCTCGAAGGCGAAGGCAACGACTATGTCGGCAAGGGCCTGTCGGGCGGCCGCATCATCGTTCGTCCGCCGGCGCATTCCGGCATCGTGCCGGAGCAGTCGATCATCGTCGGCAACACCGTGATGTACGGCGCGATCGAAGGCGAGTGCTACTTCCGCGGCGTCGCGGGCGAGCGCTTCGCGGTGCGTAACTCGGGCGCCGTCGCGGTGGTCGAGGGCGCGGGCGATCATTGCTGCGAATACATGACCGGCGGCATCGTCGTGGTGCTGGGCAAGACCGGCCGCAACTTCGCGGCGGGCATGTCGGGCGGCGTCGCCTATGTGCTGGATGAAGATGGCTCGTTCCCGAAGCTGTGCAATCTGGCGATGGTCGAGCTCGAGCCGGTGCTGTCGGAGGAGATGATCAACTCCGGCGCCTATCACCAGTCCGGCGATCTCGAGGCGCATGGCCGCGTCGACGTGTTCGCCGATCTGCTCGGCTCCGACATCGAACGGCTGCATGTGCTGATTTCGCGGCACGCCAAATACGCCGGATCGAAGCGCGCTGCCGAGATCCTGGCGAATTGGAAGGACTACCTGCCGAAGTTCCGCAAGGTGATGCCGGTCGAGTACCGCCGCGCGCTCACCGAGCTGAAGGCGCGGCAGGCCGAGGAGCCGAAGATCGCGATCGGCGCGTGACGCGATGATCCCGAACAGCGGCCACCGCTGTTCGGGACCGATCATGCGCAAGAGCTAACCGCCGCTCGATCATTGCGAGCGAAGCGATGTCATTCAGGCCGCGTAGCAGCACGCTGGATGGCTTTGTCGCTCTCGCAACAGCGGGCGGAGAAGTTGATAGCCGTCTCAATAGCGTGTGCGGATGACGCAGCTCGGCAGGACGGAAGACATACGAAAGGGCGTGTGGGTCCAATGGGTAAGGTCACGGGTTTTCTGGAAATCGAACGGCATGATCGCGCCTATGCGCCGGTGGCCGAACGCCTGAAGAATTACAACGAGTTCGTCGTTCCGCTCAGCGAGAAGGAACTGCGCGATCAGGCCGCGCGCTGCATGAATTGCGGCGTGCCCTATTGCCACGGCACCGGCGCGGTGGCGCCCGGCACCCCCGGCTGTCCGGTCAACAACCAGATCCCGGACTGGAACGACCTCGTCTATCACGGCAATTGGCAGGAGGCGGCGCGCAACCTGCACTCCACCAATAACTTCCCGGAGTTCACCGGCCGCATCTGCCCGGCGCCGTGCGAGGCGTCGTGCACGCTGAACATCGATGACAACCCGGTCACCATCAAGACCATCGAATGCGCCATTGTCGATCGCGCCTGGGAAAGCGGCTGGTTGCAGCCGGAGCCGGCCGCGCACAAGACTGGCAAGAAGGTCGCGGTGGTGGGCGCTGGCCCGGCCGGCCTCGCCTGCGCGCAGCAGCTCGCCCGCGCCGGCCATGAAGTGCATCTCTACGAGAAGAACGCCAAGGCCGGCGGCCTGCTGCGCTATGGCATTCCGGACTTCAAGATGGAGAAGCACCTGATCGACCGCCGCGTCGCGCAGATGCAGGCCGAGGGCGTGGTGCTGCACACCAACACCCCGGTCGGTGGTGCGGGCGCGAACGCGGTCGATCCGCAGAAGCTGCTCAAGGAATTTGACGCGGTCGCGCTGACCGGCGGTTCGGAGAAGCCGCGCGATCTGCCGATCCCGGGCCGTGAGCTCGGCGGCATCCATTTCGCGATGGATTTTCTGACCCAGCAGAACCGCCGCGTGTCCGGCGAAGCCATCACCGGCGCTGAAATTCTCGCCACCGGCAAGACCGTGGTGGTGATCGGCGGCGGTGACACCGGCTCGGACTGCATCGGCACCAGCCTGCGTCAGGGCGCCAAGTCGGTGACCCAGATCGAGATCATGCCGGCGCCGCCCGAGAAGGAAAACAAGGCGCTGACCTGGCCGAACTGGCCGATGAAGATGCGCACCTCCTCGAGCCAGGCCGAGGGCTGCAAGCGCGATTTCGCGGTGCTGACCCAGTCGTTCGAAGGCAAGGACGGCCACGTCACCAAGCTGAACTGCGTCAAGGTCGACGACAAGTTCCAGCCGATCGCCGGCACCGAATTTGTGCTCGAGGCCGATCTGGTGCTGCTGGCGATGGGCTTTGTCTCCCCGGTCAAGGAAGGGCTGCTGGCCTCGCTCGGCGTCAATCTCGACCCGCGCGGCAACGTCGCCGCCGACACTGCCCATTTCCAGACCTCGGTGCCCAAGGTGTTCGCCTGCGGCGACATGCGCCGCGGCCAGTCGCTGGTGGTGTGGGCGATCCGCGAAGGCCGGCTGTGCGCCCGCGCCATCGATCAGGCGCTGATGGGCCTGAGCACGCTGCCGAAGTAAGGCGTTTGCCGCGTCACCACGGCGCGTCATCATCCAATCTACGCGATGCCCGGGCTGGTCCCGGGCATTGTCGTTTGTGGCGCGGCTTCAGCTCCCTTGAGCGGCGTCAACGTCGCGGCGCGGCCGCAGACGCAGGATACCGGCCAGTGCCATGCGGCTTTGGACTGCGCTTGCGGTGATCGCGGCGCGCGCGCCGGGTCACAAGTGACAGCGTCAGGAGCGGGAGGTTTTGTGATGACTGTAGAGAACGCGGCCGCAGAGAATGAAACGGCCGCTGCCGACGGCCTCACCGCCAAAGCCGTGCTCGATGATCTGCGCGATCAGCTCAAGGAGCCGGCCGACGACGACATGGCGCTGCTGCTCAAGATTTCTGGCGAGATTGGCGAGCTCGATGGCCGCCACTGGAGTAGTTCCGACGCTGCCGCCTGGAAGGCGCGCGGCGAAACCAGCCGTGAACGGATCCGCGCCATGCGCAGCCGGCAGTCCGGATTCAAGGCCGGCCTGATCGTCGGCTTCCTCGCCGGCTTCGTGCTGGCCGGCCTGTTCGGCGCCATGCTCGCGCTGCATTGGATGGTCGCGCAGCAGTAGCAATAGCGAGTAGTAGCGCTTGTTACCCCCACCCGGCCGGCCTTACGGCCGGCCACCCTCCCCACAAGGGGGAGGGAGGGCGTGCGCTGCGATGGTGTTCGTGATCACAAGCGCCGATGCATGCTGCGTAGTTACTCTGCGCAGATGACGACGCCTTGAGCGTCCGAGACGCGATCTTCGCTTTTCATCGCTTCTCTTTGCATCTCAATGCTGCACTGACGACGACGAGTCGCGGGTTTTCCCTCCCCCCGCGCAGCGGTGGGGAGGGTGGCCCGGCGCAGCCCTACGAGATTCACACATCTTGTCGGAGCTTCCAGCCTTGCAGCATGGCCTTCAGTGATTGAAGGCCGTGCAGCATGACGATGGGGCCAGGTTTACCGTAGTAGCCGGTCCATCCGCCGAGCCGGGCGCAGACCCAGCTGGCGTAGGCGAGCGATCCTTTGGGGTGCGGGTTCTTCTGTTTCGCGGTTTTGCCTTCGAGGGTCTGGCAGATCGCTTCCAGCGCCGGCTGGTCGTCGGAGGCGAGCGCGTCCTGTAACGGTCGACCGGCTTGGCCGTCGCGCTCGCGTACCATCTGCAGCACTTGAATGGCAGCGATCAGGGTTGCGGTGGTCAGGTTCTCGAATGGCTCATCCTCGGTGATCCGCACCGCTTCGATGTCGAAGCCCTTGGTTTTCATCACCCGGAACAATTGCTCGATGGTCCAGCGCTGGCGGTAGAAGCCGGTGATCATCAAGGCCTGCGCCAGCGTCGTCACCGGGTGCGTCGTCAGCAGCCGCCAATGCACCGGCGTCGCCGCTTGCGGCGGATCAATCTCGCGCGCTTCCACCAAAGTGAGCGTCACGGTCTTCGGCAGCTTCGCCGCCTCACTGGGATGATTGCGTTTCGGCCGCTTCAGGGTGATCTCGCGGGCACGCAGCGCCAGCGTCGCCTGACGCACCGGCCGGCCCGGATGAGCCGGGACATCAATGGTTTCGCAGCCGAGTTCGGCCTCCTGCGCCAGGCAGTCATACAATGAGCCGCCACCTTCCAGCATCCGGTCATGGTGGGCACGGATCAATAGTTCGGTCTCGGCGGGCCGACAGGCAAACTCCTCGTAGATATCGCCTTCCCGGTCGGCGATCACGGTCACGCAAGCCGCGCCTGCCGCGACCAGGCTGGCCGCGGTCTGGGTCGCATCGAGCCAGCGCCGGCTTTCCTTGTCCTCGAACGGCCGCTTGCCGCACAGATGTTTCTTGCCGCCAACGCGGCTCAGGAACACCGCATCGACAAGGCCGAGCAATCCGCCATCGCCGGCATCCACCGCGATCATCGGATGCAGGTTCAAACTGCTTAGTTTGCCATCGTCGCGCAGCGTCGTGGTGTCCTGGATCGCCAGGATGTGGCGGTCCTTGACCAGCAAGGCGGTGCGCGCCCGCGCATGCGCGACCATCTCGTTCGGTGTCACCTTCGGGTTACGCAAAAATCGGGTGAAGCGCATCTCGCCGGCCCGATTGCCCCCGACGCGGCGGACGCTGACGCCCGCTTGGCCCACAGCAACCAGCCGAGCCAGCAAGCAGGCCCCCCTTTTTCCAGGCGCCGGTCGCCAAACCGTCCCAAACCACCTTCCATCTGCTGCCCCTGAATCGTCGATCTTGGCACAGCAGCGATTCAGAAAAATCGCCGTGCCGCAAGCCGCGTCAGAATCAGATGTGTGAATGTCGTAGGGCGCAGCCGGGTCGGGTGGGGGGCTTTACGGACGCGCCTACCGCACCACGCCCGAGATGAATCCGGGCTTGCGGCGTGGCGGCTTGATGTCCTTCTTCAGGAAACAGCGCGCGTCGCGGCCGACATAGCCGGGGCGGGCGTAGGTCCAGGCCCGGCACTTGTTGTCTTCGGTGCAGGCCGCCTTGCAGGCGTCCTCGCCTTCGCCGCGCTTCAGATCGAACGAACGGTAGTCGCCGCCAAAGCGGTCGATCGCCGCCTCGGCATTGGAGCTGCGCGGCTCCAGCACGCCGGCGCCACGCACGCCGGACACGCAGCAGCTATTGGGTAGCCGCGGCGGTACCGCGTTTTTCAGCCAGCACTGCGCGGTGTCCTCGGTGGTTTTCGGATAGGCGAAGGTCCAGGCCCGACAGCGCCGGTCGCGTTCGCACACCATGGCGCAATCGGCCGGGTCACCGCTCAAAATGGTGCTGCGCGCATAATCGGCGCCGGGGCGGTCGAAATTGGCCTGCGCGGCGGCGCGGTCGAGCGGCGCCAGCGTCAATGCCAAAAGCGGCAACGCAATCGCCAGCGCGATGCGGCGCCAGCGCGCCGCCGCGTGTTTTGCCGCTGTATCGCCCACACCTTGCACGCCGCCTCGCCCTCCCAGCGACCAATCCGTTCGAACAGGAACGCCGCAGGCCGTGCCGGCCGTCTGGGTGACCATTCCACATGGCCGCAGCCAGCTCGGCTGCAACCGTGGCGCTATTTGACGGGGTTGTTCCTGTACCGCGGATGAACGGAGGCCAGCTGATAGCGTTTTGGCGCGAAGCGGATCCCGGTTCGCGCCAAGAAAACGCGTCAGAACATCACGTTAGAGCTTCGGTTTGGATTCCATCAGAACCGACAAAGCTCAGAACGCATAGGCGTCATAGGCCGGGTCAACCGAACCCTGCCAGGCGCCGTGGAACAGGTCGAGCATGGTCTCGGCCGGGGTCTTGCCGCTCTCGATCGCGCGGTCGAGCGGTTCGAGATAGCGGCTCTCGTCGCGGCCGTCCTGATCGATGCGGGCGCGCCGCCGCAGGCCGGCATGGGCCAGCGCCAGGCATTCCTTGGCGATCTCGAACAGATAGCGGTCGCCAATGCGCGCCTTGAAGCCGAGTTTCGGCACCTGGTCGCGCAGTGCCTGCCGGTCGTCGGCGCTCCAATCCTTGACGATCTGCCAGGCGGCATCGAGGCTGGCGTCTTCATACAGCAGGCCGACCCAGAACGCAGGCAGCGCCGGCAGCCGGCCCCACGGCACGCCATCGGCGCCGCGCATTTCCAGATAACGTTTTAGCCGCACTTCCGGGAAAATCGTCGACAGATGATTGGCCCAGTCCGACAGCGTCGGCTTTTCGCCGGGCAGCTTGTCGTTCTTGCCTTCGAAGAAGTCGCGGAACGACGAGCCGGCAACGTCGATATAGGCGTCGCCGCGCTTGACGAAATACATGGGCACGTCGAGCGCGTAATCGACCCAGCGCTCAAAGCCCATGCCGTCTTCGAAGGCGAATGGCAGCATGCCGGAGCGCGCCGCGTCGGTGTCGCGCCAGATTTCGGAGCGGAACGACAGGAAGCCGTTCGGCTTGCCTTCGGTGAACGGCGAATTGGCGAAGAACGCGGTCGCGACCGGCTGCAACGCCAGCGATACCCGCAGCTTCTTGACCATGTCGGCTTCCGAGCTGAAGTCGAGATTGGTCTGCACCGTGCAGGTCCGGTACATCATGTCGAGGCCGAGCGTGCCGACCTTGGGCATGTAATTGGTCATGATGCCGTAGCGGCCCTTGGGCATCACCGGGATTTCGGCGCGCGACCAGGACGGCGTCAGCCCCAGACCCAAAAAGCCGATGCCGAGCGGCGTCGCCACCTCGCGCACCTGCGCGAGATGCGCCATCAGCTCGGAATGGGTCTGGTGGATGGTTTCCACCGGCGCGCCGGACAGTTCGAACTGGCCGCCCGGCTCCAGCGAAATCGCGCCGCCGCCAGTGACGTCATACAGGCCGATGATGTTGCCGCGCTCGACGATTGGCTCCCAGCCGAGCAGCAATTGCATGCCGTCCAGCAGCGCGCCGATGCCGTTGACGCCCTGATAGGGCACCGGGCGGTGGCCCTGTAGCGTGAACGGGGTCTTTTCGTGCTCAGTGCCGATCCGGAACTGGTGGCGCGGTTTGACGCCCGCCTCCAGCCAGGCCACGAGCTCGTCGCGCGATTGCAGCGGCGTCATATCGATCTGGTCACGCGCCATGTAGATTCCGAATTGCAGGCGCAGCGAAAAGATGCGCGGGGTGGCAGGACAAGCCGCGGGCCAACAGGGCCGCGGCCAAGGGTGGTTCAGCTTTTATCATTGCGAGGTCGCGCCGTCTTGCTGTGCCGGCCCAGTGCCGCACGAGCAGCCGAGCCGGTCGAGCAGGGCGCATAGCTGCGCCGCTTCGGCGTCCGACAGTTTTGAGCCGACGTGTTTTTCGATCGCGCTGGCATAGGCGCTCCACATGCGCTTTTGCAGATCGCGGCCGGCCGCGGTGATCTCGACATACTGGCCGCGCTTGTCGGCCTTGCATTCGCGCCGCGCCGCCAGCCCTTCTTCCACCAGCCGTTCGATCAGCCGCGATGTCGAATATTGCGGGATCAACATCTGCCTTTCGAGTTCGACCGGGCGCAATTCGCCGGCCGGTGCGCGCGCCAGCTCGAGCAGCGCGTCATACCAAGCGAGCGGCGGAAAGCCGGCCTTCTTCAAATCCTGTTCGACGGCGTCGAGCACCCTGGTGCGTGCCCGCATCAGGCGAGTCCAGGCGCCGGTCGCTTCGGCCGATGGCTTGCATTTCATCGGGTGGTCCATAGCAGCTTGGCATTGTACCGCAATGTATGCATCTGCATCAATCTTGACTATCCCGGCACAAGGGAATCTGTTGGTCGCCATTCCACGGAGATCGCTGTCATGAAACTGTATTACTCACCCGGAGCTTGCTCGCTGTCGCCTCACATCGCGTTGTGCGAGGCGGGCCTGCCGTTCGAGCTGGAAAAGGTCGATATTCGCGCCAAAAAGCTGGCCGACGGCAGCGATTACACCGCCATCAACCCCAAGGGCGCGGTGCCGGCGCTGAAGCTCGATGACGGGTCTGTGCTCACCGAAGGCCCGGCGATCGTGCAATTGATCGCCGACAAGGCCAAAGCCGGCCAGCTCGCGCCGGCCAATGGCACCATGGAGCGCTACCGGCTGCAGGAATGGCTGAACTACATCTCGACCGACCTGCACAAGAGTTTTGGGCCGCTGTTTGCGCCGACGCTCGGCGATGACGCCAAAAGCTTCTTCCGCGAGCGGATCGCCAAGCATCTTGGCCAGGTCGATCGCCAGCTCGCCGGCAAGGACTATCTGTTGGGATCGTCGTTCTCGGTCGCCGACGGCTATCTGTTCGTGATCCTGACCTGGTGCGATCGCATGAAGATCGATCTGTCCGGCTATCCGAACCTGGTGGCGTTCAAGGCCCGCGTCGCCGCGCGGCCCGCGGTGCAGCAGGCGATGGAGCAGGAAGGTCTGCTGCAGAAGGCGTAACGGCTGATGGCGTGGAGAGATTGCGCCGGAGGCGATGTCTCTCCCCGATGGCGCATCCTCTCCGTCATTGCGAGGAGCGTAGCGACGAAGCAATCCAGGGTCCCGTTCGGTGCACAGAGCTGGATTGCTTCGCTGCGCTCGCAATGACGATGGGGCGGGCTGCGTGCGCTGGAGAAATTGCTTTTGCGCACTCGTGTCTCTCCGTCATTGCGAGGAGGCGTAGCCGACGAAGCAATCCAGGGCCCCGTGCAATGAGCTGGATTGCTTCGCTTCGCTCGCAATGACGATGGGGTGGGCTGCGTGCCCTGTATGAGTTGCTTTTCAGCACTCATGTCTCCCCGTCATTGCGAGGAGGCGTAGCCGACGAAGCAATCCAGGAGCCCGGTGCACGAAGCTGGATTGCTTCGCTGCGCTCGCAATGACGTTGGGATGGGCTGCGTGCGCTGGAGTTGCTCCGTTCGCAATGACGCTGCGGGAATTGCTGATCACAAAAGACAAGGGCCGGATCGATGATCCGGCCCTTTGTTGTTTGGGGTCTCTGATGGCAGCGAGCGCTCGACTTCAGGTCGGCTCCCTCACCCGGATTGCTGTGCAATCCGACCTCTCCCCGCAAGCGGGGAGAGATTAGCACCGTGCTCGGCGAAGCGGGGTTGCAGCGCTTACGCCGCCGCCTGCTTCTTGGGGGCGAAGCGGTGGTAGAAGGTGTCGCCGGTCTTGGCCATGTCTTCGAGCAGCTTCGGCGGGGTGAAGCGCGAGCCGTACTTGCCCTCGAGCTTGTGGCACAGCGCCACGAACTCCTTGGTGCCCATGAAGTCGATGTAGCTCAGCGTGCCGCCGGTGAACGGCGCGAAGCCGAAGCCGAGGATCGAGCCGACATCCGCTTCGCGCGGATCGACGATCACGTTGTCCTCGACCGTGCGCGCGGCTTCTACCGCTTGCACCGCCAGGAAGCGCTGCTTCAGCTCCTCGACATCGAGAGTGTCGGGATCGAGCTTCTTGGGCTGCAGGTCGGCGATGCCGGCCCACAGCGCCTTCTGGCCCTTGCCCTTCTCCGGATAGTCGTAAAAGCCCTTGCCGTTCTTGCGGCCAAGACGGCCGAGCTTCTCGACCATCTCGATCATCAGCTTCTTCTGCGCCTGATCGACCGCCTGTTCGCCGAGGTCGGCTTCGGTGGCCTTCATGATCTTGACGATCAGATCGAGCGCCACTTCGTCGGCGAGCGACAGCGGCCCAACCGGCATGCCGGCCATTTTGGCAGCATTCTCGATCATCGCCGGCGGCACGCCTTCGAGCAGCATTTCCAGGCCCTCGGCGGTGAAGCGCAGCACGCAGCGGTTGGCGAAGAAGCCGCGGCTGTCGTTGACCACGATCGGGGTCTTGCTGATCTGGCGGGTGTAGTCGAGCGCGGTGGCGAGCGCGACATCGCCGGTGTTGTTGCCGAGGATCACTTCGACCAGCATCATCTTCTCGACCGGCGAGAAGAAGTGGATGCCGATGAAGCGCGACTGATCCTTGAAGTCTTCGGCCAGCGAGTTGATCGGCAGCGTCGAGGTGTTGGACGCGAAGATCGCGCCTTCCTTGAGGTACGGCTGCGCCTTGGCATAGGTCTCGGCCTTGACCTTACGATCCTCAAACACCGCTTCGATCACGAGGTCGCAATCGGCAATCGCGGCATAGTCCGGGGTCGCGGTGATGCGGCTGAGCAGCGCCTCGGCGTCGGCCGGCTTGGCGCGGCCCTTGGCGATCAGGCCGTCGATCACGCTCTTGCAATGCGCCTTGCCCTTGTCGGCGCTTTCCTGGTCGCGGTCGATCAGCACCACCTCGATGCCGGCCTTGGCCGAGACGTAGCCGACGCTGGCACCCATGAAGCCGGCGCCGATCACGGCGAGCTTCTTGACCTTGGTCGGCGGCACGCCCTGCGGGCGGCGGGCGCCCTTGTTCAGCTCCTGCATCGACAGGAACAGGCTGCGGATCATCGCGGCCGCTTCCTTGGTCTGCACCACCTGCGCGAAGTAACGCGACTCGATGCGCAGCGCGACGTCCATCGGCACCTGCAGGCCTTCATAGACGCAGCTCATGATGGCGCGCGCGGCCGGGTAGTTGTCATAGGTCTCGCGGCGATAGATGGCGTTGCCAGCCGGGAACATCATCATGCCCTGCTTGGAGAACACCTGGCCGGCGGGCAGCCGGAAACCCTTCTCGTCCCACGGCGCCACCGCCTTGCCGCCGTTCTTGATCCAGTCCTTGGCGGTCTTGATCAGCTCATCGGCCGGCACCACGGCATCGACCAGCTTCCAGGCCTTGGCCTTGTCGAGCTTGATCTGGTCGCCCTTGAGCAGGATCTGCAGCGCGTCCTGCGGCTGCACGATGCGCGGAATGCGCTGGGTGCCGCCGCCGCCCGGGAACAGGCCGACCTTGATTTCCGGCAGGCCGAGCCGGGTCTTCGGATTGTCGGAGGCGACGCGGTAGTGGCAGGCGAGCGCGACTTCAAAGCCGCCGCCGAGCGCCAGGCCATTGATGGCGGCAACCCACGGCTTGCCCGAGGTCTCGGCCTTGCGGATGATCTGCGACAGCTTGCGGCTCTCTTCGAGCAGCATCTTCTGCGCGGCTTCGTTGCCCTGCTCCTGCTTGATCTTGGCGAACTGCTTGTTCATGCCCTCGAGCATCGACAGATCGGCGCCGGCGCAAAACGCCTCCTTGGCGGAGGTGATCACCACGCCCTTGACCGCGGGGTCAGCGGTGGTCTGGTCGACGATCGCACCCAGTTCCTCGATGGTGGCGGCGTCCAGCACGTTCATCGAGCGGCCGGGCAGGTCCCAGGTCACCAGGGCGATGCCGTCGGCGTCGGTCTCGACTTTGAAAATCTTGAAGGCCATCTGTTAGCTCCTTCGATGCCAGCAGCCATGATAGGCGCGGCGGTTGTTGTTTTTCTCCCCTCCCCCTTGCGGGGAGGGGGCGGGGGTGGGGGCCACATCGGAAGCTTCGCTTCGGGCCCCGCCCATGGAGCAGGCCGGCGCGTGTTGCCCGGCCCGCGGCACTATCAAGTGATCACACCCGTTCGATGATGGTCGCGGTGCCCATGCCGCCGCCGATGCACAGCGTCACCAGCGCGGTCGACTTGTCGGTACGCTCCAGCTCGTCGAGCACGGTGCCGAGGATCATCGCGCCGGTGGCGCCGAGCGGATGGCCGAGCGCGATCGCGCCGCCATTGACGTTGATCTTGTCGGGGTCGATCTCGAACGCCTGGATGTAGCGCAGCACCACCGAGGCAAACGCCTCGTTCAGCTCGAACAGGTCGATATCGCTTTTCTTCATGCCGGAGCGGGCAAACAGCTTCTCGGTGACATCGACCGGGCCGGTCAGCATCATCGCCGGCTCGGAGCCGACATTGGCGAAGGCGCGGATTTTGGCGCGCGGCTTCAGGCCATGCTTGTCACCGGCTTCCTTGCTGCCGAGCAGCACGGCGCCAGCGCCATCGACGATGCCGGACGAGTTGCCGGCGTGGTGCACGAAATTGACCTTCTCGATTTCCGGATGCGACTGGATCGCCACCGCATCGAAACCGCCCATCGCCGCCATCGCCGCGAATGACGGCTGCAGCTGCGCCAGCGACTGCATGGTGGTCGTGGGCCGCATGTGCTCATCCTTGGCGAGGATGGTCACGCCGTTGATGTCCTTGACCGGCACCACCGACTTGTTGAAGCGGCCTTCGTCCCAGGCCTTGGCAGCGCGCTGCTGGCTCTGCACGGCGTAGCCGTCAACGTCGTCACGCGAAAAACCATATTTGGTGGCGATCAGGTCGGCCGACACGCCCTGCGGCATGAAATAGGACGGGATCGCCATCGACGGGTCCATCGGCCAGGCGCCGCCCGAGGCGCCGATGCCGACGCGGCTCATCGATTCCGCGCCGCCGCCGATCACCAGCTCATGCTGGCCGCTCATGATCTGCGCGGCAGCGAAGTTTACCGCATCGAGGCCCGAAGCGCAGAACCGGCTGATCTGCACGCCCGGCACCGCTTCGCCGAGCCCGGCCTTCAGCGCCGCAAAGCGGGCGATGTCGGAGCCGGCTTCGCCGACCGGATCGACCACGCCGAGCACCACGTCATCGACCACGTCCTCTTTGAGGTTGTTGCGTTCCTTCAGCGCCTGCAGCGGCACGGTGGCGAGCGCCAGCGCGGTGACCTCGTGCAATGCGCCATCCGCCTTGCCGCGGCCGCGGGGGGTGCGAACGTGATCGTAAATATAGGCCTCGGGCATCCATTTTCTCCCGTTATCTGTCCTGGCTCACGCGAGTCGGACGAATTGTAGAACATTTAGATTTTCTGGTGCCAATGCGAACAAGCGAAACCTGCGAAGCAATCCAGCATGTGTCGCTGTTCTGGATTGCTTCGCGTTGCTCGCAATGACGGAGGCGGGTCTCAAAACGCTTCGGCCGGCAGTTCCATCACGGTGCCGCAGCCGCTTTCGACGCGGGCGAGGCGCAGCGCGGTTTCCGGCAGCATCCGTTCGGCAAAGAACCGGCCCGTGACGAGCTTGCTGGTCAGATAGGGCGTGGCCTCGCCAGCCGCAATCTTGTCCTGCGCCACCTTGGCCATCTTGGCCCACATGTAGCCGAGTGCCACCAGGCCGAACAAATGCATGTAGTCGGTGGCGGCGGCGCCGGCATTGTCCGGCTGCGCCATGGCATTCATCATCAGCCAGGTGGTGGCCTTCTGCAGATGGCCGAGCGAAACCGCCAGCGGCGCGGTGTAGGGCTTCATCGCCGCGTCTTCGCCGTGCTCCTTGATGAAGCCATTGACCTCGGCAAAGAACGCCATCACCGCACGGCCGCCATTGCGCGGCAGCTTGCGGCCGACCAGGTCGAGCGCCTGAATGCCATTGGCGCCTTCATAGATCATGGCGATGCGGGCATCGCGCACGAACTGCTCCATGCCGTTGTCGGCGATGTAGCCATGGCCGCCGAAAATCTGCTGGGCCTGCACCGCATTGGCAAAGCCGAGGTCGGTGAGCACGCCCTTCACGATCGGCGTCATCAGGCCCATGTGGTCGTCGGCCGCCTGGCGCTGCTGGGCGTCGTCGGAGCGATGGGCAACGTCGCTCTGCAGCGCGGTCCAGATCACCAGCGCGCGGGCGGCTTCGTTGAAGGCGCGGATCGACAGCAGCGTGCGGCGGATGTCGGGATGCACGATCAGCGGGTCGGCCGGCTTGTCGGTGGCCTTGGCGCCGGTCAGCGAGCGGCCCTGCAGCCGCTCGCGGGCATAGGTGACCGCGTTCTGATAGGCGACTTCGGACGCCGCCAGGCCCTGCACGCCGACGCCGAGGCGGGCCTCGTTCATCATCACGAACATGGCCTGCATGCCCTTGTTCTCTTCGCCGATCAGCCAGCCAGTGGCGTTGTCGTAGTTGAGAACGCAGGTCGCGTTGCCGTGAATGCCCATCTTGTGCTCGATGGCGCCGCAGCTCACGCCGTTATGGGCGCCGAGCGAGCCATCGTCATTGACCAGGAATTTCGGCACCAGGAACAGCGAGATGCCCTTGACGCCGGCCGGGGCGCCTTCGATGCGCGCCAGCACCAGATGGATGATGTTGTCGGCAAGGTCGTGGTCGCCGGCCGAGATGAAGATCTTGGTGCCGGTGATCTTGTAGCTGCCGTCGGCCTGCTTGGCGGCCTTGGTGCGCAGCAGGCCAAGATCAGTGCCGCATTGCGGCTCGGTCAGGTTCATGGTGCCGGTCCACTCGCCGGCAATCATCTTCGGAACGTATTTGGCCTTCTGCTCCTCGGAGCCGCTTACCAAGAGCGCGGCGGTCGCGCCCATGGTCAGGCCGTGATACATCGAAAACGCCATATTGGCGGACGATTGGAATTCCGCGACCGCCTGGGTCAGCGTCACCGGCAGCCCCTGGCCGCCATATTCCACCGGGGCCGACAGGCCGAGCCAGCCGCCTTCGGTGACCTGCTTATAGGCTTCCTTGAAACCGTCCGGGGTGGTGACGCGGCCGTCGGCATGCAGCGTACAGCCCTGCTTGTCACCGACGCGGTTCAGCGGCTGCAGCACTTCTTCGCTGAGCTTGGCCGCTTCCGAAAGGATGGCTTCCCGGAGGTCTGGAGAGGCGTCGCTAAAGCCCGGTAGGTTGTTGTAGCGATCGAACTGAAACACATCGTTCAGCAGAAAACTAACGTCGTCCAACGGAGCTTTGTAGCTTGGCATTTGGTCCTCTCGGGTGGGGCCTTTGGTTGGACCCCTTTATGAAAATTTCTGCGGCGCAGCAATCAAAATTGCGGGGCTGCTATGCGGTAAAAGCTCGCCAGTATTGATCTTACCGTCGGGGCGCCCAGCGCGACGGTAATTATTTCCCGCTTCCGAACTTTCGTCCCTGATCGGGGCAGTCCTTAACCCGTTATTTACTCTAACACGAAAAAGTCGAATTCAGAGGCAGACGCCCCGCGGCGAATTCGGTTGTCTATTCACTTGGGACGCGCGGAGCGGCTGCAGGCGTAAGCGTCAGCCGGAACCGGACTTAGCACATGAATTCGCGCGTATCGTGGAGCGTCGAGGGGATCGAACCATCCGTGCGTGAACGCGCCGAAGCGGCTGCCCGGCGCGCCGGGATGACCCTTGGCGAATGGATCAGTGCCCAGGTTGGTGACACCCCGCCCTTTGCCCGTCCGCAGCCGGCCACACCGCCGCTTCCTGAAAACGATGCCCGCGAAGTCGCGGACATTCATCAGCGCCTCGACGAAATCGCCCGGCAGATCGAACTGATGTCGCGGCCGGCTACCACGCGTAGCGAGCCCGCGGTGGCGCGGCAGCTCAATGACGCGATCTCGCGGCTCGATGCCCGGCTCGCCAAGATCAACGAACCGGGACGGGCCGCACCGCCGCCGCCGGCGATCGAGCGCGTCGAACGCGCCGCCGCGCAGGTTTACAGCAGCTCACCGCCGATCAGCCCCGGCTCGCTCGATTATGCGATCGCCGAAATCGCGGCCCGGCAAAGCGAACTCGATGCCGGGCTGCCGCGCATGAAGCCGGCCGCGCCGCGCGTTGCGCCGCCCGTGCCGCCGTCGGAGCCAATGGCGGAAGTGCCGCAGGCCGGTCTTGCCAATCTCGAACAGCAGCTGCGCCGCATCACCGATCAGATCGACGCGCTGCAGCGGCCCGACCATGTCGAGCAGTCGATCGCCGGGTTCCGCACGGAGCTGGCCGAAATCCGGCAGGCGATTACCGAGGCGATGCCGCGCCACGCCATCGACAAGCTGGAAAGCGAAGTGCGCTCGCTGGCGCAGCGCATTGATGACAGCCGGCAGTGCGGTATCGATGCCCAGGCGCTGGCCAGTGTCGAACGCGCGCTGACCGAAATCCGCGAAGTGCTGCGCACGCTGACGCCCGCGGAACAACTGACCGGCTTCGATGAGGCGATCCGCAATCTCGGCGGCAAGATCGATATGATCGTGCGCAGCAGCGACGATCCGGGCACTTTGCAGCAGCTCGAAACCGCGATCGCGGCGCTGCGCGCCATCGTTGCCAATGTTGCCTCCACCGAAGCGCTGACCCGGCTCAGCGACGATGTACAGGCGCTGGCCTCGAAGATCGATCAGATCGCCAGCACCGATCACAGCGTCTCGTTCGCCGCGCTGGAACAGCGCATCGCGGCGTTGACGCTGACGCTCGAAAACCGCGAACGCGCGCCGCAGTCCGAACCCTCGGCGCAGCTCGAGGGCGCCTTGCAGGCGCTGTCGGAGCGGCTCGACAATCTGCCGGTTGGCAATGACAGCGCGGCGACCTTCGCCCATCTCGAACAGCGCGTCAGCTATCTGCTGGAGCGGCTGGAAGCCGCCTCGGAGAGCCGCGGCGCCAATGGCGGCATGAACCGGATCGAAGAGGGGCTGCAGGACATTCTGCGCCATCTCGAACGCCAGCAGGACAGTTTTGCGGCGATCTCCAAGCCGCAGGATGCCGCCAGTGATGCCGGCGCGGTCGAGGCGATCAAGCGCGACATCTCCGATCTGCGCATGAGCCAGTCGGAACTGGACCGCCACACCCAGGACTCGCTGGAAGCGGTGCACAACACCCTTGGCCATGTCGTCGATCGGCTCGCGACCATCGAGGGCGATCTGCGCACCATGCGTACTGCGCCTGCGGCCGCGCCCGCGGCCGAGCCGCAGCCCGCCGCCGCACGCACCGAACCAGTGAGCGCCGTGCCCGCGCCGCCGCAGGCGATCACGCCGCGGCTGGAGGAGCCGGCCCAGGCGGTGTTCGACGCCGCGCCGCGCCAGTTCCCGGCGCAGCCGGCCACCGAGCCCGAGCTGCAGCCCGCGCGCAGCATCAAGGAAATTCTCGACGTGCAGCCGGCCGCCGTGCCGGTTGATGAGCCGGCTGCTGCCCGGCGCGCGGCCGCAAAATCCGAGCTGGCGCCTGATTTTCCGCTGGAGCCGGGCACCCGGCCGTCGGCGCGCACCTCGCCGTCGGAGCGGATCGCCGCTTCCGAAAGCGCGATCAGCGATATCGCCGCGCCCAAGCCTGAGCCGAGCAACGAGCAGACCAGTTCGTCGAGCTTCATCGCGGCTGCGCGCCGTGCCGCGCAGGCTGCTGCCGCCGCCGCGCAGGACAAGGGCGGCTCCGTCAAGAAGCAGATTCCGATCGAACCGGCGCCCAAGGCGCAGAGCACCACGCTCGGCGCCAAGATCCGCTCGTTGCTGGTCGGCGCCTCGGTGGTGGTGATCGTGCTCGGCACCTTCCGGATGGCGGTCACCCTGCTTGATAGTGACAGCAGCACCAAGACGCAGCCGGTCGCGGAAAGCACCACGCAGCCATTGCCGGCGCCGGTTGAGGAAGCCGCACCCGCGGCGTCTGCAGCGCCGGTCGCGCCGGTCGCGCCAGTCGCGCCAGTCGCGCCGGCGCAGCCGTCGCTGACCTCGCCGACCCCGATCGACCGGCAGTCATCATCATTCAGCCCGCCGAGCGAGCCCGCGGAACCGGCGCCGCCGCCGGCGCCCGATATCACCGGCTCGATCTCGGCCGCGCCGCGCGTCGCCCCCGTGGAGCCGCCGCGCACGCCGGTCAAGCTGGTGTCGATTCCGGCAGGCGAAAAACTGCCGGTCGAAATCGGCGGTCCGCAATTGCGCAATGCCGCACTCAAGGGTGATCCCAACGCCGCCTATGAGGTCGGCGTGCGCTATGCCGAAGGGCGCGGCGTGCCGGTGAATTACGACGAAGCCGCCAAATGGTATCAGCGCGCGGCGCAAGCCGAAGTGGTGCCGGCGATCTTCCGGATCGGAACCCTGTACGAAAAGGGTCTGGCCGTGAAGAAGGATCTGGAAGCGGCACGGCGCTACTACTCGATCGCTGCCGAGCGCGGCAATGCCAAGGCCATGCACAATCTCGCGGTGCTGGAAGCCGATGGTGGCTCGCGCGGGCCCAATTACAAGGTCGCGGCGCACTGGTTCCGCAAGGCGGCCGAACGCGGCATTGCCGACAGCCAGTTCAACCTCGGCATCCTGTATGCGCGCGGCATCGGCGTCGAGCAGAACCTGGCCGAGTCGTACAAATGGTTCAGCCTGGCCGCCGCGCAGGGCGACGTCGATTCCGGCCGCAAGCGTGACGATGTTGCAAAGCGGCTCGATCCGCAGTCGCTGGCGGCCGCGAAACTGGCGATCCAGACCTTTGTGGCCGAGCCGCAGCCGGCCGATGCCGTCAACGCGGTGGCGCCGCCCAATGGCTGGGATGGTGCCCCGGCCGCCTCCGCCAAGACGATCGGCAAGCGGGCGGCGCATTAAGCGCGTTCATTCACCAACCGATGCGTTCGTGATCCGGCGGCGTTGAAAAAACGCCGCCGGTCGCGTTTTCTTTAATCGCGCATGCATCGATTTCGGTTATGGCTGGCCGCGAGCGGCTGATCGCCGGCGGCGCGATCCGTTTCATCCGAAAACCAACGGCGAACACGCGTGCAGCTTTATCTCCCGATCGCGGACCTTCCGGTCAACGTGCTGCTCATTCTGATGATGGGTGCCGCGGTTGGGTTCATTTCCGGCATGTTCGGCATCGGCGGCGGCTTCCTGATGACGCCGCTCTTGATCTTCACCGGCATTTCCCCGGCCGTCGCGGTGGCCTCGGTCACCAGCCACATGGCGGCCTCGTCGTTTTCCGGCGCGCTGTCCTACTGGCGGCGCAGGGCGCTCGATCCGCTCTTGGCGCTGATTTTGTTATGCGGCGGCGTGCTCGGCACCTTGCTGGGGGTGTGGTTTTTCACGCTGATGCGCTCGATCGGCCAGCTCGATCTGATGATCGCGCTGTCCTATGTGGCGCTGCTGACCACGGTCGGTGGCCTGATGGTGTGGGAAGGGATGCGCGCCATCATGCGCGCCAATCGCGGCCAGCCGCCGATGGTGAAGCGCACCGGCAGCCGCAATTGGATCCACGCGATGCCGTTCAAGATCCGGTTCAAGCGCTCCAAGATCTATCTGTCGGTGATCCCGGTGGTGGCGATCGGACTCTTGATCGGGTTCATCGGCGCGGTGATGGGGGTCGGCGGCGGTTTCATCCTGGTGCCGATCCTGATCTATCTGCTGCGGGTGCCGACCTCGACGGTGATCGGCACCTCGATGGTGTTGACGCTGTTCACCATGCTGATCGCCACCGTGCTGCACGCCGTCACCAACCATCTGGTCGATGCGGTGCTGGCTTTGATTCTGATGATCGGCGGCGTCACCGGCGCGCAATTTGGCGCCAGGGCAGGGCAGCGCATCCGCAGCGAGCAGCTACGGCTGTTGCTCGGACTGTTGATCCTGGCGGTCGGCGTGCGCTTTGGCATTGAACTCGGCATCCGTCCGGACGAGCTGTTCACCATCCGCGAGACCGGAGTGAGCGGATGACACGCCACGCCGCCCTGCGCCTGCTGAGCTCGCTGTCGGCGCTGCTGCTGGTGGCGGTGCTGGCCGGTGCGGCGCGCGCCGAGCAGCTGATCGTGTCGATCTCCAATAATCGCATCACGGTGACCACCAATTATTCCGGCGGCGAGCTGGTGCTGTTCGGCTCGATCGAGCGGGAAGCCGGCGCGGCGCTGCGACCGGGCTATGATTTGGTGGTGACGGTGCGCGGGCCGCGCGCCGACATGGTGACGCGGCGCAAGGAGCGCAAGCTCGGCATCTGGGTCAACACCGACTCGCGGCAGTTCATCAATGTGCCGGGCTATCTCGCGGTATTCGCCAATCGGCCGCTGGAAGCGATCGCCTCGGCCGATACCCAGCGCCGCCAGCAGCTTGGCATGAACAACATCCTGCTGACCCAGCGGGTCGGTGCCGACTATGGCGATGTGGTACCGGACGATGCGTTCCGCTCGGCCTTTGTGCGGCTGCGCGAGGGCCAGGGCCTGTATCGGCAGGACACAGCAGCGGTGACGTTCCTGACCCCGACCTTGTTCCGCACCGGAATTCCGCTGCCGGCCGAGGTGCCGATCGGCGCCTATGAGGTCGAGATCCAGTGTTTTGCCGATGGCGCGCTGCTGACCAAGACCACCACCGGCTTCGAAATCGTCAAGGTCGGCTTCGAGCAGTTCGTTGCCAGCGCCGCGCGCAACAATGGCCTGGCTTACGGCCTGGTGACCGCGTTGATGGCGCTGATGACCGGCTGGATCGCCTCGGTGGTGTTCCGCAAGGATTAGGGCTTGGGCTTTTCCGCCACCACCACCAGCCCCGGCACCGGCTGGCCGCCCTCGTTGCGCGCTGAGGCGTGGTCGAGCACCAGCTCGCGCAGTCCGCTGTGTTGCAAGCAGGCGCGCACATAGCCAGCGCCATGGGCGTAGCGCAGCCCCTGACCGAGCACCACGCCTTCGCCGGCATGGGTCTCGACCGTGAACGCCAGCAGTCCGCCAGCGGTCAGCACCCGCGCCGCTTCCAGGATCGGTGGCAGCAGATCGTGCAGATAGATCGCGACATCGGCGGCGATCGCGAGATCGAACTGCTCGGGCGCCTGCTGCCGCAAGCCCGCCACCACATCCGCGACCAGCACCTCGCGATAGACCCCGGTGGCGCGCGCCAGCTCGGCCATGCGCGGTGACAGATCGATGCCGATCATGTCGTCGGCCTGGGCTGCGAAGGCGCGGCCGGCGAGCCCGGTGCCGCAGCCCAGATCGATCACGCGGCGGAACAGCGCCGGCTGGCCGGCCGCGACGCGCGCCGCCAGCACTGCCTTGAACAGCAGCGCCGGTCCGCGATAGCCGAGATTGCCGACCAGCGAGGCTTCGAACCGCGGCGCATACTGATCGTAAAGCGTGCGCAGATAGCCAACCGGCATCGGCGCCGGCGCGGCGCTGCGCAGCCGGATCAGCCGCAGGCTGGCGCCATGGCAATCGGCCGGATCGCTATCGGCCGCTTCCTGAAACGCCGCGATCGCACCATCGAGATCGCCGCGCTGCTCGCGCAGCTCGCCGAGCGCGAACCAGGCGCTGGTGAAGGAAGGCACCAGCTCGACCGCCTGAAGCAATAATTCCTCGGCGGCGTCATGATCGCCGCGCAGCCGCAGGTCGCGCGCAAAGTCGAATCGCCGATCGGCGATCGTGTCCCCGGAAGACATGAACACGCGGGTCGACATCGCGAACTGATCCGTTGGCGGTTTGGCTGGATAAAGACTCCTGGAGGCGCGGCGGCGGCCTATATAGCGATCATGGCTCGCCCGCAAGATATCCTGATGCCGACCCCCGCCGGGCTGTGTTGCCCGCTCGGCGGTTTCCATATCGACCCGGTGCGGCCGGTCGAGCGCGCGGTGATCACCCACGCCCATTCCGATCACGCCAGGTCCGGCCACGGCGCGGTGCTGGCCTCCGCCGAAACGCTCGATCTGATGCGGCTGCGCTATGGCCCCAATTTCGCCGGCCAGACCCAGGCGCTGCGCTATGGCGAAACGCTGCGGCTCGGCGAGGTCGGCGTCAGCCTGCACCCGGCCGGCCATGTGCTGGGCTCGGCGCAGGTTGCAGTTAGCTATGGCGGGCTGCGGATCGTGGCGTCCGGCGACTACAAGGATGCGCTTGATCCGACCTGCACGCCGTTCGAGCCGATCCGCTGCGACGTGTTCATCACCGAAGCGACGTTCGGGCTGCCGGTGTTCCGCCATGGCGATGCCGCCGCCGAGGTCGCCAAATTGCTGGCCTCGGTGAAGCTGTTTCCGGAGCGCGCCCATCTGGTCGGCGCCTACGCGCTCGGCAAGGCGCAGCGGGTGATCGCGCTGCTGCGCGCCGCCGGCTATGACGCGCCGATCTATCTGCACGGCGCGATCGAGCCGCTGACCCGCTACTATCAATCGCGCGGCATCGCGCTTGGCGAATTGCGCGCCGTGAAAGACGCCAGCAAGGCCGAACTCGCCGGCCAGATCACGCTGGCGCCGCCCTCGGCGACCAGCGATCTGTGGACCCGGCGCTTCCCCGATCCGCTGACCGCGTTTGCCTCGGGCTGGATGCGGGTGCGCGCCAGGGCGCGGCAGCGCGGCGTCGAACTGCCGCTGGTGATTTCCGACCACGCTGATTGGGACGGCCTGACCGCGACCATCAAAGCCAGCGGCGCCGGCGAGATCTGGGTGACGCACGGCCAGGAAGACGCGCTGGTGCATTGGTGCACGACGCAGGGCCTTACGGCGCGGCCGCTCGAACTGGTCGGCTATGGCGAGGAGGATGACGACGCCGCGGCGCCGGCCAGCGAGGCCGCGACGCCATGAACCGCTTTGCCCATCTGCTCGATCGGCTCGGCTATGAGCCCGGCCGCAACGCCAAGCTGCGGCTGATCACCGATTACTTGCGCACGACCGACGATCCCGAACGCGGCTACGCGCTGGCGGCGCTGACCGGCGCGCTGTCGTTCAAGCACGCCAAGCCGGCGCTGATCCGCGATCTGATCGCGCAGCGCGCCGACCCGGTGCTGTTCGCGCTGTCTTACGACTATGTCGGCGACCTGTCCGAGACCGT
>KI632513.1:2688068-2816139 GCA_000504425.1 Rhodopseudomonas palustris JSC-3b | reverse complement strand
GGGCCCCCGCAACGGAAGCTCTGCCTCGGGGCACCCCCACCCCAGCCCTCCCCGCAAGGGGGAGGGAGCGCGCCGTGCCTGGGGCGAGGAAGCGGAGGTCATCTCAACAGACACAGCGAGCGGTCACCGCAACGATCACACGCCGTCGCTGACCGAGGTGGTCACCACGCTGGCGACGCTCGGCAAAGCTGAGCTGCCGGCGCAGCTGATGCGCTGGCTCGACGAACTCGACGAAACCGGACGCTGGGCGCTCTTGAAGCTGGTGACCGGCGCGCTGCGGATCGGCATCTCCGCGCGGCTCGCCAAAACCGCGGCGGCCGCGCTTGGCGACCACGACCCGCATGACATCGAGCTGGTCTGGCCCGGGCTCACCCCGCCCTATCTCGAACTCTTCGCCTGGCTGGAAGGGCGCGGCGACAAGCCGGACAACCGCGATCCGGCGCCGTTCCGCCCGGTGATGCTGGCGCATGCCATCGAGGACGCCGATTTCGCCGCGCTCGATGCGCGCGATTACATCGCCGAATGGAAATGGGACGGCATCCGCGTGCAGGCGGTCAGCGGCCAGGACCCGGATGGCGCGATGGTGGCGCGGCTTTATTCGCGCAGCGGCGAGGACATCTCAAAGAGCTTTCCCGATTTGCTGCCCGCGCTGCGCCGGCCCGGCGCGATCGACGGCGAACTGTTGATCGTGCGCGACGGCCGGGTGCAGTCATTCAACGTGTTGCAGCAGCGGCTGAACCGCAAATCGGTGACACCCAAATTGATCCAGGAGTTTCCGATCCATCTGCGCGCCTACGATCTACTCGCCGATGGCGATCAGGATCTGCGCACGCTGCCCTTTGCGGCGCGGCGCGCGCGGCTGGAGAGTTTTGTCGCGGCGCTCGATGATCCACAAATCGATCTGTCGGCCACCATCGATTTTGCTGATTGGCCAGCATTGACCGCGGCGCGGCACGATCCTGCCAGCGCCGGCGCCGGCCATGACGCCGATGCGGTGGAGGGCGTGATGCTGAAACGCCGCGACGCGCTCTATCTGCCCGGCCGTCCCAAGGGCCAATGGTGGAAGTGGAAGCACGATCCTCATGTGATCGATGCGGTGCTGATGTATGCGCAGCGCGGTCACGGCAAGCGTTCGTCCTATTACTCCGACTACACGTTCGGTCTGTGGACCATGGTCGACGGCGCTGAGGTGCTGGTGCCGGTCGGCAAAGCCTATTTCGGCTTCACCGACGAGGAATTGCTGCAGATCGATCGCTTCGTCCGGCGCAACACCACCGAACGGTTCGGCCCGGTGCGCCATGTGGTGCACGAACCCGAGCACGGCCTGGTGCTGGAAGTGGCGTTTGAGGGGCTGCAACGGTCCTCGCGCCACAAATCCGGCGTCGCGATGCGCTTTCCGCGCATCAGCCGGCTGCGTTGGGACAAGCCGCCGCGCGACGCCGACCGGCTGGCGACGCTGGAGCGGCTGCTGGACCGGCCACGGCTCGCGCGCGATCGATGATCGCCGCGGCGTGCGGCCGCCATTGACGACGGCGCGCCGGTTCCCCATCTGCAGCGCACTTGCTATGATGGCCGCGTTGTTGCGCGCGTCAGGAGGACCCATGCCCAACGATCCACGCGATCTGCCCGCCACCGATGACAGCCTGACGCGCTTTCTCGGCGGCTCGCCCGCGGCGGTGGCCGTCCGCCTGCTGTTGATGTCACTGCTGGTCGGCGTGGTGCTGGCCGCGATCGGCTTCGATCCGTGGAATATCGTGGCCAGCGTGCAGGCGCTGTTCCTGCGGGTGTGGGAACTGGGCTTTGATGCCATCAACGGGCTGTGGCGCTACTTCCTGCTCGGCGCCGTGGTGGTGATCCCGGTCTGGCTGCTGTCGCGGCTGTTCAGCGCACCGCGCCGCTGACGCCAGCCCGGCGCTGCCCGGCATCGACACCTAGCCCGACGACAACCGGCGCGTGCCGCCGCTGGCGTGATGATCGCGCGCCGCGCTGGCGCGGCATGATCCGCTGATCGGCGGCGATGCATCCTGGCAACGCCGCTATGCAGCTTTGGCCCGTTCACTATGTCGCAGCCCGCCGGCTGCAGGGCTGGCGCTATCCAGCTATGGTACGGCTGTCGTTTCCATCACACCCGGCGTAACAATGGTCCGGGAAGGCACAGCGTATCGGATCACATGATGCAATTGCGATTTGTCGGCTGCGGTGACGCATTCGGCTCCGGCGGCCGTCTCAACACCTGCTTTCACGTCAGCGGCCAGCAGGCCAATCTGCTGATCGATTGCGGTGCCACCTCGCTGCCGGCGCTGCAGCGCTACGGCATCTCGCGCAACGACATCGACCTGATCCTGATCACGCATTTCCACGCCGACCATTTTGGCGGCGTGCCGTTCCTGCTGCTGGAAGCGCAATGCAGCCGGCGCAAGCGGCCGCTGGTGATCGCCGGCCCGCATGGCATCGATCTGCGGCTGACCCGGCTGATGGAAGCGATGTTCGAGAATTCCACGCTGAACAAGCAGCATTTCGAGCTGTCGGTGATCGGGCTCGATCCCGGCGTGCCGCATGTGTTCGGCGAGGTGACGGTGACGCCCTATCCGGTGGTGCATGGCGATTCCGGCGGGCCGTTCTATGCCTACCGGGTCGAGGCCGAGGGCCGCTCGATCGCCTATAGCGGCGATACCCAGTGGACCGATTCACTGATCGCGGCCGGGCGCGAAGCCGACCTGTTCATTTCGGAAGCCTACACTTACGAGCGGGCGACCAAGAGCCATCTCAGCCTGAAGACGCTGGAAACACATCTGCCGCAGATCAATCCGAAGCGGGTGGTGCTGACCCACATGAGCGACGAGATGCTGCACAAGCTGAACACCATCAGCCATCTCGCCGCGCAGGACGGCATGATCATCGAACTGTGAGGCGGCGCCAGCGCTGACTTATCCGCGCTGGCCGATGATCACACCGGCCACTCTTCGGCGGTGATGGTCGGTGCGTCGGCGCCGACGATCTCCGACAGCTGCTCGCGCCCGGTGCGGCGCAGGGTCGAGGACAGATCGTTCTTGATGGTCTCGACCAGGCCGAGCCCCTTATAGACCAGCGCGGAATAAAGCTGGATCAGGCTGGCGCCGGCCCTGATCTTGGTCAGTGCCGCGCCGCCGCTATCGATGCCGCCCACGCCGATCAGCGGAAACGCCCCTTCGGCGCGCACGAAGGTCTCGGCCACCATCCGGGTCGACAGGCGGAACAACGGCCGGCCGGACAGACCGCCGGCTTCCTTGGCGCGCTGCTGTTCGCGCAGGCTGGCCGGCCGTGACAGCGTGGTGTTGGCGACGATCATGCCATCGACCCGGCGCGACCTTGCGATATGCACCACGTCGTCGAGCTCGCTCAGCGTCAGATCGGGCGCGATCTTGAGCAGCACCGGGGTATCGCCAGCGCTGGCGCGCACCCGCTCGCGGGCGTCGATCACCTTGGCCAGCAGATCGTCGAGCGCCGCCGCCTGCTGCAGATTGCGTAGCCCTGGCGTGTTCGGCGACGACACGTTCACGGTGAAATAGCTCGCCACCGGCGCAAAAGCTTCGATCAGCTGCACATAATCGGCGACGCGATCGACCGAATCCTTGTTGGCCCCGACATTGACGCCGACAATGCCGCCGCGATGGTTGCGCGCCGCCAGCCGGCGCAGCACCACTTCGCTACCGTCATTGTTAAAGCCCATGCGGTTGATCACCGCCTCGTCGCGCTCCAGCCGGAACAGCCGCGGCCGCGGATTGCCGGGCTGCGGGCGCGGCGTCACGGTGCCGATCTCGACAAAGCCAAAGCCGGCGCGCAGCAGCGCGTCGGGCGCCTCGGCATTCTTGTCAAAGCCCGCGGCAATGCCGACCGGATTGGGGAAATTCAGGCCGAAGGCGCGCACCGCCAGATTGGCGTGCTCCGGCTTCGGGGTGGCCTGCGGCACCAGCCGCATACCCTGGATCGCCAGCCGGTGGGCGTCTTCCGGATCAAGCCAGCGCAACAGCGGCAACGACAAAGCATCAAAGGCACGGATCACGGCTCAAGCTCCGGAATGAGATGCGAGCCATCCGGGCGAACCGGCAATTCCAACACAGCCCGCACGGCGCCGATGTCGAGCGCGCCATACAGATGCGGAAACAGCTCATCATTGCGCGAGGGCTCCCAGCGCAGCGCATCGCCGAGCGCGTCGGCATCGACCGCGATCAGGAACAGGCCGCTGCGCCCGGCAAAATGCTTGCTCAGCGTGCCGCTAACCTGCGCCGCGGTCGAGAAATGGATGAAACCGTCGCGGAGATCGTCAGCGCTGCCCGCAAAGGCGCCCTGCCGCTCGGCTTCGCGCCACGCCGAAGCGTCGCAAATCTTGTAGATGGTCCGCACGGGTCGGCAATCCTGCCTGTTAGAGACGCCGGAACGGCTGCGAGCATCCGTTGCCACGCCCTTGGTCTCAATGGTTTGCACGGCATCGGAAAGCCAGTGCGAGGGGCGGCCGAACGGGCAACGCCTGTTCCAGACGCCCACCGCTGGTCGGGCCCGTCCCGGCAGGCCGCAACCGACCGTATCGGGCGCCTTGGTGCAGTTCAAGATCGCCGTTCAGCGCAAGCGGTGGATTGCACAAAGTTCCGAATTGAGGCAATAATTCCTAGTTTCATATCGCTGATGCGGTTCCCGGTTGGACATCGCGGAACAGGACAAGCGCCATGCTGACCCACGACCAGATCTGGACTGCACTGGATCGTCTTGCGGCACGCGCCGGGCTGTCACCGTCCGGTCTCGCCAAGCGGTCGGGCCTCGATCCCACCACCTTCAACAAATCCAAGCGCATCACCAATGACGGCCGCGAACGCTGGCCCTCGACCGAATCGGTGGCGAAGGCCCTGGCCGCGACCAGCACCACGATCGACACCTTCGTCAGCCTAATCGGCGATGGCCAGCGCGCGGTGCAATCGGTGCCGCTGCTCGGGCTCGCGCAGGCTGGCTCCGGCGGCTTTTTCGACGATGGCGGCTTTCCGGTGGGCGAGGGCTGGGACGAGGTCGGGCTGCCGTCGATCAACGACGAACACGCCTATGCGCTGGAGATTTCCGGTGATTCGATGCGGCCGGCCTACCGCGCCGGCGATATCATCGTGGTGTCGCCGGGCACGCCGATCCGCCGCGGCGACCGCGTGGTGGTCAAGACCCGCGAGGGCGAAGTGCTGGTCAAGGAATTGAAGCGGCGCACCTCCAAGGTGCTCGAACTGGCCTCGCTCAATCCGGCCCATCCCGACCGCACCTTTGCGCCATCGGACATTGAGTGGATTGCCCGCATCGTGTGGGCCAGCCAATAGCTCAGTTGTTGCCAACGCGGCCGGCTGCCGTCATCAGATCGCCGGTTCGCTCTGCTATTTTCAATCACCAACTTGAAGGAACCCATCGATGGAACGACGTCATGCCTTGAAGGCCCTGGCGGGTCTTGCGCTGTGTCCGCTGTGCGCACCTGCCGGCTTTGCCGCTGAGCACGCGGCGCACTGGAGCTACGAGGGCGAAGGCGCCCCGCAGCATTGGGGCGATCTCGACGCGGCCAACAAGGTGTGCGCGATCGGCAGCCAGCAGTCGCCGATCGACATCAACGGCGCCATCAATGCCGACCTCGCCTCGATCGACCTGAAATGGGGCGACCGCGCCGCGACCATCGTCAACAACGGCCACACCATTCAGCTGAATTTCGCCGAAGGCAGCACGCTGACCCGCGGTGACACTACCTATAAGCTGCTGCAGGTGCATTTCCATCGGCCGAGCGAGCACCTGATCAATGGCAAGCCGTTTCCGATGGAAGCGCATTTCGTACATCGCGCCGACAGCGGCGCGATCGCCGTGCTTGGCGTGCTGATCGCCGGTGGCGGCAGCAACGAGGCGTTTTCGAAGATCGTTGCCACCATGCCGGCCGAACAAGGACCGGCGGTGCCGGCCGATGCCAGCATCAATCCGAAGGCGCTGCTGCCGGCCAAGCTCGGCTACTATCGCTATCAGGGGTCGCTGACCACGCCGCCCTGCACCGAGATCGTCGATTGGCTGCTGCTGACCGACTACATCACGGTTGCGACTGACGACATTCTGGCATTCGCCAAGCTGTACCCGATGAACGCCCGGCCGGTGCAAAGCGACAACCGCCGCTTCGTGCTGCGCTCGAGCTGAGCGTCGCGCGTAGCGCTATCCAGCTCGCTGCGGTCGCGCCGCGTGCCTCATCACCGCATAGCGGCGGGGAGGGGGACGCGGCCGCAGGCTCGTCGGGCCGGGGCTTTGCACCCGTCAAACGAACGAAGTCTTCACGCAAACAAAAACCCCGGCCGCAAGGCCGGGGTTTTGCAGTTTCAGAAGCCGAAGCAGGTCGTACTTGCTCGCTTAGTACTTGGCGACTACCGGCGAATTGAAGTGATAGTTGATGCCGGTGCGGAACACGTGTTCGGTCACCTTGGTGGTGTTCACGCCGTTGACGCCGAACTCATCGGTGGTCGAGCCGAGATCAACATAGAGATATTCGGTCTTGGCGGTCCAGTTCGGGCCGAGCAGGCCGAGCAGGGTGAACGGGGCTTCGATGCCGGCACCCGCGGTCCAGCCGCTCTTGGTCTTGGTGAAGGTTTCGTTGGTGGTGGCGGTGACGATGTTGGTCTTCACGCTGCCATAGGCGTAACCGGCGGTGCCGTAGAACAGGGTGGAGCCGACCGAGTAGCCGACACGGCCACGCACGGTGCCGAACCAGGGCAGCTTGGCGTCGTAGCCGGCGTAGTTCGGACCCAGCACCACCGTGCGGTTGTCACGCTGGGTCGAGCCCTGGAAGTCGGTTTCCAGACCGAACACCCAGTTCGCCGCCTGCCAATTGTAGCCGATCTGGCCGCCGCCGATGTAGCCATCGGGCGACAGGGTGAACGAGTCGGTCACGCCGCCCGCGGTAGCGTCGGTGCGATCGCGGCCGGTGGCGCCGCCGAAATTGCCGCCGAGATAGATGCCCGCCCAGTTCGCCGCCGGCACCGGCGCGTACAGGCCATTGCCGCCGAAGCGATAATTCACGCCGACGCGGAACAGGTGCTCGCGGGTCTCGGTGCGCAGCGCCTCCGTACCGATGAAGTCGTTCTTGTTGCCGAGATCGAGATAGAGGTACTCGATCTTGCCGGTCCAGTTGCCGCCGAGCGCCGCTTCAACGCCGCTGCCGATGGTCCAGCCGGTCTGGGTGCGGTTGAACGAATAGCCGCCGGGAATGGTGCCAGTCACCGAGGTCTTGACGTCGCCGGCCGCGAAACCGCCGGTGAAGTAGCTCACCAACGGACCGCGCACCAAGCCGACGCGGCCGCGCACGGTGCCGAACCAGTCGAGCTTCTGATTGTAGCCGACGGTGAGGTTGTTCAGCGTGGCGTTGCCGTTATTGGCGCCGCTGCCCTGGATGTCGGCTTCGATACCGAACAGCACCGGGCCGAAGATCGAGAAGGCGTTGGTCTGCCAGTTGTAGCCGATCTGGCCGCCGCCGAACGCGCCTTCCGCCTGCAGATAGGTGCTGTTGAGCGTGCCGCCAGCCGGATAGCTGTGCGAGGTAAAGGTGCGGCCCATGCCGACACCGGCGTTCACGCCGAGATAGAAGCCAGTCCAATCATAGGGAGCCACCACCGGCGCCTTCAGATAGGGGGCCTTGGTCGCGAGGTCGGCGGCTTGGGCGCTGACGGCAGTTCCGACGAGCGCGACGCCGGCAAGAATACGTTTCATGGCAAGAACCCCCAATGCAAATCTGCGCGCAGAGTACGGCAGCTCGCCATTGCTGTCTGTGCCCGGGCGGCCACACCGGCTGGAATTCTGTCGTAACCAACTGGTAAACAAACTGATTCTGCCCGTGACGGGCGTGCGAAAGCGGCGTTCGCATACCGCTTTGGCCGATTGTCCGCCTGCCGGCCACGGCGTGCCCGTAATGGTACGAGTGCTCGACCGCGCGTTGGCGAATCTCTAGCCTTGATCGGGTGAATGCCATCAACCAGCCCTGTTCTGCGAAGGAGCTGCTGCCGGAGCGGTTCCGGCAGTGGTTTGCGGCGCGTGGCTGGGCGCCGCGCGCGCATCAGCTTGCGCTCTTGGACAAGGCCCGGCGGCAACGCTCCGCGCTGTTGATCGCCCCGACCGGCGCCGGCAAGACCCTGGCCGGGTTCCTGCCCACCCTGGTGGAATTGTCGTCGCCTTCATCTCACCTCTCCCCGCGTGCGGGGAGAGGTCGACTTGCTGGCGTAGCCGGCAAGCCGGGTGAGGGGGCTGATGAAATAGCGACCGAGCTTGCCACCGAGGCGCCCCCTTCTCCCCGCACGCGGGGAGAAGGGCAGACGGCCCCGCACAGCGGTGGCCTGCACACCCTGTACATCTCGCCGCTGAAAGCGCTGGCGGTCGATATCGCCCGCAATCTGGAAACGCCGATTGCGGAGATGGCGCTGCCGATCCGGGTCGAGACCCGCACCGGCGATACCCCGGTGTCGCGCCGGCAGCGGCAGCGGCGCTACCCGCCGCAAATTCTACTGACCACGCCGGAGCAATTGGCGCTGCTGCTGGCCTCGGACGACGCGCCGCATCTGTTCGGCACGCTGCGCCGCGTGGTGCTGGACGAATTGCACGCGCTGGTGACCTCCAAGCGCGGCGATCTGCTGTCGCTCGGGCTGGCGCGGCTGTGGCGGTTGGCGCCGCAGCTGCGCATGGTCGGGCTGTCGGCCACGGTGGCCGAGCCGGAGCAATTGGCGCGCTTTCTGGTGCCGCAGCATCGCTCACCCTCGCCCGCAAGCGGCGAGGGCGAACAAAGGGCCGATATCGTGGTGGCGGGCGGTGCGGCGCAGCCGATCGTGGACATGCTCGACAGCCGCGAGCGGCTGCCCTGGGCCGGGCATTCGGCGCGCCATGCGCTCGGCGAGATCTATGAGCTAATCCACCGGCACACCATCACGCTGGTGTTCGTCAACACCCGCAGCCAGGCCGAGATGCTGTTCCAGGAGCTGTGGCGCATCAACGACGACAATCTGCCGATCGCGCTGCATCACGGCTCGCTCGATGTCGCGCAGCGCCGCAAGGTCGAGGATGCCATGACCGCTGGCCGCTTGCGCGCGGTGGTCTGCACTTCGTCGCTCGATCTTGGCGTTGATTGGGGCGACGTCGATCTGGTGATCAATGTCGGCGCGCCCAAGGGCGCATCGCGATTGATGCAGCGTATCGGCCGCGCCAATCACCGCCTCGATGAGCCGTCGCGCGCGGTGCTGGTGCCGGCCAATCGCTTTGAAGTGCTGGAATGCCGGGTGGCGATCGATGCGATCGCCCAAAATGCTCAGGACACCCCGCCGCTGCGGCGCGGCGCGCTCGACGTATTGGCGCAGCACGTGCTCGGCTGCGCGTGCGCCGAACCGTTTGTCGCCGATCAGCTGTTTGAGGAAGTGATCAGCGCCGCGCCCTATGCCGAGCTAGTGCGCAGCGATTTCGACGATGTGGTGGCGTTCGTCGCCACCGGCGGCTACGCGCTGCAAAGCTATGAGCGCTTTGCGCGCATCAAGCAGGATCAGCAGGGCCGCTGGCGGGTCGCCAATCCCAAAGTGCGGCAGAGCTACCGACTGAATGTCGGCACCATTGTCGAAGACACCATGCTGAAAGTGCGGCTGGTGCGCTCGCAGCGCGGCGCAGCCAGCGGTGCCACCGGCGCGATCAGCCGCGGCGGCCGGCTGCTCGGCGAAATCGAAGAGGGATTTATCGAGTCGATGGTGCCGGGCGACACTTTCGTGTTCGGCGGCGAAGTGGTGCGCTATGAGGCGATGGCCGAGGATCAGGTCTATGTCTCGCGCGCTCATGATCAGGATGCGCGGGTGCCGTCCTATATGGGCGGCAAGTTCCCGCTCTCCACCTATCTCGCCGACCGGGTGCGGCGGCTGCTCGATGATCGCCGGGCCTGGGCGGCGCTGCCCGATCAGGTGCGCGATTGGCTCAGCCTGCAGGCCGAATTGTCGGTGGTGCCGGGTTCACGGCAATTGCTGGTCGAGTGCTTTCCCCATGCCGGCAAGCACTATCTGGTGTGCTACCCGTTCGAGGGCCGGCTGGCGCATCAGACGCTCGGCATGCTGCTGACGCGCCGGCTGGAACGCGCCAGGGCACGGCCGCTCGGCTTTGTCGCCAATGAATACGCGCTGGCGGTGTGGGGGCTCGGCGATCTGTCGGCGCTGATCCGGCAACGCCGGCTTGATCTCGACGCGCTGTTTGAGCCCGACATGCTCGGCGATGATCTCGAGGCATGGCTGGCGGAATCGGCGCTGATGAAGCGCACGTTTAAGACCTGCGCGGTGATTTCCGGGCTGATCCCGCGCCGCTTTGTCGGCGCCGAGAAAAGCCGCCGCCAGGTGCTGTTCTCCACCGACCTCGTCTATGACGTGCTGCGCAAGCACCAGCCCAACCATGTGCTGCTGCGCGCCGCGCGCGCCGATGCCGCCACCGGGCTGCTCGATCTGCGCCGGCTTGGCGATATGCTCGCCCGGATCAGCGGCCGAATCGCTTACAAGTCGCTGGAGCGGGTCTCGCCGCTGGCGGTGCCGGTGCTGCTGGAAATCGGCCGCGAGGCGGTGTACGGCGAGGCCTCCGACGATCTGCTCGCCGAGGCCGCCGAGGAACTGGTGCGCACGGCGATGGGGTAGTTTCTTCTCCCTCCCCCCTTGCGGGGGAGGGTCGGGGTGGGGGGTGCCAAAGGCACGTCGTTAAAGGCTCGTCGTCAATTGAGAAGCCAAGCTACTAGCACCCAGATCGCAGACGCCCCTCCGCAAGGGGAAGCGCAGCCGGTCATCACCGTGGCCGGCACCAGCATGATCGCCGATCTCGCCGGCGCGCTGTATTGGCCGGATCAGCGGCTCCTGGTGGTCGCCGACCTGCATCTGGAAAAAGGCTCGAGCTTTGCCGCCCGCGGCGTGCTGCTGCCGCCTTACGACACCCTGGCGACGCTCGGCCAGCTCAGCGCGGTGATCGCGCGCTTTGATCCGAAAGCCGTGATCGCGCTCGGCGACAGTTTTCATGATGGCGAGGCGCATCAGCGGCTGTCGGCGGCCAATCGTGATCACCTCGCGGCGCTGCAAGCGCGGCGCGACTGGATCTGGATCGTCGGCAATCACGATCCGGAACTACCCTGCGCGCTCGGCGGCACGGTGGCGAGCGAACTGGCGATCGGTGCGATTAACTTCCGCCATGAGCCGACCGGCGCGCGCGGCGAGATCGCCGGTCATCTCCATCCCAAGGCGCGGATCGCGGCGCGCGGCCGCGCGATCGAGCGGCGCTGCTTTGCCAGCGATGGCGAGCGGCTGGTGATGCCGTCATTCGGTGCCTATACCGGCGGCCTCAGCATTCGCGACGCTGCGTTCCTGCGGGTGTTCGGCGCGCCCGGCTTCCATGCGCATGTGCTCGGCGATCGCCAGCTCTACACGGTGGCCGCGGCGCGCTGCTGCTGATCGAGGCTGCCGGCCAGCACCTTGTCGCAAAATTCCGCGAGCCGTTTGGCGAGGCGCAGCGTGGCCGGGCTGGCGGTGGGCGCAGCAATCAGCGCCAGTTCGGTGCGCTCGATCGCCGGAAAGCCGTCGCGCGCTGTCAGCTTGCGATGTTCGGCCTGGATTGAGATTTCCGACAGGATCGAAAGCCCGAGTCCAGCAGCGACCGCGGCCTGAATGCCAGCGAGGCTCGAACTGGTGTAAGCGAGATGCCAGCGCCGCCCCGAAGCTTCGATGGCATGGATGGCGCGGGCGCGATAGATGCAGCCGCTCGGGAAGAAGATCAGCGGCACCGAGGCCGCTTTGATGTCGCACGGGTGATGCTTGCTGTTTACCCAATAGACCCGTTCCGGCCACACCGCGACCGCCGCGCGGCCATTGCTCTCGCGCTTCAGGAGCGCGAGATCAAGGTCGCCGCGTTCCAGATCGCGATGCAGATCGAGGCTCTGGCCGGCGCGCACGTCGAGCCGCAGTCCCGGCCGCGAGCGCGCAAAACTGCCGAGTAATCGGGTCAGCCGGTGCGCGGCAAAATCCTCGGTGAGACCCAGCCGCACTGCGCCGTCGCCGCTCGGCCGCGCCACCACGTCGCGCGCTTCCTCGGCCAGTGATAGCAGCCGGCGCGAATAGCTCAGCAGCCGCTCGCCGGCCTCGGTCGGGATCACATCCTTGCCAGAACGATCCAGCAATAGCTGGCCCAGATCGTCCTCCAGCCGCCGCACCTGCTGGCTCACCGTCGATTGCGTGCGATGCACCCGTTCCGCGGCGCGGGTGAAGCCACCGGCATCAATCACCGCAACGAAGCTGCGCAGCAGATCGAGATCGAGCATGGTGATCGCCATTCATAAAATCACTGATCAGCATTCTATCATTTAATTTCCCAATGAGAAACGGGCGCCCTACACCAGCAGGCCAGGAGCTTGCCGCATGCCGATCGCCTCTCTTGTTGCCGTCACCTCGCGCGCCGGATTGGCGCGGCCGCTGCAGATCGTGCTGTTCTGCATGCTGTGGAGCTTTGCCTTTGTCGCCGGCAAGGTCGGCGTTGCCGATTGCCCGCCGCTGCTGTTGCTGACCGCGCGGTTCTTGTTGGCTGGCGTGCTGATCCTTGGCCTCGCCCGGCTGTTCGGCGAACACGGGCCGCTGCGCTGGCGCGATATCGCGGTGTGTGCGCTGCTGGGGCTTGCCAACAATGCGCTCTATCTCGGCTTTTCCTACACCGGCATGCAGACCGTGTCGGCGGGGCTGAGCGGACTGATCATCAGCGCCAATCCGGTGGTGACCGCAGTGCTGGCGGCGCTGCTGCTCAATGAGCCGCTGACTTGGCGTAAGATCGCCGGGCTCGCGCTCGGTGTGATCGGCGTCACCTTCATCGTCTGGCATCGGCTGACGCTCGGCATCGAAGCCTGGCAGGGCGTGCTGTTCACGCTGGCCTCGCTGGCGTCGTTGGTCGCCGGCACCATCCTGTTCAAGCGGCTGTCGCCGCAGGGCAGCCTGTGGATCGGCAATGGCGTGCAGAATCTGGCCGCGGGTCTCGCCATGGCGCCGCTGGCCTTCTCGCTGTCGAGCGTGCGCGACATCACGCCGAGCTGGCCGCTCGCCGCCGCCTTCGCCTTTCTGGTGCTCGGCGGTTCGATCCTGGCTTACTGGCTCTGGTTCCGGCTGCTGAAGCTCTATGGCGCCACCGCCGCCAGCGCCTGGCATTTTGTGATGCCGCCGCTGGCGATGCTGTTTGCATGGATGGTGCTGGGTGAGGCGATCGACGGCCGCGATCTGCTCGGCGTGATCCCGGTGGCGATCGGCATCTATCTGGTGACGCGGCCGGCGCGTCAGTCGGCACCCGGCGCAAGCTGAGGCCGCGCCGGGCGCGATTGATCGGCGTGTTCAGCCGATCAGCGCGGGAATGCTGCGGAGTGCAGACTACGCGCTACGCGCCAGCGCGCCGTCGATCATCGACACTGCGTTGGCAATGCCATAGACCGCGACGAACGAGCCGAAGCGCGGGCCCTTCTCCTGGCCGAGCAGCACCTGGTACAGCATGTTGAACCATTCCAGCGACACGCCCGGCTTGCCGTCCTTGGCCGCCTTCTTGTGGTCGAGGAACGGCTCGCGGCGGCCGATCTCATAGACCACGTCCTGGATCGCTTCGGCGGTGGCGTCGGCCGGCAGATTGGACAGCGCATCGCGCAGATCCTGCAGCGCGGCGCGCTCGGCGTCGGTCGGATCGCGGAACACTTTGGTCGGCGCCACGAAGTCACGATAGTAATTGATGGCGTAGCCGACCATGGCGTCGAGCTTGGGGTGGGTCTGCGGCGTCACGCCCGGGCGATAGCGGCCGATGAAGCCCCACAGCGTTTCGGCGTTTTCGGCATTGGACGACGACACCAGCGTCAGCAGCAGCTGGAACGTGACCGGCATGTCGCCCTGCGGCGGCTTGCCGGAATGGATGTGCCAGACCGGATTGCTGAGCTGCTGCTTGGCGTCCTGACGCGAGAAGCCGTCCAGGAATTGCTGATAATCATCGACATTGCGCGGGATCACGTCGAAATACAGCCGCTTGGCGGCCTTCGGCTCGCGATACATGAACAGCGCCAGCGATTCCGGCGAGGCATAGCGCAGCCACTCGTCGATGGTCAGGCCGTTGCCCTTCGACTTGGAAATCTTCTGGCCCTTGTCGTCGAGGAACAGCTCGTAGTTGAAGCCTTCCGGAGGCTTGCCGCCGAGCGCTTGGGCGATCTTGCCCGACAGTTTGACCGAGTCGATCAGGTCCTTGCCGGCCATTTCGTAATCCACGCCGAGCGCGGTCCAGCGCATCGCCCAGTCCGGCTTCCATTGCAGCTTGCAGTGGCCGCCGGTGACCGGCACCGTGACGCGCTCGCCGGTTTCCGGGTCGTCATAGGAGATGGTGCCAGCCTTGACGTCATGCGCGACGATCGGCACCTGCAGCACAATGCCGGTGCGCGGGCAGATCGGCAGGAACGGCGAGTAGCTGGCGGCGCGCTCCTCGCGCAGGCTCGGCAGCATGATCGCCATCACCTTGTCGAGCCGTTCCAGCACCTTGAGCAGCGTGGCATCGAACCGGCCGGACTTGTAGTAGTCGGTGGCGCTGGCGAATTCGTAGTCGAAGCCGAACGTGTCGAGAAAGGCGCGCAGCCGCGCGTTGTTATGCGCGCCGAACGAAGGATGGGTGCCGAACGGGTCGGGCACGCTGGTCAGCGACTTGCCGAGATGCTGCGCCAGCAGTTCCTGGTTCGGCACGTTGTCCGGCACCTTGCGCAGCCCGTCCATGTCGTCGGAAAACGCCAGCAGCTTGGTCTTGATCTTGTCCTCGGTCAGCACGCGGAATGCGTAACGCACCATGGTGGTGCGGGCCACTTCGCCGAACGTGCCGATATGCGGCAGGCCGGACGGGCCATAGCCGGTCTCGAACAGCACCTCGTCTTTCGGCGCCTTTTTCAGCCGCGCCACCAGCGCCCGCGCCTGCTCGAACGGCCAAGCATTGGACTGCTCGGCGATCGCGCGCAGATCACTCGGGGAAGGGACAAGGTCGGTGGTGGACATCATTTACTCCAGATCGCAAGAGCCGCGCCGCAGGGCGCGCGCATTCAGAACGGGCTGACCGAAAAATATTTTAGCCAGAGATCGGTGAAGCGGCCTTTTTCCCAAAGCCGGAACAGGCCCCAATTCAGCGCTTGCCGCAAAAGATCATTGCCCTTGCGGACGCCGATGCCGATGCCCTCGCCGAAATAACGGCTTTCGATGAACGGACCGCCCGAGAAAGCGCAGCAATTTTCTGAATCGGTGCCGTTGATCCAGAACGCCAGCGAAATCGCGTCGCCGAAAATGAAATCGACCTCGCCGCGGCGCAAGGCGGCGCGTAGCGCGTCGTCATTGGCATAGGGGCGCAATTCGGCGTCGGTGAACAGCGCTTTCAGATAAGCCTCGTGCGAGGAGCCGGCGATCGCGCCGACTTTCTTGCCTTCCAGCAGTTCCGGCCGCATCTCGATCAGCACGCCGTCCTTGCGCGAGGCAAAGCGCGCGGGCGCCCGGTAATAGGGATCGGTGAAATCGAGCCGGGCCCGGGTCTGCGCCGTCACCGCCAGCGAGGCGATGATGGCGTCGCCGCGATTGCTGGCGATGGCGTCGAGCAGCGTTTCGAAGCGGCGCATCTGCACGGTGCAGGTCGCCTTGATCTCCTCGCACAGCATGCGCGCGAGTTCGACGTTGAACCCGGCCGGGTTGCCGTCGGGGCCGGTGAAATTGAACGGCGGATAATCGGTCTCGGTCAGAAAGCGGATCACCGTGACCTTGGCGAGGTCCGGCCGCTCGGGGCGGCGGCGCGGGTCCCAGAAGCCGGGCACGGCCTGCGGGCCGGGCTGCACCATCGCGGCCGGTGCGCTTGGTGTAGCCGCTGCCGCTGGCGCGTTTTGGGCGAGCGACGGCGCGCTGGGCGCGGCGCTCAGCAGCACTCCGACCACCAGCGCTGCGAGCCAGCGAGGCGTGGTTGCGGATTTGGCCAAAAGCAATCTGTCGTTGAAACGTGGTGCGATCGATGGTTGCATGATCGGGGGTCCGGGTCGGCTGGGTCTTATAGACCATCCGATGCGGGACGCGAGCGTCGTTTGCGTTGGGGTGGCGTAGCGGATGGCGTGGGGGGCAAGAGGCGGCCGCCAAGCGGAGCGCGCTCCGACTGGCGCGGCGCGGCACAGCGCCAGTCCGTGCGATCGGCTCGCAGCGGCAGTGGCGGCGGATAATCTGCGATTGCCAGCCGGGCGGGGCGGCGCGGGCATCGGTGCAAGCTATCGTCCTGACGGGCTGGCGCCAGAGCTGCAATGCCTGCGCTCGGTGCTGGCGCCGGAGCAGCTGCACGCGGCGCAGCAGCGCGCCGATCAGATCGGGATCGGCGCCGACCAGGTGCTGATCCGCTGGGGACTGATCGAGGAACAGGCCTATCTGCGCCGTCTGTCCGCGCATCTCGGTATCGCCGAGGCGCCGTTGTCGCCGCCGGCAGTGATGGAGACGCCGCTGCGCGATGATCAGTTGCCGCTGGCGGCGGCCTCCGGATTATTGCCGCTGCGCCACAATGGCGAATTGCTGTGGACGGTGGCGCCGCGCCGGCTGGCGGCGCGAACCATCTGCCAGTTGACCGCCGCTTACCCAGCGACGATCACGCGGCTCAGGGTGGCGAGCACAGCGTCGCTGCGGCAATTCATGGAGCGCCATGGCGCCGCCGCGCTGGCGGAACTGGCGATCTTCGGCCTGCAACGCCGCTGCCCAAGGCTGTCCGCCGCGCCACAGGCGGATGACCGTCCGGGGCAGGCGCTGCTGCGGCGCGCGCTCGGCGCCTCGCTGGTGCTGCTGCTGCCGCTGTTGTTTGCCAATGCGGTCGGCAGCGCATTGTCGCTGCTGCTGTTTCTCAGCTTTGTCGGCTTCCGCCTGGTGGCGGCGATGGTGGCGCCGCCACCGCCCATCCCGGTGCTGCGCACCGATCCACGGCACTGGCCGACCTACACCGTGATCGTCGCGCTCTATCGTGAGGGCCGTTCCGTGGCGCCGCTGCTACGCGCCATCGAGGCGCTCGATTATCCGCGCGAAAAGCTCGACGTGGTCCTGGTGGTGGAGCCGGATGATCCCGAAACGATCGCCGCGATCGAACGGCTGAAGCCGCGCCCGCATCTGCACATGCTGGTGGCGCCGGCATCAGGCCCACGCACCAAGCCGAAAGCGCTGAACTGCGCGCTGCCCTTCGTGCGCGGCGCCTATGTCGCGGTGTTCGACGCCGAGGATCGACCTGACCCGGGGCAACTGCGCGCCGCACTCGATGCTTTTGCGCATGGCGGGCCGGCGCTGGCCTGCGTGCAGGCCAGCCTGTGCATCGACAATCTCAGCCATAGCTGGCTGTCGCGGCTGTTTACGGCCGAATATGCCGGCCAGTTCGACGCGGTGCTGCCGGGCATGAGCCGCTTTGCGCTGCCTTTGCCGCTCGGCGGTTCCTCCAATCACTTCCGCACGGCGGTGCTGCGCGAGGTCGGTGGCTGGGACCCTTTCAACGTCACCGAGGACGCCGATCTCGGCTTTCGTCTCGCCCGCTTCGGCTATCGCGCGATCAGCTTCGACTCGGTGACCTATGAAGAAGCGCCGCTCCGGTTCGGCGCCTGGCTGCGGCAGCGCTCGCGCTGGATGAAAGGCTGGATGCAGACCTGGGGCGTGCATATGCGTGATCCGCGGACGCTGTGGCGCGAGGCCGGCTGGCGCGGCGTGCTGACGCTGAATTTTGTGGTCGGCGGCGCGATCCTCACCGCGCTCTTGCATCCGTTGCTACTCACTGATTTCGGCTATTCGCTTGTGCGGCTGTATCACGGCGAGACGCTGGCCAGTGTGATCGGGCCGATGACCCTGGTCTACGCCCTGACCATTGCTGCCAGCTATGGCGGCAGTGCTGCGGTAGCGCTGATCGGCCTGTCGCGGCGCGGCCGCGCCTGGCAGGGCTGGTGGCTGCTGCTGATGCCTGGTTACTGGCTATGCCTGTCGATCGCGGCGTGGCGCGCGCTCGGCCAGTTCGTGCTGATGCCGTATCATTGGGAAAAGACCGAGCACGGTCTGGCGCGGCGTCCGGCCGTAATTGCGGCCGCGGTGCCCGCCAGCGGCCGATTCCGTTTTCAGAGATATCGCTTCAGATCGGCGGCGGCCACGTCCGGTTTGCGCTTGATATCGAAAGGCGCCACGAAACGGCCGTCGCGGTCCATCAGATAGACCAGCGCGGTGTGATCCATGGTGTAGTCGCCATCCTTGAGCGGGACTTTGCGGGCATAGACCCGGTAGCTGGTCATGATGTTGGCGACCGCGGCCGGATCGCCGCTCAGCCCTTTGATGCGCTCATCGAAGCTCGACAGATATTCCTTCAGCGTGGCCGCGGTGTCGCGCTCCGGATCGACCGACACGAAATAGACGTTGATGCGGTCGCCATCCGGCCCCATGGCGCGCAACAATTCGGTCATCTCGAACAGCGCGGTCGGGCAGACGTCCGGGCAATGCGTGAACCCGAAGAAGATCAGCGTCGGCTTGCCTTTCAGGCTTTGCTCGGTGACGCGCTGGCCGTTCTGATCGCTGAGCTGGAACGGACCGCCGATCGTGGCCGCCGGCGTGACATGGCGCAGCCCGCCGAGCGCGAACAGGGCAAACAGCCCGATCGCCAGGCTGATGGCAAAAGCGGCGATGATGATCAGGGGGCGTCTGTTATTGGCGGCCATGGCGCGTTCCTCTCCGTCGGATCGCGAGACGGACGTTCGGAGACTGCTCGCCCGCAGCAGATAGGTTGCGGAACGCGGCCCGGCAAGCGCTGCACGGGCCGATCGGGTCGGCTCAGCGCGAGGTGCTGGCCCGTGCGTCGAGATAGCACGGCTTGTACATGTTCATCAGTTGCTTGCCGCGCAGGAAGATCATGCGCGGCGTCAGGCCGCCGCGTTGGGCGATCCAGCGCTGCACCTGCGAGGGATACATCGAATACAGCATGTCGGTGGCTTCGCGATTGGTGACCGCGCGGCCATTGGCGCCGAGGTCCCACGCGGCATGGAAGCCGAGATTGGCCCGCGGCGTCACGCAGATTTTGTCGTGCGGAACAGCGCCGAGCACGATGGTGCAGGCCGATGCGCACAGCCCGTCGATCATCACCGTTTCGCCGGATTGCCGCAGCCCCTGATATTTATCGACATAGGTGCCGATCCGCCCGCCGCGGTCTTCGGTGATCCGCACCAGAGCTTGGCTCGCCTCAATGCCTGCCAGCAACAGCACGGCCGCCAAAATTCCGGTCGCGAACTTCATCATCTGCCTCAGCCACCCCGCCAGCACCCGCTTGCGAAAGCGGGCCGTGATCCTCAAAAGCCCGGGAAAGGTCCCGCGAGAACCGGCCGTTGTCCAGATTGCCGCGGACCTTCCGATCAGAAACAAAACGAGTGTTGCATGCAGGATGCACCGTCGGCTGGTTTTCCCGGTTTGAGACAGTGCCGGGCGCTTCCGCCAATGTGCGACTGCGAACGCGGCCGTGCGCTGCCGCTGAGGTCGAGGCCAAGCCCGCCAAAACCGCGACGCGGTTTTTGCCTGCGCAACACCCGTTCAACTATAGTCGCGCAGAGCGCAGGCCGTTGCCGCCATCAGCGCAGATGCGCTGAAAAGCGCGGCTTTGGGCGGTGATTAACAGCCGCCAGGCCATTGACAGCGACAACGCGCGGTGCGACGTGCCGCGGGTCACGGCCTGCATTTGTCTGATGTCAAGGCACCTCTGCCGAAATCGGCGTCGGATGATCGTAGGCTCGGCCCCTGATCCGTCCTGGCCGTCTGCCAACCTCAAACGATTGTCATCCGGAGTTTTCCGTGCGTCCTGCCGTCATCGCCGCGACTGGCCTTTTTACCCCGCCCGAAAGCATCAGCAACGACGAACTGGTCGAGTGCTTCAACACCTATGTCGAGCGCTTCAATGCGGAGAACGAGGCGGCGATCGCCGAGGGCAAGATTGCGGCGCTGCTGCCGTCGTCGTCGGCCTTCATCGAAAAGGCCTCCGGCATCAAGTCGCGCTATGTGATGCAGAAGTCCGGCATTCTCGATCCGGAAGTGATGCGGCCGGTCATTCCGGAGCGCTCCAACGAAGAATTGTCGCTGCTGGCGGAAATCGCGGTCAAAGCCGCCGAACAGGCGCTGGAACGCTGGGGCAAGCCGCGCGAACGGATCGGCGCGGTGTTGTGCGCCGCCTCGAACATGCAGCGCGCCTATCCGGCGATGGCGATCGAAGTGCAGGCGGCGCTCGGGCTGCCGGGCTTTGCGTTCGACATGAACGTGGCCTGTTCGTCGGCGACCTTCGGCCTCAAGACCGCGGTGGACTACATCGCCACCGGCACCGCCGATGCGGTGCTGATGGTCAATCCGGAAATCTGCTCCGGTCACCTCAATTTCCGCGACCGTGACAGCCACTTCATCTTCGGCGACGTCGCGACCGCGGTGATCGTCGAGCGTGCCGACCAGGCGCAAGGCGGCTGGGATGTGCTTGGCACCAGGCTGCGCACCCAGTTCTCCAACAACATCCGCAACAATGCCGGCTTCCTGAACCGTGCCTGGCCGGAAGGCCGCGACCTGCCGGACAAATTGTTCGTGCAGCAGGGCCGCAAGGTGTTCAAGGAAGTGGTGCCGCTGGTGTCGGACATGATCGCCGATCATGCCGCCGAGATCGGCATCGAATTGCCGACGCTCAAGCGCATGTGGCTGCATCAGGCCAATATCAACATGAACGAGATCATCGGCCGCCGCGTGCTCGGCCGCGATCCGACCCCTGAGGAAAACGTCATCATCCTCGATGACTATGCCAACACCTCGTCGGCCGGCTCGATCATCGCGTTCCACAAGCGCTGCGACGACATGGTCGCGGGCGACCTCGGGCTGATCTGCAGCTTCGGCGCCGGTTACTCGGCCGGCACGGTGTTCGTGCGCAAGCGCTAAACGGTCTTACTACTCTGCACGTGATGGCCGGGCCTTGTCCCGGCCATTGCCATTTTGGGGTCGGCAGCGGCGCTATCGCGTTTTCAAGCGAAGTGGATACCGGTTCGCGTCAAGAAAACGCGTCATCAGAACCGAAAAGCGCTAATTGCGGCGATAGGGCAGTTTCGGTCCATCGAGCTTCCGCAAAGCGGGCTCGCGCCGTTCCAGCCACCAGCCATATTGCTGCGGCCAGTCGGCAAACAGCTGGTCGCTATCGCCGCCAAGTTCGAGCTGGGCGTGCAGCGGCCAATTCGGATCGAACAGCGCTTCGCGGCCGATCGCGATCAGATCGGCCTGGCCGTGCTCCAAGATCGCTTCCGCCTGGTCGGGATGCACGATCAGGCCGACGGCCATGGTCAGAATGTCGAGCTCTTTGCGGATCGTTTCGGCGAACGGCACCTGAAAACCATAGCCGCGCGGCTGCTGCGCGGACGTGGCGGAACCGAGCAAGCCGCCCGACGAGCAATCGATGATATCGACGCCGCGCGCCTTGGCCTCGCGCGCGAATGCGATCGAATCTGACAGATTCAGGCCGCCTTCGACGCCATCGACCGACGAGATCCGCACCGACAGCGGCAGCGTGTCCGGCCAGGCGGCGCGCACCGTCTCGATGATTTCGAGCGGAAAGCGCATCCGGCCATCGCGGCTGCCGCCATATTGGTCGTCGCGCTGGTTCGACAGCGGCGACAGGAACGAGTGCAGCAAATAGCCATGCGCGCAATGCACTTCCAATAGCTCGAAGCCGGCGTCTGCGGCGCGCAGCGTCGCCAGCCGCCATTGGTCGGTGAGCGTGTCGAGATCGTCTTCCGACAATTCCAGCGGCGTCAGCCAGCCTTGATCGACCGCGATCGGGCTTGGCGCCACCACCGGCCAGGGCAGGTCACCGCGGCGAATGTCGGCCTCGCTGAGCGCACCATTGCCGAACCACGGCCGCTGCATGCTGGCCTTGCGGCCGGCATGGGCGAGCTGGATCGCCGGCACCGCGCCATTGTCGCGCAGGAACGCGGCGATGCGCGCCAGTGGGCCGATCTGGTCGTCATGCCATAGCCCAAGATCGCCATGGGTGATGCGGCCCTGCGGCGACACCGCGACCGCCTCGGTCATCACGATGCCGGCGCCGCCTTGCGCGAATTTGCCGAGATGGACCAGGTGCCAGTCGTTCACCAGGCCGTCTGTCGCCGAATATTGGCACATCGGCGAGATCACGATGCGGTTCTTGGCGGTGATGGTGCGGATCGTGATCGGCTGGAACAGGGGAGGCTGAGACATTGCTGACGGCCTTCTTGTTCTTGGCGGAAGGCTAGCCCTGCGGCGCTCGGCGGTGCAATGCGGTCGCAAGGCTGACCCCGACCGCAGCTTGCCACACCGGGTAGAGGAAAGAGAAGAACTCAAATCCGACCGCGAAATCGACCGCCAGCAGGCCGCCGGCCAGCGTGCCGATCAGCGGGGTGGCGAGCCAGGCGAGGCGCGCGACCGGCACGCCGGGCAGCGGTAGCAGGCCCAGCACCAGCAGCAGCGACCCGGTGCCGCCGCCGGCCAAGCCGGCCAGCGCGTTGCGGATGTTGCGGCCGCTGTCGAAGGTCAAAGCATCGACCAGGATTGCGACATTCACCGCGGCGACGAACGCCAGCATCGTCACCAGCGCGGCGAACGTTGCGGTCCACCAGCGCCGCCCGGTGCGCCACACCAGCCATTGCACCAACAGCGCGAATGGCAGCGCCATCAGCGCCACGCCGACACCGCCGGGCGGCAGGTCGATGCGGTCGAGCAGCGGCTGCAGCCAGGGCGTGATCAGCCCGGTCGCCAGCCCGGCGCACATCACCTTGAACAGGTCGAACAACCGCCGCAGCGTGGCGTGATATCCAGTTTCAGTCGGGTCCACTCGGGCCACTCCGCAGTCTTGCGGCTGCCCTCAAATCATCGATGCCGCTTCGGATCAACGCCACCTTTGATCAGGTTGGGCCATCAAACCAATGCGGAGGCGATCGCGACAACATAACGCGGCCCGTTGACGGTTGCCCCTTACCCTAGGGACTTCCCTAGGTCGGCACTGGAACCTTGGGGAACCTATATTGGCATCGGGGGTTAGGGTCGCAGACCACGGAGAGTGATGATGCCCAACGACCACACCACCAAAAGCGGTATTGCCCTCGTGCTTGCGCTGGCGGTCGGCGTGACGTCGATCGGTCCGGCGCCGGCCTATGCAGGAGTGGCTCCGGCTGCGCCCAAGGCGCCGGTGGCCACGGTTGCCACCGATCAGTCGGTCACCGATCTCAGCGCCGCCCGCAAGAAGCGCCGTTATGTCCGGCACCGCGGCGATGGCGGTGCGGCGGCCGCCGCGGCCTTTGTCGGCATCGTTGGCGCGATCGGCGCCATGGCGGCCGCGCAGCAGCGGCGCGACTACTATTATGAGCGGCGCTATTATGGCGGACCCGGATACTACTACGGACCGCCGCCGGCCTATGGCTACCAGCCGGGCTGGGGCTATTACGGCTATTGACGCGGTTTCCGGCGCGCCGGACGGGCAGAATGCCGCTCGATCTTGCGTGTTCGTCACATTCGTTAACGCGATAGCGATCTGTCTGGGCTAGTGTGCCGGAATGTCCGATTCGTTCGACCGGCTCTATCAGGCGGTACTGGCCGCCCGGGACCTCGATCCGTCGAGCTCCCGGACCGCGCGGCTGTTTCAGCGCGGCCCGGCGAAAATGGCAAAAAAGCTGGCCGAAGAGGCGATCGAGGTCGCGATCGACGCGGTTGGCGGCGACCGCGACGCGGTGATCAGCGAAAGCGCCGATCTGCTCTACAATCTCGCGGTGCTGTGGGCCGCGGCCGATGTCAGCCCGGACGACGTCTGGGCCGAGATGGACCGCCGCGAAGCGCTGCTCGGCATCGCCGAGAAGCTGCCGAAATCGCGGCTGAAGCGGCCCGTTGTCGCGGCCGAAGCCGCCGAGCCGGCCCCAAAACCGGCGCAAGTGGTCGCTTTGCAGCCGCTTTTGTCGGTGCGCAAGAGCGGCTGATTGTCAGGAGTTGGTTCGCAAAGCATGGACAAAACCGCCTAAGGGTGGTTGATCGCGCCCATGCTGAGACGAATCTACGACTGGTGTATCGACGCCGCCCACAAGCGTTACGCGACCTGGATCATGGGCAGCGTGTCCTTTGCGGAAAGCTCGTTCTTTCCCGTCCCCCCGGACGTGATGCTGATCCCAATGTCGCTGGCGCGGCCGGAGCGGGCGTGGTTCTACGCCGTGCTCTGTACGCTGACCTCGGTGGCCGGCGGCATCGCCGGCTATGCGATCGGTGCGCTGCTCTATGACTCGGTCGGCCAATGGCTGATCCAGCTCTATGGCTATGGCGACAAGGTCGAGGCGTTCCGGGCCGGCTATGCCCAATACGGCGCGCTGATCATCCTGCTCAAGGGGCTGACGCCGATCCCCTACAAGCTGGTGACCATCACCTCCGGCTTTGCCGGCTACGATATCTGGCTGTTCATCCTGTTCTCGCTGATTGCGCGCGGTGGCCGGTTCTTCATCGTGGCGATCCTGCTGAACCGCTACGGCACCGCGATCCGCGCGGCGATCGAGCGGCGGCTCGGGTTCTGGGTGGCGGTCGGCACCGCGTTGTTGGTGCTGGGCTTTGTGATTGCGCTGCGCGCATTCTGAACCTTAGGGCGGCGAGGCGTTCGCCTCGCGCATGGCGCGGTTGCGTGATGTCGCAGCCCGGCCGCTTTTGCTTTCCGCTGCGCCGCACCGGGACTACGGTGCGGCCGATGTCTGATTCTTCTGGTTTGTCGATGATCGCGGGGCCGGCGCGGGTCGCCGTCGCCGCGATAGCGCTGGTGATGTCTCCGGCGATGATGCCGGCCGTTATGGCCCAGCGGGCCGCAACGCCGCCGCCGAGCGCTGCGCCAAGCGCGCCGCTTGGTGCGCCCGCTGCCCCAACTGTGCCGCCCGGCGCGCCCGCCGCCGCTCCGGCCGCGGATGACAAGCCCGGCCTGATCGATGAGATCGGCAAGATCTGGGACAAATCCACTTCGATGCTGCCGAGCCTGACGCCGTCACCCGCGGCGCCCGATGCTGCCGCGACCGCTGCCCCGGCCGAACAACCGGCCCCAGCCGCATCGCCGGCAGCGCCCGCGCCGCCCGCAGGCCGCGTCGTTGCCCCTGCGCCCGCGGCGCCTGCTCCCGTTGCTCCGCCAGTAGCCGCGCCCGCGGCGCCGGCGTCACCGCCGGCTGACAGCGCGGTGGTGCCCTCGATGGTGTCGGGCCGCGTGCAATGCCCGACCGCCAGCGATGGCGCGGCCGACTGCAAGGCCGGTGCCGATCAGCTCTGCCGCAGCAAGGGCTTTCGCGAAGGCCAGAGCCTGACCACCGACTCCGCCGAAGCCTGTTCGGCGAAAGCGCTGATCCCCGGCCGGCAGCGCGAGCCGGGCGATTGTCACACCAATTATTTCGTGACGCGGGCATTCTGTCGTTAGCAGACGTCTTCAAGCGCAGCTACGCGCGGCGCGTGCTTGCGCGCCGCCGCGGCTCTTGCTTTGCTGCGTGTCGCGGCCGTTCGGCCGCGCGCCAAGCACACAAGAACACGCCGGAGGAATGCCTGAATGTCGATGCCTGCCTTGTTTAAGGGCCGTCTGTCGCTGCCTGTGATCGGTTCGCCGTTGTTCATCATCTCCGGCCCCGATCTGGTGATCGCGCAGTGCAAGGCGGGAATCGTCGGCTCGTTTCCAGCGTTGAATGCGCGCCCGGCCTCGCAGCTCGACGAATGGCTGCATCGCATCAAGGAAGAACTCGCCGCCCACGACCGCGCGCATCCGGAGCGGCCGTCGGCGCCGTTCGCGGTCAATCAGATCGTGCACAAATCCAACAACCGGCTCGAGCAGGATTTGGCGCTCTGTGAAAAGCATAAGGTGCCGATGATCATCACCTCGCTCGGTGCCCGCGAGGATTTGAACCAGGCCGCCCATGGCTGGGGCGGCATCGTGTTTCACGACGTCATCAATCAGAAGTTCGCGCATAAGGCGGTCGAGAAGGGCGCCGATGGCCTGATCCTGGTGTCGGCCGGTGCCGGCGGCCATGCCGGCACGCAGTCGCCGTTCGCGTTCGTGGCCGAGACCCGCGCCTGGTTCGATGGACCGATCGCGCTGTCCGGGGCGATCGCCAATGGCCGGGCGATCCGCGCGGCGCGCGTGCTCGGCGCCGACTTCGCCTATATCGGCTCGGCGTTCATCGCCACCGACGAAGCCAATGCCGTGCAGCGCTACAAGGAGATGATCACCACCTGCAGCGCCGACGACATCGTCTATTCCAACCTGTTCACCGGCGTGCACGGCAACTATCTCAAACCGTCGATCGCCGCGGCCGGGCTTGATCCCGACAATCTGCCCAGCTCCGATCCCTCCAAGATGAGCTTTGGCACCGACGACAGCGGCGAGCGCGCCAAGCCGAAAGCCTGGAAGGAAATCTGGGGCAGCGGCCAGGGCATCGGCTCGGTCACCAGCATCGTGCCGGTGGCGGAATTGGTGGCGCGGCTGAAGCGTGAATATGACGCCGCCATTGATCCGGCGCTGTGAGGTCGGCGATGGAGGCGATCTATCGGATTGACGGACACCACATCACCACCAGCCCCTATGCGGCCGGTCCCTGGGATCTCACCATGCAGCACGGCTCACCGCCGTCGGCGCTGGTGGCGTTCATCGCCGAGTCGATCCCGACCGCGCAGCCGATGCAGATCGTCCGGCTCACCATCGATCTGATGCGGCCGGTGCCGGTGGCGCCGCTCACCTTCGAGACCGAGGTGATCCGCGATGGCCGCAAGATTCAGCTGTGCGCGGTGCGGCTGCTCGCCGAAGGCGTGGTGGTTGTCAGCGCCACCGTGCTGAAAATGCGGATCGGCGCGCAGGCGCTGCCTGAGGAAATCGAGCATCCGCCGATCGACGTGCCGCCGCCGGAGCAGGGCCAGCCGTTGCGCGCCATGGGCGATAACAATCCGTTCGTGTCCTGCGTCTCGATCCGCGAGGTTCATGGCGGCTTCCTGTCGCTCGGTCCTGGCGCGATCTGGTACCGGATGGACCGGCCGATCGTGGAAGGTCATGCAATCTCGCCGGTGATGCGCGCCGCGGTGGCGGCCGATTTCAGCAACGCCACCTCGGCGGTGCTGGATTTCAAGGAATGGACCTTCATCAATGCCGATCTCAGCATCAACCTGGCGCGGCCGCCGATCGGCGAGTGGGTGCTGCTGAACTCGGAAATGTGGATTAGTCCCGATGGCGCCGGCATCGCGTCCTCCAAGCTCGGCGACCTGCATGGTTATTTCGGGCGCGCGGTGCAGAGCCTGGTGATCGAGAAACGCTAACCGCCGGCTCGGCGGTTAGTTATTCGTTAACCACATACTTAGTTGTTTCTTAACCAAGCGGATTCACGATGTCGTAACGCTGAGCGGCCGCTGCGCATCCTCGCGCCGCGCCGCCACCAGCCGAAGCGAACGCTGGATGCCGCCATGCTCGTTGAAAAAACCCCCGCGACTCTCTGTGAGATCCGAACCCGGGTGTACCATGCGTTGCAGCGTCACCCGCTCTGCCGGCATGTGAAGTTCGACGTCATGCAGACGCCGCGCAGCCGGCGCGGTGTGAACTGGACGGTCAATATCCGCGCGGTCGAGCCGCGCGCGCTGTGGGAAGCGTCGGAAATCGTCGCCGATATTCAGGACGCTTACGACCTCGCCGCAGCGGTCTGACCACGCCTTACGGCCCCGGCCTGCCACCAGGGGCGGGCCGTGAGCTGCGCATATGCCGTGGTGCTGAGTCTGATGGTGGCCGATGGCGTGCGAGCGGCCTGCTACACACCAGCAGCCGTCTCCTGCGATCACCGGCGCCGTGCTGATCATCGCGCCGGAACCAAGTTGTGATCGGTATGAGTGATCAGGGGCCGGTTGCGGGGCGATGCCGCCTGTAACCAATTGTTAACTATCTGGCCGCGCGTCGCTGCGGATTTTATGGTTAAGCCATATTTAATCTGCAATTGTGTTCAAGATGGCCGGCGATCCGTAGCCGCGGAAGGGAGACCAGCGTGACACGAACCATTGCCCTGCTGGCGCTGGGTTGCACGCTCATCGTCAGCGCAGCCGCGCTGAGCATCGTGACTCGCAATGTCGGTGCCGGCGATGTCGCCAGCACCGAGGCCGCTGATCACCACCCGATTGCCAATCGCACCGCCAAGACCGACCGGCTCGCGGTGATGACGATTGCCACCACCGCTTCTGAATCGGCTGCGGCGCTGGCCGCGGTGCCGGCTGAAGTGCCGCTGCGTCAGGCTTTTGCGGCCGAGACGCCGGTGGTGCTGCCGAAGCCGATTGAAGCGGCCGCCGCCGCAATGGTGCCGGTACCGGATGCCAAGCCGAAAGCCGCCAGCAAGCCAGCGGCGCAAAAAACTTATGCACTGCTCAGCGATTCACAGATCGCTGCGATCAAGTCTCGGCTCAATCTCTCATCATCGCAAGCCTATTACTGGCCGTCGGTCGAGCAGGCGCTGCGCGCGATCGCGCGCAAATTGCACGCCACGCAGATGGCCAATCCGAAGGGTGGCGCACCGGCGATCGATCCTGATAGCGAGGAAGTGCAACAGCTTAAGTCGGCGGCGATGCCGCTGCTATTCCAGTTGCGCGAGGATCAGAAGCAGGAAGTGCGCTCGCTGGCGCGCATTATCGGCTTGCATCAGGTTGCTGCTGCAATCTGATCTATTTTGCACATCAATTCGGCACGCCTTATGCGATAGCCGGGCGGTGCCCAGTTAGTCTTAACAAAAAGTTTCTCATCCGCAGTCGATTTCCCAAAACCAAATCGAACCGGGAACGACTAATACGGGGTGCCGCAAATCGTCAGCGCCGCGTGTTTGAGGATGAGGGTTGATGTCGGGCACTGCCGAGTCTGCGTTTCTGCCAAGGTCGGCATTTCAAAATGACCTGCTGTACAGTCTTGGCGGCGGCGACCCGCGGATCACGATCGCCGTGCTGGATGGTCCGGTGGACCGCACCCATGAATGTTTTCGCGGCGCGCGGCTGACGCCGGTCGGTGAATTTTCGACCGCGCTAGCGGGCAATGATCGCACCATGGCGCAGGGCTCGCACACCGCCAGCGTGATTTTCGGACAACCTTGCAGTGCTGTTGAAGGCCAGGCGCCGCTGTGCCGCGGCTTGCTGGTGCCGATTTTTGCCGATGGCCAGGTGTGTACGACGCAGCGGCTGGCGCGTGCCATCATGGTGGCGGTCGATCATGGCGCGCAGCTCATTCACGTTGGCGGCGGCAGCTTTGCTGCCTCTGCCGAGGGCGACGCGCTGCTCGCCAAGGCGCTGGCGCTGTGTCTGCGCCGCAATGTGCTGATTATCACGGTGGCAGGGGCCAGAGGCTGCGCGGAGTTGCTGCATGCCGCGGCGGCCGCGCCGGTGCTGGCTGTGCGGGCGGTGGAGCAACTGGCGCTGCGTGCCACCAGCGCCGCGCGCTCGATCGGCTGCACCTGCGGGGTGGCCGTGCCGGGCAGCCGGATTTTCGGCGCCGCGCTCGAGGGTCGGGTGGCGCGGCGCAGCGGTGCGTGCAGTGCTGCGGCGCTGGCCTGCGGTCTCGCCGGGGTGCTGCTCAGCCGGCAATTGGCCACGCAAGGCCGAGCCGATCCGCTCGCGGTGCGCCACTGGCTGCTGGATGCGGTCAGTGCCGACAGTGCCTGTAACGGCTTTGCGGTGCTGCAGTCCCGGCGCGATATTGAGCGGCTCGCAGCGCGCGCCGGTCTCAGCTATCCGGTGACGCGATCATTCGGCTGAGCGTCAGGCCGGATTGCCGGCTCACCAAGACAGCTGCGCATCAGGCTGGAGGCAGCCGGCTGACGCTCCGCACAGTCTGGCCGCGGCCGGGCGCCAGCGCCACGCCCTTGACCTGGGCAATCACCTGCTGGCCGGTGGCGAGCTGCAATTGATCCCATGAGCGCCGGGTGACGCGCGCCAGCAGCCGCGCGCCATCGCCGCCGCTGCCGAGCGCCAGCACCACCACCATCTCGCTGGCGTTGAGCGGCGTCGCCGACACGATCCGGGTCGGCAGCGCGTTCAGGATGGTGGATTGCTGCGGCTGTTGGCGCGCCAGGCTGACATCGCCCGCGGCAATGCGCACCCTGCGCCGCTCACCGGCCGCAACCGGCGGCGCCGGCACCAGCAGTTCAGCGCCTTCGAGCTGCAACGTCACCAACCCGTAGTCGCTGTCATAGCGCTGCACGATCGCGTCGAAATTGACGGCGGCATCGCGCGAGGCGGCGAGCGGCAGCGTCGGGTCGCTCTGCAATTTGGTGAGCGGCCCGGAGGCGATCACCGCGCCGGCGCGCATCAGCACCAGATGATCGGCGAGCCGCTCGATTTCGGTGATGTCATGGCTGACATAGATCACCGGCAGCGACAGCCGCTCATGCAGCCGTTCCAGAAACGGCAGGATGTCATCCTTGGTCAGCCGGTCGAGCGCCGACAGCGGCTCGTCCATCAGCAGCAGCTTGGGCTGCGACAGCAGCGCGCGGCCGATCGCGACCCGCTGCCGTTCGCCGCCGGACAAATGGCGCGGCGAGCGATCGAGCAGCGGCACAAGGCCAAGCAGCTCCAGCACCTCGTCAAAGCCGATGCTCTGGCTCGCAGACTGTCCGGCCGGTTGGCGCGGCGCGCCGTACAAAAGATTGCCCTTCACCGACAGATGCTGAAACAGGCTGGCTTCCTGAAACACATAGCCGATCGGGCGCTGATGCGCCTTGCGAAACAGGCTTTCGTCCTGCCAGGTGTCGCCCGCGATCGAGAACCGGCTGCCGGGCAGTTGCTGCAGCCCGGCGATACAGCGCAGCACCGTGGATTTGCCGCAGCCGGACGGGCCGAACAGCCCGGTGATGCCGGTCGCCGGCACGGTGAACGCAGCGTCGAGCCGGAAGCGGCCCAACTGGCCGCGAAACTGCGCGTTGATCGAGTTGGCGAGGTCTCTCATCCTTTGATCCGCGCGGTGCGTTTTTCCAGCATCATCATGGTCAGGATCACCACAAAGGCGAAGGCGGCCATGCCCGCGGCCAGGATATTGGCCTCACGCCATTGCGAGGTCTCGACATAATCGTAGATCGCGACCGACAGCACCTTGGTGGTGCCGGGAATGTTGCCACCGATCATCAGCACGATGCCGAATTCGCCGACGGTGTGAGCAAAGCCCAAGACCGCGCCGGACAGAAAGCCCGGCCGCGCCAGCGGCACCGCCACCGTCCAAAACGCTTTCAGCGGCGAGGCGCGCAGCGTGGCGGCGACCTCGAGCGGCCGGTCGCCGATCGCGTCAAAAGCATTGCGGATCGGCTGCACCACGAATGGCATCGAATACACCACCGAGCCGATCACCAGGCCCTCGAAGGTGAAGGCCAGCGTGCGGCCGCCCCACAGACCGGCGAGCGCGCCGCCAGGGCCGTCCGGCCCGAGCAGCACCAGCAGATAGAAGCCGAGCACGGTCGGCGGCAGCACCAGCGGCAGCGCCACCACCGCGGCAACGCCTTCCTTCCACCAGGCTTTGGAGCGCGCCAGCCACCAGGCGATCGGCGTGCCGACGATCAGCAGGATCAGGGTGGTCATCGCCGCCAGCTCGACCGTGAGCCGGACCGGCTGCCAGATATCGGGGGGAAGGCCTGCCATTAGATAATTCCACCGTCATTGCGAGGAGCGAAGCGACGAAGCAATCCAGGATTTCAATGTTGGAGCCTGGATTGCTTCGCTTCGCTCGCAATGACCGGGTTGGGTGGTTGCGTTGCTCGGCGCTCAGCTCGCCTTGGCGGGCGGGACTTCGTAGCCGAACTTTTCGATGATCGCGCGCGACTCCGGCCCCTTCAGGAATTCAAAGAACGCCTTGGCGGCTTCGTCGTTTTCACCCTTCTTGAGCAGCACCGCGTCCTGGGTGATCGGCGAGTACAGGTTTTGCGGCACCATCCAGCGCGAACCGTCCTTGTCGTTGATCACCTGCGACAGCGCCACAAAGCCGATCTCGGCATTGCCGGTCTGCACGAACTGGAATGCCTGCGAGATGTTGGCGCCTTCCACGAATTTCGGCTTCAGCTCGTCATAGACCCGCAGCGTCTGCATCGCTTCGACCGCGGCGGCGCCATAGGGGGCGGCGACCGGATTGCAGATCGACAGCTTGGCGAATTTGCCGTCCTTGAGGGTCTGCTCGCCCTTCACCAGGCCGGGCTCCTTGCTCCACAGCACCAGCTTGCCGACCGCATAGGTGAAGCGGCTGTCCTTTACCGCCAGCCCGTCTTCCACCAGCTTCTTCGGGCGCGCGGAGTCCGCCGACAGGAACACCTGGAACGGCGCGTCCTGGCTGATCTGGGTGAAGAACTGGCCGCTCGAGCCGAATGACAGCACTGCCTCATGGCCGGTCTTGGCCTTGAACGCGGCGGCAATCTCCTTGGCCGGCTCGGTGAAATTGGCAGCAACCGCGATATTGGCGCTGTCGGCCAACGCCTGGGAGCTGGTGATGCAGGCAACGGCGGCGCCGAGCAGCGCCAGCTTGAGGGGCATGATGAACTTCAAGGGTCTCTCCTGTTGGTCATGCTTGGTCGAGGGGTAATTCCGGGCGGAATGGCGAGGGCAAGATGAGGGCAAGACGCGGGCCAGCGCTGGCCCGAGCCAGGCTAAAGCCGGGCCGAAGGCCGGCCGGTGTCGCAGATGGCTGAACGATGGGCTGCCCCGGCTCCCGGCTTGCGATGATGGCGGGTGGGGCTGGGTCATGGCGTCAATCGATCGCGAGCAGCACATGGGCGGCGTCGAACACCGCACAGGCCGGGGAGCCGGATGACAGCTCCATGTTCTTGGCGCTGGAGGCGGTGATCGAGGCCGCCAGCGTCTTGTCGCCGCCGATGTCGAGCACCACCTCGGCATTGACGCCGGACACGTCGCAGCGGCGCACCGTGCCCTGCACGCAATTGCGTGCCGAGATTTTGGGCGGCTCGCGGCCGGGCGCGATCACCACGAACGGCGCCTTGATCAGCACGATCACCTCGCGGCCGACGCACAGGCCGAGATTGTCGATGCTCTCGCTGGTGACCAGCGCATAGATGGTGGTGCTCTCGGCCACAGTCACCGCGACTTCGGCATTGAGCGTGTCGGCGGCGATCGCGGTGATGGTGCCGCGCAAGGCATTGCGAGCGCTGGTTTTCATAAAATATCCCGAGACGAGATTGCTGGGGGTGATGCCGCTGCCGGCCAGCTCCGGCTCGAGCGCGCGGATCACCCGCGCCATTTCCGCTTCCAGCCGGTTGAAAGCTTCGATCACCCGCAGTCCGGTCGGGGTGAGACGGGCGCCGCCGCCCGATTTACCGCCGGTGCGCCGCTCCAGCAGCGGCTGCCCGAACAGATTGGTCATCGCGTCGAGCGCGTCCCAGGCGGCTTTATAGGTCAATCCGGCGCTCCGGGCGCCGGCGGCGATGCTGCCTTCGCGCGCGACCGCCTGCAAAAGTCGGATTCGATCGCGGCCCACCGCCGCGACGTTCTTAGTCTTTAGGGTAATGCTGGCTTCGATCGACAAACCCCAGCTCCCGACTCCCGTGATATAGTTTGTCTATATAACGAGGTCGGGGATGTCGCAATCGGCAGTCCGCGCTGCATCATGGCCGCGGTAACATTATGAAAGACATATGAAAAATGCCCCGCATGTCCGTGCCTATCCTGACGCGAATGTGTTGCAATGCGACATTTTGATGCCGCAATGCGAAATTGCGCCGATCACGCAACTTTGTTGCGCTAAAATGCTGCGGGATTCTCATTTGATGCGCGTCAAATAGACGCTATAGGGGCCGTGCTACGGACCCCGCACGGCCCGGAGCAGGCGGCCGCAAACGTCGCACGACATAAACAGGCTGGCTCGCGCAAAGACAGTCAAATCTGAAACTTGAGTTCGGTTAGCCGGATCGCTCGCAGAAGTGGTCGCGGCAGGGGAAGCGCTTTTCGTTCGCCAGCGGCGGCGGATGCGACCCGCAGCATTGCAGAGATGGACGCATGACAATGAACGCAAAATATCCTGGCATTCCCTCCGTCATTCACGGCAACGGTGCCGTCGCCCAAGTGATGGGGCATGTCTGCGGTGGCGTCATCGGCTACCCGATCACCCCCTCGACGGAAATTTCTGAAATCTATGAGGCGTTCCGTTCGTCCGGCGGCTGCAACGTCTGGGGCAAGCATCCGTTCTTCTTCGAGCCGGAAGGTGAGCATTCGGCCCAGTCCGGCGCGCTCGGTGCGGCGCTGACGGGTGGCAAGTTTGTTTCCAACGCCTCGTCGAGCCAGGGCATTCTGTACGGCCTGGAATCGCATTACGTCACGGTCGGCAAGAAGGTCGGCGGCTTTGTGCTGCAGGTGGCCGCGCGCGTGGTGTCCAAGCACTCGCTGAACGTGATGGCCGGCCATGACGACGTCTATGCGCTGCTGCCGTCCGGCTACACCATCCTGTTCGGCTCCAATCCGCAGGAAGCCGCTGACCTCGCCGCGATCTCCTACAAGGTCAGCGCGATGTCGCTGATTCCGGTCGCCAACGCGATGGACGGCTTCGCCACCTCGCACATGCTCAGCGAAGCCCTGATGCCGGAGCCCGAGCTGCTGCGCGAATTCCTCGGCGACCCGGCCGGCCGCATCAAGTGCCCGACCGTGGCGCAGGAAATGCTGTACGGCGCCAAGGGCCGCGTGTTCCAGCTCAAGCAGTACCTCGCCCGCCACAAGGCCGACTTCATCGCCTCCGACCTGGAAAAGCTGATCGCTTATCTGGACGGCCGCGCTGACACCGTCGAGACCGATTCCGAAGGCAAGCTGATCGCCGGCTCGCTGGAATACGTGCCGGAAGAACTGCATGCGCAGTGGAAGCGTCAGTGGATCAACGCGCCGGAGAAGGGCACCCGCCAGCTGGTGCCGGCGCTGGTTGACGTCGACAATCCGGGTCTGACCGGCGGCGTGCAGAACCAGCCGGACTTCCAGGCCGGCGCGGTCGATCACCGCACCCACTTCGTCAGCGCGGTGCCGAACTTCGTCAAGGAAGCGATGCGTGAATACGCAGCGCTGACCGGCCGTGAATATCAGCCGGTGATGAGCTTCATGGCCGACGACGCCGAGCACGTGGTGGTCGGTCTCGGCTCGGTCACCGACGACGCCGAGGCGGTCGCCGCCTATCTGCGCGGCCAGGGCAAAAAGGTCGGCGTGATCTCGATCAAGATGCTGCAGCCGTTCCCCGAGGCCGAACTGGTCGCGGCGCTGGCCGGCAAGAAGTCGGTCACCGTGCTGGAGCGTTCGGAAGTCACCGCGCTCACCACGCTCGTCACCCAGGCGCTGTGCAAGGCGCGTGAAAACGGCGACGTCGGTGTTCGTCACGCTGGCATCCCGGCGATCGACAAGCTGCCGAAGATCACCACCGCGATCTTCGGTCTCGGCGCGCACGACCTGCAGCCGCGCGACATGATCGCCTGCTTCGAGAACATGGAGAAGGAAAAGAGCGCGCCGTTCGTCTATCTCGGCACGCAGTTCTTCTCGAAGAATCCGTCGCCGCGCATGGCGGCGCTGCAGGATCGCCTGAAGGCGGCCTATCCGGAAACCCAGCTGATGGCGCTGGAAACCGGCCCGAACCCGCAGCTGCTGCCGCCCTCGGCGTTCCGCATCCGCTTCCACTCGATCGGCGGCTACGGCACCATCGCCTCGGGCAAGCTGCTCACCGACATTCTGGCCGGCGTGCTCGACATGCGCTCGAAGTCCGCGCCGAAATACGGCTCGGAAAAGAGCGGCGCGCCGACCAACTACTACATCACCCTGTCGCCGGAGCCGGTGAAGATCACCAACGCCGATCTGGAAGACGTCGAGATCGTGATCTCGCCGGACCACAAGGTGTTCGTGCACGCCAACCCGCTGCGCGGCCTGGTCGCCGGCGGCACTTTCATCCTGCAGTCGAACCTGTCGCCGCTCGAAGTGTGGCGTGACCTGCCGGCCAAGGCGCGGCAGACCATCCGCGACAAGAAGATCAAGTTCTATGTGATCGACGCCTTCGCGGTGGCCAAGCGCCATGCCCCGACCGCCGAACTCGAAACCCGCATGATGGGTATCGCCTTCATCGGCGCGGTGTGCGGCCATGTCGACCGCGTGGTGGCCGACGCCTCGCGCGACGCGATGCTCACCAAGATCCGTCAGCAGATCTCCAAGAAGTTCGGCTCGAAGGGTGGCGACATCGTCGAAGGCAACATGGCGGTGATCCGCGAGGGTTCGGAAGCGACCCAGCAGGTCAATTACGACGCGCCGGAATTCGCCGAAGCCGAAGTCCAGGCAGCGCCGAAGGCCAAGCGCGACGTGTCGATCTCGGCCTCGATGTGCCGCGTCGCCGGTCCGGCCCAGGCCTCCGGCATCTTCGATCCGCAGTACTATGACGACGTGCTCGCCGGCCCGTTCCGCGACGGCACCATTGCCGACGCCCCGGTGCTGCCCGGAATCGGCATGTTCATGCCCGCCGGTTCCGCGGCCATGAAGGACAAGGGTCTGTTCCGCCGCAACGTTCCGGAGTTCAACCCGGATCAGTGCACCGGCTGTCTGGAATGCGCGCTGGTCTGCCCGGATGCCGCGATCCCGAACGGCGTGCACGACATCCATGAGCTGCTGGCCTCGGCCATCAAGCAGCTCGACATCGCCCCGGCGCAGCGCGACGCGCTGAGCGCTCACGTCCACGCGCTGAGCGAGGCGGTGCGCGAGATGTATCGCGCCGGCAAGGACGACAAGCCGTTCCACGAGATCGTGGCGCAGGCGGCCGAGGCGATCGACACCGACAACGCCACCCTGAAGCGCAACTTCGGCAAGCTCGCCGCGGCGCTCTCGGTGTTCCCGGTGGCCCGCACCCGTCCGTATTTCGATGCGGCCGAAAAGAACCAGCCGGGCTCCGGCGGTCTGTATTCGGTGAACGTCGATCCGTGGAAGTGCACCGGCTGTCTGGAATGCGTTGACGTCTGCGGCCCCGGCGCGCTGGTGGAACGTGAGCAGGACGAAGCGCTGCTGGACCAGCTGCAGGGCCGGTTCGAGTTCTTCAGCCGCACCGCCAACACTCCGGCCCGGTTCGTCGATGGCGCCACCAAGCCCGACGGCGAAACCAAGCGTCTGATCCTCGATCGCGCCAACTACTACGCGACCACGGGCGGCCACGGTGCCTGCCGCGGCTGCGGCGAAGTCACCGCGATCCGTCTGGTCACCGCGACCAACCACGCGCTGCACGACAAGCGCCGCAAGGACCACGTGCGCGAGCTGGAAAGCCTGATCGAGAAGCTCTCGGCCAAGCGTGACAGCGTCACCGACGCGGCTCGCCGCGAGCGCATCGAGCGCACCATGAAGACGCTGGAAAAGCGGCTCTATCTGTTCGAGAGCGGCCCGACCGGCAACGGCCCGTCCGGCATGGTGATCGCCAACGCCACCGGCTGTTCGAGCGTGTATGCCTCGACCTTCCCCTTCAACCCCTACACCGACCCGTGGGTGAACAGCCTGTTCCAGGACACCCCGGCCGTCGCCAAGGGTATCTTTGAAGGTCTGATCGCGCAGGCGTCCGACGACTTCCGTGCGCTGCGTGTCGCCAAGCTCGAACTCGGCGATGCCTATGAGCCGAGCAAGCACGACGGCTACTTCCGTTACTTCGGCTGGAATCAGTTCTCGCCGGAAGAACGGGCGCTGGTGCCGACCGTGCTGTCGATGGGCGGCGACGGTGCGACCTACGACATCGGCTTCGGCGCGCTGTCGCGTCTGCTGTCGACCTCGACCCCGATCAAGGTGGTGGTGCTGAACACCGGCGCCTATTCCAACACCGGCGGTCAGACCTCGACCGCGAGCTTGACTGGTCAGGACAGCGACCTGTCGCGCTTCGGCATCGCCAACACCGGCAAGCAGGAATCCCGTAAGGAACTCGGCCTGATCGCCTCGTTCCACCCGAACGTCTTCGTGATCCAGACCTCGACTGCGCTGCAGGGTCACTTCATGAAGAACGTGCTGGAGTTCCTGACCTACACCGACTCCCCGGCGGTGCTCGACGTCTACACCCCCTGCCAGGCTGAGCACGGCATCGGCGATGCGGTCGCCAACCGTCAGGCCCGCAAGGCGGTGGAGAGCCGTATGAACCCGGTGTTCGTGCACGACCCGCGCAAGGGCTCGAAGCTGAACAACTGGTTCTCGCTCGACGGTAACCCCGAGCCGGATCAGGATTGGGCCACCCAGTCGATCGAGTATGTCGATGACAACGGTGCCACCCAGCTCCTGAAGACCCCGGTGACCCCGGCCGACTTCGCCTACACCGAAGTTCGCTTCCGCAAGCAGTTCAAGCCGCTCAAGGCTGATGCTGATGGCGTGCCGGTGGCCGACTACGTGGCGCTCGATGCCGACGCCCGCGCTGGCAAGACGCCGTTCATCTACGCCACCGATGGCGACAAGAAGCTGATCAAGCTTTCGGTCGGCGCGGCGGTGATCAAGCTGGTCGAGGAGCGTCGCCGCTACTGGCGCACGCTGCAATATCTCGGCGGCTACGACATCCGCGTGCTGGACGAGAGCCATCGCGCTGAGCTCGAGTCGCTGCAGCACCAGTATGAAGAGTCGGTGAAGGCCCGCGAAAGCTCGCTCGATCAGATCGCGCGCGGCATGAGCGAACTGGCGGCGTCTTCGAATGCTCCGGCGGCTGGCGGTTTCGCCGGTCTGATGGCCGGGCTCGCTCCGGCTCCGGCCGCGGCGGCTGCGACCAACGGTGCCAAGCCGGCCAACGGCTCGGCGGCGCCGGTCAATATCGAGGAGTCCGATCTCGACAAGTGCACCAACTGTAAGAGCTGCTATCAGGACGTCCCTGAAGTGTTCGAACTCACCAAGATCGTGGTCGGCGGCGCCAGCAAGGACGTCGCTCACGTGATCCCGGGCGTGTTCAGCAAGATCAAGGTCACCCCTGAACTGTCGGCCAAGCTCAGCCGTGCGGCGGCCAACTGCGACGCGGAGATCATCCGATGAGCGGCGCCACCGGCATGACCACTGACGAACTGAAGCGCTACGAACAGGCTCGCACTGTGCTGGACACAGCACGGAGCGAACTGGAAGAACTGCAGAACAGCGAAGCTGTCGGCGTGTTCCAGAAGCAGCTCGCGCTGCTGCAGAAGCGCCTGGTCAATGACCCGGCGTCGCTGCGCAGCATGTTCATCGCCGACGGCTCCCAGGCTCTGGTCTGGGAGTTCCAGCAGCCCGAACTCGGCGCCGCGTTCACCGCGACGCTGTGGAATCTGCTGGCGCGCGGCGATGACATGAGCACCATCCTGCAGCGCTTCATCTGGGCGCTGCCGCTCAAGTTCAAGCGCAAGTTCATCAAGGCGATCGACGTGCATCTGCGCGATCGCTACCCGATGTTCGAAAACCTGTCGGAAGGCTGGCCGGGCGAAGCGTTCATTCCGCCCTACATCCGTCCGGCGGAAGAACGTTCGGTCGACTTCGAGCTCGTGAACCAGGGCTACCTTGGTTACCAGTCGCTCGGCTACAGCGTGCGTGAATGCGAGCTGTTCGTCTGGCTCGAAGTGATGCGCGACAAGCAGTGCGACGACAAGCCGTGCGAACTCGGCGTGCTGATCCACGGCAAGAGCGAGCCGAAGGGCGGCTGCCCGGTCAAGATCCACATCCCCGAGATGCTGGACCTGCTCGGCAACGGCAAGCACCGCGAAGCGCTCGAGCTGATCGAGAGCTGCAACCCGCTGCCGAACGTCACCGGCCGCGTGTGCCCGCAGGAACTGCAGTGCCAGGGCGTCTGCACCCACACCAAGCGTCCGATCGAAATCGGTCAGATCGAATGGTATCTGCCCGAGCATCAGAAGCTGGTCGAGCCGAACGCCAATGATCGCTTCCTGGGCCGGATCTCGCCCTGGGCGGCGGCCACCAAGCCGCCGATCGCGGTGGTCGGCTCCGGTCCGTCCGGTCTGATCAACGCCTATCTGCTGGCGGTCGAAGGTTTTCCGGTCACGATCTTCGAGGCGTTCCACGATCTCGGCGGCGTGCTGCGTTACGGCATTCCGGAATTCCGTCTGCCCAACACGCTGATCGACGACGTGGTCGAGAAGATCACGCTGCTCGGCGGCCGCTTCGTGAAGAACTTCGTGGTCGGCAAGACCGCGACGCTGGAAGACCTCAAGGCTGAGGGGTTCTGGAAGATCTTCGTCGGTACCGGCGCGGGTCTGCCGACCTTCATGAACGTGCCCGGCGAGCATCTCTTGGGCGTGATGTCGGCCAACGAGTTCCTGACCCGCGTCAACCTGATGCGCGGCCTGGACGATCGCTACGAGACGCCGCTGCCCGAGACCAAGGGCAAGGAAGTGTTCGTGATCGGCGGCGGCAACACCGCGATGGACGCGGCCCGCACCGCCAAGCGGCTCGGCGCCAACGTCACCATCGTCTATCGCCGTACCCAGAGCGAAATGCCGGCGCGCGTCGAAGAACTGCATCACGCGCTCGAAGAAGGCATCAACCTTCGGGTGCTGCGTGCGCCGCGTGAGTTCATCGGCGACGACCACACCCACTTCGTCACCCACGCGCTCTTGGACGTCAACGAGCTCGGCGAACCGGACAAGTCCGGCCGTCGCAGCCCGAAGCCGACCGGCGAAATCGAGCGCGTGCCGGTGGACCTCGTGATCATGGCGCTGGGCAACACCGCCAACCCGATCATGAAGGACGCCGAGCCGGGCCTGAAGACCAACAAGTGGGGCACCATTGAGGTCGAGCAGGGTTCGCAGCGCACCTCGATCAAGGACGTCTACACCGGCGGCGACGCTGCCCGTGGCGGCTCCACCGCGATCCGCGCGGCCGGCGACGGCCAGGCGGCGGCGCGCGAGATCGTTGGCGAGATCCCGTTCACCCCGGCCGAGATCAAGGACCGCGTCGAACGTGCGGCGCGCTACACCGAGCTCGGCCAGGTGGCGCAGACCATCGTCAACAAGGTGCCGCTCGCCGGTGGCATCGTCGAGTTCACGGTGCGGGCGCCGATGGTGGCGCGTTCGGCCAAGGCCGGACAGTTCGTGCGTGTGCTGCCGTGGGAGAAGGGCGAACTGATCCCGCTGACGCTGGCCGATTGGGATGCCGAAAAGGGCACCATCGATCTGGTCGTGCAGGGCATGGGCACCTCGTCGCTCGAGATCAACAAGATGGCGATCGGCGACGCGTTCAGCGGCATCGCCGGCCCGCTCGGCCGCGCTTCGGAGCTGCATCACTACGGCAAGGATGAGACCGTGGTGTTCTGCGCCGGCGGCGTCGGTCTGCCGCCGGTCTATCCGATCCTGCGCGAGCACCTGCGGCTCGGCAACCACGTCACGCTGATCTCCGGCTTCCGCGCCAAGGAGTTCTTGTTCTGGACCGGCGAAGACGAACGCATGGGCCAGATCAAGAAGGAGTTCGGCGACCAGCTCGAGCTGATCTACACCACCAATGACGGCTCGTTCGGCGTGAAGGGCTTCGTCACGGGTCCGCTCGAAGAGATGATGAAGGCCAATCAGCAGGGCAAGGGCCGCAAGATCGCGGAAGTGATCGCGATCGGTCCGCCGTTGATGATGCGGGCGGTGTCCGACCTCACCAAGCCGTATGGCGTGAAGACGGTGGCCAGCCTCAACTCAATCATGGTGGACGCGACCGGCATGTGCGGCGCCTGCATGGTGCCGGTGACGATCGACGGCAAGATGGTGCGCAAGCACGCTTGCATCGACGGCCCGGAAATCGACGCCCACATCATCGATTGGGACAAGTTCCTGCCGCGCTTCAACCAGTTCAAGACCCAGGAACTGGAGAGCAAGAAGAAGTACGGCTACACCTGATCCAAGCGGGCGTGATGGCGCTGCCGTCACGCTGCTTTATCCGACCAAGATCAACCCGGTTCTGCGGCGCGCAGAGCCGGGTTTTTCATTTGTCGCGGTGGCATGGCGGGCCGGGCAGGGGCGCCGCGTCGCAAGCGGCATCTGCCCCCGCCCCGAACAATCGTCATCGCCGATCGGCTAATCTCCTCTGGTCAAGCCTGCCGGCCTGGACCAGATTGCGCCGGAACGCTTCAATTCGCCGCGGTTGTGGCCACAAATTGCGCGTGGAGACGTTCCATCGGGAGCTCATGACGAACCCCACCCAGATCGGCTAAAGTCGTTTCACACCAAGTCAGGATAGTCGTTTGTCCCACATTCTCACCGTTACGCCGAGCCCGGCGCTCGACGCCTCCACCACGGTCCCGACCCTTGCTCCGTTTTCCAAGCTGCGATGTGGTCCGATGCTGCGCCATCCGGGCGGCGGCGGCGTCAATGTGGCGCGCGTGATCGACCGGCTTGGCGGCCAGGTGCGCGCGATCTATCCGGCCGGCGGCTCGATCGGCCAGTTGCTGCGGCAATTGCTGGATGCCGAGGGCGTGGAGAGCGAGGTGATCCCGGTCGCCAACGAAACCCGCGAAGATTTCACGGTGTTCGAGGAGAGCACCCAGAAGCAATATCGCTTCGTGCTGCCCGGCGAAAAGCTGAGCGAGAGCGAATGGCAGGCCCTAATCGATGCGGTCGCCAATGCCGAACCGGCGCCGAAATTCGTGGTGGCGAGCGGCAGCCTGCCGCCCGGCGTGCCCGATGATTTCTATGCGCGCGTGGTGCGCGCCGGCCGCGCCCGCGGCGCCAAGGTGATCGTCGACACCTCGCATGCCGCGCTCAGCGCCGCGCTCGATGCCGGCGGCATTTTTCTGATCAAGCCGAGCATGAGCGAATATCGCGTGCTGACCGGCGTTGACGCTGACGCCGACGATGCTGCGTTGATCCGCGCCGGCCGGAAGCTGATCGAGCGCGGTGCGGTCGAGCTGGTGGCGCTCAGCATGGGCCCGAAGGGCGCGCTGTTGATCGCGCGCGATCATGCCTGGAGCGCGGAAGGCTTGACGGTGGCACCGGCCAGCGTGGTCGGGGCTGGCGACAGCCTGGTCGGCGCCATGGTGTCGAGTCTGGTGGAAGGCGCCAGTTTGCAGGACGCGCTGCGCTTCGGCGTCGCGGCCGGAACGGCGGCGCTGGTCAACCCTGGAACGTCGCTGTGCCGGCGCGACGATATCGAGCGTTTCCTGCCGCAGATCGCGATCCGCGATCTCAGTGAATTGGCTTGCACTGCCAGCCAGTGAGCGAACGCTCAATGCGTTCTCCACCGGCTTGCTACGCTGCAACAAAAGCTCTGTCTTGACGGCAAACAGAGCACAATTGATCTTGCTCAAGGCAGCCGCGATTGCCGTGAACCTAAGGTTCGCGGCCGTTTCGCGGCAGCCGTTTTGGAGGTGATCGAGGCGTCACGCAAGCACCTCTTCTGAAAGCGAAAACTGGAGAGTTGCATGAGCGATCAGATCAAATACCTGCTCGACGAAACCGCCATTCCCAAAGCCTGGTACAACCTCAACGCGGACTTCCCGACGCCGATGCCCGCGGTGCTCCATCCCGGCACCAAGCAGCCTGCAGGACCGGCCGATTTCGAGCCGCTGTTCCCGATGGAGCTGATCCTCCAGGAGGTCGCGACCGAGCGTTACATCGAGATTCCCGATCCGGTCCGCGACGTGTTCAAGCTGTGGCGTCCTTCGCCGCTGATGCGTGCGCGCCGTCTCGAACAGGCGCTCGATACCCCGGCGAAGATTTACTACAAATATGAGGGCGTCTCGCCCGCGGGCTCGCACAAGCCCAACACCGCCGTGCCGCAGGCCTGGTACAACAAGCAGGCCGGCATCAAGAAGCTGTCGACCGAAACCGGCGCCGGGCAGTGGGGCTCGTCGCTGGCGTTCGCCGGCTCGCTGTTCGGCATCGACGTCACCGTGTTCCAGGTGCGCATCTCCTACGATCAGAAGCCGTATCGTCGCGCGCTGATGGAAACCTATGGCGCACGCTGCATCGCTTCGCCGTCGAACGAGACCGAATGCGGCCGCGCCATCCTCGCCAAGAACCCGAACAGCCCCGGCTCGCTCGGCATGGCGATTTCGGAAGCGGTGGAAATCGCGGTGAAGAACCCCGACGTGAAATACGCGCTCGGCTCGGTGCTGAACCATGTGATGCTGCATCAGACCATCATCGGCGAAGAAGCCATCAAGCAGATGGAAATGGCCGGCGACGATCCGGACGTGGTGATCGCCTGCGCCGGCGGCGGCTCGAACTTCGCCGGTCTGGCGTTCCCGTTCATCGGTCTGCATCTGCGCGGTGGCCGCAAGCGCCGCATCGTGGCGGTCGAGCCGGCGGCTTGCCCGACCCTGACCCGCGGCAAATACGCCTACGACTTCGGCGACACCGCGCAAATGACGCCGCTGATGAAGATGCACACGCTCGGCGCCTCGTTCATGCCGCCCGGCTTCCACGCCGGTGGTCTGCGCTATCACGGCATGGGCCCGATGGTGTCGCACGCCTATGAACTCGGCCTGATCGAGGCCAAGTCCTATCATCAGGTGAAGTGCTTTGAGGCTGGCGTGCAGTTCGCCCGCACCGAGGGCATCGTGCCGGCGCCGGAATCGACCCATGCGGTGCGTTGCGCGATCGACGAAGCGCTGCGCTGCAAGGCCGAGGGCAAGTCCGAGACCATCCTGTTCAACCTGTCGGGTCACGGCCACTTCGACATGCAGTCCTACATCAACTACTTCGAAGGCAAGCTGGTTGATCAGGACTATGACGAGGCCGAATTGACGGCGTCGCTGGCGGCTCTGCCTGAAGTCGCGGCCTGATCGTCACGTCTCGCACGACATCAACTCCGGCTCTGCGCGCGCAGAGCCGGAGTTTTCTTTTGCGTGATGGTGATCGCGCGCGGCCGTTCGCGGGACGTGATGGAAACACGCGATTGGACCGTGCCAATGTCCGTCATGCCCGCGCTTTGTCGCGGGCATCCACGTCTTAAGACCCATGCGGAAGTGAAGACGTCGATGGCCGGGACGAGCCCAGCCATGACGTGCCAATCACTTGGTATCACTCGCGGTGAGCTTACTCGGACGGCGGCTGTTTTTCACTGTCGCCATTGGCCGGCCGCCGCTTGTCGTGGCCGGCGTTGCGGCGCTCCTTGAACTCATGGAACGCGTGGCTGAGCCGGCGCCGACCTTGCTCCAGCATCGCAGCCAAGGGATGCAGCGGATCGCCGCCGGCGAGCTCGATCACGCGGTTCGACAGCGCGAGCTGCTCGCCCCAGAACTTGCTCATGAACGGCCGGTTGGGCGGCGTGCAGGAATCGGCGCGCGCGATCGACGGATCGGCGAGCAGCTCGCTGGTGATGTACATCACCAGCTGCGAGCCCGGCGAGCTGGCCGCCTGGCTTTCGTCGTAGCAAATCTTGGCGCACCAAGCCTGGTCGCCGGTGAGGTAGATGATCGATGACGCCAGCGTGCGGCCGTCGAGCCGCAAGCGATCGATCCGCACCCGGCCGCAGGCCGCGAGATTGCGCACGGTCTGGCGCAGAAATTCGATCTCGGCCGGAGAGCAACTGACCGCGGTGCCGCCGCGGCCCTTCCAGCCCGCGGCCTCCAGCGCCAAAAAATCCTCGAGCGCGGCATCGATCTCGTTGCGCGCGGTGATGCTCTCGAATGTCACCGTGCCCTGGCGCTCGATGCGGCGCAGCTCGGTGCGCATCTTGCCGCGGGTGCGCGACGACAATTTGTTTTCCAGATAGTGATCGCGCGCGCCGAGCGGCGGATCGAGGATCGCGCGCGCATAGCGGTCGAGCCGCAGCTCGCGCAGATTGTCCTGTTGCAGCAGCTCGTCGAGCAGCTCCGCGAACGGGCCGTGATCGGGGATCAGCGGCAGCACCATGCGGCGCGGCATGCCGGGCAGTACGCGCGCGGCGTTCAGCAGCGTGGCGATGGTGTCGCGCGCGCGGTCGCGGTCGATCAGCGGCACGCCGAGCGCGGCAAAGGGATGATTCCAGGCAACGGCGACCGGCAGCGGCACGCCCCAGCGCCGGGTCGAGATTCGGAATGGCAGCAAGCCGAGCAATTGCACGTCGGGTCCGCGCTCGTCGGCGATCAGCAGCAATTGCACGTCATCGCCGAACGGAATCATCGCCGGAATCGCGAATTCCGGTTCGTAGAACACGTTCGGCACCAGCGCGCGCACCGCGAGGTTATGCCAGCGCTCGCGACCATTGGGATTGTCATAGGCCTTGAGCGGCACGATGCGCATATAGAGCCCAGTGTCGGCGCAGCGGACCGGCGGAGCGGCAACGGGCACGGAAGGCTCCACTGCGTTCAGGGGCCGCCGAGCGGCCTCGCGGGTCAAAAGAGTCTGGGCTGTCATGGCTCGGTCCAATATCGCGGCGGCATTCGGATGCCGGTCATTCGGAGAGAAAGACCAAAGCGGTCCGGAAGTCTTCGTTAAAATACTCTGAAGGTTAACCTGCGAAGCCTGTGGGGAACGTTCTGACCCAAAACATTATACCCCAAGGCGCAGCGAAGCGCAGCAGCGCCTGGTTGACGTTGCTGCCCGTGATAATCCTGGGTTGTGAGCTGGGCGCCTGTGGCATGGCTGCGGCAGCCGCCAGATGGCTTGACCGCGCCGTAGCATGATCAGGGCGAGCGCCTGGCCTGCGGCCCGCACAGGCCCGTGGCTGCTGCGCCGATGCGCAGCGGCGAAGACGCCGGCGGCTTGCCGCAGCAAACCGCCGGTCGCCGTTTGGATCAGATCACGCCGAGCGCGCGCATCGCTTCGGCGACGCGGACGAAGCCGGCGATATTGGCACCCATGACATAATTGCCAGGCGCGCCGAACTCTTCGGCGGTCTCGGCGCAGGTGTCGTGGATATTGCGCATGATGGTGGCGAGCCGGGCCTCGGTCTGCTCGAACGTCCAGCTATCGCGCGCGGCGTTCTGCTGCATTTCCAGCGCCGACGTCGCGACGCCGCCGGCATTGGCGGCCTTGCCGGGTCCGAACAGCACCTTGGCATCCTGGAACACGCGGATCGCTTCCGGCGTCGAGGGCATGTTGGCGCCTTCGCCGACCGCGATCACGCCGTTCTTCACCAGCGTCTGCGCGTCCTTGCCGGTCAGTTCGTTCTGGGTCGCCGAGGGCATGGCGACGTCGCAGGGCACGTCCCAGATCGAGCCGTCGGCGATGTATTGGGTGCCGGCGCCCTTGAGGCGGGCATATTCGGAGACGCGCTCGCGGCGCACTTCCTTGATCTCCTTGAGCAGCTCAAGGTCGATGCCCTTCTCGTCGACGATGTAGCCATTGGAATCCGAGCAGGCCACGACCTTGCCGCCGAACGCCATGATCTTTTCCATGGTGTACAGCGCGACATTGCCCGAGCCCGACACCACGCAGCGCTTGCCGTCGAAGCTCATGCCCTTGGTCTCGAGCATGCTCTGCACGAAATAGGTGTTGCCGTAGCCGGTGGCTTCCTTGCGGGCGCGCGAGCCGCCATAGGACAGGCCCTTGCCGGTCAACACGCCGGCCTCGTAGCGGTTGGTGAGCCGCTTGTACTGGCCGAACATGTAGCCGATCTCACGGCCGCCGACGCCGATATCGCCGGCCGGCACGTCGGTGTGCTCGCCGAGATGGCGCGACAATTCGGTCATGAACGACTGGCAGAACCGCATCACTTCGGCGTCGGAGCGGCCGCGCGGATTGAAGTCGGCGCCGCCCTTGCCGCCGCCGATCGGCATGCCGGTCAGCGCGTTCTTGAAGGTCTGCTCGAAGCCGAGAAACTTGATGATGCCGACATTCACCGACGGGTGGAAGCGGATGCCGCCCTTATAGGGGCCGAGCGCCGAGTTGAACTGCACCCGGAAGCCGCGGTTGATGTGCACCTGGCCCTTATCGTCGGTCCACGGCACGCGGAAGATGATCTGACGCTCGGGCTCGCAGATCCGCTCGATCAGCGCTTCGTCGGCGTAGTCGGGGCGTTTGGCGATGACGTGGCCGAGGCTTTCGAACACTTCACGGACGGCCTGGTGAAACTCCACCTCGCCGGCATTGCGGTGGATCACCTGGGCCAGAATTGGTTCAAGCTTTTCGTCGAGTTGCGGCACGCATAGCCTCCATTTACGCCAATTCCGCTCATGAAATGAGCAGCGTGCCGTGGGATAGACCCGATCGAGGTCGAGATAAATAGAGGGCTGTGCAGCGATTAGTCTAATGGCCTGCGAACTAGGCAGGGTTCGCTGAATGACCAGCTACACGCGCGCGGTTTGAGCGCTGTTCGGTAACAACTCAGCGCTGCAACAAACAACTTGCCGGCACGGCTGCCGGTGGCTGCTCGGCTGAGGGCAGGCTGCTGATTGCTATCAGTAATCATTCCTGACGAGCGCCATTTGCACCGCTTTTCTGGTCAGTTGCGATCACTGCGCGATCATTTCGCCCCAGTTTACCCCGGCGATCCGCCCCGTGCCGCCCGCGCGGCTGCGACCAATGGCAGCGGTCGCTGCCATCGGGGGCGGGCTCGTGCGGTCGCTGGCGTGGCCGCGCGGGCCGCCCGGTTAACGCTGCGAGCGGGCCCGCCGCGCGCGGAGATATGCGATCAGCGTCGGCCAGCAATGCTGGCAACGGCGGCTTTGATCGGTGGACAATTTGCGGGATAGCGGGCCAACGCCCAAAATGGTGCCCCTGGCCGGAATCGAACCAGCACTCCTTGCGGAACTCGATTTTGAGTCGAGCGCGTCTACCAGTTCCGCCACAGGGGCCCGCGCGACCTCGGCAGCGCCGAAATCGCGAAGCGGGCGGACTATAGCGGGCGGCCCGTTACGGTCAACCCGGATCACGCAGCCGCTGCAAGCTGCGTTGCGATCCGCGCTCTGCTCGACAGCACCGGCGGTCGGCGCTAGGAGGGCAGAGCAGCAGGAGATTCCCCGTGGCATCCGAGTTCGGCATCGAGACAGCGGACGGCAAAGCGGGACGGCGCGCGGCGCTTGAACCCTTGATGTGGGCGGCGCTCGGCGTGGCGCTGATCGGGGCCGGCACGCTGGCCGGCGCCTGGTTCTTTGAGCTGGTGCTCGATATCCGGCCCTGTCCGCTCTGTCTTGAGCAGCGCTATGGCTACTACTTTGCCACGCCGCTGGCGCTGTTGCTGGCGCTCGGCGCCTGGCTTGGCGCGGCGCCGGGCTGGCTGCGCGCCGGGCTGGTGCTGGTCGCGCTGGCGATGGTCGCCAATGGCGCGCTCGGCGCCTACCACTCGGGCGTGGAATGGGGATTTTGGAAGGGGCCGGCCGGCTGCGCCGGGCGCGCGGTCGATTTCGGCAGCGCTGGCAGCCTGCTCGACCGGCTCGACGCGGTGAAGGTGATTCCCTGCGACGAGGTGCAGTGGCGGTTTCTCGGCCTGTCGCTGGCCGGCTATAATGTGCTGATCTCGCTGGCGATGGTGGTGCTGGCGATCGGCGGCATTGTGTATCGCCGCCGGTGAGCGCACTGGCCTGGCGAATACCGGCCGTAGCACGTTGTCAGTTGGCATCTGCGCAGTAGGATGGGCCACTCGCGAACGCGACAGGAGGGGGCCGATGATGACACGCACCACACTGATGGCAGGCGCCGCATTGCTTTGCGCCGCATTGCTGCCGCCACAGGCTGCTCAGGCGCTGACGGCGCAGGAATGCAGCGCCAAATATCAGGCGGCCAAGGCGGCCGGCACGCTCGGCGACAAGAGCTGGAACGATTTCCGCAAATCCGATTGTGCTGATGCGGCTGCCGCCAAGCCGGAGGGCAAGGCCGATGACGCCAAGCCCGCCAAAGCGGATGCCAAGCCTGACAGCAAACAGGCGGCGGCAAAGCCCGCCGCGGCCCCTGGCCCGGCGGTATTCCCGACGGCGATCGATCCGAAATATGCCGAGGAAAAGCCGGCACGCTCGCGACTGCATACCTGCGCGGACCAATGGAAGATCAACAAGGCCAACAACACCACCGGCGGATTGCGCTGGATCCAGAAGGGCGGCGGCTACTGGAGCGAGTGCAACAAGAAGCTGAAGGGCGCCTGACCGCCAGCACGGCATGCGGCCGCAGCTGCCGGCCGCGTGACCGCGGGGCGCGCCGATGATCGCCAGTTTCAGCCTGATCCTGCTTTGCCAATTGATCGGCGAAGGGCTGGCGCGCGGCTTCGCGCTGCCGCTGCCCGGCCCGGTGATCGGGCTTGCGCTATTGGTGTTGCTGCTGCTGCTGCGTGATCAGTTCTCGATCCTGGAATTCGGGCCGCTGCGCCATGACGGCGTCGAGAAGGCGGCGCGGGTGCTGCTCGCCCATATGTCGCTGATGTTCGTGCCCGCCGGGGTCGGCGTGGTGCAAAAACTCGATCTGCTCGCCGATCGCGGCGTCGCGATCGCGCTGGTGCTGATCGTCTCGGCACTGATCACGCTGCTGGTCACGGTCGGCACCTTCCTGCTTGCCGCGCGGCTGTTGACGCGGAGGGCGAAGTGATCAGCGACAATCCCTTTGCGCTCTGGGTCTATCTGTCGCAAACGCCGCTGCTGTGGCTGACGGTGACGCTGTTGGTCTATGCGGCCACCGATGCGCTGTCGCAGGCCACCGGCCGTCATCCGCTCGCCAATCCGGTGCTGCACGCGATGTGGATCATCGGCGTGTTTCTGTCGCTGACCGGCACCTCATATCAGACCTATTTTGGCGGCGCGCAGTTCGTGCACTTCCTGCTCGGCCCGGCGACGGTGGCGCTCGCGGTGCCGCTCTATGAAAACCGCCGCGCAATTGTGGCCGCGATCGTGCCGATGCTGCTGGCGCTGATCGTCGGCAGCATCACCGCGATCCTGTCGGTGGTGTGGCTGGCGCAGCTCGCCGGACTGCCGGACGATGTGGTGCGCTCGCTGGCGCCGAAATCGGTGACCGCCGGCGTGGCGATGGGCATCGCGGAATCAATTGGCGGCGATCCGTCATTCGCCGCGGTCGCAGTGATCCTGACCGGCATCATCGGCGCGATCGTGGTGACGCCGCTGATGAACCGCTTGCGGATCAGCGATTTTCGCGCACGCGGTTTTGCGCTCGGGCTGACCTCGCATGGCATCGGCACGGCGCGCGCGTTCCAGGTCAATGCCATTGCCGGTGCGTTCGCGGGCATCGCCATGAGCCTCAATGCGCTGCTGACCTCGCTGCTGGTGCCGCTGGCCGCCACACTGCTGCTGCGCTGACGATCAATCCTGCGCGAGACCGCCGTGCGGCGGCCGCGGCCGCTATCGTCCCTGGGCCAGATGTGCCAAAGCCAGCGGGTCGCCATGGTTGGATCGTGGCGGCGGCAGGAGAACCATGATGATCACGCAGACGATGTCCGCCGGCCACGCGCCGACCAGCCCCCAGCTTTCGCGCCGTGATGCGCTGGTCTTGACCAGTGCGGCGCTGCTGTTCGGCGGCAGCACGGCGGCGCTCGCGGCTTCCGATCTGGAAGTGCTGAGCGAAGCCTCGGTGCTGCGTGATCCGGAAATTCCGGTGACCGGCAATCCGGCCGGCGATATCACCATTGTGGAATTTGCCGATTATCAGTGTCCCTATTGCCGCAAGATCGCGCCCGATCTGCACGCGCTGGTCAAGGAAGACGGCAAGATCCGCATGGTGTTCAAGGATTGGCCGGTGCTCGGCCCGGCCTCGGTCTATGCCGCGCGGCTGGCGTTGGCGTTCAAATATCAAGACAAGTTTATCGAAGCGCATGATGCGCTGATGGCGATGACCTCGCGTCTCACGGAAAGCACCGCGCGCGACGCCTTGGTGCGCGCCGGCCTTGATGTCGATCGCGCCGGCAGCGATCTCGACAAGAACCGCGCTGCGATCGAGGCGGTGCTGAAGCGCAGCGACAGTCAGGCCAAGGCATTCGGCTTTGTCGGCACGCCGTCTTACATCATCGGCAAGTTCCGGGTGCCGGGCGTGCTGACCAAGGAGCAGTTCGCCATGGCGGTTGCCGATGCGCGCCGCGCGGCCGCCAGCAAGAAGGAGTGATCGGGCAATTTCCGTCGCTGACGGGGAAATTGCCGATCCGGCAGCGTTGCGCTAGCGTGGCTGAACGATCCACGGAGGTGGTGATGACCGATGCCGTCGGCTATCCCTTGCGCCAAAGCGCCGCCGGAGATGCCGCGACCCGCGCCGCCGCACGGCCGCCGCTGTGGCGCAGCAGCCTCTGGCAACCGGCGCTGCTGCTGGTCGCGATGATCGCGGCCGCAAGCGGCCTGCTATGGGCGCCGGCTGGAGCGGAGCTGCTGCGCAGCGATGCCGAGCTTGCGATGCTGCTGCGCTTCATGGCGGTGGTGAAGGCCGTGATTGCCATCGCGCTGCTCGCGCTCACCACTTGGCGGCTCGGCCATCCGTTGCCGATCTGGCTTGGCTTACTCTATTTGTCGGGCTGCTCGCTGATGATGGCCGGCCCCGGCGTGATCTGGCATCTCACCGCAGTCGGCTCCGGCGCCGCGCTGTTCCATGGCGGCGTGCTGTTATGGCTGGCGGCACTCGCCGCTGATCACGACACCGCTCGCACGCTGGTGCAGCGCGTGGTCAGCGCCCGCCGCCTCCAAAACAACGGTCCGCATGCGCGCTGACGAGAACAAGTTTTTTCTGTTGCTGATCGTGGTGGTGACCCTGGCCTTTGGCTGGGTGTTGTTGCCGTTCTACAGTGGTCTGTTGTGGGGCGTGGTGATCGCGATCGTGTTCACGCCGCTGCATCGCTGGCTGTGGCAACGCTTGAACGGCCGCGACAACATTGCCGCGCTGCTGACGCTGGCGATCATCATCATGATGGTGCTGCTGCCGCTATCGCTGATCGGCGCGGCGCTGGCCAAGGAGGCGGCCAGCACCTATGGCCGGTTCCAATCGGGCGAGATCGATCTGGCACGGCTGTTTCGCGAGGTGACCGCGGCGCTGCCGTCCTGGGTCACCGATCTGGTGAAAGAGTTCGACATCGGCAATCTCGGCGCATTGCAGCAGCAATTGTCCGATGGCCTGCTCAAGAGCAGCCAGTTTCTGGCCGGGCAGGCGCTGACCATCGGCCAAAACACCTTTGAGTTCGTCATCAATCTCGGTGTGATGCTGTATCTGCTGTTCTTCCTGTTCCGCGACGGCGAGAAGCTGACCGACCGGATTCGCGCGGCGTTGCCGCTGCATGAGCATCAGCTCAACGAATTGTTGCTGAAATTCATCGTGGTGATCCGCGCCACCATCAAGGGCAACATGGTGATCGCCATGCTGCAGGGCGCGCTCGGCGGGTTGATGCTGTGGGTGCTCGGTATCGGCGGCGCGCTGCTCTGGGCGGTGGTGATGGCGTTTCTGTCGCTGCTGCCGGCGGTCGGCGCGGGCCTCGTCTGGGTGCCGATCGCGATCTATCTGCTCGCCACCGGCGCGGTCTGGAAAGGCGTGGTGTTGTTTGCCTATGGCGCGTTCGTGATCGGGCTGGTCGACAATCTGCTGCGGCCGGTGCTGGTCGGCAAAGACACCAAGATGCCGGACTATGTGGTGCTGATCTCGACGCTCGGCGGCATCAACGTGTTCGGCCTGAACGGCTTCATCCTCGGCCCGGTAATCGCGGCAATGTTCATCGCAGTCTGGGACATTTTTGGCGCGGCGAAGCAAAGCGACAGTCGCCCGGAACTGGGGTGATCGCGGGGAACGCCGCACGTTGTGCGCTTATGTCATTTGCCGTCATGGCCGGGCTCCGTCCCGGCCATCCACGTCTTTGATCTTGCAGCGCTTTCAAGACGTGGATGCCCGCGACAAGCGCGGGCATGACGAGTCAATGGCAGGAGCCGTTGGTATTAGCGGTTCTCAGAGCCGCTAAGACCGTTGTCGTGGCAACGATCGATCAAATCGCCAGATAGCGGTGGCGCAGGTCTTCGTCGTCGAGCACCTGCTGCGCGGTGCCGTCGAACACCACTTCGCCGGTGTCGAGGATCACCGCGCGGTCGGACAGATGCAGCGCCGCCAGCGCGTTCTGCTCGACGATGATGCTGGTGATGCCGGCGGCGCGCACCTCCATCAGCGCCTTGGCGATGTCCTGCCGCACCACCGGCGCCAGCCCTTCATAGGGCTCGTCCAGCAGCAGCAGCTTGACGTCGCGCGCCAGCGCCCGGGCGATCGCCAGCATCTGCTGCTCGCCGCCCGACATGGTGACGCCTTCCTGCTTGCGCCGTTCGGCGAGCCGCGGGAACAGCTCATAGATGCGCTCGAACGACCAGCCCTTCTTGCCGTTGATGATGGCGAGCTGCAAATTCTGCTCGACCGTCATGCCTGGGATGATGCGGCGATCTTCCTGCACCAGCTGCACGCCGGCCTGGGCCGCGAAGTAGTTCGGCTTGCCGTGCAGCTTGACGCCGTCGAGCACCACCTCGCCACCATGCAATTCCGGCGTCGAGGCGCGGGCGATCGAACGCAGCGTCGAGGTCTTGCCCGCGCCGTTGCGGCCGAGCAGCGCCAGAATCTCACCCTTGTTGAGCGAGAACGACACCTTTTGCACGATGTAGCTGTCGCCGTAATAGGAATCGAGGTTGCGGCAATAGAAGAACGGCGTGCCAGTGGGCTGGGTCGCCTGCGGGCGCTGAATAGTGTGCACGTTCATACCTGCTCCTCGCCGAGATAGGCCTCGATCACCTTGGGATTGCCCTTGATCTCCTCAGGCACGCCCTGCGCGATCACCCGTCCGCCGGCCAGCACGGTGATGCGATCGGCGAGCGAGAACACGACATGCATGTCGTGTTCGATGATGACGATGGTGATCCCGGTCTTGCGCTTGATGTCGCGCAAAATGTCGATGGTGGTGTTGGTGTCGGCGCGGGCCATGCCCGCGGTCGGCTCATCCAGCAGCAGCATCTTCGGGTCCTGCGCCAGACTCATCACCAGTTCGAGCCGCCGCTTGTCGCCGCGCGACAGCGCGCCCGCCAAATGATGCAGGTGATCGCCGAGCCCGAGATCGGCCAGCGCCTTGGCGGCGCGCCGGCCAACCTGGCCGCGCTCGTCAAAGCGCGATAATAGCCGCAGCCGGAACGCGCCGTCGCGATGCGACAGCATCGCCATCATCACGTTCTCGATCACGGTCAGATCGCCAAAAATTTCCGGCGTCTGAAACACGCGCGCCACGCCGAGCTGGTTGATCTCGAACGGCCGGCGCCCGGTGAGCTGCTGGCCGTCGAACAGCACCTTGCCCTTGGTCGGCGCGATCACGCCGACGCAAACATTGAGCAGCGTCGATTTGCCGGCACCGTTCGGGCCGATGATCGCGTGGGTCTCGCCCTCGCGAATATCGAGGTTGACGTCGCTGAGCGCGTGCAGGCCGGCGAACGTCTTATGGACATTGTCGATATGCAGCAGGGTCGGGTTCATGGCGCCACCGGGGTCACGTTGTTCTTGGCGGGATGCTTGTGGGCGCCGGAGGAGTCATAGTCCGACGGCATTTCCTCGATGATGCTTTCGCCGAGCATATCGCGCTGCGGCGAGTCGCCGAGCGAGCGCACCCGCGGGGTGTGCTTGACCCGGAACAGCCGCATCACGCCTTCCATCACGCCGCCGGGCAGGAAGATCACCACCGCCATGAAGATCAGGCCGAGGGTGAGCTGCCAGCCATCGCCGACGAACAGGCTCATGAACTTCACCAGCGGTTCGCGCACGCCATCCGGCACGAACGAGAACATCGCGCTCAGCATAGTCTCATTATAGGCCGAGAAGATGTTTTCGAAGTACTTGATGATGCCGGTGCCGATCACCGGGCCGAGCAGCGTGCCGGCGCCGCCGAGAATGGTCATCAGCACCACTTCGCCCGACGCGGTCCACTGCATGCGCTCCGCGCCCGCCAGCGGGTCGGTGGCGGCCAGCAGCGCGCCGGCAAGACCGGCGAACATGCCGGACATCACGAACGCGCTGAGCAGATAGGGCCGCGAGTTGAAGCCGGTGTAGCCCATCCGGTTCTGGTTGGACTTGATGGCGCGCAGCGTCATGCCGAACGGCGAGCGGAAGATCGCGTTCGACAGGCCGAATGCGGCAATCAGCACCACGCCGCAGATGTAATAGCCGGTCCAGCCGGTGATCTCGAGGCCGAACAGCGTCGGCATCTTGGCCGAATAGCCGAGTGCGGAGTCGAGATAACGCGGGTCGGTGCGCAGCACGCGCAGGCCGGTTTCACCGTTGGTGATCGGCGTCAGCACCGAGTAGGCCATGTTGTAGCACATCTGCGCGAACGCCAGCGTCAGGATCGAGAAGTAGATGCCCGAACGCCGCAGGCTGACGAAGCCAATCGCGAGCGCCAGCAGGCCGGCCAGCAGCACCGACAGGCCGATCGCTGGCAATAGCTCCATCGACACCAGCTTGAACGACCACACCGCGGCATAGGAGCCGACGCCGAGAAACGCGGCGTGGCCGAATGACAGATAGCCGGTGAGGCCGAATAGGATGTTGAAGCCGATCGCGAAGATGCCGTAGATCGCGAATTTCTGCAGCAGGTCCGGATATCCGGCGCCGATCGGCGCGAAGATGAACGGGCCGAGTGCTACCGCGAGCGCAAAACAGCCGAGCAGAATGAAATCTGCAGTTTTGGAAATGTGCTTCATCTGACTAGCTCTCCATCACGCCCTTGCGGCCGAGCAGTCCGCGTGGCCGAACCAGCAGAATGATGACGGCGATCAAATAGATGATGATCTGGTCGATGCCGGGCAGCAGCGCCTTGACCTCGTTCATCGACGCGAACGACTGCACGATGCCGAGCAGGAAGCCGGCCAGCACGGCGCCGGGCAGCGAGCCCATGCCGCCGACCACCACCACCACGAAGGACAGCACCAGGAAGTCCATGCCCATGTGATAATCGGGTGGCAATATGGGCGTGTACATCACGCCGGCGAGGCCGGCGACCACCGCGGCGAGGCCGAATACGATGGTGAAACGCCGTTCGATATTGATGCCGAGCAGGCCTACCGTTTCGCGGTCCTGCATGCCGGCGCGCACCACCATGCCGAAGGTGGTGAGCTGCAGGAAGGCGAACACCGCGGCGATTACCACCACCGAGAACGCCAGATAGACGATGCGCCAATAGGGATAGACGATGGTGTCGGTGAGCGCGAGGCTGCCGGACACGATATGCGGCGCGACCTGCGGGATCGGGTTGGCGCCAAAGATCTGCTTGACGATTTCCTGCAGCACGATCGCAAGGCCGAACGTCACCAGAATCTGGTCGGCATGCGGGCGCTTGTAGAAGAACCGGATCAGGCCGCGTTCCAGCACCAGGCCGATCAGCAGCATCACCGGAATCGCCAAAAGGATCGACACCGGAACCGAATAGTCGATCAGAAACTTGCCCCAGTCGCCGAGCATGGCCTGCACATAGGGGGTCTTCACCTCAAGCGGCGATCCCCATGGTGTGGTGCGGGTCGGATCGATGCGGACGATCTCATAGGTCAGGAGCTTGTTCAGCGTCACCGCGCAGAACGCGCCGAGCATGAACAACGCGCCATGCGCAAAGTTGACGACGCCGAGCGTGCCAAAAGCCAGCGTCAGACCGAGGGCAATCAGCGCATAGGCGCCGCCCTTGTCGAGACCGTTCAATATCTGAAGAATAAATGCGTCCATTCGTCGCCCAACCTTCCGCAAGGACAGCTCATCGAGCCGGCCGTGGCACTGCGCATCGTTCCGTCCCGGCGCCACCAAGCGGCGAGACGGCATGAGAGGCAATCGTCGTTGCTACGTCTGGGGTTGCCACGTCAGGTCGTGTGACGTGTCTGTTCCGACGTGTGTGGCCCGACGTTTCTGTTCTGACGTTGTTATGTCGCGTCTTGTTAAGTCGCGTCTTGCTTAGGCCGTGTCGCCGTGTCGTCGCAGCGTGCGGAGATCGCCCGGCGCTGCGAGTGACACGGACCGGCCGGCTGCACCTGGGGCGCAGTCGACCGGAGACACGTCAAAGCGGCGGGACTGATCCAGTCCCGGCCGCGATCAGCACTTCTTGGCTTCGCTCGACCCGAGTTCGCCGCCGAAAATGGCGGGATCGTAAGTGACATCCTTGGCCGCGACGATCTTCTTGATGTTCAACAGATCGTACTTGTCCTTCGGGTTGTCCTTACCCTGCACGACCAGCACGTCCTTGAAGCACTGGTGATCGGCGCCGCGATACAGCGTCTTGCCGTTGCCGAGGCCGTCGAATTCGAAGCCCTCGAGCGCCTTGATCACCTGGGTCGGATTGAAAGTGCCGGCGCGCTCGCAGGCGTCGGCATAGAGGATCGCCTGCACGTAGCAGGTCTGCGCGGCCTGCGAGGGCGGGGTGCCGTAAGCGGCGCCGAACGATTTGGTGAAAGCGCGGGTCGCTTCGTCCTCGAGCTTCCAGTCCCAGTTGGCAGTGCCGATGATGCCCTTGATGTTCTCGCCGGCGCCCTGGGCCATCAGTTCGGAGAACAGCGGCACCACGATTTCGAACTTCTTGCCGTTCGCCATCTTTTCGCGCAGGCCAAACTGCACCGCCTGGGTCAAGGAGTTGATCATGTCCTTGCCGTAGTGGTTCAGGATTAGTACGTCCGCGCCCGAATTGAGCACCGGGGTGATGTATTGCGAGAAGTCGCCGGCACCGAGCGGGGTGCGGACCGCCTTGATGGTCTTCCAGCCCTGCTTCTCGGTGGCGTCCTTGATCGATTCTTCCTGCGTCCAGCCCCAGGTGTAGTCGGCGGTGAGGTGATAAGCGGCGCGGTCCTTGCCATAGGCTTCGGCCAGCACCGGGCCGAGCGCGACGCCCGACATATAGGCGTTGAAGAAGTGGCGGAAGCCGTAAGCGCGCTTGTCCTTGCCGGTGGTGTCGTTGGAGTGGGTCAGGCCGGCCATGAAGATCACGCCGATGTCGTGACACAGCGACTGCACCGCGACCGCTTCGGCCGAGGACGAACCGCCGGTGATCATCACCGCGCCGTCCTTTTCGATCATGCGCTTGGCGGAGGCGCGCGCCGCATCGGCCTTGGTCTGGGTATCGCCGGAGACGAACGCGACCTTCTTGCCGAGCACGCCATTGCCCTTCAGCGCCAGCGGTTTCATGGTCTTCAGCATGCCGCCGTCGCCTTCACCGTTCAGGTGCTTGACGGCGAGCTGATAGGCGCGCAGCTCGTCATTGCCTTCGTCGGCATAGGGGCCGGTCAGCGGAATGTTGAAGCCGAACGTGACGGTCGAGCCCTTCGGCATGTTGCAGAAGTCGTCGGCCCAGGCGCCGCGAATGAATGACATCGGCGCTGCCAACGCCAGAGCGCCGCCCGCGCCGGCCTTGAGAATCGTGCGACGGTCGAGCGTCGTTTTCCGTTGGGACATAGTTCCTCTCCAAGGTGTGTGTTGATGGTTCGTGCTTTGGCGCAATCAGTTGATCGCAGGCCGAACTCTTGCAGTTTGTTTGAAAGGTGACCGGGGAGGCTCATTCGGGTCAACCGAAACCTTCGTATATGTCAAGCAAGCGCGACATCATTTCGGTTGCAGCAAGCGCAGCAAGTGACGGTGATTACTGTATTTGACGGTTGATCGCGCCGCTCAGTGGTAATCGATGCGTCACCATGTCCCATCACGCAGTTACTAATTCCGCGGCGATCGCTGACATTGCTGACAAATCGCGCAATCGCGTGCAGTGCAGCGAGCGCAGTTGCAGCAATGCCGCGCGTCAATGACAGCGCGGCTCGTGGCGTGACACGGTTTGTCGCGGTCCACCGCAGTTGACATCAAAGGCTCATGCGCCAGTCTGATCGCGATGGTGAGCAGCGCCGTGCCTGCGCGCGCCGCCGCTGTGCGTGGCTGCGCGAGAATGGCGCTGCTGGAAACGAGGGGATGATCTGCGCAAAGGGCACTTGAGGTGGAGGCGCGAACCTGATCTCCGTTGGAGTGGCCTTCGCGGCAGCAATACACTCTGTCAAGGAACGAACATGAACATCAACCAGCCGGGATCGAGCGGTTCAGTTTTGAACGAGGGCGAGGTGCCCGCCGCAGCGCTGGACGACGCCGTGGTGCGCGCCCGCGTCGATGCGCTACTGGCGCAGATGACCGTCGAGGAGAAGGCGGGGCAGATCACCCAGTATTTCGATTTCCTGACCTCGCACGATGAGGCCAAGCGCGTCGAGGCCGAGGTAGCGGCAGGGCGCGCCGGCTCGCTGCTGTTCGTGACCGACCCTGAGGACATCAATCGTTTGCAGCGCATCGCGGTCGAACAGACCCGGCTCGGCATTCCGCTGTTGTTCGGTTTCGACATCATCCATGGCTTTCACACCGTGATGCCGGTGCCGATCGCGATGGCGGCGAGCTGGGACCCGGAGCTGGTCGAGCAGGGGCAGGCGGTGGCGGCCACCGAGGCGCGCGCCATCGGTCTGCATTGGGCGTTTGCGCCGATGGTCGACATCGCGCGCGATCCGCGTTGGGGCCGCTTGATCGAAAGCGCGGGCGAAGATCCTTATCTCGGCGCGGCGATGGCGGCGGCGCAGGTGCGCGGTTTTCAGGGGGGCTATATAGGCAGCCCCGGCCGCGTGATCGCCGGCCCAAAGCACTTTGCCGGCTATGGCGCGGCGCTCGGCGGCCGTGACTATGACGAAGTCAATCTGTCGGATAGCGAGCTGTGGAACGTGTATCTGCCGCCGTTCAAGGCCGCGATCGAGGCCGGCGCCGGCAATGTCATGACCGCCTATATGGGGCTGAACGGCATTCCGGCCACCGGCAATCGCTGGCTGCTGACCACGGTGCTGCGCGACACGCTGGGCTTTGACGGCTTTGTGGTCACCGATGCTGGCGCCGCGGCCGATCTCACCACCCATGGCGTTGCCGCCGATCTCACCGAGGCCGGCGTGCGCGCGCTGCAGGCCGGCGTCGATATGGAGATGGCGCCGCCATTCGGGCAATCGGCCTACAAGCGGCTGCCCGAGGCGCTGGCCGATGGCCGCATCACCATGGCCGAGCTCGATGCCTCGGTGCGCCGCGTGCTGGAGGCGAAAATCCGCATGGGGCTGTTCGAGCAGCCTTATGTCGATATCGCGCGCGCGCGTGCGGTGCTGAGCGATCCAAAGCACCGCACCGTGGCGCGGCGGGCTGCCGAGCGTTCCGCCGTGCTGCTGCGCAACGACAACAATCTGCTGCCGCTCGATGCCAAGGCGCTGCGTTCGGTCGCGGTGATCGGTCCGTTTGCCGATGCCGCGCGCGACAGTTCGGGGCCGTGGATCTTTGCGCAGAACGATCAGGAGACGGTGACGGTGCTGGCCGGCATCAAGGCCACGCTTGGCAGCGCGGTGCGGGTCGATTACTCGCCCGGCGTCAGCGTGCCGGCGCGGCAATTCCGCTCGATCTTCGAGAGCCCCGAGCACAAGCAGGCGCCGCGCATCGAAGTCGATGACGACGCGGAGATCGCCCGCGCCGCCGAGCTGGCGCGCGGCGCCGAGGTCGCGGTCCTGGTGCTGGGCGAAGCGCAGATCATGATCGGCGAAAACGCCTCGCGCTCCTCGCTCGATCTGCCCGGCCGTCAGCAGCAATTGCTCGATGCGGTGCTGGCCACCGGCACGCCGACCGTGCTGCTGCTGATGAGCGCGCGGCCGCTCGATCTCAAGGGCAGTGCGCCGCAGGCGCTGATGACCATTTGGTATCCCGGCACACAGGGCGGCACCGCGATCGCCAATCTTCTGTTCGGCCATGTGTCGCCGGGCGGCAAGCTGCCGTTCAACTGGCCGCGCAATATCGGTCAGTTGCCGCTGCCCTATGCGCGGCTCAAGTCGCATCAGCCGCACAAGGCCGATCAGCGTTATTGGAACGAGCCGAATAGCCCGCTTTATCCGTTTGGCTTCGGGCTCAGCTACAGCAGCTTTGCGTTTGACGGGCTGAGCTTCGATAGGGCGGAGATCGCGCCGGGCGAGACGCTGCAAGTCAGCGTCGAGGTCTGCAACACCGGCAAGTGCACCGCTGATGAGGTCGTGCAGCTCTATATCCATCAGCGCTATGGCAGCGCGGCGCGCCCGGTGCGCGAGCTGAAGGGTTTTCAGCGCGTCACGCTGGAGCCCGGCGAGCGCTGCACGGTGCAGTTCGCGCTCGGCCCGCAGCAGCTTCGCTATTGGAACGCGGCCGCGCGCGACTGGGTGCAGGACGAATCGCCGTTCGACGTGTTTGTCGGCAGCGACTCCACGGCACCGCTGACGGCGAGTTTTGCCGTGCGCCGCACCGCGCCGGAGGTGTGACCGCGTTCGAAGGGTGTAGCGACCTTGTTTCCTTCCGTCATTGCGAGGAGCGCAGCGACGAAGCAATCCAGCAGTTCACTGCACAGAGGTCTGGATTGCTTCGCTGCGCTCGCAATGACGGGGCTGGTTCACAGTCTGCAATTACGAGTTCTCTGGTCATTGCGAGGAGCACCCGGATCGGCGCTTTGCGCCGTCCGGGCACAGGCTACGCGACGAAGCAATCCAGGGGTTCACTGCACTGAGGTCTGGATTGCTTCGCTGCGCTCGCAATGACGGGGTTGGCGCGCTGCTCGAAATGACGGGGCTAATGCCCTGCGTGCAATGATCGCGTCACGATGCCTGCGGCCGCGCCTCATACCAAATGCGGCTGCGGTTGACGATCCAGACCACGCTCAGCATCACCGGCACCTCGATCAGTACGCCGACCACGGTGGCGAGCGCCGCGCCGGATTCAAAGCCGAACAGGCTGATCGCGGCGGCCACCGCCAGCTCGAAGAAATTGCTGGCGCCGATCAGCGCGGACGGTCCGGCGACGCAATGCGCCTCGCCAACGAAGCGGTTGAGCAGATAGGCGAGCCCGGCATTGAAATAGACCTGGATCAGGATCGGCACCGCGAGCAGCGCAATCACCAGCGGCTGCTTGATGATCTGTTCGCCCTGAAAGCCGAACAGCAGCACCAGCGTGGCCAGCAACGCCACCAGCGACAGCGGCTGTAGCACTTTAAGCAGTTTCTGCAGCGCCGCGTCGCCGCCCGTGGCCAACAGCCTTCGCCGCAGGAGCTGCGCGATCGCCACCGGCACCACGATGTACAGGATCACCGACAGCACCAGCGTGTCCCACGGCACGGTGATCGCCGACAGCCCGAGCAACAGCCCGACGATCGGCGCAAAGGCGAACACCATGATGGTGTCGTTGAGCGCCACCTGGCTCAGCGTGAAATGCGGCTCGCCCTTGGTCAGGTTCGACCACACGAACACCATCGCAGTGCATGGCGCCGCGGCCAGGATGATCAGCCCGGCGATGTAGGAATTGATCTGGTCGGCGGGCAGATAGGATTTGAACAGCGTGCCGATGAACAACCAGGCCAGCGCGGCCATCGAGAATGGCTTCACGGCCCAGTTGATGAACAGTGTGACGCCGATGCCGCGCCAATGGTCGCGCACCCCCGCCAGCGCCGCAAAGTCGATCTTCACCAGCATCGGAATGATCATCAGCCAGATCAAGGCCGCGACCGGCAGATTGACCTTGGCGATTTCCGCCGCGCCGATCAGCTGGAACAGGCCGGGCATGAAATGGCCAAGCGCAATGCCGGCAACGATGCACAGCGCGACCCATAGCGTCAGATAGCGTTCGAAGGTGGACATTGGCTGCCTCGGGACAAGAAACGAAGTTCAAGAGAAGATTCGAACCATCCTCCCGTCATTGCGAGGAAGCGAAGCCGACGAAGCAATCCATGCTCGCCGCGTGGTGCTGGATTGCTTCGCTGCGCTCGCAATGACGGGGTAGTGCAACTCGCAGTCACGGGGTTGGTGGATTGCTTATAATGACCAGGTGTGTGCCTCTGTGCGCGTGACTAAGCACCAGCGACGCGGTGGCCATGAGCGTCGATCACCAGCTCGCCATCCTCTTTGCGGAATTCGCCGCGCTGCGCCGGCAGCAGATCAAGCACCGCCTCGGACGGCCGGCACAGCCGCACGCCGTTCGGCGTCACCACCAGCGGCCGGTTGATCAGGATCGGATGCGCCATCATCGCGTCGATCAATTGCGCGTCGCTGAGCGCGGGATCTTCCAGTTTCAGTTCGGCAAACGGCGTGCCTTTCTCGCGCAACAATTCGCGCGGCGTCAGTCTGGCGCGCGCAATCAGTTGTTCGAGCAGCGCGCGGCTCGGCGGGCACTTCAAATACTCGATGACATGCGGCTCGATGCCGGCATTGCGGATCAAAGCGAGCGTGTTGCGCGAGGTGCCGCAGGCTGGATTGTGGTAGATGATGACATCGATGGCGGTGTCGCGGGTCGGGGCAGGATCAGCCATCGACGGTTTCCTTCGGTGGACAGCAGGGCACCAGATCGGCGATCAGCGGCGCGCAGATTTCGCTGCGCCCGCCGCAGCAATCTTTCAGCATGAACGTCATCAGCGCGCGGAAGCGGTCGAGATCGGCGCGATAGACGATCGAGCGGCTATGGCGCTCGGAGCTGATCAGCCCGGCGCGGCTCAGTACATTGAGATGCACCGACATGGTGTTGGCCGGCACGCCCACGGTTTTGGCGAGATCGCCGGCGGCCATGCCGTCCGGCTCACAGCGCACCAGCATCCGAAACACCGCGAGCCGGGTCTCTTGCGCAAGGGCGGACAGCGCCGCCAGAACTGCTTCCGATTCCATATTTCATGAATAATGGAAATATGGGGGCGGATCAAGCCCGCAACCCGAGCCGTTAGGCCGCCAGCCACGCTGCGATGCTCTCGCTCTTCGGCAACCCGCCCGCGTGCACCACCTTGCCGTCGATCACCACACCGGGCGTCGAAGCGATCCCGTATTTGGCGATCTCGGCATAGTCGGTGATCTTTTCCAGCTTGATCGGCACACCGAGGCGGTCGGCCTCGCTTTGCACCAGAGCGGCGGTTTCGATGCAGCGCTTGCAGCCCGATCCCAGCACTTTGACGTCCTTCATGGTTCGCTCCTTCAGCCGAACAGGAAGTTGAACAGATAGCCGACCACCAAAATGCCGAGCCCGACCACCGCGACGAACACGGCAATCAACCGGACCGTCAGCACTTTGCGCAAGATCACCATTTCCGGTGCCGACAAGGCCGTGACGCTCATCATGAAGGCCAGCGTCGTGCCGAGCGCCGCGCCCTTGCCGAGCAGCGCCTCGACCACGGGGATGATGCCGGCGGCGTTGGAATACATCGGTATGCCGATCGCGACCGCCGCGGGCACCGACCACCACGCCTCTCGCCCCATGATGCCGGCGAGCAAGCCCTCAGGGACCCAGCCATGAATGCCGGCGCCGACGGCAATGCCGCCGATGATCCACGGCCAGACCCGCCCGACAATATCGCGCACAGCTTCAACGCCGGCATCGATGCGGTCCGCAATGCTCAGCTGTGCCGTTGCAAGCGGAGCCGCCTCGGTGCGCAGCGCGCGCACCCAGTCTTCCAGCCAGCCTTCGAGATGCAGCCGGCCAATGATCGCGCCTGAAATGATCGCTACGGCCAGTCCGAGCAGCAGATAAAGCAGCGCCACCTTCCAGCCGAGCAGCGCCAGCAGCAGCCCGAGCGCAACCTCGTTGACCAGCGGCGCGGCGATCAAGAACGAGAATGTCACGCCCAGCGGCACGCCGGCGCTGACAAAACCGATGAACAGTGGCACTGCCGAGCATGAGCAAAACGGCGTGACGATGCCGAGCGTGGCTGCGGCGACGTTGCCAACGCCTTGGCGTCGGCCGGCGAGCAGCGCGCGAGTCCGCTCCGGCGAAAAGAAGCTGCGCACCACGCCCATCGCGAACACGATCAGCGTGAGCAGCAGCAGCACCTTTGGGGTGTCGTAGATGAAAAACGCCAGCGCCTGCGCTGCGCCGCTTGCCGGGTCGAGCGGCAGTTGCAGCACCAGCCATTGCGAGGCCGGCGCCAGGGCCGCGTAGAGCGCGACCCAGATCACTAGCAGCAGCGCTGTGACGATCAGCCTGGTGGTCGCAGAGCGCGGTTTTGCAGGCAACTCGGTGCTGGTCATGCCGCCCTCGCGCGCCGTTTCGGCCGGAACGCGAGCGCTGCTTCGACCAGCGCGATCACTTCGGGCGGCAGTTTTGCCGATCGCCGATAGCGTACCCATTGCGCATCGCGGCGGTCGGTGACGAGCCCTGCCGTTCTCAGCACCGCCATGTGGCGCGACATCCGCGATTGGGTGGCGCCGAGTTCACGCATCAGCTCGCAGACGCAATGCTCCTCGCCGTCCCACAACAGGCGCAGCGCCGCAAGGCGCGTTGGATCGGCCAGAGCCGTCAGGTAAGGAAGCGCGCTCTCAGTCATGATCGACGTATGCGCCTATGCGCATAAGCAGTCAAGCGGGGGTGTAGGTGGCCCCAGAGCAAGTGCTGCGGTTATGTTATGCAAGACGGGTGCGCGTGCCCTGATGTCAAATCAACCTGATGGTGCAGCATGCTCAACGGACTGAAGGCGGCTTTGGCATATTTCGCGACGGTGTTCTTGGCCGGATTCGTGTTCGGGGCAGTGCGGGTATTGGTCGTCGTTCCGCATGTCGGCGACGAGTTCGCCGTGCTCATCGAACTCCCGTTCATGCTGACGCTGTCATGGTTCGCCTGCGCGTCTATTGCCGTGCGGTTTTCAGTGCCGGCGATGATCGCTCCGCGAATGGTGATGGGAAGCGTGGCCTTCGTGTTGCTGATGGCTGCTGAAGCCAATCTGTCAATCTTTGCGGTCGGGCGAACCCTCGCGCAACATCTCGAAACCCTGCTGACCATGGCTTCGTTGCTTGGTCTTGCGGGGCAGGTCGCATTCGCGCTGTTTCCAGTCATCCAAATCGCCCGGCGCAGGTCTGCGGAGCGCCCTCTGGCGGACGCGCCGGAGTGAAGGTGCTTGAGCCAACCTGCGTGACGGTCATATGGGGCAAATGACGCGCTAATGTGATGCGGCACAACAGCAGTCGCAGCCCGCCTACGGATCGAGCTCGGTGTCCCAGTACAAGTAATCGAGCCAGCTCTCATGCAGATAGTTCGGCGGAAACAGTCGGCCATTGCGATGGAGCTGGTGCACGGTCGGCGCGAATGGTGTCTGCTTGGGAAACATGCCGGCTTGGTGCGGCGTGAGATTGCCCTTGCGTAGATTGCAGGGCGAGCAGGCGGCGACGACATTGTCCCAGGTGGTCTGGCCGCCTTTGGAGCGCGGCATCACATGATCGAAGGTGAGATCCTCCGGCGCGCCGCAATACTGGCAGACGAAGCGATCACGCAAAAACACGTTGAAGCGCGTGAAAGCGGGATGCGTGGTCGGTTTGACGAATGATTTCAGCGACACCACGCTCGGCAGCTGCATATCGAAGCTGGGGCTATGGATGGCGCGGTCGTAGAACTCGACGATATTGACGCGGTCGAGGAATACCGCCTTGATCGCGTCTTGCCACGACCAAAGTGACAGTGGGTAGTAGCTGAGCGGGCGGAAATCCGCGTTCAATACTAATACCGGCCAACCGCCCTGTGAGACATGCGCGTTCAAGTAACGCTCCTGGCCCCCAGAATGCTGCGAAGCAGCGTAGGCCTGGACATACTACAGGCAGCGTGACGCCATTGTGAAGGGCGCAGCACTGATTTTCCGGTTGGAACCGCGCGCTAAGTGTGGCGCGGTTCCGATCAGTAGGCGAACCAGCTGATCGCTAAGCGATCAGTCGGTTACATCGCGACGTGCGGGTTCCGGGCGTTGAGCAATGCGCGGTACAGCTGCGCGTAGTGCTCGGCCGGCCGCCGCCAGGATACGTCGGCGCGCATGCCATTGCGCTGCAGGGTCTTCCAGACCGAACGGTCGCAATACAGGGCATGGGTGCGCACCAGCGCCGCCGCCAGCCGGTCGGCGGTCACGGGCGCGAACTGCACCCCGGTGGCGACACCGGCCGCGATCGCCATTTCATTGGCGTCGATGATGCTGTCGGACAGGCCGCCGACCCGCGCCACCACCGGCACCGTGCCATAGCGCAGCGCGCATAGCTGGGTCAGGCCGCAGGGCTCAAAGCGTGACGGCACCAGCAGGGCGTCGGCACCGGCCTGGATCAAATGGGCGAGGTTCTCGTCATAGCCGATCGCAACGCCGATTTGCCCGGGATGGGACTGCGCCACCTGGCGGAACGCGGTTTCAAGCTCGGCATCGCCGGTGCCGAGCAGCGCCAGCTGGATGCCCTCCGACAGCAGCACCGGGATGGTTTCGAGCAGCATGTCGAGGCCCTTCTGCCACGACAGCCGGCTAATCACGCCAAGCAGCAGCCGGTCGGTTTCCGAGCGCAGCCCAAAATGCTCGCGCAGCGCCGCCTTGTTGAGGGCGCGGGCGTGCAGCTTGCGGGTCGAGTAGGGCGCCGGAATCCGGGTATCGGTGGCCGGGTCCCACACCGCCTCGTCGATGCCGTTCAAAATGCCGCTGAGATGATGCGAACGCTGCTGCAACAGGCCATCGAGCCCCATGCCGGCGTCCTGCGCCTGAATTTCCAGCGCGTAGCTCGGCGATACCGTGGTGATGCGGTCGGACAGCTGCAATCCGGCCTTCAGGAAGCCGATCGCGCCGTAATATTCGACGCCGTCCATGGTGAAGGAGTTCGGCGGCAGCCCAAGCGCCGGCAGCAATTCGTGCGGGAATTGGCCCTGGAACGCCAGATTATGCACGGTGAACACCGTGCCCGGACCGGGACGATCGCTGTAGCGCAGATAGGCGGCGGTCAGCCCGGCCTGCCAGTCATGGGCATGGATCAGCTCGGGCACAAAACCCGGCAGCAGCCCCTGGCCGATCTCTGCGCCGACCCGGGCCAGCGCCGCAAAGCGCTGGGCATTGTCGGGCCAGTCATTGCCGTCGGGGCCGATATAGGGATTGCCCGGCCGGTCATAGAGATGCGGGGCATCGAGCACCAGCAATTGCAGCTCACCCTTGCGCGCCGCCAGCAGCCGTGCCGGCCCGCCGAGCAGGTCCGCGAAATGGTGCACCGGCTCGGCCTTGTCGATCGCTTTCAGCACCGCCGGATAGCCGGGGATCAGCGTCAGCAGCGTCACCTGATGGGCGGCGAGCGCGCCGGGCAGCGCGCCGGTGACGTCGGCGAGGCCGCCGGTCTTGATCAGCGGATAGATCTCGGATGCGACCGAGAGCGCAGTAATCGGCTTCATAGGTCCAGCCTGTCGATCATGGGTTGGGTGATGAGGCAGACGCCTTCCTCGGTGCGCCGGAAGCGCTTGGCGTCGAGCTCCGGGTCTTCGCCGACCACCAAACCATCGGGAATATGCACGCCGCGATCGATCACCACCTTCTTCAGCTCGCAGGAACGGCCGACATCGACGTAGGGCAGGATCACCGCCTGTTCGATGGTGGAGAATGAATGCACCCGCACGCCGGTGAACAGCAGCGTCTCGCGCAGCGTCGAGCCGGACACGATACAGCCGCCCGAGACCAGCGAGGAGGTGGCGAGGCCCCTGCGGCCGACCTTGTCGTGCACGAACTTCGCCGGCGGGGTGATCTCGCTATAGGTCCAGATCGGCCAGTTGCGGTCATAGAGATCGAGCTGCGGCACGATATCGGTCAGGTCGATATTGGCGGCCCAATAGGCGTCGACCGTGCCGACGTCGCGCCAATAGGCGGCCGACTCGGCGTGCGAGCGGATGCAGGAGCGGTCGAAGCGATGCGCCACCGCTTTGCCGTTCTTGACGATATAAGGAATAATATCCTTGCCGAAATCGTGACTGGAGTTCTTGTCGGCGGCGTCGCGGCGCAATTCCTCGAACAGGAATTTGGTGTCGAACACATAGATGCCCATCGACGCCAGCGACATGTCCGGCTTGTCCGGCATGGTCGGCGGATTCGCGGGCTTTTCGACGAATGACAGGATCTGGTCGTTGTCATCGACATCCATCACGCCGAAGCCGGATGCCTCTTTGCGCGGCACTTCCAGGCAGCCGACCGTGACGTCGGCGCGCTGGTGCACGTGCTGCTGTAGCATCTTCTCGTAGTCCATCTTGTAGATGTGGTCGCCCGCGAGCAGCACGATGAATTGCGGGTCGTAGCTCTCGATGATGTCGATGTTCTGATAGACCGCGTCGGCCGTGCCGAGATACCAGAGCTCCTCGGAGACGCGCTGGCTCGCCGGCAGAATGTCAAAGCTCTCGTTGCGCTCCGGCCGGAAGAAGTTCCAGCCGTGCTGCAGATGGCGGATCAGGCTGTGCGCCTTGTATTGGGTGGCAACCGCGATGCGCCGGATGCCGGAATTCAGCGCATTGGACAGCGCGAAGTCGATGATCCGCGACTTGCCGCCAAAATACACGGCCGGCTTGGCGCGGCGGTCGGTCAGCTCCATCAATCGACTGCCACGGCCTCCTGCCAGCACATAAGCCATCGCGTGACGAGCGAGCGGGGCATCAATTACGACACTCATCCAAGCCTCTCTTGATCCGCAGTCCGTTCGGGCTTCCTGCGGCCGCACAGCGAATCTAACGACGCAGCCGCAAGCATCTTCTGTATCGAGTTTCTCAGCCAAAAGGGATGGAATTGGACAAACTTTGCGGCCCGGAAACCGTACCCGATGCGCTGATTGCTGCGGCCTGCTGCCGCAGCGATCAGCCTGCCGCGTGAACGAGCAATGCCCCGGTGTCGCAAGGGTCTGTGAAGCGTTGACGACATCGGACTACGACGATTTGCCGCCACGCCAGCGCGCCGGTGCGGTGCTGGCGGTCGCGGAATCGACGCTATTGTGGCCCGGTATCGCGGCCTCATTCGTCGTGTGCCGCTGTCTGGAGATGCCCATTCGATGCCCTCCCTTGTCAATCTTGCCGGCAAACGCGGTCTGGTGGTCGGGATCGCCAACGAGCATTCCATCGCCACCGGCTGCGCGCAGGCGTTTCGCGCCGCAGGTGCCGAGCTTGCCATCACCTATCTGAACGCGAAAGCAGAACCGTTCGTGCGGCCGCTCGCCGAAGCGCTGCAGGCGCCGATCATCGTGCCCTGCGATGTGCGTGTGCCGGGCGAATTGGAAGCGGTGTTCGAGCGGCTGACGCGCGAATGGGGCCGGCTCGATTTCCTGCTGCACTCGATCGCATTCGCGCCGCGCGAGGATTTGCAGGCCAAGCTGGTCGATTGTTCTGCGGAAGGCTTTGCGATGGCGATGGATATTTCCTGCCACTCGTTCATCCGGATGGCGAGGCTGGCGGTGCCGCTGATGGCCGAGGGCGGCAGTCTGCAGACCGTCAGCTTTTTCGGCGCCGAGCGCGTGGTCGAGCACTACAACGTCATGGGGCCGGTCAAGGCGGCGCTGGAAGCCACGGTGCGCACGCTGGCCGCGGACCTCGCGCCGCAGCGCATCCATGTGCATTCGCTATCGGCCGGGCCGGTGAAGACCCGCGCCGCGTCAGGCATTGGTCGTTTCGATGAACTGCTCGACCGGGTGCGCGAGCGCACCCCGGCCCATCAGCTGACCTCGATCGAGGAAATCGGCCGGGTGGCCGCCTTCCTCGCCAGCGACGCCGCGGTCCCGCTGACCGGCTCGGTCAGCTATGCCGACCGCGGCTTCCATATCGTTGCGTGAACGGGGCTGGGGACGCCGCTACCAGGCCAGGAACAGGCCGATATCGCCGGGGATGCCGTTCGGGAATTCGACAACGCGGGCATGCAGGGCAAAGCCCTGCGGCCGCAGCTCGGAGCGCCAGCGCAAAAACACCTCGGACGCCATGCCGCGCAGCGTTTCCGGCCAGGCCGGGTCCGGGGCGTTGATGGCGCGGCCGTGATCGCGGCACACTTCGGCGGGGAAGCGCAGCATCAGGCTCTCTTCCTCGCCGCGCAGCGCCGCGGCGCGGGCATTGGCGAGCATCTGCTGCCAGGCTTCTTCGGTGAGCTGATTGGCCAGAAAATCCTGTGCGTCCTTGTGCTGCTGTTGCGCGGCGCGCAGCCGCTCCTGTTCGCGCTGTTGCAGCAGCTGTTGTTCATGATGGGAGACAAGATCGTGGAAGCCGGCCGCCGACAGCCCGCCCGCGGGGGCGGCCGCTGCCGGTTCGGGCTGTGCCGGCGGCGCGGTCAGGGCTTCCAGCCGCGCCGAGGCGACCGGCCAGCCATCGCCGTTGCGGCTGACCTGCGCCGCTGCCGTGATGGCATCGGCTTCCGACTGCACCACGGCGCGCACCAGATCGGCGCGGCTGACGATGCCGGCGAGCTTGCCATTGCGCATCACCGGCAGCCGCTTGATGCGGTTCGCCGACAACAGCCCGGCAATTTCCAGCAATTCGGCATCCGCCTCGATGGTGACCGCCGGGGCGCTCATGATTTCGCTGGCCGAGCGATCATCATCGGTCAGCAGCTCGAGATAATCGGAGCCGACGTCCTGGCCGTGCGACAACATGCTCAGCCATTGTTCGCGCCGCGCTTCGCGCTCGGCGACATCGCGCGGCATCAGATCGCCCTCGCTGATCACGCCGAGCGGCGCGCCATCGGCATTGACCACCGGAACGCCGCTGATGCCGTGTTTCAGCAGCGTTTCGGCCACCGCCCGCGCCGGCGTCTCCGGCCCAACCGCGATCACGTGAGTCGACATCACATCGCAAGCTTTCATCACCGTCCTCGTCATTCGTCAGCGTCGCTCCGCGGCACCCCATGCGCGCGCGGGCTGTTGACGTTGATCATGAGCAGGCGCCGTGAAATTTCCTTGGCGGTTTTCCAGCAGCTTCGATTGAATTCTGAGTGCTCGACGTAACTCGGTTGAAAAACAAAGAGCGCGCAGCCCTGCGGCTGCACGCTCTGCGAACAGGATCGGAAATCGCTGGCGCGGCGATACGCCAGCGATTTAAGGGCGCTTAGCGCCAGACGTCGGCCTGGATCACGGCGTCTTCGCGCCAAGCTTCGCGCGCGGCCTTGTTGGCCATCCAGTTCGGCAGGAAGGTCAGCGCCTCATCAATGATGTGCGGCGTGTGCAGGCCCGGCGAATATTCCAGCGCGCGCTTGTAGTATTCCTTGAGCGCCGGCCGGAATGTCGGGTGCGCGCAGTTCTGGATGATGACCTTGGCGCGCGCCTTCGGGCTCAGGCCGCGCAAATCGGCGAGGCCCTGCTCGGTGACGATCACCTGAACGTCGTGCTCGGTGTGATCGACATGCGAGGCCATCGGCACGATGCAGGAGATCTTGCCGCCCTTGGCCGCCGACGGCGTCATGAAGAACGACAGGAAGCTGTTGCGGGCGAAGTCACCCGAGCCGCCGATGCCGTTCATGATGCTGGTGCCCATGATGTGGGTCGAGTTGACGTTGCCGTAGATGTCGGCCTCGATCAGCCCGTTCATGGCAATCACGCCGAGCCGGCGGATCACTTCGGGGTGGTTGGAGATTTCCTGCGGACGCAGCACCAGCCGCTCGCGATAGAAATCCAGGTTGCTGGTGAACTCGTCATAACCATCGGGGCTGAGCGACAGCGCGGTGGCGGAGGCATGGGTCAGCTTGCCCTTGCGCAGCAGGTGCAGCATGCCGTCCTGCAACACTTCGGTGTAGGCGGTGAGGTTCTCGAACGGCGCGTCTTCGAGGCCGGCCATCACCGCATTGGCGACGTTGCCGACGCCCGATTGCAGCGGCAGCAGATTTTCCGGCAGCCGGCCCTTCTTCACCTCATGGCTGAGGAATTCCAGGATGTGGCCGGCGATCGCCTGCGAGTTCTCGTCCGGCGCGTTGAACGCCGAGTTGCGGTCCGGCAGGTTGGTCTCGACCACCGCGACGATCTTGGAGGGATCGCAGCGCAGATATTTTTCGCCGATGCGGTCGCCGGACTGCAGGATCGGAATCGGCTTGCGATGCGGCGGCAGCTGCGTGCCGTAATAGATGTCGTGCATGCCTTCGAGGCGGATGTCCTGCCACGAATTGACTTCGAGGATCACCTTGTCGGCGAGGTCGAGCCAGGTCTTGTTGTTGCCGACCGAGGACGACGGAATCAGGCTGCCATCCTCGCGGATGCCGGCGACTTCGACGATCGCGACGTCGAGCTTGCCGAGGAAGCCGAACCAGACGTGCTGCGCGACATGGGACAGATGGATGTCGATATAGTCCATCCGCCCGGCATTGATGCGCTTCCGGCAGGTCGGGTCGGATTGATAGGGCAGCCGCAATTCGATGCCATCGACCTTGGCGAGCGCGCCATCAAGCTCAGGCGCCGTGGACGCGCCGGTCCAGACATTGAGCTTGAACTTCTGGCCGCGGGCGTGATGGGCGTTGATGCGCTCAGCCAAAGCGAGCGGCAGCAGTTTGGGATAGCCCGCTCCAGTGAAGCCGCTCATGCCGACAGTAGCGCCGGACGGGATCAGTGACGCGGCGTCTGTCGCAGTCATGATCTTGGAACGCAATTGCGGATGGAGAACACGGGACGAGGTCGACATGCGGGAATTGCTCCTGGCGCGCGAACGGATAACGCTGAACCGATTGAAGGGTCTGCTGTAATCGGTTCCGGCTGAGGGTCCATGCAACCATCGGCGAAGCGGCGCGCGCGGCCCGCCGTGGCGACGCTGTACAGCGTCGCCCGCAGCATGGAAAACGGCTGCGCAATATCCGTCTAGATTACTGATTTGCCGAGGAAAAAAATTACGCAACGGGGCCCTGATCACGATCGTTTGTTGCGGCATGTCGTTTCGCAGAGCAGGGCCGCGTGAGGCGCGGGGCGCCAAATTCCTGCCATTTTCCACCGAAAACGACCCGGAATCGGTCGATTAACGGACAATTAGCCCAGAGCCTAACCAAACACCGTCACACGGAAAATGGATGAGGGCTATTAGGAACTGAATGCAATGCTGGCGGCATGATCCGTCGTGTCCTGTCCGAGCAGCTCAGCCCCCATCCGACCGTTCGTCGCGAACTGGTCGATCTCCTCTATACCGCGTTCCCGCAGGTGCTGGCGCTATGCGTCACCTCGGCGATCGTGGTGGTCACGCTGCTGCTGCTGCAGCGCGATCCGGTCTATGCAGTGACGGCGGTGTTGATCGTGGTGATCGGCGCCGGGCGTCTGGCCAGCCTGTGGCTTTATCCGGCGCACAGGCCGAATCTGTCAGAACGCGAAGTGATCCTGTGGGAGCGGGTGTACGGCATCGGCGCCGCCTCGTTCGGCGCGGTGCTGGGGGTGGTGTCGGCGCGTGCATTGCAGATCGGCGATCTGCCGGGCGCGTGGCTGGCGTTCGGCCTGTCGATGTCATTTTGCGTCGGCATGGTGTCGCGGGCTGCGGTGCGGCCCTGGGTGGTGCTGCTGACCTCCGGGCTGCTGCTGGCGCCGATCCTGGTGATGGCGCTGCTGCAGCCGCAGATGCAGTTCAAGGTCGGGGCGGTGCTGGTGGTGCTGTTCTGGATGATGATGCAGGAGGCCGCGCGTCATCTCAGCTCGGCCTTCATCGAGCGGCTCGAATCCCGGCAGGCATTGTCGAAGCGCGCCAGCCAGGATTTTCTCACCGGCCTGCCGAACCGCGGCGCATTCCTATCGACGCTTGGCAGCGCGCGCGGCCACCTCGCGATCATTGCGGTCGATCTCGACGGCTTCAAGCCGATCAATGACCGATATGGCCATCAGGCCGGCGACGAGCTGCTGCGCCAGGTCGCAAAACGGCTGCAGCAATGCGTGGCCGAACGTGGCGTTGCGGCGCGGTTTGGCGGCGATGAATTCATGCTGCTGCAATACGTCCATCCCGGCCAGACCGGATGCGACGAAGCCGCGACGCTGGCGCGCAACGCGGTGACGGCGCTGTCGCTGCCGTTCAATGTGGTCGGGCTATCGATCCGGATCGGGGCGTCCGCGGGCGTGGTGGTCACCGATCATCAATGCCTGGCCGAGATTGGCGTCGAAGTGGTGCTCGATCAGGCCGACCGCGCGCTCTACGCCGTCAAACGCGCCGGCGGCGGCAGCTGGCAATGGTTCAACGACCATCAGACGCTGCTGCGCGCCGCGGGCTGAGCAGCGTGCAGCTGCGCCGCCAGCCAATCGCTGACCGCATGGGGCATGGCATGCACCTCACCCGGCCAAGCACCTGACGTGAAGCCGACATGGCCGCCATTGTCGGGCTGCCATAGCGTGACGTAGTCACCAACCTGATTGGTGCTGGGCAGCGAGGTCGCCGGCACGAACGGATCGTTGCGGGCATTCAGCACCAGCGCCGGAATCCGGATCGTGTGCAGATGCGGCTTGGCCGAGGCGCGCCGCCAATAATCATCGACGCCGGCAAAGCCATGCAGCGGCGCGGTGAAGCAATCATCGAAGGCGCGCAGCGTGGTGGCCGCCATCATCCGGTCGCGGTCGAACAGCCCCGGATGGCGCTGCCATTTCTGCAGTGCATTCGGCTTCATGGTGCGCAGGAAATGCCGCGCATAGGCGATGCGGTTAAAGCCGCTGTCGATCGCCGCGCCGGCCGCGGTCAGATCAAGCGGCGCTGAGATGGCGGCGATGGCGCGCGCGGTGGCGGCGGCGCGGTCGCCGGTTTCTTCGGCCCAGCGCAGCAACGCATTGCCGCCGAGCGACACGCCCGCGGCCAGCACCGGCGCCGCGGCCCGTTCGCGGATGCGCGCGAGCATCCAATCAATCTCGGCGAAATCGCCGGAATGATAGCTGCGCGGCGCCAGATTAGGCTCGCCGGAACAGCCGCGGAAATGCGGCACGCTGAAATTCCAGCCGCGCGCCTGCGCCGCGCGCGCGAACGCAATCGCGTAGTGACTCGACGAACTGCCTTCAAGGCCGTGGAACAGCACCAGCCACGGCGCGCCCGCCGTGCAGCCGAAATGATCGACATCGATGAAGTCGCCATCGGGCGCCAGCCAGCGTTCGCGCTGATAGGGCGGTGCTTCGCGGCGATAGGGACGTGCAAACAGTGCTGGCCAGATGGTCTGGGCATGGCCGCCCGGCAGCCAGCGCGGCGCCTGATAATTCCAGCTCGCGGACATTATGCTGCGCTGCCAGGTGCTTGGCGGCGGTGCCAGTCGAGGCGGTCGATCATCGCGATCCGTGCGGCCTGTTGCTGTGCGGTCGTTGCCATTGGGCAGACCATCAATGTCTAGCGAGCCGCCCTGGTCCTTTCCAGTGGCGCGCGCCGCGATTCTTCGCCATCGTGCAAGAAAACAACTGGCGGAAACACCCAATGACCATCCTCAGCGAGGCCGGACGCGGCCGCATCGCGCCGCTTGGCTTTTTGTTCCTCGCGATCGCCTCCGTGGGATGGGGCCTCAACTTCCCGATCATGAAGCAGCTGCTCAGCGAAGTGCCGCCATTGTCGTCGCGCGGCCTTGCTGGGCTGGTCGGGGCAGCGGCGCTGGCGTTGATCGCGCAGCACCGCGGCCAGCGCCTCACGGTGCCGAAACCGCTATGGGGGCGGCTGATCCTGGTGTCGATGCTCAATATCGGCGGCTGGGTGGCGTTCATGGGGCTGGCGCTGGTGTGGCTGAAGGCCAGCGATGCCGCGGTGCTGGCGATCACCATTCCGGTCTGGGTGGCACTGCTGGCCTGGCCGCTGCTCGGCGAGACCGTGTCGGTGGTGCGCGGCCTGGCGCTGTTGGTGGCGCTCACCGGCATTTGTGTGCTGCTCGGCGGCGGCGGGATCAGCGTCAGTCTTGAAAAACTGCCCGGCATTCTGTTCGCGCTTGCCGGTGCGATCGGCGTGGCGTTCGGCACCGTGCTGACCAAGCGCTTTCCGCTGACCTTGCAGCCGATCGCGCTGACGGCATGGCAGGTCGGGATCGGCTGTGTGCCGGTGGTGATCGTCGGCCTGGCGATCGAGCAGCCGCATTTCGCGGCGCTGTCGCCACGCGGCTGGGCGTCGATGGCCTATCTGACCTTCGTGCAGTTCTGCGTCTGTTATGTGTGCTGGTTCGCAGCTTTGGAGCGGCTGCCAGCGGCGACCGCCTCGATCGGCACGCTGCTGGTGCCGGTGGTCGGCGTGCTGGCGGCTGCGGCGATGCTGGCCGAACCGATCGGGCTGCGCGAACTGCTGGCGCTGGCGGCGACGCTCGGCGGCGTGGCGCTGGCGCTGCGCCATTAATAGATGCGCCATTAATAGAAAAGGCAACGCCCGCCGCCTGCTTGATCAGGCGACGGGCGTGCGGTTGGTCGCGTAGGCAGCGTCAGTCTTCGAGCAGGCTGCGCAGCATCCAGGCGGTCTTTTCGTGCACGTCGAGCCGCTGGGTCAAAAGGTCAGCAGTCGGCTGGTCGTTGGCTTCCTCGGTGAGCGGGAACAGCTCGCGCGCGGTGCGGGCGGTTGCTTCCTGCGCGGCGACCAGATGGCGGACCATGTCCATCGCCTTCGGGGTGCCCTCGACCTCTTCGATCGACGCCAGCTTCACAAATTCCTTGTAGGTGCCGGGGGCCGGGAAACCGAGCGCGCGGATGCGCTCTGCAATCACATCGAGCGCCGCCCACTGCTCGGTGTATTGCGCCATGAACATCGCGTGCAGCGTGTTGAACATCGGGCCGGTGACGTTCCAATGGAAATTGTGCGTCATCAGATAGAGCGTGTAGGAGTCGGCCAGCAGCTTCGACAGCCCTTCCGCGAGCTTGGCGCGCTGCGCCTCAGGAATCCCGATGTTGATCGCCGGAGTCTTTTTCGTCATTTCATTCCCTCTTGCATTCTCGGCCCGCGCTCACCGCGACCCTGCCTCGCAGCGCTGTGCGTGGCGGGTGGGTCATGCGCCATCGGGCCGAGCCCTCGATTGACTGCGATCAGATACCATTCTCGTCAGCCAAGGTCAGCCTCACATTCGACTGAGACGACAGTAAGGTCGGCGATAAGGTATTGTGGTATGACCCTCATCCGGCTTGCAGTCTTGAGTTGCCTGCCGGACCACCCGTAAAGACAATATCGGCGCGCGGTGCGAAGGCATGACGGTATGACGGCATGGGGCGCGCCAGTCGGGATCATTGGGGGGTGAATGTCATTTCAGGTCCACGCCGTCCGGCGCAGCCGCCGCGCGCAGCAAGGCGCATCCGCATGGCCGCTGGCGGCGCTGTTGAGCGTCGCCCTGATGCCGGCGGCGCAGGCCGGCGATCTGCCGCGGACCTCGGGCGGCGCTGAGACGCGCGCGGCCGCTGCCACGGCTGGCAAGCCGGCCCCTGCCGCCGATCATGACGAGGTCGATACCGAGCATATTTTCGGCATGACGATGGGATCGGACATCGGCGACAAGGGCGAATTCGAGCTTGAACTCGAAACCTTCAGCGGCATCGGCAAGCGGTCCGGCTACTACCTCACCTCCGCGACCCACACCCATTTCAAATACACGCTGACCGACAATCTGCGGGTGGCGCCGGGCTTCACGCTCGGCACCCACAATATCAGCGGCGTGCCGGAGCTTGAGGATCGCAACGCGATCGGCATTCACGAAGCGTCGGTCGAAATCCGCTACAAGCTGCTCGACCGCCACGTTGCGCCGTTCGGCTTCACGCTCAATTTCGAGCCGATCGTCAGCCGCATCGACGACGTCAGCGGCCGCCGCATCGAAGGCTATGGCGCGGTGCTGTCGGCGCTGATGGATAAAGAGTGGGTTCCCAACAAGCTGTTTAGTGCGTTCAATGTCGGCTACATCGTCGGCGCCTCGCAGCTGCGCGGCGGCAATCCGTGGTCGCATGATTCCGATCTGATGATCAGCACGGCGGTTTCCTACAAATTCTTCCCCTCGGTGCTGTTCGGTGTGGAAGCGCGCTATCTGCAGGCTTTTGATGGCTGCGGTCTCGATCGGCAGAAGGGCGCGGCCTTCTATGTCGGGCCGACCTTTTCCATGACGCTCGCCAAGAATGTCGGCCTGTCCGGCAGCTGGAACATTCAGGCCGCGGGCAAGGCGCTTGATGATCCGCGCGCGCTCGATCTCAGCAATTTCGAGCGTCATCAGGCGTTGCTGCGGCTGACCGCGCATTTTTAACGTTACGCGCAGCTTGTGTGGCGCGCGGATGGCAAGGCAGCCCTGCGCGCGCGGGCGCCGTAAGGAAGTTGTCAGGTGAAATAGTGCAAGAAGGGGCCAGCCGCGGCGTGAATGAGCCGTAAGTGAGAGTGTCGATGTCGATCCGTCTGTTTGCCTGGCTTTGCCTGACCTTGATGCTGAGTACGGGTCTGGCCCGTGCAACGGAAGAGGGCGGTGACGGCAAAGTGTCGATTTCGCCGGCCCAGGCCGAGCTGGTCGGGATTGAGACCGCGCCGCTTGAGCAGCAGCCGGCCGTCACCGGCTTGCGGTTCCCCGGCCGGGTCACGGTGCCGCCGGATCGCACGCGCTTGATGAATGCGCCGCTCGGCGGCCGCGTCGAGCGGCTGTTGGTGCGCGTCGACGCCACTGTGAAACGCGGCGATGTGATCGCCGAATTGCAGAGCCCGGCGCTGGCCAAGGCGCAATCGGATTTTCTGGTCGCTTTCAAGAAAGAAGCGCTGCTGCGCACCACATTGGAGCGCGAGGAGAATCTCGCGCCCTATGGCGCCGTGCCCAAGAAGCAGCTGATCATCACCCAGAGCGAGTATGAGCAGGCGCGCGCGACCTCGGCCGAATTCCGGCAGGCATTGCTGCACTATGGCATGACCGAAGAGGCGATCGCCAAGCTGGCCGCCAGCCAGTCGCTCGATCCGCGGCTGGTGATTGCGGCGCCGATCGATGCGGTGGTGCTGGAAACATCGGTGGTGCCCGGCCAGACCGTGGAGGCGCTGGCGCCGATCTGCCGATTGGCGCAGCTCGCGCCGCTATGGGTGGAAATCCAGGTGCCATCCGCGCGCGCCGCCGATTTCGCGATCGGCGCCGAGGTCGCGCTGCGCGATCAGCAGGTCACCGGCCGGGTGGTGTCGATCGGCACCAGCGTCGATCCCTCGGCGCAGACCGTCAATGTCCGCGCCGAATTTGCCGCCCCGGCGGGCGAATTGCGGCCGGGCCAGGTGGTGGAAGCGGTGGTGGCGCCGCGCGCCCATGCCGGCAGCGAATGGCGGGTGCGGATCGGCGCGCTGGTGCGGCGCGGCACTGACGCCTTCGTGTTCGTCAAAACCGACGGCGGCTTCATGCCGACCCCGGTCACGGTGCAGGAAGAGATGCCGGAATTCGTGGTGGTGACGGGCCATTTCCAGGGCAATGAGCTGATCGCGGTGCGCGGTCTCGCCGCGCTGAAAGGTGCCTGGCAAGGCCTGGGCGGAGTTGAGTGATGCTCACGCGCCTCGTTGAATTTTCGCTCGGCCATAGGCTGCTGGTGATCCTTGCGACTCTGCTGCTGATCGGCAGCGGCATCTATGCGTTCCGGCAATTGCCGATCGACGCCTTCCCGGACGTGTCGCCGGTGCAGGTCAAGGTGATCGTCAAGGCGCCCGGCATGACGCCGGAAGAAGTCGAGACCCGCGTCACCACGCCGATCGAGCTGGAAATGCTCGGCATCCCGAACAAGACCGTGATGCGCTCGGTGACTAAGTACGCGCTCGCCGACGTCACCATCGATTTTCAGGATGGCGTTGATATCTACTGGGCGCGCAATCAGGTCGCGGAGCGGCTGTCGGGCGTCGTCAAGGACATGCCGCCCGGCATCACCGCGGGGCTGGCGCCGATCACCACGCCGCTCGGCGAAATGTTCATGTTCACCATCGAGGGCGGTGATCTGTCGCTCGCTGAACGGCGCACGCTGCTCGATTGGGTGATCCGTCCGGCGCTGCGCACGCTGCCGGGTGTCGCCGACGTCAACTCGCTCGGCGGCTTCGTGCGCAGCTTCGAGATCGTGCCGGACAATCTGGCGATGGCCTCGCGCGGCATCTCGATCGAGATGCTGCAGAAGGCGGTGGAGGCCAACAACCGCAATGGCGGCGCCGGCCGTCTCACCGAAGGCGAAGAAGTGCTGCTGGTGCGCGTCGATGGCCAGGTGCGCACGCTCGATGACCTGCGCAACATCGTGGTCAGCAATCGCGACGGCGCCATGGTGCGGATCGGCGATGTCGCCGAAGTGCGGATCGGCAGCATCACCCGCTACGGCGCGGTGACCCGCAACGGCGAAGGCGAAGCGGTGCAGGGCCTGGTGCTCGGCCTGCGCGGCGCCAATGCCCGCGACGTGGTCGAGGGCGTGCGTGCCAAGCTCGCTGAGCTGGCTCCGACGCTGCCCAAGGGCGTCAAGGTCGATATCTTCTATGATCGCGGCGATCTGGTCAGCCGCGCGGTCGGCACGGTGTCGCGCTCGCTGCTGGAAGCGACGCTGCTGGTGGTGGTGCTGCTGGTGCTGTTTCTGGGCGATTGGCGCGCGGCCCTGGTGGTGGCGCTGACGCTGCCGCTATCGGCGCTCGCCACCTTCCTGCTGATGCGTCAGGTCGGCATGTCCGCCAATCTGATGAGTCTCGGCGGCCTCGCCATCGCGATCGGCATGTTGATCGACGCCTCGGTGGTGGTGGTTGAAAACATCGTCGCCCATCTCGACAAGGATCGTTACGCCGAACGCAGCCCGCTGCTGCACCGTATCTATCATGCGCTGCGCGAAGTCGCGGTGCCGGTGACCTCGGGCATCACCATCATCGTGATCGTGTTCCTGCCGCTGCTGTCGTTGCAGGGGCTGGAAGGCAAGCTGTTCATCCCGGTGGCGCTCGCGATCGTGTTCGCGCTCGGCAGCTCGCTGCTGCTGGCGCTGACCGTGATCCCGGTGCTGGCGTCGCTGCTGCTCAAGACCGGCGGTCATCACGAGACCTGGCTGGTGCGCAACATCAATCGCCTTTACACGCCGGCGCTGCAATTCAGCCTGAAGCATGAACGCGCGGTGGTGGCCTGCGCGATGGTGGCGCTGGTCGCGACCGGCTTTGCCTACAGCCAGCTCGGCAAGATCTTCATGCCGACCATGGATGAAGGCACGCCGATTGTCAGCGTGGAAAAGCTGCCGTCGATCGGGCTCGACCAGAGCACCGACCTCGACCTGAAAATTCAGCAAACGCTGATGAAAGCGGTGCCGGAAGTGGTCGGCATCGTGGCGCGCACCGGCTCGGACGAGCTGGGGCTCGATCCGATGGGGCTGAACCAGACTGATACTTACGTGCTGCTCAAGGAGCCGGACACTTGGCGGCAGCCGTCCGACATGAACTGGCTGATGGGTGAACTGCGCAAGGCGCTGGCGCCGATCCCCGGCATCGGCTTCAGCTTCACCCAGCCGATCGAAATGCGCGTGCAGGAGATGATCATCGGCGCGCGCGGCGACGTGGTCGTGAAGATCTTCGGCCCCGATATCGCCACCTTGAACGGCCTCGCCGAGCGTATCACCGCGACGCTGCGCGGCATCCGCGGCAGCGAGGACGTGCGCACCACGCTCAACAAGGGTTTCCAATATTTCAGCGCGCGCATCGACCGGTTGCAGGCCGGCCGGCTCGGCCTCGACGTCGATGCGCTCACCGAGGCGCTGCGCACCCAGGTGGAAGGCAAGTCGATCGGCATCGTGGTCGAGGATGGCCGTCGCACCCCGGTGCTGGTGCGCGGCACCGATGCGATGCGCGAGTCGCCGTCGCAATTTGCCGGGCTCAGCCTGGCGCTCGCCGACGGCAAGAACGTGCCGCTCGCCACGGTGGTGCGGCTTGAGCGGATCGACGGCCCGGTCAAGATCGACCGTGAGAACGGCCGCCGCGTCGCGCTGGTGCAGAGCAATGTCGCCGGCCGCGACCTGGTCGGCTTCGTGGACGAGGCCAAGCGCCTGGTGGCGGAGAAGGTGCCGCTGCCGGAAGGCTACACCCTGACCTGGGGCGGCCAATTCGAGAACCAGCAGCGCGCCGCGGCTCGGCTGGCGGTGGTGGTGCCGATCGCGCTGGCGCTGATCTTCCTGTTGCTGTTCGTCACCTTCGTGTCGGTGCGGCAGGCACTGCTGGTGTTCGTCAACATTCCGTTCGCGCTGGTCGGCGGCGTGTTCAGCCTGCTGATCTCCGGCGAGTATCTGTCGGTGCCGGCGTCGGTCGGCTTCATCGCGCTGCTCGGCATCGCGGTGCTGAACGGCCTGGTGCTGGTGTCCTATTTCAATCAGCTGCGCGATCAGGGTTTTGACCGCGACCACATCATCATCGAAGGCGCCCAGCGGCGGTTGCGGCCGATCCTGCTGACCGCCAGCATCACCGGCTTTGGCCTGGTGCCGCTGCTGTTCGCCACCGGCCCGGGCTCGGATGTGCAGCGACCGCTGGCGATCGTGGTGATCGGCGGCCTGGTGACCTCGACGGTGCTGACCTTGATCATCCTGCCGATCCTGTATCGCCGGTTCGGCATTCCTGCGGGCAAGAAATCATGACCAGCGTGCTGCTGACCCTGACCGCCCCGGTCGCTCTCGAGGAACAGCTCACCGGGCTGCTGTCGGCCCATGAGCCGTCATTGCGCGCCGGCTTTCGCGTCAGCGACGTGCGCTGCCATGGCGAGAACGTCGCCTATCGCGACGTGTTCGAGCAGATCCGCGGCTATGTGCGCATGATCGAGCTGGTGGTGGTGCTGGCCGAGCGCGACATGGCCGAGCTGCTGGCGCTGCTCGCCAAGGAGCTGCCCTTTGCCGAGATCAGCTACCGCGCCACCCCGATCGTGCGCGCCGGGCGGCTCAACGCCACGTAACGGGGCAGCGCGCCGCCATCGCAGCTTGCGGCCGCGGCGCGCTGTCGCAGCGGTCTTTGTTCCCAATCAAATCTAGGATGCTTCTAAATTATTGAACTTACAAAACTAATTCTTTGACTGCGAAGCGCTCGCAAATGCATTGGTTCTCCCAGATCAGGTTTTTCGGTCATTTGGGGGTTGAATGCATTTCTCGGCCAAATCGTCGGCGTCGTGGCGTCAGGTCATTGTCAAAACCGGGCTGACGCTCGGCGTGGTGTCCGCGGTCGGGCTGTCGGCCGCAACTGCTCGCGCCGAGGACCGGCCGTCCTGGCTGTCCTATGCCTCCTCAGTGTCGCCCGCGGCGCCGTTCGGCCAGCCGCGCGCGGTGGCCGCCGCCGCCAAGCATGATGCCGACGACGTCGATACCGAGCATATTTTCGGCTTCAGCATGGGCTCCGACATCGGCAAGGCCGGCGAGGTCGAGCTGGAGGTCGAGAATATCGGCCGGGTCGGCAAGCGCTTTGGCTCCTATTTCGGCGGTGGCACGCTGGCGCAGATGAAATTTGTGCTGACCGACCGCTTCCGCGTCGCGCCCGGCGTCAGCTTCGGCACAAATCAGATCAGTGATATTCCCGGCATGGCCAATAATCATCGCAGCGCCTTTGCGGGGGCCTCGATGGAATTCCGCTACAAGGTGCTGGATCGCAATGAAATGCCGTTCGGCCTGACGGTGCACGCCGCGCCGGGCTGGTCGCGGGTCGATGACGCCACCGGGCTTGATCAGCTCAGCTATGGCTCGGAATTTGCGGCGTTGATCGACAAGGAGCTGATCGAGGACCGGCTGTTCGGCACCGTCAATTTCTGGTTCTCGGCCGGCAGCGCGCGTGACCTCGCCAATAGTTGGACCCACGCCTCGGACTTCGCCGTGCACACCGCGCTGTCCTACAAGGTCAATTCCGATCTGATCATCGGCGGCGAAGCGCGCTATGTGCGCGCCTATCACGGCGCCAGCCTCGACAATCTCGCCGGCAATGCGCTGTTTATCGGGCCGACCTTCTCGGTGCATCTCGCCAAGAATGTCGGCCTGTCAGGCACCTTTAGCACGCAGGTCGCCGGCAAGGCGATCAATGATCACAACCGCTACGACCTCGAACATTTCGAGCGTCACGAGGCGCTGCTGCGGCTCAACTATCTGTTCTGATCAAATGTCCACGGGATGGCGCGGTGCCTGCGCCATCCCGTGGTTGGTCGTCACCAGCTGGCGAGATAGGTGCCCTTGAAGCGGGTTTCGATGAACTGCTTCACCGGGTCGGAGTGATAGGCGTCGATCAGCGCTTTCACCCACGGCTTGTCCTTGTCCTCCTCGCGCACTGCCAGAATATTGACCCAGGGGCCGTCGGTGCTTTCGCGGGCGATCGCGTCGCGCGACGGGCTGAGCCCGGCCTGCACTGCGTAGTTGTTGTTGATCGACACCAGATCGACATCGCCGAGCGAGCGCGGCAGCTGTGCGGCGTCCAGCTCCACGAATTTCAGCTTCTTGGGATTGTCGATGATGTCGGCGACCGACGCGGTGACGCCGGCGCCATCCTTGAGCTTGATCAGCCCTTGCGAAGCCAGGATCAGCAGGCCGCGCGCGCCATTGGACGGATCATTGGCGATCGCCACCGTGGCGCCTTGCGGCAGATCGGCGAGCGTCTTGTATTTGCTGGAATAGACGCCCTGCGGCGACAGGATGGTGCTGGCGACCTTGACGATCTTCCAGTTGCTCTTGGCGGTCTGGTTCAAGAGGTAGGGTTCGTGCTGGAATGAATTGGCGTCCAGCTCCTTGCGCGCCAAAGCTTCGTTCGGGAACACGTAGTCGGAAAATTCCACCGGCTTGATGTCGAGGCCGCGCTCGGCGGCGACCTTCTTGACCACGTCGATGATCTCGGCGTGCGGACCGGAGGTGACGCCGACCCGGATGGTTTCGGCATAGGCCGCGCTGCTGAAAGCCAGCGCGACCAGGGACAGCACAATGCGTCGCATGAGTTTTGAATCCTTATTGTTGTGTCGTTTCTTGTTCGAAGAAGTTGTCGAAAGGCGCTTGGTTCAGGAGCGGCGGCTGCGGTGATCGAGCTTGCGCGCCAGCGTGTCGCCGAGCGTCTGCACGCCCTGCACCAGCACGATCAGCACCAGCACCACGGTCAGCATCACTTCCGGCATGAAGCGCTGATAGCCATAGCGGATGCCGAGATCGCCAAGGCCGCCGCCGCCAACCGCGCCGACCATCGCCGAATAGCCGATCAGGCTGACCACGGTCAGCGTCAGCGCCAGCGTGATCGCCGGCAGCGCTTCGGGCAGCAGCACTTTGCGCACGATCTGCAGCGGGCTGGCGCCGAACGCGCGCGCCGCTTCGATCAGGCCATGATCGACTTCGCGGATCGCGGCTTCGATCACCCGGGCGATGAACGGAATCGCGGCGATGGTGAGCGGCACGGTCGCGGCCGCGGTGCCGATCGAGGTGCCGACCACCAGGCGCGTGAACGGCACGATCGCCACCACCAGGATGATGAATGGCGTCGAGCGGGTGGCATTGACGACCACGCCGACGATGCGATTGGCGACCGGCGCCGCGAATAATTCACCGGCGCGGCTGGTGGCGAGGAAGATGCCGAGCGGCACGCCGAGCGCGGTGCCGAACAGACCGGCGAGCCCGACCATCGCCAGCGTATCGAGCGTGGATTCGACGATCAGACGGATGATTTCAGGCGACATAGCCGAGTTGCTCCACGAGATTGTTGTTGGCCGAGAAATGCGTGATCACCTGCTGCAATTGTTCGGGCGAGGCCGCCGCCGACACGATCAGCGTGCCGAACGGATGGCCGGCGATCATCTCCACTTGGCCGGAGAGGATGTTGAGGTCGATGTTCAGCGACCTCGCGATCTGCGACAGCAGCGGCTGGTTGGCATCGCTGCCCTTAAAGGTGATGCGCAGCACGGCCTGGCCACCGGGCGGCTGATAAGGCTTGAGCTGTGCCTCCAGCCAATCCGGCGCGGCGCTGCCGGTCACCGAGCTGACGAAGCGCCGGGTTAGTTCGTGGCGCGGCGTGGCGAACACGTCGAAGGTCGAGCCCTCTTCGACGATGCGCCCGCCTTCGATCACCGCGACGCGGTCGGCCAGCGCTTTCACCACCGCCATCTCATGGGTGATGAACAGGATGGTGAGGTGCAGTTGCCGGTTGATCTGCTTGAGCAGATCGAGAATCTGATCGGTGGTTTCCGGGTCGAGCGCCGAGGTTGCCTCATCCGACAGCAGCACCGAGGGCTCGGTGGCGAGCGCGCGCGCGATGCCGACGCGCTGCTTCTGGCCGCCCGACAATTCCGCTGGATAGCGATGGCGCTTATCGGCGAGCCCGACCATGTCGAGCAGCGGCAGCACCCGCTTTTCGATCTCGGCTTTCGGCGTACCGGCGATTTCCAGCGGCAGCGCGACATTGTCGAATGCGGTGCGCGACGACAGCAGATTGAAATGCTGGAACACCATGCCGATCGAGCGGCGCGCCTGGCGTAGCGCGGCCTCATCAAGCGCGGTGATATCAACGCCGTTGACGACGACGCGGCCTTCGCTCGGCTTGTCGAGGCCGTTGATCAGCCGGATCAAGGTTGATTTGCCGGCGCCGCTGCGGCCGATCACGCCCAGGATCGTGCCCTTGGGCACGTTCAGGCTGATGTCGTCGAGCGCCACCACTTCGGCGCTGTTCTTGCGCGCCGCATAGATCTTACGGACCTTGTCGATGACGATGCCGGAATGGGCGGCGGTAGATGCCGCGGCCAGAGCCGGCTGCGGTGGGGGTTGCCAATGTGCGTTCATTGCAGGCTTCGCTCTTTGAATGAAAGGGCCGTCGCTGCGACGGCGTCATTCATCGAGTAGCGGCGGGCGCCGCTGCCGGCAATGCGTGTAGAATAATAACAACGCCAACTGCGCGTTGAGGGCGTTATGAAGAAATAATCCGCTATGGCGCGGCGATATTTGAAAACAGTTTCTCTGCCGTCAAACAAGGGGGGCGCGTCACGGATCACAGCCAGAAATCCGTGACGCGCCGCAGAGGCCTGCCGATCACCCGGATATGAAGACGTCACCTCGATCTTCGATCCTCACGGCGATGCTGGGCCGGCCTCGATGGCTTCGTTTGCGGCCGCTGTCGGTGGCCGGTAGCCGGATTGGGCCTGCCACTGCCATACGGGCCGTCGTGCGCAGCCGCAGACTGCTGCAGCGAATTCAGATGATTGCCGATCGAGTCGTTCCAGCGATCGAACTCATGGCGCCGCCCCTCCCGTCCGAACTGCTTCAGGCGACTATGGTTGTGTCGAATTGCTAAAGCAACCAGTAGATGTGTGGGGCGGCTTGATTGATGAAGATCGAGTTAACGGCAGCGCCCGCGCGGTGATCACTGGGCGGCCTGCCGCGAACGTTAGATCAGGCGGCTTGCCGCGAACGTTAGATCGGGCTGCTGAAACGGCGCGCGGCAACGCTGGCTGCAGCAATGCACGTGCGTGCAGTGCAGGTGGCTGATCGATCGCGCTGCCGGGAAAATGGCGCTCCCTAGGAGAATCGAACTCCTGTTTTCGCCGTGAGAGGGCGACGTCCTGACCGCTAGACGAAGGGAGCAGCGTGGCAAGGGAATAGCCTTGAAACGCGCGGTCCGCAAGATGGTGGTTGCGGATATCCAGATGCCACGGCGGCGATCACGCGCCGCTTGGCGATTTTGTCGGTGAGGCGCCGCGCCGCCGCGTGTTCAGCCGCGCGCGGGCAAAAATGCGGCTCAGGGCTCGTTGACGAAGGTCAGCCGGCCGGCCGGCTTCAACGTGCGGGCATCGAAGGAGCGAATCTCGACCGCGCCGCCGACATCGAGCGTCACCAGCAGCCGTTCGCCGGCCACCGCGGTCGACACCACCCGCGCGCCCTTCGGCAAAGCGGCGGTGACTTCGGCGGTCACGGTCGGGGCGCTTCCCTCGGCGCGAAAAAGACGATAGCCGATGGCGATCAGCACGGCGCAAACCGCCAGCGCCGTCGTCAGGCCCGCAATCAGCATCATCCGCCGCACGCGCGCGAACAGCGCGGCTTGCTCGGGGGTCGGTTCGGGCGCAACAGTTTCAGTCATGCAAGGCTCACGCGTGGAAAACCCATCTGGGAACGAAGGTCGATTGCTCCGCATCACGGTCGCCGGCGACGAAGGCGAAGTACGGTTGGACCGTATGCTCGCATCGCGGGTGCCGGATCTGTCGCGTTCGCGGCTGAAAGCGCTGATCCTCGCCGGGCGGGTGGCGATCGGAGCAACCCCGCTTCGCGACCCCGCTTATCACGTCGCCGCGGGCGATACGATCACAATCGACGTGCCGCCGGCGGTGGCGGCCGAGCCGGAAGCCGAGAACATCCCGCTCAATGTGGTCTATGAGGACGACGACATCATCGTGATCGACAAGCCGCGCGGCCTGGTGGTGCATCCCGGCGCCGGCCATGACAGCGGCACGCTGGTCAATGCCTTGATCGCCCATTGCGGCGCCAGCCTGTCCGGGATCGGCGGGGTGCGGCGGCCGGGCATCGTGCACCGGCTCGACAAGGACACCACCGGCCTGATGGTGGCCGCCAAGAACGACCGCGCCCACCAGTCCTTGAGCGAGCAATTTGCCGATCACGGCCGCACCGGCGCGCTACGCCGCGGCTACCAGGCGTTCGTCTGGGGCGTGCCGAACCGGCCCTATGGCACCATCGCCGCGCCGATCGACCGCCATCCGTTCAGCCGCGAGAAGATGGCGGTGCGCGAGGGGGGCCGCGAGGCCATCACCCATTGGGAAGTGCTGGAGCGCTTTGACGGCCGCAGCGGCAAGCCGGTGGCGGCGCTGATCGGTTGCCAGCTCGAAACCGGGCGCACCCATCAAATCCGCGTGCATCTGGCCCATATCGGCCATCCGCTGCTTGGCGATGCGGTCTATGGACCACACTTCAAGACCAAGGCCAGTTCGCTGGCGCCGGGCGCGCGCAGCGCGCTGGAATCGCTCGGCCGCCAGGCGCTCCATGCCTATCTATTGGTATTGGAGCACCCGGTCAGCGGCGAGATTCTCGAATGGACGTCGGAGTTGCCGGCTGATTTGGCGGCGCTGCAGGCCGCGCTGCAAGCGGCTGAATGACGCACATCATTCGGGAAATGTTAAATATGCCAGTCGCTTGGGCATCGCTCACGGCGACTTGAGAGTCGTTCTCCTTCCAAGCTCGCTGAAATCGCGTGTATATTCGGGGTGCGTTGGATGTCCCAACGCGGAACCTCGCAGGCCGGTCGGCTTTTTACAAAGCGACCACTGCCTGGCCCGCCGATCTCGGGGGCCTGAACCTTGGAGGGCGCTGAATGGCCCGTGCAGCCACACTTCCGGTTCTCAACGGAGAGTCCGGTTTATCTAGATATCTTGCTGAGATCCGCAAGTTTCCGATGCTCGAGCCCGAGCAGGAATACATGCTTGCGAAGCGCTGGCGCGAACATGACGATCGCGACGCTGCGCATAAGCTCGTCACCAGCCATTTGCGGCTCGTCGCCAAGATCGCGATGGGGTACCGCGGCTACGGCCTGCCGATCTCCGAAGTGGTGTCGGAAGGCAATGTCGGGCTGATGCAGGCGGTCAAGCGGTTCGAGCCGGAAAAGGGATTTCGGCTGGCGACCTACGCCATGTGGTGGATCAAGGCCTCGATCCAGGAATACATCCTGCGCTCGTGGTCGCTGGTGAAGATGGGCACCACGGCGAACCAGAAGAAGCTGTTCTTCAACCTGCGCAAGGCGAAGAGCCGGATTTCCGCGCTGGAAGAGGGCGATCTGCATCCGGATCAGGTCAAGCTGATCGCGAGCCGGCTCGGCGTCACCGAGCAGGACGTGGTCGACATGAACCGGCGCCTGGGCGGCGACGCCTCGCTGAACGCGCCGATCCGTGATGATGGCGAGCCCGGGGAATGGCAGGACTGGCTGGTCGATCAGTCGCCGAGCCAGGAAGCCGTGATGGCCGAGCACGAGGAGCTCGATCATCGCCGCGCCGCGCTGCAGGGCGCAATCGGCGTGCTCAACCCGCGTGAACGGCGCATCTTCGAGGCGCGCCGGCTCGCTGAGGAGCCGATGACGCTGGAAGACCTCGCTGCCGAGTTCGGCGTGTCGCGCGAGCGCGTCCGTCAGATCGAGGTGCGGGCCTTTGAAAAGGTGCAGGCTGCCGTGAAGGGCGCGATCGCCCGCCAGGAACAAGCCACTTTGCAGCCCGCGCACTAACCTCCGCCGCGGACTGCCACCAAAGCCCCGCCGAACCCGGTTCGGCGGGGCTTTTGATTCTGGCGATGCGAAGCGCCGAGTGGGGCGGTCGAATCAGCACCATTCGGCAACGAAAAAGGGCGGCCCGCGGGCCGCCCTCAATCGCACTTCTTCGATGGAAGCTGTTATTCGGCCGCGAGCTTGGCCTCGGGCGCTGCTGCCAGCACCTCGGCGTCGACCTTGGCTTCGAACTTCGTGAAGTTCTTCTGGAACATGCCGACCAGCGCGCGCGCGGTCTTGTCGAACTCGGCCTTGTCGGCCCAGGTCTTGACCGGATCGAGGATCTCGCTCGGCACACCCGGCAGCGCGGTCGGCACCGCGAAGCCGAAATACGGGTCGGTGCGGAACTCGGCGTTGCGCAGGCTGCCGTTCAGCGCCGCGGTCAGCAGCGCACGGGTCACCTTGATCGGCATGCGGTGGCCGGTGCCGTACTTGCCGCCGGTCCAGCCGGTGTTCACCAGCCAGCAGTCGACATTGTGCTTGGCAATCAGCTCACGCAGCATGTTGCCATAGGCAGCCGGATCGCGCGGCAGGAACGGCGAACCGAAGCAGGTCGAGAATTCCGGGGTCGGCTCGGTGACGCCGCGCTCGGTGCCGGCAACCTTGGCGGTGTAGCCGGACAGGAAGTGATACATCGCCTGCGCCGGGGTCAGCTTGGCGATCGGCGGCATCACGCCGAACGCGTCGGCAGCCAGCATCACCACATTCTTCGGCTGGCCGGCGCGGCCGGTCATCGAAGCGTTCGGGATCGACTCCAGCGGATAGGCGGCGCGGGTGTTCTCGGTCTTCGAGCCGTCGTCGAAATCGGCGACGCGGGTCACCGGATCGAGCACGACGTTTTCCAGCACGGCGCCAAAGCGCGACGCGGCGGCGAAGATTTCCGGCTCGGCTTCCTTCGACAGCTTGATGCACTTGGCGTAGCAGCCGCCTTCAAAGTTGAAGACGCCGTCCTTGCCCCAGCCGTGCTCGTCGTCGCCGATCAGCGTGCGGTTCGGGTCGGCCGACAGCGTGGTCTTGCCGGTGCCGGACAGGCCGAAGAAGATCGCGGTGTCGCCGTCCGGGCCCACATTGGCCGAGCAGTGCATCGGCAGCACGCCCTTCTCGGGCAGGTAGTAGTTGAGCGTGGTGAACACCGACTTCTTGATCTCGCCGGCATACTGCGTACCACCGATCAGCACGATCTTGCGGGCGAAGTCGATCGCAACGACGGTTTCGGAGCGGCAGCCATGGCGCTTCGGATCGGCCTTGAAGCTCGGCAGGTCGATCATGGTCAGTTCGGGAACGAAGCCATCCAGCTCGGCGCGCTCGGGACGGCGCAGCAGCGTGCGGATGAACAGCGAGTGCCAGGCGAGTTCAGTAAAGACGCGGGTCTTGATGCGGAAGGTCGGGTCGGCGCCGCCATACAGGTCTTGCGCGAACAGCGACTTGCCCTCGGCGTGCTTCAGGAAGTCCTGATACAACGTCTCGAACTGATCAGCAGTGATTGACTGATTGCTACCCCACCACACCGTATTCTCGGTGGTAGCGTCGCGCACCGTGAACTTGTCCTTCGGGCTGCGGCCCGTAAAAACCCCAGTCTCGGCGCACAGCGCACCGTCGGCCGTAATAACCGCTTCGCCAGCGCGGAGCGCGTATTCGTAGAGCTGCGGCGCGCCCAGATTCCAGTTCACGGCCTTGAGATTTTTTAAGCCGAATTTGTCGGCGCCATAGGCACCGTTCCGTACGCCCGTCTCGATCACGAAATGTCCTCCATCGAACCCGCACAAAAAATGCGCCATCTGCGCGAACGCGGGTATGCTGCGGCAACCGTCAATATACCGCCCGACTCCGGTGGCGAACTAATAGTGTTGATTGATGGTTTTGCCAACCCGCCCGCTGCAACATCGCGCTATTCCGGCCGCGTGGTTTGATAAGAATCAAGTTTTCCAACTGTAGCTCGCGCGCGGTCCGCGCTATCCTGCAGGGCTTTTCGCAGTGCAGCGAAAGTGGTGACCCGCTGCGGAAAGGACAGGCGCAAGGTGTCCGCGCCTGCTTGTAGATCAATGCCATCCGGGTCGCAGCCGGTGCAGCGCCAGTCGCCGGGCGCGCCGCCGAGCAGCTCCGCATAAAGTTTCATCGTGCCCAAATGCTCGTCATTCATGTGGTCGATGACGCTTTGCTCGTCTGCGATCAATGCATGCGTATCGGTGAGGTCGGTGAGGAATTGTTCGGGCCGCAGATCGATGATCCGGCCGAAACCTGCGACCAAATGTACGCTGCTCGAACGGATCACGAAAAAACTGAAATCAGTGAATTCTGCATAACCAGCGGCGCCCGGATGAACGTTGAGATAGCGCCGCTTGATCGCTGCAACCGCTTCACCAGCGATCGGCTCCGCTGTTCCGGAAAGCGTGATACGTGCGCCCTCCAGCGGGTCGCCGGCGTTGCGCTCATCAAGCATCAACGACACCCGCGGGTCGGCGAGCAGATTGCGGGTATGGCGCGCGAGCTTTGAAATCAGCAGAATTGGCGAGCCGTCCCAGTGGCTTGCCAGGTTGACCAGCGAGCAATAGGGCGCGCCGCTCGGCGCGGTGAGCGTCGCCAAAGCGCCTTGCCGGCGGCGGCGCAGCAGCGATCGGACCAGGGCAGGGGCATCAAAATCGGCGGTCGGCTGCATCGCGTTCCATCAATTCTATTGGACCGTGGACCTTATTTTGAATCGGACCAATCGTTATATGGGGGCTTGGAACCGGCGACAGGTTGCGCAGTCGCCGTCATTTCGGTCACATTTCGGCCGCGCTTGCATTGTCCGTGGCCGCGTTCGCAAGCCCAATTTCGCGGACCGCCTTTTGGTCCCTCCGTTTCGGGAAGCAACCTTATGCCTACAATCGCCTTGGTCGACGACGACCGCAACATTCTGACGTCCGTCTCGATCGCGCTGGAAGCCGAAGGCTATCGCATCATGACGTATACCGACGGCGCCTCGGCGCTGGACGGCTTCCGGACATCGCCACCAGACCTTGCGATCCTCGACATCAAGATGCCGCGCATGGACGGCATGGAGACGTTGCGGCGGCTGCGCCAGAAGTCGGACCTGCCGGTGATCTTCCTCACCTCCAAGGATGAGGAGATCGACGAGCTGTTCGGTCTGAAAATGGGGGCCGACGATTTCATCCGCAAGCCGTTCTCACAACGGCTGCTGGTGGAGCGCGTCAAGGCGGTGCTGCGGCGCGCGGCGCCGAAGGACCCGGCCGCGCAGCCCAAGGAAAACGACGCCAAGGCGCTCGACCGCGGCTTTCTGCGCATGGACCCGGAGCGCCACACCTGCACCTGGAAGAATGAGCCGGTGACGCTGACCGTCACCGAGTTTCTGATCCTGCAAGCGCTGGCGACCCGCCCGGGCGTTGTGAAAAGCCGCAACGCGCTGATGGACGCCGCCTATGACGATCAGGTCTATGTCGACGACCGCACCATCGACAGCCACATCAAGCGGCTGCGCAAAAAGTTCAAGGCGGTCGACGAAGACTTCGAGATGATCGAGACGCTGTATGGCGTCGGCTATCGGTTCAAGGAAACCTGAGCCGCTCTGCGGACACATTGATGACTGACGACGCGGCCGCGGTGGCGTAGGATGACGCCGGCCGCTGCGTCGCGGTCAAGGTGAAACCAATTGGCGGTGTCGCCCATTGCTGGATCGAACGCAGTCTGACCCGATCGATATCGCGGACGACACGTCGCCGCCGCTTGCTCCGGATGGCGATAGCGATCGGGGGCGCGGCTTGGTGTGGCCGCGGCCGATGCGCTGGCTGCGCCGCGCTGGGCAGTTCTTCTTCAGCCTCAGTTTCTCCAGCCTGACGCGCCGCATCGTCTCGCTCAATCTCGCCGGCCTGATCGCGCTGGTGGCGAGCATTCTCTATTTGTCGCAATTCCGCGCCGGCCTGATCGATGCCCGCGCGCAGAGCCTGCTGGTGCAGGCCGAAATCATCGCCGGCGCAATCGCGGCTTCGGCGACCGTCGAAACCAATTCCATCACCGTCGATCCGGAACGGCTGCTCGATCTCAAGCCCGGGGAAAGCTACGGCCCTTCGGACGAATATGCGGTGCTGAATTTCCCGATCAATCCGGAGCGGGTCGCGCCGGTGCTGCGCCGGCTGATCTCGCCGACCAAGACCCGGGCGCGCATCTATGACCGCGACGGCGTGCTGATCCTGGACAGCCGCAGCCTGTATGGCCGCGGCGACGTGATGCGTTTCGATCTGCCGCCGCCCACCAATGAAAAGCCGGGCTTTGCCGAGCGCACCATGATTGCGATCCGCACCTGGCTCAATCGCGGCGACCTGCCGCTCTATCACGAGCTCGGCCCGGAGAATGGCAATGGCTATCAGGAGGTCGGCCAGGCGCTTAAGGGCCAGAAGGGCTCGATGGTGCGCATCACCGACCGCGGCGAGGTGATCGTGTCGGTGTCGGTGCCGGTGCAGCGCTTCCGCGCGGTGCATGGCGCACTGATGCTGTCGACCCAGGGCGACGACATCGATCAGATGGTCACCGCCGAACGGCTGGCGATCCTCAAGGTCGGCGGCGTTGCGGCCGCGGTGATGATGGTGCTGTCGCTGCTGCTGGCGTCCACCATCGCCGGCCCGGTGCGCCGGCTCGCTGATAGTGCCGAGCGGGTGCGGCGCCGGATCAAGACCCGCGTCAAGATTCCCGACTTCACCGGGCGGCGTGACGAGATCGGCCATCTGTCCGGCGCGCTGCGCGAAATGACCGAGGCGCTCTACAACCGCATCGAGGCGATCGAGCGCTTTGCCGCCGACGTGTCGCACGAGTTGAAGAACCCGCTGACCTCGCTGCGCTCGGCAGTCGAGACCCTGCCGCTCGCCAAGAACGAGCGCAGCCGCGCCCGGCTGCTCGAGGTGATCGAGCATGACGTCAAACGGCTCGACCGGCTGATTTCCGACATTTCCGACGCCAGCCGGCTCGATGCCGAGCTGCAGCGTCAGGATGCCGCACCCGTCAATCTGCGCCGTCTGCTGACCACACTGACCTCGGTCGCCAACGAAACCCGGCTCGGCGACAATGTCGCGGTCGAGGTGCGGTTCGAGGGCACCGCCGCCGATACCTTCCAGGTGCCGGGCCATGATTCCCGGCTGGGCCAGGTGATCGCCAATCTGCTCAGCAATGCGCAGTCGTTCTCGAGCGCCGGCGGCAAGGTGCGGATCGTGTGCCGCCGCCGCAAGAACCAGATCGAGATCGTGGTCGATGACGACGGTCCCGGTATCCGCCCCGATGCGCTGGAGAAGATCTTCGAGCGGTTTTATACCGACCGCCCGCATCAGGGATTTGGACAGAATTCCGGGCTCGGGTTATCGATCTCCAAGCAGATCATTGAAGCCCATGGCGGCAAGATCTGGGCTGAGAACCGCCCCGGGCCAGTCGATGCCGAAGGCGAGCCGACCGTGCTCGGCGCGCGTTTCGTGGTCCGGCTGCCCGCGAGTTGACAAGGAGTTTTTGCGGCATGTCCAGCATTCATGCGTCGGCCGTATTGGTCGGCGACCGAGCGATTCTGATTCGCGGCCGTTCCGGAACCGGCAAGTCGCGGCTCGCTTTTGATCTGATCCTGGCCGGCCGCTCCGGTCAGATCGGCAAAACCGTGCTGATCGGCGATGACCGGGTCGAGGTCGCCACCACGCCGCAGGGGCTGGTGGTGAGCCCGGCTGAACCGCTCGCCGGCTTGATCGAGATCCGCGGCCTTGGGGTGCGGCGCTGCGACTTTGCCGCGCAGGCGGTGGTTGGCCTGGTGGTCGATCTGGCCGCTCCCGATGCCGAGCGGCTGCCGCAGCCGGCGGCGCTGCGCACCACCATTGCCGGCATTGAGCTGCCGCGCTTGCCGATTGCCGCCGACTTTGACGCTCTACCCGTGGTGGTGGCGGCGCTGACCACAGCCGAGGTGACCGCGTAAACCCGTTCGCTCAAGCCCGGTCCAGGTATGATTGCCGGAAGGGGTTTGGTAACCATATAAATCACAGTATTGTGCCCCAACGAGACCACTGCGCCCGCTCACCAAGGTTCAGTACGGAAAAATGGCGCAGTCCTCTTGAATGAGGGCTATGGATGGTCAAAGTGGCCCGTTCGCGCGGTGCGCCGATCGCACGCGCGTGGAGTTTTAGATGATTGGTCTGGTACTTGTGACCCATGGGCGCCTTGCCGACGAATTCAAGGCAGCGCTTGAACACGTAATGGGGCCGCAAAAACAAATCGAAGCCATCACAATCGGTGCGGAAGACGATGCCGATCTGTGTCGCAGCGACATCATCGAGGCGGTGAACCGCGTCGATAGTGGCGACGGCGTGGCGATTCTCACCGACATGTTTGGAGGCACCCCCTCCAATCTGGCGATCTCGTGTATGAGTCGGCCAAAGGTCGAGGTTCTCGCGGGCATCAATTTGCCCATGCTGGTGAAGCTCGCCAAAGTGCGCGAGGAGCGGACGCTGGTCGAAGCGATCGCCCTGGCACAGGAAGCCGGGCGCAAATACGTGACGATCGCCAGCCGGGTGCTTGCCGGCAAATGATCGGTTCCGGAGGCAACATGCAGCAGGTTTCCGCCGAATCTCCGGCGACCACCGATTCGGTGTCGCGCGAAGTGCCGATCATCAATAAACGCGGCTTGCACGCCCGCGCGTCGGCAAAGTTCGTTCAGACCGTCGAACGCTTCAATGCCGAGGTCTCGGTCACCCGCAATGGCGAAACGGTCGGCGGTACCTCGATCATGGGGCTGATGATGCTGGCGGCCGGGATCGGCACCAGCGTGGTGATCTCGGCGGTTGGGCCGCAGGCCCAGGAGGCGCTGGACGCGTTGACCGAGCTGATGGCCACCAAATTCGGCGAAGAAGAGTAGCCGCTGCGCGGTTCCAACCGGAACCGCTGCGATCGCGAACGCCTCAACCCCTCCCGTCAGCCTCGTCGTGCCCGCGCTGGTCGCGGGTTTTCACGTTCGGCGTTTGGGCGTCGACCGCCACGGCGCTCACCTATGGCGATTGATACCAACCACTCCGCACGTCATGGCCGGCGTCCCGGCCATGACGTCTTTGATCTCGCGGAGCTTTTAAGGCGTGGATACCCGCGACAAGCGCGGGTATGACGGTTATGGATACGGCCGCTGGTCTCAGGGCTGCGAAGGCGCTGCCGGCGCGATCAGCCAGAACACGTCACGCACCGATCCCCCCGCAAAGCCGAACAACGGCCGCGACAGCCGCACCTCACTGCGCACGATTTCCGGCTGGCCGGCGGTGATCTGCTCGGCGGCGCTGATGCAGCCCGAATCGGTTGCCGGGCACACCAGCACCGCGCCCTGGCGGCGCGCGGTCGCGGTCAGCGCCGCCAGATCGCGGGTGTCGAACGAGCGGGTCGCGGTTTTCAGGTAAAAAGCGGTGTTGGCGGCCAGCACGGTGTCGCCCGCGACCAGCGGCACCGCCGCTTTGCTGCGGCTCTGCCATTGCTGCTCGACGCGCTGCGCCAGCAGCGAGGCATATTCGAACGAACCGGGCGGGTTGGTGAGATGGATCGCCAGCGCCACGCCCGGCGCTGCCGCCAGCATCGCCAGCGTGAACAATGCGGTGCCCGCGACCAGCGGCCGCAGCGCGTCGCGGGTCACGGTGATCAGCGGCGAGGCCAGCAGCACGATCGGCAGCAGCGTCCAGGCCGGCATGGTCCATAGCGGCACGATCTTGGCGCCGAGCAGCAGCGCCGCCGGCGCCGGCAGCGCGATCAGCAGCACCTGGATCAGCACCACCAGCCGGCGATCGGGATCGGACGGCCAAGCGAGGTCGCGCAGCGCCGCGGCAGAGGGACGCAGCAGCCACCAGCTCGCCAGCAGCGGCACCGCGATATAGCCGAGATTGCCCAAAAGGTAGCCGGCGGTGACGGCGATGTTTTCCGAGGTGCTGGCGCTGCCGCGCGCCGCCGCATAGGCGAAGGTCGGGAAATTGTGCTGCACCAGCCACCACAGATGCGGCGCCAGCACCACAAGCCCGACCGCGGCCATCAGCCACGGCGCCGGCGACCGGAAGAACTGGCCGCGGCGCGGATCGGCAAGCGCGGCGATGCCGAGCGTCGCCACCAGCACCGCCGACCAGTATTTGCCCAGCATCGACAGCCCGGCAAAGGCGCCGGCAGCGGCCGCCCACAGCGCCTGGCGGTGCTGATAGGCGCGCAGAAAGGCGTCGATGGTCAGCGCCCACAGCGGCAGCAGCACGGCATTGGCGTTGTATTTCAGGGCGATGAAGTTGAAGAACGGGATCAGCATCAACAGCGCCAGACCGAACACCGTTTTGTCCGGCGACAGGTAACGGCGCATGGTCCGCCAGGCGATGTACAGCGTCACCGCGATATTGGCGGTGGCCAGCAGATGCAGGCTGAGGTCGCTGACCGGGAACAGCGTCAGCCAGCCCTTGGCGACCACGGCGCTGAACGGCGGGTGCTTATCGTAGCCGAACGCCAGCTCGCGCGACCAGCCATAGAGCTCGGACACGTCGGCATGGATGTCGCGCGGCAACGTCGCGATGGTGCGATAGGCGGCCCAGATCGCGGCATAGGCCGCCAGCGTCCAGATCACCGCACGGTGCTGCCGCCGCGGATCGAGCAGCGCGTCGAGCCAGTGCTCGAAACCGAGGCGGAGGCGGGCGGTCAGAGAAGTCATTGTTGCAACTGATTTTCGCGGCGGGCGCCGCCGAGATGCACCGCGCGGGAACAGCTCGTCAAGCGCCGCGGATCATCTTGCTGGTGAGAGGCGCCAATGCTATCCCGCCGCCATGAGCACCAAACCCATCGAAAACATCCGCAATTTCTCCATCGTCGCCCATATCGACCATGGCAAGTCGACGCTGGCCGATCGTCTGATCCAGATGACCGGGGCGATGACCGACCGTGAAATGGCGGGCAAGGAACAGGTGCTCGATTCGATGGATATCGAGCGCGAGCGCGGCATTACCATCAAGGCGCAGACCGTGCGCCTCACTTACCGCGCCAAGGACGGCAAGGACTACGTGTTCAATCTGATGGACACGCCCGGCCATGTCGACTTCGCCTATGAGGTGTCGCGCTCACTGGCCGCCTGCGAAGGCTCGCTTTTGGTGGTCGACGCCAGCCAGGGCGTGGAAGCGCAGACGCTGGCCAACGTCTATCACGCGCTCGACGCCAATCATGAGATCGTGCCGGTGCTCAACAAGGTCGATCTGCCGGCGGCCGAGCCCGACAAGATCAAGCAGCAGATCGAGGACGTGATCGGCCTCGACGCCTCCGACGCGGTGATGATCTCCGCCAAGACCGGCCTGGGCGTGCCCGACGTGCTGGAGGCGATCGTCAACCGGCTGCCGCCGCCCAAGGGCGACCGCGACGCCACCCTGAAGGCGCTGCTGGTCGATAGCTGGTACGACGTCTATCTCGGCGTGGTGGTGCTGGTGCGCGTGGTCGATGGTGTGCTCAAGAAGGGCCAGCGTATCCGCATGATGGGTACTGGCGCTGCTTACGATGTTGAGCGCGTCGGCTTCTTCACGCCCAAAATGGTCAATGTCGATGAGCTCGGCCCCGGCGAGGTCGGCTTCATCACCGCGGCGATCAAGGAAGTCGCCGACACCCGGGTCGGCGATACCATCACCGACGACAAGAAGCCGGTGTCGGACATGCTGCCAGGTTTCAAACCGGCGGTGCCGGTGGTGTTCTGTGGCCTGTTCCCAGTCGATGCCGACGACTTTGAAACGCTGCGCGCCGCGATGGGCAAGTTGCGGCTCAACGACGCCAGCTTCTCGTTCGAGATGGAAACCTCGGCGGCGCTCGGCTTCGGCTTCCGCTGCGGCTTCCTCGGGCTGCTGCATCTGGAGATCATTCAGGAACGGCTGTCGCGCGAGTTCGATCTCGATCTGATCGCGACCGCGCCGAGCGTGATCTACCGGATGCGGATGACTGACGGCACCGAACTCGAAATTCACAATCCGGTCGATATGCCGGACGTGGTCAAGATCGCCGAGATCGACGAGCCGTGGATCGAAGCCACCATCATGACGCCGGACGAATATCTCGGCGCTGTGCTGAAGCTGTGCCAGGACCGCCGCGGCAACCAGAAAGAACTCACCTATGTCGGCGCGCGCGCCATGGTTAAGTACGATCTGCCGCTCAACGAAGTGGTGTTCGATTTCTATGATCGGCTGAAAAGCGTGTCGAAGGGCTACGCCTCGTTCGACTATCACCTGACCGACTACAAGGCGGCCGATCTGGTCAAGATGCAGATCCTCGTCAACAACGAGCCGGTCGACGCGCTGTCGATGCTGGTGCACCGCACCCGCGCCGAAAGCCGCGGCCGCGCCATGGTCGAGAAGATGAAAGAACTGATCCCGCCGCACATGTTCCAGATCCCGATTCAGGCGGCGATCGGCGGCAAGATCATCGCGCGCGAGACGGTGCGCGCGCTGCGCAAGGACGTCACCGCCAAGTGCTACGGCGGCGACATCACCCGTAAGCGCAAGCTGCTCGAGAAGCAGAAGGAAGGCAAAAAGAAGATGCGGCAGTTCGGCAAGGTCGAAATCCCGCAGGAAGCCTTTATTGCCGCGCTCAAGGTGGATAGTTGAGGGGAACTTCCGTCACCTGGTGAAAAGATCGGGCTCCGGCGGGGCGATCGCGTCTGACCGGCTTCTGACTTGGCCTTCTCCCGAAGCTGATCGATTTCGTCTAACTGCACCGATTTCAGCTGCCCCACCGCAGCTTGAAAAATAAACGTAACATGTTACGTTTACCCCATGTCTGCTTCCGAGAAGCCCATCCCCAAGTCACCCCGCGAGCGCATGGCGTCGCGGCGAGAGCGGCTGCGCGCGCAGGGGTTGCGGCCGGTTCAACATTGGGTGCCCGACCTGCGCGATCCAAAGGTGTTGGCTGACATCCGCCGCGAGGGCGCGATGATGGCGAAGCATCCCGACAACGACGCACTAGATGATTGGCTCGACAAGGTCCGCGATCCGGCAGATTGGGCATGACGCGGGGCGACGTGGTTCTGCTGGTCGCCTCGGGCGATCTCGGCAAGCCGCGTCCTGGCGTGATCGTTCAGGCAGACGAGCTCGGCGATCTCACCACGTCGGTCTTGATTTGCCCGATGTCGTCCGATCTGTCCGAGTTTCGGCGGACGCGCCCGATCGTCGAGCCCAGCCCGGAAAACGGCTTGCGTGTTCGTTCGCAGATCATGACCGACAAGCTCAGCGCGCTCCGTCGTGATCGGGTCAGGCAGGTGATCGGTACACTGGACGCGACGACGCTCGAACAGCTTGATACCGCGCTGCTTGTCGTACTCGGCCTTGCACGCTGAGTTCATCCTGTTTCCGGATGGCGGGTCTGCGCGCTAGCGCCCCCTCATGTCGCATCACGGAGGCGGCCCGCTCACCAGGCTCAGCGCAACGACATCCCGTCGGCTTCTTGCTATCCGCGGGCGGGGCAATTCTGCCCGCTAGGTGATTCGCATGGCCAAGATCGCTCGGTTGCTGGTGTCATATGCCTTCGCGCTGCTGGTCGGCGCCAGTTTGGCGATTGCCGATCCGATCGCGCCTGCGGGCAAACAGATCGCGCAGGACGGGCAGGGCCGCCCGATCTATCAGGTCGATGCCAATGGCATTGCGATTGGCTACAAGCTGATCGGCCAGGGCGAGCCGATGGTGATGATCATGGGGCTGGGCGGCACTGCCGAACACTGGCCGCCGCAAATCATCGAGGCGCTGTCGCAGAAGTATCAGCTGATCGTGCCGGACAATCGCGGCATGGGCCACACGACCGCCAACGACACCACTTTCAGCTATCCGCTGTTCGCCGCCGACGTGATCGGTCTGCTCGACGCGCTCGGCGTCAAGCGCAGCCATGTGCTCGGCTATTCGATGGGTAGCACGATCACGCAGCAATTGCTGTTGCTGTACCCCGACCGCTTCAACAAGGCGCTGATTCACGCCACCTCGACCGATGGCAGCAACGTCGCCAAGGCGCTGCACGGCCGCGTGCCGCCCGATCCGATCGTGGCCCGGCAGGTCGAGGCCACCACGCATTGGAAAACGCCGCTCGACAAGCTGCCGCTGATCAACAATCAGGTGATGCTGGTGGTCGGCACCGCTGACAACGTCGTTGGTACTGACAGCTCGAAGACGCTGGCGGCCGCTATCCCCGGCGCTTGGCTGGTACAGTTCAAAGGCGCGACCCATCATCTGATGTATGAAACGCCGGAAGGCTTTGCCGCCGCGGCGCGCACCTTCTTCGACACCGACGAAACGGTTGCCGTGACCGCGCAGCCGGACGGCTCGGTGGCTCCGCCAGCCGCACGCCCGTAAGCGCCAGAGGGTTAGGTGCGCTACCCGCCGTTAGCTGCGATCGACAGCAGCCCCGGCACCTGGGCGCGGATTTCAGCGGTGATTTTGCGGTCGAGCCGCGCCAGCCATTTTGGCGGGATCGCGGCCATTCCGTAAGTGGCGCCGGCGAGCATCGCCGCCAGCGCGCCGGTGGTGTCGGCGTCGCCGCCCTGGTTCACGGTGCCGACCAGACAATCCGCAAAGGAGTCGGTGCTGAAATAATAATGCAGCACGGTTTTGAGCGTATCGACCACATAGGCGGTCGATTGGCCGTCATAGGGCTCGAATTTCAGCAGCCTGTGCTCGGCGATGATCTGATCGGCAATGGCGCGCGCGCCGGCCTTGTCGCCGCCCTGCAGCAGATGCTGCACCATGCGCACCAGCATGATCGCCGCGGCGTCGGATAGCGGGTGATGATGAGTGATGCGGCACTGGATCAGTGCCCAGCTTTCCGCCGTCTCCGGCTGGCCAATCGTGGCCAGCGCCACCGGCAGCACCCGCATCGCCGCGCCATTGCCGGCATCGCCCTCAAAATACGTCCCCTGCGTCGTGCCGTCGGTGATGTAGCGGCGAATGCCGCGCCGGCAGGTCGAGCCGACATCGATCGGCCGGCTTTTCAGCCAGGCGGCGAATTCCTCGCAGACATCGACCAGCTCTAACCCGTTGTGGCGCAGCAGCGAACGGCCGAGCGCGATCGCCATCTCGGTGTCGTCGGTGATCTGTCCGGGCTTGATCCGCAGCCAGCCGCCGCCGATGATGTCGCGGTGGATGCCATATTGCGCGGCGATTTCGCCCTTGGTCATGAATTCCACGGTGGCGCCGAGCGCATCGCCGATCGCAAAGCCGAGATAGGCGGCAAGCGCGCGGTCTTCGAGGCTGGCGGGGGTCATCGCGCGGCTCCGGTCATGTCAGCTGCAGCTCGGCTAAAAATAGCTGGCGTGGACGCGGCATTCGCCACCGATCACCAGATATTCGCTTTCACCCTTGAGCGGGTGGGTGGCCAGCAGCGTGTTGAAGAACGCCACTTTGGGAATCGGAATTTTCGCGGTGAGAATGGTGTCGCCAAAGCAGCCGGCGATATCGCGGTCCGACGAAAACGAGGTGAGGTTGTTGAGGCGCAGCAGCACGTTATGCTTGTCGATCCGTTCGATGATCTGATGTTCCTCGAACGAATTGACGCCGCGATACAAGGTCAGATGACTGGCGCCGGGCGCCACGAACCGGCCGAACGCCCATTGGCAGAACTCGTATAGCAGATCGAGCTGCACGTAGATCGCGTTGTTGTGGAAGCGGCTCGACATCTTCTCTTCCACATAGGTGGTCCAGGTGCGGCTGGAAATCTGCTGGATCGGCGCCTTGTGAAAGGTCGGGAAGATGCCGAACCGGCTTTCCACCCAGCCCTTCAGCACCGCGCCTTCCGGGCCGTTGCTGTCATAGCCCCAGCCCTTGATCAGCCGCAGGAACGACGACCGATAGCGGCGCTGACCGTTGCCCCGGCCTTCCTCGCGCTGTTCGGGATCGATGCCGAACATCGCCATCATGTAGCAGGTGAACGCTTCGCCGGCTTCGGCAAGGTCGGCGGCCAAAGACAGCATCTCGAACAGCGCCGGATTCATCTCGCGCACGCCGGAGATATGCAGCGGCACCGGCTGGTCGTTGAAGCCGGCATGCGCCAGAAAATCCATCGGCACCCCGACCAGATTGGTCGAGTGGCCGATTGCGGTCGGTACGGCCTCGGGCGTCGCGAACGGTTTCATGGCAACATCCAGGGGGCGCCGTCGCCGGCGGCCTTTCGCGCTCCATCGATGGCGGGCAAAGGCCATCGCCGTCAAGGGCTGCGGCGGTCGCGGCGGCCTAGCCGTTAGTCGGCAGGCTGCTTGCATGAACGTTGCATGAGTGCGGCCAGCGCCGGCTCAGCATGAGGAAAAGGGCACTATGCGGTTTCTGGTCTTTCAGCATGTCGCGATTGAGCATCCGGGTATTTTCCGTACATTCTGGCGCGAGGCCGGCATTGAGTGGGATGCCGTCGAACTCGATGAAGGCGAGCCGATCCCCGAACTGAGTAATTACCAGGCACTGGTGGTGATGGGCGGGCCGATGGATGTCTGGCAGGAGGCCGAGTATCCCTGGCTGGTGCCGGAAAAAGCGGCAATTCGCCGCTTCGTCACCGAACTGCAGCGGCCTTATCTTGGCATCTGTCTCGGTCATCAGCTGCTGGCGGCGGCGCTCGGCGGCACAGTCGGGCTTGGCCGCACTCCGGAGGTCGGGCTCGGAACGGTCACGCTCAATGCCGACGGGCTGGCTGATCCGCTATTTGCCGGCTTTGCCAATCCGGTCGAGACCTTTCAGTGGCATAGTTGCGAGGTGCAGCACTTGCCGCCGGATGCCGTGGTGCTGGCTGGCAATGAAGCCTGCGCGGTGCAGGCGATGCGGGTCGGGCACCACGCCTATGGCGTGCAGTACCATGTCGAGATCACCGCAGAGACCGTGCCGCAATGGCGCGAACTGCCGGCCTACGCCGCTTCGCTCGATGCCGCGCTCGGGCCGCAGCGCGCCGCGCAGCTCGCGGACGACACCGCGTCGCGGCTGCCGGCCTTTGCACAAGCGGCCAGGCGTTTGAACGATAATTTTCTGGGCTTGGTGGCGGCGGCCTTGGCCTGAAGTGCAAATGCCCAGCCTCCAAGTGGTTCAAGATGATAGTCGTGGATGGCCGGGACGAGGCCCGGCCATGACGTAGCGTTAGGTGGCATTGATCGCCGTTGCTATCAGTTGGTCTTGATCAGTGGGCAGTTGCCATCCTTGAGCGGGCGGAACGCCTGCTCGCCCGGCACTTCGGCCAGCAGCTTGTAGTAGTCCCAGGGCGCTTTTGACTCTTCGGGCTTCTTGACCTCGAACAGGAACATGCTGTGCACCATGCGGCCGTCTTCGCGCAGATAGCCGTTGTCGGTGAAAGCATCGCGCACCGGCGTCTCGCGCATTTTGGCCAGCACCGGCACCGTGTCCTTGCTGCCCGCGGCCTTCACCGCCTTTAGATAATGCAGCGCGGCGCTGTAGGTTGCGGCCTGGTTCATGGTCGGCATCCGCTTCATCCGTTCGAAGAACCGATTGCCAAAGGCGCGGGTGCGATCATTGAGGTCCCAATAATAGGCTTCGGTGACGATCAGCCCCTTGGCCATCTTCAGTCCGAGGCTGTGAATGTCGGAAATGAACATCACGATGCCGGCGAGCTTTTGGCCACCGGCGACGAGGCCGAATTCCGAGGCCTGCTTGATGGTGTTGATGGTGTCACCGCCGCCATTGGCCATGCCGACGATCTTGGCTTTCGATGATTGTGCCTGCAGCAGATAGGACGAGAAATCGGCGTTGTTGAGCGGGTGACGGGCGCTGCCCAGCACCTTGCCGCCTGCGGCCTTCACCACCTCGCCGGTGTCGCGCTCGATCGAGTGCCCGAACAGATAGTCTGCGGTGATGAAGAACCAGGTGTCGCCGCCATTCTTGACGATCGCGCTGCCGACCGTATGGGCATTGGAATAGGTGTCGTAGGTCCAATGTGCGGTGTAGGGCGAGCACGCTTTGCCGGTGATGTCCGACGACGCCGCGTCGGTGACGATCATGATCTTCTCGTAGCGTTTCGACATTTCCATCGCCGCGAGCGCCGTTGCCGAGGTCGGCAGATCGATGATCATGTCGACGCCCTCGTTCTCGTACCAGCGCCGCGCCAGCGAGGCGGCGATGTCGGCTTTGTTCTGGACATCGGCGTGGATGAATTCGATCGGCCGGCCGAACATGGTGCCGCCCATGTCCTCGATCGCCATCTTCACCGCTTCGACATTGCCCATGCCGCCAATGTCGGAATAGACCGAAGAGAAATCACCGAGCAGCCCGATCTTGACGGCACTGCCGGTTTGCGCGCTCGCGCTGCCCCCGAAAGTGATAGCAACGCACAGCGCGGCCGCGGTCGCGGCTTTCGCAAAGAACATCGTTTCCTCCGAGATTGCTGTTTTTCATTTTTTGAAATGCAATCGGCGCAGGCGCGATGTCATGTGCGGCGGCGCCGTCCGTGCCGGTGGTCGCCGGCCATCCCTCCCTGATTGAGCCGTGTCGGTCCGCTTGGCTGTTTGCGCCAATCGTGGCGGTTCCGATCAGATCAGAACCGCCACGGCCGAGGCTGATGTGGGCTGCGCGTCGCGCGGTCGATTCCCGGCGCGAAAGCTATTCCGCAGCCTGGCTGGCGGTTGCCTCGTAGACCCGGCGCAGATCGCGCTTCAAGATCTTGCCGCTCGGATTGCGCGGCAGCGCTTCGGCGAAGATCACGCGCTTGGGCGATTTGAAGCCGGCGAGCTTGCTCTTGCAATGGGCGATCACTTCCTCTTCGGTAAGCGTCACGCCGCTGCGCGGCACGATGATCGCCGTCACCGCTTCGATCCAGCGCGGATCGGACAGGCCGATCACCGCCACTTCGGACACGCCGTCGAGCAGATAGATCGCTTCTTCGACCTCACGGCTGGCGACGTTTTCGCCGCCTGACTTGATCATGTCCTTCTTGCGATCGACCACGGTGAGATAGCCCTCGTCATCGAGCACGCCGAGATCGCCGCTGTGGAACCAGCCGCCCTCGAATGCTTGCGCGGTGCGTTCCTCGTCGCGGAAGTAACCGATCATCAATTGCGGCGAGCGATGCACGATCTCGCCGACTTCGCCGATCGCGACGTCATTGCCGAATTCGTCGATCACCCGGGTTTCGACATTGAGCACCGGCTTGCCGGCCGAGCCCGCCTTGCGGATCTGATCCTCGGGGCCGAGAATGGTCGCGGTCGGCGCGATCTCGGTCTGGCCATACAGGTTCCAGAACCGCACCTGCGGTAGCCGTTCCTGCATTTCCATCAGCACCGCGACCGGCATGATCGAAGCGCCGTAATAGGCTTTGCTCAGCGAGCGCAGCCGCGCCGGATCGAAAGCCGGCGAGCGCAGCAGCGCGATCCACACCGTCGGCGGTGCGAAGAACGAAGTTGCCTGATAGCGCTCGATCAGGTCGAACACCGTCTCCGGAACGGGCGCGTCGATGATGATATTGGTGGCGCCAAGCTGCACCGCGGGCCCGACAAACACGTCGAGCTGCGCGCAATGGAACATCGGCATGGCGTGCACCATGATGTCGGTCGGCTTGAACTCGCAGGCCGCTACGCAGCTGGCATATTGCGCGATCACCGCATCATGGGTCAGCATCGCGCCCTTCGGCAGCGACTCGGTGCCGCTGGTGTAGAGGATTTGCGCGAGCGCATCGTTCGGAATCTCGACCGATGCCGCCGGCGCCGCGGCGCCGCGCGCCAGCAGCGTGTCGAAGGTGATCATGCCATCCACCGGCTCGCTCGGCCGCAGGCTCGGTAGCCAGACGAAATGTTCGACGCTGGTATCGAGCTTGGCGGCAGCCGTAGCAGTGTCCGCCATGCCGCTATCGGTGCACAGCACCCGCGCGCCGGAATGGCGCAGGATATAGCCGATCTCCTGGGCGTTGAGCATGAAGTTGATCGGCACCAGTACTGCGCCGGCGCGCGCCACTGCGTAGCGCATCGCGGCAAAGGCGTGCGAGTTGCGCGCCAGCAGCGCGACGCGGTCGCCCGGCTTGACGTCGAGCGAGGCGATGCCGCGTGATAATTGCTCACAGACCTCGTCGAACTGACGATAGCTCCACGACAACTCGCCGCAGATTACCGCGGTCTTGTCCGGCATGCGCCGCGCGGTGCGCCGCAGCAGCTCGGAAATAGTATGTCGTCGCGCGCAATTTGAAATCACGTGTGTCCTCCCATGGCGCCGCAAGCGGCGCGAATTTGTTATCTGGCATGTTGCCTTGGTGGGGGACCATAACCGGATTTTTGCGCGCATCACAACAAAACCGTGTAGCAACGGCCAATTGCGCCGGGCGGAAAGTTGAGCGAACTACCTGGAACAAAACGGCGCGATGCGCTTCGCGGCCTGCAAATTTCGGCCGCGATCAGGCGCGCGTTCGCAGCCGCGTCGCTGCAATGCAGGATGATGCGGCGTCGCGTCGCAGCCGCCGCAGCGCGGCGGCCTCAATGAGGCTGGAGGGCAGAGCGCTGCAATGCAGCGCTATCGGCAGCGCAGGCTGTGATCAGCTGTCGGCGAGGATCAGATCGGCGCATACGCCGGCTGATTGTACCACGCCGCTATAGCCGCCGAGCCCGGCGAACGCCGAGGCCAGATAGAGCTGCGGCACCACGGTGCGCGGCGAACGCGCCGGTTGGCCGGTCAGCGGCGCAAAGCCATAGACCGCGCCGCCCGGGGCGTTGAGATATTGCTGCACCGACAAAGCAGTGTTGAACGCGCTGTGTGTCACCGCGTCGGCAAGGCCCGGATAGAGGGCGTCGAGCGCGGCGACGATCGCCTGCTGCCAGCGGCTGCGCCGCGCGCGATAATCGTCGGGCGGCACGCCCTGCCAATTCGCAGGACTGTCCGGCCCGACCACCGACAGCACATAAGGCGGCGTCGGCACGCCGGAGTCGATCGCGGCGTAATCGACGATCGCCATCGGCGGCAAGCGGCCGTCCGGCTCGCCGGCCATTAGCTGCGTGCCCTGCGCGTAATCGGCAAGCCGCGTCATCCAGCTCGGCAGCACATGGGTGGAATAGGCATCGACGCCGAGTTGCGCCGGTGGCTGCGACAGGCCGAGCGTCAGCGCAAACAGCGAGATCGAGGGCGGCAGCGCGGCATAGCTGCCGGTCAGCGTCGCGGCGGCGGCGTCCGGCATCAACGCGGCCAGCACTGGCGGTGCGGCGCTGCCGATCACGCATGCCGCTTCGACCTGCTGCGGATCGGAGCCATCGCGCGCGGTGTGCACGATGCCGCAGGCGGCACCATTGGCATCGAGTGTAATGGCGCTGACCACGCGGCGCAGCTGCACCTCGCTGCCGGCGCGCATGATGGCGCGTGCCAGCGCGCTCGACAGCCGCTGCGAGCCGCCTTTCACAAAGCGGCCGCCGCTCTGCAAGAAGCTGCCCTGCACGGCAGCGAATGCGTTCCAGGACAGTTTGGCCGGATCGTCGTGCAGATAGCAGAGATTGCCGGCGACCGCGCATTTCACCGCTTCGTCGTCGCCGAACAATTGCTCAAGCCGCTGCGCCAGCGATAGTTCGCCTGCGGCCGGCAGCGCGGGCGCGGCCGCACTGGTCTGCAATTCACCCAGCAGCGTGGTGATGCCGGCCTCGGCGTGCGGGAAGCGCGCGATCAGCGCGGCGCGGGCGCGCGCAAAATCGTCGGGCAGCACGAACGGCTGCGCTAGCGGGCCGCCGCGCACCTGATACAGCGCGCCGGACGGCACCCATTCCACCATGTCGAGCACGCCGGCGCGGGTCAGCACGTCATGCTTGGGGTCCTGCGGATGCTGCGGGGCGCTGGTCAGTTGCAGCGAGCCTTCCACGAACAGGTCGCCGACCTTGTAGCTCGACGCCGCGCCGCCGACGGAGTTGCCGCGCTCGATCACCAGCACCTTGCGGCCTTGGCGCGCCAAAATCGCCCCGGCGGTCAGGCCACCCAGCCCGGCGCCGATTATCACTACGTCATAGCGCGCCATCGATCGTCACATCCTGCCGAAATTGTTGTGGGGCGTTCATCGCGGCTTCGCCGCGGGGTGTCAAATCGGGCGATACCGAGGGGCGTCGCCGCTGTTCGCGCGGAAGCTAGGCCATCCGGGTGCCACGGGCGGCTTCCGGATGGCGTGCGTGTCGTGCGGCTGGCTGCGTCACTTCCAGGACGAATTGTCGGCGTCCCAGCGCTGCGCCTTGAATTCCTTGGCGAGCGCGTCGATCGAATTGTTGTCGCTCTTGGGCTCGGTCTCTTCCTCGCGCGAGGAATCGTCGGACAGGCCGAGCTTGGCGCCATTGGCCTCGTCGGCAGTGGTCACGGTCGGGGTCGAGACATAGAGCATCATCTGATCGGTGGCGCCCGGCCGGTCGGGCGAGGCCAGCGCGGTGATCTCCACGGTCTCGGTCAGGCCGAGCGCGGGCATGATCGGGCTCGGCCGCTTGAAAGTCAGGGTCAGCTTGCCGCTGTCGTCGCTCCAGATCGAGGACGCCAGTGTCGCGTTCAGGGTCTTGCTGAGCACATCGGCGACCGCCATTGCCAGCTTGTCCCGATTGACCTTGTCGCCGCTGCGCCATTCGGCGGCGGCAAAGCGGATGGTGCGCTCCATATCGACCATGCCGCTGGTCCAGCCGGCGCTGACCACGCCCGGCGCGCTCTTGGCGCGCGCCACCAGCGCGGCGGCGTGATCGGGATCGACCGCGATATTGATCACCTGATGGCCGGCGCGCAGCGCTTCGCAATTCGGGTTCAGGCTGGCGAACGACACCGCGAGGTTCTGGCCCTTCAGGCTTTTGAGGAAATCGACCGCGGCATAGAGCTTGACCCGCACCGCGACCGCCTCTGGCGACACCTCGGTAAAATCCTTGGGCGCCGCTGCGATCACGTCGTCGCCGGAATGGCTTTCCAGAAACTCTTTTTCCGACTGGTCGGAATTGTCGGTCGAGACCAGTTGCGTGGTGGTGCGGCCGATCGTGACCTCGCCCTTGAACTCAAACGTGTCGCCGGTCGGCTTGCGGGTCATCTTGACCGAAACCGGCAGCTTATCGACCTGGGTCTGGGTCGAGCCGCTCATGGTGGCACCGCTGACGGCGAGATCGACCACGAAGCGGTCCTTGCGCTCAGAACCCTTTTCAGCGGGGTAGCAGACGTCGAGCGTCGCCCCGGTCACGGTTTTGCCCTGCCGGACCTCTTTCAGGATGATGTCGGCATTGCCCTCCAGCAGCCCGTCCAGGGTGGTGAAATAGCGGGTTTCGCTGGCCGGGATCGCGGGAGCCTTCGGCGGCGTCTTGCCTTGTGCGAGCAGCGGCGAGGTGGCGGGAAGCAGGCAGATCAGGCCGAACAGCAGGGCGCGCATCGGAATTCCTCACGAGGCAAATGGCTGGATCGATCGGTGGCTGGAACGCACCACCTGAATCGGCAACGCAGCTGTCCTATCAAATCCGCACCCGCACGCCAAAAAGAAGGCCGCCCGGAGGGGCGGCCTTCGCAACATTGTCAGGGGAGGAGGAGGGCTTAGAAGCCCATGCCGCCCATACCGCCCATGCCACCGCCGGCCGGCATCGCCGGGGCGTCGGCCTTCGGCAGCTCGGCGACCATCGCTTCGGTGGTCACCAGCAGCGAGGCCACCGAGGCGGCGTCCTGCAGCGCGGTGCGCACCACCTTGGCCGGATCGACGATGCCCTTGGCGAGCATTTCGACATATTCCTCGCTCTGCGCGTCGAAACCGAAGGTCTCCGACTTGTTTTCGAGGATCTTGCCGACCACGATCGAGGCTTCGACGCCGGCGTTGTCGGCGATCTGGCGTACCGGGGCTTCCAGCGCCTTCAGCACGATGTTGATGCCAGCCTGCACGTCAGCATTGTCGTTGTTGATGCGGCCGACCGCCTTCTTGGCGCGCAGCAGCGCAACGCCGCCGCCCGGAACGATGCCTTCCTGCACCGCCGCGCGGGTAGCGTTGAGCGCGTCTTCGACGCGATCCTTCTTTTCCTTCACTTCGACTTCGGTGGCGCCACCGACGCGGATCACCGCGACGCCGCCAGCGAGCTTGGCAAGACGCTCCTGCAGCTTCTCACGGTCGTAGTCCGAGGAGGTTTCTTCGATCTGCGCCTTGATCTGGGTGACGCGCGCCTCAATGTCGGCCTTCTTGCCGGCGCCGTTGACGATGGTGGTGTTTTCCTTGTCGATCACCACCTTCTTGGCGCGGCCGAGCATCTTCACGTTGACGTTCTCGAGCTTCATGCCGAGGTCTTCGGAGATCAGCTGGCCGCCGGTCAGGATCGCGATGTCTTCCATCATCGCCTTGCGGCGATCACCGAAGCCCGGCGCCTTGACGGCCGCGACCTTGAGGCCGCCGCGCAGACGGTTCACCACCAGGGTGGCGAGCGCTTCGCCCTCGACGTCCTCGGCGATGATCAGCAGCGGCTTGCCCGACTGCACCACCGCTTCCAGCACCGGCAGCATCGACTGCAGGCCCGACACCTTCTTCTCGTGCAGCAGCACATAGGCGTCGTCGAGCTCGGCGGTCATCTTCTCGGCGTTGGTCACGAAGTAGGGCGACAGGTAGCCGCGGTCGAACTTCATGCCTTCGACGATGTCGACTTCGGTCTGCAGCGACTTGTTTTCTTCGACGGTGATCACACCCTCATTGCCGACCTTCTGCATCGCCTGGGCGATCATCTTGCCGATCGCGGCGTCGCCATTGGCGGAGATGGTGCCGACCTGGGCGATTTCGGCGGAGGAGGCGACCGGCTTGGCGCGCTTCTCGATGTCCTTGATCACCGCGGCGACCGCGGTCTCGATGCCGCGCTTCAGGTCCATCGGGTTCATGCCGGCGGCAACCGCCTTGGCGCCTTCGCGGACGATCGCCTGGGCCAGCACGGTGGCGGTGGTGGTGCCGTCACCGGCGAGGTCGTTGGTCTTCGAGGCCACTTCGCGCACCATCTGCGCGCCCATGTTCTCGAACTTGTCCTCGAGCTGGATCTCCTTGGCGACGGTGACGCCGTCCTTGGTGATGCGCGGGGCGCCGAACGAACGCTCGATCAGCACGTTGCGGCCCTTGGGGCCGAGCGTCACCTTGACGGCGTTGGCGAGGGTGTCGACGCCGCGCAGCATGCGCTCACGCGCGTCGGCGGAAAACTTAACTTCTTTGGCAGCCATAAAAATTGCTCCTGAAAGAGGGGCCCGATGGAGCGTCGTGCTCACCAATCCGGGCCGCAAAAAACCGAACGCCTAAACCGTCATTGCGAGGGGCGAAGCGGCCAAGCCATCGAAGGCTCGGGGCTTACGATCCGCAGCTTGCGGCGCGGGCTCGCAATGACGGGAATAGGCAGAGTTCGAAGTCGAAGCGGGTGGGTGGCTTACGCCAGCACGCCCATGATGTCGGATTCCTTCATGATCAGCAGCTCTTCGCCGTCGAGCTTGATCTCGGTGCCCGACCACTTGCCGAACAGCACGCGATCGCCAACCTTGAGGTCGATCGGGATCAGCTTGCCGGCTTCGTCGCGGCCACCCGGGCCAACGGCGACGATCTCGCCCTGCGACGGCTTTTCCTTGGCGGAATCCGGAATGATGATGCCGCCCTTGGTCTTGGTCTCGGCATCGATACGCTTGACCAGCACGCGGTCATGCAGGGGGCGGAAGTTGGTCTTGGCCATGGGAAATCCTTTTGGAGGAGGTTGCTTGTCACAACTCGGGTGCTGTCGAGTACCCGGTCACCGCTCGCGGTTCGCGCCGGCGGGCCCGATCAGCGTGCACCCTTTGGCAGTCTCGCTGCAGGAGTGCTAATAGCGTGTCCGGGAATATGGTGTGGACCCGGTCCTGTCAAGCAAGGGCTTCTGGCGATGGTGAAGCTGGCGTAACATGCTACAGCGTCGCAGCCGAGTCGCCGTGTCCTTCACGTTCGTGTCCTCACGTTCACATTAGTACCGCATTGCTCAGGCAGCGGATTTGCGCTTGTCTGCGCCCGGGCGCAGCCAGCACGAGGTTTTGGGAAAATCATGGTCAGCACACGCAGCAGCGCACGCACGTTCATTCATCTGGGCGCGGCCTGTCTCCTGGCGCTCTCGCTCGGGGGATGCGGCACGTTTGGCGGGTTTGGTTCGTCACAGTCGGCAGCGCCGGCCGAGCCGCCGCCGGAGCCCGAACTTCCCTCGACCATCCGGCCCGATGAGATCGTGGGGCGCTGGGGTCTGGCCTCGTTCCAGAATCCGAATGACCGCGCCCGCACCGAGGCCGCGGCGCGCAGCCAGTGCAAGAACCCCTATGTGATCGGCGCCGGCGCCTCCGGCGGCGTGATCATGCATCTCGCCGACCAGGCCACCCCGCAGGAATTGCGCCTCAAGGGCAGCAGCAGCGGCAAGAACTATATCGGCCCGCCCGGTCCGGCCGGCGGCGATCTCGACCGTGAAATCCTGTCGTTCGACGGCCGCGTGCTGGTGACCCGGTTCATCGATAAGGATGCCGCCAATCGCTACGGCAACATGGTCTACGTGCGCTGCGCGCCCCGGGCATGACGCTGAGCCGGTTCGCAGCTGTCGTTCCAGGCTGACGGCATGCGCGGCGCGGTGGCCGGTTTGTTCCGCGGGCCGGGCCGCGCCATCCTCGTGCTGTCGATCACTCAGGTGCTCGGCTGGGGCATCCTGATCTATCCGCCGGTGCTGACCCTGCCGCAGGTGACGGCCGCCCATGGCTGGTCGCTGGCGTTCGGCATGGCCGGGTTTTCGCTCGGCCTGGTGGTGTCGGCGCTGCTGGCGCCGACCATCGGCGGGCTGATCGACCGGCACGGTGGCAATGTGGTGATGAGCGTCGGCGCGCTTGCCGGAGCGGCCGGGCTGGCGTCGCTGGCGGTCGCCGAGCAGCGCTGGAGCTTTCTGATCAGCTGGCTGCTGATCGGCGCCGCCATGGCCTCGACGCTGTACGACCCGGCATTTGCCACGCTGGCGCGGCTGTTCGGCACCGGCGCGCGCCGTCCCATTACCTATGTGACGCTGGCGGGTGGCTTTGCCTCGACCGCGGGCTGGCCGGCGACCCAGTGGCTGCTGCAACATCTGGGCTGGCAAAGCACCTATCTGGCGTTCGCCGCGGTGCTGCTGCTGGTGGTGGCGCCGCTGCACGCGCTGGCCTTGCCGCGCCACCCCGCGCCGCCGCCACCTGTCCTGGCGGGTGGTGCTCATCCCGCGGTTGCGGCGGCGATGCCGGCGCCGATCAAGCCGCAGGGCCGGCCATTCTGGCTGATCGTCGCGGCGTTTGCGCTCTACGCCTTCATCCTGTCGGGCGTGACCTCGAACCTTTTGGCGATGTTGCAGCGCGGCGGCCTGAGCGCGGCGGCCGCGGTCAGCGTTGGCGCGCTGTTCGGGCCGGCGCAGGTTGCCGCCCGGCTGATCGATCTGACGCTGGCCGGCCGCAGCAATCCGCTCTGGGTGGCGCGCGGCGCGGTGCTGCTGATCGCCGCCGCCTTTGCGCTGCTGCTGGCGCTCGGCCAGTCCTTTGCGGTCGCCGCGGCGTTTGCGATTGCGTTCGGCGCCGCCAATGGCGTGATGACCATTGCGCGCGGCGCGCTGCCGCTGATGCTGTTCGGGGCGAGTGGTTATGGCCGGGTGATCGGCCGGATCGCGCGGCCGGCGCTGTTTGTGCAGGCGGCGGCGCCGTTTCTGGTGGCGCTGGCGGTCGAGCAGTTCTCGGACCGCGTGGTGCTGGAACTGGCGCTGCTCGGCGCGGTCGCGGCGCTGGCCTGCCTGTTGGCCCTCAATCCGTCCAAAGCCCGCTAAGACAAAACCGGCCGCTTTGCAGCGGCCGGTTTGGGTCGATCGTATTTGGCGTCTGGCTTAATCGAACATCGCGTCGATATCGTCCTGCGAGGCGTGGCCTTCTTCGCCGATCGCGCGCGGACCATTGAGCAGCTTGGCGTCGCCCTCGCGGGTGTCGACGATCGGCGGCGAATGGGCCTTGATGGCGTCCACGCCGCCCCAGATGTCCATCATGGTGTTGATGTGATGCTCGATGAACTTCATCGTCTGCATCACCTTGTTGATGCGCTGGCCGGTGAGGTCCTGGAAATTGCAGGCCTCGAAGATCGAGATCACCTTTTCCTGGATCTCCTCGGTGAGCATCTGCTGCTGCTCGGGAGAGCCGACCTTGGTGAGCGCGGTGGCGGCCTGATCGATCGATTCCGCCGCTTCCAGAATCTGCTGGGTGGCTTCCTCGGTGCCGCCAACCACGGCGCCGAGTTCGCCGTTGAGCCGGGCCATCTCTTCGCCGCTGAAGCTCTTGCCATGCAGCACCGCGATTTCGCGCTTGGTGCGGTTGATGGCGTCGTGGATCAGGTCGAGTTCAACCTTGAGCTTTTCGCACTGCTCGATCTGGGCGCGATAGCTTTCCAGCAACGCGTGAGCTGCCGCCATCTGTTCGTCTTTCGACGCCTCGATTACAGCAGTCGTCGAATCCGGCCCGTCCGCGCGCGGAGCGGTGGCGTATTTGGCCATCTGCTCGCGAATGGCACGAAGCTCGTTCATGATCTCGCGGTGCCCTTCGCTAGTTTCTTCCTCGGCAGGCAGTGGCACCGGCGTGCTCCCAAGGTGGATTTCTTCAATACGAAAACGCTTGCGCTGAACGGGCATCGGGCGTGTCCTAATCTCTATCGAGAATTCCATTGATAGCGGCATCTATTTAACGACGCGTTCACGCGCCGCAGCGGCACGAATATTGGTGCGAAAAGCCCGATTACTTGAGGTTAACCATGCATGATCGTCTTCATGCAAAATAAACTCTGAATCGACAATCCGCGGCGCTCTGCGCGCTTGGTGAATCGGAACTGAGCTGGCGTTTACCAAAGCGATGCAATTTTAAAATCAGTTGTTCACGTCCATGGCGCGGCCGTGGGCGCTTGCTGACGAACCAGTTCCGACGAAACAGTACAGAGTACGTCGATGTTGAAGAAAGCCACTCTCGCCTTGCTGGCCGGCGTGTCGTGTCTCGCCGCCGGACTGCCTTCTGCCGCTGCGCGCGATGTCTATGCCGTGGATCGGTCGCCGACCCTGTTTTACGCCGATGATCCGGCGCCGCCGCCGGTGCGCATGGCGTCGGCCCAGCGCGGCCGGATGGGCGGCGGCTTCATCGAGTTCTTGTTCAGCGATGGGCCGGCGCAGCCGGGCTATGAGCCGGAACCCTATCAGCGGCAGTCGCCCTATGGCGCGCGGCAACGGCCGCTCTACGATCCGCAGCAGGTGGTGCGCGAACCCGACGACATGATCGAAGGCGCGCAGCATTCGTTCGATCCGAGATACGAAAAGCAGTTAGTGGCCTATGACGGCCGCGAAAGCCCCGGCACCATCGTGATCGATACGCCGAACAAGTTTCTGTACCTGGTGCAGGGCGATGGCCGCGCGCTGCGTTACGGCGTCGGCGTCGGCCGGCCGGGTTTTACCTGGTCGGGCGTGAAACACATTTCGGCGAAGAAGGAATGGCCGGCCTGGACGCCGCCGCCGGAAATGTTGGCGCGCCGTCCCGATCTGCCGCGCCACATGGAAGGCGGCCCGCAAAATCCGCTCGGTGCGCGCGCGATGTATCTCGGCTCGTCGCTGTATCGCATTCACGGTTCCAACGAGCCGTGGACGATCGGCACCAACGTGTCGTCCGGCTGCATCCGCATGCGCAACGAGGACGTCATTGACCTGTACGAGCGCGTCAAGGTCGGCGCGCGAGTGGTGGTGATCTGATCACGGCTCCAACTCATGAGCCGTCATGTCCGCGCTAGGTCTCTAGCATCGACGTCTTATACCAACGGCAATTGATACCAACCACTCCGCACGTCATGGCCGGGCTTCGCCCCGCCCATCCACGTCTTTGATCTTGCCGCGCTTTCAAGACGTGGATGCCCGCGACAAGCGCGGGCATGACGAGTCAATGGTAGGAGCCGTTGGTATTACTAACGACAACGGCCGCCGAAATCGGCGGCCGTTGCGGTGGTGAGTAGTGACGTTTAGGCGTAGTCGCTGTCGCCGCCGTCGTCGAAATCATCAAAGCCCGGGTCGTCATCGTAGGACGCCTGGTCATAAGAGCCCTGGTCGACCAGGCCGGCGCGCGAACTATCTTCGCCGCCGCGGCCGCCCGACGAGCCGATGTCGTTGAGGCCAGCGTCGCGGGCGAGATCACCGCCCGAACCGGACGACGAGCCCCACGGGCCAACGCCACCGCCACCGGCCTGCGCATCGCCAAAGCTCTGCTGGTGGCCGCCTTCGCCGCCGCCCATCATGCCGCGGATGCTCGACAGCAGCAGCGAACCGCCGATCACGCCAGCCGCGGCCGCAGCCGCGGTGCCGAGGAACGAGCCGCCGCCACCGCCGGCGGCCTGCTGGCCGAACGGGCCCGCGCCCTGTCCAAAACCACCCTGGCCCATGCCGCCCTGTCCCATGCCACCCTGGCCAAAGCCGCCCGTGGGGCCGCCCTGCGGCAGCACCTGCCCGGTGTTCCAGGCCGGCCGGCCGCCATCATTGCTCGGGCGAACATTGGGCACCGAGCTGCGCGGCTGCTCGCCGCCGCCAAACAGCGTCGAGCGCATGGTGTCGAGGAAGCTGCCGCCGTGCTCGGGCTGCTGCGGCGCGGGGCCGGCTTCCAGTTCCTTGATGCGCGCATCGGCGCGCTTCAGCGCCTCGTCCTGCAACAGCACGGTCTGCACCAGCGTATAGACCGCGTTCGGCGCGTACCGCAGTCCCTCGGCGATCGCGGCAGCGGCCTCGCGGTCGCGCGTCGCGTTCTCGACGCGGGCGAGCCGCTCAAACAGCTCGTCGATCAACTGACGTTCTTGCGGGGTCATCTTGTTCTCCACGACAACGTGTCACCGCCGCGCGCTATCGTCGGACAGCGCATGCGGCGCGCTTCACAATGTAATCGCCGCTGCGCGCGCCAGAAGTGTGGCTGTTCATTAAATTTTGGTAGGCGAACCCGGCCGTTGCCGGTCGCTAGCTGAGCCGGACCTGCTGCTCGGCGAGCAGCTGCAAAAACGCATCGCCGGCGAGATAGGCCAGTTCGCGTTCGCGCTGGTCGGTCACCGGGTCGAGGCTGATCAGCGTCTGATCGACATAACCCGGGTGACACATCACTAGGCCACCATCGGGCAGCCCGTCCAGGAAGCTGCGCATGTGAACGCCGAAATCGCTGGTGCGGCCAAAGTCATAGGCGCCGGCAAAGCCCGGATTGAATGCGATGCCGGCGCGCTTGGCGCGGGCGCGAAACTGCACGCTCAGACTATCGAGTAAAAGCGCCTTCGGCTGACTCAGTCGCCGGGTCAGCGCCTGGTTGCGCCCGCATTGCCGCACCCAGGCGTGCGGTGCGGCGCGCTGCACTGCGGAGAGGAAAGCGTCGCGGATCTGCGGAAACAGCTGCACATGCTGATGGCCGTCGACATAGTCCGGCGGCCGGCCGAACGCCTCCTTGAACGCGGCGAGCTGCGCAGCGATCTCGGCGCGCACGATCTCGCGGTCGTAGCGGCGCAGCAAACTCGATTGCAGCTTTTTCGCCAGCGGCAGAAACATGCCGCCCGCCAGCGGCGCAAAATGCAGGCTGAGCGGATAGAACGGCGCGGTCAGGGTGACGTGCAGGCCGATCGCGGCGCCGGGCTGGGCCTCGGCGGCGGTGGTCAGCGCTTTGACTTCATCGCGGCCGATCGCCGGGCCGACCATCATCACCGAGGTGGCGTTGATGCGGCCCATGGTCAGCAATTCGCGGATCGCGCGATTAACGCCGGGGCTGATGCCGTAATCGTCGGCGCACAGCCAGATGCGGCGCGGCCCGGCCTCGCTCATTCGGCGGCGGTCCGCTCGCCGCTGGCGGCGTCGGGGCCGGCGCGGCGCACATTGTGTTCGGCGACGAAGTAGATCGGCCGCGCTTTCAGCTCGGACAGGATCTTGCCGATATATTCGCCGACGATGCCGATCATCAGCAGCTGCACGCCGCCGATCGTCATCATGCCGACGATCAGCGACGGATAGCCCGGCACCGATTTGCCGTCGATCCAGGTCTCCCACAGGATCGAGATGCCGAACAGGAACGCGCCGAGCGCCAGTAACACGCCGAGCGCGCTGGCGATGCGCAGCGGCGCCACCGAAAACGAGGTCAGCCCTTCGATCGACAGTCCGATCAGCCGCGCGGCGTTGAACGAGGTGATGCCGTGCGCGCGCGGCTCCGGCTCGTAATCGACCCGGATCTGGCGGAAGCCGATCCAGCTCGCCAGGCCCTTGAAGAAGCGGTTGCGCTCCGGCAATTGCCGCAGCGCCGCGGTGGCGCGCGGCGACAGCAGCCGGAAATCGCCGGCATCCTCGGGGATCTTTTGCCGGGCGCCCCAATTGATCAGCGCGTAGAAGCCGCGCACCGCGGTGCGCCGCGCCCAGGATTCGTTATCGCGATGGGCCTTGGCGGTGTAGACCACGTCATAGCCATCGACCAGCCAATGCTGCACCAGCTGCTCGACCAGCGCCGGCGGATGCTGGCCGTCGCCGTCCATGAACAGCACCGCGCCATTGCCGGCATAATCGAGCCCGGCCATCAGCGCTGCTTCCTTGCCGAAATTGCGCGACAGCGACACCACCTGCACGTCGAGCGCCGGCGCGGCGGGCAGGCCGCGGGCGATCACCAGCGTGTCGTCGGCGCTGCCGTCATCGACATAGATCACCTCGCAGCGCAGCCGGTAGCGCTGCTGCAGCGTGGTGGCCAGCGCCTGCAACCGTTCGTGCAATTGCCGCAGCCCCGCCGCTTCATTGTAGAGCGGCACCACCAGATACAGCGATTGCTCCGGCGCTGCCGTCTGCCGGCCGGAGGGGTCAACAGCAAGCGTCATCGATCGGGTCCCAGGCGCATCTCGTCAGCGAGTTGATCACACAGCACTATATGGCACCGGCCGCAGCCTGTCGCCATGGCGGTCTGGGCGCGAGAATTGGTGGCTCACGCCTGCAAAAACGCCGCGAGCTTGGCAAATAGCGGGTTCTCGCGGTCCATCACATAATCCAGCGACACCACCGACACCGTGTCGGCGCCGTGCTGCCGCAGGAAGCTCGACAGGCCATAGAGCTGCGCCGGCGGGCAGTGCAGCGTCAGCATGCCCGACGAGGTCGGGCCGCCGAACGGCGACACCACGCCGAACCGGCTGTGCGCCTCAGTGAGCAGGGCGTCGTTGCAGCCAGCGAACCGCGTGCGCACTTCCTTGTATTTGCTGGCGCGGGCGCGCGAGGCGATGTGGTCGAGAATGACGCGCGCGGTCTCGCGGGTGTCGTCGTTCCAATCGGCATCGCGCGAAGCGACCAGATTGGCCTGGCTTTTCAGCATCACGCCGTCATCGAGCACGCGCAGGCCGTTGGCGGCCAGCGTCGCGCCGGTGGTGGTGATGTCCACGATCAGCTCGGCGGTGCCGACCGCAGGCGCGCCCTCGGTGGCGCCGGCGCTTTCCACGATCCGGTAATCGACGATGCCGTGCGAGGCGAAGAAGTTGCGGGTCAGATTGATGTATTTGGTCGCGACCCGCATCCGCCGGTTGTGCTGGGCACGGAAGCCGGTGGTGACGTCGTCGAGATCGGCCATGGTGCGGACATCGATCCAGGCCTGCGGCACCGCCACCACCACGTCGGCGCGGCCAAAGCCGAGGCCCTCGATCAAGGCGACGCGCTTGTCGGCATCCACAATGCTCTCGCGGATCAGGTCTTCGCCGGTGACGCCGAAATGCACGGTGCCGCGCGCCAGATTGGCGGCGATCTCGCTGGCCGACAGATAGGCGACCTCGACATTGTCGAGCCCCGGAATGGTGCCGCGATAGTCACGGGCGCCGCCGGGCTTGGTCAGGTTCAGGCCAGCGCGCGCGAAGAAGTTTTCGGCGTTTTCTTGCAGGCGGCCCTTGGAGGGAACGGCGAGAACGAAAGGCGAGGTCATGATGCGCTCCCGGCGACAGAGGTTGCGGGGCCGGACTTGGTCAGCGCTTCGATCCAGATCGCGAAGCCGACGGCCGGAATCGGTTCCGGCGCGCCGAGCTGGGTCATCAGCCCGTCATAGCGGCCGCCTGCGACCAGCGGTGCGTCGCCATTGTCCTTGCGGTGCAGCTCGAATTCAAAGCCGGTGTAGTAATCGACACCGCGGCCGAACGAGGTCGAGAACCGGGTGGCGCCGATATCGATGCCGCGGCTCTGCATAAAACCGATCCGGCTTTCGAACTGATCGATCGCCGGGCCGATCGCGAGCTTGGCGTCGGCGGCCAGCGCGCGCAATTGCGCAAGCGCCTCCTGCGGCGAACCGGCGATCGCCAGGAAGCGCTGCAGCTTGTCGAGCGTCTCGCGCGGCAGCGTGCCGCTTTTCAGCGTCGATTGTTCCAGGAAGCGATCGGCGATTTCGGCGACCGTGCGGCCGCCGAGCGTGGTGGCGCCCGCGATTGACATCAGGTCGGTGACCAGCGCCAGCGCCGCCTTGCGGTCGGAGCCGGCCAGCGCCGCCAGCACGCCTTCATATTCGTTGCGGCTCGCCGAGGTGGCGAGCGTCAGCCGGCCAAGATCCTGGGCGAGATCGGCCTTGCGGTTAAAATCCTTCATCAGCCGGCGCCGCCATGCCGGCACCAGGTCGAGCGCGTCGAGCAGCGCGGTGAACAGCGCCACGTCGCCGGTGCGGATGTCGATCTCGGTCAGGCCGCAGGCGGTGGTGGCTTGCAGCGCCAGCGCCAGCATTTCGGCGTCGGCAGCGGCGCGGTCCTGGCGGCCGAACGATTCAACCCCGGCCTGCAGGAATTCGCTGGTTTTGCCGCCGCGATAGCGGAACACCGGGCCGAGATAGCAGAACCCGGCCGGCTGGCCGGCCTGCGCCGAAGCCAGATAGTCGCGCGCCACCGGAATGGTCAGGTCGGGCCGTAGGCACAGTTCCTCGCCGCCGGGATCGGTGGTGAGATACAGGCTCCTGCGGATATCCTCGCCGGACAGGTCGAGAAACGGTTCTGCGGGCTGCAGAATCGCCGGGTGGGCGTGGCGATAGCCGGCTTGCCCGAACGAGGTGAGCAGTGCATCCGCCCATGCGGCGGTTCCGGTCGCGCGAAGGGCGGCGGTTTCAGTCATCATTCAGTCCAGCGTGGCGATTTCCCAAGGTCGGCGCAGCCCTTAGCATGGCCGCACGACAGTTTCGACCACCGATTGGGCTAGGTCTCATAGCGTTTTCGAGCGAAGTGGCTGCCGGTTCGCGTTAAGAAAACGCGTCAGAACATAAGGTTAGCCCATCGTTCGGAGTTCGTCCGAGCCGAAGCGCGCCCGGCTAAGGCAGCGTCAAGCTATGGGGAGGGTGCGCGCCAGTCGCCGAGCACCGCCTGCACCAGCGCCAGCGCCGCCACCGCGGCAGTATCGGCGCGCATGATGCGGGGGCCGAGCGCCAGCCGCAGCACGGTCGGCTGCTTCAGCAGCAGCGCCCGTTCCTCCTCGGCAAAGCCGCCTTCCGGGCCGATCAGCACGTCGATGCCGGATGTGGCCTGGGCCGCGGCGCCGGTCAGCGCCGCCACTGGATCGGCGACATCGGCGGCCTCGTCGCAGAATACCAAAAGCCGCTGGCCGTCGCGAACGCTGAGGAAGCGCTCCAGTTTGACCGGCTCCTCGACCGCGGCGATGCTGAGGATGCCGCACTGCTCGGCGGCTTCGATGACATTGGCGCGCATCCGCTCGGTATTGACCCGGCTGACCTGGGTGAACCGGGTCAGTGCCGGTATCAGGGTGGCGGCGCCGAGTTCCACGGCCTTCTGCACCATGTAATCGAGCCGGGCGTGTTTCAGCGGCGCGAACACATAGGTCAGGTTCGGCAGCCGGTCCTGGGCCCGGGTCTGCGCCACCAGGATCAGCCGATCGACGCGCTTGCCGCCTTCCAGTCGCGCCTGCCATTCGCCGTCGCGGCCGTTGAACGCCAGGATGGTGTCGCCCGGGCCGAGCCGCAGCACGTTGCCGAGATAATTGGCCTGCTCGCGGTTCAGCGGCGTCTCGATACCGGCGGCAAGCGGCGCATCAACATACAGCCGGGGGCTGCGGAATTCGATCTGAGGCATTGAAACACCCATGGTTGCGCGGGCTTGTAGCCCAATCCGCGGGTTTTTCCAGACGGTTATCAGCCGGGGCGTCGTGCTGTCGCCCCAATCGGCGGGTTGTTATGCGGGTTGTTATGGCGTCGCAGGAATCGTAAAAGGCCTTGAATTACGGTCCGCATTGTTTCGATGCCGCATCGCCCTCGGCGATTTTCGCAAAGCTGGGGCTCGACCTTGCCGGAGGAGCAACCTTGACCATCCGCCATCTCAGCCTGCCGTTGATGCTCGCGGTACTGGCTACGTCCACCGTCGCTGCGCTGGCGCAGGGCGCGTTTCCCGCGCCGCTGCCCAATCAGAGCGCCTCGCCGTTCCCACCGGTGAATGGCGCGCCGACGGCAACGATCGGCGCACCGCCGAGCGGGTTCCCGTCGGCCGGGGCGCCTCCGGTCGCGGGGGGCGGCGCGTTCGGCCCGCCGCCCGGCCAGCAGCAGGCTGGCGGCGATGACGACTGCATGAAGAAGTTTCTGCCGCTGCGCGAAGAAGCGGAAAAGCGCGGCAAGGCGATCAAGGCCGCCGGCGAGCGCCGCGCGCCGCCCGACGAGGCGTGCAAGCTGATCGGCAATTTCTCGCAGGCCGAGCTGAAGATGCTGAAGTTCATTGAGGGCAACAGCGCGCGCTGCGGCATTCCGGCCGAGATCGGCAAGCAATTGCGCGCCAGCCACAAGAACACCGAGCAGATGCAGCAGAAGGTCTGCAACATGGCGCAGCAACAACAGCGCGGCCCGGCGGGTCCGAGCTTCAGCGATCTGCTCGGCTCGTCGACGATGCCCGAAGCCAATACGGCGAAGCGCAGCGGCGGCAGCACTTTCGATACTCTCAACGGCAACGTTCTGGCGCGGTAACAAGTCATGATCATCGAGGCAGCACCACGGGTCGCGGATTCGACGGGCAATTGGGTCGACAGCCACGCCCCGCTATGGACGCGGCCGTATCTGCAACTGGCGCGCTTCGATCGGCCGATCGGCTCCTGGCTGTTGTTGCTGCCGTGCTGGTGGTCGGCGGCGCTGGCCGCCGGTGTCGCCGGCAATGTCAGTCAGCTGCCGTGGTTTGCGGCGCTGTTCTTCGTCGGCGCGTTCGTGATGCGCGGCGCCGGCTGCACCTGGAACGACATCACCGACCGCGATCTCGACGACAAGGTCGAGCGCACCAAGTCGCGGCCGATCCCGGCGGGCCTGGTCACCGCCAAACAGGCCGCGGTGTTCATGGTGCTGCAATGCCTGATCGGCCTTGTGGTGCTGCTGCAGTTCAACGGCTTTGCGATCGCCACCGGCATCGCCTCGCTGATCATCGTCGCCGCCTATCCGTTCATGAAGCGCATCACCTATTGGCCGCAGGTGGTGCTCGGGCTCGCCTTCTCCTGGGGCGCCTTGATGGGCTTTGCCGCGACCTTTGCGCGGATCGATCCCGCCGCGTTGCTGCTCTATGCCGGTTCGATCGTCTGGGTGATCGGCTACGACACCATCTACGCCCATCAGGATGCCGAAGACGATCTGATGGTCGGCATCAAATCGACCGCGCTGAAATTCGGCGAGCGCACCCACGCCGCGCTGGCGGTGCTGTATAGCCTGGCGGTGCTGCTGATCGGCGGCGCGCTGTTCATGGCTCATGCCGGCTGGCCGGCCTGGATCGGGCTCGCCGCCTTCGCGGCGCATCTGGTGCATCAGATCGTGCGGCTCGATATCAAGAATTCGCCGCTGTGTCTGAAACTGTTCAAGTCGAACCGCGATGCCGGTCTGCTGCTGACCGCAGGTCTCGTGGTTGACGCGGTGCTGCGCTCGCTCTGATGAGCGTGCCGGCCGCGCCTTCCTGCTAACTCAATCGAGGCTGCAGGTGCTATAGCGTTTTCCAGCGAAGTGGATTCCGGTTCGCGTCAAGAAAACGCGTCAAAGCATAAATTAGAGCTTCGGTTCTGATTCTATCAGAACCGAAAAAGCTCTAAGCGGCAGGTGATCCTGCCGCTTAGTTGCGGGCGATGATCTCGCGTTCGCCGCGGAAGATCGAGGCCGGATTGAGCAGCGCACCGATCCTGCGACGCAGCAGGAAGCGCGGACGGCGCGTCTTGACCGCATTGCGACGGCGACGGCGCGGCGTCGGTTCGCGGTCGGCATCCTTCTGCAATTGCGGCAGCGCGAACAGCTCGCTCCAGTTCTGCCATGCCGTTTCGATCTCATCGATGTCGCCGCTGATGCACAGCGGCACCGACAGCGATGGATCGCGATGCACCAGCAGCACCATCTCGCCATCGGCCAAGCGGCGACGCTCGACGCCGGCGAAATCGCTGACCCGTACATTGACCGCCATCTGCATGCCGGCCACCGCACGACGCAACACCACGCGCTCGCGATGCAATTCGATCTGCCGAACCCCGCCATCAGC
>KI632513.1:2320118-2688058 GCA_000504425.1 Rhodopseudomonas palustris JSC-3b | reverse complement strand
CGCCTCGCCCCGGCGGGCTGAGCTCCGCCTGTTGCTGTTTGACGCCTCACGGTTCTGTCTCCCCGCCAGGATTATGTTCCCGGTCGATGGGGTCAGCGTGCCAGAGCCCTTTACCGAATCGCTTAATAAGCCTGGTTAATCAGCGTTCACCGCTGTGGCTTCGATTCTCATGATTGATAGAAGCTTGGCTGACATGATTGACGAGACCTTGCAGCGTCCCGCACAATTCGTCACAGCACAGCCGCGATTTGCTTGAAGTTGACGGCGATCGGGCACATCTGTGACGTGATAACTTCCCTTCAAGCCAGCAGGACAGCTTCGTGACCTTGACGACATCGCGCACGCCTTCGCCGGTCTCCGGCGCCGCTTCCGATCTGTTCGATCAGTCCGGCCTGCAGACACTCGCGGAGCGGCTCGTTGCCGCGGCGCGCCGCGCCGGTGCCGATGCCGCCGATGCCATTGCGATGCGCCATGTCTCGCAGTCGGTGGAAGTGCGCGACGGCCGGGTTGAAGAAGCCGAGCGTGCCGAAGGCGACGATGTCGGGCTGCGCGTTCTGGTTGGCCAGCGTCAGGCGGTGGTGTCCACCAATGACATGTCGGCCGATTTGATAGAGCAACTCGCCGAGCGCGCGGTGGCGATGGCGCGCGTTGCGCCCGACGATGCCTATGTCGGTCTCGCCGATCCGGCACTGCTGGCGCGCGACTTCCCCGATCTCGATCTGCTCGATCATGTCGTGCCCTGCGCTGCGGATCTGGAGCGCCGCGCGGTCGAGGCCGAGGCCGCGGCGCTCGCGGTCAAGGGCGTCACCAAATCGGGCGGCGCGTCGGCGTCATCGGGCATCCGCGGCATGGTGCTGGTCACCAGTTCCGGTTTTGAAGGCGCGTTTCTGCGTTCCAGCCACGGCGTATCGATGACGGCGATCGTCGGCGACGGCACCTCGATGGAGCGCGATTACGATTACAGCTCGGCGGTGCATGCCGCCGATCTTGAGGACCCGGCCAAGGTCGGCCGCACCGCAGGCGAGCGCGCGGTGGCGCGTGCCAATCCGCGCAAGGTCGCGACCTGCAAGGCGCCGGTGGTGTTCGACCCGCGCGTCGCCGGCTCGCTGGTCAGCCATCTGATCAACGCCGCCAAGGGCTCGGCGATCGCGCGCAAGACCAGCTTCCTCAATGGCCGGCTCGGCGAGCGGCTGTTCAACCACGGTGTCAGCATTATCGACGATCCGCTGCGCCGCCGCGGCCTGCATTCGCAGCCATTCGATGCCGAGGGCGTTGTGGTGCAGCGCCGCGCCATCGTCGATGACGGCGTGCTCACCAGCTGGCTGCTTGACTGCGCCACCGCGCGCGAGCTCGGGCTGGCCAGCACCGGCCATGCCCATCGCGGCGTGTCGTCCTCGCCCTCGCCGGGGCCGTATAATCTGCATCTGGAAGCCGGAGAACTGAGCCCCGAGGCCTTGATTGCCGACATCAAACAGGGCTTTTACGTCACCGATCTGATCGGGGTTGGCGTCAATCCGGTGACCGGCGATTACAGCCGCGGCGCCGCCGGGTTCTGGATCGAGAATGGCGAACGCTGCTATCCGGTCAGCGAGGTCACCATCGCCGGGCATCTGCTGGAGATGTATAAACAGCTGACGCCGGCCAGCGACCTGACGTTCCGCTACGGCACCAATGCGCCGACGCTGCGCATCGAAGGGATGACGATTGCAGGCCGCTGACCTCGATAACACGATCGCTGCCGACCGCAGCGCCGACGCCGCGCTGCTTGCCGACACGGTGCGGGAAGCCGGCGCGCTGGCGCTGTCGATGTTCCGCACCGAGCTGCGCAACTGGACCAAGGGTGCGTCATCGCCGGTCTCGGAAGCCGACATTGCGGTCGATGAATTGATCCATGCCCGGCTGCAGACCCCGCGGCCCGATTATGGCTGGCTGTCGGAGGAGAGCGTCGACAATCCGCTGCGGCTGCAAAAATCCCGGGTCTGGATCGTCGATCCGATCGACGGCACCCGCGGCTATCTGGCCGGCCGCGAGGATTGGTGCGTCAGCGTCGCGCTGGTGGAAAATGCCGCGCCGGTGCTGGCGGCGGTGTTCGCGCCGGTCAGCGACGAGTTCTTTTTTGCGATCCAGGGCGCGGGCGCGACGCTGAACGGCGTGCCGCTTGCGGCCAGCGGCGGCGTCGATTTCGAGCTGTCGCGGGTCGCTGGGCCAAAGCCGCTGGTGGAGCGGCTCGGCCTTGCCGAGCCGCCGCTGACGCTGCATCCGCGCATCAGCTCGCTGGCGCTGCGGCTGTGCCGGATCGCCGATCGCCGGCTCGATCTGGCTTTTGCCGGTGGCCAGAGTCGAGATTGGGATTTGGCCGCGGCCGATTTGATCGTTCGAGAGGCGAATGGTAGATTGACCGACCTCGCGGGCGATTGCGTCGTCTATAATCGCCCCGAAGTGACGCATGGCGTGCTGGTGGCTGCGGGGCACGAGCGTCATGCCCGCATCGTCGAACGTCTCAGGGCCCGGCTGTCGCAGTGAGCGTTTCGCGATATCCGTCCGCCGCGCTAGGGAAGCCGAATGTCTGAAGACCCGCAATTGCTGCATCTGGTGCTCGGCGGCGAGCTGATCGATCTCGAAGGCAACACCTTCAAAGACTTATCGCAGGTGGACATCGTCGGCCTGTTTCCGGATTACGCGTCGGCTCACGCCGCCTGGAAGGCCAAGGCGCAGCAGACCGTCGATAACGCGCATATGCGCTATTTCGTGGTGCACCTGCACCGGCTGCTCGATCCGGGCCAAGACGCCAAGATCGCCGGTTGACGATGCGGATCATCCACCGTTCGCGCGCCACGGCCACCGTGGCCGCTGTCGTTGCTATGCTGGCTGCCCAACCGCGAGTGGACGCGAATGGCTGATCGGTTGCCGCTGCCTCTGCGCCTGTACCGGCGGCTGTCGGCGGCGGTGACGCCGCTCACGCCGCTGTTGATCCGCCGCCGCCTGGTGCGCGGCAAGGAAATCGCCGAGCGCGTCTCGGAGCGGCGCGGCATTGCCACCGTGGCCCGGCCGCAGGGCCCGTTGATCTGGATTCACGGTGCCAGCGTCGGCGAGGTGCTGGCCGCCGCGGGGCTGATCGAGCGGCTGCGCGCCATGAACATGCGCATCCTGCTGACCTCGGGCACCGCCACCTCGGCGGCGATCGTGGCGCGGCGCTTCCCGCCCGACATCATCCACCAATTCATTCCGCTCGATGCGCCGCGCTATGTCGCCCGGTTCCTCGATCACTGGCAGCCGAGTCTGGCGCTGTTCATCGAATCCGACCTGTGGCCGAACCTGATCCTGGCCAGCGCCGCGCGGCGGCTGCCGATGATGGTGATCAATGGCCGGATGTCGCCGCGCTCGTTCCCGCGCTGGCAGCGCGCCTCGGCGACCATCGCGGCGCTGCTCGGCCGCTTCGACATTTGCCTCGCGCAATCGCCGGCCGACGCCGAGCGGTTCGCCGCGCTCGGCAGCCCCAATGTGGTGACCACCGGCAATCTCAAGCTCGACGTGCTGCCGCCGCCCGCCGACGACGCCAAGCTGGAACGGCTGATGGCGCTGACCCGCGGCCGGCCGGTGTGGGTCGCTGCCTCGACCCATCATGGCGAGGAAGAACTGCTGCTGGAGGCGCATCGCGCGCTGCAGGCCCAGTTCCCGCAATTGCTGACCGTGATCGTGCCGCGCCATCCCGACCGCGGCGAAGCCGTCGCCTGCATGGTGGCCGCTGCCGGCCTGCAGGTGGCGCTGCGTTCGCGCGACGAGATGCCGGGCGCCGGCACCGCGGTCTATGTCGCCGACACGATCGGCGAACTCGGGCTGTTCTACCGGCTGGCGCCGGTGGTGTTCATGGGCGGCTCGCTGGTCGAGCATGGCGGCCAGAACCCGATCGAGGCGATCAAGCTCGGCGCCGCGATCCTGCACGGCCCGCACGTCACCAATTTCATCGACGTCTATGAGGCGCTCGATCGCGCCGGTGGCGCCATCAAGGTCGATAGCGCCGAGATGCTGGCCCGCGACGTCGCCAGGCTGTTTGTCGATGCCGCTGCGCGTCAATCCGCGGTCAAGGCCGCCGATGGCGTGGTCACCGGGCTCGGCGGCGCCTTGGAGCGCACGCTGGCGGTGCTCGAGCCCTATCTGCTGCAATTGCGCATCGAAAAGGACGCCGCCAATGCGTGAGCCGGCGTTCTGGCAGCGCCGGTCGCTGCCGTCCGCCGCGCTGCTGCCGCTGGCCGCGCTCTATGGCGCGATCGCCGCTTGGCGCATGAAAAAGCCTGGCCTGACGCCCTCTGTGCCGGTGCTGTGCGTCGGCAATTATCACGGCGGCGGCGCCGGCAAGACCCCGACCACGCTGGCGGTGGTGCGGCTGCTGCGCGAGCTTGATGAAACCCCGGTGGTGCTGAGCCGCGGCTATGGCGGCCGGCTGCAAGGTCCGGTGCTGGTCGATCCGGCCACCCATCAGGCCGGCGATGTCGGCGACGAGCCGCTGATGATGGCGCGCGACGTGCCGGTGGTGGTCGCCAAGGACCGCCAGGCCGGCGCCGCGCTGGCGCTGTCGCGCCGGGCCAGCGTGATCGTGATGGACGACGGTTTTCAGAATCCGGCTCTGGCCAAGGACGCCGCGCTGATCGTGATCGACAGCCAGCGCGCGATCGGCAATGGGCGGGTGATGCCGGCCGGGCCGCTGCGCGCGCCATTGCCGCTGCAGCTCGAACGGACCTCGGCGCTGGTGATTGTCGGCCATGGCCGGGCGGCCGAGCCGCTGGCGGCGGCGGTGCGCGAGCAGGGCGGGCGGGTGCTGCGCGCTGCGTTTCAGCCGGATGCCGCGGTGCTGGAGCGGCTGCGCGGCCGGCGGCTGCTGGCTTTCGCTGGGATTGGCGATCCGGATCGGTTTTTTGCCACGCTGCGCGGTCACGGCCTTGAGGTCGCGGCCACCGCGCCGTTCCCGGACCATCATCCGTTCAGCGCACAAGAGGTCACCGCTTTGGCGGAGCAGGCGCGGCGTGACGGCTTGGTTCCGGTGACCACCGAGAAAGATCTGGCGCGGCTTGGCGCCGTGCCGGAACTCGAAGCGGCCGGGCTGACCAGCTTTCCGGTGACCCTGGGCTTTGATGATGAAGCGGCGCTGCGCCGCTTTCTGGCCGTTCAGCTCGCCGCGGCGCGCGACCGGCGCAGGACCGGCCCGCAGCGCTGAACAAGGTCAGCGCTTGAACGCGCTCGGGTGATGGCGCTCCAGCACGGCGGCCGGGGTCGCGTAGGCTTCCTTGAGGTCGACGCTCCAATATTTCAGCTCGTCGAGCGGGATATGCACGCCGGTCACGCCGCATTTTACGTAAGTGCCCGGAGACACGACGCGGAAATCGCCGTCGAGATATTGAACCTGGGCTTCGCCGAGCCCCGAGGGGCCGAATTTATTCAGCACGTTGCTCTCCCGATCTGGTCAGCGTCGCTCGCGCGGGGGGATGCCCCACAAATAGGGCCTTTGCCGGCGATTTGAAACCCCGTCAGCCGGGGTTGTAGGACATTGGCTTGGGCTCGGGATCGTGATGGCTGTGGGGGGCGACCTGGTCCTCCATATTGTCGATCGCATAGAGCAGCGAGGCCACCCGGCGCGCCGACGACCGCCAGTCGGCCAGCCGCTGATAATTATCGACCACCCAGTTGATGGCGCCCTGCACGGTGACGAACGCCGCCGCGCTCTGGGTCACCTCGCCAAGCGTCATCATGCCGCTGCCGTATTTCGGCACGCACATGATGTAGGCGGCGATCGGCGCCATCAGGAAATTGGAGTGCGAGACCAGCGTGGTCTTGATCAATTGCGTGCGCAGATCGCGCCAGGCGGCCATCACGCTGTCGAGTCGCTGCTGCAAGCGCTCGCCAATGGTCCGGGCCTGACTGGGCGTTTCGGGGTGATCGCCGCGCATCACCTCGGCGGCGGCGCGGAACTCCGCTTCCGCCTGGTTCTTGCCCTCGATCACGCTCTGCATGCGCCGGCCCATCAGCAGCATCAGCGAGGTCATGATCGTCGAGTACAGGATCACGCCGATCACCAGATAGCCGGGGATCTCGGTGTAGTGGCCGAACAGCCGGAGTTCCAAACTGCCGCCGACCGTCCAGAGCACGCCGAAGAAGGTGGCCGCGGTCAGGCCCGAGGAGATGAACGCCAGCGTCAGATCGATCGGCGCATCGGTGGCAACCCGGACGTCCTCGGCGATCCGGTATTCGGGATTCTCGGCGCCATCGGTGCCGGAGGGGAACGGGCCGTCGTGCTTCTTCTTCGACCAGGCGAGAATGATCTCCTGGGTCATCGACTCGCGCCATTTGCGCTGGGTGGTCATCCGGCCCCACACCGAAATCGCGGCGAGCGCGACGCTGCCGGCGGCGAGCGGAAAGAACAGCTTGGCCTGGTACCACATGGCATAGCTGTCGCGGCGCTCGAGCGCGTCGAAGAAATGCCGGTTCCAGAGGTTGAGATAAACCTGCACTGCAAGCTGCAGCAGCACCACGCTCAGCATCAGCACCACCAGGCCGACCACCGAGCTCTGGCCACTAAACCAAAAGCGGCGCGACATCTCGCGGAACAGCGCCAAGCGTCGGATGTCGGAGGGGTTGTTGGAGGTCAGCAGGCTCATCAGGACGCAATTGTTAGCACAGCTCGGGCTGCGGTGAACCGGATAGTCCGTCTAACGCGGCGGCGCAGCACAGCACAGCGCGTGGTGCAGGCCAGTGCCTGCCGCGAAACGCCGCGGCTGCCATGGCGGCCAAAACTGAACTCAATTGGTTTCACATTGCAGCGGCGTGCACCGGCCCTGGGCGCGGCGACCCGGTAATCAACCGAGGCGTTCGATTAATTTTCATGTAACGCCGCGGCGCTCTACTCGGGGTCGGATAAGGAGGGATTGCCGCAATGCTGACGCTTGAAACCACCGATTTGAAGGAAGCCCGCCGCTCGCGCATCGCGCAGTTCAGCGGACGCAGCGCCACGCTGACGGTGGGCGGAACCTCCGTGACCGGATTGGTGCGTGCGGTCCGCGAAGACAATTCCGGAGAGGTGCCGCGCTGGCTGGTGACGGTGATCGCCGATCCGCCGCGCGCTGCGGCGGCGCCGCGCGTCAACCGCGCCCAGGCCTAATTCAACGGCTTGAGCGGCGCGGCGGGGTCGGGCGGCACGAAATGCGCGGCATTGCTGCCGATCCGAGCCTTGGCTTTCGCCAATTCGGCCCGCGACACCACATTGAGATGCACTTCGTCGGGGCCGTCGAGAAAGCGCATCGCGCGCCCCCAGGTCCACAAATAGGAGAGCGGCGTATCGGGCGACAGCCCCATGGCGCCGAACACCTGCATCGCCCGGTCCACCACCCGGGTCTGTAGCTGGGCCGCCACCACCTTGATCGCCGAAACATCGACCCTTGCCGCGGCATTGCCGTGGCGGTCCATGCGATGGGCGGCCTGCATCACCAAGAGCCGCGCCTGATCGATCTCAAGCCGCGACTGCGCGATCCAGTCGCGCAGATTGCCGAATTCGGAAAGATGCGCGCCGAAGGCGCGCCGCTCCAGCGCGCGCTCGCACATCAGCTCCAGCGCCAATTCGCATTGCCCGATGGTGCGCATGCAATGATGCACCCGGCCGGGACCGAGCCGCTGCTGCGCCAGCTTAAAACCCTGACCCTCGACGCCGAGCAGGTTTTCGGCCGGCACGCGCACGTCGCGGAACAGCAATTCGCAATGCCCCTCCGGCGAGTGATAGTGCATGATCGGAATGTTGCGCACGATCTCGACGCCGGGCGTATCGATCGGCACCAGGATCATCGAATGGCGTTCGGCCGAGCCCAGCTCCAGCTCGGGATTGGTGATGCCCATCACGATCGCCAGCCGGCAATGGGGATGCAGCGGTCCGGTGATGAACCATTTGCGGCCGTTGATGACGTAGTGATCGCCATCGCGAAGAATGGTGGTGCGGATATTGCGTGCGTCCGACGAGGCGGTGTCGGGCTCGCTCATCGCAAAGCATGAGCGGATCTCGCCGATCAGCAAAGGATCGAGCCAGGCGGCGCGCTGCTGCGGCGTCGCGGCCAGATGCAGCAGCTCCATATTGCCGGTGTCGGGCGCGTTGCAGTTGAAGATTTCCGGCGCCCAGTGCACCCGGCCCATGATCTCGGCGAGCGGCGCGTATTCGACATTGGACAGCCGCTGGCCCGGCTCGTCGTCGCGTAGCCCGGGCAAGAACAAATTCCAGAGGTTTTCCGAGAACGCCCGCGATTTCAGCCGCTCGATCAGCTCAAGCGGATAATGCCCGGCGGCAATCGCGCGATGCCAGTCGTGATTGGCGGGCTCGACATAGAAGCGCATGAAATCGCCGAGCTGAGCCCGCAGCCGCTCGACCTTGGCGCTGTGCTCGAAATCCATCAAAGCCGGCCGATCAGTCGCGTTTCAGGCTCAGGATGTAATGCACGATTTCATCCGCGTCACTGGGCTGAATGATGATGTTCGGCATGTTGGCGTGCGGCGTGCGCAAGAACACTTTGAGCGACAGCGCGGTGGTCGCCGGCATGTTGGCGATCTTGCGCAGGTCCGGCCCCTGGCGCTTGTCGGTGCGGACCACGGCATCGCCGTCGATCGCGTGGCACTCGACGCACCACGCTTCGACCAGGCGTTGCCCCTTGCTGGCCTGCGCCGGCGCGGTGCCGTCGGCGCGATGCAGCCTGACCAGCAGCAACGCCGCCACCACCACCAGCGCCGTGACGATCAGCCGGACCCAGCCGGTGCGGGTCATGGTCGCCATCAATGCGTCGCCGATGACGGGGGCGGCAGGTCATGCTCCAGCGCATCGACCGTCACCGCATTGCTGCAATAAGCTTCGTAATGCGCAGCCAGCGAGCCATCGGCGATGTCGTGATCGCATTCCTTCTTGTGCCGGCACAGCGCGCACACCCGTTCCATGTCGCGCAGCACCAGCGGCTGGGTGCGGGCCACCGCCTGTTCGTCGATGCCGACCGATTTCAGCAGGTGGGGCAGTTCCTCGACCTTGTGTGGGCCTTGCCGCACCAGTTCATCGAGATCGGAGGAAGTCACGCCGAGGTCGTGTGCGATCCGGCTGAATTCCGCAGCATCGAATTGGCACATCTCGGAGACTTCCTGACGATGTTTCAACCAGTCAGCAAACACTCCGATCAGCCGATCGACCAGTGGGTACGGCGTAGTGTGGGGCATGATGCCCTCCGCATTGCTGATTCATAGCAGAACTATCCGCTTGCAACGCGGCTGCAACATTGCGGTAGATCAAGCTCTCCGAGCCGCATTGTTTCGCGGAATCAACGGGTTGCGGTTTTGTCCGGAGAATTGCGGAGGGGCTGTGCGGCGGCGGTTAGCGGCGCTGGCCGCCATATTGGCGGGCGACGTTGCGCCGCGCCGGTTCGGGGTGCCGGCCGTGAATGGCCCAGCGCAGCTCGTCGCGGATCGTGTCGGCCGGCTTCATCTCATCCAGGTAGATCGGCTTGGAGAAGTAATAGCCCTGCGCGTAGCGAATCCGGGTCGCGCTTTGCAGATACAGCACCTCTTCGATCGTTTCGACGCCTTCCGCAATCACGGTCATGCCGAGCGCGTCGCTGATCGATTCGATCGCGCGCAAAATGCTCTGGCTGCGCGGCCGCTGATGGATATCGGTGATGAATGACCGATCGATCTTGATCTCGTCGGCGGTGATATCGGCCAGCGCCGACAGCGACGAATAACCGATGCCGAAATCATCGATCGAGATCCGCACCCCGATGCGGCGCAGCATCGGCAGAATTTCGGTCTGGAATTTCGATTTGGCGACAAACGCGTCTTCGGTGACTTCGACGATGAACCGTTCCGGGCAGCCGGTTGCCTCGAGTGCAGCGGTGAAGGACGTCATGAAGGCGAGGTTGCAGGCCTGCTTGGCGGCGACGTTGACGCTGATGCTGACATCGGCGCCGAAGGTGGCGTCGATCAGGTCGATCGATTGCATGATCTCGGCCAGCACCAGATGGGTGAGGTCGTCGATCAAGCCGAGTTCGACCGCCAGATTGATGAAGGAGCCGGGCGCCTGGATCTCGCCGTTCTCGTCACGCAGCCGCACCAGCGCCTCGATGCCGCGCACTTGCTGGGTACGCATCTCGACCTTGGGCTGGAACGCACAGCAGAAGCGCTTGTCGAGAATCGCCAGCCGCAGGGCCTGTTCGGTCTGCATGCGCTGCTGCGCTTCCTGCTCCATCGCCGCATCGAACACCATCGCGCCGCCCTTGGTGGCGTTCTTGATCTGATACATCGCGATATCGGCGTTGTGGCGCAGCTCGCCGAACGACCTGCCGTGCTCGGGAAAGATGCTGACGCCGATCGAAGCCGAGGCGAATAGTTCGGTGCTGTCGATGTAGAACGGCGCACGCAGCCGCTGCACCAGAAATTCCATGTAGTCATCGACTTCGCTGCGGCTCAGCACCGGGCACAGCAGCAGCAGGAATTCGTCGCCGCTGATGCGCGACAGCATGTCGGAGCTGCGCAGATTGTGGCTGATCCGCTTGGTGAATTCCACCAGCAGCGAGTCGCCGACCGCGTGGCCGTAATAGTCGTTGATCTGCTTGAAATTATCGAGGTCGAGAAACGCCAGCGCAAAGCTCTGCTCGCCGTGCAGCAGGCCGTTGGCCCTGGTTTCGATCACGCTGCGGTTCGGCAGGCCGGTCAGCTCGTCAAAATAGGCGCGCTCGAACAGATTCTGTTCGATCTGTTTCTGATCGGTGATTTCGGTGGCGCTCGACAGCAACAGATCGAGCCCGGCAATCTGCACCGGCTTGTGGGCCGTGCGGAAGATGCGCTGGCCGTCCGCGCCCGTTACGGTCTCTTCGCACACCAGGCTGCGGCATTCGCGCAGCAATTCACAGCCCAGCTCGCGGCGGCATAGCAGCGCGTCGCTCGGCGGCGCGGCATCGGGCGCGATCCGCACCAGATCACTGGCCGGCAGCAGGAATTGCGTTGCGGCGGCGTCGTTGGCGAGCAGAAAGCGGCCATCGCGATCCTGCACGGTGACCGCCGCAGGAAGTGCCGCGACGATGTGCTTGAGCATCACCAGATCGGTCGCTTGATCCTGGCTGAGCCGGGCCTGCAGCGGGGGGACGCCTCTGCCGGCATCTTCAGGGTCGGCGCCAGCAGCGGCAAGCCGTTCGCTATTGTCGGCATTGAACATGGTGGCGGCACCATGTCAGCCTCCGTTGTAGTTTTGGTTAAGTGGGCGGGCCAAAGCGTTCGCAAATGCGGTACTGCCGTCGGGGTGGCTTGCCGCGTGGCGATTTGTCGTTAACAGAGCTTCAACGGCCGCGATCGCGGCACAAGGAAACGAAAAGGGGAGAACGAGATGGCACGGTTGGAGGGCAAGGTTGCGGTCATTACCGGCGCAACCAGCGGCATCGGTCTGCGCACCGCTGAGGTGTTCGTGGCGGAGGGCGCCAAGGTGGTGATCGCCGGTCGCCGGGTTGCGGAAGGCGAGGCGCTGGCGGCGAAACTCGGGCCGTCGTGCTATTTCCGTCAGACGGACGTCACTGATGAGGCGCAGATCAGCGCGCTGATCGTCGAAGCGGTCGATCGCTTCGGCCGGCTCGATTGCCTGTTCAACAATGCCGGCGGTCCGGCGCAGACCGGCGGCATCGAAAACCTGGAAGTGGCGCCGTTCGATGCGGCGATGGCCACGCTGCTGCGCAGTGTGATGCTCGGCATGAAACACGCCGCGCCGCACATGCGCCGCCAGGGCTCGGGCAGCATCATCAACAACGGCTCGATCGCCGGCCGGCTCGCCGGCTATTCGTCGTCGTTGGTGTACAGCGCCGCCAAGGCCGCGGTGATTCACCTGACGCGCTGCGTGGCGATGGAGCTTGGCGAATCCGGCATCCGCGTCAACAGCATCTCGCCGGGCGCGATTGCCACCGGCATCTTTGGCAAGGCGCTCGGTCTGTCGAGCGCAGCCGCCGACGGCACCGCGGCGATGATGCGCGAAGTGTTCAAGACCGCGCAGCCGATCCAGCGTGGCGGCCTGCCGGATGATATCGCCAGCGCCGCGGTGTTCCTGGCCAGCGACGAATCAAGCTTCATCAACGGTCATGATCTGGTGATCGATGGCGGCATCACCGGCGGCCGCAATTGGACCGTGCAGCAGCAGGGCTACGCCGCGATGCGTCAGGCGTTCGGCGTCAGCGCGGATTAGCGCAGCGCGGCGGCTGCTGCGTCAGTGCAGCGGCGTCAGGATCACCCGCAGCCCGTCCTTGGGCTTGGGGATCGGCCAAAGCTGCCAGCGCGGCTGATAGCCGGGCGGCAGCGCCACGCTGACATGGTGCAGCAGATGGCGGGTAAAGCACTTCGCCTGCATATAGGCGAAGTGCAGCCCGAGGCACATATGCGCGCCGCCGCCGAACGGCACCCAGGCGAAGCGATGCCGGTCCTTCTGCGCCTGTTCGGTGAAGCGCAGCGGATTGAAATGCTCCGGCACCGGCCAGGTCAGCGGCATGTGATGGCAATACAGCGGATTGACCGCGACCAGCGTGCCGGCCGGGATGTGATGGCCGTGGAAACTGAAATCGCGCACCGCGCGCCGCGGGATCGACGGCACCGGCGGTTTCAGCCGCATCGCTTCCTTGAATGCCATTTCGGTCAGCGGCATCGCGTCGAGCTTGTCGAACGGCAGCGGCTCGTCCGGCGCAAGGTCGAGCGCGGCGACCTCATCGCGTAGCCGGTGCTGCCAAGTGGGATTGGCGGCCAGCTCGGCGACGAAGGTGGTGAGCGACGAGGTCAGCGTGTCGTGCGCCGCCATCATCAGAAAACTCATGTGGTCGACGATGTCCTGGGTTGATAGCAGCGCGCCGTCGTCATCGGTCGCCCGGCATAGCTGCGAGAACAGATCATCGCCGCCGCGCTCGCGCCGCCGCGGAATCTGCTCGGCGAAATAGCTGACGATGCGCTGCCGGCCGCGCACGCCGCGCGCCATCGCCGTGCCCGGCCAGGGCTTGCGGATCGGCGCCACCGAGGCGGTAATCATATCGATGAACGACGCCGTGACGGCGTCGGCTTCGGCGCCGAGTTCGCCGCCCAGAAACGAGGTCGCCGCCAGATCGAGCGTCAGTTGCTTCATCGCCGGGTAGCACAGCATCTCGCCGGGCTGCGCGTGCCACTGCCGCATGCGCGCGGCAATGCCGGCGTCGAGCTGCGCCAGATAGTTCTGCATCGGTCCTGATTTGAACGCCACCGACAGCGCGCGGCGATGCAGCCGGTGTTCGTCGAAATCGAGCAGCATCAGCCCCCGTGGAAACAGCCGGCCCAGAATCGGCCCCCAGCCATGGGTCGAGGAGAAATTCTTGGCCTGGTCGAACAGCACCAGCTCGTTGGCGTCCGGGCCGAGCAAGGTGATGCTGGTCTCGCCGAACACCCGGCTGCGATAGACCGGGCCATGGATCGCGGCCATGCGCTCGACCTCACCTTTCGGATCGGCGAGCACGTGAAAAGTGCGGCCGACCAGCGGCCAGCCTTCATCGCCGGGAATATGGCTGAGCGCGTCGCGCTTCGGGGCGGACAGCGGGCGCGCGGCGGATTCGGCAATCTGCAGCGACATGGCGAAATCCCTGGATGGTTCCGTACCCGATGGCCCGATTCCATTGTCCGCTGGCTTGCCGCCGCGGCCGCCGGGCCTGCTGCGAGGTTGTCGCGTTCTTGTGGCAATTGCAAGACTGAGTAGCACTCGCAATTCAGCGATGAACGCAAGCGCGCCGCCGGGGGTTCCTTTGTTTTCGGAAGCCAGAACGAGGTCTGGTTATGCCAGCGGAGATTGATACCAACCCCTCCGCACGTCATGGTCGGGCTCGTTGTTCAGCCCGGCCATCCACGTCTTTGATCTTGCAGCGTTTTTAAGACGTGGATACCCGCGACAAGCGCGGGCATGGCGGTGATTTTGGTATTAAAGCGTGGCGGGTGCGTAGATGGTCAGCGGGGCGGTGACGCCGCGCAGCGTGTAGTCGCCGAGCCGTTCCAGCGGCACGTCGATCAGCCGGGCAGCGGCCTCGGTAATCAAAATCGGATGGCTGATCACTTTATGCAGCGCTTCAACCCGTGCCGCCTCGTTCACCGCCGGGCCGATCACGGTGAAATCGAGCCGTTCCGGCGCGCCGATATTGCCGAAAAACACCTCGCCCTGATGCAGCGCGATGCCGGCCTTGAGCGGCCGCCAGCCGTCGAACGCCGCGAGCCGCGGCGGCGGCGCGGTGTTGAGCTGGCCGAGCGCGTCCTGTGCCGTGATCGCCGCTTTCAGCGCCGAGCAGGCGGCGCCGCGCGCGCCGCCTTCCGCAAACGGAAACACCGCGAGCAGCCCGTCGCCCATGAATTTCAGCACCTCGCCGCCTTCCGCCAGCACCGCGCAGGCGAACGCCTCGAAATAGGCGTTGAGCAGCTCGATCATGTCGTCGCCAGCGAGGTGGTCCGACAGGTCGGTGAATCTGCGCAGATCGGCGAAGAAGATCATGGCGTGGATCGATTGCCCGACGCCGCGCTTGATGCCGCCGTTCATGACATGGTTGGCCGCCAGCGGGCCGAGATAGGCGCCGAGCGTGTTGTTGGCGATGCGCACCGCGATGTGGCGTTCGACATGCAGCGTGAACACGCTGAGCAGGCTGTCCAACACGGCGAGTTCGGCGTCGGCGAAGCCGCCGTCGCGCATGGTGGCGAGCGTGACCGCGTGGCGGAATCCCTCGCCGCCGAGCGGCAGCGCCATATATTCGGTGTAACCGTATTCGGCCAGCTCACGCATGATCGGAAACTCCGCCTGCGCCTCGGCGGACTGCGGGTTGCGGCGGATCGGTGCGCCGCTGCCGAACACGTGGAACAGCGGATTGAGCCGGAACGCATCGGTATCGGCCGTCGATTGCTTGACCTTGACCTCTTCGCACAGCCCGTCAGAGGCGCGCCAATTCCAGGCGAAGCCGAGCAGTTGCGGATGCAGCGTGCCGATATGCAGCGTGGCGCGGTCGATCGGCAGCCCTGCCGCCACCATGCGCCACAGAAACCCCTCGAAGATCAGCAGCAGCTCGCGCTCCAGCGCCGCCTCGCGTAGCAGCCAGTGATACAGCTCCATTTCGGTCATGGTCGCGGGGGCCGTCGCGCGGCCGCGCTGGCTGCGGCTGATCACGATCACGCCGGGCGGATAGGGTCGGACGGTGGGCTGGGGCTTGAGGCGCTCGTTCACGGCGGTACCTTGCGATAGGATTCGGCATGCAGCAAGCACGCCGGCGCGGGGCCGCGCGCGCCCGGTGCTCGCACAAGTGGCTGGCGTTTGCAGCCCGCGCGGCGGTGCAATACGGCCGTTTCCGGCCAAGTGCGGCGCTTCCGCCGGCGGGCTGCGGGAGCTGGTTTCTGGCCGCGATTTCAGATGCTTGCCGCAAACCGCGACGCGGCGCCGCAGCCGATCTGACGGGCGCAATCTTGAGCGGCGCATTGCCGCTCCCCACTTGTCGGCTGTGCCGCGGGTTCGTAAGCCGCGGCTCGGAGGAGAACACGATGAGTTATTTCAAGACCGCAATCCTGCTGGCCGGGATGACGGCGCTGTTCATGGGCGTCGGCTATCTGATCGGCGGTTCCTCGGGCGCTCTGATTGCGCTGGCGGTCGCCGCGGCCACCAACGTCTTCGCGTATTGGAATTCGGACAAGATGGTGCTGTCGATGTACGGCGCCCAGGAGGTCGATGCCCGCTCTGCGCCTGATCTGGTGCGCATGGTGGCCGATCTCGCCGGCAACGCGCAGCTGCCGATGCCGAAGGTCTATATCATGGACAATCCGCAGCCGAACGCGTTCGCTACCGGCCGCAATCCGGAGAACGCCGCGGTCGCGGTCACCACCGGCTTGATGCAGTCGCTGTCGCGCGAAGAACTCGCCGGCGTGATCGCCCATGAGCTCGCGCATGTGAAGAACCGCGACACGCTGTTGATGACCATCACCGCGACCATCGCCGGTGCGATCTCGATGCTGGCGCAGTTCGGCATGTTCTTTGGCGGCGGCAACCGCGAGGGCGAGAACAACAATGGCGGGCTCGGCATGATCGGCTCGATCCTGATGATGATCCTGGCGCCGTTCGCCGCGATGCTGGTGCAGATGGCGATCAGCCGTTCGCGCGAATACGCTGCCGACGATCTCGGCGCGCGCATCTGCGGCCAGCCGGCCTGGCTCGCCTCGGCGCTGGCCAAGATCGAGAACGCCGCGCATCAGGTGCCGAATTACGAGGCCGAGCGCGCGCCGGCGACCGCGCATATGTTCATCATCAACCCGCTGACCGGCCAGGGTATGGACAATCTGTTCGCGACCCATCCCTCGACCCAGAACCGGATCGCAGCGTTGCAGCAGCTCGCCGCAAAACTCGGCATCCGCCCGCCGCAGCCGGCCGCCGCCGGCGCGCGGCGCGGGCTGTGGGGTGGTCGTGGCCCGTGGGGCTGACCATCGCCTGAGCCCATCGCTGTACGCCATCACGAGCCGCGGGCCCCCCCCCGCGGCTCGTCGCGTTTGATACCAGCGGCGATTGACACCAACCTATCTGCACGTCATGGCCGGGCTTCCCCCCGCCCATCCACGTCTTTGATCTTGCTGCGCGTTCAAGACGTGGATGCCCGCGACAAGCGCGGGCATGACGTGTCAATGGCAGGAGCCGCTGGTACTATAGCGTTTTCAAGCGCAGTGGATCCCGGTTCGCATCAACAGAACGCGTCAGAACATAAAGCTCTAACGGTGTCCGGGACATCCTCCCTTGTGTCCGGTTCCAGGATTGGCAAGCTGGCGTTCTCTGCAACGGAGATCGTTTGGCAATGCTCGCTCGTATTTTATTGATTGGTTCGCTCTGTCTGTTTGGCGCCGCCGCGGTGCGCGCCGACGCCACCATTCCCACCAAGGATATTGCAGGCGCGCGCGATAACCCGCTGCTGAAGCGCTACGAAGGCTCGTTCATCGTCAGCTATGAGCGGCTGGCCTTCTCCGATTTCAAGCTGCCGACTGCGAAGCTGGAGCGCACCGACACGCTCGATCGCTCCAACAACTACGTTTTCAAGCCGAAAACCGAGCTGGAAGTGGAAGGCGCGCGCACCCGGATCGCCTATCTTTTGCCGGCTGGGCGCTCGCCGCTCGAAGTGCTGCGCAACTATCAGGACGATGTGCAGGCCGCCGGCGGCGAAATCCTGTTCAGCTGCAAGGGCGAGGAGTGCGGCGGCGACCCGACCCGCTCCAGCTCCGGTGGCGGCGGCGAAATGAGCCTGATGATGTATTTCGTCACCGAGGCGCAGCTCAAAGACGCGCCGTTCTCAAACGGCTCCTGCGCGCTGACCTCGCGGATCGGCGATCAGCGGTTCTTCAGCGCGAAAATTCCGCAGGCTGGGGGCGACGCCTATGTCACGGTGCAGACTTTTCAGGTGAAGGACGATCTGTATTGCAAGGCGTTCCACGAGCGCACCGTGGCGCTGGTGCATATCGTCGAGCCGAAGCCGCGCGAGCAGAAGATGGTGCTGGTCAAGGCCGATGACATGGCCAAGAGCATCAACGCCACCGGGCGCGTGGCGCTGTACGGCATCTATTTCGACACCGACAAGGCCGAGCTGAAGCCGGCCTCCAATCCGACGCTCGCCGAGATCGCCGATCTGCTCGGCCGCGATCCCAAGCTCGCGGTGCTGATCGTCGGCCACACCGACAATCAGGGCGCGTATGACTACAATATCGATCTGTCGCGGCGCCGCGCCGATGCGGTGGTCAAGGCGCTCGCGGCCAACTTCCGCATCGACCCGAAGCGGCTGCGCGCCGCTGGCGTCGGCATGGCCGCGCCCGCGGCCTCCAATGACGCCGAGGACGGCCGTGCCAAGAACCGCCGGGTCGAGGTGGTCAAGCTGAACTGAGCGACTGACCGGTCAGCCTCGCCGCGAACGGCGAGGCTGATCGCCGGCCGCTTCCGGCCGCGCGCGGCGAGGAGACGATGGCAACGAACGATGACGCCGCGATCGGAGAAGTCTCGGCCAAGGGGGTGCGATGATCTATACGGTGGAATGCAGCTTCGCCGATCCCGTCAGCGAAGCGGAATGGAATGACTTCTACAGTTTCAACAAGCTGCCCGCGCTGATCTCGGTCAGCGGATTTCACACCTCGCAGCGTTTTCAGGCGTTGAGCCGTGGCTGCCCGGTTTATCTCGCCTTGCACACGATCGATGGCATCGAAGTGCTCACCAGCGCGGAGTATCGCGACAAGGGCGGCGGCAATTTCGCGCGCTGGCAGCAGCACATCTGTGACTGGCACCGCAATCTCTATGATGGCCTCAGCACCGCGCCGGCGGTGGACGACGGCCACTATCTGGTGATGACCGCGCTCGGCCCCGAGCGCCTGATCGAGCTCGGCGCCGTGCCGTCGGCGATCCGGGCTGTCGACCTTGAGAAAAACCCGGAACACCGCTGGCTCGCCACGCTCAGCCGCGACCGCGTGACGGCGCTCGGCGACCTGCCGGGCGGGGTGTATCTCTATGCGCCGATGACAGCGCAATTGACGAGCGGCTGATAGCAGCGGCTCGCTCTTGCGAGCCGTCATGACCGCGCTTGTCGCGGTCATCCACGACTTGAAGGCGATCCAACATCAAAGACGTGGATGGCCGGGACGAGCCCGGCCATGACGGCGATCAGATTGCTGTCGTCGCACCTGGTATGCGCTGTTACCGCCGCGTTTCGCGGCAGCCGGCGGCTTCGGCTTCCTCCACCGAGCAGAACCAGCGCGTGCCTTTGCTGACATGCATCTTGATCTTGGCGTACCAGCGGCTTTCGGGGCGGTGATAGATGCAGTGCCCGGAGCGGTTGACGTTGCCCTTGATGGTGCATTCCGGCGACGGCGCCACCGGGCCGGAAGCCGAGGCCAGCAGGATCGCGCTCGCGGTGTCCGGCGGTTTCACCGCGCCGAGCACCGTGGTCTTCTTGTTGCGCACCCGCCAATCCCACGGCGCGAAGAACGCACCGGCCCACAGCCCGGCCTTGGCGGCGCGCGCGGCCTTTTCCTCGGCTTCGTAGTCGCGCGCATATTTCACGAACGCCAGCGCCCAGCCGTGCTGCACTAGCCATTTCTGGATGTCTTCGCCGTCCACGCTGCATTGCGCCAGCATGCGGCCGCGCCGGTCGAGATGCTGGGTCTTGCACTGCCAGCTCTTGGTGCCGACATGGCGGATCAGCTCATCGCGTGCCGCCACGCCGCAGCTCCAGCGCTCGCCCTTGCTGTCGAGACACAGCTGATCGACCGAGGGCGCATCGACGCCGTGCAGCCTGATCCTGGTTGAACCGATCACGATCTGATCGGCCTCGCGGATTTTCGGCACGCCGTTGATCTCGGCGGCATTGGCCGTCATCGGCATCATCAGCGCGATCAGCGCCGGCAAGAGCAGTCGTCGCATGGCAGTCACCACCCGCAATCACCACCGTCCCAGCATGGCAAACGATTGTGATGCGAGTTCGGCGCGCGCGCCAGTGCGGATCAGCACAGGGCCGGCATGCCGGCAGCGAAAGTCACGCGCTCAGGACAGGGGATGGTGCTGACGTAGCACCTGCCGCGCCAGCCCCAGCGCCATCAGCACAAAGGCCGAGGTCACCTCCGGGCCGCCGACCAGAATGCGGGTCGGCGTCTTCATCTTGTTCCACTCATAGGCCTTGAACGGCCCCTTGCGGCCGCCTTCGCCGAGCTGGTTCAGGATACAATGCAGCGGCGCCGCAAAATGGCGCGGCTCGGCGCCGAGGTGGCCGAGCGCCAGCAGCGCCAGCGCGGCGTCGAACGGGTTGATCTCATGGGTGATCAGCTCATCTTCGACATAGCGCAGCACGCCCAATCGCATCTCGGCAAAGGCCTGATCGGGATCGATGACGCGCTGGGCCGCTTCCGGCAGCGCGCGGAACGCGGCGTAGCAGCGCCCGAAATAGGCGGCGTACAATTCCGGCAGATAGTAGATGTGCGAGCGCGGATCGGCAAAAGCGCCGCTGCCGATCAGGCGGCGGTGGAAGCCGATGATCCGCTGCAGCGTGGCGAGCCGCGCGGGCGTCTCCAAGATCTGCCAGCGCTCGAGATGGCGCAGCGACACTTCCACGACGTCGAGATTGAGCGTCGGGTCGAGATCGTTGCCAAACGGCCGATCGCCGGCAAAACTGTCGATCCAGGTGACGATCGCGCCGTCATAATCGATATGGTCGTTGAGCGGCACTGTGACCTGCGGGGCGTTGCCGCCGGCGCGGATCTGGTACAGCGCGTAGAAATCGATCAGCGGCTGCTGCAACATCTTATCGCTGGCGCCGGCCTTGCTGGCGGCGGAGAACGCGCAGGCCGTGGTGTCGCAATCGGGCACGTACACGTCGAAGCCGAGCCGCTGCTTGATCTCTGCAAAAAACGGGCTGAAGCGCGGATGCGGCGGCGGTGGCAGCGCGGTCACCACCGCAAAACGGTCGCGATCGCGGCCGCGCACGAATTCGCGGCTGGTGCTGAGGCAAAACGCCACCATGTCGTCGATCGCGTTGCGGGCCGCCGCGACTTCCTCGGTGGTGGCGAGTTCGGTGTCGAGATAGCTGAGCAGCGCCTCGATGAAGAACGCATCGTAATAGGCGGTGCGATGCCGGATCTGCACCGGCGACCACATCGGTTCGGCGATCCCGGTCCAGGGCGGGTTGATGACATCGCGCGCCGGCGAGCGGGCGATGAACACCCGCGCCAGATTGAACAGCAAGGTCGAGTTCTTGTAGCCGCGCGCGTTCAGCCCGGTCAGCGCCATCTGCAATTCGCGGCCGCGGCAGTCGGGGTCACCGAGCAGATTGAAGGCGGCATAGGCCGGTATAAAACCATTGCGCTCGAACGAGCCAAGCAGATGCGTGCCGCAGGCGCGGATCGCAGCTTCGATGTCCACCAGCCGCGGCAGATGGTTCGGGGCAGTGACCGGCTTCGGCTTGGGATGCGACAGCGTGATGGTGTCGAGCAATTGCGCCACCGGCACGCCGATCGCCCGCCAGTCGGGATCGGCGTCGTCGCGCGCGGCGAGCAGCGCATCGCGCAGCGCGCGAAACCGGATCGGATCGTTCAGCTCGGGCAGGCCGGCGCGGCGCAGCAGCGGCCGCAGCGCCGGATTGCCGAGCGCGGTGCGATAGAAATCGGCGAGATGATTGCTGCCGCGCTTTGGGCGCAGCAGCGCGCCGTCGCAGATGTCATAGAGCGAGGGGCCGTCCTTGACGGCGGTCAGCGCGCGATAGGCTGCGCCGGCCATGCGGAAAACATCCATCTGAAGGTCCAAGCGATCCGCGTTTTCAGTTCCGCCAGATGGCGTGTCCGCCGCTCCGGCAAAGCTGCAAGCCGATGTTGAATCGCACGAACCACCGCCGATGACAAATCGCGCGGCGCCACGGCCGCGCGGCGCAGCGCCGCGGCAGCAAGCTCGATGGTGAGATGGTGAAAAAAAACAGAACCGCGCGTGGCGGTTCTGTTGTCATGGTGCTGTGAACAGCGGGCAGGCGCGCTGGCGCCGCGCCCGTTACTTCCAGTCGAGGTCGTGCCGCGCCATGATCCGGCGCACTTCGTCGACGAGATCGAGTTCCGGCACCTTGCGCTGCGCATCGGCCTGGCGCTGCAGATAATCGTCGCGGTCCTTGTCGAGCGCGGCCAGTTCGGCGCCGAGCCGCAGATCCTTGACGATCACTTGCGGGCCTTCCGGATCGTTCTTCTCGTCCGAGCCCTGGATGATCACGCAAGGCGAGTTGCGCTTGTCGGCATATTTGAGCTGGTTGCCCATGCTCTTGGGATTGCCGAGATAGAGTTCGGCATGGATGTCTTCGGCGCGCAGCCGCGCGACCATCTTCTGATAGTCGGCGATCCGGTCGCGATCGAACACCGTCACCACCACCGGGCCGAGCGCCGGCGCGCTGCTGACCTTGCCGATCAGCGTCAACGCCGCCTGCAGCCGCGATACGCCGATCGAGAAGCCGGTGGCCGGCACCGGCTCGCCGCGGAAGCGCGACACCAGCCCGTCATAGCGCCCACCGCCGCCGACCGAGCCGAACCGCACCGGGCGGCCCTTGTCGTCCTTGGTCTCAATCAGCAGCTCCACCTCATAGACCGGGCCGGTATAGTATTCGAGGCCGCGCACCACCGAGGGATCGATCCGCACGCACTCGCCATAGCCGCCGGCTTCGGCGAGGCTGGCGATCATCGCCAGTTCTTCGACGCCTTCGGTGCCGATCTTGGAGCTGGCAACGCGCGCCCGCATATTGGCGATGGTCGCGGCATTGTCGCTGCCGCGTGCACCCGCGCCGGCGTCCTGCGGATTGCCGATGAAGCTGATGATCTCGCTGATCTGCGCGTCATTGAGGCCGGCGCCCTTGGTGAAGTCGCCTTTGCCTTCCTCGCCGCCATCCCAGCGTCCCGGACCGAGCAGCTGAATGATATCGGCGATCGGGAACTTGTCGGCCTTGTCGATGGCGCGCATCACGGTCAGCCACTGCGCGTCGCTGTCGATGCCCTGCGCTTCGCGGATGCCGTCCAGCACCTTGCGGTTATTGACCTTCACCACATAGCTGCCGCGGCGGATGCCGAGCGCTTCCATGGTGTCGGACGCCATCATGCACATCTCGGCGTCGGCGGCCGGCGAGGCGCTGCCCACGGTGTCGGCGTCGAACTGCATGAACTGGCGGAAGCGGCCGGGGCCGGGCTTCTCGTTGCGGAACACCCAGCCGTGCCGGTAGCTGCGATAGGGCTTTGGCAGGTTGTCGAAATTTTCGGCGACATAGCGCGCCAGCGGCGCGGTCAGGTCGTAGCGCAGGCTGATCCACTGCTCGTCATCGTCCTGCAGCGAGAACACGCCCTCATTGGGCCGGTCCTGGTCGGGCAGGAACTTGCCGAGCGCGTCGGTGTATTCGAAGGCCGGGGTCTCGACCGGCTCGAAGCCATAGCGCTCATAGACCTCGCGGATGGTCTCGACCATCTGGCGGGTGGCGGCGATCTCCGCCGGGCCGCGGTCGGCCAGCCCGCGGGGCAGCCGGGCGCGCAATTTGGCGGGTTTCTTCGGTTTTTGCATCTTGTCGGACATGGCGGGCGTCGTATCAGCGCCGCGGCGGAGCGGCAAGCCAGCCGTGCGACCAGACGCCCATTGCCGCGGCCTGCCCGGCGGAATAGTTGATCCTGCTCAAATGGATGGCTTTCGCCGTTCCCGCGCGGTCATGAAGCTGGTAATCTGCCCATTGGTTGGCCAGTTGTGCCCGCGATCCCCCACACAGAGGAAAGACATGCTCGACAAAAGCCCAGCGTCTGCCGTCAGTGCGCCGAACGATCTTGCCGCGTTCTGGATGCCGTTCACGGCGAACCGCGCTTTCAAGCGCACGCCGAAGATGATCGCTGGTGCCAAGGATATGCACTACTTCACTACCGACGGTCGCAAGGTGATCGACGGTGCCTCGGGCATGTGGTGCACCAATGCCGGCCATAGCCGCGACGCGATTGCCGCCGCGATCGCCAGCCAGGCCAAGGAACTCGATTTCTCGCCGCCGTTTCAGTTCGGCCAGCCCAAGGCGTTCGAACTGGCGACCCGGATCGCGCAACTGGCTCCGGCCGGGCTCGAGCAGGTGTTTTTCTGCAATTCCGGCTCGGAAGCCGGCGACACCGCGCTGAAGATTGCGCTCGCCTATCATGCCATCCGCGGCGAGGGCACCCGCACCCGGCTGATCGGCCGTGAGCGCGGCTATCATGGCGTTGGCTTTGGCGGTACCGCGGTCGGCGGCATCGGCGCCAACCGCAAGATGTTCGGCAATCTGATCGCCGGCGTCGACCATCTGCCCGCCACCTATGATCGCGACAAGCAGGCTTTCACCAAGGGCGAGCCGGAATATGGCGCGCATCTCGCCGACGAGCTGGAGCGGCTGGTGGCGCTGCATGGCGCCAATACCATCGCGGCGGTGATCGTCGAGCCGATGGCCGGTTCGACCGGCGTGCTGCCGGCGCCCAAGGGCTATCTGCAGCGGCTGCGCGAGATCACCCAGAAGCACGGCATTCTGCTGATTTTCGACGAGGTGATCACCGGGTTCGGCCGGCTCGGCCACGGCTTTGCCGCCGAGCGCTATGGCGTCACCCCGGACATGATCACCTTCGCCAAGGGCGTCACCAACGGCGCGGTGCCGATGGGCGGCGTGGTGGTGCGCGACACCGTCCATGATGCGTTCATGACCGGCCCGGAGCACGTCGTTGAGCTGTTCCACGGCTACACCTATTCCGCGCATCCCTTGGCCTGCGCTGCCGGTCTCGCCACGCTCGACATCTACCGCGACGAAAAGCTGTTCGAGCGCGCCCGCCAGCTGGAAACCGTGATGGCCGACGCGGTGATGACCCTGAAGGGCCTGCCCAATGTGGTCGATATCCGCACCGTCGGCGTCACCGCCGGCATCGACCTTGCGCCGATCACGGACGCGCCCGGCAAGCGCGGCTTTGAGGCGATGAATACCGGCTTCCATGATCACGACCTGATGCTGCGCATTGCCGGCGATACCCTGGCGCTGACCCCGCCTTTGATCGCCAGCGACGACGACATCGGCGAGATCATCGACAAGGTCGGCCGGGTGATCCGCGCCGTGGCGTGACCCAGCGGCGATCGGCGAATGAATCCAGTGGATTGAGTCGCCGATTCGCCAATGATGGCTCACCTCTTGCCCAGCGGGCGTATACCGTAAGGCCGGAACCGGCCTTGCGGCCGGACGGCGTCACTTTGATCACTGGGGTTGAAGCTGGTCGGCCGGCGCTCGCCGGCAGGCCTGCGCCCTGGAGAAAACCCGCGTTCGATGATTCGCATTTCCACGATATTCATCGCCATCTGCATGGTGCTGGTCTCGGCCTCACTGGGGATGGTGCTGTATTCGATGGCCCGCTTCAGTTTTGGGGAATCGGCGATCGTCGCAATGACGGTGCTGACCTTCATGCTGCTGTATAATGCGGTGTCGATGCGGCTGCGCGAGCGCAATGACGCCACCGCCCAGATCGAAAGCCTGTCGCGCGGCACCGCCGATCTGGCGCGCCAGGTCGCGGAATTCGGCCGCCGGCTGTCGGTGCTGGAAAGCAAGGCGGCGATCCCGGCGGCCAGCAACGGCCATGGCCACAGCACCGAGCAATTGCAGGCGGTGGCCGGCGAGATCGGCGAGCTTGGCACCATGGTCAAGCACCTGGCCAGCAGCGTGTCCGCCCATGAAGATTTGCTGATGGAACTGGCCAAGCTGGCGGAAGCGCAGGCGCTGGCGATGCCGCCCGCCGCCGCCCCGGCTGCTGCCGTGCCGCCGCCGCCGCCCGTGGCGCCGGCACCAATTGTAATGGCGCCGCCGCCCGCTGCCGCGCCTGTCGCGGCGGCTCCGGTTGCCCCGGCTGCTGCTGCTCCGGCCCCGGTCGCTCCGCCCCCTGTTGCCCAGGCCCCTGTTGCCGCTGCGCCGGTGTCGATGATGCCGCCGGCGGCGCCGCCGATCGTGCCGACCGTGGTGCCATTGCCGATGGCGTCCGCTGCCGCCTCAGCTCCGGCGCCGGCTGTGGCCGCGGCGATGCCGCAGCCCGAGCTGGTTGCCGCTGCGGGCCTCGACCCGCGGGTGATGGAGGCGGTGCAAGCCGCGGTCGAGGCCAACCGGCTCGATCTCTATCTGCAGCCGATCGTCAGCCTGCCGCAGCGCAAGGTGCGGTTCTACGAGGCGGTCACCCGGCTGCGCGATGCCGACGACAAGGTGCTGACCGCCGAACAATTCATCGACGCGGCCGAGAGCGCCGGGCTGATGACGCGCATCGACTACATTCTGCTGGTGCGCTGCATGCAGGTGCTGCGCCGGCTGCTGGTGCGCAACAAGGATGTCGGCGTGTTCTGCAACATCGCCGCGGCCACGCTCAGCGACCGCCGTGCCTTCGCGCAGTGCCTGTCGTTCCTGGAGGCCAACCGCGCGCAGGCCTCGTCCTTCGTCATCGAATTCAAGCAGAGCGCGTTCCGCAGTTTCGGCCCGGTCGAGATCGAGAATCTGGCGGCGCTGGCGCAGCGCGGCTATCGGTTCTCGATCGACAACGTCACCGATCTGCGCATCGAGCCGCGCGAGCTGGCCGATCGCGGCGTGCGCTTCTTCAAGGTGCCGGCCGCGCTGCTGCTCGAGCATAGCGAGCAGGTGCCGGCCCACATCCATCCGCATGATCTGCCCGATCTGCTCGGCCGCTATGGCATCGATCTGATCGCCGAGCGCATCGAGGGCGAGCGCGCGGTGGTCGATCTGCTCGATTACGACGTGCGCTTCGGACAAGGTTTCCTGTTCGCCGCGCCGCGTCCGCTGCGCCCGGAAAACCCCAATCCGGCCCGACCCGCGCCCAGCGCGCGCGTCGTCAATACCAATAAGAGCTTGCCGTCCGACTCCCCTCGGACCGAGGCATCACGCCTCACCGGCAACGCTGCCCTGGTGCGGCGCGCGGCCGGCCCGTACTGAAGCCCCGCGGACCTGATGACCACACTCCGTTACGTCGATCATTTGCGCGACCTCGTTGGCGAGGTCGATGTGCTGTTCAGTGATATCTGGGGCGTCGTGCATAACGGCGTCGCTGCGTTTCCCGAGGCGTGCGCCGCGCTGCGCACCGCCCGCGACCAGGGCCGCACCGTGGTGATGATCACCAACGCGCCGCGGCCTGCGGATTCGGTGCAGCGGCAATTGCGGCAGTTCGGCGTGCCCGATGATTGCTACGACGCGATCGTTTCGTCCGGCGATCTCACCCGCCACTATGTCGCCGATCATCCCGGCCAGTCGGTGTTCTGGCTCGGCCCGCAGCGCGACAATTCCATCTATCGCGGGCTCGACACCGTGCTGACCCCGCTCGAGCAGGCTGATTACATCATCTGCACCGGGCCGTTCGACGACGAAACCGAATGCGCCGAAGATTATCGCGGCATGATGGAACAGGCGCTGGCGCGGCGCCTGACGCTGGTCTGCGCCAATCCCGACATCGTTGTCGAGCGCGGTGACCGGCTGATCTATTGCGCGGGCGCGATTGCCGAGCTGTATCGCGAGATCGGCGGCGAGGTGATCTTCTACGGCAAGCCGCATCTGCCGATCTATCAGCGCGCCGCCGCGATCGCCGAGAGCCTTCGCGGCGCGCCGACCCCGCCGGCGCGGGTGCTGGCGATTGGCGATTCAGTGCGCACCGATCTGATCGGCGCGCAGTCGTTTGGCGTCGAGTGCCTGTTCGTCACCCGCGGCATTCATGCCGAAGCTTTCAATGGTAGCGGCCAGGTCGATGCCGCCACCGCCAAGCAGCTGTTCGGCGAGCCGCCTTTGGCGCTCACGCGCGACCTGCGCTGGTAGTTATACCAACGGCTCCTACCATTGACTCGTCATGCCCGCGCTTGCCGCGGCCATCCACGTCTTGAAAGCGCTGCAAGATCAAAGACGTGGATGGCCGGGACGAAGCCCGGCCATGACGTGCGGATGGGTTGGTATCAATTTCCGTTGGTATTACCACCAAGATCTGCGGTGCGGTGTCGCGGCCGGTCGTCTCCGGACACGAAAAACGCGCCCAATGGGCGCGTTGCAGCAGTCGACCAGATCGGTGCAGGCTTACGCCGGCACCGGATCCGGAAACACTGCTTCGATCTTGGTCTTCAGCGTCGCCGCGTTGAACGGCTTGACGATGTAGTTGTTGACGCCGGCCTTCTTCGCCGCGATCACGTTCTCGGTCTTCGATTCCGCGGTGATCATGATGAATTTGGTCATCGCCAGATTGGGATCGGCGCGGACTTCCTTCAACAGATCGTAGCCGGTCATCGGCTCCATATTCCAATCGGAGATCACCAAGCCGTATTTCTTGGTGCGCATCTTGGCCAGCGCTTCCGAGCCATCGCTGGCGTCATCGATGTCTTGGAAGCCCAGTTGCTTGAGAAGATTGCGAATGATGCGGATCATGGTGTTGTAATCATCCACCACCAGTACCGGCATCGACAGATCGACCGCCATCTTGAACTCCCACAGCGCACGCGGGGCGCGCGTTGAACACACCAATTGAACAATTTCTGCCGGGGTGCCCGACATGTTTGAAGGAGGGGAAAACCGCCGTCCTTGGAGGCTCATAACTAGCATCCGTGGTTAAACAGCGCGTTAACCCCCCACGCGCGGTTGCGCTCTTTGCGGCGTCCACGATGTTGCAATGCCAAGGAAATTTGGCGCCGCGGCAGGATTGCTGCGCCGATCGTCGATCTCGACTAAATTTCTCCTAATCACCAGTGTCCGCAGCGCGAAACAGTTCGCACCGCGGCCAGTTCCGGGCTAGTGCTGGATCATGAACTATCGTCACGCCTTTCACGCCGGCAACTTTGCCGACGTCATCAAACATATCGTGCTGGTGCGGATCCTCTGCTACTTGCAGGAGAAGCCGACCGCGTTCCGGGTGATCGACACCCATGGGGGCGCTGGTCTCTATGATCTGACCAGCAACGAAGCGACCCGCGGCGGCGAATGGCTGACCGGGATCGCGCGCGTGCTGCAGGCCCGGTTTACGGACGAGGCCGAACAGCTGCTGCGGCCTTATCTTGATATTGTGCGCGCCTTCAATCCGCCCGGTCAGCTGATCGCCTATCCAGGCTCGCCTCTGATCGCGCGGGCGCTGCTGCGGCCGCAGGACAGCATGGTGGCCTGCGAGCTGGAACCGACCGCACGGAAATCGCTGATCAACGCGCTGCGCCGCGACACCCAGGCGCGGGTGGTGGACCTCGACGGCTGGGTCGGGCTACCGGCGTTTGTTCCGCCGCAGGAGCGGCGCGGACTGGTACTGATCGACCCGCCGTTTGAGCGCAAGGATGAGTTCGAGCAGGTCGCCGAGCGCTTCGCGATCGCCTCGGCGAAATGGCAGAGCGGCGTGTACTTGATCTGGTATCCGGTCAAGAGCCGCCGGGCCACCGACACGCTGGCCAGCCAGGTGGCGGAGATCGCCGCGCGCGGTCCGAAGCCGGGTAGCTGCCTGCGCCTTGAGTTCAGCGTGGCGCCGCCCTCCGAGCAAAGCGGGCTGGTGTCGAGCGGGCTGCTGATCGTCAATCCGCCCTGGACGCTGGCCGATGAGCTGCGCGTGATCCTGCCCGAATTGGTCAGGCCGCTCGGCCAGGGCGGGCCCGGCCGCTACCGGCTGGAAATCGCGAAGCCGTGAGCATACTCCGTTGCGAAAAGTCGCAACTACCCCGTAGGCAATTCGTAACAAACCGTATTATGCTTACGTCTATTGGACTGGCTTGACGTTCCGCTTTCGCGAATGGGAGCGGCGGAGTGATACGGCCTCGACGCGTATTTCACCGGCAGGTCGCCAACCCTGCCTCGATCGCATGGCCAAGCTTTCCGCAGCGCAATGTCCGGTCGACCGAGCCGTTGCGCGCGGGCGTGGCGGTGAAAGCAATGCGGGGGAGAGGAGTTTCCCGATGGCGATGACGGGAACGGTGAAGTTCTTCAATGGCGAGCGTGGCTATGGCTTCATCAAGCCGGACGATGGCGGTCGCGACGTGTTCGTTCACATTACTGCAGTGGAACGCGCCGGATTGAAGGACCTGATCGAAGGCCAGCGGATCAGCTTCGAAGTCGAGCCTGACAAGAAGGGCAAAGGCCCCAAGGCTGTCAATCTGGTCGTGTCGTAAGTCTGACACGGCCTACGTCAATCTACGAGGAGCGGCGTGAGCCGCGCCTGAAGAGAACTATTGCTGGACGTTCCTTGTGCTGGACGTGCTGTTGCTGACCGTCCCTTGCTCTGAGTGTCCCTTGTCCTGAACGTCCCTTGTCCTGAACGTCCCTTGTTCTGAACGTACCCTGTTCCGAACTTGCTTCGTTCCGAACTGACTTTGTTCCGAACTGACGTTGTTCTGAACTTACTTTGGTTCTGGAACTCGCGTGTTCTGGAACTCGATTGTTTGGGACGTCGCTTGTCCCGGATAGCACTGGTCCGGATATCACTGTCCCGAGCGTCGGTTCTGATCGAGCCGGCGCTCTTATTTTTTTGGGGGCCGGCCGTGATGGTATCAGCACCCCACCATTGACTCGTCATGCCCGCGCTTGTCGCGGGCGTCCACGTCTTGAAAGCGCTGCAAGATCAGAGACGTGGATGGCCGGGACGGAGCCTGGCCATGACATGCGGATGGGCTGTTATCAATTTCCTTTGGTATGAGCTGTGATCCCAGCGACCGCGCTCGTGACGCGTCAGGCCGGTGCAAGTCGCTGCTCGTCAGCTCTTGGCCGCGCGCTCAACCTGGCAGCGGGCGCGGAGGAGCCATGGTCTGAAACGACGACCGCCCGGTCGCTGGGCGGCCGGGCGGCTGGCTGTCGAAGCTTCTTGTTGTGCCCCTAGAAGTGATAGTTGACGCCGAGACGGACGACGCCGAACTGATAGCCGTTCGAGGCGCCGGTAGATGAGAAGTAGCTGTTGTTCAGGTCGACATAGAGATACTCGACCTTGGCGCTCCAGTTGGACGTCAGGCCGAACTCGGCGCCGACACCGACCGTCCAGCCGGCATTGGTGTGGGACTCGGACCAGCCCGCGAACTGCCCCTTGAGTTCACCGAACGCCAGACCGCCGGTGCCGTAGAACATCACGTTGCTGAAAGTGTAGCCGATCCGGCCACGCACCGTGCCGAACCAGGGATTGGAGAATTTGTACTGGGCGAAGGTGTCTTCGGCGCCCGACAGCTGCAGGTCGCCTTCCAGGCCATAGACCACCGCGCCGGACTGCCAGTTGTAGCCGCCCTGGATACCGCCATTCAGACCGGAGGGTTTGGCGGCGTTGTTGTGGATGTCGCCCCAGCCATAGCCGAGATTGCCGCCGAGATAGGGGCCGGCCCAGCTATAGGCGTTCAGCGGCTGGTTGACGGTGTAGGGCGCGCGCGAACCATACGAGAAATCGGCGGCCTGGGCCGAATACGGCGCCGCGAGCAGACCCGCCGCCACCGCTGCCACCGCCGTCATTGCGATCCTGCACATCGTAGATGCTCCTTCGCTGCACCGGCCGGGTTCGGTCGGCGGGCAAGCGAGGTGTTGGATGGTTACCGAATTGCCTCTCTTACCGTTCAAATTTATCGAAAATGGGCAGTTAAGCAGTTGTTAAACCGCAAAGTCGGCCGCGGCGGCATCAATGGCGATGATTAACGGTTCCTTACCAGGCCGGGATCGCGGCGGTGCGCGGTGCCGCCTGATCGGCGCGGCCGCAGCCCGCCGCGTCCTTGGTCAAGAAAACCCGTGAAAACAACAGTCTAGGATGGCGGGCTGGTTTCTATCAGGCCCGCTTATGCTCTAGTTTAGCGCCATGATCGACGACCAAGAGCCCCGTCCGGACAGCCCGCCCGGTTCCGAAGCCGCGCCTGCCCCAGCGCTTGCGACGGGCCGCAGCGCCGCCGCGCAGGACATCGACGCCGCCACCGCCAGCCTGGCGGTCGAGGAGGACGATGAGGGCCGGTTGCCGGAGCCGATCGAGCCGGAACCGGAGGAGCAGGGCGGCGAGCCGGGCCGCAGCAGCGGTATGGCGATCGGCCGTTCGGCGATCGCGCGCGCGGTGCGGTTGGCGCCGACCTCGCCCGGCGTGTACCGCATGCTCAATGCCACGCGCGACGTGCTCTATGTCGGCAAGGCCAAGAACGTCAAAAAGCGGCTGGCGTCCTATGCCCGGCCGACCGGCCATGTGCTGCGCATCGCGCGCATGATCGCGTCCACGGTCGAGGTCGAGGTGATCTCGACCGCGACCGAGCCCGAGGCGCTGCTGCTGGAAGCCAATCTGATCAAGCAGCTGCGGCCGCGCTTCAACGTGCAGCTGCGCGACGACAAATCGTTTCCCTACATCCTGATCACCGGCGACCATTGGGCGCCGCAGATCCTAAAACACCGCGGCGCGCAGTCGCGGCCCGGCCGTTATTTCGGGCCGTTCGCCTCGGTCGGCGCGGTCAACCGCACCATCACCGCCTTGCAGCGCGCGTTTCTGGTGCGCTCCTGTTCGGACTCGTTCTTTGAAAGCCGCACCCGGCCGTGCCTGCTGTACCAGATCAAGCGCTGTGCCGGTCCGTGTACCGGCGAGGTCGATTTCCCCGGCTATAGCGCGCTGGTGCGCGAGGCCACCGACTTCCTGTCGGGACGCAGCCGCGCCGTCAAACAGCAGCTCGCCGAGGAAATGGAGAAGGCGTCGGAAGCGCTCGAATTCGAAACCGCGGCGCTGTACCGCGACCGGCTCGCGGCCTTGGCCGCGGTGCAGTCGCAGCAGGGCATCAATCCGCGTACCGTGGAGGAGGCGGACGTATTCGCCGTGCACCAGGAGGGCGGTTACTTCTGCGTCGAAGTGTTCTTCTTCCGCACCGGCCAGAACTGGGGCAACCGCGCGTATTTCCCGCGCGCCGAAAAGACTTTTACCGCCGAGGAAGTGCTGGGCGCGTTCCTGACGCAGTTTTACGACGACAAGCAGCCGCCCAGGCTGATCCTGCTGTCGCACGCCATCGAGGATAGCGAGCTGCTGACCGAGGCGCTGGCGGTCAAGGCCGGCCGCAAGGTCGAGATCGTGGTTCCGCAGCGCGGCGAGAAGAAGGAGCTGGTCGGCCACGCGCTGACCAATGCCCGCGAGGCGCTCGGCCGCAAGCTCGCCGATACCGCCACCCAGACCCGGCTGCTGGAGGCGCTGGTCACCACGCTGCAACTGCCGCGGGTGCCGCAGCGCATCGAGGTTTACGATAACAGCCACATCCAGGGCACCAATGCGGTCGGCGCCATGATCGTCGCGGGGCCCGATGGCTTCATCAAGAACCAGTACCGCAAGTTCAACATCCGCTCCGAAACGCTGAACCCCGGCGACGACTATGGCATGATGCGCGAAGTGCTGGAGCGCCGGTTCAAGCGGCTGCTCGCCGCGCCGGCCGACACGGCGGCGCCGGCACGGGAGGACGACGTGCCGCAATGGCCGGATCTGGTGATCATCGATGGTGGCCGCGGCCAGCTCAATGCCGTGATGGAAATCGTCGCCAAGCTTGGGGTCGACCGGGTGATGCTGATGGCGGTCGCCAAGGGGCCGGACCGCGACGCCGGGCGCGAAACGCTGTTTATGCCGGGACGTGAGCCGATCAAGCTCGAACCGCGCGACCCGGTGCTGTACTTCATCCAGCGGCTGCGCGACGAGGCGCACCGATTCGTGATCGGCTCGCATCGCAAGCTGCGCAAAAAGGATATTCGGGAGGCGGGATTGCAGGAGATCCCCGGCATCGGACCAGCGCGCAAACGGGCGCTGCTGCACCATTTCGGAACCCTGAAGGAGATCGAGCGGGCGTCGCTGGGCGATCTCGGCAAGGTGCCGGGCATCAGTGCGGAAAGCGCCAAACGAATCTTCGACTATTTTCACCCACAACCGGGCTAGGGATTACGTGGCAATGGTTTTAGAACTGATCTGCGTCGCGAGGCCCCGCGTTGCCGGCGGAGCCGTTTGGGGCGAAGGTTGACCTTGGTGCGCCAGCAGGGTTGGTAGAGCGCATGAACACCGTTTCGACCCGAAGGGTGGCGAAGCACACGCTCGCTCTTCCCAACATCCTCACCTACGCCCGGATCGCCGCGGTCCCGGTGGTGGTCGGTTGCATCTATGCGCAATCGATCATGAATGGCCCGCTCTGGCTGCGCTGGGTGGCGCTGGCCGTGTTTGTGTTCGCTGCGGTCACCGACTTTTTCGACGGCTATCTGGCGCGGATCTGGGATCAGCATTCCGCGTTCGGCCGCATGCTCGACCCGATCGCCGACAAGCTGTTGGTGTCGTCGTGCCTGCTGATACTGGCGGCGGACGGCATCATCTATGGCTGGACGCTGTGGGCCGCGATCGTGATCCTGTGCCGCGAGATCCTGGTGTCCGGGCTGCGCGAATATCTGGCGGCGCTGCGCGTCAGCGTGCCGGTGACCCGGCTCGCCAAATGGAAAACCACGGTGCAGCTGGTGGCGATCGGCTTCTTGCTCGCCGGCGAGGCGGGCGACCGGGTGCTGCCCTGGAACAGCATGATCGGGCTGTCGCTGCTGTGGGTGTCGGCGCTGCTCACCATCTACACCGGCTATGATTATTTCCGGGCCGGCATCCATCACCTGATCGAAGAGGACGCGTCATGAGGGTGAAGTATTTCGCCTGGGTACGCGAACGGATCGGCAAGGATGAGGATGATTTTGAACCGCCGGCCGAGGTGCGCACGGTCGGCGAGCTGATCGGCTGGCTGGCGCAGCGCGACGACAATTACGCCGCCGCGTTCGAGCGTCCGCAGGTGATCCGCGCCGCGATCGATCAGTGCCACGTGCAGGCCGACGCGCCGATCGCCGGGGCGCGAGAGGTGGCGCTGTTTCCGCCGATGACCGGCGGCTAGCGCCGCGATGGCCGCGCCTGTCACCATCCGCATTCAAGACGCCGATTTCGATATCGCCGCCGAGATCGATGCGCTCAGCCATGGCCGCAGCGAGATCGGCGCGGTGGTGTCGTTCACCGGCCTGTGCCGCGGCCGCGACGACGGCCGCGAGGTCGCGGCGCTGACGCTCGAACATTATCCCGGCATGGCGGAGGCTGAGATCCGCCGCCATGTCGATACCGCGCTGGCGCGCTGGCCGCTGAGCGCGGTCACGGTGATCCACCGCGTCGGCCGGCTGGTGCCGGGCGATCGCATCGTGCTGGTCGTGACCGCCTCGGCGCATCGCCAGGCGGCATTCGCCGCCGCGGAATTTCTGATGGACTATCTCAAGGCCCATGCCCCGTTCTGGAAGCGCCAGGAACGCGCGGACGGCAGCGCCTGGGTCGAGGCACACCAGCATGACGACGCGGCTGCCGCGCGTTGGGAGAAGCAATAATGGCCATTATCGACAGCACCAGCCCGGCGTCGCAGACCAGTTCGGCGCTCCTGCCGCCGGCCAAGCCGGGCGAGTTGCTCACGCTGCTGGATTTTCTGCGCTACGCCGTCAGCCGGTTCGTGGCTGCCAAGCTGGTGTTCGCGCATGGCACCACCGATCCGGTGTCGGAAGCCGCGTTCCTGATCGGCGAGGCGCTACATCTGGCGCCCGAGCAGTTCGACACCTTCGCCCATGCCCGCGTCAGCACTGCGGAAGCCGAAAAGCTGCTCGATCTGATCGAGCGGCGTATCACCACCCGCAAACCGGCGGCCTATCTGGTCAACAAGATCTACATGCGCGGCGTGCCGTTCTATGTCGATGAGCGGGTGATCGTGCCGCGTTCCTTCATCGGCGAGTTGCTGTCGTCGCATTTCGGCGATCCGGAGCTTGGTGACAGCGCCGCGCTGATCGACAATCCCGACGCGGTCGAGAACGTGCTCGATCTGTGCACCGGCTCGGGGTGTCTGGCGATCCTGGCCGCGCTGCATTTCCCAAATGCCCATGTCGATGCGGTCGATCTGTCGGCCGATGCGCTGCAAGTTGCGGCACGCAACGTCGCCGATCATGATCTGTCCGATCGCATTGCGCTGCATCAGGGCGATCTGTTCGCACCGCTGCGCGGCGCGCGCTACGATCTGATCATTTCCAATCCGCCCTATGTCGACGCCGCGGGCATGGCGTCGCTGCCGCCGGAATGCCGCGCCGAGCCGAGCATGGCGTTCGACGGCGGCGCCGATGGCATCGATCTGGTGCGCCGGATTCTTGAGGCGGCGCCCGCGCATCTCGAAGCCGATGGCGGGCTGCTCTGCGAAGTCGGCCGCTGCCGCGATGCGATCGAACAGGCGTTCCCGGAGCTGCCGCTGCTGTGGCTCGACACCGAGGATTCCGAGGGCGAAGTGTTCTGGATCGCCGCCGCGGATTTGTGAGGCAACAATCGCCCTCACGTAGTCATTCCGGGGCGCGCGGAGCGCGAACCCGGAATCCAGAAGTTGTGTCAATGGATCGAGATTCCGGGTCTGCGCCGCTATGCGGCGCATCCCGGAATGACGGCCGGAATCGTCACCCTGCACTGACTCGTCATGCCCGCGCTTTGTCGCGGGCATCCACGTCTTGAAAGCGATTCAACGGGCAAAAACGTGGATGGCCGGGACGAAGCCCGGCCATGACGTGCCAATGAGTTATGATCAGTCGTTGGTGTCGGGCGCGCCGAATTTCAGGAACGTGAATTCGGTGTCGTCGTAGGCGCGGCGTTCCAGTTCGGCAAAGCCGTCCGGTGCGGTGAAGCCGGCATCCTTGGCTTCCTCGACAATCACCAGCGCGTCCGGCTCCAGCCAGCCGCCGTCGCGCAGCGAGGTCAGCGCGCGCTCGGCGAGCTGCTTGCGGTAGGGCGGATCGCAAAACACCAGCGAAAACGGCTCGACCGGATGAGCCGGGCCGAGCTTGGTGGCATCGCGCCGATAGATCTTGCTGACGCCGCCGAGGCCCAGCGCTTCGACATTGTTGCGCAGCAGGGCGCGCGCTTCGGCGCCGTCATCGACAAACAACGTGAATTTCGCGCCGCGCGACACCGCCTCGATGCCGAGCGCGCCGGTGCCGGCAAACAGGTCGAGCACCCGGGCATCGAGCATCGGGTTGCCATAGGCATGGGCGAGAATATTGAACAGCGACTCGCGCAGGCGGTCCGCGGTCGGCCGGATCGCTTGCGAGCTCGGTGCTGCCAGAGTGCGGCCTTTCAGCCGTCCACCAACGACACGCATCTTATCGCTCCGCTTAGTTCTCCCTCCCCCCGCGAGCATCGCGAGTGGCGGGGAGGGTGGCCGGCCGCAGGCCGGTCGGGTGGGGGCTCAATGACCCTCTACTTTGAGGTGATCAGGGATTTCGTCATCAGCGCCGATGCCGTGGTCCCCCCCACCCCGACTCTCCCCCGCAAGGGGGAGGGAGCAGGCAGGGGGCCATCACGAGGCTTACTAACAGTGGCGGTGATAGCGCCGCCACCGCCAATATCACTCCTCGCGCGGGCCGAGGTCGCGCTTGCCCTTGTAGCCGCGCTTTGGGCGCTTCGGCGGGCCGCCAAGGGTGGCTTCCAGCTCGTTGCGCTCGCGCGCTTCGTCGCTGCCGGCGCGTTGCACCAGCACGCGGCGGCCCTTGCGGTCCTCAACCGTGGAGCGCTTAAGCACCGGCTTCTTGACGACCACCGGATCGAGATCGGTGTCGCCCTTGCTGGGCAGCTGGCGGGCGAAATTGGCGCCGGAGGCGGCGATGATCCGTTCGCCGAGCTGCTCGCGCAGCACCCGGGTTTTCACCTCATCGACCTGGCCTTCCTCGATCTCGCCGAGCTGGAACGGGCCATAGGACACCCGGATCAGCCGGTTCACTTCGAGGCCGAGATGGCCGAGCACGTTACGCACTTCGCGGTTCTTGCCTTCGCGGATCGCCACCACCAGCCAGACATTGGCGCCCTGGTCGCGTTCCAGCTTGGCTTCGATCGGGCCGTACTTCACGCCATCGACCTCGACGCCGTCGGCGAGCTGATCGAGCTGCGCCTGGGTGACCTCGCCATGGGCCCGGACCCGATAGCGCCGCAGCCAGCCGGTGTCCGGCAGTTCCAGCGTGCGCGCCAGCCCGCCGTCATTGGTGAGCAGCAGCAGCCCTTCGGTGTTGAAGTCGAGCCGGCCGATCGAGATCAGCCGCGGCAGCCCTTCCGGCAGATGGTCGAACACTGTCGGCCGGCCTTCCGGGTCGGAGTGGGTGGTCATCAGCCCGCGCGGCTTGTGATACAGGAACAGCCGGGTGCGCTCCGGCGCCGGCAACGGCTTGCCGTCGACGGTGATCACGTCGCGGTCGGTGACGTCGAGCGCCGGCGAGTTGATGACGCGGCCATTCACGGCGACGCGGCCTTCGGTCACCCACAATTCGGCATCGCGGCGCGAGCACAGCCCGGCGCGCGCCACTACCTTGGCAACCCGCTCGCCGGCCTTCTTGGCCGGGGCCGGACGCGCCGGACGGCGCTCGTCGGCCGGGCGCTCGCGATAGGCGCCGCGGCCGCCAAAGGCCGGACGCTTGGCGAAAACCTTGCTGTCGTCCTCATTGTCGCGGCGCGGCCGGTCCGCAAAGCGCGGACGGTCGCCGCGTTCACCACGCTCACCGCGTTCGCCACGCTCGCTGCGCGGATGCTCCTGCCAGCGATCCTGGCGCGGCCGATCGAAGCCGGGACGATCCTCGCGCGACCGTGAAAAACGCGGACGCTCGCCGCCGCGCTCATCACCGCCGCGCTCGGCGCGCCGCTCGTCGCCGAAGCGGCCGCGCGGCTTCTTGTCGGCAAAACCCTTGTCGTCGTCACGCTGCCACGGCTTGCTGTCGCGGCGCGGCCGATCGCCGAAATCGCGCTCGCCATGGGGCTTGCGATCCCCGAATTTGCGGTCGCCGAACGGCTTACGCTCACCAAACGGCTTGCGATCGCCGAACGGCTTGCGGTCGCCGAACGATTTGCGGTCGTCGTCCTTGCGGAAACCTTCGCCGCGCGGCGCGCGCGGTTTGCGATCGTCAAACTTACGATCATCGAACTTGCGATCGTCGAACTTCCGTTCGCCAAAGGATTTGCGTTCGCCAAAGGACTTGCGCTCGCCGAACGGTTTACGTTCGCCGAACTTCTTGTCCGAGAACCGGCCTTCGCCGCGTCCTTCACCGCGCGGGCGGAAATCCTCGCGCGGGCCGCGCGCCGGACGATCGTCGCGGTCAAAGCGCGGCTTGCGCTCATCGTCGCGCCGGCCGCCAAAGCCGCCGCCAGCCTTGGCGTAGGGCTTCTTGTCGAACGGCTTCTTGTCGAACGACTTCTTGCCAAAGCCGCGACCTTCCTCGCCGCGCTCCGCGCCGCCGCCAAAGCCGCGCTTGGCGAATTTCTTCTCCGGGCCGCGTGCGGCGCCGGAACGGCCGCCGGGTTTGCCGCCCGGCCGGCCAGCGCCTGGCCGGTCACGCCGGCCGCGCGGAGAATCGTTGTGTTTGTCGGTGTCGCGGGGCATGAAAGTCTCGTTTCGGTGTCCGGGATCTGGTGGGAACGGCGGCGTCAACGGGTTCGCGTCACGACTGGCTGTCGTCGAGGCGAAGTCTCACGCAAAACCGGCATCCACTTTTGCTGAAAGCGGTCTCCTAGCAGAGTTTTGTCGAAGACACGAGGCATGTCCGCACCATCTTTCATGGATTTGGCGCTCGAAGCCGCCGAGGCCGCCGGCGCCGCGGGCGAAGTGCCGATCGGCTGCGTGGTGGTGCACGGCCAGCGGGTGATCGCCAGCGCCGGCAACCGTACCCTGACCGACCGTGATCCGACCGCCCATGCCGAGATTCTGGCGATCCGCCAGGCGGCGGCGCTGCTCGGCAGCGAACGGCTGATCGACTGCGATCTCTATGTGACGCTGGAGCCCTGTACCATGTGCGCGGCCGCGATCTCGTTCGCGCGCATCCGGCGGCTGTATTATGGTGCCGCCGATCCCAAGGGTGGGGCGGTCGATTCCGGGGTGCGGTTCTTCGCGCAGCCGACCTGCCATCACGCGCCGGAGGTCTATTCCGCGCTTGGCGAGCAGCGCGCCGCCCGGCTGCTGCGCGAGTTCTTTCAGGCGCGGCGTTAGAGCTTCGGTTCTGATGGAATCGGAACCGAAGCTCTAGCTTTATGGTCTGACGCGTTTTCTTGACGCGAACCGGGATCCACTTCGCTCGAAAACGCTAGGAGCCATGACCGCCTACACCGAACCTCGTTTCAGCAATGACGAAGCTGCCAGAGAGTATCTGGAGCAGGTTCTTTGGCCCGAAGGTCCGGTCTGCCCGCACTGCGGGGCTACCCCACTAAAAAGACTGGCGTTTATCGTTGCGCCGAAGCCTCTTGCCGCAAGGACTTCACCGTCACCGTGCGCACCGTCATGGATGCCGCCGTCAGAAGTTCGGCTCACTAGCCAGATTTTTTCTCAGTTCTCTTTGCTTTGGTTGGGTTGGTTTCAACCTTACCAAGACTACTTGTGGGCTTCACGCCCCGCTTCTTCGGGATTTCTGGCCTGTGATACGCGCGCCACGGAGAGCCGCTTTCATTCTCTCCCCGGCCTCATCTCGGCTATAGGTTTCTTTGCTCTGATTCGTCACCGAGACCGCTCCACATGGCCGAGTACATCATTTACTGCGACGAATCCGAAAGTAAGGGTCGGCACTTCTCGAATTTTTACGGCGGCGCCATCGTGAGTGCTACCGACGTCGACCGAATTAGTGCCGAAATTGCCCAAAAGAAAAAGGACCTTAACCTCAATGGTGAAGTGAAGTGGAGCAAGATTTCAATCAACTACTTCAAAAAGTACCTTGAGCTTACAGACTTCTTTATGGACTTTGTCGCGCGCGGCGAAATCAAGGTCCGCATCATGTTTACACAGAATACGGTTAGGCCTAAGGGGCTAACACCAGATCACTATAAGAACCAGTACGCTATTCTGTACTACTACTTTATACGTCACGCGTTCGGCTTGGTTTACTGCCCTGACGCCAGGGAAGGCACCAAGATTCGTATCTATCCCGATCAATTGCCCCTGAATGCTGCACAGGTCGATAGCTTCAAGACCTTCTTAGCTCGTTTATCGAACCGCCTCGAATTTAGAAGCAAGCGAGTTAGTATTGCGCGCCAAGATATTGCAGAAGTTGTCTCTCACGATCACGACATTCTGCAGTGCCTTGATGTCGTTCTCGGCGCGATGAATTTCTATCTGAACGACAAACATCTAGACAAACCGGAAGGCTCCAAGAGGAGAGCGCCAAAAACCCGGATGAAAGAAAAGCTCTACAAGCACATCAATAAACGCATCCGCGGATTTTATCCGAACTTCAACGTCGGAATCACAACCGGACATCAGGGCGATTTTTCGAACCGATGGCACCACAACTACAGGCACTGGAATTTCAGGGCCTCAAACAGAGAGGTGGTTGCTGGCGGAAAGCGAAAGAAAGGGTAGAGGGCCCCATAGCCGCTATCTCCAAATGGAGAGTTCCCAAGTAGGAACTTGAGCCTTCGCGGCGTACAGGGCCCCCAGCTCGATCCAAGCGGTAACTTTCCCGCCTGTTGATTCTCTACGTGTCAAGATATAGTACAGCTTGTGCTCGTATTCCACCACGTATGGTTAAATTTCCACAATCTAGCTTTAGGTCGGGCGCGCGCCAGCCGCTTCATCGGCGCACACACACTGGCAATTGGGCTTGTGGTGTCAACGATATATTGGGTTTTATTTCTCAAAACAGCCAGCGCGGCGTCTGCTGCGCATAGGCGGTCCAGGCCGCGCCGAACCGTGCGGCGAGATGTTGTTCCTCGCGCCGGATCGCCAGCCGGTCGACGAGCAGCGCCGATACCAGCGCGCCGACGATGAACCAGGCATTGCCGCCCGCAAGGCCGATGCCGAGCAGCAGCAGCGAATTACCGAGATAGATCGGGTTGCGGCTGAAACGGAACGGGCCGGAGGTGACGAGCTGATCGGCGGCGCGGTGCGGCAGCACGTTGGTGGCGGCGCGGCGCATGGTGGTGATCGCCCACACATCGAGGCCAAGGCCGATCGCGACCAGCAGCACACCGGGCAGCGTCAGCCACCACGCCTCGAACAAGTGCAGCGGCAAGATCATGCCGAGCCCGATCGCGGCCAATGCGGTCGCCACCATCAGCATCGGCGGCCAGGGCAGTTTGTTCGGGCGGTCGGCGCGATCGTCGGTCATGGTCATGCAGCTCCGTGGCCGTTCGTTATACGACAATGGTGCGAAGCTGCAATTTTGCCAGCGGTCCCGGTTCCGCGCCAAGCCGAACCCGGACCGCTGTGGTGTTGATGACGCCTTGGCGTCATACCTAGCGGTTAGTTGCTGCCGCAGGTGCAGTTGCCGCAGCAGCCTTCCTTGCTGCCGTGCTGATGGCCATGCTCATGGCCGTGATGGTGGTCATGATCGTGGTCGTGGTGATGGTGGTCATGATCATGGTGATGATCGTGACCATGCTCATGATCATGGGCGTGCGGCGCCGAGGTCTGCAGCCGGCCGGCGACATAGTCGGTGACCGCGGTGACCGGATCGGTCTCGTCGGTGGTCACCGCGGCAATGCCGCGCGCCGCCATGCGGTTGACAAAGCCGGTGCCGGCGCTGCCGGCAATCACCACCTGCACGCTGTCGAGCGGGTGCGGGCCATCGCCCTTGAATTCGTGGATCGCCTGATCCTTGGCCAGTTCGATCCGCTCCACCTCGGCGCAGGGCTGGCCGGCGGCGGCTTCAAACACCATGAAGCGGCGGGTCATGCCGGCATGGCCGGTGATGGTGCGGAAATTCTGGCTGGCAACGGCAATACGCATCGGGGTCTCCAATCGGGTCAAAAAAACGGCCGGCGGCGCGGATTGCTCGCGTCGCCGGCCGCGGAGGTAGCTGGCGGGATCGATCAGGCGGTCTGGCCGATCACGATCTTGCTGTCGGACATGAACTCGTACGGCACCAGCGCCAGATTGGCCGGGGCCGGACCAGCGCGCACGCGGCCCGAGGAGTCGTATTGCGAGCCGTGGCACTGGCAGAACCAGCCATGGTAATCGCCCTGGTGATAGGTCGGGATGCAGCCGAGATGGGTGCAGATGCCGACCACCACCAGCCACTGCTCATGACCGGCCTTGACGCGCTTATCATCGGGCTGCGGGTCGCGCAGGCTCTGCCAATTGGTATCGCGCGCGAACGCGATCTCTTCCGGCGTGCGATGATTGATGAAGATCGGCTGGCCGCGCCAAAACACCTTGATCGACTGGCCTTCGGCGATCGGCGCCAGATCGACTTCGATCGGCGCACCGGCGGCCACCGCGGAGGCGTCCGGATTGAGCTGCGAGATGAACGGCCACGTCACCGCAGCCGCGCCGACCGCCGCAACGGCGCCGGTGGCCACGAACAGGAAGTCGCGGCGGGTGGGTGTGGCAGGTAGGGCTGTTGTCATTTAGGACCTCCTATCGGCATGGCGCTTGGCGCCATCGCCAGTGAAACGGCAAACAGATCGATCGAAGCGGTGCGTGCTACGCCTTGCGCAGCTCCGCGGCAGTACGGGCAAGGATCGCCACCAGTTCGGCTTCAGCCTCCGGATTGTGGGCCAATTGCTGAGCGGCGACTTGTTGCAGATTGAGCAGTGCGGCCCGGAGCAGCGGCGGCAGCCCGGGACCGAGTTCATCGCGGCTTTCGGCCTGATCATCGCTGCGCTGGCGCAGCGCGCGTTCGCCGAGCGCGGCCAAGCGGCTCAGCACCGCTTCGGCGATGGCGCGATTGTCGGCGAAGTGACCGCGGCCTTCCTCGGTGAGCACATAGAGCTTCTTGGTGCCTTCCTGTTGCGACGACAGGTAGCCGAGATCTTCCAGGAAAGTAAGGGTCGGATAGACCACGCCGGGGCTCGGCGCATAGACACCAGCGGTCTTCTCTTCCAGCACCTTGATGATGTCATAGCCGTGGCGCGGCTGCTCGGCGATCAGCGCCAGCGCGATCAGGCGCAGATCACCCTGCGCCAGCATCCGGCCGCGCATCATTTCGCCATCGCCGCCAAACCCGCGGCCGAGGCCTCGCCCAAAGCCGCGCCGGCCGCCACCCTGGCAGCCCATGCCGCCACAGCGCCGTCCATTCGTGTCGCTGATACTCATGACCCGTTTCCGTTCTGAGTTCATGAGGACGATATAGCGGGAAACATATCTCTTCAAGATATATCTTTAGCGGTTCTAATCGGTCCGGCCGGTGGTCGGGAGCAAGGCTGAGCGCCGGATTCCAGCGGCCGCGCGGGGGGCGTCAAATCGGCGCTATCCGCCGCTCAACTGATTGAAATTGCGTTGAGACGCTGCCGGCGACCACCGCGCGGAATTCGCCGCGCAACTTTGCGTGGAGCGGCGCGGCGGGTGCGCTTGTGCCGGTTTGGCGGCCGCGGCACAATCTCGGCCTCAAACGCGGCCGGGCAGCGGCCGCCGCCAAACAACGGAAACGCCTCGTGACTGACACCCTGACTTCGTCCGCCTCCCATCCGTCTCCGGCCGCGGCTCGCTCCGGCCCGCTCGCCGGCCTGCGCATCGTGGAATTCGCCGGGCTCGGGCCCGGCCCGTTCGCCTCGATGATGCTGGCCGATATGGGCGCCGAGGTGGTGACGCTGACCCGCGGCGCGCAGCAGCTCGGGCTGCGCGGCGGGGTGATGATGCGCGGCCGCCGCGAAATCGTCGCCGATCTGAAGGACCCGCAATGCGCGGCCGAGGTGCTGAAACTGCTGGACGGCGCCGATGCGCTGATCGAAGGCTTTCGCCCCGGGGTGATGGAGCGGCTCGGCTTTGGCCCCGATGTGGTGCTGGCGCGCAATCCGCGGCTCGTTTACGGCCGCATGACCGGCTGGGGCCAGTCCGGCCCGCTCAAGAACGCCGCCGGTCACGACATCAATTATATCGCGCTGACCGGCGCGCTGGCCGCGATCGGCCCCAAGGATAAGCCGGTGCCGCCGCTCAATCTGGTCGGCGACTATGGCGGCGGCGCGCTCTATCTGGTGGTCGGCGTGCTGGCCGCGCTGCTCGAAGCGCAGCGCTCCGGGCAGGGCCAGGTGGTCGATGCCGCGATGTGCGACGGCGCGGCCTCGCTGATGTCGCTGTTCTGCGAATTGGCGGCGGCCAAGCGCTGGAAGGATGGCCGTGACAGCAATCTGCTCGATGGCGGCGCGCATTTCTACGGCACCTATGAGTGCAAGGACGGAGAGTTCGTAGCGCTCGGTTCGATCGAGCCGCAGTTTTATGCCGAGCTGCGCAAGCTCGCCGGGCTCGACGATCCGCTGTTCGACCGGCAGCTGAGCCCGAAGGACTGGCCGGCGCTGAAAGAGAAGATGGCCGAGGTGTTCAAGACCAAGACCCGCGCCGAATGGTGCGCGATCATGGAGGGCACCGACGTCTGTTTCGCGCCGGTGCTGTCGCTGACCGAAGCGCCGCACCATCCGCATATGGCGGCGCGCCAGGTGTTCGTGCAGCATGACGGCATTACGCAGCCGGCGCCGGCGCCGCGGTTCTCGCGCACGCCCTCGGCAATCCGCGCCACCGAGAGCGCCGACCTCGCCGCGGTCGCCGACGAATGGCAGCGTGGACGCTCGTAACTGACATTGCATGCGGAGAGGCGTGAGCTTCGGCCACGCCTCCCGCTATTTGCCTTCGCGCAGCCAGGTGGCGGCGAGGGCGCCGAGCAGCAGCAACAGCCCGATCAAGCCCGCAAACACCGGCAGCACGCCGACGCCGGTGACGACGCTGGCATCGCGCATGCGCACGCCGAGCCAATTGTCGCCGCGGAATGAACCGGCCGAATGCACCGGCACGATGCGCGGCAGCTCGACCTGGCCCGCGCTGGCGATACGCCGCGCCGCGCCGCCGGTCGCTTCGCTGAGCGGCTTCAGCACCTCGGTGGTCGAGGTCACTTCCGAAAACTCTTTCGGGTTGAGCGGCCCGACATTGATCAGCGCTTTCAGATTGCCGTCGCTGGCCTGCCACAGCCCGAGCTCGTCGGCCGGAACGGTGGCGCGCCAGGCGCCGGGATCGCCGGCGCTCAGCGTGATGTCGCGGCTGGTGCCGGATGGCGAGGTCACCGTCACCGGCTTGACGCTGTCGGCCATGGTCTGGCGCAGCACCATGAGATCGCGGCCTTGCACCGAGAGTTTCAGCGCTTCCTCTTCGAGGTCGGGCTGCTTCATCAGCCAGTGCGACATGCGCCGCAGCAGATCGAGATGCGGGCCGCCGCCCTCAAAGCCGCGCGCCCACAGCCAGATGTGGTCGGACAAAAGCAGCGCGACCCGGCCCTCGCCATAGCGCGACAGCAAGAGCAGCGGCTTGCCGTCGGCGCCGGTCATCACCGGCGGCACCGCGACATTGCGGGTATCGACCGTGCGGAAGAACCGGCTCCAGCGCGGCGGCTCGGAGGCCGAGCCTTCCAGCCCGCGCGTCACCGGATGCCGCTTGCCGCTGTCGCTGAGATGGGCGTGGAACGGCTTTTCGGTGACGCCGACCGGCTCGGCCGGCAGCACCGTGTCGAGCGGCGTGCGCCAGATCGAAGTGATCGAGGCGTAGTCCGGCCCGGCCGACACCAGCACCGCGCCGCCATTCTTCACATAGCGTGCGATGTTGTCGAAATAGGCGATCGGCAGCACGCCCTGCCGCGCGTAGCGATCGAAGATGATCAGCTGAAATTCGTTGATCTTCTGCTGGAACAGCTCGCGGGTCGGGAAGGCGATCAGCGACAATTCGTTGATCGGCGTGCCGTCCTGCTTCTCCGGCGGCCGCAGAATGGTGAAATGCACCAGATCGACGCTGGCGTCCGATTTCAGCAGATTGCGCCAGGTGCGCTCGCCAGAATGCGGCTCGCCCGACACGAGCAGCACGCGCAGCTTGTCGCGCACGCCGTCGATCGCGATCACCGCGCGGTTGTTGACCAGCGTCAGTTCGTTTTCGACCGGCGAGGCTTCGATTTCCACGATATTGGCGCCGGCGTGCTTGATCTCGATCTTCACGCTGGCGATCTCGCCGCTCGCCATGGTGCGCTCGGCCACGGTCTCGCCGTCGCGGCGCACCGCAACGCGGGCGCGGCCGCCGCTGATGCCTTGATCATCGAGCCGGAACGTCACGGTCTGGAACTGGCCGACGATGCCAAAGCGCGGCGCGGCGGTGATGGCGATCCGGCGGTCGCGCTCGTCCTTGCTGCCGGTGATCAGCGCGTGCACCGGCGCCTGGAAGCCGAGCGCGGCGGCATTGGCCGGCACGTCATGCACGCGGCCGTCGCTGATCAGGAACGCGCCGGCGACCCGGTCGGTCGGCACATCGGCGAGCGCGGAGGCGAGCGCGCCAAACAATTGCGTGCCGTCGGTCTCGCCATCGGCGCGCCCGGCTTCGACCACGCGTACTTCCAGGCCCTTGATCTGCTGCAGCCGCTCCAGCAGCGCCTCGCGCGCCGCGGCGGTTTCCTGCCGGCGCGTGCCGAAATTCTGGCTCGGGCTGTTGTCGATCACCACCGCGGCGACGGAACTGAGCGGTTCGCGCTGCTCGCGGGTGAACGACGGGTTGGCGAGCGCCAGCACCAGCAGCGCCAGCGCCGCGATGCGTAGTAGCGCGCCGCGCCGTCGGCCGATCAGCAGCAGCGCCGCGATCAGCAGCACCGCGCCGAGCGCGACCCACAGCACCAGCGTCGGAACCAGCGGTGCGAACACGATGCCGTAGTGCATCGAACTATCCTCCGGGCCTGAACGGCTTCAACACGGATGGAATTGCCGGCTCAGGAGCGTCCCGCTGCGCGCCCGAGCGGCGTGCGGGATGCGGCCAAGCATGTCAACAAGCTAAACTGCGAACATGTCCTGCACGAGAGTAATCAAGAATACGACGGTCGCGGGTGACTACCGTCAAGTCCCGGTCTCGTGCCGTTGCAATGATAATCCTGTCGGCAGGATCGTCAGGAGGTGATCCTGGCAGACTGCACGACGCGGTTAAGATCTCAATGCTCAAAGGTGGCAGCCGTGCGGCCATTTTGCTTGTCGCTTGATGGAACCAGTTGGCTATTGGAAGGGACGCCGCAAGCCGCCCCTTTCTGACGAGGTTAGCTATCTCCCACGCACTGATCGGCGATACATTCAGAATGCGCTCGGTAAGAGCAGCCCGAGAAGCTGCAGTCATTTCGGCGCCTTGTGCGATCCACAAGACGGCGCAGGTGTCTAGCAGGAGGTCACTCACCGATCAGTCCCCCTTGTTCCGCATTCCAAACCTCTCCCGTCGGCGCGGTGAGGTCGAGGCCCGGCATGATTGTGATAGTGCCGGCCATACAGCCCCAAGGATCGTGCGGAGCGACGCCGTTTTGGCGCTGGAACGTCACCTTTTTCGAAGTGAGGTCGACAGCCTCCGTGCGCCAGCCGGAACTCAGCCACGCTCGAGCATGCGAGTGACCGGTGGCATTGTTGCTCCACCAAGCCTCATGTTGGTAGGCGCTTTTCGGTAGGGGAAATCCAAGAATTTCCTCGATTTCAACGAAAGACAGGCGGTGGGCGACACCTCCAACCGACGCGAGGAAGCGCGGCAATGGCTCGTATTTGCTCATGGAACCTCCTACCATCAGAGATAGGATAGTAACATGTCATATTGAGTTACTATGATCAATAGTAAGTTTACTGCCCCAGCCGTTCGATCAGCGCCGGTGCGTGCACCTGGTCGGCCTTGTAGTTGCCGGTCAGGGTGTACATCACGATGTTGACCCCGGCGCGGAATGCGAATTCGCGCTGGCGCGGCTCGCCGGGCGTCATCGGCAGCATCGGCAGGCCGTCGTCGCGCAGCGCCCAGGCGCCGGCGAGGTCGTTGGAGGTGATGATGATCGGCGACACGCCGTCGCCGCCGCGCGCCGGCCGGGCCGCGCCGTCATCATCGTCATCGCCGCGCGGCAGCGTTTCGACCCAGGTCTGGCCGCTTTCGAACCGGCCGGGGAAGTCGCGCAGCAGATAGAAGGTTTTGGTCAGCACATGCTCGCGCGGCACCGGCTCCAATTCCGGCACGTCGAGCGAGGAGAGCAGCGTGCGCAGCGTCGCCATGCCCGGGGTCTGCGCTTCGCCATTGGCGCCGGGCGGTGCCTCGATCGCGTCGCGGGTGTCGAACAGCACGGTGCCGCCCTGCTTCATATAGGCGTCGATCCGGTTGATCGCTTCCTGTGGCGGTTTGGGCGCGCCGGCCACCACCGGCCAGTAGATCAGCGGATAGAATGCCAGCTCGTCCTTGGCCGGATCGATGCCGACCGGATCGCCAGCTTCAAGCGCGGTGCGCTGCGCCAGAAACAGCGTCAGCCCGGTCAGCCCGGCTTTGACGATGGCATCGACATCGGCATTGCCGGTGATCACGTAAGCGAGCCGGGTCTGCGACACCGCCTTGATGGCGGCATCATCCGTGGCCGTGGTTTTGGCCACGGGGTTTTTGGGCGGCGCACTACGCGCTTTGCCTTGCGCCAGCGCTGCCGATGATGACAGCGCCAGCGTCGCCGCCAGTGCCGCGATCAAGACGGCCGCGGTCGCCGAGCGGCGGCGCAGCAGCATCGCAAGCCCGCCGCCGAGCAGCGCGATGATGATGGCGTCGAGTACGAACAGCCCGAGCGCCGCGCTCAGCAGCATGCCGCGCAGATCATTCGGCTCGCCGGTGCCATAGCTGGTGCGGCGCGCGGACAAGGGCGAGGTGTCGAGCGCGGTCAGTTGATCGGTCGCGGTCAGCGCATTGAGCGCCACCGGACCATCGGCGACGCCGTAGAAGCCGGGCGGGTGGTCGGCATTGGCGCGGCCGCGGAAATCGGCGGCCATCGGCTTGGCGGTGGCGGGCGGCGGGCCGAGCGCGCCAAACCCGTCGAGCGTGCGCAGCGGCGCCACGGTTTCGGCAGTAGTTTCGCCATTGCCGCTTCCGCCGGGCGCGGCGGTGTAGCCGGACAGATCGACGATCCGGCGCAGCATTTCGACAAAGCTGCCCGACATCGGCAGGTCGGACCAGCGCATGTCGGCGCTGACATGGAACAGCACCAGCAGCCCCTTGCCGCGATGCTCGCCGGTGACCAGCGGCGTGCCGTCGGCGAGCGAGGCCCAGCTTTTGGCGGGCAGGCTGGCGTCCGGCTCGGCCAGCACCTGGCGGCTGACGGTGACGTCTTTCGGCACGGCAAGGCCTGCGAACGGGCCATCGGCGGCGAAGGCGGCGAGGCTTTGCGGCTTCTCCCAAGTCAGGCTGCCGCCGAGGCTGCGGCCGCCGCGGCGCAGCCGCACCGGCACCAGATCGTCGTCGGATTTGGCCAGATGCGGCCCGGCGAACCGCACCAGCACGCCGCCGCTCTCCAGCCAGGTCTTGAGCCGGTCGCGCAGCTCCGGCGACAGCGTGCCGACATCAGCCAGCACCAGCATCGGCAGTTTCTGGTCGAGGAACTGGCCGATCGCCTGCTGCACCGCGCCGCGTTCGCCAACCCGGACGTCGGCAAACGGCCCGAGCGCCCGGGTCAGATAAAAGGTCTGCGCCAGCAGCGGCTGGGCAATGTCAGCGGACGAGCCCGACACCACGCCGATCGCGCGCCGCCGCCAGCGCTTGTCGAGCAGATGCACCGCGCCGGCCGAGCGCTCGCTGACGATTTCCAGCCGGGTGATGTCGTTGCGCAGCTCGACCGGCAACTCGAACGCGGTTTCGGTTTCGCGTTCCTGCGCGGTGAAGGCAAAGCGCGCTTCGCCGATCGGCGCGCCCTTCTGATCGAGCGCGCGCACGCTGCCCGCTTCGGCGCCGCCACCGGCGCGCAGCACTTTGACCGTCATCTTGGCGGCGTTGTTGTCGGCGGCAGCAAGCGCATGGGCGGGTGGCGCGCCTTCCATGATGGTCAGCGGCCGCTGCTGCACCACCCGGGCCAGGCCGTTGACGAAGTCGGCGCCGCCGCCGCTATCGGCGCCGTCGGTGAGCCAGACCAGCTCGGCATCGCCGATCGATTGCAGCAGCCGCTGCAACGCCGGCAGCGCGTCGGCACGTTCGACCGCATAGGGTTTGGGCGACAACTGGCGCAGCGCGACTCGCGCGGTGCTGCCGGGTTGCAGCGAAAGTTCGCGGGTTGCGGCGGATAGCGGCAGCAGCGCCACCGCGCGGCGCGCGCTATCGGCTTCGGCGATCAACTGATCGGCGGCGCTCAGGCGCAGCTCCCAGCTCGGCGCGGCGCTCCAACCATCATCGATCAGCAGCACCAGCGGCGCATTGCCGGAACTGCCGACACTTTGCGGATTCCACACCGGGCCGGCGGCGGCCAGGATCACCAGCGCCGCGGCGGCAAGGCGCAGCGCGGTCAGCCACCAGGGCGTGCGCGCCGGGGTTTCTTCTTTGGGCGCGATCTCAAGCAGCAGCCGGGTCGGCGGGAAATCGACCCGCCGCGGCCGCGGCGGCATCACCCGCAACAGCCACCACAAAACCGGCAGGCTCAGGAGGCCAAGGAGCAGCAGCGGCTGGGCAAAGGATAGCGGCAGACCGATCATGCGCTGCGCCCCACTTTGACGCCGGGGCTGCCGGCTTTGCTCGCCATCAGCCCGGCATGCAGATAGAGCAGCAATTCCGCCGCCGAGCGGCTGGTGGTGTGGGTGGTGAACAGCCAGCCGAGCTTGCCGGTTTCGGCGCGGATCGCGTCGCGATGGGCGGCCACGCGCGCCACATAATCCTGCGCCCAGCTTTCGGCGCGCCCGGCGGTGATCACTTCGCCGCTCTCCGGCTCGACGAACTCGACCCGGCCGGCATAGGGGAAAGTCTCTTCGGCAGGATCGACCACCTGCACCAGCGTACCGTGCGCGCCGGAGGCCGACAGCCCGGCGATCAGCCCGCGGATTTCAGCGATCGGCGACCAGAAATCCGACAACACCACGATTTCGGCGAGCGCGGTCGGCACGAATGACGATGGCAGGCTCGGGCGCGGCGCGCTGTCATGCAGCATCGCCTGCGCGATCTTGTCGATCACGTTGCCGTTCGAGGTCGGGTTCATCAGGCCGGGCACGCCGACCCGCTCGCCGCCCGCCACCAACAGTTCGGCGAGCGCGAAAGTGACGATCAGCGATCGTTCCAGCTTGCTGTCGCGCACGCTGTTGGAGGCGAACGCCATCGAGGCCGAACGGTCCGGCCACAGCCACACGGTATGGGCCGCCTCCCATTCCTGCTCGCGCACATAGAGATGGTCGTCGCGCGCCGAGCGGCGCCAATCGACATTCTGCGACGGCTCGCCCGACACGAAGCGGCGATATTGCCAAAAACTCTCGCCGGCCCCGGCGCGGCGCCGGCCGTGCACGCCATGAATGACATTGGCGGCGATGCGCCGCGCTTCCAGCATCAGCCGCGGCAGCGATGCGGCCAGGCTGCGGCTTTCGCCGTCAGCGCGCCAGATCGCAGTGGTTTCGGTGAGCGGCTGCGTCGCTGGCGCCATCAACCGATCCGCGATTTGAGCTGGCCGATCACCGCGGGCACGGTATGGCCTTCCGCACGGGCGGCGAAGGTGAGCGCCATGCGGTGTTTCAGGATCGGTTCGGCGAGGTCGAGCACGTCGTCGATCGACGGTATCAGCCGGCCGTCGATCAGAGCGCGGGCGCGCACCGCCAGCATCAGCGACTGGCTGGCGCGCGGGCCGGGACCCCAGGCGATCAGCTTGCCGGTCGCGCCGGCATCGGGCCCCGGCCGGGCCGAGCGCACCAGCGTCAAAATCGCTTCCACCACGGAATCGCCGACCGGCAGCCGCCGCACCAGCCGCTGCGCGCCGATCAGCGCTTCGGCGGTCATCGCCGCCTTGGCGAGCGTTTCGTCGGCGCCGGTGGTCTCGAACAGAATGCGGCGTTCGGCGTCGCGGTCTGGATAGTCGACGTCGATCTCCATCAGAAAGCGGTCGAGCTGCGCTTCCGGCAGCGGGTAGGTGCCTTCCTGTTCCAGCGGGTTCTGGGTGGCCAGCACGTGGAACGGTTTTGGCAGATCATGGCGCGCGCCGGCCACGGTGATGTGCTGCTCCTGCATCGCTTGCAGCAGCGCCGATTGGGTGCGCGGGCTGGCGCGGTTGATCTCGTCGGCCATCAATAGCTGCGCGAATACTGGACCGGCGATGAAGCGGAACGAGCGCTTGCCCGCGGCGCTTTCCTCGAGCACCTCGGCGCCGAGAATGTCGGACGGCATCAGATCCGGCGTGAACTGGATACGCTTGGCGTCGAGCCCGAGCGTGGTGCCGAGCGTCTCGACCAGTTTGGTCTTGGCAAGGCCCGGCACGCCGATCAGCAGCGCATGGCCGCCGGACAAGATGGTTACCAGAGTGTTTTCGACGACGCGGTCCTGGCCGAAAATCACGGTGGCGATCGCATCGCGCGCCGCGCGGATTTGCGCCGACGCCTGCTCGGCCGAGCGAATGATCACGTCTTCCAGCTTCTCGACAGCGTCTGTGCCGGACATCGATTCTTCCTTCCGTGCGACGCGGAGCGCGTCGGGCAACTGACCGGCCTTCGTTCCATCACGAAGGAAAGCCGTGTTATTCGTTCGCGTTCCGAGGAGGCATTATGCGGGCGGATCACAACCGACCGCATCACGATCCGGCGAGTGAAACAACCTTTGCGTCTTCGGAATTTGCAGCAAACATGGCAATCTTGAAAGTCAGGTCAGGAAACAATGGCGAAGCAAGGGCAAGGCGCAACTCCAAGTCTCGACGGCCTCACGGCCGCGGCGAGCAAAGCGAGCGACGCCGGCCGCGGCCTGCCGCCGGTGCATCTCTGGAACCCGCCGTTCTGCGGCGATCTCGACATCCGGATCGCCGGCGATGGCACCTGGTTCTATCTCGGCACGCCGATCGGCCGGCCGGCTTTGGTGCGGCTGTTCTCCACCGTGCTGAAGCGCGAGCACGACAAATACTATCTGGTGACGCCGGTCGAGAAGGTCGGCATCCGTGTCGATGACGCGCCGTTTCTGGCGGTCGAGATGATCAAGGAACGCAGCGATGTCGGACCGCTGCTGCGCTTTCGCACCAATGTCGGCGATTGGGTGACTTGCGATGCCGAGCACGGCTTGCGCTTTGCCAAAGCCGATGATGGCGGGCTGATGCCCTATGTTCATGTGCGCGCCGATCTGTGGGCCAAGCTGACGCGGCCGCTGTACTACGATCTGGTTGACAGCGGCGAGGAGCGAATGGTCGATGGTCGGGCGCTGTTCGGGGTGGCCTCGGGCGGAGCATTCTTCGCGATGGCCGATGCGGAAGAGGTGAGGGCCGCGATGTGAACCGCCCGGTGTTGCCGACCAGTGCCGCTGAATTGCGCATCGACACCTCGGAGTTTTTCGAGCGCGCCCAGCAGCGGCTGCGCTTCGATGTGCCGCCGGCGCTCACCGATCCGACGCTGCTGCCGACCAGCGGCGATGCCGACACCGATGAGATGTGGGCGATGATCGCCGCAGAATTTCCGCTGCGGCCGGCGGCGGTGCTGGTGCCGGTGGTGGCGCGCGCCGAGCCGACCGTGCTGCTGACGCTGCGCGCCCCGCATCTCAACAGCCATGCCGGGCAGATCGCCTTTCCCGGCGGCAAGATCGATGCGAGCGATGCCTCGCCACTCGATGCCGCGCTGCGCGAAGCCGAAGAGGAAATCGGGCTCGACCGCGCCTTCATCGAGCCGGTCGGCTATCTCGACCTTTACGCCACCAGTTTCGGTTTTCGCATTCTGCCGACGCTGGCGCGGGTTGCGCCCGGCTTTGAACTGGCGCTCAATAGCTCGGAAGTCGATGATGCGTTCGAGGTCCCCCTGTCTTTCCTGATGAATCCCGCCAATCACCAGTTGCACAGCAAGGAATTCCGCGGCGCGATGCGGTCCTACTACGCGATGCCGTTCGCGGAGCGCTATATTTGGGGCGCCACCGCTGGTATCCTGCGTGTCCTGTACGAGCGAATCTATCTGCCATGATCCGTCCCATCCTGACCGAGATCGGGATCTTCCTGATTCCCTTTGCGGTCTATGCGCTCTACCTGGTGGCCAGCCGTTCCCAGCTGTTCGATCAGTCGTCGTGGCCGCGGCATGTGCTCGCCAAGCTGGCGCTCGGCGCATTGCTGCTCACCATCCTCAGCCTGGTGCTGCTGGCGGATTTCTCCGGGGCGCCCCCGGTCTCCACTTACGTTCCTGCACATATCGAGAATGGCCGGCTGGTCCCTGGCCAGAGTCAATAAGGGGGCGGGGGTGAGTACGGTTGCAATGCTGAGCGATGCGCCCTGGCTGCGGACCGGACCGGCCGCGCGGGTGCTGGCCCTCCTCAACACGGACGGCGAAGAAGCGCGGGTGATCGGCGGCGCGGTGCGCAATGCACTGCTCGGGGTTGCGATCGGCGATGTTGATATCGCCACCACCGCCTTGCCCGAGGAGGTGGTCCGCCGGGCGCAGGCCGCGCGCATCAAGAGCGTGCCGACCGGCATCGAGCATGGCACGGTGACGCTGGTGCTGGATGGCACGCCGTTCGAGATCACCACGCTGCGCGAAGACGTCGAAACGTTTGGGCGCAAGGCCAAGGTGGCGTTCGGCCGCGATTGGCAGCGCGATGCTGAGCGCCGCGATTTCACGATCAACGGGCTGTCGGTGACTGCCGACGGCGTGGTCCATGATCATGTCGGCGGGCTCGCCGACATCGCCGCGCGGCGGGTGCGCTTCATCGGCGATCCGGACCGGCGCATCGCCGAGGACTATCTGCGCATTCTGCGTTTCTTCCGGATTCACGCCGCCTATGGCCACGGTGAGCCGGCCCGCGACGCTTATCTCGCCTGCATCCGCGGCCGCGACGGCCTTGGCACGCTGTCGGCCGAGCGGGTGCGCATGGAAATGCTGAAACTGATGGTCACGCCCGGCGTGCTGAGCGCCGCGACCGCGATGGCCGATGGCGGGCTGTTGCTGCGCGTGCTCGGCGGGGTGCCCTATCTCGGGCCGCTCGCGGCCATGATCCGCGCCGAACAATTGCTGGGCCTTTCGCCCGATGCCGTGCGCCGGCTCGGCGCGCTGGCGGTGGCGGTCACCGAGGACGCGCGGCGGCTGTCGCAGCGGCTGCGGCTGTCCAATGCCGAAACCAAGCGGCTCGATTCCATGGGCCATCGCTGGTGGCGGCTCGCCGGCATGGACGAAACCATCGCGCGGCGGCGGCTCTATCGGCTCGGCGCGCCGCGCTATCATGACCGCATGATGCAAGCCTTTGCCCGCGCCGGCCGCGACGCCGATCTTGCCACATGGCAGCATCTGATCGGCTTGCCGCAGCGCTGGCAGCCGCCGACTTTCCCGCTGAAGGCGGCCGATTTCATCGCGCGCGGCGTCGCCCAGGGGCCGGCGCTCGGCCATATCGTGGCGCTGGCGGAAGATGCCTGGCTGGCCTCGGATTTCGCGCTCGACCCGCCGACCCTGAACGCGATCGCCGACCAGACCGTGGCACGCTACGCCCGCGACCATCTGCTGTAATGGCTGTCACTGCGGTCCGCGTCGGCGCGGATCGGCAACGCATCAGCGGATGCCGATTACCTTATGGGTCTGCACGCTGAGCCGCCATTGCGGATGGCGCAGGCAGTAATCGATCGCTGCCTGGGTGTGCGCTGCGGCATCGGGGCCATCGAGCGGCTGCAGCGAAAAATACTCGAACGGCAGCCGCGCAAACCGTTCCGGCTCGGCGCCCGCCTGCGGATAGACCAGCTTCAGCTCATCGCCATGCTGCAGCACCAGTTCGGTGCCGGCTTTGGGACTGACACAGATCCAATCGATGCCATCGGGCGGTAGTAGCGTGCCGTTAGTTTCCAGCCCGACCGAAAAGCCGAGATCATGGAGCGCGTCGATCAGCGCGGCGTCGACTTGCAGCAGCGGCTCGCCGCCGGTCAGCACCACATAGCGTTCCGCCTCGGCGCCGAGCCATTGCGCTGCAATCGCTTCCGCCAGATCGGCGGCGTTCTGATAACGCTGCCCGAGCGTGCCATCGGTGCCGACAAAGTCGGTATCGCAGAACCGGCAGTCGGCGGCGTGGCGGTCCTGCTCGCGGCCGCTCCACAGATTGCAGCCGCTGAAGCGGCAGAACACCGCGGCGCGCCCGGCCTGCGCGCCTTCGCCCTGCAAAGTGAGAAAGATCTCTTTTACGGCGTAGCTCATGGCGCGCCCTGCGAAGTGGCGGTTTGCCAGCTGGTCTGCCGCAATGCTTCCCCGACCACCATGGCGGCGGCGACCGCGATATTGAGCGAGCGTAGCCCAGCTTGCACCGGAATCACCAGCCGCGCATCGGCTGCTGCCGCGACCTCATCGGGAACCCCGGCGGACTCCCGACCGAGCAGCAGCACGTCGGTTTCGGCATAGCGATATTCCCAATAGGGCTGTAGTCCTTTGGTTGTAAGTAGGACCACCCGGCAGCCGGCCTGATCACGCCACTGCCCAAACTTCATCCAAGAATCGTGCCGAATGATGCGAACGTGATCAAGATAGTCCATGCCGGCGCGGCGGAAATGGCGGTCAGATACCGGAAAGCCGGCCGGCTCGATGATGTGCGCCTCGACATTCAGGCAGGCGCACATCCGCAAAATGGTCCCGCAATTCTGAGGGATGTCGGGCTGGAACAGGGCGATCCGCATCTGATTTCGGGCTTCCTTAACAGTCCCGAAAGCACAGACCGATCATAAGGCTGCATCAGTTTCAGGCAATGCGGGTTACTAGGCCGATAGCGGGCTTGCGCTCTTTCGGCAAGGGTGCCAATAGAACGACCCTGGACTGGCTGTTCCAACGCTAATCGTTGGTGAAGTGGTCATATTGCCGCGCCTTCGTGGATTGCGGATATCGTAAGCTGCTCTCGGAGCGTGAGTGTGTGTGGCTGCCGCATCGCGCGGTGCACCGGCTGAAAGAGAAGATAAGAAAGGGCTTGGCATCATGACGACAGAGGTTTCGACGGAACCGACTCGCCGTGATTTTCTATACATCGCGACCGGTGCCGTGGCGGCTGTCGGCGCGGCTGCGGTGGTTTGGCCGTTGGTTTCGCAAATGAATCCGGACGCCTCGACGATCGCCGCGGGCGCTCCGATCGAGGTCGATCTTGGTCCGGTTGCTGAGGGCCAGGAAATCAAGGTGTTTTGGCGCGGTAAGCCGATCTACATCATGCACCGCTCCGCGCAGCAGATCGAAGAAGCGCGCACGGTGTCGCTGTCGAGCCTGCCCGATCCGCAGAGCGATCAGGACCGCACCAAGGAAGGCCACGAGCAGTGGCTGGTGGTGGTCGGCATCTGCACCCATCTCGGCTGCATCCCGATGGCCCGTCAGGGCAATTACAACGGCTTCTTCTGCCCCTGCCACGGCTCCCAGTACGATTCCTCGGGCCGCATTCGCCAGGGGCCCGCTCCGGCCAACCTGCCGGTGCCGCCCTATCAGTTCGTCTCCGCCAGCAAGATCCAGATCGGCTGACGTCACCCCATCCTCCATTAAGCATCGCTGCCATCATTCCTAGGATCGCGACATGAGTGGACCTTCAACCTATCAGCCACAACACAAAGCCCTGCAGTGGATAGAACAACGACTGCCGGTGATGAACTTTGTGCATTCGTCCTTTGTGGCTTATCCGACGCCGCGCAACCTCAACTACTGGTGGACGTTCGGCGCCATCCTCGCGATGATGCTGGCGGTCCAGATCATCACCGGCGTCGTGCTGGCGATGCACTACACCCCGCACGCCGACCTGGCCTTCGACTCGATCGAAGCGATCGTCCGTGACGTGAACTATGGCTGGATGATGCGTAACATCCACGCCGCCGGCGCCTCGATGTTCTTCATCGCGGTGTATGTGCACATGTTCCGCGGCCTGTATTACGGGTCGTACAAGGAGCCGCGCGAGCTGCTGTGGATCCTGGGCGTCATCATCTACCTGCTGATGATGGCCACCGGCTTCATGGGCTACGTGCTTCCCTGGGGCCAGATGAGCTTCTGGGGCGCCACCGTGATCACCAACCTGTTCTCGGCCATTCCGCTGGTCGGTGACAGCATCGTGACGCTGCTGTGGGGCGGCTACTCGGTCGGCAACCCGACGCTGAACCGCTTCTTCTCGCTGCATTACCTGCTGCCGTTCGTGATCGTCGGCGTGGTGGTGCTGCACATCTGGGCGATGCACGTCACCGGCCAGAACAACCCGACCGGCGTCGAACCGAAGACCGAGAAGGACACCGTGCCCTTCACGCCTTATGCGACGCTGAAGGACCTGGTTGGCATGTCTGCCTTCCTGCTGTTCTTCTCCTGGTTCATTTTCTACATGCCGAACTATCTCGGCGAAGCCGACAACTACATCCCGGCCAATCCGGGCGTGACCCCGCCGCATATCGTGCCGGAATGGTACTACCTGCCGTTCTACGCGATCCTGCGCGCCATCCCGAACAAGCTGCTCGGCGTTGTGGCGATGTTCGGCGCGATCCTGGTTCTGCTGTTCCTGCCCTGGCTCGACAGCTGCAAGGTTCGTTCGTCGCGCTATCGTCCGCTGGCCAAGCGCTTCTTCTGGGCGTTCGTCGCGGTCTGCTTGCTGCTGGGCTGGCTGGGTGCCAAGCCGGCGGAAGGCGTCTACACCGTGATGTCGCAGGTGCTCACCGCTTGCTACTTCGCCTACTTCCTGGTGGTGCTGCCTGTGCTGTCGCGTAAGGAGAAGACCTTGCCGTTGCCGAACTCGATCGCTGACGACGTGCTCGCCAGCTCGTCCTCCAAGGGCAAGTCGCTCGCCTCGGTCGCTGTGATCGCTGCGCTGGCCGGCACCCTGGTGGTCGGCGCCAGCCAGGACGCCAAGGCCTCGGCGGGCGGCAACGTGCCGCCGTCGCTGGAGTGGTCGTTCGCCGGCCCGTTCGGCACCTTCGACCGCGCTCAGCTGCAGCGTGGCTACAAGGTGTACAAGGAAGTCTGCTCGGCCTGTCACTCGATGAAGTACGTCCACTACCGGAACCTGACGGAGCCGGGTGGACCGGGCTTCACCGTCGAGCAGGCCAAGGCGTTCGCTGCCGAAGCCGCGCCGATCAAGGACGGCCCGAACGACTCCGGCGAGATGTTCGATCGTCCGCGCCGCCTGGCCGACCCGTTCCCGTCGCCCTATCCGAACGAAGCCGCTGCGCGGTTCTCGAACGGCGGTGCGGCTCCCCCGGACCTGTCGGTGATCACCAAGGCGCGGTCCTATGAGCGTGGTTTCCCGCAGTTCCTGATCGACCTGGTCACCCAGTTCCAGGAGCAGGGCCCGAACTACGTGGCTGGCGTGCTGCGTGGCTACGAAGACACTCCCCCGGAGGGCTTCGTTCTCCCGGACGGCGCGTACTACAACAAGTACTACCCGGGCCACGCCATCAAGATGCCGCAGATGCTGATGGACGGCGTCGTCACCTATGACGATGGCACGCCGAACACCGCGGACCAGCTGGCCAAGGACGTCACCGCGTTCCTGATGTGGGCTGCTGAGCCGCACATGGAAGCCCGCAAGCGGCTCGGCCTGCAGGTCATGATCTTCCTGGCGCTGCTGACTGGCCTCCTGTACTTCACCAAGCGCCGGGTCTGGGCCAACGCCCACTGATCGAAGCGATTGGATAACGAAAACGGAAAAGCCCCTTCGGGGGCTTTTTTGTTGCCTGGATGCGGGCGGCGGTGCGGCGCCGATCGTCCGAGGCCATCGGCTGTGAGAGCCGCGAACCGGCATCCACTCGCTCGAACCGCGAGCGCAGCCCGCGCTTGCCCCGGGCATCGATGTCTTGAAAGCCGTGCAGGGTGCGTGCTGGCCGGGACGAGGCTCGGGCATGACGCGCGGACCAGCTGGCGCCATCGCCGCTGGTAACGCCGCACATCTTACCGCCTTGCAGACAGCGGTGCCGCGCCGAGCGGGGGTGTGATGATGGCAATCATGCTTTGACTGGTTCTAAACGGCGCGCCGTCTTTGCCGCAGCGGCGAGAGGTCGCGGCGCTACGCTGCATCTTGTGCCAGTGGGGGACGGTGTTCGCAGCGAATAACGATTTCTGCAGCCAGCGGCAGGCTTTGGCGCTGCACGACGCGCGAAACCAGCGCCCTTTACGCATCGGCATTATCAGTCTTTCAACTCATCGAACCGGATCTGGCGGCGCGCGGTGAGCCCAGCCCGTCTCCGGTAAAATTTGATCTTTCGACTGAACGGTTGCCCAAAAAAGTGCTGCGATAACGTCGCCTCAGAAGTGAGGACAACCATGGTCGAACAAACATCAACGCCAACACCGAACGTCGTCGATTTCGTCGACTATCAGTTGCAGCGCAAAACCACTCGCGCCATGGCGCTGAAACCGCGAATCTGTCGGCACTGTGGTGCGACGCTGGGCGCCGGCGAATCCGAGGACGATTGCTCGACCGCCCTGATCAGCTGCAGCCCCGGTTGGATCTGATCTCCGGCCGTATCGACGACGACATGGCCACGGCGCGCCCCGTCTGAGCTGGCGCGCCGCCGCCATATCCCGCTGCAACTCGCGGCGCAGCGTTGAACGGTCCCGCGCCGCCTCAACCGTTCTTCCGCCCGCAGCATGCCGGCGGTTATCGCGCTCAGCCCGTCTCATACCAACGGCAATTGATACCAACCCATCCGCACGTCATGGCCGGGCTCCGTCCCGGACATCCACGTCTTTGATCTTGCAGCGCTTTCAAGAGGTGGATCCCCGCGACAAGCGCGGGCATGACGAGTCAATGGTAGGAGCGGTTGGTATCAGCTCAGCTCTCGACGGCCCAACTCGGCCTGCCGCTCAGCCTCGATCGGCTGCCCGCGGCAAACTGTTTCACATTGTGACAATGTTCATCCGACGCCGGCGGTGGCTTAATAGCTGCTCCGCAAAAAACGCACGAATCATGGCGAGACAGATATCCCATCTATCAGATATGATGTTTTGAACATCATAAGTCGGAGCGGCTATGATCTTCAGTGATGCAGGCACGCACAGGGTACCGATGGCCGACCGCCATCTCTCGGTGTGCTGCGCGCTGATGGGCCGGCTCGGCAGCGGTGCGGAGCGGCGCGGATGATGTCGGCGGCCGCCCTGCAACTGAGTTATGTCGGCGCGCTGCTCGCCGTCTCGGTGCTGGCGGTGGTGCTGGCGCGCTGGCGGATCGGCAATGCCGTGATCTATGGCGCCACCTTGCTGCTGTGCAGCGCGGCCGGCCTCGGTGTCTTGCGCGCGCTGATCGGCGATGGCGCCGCGGTCGAGCGGCTGGTGCTGCCGATCGGCCTGCCATGGCTCGGCGCGCATTTCCGGCTCGATGCGCTGTCCGCGTTCTTCCTGGTGGTGATCAATCTCGGCGGCGCGCTCGCCAGCCTGTATGCGCTCGGCTATGGCCGGCACGAACACGCGCCGCAGCGCGTGCTGCCGTTCTTCCCGGCGTTTCTGGCCGGCATGAATATGGTGCTGCTGGCCGACGACGCGTTCTCCTATCTCTTGAGCTGGGAATTCATGTCGCTGGCGTCATGGGCGCTGGTGATGGCGCATCATCGCCAGAGCGGCAATGCGCAAGCCGGCTATGTCTATCTGGTGATGGCCAGTTTTGGCACGCTGGCGCTGTTGCTGGCGTTTGGCTTCCTCGCCGGTCCCGCGGGCGACTACGGCTTTGACGCCATTCGCGCCGCCCCGCATTCCGGCGCCGCGGCAACGTTGGTGCTGGTGTTGATGCTGCTTGGCGCGGGCTCCAAGGCGGGCCTGGTGCCGCTCCATGTCTGGTTGCCGCTGGCCCATCCGGCCGCGCCCAGCCACGTCTCGGCGCTGATGAGCGGCGTGATGACCAAGGTGGCGATCTACGGCTTCATTCGCGTGGTGTTCGATCTGCTCGGCCGTCCGGATTGGACCGCGAGCGTGGTGGTGCTGTCGCTCGGCGGCGTCACCGCGGTGATGGGCATTCTCTATGCGCTGATGGAGCGCGACCTCAAACGGCTGCTGGCCTATTCGACCATCGAGAATGTCGGCATCATCTTTGTCGGGCTCGGGCTGGCGCTGGCGTTTCAGGCCAATGGCCAGGGCCTGCCGGCGGCGCTGGCCTTCACCGCGGCGCTGTTTCACATCCTCAACCACTCGCTGTTCAAGAGCCTGCTGTTCTTTGGCGCGGGTGCTGTGCTGGTCGCCACCGGCGAGCGCAACATGGATCGGCTCGGCGGCCTCATTCACCGCATGCCGGCCACCAGCATCGTGTTCCTGATCGGCGCGGTGGCGATCTCGGCGCTGCCGCCATTCAACGGCTTTGTCTCGGAATGGCTGACCTTCCAGGCGGTGCTGCAGAGCCCGCAACTGCCGCAATGGGGCCTGAAGATCATGGTGCCGGCGATCGGCGGCATGTTGGCGCTGGCGGCGGCGCTGGCCGCGGCCTGTTTCGTCAAAGCCTATGGCGCGAGCTTCCTCAGCCGGCCGCGCAGCCCGGCCGCGGAGAACGCGCAGGAGGTCGATCGCTTCTCGATCGCCGCGATGGCGATCTTGGCGCTGCTGTGCCTGCTGGCCGGCGTGTTCCCGGGGCTGGTGATGGATGCGCTGGCGCCGGTCAGCGCCGAGATTTTGCACATCCGCCTTGCCGGCCAGACCGAACTGCCGTGGCTGTCGATCGTGCCGATCGATCTGCGCAAGGGCTCCTATAACGGCCTCTTGGTGCTGGCCTTCATCGCGATCTCGGCGACACTGGGCTTTTTGGCGATCCTGCGGCTGTCACCGCATGCGGTGCGGCGCGCGCCGGCCTGGGGCTGCGGCTTCGCCGAGCCGGTGCCGCAGGCGCAATATTCGCCGGATAGTTTTGCGCAGCCGATCCGCCGGGTGTTCGGCACGCTGCTGTTCCGCGCCCGCGATCACGTCACCATGCCGCCGCCCGGCAGCGTCGCGCCGGCGAAGTTTTCCGCAGAGCTGCACGATCTCGTCTGGGAGAATCTGTATGGCCGGATCGCGGCCATCATCGAAGCGGTCTCGACCCGTCTCAACAACATGCAACTACTGTCGATCCGCGGCTATCTCAGCCTGGTGTTCGCCACGCTGGTCGCGCTGCTGGTGGTGATCGCGATATGGGCGTGACCCTCGACGATATTTTGGTGCAGGGCCTGCAGATGCTGCTGGTGTTCACACTGGCGCCGCTGCTGACCGGCTTCATCCGCAAGGTCAAGGCGCGCTTGATGCGCAAGCGCGGACCATCGCTGCTGCAGCCCTATCGCGATCTGTTGCGGCTGCTGCGCAAGGATGTGGTGCTGGCCGATAATGCCTCCTGGCTGTTCCGCGCCACGCCCTACGTCACTTTCGCGGCGATCTGGGTGGCGGCGGCGCTGGTGCCGACCTTCGCCACCGGGCTGCTGTTCAACTGGATGGCCGACCTGATCGTGATCGTGGCGCTGCTTGGCACCGCGCGCTTCTTCCTGGCGCTGGCCGGCATGGATGTCGGCACTGCGTTCGGCGGGCTCGGCTCCAGCCGCGAAGTGATGATCGCCGCGCTCGCCGAACCGGCGATGCTGCTGATCGTGTTCTGCGTGGCGCTGGTGGCCGGCTCCAGCCAGCTCTCGACCATCGCCAATTTCATCGCGTCCGCGCAGGTCGGGCTGCGCGTGTCGCTCGGCCTCGCGATGATCGCGCTGATCATGGTGGCGCTCGCGGAAAACGCCCGGATTCCGGTCGACAATCCCTCGACCCATCTCGAACTGACCATGGTCCATGAGGCGATGATCCTGGAATATTCCGGGCGTCATCTGGCGCTGATCGAGTTCGGCGCCTTCCTCAAGCTGCTGCTCTATGTGTCGCTGCTGGCCTGCCTGTTCTTCCCCTGGGGCATCGCGGTGTCGGGCGCCGGTCTGCAATCTTATGTGGTCGGCACCGCGGTCTATGTCGTCAAGCTGGCGGCGGTCGGTTTCCTGCTGGCGCTGTTTGAAACCGCGACCGCCAAGATGCGGGTGTTCCGGGTGCCGCAATTCCTCGGCGCCGCCTTGATGCTGGGGCTGCTCGGCACGCTGTTGTTGTTCGTCTCGAAGAGCTTGTGATGCACAGTCTGGCGTTCGATATCTCACACTCGCTGGCCGGCACCTTGGTGCTGATCAGCTTCATGATGCTGTATCAGGACCGGCTCTATTCGCTGTTCAACGTGTTCGCGCTGCACGCTGTCGTGCTGGCGGCGTCGGTGGCCTGGCAGGCGATGATCCAGAACGCGCCGCATCTTTACGTCACAGCGGCGATCGCGCTGGTGTTCAAGGCGATCGTGATCCCGGTGGCGCTGCATCGCATCATCCGCCAGCTCGGCATTCACCGCGATATCGAGACCGTGGTCGGCATCGGCCCGACCATGCTGGCCGGCATGGGGCTGGTGGCGCTGTCGATGGTGATCATGCTGCGCGTCACCGCGGAGGCCGATGCGCTGGCGCGCGAGGACCTCGCTTTCGCGCTGTCGGTGGTGCTGCTCAGCCTGCTCGTCATGGTGACGCGCCGCAATGCCGTCAGCCAGGTGGTCGGCTTCATGTCGCTGGAAAACGGCCTGGTGCTGGCCGCCACCGGCGCCAAGGGCATGCCGCTGGTGGTCGAGATCAGCGTGGCATTCTCGATCCTGATCGCCTTCATCGTGATCGGCATCTTCCTGTTCCGGATTCGCGAGCGCTTCGACTCGGTCGATGTCGGCGATCTCGATCGTTCGCGCGGAGAGCGCGGATGACCGCCACCGCGTTCGACGCTGTCTATGGCGTGCTGCTGATCCCGATCGGATCAGCAGCGCTGTTGGCGCTGCTGCCGGGCTACCGGCTGACCGCGCGGCTCAATGTGGTGGCGAGCCTCGCCACCTTCATTGCGGCGCTTCTGCTGCTGGTGCTGCCGCGCCCAGCCGCCGGCGCCTATGTGCTGGTCGATGATCTCAACATCGTGTTCGTGGTGCTGAACTCGTTCGTCGGCTTCACTACCAGCCTGTTCAGCGCCAGCTACATCGCCCACGAGCTGCAAACCGGCCGGCTGACCCCGGCCTATCTGCGGTTCTACCACGCCATGTACCAGGTCATGATGTTCGGCATGAACCTGGCGTTCGTCTCCAACAATATCGGCCTGATGTGGGTGGCGGTGGAGGTCGCGACGCTGACCACGGTGCTGATGGTCGGCATCTATCGCACCCATGCCGCGCTGGAAGCGGCGTGGAAGTATTTCATCCTCGGCTCGGTCGGCATCGCGTTTGCGCTGTTCGGCACCATCCTCGTCTATATGGCGGCGCTGCCGGTGATCGGCGAAGGCAATGACGCCATGGTCTGGACGCTGCTGATCGAGCGCGCCCGCGAGTTCGACACCGGGCTGCTCAACGTCGCCTTCGTGTTCCTGTTCCTGGGCTATGGCACTAAGGTCGGCCTGGCGCCGCTGCATGCCTGGCTGCCCGATGCCCATGCCGAAGGCCCGACGCCGATCTCGGCGGTGCTGTCCGGCCTGCTGCTCAACGTCGCGCTTTATGCGCTGCTGCGCTTCAAGATGCTGCTCGCCGCCAATCCGGAAGCGCTGGCGCCCGGCACGCTGATGGTGACCATGGGGCTCGGCTCGCTCTTGTTCGCCGCCTTCATGCTGTATCGGCGCCGCGACATCAAACGGCTGTTCGCCTATTCCTCGATCGAGCACATGGGCATCATCGTGTTCGCGTTCGGCATGGGCGGGCCGCTCGCCAATTTCGCCGGGCTGCTGCATATGGTGATGCACAGCCTGACCAAGTCGGCGATCTTCTTCGCGGTCGGTCACATCACGCAGATCAAAGGCACCCAGCAGATTTCGGAAATCCGCGGCCTCACCGAGACCCATCCAGCGCTCGGCTGGGGGCTGGTGGTGGGCGTTGCCGCGATCGCCGGGCTGCCGCCGCTCGGCATCTTCATGAGCGAGTTTCTGGTGGTCAGCTCCACTTTCGCCCGGCAGCCTTGGTTGGCGATGGTGCTGGTGGTTGGGCTCTTGGTAGCATTTGGCGCGCTGATGCTGCGGCTGACCAGCGTCGCGTTCGGCGAGCCGCGCGGCTCCACCCAGCCGGCGCAGGCATCCTATGTGCCGATGTTTGCTCATCTGGCGCTGGTGCTGGTCGCGGGTGTCTATCTGCCGGCGCCGATCGTGGCCTGGTTCCAGCATGTCGCTCAACTGCTCGGCTAGTGCGAGGATGGCATGGCGTCACTCGATGAACTGAAGCTGCAGGGCCGGCGCGTTACGGAGCATGGACCATGGCCGCGGCTGGTGGTCGATGCCGCGCATTGGTCGCGCGCCACTTTGGAGCTGGTCGCCGGCCGCTGGTCGCTGCTGTCGCTATGGGGCGAAGCCGACACCGTGCATATGGCGATGCTCGAACCGCAGCTCGGCGAAGCGGTGGTGATCAGCCTGCCGTGCCCAAGCGGCAGTTTTCCGTCGGTCGGCATGTTGCATCCGCCAGCGCTGCGGCTGGAACGCACCATCCACGATCTGTTCGGCCTGGTGCCGGAAGGATCGCCCGATCCGCGGCCCTGGCTCGATCGCGATCAATGGGGCGTGCGCTTTCCGCTCGGCCCGCGGCTGCCGCCCAGCGCACCGCGCGGCTATCAGATGCTGCCGGTGGAAGGCGAGGGCCTGCATCAGATCGCGGTCGGCCCGGTGCATGCCGGCATCATCGAGCCCGGTCATTTCCGCTTCACCGCCAATGGTGAAACCGTGGTGCGGCTCGAGGAACGGCTCGGCTATGTGCACAAGGGCATCGATGGTCTCTTGATCGGCGCCGATCTTGAGCGTGGCGCCCAGCTTGCCGGCCGCGTCAGCGGTGATAGCACCGTGGCCTATGCGATTGCGTTTGCTCGTGCCGCCGAGGCCGCGCTCGGCATCACCGTGCCACCGCGCGCGCTGTGGCTGCGCGCGCTCTGCGCCGAGCTGGAACGGCTCGCCAATCACCTCGGCGACATCGGCGGCGTCTGCAACGACGTCGCCTTCGCGCTGATGCTGTCCCATTGCAGCGTGCTGCGCGAAAACGTGCTGCGCGCCGCGGAGCGGGCGTTCGGTCATCGGCTGATGCGTGACGTCGTGGTGCCGGGCGGCGTTGCCCGCGATCTCGACGACACCGGCAAGGGCTCGATCCGGCAGATGGCCAAGACGGTGCGGCAGCGCTTTCCGGAACTAATCGAACTCTATGACGAGACCGCCTCGCTGCAGGACCGCACCGTGACCACTGGGCGGCTATCCGCTGAACTCGCGCAGCAATACGCGGCTGGCGGCTATGTCGGCCGCGCATCGGGGCGCGATTTCGACGCGCGGCGCGATCTCGCTTATCCGCCTTATGATCAGCTGCGCTTCAAAGTGCCGGTGCTGAGCGAAGGCGACGTCAATGCGCGCGTCTGGATTCGCATTCGCGAGGTCAAGCAGAGCATTGGCCTGATCGAACAGATGCTCTCGGAATTGCCGGATGGCGAATGGCGCGTGCCGCTGCCGGCCACGCTAGCGCCGGCCGAAGGCGTCGCGCTGGTCGAAGGGTTCCGCGGCGACGTCCTGGCATGGCTGCGGCTTAAGGACGGGGTGATCGCGCGCTGCCATCTGCGTGATCCGTCCTGGTTCCAATGGCCGCTGCTGGAAGCGGCGATCGAGGGCAACATCGTCGCCGATTTTCCGGTCTGCAACAAATCCTTCAACTGCTCCTATTCCGGCGTCGATCTGTGAGCGAGGGCGATGCGCAAGCTGCTGTTTGAAAGCCTGTTCCAGCGCCCGTTCACCGAAGCGGCGCCGTCGCTCGACGATGCCGCCGTGGCGGAGATCGCCACCGCGCTCGGCGAGCGCGCGCGCCGCAAGCTTGGCCGCAGCCTGTCGATCCGCGAAGTTGACGCCGGTTCCTGCAATGGCTGCGAGCTGGAAATTCACGCGCTCAGCAACCCCTATTACGACATCGATCGGTTCGGCCTGCGCTTTGTCGCTTCGCCGCGGCATGCCGATGTGCTGCTGGTCACCGGGCCGGTGACCAAGAACATGGCCGACGCGCTCAAGGCCACCTATGACGCGACGCCGTCGCCGAAATGGGTGGTGGCGCTCGGCGATTGTGCCAAGGATGGCGGCTGCTTTGCCGGCAGCTACGCGGTGGTTGGCGGGGTCGCGCAGGTGATCCCGGTCGATCTGCATATTCCCGGCTGTCCGCCGCCGCCGCTGCAAATCCTCAAAGGATTGCTGGCATTGCTCGACCAGGCTGCGAGCGCACCGGCACCGCGCTGAACCGCTTGCGCGCCTTGCGACGAGCAACCGCATCTTCCGTTGCGATTTTGCTTGATAGACTCACCGTGGCGGACTGCCGCGTTGAGGTCGTCTGCCGGGTGACATGTTGCGCGAGTAATACCAACGGTGATTGATGCCGACCTCTTCGCACGTCATGGCCGGGCCCCGCCCCGCCCATCCACGTCTTTGATCTTGCCGCGCTTTCAAGACGTGGATGCCCGCGACAAGCGCGGGTATGACGAGTCAATGGTAGGAGCCGCTGGTATAACAGTTTCGGTTCCGACCAGGTCGAAACCGAATGGCTTGCGCCGTGCTCGGCCCGATCAGCAAGGAGCACGTTGTGCGACGATGCGGCCTGAACGGAACAGCAAGTGTCGGCTGATCAGTGTGGCTTGCTACCGGGGGCGCACAGTGACGCTTCGCTCGTCTCCAGGCGCTGCGATCTTGCAGGAAGCTGCGTCGATCACCGCGGCGCCTTCATGAGCGAAGTGCTGGACGCCGCGATCAAGGGACCCAATGACCAGGCGTCCGGCGAGATATGGCACGCGGTCGATACTGAGCGCGTGCTGGCGCTGCTCTTGACCGAACGCGGCGGACTGAGCAGCGCAGAAGCCAAGGCGAGGCTCGCCACCTATGGCCCGAATGCGCTGCCCGAACCGCCGCGCCGTCCGGCCTGGCGCCGTCTGCTGGCGCAGTTCGACAACATGCTGATCTACTTCCTGCTCGCGGCCGCGCTGGCGGCGGCAGTGCTCGGCCATGCCATCGATGCGGCGGTGATCGTGGCGGTGGTGACCATCAACGCCATTGCCGGTTTCATTCAGGAAGATAAGGCGGAGCGGGCGCTCAGCGCTATTCGCAAGATGATCTCGCCGCGCGCCCATGTGTGGCGCGACGGCCATCGCGTCAGTATTGCCGCCGCCGAGCTTGTGCCGGGCGATGTGGTGATGATCGAAGCCGGCGACCGTGTGCCGGCCGATCTGCGCCTGACGCGGGCGCGGGGCCTGTTGATCGACGAAGCGATGCTGACCGGCGAATCGGTCGCCGCTGACAAGCAGGATCATCCCGCTGCGCCGGACGCGCCGCTCGGCGACCGGCACTGCATGGCGTTTTGCGGCACGGTGGTTTCGGCGGGCCAAGGGTTTGGCGTTGTGGTGGCGACCGGCGGCCGCACCGAAATCGGCCGCATCAATTCTTTGATGCAAAGCGTCGAGCAACTGACCACGCCGCTGCTCAAGCAGATCAATCAGTTCGCGCAGCGTTTCACCTGGGTGGTGATCGTGGCCGCGGCGGCGCTGTTTGCCTTTGCGACGCTGGCGCGCGGCTATGCCTGGCCCGAGGCGCTGATCGCAGTGGTGGCGCTGGCGGTGAGCGTGATCCCGGAAGGATTGCCGGCGGTGATCACCATCACACTGGCAATCGGCGTGCAGCGCATGGCGCGGCGCAATGCCATCATCCGCCGCTTGCCAGCGGTGGAGTCGCTGGGCGCCACCTCGGTGATCTGCTCGGACAAGACCGGCACGCTGACTCGCAACGAGATGACGGCGCGCCGCATCGTCACCGCTGAGCACACGATCTTGGTGAGTGGCTCCGGCTATGTGCCGCGCGGTGAGCTGCTGAGCGACGGCCGGGTCGATGCCACCGCCAATGCCGCGGCACTGCCGCTGATCCGCTCGGCGCTGCTGTGCAATGACGCGCAGTTGCGCGAGGTGGATGGCCATTATCTGGTCGATGGCGATCCGATGGAGGGCGCGCTGGTGGCGCTTGCCATCAAGGCCGGTTTTGATCCCGCCGCGGAACGCAGCGCATGGCAGCGCGCCGACGAGATTCCGTTCGACGCGCAGCATCGCTTCATGGCGACCCGCCACAGCACGCCCGCGGGCGATGACGTGATCTTTGTGAAAGGCGCGCCGGAACGGCTGCTGGCGATGTGTCAGAGCCAGAGTTCTACCGATGGGCCGCGGCCGCTCGATCATCAATTTTGGACCGAGCAGATCGCGCAAGCTGCTGAGGCGGGCGAGCGGGTGCTCGGCTTTGCGATGCGCGCGCCGGCGCCCGCCAGTGATCAGCTCGGATTCGCCGATCTGAGCAGCGGGCTGATGTTTCTGGGCCTGGTTGGCTTCATCGATCCGCCGCGCGATGAAGTGATCCAGGCGATTGCCGATTGCCGCTCGGCGGGCATCACCGTCAAAATGATCACCGGCGATCATGCTGCCACCGCGGGTGCGATCGCCCGGCAATTGCGGCTCACCGAGACGCCGGACACGCTGAGCGGCGCCGATCTCGATCGCACCGCCGACCATCGCTTCACCGAGGTGATTGCGCGCTCCGATGTGTTCGCGCGCACCAATCCCGAGCACAAGCTGCGCATTGTGCGCGCGTTGCAGGCGAGCGGCGCCGTGGTGGCGATGACCGGCGACGGCGTCAATGACGCGCCGGCGCTCAAACAGGCCGATGTCGGCATCGCCATGGGGCGCAAAGGCACCGAGACCGCCAAGGAAGCGGCGGAGATCGTGCTGCTCGACGATAATTTCGTGTCGATCGTCGCGGCGGTGCAGGAAGGCCGCACCGTGTACGACAACATCCGCAAGGTGATTGCCTGGACGATCCCGACCAATGGCGGCGAAGTGCTGAGCGTCACCTTGGCGATTCTGCTCGGCTTCGCCATGCCGATGACGCCGGTTCAGATCCTGTGGATCAATCTCATTCTCACTGTCACGCTCGGCCTGGTGCTGGCGTTTGAGCCGACCGAGCCGGGCACGATGAGCCGGCCGCCGCGTGCGGCCGATGCGCCCTTGCTGCCGCCGTTCCTGGTGTGGCGCATCCTGTTCGTCACGCTGCTGTTCACCATGGGAACCCTAGCGATCTTCTTCTATGCGCAGGCACAGGGCCATACGCTGGAGACCGCACGCACCATGGCGGTCAACGTGCTGGTGGTGTTCAAGACCGTGTATCTGTTCAACGTCCGCTATCTGCACACCAGCTCGCTATTTTTCCGCGGCGCATTGGGAACGCCGCCGGTGCTGATCGCGCTCGCGGTGGTGATCGTCGCGCAGCTCGCCTTCACTTACGCGCCGTTCATGCACACGCTGTTTGGAACCGCGCCGGTGTCGTTGCAGGATGGTCTGGTGATCATCGGCGCAGGCGCGGTGATGATGGTGGTGCTCGAATTGGAAAAACTGCTGATGCGGCGCAGCGGCGCGCTGCAGCGGCTCGGCATGTGAAACCCTGGGGAGGAGGATCGGCGCGTCAGGCTTGATCCTGACATGGCGCGCATACTTGCACTTGCTGCGTTCCGCTGCTCCAATCGTGCAATTCGTGCAACGATCGCGCGTGAGAGAATACGAGGTTGATGATGAACGTGCCCCCCGGTTCAGCGACGTCCTTGTCGGGTCTCAAGGTTGTGGTGGCCGCCACCGATTTTTCCGCGCGCTCCGATCGTGCGGTGCGCCGCGCTGCGGCGCTCGCCAAGGCGGCTGGCGCGCGGCTGGTGCTGGTGCATGTGGTCGATGACGATCAGCCGGCGCGCATTGTCGACGGCGAATGCGCGCTCGCCGAAACTGCGCTCGCGGATGCGATCCGCGAGCACGCTTATCTGGCCGGACTCGACTGTCGCGCGATCGTGGCGCGCGGCGTGGCCTTTGACGGCATCGTCAAGGTCGCCGAGCAGCAGCAGGCCGATCTATGCGTGATCGGCAGCCATCGCCGCGCATTTCTCAAGGATATCTTTATCGGCACCACCGCCGAACGGGTGATCCGCAACAGCTCGTTTCCGGTGTTGATGGCCAATTCCGATCCGACGCTGTGCTATGCCACCAGCCTGGCGCCGGTCGAGATGTCGCAATGCTCGTCTCAGGCGCTCAGCACCGCGCGCCGCCTTGGCCTGTTGCAACAGGCGCGGCTCACCGTGCTGCATGTTTACGACGCCGCCGCGGCCGGCATGCTGAACTACGCGGGCGTGCGGCCGAGCCGCCGCAACGATTATCTGGGCGATGCGCTGACGGAAGCGGCGCGCGATCTGGCGGTGTTCATGAAGACCGTCGATCTCGGCGATCTCGATCATACCGCGCTGGTCCGGGAAGGATCGGCGGTGGCGCCGGCGATCATCGATGTGGTGACCCATACCCGCCCGGATCTGGTGGTGATCGGCACCCATGGCAGGCGCGGCGTGGTCCGGCTGCTGCTCAGCAGTGTGGCGGAAGAGGTGCTGCGCTGTGTGCAGACTGACGTGCTGGTGGTGCCGGTCAAGGACGCCGTTCCGGGCTAGGCCTGGTGCGGTCCTGCTGGCGCGGCCGCGCTTGGCGTGCGGCTGCGCTGGCCGGCGCAGTGAACCGGCATCCACGTCGCTCGAAGACCTAAATCTTCAGCGCGTCGGTTTCGATTGATCGAGGCGGGCGCCGATGAATTCCGGCGGACCTTTGGTGAGCCGTTCGATGCGGCGGTCGCGCTCCTCGGAGCTGGCGTCCGGATCGATCAACGGGCTGATCTGGCTGGTCGCCAATTCCTCGGCGCGCGATGTGCTGATCCGGGGCAATGGCCGGTTCGGGGCGAGGCTTTCGATGCCAAGCTGCAGCAGCCGATGCACGGCGTCGGAACGTGATACTTGCCGGGTGGCAGCAAAGCTATCGATCACCGCAAGGGTGGCTGCATCCAATTGCAGCAACACCGCCGCGCCAGGGCGCTGCTCAGGGTCTGCGGAGGGTGACGATGGGCTGCCGGTTTGCGTGATCATAAGAAACTGTGTACCTGAAAAGTGGTTCGTCCGGTAGTTGAAGTTCCATTCTCCGGAATGAACATGAATAAGCCGTTCGTCCTTGCGCTACTGGCGTGAGCTTTGCATTCCCGAACGGGACGAATGAGCTGCCTGGCCTGCCGCGTGATTGGAACCCGCCGCATGAGAATTGTTCAAAACTTCTTCCGTGACCGTCGGTGTTCTCGATCAGGCCAGCGGGGCTTGATGCTGCGCTGCGGCGCAGCGGTGGCGGCGCTGCTGAGCGTGGCGCCGACGCTGGCTTTTGCGGCGACCGATGTGGCCATGCTGCCGCGCAACCTGTCGCCATGGGGCATGTTCACCCATGCCGATGTGGTGGTGCAGGCGGTGATGATCGGGCTGGCGCTGGCGTCGCTGGCGACCTGGACGGTATGGCTGGCAAAGACGGTGGAACTACGGCAGGCGACCGCGCAGGCGCGCGAGCGCATCGCCGCGCTGGAAGGCGGCGCCTCGCTGGCCGAAATGGCTCGCGATTGCAGCGAAGCCAGCGATGCGGTGGCGCGGCTGGTGCAGGCTGCGGCGCATGAGGCGTCATTGCCGGGCGCCTCCTGGGATGCTGATTTCAAGGAACGGATCGCGCTGCGCTTGGAGCGCGTCGAAGCGGCGATGGCGCGCCGGGTCGGCCGGGGCACCGGCATTCTCGCCACGGTTGGCGCGGTGGCGCCGTTTGTCGGGCTGTTCGGAACGGTGTGGGGCATCATGAATGCGTTCATCGGCATTTCGCAGGCCCACACAACCAATCTCGCGGTGGTGGCGCCCGGCATCGCCGAGGCGCTGCTCGCCACCGCGCTCGGCCTGGTGGCGGCGATCCCGGCGGTGGTGATCTACAATCATCTGGCGCGGGTGATCACCGGCTATCGCGCACTGCTCGGCGACGGTTCGGCGCAATTGCTGCTGTTGCTCAGCCGCAGCAAAGGCCGGCCGGCGGCGCTCGGCCGGGTCGGGTAGGGCGGCGCCATGGGGGTGCGGCTCGGAGGCCGGGGACGGCTCGGCGAAGACGACGATCTGGTCGAAGCCCATGAGATCAACGTCACGCCGTTCATCGACGTGATGCTGGTGCTGCTGATCATCTTCATGGTGGCGGCGCCGCTCGCGACCGTCGATGTCGGCGTCGATCTGCCGGCCAGCACGGTGCAGCCGCAGCCGCGGCCGGACAAGCCGGTGTTCGTGACGCTCAAGCCTGATCTGTCGGTCGCGGTCGGCGAACAACTGATCGCCCGTGACAATCTGGTGGCCACGCTCGATGCCGCCAGCAACCACAACAAGGACGAGCGGGTATTTTTGCGCGCTGACAAGAGTGTCAATTACGGCGCGCTGATGGAGTTGATGAACCAGTTGCGCGACGCCGGCTATCTCAAGGTCGCGCTGGTCGGGCTGGATGGCCGATGACCATGCTGGCGCTGCATGCGGCGGATGATCCGGCCAGCGTGCGGCGCTGGACGCTCTCGGCTGCGGCGGTGGTGGCGTTCCATGCCGCACTGATCGGCGTCGGCATGGCCTGGTACAATCAGGCGCCGCCGCCCGGCACCGCGATGCCGGCGATCATGGTCGATATGGCGCCGAGCCACGCCGCGCCTTCTGCGAAATCGCCGGATATCGCACCTGGACCGGAGATGCAGCAGGCCGAGGCCGCAGAGCCGCCGCCACCGCAGCAACAGCCGGAACCGCAGCCCGAGCAATTGCCGCCGACCCCGCCGCAGCAGGCCGCGGCCGTGGCGGCGCCGCCGGAACCAAAGCCGCAGGCCAAGCCGGAGCCGCAAGCCAAGCCGCCCGAACCGGCCAAGACGGTCAAGAAACCGCCGCGCAAACAGGCCGAGGCCGCCGCGCCCCACACCAGCGCGCCACCCGCCGCCGATCGGGTCGGGCGCGCTGCCGCCGCGACGGCCGGGGAGCAGGCCGCCGCCGCGCTGCCGAGCTATCGCGACCGGCTCGCCGCCCATTTGCAGCGCTACAAGCGCTATCCGGCCGAGGCCAATGGCGCCAATGGCACCGCGATGCTGAGCTTTACCGTTGGCCGCCATGGTGAGGTGCTGCGCGCCAGCCTGGCGCATTCCTCGGGCAGTTCGGCGCTCGACGCCGAAACGCTGGCCATGATCCGGCGCGCCCAGCCGCTGCCGGCGTTTCCGCCGGAAATGCCGCAAGGATCGTTATCTTTTACCGTGCCGGTGCGGTTCTCGTCAGCGCGCTGAGCGATCAAGGTTCGGCGGTATCAAGGTGCGAAAAGTGCCTTCGTTCGCGCTATGAACGCGCACAAGTTCCGCAAATGTTCGCCAAACGAACGGCAAAATGCGAAATCTGCATGACGCCGCCGCCCTCAAGATTAACAAACCGTTTCAGAAACCCCTCGCAGGTCGCTGAAATTCAATGCGAATTGTCGCGCTGCGCTTAGTTAAATTTTAAGCCGGTCCCGCTAAGTTGCTTGCACTGTTGAGTGTTTGAGAGTTGCGAGTACGCCATGACAGAACCCCATCGCCCGAGGGTCAAGTATGTCATCGGGCCCGACGGAAGTCCGTTAACCATTGCGGATTTGCCGGCCCCTGGAACCAAACGGTGGGTCATCCGCCGTAAGGCTGAAGTGGTGGCTGCGGTGCGCGGTGGCCTGCTGTCGCTCGAAGAAGCGTGCAGCCGTTACACGCTGACGGTGGACGAGTTCCTGTCCTGGCAGTTCTCGATCGACCAGCATGGTCTGGCCGGTCTGCGCACGACACGGATCCAGCAGTACCGCCAGTAAGCGGCTTCAGCTTCTTTTTCTTTACAATTCAATCGTTAGGCGCCGGTCCCCCCCTCCTTCAACGGAGGTGGTTGGCCGGCGTTTGGCGTTTTGTTCACCGAGGTTAAGGGTCGTTAACCATATCGAAACCATCCCATAGGCAATATTTGCCTAGTCGGTCTGGCGTGCCGAATCCAAGGGGCTGGTGCGTTGCAAGGTCTGTTGAACTTCTTGAAGGGTCTGGGCGCCGCCCGGCTGACGGCCATGGTCGCGGTCACGGCCGCGCTGATCGGCTTTTTCGCATTCATCATCCTGCGCGTCACTGCGCCGCAGATGACCACGCTGTTCACCGACCTCAGCGTTGAAGACTCCTCCGGCATCGTCAAAGACCTCGAACGGCAGGGCATTCCCTTCGAAATCCGCAATGAAGGGGCCATCATCATGGTCCCGAAGGACAAGGTCACCCGGCTGCGCATGAAGCTCGCCGAAGCTGGCCTGCCCAAGGGCGGCGGCGTCGGCTACGAAATTTTCGACAAGTCGGAAGCGCTCGGCTCGACCAGCTTTGTGCAGAACATCAATCATCTGCGCGCGCTGGAAGGCGAATTGGCGCGTACCATCCGCGCGATCGACCGCATTCAGGCGGCGCGCGTCCATCTGGTGCTGCCGGAGCGGCCGCTGTTCTCGCGCGAAGTGCCCGAGCCGTCGGCGTCGATCGTGCTGCGGGTGCGCGGCGCGCTTGAGCCGCAGCAGGTGCGCGCGATCCGCCATCTGGTGTCGTCCGCGGTCAATGGCCTCAAGCCGCAGCGCGTCTCGATCGTCGATGAAGCCGGTCAGCTCCTCGCCGACGGTTCGGCCGGCGATTCCCTCGAAGGTGTGACCGGCGACGAGCGCCGTGCGGCTTTTGAGAAACGGATGCGTAACCAGGTCGAGGCGATCGTATCGTCCGTGGTCGGCAACGGCCGGGCGCGGGTCCAGCTCACCGCCGACTTCGACTACAACAAGATTACCCAGACCTCGGACAAGTTCGACCCCGAGGGCCGGGTGCTGCGCTCCAGCCAGTCGCGTGAAGAATCGGCGCAGACGCTCAATCCGACCGACGGTCAGGTCACCGTCAACAACGAACTGCCAGGTGCGCAAGGCGGCGGCACCTCCACCGCGCGCGATCAGAGCAAGAAGTCGGAAGAGACGAACAACTACGAGATTTCGCGGGTGACCAAGACCGAGGTCACCGAAGTGGGCCGCGTCAACCGCATCTCGGTCGCGGTGCTGGTTGATGGCATCTACGCCAAGAACGACAAGGGTGAACTGGTCTATCAGGCGCGCGGCAAGGAAGAACTGGATCGGATTGCAGCCCTGGTGCGCTCGGCGATCGGCTTTGATCAAAAGCGCGGCGACCAGGTGGAAGTCGTCAACCTGCGCTTCGCGGAAGGTCCCGCGGTGGCGCCCATCAATGAACCAGCAGGCTTCATGGGCATGCTGAAGTTCACCAAGGACGACGTGATGTATGTGATCGAACTCGGCGTGATGCTGCTGCTCGGCCTGCTGGTGATCTTCATGGTGGTGCGGCCCTTGGTGCGCCGCATCCTCGCCGCCGATCCGCAGGCTCAGGGCGCAGCGCCGGCGCTGACCGATGGCAGCGCGCCGGCGATCGGCGCCGACGGCCAGCCGCTCGCGGTGCCGCAGCAGAGCATGGTCGATATCGCTCAGGTTCAGGGACAGGTGCACGCCCAGACCGTGCACCGGGTTGGCGAACTCGCTGATCGCAACCCCAACGAGACCGTCGCTATCATTCGTCAATGGCTTCAGGAACCCGCGTAATTCGTCATGAGCACCCCGCAGCCCAATGATGCCAACAACAATGACATCGCCAGCGTCGTCGCCAATCTGGCGATGCGGCAGGGCAACCGTCCGCCGACCAAGCCGCTGAGCGGCCCCAAGCGCGCCGCGATGCTGATGCTGGCGCTCGGCGAGCAGTATGGCGGCAAGGTGTGGGCGCTGCTCGACGATGAAGAAGTGCGCGAATTGTCGGCGGTGATGTCGTCGCTCGGCACGGTCGAACCGGAAGTGGTCGAAGACCTGATGCTGGAATTCGTGTCGCGTATGTCGGCGTCCGGCGCGCTGATGGGCAATTACGACGCCACCGAGCGGCTGTTGCAGAAGTACCTGCCGGCCGATCGCGTGTCCGGCATCATGGAAGAAATCCGCGGCCCGGCCGGCCGCAACATGTGGGAGAAACTCTCCAACGTGCAGGAAGAGGTGCTCGCCACCTATCTGAAGAACGAATATCCGCAGACCGCCGCGGTGGTGCTGTCGAAGCTGAAGCCGGAACATGCGGCGCGCGTGCTGGCGATCCTGCCGGACGATATGGCGCTCGACGTGGTCGGCCGCATGCTGCGCATGGAAGCGGTGCAGAAGGACGTGATCGAGAGCGTCGAGAAGACGCTGCGCGTCGAATTCATGTCGAACCTGTCGCAGACCCGGCGCCGCGACGCCCATGAAGTGATGGCGGAAATCTTCAACAATTTCGACCGCCAGACCGAAGCGCGCTTCATCACCGCGCTGGAAGAGGACAACCGCGAATCCGCCGAGCGCATCAAGGCGCTGATGTTCACCTTCGACGACCTGGTCAAGCTCGATGCCGGCTCGGCGCAGACCCTGATGCGCAACATCGACAAGGACAAGCTGGCGATCGCGCTCAAGAGCGCCAACGAGGATGTGCGCTCGTTCTTCCTCGGCAACATGTCGCAGCGCGCCGGCAAGATGCTGCTCGACGACATGGCCGCGCTCGGCCCGGTGCGGCTGCGCGACGTCGACGAAGCGCAGGCGCTGCTGGTCAACCTCGCCAAGGATCTCGCGGCCAAGGGTGAGATCGTGCTCACCAAGAACCGCGCCGACGACGAGCTGGTGTACTGATGGCCGCCCCGGCAAAATTCCTGTTCGATCTTGATTTCGGCGCGCCCGAGCAGGGCCGCGAGAAGGCGCCGAGCGCCGACGAAATCGCCGCGCAGGTGGCGGCTGCCGAACAGCGCGGTTATCAGCTCGGCTTCCAGGCCGGCCAGAACGAGGCGAAGGCCGAGAGCGACCGGCGCGTCGCGATGGCGCTCGAACAGATCGGCGGCTCGATCCGCACCATTGCCACCGGCTTCTCCAGCGTCGAGGCGCGGATGGAAACCGAGGCGGTGGAAGTGGCGGTCGCAGTGGCGCGCAAGCTGTGCACCGAGCTGATGGCAAGCCAGCCGCTGGTCGAGATCAATGCGCTGGTCAGCGATTGCTTCCGGCAGCTGGTGGCGACCCCGCATATCGTGATCCGCATCAACGATGGCATGTATGAGCGTGCCCATGAGAGCATCGAACGGCTGGCGCGGCAGAATGGCTATGAAGGCCGGCTGGTGATCATGGCCGAGCCCGATATCGCCTATGGCGATTGCCGGATCGAATGGGCCGATGGCGGCGTGGTGCTGGAGCGCGCCGCGATCGAAGACAAGATCAGTGAACTGGTAGGACGCTACGTGGCCTCGCGGAATGAAGCCCGCGGCTCTGCGGCAATGAGGATGTAACAATGGTCGATAACGACGGTCAGGTACCGCTCCCGGATCTCAATTCCGCCGATGCGCCGCCGCTCGGCGATGTCGGCTACAGCGAAGAAGAAAATGTCTCGCGCGTCGCCGCCGATCTCGAAGCGGTGTTCGACGTGCCGGTGCAGGTCTCGGCCGTGCTCGGCCGGTCCAAGATGGATGTCGGCGAGCTGCTCAAGCTCGGGCCCGGCACCGTGCTGGAACTGGACCGCAAGGTGGGCGAGGCGATCGACATTTACGTCAACAACCGCCTGGTGGCCCGCGGTGAAGTGGTGCTGGTCGAGGACAAGCTCGGCGTGACCATGACGGAAATCATCAATGCGGACCGCAACTAATTACGTGATCGCACGGCCCAACGCGATGCGCGCGGCAGACTGACAGGAGCAAGACCATGCGGCTTCTTATCGTTGGCACATTGAAGGGCCAGCTGACCACCGCGACCAAGATCGCGATGGATAACCACGCCACCGTGATGCACTCGGAGGACAACGAGCAGGCGATGCGCGTGCTGCGCGGCGGCAAGGGTGCCGACCTGCTGATGGTGGACGTCGCGCTCGATATCCGCGATCTGGTGATGCGGCTGGAAGCCGAGCATATCCATGTGCCGATCGTGGCTTGCGGCATTGTCAACGACGCGCGCGCCGCAGTCGCCGCGATCCATGCCGGCGCCAAAGAATACATCCCGCTGCCGCCCGATCCGGAGCTGATCGCCGCGGTGCTGGCGGCGGTCGCCAATGATTCCCGCGAACTGATCTATCGCGACGAGGCGATGGCGCGGGTCATCAAGCTGGCGCAGCAGATCGCCGCTTCGGAAGCCTCGGTGATGATCACCGGCGAATCCGGCACCGGCAAGGAAGTGCTGGCGCGCTATGTGCACAGCCGCTCCAACCGTGCCAAGAAGCCGTTCATCAGCATCAATTGCGCGGCGATTCCGGAAAGCCTTTTGGAGTCCGAATTGTTCGGCCACGAGAAGGGCGCCTTCACCGGCGCGGTGGCGCGCCGCATAGGCAAGTTTGAAGAGGCCAGCGGCGGCACGCTGCTGCTCGACGAAATCTCCGAGATGGATGTCCGGCTGCAATCAAAGCTGCTGCGCGCCATTCAGGAACGGATGATCGACCGCGTCGGCGGCACCAAGCCGGTGCCGGTCGATATTCGCATCATCGCCACCTCGAACCGCAATCTGCAGGATGCGGTACGCGAAGGCACGTTCCGCGAAGACCTGCTGTTCCGCCTCAACGTCGTCAATCTGAAACTGCCGCCGCTGCGCGAGCGCCCGGCTGACATTCTCGAACTGGCGCAGCACTTCGTCAAAAAATACTCGGAGGCCAATGGCGTGCCGCTGCGGCCGCTGTCCTCGGAGGCGCGGCAGGTGCTGGCGGCCAATCGCTGGCCCGGCAACGTGCGCGAGCTGGAAAACACCATGCACCGCGCGGTGCTGATGGCGATCGGCGACGAGATCGGCCCGGAGGCGATCATTTCGCCGGAGGGCGAGCGGCTCGACATCGCCAAGCAGCCGCCGGCGGTGGCCCATGCCACGCTCGCTGCCGAGCAGGTGACGCGCGCTTTGGTCGGCCGCACGGTCGCCGATGTCGAGCGTGATCTCATTCTGGAGACGCTCAAGCACTGCCTCGGCAACCGCACTCACGCTGCCAACATTCTCGGCATTTCGATCCGCACGCTGCGCAACAAGCTGAACGAATATGCCGATGATGGCCTGCAGATCCCGCCGGCTGGCGCCGCCGGTGATCATCGCGCCTTCGTGCCGGTGACCTGAGCGCGGCCGCCGCGCCGCGGCGGCGCCTCGCGCCGGGCGTGGCGCGCCAAGATGATCGCGTCAGGAATATTCCGGCGCGTCGTGCTTGCGGAAAATGCGGATCGGCTCGCCGGGCGTCAGTTCCGGCGCGGTCAGCCACGCATAGACATACAGCAGCAGATAGCCGATCGCGACCGCGCCGACCACATAGACAATCCAGGTTCCGATTTTCTGCATCACGCCTCCATCATGCGTGGCGCGCAGCGCTGCTGCAAGGGCGACGGCTTGCGCTCGCCGCCTGAATGGCTATTGCTTCGACTACGTTTTCTGAACGCGAAGCGGACTCCACTTCGCTGTAAAACGCTGTAGCCTGCGAATCGCGGCGGCGCCTGGGGCGCCCATTGATGCCGCATCAGCCCTTGAGAGCCATGCCCACTTTTACCCCGCATCAGGATGCCGCGCTCAATGCCGTTGCCGATTGGCTGAAGGCCAAGCCCGGCCGCGGCAGCACGCCGCAAGTGTTCCGGCTGTTCGGCTATGCCGGAACCGGCAAGACCACCCTGGCGCGCCATATCGCCGAGGGCGTCAAGGGCGAGGTTAAATTCGCCGCCTTCACCGGCAAGGCCGCGTTGGTGATGCGCAACAAGGGCTGCGACAGCGCTTCGACCATTCATTCGCTGATTTACCGCACCAAGGAGAGCGGCGTCGAACAGCCGAGTTTTGAGCTGTGGGACGACGCGCCGGCCTCGAAAGCCAAGCTGATCGTGATCGACGAATGCTCGATGGTCGATGAGGAACTGGGCCGCGATTTGATGTCGTTCGATTGTCCGCTCTTGGTGCTCGGCGATCCGGCGCAATTGCCGCCGATCCAGGGCGGCGGCTTTTTCACCAATGCCGAGCCCGACGTGATGCTGACCGAGGTGCATCGTCAGGCGCAGGACGATCCGATCGTGCGCATGTCGATGGCGGTGCGCGAAGGGCGCCGTCTCGAAGTCGGTGACTATGGCGACAGCCAGGTGGTGCGGCGCGGCGATCTCGATCCCGACCGGGTGATGGGCGCCGATCAGGTGCTGGTCGGCCGCAACAACACGCGGCGCGCTTACAATATGCGGGTGCGGCAGAAGCAGAACATCGAGGATCCGTTGCCGGTCGCCGGCGACAAGCTGGTGTGCCTGCGCAACAACCGCAAGAAGGCGCTGTTCAATGGCGGGCTGTGGCGGGTGAAAGCGCGCGCCACCTCGAAGTCGATGATCATCACCATGCGCATCGTGCCGGACGAGGATTTCGGTGGCCGGCTCACCAAAGTGTCGGTGCGCGGCGATTGCTTTGGCGGCGCGATCGAGGAAATCCCGTGGGAGCAGCGCAAGCCCTATGATGAGTTCGACTATGGCTATGTGCTGACCGTGCACAAGAGTCAGGGCTCGCAATGGGACGACGTGGTGCTGTTCGACGAGAGCTTTGCGTTTCAGGACAGCCGCGCGCGCTGGCTGTACACCGGCATCACCCGCGCCGCGAAGCGGTTATGCGTGGTGGTGTGAGTAGTAGCGGTGTGAGTGGTTGCGGTGTGAGTAGCCGCGCGGTGTGAGCTACTCACCTCTCCCCGCGTGCGGGGAGAGGTCGAACCGGCGAAGCCGGGTCGGGTGAGGGGTGCTGCCCCACAACGTCATTCCGGGATGCGCGCGTAGCGCGCAGACCCGGAATCCCGCGATTGTCTTCCAACAGAGATTCCGGGTTCGCCCACCGCTGCGCGGTGGCCGCCCCGGAATGACGGGGTGGGGGAGCGGTCGCCCCGGAATGACGGGGAGAGCGCGGCGCGCGAACGATCAGTTTCCCGCCGGCTGCGCCACAAACGTCATGCGCGAGGGATTGTGGCCGATATTGCGCTCGGCGCGCACCGCGACAAAGCCGGCAGCGGTCAGCTTATCGAGCACTTCGGCTTCTTCGTAGCGCTGCAGGCCGATTGTGTTGCGCAGTTGCCGGTAGTCCGACAGCGCGGTGCGGACCAGCCCGACCAGCGCATCCTTTAGAAAACCGTGCTGGCGCGCCATGCGCAACAGCGCGGTAACATCGGTGGCCATGCCGACATTGGGCTGCAGAATGTCGCCGAGCACCAGCCGGCCATGCGGCTTCAGCAGCCGGCGCAGCACCAACAGCGCGCGGTCGAGATCGTCCGGCGTCATGTATTGCGCCACCGAATTCATCACCACCAGATCGAGCGAGCCCGGCTCCATGTGGCGCAATTCTTCCAGCGAGCGCACCCGGATTTTCAGGTTGGGAGCGAACCGCGCGATCAGCCGGCCGCGCACCCCGGGCGCCGGTTCGGCCAGGATCAGCCGGCCGCAGGCGGCCGCGACCAGGCCAGCCGACAGCGCTTCGCCGCAGGAATAGTCGAGCACCACGGCATCCGGCGCGGGGATGTAGCGGATGATGTCTTCAGCGATCTGCCGGAAATGCACGTCGCGGTGCAGCTTGCTGACATAGATCGTGTGCGTGGAGTCGTAATAATCGATCCAGTCTTCCATTCGCCGGCCTGCTTTCGGAATCTCGATCGCCGGAATTTGACAACGGAACTTGGCGATTCTGGCGCGTCGCCGGGTCTAATGCGTTTCGCGGGGCGGGGGAAGGTTTTGGGCGCGGCGCGCTGAAAATTCCCGTGGGCGGCAGCGGCGGGCGGCTTCGCGCGGCCTATCAGGCTTGGCGGCTCGAGCAGGGCGCATAAAAAAAAGCTGCGGTTCTGATCGCTCAGAACCGCAGCCGGGTCGATGGGCCGGTCGCCGGATCAGGCGGCCTTGCGGGCGCGCATCAGGTCGGCGAACCGCTGGAACAGATAGTGGGAGTCCTGCGGGCCGGGCGAGGCTTCCGGGTGGTACTGCACCGAGAACACCGGCTTGTCCGCCAGCGCGATGCCGCAGTTCGAGCCGTCGAACAGCGACACATGGGTCTGGGTAACGTTGCCGGGCAGCGTGTCCTTGTCGAGCGCAAAGCCGTGGTTCATCGAGGTGATCTCGACCTTGCCGGTGGTCAGATCTTTGACCGGATGATTGGCGCCATGGTGGCCCTGGTGCATCTTTACGGTCTTACCGCCGAGCGCCAAGCCCAGCATCTGGTGGCCGAGGCAGATGCCGAAGGTCGGCAGGCCGGAAGCCACCACGTCCTTGATCACCGGCACGGCATATTCGCCGGTCGCGGCCGGATCGCCCGGACCGTTCGACAGGAACACGCCGTCGGGCTTGAGCGCCAAGATGTCCTCGGCCGGGGTGGTGGCGGGCACCACGGTGACCTTGCAGCCGACGCCGGCCAGCAAACGCAGGATGTTGCGCTTGATGCCGTAATCGATCGCGACCACGTTGAATTCCGGCGCGCTCTGCCGGCCGTAGCCTTTGTTCCAGACCCACGGCGTCTCTTCCCAGTCGAAGCGCTGGCCGGAGCCGACCATCGGCACCAGGTCCATGCCGACCAGGCCGGGCCACTCGCGGGCCTGCTTCTTCAGGGCTTCGACGTCGAACTCGCCGCTTGGCGAATGGGCAATCACGGCATTGGGCATGCCGCTGGCGCGGATCAGCGCGGTCATGGCGCGGGTGTCGATGCCGGACAGGCCGATGATGCCGCGGTTCTTCAGCCAGGCGTCGAGATGCTTGGCGGAGCGGTAATTGGACGGTTCGGTGATCGCCGCACGCAGGATCACACCGCGGGCGCCCGGAGTCGCCGCGGCGTTCAGCGCTTCGATGTCTTCATCGTTGGCGCCGACATTGCCGATATGCGGGAAGGTGAAGGTGATCAATTGACCGGCATAGGACGGATCGGTGAGGATCTCCTGGTAGCCGGTCATGGCGGTGTTGAAGCAGACCTCGCCGACGGCATGGCCCTCGGCACCAAGGCCGAAACCCTGGAACACGGTACCATCGGCAAGCACGAGCAGCGCGGTCGGCTTGAGGTCCGGCCAGGCGGAATGGGTGTCTGATGTCGTCATGAGCCCACTACATAGAGCCGGGCCGCGTGGCCGTCAAAGCCGGAACCGCCGGTTTTGGGGCCGTCCTGCGAATATTTGACTGAACGTCAGGCGGACGTGCTGTCGCACCCCGGCGAGCGGCAGGCGGTACCGCCAGGCGATGCCGGGCCGGTCAATAGCGTTGTCTCACCGGCGCGGAGCGCCTAAATCAGCGCACCAAACGGCCGATCCAGGCCGCCATGAGGAGTTTGTGATGCTGCGTGATGACATCAACAATGCGGTGAAGGAGGCGATGAAGGCCAAGGACGAGCGCAAGCTGTCCACCTTGCGGATGGTGAATTCGACCATCAAGAACGCCGACATCGAAGCCCGTGGCCAGGGCAAGCCGCCGCTCAGCGACGCTGATCTGCTCAGCCTGCTGCAGAAGATGATCAAGCAGCGCCAGGAATCGGTCGATTTGTACGATAAGGGCGGCCGCGCCGAGCTCGCCGCGCAGGAGCGCGAGGAGATCGCGGTGATCTCCGCCTATCTGCCGCAGCAGATGTCCGAGGACGAGGTCAAGGCCGCGATCGCCGCCACCATTGCCGAGACCGGCGCCGCCGGAATCAAGGACATGGGCAAGGTGATCGCCGCCCTGAAGGCGGCCTATGCCGGTCAGATGGATTTCGGCAAGGCCAGCGGCCTGGTGAAGGCGGCGCTGACCGCTTGAGCGCGGGTTGTCTTACCTCTCCCCGCTTGCGGGGAGAGGTCGATCCGGCGCAGCGCAGCGAAGCCGGATCGGGTGAGGCCGCGCCTCGTAGAGCCAGACTTGGGATCAGGGAATGCGGAGACGCCCCCTCACCCCACCCCTCTCCCCGCAAGCGGGGAGAGGGAGCGCGCTGTGCGCGATGCGAAATCGTTTCAGACGCCGCGCTGATCCTTGACGCGCACGGCCTTGCCCTGCGAGCGCGGCACTTCGCCCGGCGCCAGCACCACCACCTTGCAGGTGACGCCGATCATCGACTTGATGTGATGGGTGACCTCGGCGGCCTTGCGCATGCGGTCGCTGTCTTCCATCGGCGCGCCCGGCGCCATCTCGACTTCGACGGTCATCGAGTCGAGCGCCTTATCGCGGGTCAGCACGATCTGGTAGTGCGGCGCGATGCCGGGGAAACCGACCAGCACCGACTCCACCTGCGACGGATACACATTGACGCCGCGGATGATCATCATGTCGTCGTTGCGGCCGGTGACGCGCATGATGCGCACATGGGTGCGGCCGCAGGAGCACGGCTCGTGGCTGAGCCGCGTGATATCGCGCGTGCGATAGCGGATCATCGGCAGCGCTTCTTTGGTGAGCGTGGTGATCACCAATTCGCCGACCGAGCCGACCGGCAGCGGCTGCATGGTTTCCGGATCGATGGTCTCGAACAGGAAGTGATCTTCCCAGCCATGCAGGCCGTTCTGCTCGGCGTTGCACTCGCAAGCGACGCCCGGTCCCATGATCTCCGACAGGCCATAAATATCGATGGCGCGGATGCCGAGCCGCTGCTCGAGGTCGCGCCGCATGGCATCGCTCCACGGCTCGGCGCCGAACAGGCCGAGACGCAGCGAGCCCTTGCGCAGATCGAGGCCGCCCTTTTCGGCGACTTCGGCGATGTTGAGCGCGTAAGACGGCGTCGAGCACAGCACATTGGCGCCGAAATCGGCGAGCAGCGACACCTGACGTTCAGTACCGCCGCCCGACACCGGCACCACGGTGGCGCCGAGCCGTTCCGCGCCGTAATGCGCGCCGAGACCGCCGGTGAACAGGCCGTAGCCATAGGCGTTGTGCACGATGTCGCCCGGCATGGCGCCGGCGCAGGCCATCGAGCGCGCCATCAGGTCCGACCAGGTGTTGAGGTCGTTGTGGGTATAGCCGACCACGGTCGGCTTGCCAGTGGTGCCCGACGAGGCGTGGATGCGCAGCAGCTTTTCGCGCGGCACCGCGAACATGCCGAACGGGTAGTTGTCGCGCAGATCGGTCTTCACCGTGAACGGGAAGCGCACGATGTCGGCGAGCGACTTCAGATCCTCGGGCTTGACGCCGGCCGCGTCGAACTTGGCGCGGTGATGCGGCACGCATTGATAAGCGCGCTCCAGGGTCTTGCGCAGCCGTTCGAGCTGCAGCGCGGCGATCTGTGCGCGCGGCATGGTCTCGCTGCCGGGTTCAAACATATATGCCGGTGCATTCCGCGCCGCGGTCTGAGCTTGTCCCACGATGGTCTCCCGTCGATTGCCTGGTCGCCCGCGGACGGCGAACGATCGTGCCGCGGGAAAACGACCGCGGCAGTAAATGAATAGGTCAGGACGCGGCTGCGGCCACCGGCGCTGCGAGCGCGTAGCCCGCCGCGAGCGCGTCCAAATTCAGATCAAGAAAACTGCGCGGCGAGCTGGCACGCAGCACCCGTTCGATCGAGGCGCGCTTGCAGATGCCGCTGAGCTCGAGCAGGGCGCCGAGCGCAACAATATTGGTGACCCGCTCGCTGCCGAGTTCGATCGCGGTGCGGCTGAGCGGCAAATGATGGCACGGATAGTCGCCGGCCGGCAGGTCCGGACAGTTGCGGGTGTCGGCGATCACCAGCGCATTCGGCTTGGTGCGCGACCAGGACGGCTTGATCGCGAGCTGATCGAGCAGCACCAGGCAGTCGAACGCGATCGGCAGCGGGTAATCGACCTCGCCATTGGCGATCACGAGGTCAGCGTTGCAGAAGCCGCCGCGCGAGGTCGGCTCATAGGTCTGCGACTGCGCGACGTTCTTGCCTTCGCTGGCCAGCGCGTCGGCCAGCATCTTGCCGCTGAGCAGCAGGCCCTGGCCGCCGGTGCCGCCGAAGCGGACTTCAAAGCGCGTTGCCGCCATCACTTCTTCGCTCCCTTCGCCGCCGCGAGCGCTGCCGCACGCCGGTAGGCCGCGCCGTATTCGGGGCGGTCGTTCTGCATCAGGATGCCGGTCGGCAACGAGGTCGGGTGGAACGGAGTATCGACCGTGTTGCGATAGGCGCTCGGCCGCATGTCACTCTTCTGGCGCATGATCATTTCCGGCGAGGAGCCGAGTTCGTTCTTGCGGCCATAGACTTCGGTGCAGTCGGTCAGCACTTCGATGAAAGCGAAGCCCGGATGTTCGAGACCGGCCTTCATCAGCTCCTTGAGCTTGGGCACGTGTCGGGTCACCTCGCGGCCGACAAAGCCGGCGCCGGCGGCGCTGGCCAGCGCGCAGGCATCGAAGCTCGGTTCGTTGTTGCCGAGCGGCGTGGTGGTGGTCAGCCGGGTTTCCGCGGTGGTCGGCGACACCTGACCGCCGGTCATGCCGTAGATCTCGTTATTGAGCATCAGGCAGGTCAGCTTCAGGTTGCGGCGGCAGGCGTGGATCAGGTGATTGCCACCGATCGCCAGGCAGTCGCCGTCGCCGGAAATCACCACCACATGCAGGTCGGGGCGCGCCAGCGCCAGCCCGGTGGCGAACGCCAACGGCCGGCCATGGGTGGTGTGGAAGGTGTTGGCATCGATATAGGCCGACAGGCGGCCGGCACAGCCAATGCCGGACACGATCGCCAGCTTGTCCTTGTCGATCGCAAGATCGTGCAACGCCCACAGCAGCGCGCGCAGCGCGATGCCATGGCCGCAGCCCGGACACAGGAAATGCGGCATCATCTCCAGACGGAGATAGTCGCGGACATCGAAATTCGGCGCGTCGGTAAACATCAGGCCTCCGAAGCGAGAGCGGTGGCACGGGCGGCGATCTGCGCCGGCGTGATCGGCTCGCCGCTGAATTGATGCAGGCCCTCGACCTTGTCACGGCCGAGCAGCCGCTCGACCTCGAGCCGGAGCTGGCCGATGCTGAGTTCGGGCACCAGCACGGCGCGGGCGTTCTTGGTGGCGGCGCACAGCGGAGCCTCCGGGAACGGCCACAAAGTAATCGGGCGGAACAGGCCGGCGCGCACGCCGGAGGCGCGGCAGATTTCGACCGCGCGGCGCGCCGCGCGCGACGAAATGCCGATCGCGACGATCACGACATCGGCGTCGTCGCACTGCACCGCTTCCCAGGAATCGATCTGTTCGCGATGCCGCTCCAGCTTTGAGAACAGCCGGCCGAGATTGCGGTTGACCGTCTCCGGGTCCTGGCTCGGGAAGCCGGTTTCGCTATGGGTCAGGCCGGTGGTGTGCACGCGATAGCCGGCGCCGGGCTTGGCCATCGCCGGAATGCCATCAGGACCGACCGCGAACGGCTTAAATTCTTCGCGCGGGCCGGTCGCCCATTTGCGCTCGGCGCGCGGCGTGGTCGGCGGCTCCAGCGCCACCGTTTCGGACGACTGCGCGATCACTTGATCATAGAGCAGGATCACCGGGGTGCGGCAGGTCTCGGCGAGATCGAACGCGCGGATGGTCTCGCTGTAGATCTCACGCACCGAGGCCGGCGCCAGCACGATCATCGGATAGTCGCCGTGGCTGCCGAACCGGGTCTGCATCACGTCGGCCTGCGAGGGCCGGGTCGGCATGCCGGTCGAGGGACCGCCGCGCATCACGTTGACGATCACGCACGGGATTTCGGCACCGGCAGCGTAGCCGATGTTCTCCTGCTTGAGCGAGAAGCCGGGGCCGGAGGTGGCGGTCATCGCCTTGGCGCCACCCATCGAGGCGCCGACCACCGCGGCCATCGCGCTGATCTCGTCTTCCATCTGGATGAACACGCCGCCGGCCTGCGGCAGCAGCGTTACCAGCCGCTCGGCGATTTCCGAGGACGGCGTAATCGGATAGCCCGCAAAAAAGCGGCAGCCGGCGGCAACCGCGCCGAGTGCACAGGCATTGTTGCCGGACAGCAGCTTGGCAGCCGGCTTGACCCGCGCTTTATCGACCACGTTCATCGTGCAGCTTCCTCCGCGGCCTTACCCTGCGCTTCGAGATGAACCCGGATCGCGAAGTCCGGGCACAGCCATTCGCACAGCCGGCAGCCGGTGCATTTTTCCGGGTTGGCAAGTTCGGCGATGCGATCGTCGTTCAGGCGCAGGCAGCGCTCCGGACACATCTTCACGCAGATGTCGCAGCTCTTGCACCACGCCGCATTGATTTCGAGCCGCGGCGTAAACGGAACCTCAGCCAGCGGCAGCAGCGGCGGCGTGCCGGTGGCGGGCGCCGGCGAGCGCGCTTCGGCAATCCAGGTGCGGCCGAGGCGGAACGCCTCGAGATTGACGGCGATGGTCTTCTTCGGAACAAATTCCGAGACCGTCGACTCCCAATCGGCGATCGGGAAGTCGAGCGCGGTCGATAGCGCGCCGAGCAGCACCACATTGGCGGCGCGCTCATTGCCGAGTTCTTCCGCCATGGTGGTGGCGTCGATCGCATAGCCCTCGGCGACGTAGTTCGCCACCTGCTCGGCGGTCTCGCGCGAATAGCGCATCGGCGCGCCGGGCTTGCGGTTGAGGCAGGCGAACGGCGGCACGATCCGCTTGGTATCGCAGATGAAGATGCCGGTGGCCGGCTTCAGATAGGGCAGCCAGCGCAGGCCTTCGGCCCATTCCAGCGCGATCAGCACGTCGGCTTCACCCTTGGCGATGGTCGGCGACCACACCCGCTCACCAAAGCGGACATGGCTGAACACCGAGCCGCCGCGCTTGGCCATGCCATGCACTTCGCTCTGCTTGACTTCAAAGCCGCGCCACTGCGCCAGCGCCGCCAGCACCTTGGAGACCATGATCACGCCCTGACCGCCGACGCCGACGATCAGCACGTTGAACGGCGTTTTGCGGGCGATCGGGGCAGGCGCAGCCGAGGCTTCGCCGGCTTCGACGGAAGCGAGTTTGGAGCCGCTCATGCTGTCACCGGGGCTGTGGGCTTAATGCAATCGATGGTGCAGACCTGGGCGCACAGCGTGCAGCCGATGCACAGCGCCGGGTCGATCTGAACCCGATGCCGGCCTTCGAACCACTGGTCGCTCCAGGTCAGCGCCGGGCAACCGAGATTCATGCAGGACTGGCAGGCCGTGCACTGCTCGGTCACCACCTGCAACGGCGGTCCTTTGATCTTGACCGGGTCGAGCACGCAGGGACGGTTGGAGATCAGCACCGCGACGCCGCGATAGGCGATCGCCTCGCGCAGCGACTGATGCACCGCGGCGAGATCGTAGGAGTCGACCGTGCGCACCCATTTCACGCCGATCGCCTTGATCAGCGCCTCGTAATCGACGCGCGGGGCCGGTTCGCCGCGCAGCGTCTTGCCAGTGCCGGGATGCTCCTGGCCGCCGGTCATGGCGGTGATGTGGTTGTCGAGCAGCATCACGGCGATGTTGGCGCCGTTATAGACCGCGTCGATCAGCGCCGGCAGGCCGGCATGCAGGAAGGTCGAGTCGCCGATGGTGGCGACGATCGGCTTGGTCTCGCCAGCCTTGGCCATGCCGACGGCATTGCCGATCGACGAGCCCATCGCCACGCAGGTGTCGAGGCCGCGCAGCGGGTCGAGACAGCCAAGCGTGTAGCAGCCGATATCGCCGGCGACGCGGGCGCCCGAGGCGCGCACCGCCAGGAAGCTCGAGGTGTGCGGACAACCGGCGCACAGCACCGGCGGACGGATCACCAGCTCCGGCGTCCAGCCATTGTCGAGCGGCGGCGCCGGCAGAATGCCAGCCTTGACGAAGCCGGCGCGCACCACTTCCGGCGAGAACTCGCCGTTGCGCGGGAAGAACTCCTTGCCGGCGACCTTGAAGCCGAGCGCGGCCACTTCCTTCTCGATGATCGGCTCCAGCTCCTCGACCACGAACACGCGGTCAACCTTGGAGCAGAACTCGCGCAGCAGCTGTTCGGACAGCGGCCAGGACGCGCCGAGCTTGAGCACGCTGGCGTTCGGTAGCACTTCGCGGACATACGGATAGCAGGTGCCGGCGGTGATCACGCCGAACGAGGTGTCGTCGATCTCCATGCGGTTGATCGGCGCGCTCGCCAGATATTCCTTCAGCTTGGCTTCGCGCTGCAGCACCACGACATGACGGCCGCGGGCATGGGCCGGGATCATGACGTTCTTGGACGGCTGCTCGATGAAGCTGCGCGCTGGCGGCGGATTGCGCTCGCCGACCGCAACCGGGCTGCGGGTGTGCGACAGCCGCGTGGTGCCGCGCAGGATCACCGGGGTATCGAATTGTTCGGACAGCTCAAAAGCCAGCTTGGTGTAGTCGAGCGCTTCCTGGGCGTCGCTCGGCTCCAGCACCGGCACGGTGCCGAGCATGCCGTAGATGCGGCTGTCCTGCTCGTTCTGCGAGCTGTGGATGCCCGGATCGTCGCACACGGTCATCACCAGACCGCCATTCACGCCGATATAGGCCACGGTCATGAAGGCGTCGGCAGCAACATTAAGACCGACATGCTTCATCGCGCACAGCGCGCGCTGACCGGCGAACGACGCGCCGATCGCCACGTCGAGCGCGACCTTCTCATTGGTCGACCACTGCGCGTGGATATCTTCGGCCGGATAGGTCGCGAGATTTTCCAGAATTTCAGTGCTGGGCGTGCCCGGATAGGCGGCTGCGACCTTGACGCCGGCTTCCCACGCGCCGCGTGCGATCGCCTCATTGCCGGTCAACGGACGTAGTTCGCTGGAGTCGCGCGACAACGGTTCGGTCGCTGATCGTGGTGTATGCATGCGTAAGCCTCCCTCAGCGTACGCCACTGCGGCGATCAGCGCCTCAAGGCGAACAGAGATTCCAAATCTACCGCTAGACGTAATTGAGATATGTCAAGCGAGGCGGAGACTTCCATAAAACTGTCGTAGTGGCTGGGCTAAACAAGGAAGATTCCTGTTAGTAGCGACTGACAATGAGTCGCGCTTAGCATTTGCAGCACAACTCTAACCTGTTGCTGCACTGCGCACTCCTCTCCCTGGTGACATGTTGATCATCAGCAAAGTGCTGGCATCGTTGGTATTGCGATGCTACTCGACAATCTATCCGTCATTCTAATTATAGCCAAAAGCATGACGTGCGACCGGCATCACAGACGCCGTAAACTGCACGCGATGGGCCGGGCAGGCTGCCTTTGAGAATCGAGCCGCCCCACACAGAGGAAACGATCCATGTCACGCCGCATGCAGGTCTTGCGCATCGTTGCCGCTGGCACGATGGCTGCCGCCATTTCCAGCTTTTCAGCCATGACCGCGGCCTGGGCCGCGGATACCATCAAGATCGGTTCGGTGCTGTCGATGACCGGACCGGCGTCATTCCTTGGCGACCCCGAGGACAAGACGCTGAAGATCTATGTCGACAAGATCAATGCCGCCGGCGGCGTTGACGGCAAGAAGATCGAGCTGGTCGTCTATGACGACGGCGGCGACGCCAACAAGGCGCGCACCTTCGCCACCCGCTTGATCGAGGACGACAAGGTGGTGGCGATGGTCGGTGGCTCGACCACCGGCACCACCATGGCGATGATCCCGGTATTCGAGGAAGCGCAGATCCCGTTCATCTCATTCGCGGGCGCGGTCGAGATCATCGATCCGGTGCGGAAGTTCGTGTTCAAGACCCCGCACACCGACAAGATGGCGTGCGAAAAGATCTTCGAGAACATCAAGCAGCGCAACTTCACCAAGATCGCGATGATCTCCGGCACCGATGGCTTCGGCGCCTCGATGCGCGCGCAATGCGTCAAGGTCGCGCCGGCTTACGGCGTGCAGATCGTGGTCGAAGAAACCTATGGTCCGCGCGACAGCGACATGACGGCGCAACTCACCAAGATCAAGAACACGCCCGGCATCCAGGCGGTGGTCAATCCCGGGTTCGGCCAGGGCCCGGCGATCGTCACCCGCAACTACGCGCAGCTCGGCATGTCCTCGACGCCGTTCTATCAGAGCCACGGTGTCGCCTCGAAAAGCTTCATTGATCTGGCCGGCGCGGCAGCGGAAGGCGTTCGCCTGCCGGCCGCGGCACTGTTGGTCGGCGACAAGCTGCCTGACAATGATCCGCAGAAGAAGGTCGTGGTCGATTACAAGACCACTTACGAAACGACCACCAAGCAGCCGGTCTCGACCTTCGGTGGCCATGCCTATGACGGGCTGTCGATCCTGATCGCGGCGATGGATCGCGCCAATTCCAGCGACCCGAAAAAGGTGCGCGACGAAATCGAGAACACCAAGGAGTTCGTCGGCACTGGCGGCATCGTCACCATGTCGCCGACCGATCATCTCGGCCTCGACCTGTCCGCCTTCCGCATGCTCGAGGTCAAGGGCGGCGACTGGGTGCTGGTGCAGCCGGGAAGCTGAGGCGCGGCCGCCGCGACCACGATGAGACCGTCATTCCGGGGCGCGGGCACGTTCACCTCTCCCCGCGTGCGGGGAGAGGTCGTCGCGCTCTTTGCGCGGCGGGTGAGGGCCCGTCTCACCGAGTTCTGACTTATTGATACGCCCCCTCACCCCACCCCTCTCCCCGCAGGCGGGGAGAGGGAGACGCAGCCGCCTTTCCTAACTCAACACTAACCGGCCCGAGCCCATGTCCGAACTGCTGCAATTCTTTGTGTCGGGTCTCACCGTCGGGGCGGTCTATGCCCTGGTCGCGCTCGGCTTCACTCTGGTCTATCACGCCTCCGAAGTCGTCAATTTCGCGCAAGGCGAATTCGTGATGCTGGGCGGCATGGTGACGGTGTTCGCCTATGCCGCCGGCGTGCCGTTGCCGCTCGCGGCGCTGCTCGCGGTGCTGGTCGCCATCGTCGTCGGGCTACTGCTGTATTGGCTGGCGATCGCGCCGGCACGCGGCGCCACCGCGGTGTCGCTGATCATCATCACCATCGGCGCCTCGATCCTGCTGCGCGGCGCGGCGCAGATCGTGTTCGACAAACAATTCCACAAGCTACCGGCGTTTTCCGGCGACACCCCGGTCGATCTGTTCGGCGCGGCGATCCAGCCGCAGAGTTTTTGGGTGCTGGGCGGCGCCGCGCTCTTGGTGCTGCTGCTCTATTATGTGATGGAGCGCACGCTGCTCGGCAAAGCGGTGATGGCGACCGCGGCCAACCGGCTGGCGGCGCGGCTGGTCGGCGTCAATGTCGCCACCATCATGGCGCTGGCGTTCGGCGGTTCGGCCGCGATCGGCGCGGTGGCCGGCATTCTGATCACCCCGATCACGCTGACCAGCTACGACGTCGGCACGCTGCTGGCGCTCAAGGGCTTTGCCGCCGCGATGCTGGGCGGCATGGGCAGTCCGCTCGGCGCCGTGGTCGGCGGGCTGTTGCTCGGGCTGCTTGAGGCGTTCGGCGCCGGCTATATCAGCTCGACCTACAAAGATGCGATCGCCTTCATCGTGATTTTGGCGGTGCTGTTCGTGGCGCCGCAGGGCCTGTTCGGCCGCCGCGCGGTGGAGCGGGTCTGAGCCATGATGACACGTCTCAACCGGCGCTCTGTGATTCTGCTGGCGCTCGCCACCATGATGGCGCTGCTGCCGCTGGTATTTCCGTCGAGCTATTACTTCCGCGTGGCCTCGCTGGTCTGGGTATCGGCGCTGGCGGCGATCGGTCTCAATATTCTGATGGGCAAGGCCGGTCAGGTCAGCCTCGGCCATGCCGGCTTCTTCGGCATCGGCGCCTATGCGGTCGCGATCGGCCCGGCGCATCTTGGCGTCAACGCGCTCGCCGCGGTCGGCATCGGCGCGCTGCTGTCCGGGCTGTTGGCGTTTCTGGTCGGCCGGCCGATCCTGCGCCTCAAGGGACATTATCTCGCGATCGCCACGCTCGGGCTCGGCGTGCTGATCGCGATGGTGATCACCACCGAAAGCCGCTGGACCGGCGGCCCGGATGGCATGCCGGTCGCCAAGCTGGTGCTGTTTGGCTGGCGCGTCAGCGGCTCCGATACCTGGTACTGGATCACGGCGGGCTTGCTGCTGATCGGCACCTGGATCGCGCTCAATCTCGACGACACCCCGACCGGCCGCGCCTTTCGCGCGCTGCATGACAGCGAGACCGCCGCGCGCGTCGCGGGCGTCGCGGTCAATCGCTTCAAGCTGCAGGCATTCGTGATCGCGGCGGTCTATGCCTCGGTCGCGGGCTCGGCGCTGGCGATGATGAATGGCTTCGTCAATCCGGATCAGGCCGGCTTCCTGCATTCGGTCGAACTGGTAACCATGGTGGTGCTGGGCGGGCTCGGCTCGATCGTCGGCAGCATTGTCGGCGCCGCGGTGTTGGTTGTGCTGCCGCAGGTGCTGACCGTGTTTCAGGAATACGAGCACTTCATGCTCGGTCTTTTGATCATCGTGTCGATGATCTTTATGCGCGATGGCATGGTGCCGATGCTGGCGCGGCTGATCACCAGGGGGCGGCGATGAGCGTACTTGAGGTCAGCGACATCGGCATCTCGTTCGGCGGTGTCAAAGCGATCGACGGCGTCGGCTTTGCGGTCGAGCCCGGCGAAATCTTTTCGATCATCGGCCCCAATGGCGCCGGCAAGACCACGTTGTTCAACGTGATTTCCGGGATGTACACCGCCAGCCACGGCCGGGTGTTGCTCGCCGGTGAGGACGTCACCGGCCTGCCGCCCGATGTGCTGGCAGCGCGCGGGCTGTCGCGCACTTTTCAGAATTTGCAGATCTTCCATCGCATGACCGCGGCCGAGAACGTCATGGTCGGCCGCCATCTGCAGGAAAATTGCAGCCTGTTGGCCGATCTGTTGCGGCTGCCCTCGGTGAACCGCCAGAACCGCGCCACCCGCGCGGCGGCGCTAGCGCTGCTCGACCAGGTCGGGCTGCGCGACTGCGCCGACATTCCCGCGGGCGCGCTGTCCTATGGCGCCAGCAAGCGGCTGGAGATCGCGCGCGCGCTCGCCGCCGAGCCGCGCGTGCTGTTGCTCGATGAACCCGCGGCCGGCTGCAATTCGGTCGAGACCGAGGATATCGACCGGCTGATCGGCCGCGTCGCCGATCGCGGCATCGCAGTGGTGCTGGTCGAACATGACATGAAACTGGTGATGAAGATTTCGCATCGCATCCTGGTGCTGGAGCAGGGCCGGATGCTGGTGGAAGGCAGCCCGCAGCAGGTGCGCGACAATCCCTTGGTGCTGGAAGCCTATCTCGGCCATCACGGCGCGCGGGAGGCAGCCCGTGCTTGAGGTGGTCGATCTGCACGGCGGCTATGGCCGCATCGAGGTGCTGAAGGGCATCAATCTCAAGGTCAGCGCCGGCGAGGTGGTGGCTTTGATCGGCTCGAACGGCGCCGGCAAGACCACGCTGCTGCGCGCGCTATCGGGCGTGCAGCCGATCAGCGCGGGTCAAATGCAATTCATGGGCGAGCGCATCGACAGACTGCCATCGCATCAGCGCGTCGCGCGCGGCATGACCCAGTCGCCGGAAGGGCGGCAGATTTTTGGTCCGCTCAGCGTCGATGATAATTTGCGGCTCGGCGCCTATCTGCGCCGCGATGATGGCATCGAGGCTGACCGCGAACGCATCTATGCGATGTTTCCGGTGCTGAAGGACAAGCGCCATCAGCCGGCGGGCGGTTTGTCCGGCGGCCAGCAGCAGATGCTGGCGATCGGCCGCGCGCTGATGGGTAAGCCAAAACTGCTGCTGCTCGATGAGCCCTCGCTCGGACTGTCGCCGATCCTGGTCGATCAGATCCTCGCCGCGGTGACCGCGCTGCGCCAGGCCGGCATCACCATTCTGCTGGTCGAGCAGAACGCGGCCGCCGCGCTGGAGATCGCCGACCGCGGCTATGTGATCGAGACCGGGCGGATCGTCCATGCCGGCCCGGCGAGCGACCTGTTGTCCGATCCCAAGGTGAAATCGGCCTATCTCGGCTTCGATTGACGCCGCGTGCGACACGCCGGAGCGCTCGGCAGGTCGCGGCGGGGTAGGGCGCTTGCCGCGCGGCGACATTGACACCGCAATTGTTGATGCGAACGGTTTTCGCCTTGCGCGCAGACGCGTTCCGTGCCCGCAAACGCTACGAAACGTCACGCGCCATCAGAATGACGCGCGGAATCGTGCCTGATTTTCAAGCGCAGCACCTTGCCGCATTTCGGGCAGGTGTACTGACGCAGCTCCAGGCCGGGCCCCAACGGGGACACCAGCACCAATTCGCGGGCGACGCCGCAGCGAAAGCACATAGGAGGCGGAGCTGCGTTCATGCGCAAACCTAGGGTTTGTTGAACGCAGCCAGCCTAAGGGTGTTTTTGGATTCAATCGAAGTAGCTTAATACCAAAGCGGAGGATTTAATGGACTTCGATTCTTAGTGGCTATCCATCGAAGACGCGTAAGCCGAACGCGTGATCGGCTCCTGCTCCTCGAGGTGAGTAATCAAGGCGGACAGAATCGCCCGGTGCACTACGGTATCAGCGTCTGCCAGAGCCTTGCGATACCTCTTCAGGTTCTCGTCTCTGATATACAGATCCACGGCGCCTCTCCTCATTTGTGGCCCGCAGGCTAAGGTGTCCTCCCCCCCTCGACCAGCTCCGTAAGATTACGAATACCGGCTGCCGGAACAAAACGGCACGCGCGTGCAACGCACGCGCCGCTGCCCGCTCCGCGCGGCGAGCGGTTCCGTGATCGCGTTAAGATCTTGTTAGGGCTTGAGGACCACCTTGACGCAGCCGTCCTGCTTGTCGCGGAACGTTTGGTAGAGGTCCGGCCCCTGATCCAGGCTGGCGCGGTGAGTGATCACGAACGACGGATCGATCTCGCCCTTTTCGATCCGTGACAGCAGCAGCGGCAGATAATGCTGCACTGGCGTTTGTGCCATGCGGAAGGTGAGGCCGCGATTGATTGCCGAGCCGAGCGGCAGATTGTCGAGCAGCCCGCCATAGACGCCGACGATCGATACCGTGCCAAAATTACGGCAGCAGTGAATCGCTTGCCGCAGCACATGCGGGCGATCGGTGCCCATGAAGGTGGCGACCTTGACGCGATCGACCAGCGCGTCGAATCCCGAGGCCGTTGAGGGCTCAGTGCCGACCGCATCGATGCAGGCATCGGCGCCGCGCCCCTTCGTCAGCTCCTGGATGCGCTCGTAAATATCTTCATTCATGAAATCGAGTGTGATCGCACCAGAAGCGCGCGCCATCGCCAGCCGCTCTGGCACGGTGTCGATGGCGATCACCCGTTCGGCGCCGAGCAGCAACGCGCTCTTGATCGCGAATTGCCCGACCGGACCGCAGCCCCAGATCGCGACGGTTTCGCCGCCCTGGAGATTGCAGAACTCGGCGGCCATGTAGCCGGTTGGAAAAATGTCGGACAGAAACAGCACCTGCTCGTCGCTGAGGCCATTGGGCACTTGCAGCGGTCCGACATCGGCATAGGGAACGCGCAGATATTCGGCCTGTCCGCCGGCAAAGCCACCAAGCAGATGCGAATAGCCGAACAGGCCCGCGGGCGAATGCCCCCACAGCTTGGCCGCCATCGCGGCATTCGGGTTCGAACGCTCGCAGCCGGAGTAATAGCCACGCTGGCAGAAGTAGCATTCGCCGCATGAGATCGTGAATGGAACAACGACGCGGTCGCCGACCTTGAGCTTCTTGTTGTCGCGACCGACCTCGACCACTTCGCCCATGGTCTCGTGACCGAGCACGTCGCCGGCCTCCATGCTGGGCATGATGCCGTCGAACAGATGCAGGTCGGAACCGCAGATCGCGCAGGCGGTGACTTTGATGATCGCATCGCGGCCGTGCTCGATCTTCGGATCAGGCACGCTTTCGCAGCGGATGTCGTTCTTGCCGTGCCAGGTGAGAGCTTTCATCGATCGATCCTCCATGGGCACAGGGCAAGCAGCAACGCCGATGGAGGTTCCTCGCAGCCGCGCGGCGGCGCTGGCGGGGGGCCGACCGCAATCAGTGAGGAACGTAACTACACCCCAGGCATTGGCCTTTGCCGAACGGAAACGATCAGGAGAGAATGCATGAGGACAATCGTGGCAACATTCGCGCTGCTCGCGGCGCTGACATTCGGTGCCAGCCAGGTGCTGGCCCAAGGCGGCGGTGGCGGTGGTGGCGGCGCGGGTGGTGGTGCTGGCGGCGGCGCCGCTGGCGGAGCCGGTGCCGGCGCCGGAGCGGGTGGTTCTGGTGCAGGCGGCGCGGGTTCGGGCGGCGGCGGTGGTCCGGAGAATTCCGATCGCGGTGGCCAGGGTGCCGGCAGCGCGCGCGGCGCGACCAATGCGACCACACCGAGTTCGACCGGGCAGTCAAAAACCACGACTGGTACGGGCTCGGGCCTGCGCTAACGCCGGCCCACGTTCATCGGCTTGATATCGCGAAAAGGCGGCCTCGGCGGGGCCGCCTTTGCCGCAATCGGAATCCGATATTGGCTGCGGCCCGAGGCGCGCAAATATCATCGCCATTTGGGAGTTGCGTCATGCCCTATCGCTGGTTTCTGTCGCGCGTGCAGCAATTGTTCGGGACGGACCCGGATCTGCATTTTCAATGCATCGAAGATGGTTTTAAGACCGGCAAGCTCAAGGTTCCGGTGCAGCCGATGACCGATCAGGAATTGGCGCAGGCGATCCGCGAGTTTCAATCGGCGCCATTGTCAGACGAGGCGCTGCAAAAGCTCCGCCAGCGTTTCGAAAGTGGCTGACTGCGCCGGCTATTCAGCGCTTGAGATCAGCCGCACCGGCGGCTGACAGCGCGCCAGCAAGCGCCGATAGACCGCGAGATAATCATGCGCCATCCGGCGCGCGGTGAAACGTGCTTCGAACTGGCGGCGCACCGCCCGCCGGTCAAGTTGATCGAGCTTGGCGACCGCGGCCGCAGCCTCGTTTTCGTCATCAACAATGAAACCGGACAGGCCATCGTCAACGATCTCCGGCACCGAGCCGCGCCGATAGGCGATCACCGGCGTGCCGCAGGCCATCGCTTCGATCATCACCAGCCCAAACGGTTCCGGCCAGTCGATCGGCAACAGCAGGGCCAAAGCGCCGCTCAGAAAGACTGCCTTATCGCGATCGGCAATTTCGCCAAGGAACTCGATCAGCGGATCAGCAAGCAGCGGTTTGATCACCTGATCGAAATAGTCCTGGTCGGCACGGTCCACTTTGGCGGCAATTTTCAGCGGTAGCCTGGCCTGCAAGGCGATGCGGATCGCGCGATCGACGCCTTTTTCCGGCGCAATGCGGCCGAGCACGGCGAGATAGGCGGGCTCAACCGGCTGCGGAGTCAAATGCGTCGCCGGCATGCCGTGATGGATGGTCGCGAGCCAATTGGCCTGCGGCACTGGCGCGCGCTGCGCCTGCGAGATCGACACCAGCGGCACACTGGCAAAGGTGGCAAACACCGGCTGATGTTCGGGCAGATCGAGCCGGCCATGCAGCGTGGTGATAAACGGCGTCGGCTGGCGCATGAACAGCGAGAACGGATAGTAATCGAGATGGAAGTGCAGCAGATCGAATTCGCCGCGCTCGCAGCGTTGCCGAAGCCGCTCCAGCATCACCATATGCAGCGCATTGACGTCGTTCACCGACCCATCGAGCCGCACGGCGCGCGGCCACACGGCATCGAGCTTGGCTGATGTCACCGAATCGCCGCTCGCGAACAGCGTCACGTCATGGCCGAGCGCGACCAGTTCCTCGGTGAGCCAATGCACCACCCGCTCGGTTCCACCGTAAAGGCGGGGCGGCACGGCCTCGGCCAACGGCGCAACCTGCGCGATGCGCATGATCTGATCTCCGCTCCTTCAAGGCTGCCCGGCAGCCTCAACTAGGAACGGCGTGGTGTTGCTGATGTTCCGTTCCATCTTGGGCCGCATCAGGAACCGCAGCAAAGCGTGTGGCGCGCGTGGTGTTGCCGCAATCAGCAGCTATCAGGTGAGCAATCACGGCCGATCAGAGACGTCGCGTTCATCACGCCAACCAGCACAGCAGCCGCTGTCATCATCATCGATCGTCGGCGCTGGCGTGATCGCTCATTGCACCGCACTATCGCAACCAGCGGAGGAGGCAACATGCCGTCTGAAGCGCTTTCGCAAGCTGCTCCAAGCCGCGAAGCGGCCGCCGAATCGCCGTTCTACATTCCGATGACCGCGCCCGCGGCGCGGCCGCGTTGCGCGCTGAAACACAATGACACGTTCATGGTGGTCGATAGTCACGGCGATATCGGCGCGGCGGCGGGTGGCCCCGATGGCTTGTTCCATGCCGATACCCGTTATCTCGCGCGCCTTGAGCTTAAGCTTGATGACATGCAACCGCTGCTGCTCGGTTCCAATCTGCGCGACGACAACTCGGCGCTGACTGTCGATCTCACCAATCCGGATATTTATCGCGGCGGGCGGCTGGTGCTCGCCAAGGATCTGCTGCACATCCTGCGCACCATGTTTCTGTGGCAAGGCACGGCCTATCAGCGCATCGGCCTGGAAAATCATGGCGAGGCCACCGCCTGCTTCGATCTGGTGCTGGAATTCGGCAACGATTTTGCAGATTTGTTCGAGGTGCGCGGCAATCAGCGGCCGCGGCGCGGCGCGTGTTCCAGCCGGATGCTGTCGGCGCATGAGATCGGCTTTGACTATCGCGGGCTCGATGGCGTGGTTCGCAGCAGCGTGCTGCATTTCGATCCCGCGCCGGCGCGGCTCACGGTGCAGCGCGCCCGCTATCACATCGAGCTTTTGCCCGGCCAAGCGACCTCGGTGTTCATCGCCGCGACCTCGGATCAGGCGCCAGTGCAGCGGCCGATGCCGTTCTTTCGCAGCCTGCTGGCGCATCGCCGCGAGATGCGGCGCGACACGGCTGGCACCACGTCGATCGAAACCTCGAACAACATTTTTAACGAGATCGTGTGCCGGTCGATGGCCGATCTCAGCATGCTGATGACCGCGACGCCGCAGGGGCGCTATCCCTATGCCGGCATCCCCTGGTACTCGACCACTTTTGGCCGCGATGGCCTGATCACCGCGCTGCAATTGCTGTGGATCGACCCGCGGATCGCGCGCGGCGTGCTGCGTCGCCTCGCTGCGCATCAGGCGGTGGCGGTTGATCCGCTCAACGACGCCGAACCTGGCAAGATTCTGCATGAAATGCGTGGCGGCGAAATGGCGGCGCTGCGCGAAGTGCCGTTCGCTCATTACTATGGCAGCGTCGATGCCACGCCGCTGTTCGTGCTGCTCGCCGGACTCTATGTCGAGCGCACCGGCGATGAGGCGACGCTGCGCGAATTGTGGCCTGCGATCGAGGCGGCGCTGCGTTGGGTCGACGGACCCGGTGATGCCGATGGCGATGGCTTTGTCGAGTATCAGCGCGCCACCGAGCAGGGGCTCGCCAATCAAGGCTGGAAAGACTCCTATGATGCGGTGTTCCACGCCGATGGCCGGCTCGCTGAGGGCTCGATCGCGCTCGCGGAAGTGCAGGGCTATGTGTTTGCCGGCAAGCAGCTTGCGGCGCGCTGCGCCCGCCGTCTCGGCCTGCCCGGCAAGGCGGAAGCGCTGCAGCGCCAGGCCGCGCAGCTCGCGGAGCGTTTTGAAGAAGCGTTCTGGTGCGATGAGATCGGCAGCTACGCGCTGGCGCTGGATGGCGCCAAACAGCCGTGCCGGGTGCGCAGCTCCAATGCCGGGCAATTGCTGTTCACCGGCATCGTACGCGAAGACCGCGCGCAACAGGTCGCCGCTGATCTGATGCGGCCGCATTTCTTTTCCGGCTGGGGCATTCGCACGATCGCGCGCGGCGAGGCGCGTTATAACCCGATGTCCTATCACAACGGCTCGATCTGGCCGCATGACAACGCGCTGATCGCGCTCGGCCTCGCACGCTACGGCCACAAGCATTTGCTCGACCAGCTGTTCAAAGGCTTGTTCGAAGCAGCGAGTTATCTCGAAGCACGGCGGCTGCCAGAGCTGTTTTGCGGCTTTGCGCGCGAGCGGCGCCGCGGCCCGACGCTCTATCCAGTGGCGTGTGCGCCGCAGGCCTGGGCCAGCGCCACGCCGCTGACCTTGTTGGAAGCCGCGCTCGGCATCGAGTTCGATCCCGGCCGCGACGAAATTCGGTTCGTCAATCCTCGGCTGCCGTCGTTCCTGAATGAAGTCGTGCTGCGCGACCTGCGGCTCGGCAAGTGCAGTGCTGATCTCCGCGTGCGGCGTCACAACGACGATGTTGCTTTGGAAGTGCTGCGCACGGAGGGCCAGATCAGGATCTCGATCGTGCTGGCGCGCTGAAGAGGGGAAAGCTACACCGCTGCGCGCGTGGGTTTCATAAGTACAGCGGAGCAATCATCGCGCGTGCGGCCTCGGCCAAGCCGCAGCGCTTCGACGCCAGGAATCTGTTAAAGTCTATCGATCCGATACAGGGACCAATAAAGGTCCACGATTACCGTCGCGCAGTTTCTGCCCATCGTTGGACAAGGACTGTAACGGATGGCCAAGTCGAATTCATTGAATAATCAATTTCGTAATTCCGACTATTCGTTTGACACCGACGCAATTTCCGACCCGCTTTCTCTGCTGTTCACGTCGAGCCAAATCGACGTTCTGCAACTCATCAATGTGCTGAATGGCGGTCAGCCCGGCGCGGGTTCGAGTGCAGCCAGCGGCGCTGATGATGGCTCAGCGAACCACGCATCCGGCGGCGCGCAGGACCTGGGCGGCGGCTCGTTCGCGCTCGGCGCCGAAGCTCAGGCGATCGCGACCACGGTGATCACCAAAGCCGCGGTGATCGGCGGCACCGCGCCGCAGACTGCGCTTAAGCAGCTTTGGACCAACAGCGACCTGCCGACTGACAGCCTGTTCGCCCAGCAGTGGCACTTGAACAACACCGGGCAATATGGCGGCGTTCGCGGCGTCGATATCGACGTGCTGCCGGTCTGGGCGCAGGGCATCACCGGCAAGGGCGTGTCGATCGGCGTGTTCGATACCGCCTGCGACGTCCGGCACACCGACCTCGACGGCAATGTCGACCTGTCGAAGATCATCACCAGCGCGATGGTCGCCGACCGCGCGTTTGTCGATCCGACCAAGATCACCTCGGTCGATCAGCACGCGACCTCGGTTTCCGGCATCATCAGCGGCGAGCGCGACGGCAGCGGCGTCGTCGGCGTTGCCTACAACTCCAAATTCACCCCGGTCGATATTCTCGGCCAGACGTCGGGCAACTACACCTGGGAAGCCGCCCGGCAGGAATATCGGTTCGATGTCGCCAATAATTCCTGGGGTTTCACCTCCTCGTTTGGCCTCAACGCGCTCGATGCCGGCGTGCAGTATTGGGTGACAGGCGGGTTCAAGATCGCCGCAGACAGCGGCCGCAACGGCCTTGGCACCATCGTCACCCTCGCGGCTGGCAACTACCGGCAGTCCGGCCAGACCACCGAGACCAACGGCGCGACCGTGGACCGCCACGCGATCGAGGTCGGCGCCTGCGACAACACCGGCATGGTGAGCTACTACTCCAACCCGGGCGCATCGCTGCTGCTGGTCGCGCCGTCGAACGGCGCTACCGCCGGCATCACCACCGACGACGTCACCGGCGCGCTTGGCTATAGTTCGACCAACTATACCAGTGGGTTCGGCGGCACATCGGCGGCGACGCCTGAGATTTCCGGCGTGGCGGCGCTGATGCTGCAGGCCAACGCGCTGCTCGGCTGGCGCGACGTCCAGGACATCCTGGCGCTGACCGCCCGCCATGTCGGCACCGCCATCAACAACGGCAAGAGCGGCTACGAGGTCGATACCTGGTCATTCAATCACGCCACCAATGTCAATGGCGGCGGCCTGCACTTCTCGAACGACTACGGCTTTGGTCTGGTCGATGCCGCCGCGGCGGTGCGGCTCGCCCAGAGCTGGGGCCTGGTGCACAATGGCGCTCAGACCAGCGCTAATGAGGTGGCCGCAAGCGTGAGCTATTCCAGCGCCACCGCGCTCGATGTCGGTCATGGCCGCACCACGACGCTGTCGTTCAACTTCACCACGCATGAAAGCGTGGAGTCGATGGTGCTCGACCTCACCAACCTCAAATTCGACCGCTCCGCCGACCTGAGCGTGACGCTGACCTCCGCCACCGGCACCGTGTCCCAGCTGCTGAGCAACAATGGCGGCGCGCAGTCGCTGGCGATCACCTCGGGCTGGGAGCTGATGTCGCGCGAGTTTCTCGGCGAGGACGCATACGGCACCTGGAAGGTGACGATCTCATCCAGCAATGGCGCCGACATCGGCACGCTGTCGCAGGCCAAGCTGACGGCCTATGGCTCGAACCTCTCGAACAACAATATCGAATACTATACCGACGAGTTCGTGACCTACGCCAATGCCGACATCAGCCGGGCGACGCTCGGCGGCAACATCACGGCGATTGATGCGGCGGCGATCACCGGCGCCTGCAACGTCAACCTCGCCACCAAGGTCGCGAGCATCGACGGCAAGGCGATTTCGCTCGGGTCCGCCAATGTGTCAATCGTGGTCGGCGGCGCGGGCGATGACTCGCTTGTGGCCAGCAGCCTCGGCGCCAAGCTCTACAGCGGCCAGGGCAACGACGTCCTGGTCGGCGGCAATGGCGCCGATTTGCTCGACGGCGGCGTCGGTACCAACACCATCACCACCGGCGGCGGTGCTGACAATATCCTGATGCATCTGCGCGGCACCGATAACATCACAGACTTCACCAAGGTGTCTGATCATCTGTTGCTGTCGCGCTCCGAGTTCGCGGCGTTCGCCAATGATCAGATGGTGAATGCCATCGACTTTCTGTCGGTCACGAACGGCAATGTGTCGGCGAGTCATGTCGCCGGGGGTGGGCTGGTCTATGACACGATGCACAACGATCTCTATTACGATGCCGATGGCCGGAGTGCGCTGTCTCTGATCGCGCATTTGAACAACACCACCAAGCTGGCGGCGACTGATATTACGCTGGTGGCGTAGTTCGCTTGGCGATCTCAAAAACGGCTAGGCATGACCAATGTCATGGCTAGCCGTTTACCCATCGGCAACCACGACCACGCGAACGGCCGCGCCAGCGGCTGACGTTGTCGTCGGCAAGGCGGTGACAAGGAAATAGCGAGACTTTTTTGCTCTGGTGACGTCGCACACCAGAGAGACGACATGGTCGCCAAAGCCACCTCGCCGCTACAGCGCTTCGTTCATGAAGGCCGACGGTCACTCTGGCCGCTCGCGCTGACCAGCTTTGCCATGAACACGCTGGCGCTGGCCGTGCCGCTATATTCAGTTCAGGTGTTCGACCGCGTGCTGCGCTCGGGCTCGATGGAAACGCTGGCGATGCTGACGATCGCGCTGGTGATCGTTCTGGCGACGCAATGTGTGTTCGAAGCGATCCGCGCGCGGATGATGCACCGGATCGGCGAGTGGGCTGAAGAGAGCCTGCTACCAGAGGTGGTCCGGCTGGTGCCCGCCGGCGGCCATGACCACAATCTGATCGGCGATCTGCGCAATATCCGCGCGTTCCTGTCCGGGCCCGGCGCATTGGCGCTGATCGACCTGCCGTGGCTGCCGCTATTCGTGGCGGCCGCGTTTCTGCTGCATCCGGTGGTGGGGTGGTTCACGGTCGGCACCGCGGTGGCGCTGTTTGCGCTGACGCTGATCAATGAGTTCTGGACCAGGCAGCGCGCCGAAGCCGCCGCCGCCGCGCAGGGCGTGGTGATGGGGCGGTTGGCGGAATTGTCGCGCAAGCATGACGCCGCCATCGGCCTGTCGATGCGCACGCCATTCATCACGCGCGAAATGGCAGCGAACACGCAGGCCAATACGCAAGCACGCACGGTCGCCGATATTCAATCGACGATGTCGGCAGTGAGCAAGACGGTGCGCGTCGGCGCGCAGACGCTGGTGATGGGCGTGGCCGCTGTGCTTGTGCTCAGTCACGATGTTTCGGTCGGCGCGACCTTGGCGGCATCGATCCTGCTCGGCCGCGCGTTGCTGCCGATCGACAGTGCGCTCGCTGGCTGGCGCCAGTTTCAGTCGGCGCGCGATGGCTGGCGGCGGCTGCAAGTCGCGTTCGCAGGTTGGAAGGCGAGTGGTGGCACCACCTTGCCGACGCCCGAGGGCGAACTCGAGGTCGAAGCCGCGACTGTCGTGGTCGGTGGCAACAGGCGGCTGCTTGAGGGCATATCGCTGCGCTTGAGCGCCGGCACTTGCGTCGCCGTGGTCGGTCCGTCCGGTTCGGGCAAGTCGACGCTGTGCCGGATGCTGGTCGGCGCCATTCAGCCGACGCTCGGCAGCGTTCGGCTCGATGGCGCAGCGATCGGCGACTGGACCGAGGATCAGCGCCGGCTGCACATCGGCTATCTGCCGCAGGACCTGTCGCTGTTCGCCGGCAGCATCAAGGACAACATCGCCCGGTTCAGCGCCGCCGATGATCTCGACGTGGTGGCCGCGGCCGCCAAGGCCAATTGCGATCCGCTCATTCGCTCGCTGCCGGGCGGCTATGATTTTGTGCTCGGCGAAGGCGGCGCGCCGCTCTCGGGCGGCCAGCGGCAGCGCCTCGCTCTGGCGCGCGCGCTGTTCGGCATTCCGAAACTGGTCGTGCTCGATGAACCGAATTCCAATCTCGACACCGACGGCGACTTGGCGCTGGTGCGAACCATCAAGGCGTTGAAAGCCTCCGGCGCGACCGTGGTGGTGGTCACGCATCGGCCCTCGCTGGTCGCCGAAGCCGATCTGATCGCCGTGATGAATGCTGGCCGGCTGGTGCATTGCGGCGACGCCGGCGAAACCATGTCCAAGCTCGACAGCGTCGCGGCGCAAGTGCGCGCCAACGTTCCGACAAAGGCCGCCTGACGTGGCATCGCCTCCGCCCCCCACCATCGCCTCGCTCGACGACCGCTTGAAAAACATCAAGCGAGCGGCGCTGATCACCGGCGGGCTGTTCTTCGCTGTGATCGCGCTCTGGGCGCTGTTGGCGCCGCTCAGCTCCGCCACCATTGCCACCGGCATGGTCAGTCCCGACAGTGGCCGCAAGACGGTGCAGCATCTGGAAGGCGGCATTGTCGAACGCATCCTGGTCGCCGAAGGCGATCAGGTTTCGGAAGGCCAGCCGATCGCGATTTTGGTCGATGCCAAGACCCGCTCGGCGCGCGAGAGCCAATTGCGCCGCCGCCATGAGTTGCTCGCCCAGCTTGCCCGGCTCGACGCGCTGGCGCGCGATGATGACGAACCCAATTTCGCCATGCTGGGATCGTCGGCCGCGTCCGATCCGGGCTTGGCTGCGTTCGTCGCCAATGAAACCGCTGTGTTCCGCAGCCGGCGCAATGCGTTCAACTCAAAGATCGAAGCGCTGCAGAACGAAATCCGCTCACTGCGCAATGTGGTCGCGACCGCCGACCAGCAGCTGGCATCGCTGCGCGAAGAACTCGATCTCGTGCATGACGAACTCACCGTCAAGCAAGGGCTGCTCGACAAGGGGCTGACCACGCGGCCAGTGGTGCAGGCGCTTGATCGCCGGCGCACCCAGATCGATGGGCAATTGGCGCAGATGACCGGCCAGTTCGAGGCGCAGCGCGCCACCATTGCGCAAAAGTCCGAGCTGATGAAGGCGGAGGTCGCAGCGTTTCGCAATGAGGTGGCCGATCAGGCCGCCAAGGCCGCGAGCGAACTCGCCGCGGTCGAGCACCAGCTCGCAACCAGCAATGACGCGGTCCGGCGCATGGAGGTCAGGGCCCCGGAAGCCGGCACCGTGGTTTCATTGAAGATGCGCACGCCTGGAGGCGTCGTCACGCCGGGCGGCGCGATCGCCGATCTCGTGCCGCTCAATGGTGGCATCGTGCTGGAGGTGCGCATCAAGCCCGGCGACATTTCGCGCGTCATCCCAGGTCAGACCGCGCAGGTGGCGTTGACGGCCTATTCGCAGCGCGAGGTGCCGTATCTTGAGGCCGCGGTCAAAACCGTGTCGGCCGACGCCATCACCGACCCCGCCACCCGCGAAATCTACTACAAAGCGGAATTGCGCATCGATCCCGAAGTCACGGCGAAATTGTCGCCGGCGATTGCCATGGTCGCGGGCATGCCGGTCGAGGCCTACATCAATCACCACCAGCGGACGCTGGTCGCTTGGCTGTACGAGCCGATCGCGCGCTCGTTCTACCGTGGCACGCGGGAATATTGATCCGGGTCGTGAACGCAGGCGGCCGGATGAAAGCAATGCACGCCATCGCGCGGCCGATTTCCGCGATCGCAGGGTGTTGCTCAAATTGAAAAAAAAGAGTCCCACTCGGGGAAAGATTGGTAGCGGGAGAGGGACTCGAACCCCCGACCCCAGGATTATGATTCCCGTGCTCTAACCAGCTGAGCTACCCCGCCACAGACACTGGACGACCCGCCATCGGCGTCGGCCGCCAGTGCGCCGGCATATAAGGAGGCGGATCGCGGCCTGTCAAGCGATCACCGGACAGCTCGCCACATCTCATTTCGGTTGCAGGTCCGGCCGGTTCTGCGGGGTGCCGGGCGGCGGGATCACCGGGGTGGTGCCGACATCGGGCGCGGGGATGCGCATCTCGCTATCGACCCCGGTTGGCGGGCACAGCACGCCATCGGCGCGCGCCAATTGATCAGAGAGCGGCGCGCTGCTCTGGCCGGTGGTGGTGCCGGGGGTGGTGATGGTGCCTTGCTCGGGGCCGACGCGGCTGGGCGCGCATTGCGTCGCGGTCGGCGGCGCGGTTTCGCCCGGCGCCGGCGTGACCGGGGGCGCCTGCGCCGCCGCAAGCTGCGGCAGCGCGAGCATCAGGGTGGTCAAGAGCAGGGTGCAGGGCATTCGCATGCCGAGCCAACGATCGGCACGCGGCTCTGTTCCGAGCCGTTTGGCTCTGGTCAGTCAGCTCTTGCGGAAGCGGATCAGCGAGAAATGGCCGAGCGGCGGCATCGGGCGCCGTTCCGCCAGCGTCACGCCGCCATGGCGCTCCGCCCAATTGGCCAGCCGTTCCCACGGAAATTCCGGACGCCAGCCGAGCCGGCGCGCGATCGGCGAGAACGCCAGCTCGAACAGTTTGCGCGGCCCGCTTTCGGCGCCGATGTGGTTCACCAGGATCAATTCGCCGCCGGGCTTGAGCACGCGCACGAAGTCGTCGAGCGTCGCTTCCGGGTCCGGCACCGCGGTGATGACATATTGCGCCACCACGGCGTCGAAGAAGCCGTCGGCGAACGCCAGATTCTTGGCGTCCATCACCCCGAGCATGTCGACATTGCTGAGCTGCAGCGTGCGCACCCGCTCCTGGGCGCGGCGCAGCATCGGCTCGGAAATGTCGACGCCGCACAGCCGCGTGGTGCGCGAATAATCGGACAGCGACAGTCCGGTGCCGACGCCGACGTCAAGCACCCGGCCGCCGATCGCGTCGGCGACGGCGATGGTCGAGCGCCGACCGCTGTCGAACACTTTGCCGAATACCAGATCGTAGATCGGCGCCCAGCGCGCATACGCCTTCGCGACGCCTGCGCGGTCGATATCATTAGCCATGGTCTGCCCCGGTGATGTTAGCCGTGTGCCCCCGCTACCGGCCGTGCGGCCGCACTCGGATCGATCACAGCATTGTTGGCCGCGCGCGGTTCGGCGCTCTTGATGAAGCCGCCGCCCAATACGCGCGCTTGTCCTTCTGGCGCATCGTAGAAAACGCAAGCCTGGCCGGGCGAGACGCCATCTTCGCCGGCCACCAGATCGACTTGATATTCGCCGTCCACCGCGCGCAGCCAGGCTGGCTGCGGCCGGCGCGTCGAACGCACCCGGACATAGAGTTCCAGCCCGTCGCCGACCGCGAGGTCGAGCGAACTGTCGCCGATCCAATTGACGTCGCGCAGCCAGATCCGGTCCATGCGCAGCGCCGCGCGTGGGCCGACCACTACGCGCCGGGTCGCGGGCTCGAGCCGCAGCACATAAAGCGGCGCCTGCGAGGCAATGCCGAGGCCGCGGCGCTGGCCGACGGTGAAATGCACGATGCCCTGGTGATGGCCGAGCACGCGGCCATCGAGATCGACGATCTCGCCGGGCTCCATGGCATTCGGCTTCAGCCGGCCGACCACTTCGGTGTAGCGCCCGGTGGGCACAAAGCAGATGTCCTGGCTGTCATGCTTGTCGGCGACCGACAGGTCAAAACGCCGCGCCAGCTCGCGCGTTTGCGCCTTGGTCATGTCGCCGAGCGGGAAGCGCAGGAATTGCAGCTGTTCGCGGGTGGTGGCGAACAGGAAATAGCTCTGGTCGCGGTCGGCATCGGCGGCGCACACCAGCGCGCGCGAGCCGTCCGGCAGCCGGCGCGACGAGACGTAGTGCCCGGTCGCGAGCGCCTGGGCGCCTAGTTCACGCGCGGTCGCCAAGAGGTCGCCGAATTTGATCGAGCGGTTGCACTCGATGCACGGCACCGGGGTCTCGCCGGTGGCGTAGCTGGTGGCGAAACTGTCGATCACCTGCTCGCGGAACCGGCTCTCATAATCGAGCACGTAATGCGGAATGCCGATCCGATCGGCCACGGTGCGCGCGTCGTGAATGTCCTGGCCGGCGCAGCAGGCGCCCTTGCGATGGATCGCCTCGCCATGGTCGTACAGCTGCAGCGTGATGCCGACCACGTCATAGCCCTCGGACTTGAGCAGCGCAGCCGTGGTCGAGGAGTCGACACCGCCCGACATGGCGACGACGACACGCGTATCCTGGGGTCGACCCTCAAGGTCCAGACTGTTGAGCATTGGCCCGGTCATTCTGCGTGAGCGGCGGTTCTCGACCGATTGGCAAACCCCTGTGATCTGGGCGTGGCCGGTCGCAAGCAGCGCTGAAGCGTCTCTTTCATATAGTTCGTATCGCAGCGAAGCAAATCGTTCGGCCGGCAGCGGACCGGCAAGAGTTGCCGCAGGGCAGCAGGAAACGCCGGGTGATGGCCGGGAGCGCGATGGCGGCGTTTTTCTAGTGTATTGATTTAGCTCGATAATTTTCTTGCAGAGCGTCTGGCCCGGTCCTTGCTGAGAGGATTGCAGAACGAGTGCAAGAGGCGCCACGTGGTCAGCGTAACGACGGAATCCAACCTCAGTCCTTCCTTGTCCGAGCCGCGCTCCGCGGGCAAACGCGATCGCGCCACGTCCCATGAGAGTTTTGCGGCGCTGGTGGACGCCAGTTCCAACGCCGGCCGGTCCGATCCGCGCGGCGGCTTCGATCCTGCGGTGCCGAGCCGCCGGATGCTGGAGCGCGATGTCGTGCGCGACAGCCAGCCGGTCAGCGCCGGCAGCGCTGCCGATCGCAGCCGGGCGCCGCAGCGCAGCGACGCGGCGCGCGCCGATGCTGCCGACCGCCGTTCCGGCAATGATGGTCGCGACAGCAAGGCCGACGCGCCGGCGGCGAGCGACGACAAGCCGAGCCGCGACGCCACCAGCACCGACAAGGCGGCCAGCGACAGCGATGGCGCCGGCACCGCCAAGGCCGATGACAGCGCCAGCCAGGACGCCGCCACCCCGGCGAGCCAGGAAGCCGCTGCCGAAGCCGCCAAGGCCGACAGCCAGGCCGTGATCCAAACCGCGGTCGAGGCCGTGCCGGTGGTGGCCGTGACGGCGCCGACGACCACGACCACGGCCGCGACCACGCCGGCCGGCGAGACGGTCAGCGCGGCCGTTGCGCTGGCGGCGCTGCAGGCTGACGCGCAGCAAGGCGAGCCGCAGCCCGCGCTGAACGCGGATGCGGCGGCCGATCAGGCGGCCACGCCCGCACCGCATCTCGCCGCGATGGTGGCGCAGGCCACGGCGGCCAAGGCCGCGATCAAGACCGCCGCTGCCGACAAGGCCGCCGCGAGCGACGGCGCCGAACAGGCCAATGCCGCAACCGGCGAAGCCAAGCCGGAGACAGCCAGCGCTGCAGCCGGCGGCGCTACGGTTCTGACCGATGGCGCCAAGAGCGGCGAACACAAGGCTGAGCATAAGGCGGCGCATCACGCCGCGCAGAACGAAGCCGCCGCGCAGGGCACGGCCCAGGCCGATGGGCCGGTGGTGCCGCGCCATCACGCTGACGCCAATGCCGCGGCGACGGCGAACCAGCTCAGCGCCACGCCGGATCAAGTGCTGACGCCGGCGCCGCAGCAGCTGCAGCCGTCGTCGCAGCTTGCCGCCAATGGCATGCCGACCACGCAATGGACTGCGAATGTCGCGACCAATGCCGCGGTGCCGATGAATCGGCTGGCGATCGAGATCGCCGCGACGGCGCAAGCCGGCAACAGCCGCTTTGAGATCCGCCTTGATCCGGCCGAGCTTGGCCGGATCGATGTGCGTATCGAGGTCGATCGCCATGGCAACGTCACCTCGCATCTCACCGTCGAGAAGCCGGAGACGCTGACCATGCTGCGCAACGACGCGCCGCAATTGCAGCGCGCACTCGACGATGCTGGCCTCAAGACCAGCGATAGCGGGCTGCAATTCAGCCTGCGCGATCAGTCGTCGGGCCAGAACCAGAATTCGGACGATCAGCAGCCGCGCTATCACCGGCTGGAGATCGGCGAGGAAGAAGTGCCGCCGGCCGCGGTGATCGGTCGTAACTATGGCCGCATGCTCGGGGCAGCAGGCGGCGTTGATATCAGGGTTTAGGAGTAGGTCATGGCTGTCGATGCTACCATGCCGAGCACCATCTATTCGGCACCGTCCCCCGTTCAATCGTCGGATTCGAGCAGCACGCTGACCAAGTCGTCATCGGGCATCGCCGATAATTTTCAGACGTTTTTGACGCTGCTGACCACGCAGCTGCAGAATCAGAATCCGCTCGATCCGCTGGACACCAATCAGTTCACTCAGCAGCTGGTGCAGTTCGCCGGCGTCGAGCAGCAGCTCAAGTCGAACAGCCAGCTCGAAGCGCTGGTCAAGCTGCAGACCACCGCGCAGGCAACGCAGGCGCTCAATTTCGTGGGCACCACCGCCGTGGTGGACGGCGCGACCACCACCCTGTCGAGCGGTGTCGCGGCCTGGGGGATGAACGTGCCGAAATCTTCGACCGTCACCGTCAGCATCACCAATTCCACAGGTCAGACCGTGTTTTCCGGCGACTACAAGATGGCGGCAGGCGATCATCAGAGCTTCGTCTGGGATGGCCGCGGCAATGACGGCACCAAATGGCCGGATGGCAAATACAAGATGACCGCGGTCGGTAAGGATGCCGACGGCAAGAATGTTGCGGTGTCCACCGAAGTTCAGGGCGTGGTCGATTCGGCCGATCTGTCGGCAAATCCGCCGCTATTGTCGATCGGCGGACAGAGCTTCACGGTCGACCAGATCAAGAAGATCGTGGTGCCGGCCACCGCCAGCAGCAGTAGCAACTAACCCGAAAGCTGCGACGCGTTGCGGGTCGCGCTCGCGCCCGCTGCCGATCATCGCGGTAATTGATAGCAACCCAACCTATCCACGCATGGCCGGGCTCGTCCCGGCCATTGACGTTGTTGTTCCTGCCTTGCCGTCAAAACGAAAATGCCCGCGACCAGGCGCGGGCATCACGTTCATCAATGCGGCCGAGCGATCAGTTGCCGCCCGCCGCCAGCCGGTCGGCGAAGTAAGCAATGGTCTTGCGATAGACCAAAGCGCGATTCCATTCGCGCATCGCCTCGAAATTCGCCGAGCCTTCCTGATACGAGCCGCCCGCGCGCCAGCCCGCGGTTTTCAGCAGATTGGCGGTCGAGGCCAGCACGTCCGGAACGCTGTGGCGCAGATCGACATGGCCGTTGCCGTCGAAATCGACACCGTATTTGATGTAGGACGACGGCAGGAACTGGGTCTGGCCGATCTCGCCGGCATAGGCGCCGATCATGTCGCGCAGCGGCAGGTCGCCGCGCTGCACGATCTGCAGCGCCGCCAGCAGTTCGCCTTGGAATAGTTCGGTGCGGCGGCAATCATGCGCCATGGTCGCCAGTGTGCGCACCACCGGCAGCTTGCCGGTGTCACCCTTGCCGAAATCGGATTCCAGCCCCCAGATCGCGACCACAATTTCCGGCGGCACACCGAATTGCCGCTCGATGCGCGACAGCAGCGAGCCGTGGCGTTGCAGCATCGCCAGGCCTTGCTTGATGCGGCCGGGCCCGACTCGTGTTGCGACGTATTGCTCAAAACTCTTGTTGAAGGTGCCGCGCTGGCGGCGATCGAACGCCAGCACCGCCGGGTCCTGGGTGACGCCGCCAAGCGCGGCATTGATCACGCCCTGGGAAATGCCCGAGGCCGCTGCCTCCTGCGACATCGCCGCGACGAAGCCCTGAAAATCACCGCCGCAACGAGCCGCCTCGGCCGGGCCGGCGGCGAGCAGGGCGATGCCGAACAAAGCGATGCGCAATCGGGACATTGTGATGGGCTTCCTTGCAGTGGACGGGGGGAACAGCATGGCGGTGACAGGGCTTGTAGCATAGACTTCATGGAAGAAGTTGGACGCCGCCGTTCGAACAGGCAAGGCTGCTGTGCGCCATCTGCCGCGCGGTACCGATCTGCCTGTGAGATCCGAACGGCGAGCCGATGCGACAAGGCGAGGACCCGAGCGGGGCGGCAATGCCAGAGAAACCGACAGTCCAACCGACAGGTCAATTGATCGGCAAGGTCGCAGCCAAGCTGCGCGAGCAACCGCTGCTGCGGCTATTGGCCATCAATCTGGCGGTCGGTGGGTTGGTCGCGACCTTGCTGCTCGGTGGCCTGCTCTGGCTCAATCCGCTGCGCTTGCGCGACCTGATTTTTGCTGACGCTGCGCCCGGCACCGCGCCCGGGCTGCTGCTGTTCGGCTTCGTCATCACGTTTGGCTCGGCGGCGATGGGCACCGCGATCATGACCATGACCGCGGAGCATGGTGCAGGCGGCGGTGGTGGCGGCAGCCGGCGCCGCGCGCTTGGCGCTACTTTGCGGCCGGCCGCCGTGCCGGTGCCGTCGCGAAGCGGTTCATCCGGCCGCGGCTGACGAGGCCGACGCAGTACCGCTCCCTATCCCCGTCATTGCGAGGAGCGCAGCGACGAAGCAATCCAGCTTGGCTCCCCCCATACCGAGACGCTCAGTTCGCGTCCCTGGATTGCTTCGCTGCGCTCGCAATGACGGTGGGGCAGAGGTGGTGCCGAACAGATGGCGTGGTGCTGGGTAGGACGGTGCCGGGTAGGACTTTGCAGTGCCTTTCTTGAAGCCGCTCCCTATCCCCGTCATTGCGAGGAGGCGTAGCCGACGAAGCAATCCAGCTTGGCTCCCCCATACCGAGACGCTCAGTTCGCGTCCCTGGATTGCTTCTCTGCGCTCGCAATGACGGTGGGGCAAAGGTGGTGCCGAACAGACGGCGCGGTGCTGGGTAGGACGGTGCCGGGTAGGACTTTGCAGTGCCTTTCTTGAAGCCGCTCCCTATCCCCGTCCTTGCGAGGAGGCGTAGCCGACGAAGCAATCCAGCTTGGCTCCACCACCCCATACCGAGACGCTCAGTGCGTGACCCTGGATTGCTTCGCTCCGCTCGCAATGACGGTGGGCAAAGGTGGTACCGAACAGGTGGCGCGGTGCCGTTCGAAACGCGCCGTGACGGCGCACGGTTACGGAAAAAACACCGCAAGCCAGACCGTCGGCGGATTAGCCTGGGTCCACTCGACACGGTGACGGCGATGCGGCGCGATGGTGACGTAGCTGCCCGGCGTCATGGCCAGTTCGCCGTCCTCAAACCGCAGCCGGGCGGCCCCGGCCAACAGCACCACGAACTCGGTCTCGTCCTGGTCATACCAGAAGCCGGGCGGGCTCGACTGGCCGGTCGACACGATCCGTTCGATGCGCACCGCGCCGCGGGTTAACAGCGTGTCCAGCACTTCATCGCGGGCGGCGGGCGGCAGCGGGTCGAGCAAATGTCCGGTCAGCATGGCAGGCTCACGGCGACGGGCAGGTGGCGCCGATGTTAGCACTGCGGCCGCCCGGCGGGGCAAAAAGACCGTACCGCTTTCGCCGGAGCTGCCGTAAGCTTCGCCCCAAACAATTTGGGGCGGCGGAGGCGGTATGAAGCGGTATGTGATCTATGGGTTGATTGGCCCGTCGCTCGGCGGCGTCATGCTGCTGCTGGCCATGACGGTGCTGTCCGGCTACTGGACCGGCGGCACGCTGATCGAGCTTGAAAAGTTTCTGCTGATCGCCGTCACGACCATGCAGTACAGCTATTTGTTCGCGCTGCTGCCGTCGCTGGCGATCGCCGCGATCGACGATATCCTGTCACACTACCCGCAGCTCCATCTGCCGGCGCGCATGGCGCTGTGCGGCTCGATCGCATTCGCCGCCACCGCCTTCATGTATAGCGGCCGCGGCGCCGACGCCGGCGTCAAGCAGCTGGTGCTCTATGGCCTGGTCGGCTTCGTCCCCACGGTGCTGAACTGCTGGCTGTCGCGCAACGTGCTGCCGAAAGAAGTGCGCGAACAGCAGGCGTGAGGGGGCTGCCTTGCGACGGCTCGCGCCGCTAGTTGCCTTGACGAAAGGCTCGTCATTGCGAGGAGCGTAGCGACGAAGCAATCCAGGGGTTTTATTCGGAGCTGGATTGCTTCGCTGCGCTCGCAATGACGGTGGGGCGTGGGTGGTGTCGAACAGGTGGCGCGGTGCTGGATAGGACGGTGCCGAGTTGGACTTTGCCCTATCCCCGTCATTGCGAGGAGGCGTAGCCGACGAAGCAATCCAGCTTGGCACCGCCACCCCATACCGAGACGCACAGTTCGCGTCCCTGGATTGCTTCGCTGTGCTCGCAATGACGGTGGGGCAGAGGTGGTGCCGAACAGATGGCGTGGTGCTGGGTAGGACGGTGCCGGGTAGGACTTTGCAGTGCCTTTCTTGAAGCCGCTCCCTATCCCCGTCATTGCGAGCGCAGCGAAGCAATCCAGCGGAAGCATGAAGATGGATTGCTTCGTCGCTGCGCTCCTCGCAATGACGAAGCTTCCTTAACCGGCGCCGCGCTGATCCGCCTCATCTGTCGCGACACCTCAACAAAAATGGCCGGGACGAGCCCGGCCATTTTTCTTATCAGAACGTCGAGAGCGAACGCGGCGCCGCTTAGTTATCCAAGAAGCTGCGCAGCTTGCGCGAGCGCGACGGGTGCTTCAGCTTACGCAGCGCCTTTGCTTCGATCTGACGGATACGTTCACGGGTCACCGAGAACTGCTGGCCGACTTCTTCCAGCGTGTGGTCGGTGTTCATGCCGATGCCAAAGCGCATGCGCAGCACGCGTTCTTCGCGCGGCGTGAGCGAGGCCAAAACGCGCGTGGTGGTCTCGCGCAGGTTGGACTGAATCGCGGCGTCGATCGGCAGCACCGCGTTCTTGTCCTCGATGAAGTCGCCGAGATGGCTGTCTTCCTCGTCGCCGACCGGCGTTTCGAGCGACAGCGGCTCCTTGGCGATCTTCAAAACCTTGCGCACCTTCTCCAGCGGCATGCCGAGCTTCTCGGCCAGCTCCTCCGGGGTCGGCTCGCGGCCGATCTCGTTGAGCATCTGGCGGCTGGTGCGCACGATCTTGTTGATGGTCTCGATCATGTGCACCGGGATGCGGATGGTGCGCGCCTGGTCGGCGATCGAGCGGGTGATCGCCTGCCGGATCCACCAGGTCGCATAGGTCGAGAACTTGTAGCCGCGGCGATATTCGAACTTATCGACCGCCTTCATCAGGCCGATATTGCCTTCCTGAATGAGGTCGAGGAACTGCAGGCCGCGGTTGGTGTACTTCTTGGCGATCGAGATCACGAGGCGCAGGTTGGCCTCGACCATTTCCTTCTTGGCCTGGCGGGCTTCGCGCTCGCCCTTCTGCACGCTGTGCACGATCTTGCGGAATTCGCCGATCTCAAGGCCGGTGAGCGCCGCCAGCGACTGGATCTCCTGGCGCAGCTCCTTGATGCGGTCCTTCTCGTGATGGACGAAGTTCTTCCAGCCCTTGGCCGACAGTTTTGAAACGCGGTTCAGCCAGCGCGGATCAAGCTCCGAACCCTGATAGTTGCGCAGGAAATCGTCGCGCGCCACGCCATGGGCGTCGCCGAGCCGCAGCAGCCGGCCTTCATAGGACACCAGCTTCTTGTTGATGTCGTAGAGCTGCTCGACCAGGCTGTCGATACGCGCCTGGTTGAGGCGCAGCGACTTCACCTCGACGATGATCTCGTCCTTGAGCTTCTTGTACTTGCGCTCCTGCGAGGGCGACAGCGACGGCCCTTGCGGCCCGCTCTCGATCTGGTTGGAGATGTCCTGCTCCTGCAGGCGGCGCAGCTTCTTGTAGTTCTCGGCGATCTTGTCGAAGGTTTCGACCACCTTCGGCTTCAGCTCGGCTTCGATCGCCGCCAGCGACATCTGGTTTTCGAACTCGTCGTCATCCATGTCGGCTTCGGCAGCCGCCTCGGCCGGGTCCTTGGCCTCGGCAGCCGGAGCCGGCGCGCCGCCGCGGGCGCGGAACGGCGTGGGGGAGGGCGGCGCGGCCGGCGGTGCAGCCACCGCCTCGGCATCCTCGCCATCGCCTTCGCCGTCGGTCTCGCCGGCGGTCAGCGCCGGGTTGATGTTGTTCTTGCCTTCGGGGCCGGCATAGGTCGCTTCCAGGTCGATGATGTCGCGCAGGAAGATCTTGCCTTCGTTCAGCTCGTCGCGCCAAATGATGATGGCCTGGAACGTCAGCGGGCTTTCGCACAGCCCGGCGATCATCGCTTCGCGGCCAGCCTCGATGCGCTTGGCGATCGCGATTTCGCCCTCGCGCGACAACAGCTCGACCGAGCCCATCTCGCGCAGATACATGCGAACCGGGTCATCGGTGCGCTCGCCGGGCTCCGACTTCTTGGTCTCGGTCACCGCCTTGGCGGTGACTTCGACCAGATCATTATCGGGCTCGTCGTCGAGCTCGTCCTTGGCGTCCTCGTCCTCGCTTTCCGAATCGTCGGATTCCGAGACGTTGATGCCCATGTCGGACAGCATCGACATGATGTCTTCGATCTGCTCCGGCGACGTGGTGTCGGACGGCAGCACCTCGTTCAGCTGATCAAAGGTGACGAAGCCGCGCTTCTTCGCCTGCTTGATCATCTTCTTGACGGCTGCATCGGACAGATCGAGCAACGGCGACGGCGCGTCAGCGGAGTCCTTTTCCGGCGCGTCGACAGCCTTGTCGTCCTTGTCCTTATCCTTGGTCTGCAGCGTCTTTGCCTTGGTGACCATTCAATGCTCCTGAAACGCACTCACGCCGGGGACGTTGCCGCCCCCTTTCGGTTCTGATCCATCTCGACGCGGAAAGGGCGGCGCACGGCCACGCCACCCCGTTACTCACTCTCGCCGGTGCTGAACGTTGAGAATTCCGCCGCTCGCCGGACCTCACTTTAGCCGGCAGATGTTTAAGCCTCGTTTAACCCTGTTTCTGCAGCCAAATCCCGGATTTGGCGAGTCTTTTCACGGCGCCGGCACCGGCCGTCGCCCGAGTTGTGTCACATGCCGCGGTGCAACCGCCCCGATGAAGCGCCGAATCCCTCAATCAAAGCTTCAGTTCCCTCGACATCGGCCAGCCGCTGCTTGACGTCCCGCAGCCAAGCAAAGTTCGCGTCGCTCGACTGTTCGCCCAGCGCCAGCTCGGCATCCTTCAATTCCCTAAGTAATGAGTGCCACTGTCGATGCAAGGCGACCAGCTGATGCCAGGTGGCGCGCACGTCCTCCACGGCGGCGCCGGGCTGCACGCCCCACACGTCTTTGGTGGTGATTGCCCGCTCAACACGTTGAAGATGCTCAGTTAATCCCATGGCAACCAACTCGGCACGAAGTCGCTCGCTCTGGGTCGCGGGATCGTCGGGATGATGCTGATGGACATTGGCATAAGCGGCGATGATGCCCGCGCGCAGCCGGTGCGCCTCAGGATGCGCCAGCTCCAGCGCGGCGATCTCCTCCAGCCGGTCATTGAGCAGCCAGGGATGGTTGATCAGGCTCTGCACGATCAGCGCTTCGCGGCGTGAAATCGCGGTGCGCTGGCCGCGCATGATCGGGCTTGCCACCAGGTCGGGGCTCGCGACCTGATAGGGCTGGCGGCCGAGCCAGTTTGCGGAACCGGGGGCAGCCGGGCGGCCGGGACGGGCCGGCATCCGGCCGGCCGCCGGTGGAAAACTGCCGCGCGGCGCAAAACCACCCGGCGAATCGCTGCGCGCCCGCCCGGCAAAGCCGCCGCGGCCGGAGCCAAAGCCGCCCGCCGGTGCGAACGCCTGACGCAGCCGCTCGCCGAGGTCCTGGCGATAATAACGCCGAACCACCTCATCGCGGATCGCGCCGGTCAGCTCATTGATGCGCGCTTCCAGCGCCGCGCGCCGCTCCGGGGTGGCGAAGCTGCCGGCGCCATGCTCGCGCGACCACAGCACATCGGCGAGCGGCCGGGCAGCGCCGATCACCTCATCGACCGCGGCGCGGCCGCCGATCCGGGCGAGATCGTCGGGGTCCTGGCCTTCCGGCAGCAGCGCAAAGCGCAGGCTCTTGCCGGGCAACAGATGCGGCAGCGCCAGATCGGCGGCGCGCCACGCCGCCTTGTGGCCGGCCTTGTCGCCGTCGAAACACAGCACCGGCTCCTCGGCCATCTTCCAGAGCAGTTGCAGCTGATTTTCGGTGAGCGCGGTGCCGAGCGGCGCCACCGTCGCGGTGTAGCCGACCGTGGCCATCGCGATCACGTCGATATAGCCCTCGACCACCACCAGCGGCGCGCCCTGATGGGCGGCGCTGCGTGCGCCGGCGAGGTTGTAGAGATTGTCGCCCTTATGAAACAGCGGCGTTTCCGGCGAATTCAGATATTTGGCCGGCACATCCTTTTCGAGCGCGCGGCCGCCGAACGCGATCACCCGGCCGCGGGCATCGGTGATCGGAAACATCACCCGGTCGCGGAACCGATCATAGGGCACTGGAATATCGTCGCCGGCGATCAACAGCCCGGCCTCGATCATGTCGGGCACCGGCACCCCGGCCTTGCCGAGATGTTCTTTGAGCGCAAAGCGCTCGCCCGGCGCATAGCCGAGCCGGAACTTGACCTGCGTGCCGGGCGAGATCGCGCGATCGGCAAGATAGCCGCGCGCCCGCGCGCCAAGCCGCGACGCCAGCGTGTCGCTGAAGAAATGCGCGGCCAGCTCCATCACCTCATAGAGCGATTTGCGATGGCGCTGCTGCCGCGCGGCATCCGGGGTCGGCGCCGGCAGCGCCAGCCCGGCCATTCCCGCCAGCCGCTCGACCGCTTCCGGAAAATCGACGCCCTCGGTGAGCATCACGAAGTCGAAGATCGAGCCGTTCTTGCCGGACGAGAAGTCAAACCACGCCTGTTTCTCGTCGTTGACGAAAAACGACGGGGTCTTTTCCTGCTGAAACGGCGACAGGCCCTTCCACTCGCGCCCGGCCTTCTTGAGCTTGACGCGGCGGCCGACCACTTCCGACACCGACAGCCGGGCTTTCAGCTCTTCCAGAAATTGCGGCGTGAAGCGCATCGGTGCGGGGGCTCGAAATGTTTCCGGCCGCAGGCAGCGCGGCAACCGTCCATGGATATAGGGCGGTTGGGAGCAATGGCGAACAAAGAACAAGTTGTCCCGGCGATTCACAGGGGCGCACGCACCACCATGCTTGTTTTGTTGTAGATACGATTGTATATACAAATGTCGGCTGAATTTGGCCGGTTCAGACAGGAGGTGGAGCATCTCGAAGATCTGCTTCTTGAGATGGGGGAGAGATTCGTGGCTGCGGAATTCGACGCACCGGATCAATTCGAGTGGGACGAGCAGAAAAACTGTTTGAATCGCGCCAAGCACGGCATCGACTTCGACGACGCTATTGAAGTCTTCAATGGACCGTTCGTTCTGCGGCGGTCCGATCGTCATAACGAGGAGCGTTGGACTGCGCTGGGTATGGCCGAGGGCAGGCTGATTGTGGTGGTTTTCACACGCCGCGCGGCCGCAATCAGGATCATCTCGGCGCGACGCGCGAGGAAAAATGAAGAAAGAGAATATCGTAGTCAGGAAATGGAGCGACCGCCGGAAGGGCAAGACTGACTGGGCATCCGTCGATGCGTTGACGGACGAGGATATTGCCAAGGCGGTGGCGAATGACCCCGACGCAGCTCCGATCGATATCGACTGGTCGGACGCCGTGCTGGTGATGCCTGTCAGGAAAAAGGCGATTTCAATCCGGGTCGACGAAGACGTGCTGGATTTCTTCAAGCGCGGCGGCGACGGCTATCAGGGTCGGATCAACGCGGTGCTGCGCTCTTACGTGCAGCAGATGTCCAAGCCCAAAAAGCGGGCCTGAGCGACCATTGGGCCGCCCGCCCGCGGCACTTACGCCAGATCGAAGCGTCCGCCCGCGATCAGCGGCATGCCGTCGATCGGCCAGTTATAGAGATAGGCCCAAGCCTGCTGCGCGGTTCCGTCCGCGGCGGTGATGGTGCGCAGCTCGCGGCGATATTCGGCAGGTGGCGGCGCATCGGCGCCGCAGCCCTCATAATCGTCGAGTTCCGCCAGCAGCTGTGCCGGCTGGCGCAGTCGGTAGAGATGGCCGTGCACCCGCTCGCCGGGCTCATCGCTGTCGACCAGCCCCGGATAGTGCCGCACCAGATAGAGCTGGCCACAGCACTGCGCCTCGCCGAGAAAATCGGCGTTGTCTTCAAGCAGCCGCGCCATCGGATGATCGAAGCCGCGCATCAGCGTGCCATACACGAACAACAAGTCCTGCATCGTCCCCATCCGTCACCACGCGCACTGGTGTTGGCCCGGCGCAGCCGGTTTGACAACTGCCGATTGTGCACAGTCTGCCCTGCACGACCGCGACACCGCGGCGCAGCAGCGGCTTCTCGGCCGCGTTGGGGATGACAGCATGGGCGCGACCCGCTACGCCTGCTGTGCAATCGAAGCGAAGTGTTGCCCAAGATGAGCGAGACTGTTGACGACCTGGTTGCTGCCCTGCCGTTGCAGCTTGATCCGGCGCTGCCGCCGGTGATCGAGCGCAATGCCGCGGGCCGTTCGCCATTCCTGTTGGTGTGCGATCATTATGGCCGGCTGATCCCGCCGCAACTCGCCGATCTCGGCTTGCCCGATAGCGAATTGCAGCGCCACATCGCCTTTGACATCGGCATTGCCGGGGTTGCCGAGCGGCTATCCGAGCTGCTCGATGCGCAGCTGATCGCGCAGCGCTATTCGCGGCTGGTGATCGACTGCAACCGGCCGCCGCAAGTCGCGAGTTCGATCCCGGTCTTGAGCGAAGCGACCGAAGTGCGCGGCAATCTCAATCTGTCGCCGCAGCAGGCCGAGGCACGCCGCAAGCTGATCTTCGAGCCTTATCATCAGCGTATTGCTGCCGCGATCGAGCAGCGGCTGGCGGCATCGCAGCCGACCGTGCTGGTGGCGCTGCACAGCTTTACCCCGGTCTATGCCGGCGTAGCGCGGCCCTGGCATGTCGGCGCGCTCTATCACCGCGACACCGTGTTGCCGCCGCTATTGCTTGAACAATTGCGCGCCGACGGCACCTTGGTGGTTGGCGATAATCAGCCTTACGGCGTCAGCGATCTCACCGATTACACCATTCCGGTGCATGGCGAGTCGCGCGGCCTGATCAGCACCGGCATCGAAATCCGCCAGGATCAGATCGCCGAGCCGGACGGTCAGCAGCGCTGGGCCGAGCGGCTGGCGCAGGCTTTTGCGGCGATCGCGGATCGGCTGCGCGCTGCGCAATATATCCGGTAGCGCTCCGTTAGCTCGCGCCGTCGCGCGGTGCGGCCCGCGGCATCGGCAGCACCGTCGCCGATGGTAAGGGAGTCTCGGTCGCGCTGACCGGCTGCTCGGCTGCGACCGGCGCCACGAGGCGGCGATAGAGATGCCAGGTGGCATGGCCGAGTATCGGCAGCTTCACCAATAGCCCGAGGAAATAAGGCAGCGTCGAGATTGCCAGCAGCAGCACGATGGTGGCGGCCCAGCCGATCATCGGCAGCGGGTTGGTCACCACAGCGCGTATGCTGGTCACCATCGCCGTGACGAAATCGACGTCGCGTTCTAGTAGCAGCGGAAACGACACCACAGTCAGCGAGAACAGCACCAGAGCCAGTGCCGCGCCGACGCAATTGCCGACCAGCAGAAACACCAGGCCCTCATTGGTGGACAGCACCACGGTGAGGAAATCCTGGATGCTGGCGAACGAGGTGTTCAGGCCCAGAAACAGCGCGATCAGCAAGCGGACCTGATACATCCAGATGATGAACACGAACAGCGTCACAAACGCCATCCAGCCGATCTCGCTGCGCGAGGTGACCACGCCGAACACGGCGCGCGGCGACAGCGGCAGGCCGGCTTCGCGGCGGCGGCTGATCTCATAGAGCCCGATGGCCACAAACGGCCCGAGCAGCGCAAAGCCGGCGGCGAGCGGATAAGCAAGATACACCAGGCCGAACTTGGTGAGGCTGAGCGTGATCGCAATGCCGCCGATCGTATAGACAGCTCCGAACGCAAGGCCATAAAGCGGCGCCGCCTGGAAATCACGCAGTCCCTTGCCGAGCGCTTCAGCGACATCGCTGATCGTGATCCGCTGCACGACGGGATCATCCTTGCCGGAGATTGAATTCATCGGCGTCCTCCCTTGCGCGCTATTCGTTGCTGTTAGTTAGTCGCAAACAGATCGCGCAGGTTTATGACGATCAAGGACGAGGCTGATCGCAACTGCGTGTTGCTGCGCCGCGTGCGTCAGCAGAGCTGCATCATCGGGAACTGATGTTCATGCTCACAGCAGCTGGCGCCGCGATTTTCCCTCCCCCCGCGTAGCGGTGGGGAGGGTGGCCGAGCGAAGCGGAGGCCGGGTGGGGGGCAACCAGGGCGAAGTGGCAAATCAGCGATCAATGATGATCGACATCGGCGCGAACATGGCTGATGCGCAAAAGCCCCCACCCCCGACCCCTCCCCGCCACTGCGCTACGCTGGTGGGGGAGGGGAGAAGGGCCGTCAGTGCGTGGGGAGAACCAGGCTACCCCCGTGCACGCAGATCGCGGCGCAGCACCTTGCCGGTGGCGGTCATCGGCAGCGCGTCGACAAAGGCGATATGGCGCGGATATTCATGCGCGGCGAGCTGCACCTTGACGAATTCCTGGATGCTGCGCGCCAGCTTGTCATCGCCCTTGAAGCCAGGGCGTAGCACCAGCCATGCCTTGATCGCCTCGGTGCGGATCGGGTCGGGAATGCCGACCACCGCGGCGAACGCCACCGCCGGGTGTTTGAGCAGCGTGTGCTCGATTTCCGAGGGGCCGATCCGATAGCCCGCCGAGGTGATGACATCATCCTCGCGGCTGACATACCAGAAGTAGCCGTCATCATCCTGGATGCCGAGATCGCCGGTCAGCAGAAACTCACCAGCGAATTTGGCGATGGTGGCGCGCGGATTGTTCCAATAGCCGAGCATGGTGCAGGGATTGGGCTGGCGCACGGCAATGATGCCGCGCTGGCCGCGCGGCAGCTCGGTGCCATTGCGGCTGACAATGCGCACGTCGAACCCCGGCGTCGGCCGGCCCATCGAGCCCGGCCTGATCGGAAACAGTTTGGCATTGTTGCCGATCACCAGATTGCACTCGGTCTGGCCATAGACCTCATGGGCGTCGATGCCAAAAGTGGCGCGCACCCAGTCCAGCAGCTCGGCACCCAGCGATTCGCCGCCGGTCAGGATGCTGCGCAGCTTCACGCCATTGGCGCGCACGCCGGACTGACGCATCAGCTTGAGCGCGGTCGGTGGCAGGAACACGCAAGTGACGCCGTGCTCGGCCATCAGCCGGATCGCGCCTTCCGCGTCGAATTTCCGGGCGCGATAGCCGACCACCGGAACGCCGTGATACCAGGCCGGGAACAGTGCATCGAACAGCCCGCCGATCCAGGCCCAGTCGGCCGGCGTCCAATAGACGTCGCCGGGTTTGGGGAAGAAGTCGTGCACCATCTCGACATTGGGCAGATGGCCGAGCAATACGCGGTGCGCATGCAGCGCGCCCTTGGGATTGCCGGTGGTGCCCGAGGTGTAAATGATGATCGCCGGATCGTCGGCGGCGGTGGCGACGGTGGCGAATTGCTCGGTGGCGCGTTGCAGCGCCGGCCAGAATGCCCAGGTGCCGGCCGGCGCGTGCGTGCTGGTGACATAGATATGAGTTAGCGCCGGCAGCCGGTCGCGGATTTTGAGCAGCTTGGCGGCGCCGGCCGGGTCGGTGACCACCGCTTTGGCGCCGGAATCGCGCAGCCGGAATTCCAGCGCGTCTTCGCCGAACAGCATGAACAGCGGCACCGACACCAACCCGGCGCGGAACGCGGCGAGATGCACGATCGGCAATTCGATCGATTGCGACAAAAACACCGCGACCCGGTCGCCGCGCTGCAGCCCGGCCGCGCACAGCACATTGGCGAAGCGCCGCGATGCCGCCGCGATCTGATCGAACGACAGCCGGGTGACGCCGCCATCCTCGTCGCAATAGATCAGCGCCGGCCGGCCGCTGCCGTCGGCGTAGCGATCACAGGCCGCAATGGCGATATTGAACTCGGCCGGGATGTTCCAGCGGAAGTCGTGATACAGCCGATCATAGTCGGGAGTGGCGGTGAGCATGGTCGCGGCGGCCTTGGTGGTTTCCTCCGCCGCAGTGTGACACAAGGGTTGTAGCTCTTACCATGCCACTCGTGGCCGCATCACCGCTGTGCGCTGCGCGCGGCGTTGTGATCGGCCTCGTGATCAGCGCTGTCGTCAGGGCTATGACCCGCGCGCGGATTTTGCGGCGGTGCAGCGACGCCTGACGCGCCCGTCACGCCCGGTCCGGCGTTGGGTACGATGCTTGGCTGGACGCTTGGCTCGATATTTGGCTCGATATTTGGACCGACTGTCGGCACGACGCTGGGCGCGGCTTGTGGCGGCGCAGGTGACAGCGGTTCCGCTTCGTCCAGCGGCGGCTTCCGGAAATAGGTCCACCACACCGGCACGATCACCGCGGCTGCCACGGCGCCGAGCAGCAGCACGAACATCGCCCAACGTTCCAGCAGCACGATGCAGGGCACCGCGATCGCCAACAACAGCCCGACCAGGGCGATGCGCCAGGACGGCAGATGAATGCCGGCGATGAACGTGCCGAGCGCCAGCAGAGTGAGCACCGATAGCGCGCTGGCCTCAGCGGTCATCATCCGGGTGGCTTCGGTCAGAAAAACCAGTTCCATTGCGATCAGCACCGCGCCCCAATGCAGCGCCTGCGTGCGGATCGCACGCCAGCGTTCATGGCGCTCGGTCAGTTCCGGCCAGACCGTAGCGATGCAGATCGCGGCACTCACCGGCGTGAGCAACACCCAATAGCCGCGGATCGGCGCTTCAGCGAAGCCGGTATAGCCGACCCCGAGCAACACCAGCAGCAGCATCAGCAGATAGGGCCACTCCTGGCGGAATAGCCGGCGCACCAGGGCGCGCAATCCCGGCGTGGCAGCGGTGGTGTCATTAAAGGAAACATCGATCATGGCGCAGATCGCCTGGCTGGGTTCCGGTCTGCACCAAGCCCGATGTCACCTTTTTGGTTCCGCTGTTCGGTGCGATTATTTGACCAGGAACTTGATGCCGACGATCACCGCGACCATGGCCGCGAAGATCAGCAGCACCGGCATCGGCCGTTTCGCCCGGCCGGTCGCCGGCGCGGCGGCGGGCTTGCTGGTCGGGCGCGGCTTTTCGAACTTGACGACATTGTCGCCGCCGGCGGCCATCGGCCGTGGTTCCGGCTCGGGAGCGGGGCCGGTGCCGCCCATCTCCTTATAATAGGTCAGGTAGATCTCATTGACCGCGACGGTCTTGGACTTGGCTTCGCTCATCTCGCCAAAGCGGGCACGGTAGCGATTCAGGAAATCTTGGGCGTTGGGGGGCAGGTCGTCAAAACTGCCGAGCTTCGCCATCATCAGCCAGGTGGCGAAATCGGCCTCGGCGCGGGAGCGGGCCTTTTTGGCGATGGTTGCGTTGGTTTGGGCCATGGGGTCTATCTGCAATCGGCAAATGGGATTCCGGACAATATCGAAGCAGTCGTTGTAAGATGGCATGGCGCGATGCGCTACCACGCGCAAGGCCGGTGTCGGCATCTCGCTCCAAATTGAGCTGACAAGGTTGCCGTTGCCGGCCGGGCATCGCCTTGGAACCCGGCGACGTGCCAGACGAGGCGAGGGCGCCTCGCCGCCGCGTGCCGGGCGGCGCGATCAGCCCCGCCGGTGCGACCACAGGTCGCGCCCCCGTTGGCCGCCATGCCAAATGCTGAACAAACAGGCGGCGTCGCGCCGTGCCGCGATTAGGTTGGTAATTACGTGCCACCCAAACGCCCGGTCGGTCGTCGGTCCAGAGCCCGCGCCGCTGCAAAGCGCGGTTTCGAAACGGCCGCGCGGTCGCTGGGCTGCTGAGCCTGATCAAGCGCTGGGCATCGTGATCAGCAATTTGGCAGTGGATGATCAGTGCGACCAATATGATCGGGATAGTTGTTAGGTAGTGAAATGTTGTAACGTTGAGTTGCAGTTAGTAGGCCGTCCATCAGCCTATCAGTAGCATCCTGGTAAAACTGCGTAGTACTCACCCTGCATCGCGAAAGCCAACCTGATGTCCCTGCCAGCCGCAGCGCACATGACGTCTGCTGTCCCTCAGGAGGTGGTGTGTGACGAGACCGATGTCTCTGCGTTGGCAGCACGGCTGACCGCCGAGGTCAACCAGATCGCCTGCGAAAAGACGCAAGGCATCCAGCAGATCACCAATCAGATGAAAATGCTGGCGCTCAACGCCTTGATCGAAAGCGCCCGCGCCGGCAAGGAGGGCGCCGGCTTTGCGGTGGTGGCGCAGGAAGTGCGCAATGTCGGCCAGCAGGTCGAAGCAATCGCCCGCGATCTGGAAACCCAGCTGACGCGCCGCACCAAAACCCTGATGTGTTCGCTGCAACAGATGACCGAACGTGCCAAGGGCGAACGCATGGTCGATCTGGCGCTCAATGCCATCGAACTGATCGACCGCAATCTCTATGAGCGCACCTGCGATGTGCGCTGGTGGGCGACTGATTGGGCGGTGGTGCAATGCGCCGCCGAGCCGAGCGCGTCGCGCGCCAGCTTCGCCTCGGAGCGGCTCTCGGTGATCCTGAACGCCTATACGGTGTATCTCGATCTGTGGCTGTGCGATCTCAATGGCAACATCGTCGCCAGCGCCCGGCCACGGCAATATCCGGTGGTCGGGCAGAATGTCGCCAAGGCAAGCTGGTTTATCGAGGCCGGCAAGCTGCGCACCGGCGATGATTATGTGGCCGGCGATGTCGATCGGCAGCCGCTGCTCAACAATGCCCAGGTCGGGACCTATTGCGCCAGCATCCGCACCGAAGGCCGCAGCCATGGCAAGCCGATCGGCGTGTTGGCGATCCATTTCGATTGGGAGCGGCAGGCGCGCGCCATCGTGCGCGGCGTCCGGGTCGGCAGCGAGGATGCCCGGGTGCTGCTGGTCGATTCCCATTTCCGGGTGATCGCAGCATCCGATGATGCCGGACTGCTCACCGAGCGCGTGGTGCTGGATCTGCAAGGACGGCGCTCCGGCTACTACACCGACACGTCCGGCAGCCAGGTGGCATTTCACGCCACCCCAGGCTACGAGACCTATAAGGGGCTGGGCTGGTATGGCGTCATCATCAGCCGGCCGACGCGCAGCCCGACCGAGTAATCAGCACCAGACCGATTAAGCCAAGCCGGATTGAGTTAGCGAAGCGAAACCAAACAAGCGGAGCGCTGTGGCCTGCTCCGCTTGTGCTTTGTCAGCGATCTTGAGCCAGTGATCTCTGGGTTAGAGATCTCTGGGTTAGAGATCTTTAGGTCATAGATCTTTGATCTGGTGCCCGATCCTTGATTCTGGCCCTTGATCAGGTCACGGCCCTCAGCCGGCCGCGACCACGGCGCGCTGCGCCATCACCTTGATCAGATTGGCGCGATAATCCGAACTGCCATGGATGTCGGCCATCAGCCCTTCCTCGGACACGGCGATGTTTTCCAGCGCCGCGGCCGACCAGTCGCGCGCCAAGGCCTGTTCGATCACCTCGACCCGCATCACGCCGTTCTGCGACGCGCCGGTGGCGGCGGCGCGGATCTCCCCGGATTTGTGCTTGGCGACGAACACGCCGGTCAGCGCGAAGCGCGACGCCGGGTTACGCATCTTGGCATAGCCGGCCTTGGCCGGGATCGGGAACGCGATCGCTGTGATGATCTCATCATCCTGCAAGGCGGTGGAGAACAGCCCGGTGAAGAACTGATCGGCCGGGATCGCACGCTGATTGGTATGCACGGTGGCATTGAGTGCCAGCACCGCCGCGGGAAAATCGGCGTTGGGATCATTGGTGGCAATCGAGCCGCCGATCGTGCCGCGATAGCGCACCGCCGGATCGCCGAGTACCGATACCAGCTGGGTGATCGCCGGAATGGTGCGGCTGACATCGGCGCTGCTCAGAATGTCGTAATAGGCGGTGGCGGCCTTGATGGTCAGCGTGTCGGCGCTGGCTTCGATACCGATCAGCGACGGAATGCGGGCGATATCGATGACATCGCTCGGAGCATTGAGGCGTTGCTTCATCACCGGAATCAAAGTGTGGCCGCCGGCGAGATATTTGGCGTCGCTGGCCTTGGCGAACAACGCCACCGCCTCTTCAACTGTGGCCGGGCGGTGATAGTTGGTCGGATACATCGCACTCTCCCTCAGGGACAAATTGATTGTGTCGTGGGTCCGATCAAATGGTCATGTCATGGCGCGTACAATTCGCTTCGGCGACACGCAGCGGCTCGGCGCCGCCTTGGCGCGGTTGCGCTGCTGCGGGTTTGGCTTGAGCGGGCTTTGCTGCTGCGCCGGTCATGATGTGCCTCATTCGGCGGCCTGCTTCAGTTGCATCGCGTGCCAGACCCGGTCCGGGGTCGCTGGCATCTCCAGCCGGTTGTGGCCGATCGCGTCGGTGATGGCGTTGATCACCGCCGCGGAGGCGCCGATCGCGCCAGCTTCGCCGCAGCCTTTGACGCCAAGCGGATTGCTCGGGCACAGCGTCGTGGTGTGCGACAGCTCGAACGAGGGCAGATCATCGGCGCGCGGCATGGCGTAGTCCATGAACGATGCGGTGATCAGCTGGCCGGTGTCGTCATAGACCGCGCGTTCCAGCAGCGCCTGGCCGATGCCCTGTGCCAGCCCGCCATGGACCTGGCCCTCGACCACCATCGGATTGATCAGCCGGCCGAAATCATCGACCGCGACAAAGCGCTCGATCCGGGTCTGGCCGGTGCTGGGATCGACTTCGAGTTCGCAGATGTAGCTGCCAGCCGGGAAGGTGAAGTTGGCGGGGTCGTAGAACGCGCTTTCCTTCAGCCCGGGCTCCATGCCGTCCGGCAGATTGTGCGCGGTATAGGCGGCGAGCGCCACCATCGGCAGCGCGATCGCCTTGTCGGTGCCGGTCACTTTGAACTCGCCATTCTCGATGACGATGTCGTTCTCGCTGGCTTCGAGCTGATGCGCGGCGATTTTCTTGGCCTTGGCCTCCACCTTCTCCATCGCCTTGAAGATCGCCGACATGCCGACCGCGGCCGAGCGCGAGCCATAGGTGCCCATGCCGAACTGCACCTTGTCGGTGTCGCCATGGATGATCGACACTTGGCTGATCGAGATGCCGAGCCGGTCGGCGACGAGCTGCGCAAAAGTGGTTTCGTGGCTCTGGCCGTGGCTATGGCTGCCGGTCAAAATTTCGATGGTGCCGACCGGATTGACCCGGACTTCTGCCGACTCCCACAGCCCGACGCCGGCGCCGAGGCTGCCGACCGCCTTGGACGGCGCGATGCCGCAAGCCTCGATGTAGCAAGAAAAGCCGATGCCGCGCCGCTTGCCGGCGCGCTGCGAGGCCTCGCGGCGGGCGGGGAAGCCGGCATAGTCGATCGCCTTGAGCGCGGCATCGAGCGAAGCGACGAAATCGCCGGTGTCATAGGTCATGATCACCGGGGTCTGATGCGGAAATTGCGTGATGAAGTTCTTGCGGCGCAGTTCGGCGGGATCGACATTGAATTGCCGCGCCGCGGTCTCCATCAGCCGTTCCAGCAGATAGCAGGCTTCCGGCCGCCCGGCGCCGCGATAGGCATCGACCGGCGTGGTATTGGTATAGACCCCGATCACCTCGGCATGGATCGCCGGGATGTTGTACTGGCCCGACAGCAGCGTGGCGTACAGATAAGTCGGCACCGAGGACGAGAACAGCGACATATAGGCGCCGAAATTGGCGTGGGTCTTCACCCGCAGCCCGAGGATCTTGTGGTCCTGATCAAACGCCATCTCGGCATGGGACACGTGGTCGCGGCCATGGGCGTCGGTGAGAAACGCCTCGGAGCGATCGCCGGTCCATTTCACCGGGCGGCGCACTTTCTTGGCGGCCCACAGCGCCACCATCTCCTCCGGATAGATGAAGATCTTCGAGCCAAAGCCGCCGCCGACATCGGGCGCGATCACGCGCAGCTTGTGTTCCGGGGCGATGTTGTAAAACGCCGACAGCACCAGCCGCGCCACATGCGGATTTTGCGAGGTGGTGTGCAGCGTGAAATGTTCTTCGGCGTCGTTGTAGTCGGCGAGCGCGGCGCGCGGCTCCATCGCGTTCGGCACCAGCCGGTTGTTGACGAGGTCGAAGGTCACGACATGGGCCGCCTTGGCGAAGGCGTCGTTGACGGCGGCTTCGTCGCCGAGTGTCCAGTCATAGACCATGTTGCCCGGCGCTTCCGGGTGCAGCTGCGGCGCGTCGGCCGCCAAGGCCGCTTCGATATTCGGCACCGCCGTCAGTTCTTCGTAATCGACCACCACCGCCTCGGCGGCATCGCGGGCGAGATTGCGGCTGTCGGCGATCACCACCGCCACCGCCTGGCCGACAAAGCGCACGATCTCCGGCGCCATCGCCGGCCACGCGCCCATGCGCATCGCCGAGCCGTCCTTGGAATGCACCGCCCAGCCGCAGATCAGATTGCCGATCTTGTCGTCGACGATCTGCTGGCCGGTGAGCACATCGACCACGCCCGGCATTGCCTTGGCGGCGCTGACGTCGATGCTGCGAATCCGGGCGTGTGCGTGCGGGCTGCGCACGAAATACGCATGCGCCATGCCGGGAAGCTTGATGTCGTCGACGTAGCGGCCCTTGCCGGTGATGAAACGGCGATCTTCCTTGCGCACCACGCTTGCGCCGATGCCTTCAACGCCCATGCGATCTCTCCCTTGGCGGGCTGGTCGAGCGCGCTGTCAGCCAGCGGATCGCAGCCGCTTGTCGTTCGGTTAAGCTTGTCGCGCGGCGCTGCCGCCGCAGCGCTCTGTGTGGCTGTGCCGTTATTCCGCGGCGAGCGGCATCTTCATGCGCGCCGCGGCGTCCATCACCGATTTGACGATGTTGTGATAGCCGGTGCAGCGGCAGATATTGCCTTCCAGCTCCTGGCGCACGGTCTGCTCATCGAGATCGGCACCGTAGCGGTTGACGATGTCGATTGCCGACATGATCATCCCGGGCGTGCAATAGCCGCATTGCAGGCCGTGATTATCACGGAACGCCGCCTGCATCGGGTGCAGTTCGTCGCCGCGTGCAATGCCTTCGATGGTGACGATAGTGGCGCCGTCGGCCTGGCCGGCCAGCGTGGTACAGCTTTTCACGGCGCGGCCGTCGATATGCACGACGCAGGCGCCGCATTGGCTGGTATCACAGCCGACATGGGTCCCGGTCAGGCCGAGATGGTCGCGCAATACGTTAACGAGAAGTGTTCTGTCTTCGACATCGACGGACACCGCCCTGCCGTTCACAGTCATATTGACCTGGGCCACCCGAACCTCCCGCTACTTTTTAATTAGTCCGATTAGAAGCACGGCCGCCGAAGTTTGCAACGGGAATTTCGCCGCGGGCTTGGGATGTTGCCGATGCTGCATTGCACCTGTGGAACCCGGCCGGAACCGTCATCGCACCCTGGTAAACTCCACAACCGTGGATTTACGCGACTTTAGCGGTTGCGAGTTAGCGTGCAGCACGCCTTCGCTCGGCCTGACCCCGGAGGCACCGCGACTGATAACTAAGAAACGGGGGTAGACGTGACTTATTCGGGTTCGACCGGAACGGGGGGCACTGCCGCCCGGCTGCCAGCGCTGCGCTTTCGCGGCAAGATCACTTTGGGCTTTGCGGCCGTTCTCGGCATCACCGCTGTCAGTATGGGCCTCGCCTATCTTGGCTTTGAGCGGGTCTCGGGCGTGGTCAGCAGCTATCGCGCCGGCGTTGCCGAATCCGATCTCGCCCGCAATATCGACCGGGAACTGACCGCCTATCAGGCGGGAACCCGCTATTTTGTGGTGACCGGCAAGGACGAAGACGCCAAAGCGGCGCTCGCTGCCGAGGCCGCGCTGAAACAGGCGATCGAGCAGTCGCTGGCGGCGACCCGCAACAGCGGCCGGCAGGAACGGATCACGCGGCTTGCCGCCGAATTCAGCAATTTCACCAAGCTGTTTGCCGAAATCATCGCGCTCAAGGCCGACAGCGCCCGCGTCACCCAGAACCAGCTGGTGCGCGGCGGCACCAGCCTGCGCTACAAGCTCGACGATCTCGCCAGCATCGCCGCCGATGAGGAACTGCCCGCGGTGGAACTCGGCGCCAAGCAGGTCGGCGGCCAATATGCGGCGGCCTCGGCGCTGGTAAACACCTTTGTCATCAAGGCCGATCCGGCCGTGGCAGATAGCGCGGTGGCGCGGCTGAAATTCGTCGAAAACTCGATCGCCGCGATTTCATCCGACAACAGCACCGTCACGGCCAAGCTGAAAGAGATCACCGACCTGCTCGACGGCTACCGCGCCGCGCTGATCAAGCTGATCAGCAATGCCAAGGCGATCGACGGGCTGGTGGCGCAGATGACCAATTCGGCGGTGGCGATCAGCCAGAGTTCGGCGGCGATGAAGGCCGATCTTTTGGCCGAGCAACAGCGGCTCGAACAGGAATCCGATGCCACCGTGCGCGGCACCGAGCGGCTGGTGGCGGTGCTCGGCATTGGCGGCTTTTTGCTGGGTGTGGCGCTGGCATTCCTGCTCGGCCGCGGCATGTCCAAGCCGATGACCGAGATGTGCGCGGCGATGCGCCGGCTGGCGAGCGGCGATTTCGACGTGGTGCTGCCGGGGCTCGGCCGCCGCGACGAGATCGGCGACATGGCCGCAGCCGTGGAGGCTTTTAAGGTCGAAGCGGTGCGCAAGGCCGAGCTCGACGCCCATGCCCAGGAGACCCAGACCCAGGCGGCCGCTGCGGCGCGGCGCGCCGAACTGATCCGGTTCGCCGACGAATTTGAAACCGCGGTCGGCACCATCGTGGCCCATGTCTCGGCCTCAGCCTCTGAGCTGGAAGATGCCGCGGGCACGCTGACAAGGACCGTCGAAACCACGCAGACGCTTTCCAGCCGGGTGGCGGGCGTGTCGTCGAGCGCGTCGTCCGATGTGCAGGCGGTGGCGACCGCCACCGAGCAGCTGTCGGCATCGGTTGGCGAGATCAGCCGCCAGGTCGAGCAATCGAGCCGGATCGCCGAGGGTGCGGTGGCGCAGGCGCGGCAGACCGACGAGCGCATCGGCAAGCTCAGCCGGGCCGCCGAGCAGATCGGCGAGGTGGTCAAGCTGATCACCGCGATTGCCGAACAAACCAATCTGCTGGCGCTCAATGCCACCATCGAAGCGGCGCGCGCCGGCGAGGCGGGCCGCGGCTTTGCCGTGGTGGCTTCGGAGGTGAAATCGCTGGCGAGCCAGACCGCCAAGGCCACCGAGGAAATTGCCGCTCAAGTCGCCGAAATGCAGGGCGCGACCGCGGAGTCGGTGGCGGCGATCAAGCAGATCGACGACACGATCGGCCAGATTTCCACGATCGCGGCCACCATCGCCAGCGCGGTGGCGCAGCAGGGCTCGGCAACCCGCGAGATTGCGCAGAGCGTGCAAAATGTCGCCCATGGCACCGCCGAGGTCGCTGGCGACATCAATGCCGTCAATCGCGGCGCTGCCGAGACCGGAACCGCATCGTCCCAGGTGCTGCAATCGGCGCGCAGCCTGTCCACCGAGAGCACCCGGCTGCGTGCCGAGCTTGAGCGCTTCATGGCCAATATCCGCGCCGCCTAGCTGCGGCGCAGCAGCCACACAGCGAAAGACGCAACATGCCATGCCCGGCCTCGTGCCGGGCATTGTGCTGTAGGGCTTAGCCGGTCCGCGTGGTTTGCTGCTGCTCATGATCGGAACCGGCGCCGTGCGACCCGGTTGATGCCCGGCCTCTTGGCCGCGCCGTGCGGCTGACGAGGCGGATCATCACCGCCCTGCTGCCGGAGGCCGCTTCATGAACGATCCGCGTCCGCTCGCTCCCGCAGCCGCTGTGGCGGTGCCGGCGGGCGAGGACGCGCGGCTGATCGAGACGGACATTCCCGCGCGGCTCGACCGGCTGCGCTGGAGCGGCTTTCACACCCGCGTGGTGCTGGCGCTCGGCATCACCTGGATTCTCGACGGCCTGGAAGTGACCTTGGCCGGTGCGCTGTCCGGCGCGCTCAAGGACAGCGCGGTGATGCGCTTTTCCAATCTCGATGTCGGCATCGCCAACAGCGCCTATCTCGCCGGCGCGGTGCTGGGCGCGCTCGGCTTTGGCTGGCTCACCGACCGCATCGGCCGCAAGAAGCTGTTCTTCATTACTCTGGCGCTCTATCTCACCGCCACCGCGGCCACGGCGCTGTCGTGGAATCTGGCGAGCTACGCGCTGTTCCGCTTTCTCACCGGCGCGGGCATCGGCGGCGAATACACCGCGATCAATTCCACCATTCAGGAACTGGTGCCGGCGCGTTATCGCGGCTTCACCGACCTCGTGATCAATGGCAGTTTTTGGCTCGGTGCCGCGCTCGGCGCGGTGGCCGCGATCGTGCTGCTCGATCCGGCGGTGATCGATCCGGAAACCGGCTGGCGGCTCGCTTATTTCAGCGGCGCGGGGCTCGGGCTGGTGGTGTTCGTGATGCGCTTCTGGATTCCGGAAAGCCCGCGCTGGCTGATGATCCATGGCCATCCTGAGCAGGCGCAGCGCATCGTCGCCGAGATCGAGCAGGGCGCGCGCCATGATGGTTCGCTGCAGCTGCCGAAAATCCGCCTGCGGATGCGCAGCCACACGCCGCTGCGCGAGGCCGCGCATACGCTGCTTGTCCCCCATCGGCGCCGCGCCTTCGTGGGGCTGACGCTGATGACCGCGCAGGCGTTTTTCTACAACGCGATCTTCTTCACCTATGCGCTGGTGCTGACCGATTTTTACGGCATCGGCGCCAGCCAGGTCGGCTGGTACATCCTGCCCTTCGCCGCCGGCAATTTTCTCGGCCCGCTGCTGCTTGGCCGGCTGTTCGATACGCTCGGGCGGCGGGTGATGATCCCGCTGACCTATGGAACTTCCGGGCTGCTATTGGCGTTATCGGGCTATCTGTTTTCCATCGGCGTGCTCAGCGCCCAGACCCAGACCATCGCCTGGATGGTGATTTTCTTCTTCGCTTCGCCCGCCGCGAGCGCCGCCTATCTCACCGTCAGCGAGACTTTTCCGCTTGAGATCCGTGCGCTGGCGATTGCGCTGTTCTATGCGATCGGAACCGGAATTGGCGGTGTGATCGGCCCTGCGCTGTTTGGCGCGCTGATCGACAGCGGCTCGCGCACCAGCGTGTTCGCCGGCTATCTGCTTGGCGCGGCATTGATGCTGGTCGCCGCGATTGTGTCACGCCGCTATGGTATCGCCGCCGAGCGGCGCTCGCTGGAATCCGTGGCGCGGCCGTTGGCAGCGGTGGAGTGAGATCGAATGAAGCAGGACGTGGTTCAGCAACTTGGCGGTGCCGATCAGGTGCTCGCTGCCACACCCGCGCATCATGAACTGCCGTCATTCGCGCACTGCGCGATCCTGCTCGACATCGATGGCACATTGCTCGATCTGGCGCCGACCCCGCATGAGGTGGTGGTGCCCGCTGGGCTCGGCCCCATGTTGATCGCGTTGCAGCAGCGCGCCGGCGGCGCTTTGGCGCTGGTGAGCGGCCGTTCGCTCGCCGATATCGATCGGATCTTTGCGCCGGTGCGCTTTGCGGCGATCGGCGGCCACGGCGCGGAAATGCGTATCTGCGCGGACACCGACGCGATCGCGGCGCACGCGCCGCCGATCAATGATCAATTGAAGCTGCGGCTGGCGGCGATTGCAGCACTCGATCCGCGCATTCTGCTGGAAGACAAAGGCTATGCGCTGGCGCTGCATTATCGGCAGGCACCGCATGCGGAACGCGCGATCTATGAGGCGGTGTCGGTGATCCGCGCCGATCTGCCGAGCGTGCCGTTTGATGTGCTGCCCGGCAAGGCGGTGTGTGAGATCAAACCGGCCGGCGTCACCAAAGCGAGCGGCGTGCGCGAATTGCTGCGCCATCCGCCGTTCCGCGGCCGGCGGCCGATGTTCATTGGTGATGACGTCACCGACGAGACGGTGTTTGCGATCATGCCCGATCTGCGTGGCTTGGCTTATTCTGTCGGCCGTCATGCGACCGGCGTTGACGGCGTGTTCGCTGCACCGCGCGATGTGCGCCGCTGGCTGGCGCAATGGCTCGCCCAGCCCTGATCGCTGACAAGAGCATGGCCAATGCGAGTCATGATTAGTTCCGCCATTGGAACTTGCAGCGAATGATTTTGAACTGGAACCATGATGACTGAACTGGAACCCGTGATTAGCCGTTCCACGTCCGCATCTTGAACTATCCTTCCGGGTGCACGCGCGATTTCGCTGCGATCTGAGGGCATTGCACTGCGAGCGACGCATTACAGCCGCAAAGCATCACCAAGTTCCCGGAACGATATCGATGAACGGCTGTTTATCTTCCGACCTTCGTTGTCTTGGACCTTCGTTGTCTTGGAAGGCTGTGTTGGAAGATCGAACAGGCGAACCGGGAGGGGACCCCAGTGAAGCTCATCGTCGTCTCGAACAGGGTAGCGCGTGCCGCGGCCAATGAGCCTTTAACCGGCGGGCTTGCCGCAGCGCTGTTGCCCGTCGTGGAAAAAACGGGTGCGATCTGGGTCGGCTCCAGTGATCGCCTGCGAGAGTCTAGCCAGAAAGATCCATTCACTGCGATCGAGGCGCTCGGCGCCGGCGCGCTGGCGATGGTGGAACTGCCGGCCGCGCATTATGCCGGCTATTATGAGGGCTTTGCCAATTCGGCGCTGTGGCCGGCGTTGCATTCGCGGCTTGATCTGGTGCGGGTCTCGCATGAGGACTACAAATCCTATCGCGAGGTCAACGCTTTCATGGCGCGCACGCTGCTCCGGTTCCGCAAGCCGGACGCGGCGTTCTGGATTCAGGACTATCATTTTCTGGCGCTCGGCGCCGAGTTGCGCAGCCTGGGCGTCACCGAGCCGATCGGCTTTTTCCTGCATACGCCCTGGCCATCGGTCACCACCATCACCGGCGTGCCCAATCATCGCGAGCTGATCGAGGCGATGCTGGCCTATGATCTGATCGGCTTTCAGACCGCCGATGATCGCCATAATTTCTTGGACTATCTCAGCACAGAACTGCATTACGCGGTGGACGGCGACACTGTCAGCTCACGCTATGGCATGTCGCGTTGTGCCGTGTTCCCGATCGGCATCGACGCCGACAAATTCGCCGCGCAGGCGGTGCGTGCCAGTTCGCATCCCGAAGTATCACGGCTGCGCCGCAGCCTGAACCGCGACGAGAAACTAATCATCGGCGTCGATCGGCTCGATTATTCCAAGGGTTTGATGCATCGCATCAGCGCGTTCGATCAGATGCTGACCGCGCAGCCCGGGCTGCGGCGCGCGGTGTCGCTGCTGCAAATCGCAACACCGTCACGCGGCACCATCGATGCCTATGGCGCGCTGCAAGGCGAGCTCGCCAAGCTGGTCAGCGACGTCAATGGCCGGCATGGCGAAGTCGACTGGACGCCGATCCGCTATCTCAATAAGGGATTTGGCCAGACGGTGCTGGCCGGCCTTTATCGCAGCGCGCAGGTCGGGCTGGTGACGCCGGTGCAGGACGGCATGAATCTGGTCGCCAAGGAATATGTCGCGGCTCAGAACCCGGTTGATCCTGGCGTGCTGGTGCTGTCGAAATTCGCCGGCGCCGCCGACGAGCTCGACAGCGCGCTATTGGTCAATCCGCATGACGTGCAGGGCATGGCGCGCACGCTGGCACTGGCGCTCGCCATGCCGCAAAACGAGCGGCGCATGCGCTGGGAAGCGATGATGGCCAAGCTGCAACAGCGCTCGATCCACACCTGGTTCTCGGACTATGTCGCGGCGTTGCAGGCCGCGCATCTCGCCAACCAGCCCGACGACGAGGCGGGCTGCGCGGAGCCAGGATGGAGCGAGGCGCCGCCTTTGATGACGGCGCCGCGGCCGGAGCTGCCAGCGCTGCGCAGCGTCAGCGGCGAAGGTTTTCGTTTCAACTGATGGCGCCGCAGCGCGTTGCGGCCGCCGGTTCAGGTGACCCGGTGGTTGGCCGTGCCGCTGACCTCGTGAGGTCATGGCCCGGTGCTGCCGCTGGCTGAGGGCAGGGGCGTTCGATCTGGGCGGACGGCCTGCCATGGCTGGTTGTTGGTCAACAGGGGTGCCTCTGGCCCAGGGCTTGAGTCGCGGCGCGGGCCCGCTCAAGCCGCGCGACGGCAGCCCGCGCCGCCTCAGGCAACGCCGGGGCTGCTTTCCAGCCGTCCTGCTTCAGAAAATCCACCGGACATTTCAATTGCTTGGATAAATTGCCCCGGCTTTGCGCGCGGCTCTTGCAAAATGGCGCGCAGCCCGTCATGAGAAGGCGCCCGGAGAGATGGCCGAGTGGCTTAAGGCGCACGCTTGGAAAGCGTGTGTACGGGAAACTGTACCGTGGGTTCGAATCCCACTCTCTCCGCCATCTCGAACCCATTGATTCATAAAGCGAAGTCGGAGGTATTTTCAGCCTCTCGTACACGGCTTCGTACACATGAAAAAAGCCTCCTATTTGTGGTGCCGAAATACCCGTTGGCACTTTCAAATTCGGCCACCCCAGCAGCTTCATCGAATCTTAGGCGCAACGCCGATACGGATTCCGCTTCCATCTCTGTCCGCCGAAGAAGCGCGCCGCGTCGCACGCCTTCTCGCCGGCCACGCCGAAGCCGAGTTCAGAGCCGTGACACTCCATTCGTTGCGAAGAAACCATCAGGACGAAGACGAATTCGACGAGAGCCAGCCGTCACCGCACGAACGTGAGGAGGAAGACCTCAAACGAATTCGGGCGAGGATAACGCGCGAACTCACGCAGCGGATGGAGTTCATCACGAACTTCGAGACACACGTTCCGTCGCGAGGCTCTTCACGCGAGATCGCAAAGGCCGTCGAGCAAGTCTGTTCTTTGACGGCGTCATGGCAGGAGTTCGCGCGAGAACTGATCGAACAGCATGCTCAGGATCAGACCGACCTCATTCAACTGAGAGAAGCGGTCCGGGCCTCGGATGCCATGTATGGATCGATGGCCGGGGAATATTACGATCTTATGGAGGCCATGGAGCAGTGCGGCGGCGATCCAACCAAGCTCGCACCAGCTCTCTTAGAAACGCGACGGCGCCTCAAGCTAGCAAGCGAGGAGTACGCCCACCGCGCCCAGTCGGTTCATACAACCATGGAGCGTCAAGCCGCTCAGCAAGTCCGCATCAACGACAAGCTGTTCCCTGAGAAGCCAACGCTCGTCCGGGCTGGGCGGAAGTATCTGAAGCTGAAGCGAATTGGCCTTGGCCTCGGAAACAAGGAGTATAAGTACCTAAAAAATAGGCTGTTCGCCTTCGTGCGAATCGTCGGAAACAAGCCTCTCGATGAATACACGCTCGATGACCTCACGACTTTCGCGCAAGAACTCCGATTTGTGCCCGCGAACTATTCTGTCAAGCCACGCTGGCGAAACATGAAGATCACGGAGATCATCGCGGCGAACAAGTCTACTCGGATGCGGGACGATCCGCTGACAGCAAAGACGATCAAGGTAACTTACGTCGGAAAGATCAAGACAATCTTCAATTATCTATGTGGTCAGTACAACATCCGGAATCCCTTTCAGAACTCCGCTGCCATTCTTCCAAAAGTCGATTCTCAGTCGGTCATTCGAAAGCCGCTCCAGCCTGCACAGATTGCCACGCTCTTTCAAAAGGTGACCACTATCAAACCCGACAGAGTGCTTAGATCGGACGACGTGCTGTTGCCTTTGCTTGGCGCGTTGACGGGAGCGCGGCTCGGCGAACTCGTTTTTCTGCAACCAAGTGACATCAGGCCCATTGCCGGCCACTACGTGGCCGACCTCATCCGGCCAGTAACGACCGATGACGGGAGTGTTCGGCGGCCAACCAAGAACGACCGCGCTTCACTGCGATACATCGTCCTTCATGAGGAGCTTGTACGGCTCGGTTTCGTATCCTGGGCGCACAACCAAACTAGATGGGTTTTCCCCAATCTTCACGCGAAGACGATCAAGCGCCCCGTAGACACGGCGTCCAAGAGGTTCCAGCGCGTTTTCCGAGATGCTGAAATCCATTCAAAAAGAGCAGAGGTCTTCCACTCGCTCCGCCACTTTTACAAGGACTGGGTGCGGGAATGTGGGGTCGCTGAGCGTACCATCGACCTACAATCTGGGCATGCTTTGTTGACGGTAGGGCGTCAATACGGATCGCGTACCCTGCGAGACTCGGAAGTGAAGCAATTGGCGACTCTGCGTCTGCCTGATGAGATCAAACAGGCGCTGGATTTCTATCGATTTGACTTTGCCGTTCTCGACAAGGGGTAGCGCTCGGGTCGGTTGCCGCGCCTCTGCCGCCGCCCCCTACCGAGGAGGCGAACTCTCGGCGATGCTTGTGCGCCAGGGAAGCTTCTTGTGGCCACGGACCGGTGCGAAAGAACGGCGCCGGAGGCCGGTAGGCGTGCGAAAAAACCTTGCCTCTCGGGTGACAGAAGCAAGGCCGACTGCGAAAGACGGTTGGCTTCCAAGCGAAGAATTGTGGTCCCGGCGCGAAATATCGGGCCGCCAGCGAAGCCGTCGCTGTCGCCCGCTCCCGTAAATCACAAAAATTTATTCTGCCTTGCTTCGCATTGGCCGGTGCGTTGTTTGTGGCCACAGCCTTTAGCAAAAGTCTGTTCGTCAATCCGGATCGCGAGGGCACGCGCAGCATTCAATGCATAGCAACACCCCCCCGCTCACTGCGGTCTTTGTTTCTCAAAGTTGCCCAACCTGGCGACGTGACGATTTGTGGCCACACCCATATTGCGGAAAACTCTCGCCGGACTCAGACTCAGCGCGAAGGTGAGTAGCAGCAAGCCATGCTGGGCGTGGCCCCGCAGCTTGCCAGGGGATATCCCCGTGGACCCCATGTGAAGAACTGAGATGCAGACCGAAGTCATCAAAATTCGAGTCAGCGCCGCCGAGAAGCGAAAGTTCGTCGACGCCGCCATCGCAGACGAGACCGATGTCTCGTCGATGCTTCGGCGTGCCGGGCGCGCGTTGCTCGGGGGACGGGTTGCATCGAACGCGCTGCTGAAAGACCTCGCCGCGCTGCGGAGGATCGCCAATCGCCTGTCGGCGGCGGCCGAGGCGCGTGACCCCGATCTCGGGGTGCTGAAATCGATCGCTCGGACCGCGGCGAAGGAAGTCAACGATGTGGCCGCGCGTCATCTGGCGACAATTCGATGATCATCAAGAGCAAGAGAATCCCGGCGCGAGGCGGCTCGTTGGAGCGGGTGATTCGGCATGTCAGCAACGCCGACGACAACGATGAGGTCGCACTCGTACAGGGCAACTTGGCCGATCTTGACGACGCGTGCGGCGACGCGCTCCGGTTCGGCCGCCAATACGCCGTTAGGCACTTTATTGTGAATCCCGGAGAGCCGATCACCTCGGCTCAGGCGCTCGAACTCTGCCGGATGCTGGGGGCCGAATTCAATTTCGACCCGGACCTCGCCGTGATCTGGCGGCATAGCAAGCCCCGCGCCTCGGAGCCGTGGGCTGATCATTTTCATTTCCTGGTCCGCGAGGTCGACGCGGTCTCCGGCGCGGTGATGTCGAGTAGCCACTCCTACGCGCGTCAGGAAAAGGTCAGCCGGCTCGCCGAGGTCGCGTGGTGCCATCAGATCGTAACGGGAAGGCACAATCAGGCCGTCCTCGCCGCGCTGCGCCTCGATCCGGGCCACAACGATACTGCGGCCATATTGGAGGGCGCCGGCATCCACCGTGCAAGGCTCGAATCCGAACGGTTTTCCGAGATCGACCATCAGCGCACAAAGCGCGAGGGCCTCGATCTGCCGGTCTTGAAGAGCATCGTCTCCGAGGCCCTGATGCAATCGCACAGTCGGTTGGAGTTCGACGACGCCTTGGCCAGGGCGAAGCTCCGAACCGTCGCCGGTGACAAGCCCGGGGTCATCCTGGTCGAGACGTTCGACGGCATCGTCGTAGGTAGCTTGGCGCGACTGACCGGCTTGCGGAAAGCCCAACTCGAACGGAGGTTGAAATTCGATGCAGGAGAACGCGAAGCCCCAAATGACAATTCATCAGGCGACCTACCGGGCTGTGAAGAAGCTCGCGGCGGACCTCGCGCCGATCCTCGGGGATTCGACGACGGACCCGCAGCAGCCCGACCCGATGACCATTCTGTTCGATCTGTTGAAGCAGGTGGTGGCCGGCGTGGCGGAGACGAACCGTCGCCTGGACAATTTGGAGTCGAGGATCGACGAAGCGACGCTGACCAAGGCGCTGGCGCACATCGCCTCCGAGTAACGCTCGCCGTCGGCTGCGCAGCGCGGCTTGGTCCTTTGCTGGATCTATTGGCCGTGGCACGGAGAACGGCCCAGGCCCCCGAAATCCGCGCGATAGGCGAACTCGACGACCTCATCGAGTGCGAGACCTTGCGGACGGGGGCGGCGCCCGAGTTGGAGCTTCCGAAGGCGCTGCTCGCAGCGCGGCGAAAACTGGAGACGGTCGAGCAGCGCCTCCAGCAGGCTGAACAGGCGGTCGAGACCGTGCGGCAGGAGATTGCCGCGCTGCCCGCGCCGTCCCTCATGAATTCGGTGTTTCGGCCTCGGGCGAACCTGAACCGGCAGCGCCTCGAAGAACAGTTGAACGAGAAGAAGGGCGAGGTCTTGGCTGCCGAGTACGCGGCCACGGCCGCCCGCCAGAACGTCAGTCGGCTGGAGGTCGATCACCGAGCCGACCGGTCGCGGCATGTCGCAGCTTGGTCACGCCGCGCCGATCAGGCCGCGTCGCGCATTCGTTCAGCGAATAAGGCACAGGCGCTGATCCGACACACCCCACGACTTGCGGCCTGGGGTGCACGGCGCCTGTTCTTCGTGGCCTCGCGCCTTGCCGATCCTTCTGTTCTGGGCAGCCGGTCGGAGGAGCGGCCGACGAAACTCTGGACGGGGCAGACAGACCTCTGGGGCATTCCGATTCCTCCGCCCCGCCTGTCTTGACGGACACCACCCCACCGTAGGCGCGACGCGCAATCCAATTGGCTGCGGCGACACCAAAGTACCTGCGGCTGGTCGGCGCGCCGGCTGAGACGGAATTCTACTTCCGAGGGCACCTGAGTTCGACTACAGCTCGGGTATGAGCGAAACTGCCTTCCACCCCGAGGATAAGGCCCGGTCGTCGATCGACCGGCGGCTGGTCGGGTGTGGGTGGCTGGTGCAGTCGCGCGAGGACATGAATCTTGGGGCCGGTCCTGGCGTGGCGGTCCGCGAATTTCAGACCGCCTCCGGCCCCGTCGACTACGCGCTGTTCGTCGGCCGCCGGCTGTGCGGCGTGATCGAGGCCAAGGCCGGCGGAACCACCCTGTCCGGGTTCGCCGAGCAGGCCGAGCGCTATATCGCCGATCTGCCGCGGCACCTGGTCCGCGAGGAAGGCCAGGTCCGCTTCGAATACGTGGCGTCGGCCACCGAAACGCTGTTTCGGGATCATGCCGACCCGGCGCCGGCCTCCCGCCGGGTCTTCACCTTCCACCGTCCGGAGACGCTGGAGCGGTGGCTGAAGGAGCCGGCGACGCTGCGCGGCCGGCTCCAGACGCTCCCGGCGGTGGTCACCGACGGGCTGCGCGCCTGCCAGATCGACGCCGTCGCCGCCCTCGAAAAGTCGATGGCCGAAAACCAACCGCGCGCCCTGGTGCAGATGGCGACCGGCGCCGGCAAGACCTTCACCGCCTGCACGTTGAGCTACCGGCTGCTGGCGCATGCCGGCTTCAAGCGCATCCTGTTCCTCGCCGACCGCGCCAACCTCGTCCGGCAGACGCGCGACGAGTATCTGGCCTACCGCCCGCCGGGGACCGGCCGGTCGTTCTCCGAAATCTACAATGTCCAGAAGCTCGGCCCGGCCGGCCTCGACAAGGATGCCCAGATCGTCGTCGCGACGATCCAGCGGGTCTATTCGGTACTGACCGGCAAAGAGCTGTCCGAGGAGGACGAGGAAGGATCGGCGTTCGAGGCCGCGCGGGCCGACACCGAGCGCCTAGTCACCTACAATTCCGCCATCCCGATCGAGACCTTCGACCTCGTCATCACCGACGAATGTCACCGCTCGATCTACGGCACTTGGCGCCAGGTGCTGGACTATTTCGACGCCTTCACCGTCGGCCTGACAGCGACGCCATCGCTGCACACCCTCGGCTTCTTCGGCCGCAACCTGGTGGCGCAATATCCCTACGAGCGGTCGGTCGTGGACGGCGTCAATGTCGGATTCGAAGTGTTCCGGATCAGGACCGAGATCGGCGAACGAGGCTCCACCGTGAAGGCCGGCTACGATCTGCCGGTGCGCGACAAGCGCACTCGCGCCGAGCGCTACGAAACCTTGTCCGAGGATTTCTCCTACACCCCCGACCAGATCGACCGGACCGTGCTGGTGCCGAACCAGATTCGCACCGTGCTGGAGACCTACCGCGACACGCTGTTCACCGAGCTGTTTCCCGGCCGCAGCGAGGTGCCGAAGACGCTGATCTTCGCCAAGGACGACCATCACGCCGAGGAGATCACGCTGATCGTCCGCGAGGTGTTCGGCAAGGGTAACGATTTTGCCAAGAAGATCACGTATAAGACCGATGGCGCCGACCCCGAGGGCCTGATCCGGTCGTTCCGCAACGACTACAATCCGCGTATCGCCGTCACCGTTGACATGATCGCGACCGGCACCGACGTGAAGCCGCTGGAGGTGCTGATCTTCCTGCGCGACGTGCGGTCCGAGCTGTACTTCGAGCAGATGAAGGGGCGGGGTGCTCGCACCATCTCGCCCGAGAAGCTGCGCGAGGTCACCCCTGACGCCGAAGCCAAGACCCGGTTCGTGCTGATCGACGCCGTCGGCGTCTCCGAAAGCCTCAAGACGGTATCGCAGCCGCTGGAGCGCGACCGCAAAATCGGTTTTGACAAGCTTATCGACGAGATCGCGGCGGGGCGGCGCGACGACGACGCCTTTGCAACGCTGGCGGCACGCCTGGCGGCTCTCGACCGCCGGATCGGCGACAAGGACCGCGCCGCCATCGTCAAGGCGTCGGGTGGCGTCGATCTCGCGGGTCTCGCCTCCCGCCTGCTGGATGCCATCGACCCGGACGTGCTCGCCGGCCGGGTGCCGGCCGACGCGCCGGCGGCGGAGCAGACCAAGGCCAAGGACGCCGCCAAGGAAGGCGCCGCCGCGCTGTTCGACGATCCGGCGCTACGTCGGCTGCTGAAGGATGTGAAGGCTGCGGCCGACATCCGGATCGACACCATCTCCATTGACGCCGTCGTGTCGTCCGGCTGGGACGCGAACAAGGCGGCCGACACCGTCGACCGGTTCAAACGCTTCCTCGACGAGCGCCGTGACGAGCTGGTCGCCCTGCAAATCCTCTACCGGCAGCCCTACGCACAGCGCCGGCTGACCTACGACGCCGTGGACGACCTCCGCGAGGCGCTGAGGCGCCCGCCGTGGCTGCTGGAGCCGGTCGACATCTGGCGCGCCTACAAGCGCCTGTCGGCCGAGAAGGTCCGCGGCAACCCCGCCGGCACACTGGCTGACATCGTCATGCTGGTGCGCTACGCCATCGGTGAGAGTGAGTCGCTGGACTCCTTGCCCTCGGTGGTCGCCGGCCGATTCAACCTCTGGCTCGGCCGCGAGGAAAAGGCGGGGCGGACCTATTCGGACGAGCAACGGGCCTGGCTGACGGCGATCCGCGACCATATCGGCGTCAACATCGAAATCCGGCCCGAAGACATGATGGACGCGCCGGAGTTTTCCGCGCGCGGCGGCATCGTCAAGGCGCGTGCACTGTTCGGCGCAAGGCTGCCGGCGCTGCTGGATGAGTTGAACGGGGTGTTGGTGGCGTAATGGCGGGGGGCGTAGCGTTGGCGGGGCCTGAGGCCGGAGGGTCTTGGCGTTTGCCTGAGGGCTGGTGTTGGACGACGCTCGGAGCGCTCGGCACATGGACGGGGGGTGGGACGCCTTCAAAGGCGAATTCAGCCTTCTGGACTGACGGCACTGTGCCGTGGGTTTCCCCGAAGGACATGAAGGTCGCGGTTATCGGCGAAACGGAAGATCGCATCACCGAAGCAGCCGTCGAAGGATCGTCGACGAAGTACGTGCCCGAACGGTCTGTCCTAATGGTGATGCGGTCTGGCATTCTGAAGCATTCCTTTCCCGTCGCGGTCACCGACCGAACCGTCACCTTGAATCAGGATTTGAGGGCGCTCACGCCCCGCAGCGGGATCAGTGCGGACTACGTAGCGCGATATCTCAACCTGGCGGCGACTCGGGTGCTGCACGATTGTTCGAAGGACGGGACGACCGTCGACAGCATCGACGCGTCCGCTCTTGAACGCTTTAAAATTCCCATCGCGCCCTTCGCCGAGCAACGCCGCATCGTGGCGCGGATCGATGCGCTGTTCGCCGAAATCGATGAGGGCGAGACGGCATTGGCGGCGGCGCGCGACGGGCTGGACACCTTCCGCCGCGCCCTGCTGAAAGCCGCGGTCACCGGCGAATTGACGAAAGATTGGCGCACTCAGAATCCGACCGTCGGTACGAAACAAGAATCGGGTCACGATCTCTTGGCCCGCATCAAGATGAAGCGTTCCATTGCTTCAACCGGAAAGAGGCGCGGCAAGCGTAATGACGCGAGTGCCATCGTTCTCGACATTACAACCCTGCCCCAATTGCCCGAGGGATGGGCGTGGGGGACGATTGACGATATCGCTATCGACACCTTGATCGGCCTGGATCGAGGGGCAGCATCCCAAAGGCCAGAACCCGTTGGGTGTCCCTACATCAAGATGCAAAATATTTCCGTCGAAGGGAAAGTTGATCTATCGAACTTGGTCTATGTGGATGCGGACGCTGAAGAGACAAGCAAGTATGCCATCATGGATGGCGACGTGTTGTTTAACACGCGCAACAGCAAAGAATTAGTCGGCAAAACGGGGATTGTGAATCATCCTGCTCCCGGCACGATTTTCAATAACAATTTGATGCGGATCCGTTCTATTGATCGTTCGACAAATCAGTGGCTCGCGGTAGCCTTGGTCTCGCCTCCGTTCTTGGAACGGTTGGAGATGATCAAGAAAGCGACGACTAGCGTAGCGGCAATATATGCATCTGATCTGTTCACATTGCCCATTCCCATTCCGCCTCCCGCCGAGACTGACGAAATTCTCCGCCGTATTTCGAAAGCGCTTTCTGCGAGTGCCGACACGCTATCCGTACTCGACGCGGAGGCCGCTGACGCCGCGCGGCTGAAGCAGTCGATCCTGAAAGCTGCCTTCGAGGGGCGTCTGGTCCCTCAAGATCCCGCCGACGAGCCGGCCAGCGCGCTGCTGGCGCGGCTTTCGGCGCCGGCCCCGGAGGCTCGGCGCGGACGTGGCGCAAGGACGCGCGCGAAATGACCGACGAACGCGCGCCGCCGTTCGCTGACCGCTGGGTTCGCATCATGTGCGACTATGCGGCCGAGGGCGTCTGGGACAAGGAGGGCCGCTCGATCTCCGCCGAAGACCTGCCGGTGCCGTTCGACATCCACCGCATGCTGCTGGGCTGGCAGGAATGGTACGAAGCCTCCGATCGAGGTGGCGACGACTTGCCGCCGTTCGACGGCGCCGCGCACGCCGCCTTCGGCCTGTACATCGCCCGCAGGGTCAAGCGCGCGCTGCCGGACTGGACCGTGATCTATTTCGACGAGAGCAAGTTGCCGCCACGCGGCGCGCCTGATTTGCCGCGCCACGCTTACGAATACGAAATCCATCTTCCGGACTGCCCGCCCGGAAAATCGTGATCACCCGTGCGCATCCGCGCCTCTCGATGAAAGTCCGCCGTGAACCCGCAATCGCTCGTCGCCAAGGTCTGGAATTTTGCGCATGTGCTGCGCGACCAGGGCGTGTCGTACCAAGCCTATATCAGCCAGATTTCCTACCTGTTGTTCCTCAAGATGGACGAGGAGCGCGTGGAGCAGATCGGCGAGGCATCGATGCTGCCCGACGGTGCGCGCTGGGCCGACATCAAGGAACTGTCCGGCGAGGCGCTGGGCGTGACCTACGGCAAGTTGCTCGAAAAGCTCTCGAAGCAGCCGGGCATCATCGGCGCGATCTTCCTAAAGGCGCAGAACGAAATCCAGGACCCGGCCAAGCTCAAGCGCCTGGTCGGCCTGATCGACGGCGAGACATGGTTGGCCCTGCCGGTCGATGTGAAGGGCAGCATCTATGAAGGGCTGCTCGCTCGTAACGCCGAGGACGTCAAGTCCGGCGCGGGCCAATACTTCACGCCGCGGCCGGTGATCGAGGCGATGGTCACGGTGGTTGATCCGAAACCGCACCAGACCATTCATGACCCGGCCTGCGGCACCGCCGGTTTCCTGCTCGCGGCGTGGGAGCACATGAAGCAGCACCCGAAGGCACGCGACCGTCGGGTCTATTCCGAGCTGAAGAACAAATTTTCCGGCGTCGACATCGTCCCCGAGGTGGTCCGGCTCGCGGCGATGAACCTGTATCTGCACGGCATCACCGGCGTGGACTCCATCGTCGAGCAAAAGGACGCGCTGCTCGGCGCCGGCGGCAAGACCTTCGACGTGGTGCTGACCAATCCGCCGTTCGGCAAGAAGCAGAGCTACCGCATCGTCCGCGACGACGGCGAGATCGACTCTGAGCGCGAGGACTACGACCGCCAAGATTTTTTCGTCACCACGTCGAACAAGCAGCTCAACTTCCTCCAGCACATCATGACGGTGCTGGCGCCGAACGGCGAGGCGGCGGTGGTGCTGCCCGACAACGTGCTGTTCGAGGGCGGCGCCGGCGAAACCATCCGACGCCGGCTGCTGCAAAACTTCGACTTCCACACCCTGCTGCGGCTGCCGACCGGCATTTTCTACAAGCAGGGCGTCAAGGCCAACGTGCTGTTCTTCGACAAGAAGCCGCCGTCGGAGGCTGCCTCGACCAAGGAGCTATGGATTTACGACCTGCGGACCAACCAGCGCTTCACCCTGAAAGAGCGCCCGATGGTTCGCGTCGACCTCGACGACTTCGTCGCTTGCTATCGGTCCGGCCACCGCGCTGAGCGCGTCGAGACTGAGAAGTTTCGGCGCTACCCGCTCGACACGCTGCTGGCGCGCGACAAGGTCAACCTCGACATCTTCTGGCTCAAGGACGACGCCCTCGACGACCCCGACCTACTGCCACCGCCTGACGAAGTCGCCGCCGAGATCGTCGAGAGCCTGGAGACCGCGCTGGAGCGCTTCCGGAACGTGGCGAAGGCGCTGGGGGAAAGTCAGACGTAGAGGAGCATCCGCCGAGGCCGGTTTTCGACAGTGTCTATTTGGGGGAGTGGGGATGGCTGAGATCACGCGCAAGCGCACTGGAGAGCTTCTTCGGAAGCTATTCTCGATCCTCATCGAGGCGCCCGACGGGCTTCCTGCAAGCGCCGCCTTGGAGAAACTGGCGGGCGCGGTCACCCTGACCGAATACGAAGCGGGCGTATACGGCTCCGGCAGCCGCCGGTTCGAGAAGATTGTTCGGTTCGCGACCGTCGACTGCGTGAAGGCGGGATGGCTGGTAAAGCAAAAGGGGACGTGGACGATCACGGAGCTGGGGCGCAAGGCCCATCAATCGCTGACCGACCCCGAGGCCTTCTACAAGGAAGCGGTTCGACTGTATCGTCAGTGGAAGGCCGCTCGCGATGCCACCGAGGAACTTGGTGAGGAGATCGCGGGCGAGGCGGCCGAAAACGGGTCTGTGCCCGAAAAGTCGGCCCAGATCACGTTCGAACAGGCCGAGGAGCAGGCGCAGACGGAGATCAGGGCCTATCTGTCGGCGATCAATCCCTACGACCTCCAACAGATTGTCGCCGACCTCCTCAAGGCGATGGGCTACTATCCTTCCTGGGTGTCTCCGCCCGGCCCCGACGGCGGCCTCGACATCGTCGCGCATCCCGATCCGCTCGGCACGCGCCCACCGCGCATCAAGGTGCAGGTCAAACGAAACTCGCAGGCCGTGGATGAGAGCGGCCTCCGCTCCTTCCTCGCGCTGGTCAACGAGGATGACGCCGGCCTGTTCGTCGCCATCGGCGGCTTTACCAAGGCTGCCCGTGATGCCGCCCGGATGCAGGAGCGCCGGAAGGTCACCCTGATCGACCTCGACCGCCTCCTTGAGCTGTGGATCGAGCACTACTCGAAGCTGGATGACCTCGCGCGCGAGCGCCTGCCGCTGACGCCGATCTACTTCCTGACGCCGCGGTAAGCCTGACTTCCCTCGCAACATTCCGGCCATTGCGTAGAACCGTGACTAAATAGGTCAATCATTTCAATTTATTGAGTGGATTTCGGGTTTCTTATTGCCATGAGGGGATATGCGCATAATCGCGAAATAACATCATAACGGCTATTGCCTTCCCCAGAAATGAGTCTATGTTGGCGCATCTCGTGATCATGGTGATCACGCCAACACGGGCTTTCCCTCAATGGAAGACGTTCCCAACAGTCAGATTCCTGCGTCCGAGCGCGCTCAAATCTTCTTCGAACAGTACGGAAATGATATTGACGGCGCGGCCGCCCTTCCTGAGTTCATCATTGCCGCCGGCGACTACATCAGCCGCATCGTCGGGCCTGAAAGTGCCGACGCCGGCATGGCGCTCATTGTGGAGGGCGTGGTCTCCGCCAGCGGGCACGCGCTGCACCGGCCCGCTGATTGGCGAGAAGCCCTCCGGGACAGCTCATCGTACTGCTTCTCGGAATGGCCCATCGGAGAGTGGCTCCACAAGCTGGCGGCCTACGCGGAATACGGCATCGTCCTTGACGACAACGAGGCGGCTCCCAGCACAGCCGACGCCGAAACTATCGGCGCTGAAATTCGGTGTATGCTGAGCCAGGCTGAAGAATTGGTCGCGTCCACACCGTTTGCCGAATGGCGCCTCAGCGATAGTAACGAGCTTTCCCGCCTCGTGATGATCGCCCGCAATCGCTGGGCACTCGATAATAACGAACCGGTTGACCCGGCTGCCCTCGCGTACTTTGGCAAGATTTCCGAGGGACGCGTCCGGAATATGATGTCTGGTGCCGACCGGACGTTTTCGTCTGCTGATGGCCGCGTTCCTGCTGCGGAAGCTCACAGGTGGCTGCAGGGTCGTCCGGAGTTCTGGAATTCGATCTGGAAAGACCAGAACCTAGTCCAGTACGACGACACGCGAACCACTCCTCTGACGAAGCCCATCTTCGTTCCGGTCGCGCGCGACGGAACGATGTTTCATCCCGGGCTTCAGCGAGGCAATTCCTTCACGATCGGCAAAAAGGGCGAGGAGGAGCAAGTCGCAGGCTTCTACAACGCTCTCCTGAAGTTGCAGCAGATGCCAGTCGCCTATTGGCGGAGGCCGAACGCGAGCGGCAATTGGGGAACGGTCGTCGTTGATCACTGGGAGCGTATCGACGCCTCGGACTTCAAGACGGCTGTCGACTAGTTCAACGGGATCGGTCGCTCACCACCTCAGTCAAACTGCAAGGAGGAAACGCATGCGCTCGGCCTACGATTTCACCAAGCACGCCGCGGAGCGATCAACCCACCGCGTGATTCCACCGATGATAGCCGAAATCATCATCGAATATGGCGAGTCGCTCGACGCTGGAGATGGTGCCGTCAAGTACACGCTCACAAAGCGAAGCATGAGCGCACTGCGCCAGGTGGCCGGCCGGGAGATCGCAAAGGCTATTGAGGCCTATCGTACACGCAATGCCTACGTGGTTGCGGCCGGTAGCCGCATCATAACCGTCGCCTATGGCAACCGCCCTCTCATCCATTGAAGGACACCATGGAAAGCTCCCTCTTCTCAACCTTTGCGCCGCTCCTTCGCGATCTCAGCCAGGACGCCCTGCTGGCAGAAATTGAAACACCTGAAAAGCTGCTGCTGGCGAGCGATAATTTTCGCGGCAGACGAATTGATGTTGCGTACTCGGCGTTCGACTTCGTCAACAAGAATGCTGACGTCGTGATCGTCGGAGTGACGCCCGGGCGCCAACAGATGCGCAATGCGCTGCTGGAGGCTCAGCGTTGCCTCAAATCCGGAATGTCGGAGATGGAGGCCATGAAGGCTGCTAAGGTCTTCGCCAGCTTTTCGGGACCTATGCGGTCTAATCTCGTGGCGATGCTCGACGCGGTGGGGGTCGCCAGAACTCTGGGACTATCCTCGACAGCATCGCTGTGGAACACAGATGCCAACCGCGTGCACTTTACGTCTGCACTTCGTTATCCCGTCTTCGTTGATGGCGGGAACTACTCCGGCGCGCCGTCGATGCTCTCGGTACCGGTGCTACAAAGCCAGCTCAAGAGATGGTTCACGGCCGAAATGATTACACTCCCAAATGCGGTGTTCATTCCGCTGGGGCCGAACGTGGCTGAGGCGATCGAGACCGTTGCTGGTGATGTGGGTCTTTCGACCAACCGTATTCTTTCCGGGTTACCCCACCCCAGTGGAGCCAACGCCGAGAGGATCGCGTTCTTCCTCGGTCGGAAACGGCGCGAGGAGCTTTCCAGCAAGGTCTCTCCTGAACGCCTGCTGGCGGCCCGGCAGGCATTGGATGCCAAGATCGCGTCTTGGGTTTGAAACCGACACGCGCTCGTCGACGAAGGTGCGAGAGCATCCATCTGGCAGGCGCGCAGCCCGTCCGTGACCACCGGCGGCTGTTCGCCGTTAGCGGCGGCCGCCGTCCGATGCAGGAGCGTCGTAAGGTCGGCCTGATCGATCTGACCGTCTCCTGCATCGAGCATTGCTCGAAGCTGTGCAACCTGGCGTTACCCCTGTCGCCACCAATTTCTTGAACATCGCCAAAAATAATGATCGTAAAATCAATGTTATAGGAAGCTCCTTGCGTCGGCGTCAAAGATTTAATCTTCGATGCCTCGACAAGTAATATGCGTCCGACATAGATATAATCATCGTCAGATGAAGGAGGAATCAATGTCTGATGCACGTGAAACCGTAAAGCTCTCTATCCGTCTCGACCGTCCCGTCTACGATGCCATCGCGAACGAGGCGAAGGCCGCCGATCGCACCATCACCGAAGTGGTTCAGTCCGTATTGGCTGAACACGCGTGCAACGTCGGGAGTCTCGACCCGAAGGTCATCGACGACTATCGGCTTATGTGGGGCCTGATCGACGAGGCCGTTAAGAAGGCTCACCACATCGTTCAGAGCCATGGCCTTTCCAGCGACGTCACCTACAAGGCGATCCAGGCCTGCGAGGGAGACGATAGCTGGATCAAGCGGTACGAGAAGTACGTGCGGGACAACCCCTTCAAGCATGGCAACCCGCGGAAGGGTACGATCAACAAAGAGCTGGGTTTCCGGATCGTGGCTGGTCTCGGCGTGTTCGCCGCCAAGAAGCCCGATGGCAAGCCGGTGAAGGTGCCCGTCAACGGTTCGATCATCCAGAGCTACACCGCCATCGCGGTGAAGGTCTAATAGCCCCCATGGTCGACCGAGCGACGGATGCTTCCGCCGGCTGGCGCTGGCGGCAGAATCGGCCCCGCGACCCCGCGACGCGTCTGGTGGTGACGAGTGGCCGTCCACCTGGTCCGTCGATTGCGGTCAACTTCGGCGCCTGGTACACTGCTTTATAACAATACTAACCATCTTCTTCCGAAATTCGCTTTTGATTTCAGTGCCGTATGAATCGGAGAGGTTTCGCTTCCACTCTCTCCGCCATGCATTTGCGAATCGTTGCGAAACAAATGCTTGCGGGGGGCCGTTGTCCGCTCGCAATCTGCGGCCTCTCCCAGCCAATCGCCGCCGAACCTTCCCTGTCCAAAATTGCGTCTGAGTTCAGGGGGCGGGCTCTGCTCTCAGAACCCGATCTTCTAAAGCGCCGGACAACGCCCAAAGCTCATCTGCATGTCATCAAGCCCGGGAAAAATCCGTATCACCGTGTCGGGATCGACGATCGTCAAGCTGAGCTGCATGTTCTGGTACATGATATCGCTGGCGCATTCTGAGATCAGGTGGATTTGTTTGCCATCCTCCTTGCGCGCTTTGATGCGGCATTGCCCCGTCTTGCCGACGATGCGATTGCCCGCGACGATGAAACCTCCACCGTAAATATCCGAGTTGTCGCTAAAGGCGATCTGCGATCCTTTGCGCGTGAATATTTTGGCACAGTTCTCCGGGCTGCTGGCCCACGCGCCGTTGAGGTCAAACGCCTGTGCTGGCACGGTCAGCGTGACGCTCGCACTAAGCGCCGCTGCGATCATGACGCTCGCACCTCGCATGGTGATCATGAGTGTGGCTCCTGCTGCTTTCTTGCTGCGGCCTATGTGATCCGCACCAGGTTGCTTCGTCTCTCGTTGGGGTGCAGCGGGACGGATCAGCCCCGACGCACGAAAAACTCTTCGAACAGAGTGGCGTGGCCGAGCCGTTTGCCAATCTCGGTCAGGGCGAAATACGGGATCAATGCGATGAAGATGATCAGGCCAAAGGCCAACGCCTCTTGCAGGTTCAGTGTATCGAGTGATGCGAGCGTCTCGAGCCGCAACTCTCCATGCCAAGCCTTGATGATGATCTCTTCCAAAAGATGAGAAACGATCAGAGCGCACGCGAAGATCGCGGACTTGTAGAGGGTCGGATAGATCAGCGGCTTGTATTTGAGATTGTCCGCCAAATGAACGGCCTCGCCGAGATAGACGATCTTGGCGAGTACCAGCGCATTCACCAGTGCAAAGCCCTGATGATAGAACGGGTGCGGCTCGTTCAGGATGATCGATTTGTGAAGCGCGAACAAGCCAAGCAGAATCCAGAAATACCCAAAGATCCAGAACAGCCGCTTCGCTTCTTCGATACCCTTGGCCTTCAGTGTCTCGCTGCGTATCATCGTGTCATCGAACCTCTGCCCGCCTGCTCAGCTTTGGCTCGCCAACGGCGACCGACTTGACAAATCTCAATTCATCAAGCGCCATCAGCACTGCATTTGCAGCTTCCGACTCTTGAACGGGAATTGAGCGCCGCCGCCTGTGGCGCAGCGTTGATCGGGGTCAAAAAACAGCCATCGGGTCGCTGACAGTATTCCTATTGTTGCTGGGGGCGAACGGGGCGGTTGGCGACACTTCAGGTGCTGTGGAGGTGAGATCATGCGTGCCGCACCCGCGTCGAGACGGCTGAAGATGCCATGCACGGTGCATGATCGCCGTCATCGCAGTCATTGGTTGGCGGAGCATTGGGGCGTGCTGCGATGACGATCGCCTGGGCGCTGAAGCTCCTAATGGGGTTGCTGATCAGCTCGGTGCTTGCGGGGGCCGAGATCGCTGTCGCGCAGGAAATTGAGTCGCGGCTGTATTCCAACGCCCCGGTTGGATTGAATTTTCTGGTCGGAAACTACACGCATGCCAATGGCATTTTGCAGACCGACCCAGATTCGCCGATCCAGAATGCTCAACTGAAGGTCAACACCACGGTGCTGGGCTATGCCCGCATTCTCGATGTCTGGGGCATGTCGGGGAAGTTTGATGTGGCGCTTCCGGTTGCCAATTTCTCGGGATCAGCGGATGTCTTTGACCGAAACGTCACGCGCGACGTGTCCGGACTGCTCGATCCCGCTTTCCGGTTCTCCGTCAATTTCATCGGCTCGCCGGCCCTGTCCCTGAAGGAATTCCGATCCTATCGGCAGGATCTGATCGTCGGCGCCAGTATCCTGGTCTCGGCGCCATTGGGGCAATATGATTCCAGCAAGCTGATCAATCTCGGCAATCATCGCTGGAAGATCCGGCCGGAGATCGGGGCGTCGAAAGCGATCGGGCCTGTGATTCTGGAAGCCGCGCAAGGCGTGGTGCTGTTCACCGACAATGGCGACTATTTTGGCGGCCACCTCCTCGAACAGCGACCGATCTATTTGACGCGCGCCAATCTCATCTACCGATTTGATCGCGGCTCGGCATCGTTCAATGTGCTGTATTTCACGGGAGGACAAACGGCCATTGATGGTGGGCTGAGAGACGATCGTATCGAGACCTGGCGGTTTGGCGGCGCGCTGACCATCGACGTCGATCTGCATCATTCTGTCAAACTGTATGGCAGCAGAGGTGTGACCCAGCGGCCCGGCACCAACTACGATATCCTTGGCATGTCGTGGCAATATAAATGGGGAGCTGGCCTATAGAGCCAATTTTCCGAAATTCGGTGAATAGCGCAACAGGGGATGATCGACGGTGCGGCTTCTGATCCGGCTTTTGCAGCGCCTGCTGATAGTCATTCTGGGCATTGTCACGGTCTGGCTGATCGTGTTCGTGATCTTCGAGACCGCAGACCAAAGAATGCCCTGGATCATCGCGGTCGGCCTCACCTATGGCGCGGCGGCCTATGTCATTCTGCCCCGTGTGATCCGTCTGGGGCTGGCAATTCTTCAGCATCAACGGGTGCCGAGCTACACGATCACCGGTGATGGCTTGCCCGGAGACCCTGTCAATGTCGCGCTGGTCGGTACGCTCACGCAGCTTCGCGCCAGTTTCGCCGCGATGGGCTGGGCGGAAGCCGATCGATTGAGCCTGGCGAGTAGCTGGCGAATGGCCCGCGCGTTCGTCTTGAATAAGCCCTATCCCACCGCACCGTTCAGCACGCTCTATTTGTTCGGCCGTGGTCAGGACATCGGCTTTCAGAAGGCCATCGATAACAGCCCGCGACAACGTCATCACATCCGCTTTTGGGCGTTGAGCTTAACGCGCGCGCAGCAGAGCTGGTCGGATGGTGGCTTCTGGTCAAACACCGAGCGCCCGTTGGGCGACGAAACCGTGATCTGGGTCGGGGCCGGCACGCGCGATACCGGCCTGTCCTTGACCCGGCTGACGTTTCAGATCACGCATGCCACCGATGCCGATACCAATGCCGAGCGTGATTTCATCGTGGCACAGCTGCTGAGCAGCGGGGCGATCGAGACGGTGGAAGTTCATAAGGCAGGCGAAAACCTGCCAGCACGGGTCAACCGCTATGTGACCGATGGCGAGATCGCGCTGGCCAATCTGGCGACCAAACCCTGAGGCGGGCAGGGGACTGCCGCCAGGCAGATCTCGATAGTCGTCCGGAGGGTCGTCGCGAAGGTCGATCGGCAATCGGCGCCGAAGCCTCAGCGCCGCGCGCTGGCCATGAATTCGACCAGACCCGAAACGCCGAGCTTGGCGTAGATGCGCTTGATCTGCGATCGGATCGTCGCGATCGCAACCTTGCGCCGAAGCGCGATGTCGGCAGGGCGGCGGCCGTTCAACAGTTCCGTCGCCACCTCGCGCTCGGCCGCGGTGAGCAACATCGCAGCGCTTGTCTGCAGCTCGGCGGCATTCGCGATCGACGGCGGTTCGATCACCAGCAATGCGGCGGCGTCGGCCGCGCCGTTCTGTGCGCCCACGGGGATCGGCGATAGCCGAAGGTGTGTGCAAAGACCATCATCGCCAGTCACGGACACCGAGCAGGTCGCCGAATTGACATCGTCTGTCGCGGCCGATCGCGTCGCGCAATCAAGACACGGCTGTAGATCGTGGTCGATGTCGATCGGGCCGGCGGCGCATCGACAATCGGCCATGGCGCGCGACGACGGCGTGCGGCGCAGCTGATCCTTGCGGATCGTCAGAACCCCGCTTTGCGACAACAGTGTTTTGGCTTGCGCAGAGACGTGACTGCAGTGGCCGCTGCGATCGAGAATGATGGTGTGGATCGACAAGGCATCCAGCGCTCCTGACAGCACGCGTCGGTCAGTCTGCAGCACGGTGGTGTCATCGTCCGGAGTGCGGGCGGGCGTTTGAGACGCATCCGACATTTTGCGAAGCATTTTGATTGAGGGCATTCCAGATTGCGCGGCGTCTCACAGCCTGCGCGACAGCGAGAGCATCTCAGGCTGGTCGGCAACCTGAAATTGCAGGTATCAATAACACTCCGCCAATCGAGAAGTCACGCAGCGGTTGCGCGTTTTGGCGGAACATTGCGGTGTTGATCCCCAGCCTTTCGGATAACAGCCGCGCCATGTGCTTGGCTGATGTGTCTGGCAGATGAGATCTGCGTGGCCGGACGATCGCCGCTTCTGTTCGCCGCGATCAATGGCGCTAGGCTTGCGCCTGCAGCCCAAGCGCCGCGCTGTTGCGCACCGCAAACAGCGCTGCCTGGGTGCGATTGGCGACATTCAGTTTCTGAATGACATTCGCCACCTGGGACTTCACGGTGTTGATGCTCATGTCCCGTTCTTTGGCGATCTGCCGGTTGCTCATGCCGCTGGCCAGATAGGAAAGCAATTCAATCTGCGGCCGGGTCAGATCGTCGAGAATGCGGTCATCCGGCTGAGCCGGCGCGGCCGGTGCTTGCAGCGGCCGCCCGTTTGTGCTCGCAAGCGCATCAGCGACGGCTCTGCGCACCACGCCGAGCACCGCCGTTTCGACTTGCGCAGCGGCCGCAGCACCTTGGCCGACCATCAGCGCCGACAAGTCGCGCCGTCCGCCGAGCAATACCGATAGATCAATGTGCAGCACCAGAATGGTACCGGCGCTGTCGCCGCGCGGCATGGCAGCAATCAAGAAATATTTGCGTTCGCCGTCCTCTTCGCGCCAACTGACGGTGCCAAAGAAATCCACGCTCTTTTCAGCGAGATTTTTGAAGCCGTTCAGCAGTTCCAGCGAATGGCGGTCCGGCCGGATGCAGGTATCGAAATAGCTTTTGCCAACCTTGACCGGCGCGCTGCCCGAGCCACGATTGGTCCATCCTTCGCTGATTTCGAGAATCTTGCCGGTCTGATCAACGATCACGGCACTGATGCCGATCTCCTTGATGATTTCCGACAGCTTGAAGTCCAACATTTCGGGCAGACGCTTGATCAGGTCGCAATCGATACTTCGGCCCAAAGCAGGGCGTTTCGTATCAATGCTCGTATATTTACGTAGTATTAAGGTTGACGGCGGCTCACCGTCATCCCCAATTTTGGCGATAGCGGATTACGAAAGTGACGCAGCTGTCGCACCCACGCTGGCGCTGGCGCTGGCGCTGTCGCGGCGATACCGGCGCCGATCGCGCACGAATTCCACTGAAGGTGCGGTGCGCACGGTGCCGTGTTGGATCGGCGCAGGCTCGTCGGCTGCGGCCGACCAGGCCTTGTCGGTCTCGGTGGCATCAAGCAGCTCGCGATAGGCTTTCAACGCCGCATAGATCCGGCCATCGGCGATCGCCGCGCCCGCCTTGCGAATCGTCTCGGCGGCGGCCGGCATCTCCTCGAGCAGTTGCTGGGCCTTGTTGTGATAGCTATCGGTGGTGATACCGTCGCGGCACAGATACAGCTTTTGCAGGCACAGATAGACTTGGCGCAAGGTGGTGTCAGCACGATCGTCGGGCATGAAATTGGCCTGACGCAGCACCGGCGCTGTGCCTTCGATTGAGAAGGTCGAAGGCTCGATCCAGCCATTGATCAGCGTCACCGGGCCGACCTCGATGCGCTCAAACGGCTTGAGCGTGATCTTCAGGCCCATGACAATCCCCGCGCTGCTAACGCCGTCGTTGCGCCGTGCGGTCGTTGCCGCGTGGTGATTGTCATGTCCCGGTCCCCTTGTATTGCCATGGTAATCCGGCGACGGCGTCTGAGCCGCCGCCGGATCAGTTGTTGTGGTTAGCGCAGCAGCTGCAGCACGCTCTGCTGGGAGGAGTTGGCCAGCGACAGCGCCGACACGGCGATCGACTGGCGGGTCGACAGCGCCTGGCTGTTGGCCGCTTCCTCATTGGTGTCAGCCAGCGTCAGGTTCGACGAGCCGGTCTGCAGCACGTTGATCAGGTTCTTCGAGAAGTCCTGACGGGTCTGCACGATCGACAGATTCGAGCCCAATGCCGAGGCCTGCGAACGCAGCGTGGTCGAAGCCGTGTTCAGCGATGACAGCACCTTGTTGGTGCTGGCGTTGTCGATGAAGTCCTTGCCCGACTTCAGGCTCGACAGGCCGAGGCCCGCCGGGTCGAAGGTCACGCCCTGAATGCTCAGGGTGGACTTGCCGGTTTCGTTGAACACCAGCTTCAGCGTGTCACCACCGAGCAGGTTGACGCCGTTGAACGACGCATCCTGAGCCGTGGTTTTGATCTGCTCGATGATGTTGTTGTACTGCGTGACCAGATTGGCGCGGGTGGTCTGCGCATTGACGTCGGCCACCGGAGCGGTGGCGGTCGAGAACATCGCCGCCGCAGTGCCGCCGATCTTGCCGCCCGACTCCACCGAACCGATGGTCGAGGAGGCGTAGTCGTTCGACGCCGAGATGGTCAGCTTGCCGGTGGTGTCGATCGAAGCGGTCATGTTGTTGGCCGCCAGCTTCGCGTTCAGGTCAGCGAGCGACTTCACAGTGCCGTTGGTGCCGTCACCGATGGTCACGTTGACCGCGCTGCCGCCATTGAACGATTCGAACGACAGCGTCTTGCCGGTGATGCCGCCGGCAGTCGCGGTACGCGCCACCGAGAAGCTGGTCGCGGTACCCTGGTTGCCGGCGAGGCCGAGCGCTTGCAGCGCGTTGCCGGTGCCGGTGATGTTCAGGTCACCGGAAAGGCCGGAGCTGATCTGCAACTGACCGCCGCTCAGCACCTTGGAAGCTTCACTGCCCGTCGTGGAGCCGAGAGCCGCCTCACCGTTGCTGACCGGCGCGGTCCGGGCACCGCTGGCGATGTCGATCGCGGTCAGCACGTCGTCGATCGTGCCGCCCTGCAGGAAAACGGTCGAGTTGCCGTTGCCGTCGGTGATGACGTTCTTGCCGGTGACGATGCCGGAGCCGTAGTCGGCTGCCTTGGGGATCGCGGCGTCCTTGAAGGTGATGGTCTTGCCGTTGACGGTCAGGGTCGCCCCATCCTGGATCATATTGGCGCGGTTGACCGTGGTTGCGTCAGCGGTGCGTGCTTGCTTGATGGTGCTCTCGCCCGCTCCGGCAGCAGCCAGACCGAATGCTGACAGCAGGTTGTTACTACCCGAGATCGTCAGATCTGAGCCGGTTGAGGTCGAGAGCGTCAGTTTGTCGGTGGCGATCTTCGCTCCGTTGCCGGGCAGGGGGGTGGGCAGCCCCGCACTGCCGCCGGTGATCGTCACCTGCAGGACGCCACTCGCGATGTCGATCGCGTTCATCACGTCCTGAACCGTGCCTGTGTCCAGATAAACGGTTGAATTGCCCTTGCCGTCGGTGACCAGCTGGCCGTTGGCACCCTGGCCTGCCGGCAGCGTTGACTTGTCCGGCGCGGCGCCGCTGGCGAAAGTGATGGTGTGACCATTCACCGTCAGCTTGTCGCCGGCCTTCGGGGCGTTCGCGCCAAGCGCGCTGAGCTTAGTGGTGCCTTCGGAGCCTGCTGTGAGGCCCGTCATAGCGTATGGGGCGGTATATGTAGCTTCCTTACCGCCGAGCAGTGCCGCACCGGTAGGACCGATAGCGTTGCCAGCGCCGTCCTGGACGCCGATGCCCTGCGCCAAGCCGTTGGTGTAGGTCGAGGTGCCGCGCAAATCGTCCGCGGTGGCGCCGGCGATGGTGGTGGAGACGCTGGACTTGCTGCTGTAGCCGGCGACCGACTGCAGCGCCTGGTTGGCGATCGACTTGGCGCTGTCCACCAGCTTGGTCAGCGAGCTGATGCCGGTGTTGGCGGCCTGAATGATCTGAATGCCATTGCCGATGCCATCCAGCAGATTGTTGATGTCACTGGCGCGCGAGTCGAGCGATGCGGCCGTGAAGAAATTGGTGGGGTTATCGAGCGCCGTGTTCACCTTCTTGCCAGTCGAGAGCCGGCTCTGGGTGGTGGCGAGCAAGTCCGCGGTGGCCTGCAGTGACGAAAGATTTTGGCGGACGGCGTTGGAGAGAACGATACCTGACATGACATGGCCTTTCTGGGCATTACTTGTCGCGTTACGCCGATCGTTTCGGTCGGCGTGCCATCGTCATTCTCCGGCCGCAAATGATCGCTGAAGCGGCGCCCATCATTTCGGGTGCCCGTTTCACCCATTCGGGTGTCGGCTGTTGGCGTCGCGGTGTTGTTTGGTTCTGGTGCGCGCGTTCACATCGCCGCGTCGCGCTGTTGCGGGAACTGGTTCACCAAAAGAAAAGCCCCGCGGCCGATTCTGGATCGGTGCCGCGGGGCTTTTGACGTTGATTGAATGCTGCGCAGTGACCAACGGCGTTGGTGACGCCGCTGGTGGCGCGCTTACAGATGCGGCTCGATCAAGGCGCGCAGATTGACGCGGGCGCGCAGCCTGGTGGCGAGCAGATAGATGCCGCCGAATTTGCGCTGCATGAACAGCGTGTCCATCGGCGGAATCCGGAAATGGTCGCGGTCTTCCGCCATCGCCATGCCGGTATCGCGAATGCGCATCGCCAGATCGCTGGCGCCGAAGTCGAACGGCGCGTTGTGGCGCAGCGGCTGCAGCGACATTTCGAGCATGTCGAGCATTGATCGTTCGAGTGCGGCCGGCATGTCGGGCGCCATGAAGCCGATGCGGTGGGCGACCGCGCGAATGCCGTCGCCATCGCCAGCGAGGCCGGCGCGCAGCAGATCGCGATAGAGATCAGCGAATTCCTCAGGGAACGCGCGGGTAGCGCCGAAATCGAGCAGGATCACCTGCTGGGTCGAAGGTGCGTAGCGATAATTGGCGAAATTCGGGTCGGTCTGCATCAGCTGAAATTCGAACAGCTCGCGGAACAAGAGCCCGATCAGCAGTGTCATCACCCGGTCGCGCTCGGCCTGCGACGCGGTCTCCAGAGTATCGACCGCCTCGCCTTCGAGATAACTCATCGCCAGCACGTTCGGCGTGGTCAGGTCGGTGTGCAGCTCCGGCACCAGAAACTCGGGACGATCGGCGAGCAGCGCGCCGAACCGCGACAAACAGCGACCCTCGCGTTCATAGTCGGCTTCCTCGTGCAATTGGCGCTTGGCTTCGGCGAGCATCGGCGCGATGTCGATGCCCTTGGGCACCAGTCCGGCCATGCGCAGCAGCGCGGCGACATTGTCGACGTCGGAATCGATGCTGCGGCGAACGCCGGGATACTGCACCTTGATCGCGACCAGGCGGCCATCAATAGTGCGGGCGCGGTGCACCTGGCCGATCGAGGCGGCGGCAATCGGCCTGATCTCGAATTTCTGGAAGCGGCGCTGCCAATCGGCGCCCCAGGCTTCGGACAGCACGCGGCGTAGCTGCAGCATCGGCATGTGATGGGCGTCGGCGCGCAGGCTGGCGAGAATTTGCGCGAGTTCCGGCGGCAGCATGTCGCCGGCATCCATCGAGATCAGTTGCCCGACCTTCATCGCGGCGCCGCGCATTCGCGCCAGTTTGTCGGCCATCTTTTGTGCATTGGCGGGCGTCAGCAATAGCTCGTCGAGCCGTGGCCGCTGGCCGCGCGCCAATTGCCGCGCCGCTTCGGCCGCGACGTTGCCGGCGATCGAGGACGCCAACCCGCCGAGCTTGCTCAGTCGCGACAGGCGCGAACTCGGCACGGCCAGGGCTTTTCGCTCGATCTTCGGATATGACATGGAAAACTCCTTTACGCTCGGCAGGGCGCTGCCGCGGCGATTGCGGCCACGCGCCATCCCAGCTGCGGCATTGATGCAGCCTGCGCGCCGCGCCGTCTGTGACGATGTCACCTGTACAAGGATACGTATAATGGCCCGTGAGCGGTTCAGCGCTCGCCCGCGCCATCGCTGGTACGGGCGAACACGCCCGTAGGACAAATTGACGCGCCTCAATGAAGGGGGCTGCGGATCAGCTCAGCCTCGCCATCGAAGAAAGCCGAGTGATCGCCGACAGTTTTGCGTGGGCCAGGCAGCCGAGGGGCGCCGATGAGGACTCGTGCAGATGGCTGGTGGACGCAGCTTGCGGCTCTGATCGCCGCGCTGATGCTATGGGCGCTTGCTTCATCATCGGCAAAGGCCGGATGCAGCGCCGAGGACTTGGTCAATTCCTGGGTCGATACCGCCTATGCCGCCTATGACTGCAAGTCGGTCTATGCCAATGACGCCACCCGCGCCGCCGCGCTGGCGCTGACCGCGGCGCTGACCGGCGTCGCGCTGCAAGGCTCCGACACCGGCAAGGGCCAGGCGCTGGTCAATCAGTTCTGCAATGAGGCGCAGGGCAACGCCGACCAGATCGTCTCCAAGCTCAACACCATCTTCGGCAATGCCATCGCCAAAGAAGTGCTCGGCGATCTGTCTGATCAGCTGGCCGCGCTCGGCGCCGCCGCCGACGTCGTGAAATGCTCCTGCAAGAGCGAGCAGAGCACGGTCGGGCTGGCGTCCGGGGTCGGCTCCTGCATCGAAGAGGGGCTGTGCTGGCTGCAGGAAAAGCTGCACATGCAGTCCTGCGACAGTTGCACGCGGCCACCGCCGACGCGCGCGGTCTGTGCGGCCACCAACATCCCGGTCGAGGACGGCCGCACCTGCGAAAGCTACACCTATCTGGAATGGCACAGCCATCCGCAATGCGCCAATATCGGCGGCCCCGGCTCGATCGTCAGCCCGTCGAAGAATGGCGCCTTCAAAGATACGTATGGCCGCTATGCGGTGATCGTGGTCGAAACCGCTGACGGCACGCTGGTGACGACCGATCCTGGCGCCAATGCCTGCCATTCCGGCACGCTCTATTGCGTGTGCCCAAAGCCGATGGTGCCGCATTGGCAGATGATCCCGAACCCCGGTTCGGGCGATTCCAAATATGTATTCGCTTGCGATTGCCCGAAGGGCACGCATCCTGGCGTCACCAAGCCGGATGGGCTGTCGGAATGCCTGTGCGACGACACCAATCAGGTCGCCAATTTTGGCTTTGCGCCGTTTGGCATGTGCCCGGCGCCGGCCTGTCCCGCCGGCCAGACCCGGCTTGGCGGCGACAAGGACAGCCCGTGTGTGACGCCGTGCGCCGATGCCAAGCAAGGCATGGGGTTTGACGGCAGTTGCTGCAATCCGGCGCAGATGACCAATTGCGGCGAGTGCTGCCCGCCGGACACCGTGCCCAACGTCAAGACCGGCTCCTGCGAGCCGCGCCCGAAACCGCCGAAATGAGGCCGATGCAGATGAGCAAGCACGGCCGATCATTATTGAATCACACCGTCGCCAGTCTGCGAGCGCCGCTCGCCGCGCTGCTGATCGCGATGCTGTGGCTCGGCGGCGCGGCGATCGCGCAGACGCCGCGCGGCGTCTATGCGCCCGGCGATGCCGCGGTTACTGGCTTCTCTGGCGCGGTGCGGCCGTTCGAGATCGCGCCCGGCCAGGACCCGGCTTCGGTGAGCTTCATCGATCGCGACGGGCCGGCGCTGCGCGTCATCGATCTGACGCGCATGGGCGGACCAGCGCAGGGCCAAGTGGTCGGCGCGCCAAAGCCGTTCACAGTCAGCGCGGCGCTGATCGGCCAGGTGTTCGGCGTGGCGCTCGATGATCGCGTGCCGGCCAATATCTATGTCGCGGCGAGTTCGGCTTACGGCCTGTCGATCGTCGCGCCGGGGCCGGATGGCCAGCCGCAGCGCATGCAGCGCGGTGGCAAGGATGCGGCGTTCATGCCGGGGCAGTGGGGGCCGGGCGGCGGGCCGGGATCGATCTGGAAGGTCGATGGCGTCACCGGGCTGGTCAGCCTGTTCGCGACGGTGGCAGTTGAGGGCAAGGGCAATGCCGGCGCGGCGCTTGGCGGACTTGCTTACGATCCAGGCTCGCAATCGCTCTATGTCGCCGATCGCGAAAGCGGGCTGATCCATCGTTTTGCGCCGGATGGCTCGCCGCGCGGCGTCTATGATCACGGCGTCGCCGGGCTAACAGCCGTTGGGCTTGAGCCGGTGCCGCCATCGCCGCAGCCGGCGATGGATATCACCAGTCCCGACTTTGACAGCGCCAGTCCGGCGAGCTGGGGTTTTGCGCCGCCGGAGCGGCGGGTGTTCGGGCTCGCGGTCCGCGATCGCCGGCTGTACTACGCGGTCGCCGATGGGCTGCGGGTCTGGTCGGTGGGGCTGTCGGGCGATGGCAGCTTTGCGGCCGATGCGCGCATCGAATTGGCGGCGCCGCCAGCCGCCGGGCCGACCGAAATCGCCAAGATCGATTTTGACGACAGCGGCCGCATGTATTTGGCCGAGCGCGCCGCCCCGACCGGCGCGCAGGATTATCAGGCGCTGGCCGTGCCCGCGATCGGCAGGCTGCTGCGCTACACCACGATCGGCGTCACCGAGAACAAACAGCCGATCTGGCAATTGCAGCCGGATGAATACGCGGTCGGCTTTGCTGGCGATTTCCGCAACGACAATGGCGGCGTCGCGATCGGCTATCGCTATGACGCGCGCGGCGACCTCAATCGCGACTCATGCGGCGGTTTTGTCTGGACCAGCGGCGAGCAACTGCGCGCGGCCAGCGATCCGGCGCTCGCCTCCGAACTGGCCCGCAGCGGCGCTGCCGCGATCAATGGCTTGCAGGGCATGCCGATCTGGCACATCCGCCGCAACAACGAACCGCCGCGCGCCAGTTACTTTATCGATTATGCCGATGCGCCGCCGAACCCGGCCGCGCGCGGCCATCTCGGTGATGTCGCGATCCTGCGGCAGTGTCAGCCGCAGCGCGCCATGATGCTGTTCGGCGGCGAACCAGAGCGCGGCGTGCTGGTGCCGGGCCTGTGGACCTGTCGCAGCCATGTGTGCGCGCCGGGTGGTCCGGCATGTCCGGTCAATCAGGTGTGGAATCCGGCAACCGGCGCCTGCTCGTCGGGCTGCGCGCCGCAAGACGTGCTGATCAATGGCCAATGTTGCTCGCCCAAAGACCTGCGTGCTGGCGGCGCCTGCAAGCAGCCATCGACCAACATCGGCAAGCCGATGTGCGGCACCACCCAGACGCCGATTGGCCCCAGCAATGAGTGCTGCGAGAACAGCCAGATCTATGCTGGCGGCAATGGTCAGCAGCTTTGCTGTAGCGGAACGGTGGTGAACGGCAAATGCGATCCGCAGCAGCCGAAACTGCCGATCTGCCTCGACTGCTGCGCGCCGGGCTACGTCAAGAGCGGCGGCAAATGCTGTCTGCAGAGCCAGCTCAGCAGCAAAGGCAAATGCTGTCCGCTTGGCCAGACGCCGAGTGCCGATGGCAGCTGCCAGCCCTGGAAGTGGCTGCCGAAACTGTCATTGTGCTGCGCCTCGGGCTTTGTGCCGACCGCCAAGGGCAGCTGCTGCGCCGCCGCCAATCTCACCACCAGCGGGGAATGCTGTCCGGTCGCGCTCGATCCCAATGATCGCTCGCAATGCCCGACCAAATCTTCGCCGCCCGCGCCGTGCGCACGCGGCGAGCGCCGCGACGCCAGTGGCGCCTGTGTCGCGACGCCGCGATCGCAGCCCCCGACCGTGATCCCGGTGGTGCCGCGCAAGCCGGTGAAATGCCTGCCCGGCGAGCGGCGCAATGCGCAAGGCGTGTGCGTGCCGCGCCGGCCACCGCCCGGTGTGGTGACGCCCGGCGTGATGCGGCCGATCGCCTGTCCGCCCGGCTTTGCGCCGGGGCCCTATGGCCAGCGCTGCTTCCCGATCGGCCGCGGCGGCCGGTTTGGACCGCCGCCGTTCCGCGGTGGCGGCGGCGCGATCGGGCCGGGCCCCAATATCCGCGGTGGCCTGGATCGGCGGTGAAGTGGTCGCGGCGGTGATCGCGGTGCGGACCGCGCCGTCCTCACGGCTGATTGCGGGGGGTGCGCACCAAGCTTGGTGACGGTGTGCGGCGCGCGCCGATCGGACCGGCCGCGGCTTCTGCCTCTGCCGGCTCGGTCTCGGGCTGGCGGGCAATTGCTGCCACCCGGCCGGCATAAGCGAAATACAGCGCCATTGAGGTGAAATTATCGAGCAGGTTTTCCGAGAAGAAGTAGATGCACAGCACCAGGAACAGCACCTTGGTGGCGCCGGAGGTCAGCTCGCTGCGCACATGCAGCAGGAACAGCACGAACACGATCAGATTGAAGATGCCGTATTCGGCCAGAATGCGCAGATAATCATTATGCGGCACCAGCGCCGAATAGGTGAGCAGCGCGGTCTGGCCGGCGCCATAGCCGAACAGCAGCGTCAGCAGGCCGTTATTGGTGTAGAGATCCCAGATATTGGTCCAATGGATCAGCCGGAAGAACGACGACAGATCGGTCGAGCCCGTGAGCCGCACCAATTGGCCATAGGACATCGTCGCCACCGAGCGCGGATCAATGCTGCCGACATAGCTCAGATTGTCGATCGTGGTGATCACCCGGTCGAACGCACCGAATGAATAGGCTGCCGCGCCACCCAGGCCGATCAGCACCATCAGCACCAGCGATTGCAGCCGCAGCGGGAACATGATCCAGGTGAGCACCGCGACCACCGTTGCGGCGACCGCGCCCATGCGGTTCATCAGCACGGCGTTGATCAGCTGAACCAGGATCACCTTGTCGCCATAGCGCTGCGCGGCGGCGAACAGCAACGCCGAAAAATACAGCACGCCGGTATTGGCATTGGGGAAATAGGCGAACACTTCGCTGGCAAAACTTTCGATCGCGAATGGCTTGCTGGTGCCGACCGCCAGGAACGCGAGCGGCAAGGCCGCCAGCAGATAGAGGCAGCGCACCTCGACCGAGCGGATCGTGCCGCCGCAGGAGCGGCCAGCCGCGTAGAGAATATAGATCGCTAGATATTTGATGGCGTCGGTGGTGGACGCGACCGCGAAATTGAACAGCACGCTGAGCGTGATCAATACGCTTGCCACCACCAGGAAATTCTTGGCGGTGCGCGCCGCCTCGCCGTGCTGCACGATCACATAAAGCGAGAACGCCAGCAGCGAGATGCCGACGAAATTGCTGATCACGTTGAACAGCGTCGAGCCCGTGTAATGATACAGGAACGTGAACACGTTCAGAATGACGAGACTGATCGTCAGAACCGGAAAATATAGCGCGGTCGCATTGATGCGAGCGGCCGGCGGCACGCTGGCGATGGCGTCGCTGGGGTGCAAGGCGCTCATGATGCCATCATTCGCCGGCGTTCAAGGGATGCGAGCGGGCCGAACTGGCGCTGATGGCAGCCAGGCGCGGCGCTGGTTCTGGCCGTCCAAGCGCACGCGGCGCCGCCTTCTGCTGGCGCTGGGCGCGTTGCGGCGTCAGCGTGTCGGCATAGGCCGCCACGGTCAGTTCGGCGATATGGCTCCAATCATAATCGCGAATGTTCTCGCGGCCGACAGCGTGGCGCTCGCGCGGCGGCTCGGGCTCGGCGGTCAGCGCGGTGATTTTGGCGGTCAATTCTGCAACGTCGCCCATTTTGAAGGTGCGGCGCCGATCGCTGATCACTTCCAGATTGGACGGGATGTCGCTGACCAGCACCGGCAGGCCGTAGCTGAGCGCTTCCAGCAGCACGATCGGCAGCCCTTCATGCGACGACGGCAGCACGAACAGCCCGGCATGGGCATAAAGCTGGCGCAGCGCTTCGCCGGTCTGGAATCCGGTCATCACGACATTGTCAGACTGAGCGGCTTCGGTGGCGAGCTGATCGGCATAGGCGTTCTGATGATCGATGCGGCCGACAATCGCGAGCTTCCAGCCCGGCAATTGCGCGGCCTTGAAGGCGCGCAGCACGTCGAGCTGGCGCTTCTCCGGCACCAGCCGGCCGACGGTGAGCAGATAGCGGCCCGGCTCGAGGCCGAGTGCTTCGATTTGCTCGCTCTCCATCGGCGGATAGGAAAACTGCACGCCATTGGGAATGACGTCGCTGGGCTTGCCATATTTGGTCGCGATCAGCCGTTCGATGCTGCGGCTGATGGCGATGCGCTTATTGGCAAAGCGCATACCCAGCAATTCGCCAGCCCGCAGCACGGTGCGCGCGGCCAATCCCCATTTCTCGCGGTCATAATCCTCGCCGTGATGGGTGACCACCACCCGAAGCCCCATCAGGCGCAGCAGCGGCGTCACCAGCGCCGGGCCGATGCCGTGCACATGCACCAGCGCCGGACGCCGCAGCCCGGCGATTGCCGCGCAGATCACCGAATGCAGCAGCGTCTCGAAATAGGCGTTGCGGATGGTCCATAGCCGCAGCAGCCGCACGCCGCGCCAATGCTTGGTATCAGCGGGCACATAGGGCGAGCGCGTGCAGGCGGTGACGCGGTGGCCGCGCGCCACCAGCCGCGGCGCCAGATGCTGGACGTGGGTTTCAATGCCGCCCTGGACTTCCGGAAAACCGCGGAAGCCGAAGATGAACACCTCATTGCGACTCATAGCGCTTACTCCACATCCGCGGCCGCCCATCGCCCTTGTTGATCACGGTCGCGGCGGCGATCTCGATCGGTTGCTCGGCTTTGTCGTCACCGTCGTTGCGGCCAGCCGCCGCCGCTGCAAGCAGGGCAGCGGCGGTAGCAGCAACGATGTGCCACCGCCCGTTGCGTGAGTTGACGACCGTCAATATCGCGGTGCAGTCGGCCGATAGGCTTTCGTCATCGGCGGCTTGGTCCGTCTTCAAGGCGACAGGAGAGGGTGATGCGACCGGCGCGACTTCGTAGCCAGCAGCCGACGTTCTTCGTTGCCATCGCCGGGCGGGCGCCGCGATGAGCGAGCTGTCGATCCAAACGACTGCTGGCGATCCGCCGCTGCTGCGCGAACAGGCGGCGGCTGCAACGCCGACACGCGAGAGCGAGGAGCAGGCGCGATCGGCGCGTACCGTGCGCGGCCGCCGGCCAAAAGTGCTGGTCGCCAATAAGTTCTTTTTCCTGAATGGCGGTTCGGAAGCGGTGATGTTCCAAGAAATGGAACTGATGCGTCAGGCCGGTCTCGATGTGATCGAGATCGCGATGCAGGACCCGCGCAACCGGCCATCGGATTACGCGCGCTACTTCGTGTCATCCAAAGACTATCGCAGCGCGTCCGGGCTCGATCAGGTGAAAGCAGCGCTGGCGCTGATCCGCTCGCGCGAGGCAATCGCGCAAGTCTCGCGCATCATCGAAGAACAGCGCCCCGATATTCTGCATTGCCACAACATCTATCACCAGCTCACGCCGTCGATCATCAATGTCGCGGCGCGACATCGCGTGCCGGTGGTGTTGACGCTGCATGATTATAAGCCGGTGTGCCCGGTCTATACCCAGCTGTCGCACGGCCAAGTGTGCACGCAATGCGCCGATGGCGGCTTCGAGGCCGTGCTGCGCAACCGCTGCGCCGATGGATCGCTGGCGCGCAGCGCGCTGCTGTGGGCGGAGGCGCGTTATCATGCGCTGGCCGGCAGCTATCACCATGTTGCCAAATTCATCGCGCCGAGCCGTTTCATGCGCGACGCCATTTCGCGGCGCTTTGGCGACGACAAGGTCACCTATATCCGCAACGCGATCGATGCGTCGCAGATCACGCCGGCGCAGGGCGATGACAATTACGTGCTCTATCTCGGCCGTCTGACGCCGGAGAAGGGCATCAAGACGCTGCTGCGCGCGCACGCCGCCGATTACGGTGATTGGCGGCTGGTGGTTGCCGGCACCGGGCCGCTCGCCGCGGAATTGCGCGGCCGGTTTCCGAAGGCAGAGTTCGCGGGTCATCTGACCGGCGCCGATCTCGAGCGCGTGCTGTCGCGTGCTTCGGTGGTGGTGGTGCCGTCAGAATGGCATGAGAACAGCCCGCTCTCGATCCTGGAAGCGATGGCGCATGGCAAGCCGGTGGTGGCGTCGCGGATCGGCGGCATCCCGGAACTGGTGCGCGATGGCGAGACTGGCTTACTGGTCGAACCCAAAGAGATCGCGCAATTCGCGCACAGCATCCGCACGCTGATGAACGACCCGGCGCTGCGTGCGCAACTTGGCCGCAATGCCCGCCGTGTCGTGGAAACAGAACATGCGCTCAGCCAGCATGGCGCCGCGCTGCTCTCGTTGTACGACAGCCTGATTTAGCCAGCAGAACCGAGTGAGCACCCTATGGACCTGACCGTCATCTCGACCTTCCGCTGCAACTCACGCTGCCAGATGTGCTACATCTGGAAAAATCCGACCGAGCCGAAAGAGGAAGTCTCGCTGGAGACGCTGTCGAAGCTGCCGGATGGCTTCGACAATCTCAACGTGTCGGGCGGCGAGCCGACCTTGCGCAAGGATCTGCACGAGATCGCCGACCTGCTCCATCCCAAAGCGCGGGTGATGGAGATTTCCTCGAACGGCCTGCATCCGGAACGGCTGCTGCCGATCATCAAGAAATATCCCAACATCAAGGTGCGGTTCTCGCTGGAAGGCGACCAGCAGACCAGCGACTCGATCCGCGGCGAGAAGGATGGCTACGCCACCAAGGTCGCCGGGCTGCGCATGCTGCGCGAGGCGGGCGGCACCGATCTCGGCTTCGCCATGGTGATCCAGGACGAGAATGTCGATCAGCTGGTCGATGTCTATGAGTTCGCACGGCGCGAGGGTTTTGAACTGGCAACCTCGACGCTGCACAACGCCTGGCAGTTCTACAAGAACGACAACTACTTTTACGATCGTCGCGCCGTGGCCCATAAGGTCGAGGGACTGATCGAGGCGATGCTGCGCAGCAACAAGCCGAAGAACTGGTTCCGCGCCTATCTCAATCTCGGCCTGATCGAAAAAATTCTCGGCCATGACCGGCTGATTCCATGCAGCGCCGGCCGCGATTTTGCCTTTATCGATCCGTGGTCGGATGTGTGGGCCTGCAATGTGCGCTCCGATTTGCCGATGGGGAACCTGGCGCGGCAGTCGTGGGACGAGATCATGAATAGCGAGCAGGCCGAGCAGACGCGCGGCAAGGTCGCGCGCTGCGATCAGAATTGCTGGATGGTGACCACCGCCCGTACCGCGATGCGTTCCAATCTGGTTCCGCAGATGCCCAAGCTCGAACCGATGCTGTGGGTGCTGAAGAATAAGCTTAAGGTCTCAATGGGCAAGAGCGTCTGCTTCAATAGCTACATCAACTACGGCGACGTTCGTCATTCGCCGCTGGTGAAGCGCGCGTCCTATCTTGGAACCGGCGAAAAGGCGCATTTGGTGAAGGGCCGGGTCTCGGTCGATGAGCATTATCCGCTGAAGACGTTCGTGAACAACTGACGGTGCGCCGCGCACCGTCAGCAAGGCTGCCTCGCTACTGGACGGAACTTAGTATCACCTAGTCGATCGTCGCATAGCACGGCGCGGGCGCTGCCCTCGTTTTGGCGAAAAGCACCTGCAGCATGCCGCCGCATCAGCCTTGAGTGTTCCAATCGTCTTACGCGTCGTAACCAGTTACGTGCGGCGCGGTCGGTCTCGAACTGTGCCGAGTCGCAGTTACCAGGGGGACGGCGATGGCGCCAGGCGAACACTGTCCAGCAAGCGAGAAACAGAACGTTGCAAGAGCACAGTGAACCACTCTGCGCGGCACCCGATCATGGCTTGATTGCTCTGGTCATGATGTTGCGGTTTCAGGGCTTGGCGGTCGATCCGGAACAGGTCCGGCACCAGTTCGCCGGCACCACCATCGGCCTTGCCGAAATGGTGCGCTGCGCCAAACGGCTCGGCCTGAAAGCCAAGCTGATCTCGACCAACTGGCTGCGGCTGGCGCGCATGCCGTTGCCGGCGCTGGCCACGCGCCGCGACGGCAGCTACCTGCTGGTCGGCAAGGCCGATGGCGACAAGGTGATCGTGCTCGAGCCCGGGCAATCGCATCCGGCCGAGATGGATAAGGCCAGTTTTGAAGCGGTGTGGGACGGCCGCCTGGTGCTGATGGCGCGCCGCGCGGCGCTGTCTGATCTTGCCAAGCGATTCGATCTCACCTGGTTTGTCAGTGCGATCCACAAATACAGGTGGCTGCTCGGCGAAGTGCTGGTGGCCTCGTTCTTTCTGCAGATCTTTGCGCTGATCTCGCCGCTGTTTTTCCAGGTGGTGGTCGACAAGGTGCTGGTGCACCGGAGCATGAGCACGCTCGATGTGCTCGCGGTCGGGCTGGTGGCGATTGCGCTATTCGAAACCGTGCTCGGCGTGCTGCGCACCTATCTGTTCTCGCACACCACCAACCGGATCGATGTCGAGCTTGGTGCACGGCTGTATCGCCATTTGCTGGCGCTACCGATCGGCTATTTCCAGGCGCGCCGGGTCGGCGACTCGGTGGCGCGGGTGCGGGAGCTGGAGAACATCCGCAATTTTCTCACCAGTTCGTCGCTGACGCTGGTGATCGATCTCGCCTTCACTTTCATCTTCATCGCGGTGCTGTTCTTCTATTCGCCGCTGCTCACCTGGATCGTGCTGGCGTCGTTTCCGATCTACATCGCCATCTCGGCTGCGGCGACGCCGCTGTTCCAGCAGCGGCTCGACGAAAAATTCCGGCGCGGCGCCGACAATCAGGCATTCCTGGTGGAAAGCGTGTCTGGCATCGAGACCGTGAAGGCGATGGCGATCGAGCCCTTGATGCAGCGGCGCTGGGAGGAGCAGCTCGCTGGCTATGTCGCGGCCAGCTTCCGCGTCACCAGTCTCGGCAATGTCGCCAGCCAGTCGGTGCAGTTCATCAGCAAGCTGGTGACAGCGGCCGTGCTGTATTTCGGCGCCAAGCTGGTGATGAGTGGTGATCTCACGGTTGGCGAATTGGTGGCGTTCAATCTGCTCGCGGGCCGGGTCAGTTCGCCGGTGCTGCGGCTCGCGCAGATCTGGCAGGATTTCCATCAGGCGCGGCTGTCGATCGACCGGCTCGGCGATATTCTCAATTCCAGTCCTGAACCCGCTTATCAATCGAGCAAGACCGCGCTGACCACGGTGCGCGGCGACATCAGCTTCGATCGGGTCAGTTTCCGCTATCGGATCGACGGCCCGGAAATCCTGCATGACATTTCGCTCGACATTCCTGCGGGCCAGGTGATCGGCATCGTCGGCATGTCGGGCTCGGGCAAAAGCACGCTCGCGAAATTGGTGCAGCGGCTCTATCTGCCTGAGCGTGGCCGCGTGCTGGTCGATGGCGTTGACCTCGCCCAGGCCGATCCCGCGCAACTGCGCCGCCAGATCGGCGTGGTGCTGCAAGACAGCGTGCTGTTCAACTGCTCGGTGCGCGACAACATCGCGCTGTCCGACCCCGCGGTGCCGGCCGAGCGCATCATTCGCGCCGCCAAACTTGCCGGCGCGCATGAGTTCATCCTGTCGCTGCCCGAAGGTTACGACACCATGGTCGGCGAACGCGGCGCCAGCCTGTCGGGCGGCCAGCGGCAGCGGGTCGCGATCGCGCGCGCGCTGATGACCGATCCGCGCATTTTGATCTTTGACGAAGCCACCAGCGCGCTCGATTACGAAAGCGAGCGGATCGTCCATGACAATATGGAGCAGATCTGCCGCGGCCGCACCGTGATGATCATCGCCCACCGGCTCTCGACGCTGCGCATGGCGGACCGTGTCATCACCATCGAAGCCGGCCGCATCACCGAAGATGGTTCGCATCAGGACCTGATCAGAGCAGGGGGACGCTATGCCAAGCTCCATCGACTGCAAGCCGGCGCCTAGCGCCAACGCTGCGTGAGAACCGGCGCGGGCCGTGAGCCTGCGCGTCTGTCGTCAATCGATGCAGAGCCAACAATGACCATTCCGTTGCACCATCAGTTCAAGCCCGATCCTGGATTGTTTGTCCTGGAAATCCTGTTGCGGCTGCAGGGCGCGGATATGCGCCTCGACGACATGCGCGCCGCGCTGCGCGGTCGCGCGGTCGGCATTCCCGAGATGCTGCAAGCGGCGCGTCATGCGGGCGCCAGTGCCGTGTGCCTGAAGATTGGTTGGGACGCGCTGGCGCAGCAGAAGCTGCCCGGCATCGCCGCGCTGCGCGGCGGCCAATTCTTGATTGTGGGGCGGATCGCCGGCGACTCCGCGCTGGTGTTGCGGCCGGACTCGCCAAAACCGTCGGTGATGAGCCGCGCCGAATTCGAGCAGGCCTGGGATGGTCGGCTGGTGGTGATCGGCCAAGAAGCCGCCGAACCTGCCGAGCAGCCGCGTGCGCTTGATCAATGGCGCGAGCGGATCAGCGCCGCGGCGCAGCAGCTGATGGCGCGGCTGCGCGCCGTCGAGCTGCCAAGCGTGGCGGCCTTCGCCGACAGCATCAAGGCGTGGTGGCAGCGGCGAGGCCAGCCCACGCCGAAAACTCCGCCAAATATCGGCCCAGGCAGTACGACACTGCCGATCGCCGCGCCGCCCACCACCCCGGCGGTGGCGATCGCCAGCCACGCCAAGCAGCTGCGCGACAAGGTGCTGGCGCTGCGCAGCGATCAGAACCGGCGGCTGCCGGCCGAGATCGCGTTCCTGCCGGCGGCGCTGGAGATTGTCGAAACGCCGCCGTCGCCAGTCGGCCGTGCGGTTGCGATCAGCATTGCCGCGGTGTTCAGCGTGGCGCTGCTATGGGCGTCGATCGGCACGGTCGATATCGTCGCGATTGCGCCCGGCAAGGTGATTCCGGGCGGCCGCACCAAAACCATTCAGCCATTCGAGACCGGCGTGGTGCGCGCCATCCATGTGCGCGACGGCCAGATCGTGCGCAGCGGAGATACGCTGGTGGAACTCGACACCACCATGAGCGAGGCCGATCTCGAACGGCTGAAAAGCGAGTTGATGGGCGCGCGGCTCGATGTGGCGCGCCTGAAAGCGGCGCTGTCCGGCAAGCCCGATCCAGTCGCGGCATTCGAGCCGCCGCCCGGCGCGTCACCGACCGCGATCGCCATGCATCGCCGCTTTCTAATCAGCCAGACCGCCGAGCAGAAGGCCAAGCTCGCGTCGATCGATCAGCAGCTCAAGCAGAAGGAAGCCGAACGGGCGACTTCGATCGCCTCGATCGACAAGCTGAAAGCGACCTTGGCGCCGCTCGAGCAGCGCGTCGCGATCCGCGAGCAGCTTTATCAGAAGGAGCTCGGCTCCAAGCTCACCTACCTCACCGAACTCCAGGATCTGGTGGCGCAGCAGCAGGAAGTCTTGGTGCAGCAGAGCCGGCTGACCGAGGCCAATGCCGCCATCTCAATGCTCAATGAGAACGCCGCCAAGGCGGTCGCCGAATATGAGCGCGCGATGTTCGAGGAGCTGGCCAAGGCCGAGCAGAAGGTCTCGACCCTGGAACAGGACGTGATCAAGGCCGATCAACGCACCCGGTTGCAGAAGCTGACCGCGCCGATCGACGGCAATGTGCAGCAGCTGGCGGTGCACACCATTGGCGGTGTGGTGACGCCGGCGCAGGCGTTGATGGTGGTGGTGCCCAGCGAAACGGCGCTGGAGATCGAAGCCATCATTCCCAACCGGGACATCGGCTTTGTCGAAGTCGGCCAGGATGCCGCGATCAAGATCGATACGTTCAACTTCACGCGCTATGGCACGTTGCAGGGCAAGGTGCTGAACATTTCGCACGACGCGATCACCCGCACGAAGGCGCCCGAACGGTCCTCGCCCGGCATGATCGGCAGCGATTCTGCGGGCAGCGAGCCAGCCGGGCAAGAGCTGGTCTATGCCGCGCGCGTGTCGCTCGATCGCACCGAGATGGAGATCGACAACAAGCGCGTGCGGCTGACGGCCGGCATGGCGGTGACGGTGGAGATCAAGAGCGGCACCCGCCGGATCATCAGCTATCTGCTGTCGCCGCTGGTGCGCTATCACCACGACGCGCTGCGTGAACGGTGATGCCGAACAGGCGGTGATGCCAAAAGAGAGCGGCATGCAGCGGCGAGGGGCACCGCTGCATGCCGATTGTCGAGCGTTCAGTCCGCCGCTTTCAGCAGCTCGGCCGCGAGCAATGCTTGGGTAGCCTGTTTGATCAGGTCCCAGGGCAGCGCCGCGCGCTCGGCAATATCAAGTACCGTGTGGTCGCCGTCGGACATATTGAGCAGCCAGAGCAGCGCCATCTGATAGTCGCTGGCCGATTGCCCGCCGATCGAGCTGTACAGCCCGTATTTGCCGAGCCGTGGTTCGCACATCGGCTTCTGGTTGCGATAGCGACGATTGTTTTCAATGACGTCGATCGTGGTTAGCGCCAATTGCAGCGTGTCGTGCAGCCCCTCGGGGCGCACAAAGGACGCGTTATCGGCCGAGGTGTGATATTCCGGGAACTTGCCGTGCGGCGTACGCATCAAGCAGCCGACCGGCAGATTGAGGCCCGGCGAACAGAATTGCCGCTCGTCATAGCCAAACGGCGAGAATGGCAAGATCTCGAACGCGCCGCCGCTCTGCTGCAGCACATAGCGCCAGGTCTGATCGATCTCGGCATTGCCGCGGCGGCTGACCTTGTAGGTGGCGTGGCCGCCATCGCCGACACAGGTCAGCACGAAGCCATGCTTGATCTTTCCAAGATGCGCCTGGCGCAGTGCCGCCCAGGTGATGGCGCCGATCGTGCCGGGAATGAACAGCAGCCGATACGTATAGCGCAGCTCACGCGCTGCCAGCTGCTGCGCCAGCGCGGTCGCGACCGCGATGCCCGAGAGATTGTCATTGGCGAGCGAGGGATGGCAGACATGGCATGAGATCAACACTTCATCGGTGCTGCTGCCGCGTAGCACCAGTTCGCCATAGGTCAGGTGCCCGGGCTCCAGGCTGGAGTCGATCACCACCTGATAGTCGTCCTCGGGCAGCGCTTCCAGCTGGCGATGCGACAGACAGAAGCCCCAGGTCTCCTTGTAATAGGAGGTGCGATACGGAATCCAATCCGGATGGGCGGGATCGGAGAACAGATGCGGCCGCAGCTCGGCCAGCGTCATGCGCGCGTTGATCGGCGTGCTGTAGCCGACCACATGCAGATTATGGGCGCGGAAATCGACCACCCGTTCGCCAGCGCTGTTCTTTATATAGGCGTCGCGGATGTTCCATTCCTGCGGCACGGTCCAGTCGAACACCTCCATGCCGGACGGCACTTCGCAGACATTGAGCGGAATGAAATCGAGCAGTGTGGCCAATGTCTGCCGGACACCATCGCCGGTGATGCTGCGGCACAGCGGATAAAGCTCGGTGACCAACCGATGCATGGCCTCGCCATGGTCGGCTGAGAGATCAGCGGCCGGCGCCGCACTGGTGCCGGCTTTGCCGCGGGTGGTGCCGTGCATGGGCAGTCCTCGCTGTGAAACGCAGTGAACCCGTCACGGAATGAGATGGGTCTCCGGAATCGGGATCGCGAACTGACAGCCCCAGTCGCGCGCGAAAGCGAGCTGCGCCATGATCTCGTTTTTCAGATTCCACGGCAGGATCAGGATGTAATCCGGCTTGGTGACGCCGATCCGCTCCGGTTCGTAGATCGGGATATGGGTGCCCGGCAGCAGCCGGCCTTGCTTGTGCGGATTGCGGTCCACCGTATAGTCGATCAGATCGGTGCCGACGCCGCAGAAATTCAGCAGCGTGTTGCCCTTGGCCGGTGCGCCATAGCCGACCACGGTCTTGCCGGCGCGCTTGGCGGCGTGCAGGAAGTCCAGCAAGGTCTGCTTGGTGCGCTGCGCGCGCTGATCGAAGGCGAGATAGCCGCTGAGCGTATCGAAACCGGCGTCGATCTCGCGGTTGCGCAACGATTCCACGCGCGCGGATATCGGCTGGCGGCCGCGATTGGTGTGCTGGGCATAGATGCGCAGCGAGCCGCCATGGGTGCTCAGCTCCTCGACATCGAAGATCGTCAGGCCATGCGCGGCGAAAATCCGCTCGACGGTCAGCAGCGAAAAATACGAGAAATGCTCATGATAGATGGTGTCGAGCTGGCACTCGGCATAGAGCCGCATCAGATGCGGAAACTCCATGGTGATGATGCCATGGTCAGCAAGCAGCACGCGCAGGCCGCTGACGAAATCATTGAGATTGGGCACGTGCGCCAGCACATTGTTGCCGATCAGAAGATCAGCGCGCATTCCTTCGCGGCGCAACTTGCGGGCATTGGCCTCGCCGAAGAATTCCACCCTTGTCGGGATACCCTTGGCGCGCGCTACCGCCGCGACGTTCTGCGCTGGTTCGATGCCGAGCACCGGGATGTCGCGATCCACGAAATACTGCAGGAGGTAACCGTCATTGCTGGCGATCTCGACCACGCGGCTGCGTGCGTTCAGTTCAAAGCGCGCCGCCACCGAGGCGACATAGGCCTCGGCATGGCGCAGCCAGGATTCGCTATAGGATGAGAAATAAGCGTAGTCGCTGAAGATCGCGTCCGGGCTTTCCCATTCCTCGAGCTGCACCAGCAGGCATTTTTCGCACACATAGACCCGCAGCGGAAAGAACCGCTCGTCCTGGCTGACCTGATCGGGCTTGAGATACGTATTGGCGAGCGGCGACTGGCCGAGATCGACAAACACATGTTCGAGCGGTGTGCCGCAGAAACGGCAGCCGCCATGAGCATGCGAGATCGGCGGCATGGTTCCGACGTCAAGCGTGTGAATGGCGGTGTCGTTGCTCAACATCGGGTGCTCCTATCTGGCAGTTGTGATGCTCGTTGTTTCAGGATGAGTTGAGGTTAAGTGGACCGCGCTTGCATTAGTTGACGGCCGTCAAGTCGATGGCGATGTTGCAGCAAGTGGTGCGAGCAGTGTTGCGGCAGGAGTAGAATAGTCATGACGGGCGCTCGGATCGGCGCGAGCTGACGACTAGGCCGAGGCCATAAGATCCATGCGGGCAAGCCGGTCATCGCCATCGGCTGCGATCGGTGCCCAGTTGCGGTCGCGTTCGGAAATCACAGTAATCGGCAAGGGCCAGGCGATGGCAAGCAGCGGATCAGCGTAGTTGAGGCCGCCGGAAGCATTAGGCGCGTAAGCCTCGCCGATCAGGTAGGACACTTCGGTATCATCGACCAGCGTCAGAAAGCCGTGCGCGAACCGCTTCGGGATATAGAGGCCGCGGCTGTTGTTCGCCGAGAGAATTGCGCTGACATGGCGCAGATAGGTCGGGGATTCGGGGCGCAGATCGATGATCACGTCAAAGATCGCGCCCCTGGTGCAGCGCACGTATTTAGTTTCGGCATCGGGCGGAAACTGAAAATGCATGCCGCGCAGCGTGCCGCTGCGCCGGTTGTAACTGAGGCTGGCCTGGGCGACGGTGAAGTCGAGCCCATGCGCTGCGAATTCGTCAGTGCAGAACACGCGGCCGAAATGGCCGCGTTCGTCTTCGTGACGTTCGACATCGATCGTGTAAGCGCCAGCAAGGGCGGTTTCGGTGACGATCATGGTGGGGCCCGGCCGTCGTGATCAAAGCACGAGCGAGGTGATCATGCGGATCAGCAACCAGCACAGGAAGTAGATCCAGATCACGGTTGAGCCGAGCGCCAGCGCGATCACCGCGGCCGGCCAGAGCCGATGAGTGGGGCGCGGCGGGGAGGCGACCAGCGCGCCATCCGTCGGCGCAAAGCGCTGATCGAGTTGATCGGTTTGCGACACGCGACCCTCCATGCATTGCCATGATGCAGGACGATAGCGGTGGCGGACCGGCGCAATCTGACAACTGTCAATAACAGCGTTGGCGCAGCCAGCGCATTAACACGTCATGGCGAGGCAGGAGGTGGCTGTTTGCGGCAGTCGGGCGCGCGCAGCAAGACGCAGCGTGCGCCAGCCTAAGCCGATTGACGAAGGATGGCGTCGCCAGAGCTGCGGCCGCGCCCGCAGCAGCAGCGCGCTACGGATAGGCCTTGTCGAAGTTGTCGCTGGCGAGCGGGGCCTCGGGAAGCCGGCTGCGCCGCCATTCGCGCTGCAGCACCACAGCCGCCCAGACCATATGAGCAAGCACCCACAGCACGAAGACGTGATGATACCAGAGCATGACAGGCGTCCTGAGAACTGTGACCCGCTATGACGCGAATCGCGGTGAGACGACGCCAGCAGTATCCGGACAGAGCTGTTAACGATTAATTGAGGCGGCGGTGTGGATCGAACAAGGGGACACCGTGATCGGATATGGCCGGTTCCTGTCAGCGGAACTTGGGCGGAACTTGGCCTCCGTTTGGCTGCTGAGCGGCGGACCCGGTTCCGGGCGGTTCCGGCGGACCGGAACCACCCGGGGCAAGCGATTGGCGAACACAGCCGGACGCCTTGCCTCGCTGCGCTAATAGGCGCGATCGGATTTCATCACATGGATCACGGTCGCGAGCAGAATCCTGATATCGAGCCACAGCGACCAGGATTCGATGTACCACAGATCGCTCTCCACCCGGCGTTGCATCATGCCAAGTTCAGGTGTTTCGCCGCGGAAGCCATTGATCTGCGCCCAGCCAGTGATGCCCGGCTTCATCTTGTGGCGCTGCGCGTAGCTCGCGATCAGCCGGTCATATTCGGTGTCGTGCGCCAGCGCGTGCGGCCGCGGTCCGACCAATGACATCTCGCCGCGCAGCACATTGAAGAGCTGCGGGATCTCGTCGATGCTGAGCTTGCGCAGCAACTGGCCGAGGCTGGTGACGCGCTTGTCATTGCGGGTGGCCTGCACGATCACGGCGCCGTCATCGACCGTGGTCATGGTGCGGAACTTGTAGATCCGGAACGGGCGGCCGTTGAAGCCGACCCGCTGCTGCAGGAACAGCGCTGGCCCGCTCGATTCCAGCCGCACCGCCGCGCCAATCACCGCGAATAGCGGCAGCAGAGCGACGATGCCGGAGGCCGCCAACACGCGGTCGATGCCCTGCTTGAGCGCACGCTGCGCCCCGCTGAGCGGCGCGCGCTGCAATTGCACTGCCTTCGTCGGCCCGAGTTCGCACACCGGACGATCCAGCACCCGGCAGATCGAACTATCGGGCACCAGCTTGATCGGCACCGGCAGCACGCGTAGCGCGCGCTCGGTGTCGTGGATCAGCTCCGGCAAGGTCCAGGGGATCGCCAGCACGATCTCGTCGGCGCCGGTTTCCCGCACCCGGCGGATCACTTCGCGGATCAGCTGCTGGCGTTCTTCGAGATCGACCGGGCTGTTGCTCGCCGGCAGCGCGAATTTCGCCTGAACGCTGTGGCCGTAATCAGCCAAGCGCGGCAACGCCGGATTACTACAGAATTCCTCGGCGAGCCCGACCAGCACCAGCCGGTTCGGCCGGAACGCGCCGGACCGGATCACCCGGCCACAGATGTCGACGATCAACAGCCGCGTGGCAGCGACGCCGAACAGCCCAGTGACGAACAACGAGAGAACCTGGCCGCGCGAGAACGACGCGCCAACTTTGAGCAGAAAAGCCAGGCACGCCAGGAACAGGAACACCGACAGCCAGACCAGTGTGGCCCGCGTCACCTGCCAGTAGCGCCGCACCAGATTGTCGGTCTTGTACAGACCGCTGGCGTGGCCGAACGCCGAGAATAGCAGCGCGACCGCGAGGCCGATGCCGATCTGCTGTTCGAGATCGCCGCCGCTGCCGGCACTGGCGCCGACCGCTTGCGACGCCAGCTCATAGATCAAGCCGGCGACGCCGCCGAGCATGGCGATCCATGCCAGATCGAACAGCGCCACCAGCGGCGTCAGCACGCTCAGCGAAGCGGGCACTTTGACAGGCTCGGCCGCCAGGCGACCGATGACACCAGGCTGAGAACCGGCATTGCGCACATGAGACATCTCAGGCTCCTCCGGAACAATGGTCGGTTGGCGTCGCAGCTAGTCCCCGGCGATGCGGATCAGGCCGGGCAGGTTCAGATAGGTGATGGTCTTGCGGTTCGGCATATCGATCAGCCCCTTGGCCTTGAACTCAGCCAAGGTGCGGCACACCGTTTCCAGTGAGGTGCCGACGTGATCGGCGATGTCGGCGCGCGGGATCATCATCAACAGCGCATGCGGCCGCTTGGGATCGGTCGGCAGATGGCGGCGGATGCGCAGCAGGAACGCGGCGATCCGGGCGACGCTGTTCTTCTGGCTCATGGTCACCACCAGCGACAGCGTATCGGTCAGCACCTGATGGGCGCCGCAGGGTTCGCCAGACTGGCAGATCGACGCCACCGGCGAGCGCACCACGCGGCAGTTGGTCACTGCCTCGGCGGTAAATTGCTGGCAGGACGCCTGAGTGGGCCTGACAACGTCACCCGGCCAATAAAAAGCCAGGATTTGCCGGTTTCCATTCTCCAGCAAGCGGACCGCACGCACCACCCCTTCGACAATCAAAATCTTGTCGGCGTGGTGATCGCCTTCCCAGAACAGGGCGCGGCCACGGGGCAGCAGCGAGGTGGGGGGAGAACGGACCTCGCTGCAGGTGCTAATGGGTGGAACAACCCGGCGCGGGTAGGTGGAAATCGACGGAGCCATCAACGTTGACATGAACGCAGCCCTCAGCATTCGACTGAGGCAACGCTGACACACTCAACTGATTTTCAAAATTGCGCGCATGATCTAAGCGCCTGGATGTTCCCCCTAGGCCAATCGGCCTAGTTCATGTAGCGCGAAAACTAGTACCCATCGCTGTTTGGCGGCTGTTTCGCATCGCTTCGCGGCATTCTGCGCTGCGATCAGGCGCGCTGCCGCTTGTTTCGCAGGCAAAGCGCTGCTGGCGAACACGGTATTGTGCCCTGCAGCGGCCCGTGGCGAGCGGAATGGTTGTAGAGGCGATTTGCACTCGTCACCACCTTGCTTCATTGTATGATCAGCAAGCGTTTACAGGCCGTGAACATCGCCGTTTAAAGTGAGTAGCGGCGAGTTAGTCGAGCCGATGCGAGACTGATCGGAGGATGACGAGTTGATCGCAGCCATCCGCAAGCTCAGGCACCACTCGCCGCCATCGCGCGCTTTGTTGGTTTCCGCCACGATTGTTCCGATGCGCGCCGCGATCATCGGCTGCAAATTCGGTTTGGCAATCTTCATCGGCCGTTATCTCGATCTCGCGGCGCTGGGATTATACGGCCTGTTTGCTGGCGCGATCGCCATCACGCCGGTGGTGGTCAGCATGGGGCTGGTGCATGTCATCATGCGCGAAGCGGTGACGCTGCCGCGCAACCAGCTTGTCAATCATCTGCGCCATTATTGGCTGTTTGTGGTCGCGGTCTACGCCGTGCTGCTGGTGCTCACCGCGCTTGCGGTGGCGCTGCTTGGTGCATCGCCGCTGCTGATCTTGGTGTTGCTGATCATTCTGTTTGAGCATCTCGGCAACGATGTGTTCCAGCTGTTCACCAATCTGGAACTGCCGGTGATCGCCAATGTCAGCACGTTTCTGCGCGGCGCGGCCTGGATCCTGGTCTATGTGCCGCTCGCGATCGCGGTTCCCGAACTGCGCAACATGACCGCGCTGCTCAGCTTCTGGCTGGCCGGCAGCATCGCGTCTTTCCTGCTGTTCGTCTGGGCGAGCCGAGGCTGGCCGTGGCGGGCGACCTTCGCCATGCCGTTCCATACCGCCTTCATCCGCCTGACCATCAAGCGGTCGTTCGTCATCTATGTCAGTGATCTGGCCTTCATCGGCAGTCAGTTCATCGATCGCTATCTGGTGACGCTGTTCCTGGGCCTGGAACTGACCGGCGTGTACTTCCTGTATTGGTCGGTGGCGAATGCAGTCACCACGCTGGTCAGCATCACCACGCTGCAAGTGCAGCGGCCGCGCCTGATCAAGGCGCATCATGAGGGCGGCGCAACCAGCCATCGCGAGCAGACCGTCACTTTTCTCAAGATCACGGCGCTGGCGACCGCCGCCTTCATCGTCGCGGCCGGCGCGGCGTTCCTGTTGATCCTGCCGATCTTGAAACAGCCGGCAGTCGGCGATCACCTCGGCGCGTTCTGGCTGATCATGGCCGGTATGGCGGCGCGCAATCTCGCCGATTTCGGCGCGATGGCGCTGTTCACTGCGCGGCGCGATGGCATCATGACGGTCACCAATGTCGCGGCGGTGGTCGCGCTGGTGGCCGCGCAGGCGGCGCTGTTGCCGCTGGGCGGGCTGTTCGGCGCCGGCGCGGCGATCCTGCTGACGTTCTCAGCGATCGCGATCTGGCGCTTTGTGCTGCTGTTCGCGGGCTGGCCCAAGGCGACCATGGCGGCCCAAGGCCAAGCCTGACTTGTCCGATTGCCAGCTTTCCAATGAATTGCGCGCCGGCCTGCGGCCACGTGACGCGACAGCGTAAAGCCGTCTGATGCGCTCGGGTGATGTCCGGCGCGCCAGATCTCAGCGACAAGTCTTAGCGCCAAGTCTCAGCGCCAAGTCTTAGATGAGTGATGGAAATGAGTGATGGACGATAGGCGCGGGGGAGAGCTGCGGTTCTGATGGTCGTCAGAGCCGCAGACTCTCTACAGGCTGGTCACGCGCACGCCGCTCATGCCCCTGATCACAAAACGTTTGCTCTTGAAGCGTGCAGACGTTTGCGTGGTCGAGCGGATCAGTTTCGCCGCAATAAACGCCGCTTCGGTGCGATTTCGAGCGCCGAGCGCGCGCAGCAATGCCGCGGTGTGGATCTTGGTGGTGCCCTCGGCGATATTGAGATGCCGGGAGATTTCCTTGTTCGACATGCCTTGCGCGATCAGCGGAAGGATATCGTTCTGGCGGCGCGTTAGTCGCAGCGTCTCCAGCTCGATATTCACCGCCGATGGCGTATCCGATGTGCTGTCATGACCATCGGCCAGCCAGCGCGGCACATAGATGCGGCCTGACAGTAGATCGGTGATCGCGGTCAGCAATTCGTCATCGGATTGCAGCTTGTGAACGAAGCCGTGAAAACCAGCAGATAAACAAGACAGAACGTCGGAGCGCGTATTTGACGCCGACATTACAGCGAAGCGAGTCTCAGGCCGCAGCGCGAGTGCTTCTTTCAATAATTCCAGGACACGAAAATTAAGGCAGCCTGAATCGACAAGAATGAGATCATAACAATGATTGGTGGCGAACCGCTCCGCCTCCGAAGCTTCAAAGACTGTCGCGCTTTCTATTTTTGTCTCGATCAGCTCCCGGAGACCACTACGATATACGCCGTGTTCGTCGATCAATAAGATCACTGACACGATACGACCCTCAAGAGTTAGCCCCCCAATGAACCGAGTTGAAGTAACCCCTCTCTAAGTTCCTGGTTCACGACGCGGGAAAAAATATCGTCGCTGAAAATGGTCGCCTCTGTCCTTTAGAAGCAACACAAAATTCTAGTCGCATTTGGCGAAAGGTTGCAAGACATAGGACGCAACTGCGCTGCTTAAATCGCTCGCGGAGCGTAAGCTCTTAAACGAGAGTTAATCACGAAGCCGCAACAGAACGTAACAACGGATACTAATCGTTGTAAGCTATGCATGGATCGATGTGCTGGGCGATTTATCACGATGACTCAAAAGTGAGATTGTGCGACTGGCGAACGGCGGAGCGTGGCAGCAAGCGCCTGCGGGTCGCCTTAGCGCTCGAAGGCACGGGTGGGACGTCTGTAATAGGGTGTGAAGTTGGTCGTGCACGCGATGCGTGTTGCGTTGCTCGTGGTTCTACGGAACAGCGGGCGTGGAATACGAAAGTCAAAGCCACCGGAACTGCATAGCTGCTCCGGTGGCCTTGTTGAGAGATGCGGCTGCGTGCCGATTAATGCGCCGTGACAGGTGCGCCGTTGAAAATTGTGGCACGAGGCAATGTCGCCGGCGTCAGCAGAGGAACCATGTCGTCGATCGGTGTCCACAGCAGCTGCGGATCGAGCTGTTGAGTATCCCGCAAGTGACGCAGTTCAGAGAGGCGCGTAAACGGAGCGGCATTGAACATCGCGTCATCGAGCTGAATGCGATCGAACACCGTCTTCAATTGCTGCGCGCCGCGCTCGGCGCTCCACTGGCACATGAAGCCCGGCATATGCTGGCGGATCTTCTCGAACGACACGCGATAGCTGCGATTGTCGCCGCCGCTGCTGCCATAAGTAATTTCGCAGCCCGGGAAGGTGCGGTTCACCACCTCGGCGATCTCGCGCACGATGTAGTTCTGCGCATCGTCACCGACATTAAACGCTTCACCGCACACTGCCTCGCGCGGTGCTTCCAGTGCGCACAGGATCGCCTGGCAGATGTCGTCGATATGGACCAGCGGCCGGCAGGGGGTGCCGTCGCTCATCACGCGAATCTGCTTTGTGGTATAGGCGACGCCCGCCAGATTGTTCAGCACCAGATCGAAGCGTTGCCGCGGCGAGGCGCCGAATGCGGTGGCGTTGCGCAGGAACACCGGCGTGAACCGGCTATCGATCATGGCGGTGAGATCGCGTTCGACCAGCACTTTGCAGCGGGCATAGGCTGTCTGCGGATTGAAAGCCGAGGTCTCGGTCTTCATCTCGGAGCCTGCGGCGCCATAAATGCTGCAGGACGACGCATAGATGAAGCGCGACACGCCAGCTGCCCGGCACTTTTTGGCGAACTCGACCGAGCCGCGATGGTTGATCTCCATCGTGATCTCCGGATCGTTCTCGCCGAGCGGGTCGTTGGACAATTCGGCGAGATGCACCACCGCGTCGAAGCCAACGAGGTCGGATTGCTTGATCTGGCGGATGTCGCGGGTGATCACCATCGGCCGGGTACGGCGGTCGTCAAACAGCCAGCCGCGGCGATACAATCCGGTGTCGATGCCGGTGGCGGCATGGCCACAGCCAAGCAGCTTCGGTCCCAGCACGGCGCCGATATAGCCATCTGCTCCAGTATAGAGAATGCGCATGGTTGGTCCTCACGAAATCGGCGAAGTGACGAGGGCGGGCTTGCTTTTCTGCGGCGCCGGCGCAGGCCGGTCCCAGACGCGCCAGGGCGGATTGCCGCTGTCCCATTGTTCCTGCAACACGGCCTTGTCGCGCAGCGTATCCATGTTCTGCCAGTAGCCGTGGTGCCGATAGACCGCGAGCTGATCCTGATCGATCAGCCGCGCCAGCGGCTCGGCCTCCCAGCTGGTGGCATCGCCATCGATCATGTCGAGCGCTTCGGGCTCAATGACGAAGAAGCCGCCATTGATCACTTGGCCGTCGCGCGCATCCTTCTCGCGGAAATGCGCGGCGCGCGGCCGATCGGATGACAAGTTGATGGCGCCGAACCGCCCGGGCTGCTGCACGGCAGTGACCGTGGCAAGCGCGCCCTGCTGATGATGGAAATTGATCAGCTCGCGGATGTTGACGTCGCCGACGCCATCGCCATAAGTCATGCAGAAGGTGGAATTGCCGAGAAAATCACGCACCCGCTTCAAGCGGCCGCCGGTCATGCTCTTTTCGCCGGTATCGACCAGCGTCACCTTCCACGGTTCAGTGGAGTTGCGGTGCAGCTCCATGCGATTATTCTGCAGATCGATGGTGAAGTCGGCCTGGTGCGGACGATAATTCAAGAAGTAGTCCTTGATGATGTCGCCCTTGTAGCCGCAGCAGATCACGAAGTCGTTCAAGCCATAATGCGAATAGATGCGCATGATGTGCCACAGGATCGGCCGGCCGCCGATTTCCACCAGCGGTTTCGGCACCACCGTGGTGTGTTCGCTGAGCCGCGTGCCGTAGCCCCCCGCAAGGATCACCACCTTCATGCTTCGTCTCCCGCGTTGTGATGCACGTCCACGGCCAGCAACAGCGCGAACGGCAGTTTGATGCTTGCGAGAAGTAAGCGAGCGTGCGGCCGCCAATTTGACGGCTGTCAACTTTGATCGTTGAAACAATCCGGCGAAGCTATGAAGCGGCGCAGCATGGCGTGCCTGTACGGGCAGCCGAAAGGCGACAATCGGACGCGATCCGCGACTTGAGAACCGTCAACTTGGTGCGGCGATCTTCCCGCACTGTGCGCAGCAATAAGGCTGCGAGCGAAAGAGCGTCTCTGCTTCTTGTGCGCTTGAATCGGAGATCTGCGGCCTGGTTCGGTAACGGGATTTGGAGGCACGTGAGGATGAAGCAGGAATATCAACTGATCATCTCGAACATCCTGCCGATCCTGTTGGGGCGTAAGAAGACCGTGTTGGCCGGCGTCGCGGCTGCGGCTGCGGTCGCATTGCTCGTCTATGCCTCGGTCGGCGAGCGCTACGAACCCTATACGCTGCTGCGGGTCGGTCAGGGCATCAAGGATCGCTCGATCGGCTCGGCCGGCAGTCCGCTCGGCGAGGGCGTTGACCTCGTCAGCCGCATCGACTCGCTGGCGCGCATCGTCACCACCGATCACGTCATCCGGCTGGCCGCGACTTCGGTCGGCTTTGATCGGCTGTTCAACGAGAAGGATGCCCCCTGGATCGCCAAGCTGAAGTGGCGCGCGATCCGCACGGCGGATGATGCGACGGACCAGAAGGAGGCCAGCGATCAGGCAGCGATCTCGGCGCTGCGCGATCTGATTTCCACCAAGGCGGAAGGCAAGTCGGACCTGTTGCGCATTTCATTCCGCTATCCTGATCCGGTGATCGCCACCGAATTCTTGAATGCGCTGGCCAATGGACTGGTTGCCACCCAGGCCGATCTCATTCAGGTGCCGGGCGCCGACGTGTTCTTCCAGGAGCAGTCCAAGCGGCTGGAGCGCGAGGCCGAGCGGGCGTCAACCGAGCTCGAAGGCTTTTCCGTCGGCGCCGCGATCTATTCGGTCTCCGATCAGCGGCAATTGCTGCTGAAGCGCGCCAATGAGCTGACCGCACAAGTAGCAACGACCCGGGGCTTGATCGAGGAACGCCGCGGCCAGAAACAGGCGATCATCGATCAATTGCTGGTGCTGCGGCCGGTCACGCAGTCGCGCACGGTCACGGGCATCGTTGCCACGCTGGGCGGCGTTGAGAGCCGCAACGGCTCGAACGATGTCGGCAATATCCAGAAGTTCGAGGAAGCGCCGCCGCTGCTGCTGGTCAAGGTCTATCAGGATGCGATGAGCTCGCTGCTCAAGATCAATTCCGATCTGAACGGCTCGCTGCAATTGGAGAAGGCGCTCGGCAGCCAGATCGAACAAGTCAATGCCGAGCTGGCGGCGCTGTCGTCCAAGGAAGCGGAATATGATCGCCTCAAGCGCATGCTGACCCGCGCGTCCTCGGCCGCCGATCACTATGCCACGCGCATGATCGAGGAGCAGATCAACGCCGACATCGCCAAGAAGACCCAGCTGTCGAGCGTGCGTGTCGTGCAGGTCGCCGAACGGATGGCGGAGCCGATCTTCCCGCGGCCGATGCAATTGGCGCTGCTGGCGCTGACCGGCGGGCTGCTGTTCGGCATCGGCATCGCGTTGATGTTGGAATTGACGGCGATCCGCCACCAGCTCGAGCTCGACAGCCAATTGGCATTCCCACAGCCGAACCGCGGCACCGGCACGGTGCGCAAGCTGCAGGCCGGTGAGTAGCCGAGCGGCGATGCCGCTCGACTGGCGAACAGATCAATGAAGTGAGGTCGTAATGCTGCAACTCAGAGAGAGCCCGAGCCGGATCACGCCGGTCGATCAGCAGGTCGGGCCGCTGGTGACGATTGCGATCCCGACCTTCAACAGGGCATCGCTGCTGCGCGACTGTATCGATCGGGTGCTGGCCCAGACCTATCCGCGATTTGAGCTGCTGGTCTGTGACAATGCCTCTGATGACGATACCGAGCAGATGCTGGCCGGCATCGACGACCAGCGGCTGCGGGTGGTGCGGCACGAAACCAATATCGGGCTGCTGCCGAACTGGAATTCCTGCGTCGAGCACGCGCGCGGCGAATACATCGTGATCCTGCCCGATGACGACGTGATCGCGCCAAAATTCCTGGAGCGCTGCGTGGCGGTGATCAACCAGCACCCGAATTTGCAGGTGGTGGTGGCGCTCAGCGACGTCGAGCTGAAGGAGTTCGACATCACCGTGCCAGCGCAGGCCAGCCGTGTGCTCGCCACCGGCGTGCATGATGGCATCGATGTGCTGATGGAGTTTCTGCGCGGGCACATCACGGTGACGATGTGCAGCGTGGTGATGCGAACGGCGATGCTGCGCGAGCATGGCGGCATTCCGCAGAATTTTCCGCACACCGCCGATGTCGCGGCCTGGGCGCCGCTGCTGCTGTTCGGGCAGGCGGGTTTTGTCAATGAAACCTGCGCGAGCTTCACCCACCACAATGACTCCGAGACCGGGCGGCTCAGCCTCGATCAGCTGCTCGACGATGGCTGGAAGGTCGCGGAACTGATCGCCACGGTCGCCGAGCAGCGCGTCCCGGATCAGGCCAAAGTGGAGCAGGTCAGGGCCAATGCGCTGCGATGCTTTGCCCGGCGCGGCATGGTGGTGCTGTCCGATCATCGCCGCAATGGCTGCGGTGTCGGTGATCTGCTGAACGCGGCGTGGCGTTTCCGCGGGCATCTGCGTCATGGCGATCCGGCTTCGGTGGCGCGGCTGGCGCTGTTGCTGTTGCCGCGGCGCGTGATCGATCAATTGCACCGGCTGAAACACGCCGTTGAGGCGCGGTCGGCCTGAGCCATCACCGGCCAAGGCGGCTTCGCCGCTGCGCCGAGCAAGGGACCATGAGCTGATGCCGCCCTGGATATATCTGTCGATCGGATTGCTGCTGGTGGGCACATTGCTCAGCGGGGTCGGCGTCGTCAGGCAGGCGCTGTCGTCCGCCAACTCGACCGTCTCGATGGCGGCGCTGCAGGATGCCCTCATTCAAAACACGCCCGGATATAGCGAGGGCTACCCGGCCGGCGTGCCGCGTGCGTTTCAGTGGTGCAGCGGCGCCTATCGGCCGGACGGCAATGCCGCGCCGCCGCCCGAGTTCAGCGCGGTCACCGGCTGGGGGCAGGTCTATCGGCTGTATGGCGCGAAGGCGGAGCCGAGTCCGCAGGCGCGTATCATGATCGCCAATTTCAGCACCTATGTGCGGCTGAGCACGACCCAGCAATGGGTGCTGGTGCAAAGCCAGGCCGATGATGCCATCGCTGGCGGCCATTTCGTCTCCGACTTTGCCGGCAACCGCGCGATCGAGATGCCGGTCGAGCGGACCGCCGACGGTGCGGCGGCGATCGGTGCGCCGCCGCGCGGCTACAACAGCCATTTCTGGCTGAATGACCGCGGCACATTCGCGCCGGGCAGCGTCAACGCGGTCTATGTGCAGATGGAGATCAAGGCCGCGGACGCCGAGCCGGCGCTGGTTGCCAATGTCGGCGCCGACTGGTGGCGCGATGCGCGCGCCGATTATGTCGCGGGCTTTAGTAATAACCCTGGGGCCGGGATGAGTAACTGGGTCACGCTGTCGTCTGATTGGACGGTGCTGCGATTCTATTCGGGTGCAGCTGATTCGTTTATCGCGGATCCACCGCCGCCGCTGCGCGGCGCCACCATCGCGCCATCATCAGACGGCAAACGCCACCAAACTAACACAGTGTCGCCCTGCTTGGTGACGAATCACCGGAGTGCGCCTTAGTCGCGGCGTCTCAGCCGTGCTGATGATTAGTTCCATCCTGTTCCCGCTAACGACTTTTGGATGATGATCGTCAGGCGCAGATAGCCGCCGGGCGACGCCATGGTTGGCGCTAACATCCTCAATCTTCGACAAAAATCGCGATGTGCGGAACGTGCGCGCCAGCGCCGCGGCGAGATGTCTCATGCCGGTTAGGATTAGTACGGTCATCCCGGACCACATTGCCGACAACATCAAGCAGCACTCAACCACGGGCGAAAGACGTGGGGACATTGCATCGCGGCTGCTGATTCGGTCGCGGCGCCAAGCACTGGAGCTAAAATGGCAACTTCAATGTCAGAAATCATCAAGCAGAATACCGTCGGCTTCAGCGACGGTTATCCGGTGGGGGTGCCGGAGAGCTACGATTGGTACCAAGGTCTGTATAAGCCGGTCGGCTATAACGGCCCGCCCGGAGATTTCACGTCTGTGTTGGGGTGGGGACAGGTCTATCAGAAGGCTGGCGCGCCGGCCTATAGCAACGCGAACGCCAAGGTTGAAGTTGCCAACGCTCGGACCTGGGTGCATCTCAAGGCCACCGGCGAGTGGGTGCTGGTGCAGGATCAGGGCCCGATGCAGCTCGAGGGCGGTCATTTCGTGACCGACTTCGCCGGCAATGCTGGTTCGACGATGGACGTCACCAATTCCGGAAGCACCGCGCAATTCGCGGCTCCGCCCAATGGCTACAATGATCATTTCTGGCTTGGTTCGCGAGGCGAATACGCGCCCGGTACCGTCGATGCCGTCTATGTACAGATGGATATGCGGGTCACCGATCCGAATGTGAGCCTGGTCGCCAATATCGGCGCCGATTGGTGGCGCACGCCATCAGCGCCCTATGTCGACGGTTTTAGTAACAACCCTGGCGCCGGCATGGGCAATTGGGTCGAGCTGTCCACCAACTGGTCGACGCTGGGGTTCTATTCCAGCAGCACGGCTGAATTTCAGGCCGCTCCGCCGCCCGGCCTGTTCGATGCCGGATCGATCGCAACGCCGAAAGTGCTGTCGTTCTCGCCGGACAGCGACACGGTCGGCGATGGCATCACCACCGCGACCGTGGTCAAGCTGGAGGGCACCGCTCAGGCCGGCAGCACCGTGACGGTGTTCGACGGCACCACCCAGATCGGCACGGCGACGGCTAACGCATCGGGCGCGTGGAGCTTCCAGACTGGCGAATTGTCGAAGGCGACGCACAGCTTCACGGTGACTGCCAAGGATGCCGCCGGCAATGTCAGCGCCAAGTCGCAGGCCTTGAACGTCACGGTGCAGGCGGCAGGCACCTCGGTGCCGGTGACGCCGACAAACCCGACCACTCCGACTGGAGACAATCTGGTGGTGAACGGCTCGTTTGAAACGACGCCGACCCCGGTCAATTCCGGCAATTGGGGCGCTTTCAGCAGCATCCAGGGCTGGACCGCAATCAGCGGCGGCACCATCGAGCTGTGGAATAACCTCAACGACGTGAAAGCCACCAACGGCTCGAACTTCGGTGAGCTTGATTATCTCGGCGCCCGCGACGGCTTCTATCAGGATATCAAGACCACCAAGGGCCAGACCTACGACCTGTCGTTCGACGCGCGCTCGCGGCCGGGCTTCACCTCGTCCACCACCACCATCGAAGTGCTGTGGAATGGCCAGGTGGTTGCTTCGGTGCCGCCCGGCGCTGATTGGCAGAGTTTTCAGTTCAAGGTGGTCGGCACCGGCGGTGCGGACCGGCTGACTTTCCAGGAGGCGGCCAATCAGGGCGCCGACGGGCTCGGCGCGCTGTACGACAATGTCAGCTTGGTCGCGGCCAAGACCGGGACCACGACGCCGACTACGCCGGTCACCCCTGAACAGCCCACGACGCCGACCACCCCGGTCGCGACCAATCTGTTGGTCAATGGCTCGTTTGAAAACACGCCGAGCGCGGTCGATTCCGGGCGCTGGGCGGGCTTCAGCAGCATTCCGGGCTGGACCGCACTGACCGGCGGCACCATCGAGCTGTGGAACAACCTCAATGGCGTGAAGGCGACCGACGGCTCGAAATTCGGTGAGCTCGACTATCTCGGTGCGCGCGACGGCTTCTATCAGGACGTCAAGACCGCGAAGGGCCAGAGCTACGATCTGTCGTTCGACGCACGGTCGCGGCCGGGCTTCACGTCGTCCACCACCACCATGGAGGTGCTGTGGAATGGCAATCTGGTGGCCACCGTGCCGCCGGGCGCCGATTGGCAGAGCTACCACTTCAAGGTGGTCGGCACTGGCGGTTCTGATCGGCTGACATTCCGCGAGGCCGCCAACCAGGGCGCCGACGGTCTGGGCGCTCTCTATGATAACGTCAGCCTGGTGGCGTCGTCGTCCACCGCGAGCGCGACGCAAACGGTTGCCACGCAATCGGTCGCCAGTTCGTCGGCCACGACCTCGGCATTGGCCACCCAGCCGGTGACGTCATCGATCAACGTCGCACCGCTGGCAGCATCGACCTCGACCACCAGTTCGGCGCTGACCCAGACCAGCACGGCCACCCGGCCGAGTGTGACACAGCCGACTGTCAGCAGTTCAGGGCTGGCGTCGATCGACCGCGCCATCGACCTGATGTCGCAATATTCGGCATCGCGTGTCGGCGCTCCGTCGGTGTCGACCGCGACCAGCGGCTATCGGCCGGCGCCGAGCCTGACCGACGCTCTGGTGCTGCCGCAGGCTTGATCCACCACAGCGCCGCCGCCCATGCAGGTCATGGGCGGCGGCTTTGTTTTGGGTGCGGTGGGGTGCGGCTCGCCTCCGGTTGAGGATCGTTGACCGGGCGTGGCGGCGGTTAACTTCGCATCAAGCTTAAGATGGTCTTAATAGACCTGAGTTCAGCACTGGCGTGGTCGAGGGGTATGGCACGACAACGGATTTTTCTCCGATGCAGCACTGCCATCGCCCTGGTGCTGCTGTGCGGCGCCGCGACCTCCGTGTCGGCTGACACCATTGAGGCGGCGTTGGTGCGGGCCTATCAGAGCAATCCGCAGCTCAATGCGCAGCGCGCCTCGGTGCGCGTCACTGACGAGAACGTGCCGCAGGCGTTATCGGGCTATCGGCCCAAGATCGCGGTGACCGCGAGCGGCGGCTATCAATATACTGAAGGCACCTCGCGGTTCGGCGGCAATCAATTATCGCTGCAGGGCACGCAATATCCGCGCGCTTTTGGCGCCACCATCAGCCAGACCCTGTTCAACGGCAACCAGACCGCCAACCGCACAAGGGCCGCGGAAGGGCAGGTGTCGGCGGCGCGCGAAGGCTTGCGCGTGCTGGAACAGTCGGTGCTGCTGGCCGCGGCCACCATCTATATGGACTATCTGCGCGACTCGGCGATCGTCGAAGTGCAGCGCAGCAACGTGCGGGTGCTGGAACAGACGCTCAAGCAGACCCGCGACCGTTTCAATGTCGGCGAAGTGACGCGCACCGACGTCGCGCAGTCCGAGGCGCAGCTCGCGGCCGGTCGCACCCAGCAGCTCGCCGCCGAATCGAATCTGACCACCACCCGCGCGAATTTCCGCCGCATCATCGGCAGCGAGCCGGAAGCGCTGGCGCCGGGTTCGCCGGTCGATCGCTTTCTGCCAAACACGCTGGCGGCGGCGATCGAGCTTGGCTTGATCGAGAATCCGAACGTCACCGCGGCGATGTTCGGCATCGATGTCAGCTATCTGAACGTCAAGGTCAGCGAGGGCGCGCTGTTCCCGACGCTGACGCTGCAGGCCAATGCCCAGCAGAGCTATGAGCAGACGATCGCCTCGCCCAAACAGTTCGTCGGCTCGGCGGTGGCGCAATTGTCGGTGCCGGTCTATCAGGGCGGCGCGGAATATTCGCTGATCCGGCAGTCGAAAGAGACGCTGGCGCAGCAGCGGCTCAATCTGGAGCAGGTGCGCGACCAGACCCGCGCCAGCGTGGTGCAGGCCTGGGGCCAGTTGCAGGCTGGGCGCTCGCAGGTGGCCTCGGCGCAGGCGCAGGTGACGGCGTCGGAAATCGCGCTGAATGGTGTGCGCGAGGAAGCGCGCGCCGGGCAGCGCACCACGCTCGACGTGTTGAACGCGCAGCAGGCGCTGGTCAACGCGCGGGTGGCGCTGGTGACGGCGCAGCATGACCGAGTGGTGGCATCCTATTCGGTGCTGAGCGCGGTCGGCCGGCTGTCGCCGCAGGTGCTGAAGCTGAGCACCACGGTCTATGACCCGAGCGTCCATTATCATCAGGTGCGCGACAGCTGGGTCGGCGTCCGCACTCCCGACGGCCGCTGAGCATCCTGATCGAGATTGAGAGCTGCGATTCTGATCCGATCAGAACCGCAAGAGCCTAGCCCTTGTCGGCGCGCGTGGGCGCGCAGTTCGACGCCGTGGTGCTGGCATCCGGCAGCAGCGGCGGCGGCGGGTTGAGGCGCAATTTTTCCGGATCGCCTGAGAAGAATTTCAGGGTGGACCATTTTTCGGTCAGGGTGACCCAGTTGCTGGCGCCAGCGGTCGGGTTGTTCTGAAACCCCTGCACGAATTCGGCTTGGTCATCCAGCCACCAATCGACGCCAACATGGGCGATCAGCTTCGGCTCCGGATGGCTGACCTTGATGTCGATCTGAAAATACACGGCGTCGACCGTGCCGGCGTCAAACGTGCCGCGCATCGCCGGCCAGAAATGATTGTTGTAGCCGGCAGGAGGGCCGCTCAAGGTGACGCTGCCTTCAGCGCGCTCCTCGAGCTTCATCGGCAGCGCTTCGTTGTTGGAAAAATTCGGCACGAAATGCGCGCCGGCCATGGTGTTGCTGGTCTGATCCTGCACCAGACGCCATTCCCTGGTGTCTCTGATGTGCACATAGGTCTTGGCATTGGCGAGATCGACTGATTGTTCTGATTCCGGCTGGTCGGCGCTGCGCGCCTCGCGATAGATCGAGCCCCATCCGGTCACCGCGGTGAAATGCGCCGGCGGTTCGCCGCCGGTGCGATGCTTGGTGGCGCCGCGATACCAGGCGTACATTTTTGGAACGCCGGCCGGATAACCGCTGCTATAGCCTGCGGTGTTCTGAAGAATTGCGTCGTCGATCATCAAGCACGGCATGACAGCACTCCACGGCACGCGATCAACACCATGAGCCTGCTGCAGGTTGCAGTGTCGTGATCGCATTTTCGCGGTGCCATCGCGGCGCCGCCGCCGATCACAGTCAGGCGAGGTTGCCAGCCTAGGCGCGAGGCCGCTGTTGAAGTTGACGGTCGTCAACTCAAGCCGGGCGTTCGATGCTGTCATTTCCCCAACATCAATCCACCTTGCGGAGCACAGGTCGTGGTTGATACGCGCTTCAAGCCAAGCAGAGCAGCCGACACATCGCTGATCCTGACCAACAGCCTCACGATCCTGCTCGGAATTCTGGGCCAGGGGCTGCGCGACGCGGAACAGGCGCCGACCTTGCAATCGGCGCGCGCCAAAATTGTTGAAGCTGACATTCTCACCGACGAGATCGCGCGGTTGGCGCTGGCGATCGCCGATGCGATTGGACGCGAGCGCCAATAGATCGGCCTATTGTGGCTGCGCTGTGCACTCAAACAAACCGCCGATCGTGCGCCCGTTGAGTGCTGTGAGACTCTGACTCAATCGCGATCATGCACGTCGATGGCGAATGATCAGCCGCGATTACACGGCATGATCGTGCTTGCCGTGCGTGCTTGCGTCGCTTGATGGCGCGTTGCCGTTCGCTTCGCCATTGCATCCATCATCACAGATAGAATTGCCTAGATGAATACAACCATGGGTAACGATCTGTGCTGTCGAAGTAATCAAATTGCATTGCAATTAACCTATCTAAAGGCACTTCGTCCTACAAATTCCATCTGCTGGAACGGTCGCGTCCACATTGCATGTTGATCCGGATCTCTTCAGCAGCGCTGCTCGACAACGACGGCGCGACAGAAGCCGACAGCGGAGTGGCCGCCGCTGATTGCTTCTCGACAGGTTGCGGACACACTCTATTCCAGAGGTTGTACATCATGTTTTCTCAGCTATCGGTGCGAGCGAAGATCACCACGCTCGTCGCCATCCTGCTGGTCGCGATCGCAGCGATTGGCGCGGTCGGCCTGTTGAAGATGCAGACATTGAATTTCAACACGGTCGACATCGGCACCAATTGGCTCCCGGCCACCAAGCAGCTTGGCAATATGCGAACCGGCACGGCGCTGTACCGCAACGCGCTGCGCAGCCACCTGATTGCACCGACCGCCGAAGCCAAGGCGGATGTGGAGAAGCAGATCTCGGCCATCCTCGCCAATATGAAGGAAGCCGAAGTCGCCTATGAAAAGACCATCACGCTCGCCGACGAGCGTAAGATGTACGAGGAGTGGACCCGCGAGTGGGGCGCCTACATCGCCGAAGCCAGCAAGGTGATGGCGATGTCGCGCAAGAGCATCGGCCAATTCCCCACGGACGCTGCGGAGCATCTGGCCAAGGTGATGGCGCCGATCAACCTGCGGGTTGACGACCTGCTGCAGCGGGATATCGAGTTCAACAATCGCGGTGCCGAGGCTGCGCTGAATTCAGCGGCCGCCACCTATAGCTCGGCCTTCTTTATTGTGTTCGGCATTCTGGCGGCTTCGGTGGTCATCGGCATTGGTGCTTCGGTGGTGGTGATCCGCGACGTGTCGCGCAGCATCGCCTCGATCGTGAAGCCGATGCAGGACTTCACCCATGGCAACCTCACTGCCGAGGTGCCGCATCGCGGCGAGAAGACCGAAATCGGCATGATGGCCGACGCGCTGCAGATCTTTAAGGAGGCGCTGATCGCCAAGGAAGCGGCCGACGCCGCCGCGGCCAAGGAAGCCGAAGAGAAGATCGCCCGCGGCCAGCGCGTCGACCAAGCGACCCGGCACTTCGAAGCTTCGATCGGCGAGATCGTCGAGACCGTGTCGTCGGCTTCGACCGAGCTGGAAGCCTCGGCCAGCACGCTCAGCTCCAACACTGAACGCGCCCAGGAGCTGACCACTTCGGTGGCCGCTGCTTCCGAACAGGCCTCGACCAATGTGCAGTCGGTCGCCTCGGCGACCGAAGAAATGACCTCGTCGATCAACGAGATCAGCCGTCAAGTGCAGGAATCGGCGCGCATCGCTCATGAGGCGGTCGATCAGGCCCGCAAGACCAATGACAGCGTCAGCGAGCTGTCGCAGGCGGCGAGCCGCATCGGCGACGTGGTTGAGCTGATCAACACCATCGCTGGCCAGACCAACCTGCTTGCGCTCAACGCCACCATCGAGGCGGCGCGCGCCGGCGAAGCGGGTCGTGGCTTTGCGGTGGTCGCCTCCGAAGTGAAGGCGCTTGCCGAGCAAACCGCCAAGGCCACCGGCGAGATCAGCCAGCAGATCGGCGGCATCCAGGCGGCGACCCAGAGCTCGGTCAGCGCCATCAAGGAAATCGGCCAGACCATTACCCGGATGTCGGAGATCGCTTCCACCATCGCCTCGGCGGTGGAGGAGCAAGGCGCCGCCACCCAGGAAATCTCCCGCAACGTGCAGGAAGCGGCGCGCGGCACTCAGCAGGTGTCGTCGCATATTTCCGACGTGCAGCGCGGCGCGACCGAAGCCGGTTCGGCTTCCAATCAGGTGCTGACCGCGGCGCAAGCTCTGGCGCAGGACAGCAACAAGCTGAAGGTGGAAGTGGCCCGCTTCCTGGATACGGTGCGGGCAGCTTAACGGCGCTGCGAGCGGCTGCGGTTCTCAAAGCTGCAGCCGCCGGCAGGCGCCGGCTCGCCTGACAACAGCACGGCCCGCCGCTCCGCAGGGAGTTGGCGGGCCGCTTTGCTTGGCGACCTGGCTGGGGCGAGAGGCCAGCAGTGCGGCGAAATGACCATTGCGCCAAACCGGCAGGGCAGGCGCTGGCTACCTTTGCTGTTGAAGTCGACTCGCAGCAGTGCGCTCGTTGCGACCGGAATTACCGCCATCAGACCCGAAAAAGCATGAAAATGGTGCAAAAATACCGCAAAAATCAAATCTGACTCACGAAGATTTGTTCTAGCTCAATGTTCTCGTGATCGGACTGGGTAAGGTCAGCGGCGATTGAGGGCTGCAACATGTTGTGGTTCCCGGATCAATCGCAATTTCTCTGACGAGGTTTGAAAATGGCAGACGATCCGAACAAGGTCTGGCCGACCGGCCTGACGATCGCGGAGTCCGAAGAGCTCCACAAGCATGTGATCGACGGCACCCGCGTTTTCGGCGCGGTGGCGATCTTCGCTCACTTCCTCGCCTACGTTTACACCCCCTGGCTGCACTAATCAGTCGGACTGAGGAGTAGAGAACATGAATCAAGGTCGTATCTGGACCGTTGTGAAGCCGTCGGTCGGTCTGCCCCTCCTGCTGGGCAGCGTCACCGTGATCGCGATCCTCGTCCACCTCGCGCTGGTGAACAACACCACCTGGTTCCCGAAGTACTGGAACGGTAAGGCTGCTGCTGTCACCTCGCAGGTGAACGTCGGCTAATATTGCTCGCAAGAGCCGTATTGCAGGACCGGGCCCTTTGGGTCCGGTCTTTTGCTTTTTGGGGACCGGCTCGATGGGCCGGTCTTTTGTTTTTTGGGATCGGACCTGGTCGCGCCGGTCTTTGTCTTTTCAGAAAAGCGTTGCGTTGCGGCCGGGCTGGTCGCTGCAGAGCGAGTCCTTGCTTTTCAAGAAATGGCCGATTGCTGAGTTCGTCCCAGCCTCGGGCGATCATCACGTGAAGCGCGCGGCCGCCATGCCCATCGTGCGCCGCTGCACATGAAAAAACCCCGGCGCGCGAAGCGCACCGGGGGTGGGAGGTATCGAACTTGGTCGTAAGAACCCGATCAAATCCGAGATGCCCGGCAAAATATTTGACTCCGAGCAATTACCGCAGCGGCGACCCGCCGGCGATCTGCGATCGATTGTCTCAGCTCGCCGCCGCACGCACCTGTTCGGCTGGCGGCGCGTAGTCCTTGAAGCGCTCGCGTAGTACCATCTTCTGCACTTTGCCGGTGCCGGACATCGGCATCTCGTTCAAGAACTCGATCGCGTCCGGCAGCCACCAGCTGGCGAGCTTGGGGCGCATATGGTCGAGCAGCGTCGCCTGATCGAGCGACGATCCCTGGCGGCGCACCACCAGCAGCAACGGCCGCTCCTGCCATTTCTCGTGCGGGATTGCGATCACTGCCGCTTGCAGCACGTCGGGATGCGACATCGCGATATCTTCAAGCTGGATCGAGGAAATCCACTCGCCGCCCGACTTGATCACGTCCTTGGAGCGATCGGTCAGGGTGACGTGGCCTTGCGGGTCGATCACCGCCATATCGCCGGTGATCAGCCAGCCGTCCTGGTCGAGCCCTTCGCTGGATTTGAAATAGCCCGACGCCACCCACGGGCCTTTCACGCGCAGATGACCGACCGATTGGCCGTCATGCGGCAGTTCGCGCTCCTGCTCATCGACAATGCGCAGCGCGGTGCCAAAACAGGCGCGGCCGGATTTCATGCGGCGCGCGATCCGCTCATCCGGGGATAGTCCGGCCGAGCCGGGTCGCAGGCTCGGCATGGTGCAGCCCAGTGCCTCGGTCATGCCCCAGGCCTGGGTGTAGGGCAGGCCATAGTCGCGATCGAGCTTGCTGACCATCGCCATCGACGGCGCCGATCCCGAGGACAGCGTGGCGCGCAGCGTCGAGAATTTGTTGCCGGTGCGGCCGAGCCAGTCGAGCAGGATCAGCCAGAAACTCGGCACGCCGGCGGTGATGGTGACGCCCTCGCTCTCGATCAGTTCGAACAGCTTGTCGGGTTCGTAATTGCGGCCGGGCAGCACCAGCTTCGAGCCGGTATAGGGCGCGGTGAACGGCATGTTCCAGCCATTGCCGTGAAACAGCGGCGCCATCGGCATCATCACTTCACGGACCCCTTCCTGATGGCCGGGGATGAAGTCGAATTGCGAGCAAGTCATGGTCTGCAGGATCGCCGCGCGATGCGAATAGACCACGCCCTTGGGATTGCCGGTGGTGCCGGACGTGTAGCAGATCGTCGATGCCGATTTTTCGTCAAAGCTCGGCCAGCTGAAGCCGGTGTCATCCTCGGCGTCGATCAGGTCTTCGTAGCACAGCACATTGCTGAGCTTGGTCTCCGGCATGCGGTCGCGCGCCGCCATCACCACGAAGCCCTCCACCGTGGTCAGTTGTGGCAAGATCGCTTCGACGATCGGCAGCGTCAGCCGGTCGACAAACAGCAGCCGGTCCTCGGCATGATTGATGATGTAAACGAGCTGGTCCGGAAACAGCCGCGGATTGATGGTGTGCAGCACGATGCCGACGCCCGGCGCGGCGTAGAACATCTCAAAATGGCGGTGCGTATTCCAGGCCAGCGTACCGACCCGGTCGCCCGGCTTGATGCCCAGGCGCTGCAGCGCCAGCGCCATCCGCTTGATACGCGGATGCGCGTCCGCATAAGTGTAGCGGTGCACATCGCCTTCGATTTCACGGGCGACGATTTCGGCATCGCCGTGATAGGTCGCCGCATAGTCGATCAGGCCGCTAAGTAACAACGGCACGTCCATCATCAAGCCCTGCATGTCGTTCCTCCATCTGTCTTTTATTTGTTTTTCAGCGCGTTCCGGCTGTTACCGGCAGCGTGACAGAGCTGTTGAAGGACTGACTTGTGTCAAGTGGCTGCTACCGCAAGCGTGATGCGCCGCGGGCGTTATGTCGCAAGGCGTTCAGTTTGCTGCTATGCAATGCTGCACGCATGTGCTGCGCTGCAAAAACCTCGCTGCAAAGCGATCAGTCAGGCCGGAAACCGGGGCTCCGGTACGGCCTGAACCGGCGCTGCGACGTCGTGGATCAGCGGCGTTTCCAGGGTTCGCATCAGCGCACGCGCTACCGCGCGATTGCCGTCATCGATCCCGCTCCATTGCGCATGGCGGCCGCGCGGATCGATCTCCAGCAGCGTGGTTCCGGCGGCGACCGCCTGGCCATCGCGCACCACGCCGCGCAGCACGCCGGCGCAGGGCGCGCGCAGCGCGTTGTCATCCAGATAGCCGACCACCATGCCGCAGCGGATCGGTTCCCCGATTTGCAGCGCGCAGTGCCAGCGGCCACCGCGCGGCGCGGCGGTGCAGCAATGAGCATCGAGCATGCCGAGGTCCGGCACCTCGACCGCGGCATCGCAATTGGCGGCTGCGACAAAACCGGCGCCGAGGCCGACGCTGAACCGCGCCAGCCGCCGCAGGTCGGGCCGCACCCGCCACGGCTGCAGCCTTGCGTCGATCAACAGATCGATCGGCCCGGCCGGCATCAGGTCGGGCAGGCCGAGCCAGGTGACCTGCACAAGGTCCGAATGGCGCAGCGCATTGGCGATCTGCACGCCATTGTCGGACCGCTCGGCGCGGATCTGTTCGAGCTTGGCGCTCTCGTTGAACAGCGCGTCGTAGAACGACATTTTGCGGCGCAGAACCGGATAGTCGTCGTCCTGCGACATCACCACATTGTAGGCGGCGCGGTGCAGGACCACGGCAATGGCCGAGGCGGTTTCATTGGTGCCAAGGATGACGGCGGTTCGTCTCCTTGCGGCGTGGCCTGATCGCTGCATTCCACTCACCCCGGCTGTTGGCCATCGTGCTGTTGGCCGATGCTAACCGTCAATCAGCATACAACTAGCAAGACGCGGACCATGGTGCGCCGCGTCATTTCGGTAAGGCGATGCTGACTTGTCGCTGCGATCGTCAGGAGTACGACGGCGTTGTCGGCTAACGAACAGCTCGGCGGCGCTTTGATGTCAGCTCTGAGACAAATCACTCTACACGCGCCCCGATCAGCATTGGCGCAATTCGTGCAATGAGCGGTGTTGTGATGGCGGATCGCCGCCAGCGAGGGGAGCAACGTCAGTGGGAAGCGTCAATCCGGGGCACTATGCGGAGCAAGCGATCCCGGCTGCGGGGCCGCCCGCCGGTGCCTGTCCGTTTCATCGCGATCAGCATGAAAGCCGCGCCGGGCGTCAGAAGACGCTGGTGTTGACCGGCGCCTCGCGTGGCATCGGCCATGCCACTGGAAAGCTGTTTTCGGATGCCGGCTGGCGGATTATCACCTGCTCGCGGCAGCCGTTTCGCGATGACCGCTGTCCGTGGAGCAGCGGCATCGAGGATCATGTCGAAGTGGAACTCGGCGATCACGGCGGGCTGCCGCGTGCCATCGCCGCGCTCAAGGAGCGGCTCGGCGGTGCGCCGCTCCATGCCTTGATCAACAATGCGGCGATCTCGCCAAAAGGTCTGGACGGCGAGCGGCTGAGTTCGCTGAACACGCCGATCGGAACCTGGATGAGCGTGTTCCATGTCAACCTGCTGGCGCCGATCATGCTGGCGCAGGGGCTGTTCGATGAGCTACGCGCCGGCAGCGGTTCGATTATCAATGTGACATCGATCGTCGGCTCGCGGGTCCATCCGTTTGCCGGCTCGGCCTATGCCACCTCCAAGGCGGCGCTGGCTTGCCTGACCCGCGAGATGGCGCATGACTACGCGCCCTATGGCATACGTGTGAACGCGATCGCCCCCGGCGAGATCAAGACCGACATCCTGTCGCCGGAGACCGAGGCGCGGCTGGCGCCGACCATCCCGATGCGACGAATCGGCACGCCTGACGAAGTGGCCAAAGTGATGTTCTTCCTGTGCTCGGAGGCGGCGAGCTACGTCACCGGGGAAGAGATTCACATCAATGGCGGCCAGCACGTCTGAGTCGGTTGGCCGGGATCACGGACCGTCCTGGTCAGTTATTCCGCGCTGCGGTGTAGTTGAGCATCGGTAGATAGCGACCGCCGCCTATTTGGGCGCCATTAGTTGCTGCTGCTCGTGGACCATGCCGGGCGCGGCGCGGGTGATGCGAGTTTGCCGTTAGTTTTCAGGGAGTTCGTAAGTGGCCGCGTGGGAGCGGCGCAGCCTGCGTTTTGCTCACGACTGCGTCGAAGTTGTGCACGACATCTGATGCAAGCTCAGGCACTATTATTCAAGAGGCTCGAACTGAGCAGTCAGAGGCTGGTCGAGCCTGGAGAGAGACCATGGCCTACCCCGACGCACGTGTCGCACCGCAACCGCAGGCGCATTCGGCTGCGCCGATACCGCTGAGTGAGATCGCGCTCACCGGCATCTTCGAGATATCGAAGATCCTGACCGCGCCGGCGCGGCTTGAAATCACTTTGGCGAATGTCGTCAATCTGCTGCAGTCGTTCATGCAGATGCGGCACGGCACGGTGTCGCTGCTCGCCGATGACGGCGTGCCCGATATCACCGTCGGCGCCGGCTGGAACGAGGGCACCGATGGCCGCTACCGCGCCCGGCTGCCTTCCCATGCTATCGACCAGATCATCGCCACCTCGGTGCCGCTGGTGGTGGAAAATGTCTCGGCCCATCCGGTGTTCAGCGCTGCTGACGCCGCCGCGCTCGGCGCCACCAACGAGACAAGGGTGTCGTTCATCGGCGTGCCGATCCGCATCGATTCCCGGGTGGTCGGCACGCTGACCATCGACCGGATTCGCGACGGCAGCTCGATCTTCCGGATGGATGCCGACGTTCGGTTCCTGACCATGGTCGCCAATCTGATCGGCCAGACCGTCAAGCTGCATCGGGTGGTGACGCGCGATCGCGAACGGCTGATGGCGGAAAGCCATCGCTTGCAGAAAGAGCTGCTTGAGCTGAGGCCGACCCGCGAGCGCAAGAAGGTGCGCGTCGATGGCATCATCGGCGAAAGCCCGGCGATCAAGCGGCTGCTGGCCAAGGTCAGCGTGATCGCCAAGTCGCATTCGCCGGTGCTGCTGCGCGGCGAGTCCGGTACCGGCAAGGAGCTGATCGCCAAGGCGATCCACGAATTGTCGGCGCGCGCCAACGGCCCGTTCATCAAGGTCAATTGCGCGGCGCTGCCGGAATCAGTGCTGGAGTCCGAGCTGTTCGGCCATGAGAAGGGCGCGTTCACCGGCGCCATCAATGCCCGCAAGGGCCGGTTTGAGCTGGCCGACAAGGGAACGCTGTTCCTGGACGAGATCGGCGAAATCTCGGCCGCGTTCCAGGCCAAGCTGCTGCGCGTGCTGCAGGAGCAGGAGTTCGAGCGGGTCGGCGGCAATCACACCATCAAGGTCAATGTCCGCGTCGTGGCGGCCACCAACCGCAATCTGGAAGAAGCGGTGGCGCGCAACGAATTCCGCGCCGACCTGTACTACCGGATTAATGTGGTGCCGATGATCCTGCCGCCGCTGCGCGATCGGCCGACCGACATTCCGTTGCTGGCCAGCGCGTTCCTGGAAAACTTCAACAAGGAGAACGAGCGCGAACTGGCGTTCGATAGCGAAGCGATCGATCTGCTGAAGCGCTGTTCGTTCCCGGGCAATGTCCGTGAGCTGGAAAACTGCGTGCGCCGCACGGCGACGCTGGCGCCGGGGCCCTCAATCCACGCCGACGATTTCGCCTGTCATCATGACGAGTGTCTGTCGTCGATCCTCTGGAAAAGCCACACCGAACAGCGCACCACGCCGCGGCCGCCGCCGGAAGTGCCGCTTGAGGTCGCCTCGCTCGGCCCGGCCGAGCCGCGCGTTGCTCCCAGCCGTCCTGCAGTGGTGCCGCCGGCCGCGCCTGTGCCGACGCCGGCGCGCAGCGCCGAGCTCGGCGATGATCAGCCGATGTCGGAACGCGAGCGCCTGATCGACGCCATGGAGCGCTCCGGCTGGGTGCAGGCCAAGGCGGCGCGGCTGCTCGGCCTGACACCGCGCCAAGTCGGCTACGCGCTCAAGAAGCACGACATCGAGATCAAGCATTTCTGATCTCAGCAGGAGGCGGTGCACGCCTCCTGCGACTGCGTCCCAATTGATCGTCTCATATCGCTCAACCGACATGGCGCTTGTCGTACATCCGACAGCGGCGGCGGCGCCGAACGCCGCTTCCACGCGCGAAATGCCGGTTTCCGTTGCTCCAGATCAAAAATATCGCAGTTGGCACGCGGCTTGAAAGAGATTTCCCAGCTCATGCCATCCAAAGGAGTCTGTCCATGGCTTACAAAATCGTCGCCTCACAGTGCAGCGTCTGTGGCGCCTGTGAGTTCGAATGTCCGAACGCGGCGATCTCGCTGAAGCGCGAGATGTATGTGATCGATGCCAGCAAGTGCACCGAATGCGCCGGCCAGTTCGACAAGCCGCAATGCGCCGCGGTGTGCCCGGTGGAAGGCACCTGCGTTCCGGCGTAACGCTGGTCGCAACGCAGGCCGCGCATACGCGGCAAGCTGATCTGATCTCGTCAATCGCCCTGCATCGACTCTGATGCGGGGCGATGTCTTTTGAGCGACGATTTCGTTCGCGGCGATTTCGTTCGCCGCAATCTCGTTGGTGCCGCTCTCGTTAGCGGCGACCTCGTGTGATACCAACGGCTCCTACCATTGACTCGTCATGCCCGCGTTTGCCGCGGCCATCCACGTCTTGAAAGCGCTGCAAGATCAGAGACGTGGATGGCCGGGACGGAGCCCGGCCATGACATGCGGATGGGGTGGTATCAATTTCCGTTGGTATGAGCGCTGCGTCGCGCCCCCGGTCGCATCGGCTCTTACGCCATGCCCATGATGCCCGGCGATCAGTCCGGCGATGAGATGGCGCGGCCATCGATGCTGTTTCGTTCAAGCGCTGCGGCCATGACATTGCTCTGAACAGCCTCGCGCCGTCAGTGTACGCAGATGTCACCTTTGCAACAGCTGCACTTGTCGCATGCACAAGGGCTGTCGGCATCGCGACAGGCCAATTCTCAAAAACCTCGCATTATCAACGGGCTGCTCTCGTTTCGCGGGCTGGCATACGACTTGCGTAGTCAGTGCTGACCAACCACGGAATGAACGCGCCCGGCGCGGCAGACAACGAGGACGGACATGCAGAAGCTGGCACAACTGCTCGAGTTTGGCGCATCGGGATCGGCTCCGCTCAGCGAGCTACGCAAACAGCTCGGGAGCGGCGGCTGCAGCAGCCAGGGCGGCGCCGGCAAGAGTGGCTGCGGCTCGGCCGCGGGGCAGGGCGATCTGCCGCCGGAGATCTGGGAGAAGGTCAAGAACCATCCCTGCTACAGCGAGCAGGCCCATCATCACTTCGCGCGCATGCATGTCGCGGTGGCGCCGGCGTGCAACATTCAGTGCAACTACTGCAATCGTAAATATGATTGCGCCAACGAATCCCGCCCGGGCGTGGTCAGCGAAAAGCTGACGCCGGAACAGGCCGCCAAGAAGGTGATCGCGGTGGCGTCGCGGGTGCCGCAGATGACGGTGCTCGGCATCGCTGGCCCCGGTGATCCGCTCGCCAATCCGGACAAGACTTTCAAGACCTTCGAGCTGGTGTCGGCGGCTGCGCCGGATATCAAGCTGTGCCTGTCGACCAACGGTTTGACGCTGCCCGATCACATCGACCGGATCGCGGCGCTCAAGGTCGATCACGTCACCATCACCATCAACATGATCGATCCGGAGATCGGCGCCAAAATCTATCCGTGGATCTTCTACAATCACCGCCGTTACCAAGGCGTCGAAGCCGCCAAAATTCTGAGCGAGCGGCAATTGCTCGGCCTGGAGATGCTGACCGCGCGCGGCATTTTGGTGAAGGTCAATTCGGTGATGATCCCGGGCATCAACGATCAGCACCTGGTTGAGGTCAACAAGGCGGTGAAGGCGCGCGGCGCGTTCCTGCACAACATCATGCCGCTGATCTCGGCGCCGGAGCACGGCACTGCGTTTGGTCTCGCCGGCCAGCGCGGCCCAACCGCGCAGGAACTGAAAGTGCTGCAGGATGCCTGCGAAGGCGAGATGAACATGATGCGCCATTGCCGGCAGTGCCGCGCCGACGCGGTCGGCCTGCTCGGCGAAGACCGCAGCGACGAGTTCACCAACGCCAAGGTGGAAGAGATGGAGGTCTCGTACGACCTCGCCGCACGCCAGGCCTATCTTGCCAAGGTCGAGGCCGAGCGCGACGCGATCGCCGAAGCCAAGAAGGCCGAGCTGAAGACCCTTGATGATGAAGCCAGCGGCATTGCCATTCAGGTGGCGGTCGCGACCAAGGGAGGCGGCCGCATCAACGAACATTTTGGCCACGCCCACGAATTCCAGATCTACGAGGTTTCGACCGCGGGCGCGAAGTTCATCGGCCATCGCCGCGTCGATCTGTATTGCGAAGGCGGCTATGCCAGCGCGACCGGCATCGAGCCGATCCTGAAGGCGCTCAACGACTGCACCGCGGTGCTGGTGGCGAAGATCGGCATCTGTCCGAAGGATTCGCTGATGGGCGCGGGTATCGAGGCGGTCGAGAGCTACGCCTTCGAATTCATCGAGACCTCGGTGATCGCCTATTTCAAGGATTATCTGCGTCGGGTCGGCCAGTCGGAAATTCGCCATGTCGTGCGCGGTGATGCCGCGATCCGGCAGGGCGCGTTCACCGAGGCATAGGAGCGGGCATGGCTTACCGGATCGTCGCCTCGCAATGCACGTCATGTTCGGCTTGTTCGATCGAATGTCCGAATGCTGCGATCTTTGAAAAGGGTGGCAGCTTCGCGATCGACGCCAGCAAATGCACCGAATGCATCGGTCATTACGACGTGCCGCAATGCGTCGCAGTCTGTCCGGTTGACCATACCTGTATCATCGATAGCGCAGTGCCGCGTTATCAAGCGCCAGCCTAACGAGGGGACCATGGCCTTCACGCTCACGCCGTCTGCCGACAAGTTCATCCGCCGGATGTTGCGGTTCAGTCCAGGGGCAAGCGGATTCCGGCTCGCGGTGAAGGCAGGCGGCTGTTCGGGATTAGCCGCGCAGTTCGATGTCGAGCCGGGACCGCGCGCCGATGATGAAGTGGTGGTGATCGGCGATCTGCGGCTGTTCATCCCGAAAGACAGCCTGGCGTTGCTCGACGGCGTGGTGGTCGATTTTCTGGAAACGCCGACCACCAGCGGCTTCATGTTTCATGATCCGAAAAAGACCGGCTGCGGCTGTGGCGACGACGTCGTCAAGCCGACCCACACGCCGCACCAGCTGCGGGAGATCTGATCATGAATTCGGCGGCCGACGACGATCAGGCGATGTTCGGCCGCGATGCGGCGCTCGCGAGCGCGCTGTTAGGGGCCGGCCTGCCGGCGGCTGCGCAGCAGCATCTCGATCAGGCGGCAGCGCTCTATCACCGCGCCGAGCTGGCCGAACAGCATCTGTGCGAGGCACTGGCGCTGGCGCCTGATCACGCCGCGGTGCTGATCGGGCTCTATCGGTTCTTCTTCTACAAAGGCCGGCTGCACGAAGCGCTGGAACTGGCGTGCCAGTGTCTGATCAAGGCGGCGCGCGATAACAACCTGCCGCTCGACTGGCACTGCGTCCATGCGACTGACGCCGCCTTCTCCGATTTCGGCGCGGCGCTGCCGCGATTCTATCTGTTCAGCCTAAAAGCCTACGCTTACTTGCAGATGCGGCTCGGCGACCTCGACGAGGCCCATGCCGCGATCGACAAGCTGCTCGAACTCGATCCATCCGACAAGATCAATGCCAAGCTGCTGCTCGGTGTCTGGGAGCGGCGGGAATATGGCGATGATCAGTGACTGCACCTACCGCCAGCCGCCTTGCGGCTGCGGCAATCGAAGCGAGGGAGTGCGATGAGCAACATCATCCGTGATAGCGATGAAGTCGAACTCGACGGTCCGCCGGCGTTCGAATACGGACAAAAGGTGCGCTCGCGCCTCAACATCCGCAATGACGGCACCTTTCCCGGCAAGGAGATCGGCGACCTGTTGGTGAAGAAAGGCGATGAGGGCTACGTGGTCTCGATCGGCACGTTCCTGCAGCGTTACTATATCTACGGCGTCGATTTCGTCACCGCGGGGCGCCGCGTCGGCATGAAGGGGCGTGAGCTGGTGTCGGTCGAGCCGGCCGTACGGGAGGGCGTGTGATGGGCGAGCCGCGTTATCAATGGGGACAGCGGGTCAAGGCGTCGATCGATCTGTGCAATGACGGTTCGTTCCCGGATCAGCCGGATGGCGCGCTGCTGGTGCCGACCGGCGACACCGGCGAGATCGTCAATATCGGCTTTCACGTCGAGAGCAACACCCCGGTCTATCTGGTCGAGTTCGGTGCCAGCCGGCTGGTCGGCTGTCTCGAACATGAGATCATGGCGCTCTAGCCGCATGGTGCGGCCAACAAGGAATGACAAACGATGAAAGTGATGATTCGTAAGGGAGCGCAGGGGCAGCTATCGGCCTATGTGCCGAAAAAGGATCTCGAAGAACCGATCGTGGCGATGGAAAAGCCGGAGATGTGGGGCGGGCAGATCACGCTCGCCAATGGCTGGCAGTTGGAATTGCCTGCGCTGGCCGCTGATACGCGGCTGCCGATCACCGTTGAAGCCCGCAAGCTCTGAGCCGCCGTCATGACCGCAGCAGCCTTTGCCGACATCCTCGATCAGCTCCGTATCGGCCGGGTCGTGCCTTATCTCGGGCCAGGCGTGCTGCGGCTCGCGGGCGACGCCTGTGCTGTGCCGGATTCGGCCGAGCAATTGGTGGCGCAACTCACCACCAAGGTGAAGGTGCCGCACAAGCTGCGCGGCAACCTCACCAGCGCCGCGCAATATATCGAGAACTTCAAGCATCGCGTCACGCTCAACAAGATGATGACCGAGGCGTTCGCGCCGGAAACTGCGCCGACAGAGCTGCACCGCGCGCTGGCGGCGCTGCCGCTGCTGCCGTTGGTGGTGCACGCCTGGTATGACGACGTGCCGCAGCGGGCGCTCGCGGCGCGCCGCAATTGGGGCCTGGTGCAGGGTGTCAGCCAGACCGCGCATTTCGGCCGCTGGTTCAACTATTTTCGCGCCGATGGCAGCGCGGTGCCGGAGCCGCCGCCAGCGCTGGTCACCGACGACACCACCATTTTTGCGCGGCCGCCGGCGGAAGTGGCCGGATGGTTCACGCTGCTCTATCAGCCGCTTGGTTCGGTGCGGCCGGCCGGCAATTTCCTGATTTCCGACAGCGACTTTGTCGAAGTGCTGACAGAGATCGACATTCAGACGCCGATCCCGCTGCCGGTGCAGGAGCTGCGCACGAACCGTCACTTCCTGTTCCTTGGTTGTCGCTTTGCTGACCAGCTCGAGCGCAGCTTTGCCCGGCAGATCATGAAGCGCTCGTCCGATCGCCATTGGGCGCTGCTGCCGGAACCGCCCACCCGCAATGAAGCGCGCTTTCTTGAGGAGCAGGGCATCACGCGCATCGATGCCAGCCTGGCTGAGTTCGTCAGCGCGCTGGCCGGCGTTCAGTCGAGCGATCGCGCGACCGTGTAACCGTCGCTCTTCGACGAATACCAGCGACGATTGCTACCAACCCCTCCGCACGTCATGGCCGGGCTCGTCCCTACGACATTCACACATCTGATTCTGACGCGGCTTGCGGCACGGCGATTTTTCTGAATCGCTGCTGTGCCAAGATCGACGATTCAGGGGCAGCAGATGGAAGGTGGTTTGGGACGGTTTGGCGACCGGCGCCTGGAAAAAGGGGGGCCTGCTTGCTGGCTCGGCTGGTTGCTGTGGGCCAAGCGGGCGTCAGCGTCCGCCGCGTCGGGGGCAATCGGGCCGGCGAGATGCGCTTCACCCGATTTTTGCGTAACCCGAAGGTGACACCGAACGAGATGGTCGCGCATGCGCGGGCGCGCACCGCCTTGCTGGTCAAGGACCGCCACATCCTGGCGATCCAGGACACCACGACGCTGCGCGACGATGGCAAACTAAGCAGTTTGAACCTGCATCCGATGATCGCGGTGGATGCCGGCGATGGCGGATTGCTCGGCCTTGTCGATGCGGTGTTCCTGAGCCGCGTTGGCGGCAAGAAACATCTGTGCGGCAAGCGGCCGTTCGAGGACAAGGAAAGCCGGCGCTGGCTCGATGCGACCCAGACCGCGGCCAGCCTGGTCGCGGCAGGCGCGGCTTGCGTGACCGTGATCGCCGACCGGGAAGGCGATATCTACGAGGAGTTTGCCTGTCGGCCCGCCGAGACCGAACTATTGATCCGTGCCCACCATGACCGGATGCTGGAAGGTGGCGGCTCATTGTATGACTGCCTGGCGCAGGAGGCCGAACTCGGCTGCGAAACCATTGATGTCCCGGCTCATCCGGGCCGGCCGGTGCGTCAGGCGACGCTGGCGCTGCGTGCCCGCGAGATCACCCTGAAGCGGCCGAAACGCAATCATCCCAGTGAGGCGGCGAAGCTGCCGAAGACCGTGACGCTCACTTTGGTGGAAGCGCGCGAGATTGATCCGCCACAAGCGGCGACGCCGGTGCATTGGCGGCTGCTGACGACGCACCCGGTGACGACGCTGGCGCAGGCCTTGATGATCACCGGCTTCTACCGCCAGCGCTGGACCATCGAGCAATTGTTCCGGGTGATGAAAACCAAGGGCTTCGACATCGAAGCGGTGCGGATCACCGAGGATGAGCCATTCGAGAACCTGACCACCGCAACCCTGATCGCTGCCATTCAAGTGCTGCAGATGGTACGCGAGCGCGACGGCCAAGCCGGTCGACCGTTACAGGACGCGCTCGCCTCCGACGACCAGCCGGCGCTGGAAGCGATCTGCCAGACCCTCGAAGGCAAAACCGCGAAACAGAAGAACCCGCACCCCAAAGGATCGCTCGCCTACGCCAGCTGGGTCTGCGCCCGGCTCGGCGGATGGACCGGCTACTACGGTAAACCTGGCCCCATCGTCATGCTGCACGGCCTTCAATCACTGAAGGCCATGCTGCAAGGCTGGAAGCTCCGACAAGATGTGTGAATCTCGTAGGGCTCGTCCCGGCCATCCACGTCTTTGATCTTGCGACGATTCTAAGACGTGGATACCCGCGACAAGCGCGGGTATGACGATCATTGATACGACCTGATCGTTTAAGTTCACCATTGGCCGGGCTTGTCCCGGCCATTGTCGTTTTCAGCACTGCTGATGCGTAGTTTCCGCGCTGTGGCATGTCGGACAGCACAGAACTGCTGTCATCGTCAGCGGTGGCATCATGTTGTTTCCTTTCGGACAGAGCGATGCGGCGATGTCGGGTGCCAGGGGCCGATGTCGGATTTGAAACAACAGCCCGATCCTGCCGTTCATCCCAGCTAACCACCTCATTTAGAACGATTTTTAACTCGCACCGAGAGTTGGCACGGGCGTTGCAAATCTCTGGTTCAGCAAGGCGATGCGTTGTTGTCCGAGCCGCGAAAGCAAGGAGCAACGTCCGCATCTGAGCCGTGCGGCGCTTTTAACGGAACTCACTGCGCAACGCGCATCACTCAAACGGTTCACGGGCCAACGGAGAGAGAACATGGCACTTCGGCAGATCGCATTCTACGGCAAGGGCGGCATTGGTAAGTCGACCACTTCGCAGAACACCCTCGCTGCACTGGTCGAGATGGGTCAGAAGATCCTGATCGTCGGCTGCGACCCCAAGGCGGACTCGACCCGTCTGATCCTCAACACCAAGCTGCAGGACACCGTGCTGGCGCTCGCCGCCGAAGCCGGTTCGGTCGAAGACCTCGAACTCGAAGACGTGATGAAGATCGGCTATAAGGGCATCAAGTGCACCGAAGCCGGCGGTCCGGAACCGGGCGTCGGCTGCGCCGGCCGCGGCGTTATCACCGCGATCAACTTCCTCGAAGAGAACGGCGCCTATGAGGACGTCGACTACGTCTCCTACGACGTGCTCGGCGACGTGGTGTGCGGCGGCTTCGCGATGCCGATCCGCGAGAACAAGGCCCAGGAAATCTACATCGTGATGTCCGGCGAGATGATGGCGCTGTACGCCGCCAACAATATCGCCAAGGGCATTCTGAAGTACGCCTCCTCCGGCGGCGTCCGCCTCGGCGGCCTGATCTGCAACGAGCGCCAGACTGACCGCGAGCTTGATCTCGCCGAGGCTCTCGCTGCTCGTCTCGGCTCCAAGCTGATCCACTTCGTGCCGCGCGACAACATCGTGCAGCACGCCGAGCTGCGCCGCGAGACCGTGATCCAATACGCGCCCGAAAGCCAGCAAGCGAAGGAATACCGGAAGCTGGCCGAGAAGATCCACGCCAATTCGGGCAAGGGCACCATCCCGACCCCGATCACGATGGAAGAGCTCGAGCAGATGCTGCTCGACTTCGGCATCATGAAGACCGAGGAGCAGCAGCTCGCCGAGCTCGCCGCCAAGGAAGCCGCCAAGGCGGCCGCCGCTTCCGCCTGATCAACACGCGTCTGACCGGCCCGGCTGCTTACGGGCAGCCGGCGCCGCGAGCGACGATCCCGCGAAACGAGGTATGACCATGAGCTCTGCGATCGCAGCCACCACCGACGAAATCACGGCGCGCAACAAGGAACTGATCGGGGAGGTCCTCAAGGCCTATCCGGACAAGGCAGCGAAGCGCCGCGCCAAGCACCTCAACACTTATGAATCCGGCAAGCCCGATTGCGGGGTTAAGTCGAACATCAAGTCGATCCCCGGTGTCATGACCATCCGCGGCTGTGCCTATGCCGGCTCGAAGGGTGTGGTCTGGGGTCCGATCAAGGACATGATCCACATCAGCCACGGCCCGGTCGGCTGCGGCCAGTACTCCTGGGGTTCGCGCCGCAACTACTATTACGGCACCACCGGCGTCGACACTTTTGGCACGATGCAGTTCACCTCCGACTTCCAGGAGAAGGACATCGTGTTCGGCGGCGACAAGAAGCTCGGCAAGATGATTGACGAGATTCAGGAACTGTTCCCGCTCAATGGCGGCATCAGCGTGCAGTCGGAATGCCCGATCGGTCTGATCGGCGACGACATCGAAGCGGTGTCGAAGGCCAAAGGTAAGGAGCACAACAAGACCATCGTTCCGGTGCGCTGCGAAGGCTTCCGCGGTGTGTCGCAGTCGCTCGGCCACCACATCGCCAACGACGCGATCCGTGACTGGGTGTTCGAAAAGAGTGGCGACAAGCTCGCCGCGTTCGAATCGACGCCGTACGACGTCGCGATCATCGGCGACTACAACATCGGCGGCGACGCCTGGTCGTCCCGCATCCTGCTCGAGGAGATGGGTCTGCGCGTGATCGCGCAGTGGTCCGGCGACGGCACCCTGGCCGAGCTGGAAGCGACGCCGAAGGCCAAGCTCAACGTGCTGCACTGCTATCGCTCGATGAACTACATCACCCGCCACATGGAAGAAAAGTTCGGTATTCCGTGGGTCGAATACAACTTCTTCGGGCCGAGCAAGATCGAAGCGAGCTTGCGCGAAATCGCCAGCTACTTCGACGACAAGATCAAGGAAGGTGCCGAGCGCGTGATCGCCAAATACCGCCCGATGGTCGATGCGGTGCTCGCCAAGTACCGTCCGCGCCTCGAAGGCAAGAAGGTGATGCTCTATGTCGGCGGTCTGCGGCCGCGCCACGTGATCGGCGCCTATGAAGACCTCGGCATGGAAGTAGTCGGCACCGGCTACGAATTCGCGCACAACGACGACTACCAGCGCACCACGCACTACATCAAGGACTCGACGCTGATCTATGACGACGTCACCGGCTACGAGTTCGAGAAGTTTGTCGAGAAGGTGCGTCCGGACCTGGTCGGCTCGGGCATCAAGGAAAAGTACATCTTCCAGAAGATGGGTGTGCCGTTCCGCCAGATGCATTCGTGGGACTATTCGGGCCCGTATCACGGCTATGACGGGTTCGCGATCTTCGCCCGCGACATGGACATCGCGATCAACTCGCCGATCTGGAAACTGACCAAGGCGCCTTGGAGCTGAGGCGCAGACCCGCTGCTCCCGGCACCAGCCGGGAGCCAAGCCAACGATCTTCTCGGAAAGAACACGTCATGACCCAGAGTGCGGACAACGTCATCGATCACGCCGTCCTGTTTCGCGAGACCGAATATCAGGACATGTTGAAGGCCAAGCGGAAGAACTTCGAAAAGGCGCCGTCCGATTCCGAAGTCGACCGCATCCGTGAGTGGACCAAGACTCCGGAATATCAGGAAAAGAACTTCGCCCGCGAGGCGCTGTGCATCAACCCGGCCAAGGCTTGCCAGCCGCTCGGCGCGGTGTTCGCCGCGGTCGGCTTCGAAAAGACCCTGCCGTTCGTGCATGGTTCGCAGGGCTGCGTCGCCTATTATCGCAGCCATCTGTCGCGTCACTTCAAGGAGCCGACCTCGGCGGTGTCCTCGTCGATGACCGAAGACGCCGCGGTGTTCGGTGGCCTGAACAACATGATCGACGGTCTGGCCAACGCCTATGCGCTGTATCAGCCGAAGATGATCGCGGTCTCGACCACCTGTATGGCGGAAGTCATCGGTGACGACCTCAACGCCTTCATCAAGAATGCCAAGGAAAAGGGCTCGGTTCCGAACGAGTTCGACGTGCCTTTCGCGCACACCCCGGCCTTCGTCGGCAGCCATGTCACCGGCTACGACAATGCGATCAAGGGCATCGTTGAGCACTTCTGGGACGGCAAGTCCGGCACCGTGGACAAGCTCGAGCGGCAGCCGAACGAGTCGATCAACTTCATCGGCGGTTTTGACGGCTACACCGTCGGCAACCTGCGCGAAGTGAAGCGGCTGTTCGACACCATGGGCGTCAGCTACACCATTCTCGGCGACACCAGCGACGTCTGGGATACGCCGACCGATGGCGAGTTCCGGATGTATGACGGCGGCACCACGCTCGAGCAGGTGACCAATGCCGTGCACGCCAAGGCCACCATTTCGATGCAGGAATTCTGCACCGAAAAGACCCTGGCGACGATCGCCGAGCATGGCCAGGAAGTGGTCGCGCTCAACCATCCGGTGGGCGTCACCGGCACCGACCGCTTCCTGATGGAAGTGTCGCGGCTGACCGGCAAGGCGATCCCGGATGCGATCACCAAGGAGCGTGGCCGCCTGGTCGATGCGATCGCCGACTCCAACGCGCACATCCACGGCAAGAAGTTCGCGATCTTCGGCGATCCGGATCTCTGCTACGGCGTCGCCGAGTTCCTGCTCGAACTCGGTGCTGAGCCGACCACCATCCTGGCGACCAACGGCAACAAGGCCTGGGAAGCCAAGGTGCAGGCACTGCTCGACTCCACGCCGTTCGGCAAGGACTGCAAGGTGTACGCCGGCAAGGACCTTTGGCACCTGCGCTCGCTGCTGTTCACGCGGCCGGTCGATTTCCTGATCGGCAACACCTACGGCAAGTATCTTGAGCGCGACACCGGCACGCCGCTGATCCGCGTCGGCTTCCCGATCTTCGACCGGCACCACCACCACCGTGCGCCGATCTGGGGCTATCAGGGCGGTCTGAACCTCCTGGTCAAGATCCTCGATAAGATCTTCGACGAGATGGACAAGAACGTCGTCGCTGGCGTCAACGACATCAGCTTCGACATCATCCGCTGAGGACCACAACCTAACCGACGAACGGACGGGAATCATGAGCAGGCTGGCCGACAAGATCCAAGACGTCTTCAACGAGCCAGCCTGCGCGACCAATGCCGGCAAGTCGGTCAAGGAACGCAAGAAGGGCTGCAGCAAGCCGCTGCAGCCGGGGGGCGCAGCCGGTGGCTGCGCCTTCGACGGCGCCAAGATCGCGCTGCAGCCGGTGACGGATGTCGCGCATCTGGTGCACGGCCCGATCGCCTGCGAAGGTTCGTCCTGGGACAATCGCGGCGTGAAGTCGTCGGGATCGAAGCTGTATCGCACCAGCTTCACCACCGACATGAGCGAGAACGACGTGGTGTTCGGCGGCGAAAAGCGGCTGTTCAAGTCGATCCGCGAAATCATCGAGAAATATGACCCGCCGGCGGTGTTCGTCTATCAGACCTGCGTGCCGGCAATGATGGGCGACGATATCGTCGCGGTGTGCAAGGTCGCCAGTGAGCGCTTTGGCAAGCCGTGCATTCCGATCATGGCGCCGGGCTTTGTGGGGCCGAAAAATCTCGGCAACAAGCTCGCCGGCGAGGCGATGCTGGATTACGTGATCGGCACGCAGGAGCCGGAATTCACGACGCCCTACGACATCAATATCATCGGCGAATATAATGTCGCCGGCGAGCTGTGGCAGGTGAAGCCGCTGCTCGATGAACTCGGCATCCGGGTGCTGTGCTGTCTGTCGGGCGACGCGCGCTATCACGAGATCGCGCAGGCGCACCGCGCCCGTGCCACCATGATGGTGTGCTCGACCGCGATGATCAACGTTGCGCGCAAGATGGAGGAGCGCTACGGCATCCCGTATTTCGAAGGCTCGTTCTACGGCATCACCGACACCTCGGACGCGCTGCGGCAGATCGCCGGGCTGTTGATCGCGCGCGGCGCTGATCCCGAGCTGATGGACCGGGTCGAAGAAGTGATTGCGCGCGAGGAAGCGCGCGCCTTCGCCGCGATCAAGACCTATAGCGAACGGCTGGCCGGCAAGAAGGTGTTGCTGATCACCGGCGGCGTGAAATCATGGTCGGTGGTGTCGGCGCTGCAGGAGGCCGGGCTGACCATTGTCGGCTCCAGTGTCAAGAAATCGACGAAGGAAGACAAAGAGCGGCTCAAGGAAATGAGCCCGGACGTGCACCAGATCGACGATCTGCGGCCGCGCGAAATGTACAAGATGCTGAAGGAAGCGCAGGCCGACATCATGCTGTCGGGCGGCCGCTCGCAGTTCGTGGCGCTGAAGGCCAAGATGCCCTGGCTCGATATCAACCAGGAGCGGCACTACGCCTATGCCGGCTATCACGGCATCGTCGAATTGGTCCGGCAGATCGACAAGGCGCTGTCCAATCCGGTGTGGGCGCAGGTGCGCACCCCGCCGCCCTGGGAGGAAACCAGCTGGGAAACGCGCGCCGATGCCGCCAATGCCGCGGAAGCAGCCGGGCAGGACGCCGCCGCGCTGCCGCCCGACGCAGCCGAAACTGAAGCTGCGCGCCGCGCCGCCGTGCTCTGTCCGTGCAAGGGCATTGATGTCGGCACGGTCGAGGATGCGATCCGGGCGCGCGATCTTTCCGTGATCGCGCAGGTGACGTTGCTGACCCAGGCCGGCGGTGGGTGCGGTTCTTGCAAGGACAAGATCGCGGCCCTGCTGGCCCGCGAGGCGGCGACGGCGCCGCCTCCAGCACAGGTGGCATGAGGTTACCGAGATGACCACGATCACCACGTCAACCAAGGCCTGCACGGTCAATGCGCTGAAGATGAGTCAGCCGCTCGGCGCGGCGCTGGCATTCATGGGCGTGCGCAACTGCATGCCGCTGCTTCATGGATCGCAGGGTTGCACGTCTTTTGGGCTGGTGTTGTTTGTCCGACATTTCCGCGAGTCGATTCCGCTACAAACCACCGCGATGAACGAAGTCGCCACCGTGCTCGGCGGTTTCGAGAATGTCGAACAGGCGATCGTCAACATCGTCGGTCGCACCAAGCCGGACATCATCGGCATCTGCTCGACCGGCGTCACCGAGATCAAGGGCGACGACGTCGACGGTTACATCCGGGTAATCCGCAAGAACCATCCGGAACTGGCGCATGTCGCGCTGGTCAATGTCTCGACCCCGGATTTCAAGGGCGCGTTTGAAGATGGCTGGGCGCGCGCCACCACGCGCATGGTCGAGGCGCTGGTCGTCAAGCCGGCTGCCGGCACGTCGCGCCGCGCCGGCCGGATCAATGTGCTGCCCGGCAGCCATCTCACGCCCGGCGATCTCGACGAACTGCGCGACATCATCGAGGCGTTCGGCCTGCAGCCGACCTTTTTGCCGGATATTTCCGGCTCGCTCGATGGCCACGTGCCCGATGACTTCACCCCGACCACCCATGGCGGGGTCGCGGTCGCCGAAATCGCCACCATGGGGCAGGCGCTGCACACCATCGCGATCGGCGAACAGATGCGCGGTGCTGCCGAGGCGATGCAGACCAAGACCGGCGTGCCCTACACGCTGTTCCGCCGGCTCACGGGGCTCGCGCCGAATGATGAATTCCTGGCCTGCCTTGCCAAGCTCAGCGGCCGTCCGGTGCCGCAGAAATATCGGCGCCAGCGCAGCCAGCTAATCGATGCCATGCTCGACGGCCATTTCTATTTCGGCGGCAAGTCGGTGGCGCTCGGCGCCGAGCCCGACATGCTGCTCAATATCGGTAGCTGGCTGGCGGAAATGGGCTGCAAGATCAGCGCGGCTGTCACCAGCACCGCCTCGGCGGTGCTCGATCAGGTGCCGTGCGATGAAGTGCTGATCGGCGATCTCGAGGATCTCGAAGCCAAGGCCGCTGGCTGCGATCTCTTGGTGACGCATTCGCATGGCCGTCAGGCCGCCGAACGGCTCGCGGTGCCGTTCCATCGCATCGGCCTGCCGATCTTTGATCGGCTCGGCGCTGCCCACCAATTGTCGGTCGGCTATCGCGGTACCCGCGATCTGATCTTCACTGTCGGCAATCTGTTCATCGCCGACCTTCACGAGCCGACGATCGCCACCTGGCGGCAGCCGGCGATGTCACCGGAGCACGTCGGTGCGACGTCTGCGGCTCATTGAAGGGCGACGAGCGAAGGAGAATGCCGATGCCAAGCCATGGAGTGCCAGCATGAAAGTCGCGTTCGCTACCCAGGACCTCGTTCACGTCGATGCGCATTTCGGCTGGACCAAGAACATCGCGATCTACGACTTGTCGCCGGAGGGCGCGCGCTTTGTCGAGGCGGTGCAGTTCACCGACACCGTTGCCGAGGACGGCAATGAAGACAAGCTGACCGCGCGCATCGACGCGATCAAGGATTGCGCGATCCTCTATGTCGCCGCGATCGGCGGCTCGGGCGCCGCGCGCGTCGTGGCGCAGAACGTTCATCCGATGAAGGTGGCGCAGCCGGAGCCGATCGCCGATCTGCTCGACAAGCTGTGCACGGTGCTGAAGGGCACGCCGCCGCCCTGGCTGCGCAAGGCGATGCTCAAGGGCGAGGAGCGCAAGCTCGATTTCGCCGAGGAGAGCTGACATGAGCGAAGCGCAGCTCACCGAAGCCGGCGTCGAGTCGCTGTTCGTTCAGGAACTGATCAAGCAGTGGCGGGCGCAGGACACCCATGGCGCCTGGGAGGGCAAGTCGGACCTCACGCTGATCGCGCCGTATATCATCGACAAGGAGGCGCGCCGCGAAATCCCGATCATCGGCGATCCTGATCCGGAGACGCTGTGGCGGCTCGAGCTGTTCTACAACGCGGTGTCGTTGTCGATCGAGCGCGAGACCGGCCACATGGTCACGCCGATGATGAAGATGCATCACGAGGGCTTTGGCCGGATGATCCTGGCTGCCGGCCGGCTGATCGTCGTCAACAAGCAGCTGCGCGACGTGCATCGCTTCGGCTTCGACAGCCTCGCCAAGCTCGCCGAGGAGGGCGAGAAATTCGTCGCCGCCGGCGTCGAGATGATCCGCAAATATCCCGAAGTCGCCGCGCTGTAGTTCACCATCGGAGTTTTCGTCATGTCCGACATCGACACGCTGAAAGCCGAGATCAAGAAACTCTCGGCGCGCGCCACCACCATGAAGATGAATCTGCACGATCTGTCGGAGGAACTGCCGATCAGCTGGCAGACCATCCCGGCGGTCGCGCAGGAGACCTACGAGGCGTACCAGGCGCTGGAAACGGCGCGCAGCAAATTGAAGGAGCTGGAAGCCAAGGTTTAGGCCGCGGCGACCGCAAGCGAAAGACGCGGCGCGTGCCGTGACGCAGGAGTGAAGCAATGGCGATCTTTTCCACCCGCGACGGCCAGCCGTGGGAGCCCACCTATCTCACCGCGATTGACGACAAGAAGTGCATCGGCTGCGGCCGTTGTCACAAGGTCTGCTCGCGCGATGTGATGCATCTGATGGGCGTCAACGAAGAAGGCGAACTGGTCGCCTGTGCAGTCGATGACGACGATGATGATGAGGAATTCGTGCGCAAGGTGATGGTGCTCGATCAGGCCGGCAATTGCATCGGCTGCTCGGCCTGCGTGCGGGTGTGCCCGAAAGCCTGCCAGACTCACGTCAAGGCCAGCGAGCTCGGACTGTAAGGAGGCGTACAGTGATCGTCGCGGGCGTTGAGGTTGCCAGTCTTGCGCCGGTGGGCTTGCCGGCCGTTGCCGCCGCGGGCGGCACGGCGGCGGCGTTCTATCGCGCCTTGACCGGACAGGATCCGGCGCTGGCCGAGATCACCGACGATGGCGCCTTCGATCGTCACGTGCTGGCGTCGCTGCTCGCAGTGGCGCTCAGCGAAGCGGGGCACTTGCCAGAGCGCTGCGGTCTTGCCGCTGCCGACCTTGCCAGCATCGCGCGGCACTGGTTCCCGGTGCTGGCCGAGCTGGCGCCGCCGGCGGGCGATGCCGCCGAGGATGAAGAAGCGGCGATGGTGCGCGATCTGCTGCTCGCGCACCGTTCTTCAAACGGCGATCTTGGCCGCTGGCTCGCCGCCATGGTGGCGCGCCGCGCGCTGGAGCCGAACCATTTGTGGGAAGACCTCGGCCTGCGCGAGCGGCCGGAACTGACCCGGCTGCTGCTGCGCCATTTCGAGCCGCTGGCGCTCGCCAATACCCGCAACATGAAGTGGAAGCGGTTCTTCTATCGTAAGCTGTGCGAGGACGACGGCATCGTGATGTGCACCGCGCCGGTCTGCACCTGCTGCCAGGATTTCGCCAATTGCTTTGGCGATGAGAGCGGCGAAAGCCGGATGGCGGCGCGGCGCCGGGCGGTGTTGCAGGCCGGCGCGCCGTCCTGACCGGACGGCCCGAGGTTCACACCCGACAGGTGGGATTTACGACGCTGTCGCGATCCCGACATCCCGACAAAAGCAAATAATGCATGGATTCCGCGGCGTTAGCCGCCGCGGCGGAAATGGCACGCCCGTTGCTACGTGGTGATCATCGCCGATCAACCAGGAGCGTGTGCCATGATCAATCTGACCGAACAAGCTGGAGCTGCCGTCCGCGCCGCGATGGAGCGTTCCGGAAAGACCGCCGGCGGTTTGCGGGTGATGGTCGAAACCGGCGGCTGCGCGGGCTTCAAGTACCTGATCGGACTCGACAGCGAGCCGCGTGAGGACGACGCGGTGGTCGAAGCCGGCGGCGTGCGCGTGTTTCTCGATCCGGAATCGCAGCCGCTGCTGACCGGCATGACCATCGGCTTTGTCGAAAGCCTGGAAGGCTCGGGCTTCACTTTCGACAATCCCAATGCCGGCGCGCGTTGCGGCTGCGGCAAGTCGTTCTGCTGATCGCGGAAGGGCAGGCCGATGGCGACCTTGCAGACCACAGCGGACAGGTTCGGGGACTACTTCGTCAACCCGAAGCATGTCGGCGTGCTGGCCGAGGCCAACGCCATCGGCGCCGTCGGCGCGCTGGGCTATGGCGATGCCATCAAGCTGATGCTGCGCATCGATCCGGCGAGCGAGCGCATCGAGGCGGCGCGCTTCCAGAGCTATGGCTGCAGCGCGCTGATCGCCGCCGCCGCCGCGGTCACCGACATGATCATCGGCCAAAGCGTCGCCGAGGTGCAGCACATCAGCTCGGCCGACATCGCCGAATTTCTTGGCGGGCTGCCAGCCGAGCGGATGTATTGCGCGGTGCTGAGCTATGAGGCGATTCAGCGCGCGCTGGCGGCCTATCGCGGCGAGCGCGAAGCCGCGACTGAGCCGACGCTGTGCAAATGCTTTGGCGTCAGCGAGGCGGTCGCGGAGCGCGCGATCCGCAGCCATCAGCTCACCGATCCCCATCAAGTCACGCAGCATACCAAGGCCGGTGGCGGCTGCTGCGGCTGCTACAAAGACATCGAAACCGTGCTGGCGCGCGTCAACGCGGCCATGGTGAGCGCCGGCGAACTTCGCGCGGTGCAGGCCTATCGGCCCGGCTCGGTGCCGCCGAGCGGCATTGAACGCAAGCCGCGCGGCGACAGCCCGCCGCCGCTGGGCGCGCGCGCTGCCGTGCCCAGTCACATCACCATGGCGCCGCGACCGGCGCCGGTCGCAGCGGCGATGCCGCGCATGAAGCTGCCGCCCGCGGAAAGCCGCGATCGCGGCACGCCGGAGCAATATGCGCAGATCGAGCAGGCGGTGCAGAGCGTGCGTCCGACCTTGCAGCGCGACGGCGGCGATTGCGAGCTCGTCGATGTCGATGGCTCGGCGATCTATCTGAAACTCAGCGGCAATTGCGTCGATTGTCAGCTCGCCTCGGTGACGCTGTCCGGCATTCAGGCGCAGCTGATCGAGAAATTGCAGCGTCCAATGCGGGTGGTGCCGGTGTCATGACCATGTCCGCGAACTCACACGTCTATCTCGATGCCAACGCCACCACCGCGCTTGATCCGCGCGTGCTGGAAGCGATGCTGCCTTATTTCACGCAGCAGTTCGGCAATCCCTCGTCCAAGCACGGCGTCGGCGAAACGGCCGCGAACGCGGTGCGCCGCGCCCGCGCGCAGGTGCAAAAACTGCTCGGCGCCGACAAGCCGACCGAGATCGTGTTCAATTCCGGCGGCACCGAAGGCGCCAATGCCGCGATCCTGGCGGCGCTGGAAGCCGCGCCGCGCCGCCGCGAAATCATCATCAGCGCGGTCGAGCACCCCGCGGTGCTGGCGCTGTGCGCTTACCTTGAGAAGCACAAGGGCATCCGCATCCATGTGATCCCTGTCGATCGTCATGGCTGGCTCGACATCGATGCCTATCGCCGCGCGCTGTCGGACCGCGTCGCGGTGGTGTCGATCATGTGGGCCAACAATGAAACCGGGGTGATCTTTCCGGTGCCGGAGCTGGCCGAACTCGCCAAGGAAGTCGGCGCGCTGTTTCATACCGATGCGGTGCAGGCCGCCGGCAAGCTGCCGATCGATCTGAAAGCGACCGAGATCGACATGCTGTCGCTGTCGGCGCACAAATTCCACGGGCCGAAGGGCGTTGGCGCGCTCTATGTGCGCGACAGCGTGCGCTTCAAGCCGCAGATCCGCGGCGGTCATCAGGAGCGCGGCCGCCGCGCCGGCACCGAGAACGTGCCGGGCATTGTCGGCCTTGGTGCCGCTGCTGAGCTTGCGGCTGCGCATTTTGATGATGAGCAGACCAGGGTGCGAGCGCTGCGCGATCGCCTGGAGCGCGGCATTCTCGATCAGGTTGACCATGCCGTTGCGCTCGGCGCCGCTGCCGAGCGGCTGCCCAACACCTCGACCATCGCGTTTTCATTCATCGAGGCGGAAGCCGCGGTGATGCTGCTCGATCGCGCCGGCATTGCGGTGTCGATGGGATCGGCCTGTTCGGCGGGCTCGTTCGAGCCCTCGCATGTTCTGGTGGCGATGAAAGTGCCCGAGGCCGCGCTGCGCGGCGCGGTGCGCTTCTCGCTGTCGCGGCACAACAGCGACGCTGACATCGACCGCGCCCTCGCGGCGGTGCCGGGCATCGTCGCCAAGCTGCGCGCGATTTCCCCGTTTGGTGCAGAGGAGGGGGCGCCTGTGGCGCTCGGTTAAGCTCATGGTTTGTGAATCCGCTCACCCCCAAGCGCGTCCGACGATCGTGCTCAACGACACCACGCTGCGTGACGGTGAACAGGCCCCTGGCGTCGCGTTCACCACCGCGGAGAAAGTGGCGATCGCGCGCGCGCTGGCCCGCGCTGGCGTGCCCGAGATCGAAGCCGGCACCCCGGCGATGGGCCGCGAGGAAATCGCCGCGATCCGCGCCGTGGTCGAGCAGGGCTTGCCGCTCACCGTGATCGGCTGGTGCCGGATGCGTACCGAGGATGTCGATGCTGCGCTCGCGGCCGGCGTCAGCATGGTCAATCTGTCGGTGCCGGTGTCCGATGTGCAGATCGCGGCCAAGCTCGGCGGCGAACGGGCGCGCGCCATCGAGGTGCTGCGCCGCGTGGTCGGCTATGCACGCGACATGGGGCTGGAAGTCGCGGTTGGCGGCGAGGACTCTTCGCGCGCCGATGTCGGGTTTCTGACAGAGATCATCGATGTCGCCAAACAGGCCGGCGCCCGGCGTTTTCGCGTTGCCGATACGCTCAGCGTGCTCGATCCCGATGCCAGCTATCAGCTGATGGCGGCGCTGCGCCGCTCCACCGATCTCGAACTGGAATTCCACGGCCATGATGATCTCGGCCTTGCCACCGCCAATACGCTGGCGGCGATCAAGGCCGGCGCCAGCCATGCCTCGGTGACGGTGATCGGGCTGGGCGAACGCGCCGGCAATGCGCCGCTGGAAGAAGTCGCCGTCGCCCTCAAGCAGCTCTATGGCTGCGACACCGGCGTGGTGCTGTCCGAACTGCGCAGCGTGGCCGCCATGGTGGCGCATGCGGCGTCGCGCACCATTCCGCCCAACAAGGCGATCGTCGGCGAACATGTGTTCACCCACGAATCCGGCATTCATGTCGATGGCCTGCTCAAGGATCAGCGCACTTATCAGTCGCTCGACCCGCGGCTGCTCGGCCGCTGCAACGAGATCGTGATCGGCAAGCATTCCGGGCTGTCGGCGATCACCTCGTCGCTGGCAGCGATGAATCTGCGCGCCGATGCCCAGGAGCTGAAAGGCATTTTGGCGCGGGTGCGCGCCTATGCCGTGACCCATAAGGGGCCGGTCGGCAACGACACGCTGGCGATGATCTGGCGTGAAGTCTGCAATCCCGGCCTGCCGAACTGACAGCGCGACGCCACAGAGCTGCGAAGGAGAAACAGATGTGCACCACCCCTAACACCGGCAAGCCGGCCACCAGCGTGATCGAACGGCTGGAGCGCGCCACCTCCGCGGAGGAGTTCTTCTGCATCCTTGGCGTTCCCTATGATCCAAAACTGCTCAATGTGGCGCGGCTGCATATTTTGAAGCGTATGGGCCAATATCTCGCCAGCGAGGATCTCGAAGGCTTGTCCAATGAGGCGGTGACGGCGCGCTGCCAGGCGGTGCTGGAGCGGGCCTATCAGGATTTCGTCGGCTCCTCGCCGCTGGAACAGCGGGTGTTCAAGGTGCTCAAGGACGCGGTGTCGCCGCAGCGCGGCGCTTTCGTGCCGCTCGACGCACTGAAGTAACCGCCCGAAACGGACCGATCGGTCCATCTGGCAACAGCGTCTGAACAGTGACGTACATTTCTCAGGCCGCGCGCAAGCGCGGCTTGTGTCGTTGTGGCCTGGTGATCCTACGGGGGGCTGAGGCGAACGCTGCGCTGCCCCGCCGCTTTGTTCTGTTCCCGCGCGGCGCTGTCACCTTCCCGACAAGTGTCGGTTCTGTCGGCCCGCGGCGGCGCCGCCGTCGGACGCTCTTTAGCCCAAATCATTGCTATTGCAGCTGATTTCGTCGGGCGCGGGAGTTGGTACGAGGCTTGCTCTTGATATTCCAGAAGAGAAGCTGCGGAGCCGACAATGCATATCGTCGTGTGTATCAAACAAGTCCCGGACTCGGCGCAGATCCGCGTCCATCCGGTCACCAACACGATCATGCGCCAGGGGGTGCCGACTATCATCAACCCCTATGACCTGTTCGCCTTGGAAGAGGCGATGAGGTTGCGCGACAAGGTTGGCGGCGAGGTCACGGTGCTGACCATGGGGCCGCCTTCGGCCGAAGACTCGCTGCGCAAGGCGCTGACTTTCGGTGCCGACCGGGCGGTGCTGCTCACCGATCGGTTCTTCGCCGGCGCCGACACGCTGGCCACCAGCTATGCGCTGGCGGCGGCAGTGCGCAAGATCAGCAACACCTACGCGCCGGTTGATGTGGTGTTCACCGGCAAGCAGACCATCGACGGCGACACCGCCCAGGTCGGCCCCGGCGTCTGCAAGCGGCTGAACTTTCTGCAGCTCACTTATGTGTCGAAGATCGTCTCGATCGATCTCGAAGGGCGCACCATCGAAGTTGAGCGTCGTTCGGAAGGCGGCGTTCAGGTGCTGCGCAGCGCGCTGCCGTGCCTGATCACCATGCTGGAAGGCACCAATGAAGTGCGGCGCGGCTCGATGCAGAACGCGCTCAATGCGGCGCGCGCCACGGTCGTCAAATGGAGCGCGCAGGATGCCGGTGTCGAAGACATCACCAAATGCGGCCTGCGCGGCTCGCCGACCGTGGTGAAGCGGGTGTTCGCGCCGACGCCGCGTGCTGAAAAGGCGGCGCTGGTCGATCCGGCCGGGCGCCCGCCCGCCGACGCGCTGATCGAGGAAATTTTCAAACTCAGGCCGAAGCTCGAAGCCGACATGTTCGAACTCGCGCGTGGTTACTGACACCTTTTTTGAGAGAAAGCTGTTCCGATGGCCGAGCCGACCAAAACCCCTACGCCCGCTCCCGCCAGCCGCGCCGCTGCGAAGAAGGAGCTTCCCGAACACTTCAAGGCTTATAAGCACGTCTGGGTGTTCATCGAGATGGAACGCGGCCACGTGCATCCGGTGTCCTGGGAGCTGATGGGCTCCGGCCGCAAGCTCGCCGACAAGCTCGGCGTTGATCTCGCGGCGGTGCTGATCGGCGGTCCCGGCGAAGCGCTCAATGCGGCGGTCGCGGAATCGTTCTGCTACGGCGCCGACCTCGCTTATGTGTGCGCCGACCCGGTGCTCACCGATTATCGCAACGAGCCCTATAGCCGGGCGCTGACCGACATGGTCAACACCTACAAGCCGGAAATCCTGCTGCTCGGCGCCTCCACGCTCGGCCGCGACCTCGCCGGCGCGGTGGCGACCACGCTGCTCACCGGCCTGACCGCCGACTGCACCGAGCTGGAAGTGGACAGCGACGGCTCGCTGGCGGCGACCCGGCCGACCTTTGGCGGCTCACTGCTGTGCACCATCTACACGCTGAACTTCCGGCCGCAGATGGCGACGGTGCGGCCGCGCGTGATGCCGATGCCGGAACGGGTGGAGAAGCCGATCGCCCGCGTGATCGAGCACAAGCTCGACATGACCGAGTCCGACATCATCACCAAAATCCTGGCATTCGTGCCGGACCGCGACAAGGCGACTTCGAACCTCGCCTTCGCCGACGTGGTGGTGGCCGGCGGCCTTGGCCTTGGCTCGCTGGAAAACTATCAGCTGGTCAAGCATCTCGCCTCGGTGCTCGGCGCCGAATATGGCTGCTCGCGGCCGCTGGTGCAGAAGGGCTGGGTGTCGGCGGATCGTCAGATCGGCCAGACCGGCAAGACCATCCGGCCGAAACTCTACATTGCGGCTGGCATTTCCGGCGCCATTCAGCACCGCGTCGGCGTCGACGGCTCCGACCTGATCGTCGCGATCAACACCGACAAGAACGCGCCGATCTTCGACTTTGCCCATCTCGCCATTGTCACTGATGCGATCCGGCTGCTGCCGGCGCTCACCGAGGCATTCCGCAAGCGTCTGTCAGCGCATACCCGCGACCGGATTGCGAGCTAAAGGAGGTCGCCATGATTGAAGAACGTTTTGACGCCATCGTGGTCGGAGCCGGCATGTCCGGCAATGCGGCGGCGCTGACGCTGGCCAAGCGCGGTCTCAAAGTGCTGCAGATCGAACGCGGCGAATATGCCGGCTCGAAGAACGTGCAGGGCGCGATCCTCTATGCCGACATGCTGGAAAAGCTGGTCCCGAACTTCCGCGAAGACGCGCCGCTGGAGCGGCACCTGGTCGAGCAGCGATTCTGGATCATGGACAACAAGTCGCACACCGGCTTGCATTATCGCTCCGAGGATTTCAACGAGGAGCGTCCGAACCGCTACACCATCATCCGCTCGCAGTTCGACCGCTGGTTCTCCTCCAAGGTCCGTGAAGCTGGCGCGATCGTGCTGTGCGAAACCACGGTCACGGAGCTGGTGAAGGACGCCTATGGCAAGGTGATCGGCGTGATTACCGATCGCCAGGACGGCGAGGTTCATGCCGACGTCGTGGTGCTGGCGGAGGGCGTCAACGGCTTGCTCGGCACCCGCGCCGATCTGCGCGAGCGCCCGAAGCCGGATAATGTCGCTCTCGCCGTGAAGGAAATGCACTTTCTGCCGCGCGAGACCATCGAAGCGCGCTTCAACATCAAAGGCGATGAAGGCGTGGTAATCGAAGCCGCCGGCACCATTTCGGCGGGCATGACCGGCATGGGCTTTGTCTATGCCAACAAGGAATCGGTGTCGCTTGGCATCGGCTGCCTGGTGTCGGACTTCCAGAAGACCGGCGAAACGCCCTATGACTTGCTCGAGCGCTTCAAGAACCACCCCTCGGTCGCGCCGCTGCTCGAAGGCTCCGAAGTCAAGGAATATGCCGCGCATCTCATTCCGGAAGGCGGCTACAACGCCATCCCGAATCTGTATGGCGACGGCTGGGTGGTGGTCGGCGATGCGGCGCAGCTCAACAACGCCATGCATCGCGAAGGCTCGAATCTGGCGATGACCTCGGGGCGGCTGGCGGCCGAGGCGATCTTCCAGGTGAAGTCGCGCCGCGATCCGATGACCAAGGAGAACCTGGAACTCTACAAGAAGATGCTGGACGACTCGTTCGTGATCAAGGATCTGAAGAAGTACAAGGATATGCCGGCGCTGCTGCATACCCAGTCGCAAAACTTCTTCCTGACCTATCCGCAACTGGTCTCCAAGGCGCTGCAAAACTTCGTCCGTGTCGATGGCACGCCGAAGAAGGAGAAGGAAAAGACCACCCTCAAGCAATGGGTCGCGGCACGGTCGTGGACCGGACTGTTCGGCGATGCCTTCCGCTTCGCGCGGGCGTGGCGCTGAGCCACGCCGTTCAATGAACTCGTCATTCGGAGGTTGAGAGATGTCTACGGAAACGGGCGTGCGGGTCGAAGACAAGCTGTATCAGAACCGCTATCTGGTCGATGCCGGTCAGGCGCATATTAAGGTCAAGCCGCATAGCAAGCCGTCGCCGGCGCTGCTGTCGCTGATCAAGGCCTGCCCCGCGCATTGCTACGAGATCAACAGCAACGGCCAGGTCGAAGTCGCGCCGGACGGCTGCATGGAATGCGGCACCTGCCGGGTGATCGCCGAGGGCACTGGCGATATCGAGTGGAACTATCCGCGCGGCGGCTACGGCGTGCTGTTCAAGTTCGGCTGAGAAGTGCGGCGCGATCGCGCCGTGCTGGGTTATCAGCAGGGCCCCACACACGAGGCTCAAATGCAAAAGGCTCCCGGCCATCGTCGGGAGCCTTTTTGTTGGTGGTGTTGCGCGGTGCTCAAAACGTCGATGCCCGCGACCAGCGCGGGCATGACGTGTCAGTTGCGGGCGTTGTTACTCCGCCGCCTGCGCCAGAGCCGGCGAGCCGACTTCAAGCGCCACCGCCACCGACTGCATGATCGCGGCAAACCGCACCGCAGTCTGAATGGTCGCGGACGAAACGCCCGCTTGCAGCAGCACCTTTTCGTGGCTGTCGATGCACATGCCGCAGCCGTTAATCGCCGAGACCGCGAGCGACCACAGCTCGAAATCGGTCTTGTCGACACCCGGATTGGCAATCACGTTCATGCGCAGCCGCGCCGGCATCGTCGCATAGTCCTTGTTCGAGGCGAGATGCACGAAGCGATAATAGACGTTGTTCATCGCCATGATGGTGGCGGCGGACTTCGCGGCGGTCATCGCGGCCGGCGACAGCTTGGCGGCAGCCTCCGCCTCGATGGCGGCGACCACGTCAGGGTTGCGGGTGGCGATCGCGGTGGCGACCAGCAGACCATATTTGGTCTGCTCGCCGAGCGTCTCGTCGGACACCATCGATGTCAGGTTGAGCCTGACATCTTTGGCGAACTCCGGGATCCGCTCCTTCAGAGTCTCGATGCTCATCGTGTTACGCCACCTTGAGCGTCGCGCCGCCAACCTCGCGATTGCAGGCGCACAGTTCGTCGGTCTGCAAGGCATCGAGCACGCGCAGCGTATCCTTCGGTGCACGGCCGACATTGAGGTTGTTGGCGTACACGTGCTGGATCACGTTGTCCGGATCGACGATGAAGGTATAACGGTAAGCGACGCCAGCCGGCGAACGGACGCCGAGACCATCGACCAGCGAGCCCTTGCTATCGGCGAACTGCCAGATCGGCAGATGATGCAGATCCTTATGCTCGCGGCGCCAAGCGAGCTTGCAGAATTCATTGTCGGTCGAGCCGCCCAGCACCACCGCGTCGCGGTCTGCGAAATCCTTAGAAAGCTTGGCAAATTCAGCGATTTCGGTCGGGCAGACGAACGTGAAATCCTTCGGATAGAAGAAGATCACCTTCCACTTTCCCGGGAAGCTCGCCTCGGTCAGCGTCTCGAACGCGCTCTGTCCCTTTTCCTCCTGCAGATGAAAGCCGGGCTTGACGCCAACAACTTCGAACGACGGCAGGCGGTCTCCAATTCCAAGCATGTGCTCATTCCTGTGCTTCAATCATGGCAGTCAGCGCTCCGGCCAACTTTTTAATGCGAATAAGTTGAAAGAGCGTCAGCACCTAAATAAGCGATCTGCGCCGTCTGTCAAATGGCAATGCAAGTGCATCAGGGTTGCAGCGTGAGTTTTGGACAAGTTGGTTGTGTTCGGCTAGCTATGCGACCGCCGGGTCAACTCTCAATCAAGGACAAGTCAATGAAACTGAGTGCGCGCAATATGCTTCCCGGCAAGGTCGTTGCCGTGACCAAGGGCTCCACCACCGCTCATGTGAAGGTCGAGCTGGCGTCCGGTCTGACCATCATGTCGGCGATCACCAATGAAGCTGTTGATGACCTGGACCTCAAGGTCGGTGATACCGTTTCGGCGGTAATCAAGTCATCGGACGTGATGATCGGGAAATAGCGCTGCAGAGGCTGGGCGGCGCTGTCGCCGCTCAGCCCGCCGCACGGACCGCGGCGCTGCGATAGTCGTCGTCGGCTTCTTCGTCGCAGGCGATCATGATCTTGTGCGCCGCCAGCCACTGATAGAGCCGCGGCGAGCCGACCTGGGCTTCTTCGCCGATCCCTTGGGTAAACTCCCGCCAGCAGGCGAGATGGCGGCGCGGCACGCCGACAATGGTCGGCACGCCAAGCGCGATGGCCTCGCTAATGGTCTCGCGCAGCCCGCCGCCGGCGACTTCCAGCTTGCCGAATTTGTTGAAGATCACCACGCTCGGCGTCTTGTGCAGCGAGGCCGAGATCAGCGCTGCCGCCTCCGAGATCGCCTCGGGATCGACCCGGCAGCCGAACGGATGAGTACCGGCTTCGTCCGCCAATTGCAGCACGAAACGCGATGCCAGTTCCTCGACCTCGATCGAGCATTTGCCATCGACCGGCGTCGCAGAGCGATAGGGAACGATGCCGGCGACGGCCGCGCCGGAATCGCGCAGGCGATAGCCGAGATCGGCGATGAATGGACTGGCCACACCGCCGTCATTGTACACGATTGCAAGAATCGCGGGTCTACCGGACGTCCTGCTCACTCGAAACATTCGCTATGTCCACTGGATACCGGCCGAAAGGTCTACGACTTTTGTCAGACCGGGGCGGGACTCGCTTTGCGACAAATCAATCTCAACTCACTGAGCTGGCCAGTGTTTTTCGTCCGCGCCGGCCGCGGTCGCAGCGCGGTTATTCTGCGGAGGCCGGCACGTTGCGCCGCTGCAGCCAGCCAAACAGCCGCAGCACCGAGCCATCGAGCCCGGCGAGCTGCTTGGCCGAGCGGCGCAGCATCAGCGCCATCCAGATGAAGGAGATGGTGGTCGCCACCACCGCGCCGGTGATGTTGAACAGCGGAATCAGCACAAAGAAGCCGACGGTGCGCATCGCAATCGCGCAGCCGATGATCTTCAGATAGCGGCCCTCATGGCCGGTGAGCATCAGGATCGAGCCGGACGAGCCGGCCGCGGTGACCGCTGCGGTGCCGACGGTCAGCAAGGCCAGCGCGGCGTAATAGGGCTCATATTCCGGGCTGAACAGGCCGAGAAGCCAGTGGCCGGTGCTGAGGATCAGCAATAGGCCGGCCGCGATGATGCCGAGCGTCACGAACGCCGCGGTGTCGAGCAGCGCGTCGAGCTGCGGGCGGCGGCCGGCGTAGTACAGATTGGAGATGTGCCGGGTCGAGAACAGGTACAGCGCCGTGCTCGCTACCGCAAAGGCATTGGCGATGCGGGTGGTAACGAAATAGGCGCCGGCAATGGTTGGCGACATCAGAAAGCCGATGATCACCACGTCGGCATATTGATTGGCGGCCTCCAGCGAGTTGGAGATCCACAATTTCAGCGAGCGATCCCGCCAGTCGATGATGCTGAATTCCGGTTTGATGCTCAGAAAGCCGGGGAACAGGGTCAGCGTCTTTTGGATCGTCAAGGCGAGCTGCGCGAGCAGCGCCACGGTGGCGCCCACGGCCATCGTCAAAAAGATCAGCCCGGTATCGGCGACGCGGTTGAGCGCAACGCACACCGACAGATAGCCGACCGGCGGCAGGATCACCAGCAGCGCGCTCAGGCCATCGCCGACCATATTGCCGATCGCAGTGCGCGACAGATGCGAAGTGGTCAGCAGGATCGCCATCGACACGAAATAGGCCATCACCGCGCTGGTCAGGAACGCCTCATGCGAATGCGTGAACCAGGCGTAGAACGACAGGCCGATCAATGCCCCGCCGCCGACGCAGGCCAGCAGGCTGAACAGCATTGCGCCTTTCAGCAGGTCCGGTCGCTCCGCCGAGGTGTATTCGCTCCAGGCGCGCATCAGGAAGATTTGCTGGCCGAGCGTGGCGACCACGCTGCACAGGCCCGCGGCGCTGAACAGCATCGAATAGGTGCCGAAATTGTGCTCGTCCAGCGTGCGTGCCGCCAGCCAGATCAACAGGAAGCTCAGCCCCGTGGTGCCAATGCGCAACGAAAAGGACAGCGCCATGCCGCGCAACGCGACATTGTCGCGAAGCCCGCCAAGAGCGCTGATCACAGGGCTGAAATTCACAATCATAAATCCAAGCATTCTGTTCGCTTGGCGAACAGAATTGTTGCCTATTGAAACAGGCTGCGAAGTTACCTCAAATCGTGCCGATCAGAACCGACTGCGGTGGATAGTTTATGAGAAGGTAAACATTGCGCGGCGCGGACGGCATCGCCGGTGCTGGCGGGCTGCTGCGCGCGTGCGCTACGCGATTGCAGCAATCCTTTGATGCGCGGTTGAATTGTGGTGCCGTCGATGACTTCCAACCGGCCGCTGCGATTGAGCGTATGCAGCTTGCGTCCCGGCCATTCGCAGCCCGGGCTAATCACATGGCGCACCGATTGCCGGAAACTGCTGGGGGTCAGTTCTTCGACCTCGATCAGCGTCAGCGCGCAGCCATAACCATTGCTGCAATCCTGCGCCGGGCGCAGCAACCGGCCATGACGTTCGATGAAGTTGCCCGCGGGGCGCGCCGCGACACGATCCAACAGCACCGGGTTGCTGCCATGCGCCTGCCAGGGCCGCAGCGGATGGTCGGCGTAATAGATCGACAGCGTATCGGAATAACCGCCGGCGCCGTCACGGGTCGCCCCGAACAGATAATAATAGCCGCCGCGCCGCACGATGGTGGCGTCAGCCAACTCAAGGCCGGACAGCAGCGTCGCCTGCGGCTCCCAGCGATGCGGAAACTCGATGCATTTGTAGAGCGTGACGTCGCGGTTGGCGGAGCTTTCCGGGATCATCCACAGCGCGCCGTCGAACGTCATCAGGAACGGATAGGACAGATGCCACGGCTCCTCGAGCACCGGGATCGCTTCGCCGATCGGGCCATGGGCGCCGAATTCGATCGCGGAGATGGTGCCCTTGCCGACGCGGTGATCGAGGTCTTCGAAAAACACAAAAGTACGGCCCTGCCAGGTGACAGGAAACGGGTCGGCATAAAAATGCGTCGCGGGGCTACGCACCACCTGCCAGGACGGTCCGGACAGGTCGCCGCGCGCCCACACGCCATCATCATCGACATGGCGCCAGCCGATCCGCCAATGCGGCGAGTAGCAGCAGAGCCGATAGATGCGCAGCGCAATCGCCTGGGTCAGCGAGCACATCAGATAACCGGCTGGCGAGACCGGCGTGCGGGCGTCCGCGCGCCCGAGCAATGCCGGCATCGGCCGTGGCCCGCGCGCCACCACGGCGCGAAGCAGCGTGATACTGCGCGACATCACCGTGACCAGGCCGCCGCCGAGGCCGTCGGCTTCTTCGGCGGACGGGTGACCACCATCGACAATGGCGCCGCTCATCTCGTCGCGAATCTCGATCATCGGCAGGTCGCCGGCCAAAATGGCGTCGAGCGCGGCATTTTCGCCAGCACGGCCATTGTAAAGCGGGCGCAGATAGAGCTGCGGCCGATCACCGGCGCGGTGCGGCGCTTCGGTGAAGTCGATCACGACATCGGGCGTCGCGGCGTCATGGCCGGTGGGGATGGTGGCGCGGTCGAGCGCGTCCGCGTCGCAGCGCCGTCCGCCGCGCAGCAGCAGCCGTTCGAGGTCGAGCAGCGTCGCCAATCCTGCGGGCGGGCGGGGCTGGTCGCTGACCCAGCGGACACAGACCTGTGCATGCTCGGCTGCGATCTGGCGGATCGCACGCAGCATCCAGGTCCTGGGCCGCTGCGCATCGAAGCGAAGCTCAACGATCATTGCCGGCTTTCAAAAACGTGGGTCACAGCGCTTCTTCTATAATTTGCACGTAGTCATCGACCATGGCATCGACGCTGTAACGCGCGCGCAAGCCCGCGGCATTGTGCTGCAGTTGTTGTCTCAGGCTTGAATTGCTGATCACGCGATCGATCGCCGCCGCCAATGCCGCACTATCTGCGGCTTCGACCAGCACCGCGGCCGGCTCGCCATTGAGCGACAACACTTCGCGCAGCACCGGCAGATCATTGGCGACGACTGGTACACCGGCATTGGCCGCTTCCACCGCCGCCAGACCAAATGTTTCCGCGAGCGACGGGAAGACAAAGACGTCGAGCGCAGCCAGAAAATCGCCGATCTGTGTCGGCGCGATCTCGCCGACGAAATGCACGCGGTCACTGACGCCCAGCTCGGCCGCGAGGAGGCGCAGCCGCGGCTCGTCCGGGCCCTGGCCGGCCAGTGCGAAATGCCAGTGCGGCCGCCCCGGCAGCACGCGGATCACGGCGTCGAGTTGCTTCATCGGATGCAGCCGCGCAGCCGAGCCGAGCATCACGCCATCGCTCGGCAGTGCGAATAGCTGCTGCGCTTCGGCGCGCGACAGCGCGCTCTGCTTGTGATCAAAGCCATGCGCGACATGGCGCAGCCGGCGCTGATAGAGGCCGCCATAGCGCGCGTAGTCGTGCAGCATGTCATGCGAATTGACGGTGATACATCGGAACAGACCGACGCTGCCCATGATGCGATCGACCAGTTGCAGCCATGGCGCCATCGCGGCGCGAGCCGACACCTGGTTGGCGATCACCGGAGCCCCGCACGCCAGCCGCGCCACCAATCCGCCGATGGCGTTGCCGTAATGCTGATAGGTCAGGATCACGTCGGGATTGAGCTGCTTGATCTGCTGGCGCAGCTTCCAGAGGAAACGGACCAGCGCCACGATGCTCGAAGGCCGCTGCGCCACGCAGTAATGGGTGTTGGGCGGCGGCGCGAATGACGCCGACTGCCGGAAGAAATAAAGATTGTGCACGTCATAGCCGCGCTTGGTCAGCCCGGCGGCGACCAGACGGGAAATCTCCTGAGCGCCGGCGTTCTCTGCCTGGGTCTGGATCAACAGGATGCGCCGCCGGCGGGTGCGCTGCGCATGATCGGCCGCAACGCGCGGCGAGAGGCGAGGCAGGCTGCTCTCTTGCGGCGGATGAACAGCGCGGGACGATGGGGCAGGCATCGCTAGTTGCTCTCTCTGACCGATCCACAGCGGGATCGCCTGACGTGATGCCTGCAGTGCCGACGGCGGCCGGTGGTCGAGGAGGCAGGTCGTGTTTGAGCAACCGCCAGATCGTCCGCCGCCATGCGGCCGGCATCGTGTTCCGGAAGCTGCAGTTAATCGCCTGCCACTCTACGATCGGTTAGCGGACCGATGGGTTGTGATTCGATCCTAAACGGGGTGTTAACAGCCGCGTGCGCGCGGAGTAACGTGAGGTTAACTCTAGATATTTACGTTGTGTCAGCCTTGCAGCGTCGGGTCAGTTCAGTTGGAGCAAGCACATGTCAACGAGCCAGGCAGCCACGGATGCGGCCGGCCGTCCGACGCAGCCCGTGCCCCCATCCTGGGAAGCGCCGGGCGCGGCCATGTCGCTGCCGGATGCTGATCGCCCGCGTTTCATCCGCGGTGTGCTGACCCTCGACAATGTCGTCGCGTTTTGGCGGCGCAACACCCGCAAAGTGGCGGCGCTGGCGCTGATCCTGCTGATGGCGGGGCTCGCCATTCTGTCGATGATCCCGGTGCGCTACGCCGCGACCGCGTTGGTGCTGGTCGATCCGCGCGAACAGCGCGTCACCGCCGAACAGGACGTGCTGCCCGGCATCGGCCAGGATGCCGCCGCGCTGCAAAGCGTGATCGAGATCGCCAAATCCGACGGCTTTCTGCGGCCGCTGGTCGATGAGCTGAAGATCGCCGAGGACCCGGATATCGCCGGCCGCGAGACCGATCCGGCGCGCATTCTGGAAAAGTTCCGCAGCCGGCTCGATATTTCGCGGCGTGGCCTGACCTACGTGATCTCGATGACCTTCGTGGCCAATGATCCGCAAAAGGCGGCGCGTTATGCCAATGCGGTCGCACAGGCGTTCGTCGCCAGCCAGACCGCGGTGCGCACCGCCGCCGCTGATCAGGCGGCCGACTGGCTGAATGATCGGCTGAAATCGCTGAGCGACCGGCTGCGCGTTTCGGAAGATGCGGTCGCGGCGTTCAAATCCGAGCATCGCATCATCAATGCCGGCCGTGAGAGCACCACGCGCCAGCTGCGGGTTACCGAGCTGAGCCAGCAGGTCTCGGCGGCGCGGCTGCGCACCGAGGAAGCCAAGACCCGCTATGAGCAGGCACAGCGCGATCTCAAAAGCAATGTCGATGCGCCGCCCGGCTCGCGCGCCGAGCTGCTGACCATTTTGCGCACCCAGCGTACCCAGCTGAACGATCAGATCGCGCAAAAGCGCGCGGTGCTCGGCGATCGCCATCCGGAACTGGTGATGGCCAACAGCCAGCTCGCCGAGCTGAACCGCCAGATCGAGACCGAGCGCAAGCGCATCATCGATAGCGCGCGCTCGGACTATCAGACGCTGCAGGCGCAGCAGGCGGCTTTGGAGCAGGAGCTGCAGGCGCTGGAAGCGCGCATGCTGGCCGATGGCGAGGCTGCGGTGAAGCTGCAGGAATTGCAGCGCGTCGCCGATGCCAACCGCAATATCTACGAGCAGTTTTTATCGCGCTACAAGACCACCAATGAGCAGCGTTTGCTGCAGGTGTCGCAGACCAAGGTGGTGTCGGCCGCGACGCCGCCGATCCGGCCGACCCGGCCGTCGCTGCTGCTGATCGTGGCCGCGCTGATGATCGGTTCGGTGCTGGCCGCGACCGCGATCGTGGTGCTGCTGGAAGCGCTGGCACCGCGCACGCCCCGGCCGGCGGCCGCCGGCGAGGACGTGATCGCGGCGGATGCGCCTGCCACGGCGCAGCCCGCGCACGCCGCAGAGCCGGCGAGCGCGACCGCGCCACCGCCCGCGGATGAGGCCGCTGCCCCGCTTGCGCAGGCAGAGCCGGATAGGCCGGTCGTGACCGAGCCGGCCGAATGGCTGGCGGCCGGGCCGCGGCTGCAAGCGCAGCTGCGCGATGTGGTCGAGGCCGTGGCGGCGCGGCCGCAAAAGCTCGGCGAGGTGGTGCTGTTGACCTCGGCGGAAGCCGATGTCGGCAAGGGCGTCGCGGCGCGCGCGCTCAATGCCGCGGCGATCACGCGCGGCCTGCTCAGCGTGCTGATCAAGGTGGTGCCGGCGTCCGCGAGCGCAGCGCCACTGACCACAGAGCAACAGGACGGGCAGGGTGGGCGCGTGCTGCACGCCACCAGCCGGGCGCTCGATCAATTGCTGAGCGATAGCGGCAGCGACACGGCGGAGCCGCAGGACGATGTCCGCGCCGAATTCGATCTGATCGTGATCGATGCGCCATCGCTGCTGGAACAGGCCGATGCCGCCACCATCGCGACCCGCGCCGACCACACGCTGCTGGTGGTGCGCGAGGGCTGCAATCCGTTGACGCTGGCGAGCGCCAAGGCGGCGCTGGCGAAGTTCAGTGCCGCGCCGGTCGGCGTGCTGGTCAATGATGACGCCAAGCCGCGCCCGGCACAGCCAGCGGCAACGCCGCTCGCCAAGCTGGCGTGCTAAGCTCTCACCCCTGCCGCTGACACAGGCCGATCGCCGCGCGTGTCGGCGTCGGGACGAGGGAGCGTTTCCATGATGCGACAATGGCTCGCTGCTGCTCTATTGGCTGCATCGGTGATGCCAGTGCAGGCTGCTTGCGTGACCACCGACAGCGCCGTTCCGGCCGCTCATCTGGAAGCGCTGGCGCGCGGCATCAATCTCGCCGGCTGGATGGATCGGCCCGACGCGCCGGCGCCCAATTTCGAGACGCTGAAAACGCTACGCGCTGCTGGCATCACTCATGTTCGGTTGCCGGTTCCGGCCGAGCGCGTGATGCGGCGCTTTGCATCCGAGGCGGCCACCGAGCAGCAGCTCGCCATGGTCGATCGCGCGGTGATGCAATTGGTGGCGCTCGGCTTCTCGGTATCGATCGATCTGCATCCGAGCAGTGAGTTTTCGGCACTGCATCGCAGTGATCCCGAGGCGGCGATGCAGGCGATGCAGCAGGCCTGGCGCAGCCTCGCGACCGTGGTCGATAATTTTGCGCCCGACCTGGTGTTTGCCGAATTGCTCAATGAACCTGACGTTGAGCCGGTACGCTGGCAGCGCGAAGCCGAACAGCTCGCGCAATTCGTACGCGGGCTGTTGCCGCGCACCACGCTGATCGTGGGCCCGACCAATTGGCAGCGCGCCGATTCACTGCCGTCGTTCAAGCCGCTGCCGGATCGCAATGTGGTCTATGCGATCCACTTTTACGATCCGATGGCGTTTACCCATCAAGGCCATTGGGACCCGGCCGATCCGCGCGCTGCGATCCGTGGCCTGCCGTTTCCGGTGCGGCCGGACGATCCGAAAGTACAGAGCCTGCGCGCGCAGCTTAGCGCCAACGGACAGCACGAGTCGCTGCATGAGATTGACGTGGCGCTGGCGCAAGGCGCCTCGGGCGATCTGATCGCAGCGCAGCTTGAGCCCGCCGTGCAGTGGCAGCAGCGCTATCGGGTGCCGTTGATCGTCAATGAGTTTGGTGTGTTCAAGGAAGCCGCGCCGGCCGACAGCCGGGCACGCTGGCTGCGCGGCGTGGTCGCGGCCGCGCAGGCGTATTGCTGGGGCTGGACCCATTGGGAGTTCGATCAGGGCTTTGGCCTGACCGATCGCGCCGGCCGCCTTGAGCCCGCGCTGCTCGACGCGCTGCTGCTGCGTTGATGTAAGCCAGCTCAGCGCGAGCGGGTCAGCAGCAGAAACAGCGCGTAAGGATTGGTCTTGAGATAACGCCAGCCGAGCCGGCGCGGCTCCAGCCAGATCCGCCACAGCCATTCCAGGCCGAGATTCTGCATCCATTGCGGTGCGCGCGGCTTGGTCTCGGTCAGCCAGTCGAATAATCCGCCCGAGGTCTTGATCACGCCGACCGACGTCAGGCGCTGGCGGTTGCGGATCACGAATTGCTGCTCATAGGGCACGCCCATCGACACCCACAGAATATCGGGCGATAGCGCCGCGATCTCGTTGCAGGCGGCGATCTCGTCGTCAGTGGAATCGAAGAAGCCGTGGCGGCGGCCGACCAGCTTCAGCTCCGGAAAACGTTCCATCACCTTGGCGGCCGCGGCGGCGTTAGCCTGTTCGGTGGCGCCGAGCATATACATGGTGGCGCCGCGCGCTTCGGCTTCGGCCGCAACGTCGTAAAACAAATCGGTGGTGGCGACCCGCTCGGGCAGCGCCTCGTCGCAGCGCACCCGCGACGCGAACACATGCGGCATGCCGTCGGCGTGAATCGCATCGGCCTGCATGAACAGCTCGCGCTCGGCGTCATTGGTGGCGCAGCGATAGGTCACTTCGCCATTGGCCGAGGTCAGATAAGCGGGATAGCGCCACAGCCCGCGGCGGCGCAGCGCTTCGTCGACCATCGCCTTGGCGGATTGTTCGCGATCGACCACCGCGATCGGCAGGCCGCCCAGCACCACGCGCGGCCATTGCTGGAACGGGCTGCGGCGGCGATCGCCCTGGTTGCGCCGTTCGGGACCAAAACTGGTATCGCCCGGTTGATAAGGAGCCTTGCGCCGGTCGCCCGAACGCCGGTTGTCTGCCTCGCCTCCGACATCGATCGGATCAATCGCGTGCGGCACGTTCGCCATTTCTATCTCGCATGATGCAGCAGCCAAATGTCTCCATCGGCATGTGCCATACAGATAGTGAGCGAGGGTTTAGCGAGCCAAGCCGACCCCAGCACATGGTAAATAGCGGCGATACGGAATACCGAAAATTGTCGGCATCAGCGATTTTTTAGCGCCGCTGCAGCAGCGTGTGCTCCCAGGCGAGCGCGTGGCGCACGATGGTGTCGAGATCGCCGTAGCGCGGCGTCCAGCCCAGCACCTGCCGGGCGCGTGCATTGGAGGCGACCAGGCTGGCCGGATCGCCGGGGCGGCGCTCACGCAGCCGCACTTCGAAATCGACGCCCGAAACCCGCTTCACCACGTCGATCACCTCGCGCACCGAATGGCCACGGGCATCGCCAACATTGCAGATGATGCTCGGCCTTCCGGCGCGCAGATGGCGCAGCGCGTCGAGATGGGCCTGCGCCAGATCGCTGACATGGACATAGTCGCGGATGCAGGTGCCGTCGCGGGTCGGGTAGTCGGTGCCGAACACATCCATGCCGTCGCGCTGGCCGGTCGCAGCCTGCACCGCGACTTTGATCAAATGGGTGGCCTTGCGGCTCGATTGGCCGGTGCGGCCGTGCGGGTCTGCGCCCGACACGTTGAAATAGCGCAGCGCGGCGTAGCTGAACGGGTAGGCGTGCGCGGTATCCTGCAGCATCCACTCGACCATCAGCTTGGAGCGGCCATAGGGATTGATCGGCGCGGTCGGCTGGTCTTCATCAACGGGCACCGTCGCCGGCTCGCCATAGACCGCCGCGGTCGAGGAGAACACGAAATGCGGCACGCCGCGGCGCACCGCGCATTCGATCAGCGCGCGCGCGTTCACCGTGTTGTTGGCGTAGTAGTCGAGCGGCTGGCTGACTGAATCCGGCACCACGATACTGGCGGCGAAATGAATGATCGCTTCGATCGGATAGCGATCGAACACCGCGCCGAGCAGCGCCGGATCGCCGCTATTGCCTTCAAAGAACGGCACGCCGTCCGGCACCGCGCTGCGAAACCCGGTGGACAGGTCATCGATCACCACCGGCCGTTCGCCGGCGTCCAAAAGCGCCAGCGTCATATGGCTGCCGATATAGCCGGCGCCGCCGGTGACGAGGATGTGTCGTGACTCGGTCATTTTGAGACTTTCATCTGCGCAAACTGGATGGGTGATATTAGCGGCGGGACGCCGTCAGGGAAGCCGCAGTCGGCTTGGCCGCCGAAGGCGGTGCCGACCAGCCAGTCGCCGATGGTCCCCGCAGCGCCAGCTCTGCAACTTTTTCAATCAGATAGCGTTGGCGTGCAGGCTACGGCGCCGAGATTAACGGGGCATTATTGACATCGCTGTTGCCCCGCTGTCATGAAGCTCTGCTAGCCGAACAACGAAGAGACGGCACGAAGATGCCGCGAGGCCAGTTTGGCCGCCTGGGATGGGAGCGATCAATGAACAACGCGATGGAAATCGTGACCTTTGGTCTGTTGGTCGGCATCGTGCTGATGCCGACGCTGCGGCGCTGGCTGAGCAGGCTCAGCGATTAGCGGGCGCGCAGCAATCCCGCAATCGTTCGCCCGCGGTTCCAAAGCCGTCGTTCGTACCGTGACGGCTGCCGGGCTGTCCGCTACAATACGGCGGCAGCCTTGAGCTGAGCTTGGAACAGCGGGTGACCGCCGTCACATGACATTCGAAGCATGACATCAGGCCGACGACGGACGGGCAAGTCTGTGCTGGCCGCGGGCGGCATCGTGCTGCAGCCGGGCGAAACGCCAAAAATCGCGGTGGTGCGGCTGCGCAAGCGCAGTGAATGGGTGCTGCCGAAAGGCAAGCTCGACGACGGCGAGACGGCGCGCGATGCCGCGATCCGCGAAGTGCTGGAGGAAACCGGCCACGCGGTCGCCGTCCATGAATTTCTCGGCACGCTGGCCTATCATTCCGGCTCGGCGATCAAGGTGGTGCATTTCTGGCGCATGATTGCCGAAGCGGTGCCGACCCGCAGCTTGATGAAAGACGTGGTGGCGGTGGACTGGCTGTCGCTGGACGCGGCGCTGGAGCGGCTGTCGCGCGAGCATGAACGGGCATTTTTGGCCGAGGTCGGCCCGCAGGCGCTGCAAGCGGTGCTGGGGCGCAGTGTCGCTGCCGAGCTGCCGTCGCGCCCGGACGATAGCAGCGCGGAGCTGGCGCCGAAGGACAGGCCGCGCCCGACGCTGTGGAGCCGGCTGCGCGAGCTGCTACGCCAGCGCTGATCCGCGACCAAGGTCGCAAGCGGGCAAAGCGCTGGCCGCGCCAGCCGACATATCCCTGTAATCAAGCTGTCATCCAATGGGGCAAGCTGCCGCCTGATGCGGTGGTGTAGGCGGTAAGCCAGGAGCCCGATGATGGCACTCGACAGCTCATATCCCGCGCCGCGGCTCGTTGTGCCGAGCGATGGCGGTGGGCCGGTGGCAGCATCCGTGCCGGGGCTGCTCTGGGCGTTCCGGATCGATAGTGAGGGCCGCCCGCATCCGCTCGCGGTCAATGAAGCAAAGCCGCCTCCGGGGGCGGAGCTGATCTGGCTGCATCTCAACCTTGCCGATGCGAGGGCGCTGCAATGGCTGGCCGCGGAGCTGGCAATCCCGGCGTCGGCGCGCACGCTGCTGCTGTCCAAGGACACCTATCAGCAGCTCCACGTCGCTGAAGACTGCGTCTATGGCGTGATTGCCGATCTGCTGCGCGACATCGATGGCGCGACCGAGGATGCCGGCCATCTGCGCTTCGTGCTGCAGGAGCGGCTGGTGATCAGTGGCCGCTATGGAGCGCTGTGCGGGGTCGATGCCGCGCGCCGCGCTCTGGAGGCCGGGCGGCGCATCAGCTCGGCCGCGGCGTTGTTCGAGACCATCATCGACCATGTCGCCAGCACCATGGAAGCGATGGCGGAGCGGATGCAGGACCAGCTCGACGCCATCGAAGAAGAGGTGCTTTCAGATGACCACGCCGATCTGCGCAAGGGGCTTGGGCAGTTGCGCCGCACCTGCGTGCGGCTGCATCGGCAATTGTCGGGGTTGCAGCTGGTGTTTCACCGGCTTGAGCAGCAGGACCTCAGCGACCTCACTCCGGGACTGCAAATCGCCGCGCCGAAACTGGCGCAGCGGCTCGATGAGCTTGACCGCGTGATCGTGGAAATGCGCGAACGCGCAAGATTGCTGCAGGAGGAGTTGCAGCTGAAAATGGAGGAGCAGGGTAACAACAGCCTGCGGGTGCTGTCGGTGCTGACCGCGCTGTTGATGCCGCCGACGCTGGTGACCGGCGTGTTCGGCATGAACACCCGCGCGCTGCCCTTTGCCGATTCCGAGGCCGGGTTCTGGTGGGCCGCGCTGCTGATCGCCAGCGCGTCCTGCGTCGCTTATGTGGTGCTGCGCCGGATCGGCATCATCCGCTGAGAGCCGATAGCGTTGTCGAGCGAGTTTGCGTTAAGAAGGCGCTTCAAGTCATGAAGTGAGCGTTTCCGTTCTGATGCCATCAGAACCGAAACAGCTCTATGCCTCTCGCGGTCCGGGCGGCAGCGTCAACACCGCATATTGCGCATAGTCCCGGAACGGCCGCTCAAAGCGCAGCTGCGCGCCGTTCAGCTCGGCGAAGTGCCGCATCGAGCGTTCCAGCTCGTCACACGGCGACACGCCAAACAGCGCCAGCCAACGCCGCAACCAGCGCCGCGCCACAGCCGGCAACCGCTGCTGGCTGCCGAAATCGACGACATGCAGGCTGCCGCCCGGCGCGAGCTGATGCACCGCGACTTCCAGCACCCGATGCCAATCGGGGATCATCGACAGGCAATACGAGATCATTACATGATCGAACGAGCGCACGCCGAAGGAATGCTTGGGATCAAAGCCGGTGGCATCGCCATGCGCGACCTTGATGCGATCGCCCCAGCCCTCGCGCTCGATCGCTTCGATCGCCGAGGTCAGCATTTCGGTGGAGACATCGAGGCCGAAGAACCGCGCTTCCGGATAGCTTTTCGCCGCCTGAATCAGATTGCGGCCGGTGCCGCAGCCGATCTCCAAAATGCGCGCGCGCGGCGCCGGGCATAGTCCGGCGATCATGTGATCGCGGCCAAGCAGATAGTAGCGCCGGGTCACATCGTAGATGTGGCGCTGCCAGCGATACATGCGGTTCATGCGCTGGGTGGCGTCGGCAGACCAGGAAGCGGTGCTGCTGACTTCGGACTGCATGATCGACATCGGAGCGCTCCCTCTAGGATCGTGCTAATTTCCGATGTTTGCGCGACAACGATGTGACAGCGCCGACGCGCCGCACTGTCGCAAAACTGCATTGCGAGCTTGCTATCGTCTGCCGATTGCGAATCGAGGGCGAGCATGAGCACGCAACTAATTGCGGACGCGGTCCGTAACAGCCGAAGCCGTACTGAATCGACCGCGTGGGACAAATTGTTCGCTCTGTGGTTCCAGCGGCTCGTTTACACGCAGATCTGGGAAGACCCCGAGGCCGATCTGGCCGCGCTGCAATTGCCGGTCGGCGCCACCATCGTCACGATCTCATCCGGTGGCTGCAATGCGCTGTCCTATCTGAAGGCGCAGCCGGCGCAGATCTTTGCGGTCGATCTCAATGACGCCCATCTGGCGCTGCTCAAGCTGAAACTGACCGCGCTGCGCGTGCTGCCGGACTACGCGGAGTTCTGGCGGATGTTCGGTGAGGGCGACAGCGAGGCCAATGCGGCGCTGTACCGCGACCGGCTGCGGCCCTTGCTCGATGCCGATGCGCGCCAGTTCTGGGATAGCCGCAATCTGCTCGGCCGGCCGCGCTATGGCTATTTCACCGATGGCTTCTATCGCCATGGCATGCTCGGCCGCTTCATTGGCTTTGCGCATCTTTTGGCCAAGGCCGCGCGCATCGATCTCGACGTGCTGCTGACCGCGCCCGCGCACGCGCCGCAGCGCCAGGAAGCGCTGTCGCGGCTCGACCGGCTGTTTCATTCGCGGCTCGCCAAGCTGCTGACGCAGACGCCGGCGCTGCTGTTCAGCCTCGGCATTCCGCCGCAGCAGCGTGAATTGCTGGGCGGCGATCAGCCGCTCAACGAGGTGCTGCATCAGCGGCTGCTGCGCCTGATCAATGGCTATCCGAACGACAGCAATTACTTCGCCTGGCAGGCGCTGCGCCGCAGCTATGCCGGTCCCGGCGATCAGTGTCTGCCGCCTTATCTGCAGCGCAGCCTCTATCCGCGCATGCGCGACGGCGCCGGGCTGGTGATCCCGGTTCATGCCAATCTGCGCCGCTTCCTGGAAAGCCTGCCTGCCGGCCAGATCGACGCGGTGGTGCTGCTCGACTCCCAGGACTGGATGGCGCCCGACGAAATCCGCGCGCTGTGGAGCGCGATCGATCGCACCGGCAGCGCCGATGTCCGGGTGATTTTCCGCACCGCGGGCGCCGACTCGCCGCTGGAAGGGCCGGAACTGGCACCGCTGCGCGAGGTGTGGCGCCGCGATGCCGAGCGTAGCACGATCGGCTTCGAGCGCGACCGTTCCGGCATCTATGGCGGCTTCCACTGCTACAGCCGGGCCTGAGCGCGCGGCTGTTGCACCCGCGCCCGCGCTCGCTTAGGGGATGACGATCGGCTCTGCCGCGCGGCGGGGCGTTGGTCGTTTCCCTGGCGATGATCGGTGGCCATGGTGCAATCTGAGATCGGCGCGACGGACACTTTGGGCTGGACGAAAGTCGGCGGCCAGGCCGGCTCCAATGCCGGCGGCCTCTATCAAGACCGCGACGGCGTGCGCTGGTATCTGAAAATCCCGGCGCGCGACGGCCTGGCCCGCAATGAAGTGCTGGCCAATCATCTCTATCGGCTCGCCGGTGCGGCGGTGCCCGAGGTCAGGCTGGTGGCGCAGGGCGACCGGCTTGCGGTCGCCAGCCGGATCGTGAAAGGGCTGACGCTCGCCGATCTGTCCGGCGACAGCGCCGCGCGCCATAGCGCCGCGCTCTGTGAGCATTTTGCCGCCGACGCCTGGCTTGCCAATCGCGACGTGCTCGGCGCCGATCTCGACAATATCGTGGTCGATCGCAATGGCGGCGTGATCCGCATCGATCTCGGCGGCGCGCTGCGCTACCGCGCGCAGGGCGCGGACAAAACCGATTTCGGTAACAGCGCGATTGAGTTCGACAGCCTGCGCGATCCAGCGCGCAATGCGGCTGCCGCGCGCATCTTTGGTCGCATGAGCGCGGCGCAATTGCAGGCCTCGGTGCAACTCGTCGCCGCGATCAGCGATGCGGCGATCCGCGCCGCAGTGCTTGGCATTGAAGGCGAGGGCGCAGAGACAGAATCCTTGATCGCCATTTTGGTCGCGCGCCGCGATGATCTCGTCCGCCGCGCCGCCGAACAGAACTCATGATGAGGCTGTGATGAGAACCTCGGCCTCGCATCCGCTGCAGATCGCGGAGCTGATGATCGGCGACGGCCATGGCCGGATCGGCATCACCTTCTGTCCCGGCAAATACGATCCGCATGCTGCCTCCGGCGCCTGGCGCCGCGATCTTGATCTTGATCTTGACGCGATCAGCGCATGGGGCGCGGCCGCGGTGGTGACGCTGGTCGAGCCACGCGAGCTGACCATGCTGCGGGTCGAAGGGCTCGGCGACGCGGTCAGGCAGCGGCAGATGCTGTGGTACCACCTGCCGATTGTCGATGTCTCGACGCCGGATCAAGCGTTTGAAGATGCCTGGCACGACGCTGGCGAGAGCTTGCGCGCTGTGCTGCGCAGCGGTTTCGACGTGGTGGTGCATTGCCGCGGCGGGCTTGGCCGCGCCGGCACCATCGCCGCGCGGCTGCTGATTGAACTCGGCGCTGAGCCGATCAGCGCGGTGAAGCAGGTGCGCAGGGCCCGGCCCGGTGCGATCGAAACGCCGAACCAGAAGAAATATGTGCTGACGCATGGCGCAGTGCCCGAGCGGCAGCCTGCTGCCGAGGCGCGTCGTGATCGCGCTTATGGCGCGTTGCTGGGGCTCGCGGTCGGCGATGCGCTCGGCATGCCGCTCGAATTTCTGGCGCGCGATACCTATCCGCCGCTGCAGGACATGATCGGCGGCGGCCGGCACGGTCTTGAGGCTGGCGAATGGACCGACGACACCAGCATGGCGCTGTGTCTGGCCGACAGCCTGATCGCTAGCGACGGCACGCTCGATCCCGCTGACCTGATGCAGCGCTTTGTGCGCTGGCGCGATCATGGCGACAATGTCGTCAATGGCCGCGCCTGTTTCGACATCGGCAACACGGTGCGCGCCGCGCTCGAACGCTTTGCGCGCGAGGGCGAACCGCTCGCTGGTTCGACCGATCCGCGCAGCGCCGGCAACGGCTCGTTGATGCGGCTGGCGCCGGTGCCGATCCGCTTTGGCCATGACCGGCAGCGGCTGCGCGCGGTCGCGGCGCTGCAAAGCCGCACCACTCACGGCGCGCGCGAGGCGGTCGAGGCCTGCGTGCTGTTTGCCGAGATCGTGGCCGAAGCGATTGCCGGCGCGCCGCGCTCCGAAGTGCTGCGGCCGCGTGCGATCGAGGGGCTATCAGAAGAGGTCGCCGCGATCGCCGCCGGCCGCTGGCGCGGTAAGAAGCGCGCTGCGATCGGCAGCACCGGCTATGTGCTGCATGCGCTGGAAGCAGCGCTATGGGCGGTCGGCAGCACCGCCGATTTTGAAAGCGCGGTGCTGAAAGCCGCCAATCTCGGGCTCGATGCCGATAGCACCGCGGCGATCGCGGGGCAGCTCGCCGGGGCGCTGTATGGGCAAAGCGGCATACCGGAGCGCTGGCTGCTGCAGCTCGCGCAGCGCGACCGGATCATGGCGCGCGCTGAGGCGCTGGTGGCGCAGGCGCACGCCGAGCAGCAGCGCGCCGGCGCTGCCGCTGCCGCGGCGTCTTAGTCAAAACCCGCCGGACAATTATTGCAGCAGCCGGCGGGGTTGCCGCACGGCGCCAGATCGGGGCCGCCGCCCTTGGCCGGCTTGGCGATCAGCGACAATTGCTGGGTCAGATCGGTGGTGGCGCAGAGCGGGCATTCCGCGGTCTCGCCGGTCTGCACCAGCGTCTGGAATTCATGGCCGCAACTGTTGCAAGTGTAGCCGTAGATCGGCATGGCAGAGTCTCTTTGCTGGTCGAGGATCAATCAGGACAAGGCGGCAGCGATGAGCGAACCGAAGGCTTGTGTGGTGATGGTCACCGCGCCCAACCGCGAGGAAGCGGAACGCCTCGCCCGCGCGGCGCTGGAAGCGCGGCTGGCGGCCTGCGTGCAACTGCAGCCCATTGCCAGCTTTTACTGGTGGGAGGGCAAGATTACCAGCGATTCAGAGCTGCTGCTGCTGTTCAAGACCGTGCCGGGGCGGTTTGCCGCGCTGCGCGATCTGATCCTGCAGCACCACTCCTATGGTACCCCCGAGATCATCAGCCTGCCGGTCGAGGACGGCGCCGAGCGCTATCTCAACTGGATCGGCCAGGAGGCGACCGGCTAGGCTGATCGGACCGCGGCCATCTGGCGGGTGAGGCGCAGTTCAGCCGCCGGGCAGGGCCGTCCGAACAGATCGCCCTGGGCGAAGGCGACGCCGGCCGCGCGCAGCACGGCGAGCTGGCTGTCGGTTTCCACCCCTTCGGCGATCGAGATCATATTGAGGCCGCGCGCCAGCCCGGCGAGCGCGCTGACGATCGCCATGCTGTCGGCTTCGCGCGTCAGATCCTCGACGAACGCGCGATCGATCTTGAGCCGGCTGAATTTGAACGCCTTGAGATGGGTCAGTGACGAATAGCCGGTGCCGAAATCGTCGAGCGACACCGAGGCGCCGAGATCGCGGATATTGTGCAAGGCCGCCAGCGCCGCGTCTCGATTGTCGAGCAGAGCCGACTCGGTCACTTCGATCTCCAGCCGCTCGGCGCTCAGCCCCGAGGCTTCCAGCGCCGAGGTGATGGTGTTGATCAGCTCTGGACTGACCAATTGTGCGGCCGACAGGTTGACGGCGACCGGCAGCCCGCCCGGCCAGCGCGACGCATCGCGGCATGCCCGACGGATCACCCAGCCGCCGAGCGGCACGATCAAGCCGGTTTCCTCGGCGACCGGCAGGAACTGATGAGGAGACAGCAGCCCTTGGGTCGGATGTTTCCAGCGCACCAGCGCTTCGACGCACACCACGGCGCCGCTGCGGATATCGACGATCGGTTGATAGTGCAGGGTCAGCTCGTCATTGCTCAGCGCCGCGCGCAGCGCCGCTTCCATGCTGTCGCGCCTTGAAATCGAGGCGATCATCTCCGGCCCGAACAGCCGGTAGCCGCACCGCCCGGCCTGTTTGGCGGCGTAGAGCGCAAAATCAGCCTTGCGCAGCAGCTCGTCCGGGGCCGCACCATCCTCCGGGGCGAGCGCGATGCCGATACTGGCGCCGACCTGCACCGTCTTGCCGAACAGGTCGATCGGCTTAGCGACCACGGCGAGAATCCGCTCCGCCAGAGCGCGTGCCGTCCGGCGCTGCTCGTCGGCGGATGGAGCGCCGACTTCGCCGGCCTGGATGATGGCGAACTCGTCGCCGCCGAGCCGTGCCACCAGATCGGCGGGACGGGTGGAGGATTCGATCCGCTCGGCCACTTCCTTCAGCAGCAGGTCGCCTGCGGCGTGCCCCAAGGTGTCGTTGATGGCTTTGAAGCGGTCGAGGTCGATCATCAACACGGTGAAGGGTTGTAGCGAGCCGGCCAGCGCCGCCGAGGCCTGTTCGATCTGCTCGTTGAAATGGGCGCGGTTCGACAAGCCGGTCAGCGCGTCATGCTGGGCGAGATAGGAAATGCGCGCCTCGTTGCGCTTGATCTCGGTGATGTCTTCGGAGGTGATGACGACCTCGCCATTGCCGAAATGCCGGCTGATCGAGCGGATGAAGCGGCCATTATTGAGCTGGACCACGTCGTCATGATCCGCGCTCTGCATCGACGCCGCCACCTCCATCCTTGATCTGAGATAGGCTTCCGGACCTTCGACCGAATGGAAGCCGTTGGCGATCCGCATCTGCACGATCTCGCGAAAGGTCGTGCCCGGAGGGGCGTCGGCCTTGCTGAGGCCGAACGGCGCCATGAAATTGTCATTGAGCACGATGGCGCGCAGATTGTGATCGAACATCGCCAGCCCCTGGCGCATGTTGCTGAGCGCGGTTTCGAGCGTGCGGCCGACCGCTTCGGATTTGGCGATTTCGTTTTGCAGCGCGCTCTCGAAGGCGACCTGCTTGCTGATATCATGGGCGACGCCGAGATAACCGATCACCTCGCCGTCGGCGCCGCGCATGGCCGACACGGTCATCGACACCGGCAGCCGGCTGCCGTCCTTGCGAACCCAGGTCCAGCGCCGGTTCTGGCCGATCACCACGGGGTCGACGATCAGGCCCAGCCCCTCGATCGGGCGGCCAAATTGTGCGGTCAATTCGCGGCTGCGCGCGGCAGCTTCTTCCGGATCGGCGAAGATCGTCGGATTGCAGCGGCCGATCACTTCGTCGGCCGTATAGCCGAGCATCCGTTCGGCGCCGGTGTTGAACACCGTGATCAGCAGATCCCGTTCGGCCGCGATGATGGCGACGTCGCTCGCCGATTCCAGGATCGCGCGGACATAGCGCTCCGATCGGTTGAGCTGCTCTTGCAGCCGTTCCCGTTCGGTCAGATCGATCTGACTGGTGAGCGCGGTCAGCGCCAGCGTCATCATCAGCTCGCTCGCGGTCGTGATCAGCGCGAAAACCACCGCGAGGCTGCTGCCGACCGAAAATTCCGGAATGATGTTGCCGGACACGTACACGCTGGTGATGCGCAGCGGGAAGCTCGCGGCATCGATCATTAAGATCACGCCGATCACCCGCAGCATGGGCGATAGCGCCTGGCGCTTGACCGCAAGCAGCCGCACGGCGGTGTAGAGATCGAACAACATCATGGCTGCGCCGAAAGCGGCCATGCGGATGGCGGCCGACGGATCGCCATAGCTGAACCAGCCAAACAGCACGATTGCGGTCACCGCGATCACGCGGCCGAGCCAGATCGGCTGCGCGATCGAACTGGCGCGCAAGATGCCGGAATTGAAGATCAGCGCCCCGAACAGGATCAACGCCGCCGACACGAAGCTGACCAAGGTGGCGATGTCCTGGCTCATCAGATTGCGGTTGGCAACGCCGAGCGTGCCCACCGCCATCAGCGCCGAGCCGATCGCCCAGTCGCGCGCCGGCCGATAGTTCTTGTGCAGTTTCCAGACGAACGCCATCCCGAACGACTGCAGCACCCGCGCCAGCGCGAGCGTCACCAGCACCGTTTCAAAGTCGAGATGCGACAGCATCAGCGGAGCTCGATCAGCGCAGCGGAGCGGTTGCGGCAACGATCGCCGCAGCGATCGTCATTTGGCCGGCGCGGCAACACGGCCGGCGCATCCTGTGTGGCGTTGAACCACGTCGTTCGGCGTATCCTGGTCCAACTCATTGCCACACCCGCAATCCGGCTTGATGACGCCATAGGGCCGCGCGCGGGATAAGGATTCCTAAAATCCGACCTCGTGAAAACACTAGCGCGTTCCACTAGGGTTTCGTTTCCGTCAATGCGTTGCGCACTCCGTCTCGCTGAGCGAACAGTCGCTCGGCGAAAAACCAGCCGCGCGTCGCTGACATGATGATCGGGCGCCGATCGTGGGCGCCGGCAACGATGATGATGTGGTGGCGGTGGACGCGCCGCGTGATCGGTGCCGCTGCGCCCGCCGCAGCGATGTTCAGCACAGCGCGCCAAGACTGTGCGATGCGGTCCTGTGCGATGCAGTCCTGTTCGATGCGGTGGCGACGCGCCGCCATCGCCCTGTTAGCACCATCAAGCGCCGGCTTGAGGCGGATCAAAGCCGGGTACCGGGCAGCTATGTTTGTCTTACACAACCTGCCGTTTCGCTGTTGCGTTTCTGAACTTGCCTGTTCCCGCCGTAACTAAGCCCTTCAGCAAGGCGTGAGGCCGCTTGCGCGTGTCGTCTGTCAACAGGCAGCGCAGATCGCTTGCGGGGAATTTGATGTCTCGTGGCACGATGTCGTGCCGCTGGTGGAGACGAACATGGGTTGCAGATCGAGCCTCACCCTTGCCATCGCGCTCGGTCTGGGCGTTGCGATCCTTCCAATCAGCTATGACAGCAGCCTGACGACCACCGCGCTGGTCAGTGCCAGCGCGCAGGCGCAGCCGGTGGAAAAGCTGGTGCAGCGCTGGCGCAAGAACAAACTGCCGGACGGCATCGCGCAGTCCAATGGCCGGCTGGAAGCGACCCAGGTCGATGTGTCATCGAAATATGCCGGGCGGCTCGCCGAGGTCAGCGTCGAGGAGGGATCGACGGTCACGGCCGGGCAGGTGGTCGCCAAGATCGCCTCGCCGGAGATGGAGGCGCAACTGCGCGCCGCGCAGGCCGACATTCAGAAAGCCAAGGATGCGGTCGCCGCAGCCGAGGCGGAGATTGTGACGCGCCAGGCCGCACAGGATTTTGCCAAAGGCGATTTCGAGCGCGCGGTCGAGCTGCTGAAGTCCGGCAACATCACCAAGCAGATCTATGATCAGCGCCAGCGCAATTATGAAGGCGCGCAGGCCGGCACCTTGGCGGTCCAAGCGCAGCGCGACCAAGCGCGCTCCGCCGTGAGTACGGCAGCGGCCGAGGCCGAGCGGATCGCGGCGATGCTTGCCGATCTGACCCTGGTGTCGCCGCGCGATGGCCGCGTGCAATATCAGCTGGCGCGTGCTGGCGAAGTGGTGGCGGCGGGCGCGCCGATCCTGACCATTCTCGACCTGACCGACGTCTATATGACGATCTTCGTGCCCGCTGCGGTGGCCGGCAAGCTCGAGGTTGGTGGCGAAGCGCGGCTTGTCCTCGATCCGATCCCTGATGTGGTGGTGCCGGCTACGGTCAGTTTCGTCGCCAGCGATGCGCAGTTCACGCCGAAAACCGTCGAGACCAAGGACGAGCGCGAAAAGCTGATGTTCCGCGTCAAGCTGAAGATCGATCGTACGCTGCTGCAAAAATACATGTCGCGCGTCAAAACCGGCGTGCGCGGCGTCGGCTTTGTGCGTACCAAGCCGGACGTCGCCTGGCCTGACAGCCTGCAAGTGAAGCCGCGGCCGCAATGACCCATCCGGCGACCGCGGCCACCCTGGACGATGCGGCGGGCGCCGCCAGCGATCCGGTTGTGGCGCGTGTTGCCGGGGCCGCGCATCGCTACGGCGCATCGGTGGCGCTTGATCATGTCACGCTTGCGATTCCGGCGCGCAAGATGGTCGGGCTGATCGGCCCGGACGGTGTCGGCAAATCGACGCTGCTGGCGCTGCTCGCCGGGGTGCGCAAAATCCAGACCGGCGCAGTCACGGTGTTCGACGGCGACGTTGCCGATCCGCGCCATCTGAAAGCGATCCGGCGGCGGATCGCCTATATGCCGCAAGGGCTCGGCCGCAATCTCTATCCGACGCTGAGCGTATTCGAGAATATCGACTTCTTCGGGCGGCTGTTCGGCCAGGGGCCGGCCGAGCGGCGCGCGCGTATCACCGAGCTGCTCGGCGCCACCGGCATGAGCCCGTTCGAGGCGCGGCCGGCCGGCAAGCTGTCGGGCGGCATGAAGCAGAAGCTCAGCCTGTGCTGCGCGCTGGTCAACGATCCCGATTTCCTGATCTTGGACGAGCCGACCACCGGCGTCGATCCGCTGTCGCGCGGCCAGTTCTGGGAGCTGATCAATTCGATCCGCGAGCGGCGGCCGCAGATGAGCGTGATCGTCGCCACCGCCTACATGGATGAGGCGCAGGGCTTTGACTGGCTGATCGCCATGGACGACGGCAAGGTGATCGCCGAGGGCACGCCGCGCGAGCTGCTGGAGCGCACCGGCGAGCGCGATCTCGACAATGCCTTCATCGCGCTGTTGCCGGAGACCAAGCGCGTCGGCCACGAGAAAGTGGTGGTGCGGCCGCGGGTGGTGCAGCAGGACGAAACGCCGGCGATCGAAGCGGAAGGGCTGACGCGGCGCTTTGGCGATTTCGTCGCGGTCGATCATGTCGATTTCCGCATCGGCCGCGGCGAGATCTTCGGCTTTCTCGGCTCCAATGGCTGCGGCAAGTCCACCACCATGAAGATGCTGACCGGGCTGCTGCCGGCCACAGAAGGCCGCGCCATGCTGTTCGGCAGCCCGATGGCGGCGGGTGACATGGAGATGCGCCGCAATGTCGGCTACATGTCGCAGGCGTTCTCGCTGTATGGCGAACTGACCGTGCGGCAAAATCTCGAGCTGCACGCCCAGCTTTATCATCTGCCCGCCGACAAGGCGGCGTCGCGGATCGATACGCTGCTCGATCGCTATGATCTGCGCGCGGTCGCCGATAAGCGCCCGGAAAGCCTGCCGCTCGGCCTGAAACAGCGGCTGCAGCTCGCGGTCGCGGTGCTGCACGAACCGCCGCTGCTGATTCTTGACGAGCCGACCTCGGGCGTCGATCCGGTGGCGCGCGATGCGTTCTGGCGCACCCTGATCGATCTGTCGCGCGACGAAGGCGTGACCATCTTTCTATCGACCCATTTCGCCAATGAGGCGGAGCGCTGCGACCGCATCTCGCTGATGCATGCCGGCAAGGTGCTGGCGGTCGGCACGCCGCAGCAATTGGTCGAGGCACGCGGCAGCGCATCGATCGAAGAGGCGTTTGTCGGCTATCTCGCCGATGCCGCCGGCATCGATCCGGCCAGCAAGAACGCCGCGCCGCCGGCGGCGGTGGTGCCCGCGCATCAGGAGGACGGCGGCCGCGCGCTGCGCGCCTTCAATCCGGCGCGGCTGTGGGCCTATGCGCGGCGCGAGACGCTGGAATTGCTGCGCGATCCGATCCGGCTGGCTTTTGCGGTGCTCGGACCGATCATCCTGATGCTGGCGTTCGGCTTTGGCATCTCGTTCGATGTCGAAAATCTGCAAATGGCGGCGTTCGATCAGGACGACACGCCGGAAAGCCATCAGCTGCTCGATGGCTTTAATGGCTCGCGCTATTTCTCGGTGCAGCCGCCGATCCGCTCGGCGGCGGAAGCCGAGCAAAGGCTGCGCAGCGGCAACACCCAGATCGTCATTGAAATCCCCGCTGGCTTTGGCCGCGATCTGATCTCGAAACGCCAGCCTGAAGTTGATGCCCGCATCGACGGCGCCATGACGTTCCGCGGCCAGACCGCGCAAAACTACGTCGTCGGCGTGATCCGCAAAGAAGGCGACAAGCTCAACCAGCAGCACGCCAGCCACAGCATGGCCTGGAGCGATGACAATATCGAGCTGCGCTTTCGCTACAATCAGGCGTTCCTGAGCGTCAATGCCATGGTGCCGGGCGTGCTGATGCTGCTGCTGTGTCTGATCCCGGCGATCATGTCGGCGATTGCGGTGGTGCGCGAGAAGGAGACCGGCTCGATCGCCAATTTCCGCTCGACGCCGATCACCCGGCTGGAATTCCTGCTCGGCAAGCAGCTGCCCTATGTCACGATCTCGCTGATCAGCTTCGCCACGCTGTTCTTGATGGCGATCACGGTGTTTCAGGTGCCGCTCAAGGGGCCGCTGTGGGTGCTGCTGCTCGCCACCGTGGTCTATGTGATCGCCACCACCGGCTTTGGCCAATTGATCTCGTCATTCACCCAGACCCAGGTTGCCGCGGTGTTTGCCACCGCGATCCTGTCGATGGTGCCGGCGGTCAATCTGTCCGGGCTGCTGGCGCCGGTGTCATCGCTGTCGGGATCGGCCAAGGTGATCGGCCTCAGCTTCCCGTCGGCCTGGTATCAGCCGGTCGCGGTCGGCGTGTTCGCCAAGGACCTCGGCTTTGCGACGCTGTGGCCCAACATCGCCGCGATCACGGTGATCGCGGTGCTGTTCTTGCTGCTGTCGCTGGCGTTCCTCCGCAAGCAGGAGGCGTAACCGATGAACGATCAAACCACCACACGCCCCGCCGCATCATCGCCCCTGATCAAGGCGGCGCCGCTGACCTGGCTCGATCACCTGGTCAATATCTTTAAGCTGGTGATCAAGGAGCTGCGCAGCATCCGCGCCGATCCGACCATGCTGGTGCTGGTGGTCTATGCGTTCAGCATCTCGGTCAACACGGTGGCGACCGGCGCGGTCACCGATGCCACCAACATGTCGGTGGCGATCGTCGATGAAGACGGCTCGTCGCTGTCGCGGCAGATCGCCGAAGCCTTGCTGCCGCCGACCTTTCAGCCCGCCGTGCAGATCCGCGCCAGCGAGATCGACACCAAGATGGACCATGGCGACTTCCTGTTCGTCGTGGAAATCCCGCCGAATTTCGAGGCCGATCTGCGCGCGCAGCGTAAGACCCAGCTGCAGATCAATGTCGATGCCACCGTGGTGGCGCAGGCCGGCAACGGCGCCAATTATCTAAAGACCGCGATCAGCAACGAGATCCGCAATTTTTTGAGCACCAGCACCGGCGCCAAGTCGGCACCGATCAATCTGGTGGTGCGCTCCGAGTTCAATCCCAATCTCACCACCTCTTGGTTCTCGGCGATGACCCAGGTGATCAATCAGATCACGCTCTTGACCGTGATCCTGACCGGCGCGGCGCTGATCCGCGAGCGCGAGCAGGGCACCGTTGAGCATCTGCTGGTGATGCCGGTGGTGCCGGCGGAAATCATGCTCGCCAAGATGCTGGCCAATGGCCTGGTCATTCTGGTGGCGGCGATGGCCTCGCTGCAATTCGTGGTGCATTGGTGGATCGGCTCGCCGATCGCTGGCTCGCGGCTGTTGTTCCTGCTCGGCGCGGCGGAATATGCGCTGGTGGTGGCCGCGCTCGGCATTCTGCTCGGCACGCTCGCCACCACCATGGGGCAGTTCGGGCTGCTGGCGATGCCGGTGCTGATGGTGACGCAGCTGCTGTCAGGCTCCAGCACACCGATGGAAAGCATGCCGGTGTGGCTGCAATATCTGGTGCAGACCATCAGCCCGACGCCGCATTTCGTGGCGTTCGCGCAGGCGGTGCTGTTCCGCGGCGCCGACATCACGCTGGTGTGGCAGCCGCTGCTCGCCATGCTGGCAATCGGCGCGGTGTATTTTGCCGTGGCGCTGACTAGGTTCAGAAAGGTGATTTTTGGGAGTTGAGGGGGGATTCGGCCCTGCGGATTTGCAGCGGGCGCCCTGCTCACAGGCTATGTGCCAAGCTGAGGTCTGATCGGCTCCAATAAGCGTTGTCTTGCTGTTGAGTTGTCAGCATGTGATTGTGTCGCATCTCCCGCGCCAGGTACTTCTGGCAAGGGGTGCGGAGGTGTGTCGCTCAGAAGCTGTATGCCCATGACACGTCGCCGCACATCGTCAGGAGCGTTTCGTATCAAGTCGGACGCGAACCTGCGAAGCTCCTCAATACGATGGTCAATGTGTGCATCTAAGGAAGTGAATACGTGAGTTGCTGTGGTGTGCCGAAAAGCTTGCGACCAACCTCGGATGATTTTATTAAGCAGCACAAGGTGTTGATGGTAACCTTGCCCTGACCACGGTTTACCAGTCGCGGCCAATCTCATTTGCTTCTTCGCATCGCAGAACAGTTGATCACATTTCGCTTTGAATGCTCTCTGCGCTGCTGAGGAGGGTTGCCGTGATCTCCCCGAGACGCGGTACCCCAACACATCGGTTCCGTCGTGGCAGATGTTGCCTTCGTCGAACTTGCCAGCACGACGAGCGTCGTTGTCGGTCTGGTCGTAGACGCTCATGCCCATATCTGCCAGCAATGCGCGGCCTGAACTATAGGCGGCCAAGACACTGCTGCGTGTCCGGCCCAGCATGATAAAGTCGTCGATGTAACGAACGCACACGATTCCACGATCGTTCATGCGCATGTCGAACTCTTGAAGCGCGATGTTCGCGGCAAGCGCGGAGAGCGCTGAACCTTGCGCAACGCCGATGTCATCCTGAGGGAATAGCTTGAAGTGGCCGCGCTCTTGCAGCTCAGCTGTATTGGTCAGGCTTGATCTCAAGGCCGATCCAACGAGCTCAACAAAACGCTCGTCCGCGATGGCTTCCGCGATGAACCTGTTCACTTGTGCGAGGGGGATGCGAGTGAAAAAGTTCCTGATGTCCGACCGAACGAACCAAGTCTTGCCATCTTGTACCGCCTCGTCGATCAGGGACAGGCCGTGAGCTACGCTTCGGTCCTTGATTCCTCCGACACTGGTTCTCGTAGCCATGACGTGTTTGATGGCGGGGATCCCCAACCATTTCTTGGTCGGAGCCGATTTATCTGTGCCGAAGCCTTGGAGCACCTCAAGGATGCCTCGCCGCACTATTCGGTTATCAATTGGAGCGATGACCAAGGGACGAGGGAGCTTGCCCTTGCCCTTAGGGATGGTGATCCCCCTTTCGCCATCGAAGCGAAATGTTTCGGCGCGAAGCTGCTTGCTGATCCGTTCGAGATTGCCGACCCAGTTTTCGTCGTAACTCTTAATGGCCTTAACAGTTTCCTCGCTCAGCGAAGCCAGGCCGCTCTGCTTTACTACTGCCCAAGAGCGATGAAGAACCTCTCGTGACCGAAGTTTCTTACAGAGATCGGCGGTCATCTAAGCGCCTGTGGTGTGAGGGCTTATCGGTTCGCTCGCCCTCGGCCAGAGCTTTAAGTCCGATCCCCAAGGCTCCGAAGGCGCAGAGTGCATCCCTCGGGTGCGACCTGATCCGAAGTAGCAACTGCCCCCCGGACCTCCCCCCCAGAACAACCGACGCTCAGATCGAGCCCGGCCACCAGAGGCGAGTGGACCAACGCTGCGAAGCAGATAGCAGCAGTAGCGAGTGCCGATCGACTGGCACGTTTTTGCATGTCCTGGTCATCTGGCGCGCTCCTTTGAAACCGGCCTACCTTTTTGGCGGTGACCGTCAAGCGTCGCCCGCGACCCTCCACCCCGGCGGAGAAAGAAAAGCTGCCAACCGTCCGATAAGTCCCTGAAATGGTGAGAGCTACGGTCAGCTTCCATCGTGCCGAGAGCAAAGTCCGATCCCCAAGGCTCCGAAGGCGCAGAGTGCATCCCTCGGGTGCGACCTGATCCGAAGTAGCAACTGCCCCCCGGACCTCCCCCCCAGAACAACCGACGCTCAGATCGAGCCCGGCCACCAGAGGCGAGTAGATTGGAATTGCTCAACTTAACGTGGTTGGTTCCGTCATACAAGATGATGTCGGCGGCGTACGTCGCTATATCCACATGATGTGCCGTAAATCGCCAGTTACTTGGCGCGGGGCGACGAGACAATGATGAGCCGATAGCGTGCTATCGTCTGTAAGCAAATGGTTCTCAGGGGAAAAGATGGTGCTGCCAGACAGGATTGAACTGTCGACCTCTCCATTACCAATGGAGTGCTCTACCACTGAGCTACGGCAGCATGCCATTCGTTCGGGAAACGGCCCGGAGGGGCTCCCGTTCGGCGGCTGTTCATTGCCACAACGAATCCCGCAGCGCAAGCGGGGCTGTGACGCTTTGTGACCTCCTTTTGGGGAAAGCGGTCGGTTCAGACCCCGGCCGCCGCCTTCATGGCCAGCAATTGTGGGCCGATCCGCGCTCCCATGGCCTCGCCGAGCGCCTGCAGCGCCTTGGCCGGCCGCACCATCACCTCAAATTCGATCATCTGGCCGGCCTCGTTGAACTTGATCAGGTCGATGCCTTTCAGTTCCCAGCGGCCGATATTGGCGGAAAATTCCAGACCGACGTCGTGCGGACCGGCCACAAAGGTGCGGTGGTAGCGAAAATTCTCAAAAATCTGCGCCACCGTGGTCAGCACCAGCGCGGTCGCGGCGCGGCCGGGAATCGGCGAGCGCACGAATGGCGAGTGGAACACGATTGATTCGGCCAAAAGCGGTTTCAGCACGTCGCCGCTGCCGGTGGCGACGAAATCGTGCCAGCGCGTCAGCGTCAGTTGCGGTCCGCTCGCCAAGGCATATGTTGCGTCCTGCATCGTTCCTCCCCTGATCCGTTGTTGTGCCGCAGCCCAGCATAGAGCCTGGATGCCGGCAAGCCTGAAGACCGCCGCGCCATGACCGATTCGCCCAAGCCCGCTTCGCCGTCCTCCGATCGCGCCGCGCGGCTGCGCGAGGCGCTGCGCGAAAATCTCAAGCGGCGCAAAACGCAGCTCCGTGGCCGCGCCGCTTTGGCGGCTGAGGGGGAAGGGGAATCGGCGGGGGCGGAGCGCGCGCTCGCCGCGCCAAGCGGCGATTCGCACCGCTGATCGGCCCCGGCTCGCTGGGCCTTTCCAGCCTCGTGCCCTGTGCGCTTGGCCGTGTCACATTCCGCGCAAATAATGTATCGTCACGGTGGTGGAGAGAATCGCTACCACTCTGCGTTGATGGTCGAAGCTGCGGGCTGCCAGATGAAGGTAATCCTGTTCGGCGCGAGCGGAATGGTCGGCCAGGGCGTGCTGCGCGAATGCTTGCGTGATCCTGACGTCGAGGAAGTGCTGGTGGTGGTGCGCAATCGCATCCGGCGTCAGCACGCCAAGCTGCGCGAAATCCTGCACGAAGATTTTTTGGATTTTTCCACGATCGAGGCGCGGCTCGCCGGCTACGACGCCTGCCTGTTCTGCCTCGGCGTGTCGTCGGTCGGCCTCGATGAAGCGCGCTATCGCGAGATCACTTACGACATCACCATGGCGGCCGCGCAGGTTCTGGCGCGGCTCAATCCGGCGATGACCTTCATCTATGTGTCCGGCAGCGGCACCGATTCCAGCGAGCAGGGCCGGCTGATGTGGGCGCGCATCAAGGGCAAGACCGAGAACGACCTGCTCAAGCTGCCGTTCAAGGCTGCCTATATGTTCCGGCCGGCCGGGGTGCAGCCGCTGCACGGCATTCAGTCGAAAACGCGGTGGGTCAACACGCTGTACCGCTACGCCCGCCCGGTGCTCGGCTGGCTGCGCCGGATCGCGCCGGGCGCCATGACCACCACCGAACAGCTCGGCCGCGCCATGCTGAAAGTCGCCAAGCATGGCTATCCCCAGCCGGTGTTGGAAAGCCGGGACATCAATCGGCTCTGAGGCAGGCCGCGCGCTGTCCGGCTGGCAGCGGCGCCCCTCCGCCCGGCCAATCGATAGATGGTTGTTTTGCTGGATGTTCTTGAGACGATCGCGGGCTGCGCGCGTTGGCGCGCGGCCTGCCGCAAGCGCTAATCGCTCTCAAGTCGCGCCGCTGCGCTCCCATCAATTCGCCGCAAATCCGGTCGCTTTTGCCTTCGGGCGGTCATTTGCCCTATAACGCCATTTCTCCAGCACAACAGGATTAGGCATGGATCGCATTCGCATCGTCGGCGGCGCTAAGCTCAATGGCACGATCCCGATTTCGGGCGCCAAGAACGCCGCTCTGCCGCTGATGATTGCGGCCCTGCTGACCGAGGACACGCTGATTCTCGACAATGTGCCGCGCCTGGCCGACGTGGCGCAGCTGCAGCGCATCCTGGGCAATCACGGCGTCGATATCATGTCGGCCGGCAAGCGCTCCGGCGATCATCAATATCAGGGCCAGACCCTGCATATCTCGGCCAAGAACATCATCGACACCACCGCGCCTTATGAGCTGGTGTCGAAGATGCGCGCCAGTTTTTGGGTGATCGCGCCGCTGCTGGCGCGCATGCATGAGGCCAAGGTGTCGCTGCCCGGCGGCTGCGCGATCGGCACCCGTCCGGTCGATCTGTTGATCATGGCGCTGGAAAAGCTCGGCGCCACCATCGCGATCGACGGCGGCTATGTGGTGGCGAGCGCGCCCGGCGGGCTGCGCGGCGCCGAAATCGAATTTCCCAAGGTCACGGTCAGCGGCACCCATGTCGCGCTGATGGCGGCGACCCTGGCCAAGGGCACCACCATCATCCACAACGCCGCCTGCGAGCCGGAAATCACCGACGTCGCCGACTGCCTGATCAAGATGGGCGCCAAGATCAGCGGCGCCGGCACACCGCGCATCGTGATCGAGGGCGTCGATCAGCTCCATGGCGCCCGCCATACCGTGCTGCCGGATCGGATTGAGGCCGGCACCTATGCGATGGCGGTGGCGATGACCGGCGGCGATGTGCAGCTCTCTGGCGCGCGTCCGGAATTGCTGCAGTCGGCGCTCGACGTGCTGACCGAGGCCGGCGCCACCATCACCGTCAATAATGAGGGCATCCGCGTGGCCCGCAACGGCGCCGGCATCAATCCGGTCACCGTCACCACCGCGCCGTTCCCCGGCTTCCCGACCGATCTGCAGGCGCAGCTGATGGCGCTGATGACCTGCGCCAAGGGCGTCTCGCATATCACCGAGACCATCTTTGAAAACCGCTTCATGCATGTGCAGGAGCTGGCGCGGTTCGGCGCGCGCATTCAGCTCGACGGCGAGACCGCCACCATCGACGGCGTCGCCAAGCTGCGCGGCGCGCCGGTGATGGCCACCGATCTGCGCGCCTCGGTGTCGCTGGTGATCGCGGCGCTGGCCGCGGAAGGCGAGACCATGGTCAACCGCATCTATCATCTCGACCGCGGCTTTGAGCGGCTCGAGGACAAGCTGTCCGCTTGCGGCGCCACCATCGAGCGCATCAGCGGCTGACGCCATCGGGGGGCAGCGTGACCGGGCAACTGAAGCTGATCGCCTTTGACGCTGACGACCTGGCGGTGATCTCCGCCCATGTGCAGGATGCCCGGGTCCATGTCGCCGACATCATCTGGCGCCAAAGCGAGCGGCGCCTGGTGATCGGCCTCAGCCGTCCCGATTGGGAGCAGACCCTGGCCGGGGATGACGCGCCGGGCCGGCTGGTGTCGGCGCTGCGTTTCGATCGGGTGCTGGCCTGCAAATCGCGTCAGATCGATCACAGCCAGCCCGATCAGGTGCTGGAGCTGATCGGGATTGACTTCTACCCCGGCGAGGCGCCGGGCGGCGCGGCGCTTTTGATGTTCAAGCAGGGCGGCGCGGTGCGGCTCGACCTCGAATGTCTGGAATGCAGCCTCACCGACCTCGGCGCTGACGCGCTCGGCGGCGAAGCCGAGCAGGCGGACGACCCTGTCCCCTCGCGTGCGCCGCCGCAGCCGCGCTCGTAACGCGATCGTTGGCAGCCAAGGGTTGACGGCGATAAGCCGTCGCGCCATTGAGCAAGGGGCCTTCGTGACGAAGCCCCTCGTAGTTGGACTCTCCGAATGCCCATTCGTCTGGATCGCCGCAGCGCCGATTTCGCCTCGCAGTTCAAAGCCTTTCTGGCGACCAAGCGGGAAGCCTCGCAGGATGTCGAAAGCGCGGCCCGCGCCATCGTCAATGACGTGGTGGCGCGCGGCGACGCGGCGCTGATCGAGGCGACCCGCAAATTCGACCGGCTCGAGATCGACGCGAGCGGGCTGCGCATCACCGCCGATGAGGTCAAAGCCGCGGTCGCCGCCTGCGACACGGCGACGCTCGACGCGCTCAAACTGGCGCGCGACCGGATCGAGCTGTTTCACCGCCGGCAATTGCCGAAGGACGACCGCTTCACCGACGCGCTTGGCGTCGAACTCGGCTGGCGCTGGAGCGCGGTCGATGCCGTCGGCCTCTATGTGCCGGGCGGCACCGCTGCCTATCCGTCCTCGGTGCTGATGAATGCGGTGCCGGCGATCGTCGCCGGCGTGCCGCGCGTGGTGATGGTGGTGCCGACCCCGGACGGCAAGCTCAATCCGCTGGTGCTGGCCGCGGCCGATCTTGCCGGCATCACCGAGATCTACCGGGTCGGCGGCGCGCAGGCCGTGGCGGCGCTCGCTTATGGCACCGCCACCATCGCGCCGGTTGCCAAGATCGTCGGCCCGGGCAATGCCTATGTCGCCGCCGCCAAGCGGCTGGTGTTCGGCAAGGTCGGCATCGACATGATCGCCGGCCCGTCCGAGGTGGTGATCATTGCCGATCGCAACGGCCATCCGGACTGGATCGCCGCCGACATGCTGGCGCAGGCCGAGCATGACGCCAATGCCCAGTCGATCCTGATCACCGACAGCTCCGAACTCGCCGACGAGGTCGAGCGCGCGATCGCCGCGCAGCTCACCACGTTGCCGCGCGCCGAGATCGCGCAGGCGTCGTGGCGCGATTTTGGCGGGCTGATCGTGGTCGAGAATCTCGATCAGGCCACCGAGCTTGCCAATGCGCTCGCCGCCGAGCATCTCGAAATCATGACCGCCGATCCGGAAGCGCTGGCGGCCAAGATCCGCAATGCCGGCGCGATCTTCCTCGGCGCCCATACGCCGGAAGCGATCGGCGACTATGTCGGCGGCTCCAACCACGTGCTGCCGACCGCGCGCTCGGCGCGGTTCTCGTCCGGGCTCGGCGTGCTCGATTTCATGAAGCGCACCTCGATGCTGAAATGCGGGCCGGAGCAGCTGCGGGCGCTCGGGCCGGCCGCGGTCGCGCTCGGTGAGGCCGAGGGCCTCGGCGCTCATGCTCGCTCAGTTGGATTGCGCCTCAATCTGCAATGACCAAGAAAGCCCCAGACGGTTCCAAAAACTACATCGTCGCGGTGACGCTGGACGAGGAATCGATTGGGCGTTCCGGGCCGGATATCGAGCACGAGCGGGCGATCGCGATCTATGATCTGGTCGAGAAGAACTCGTTCGCCCCGATCGGCGCCGGCGAGGGGCCGTTCGTGCTGCATCTTGGCATTACCGGCAACCGGCTGATGTTCGACATCCGCCGCGAAGACGGCTCGCCGGTGGTGGCGCATCTTTTGTCGCTGTCGCCGTTCCGCCGCATCGTGAAGGACTACTTCATGATCTGCGATAGCTATTACCACGCGATCCGCACCGCCACGCCCGACAAGATCGAGGCGATCGACATGGGGCGGCGCGGCATTCACGACGAAGGGTCGCGCACGCTGCAGGAGCGGCTCGCCGACAAGGTGCGGATCGATTTCGAAACCGCGCGGCGGCTGTTCACCCTGATTTCCGTGCTGCACTGGAAGGGCTGAGATGCAAGGCCGGCGCAGGTCGCACGGGCACTGCCCGAAGACCGGCGACCCACGGCGATGACGGCGGCGCCGGCCCAGCCCCATGCCGTGCTGTTCGCCTGCGGCCATAACAGCATCCGCTCGCCGATGGCGGCCAGCCTGCTGCGGCAGATTGCGCCGCGCACGCTCTATGTGCGCTCCGCCGGGGTGCGCAAGCTGGAGCTTGATCCATTCGCGGTGGCGGCGATGGCCGAGATCGGCCTCGATATCTCAAAACACCGGCCGATCACCTTTGAGGAACTCGACAATGATGAGGGCCTGAATTTCGATCTGATCGTGACGCTGGCGCCGGAGGCGCATCACAAGGCGCTGGAGCTGACCCGCACCCATGCGGTCGAGGTCGAATATTGGCCGACCCCGGACCCGAGCGGCGTCGAGGGCAGCCGCGAGCACCGGCTCGACGCCTATCGCGCGGTGCGCGACGGGCTGTTGGCCCGGATCCGGCAGCGCTTTGGCTGGGGCGGAGTCACCGGCAATGAGTGAGGCGCGGCCGAGCTTTTGTGCCGCGCCTCAACAATTATTTGCCGGGAGCGCACTCGCGCTCATCAGTGAACTCAAAAGTCGTTGGCTGTCGAACGGGCGCCTGGCTTGGCCATAGTCGCTGCAGGCCCAGATTTGCTCCCGGCTGCTTCGGATGATGCCCCTGTAGCCGAAGGTACCGCTCCCTGCTTCCGCATGCGTTGCTCGACGGTTCGCATTTGATCTCCGATCGTCTGAGAATCGGCCGCCCATGCCTGACTCCAGGCGACTGCCACCACCTGCATCCCCGCCTTGGACCAGGGGTGTTCTCCGCGCCACGAGCCGACATCGGCGGTACCTGTAAGCTGGAGGTCCTTGGAAACGGCGGTGATCTGCGAATTATACTCGGAAGTGTCAAATGAAGTTGCGCTATCGTCGGAAAATTCGCGTCGCTCAAAGCGATTGCTGGCACTGCTTCGTGCGACGATCTTTTCTCCCAGGAAGCGCTGGATGGCAGCTAGGCCATGCAGTCTTGCTCGGCCATGGTCAGCCGACGCAAGGGAGGTTTTTGGTGCCACACCAAATCCAACCACGACTCGGCTTCCCTTTTCGTCTGTATAGACCCTGACACCTTCCGTGTAGGCCATCCAATCAGGGTTGACCGCTGCCATCTCATCGAACTGAGATTTCAGACTCGCCTTCGGTGGAGCAGGGGGGATTATAATAGATGGATCCCAGATGGCTTCTGCGATGGCCTGCAGTTTGGGGCTCCAGATCAAGCCGACCAGAACAGCATATTTTCCGCTGTCTTCGGTGCTTGGGCCTTCGCACTGAACGGCAGAAAACGCTCCGGATGCGAACACCTCAGCGCTGCTTGCGATGTTCTGGTTCAAAGTCACCTGCAGTTTGGCGATCTTCTCCTGTCGCTGCGCAGTAGTTCCAGACCACTTTGCGTCATACTTCTTGATTTCTGCGTCCACGGCTTTGTCGGCGAGAACCAAAGCCTTGTCTGACAAGGACAACTGCTCCACAGCGGGCTTTAAAGAGGGGGGCGCATTGTCCCCACCCATCATCTTGATAGCGGTTGCGCGATCTGATCGGATCGTTGTTTTGATCGTCTCCGCAAGAGCCTTTCGCGCCTCTAGTTCGGCATAAGCGAACATTGCCTGACGCGCTGTCAGCCAATTGCGGGAGTCGGGTGGCTCGGAGATCGCGGCCGCTTGTTTGGATACGAGGATGAAGTAATTATCGCGTTCGTTTTTGCCCTCTTGAAGCCTTTCGCGCGAAAGCCAGTCGCTCCAGCAAGCCTCAATCGATTGATAACTTAACTTTTGGGGAAGGGGCGAAAGCTCTTGTGGTTGGACATTTGACTGCGCAAGAACAGGTATGCCTAGTAGCGACAGTATGCATGCAATTAGGCACAGTTTAAGTTTAATCACGTTTCGCTCCTTATCAATATCGTCGGGGCATCCCTTGGACGACCCCCTTGAACATTTCGAACATCATTGCTCGTGTCTGCTCGTCTCGGATCTGCTGATCTCGGCGCGCTTGCTCATCGCGTATCAGCTGTTCACGACGGGCTAGTTGATCTTCTTGGTATTTTGATAGACGAGCCTCTGCAATGGCGTGGCCAAGCTGCGATGCCCGTTGCAGGAGTCTTTCGATTTCGCCAGGACTGCGCTCAGCGACTCTGCCCTGAATCATGAGATTGGCTAGGCTGTCCATGGAATCTGGGTCGCCGAGTTGTATCCCTGTCCGAAACGCGGACACAGCTGCCGGAATGTTCGGAGCTCCAATCCGATCGCTGTATAGCAGCCAGCCATAGTTATCGAAGGCAGCGGCATAACGCTCAGCCGTTAGGCGTTTCAGCAAAGCCAATGCTTTGATTGGTTCCCTAATTTGATAAGCACGTGCAAGTTGGTATCGATAGCGAGGATCCGATGGATGGCGCTGAATGGCTGTGGTACATGCCTCAATCGCAGGGAGCGGATCGGCCCGTAAAGAGTCGTAACTTGCGCTGCCGACTTCCTTGGGGCGTGCTGTGTCGTAAGGATTTCCTGCCAACTGGTTGCACAGTTCAGGTGCGCGGGACAGACGAGCGCGCTGCTCTTCATCGCGTTTGCGTCGCAGCGCCTCTTCTTCTTCCTTGGCAAGCCGGGCCAGGCGCTCTCGCTCCTCTCGCTCTCTGACTTCTTGGGCGCGCCTTGCTTCCTCCGCCTGCCATTCTTCCCGGACTTTTGATGTCACGGGCTGCAGCCGCTCGCCGTTTTTGGGATGGAAGCCTTTGTTGTCGAAAAAGGAATAAGGTTGGTTCTTTCCCTTCCAAAACCAAACGAGTGGTTCGCCGGATTTGGCATCAAACCATTCGACATGCTGCGGATCGACAGGTTGGGGCGGCTTCCGTTCACGCTCAGCTTTGGCTTGCCGCCATTTGGCGAGGAAATCCGGCTTTGGGACGCAGACCACGACGGTCAAGCTGAGTGAGACTGCATCGTGGTCCCCGATCTTCTTCACAGAATCGTCTGTGACCGTAGGGCGGACGAACCCGGCAAGTTCGCTCTTATCAAGCTGGTTGAAGCTCTGGTAAGCTAAGTTCTGTTGAATGTCAGTCTCGCTTCGACTGCTAGACTCAACCCATAGGCCAGTCACGCGGGCCGCTGCTTCCTGGTAGGCACGCTGCAAAGCCCGCCCTCTCGCAGACGTGTAATCGTCGATATTTTTGATCGGCTCTTGGATATTGACGATGTCGACAGACTTCGAACTGGCACAATCCGCATCTTCAAACGCAGACGCAGAGCTAATTAGGAGACTTATGATAGCCGCCTGAAGCAGCAGTTTCGCAATCATTGTTACATTCCTCGCCCAGTTGGAATGCTAACTGAGACAGCCTTAGACACGCAAGCCGTGCAAGGCGCACTGAGTTCACCTGTGAGCAGCTGCTCGATTTCTTTGGTGGATCGCGGTGTCTTGGTAGTTCATTCAATTTGCCTGGCGGTATCTTCTCCTGATTGAGCCGCCGAAAATGATGATTGGCTTGCGTTCCAAGAGGGAAATTCCCGCGAGTGGTTGTTTTATACCGTCATCCGACTTAACCCCGATGTGTAATCCAGGGCTACGCCGAGGACCTCCGTTGAGCCAGGGGAGGGCTGGAGATGGGAATGGCGTCCTGGTCGCGATGTAAAACGGGGCCTAGGCGGTTGTCGAAGCAGGGGCCATCCGATAGGTTCCGCCGCGTTTTCTCAGGAATATCCTATGTCCGGCCGTCCCAAATTGGTTCTCGCCTCCGGTTCGCCGCGTCGTCTCGCCCTGCTCAATCAGGCCGGGATCGAGCCGACCGCGCTGCGCCCCGCCGATGTCGATGAAACCCCGATCAAGGGCGAGCTGCCGCGCGCCTGTGCCAACCGCCTGGCGCGCGCCAAGGCCGAGGCGGCGCTGAAAGCGCTGCAGCTCGACGACGATCTGCGCGGCGCGCTGGTGCTGACCGCCGACACCGTGGTCGCGGTCGGCCGCCGGATTCTGCCCAAGGCCGAGCTGGTCGATGAGGCGGCGCAGTGTCTGCGGCTGTTGTCCGGCCGCAACCACCGGGTCTACACCGCGGTGTGTCTGGCGACCCCGAAGCAGACGTTTCGGCAGCGGCTGGTGGAATCGCGGGTGCGGTTCCGCCGCCTGACCGAAGAGGACATCAAGGCCTATCTCGACAGCGGCGAATGGCGCGGCAAGGCCGGCGGCTACGCCGTGCAGGGCATCGCCGGCAGCTTTGTGGTCAAGATCGTCGGCTCCTACACCAATATTGTCGGCCTGCCGCTCTATGACACGGTGGCGCTGCTGGCCGGCGAGGGCTTTCCGATCCGCGACGGTTGGCTCAATGCCGGCTGAGCCAGGCCAGCCGGCCATCCCCGGCAAACGCTGCCCGATCTGCGGCAAGCCGGCCGTCCCTGAAGCGCGGCCGTTTTGCAGCGAGCGCTGCCGCGATGTCGATCTCAATCGCTGGCTGTCCGGCAGCTATGCCATCCCCGGCCGTCCCGCCGAGGACGACGACAACGATTGAGGGCAGGGCTGGCGGAAGGCTGGCGCGCTGCGACTGACGCGCTGATCGCTGTGGCGCGGACCACAGCGCTGAGGCCAACCTCCGTTTCAAAAACCAAAGCCCCTGCTGCCGACGGCGATTGATGAAAGCCTTTCCCCACATCATGGCCGGGCTGGACACTCGTCCCGGCCATGACGTCTTTGATCTTGCGCCGATTTCAAGACGTGGATACCCGCGACAAGCGCGGGTATGACGGTCATTGATACGACCCGATGATATCAAAGCGAAAGCTTCTCAGGACCCAAGCTTCACTGCCATCGCGCTCGGTGCGTCGATCGATCGGTGCGTCGCGGCCGGGCTTCGCATCATCGACACCCACTGCTCCACCCGTCATGGCCGGGTTTCGTCCCGGCCATCGACGTCTTTGCGCCTGCAGCCCCCATCGGCGTGGCTACGCGTGACCCGCGCGGGCAAGACGGGCTCAATGGCTAAGCCGATGTTTTGCCGCGCTTTCCTGGCCGTATTCAGCCCACTCGGCGTGCCAGCGCGGCCGCTTGGCGGCAAGGCCCGCAGGCGGCTGCGCCTGGAAAGGGGGCGACTGCGCCGCGTCATCCCCAGTCCGGAAAATTTCCCCAAAAGAACATGCGCGGGATGGGTGGACATCGCCGCCGAGCCCCACTATAACCCGCCCCGCCCCCGGACGTGTTCCGAGGCGACGCCCAGGTAGCTCAGTTGGTAGAGCATGCGACTGAAAATCGCAGTGTCGGTGGTTCGATCCCGCCCCTGGGCACCATTCCTTTAAAGCCCCCTGTCCTTCAGAAGCTTGACACCGCGAGTTGCGTGCGCCTGGCCGTGTAACAACGGTGCGCGCAACGCCCTTACCGGTTTGCGTCCGAGATAGTGCGACGGCTCCGGCATGCGAGCCAAAAGCTCGCAACAGCAAGTCACGCGAAGCTCCATCCACGTGGCGAATGCCTTCGGATAACAGCAGTAAGCTGCCTTATGCACAGCCCAAGGGCCACCCAATCGTGCTGCAAGTCCGGTGGGGGGGAAGGAGGTAGTGAAGATCAATGGGTGCTCCCCCTTATCCGAAGATCCGGGGCATCAAGCATTTGTCGGCCGCCGCATTCCGCGTCTTCACTTCAGCGGGATCGGTAGATCGCAGTGAGAACCGAACGATTGCGGGCTCTCGGAAACCGCTACCGCGCATGTCGTATCGTTAGGTGGAAAGCAGTGCTGATCGAGTTCACCTGCCCGGAATCCGGCGCGTTGGGCCGGGTTGTTAGTTAGAATATCTTGATGTGAGTATTACGGTGCTAGTACGAGAATGTAATTCCCGTTCATTGGAGTGGGAGGTCAAATACCATTTAAGTGCAACTTAATGGCCAGTTGTTCAGCCTTACTTACGATAGTTGACGTCGGAGTTGAGATTGCTCCGTGGGCAATTTCGTCGCGCGTTCTTTTGATTTGCAAGAAATCATTGACGTCATCATCGTTCAATTGAGGCCAGATGCATACGGTGCACCATATAAATCGATCCCGCAGGGATTTGCATGTAGATCGCTGTGAATTGAATAGTGCGTATGTGTTTTCGGCTAAGCGGCTCGGCGGACTGATTAGCGTTGAGATGTGTTCTTCGTGATCAATTTTATTGAATGTGGCATGGGTTTTGATTTCAATAGACATGAAGAAGTAAAGGAATTTCTTCAGAGGATCGTCGTCGTACAAGGCGAGGTAAAATAGTTTAGCCACTTTTGGGTTGAAGGAGGTGGCAATAATTAGGCCAGATTTTAGTCCGTTCTCAATTTCTGCAGTTGTCGATTTTGACGAGACCGACAGCGTCGCTGAGCTGGAAATGCAAATATCCTGCAAAACTGTTCCGTCGTCCAAGACTCCGAAGGACGCGATATCTTTCGGCAGAAATCTCACAGGGGTTGGGTATTTTGAAAAGCTGCATGCCATGGCGGACAGCAAAGGGGGAAGAACTCTGTCTGCCGTCTCTCTTAGCTGCGCTTTTGCGGTATCAAAGCATCTATACGTCTGAACTGAGTCGTGTTCCTTTCTAATTCGATCCACCAGTGCTTCGTGGGGGCTGCTTTGCGCGAGATGAACGACTAGGTATGGAGGTGTGCATGCATGTTCATCCATCCAATTCTCTTCAGATTCTACGAAATCGCCGTATCCTAATTTTCGGCAGATGGCATTCACGCTGCAACCAGCAGCTATTGCGTAGCTAATTCCATCAAGATTGTCTCTCATGGGCTCCAAGGAGAGCTCATCGAAAGTGAAGCCCGCGATTTGATAAACGTGAGTTGAGTGAAACGTGGCGATCAAACGTCGAGCTGGAGAGACAGGGATAAATCCCATCTTCTCAAGAACGTAATCCGATAACTGCATTTTTTGGCCCTCGTTGACGATTGTGAAGTGTGATATTAGATCGCCCCATCCGAAGGCGTTATCTCAGTTTTCCAGCCGGTCGGTGCAATCAGGCCAGTGCCGTTCGAGGGGGGCGGCGGCAATTGGCGGCGCTGCAGTTCATGATGTTGACCGCCCGCAATGTGCCGTTTCGGTATTTTCGTGCCAGCGGTAGGACTAAATCGTCGTTTTGTGTACTATCTGAACCGCTAGGCGAAGATATTAATGCCGACGTTTGCAGGCGATGCCGCTGCTAATTGTCAATCAAGGTGGCGGCTCAAGCCGATCCCCGCTAGGGCCAGCGCTTGATTCTATGAGTCTCGCCATCACTCCCTGATCAGCACCCAGGGCAGCGAGCTGCCGTGCACCACGGCGTAGCGATTGATGTGATTGTTGCGGCATTCGAAGCTGCGCAGCTCATAGCCGTAGGGCGTCGGCGTGATCCGGGTCAGCCACAGCCGTCCGCCGCATTGGGTGCAGGGCGCGGGCGGCGGCTCGACCAGCGCGGGCTGCGGCACCACAAAATCCTTGTTGGTTCGCATGGGGCCTCCTGACGCGGCCCTGACCACCAAGGGCCAATAGGGAGTTGTTGCCAATCCGGTGGCGGGCGCGCCGCGCCACCAATCATGCTGATCACCGCCACCTGATCACCGCCGCGCAGTGAGCCGCGCGGTGAGTTGTGCAGTTGATATTTTGACGCGACGCGAGGGTGTCCCCATCCTGGCCGCGGGACGATCAAGCAAGCGACATGCAAGCAAGCGGCGTGCTGCGATCAGCGGATCGTGCATGCCGCTTTGCGATGTACTGTGCGTTGCCATGTACCGTGCACTGCCATGTATGCGCGCTACGTGTTGTGTACTGCGTGTTGTGTACTGCGTGTTGTGTACTGGCGTTGTGTATTGCGTGTTGCGAGCGGTGCGCCGGGCTCGCGTGCAACTAGGTCAACGCTGCCTTCGACAGGCCATCGATCAACGGCCTCACTCAACAACACTGCTTAAGCTTAACGAGAACAATGCCTGCCCATCGCAGTGCCGTCCAACACCACCCTTCACCAACAGCGCCACCGTCAACAGCAATAGCGGCGTTGCGCAATGGCCATCGCGATAGCCCGCAGGGAGCCTCCTTCCGATGGAGTGATGATGTTGTGGAGATAGTAGTTAGTTTGATCGCAACGCGCTGTCCCAATTTGCTCGACTAAGCATCATTCAGGTGATGTGCCTGAATTTTGTTCAGGGCTCGCGCGAAAATCTTGGGTCTCGCACAGTGGCCTGTTGCGCAGAAACGCGGTCAGCCGTTCGTCGTTGACTTCGATGCGGCCGTTATAGGCAATCAGGCCGAGCTTCCGAAACTTGTTCATGAAGTAACTGACGCGCGAGCGGGTGGTGCCGATCATGTCGGCCAGCGTTTCCTGGCTGAGCGGCGGTCGCACTCGCTTCGGCTGATCGGGGGCTTCGCGCTGCGCCAGCAGCAGCAGCAAGCGCGCCAGCCGCTTTTCGCTGGAGTTGAACAGCTGGTCGACCAGGTCTTCTTCGATGCGGCTGTTGCGGCTCAGCAGATAGCTGGTGAACAGCTCGGTGAAGGCCGGTTGCTCGCGCAGCAGGCTCATCACCCCATCGCGCGGGATCGACGTGATCAGCGAGTGCTCCAGCGCCACCGTGCTCGACAGCCGCTGCTGTTTCCCGGTCAGGCAACCCTCGCCAAAGAAGCTGCCGGGCCCGAAGATCGCGACCACCGCCTCCTTGCCGAGCTCGGACAGCACCGTCAGTTTGACGCAGCCCTTTTGCAGGTAAAACACCGCATCCGCTGGATCGCCCTGCGCGTAGATGGTCTCGTTGCGGCGCGCCTCGAACACGGTCCGGCCCGGCCCCGCGCAAGCGAGAAAGGTTTTGAGGTCGAAAGGTGTTGGGGTCTCCACCTGTCTCTGCTCCCTCCCAAAAGAGCGGTGCAACCAATACGTGTTACCGTAGCATCCGCGCGTTTTGCGAGGCAATCAAGTTCCTGCGCGCAAGACGCGCTGTTTCGACGCCGCTCGCGGTGCCGTGCGGTGTCATGATGCCGTTTGGGGTGGGCGGGCGGCGGTCAGTGCCGGCTGCGCGGCGCCACGATCTTGAAAACGCCATGCGCCAGAATGATGCAGCGGCCGTCGACGCTCAGTTCGGTGGAGGTGAACACCAGGCTTTTGGTGCTGCGCACCACCCGCGGCCGCGACACCAGCAAATCGCCGATCCGGCCGGCGTCGATGAAATGGGTGTCCATCTGCACGGTGGCGAGATTGTCGGAGCCGGAGGCAAGCCGCGCCGCCATGCCGGAGCTGCGGTCGGCCAGCGTCATCAGCAGCCCGCCTTGCACCAGCCCGCGCCGGTTGCGGTGCTTGCCCTCGGCGATGATGGCGTATTCGTGCACACCTTCGATCTGGCGGTGCCACATCGGGCCGACCAGGTCGATAAAGCCGTCATCCTGCATCACCTCCCAGCCTGCGGCTCTCATGTCGTCGGCAGTGATGTGATGGGCGGCGTGGGGCATCTTTCCTCCGGCGGGGTAGCGTTGTTGCGGTTTCCTCGGTCACGGCGGCGGTGTAGTCAAGCATCATGGATCGCGACCATCACCAAGCGCTGCGGCAGCGGATCGCTGCGCGCTGCGCCGCCTTTCAACGCCAGGAAGAAGCCGGTCATCCGCCTGGCTTGAAGCGTGCCGCGGTGGCGATCGCGGTGCTGGAGCACAGCGCCACCGAGCCGCCGGGCTTTCTGCTGACGCGGCGTGCCGCGGGGCTGCGCGCCCATAGTCTGCAATGGGCGCTGCCGGGCGGGCGCTGCGATCCGGGCGAAGATGCCATTGGTGCGGCGCTGCGCGAGTTGCAGGAAGAATTGGGATTGGCGCTCGAGGCCGCCGACGTGCTCGGCGTGCTCGATGATTATCCGACCCGCTCCGGTTATCTGGTCACCCCGGTGGTGGCCTGGGCCGGGCGCGATCCGGCGCTGTCGCTCAATCCGCATGAGGTCTCGTCCGTGCATCGTGTTGAGCTTGCCGCGATCGAGGCCGAGGATGCGTTCGACTTCGTCCGGATCCCGGAGAGCGAGCGGCGCGTGGTGCGGCTGCGTTTTGAGGACGATTTCATTCACGCGCCGACCGCGGCGCTGATCTATCAATTCCGCGAGGTGCTGGCCGGCCGCGCCACCCGCGTCGCCGATCTCGAACAGCCGGTGTTTGCCTGGAAATAGCGGGCGCAATGTCGCGCAGGCGCCGCGCGCGCAGGTTCCATGCTGACTTGCGCGGCACTCTTGCCTAAAACTCCGCGCATGCGAACTCATGCGATTCGAACCTCCGGCCTCAGCCTGCTTGCGGTGCTGCTGCTGGCTCCGCCTTGCTTTGGCGATGACGCCCTGCGGCTGCCCGAGGGCGTCGCCAACGCCCGCGCCCAGGCGGTGTCGCCGCAGGCGATTGCCGAGTATCGGCGCAAGCTCGCCGAATATCAGGAAGCGCGCGCCGCCTATGAGCAGGATGCCAGCGCCTATTGGAGCGCGATCGCCGACAAGCGCCGCGCCCGTAATGCCAAGCGTCGCAATGGCGAGAGCATCGCGCTCGACGATTATGTGCTGGAGCAGCCGCCGGTCTATGACGGGCCCAAGCGTCCGGTCGATCCGATGCCGGCCGAGCCGGAAGAACAGCCGCGGCCGCGCAAATACATTCCGGTGGTGGCTGATCTGTTGCAGGCCGCGTCCGAGCAGTTTCAGTTCGCGCCGCAGCGCCCGGCGGCTGAGGTCGAGTTCAAGCGCGCTTATGCGCGCGCCGCCAAGGCAGCGGGGCTGACGCGCGAACAGGCGGTGCGGGTCTATGCGTTCGAGACCGGCGGCAATGGTACGCATGATATGCAATCGGGGCTGAGCGCCGCGCGTCCCAATTCGCGCGCGATCTCGACCGCGATCGGTTACAATCAGCTACTCACCACCAACAGCGTCGAATTATTGGCCGAGCAGGGCCATCATCTGCTCGGTGAGCTGAATGCAAAGGCCGCGCGGCTGACCGGGCCGGCGCGCAAGGCGATGGATCACAAGATCGCGGTGGTGAAGCGCATGATTGCGTTCACGCGCACGGTGCCCGACGAATGGGCCGCGCATGAAAAGCTCGCCGATACGCCGCAGGGCTGGGCGGTGCATGCGCTGGTGCTCGACATCGATGCCGGCCCATGGCTGCAGACTCATAAGCTGCTGACCTCGGTAAAGTTCGCGCGCATGAAAGGCTATTTGCAGCCTTTGACCGCGGCCGAGCTGGAGATGATGAATCTCACCGGCGATGGCACGGGTCTCGATATGGTGACGATGCCCGATGAGATGCGCGAAGTGGTGCCGACTGCGAACTTTTTTCAGCGCAGCGGTTATGAGCGCAATCCGGTGGCCATCCGCCACAACACGGTCGCCAAACTACTTGCTGTGACTGACCGCCGCATGGACAGCGCCAGCAATAATCCAGGCGCGCGCGAGCTGTTTGCGGCGTTCTGAACCGTCGCGCATTTATGTCGCGGCTCGCCACGCGGATGCATGGGAGCTGCGCTTTGACGTGCTGTTCGTTCTGTAGTACGAGCCGGACATCCCGCTTGGCCTGAGGGCTGCGGGCAGCTTTGCTCATGCGCCGGCCTGGTGTTGGCGGGCGCAATTCACATTCGGTCTTGGTCTGAACCGCTGGTTCAGGCGTAAGCCGCGGCCCTGCGGGGCACCCCCTCCACCAGAATGAACGTTGCTGAGATCCTGGAATGACGACGCATTCAACTATGGCACAGCGGGCAGGCGCCTCCTGCAATATGGACGGCGCGCTGCAAGCGACCATCCAGCAGGCGACGGAATGGCTGATGAGCCAGCAGAAGCCGGATGGTCACTGGGTCGGACGCTCCGAGTCCAACGCCTGCATGGAGGCACAATGGTGCCTGGCCTTGTGGTTCATCGGTCTGGAAGATCACCCGCTGCGCGTGCGGCTTGGTCAGGCGCTGCTTGATACCCAGCGTCCCGATGGCGCCTGGCACGTGTTTCATGGCGCGCCGAACGGCGACATCAACGCCACGGTCGAAGCCTATGCCGCGCTGCGTTCGCTCGGCCATCGCGATGACGAGCCGGCGCTGCGCAAGGCGCGCGAATGGATTCTCGCCAAGGGCGGGCTGCGCAATATCCGCGTGTTCACCCGCTACTGGCTGGCGGTGATCGGCGAATGGCCGTGGGACAAGACGCCGAACATTCCGCCGGAAGTGATCTGGCTGCCGACCTGGTTTCCGCTGTCGATCTACAATTTTGCGCAATGGGCGCGCGCCACGCTGATGCCGATCGCCATTCTGTCGGCGCATCGGCCGAGCCGCGCGCTGCCGCCGGAAAACCGCTTGGACGCGCTGTTCCCGGAAGGGCGCGACAACTTCAACTACGATCTGCCGGAGCGGCTCGGCGCCGGCGTGTGGGATGCGTTCTTCCGCAAGGTCGACACCATTTTGCATTCGCTGCAGACCTGGGGCGCCAAGCGCGGTCCGCATGGCCTGATGCGCCGTGCCGCGCTCAACCACGTGCTGGAATGGATCATCCGCCACCAGGACGCCGATGGCGGCTGGGGCGGCATTCAGCCGCCGTGGATCTACGGGATCATGGCGCTGTATTGCGAGGGCTATGCCCTCAACCATCCGGTGGTCGCCAAGGCGCTCGACTGCATGAACGATCCGGGCTGGCGCGTCGATGTCGGCGACGCCTCGTTCCTGCAGGCCACCAACAGCCCGGTCTGGGACACCATTCTGTCGCTGATGTCGCTGGAAGACGCCGAAATGCGCAGCCAGCACCCCGAAGAGGTCGAGCGCTCGGTGCGCTGGGTGCTGCAGCGTCAGGTGCGGGTGCCGGGCGACTGGTCGATCAAGCTGCCGAACGTCAAGCCGGGCGGCTGGGCGTTCGAATACGCCAACAACTTCTATCCCGACACCGACGATACCGCGGTGGCGCTGATGGCGCTGGCGCCGTTCCGCAACGACCCGAAATGGCAGGCCGAAGGCATCGAGGAAGCCATTCAGCTCGGCGTCGATTGGCTGATCGGCATGCAGTGCAAGGGCGGCGGCTGGGGCGCGTTCGACAAGGACAACAACCAGAAGATCCTGGCCAAGATTCCGTTCTGCGATTTCGGCGAAGCGCTCGATCCGCCATCGGCCGACGTCACCGCGCATGTCATCGAAGCGTTCTGCAAGCTCGGCATCGATCGTCGCCACCCGACCATGGTGCGCGCGCTCGCTTATCTGAAGCGCGAGCAGGAGCCGAATGGTCCGTGGTTCGGCCGCTGGGGAGTCAACTACGTCTATGGCACCGGCGCGGTGCTGCCGGCGCTGGCGGCGATCGGCGAGGACATGAGCCAGCCCTATATCGGCCGGGCGTGTGACTGGCTGGTGGCGCAGCAGCAGGACAGTGGCGGCTGGGGCGAGAGCTGTTCGTCCTATATGGACCCGAGCGCGGCCGGGCGCGGCGTCGCCACCGCGTCGCAGACCGCCTGGGCGGTGATGGCGCTGCTCGCGGCGAACCGCCCGAAGGATCGCGACGCGATCGAGCGCGGCTGTCTGTTCCTGATCGACAACCAGCGGCTCGGCACCTGGGTCGAGCCGGAATTCACCGGCACCGGCTTCCCGGGCTATGGCGTCGGCCAGACCATCAAGCTGAACGATCCGTTGTTGTCGAAGCGGCTGATGCAGGGGCCGGAGCTGTCGCGCTCCTTCATGCTGCGCTACGACATGTATCGGCACTACTTCCCGCTGACCGCGCTCGGCCGCATGAAGGCGATGCTGGCCAAGGAAGCGGCAGCGACGCGCTAATCCAAGCTGGTCTTAGCGGACACAACATCAATGGCGGTTCTGATCGATCAGAACCGCCATTTTCATGTGCGCTACGCGGCTATGCGGCGTGATCGAGCTGTAGCTCCAACGGCGGTTGATACCAACTGATCCGCATGTCGTGGCCGGGCTCGTCCCGGCCATCCACGTCTTTGATCTCGCACCGATTTCAAGACGTGGACACGTGCGACAAGCGCGGGTATGACGGGCATTGATACGACACGAAGGTGTTAGGAGCCCGAGCCGAATTTGAAGCTGCCGTCGCTCTCCAGATAGGGCCCGGTGCGCATATAGAGCTGGCCGTTGGCGCCCATGAAGAACAGCGTGCCCTTTGGCACCTTCTTGGCGCCCTTGAGCAGGTCCTTGGCGTTGTTGGTGCCCATCCGATACGACAACGTCTTGCCGTCATTGCCGTAGATGTAAGCGACATCCGGGGAGACCTCCCACGGCATGGAAGACGGCCCTTGCTGCGCCATCGCCGTCACTGGTGCCATGGTCAGCAGTGCTGCGCTCAGCAGCCCGCGCCATCGGATTTTCATTCGGCACCTCCTTTCATTCGCGAATTATTGGAAACTTCGAGCGACGATATGATCGTACCGTCTGTCTCGAACAGATCACGAACGTGATCGCTCCGTCAATGACGAGCCGTGGCATGAGCGAGGTGACGGTGTGGTGGTGCGAATGCGAAGGAACCGAGCCGGTTTGACAGCCGAACAGAGCGGCTTCACCTTCGGATCGAATCGATGATGTGCGGGAATCTGCAGAGGAATGCAGCGATGATGCAAATGGGTGAGATGGTAAGGAGCTGTGCCATGGCCGGCCTGCTCGCATTGGCCGCCAGCGCCGCTGTCGCCGATGAATTCAAGCTGATCAGCAATCAGCACATCGCCTGCGGCCGCGGTTTCAGTCCCGGTAAGCTGAACACCGCCACCTGTCGCTCCTACGCCTATTTGTTCAATGTCCGCACCTCGGAGTATTTCCGCTGTCAGGTCAGCATGTCGGTGACGCGCGACAACAAGGAAATCATCAACGTTCAGACCGATGGCGGCTGTGTGAAAAAGCCGCGGGTGTTTGAGACCGATTCGAATTATTCCTTTGACGCCATGGAAACCGAACCGCCGAACACCAACTCGTTCTTCGGCACTGGCGGCTATGCGGTGTGGGCCAGCGACAACAGCGCGCAGAAGCTGCGCGGCTGCATCATCATCAACCCAGGGCTCGGCCCCGATATCAACCGCTGCCTGGATATGACCTTCGATCAGGCTCAGTAGCCGGTCAGTTCATCGGGCTTGGGTGGCAGTGGCACCGGCTTGCCGGCGATCCGGTTCATAATGGTGGTCAGCGTGGCGGCGTCGTTGTCAAAGCCGCCATGGCTGGTCGATTGGCTGTCGCCGCCGACGCCCGAATAGCTGATCTTCAGCTTGGCCGAGGACGGCAGCCCGCCGTGATATTTCGCCATGCCGGCGATCGGCATCGGCACCGGGTCCTCAAAGCCGCGCGACACCAGATACAGCAGCGAGTGTGAATAAGACGGCAGCACCGGGATGTTGGTCGAGACCGTGTCGGCCAGTTCCTGGGCGTCGGTCAGGGCATAGAGATAGAGCTTGTCCTGCAGCGGCAACGCGCCTTTGCCGGTGAGGTAGGGCGCATAATGCTGGTTGAAGAAATCGACCGTGCAGGCCGGCGCCATCAGATGGATGCTGCCGAGCTTGAGGTTCTTGATCTTGAAGCGGCCAAGCGCGGCCAGCAGCCGGCCATGCATGATCGCGCCGGCGCTGTGGCCGACCAGATGCAGCACCGGGCGGTGATCCTTGGCGGCGTCGAGCCCGGCGAGCAACGGCAGCAGGCCCCGAAAACCGCCGTCATAATCGACCGAACTGTCGAACGACACCGCGGCGTCCTGCTTCATGTTGCGCCAGGCGTGACTGCCGATTTCCTTGCCGGGGCCGGCTTCGAACAGCCAATCGAACAGCCCGCCCGCGACCCGGCCGGCGACGTGCGACTGCGAGATCTTGCCGAACACCTCGTCGATCAGGCCCGAGCCCCACATCAGATGGAAATTGTACAGCTTGTTGCGCGCAAAGATGTTGTGCCGGGTCCAGGCGGCGATGCGCTTGGCTTCATCGACCAGCGAGTTCAGCCCGCCATGGGCGTAGATCACCAGATGATCATAGCCCTGGCCGCTATTGGCTGACGGCAGCGTCAGCCGCTCCACGGTCTCCTGCATCTCGGTGCTGGTCGGCGAGCCGTATTTGCCGTCGGTCACCAGCCGGCCGTCATCGATATTGATGAAATGGCCGATGATATCGCTGCGCTCCGGATCGCGGCTGAACAGCCCTTCGGCGGTGCTGGCGATGCTGGCGCCGGGGATGGCGCGGAACGCGGCCGGCGCCGGCACGCCGAGCTGCAGCACCCAGGCGTCCATGATGGTCGCCGCCCAGTCCGAATAGTGCCAATGGGCGACGCCGTTCTGGCCCCATTCCGGGCCCCAGGAATTGAGCACCCAAAATCCTTCGGCATCATAGCCGACGATCGCGAAGGCATGGCCGCCGGCCGGCGTGCCGCCCGGCTCGATGCGCTGGCCGTCTTGCAGCATCTGCCAGTGGCTGTGGATTTGCGCCGAGGCGTAGATCACGCCGACATCGTTGAGCGCGCAGTGATAGTCGCTGATGTCCGGCTGTAGCCGGAAATAGGCGCCGAGCCGGGTGTCACGCGCCTCCTTGGCCATGTCATAGGTCAGCGCCCATGGCGTCTCCTGCGCGCCGTCCGGCGCGGTGGCCTCGCTGCACACGCCGTTGCGGAACAGACCCTTGATGGCGCCGCGCAGGCTGGAGCCCTGATAGGCGCTGCCTTCCCACTCATCGTTGCGCTTGGCCATCTCATAGAGCATGCGCGCGCTGACCCGCTGCGGCCGCTCCGGCACGCTGTCGCGGAACCGGAGATAGTCGATGACATGCGCCAGCGAATAGCCGGTGCAGCTGCTGTCGGCGCCCTGATCGCGCACCGAAAAGGCGATGCGCGGATAGATCGCGCTCTGCAGCGGCCGCAGATGCGGCGCGTAGATGCGGTCGCGGATGTCGGGCAGGTCGGGCAGGATATCGAGCTTGCGCTCGCCGAGCGTCGTCGTTTTGGCGGTGAACGAACGGCCGCCCAGCTGGATGACGCCAAAGCCAGCGCGGGTGTCCGGGGCGGCGTCGGCGGGCAAAGGCGAGGGCGGCGCCCCGGCGCTGCGTTGTTCGGCGCTCTGCCGGGGGACGGCGGTTGCCTTGCTGCGCGGCCGGCTGCGGCCGGTTTGTTTCGATCCGCTCGCTTTCCTGGCCATGCTCACCCCCTATGCGCTGCGGTCTGCTCGCAAAGTATCGGCGATATCCGACCAAGTGCAGCACGATCGCCGCGCAAGCTCAAGGGCGAGGGTGGGCGGTGATCAGTTCGGTGACCGCGCGCTGCGACCGCAATACCTCCTACCAGGATCGATGGCCGGTGCCGCGCGTTCCTGGACCGTGACCACTTGCCCGATTTGGAGGGTTGACCGCGGGCGGCGCGCCGTTCAGGCTCTACCTCAAGAAAATGGGAGAGAAATGCTCATGAAGTTCGGGTTGATCGGGGCCGCGCTTGCGGCCGCGTGTGTTCTGGCGGCGCCGCAGGCGCGGGCCCAGCAGTTCATCAACGTTCTCACCGGCGGCACCTCAGGGGTGTACTATCCGCTCGGCGTCGCCATCAGCAAAATCTACGGCGACAAGATCGCCAATGTGAAAACCCAGGTGCAGGCCACCAAGGCCTCGGTCGAGAATCTGGTGCTGTTGCAGCGCGGCGGCGGCGAGATCGCGTTCTCGCTCGGCGATTCCCTGAAGGCCGCCTGGGAAGGCGATGAGGAAGCCGGCTTCAAGAGCAAGCTCGACAAGCTGCGGGTGATCGCCGCGATCTATCCCAATTACATCCAGATCGTCGCCACCAGCGACAGCGGCATCAAGACGCTGGCCGATCTCAAGGGCAAGAGCCTGTCGGTCGGCGCGCCGAAATCCGGCACCGAGCTGAATTCCCGCGCGATCCTGAAAGCGGCGGGCATGGACTACAAGGACATCGGCAAGGTCGAATATCTGCCGTTCGCCGAATCCGTCGATCTGATGAAGAACCGGCAGCTCAGCGCCACGCTGCAATCGGCGGGCCTCGGCGTCGCGTCGCTCAAGGATCTCAGCAATTCGAGCGAGATTACCGTGGTGTCGGTGCCGAAGGCGGTGGTCGATAAGATCGGCCCGCCCTTCGTGGCGGCGACCATTCCGGCGGGCACCTATAAGGGCCAGGACCAGGACGTCCCGACCGCTGCGGTGGTCAATTATCTGGTGACGAGTTCAGCCGTGTCCGATGAACTCGCCTATCAGATGACCAAGCTGATTTTCGAGAACCTGCCGGAGCTTGCCAACGCCCACGCCGCTGGCCGCGAAATCAAGCTGGAAAACGCGGCCGCTGGCAGCCCCGCGCCGCTGCATCCCGGCGCCGCGCGCTACTACACAGAAAAGGGCGTGCTGAAGTAGTTCCCTTATCCCTCCCCCTTGCGGGGAGGGAGAACATCGGCGCTTCGCGCCGTCCAGGCTGTAGCGTCTCGGGTTTCCCTCCCCCTTGCGGGGAGGGTCGGCCGAGCGAAGCGGAGGCCGGGGTGGGGGATCTGACGCAGTTACCCCCACCCGACCGGCCTGACGGCCGGCCACCCTCCCCGCAAGGGGGAGGGAAGACCTGGATGAACTTCGCGACTGAAACCCGGCTCAAGAGCCGTTCGACAACCACGTAGCAGTGCGATTGACACCATGCAGATGTTGCAGCCCGTCACCACGGTGGACCACGCGCCGGTCAAGGTCGAGTTCGACAATTTCGAGCACGGCTTTCCCGATGGCTTTGGCCCGCGCGGCTGGGATCACCTCGCTTATGCGGTCGCAATCGCCTTTGCAGTGTTTCAACTGGTGATCGCCGCCTGGAACGTGCTGCCGAGCCAGGTGGTACGCAGCGTGCACGTCGGCTTTCTGCTGCTGCTGACGTTCGGGCTGATCGGCAATTTCACCGCCAAAACTCAGGCCGGCCGGATCGTGGCGTGGCTGGTCGGCGCGCTCGGTTTTGGCTGCGGCCTGTACCAATGGATCTTCTATGCTGATCTGATCGCCCGCGACGGCGATCCGACCCATGCTGATCTCGTGGTCGGCACCGTGCTGGTGCTATTGATCTTCGAAGGCACGCGCCGCTTGATGGGGCTGGCGCTGCCGCTGATGTGCGGCGTTTGTCTGCTCTATTGGTTCTTCGGCCAGTATCTGCCGGCGCCGCTCAATCATCGCGGCTATGATTTCGATCAGGTGATCACCCATCTGTCGTTCGGCACCGAAGGCTTTTACGGCGTGCCGATCTATGTGTCCGCCACCTACATCTTTCTGTTCATCCTGTTCGGTTCGTTTCTGGAACGCGCCGGCATGATCCAATTGTTCACCGACGTGTCGCTTGGGCTGTTCGGCGGTACGCGCGGCGGCCCGGCCAAGGTCGCGGTGTTCGCCTCGGGCATGATGGGCACCATTTCCGGCTCCGGCGTCGCCAATGTGGTCACGGTCGGCCAGTTCACCATTCCGCTGATGATCAAGTTCGGCTATCGCCGCGCCTTCGCCGCCGGCGTCGAAGCCACCGCCTCGATGGGCGGCCAGATCATGCCGCCGGTGATGGGCGCGGTCGCGTTCATCATGGCCGAGACGCTCGGCGTCGATTACGCGGTGATCGTCAAAGCCGCGGTGATCCCGGCGCTGTTGTATTTCGCCTCGGCGTTCTGGATGGTGCATCTCGAAGCCGGCAAGCATGGCCTGGTCGGCATGCAGCGCTCGGCGCTGCCCAGCGTCTGGAAGGCGCTGGCGAGCCGTTGGTATCTGGTCCTGCCGCTGGCGGCGCTGATCTTCATGCTGTTCGAGGGTTTTACCCCGCTCTATGCCGGCACGATCGGCCTGTCGCTGACCGTGGTGCTGATCCTCGGCGCCGCGATCGTGCACGGCTTTTCCAACAATGTGCTGCGCATCCTGTTCTGGGTCGGGCTGGCGCTGATTGCCGGCGCGGTGTCGCGCCAGGGGCTGAACGTATTCGCGGTCGCCGGCATCGTCGCGGCCTTGATCGCGCTGGCGGCGCTGACCCGCGGCGGCCGCAACACGCTCGCCGCCTGCCGGGATTCGCTGGCGGTCAGCGCCAAATCGGCGCTCACCGTTGGCATGGCCTGCGCGATCGTCGGCACCATCATCGGCATGATGACCCAGACCGGGGTCGGCACCATCTTTGGCAGCTGGGTGATCGGCCTTGGCGAGACCAGTCTGTTTCTGGCGCTGGTGATGACCATGCTGCTGTCGATCCTGCTCGGCACCGGCATTCCGACCATTCCGACCTACATCATCACCGCGGCGCTGGCCGCGCCCGCGCTGGCCAAGCTCGGCGTGCCGCTGATCGTCAGCCACATGTTCGCGTTTTACTACGGCATCATGGCCGACCTGTCGCCGCCGGTGGCGCTGGCGGCGCTGGCCGCGGCGCCGATCGCCAAGGAGAACCCCGACAAGATCGGCTGGGAGGCGATGCGGATCGCGCTCGCGGGCTATGTGATCCCGTTCATCGCGGTGTATTCGCCGGCCTTGATGCTACAGCCCGGCGATCCGATGCAGGCCCATCTCGGCTTCTATGGCGCGGTCGCCTATGCCTCGCTGAAGGCGCTGCTGGCGATCGCTCTGCTCGGCATGGCGGCGATCGGTTTTCTGTTCAGCCGCATGAGCGTCGCCGAGCGGCTGTTCGCGCTCGGTGCCGCGCTGTGCCTGCTCGGCGAGTTTCATTACAGCGACATGGTCGGCTTTGCGCTCGCCGCGGTGTCGATCGTCTGGCAGTGGCTGCGCCGCGGCCGCATCACCACGGCGCCGGCATGAGCCTGTGCCTGCTGTCGGCCGGCGTCACCAAATCGTTGGCGCTGGCAGCGTTCACGCTGCTCTGGACCCATTCGATCGAAAAGACCGCTTGGCAGGAAGATTGGCGCGTCGGCCCCGACGGGCTGACGCTGGTGGCGGCGCGCATCAAGGGCAGCGGCGCCGGCATGGAGCCGCCGCCGGAGGCGCGGCTGGCCGATGGCTGGTTGCAATGGCAGATCACGCGGCCGCCGCAGAACGAGCTGGTGCTCGCCGATTCCGGCGCGGCCGGCGAATGGCGGCTGTGCGCGGGCGGGCAATGTCAAACGCTGTCTGCGATTTTGGGCGACAGCCACGATGCTGCGACCACGGTGCTGCGCGCCTGCGATCCCTGATCAAAGCGTAGCGTGGTCGCGGCCATCAAGGCCTTTGCCCGATTGCGCTGCGGCTGATCGCGGCTAAAACGCCTGACGCGGCACCCGGCGAAGCTTGAGCAAGCACGGCGAGCGCCGCCGAGCGGGGCAGAGCGAGCAGCAAATATGTCTTCATGGCGCAGCGTGGCGATCGGCGCCGCGATCATCACCGCAATCGGCAGCGGCGCGCTGCGTGCCGCGGTCGATGAAACGGTCGAGATCGCGCCGCTCGACCCGGCGCCGTGCCGGCAGGCCGAACTGGCCCATGACGATGATGCGGTGATCGCCAAATGCGGCGCGGTGATCGATCACGCCAAGACGGCAAAGGCCGACCGCGTCGCGGCGCTGTTGGCGCGGGCCGCGGCCTTTCAAGCCAAGCAGCAGATCGCCCGCGCGCTCGCCGACTATGACGCCGTGCTGGCGCTCGACGACAGCCGCGCCGATCTGTTCAACCAGCGCGGCGAACTGCGCCGGCAGCAGGGCGACCGGCGCGGCGCGCTCGACGATTTCGTTGCGGCGTTGAAGCGCGATCCTGACCATGCAGCGGCGCGTAGTAACCAGCAGACGCTGACGCGCGAATTGGAGCGGATCGGCGCGCAGCTCGCGCTGAAAGGCAAGCCGAGCTTTGATTGCGCGCGGGCGCGCGCAGCAGTTGAAAAAGCGATCTGTGCCGATCCGGAGCTGGCCGATCTCGATCGCGAAATCGACAATGTGTTCGCTCGGCGACTGCGCGCCGCCGATCGCAGCGATGTTGCGGCGCTGCGCCGCACGCAGCAGCAATTTCTCGCGACGCGCGCATCATCGTTCGGTCGCCCGGGTTTCGATTTGCGCGCTGTGATGACGGCGCGGCTGAGTGAATTACTTGGCGCCGTGGCCCATTGAGCTGAAAAGCGTCGCAAACTCGGCCTTTTGGAGCCAAAAAAGCTCTTGATTAGGAACAAAGGTGGGGTTGCTATCTGCGGTAAAAAGCCGGAGATGGCGGGAATTGCCGCAAATTCCTGGGAGATGACGCCATGAGCATTCATGAATGCAGCCGCTATCGCGAGGTCCACGCCCGGTCGCTGTCGGATCCCGAAGGTTTTTGGGGCGAAGCAGCGCGGGAGATCGACTGGATTCAGGCCCCGACCAAGGTGTTCGATCCCAGCAAGGGCCTCTATGGCCGCTGGTTCGCTGATGGCGTGGTCAACACCTGTTACAACGCGATCGATCGTCACGTCGAAGGTGGCCGCGCCGATCAACTGGCGCTGATTCACGATTCGCCGGTCACCGGCACGGTGACCAAGTTCACCTATCGGCAGCTGCTCGATGAGGTGAAGGCGTTCGCCGCCGTGCTCGCCGATCTTGGCGTCGGCAAGGGCGATCGCGTCATCATCTACATGCCGATGGTTGCTGAAGCCGTGGTGGCGATGCTGGCCTGCGCCCGCCTTGGCGCGGTGCATTCGGTGGTGTTCGGCGGTTTTGCTGCCAAGGAACTGGCGACCCGCATCAACGACGCCAAGCCGAAGGTGATTCTGTCCGCGTCGTGCGGCATCGAAGTGTCGCGCATCGTGGCCTACAAGCCGCTGCTCGACGATGCGATCGCGCTCGCCGCCCATCAGCCGGAGAGCTGCATCATCCTGCAGCGCCCGCAGCTCAAGGCCGATCTGATCAAAGGCCGCGATCATGATTGGGCGACGCTGCGCGCCGAGGCGATGGCCGCCGGCAAGAGCGCGCCGTGCACGCCGGTGCTCGCCACCGATCCGCTGTACATTCTGTACACGTCCGGCACCACCGGGCAGCCGAAGGGCGTGGTGCGCGACAATGGCGGCTATCTGGTCGCATTGAAGTGGACCATGGAGAATCTGTACGGCGTGAAGCCCGGCGAGGCCTGGCTGTGCACCTCGGACATCGGCTGGGTGGTCGGCCACAGCTACATCGTCTATGGCCCGCTGTTCCACGGCGCCACCACCATCATGTACGAAGGCAAGCCGGTCGCGACCCCGGATGCCGGCGCGTTCTGGCGGCTGGTCGAGGACTACAAGGCGGTGGCGCTGTTCACCGCGCCGACCGCGTTCCGCGCGATCCGCAAGGAGGACCCGGAAGGGGCCTTCATCAAGAAATACGACATCTCGACGCTGCGCACGCTGTTCCTGGCTGGCGAGCGCGCCGACCCGCCGACGGTGGAATGGGCCGAGCAGCAGCTCAAGCTGCCGGTGATCGATCACTGGTGGCAGACCGAAACCGGCTGGTGCATCGCCGGCAATCCGGTCGGCCTTGGCCTGTTGCCGGTCAAGCATGGTTCGCCGACCGTGCCGATGCCGGGCTATCAGCTCGAAGTGGTGGACGAGGCCGCCAAGCCGGTGCCGGCTGGCACCATGGGCTCGATCGTCATCAAGCTGCCGCTGCCGCCCGGCTGTCTGCCGACGCTGTGGGAGCAGGATGAACGCTGCCGCGAAAGCTATTTTGCGGATTATCCCGGCTATTACAAAACCTCCGACGCCGGCTACATGGACGAGGATGGCTATGTGTTCGTGATGGGCCGCACCGACGACATCATCAATGTCGCCGGCCACCGGCTGTCCACGGGCGGCATGGAGGAAATTCTGGCCTCGCATCCGGACGTCGCCGAATGCGCGGTGCTCGGCGTGGCCGACCCGATCAAGGGCGAGGTGCCGTGCGGCTTCCTGGTGCTCAAGAGCGGCGTCACCCGCGATCACGCCGAGATCGAGAAGGAAGTGGTCAAGCTGGTGCGCGACAAGCTCGGCCCGGTGGCGGCGTTCAAGCTGGCGGTCACGGTCGGCCGGCTGCCGAAGACCCGCTCCGGCAAGATTTTGCGCGGCACCATGAAGAAGATCGCCGACGGCGAAGCGTGGTCGATGCCGGCCACCATCGAAGACCCCAATGCGCTGGAAGAGATCAGCGTGGCGCTCAAGAGCCACCACTGATCCTGCCGCGTCATTGACCTTTCGGGATCGCGGCGGCTTGCATTTGCCGCGATCCCGGTTCATCGGTGCGGGGGTTTTTAATCGCACAGGAGCGCGTTGCGCATGTCCCCCACCGTTCCGAGCCGCTTGGCGCTGGCGCTGCTGGCGGCGCTGGCGCTGTCCGCCTGCACCTCGCGGCACGAAGTCCCGAGCTATGCCGGCATGACCGAGGATGATGATGCGTTCTGCCGTCAGAACGGCGTCGCGGTCGGCTCCAACGAATACGTCGCCTGCCGCAAGAATCGCGACGTGCAACGCAGCAACGCGCTGACCCGCGCCAATCGCGCCCAGCGCAATCTCGGCGAGATGATGCTGAACAATCCGGAACGGCCGCAATAACGCGCGCTGCCCGGCACAGTTTCCAACCCGCCCGGCGCAGCCTTGCCGCGCCGGACCATTAGCCAATCAAGGATATTGCATGGACATCAAGGTCAGGGACTGCAACGGCGCGCTGCTCGCCGAGGGCGACAGCGTGACGCTGATCAAGGATTTGAAGCTGAAGGGCTCCTCGACCGTGCTCAAGCGCGGCACCGTGATCAAGAACATCCACCTCACCGACAATGAGGAAGAGATCGAAGGCCGCACCGACAAGGTCAAGGGCCTAGTGCTGCGCACCGAGTTCTTGAAGAAGGCGTAACACGTCCGCCCACGGCGATCGCGATCACCTCATCCGCACGTCATGGCCGGGCTCGTCCCGGCCATCGACGTCTTTGAGTTTGCACTGCCTCAAGACGTGGATGCCGGCGACAAGGCCAGCATGACGGGCCGTTGGTGGCAGCCGCTATGCTATAAGCTCAGTGTTTGGTCGCAGCGGTTGCGCAATGGCACGCCGCGGCCTGCAGCTTGGCGATTTCGATCTCGAGTTGCTCGTTGACCAGAATGAGCGCCTTCACAGCGCCGCGCAGGTCGCCGCCGCAGGTGGCAATGATTTCTTCGATCTGCATTTCAACCGGAGTACTCACGACACAGCTCCATTGTTGCTGTTGTTACTTCGCCAATTGAATGCGGCGGAAGTTTCGTGCGATTTCGGCGTGATTGGGATCAGTTGCGGCGACGATTGTTATCCACATTACTCCACAGCTGCACTGCAATTTCCGCACTGCGTTTTCGCAGCGCAACCGGCACCGCTCCGCACCCGCCTTGAACTAACAACGCGGCAACGCGGATCTGGTTCCGGGGCTGGAACGAGGTTGCATGCCGGGAACGGGTCAGGCGTCAGCGCGTACCGATGCGTTGGTGTCGCAGTCAGAAACCGGCAAAATAGGCTGCGTCCGCCATCCCCATTACGGCCGGTTGTCACCCGGCATGCGTAACCTGAACGCGGCATCGGCAATCATGTTCCGGCTAAGCTATCCAAGGTGAGGGGAGTGATCTCAGCCGCCGCGGAGGGCCTTCGGCCGGGTTGCTGCCGCGACTTCAAGTTGGCTAGCCGGTGGCCTGGGCTTGCTGTGTAGTTGCCGAGCCATTGATCGGAACGACGGGCCTGGTATGGGGGCTGTCTGAGAGTTGAGGAGCTGCCGCCATACCACCCCGGGTCTCCGCCTAATGTCGGGATATTCCGGGCCGATCACAGTCTTGACATCGAGGGGCTGCGATGGTGCTTTACCGGCCATGAAGATCGCAGCTCACAAGACCCGTCTTTGGTGGCGCACCTCCTAAGAGGTGGCCATGCGATGTCTGCTGTTTCCAATCGTCAAGGCCGTCACCACTAGGGCGGCCTTTTCCATGTCCTGTGTGGCGCTCCTCCCGGCAAGTCTGAATTAGAGGATCACATGAACAGGACCGTGTTTTCACTCCCGCCCGAGAGCCAGTTCGTCACGGCTGCCGGCCTCGCCATCACCCGGCGCACCGAGAGCTTTTCCGGCGGCGCGCGGCTCGACGCGCTGGTCGAGACGCTCGATAGCCGCCGCGGCGTGATGCTGTCCTCCGGCACCACGGTGCCCGGCCGTTACGAGAGCTTTGACCTCGGCTTTGCCGATCCGCCGCTGTCGCTGACCACCCGCGAGGCGGAATTTGCCATCGAGGCGCAAAACGCCCGTGGCGAGGTGCTGGTGGCGTTTCTGGCGGAAACGCTGAGCGACCCGAGCTTTGCCATTGAAGAACGCAGTGCCGGCCGTATCGCCGGCAAAATTTTGCGTGGTGAGGCCCCGGTCGATGAAGAACAGCGCCCCCGCCGCGCCAGCGCGATGTCCTTGGTGCGGGCGCTGGTCGCCGCGTTCAGCAGCAGCGCCGACCCGATGCTCGGCCTGTACGGCGCGTTCGCCTATGATCTGGTGTTCCAGATCGAGGACCTGAAGAAGCGCCGCGAGCGCGCCGCTGATCAGCGCGATATCGTGCTCTATGTGCCGGACCGGCTGTTGGCCTATGACCGCGCCAATGGCAGCGGCGTGATCCTCTCTTACGATTTTGCCTGGAACGGCCGCTCGACCGCCGGACTGCCGAACGCGACCTCCGAGAGCGTCTATAAGAAGCTGCCGTGCCAGAAATTCGCCGACCATGGTCCGGGCGACTATCCGGCGGTGGTGGAAAAGGCGCGCGAGGCGTTTGCCCGCGGCGATCTGTTCGAGGCGGTGCCCGGGCAATTGTTCGGCGAGCCGTGCGACCGCTCGCCGGCCGAAGTGTTTCAGCGGCTGTGCCGCATCAACCCGTCGCCCTATGGCGGGCTGGTCAATCTCGGCGACGGCGAATTTCTGGTGTCGGCCTCGCCGGAAATGTTCGTGCGCTCCGATGGCCGCCGGATCGAGACCTGTCCGATCTCCGGCACCATTGCGCGCGGCGCCGACGCGATCGGCGACGCCGCGCAGATCCAGAAGCTGTTGAACTCGGAGAAGGACGAGTTCGAGCTGAACATGTGCACCGACGTCGATCGCAACGACAAGGCGCGGGTCTGTGTGCCCGGCACCATCAAGGTGCTGGCGCGGCGCCAGATCGAGACCTACTCAAAACTGTTCCACACGGTCGACCATGTCGAGGGCATGCTGCGGCCGGGCTTTGACGCGCTCGATGCGTTCCTGACCCACGCCTGGGCGGTGACGGTGACCGGCGCGCCGAAATTGTGGGCGATGCAGTTCGTCGAGGACAATGAGCGCACGCCGCGGCGCTGGTATGCCGGCGCGTTCGGCTTTGTCGGCTTCGACGGCTCGATCAACACCGGCCTGACCATCCGCACCATCCGCATGAAGGACGGCCTCGCCGAGGTGCGGGTCGGCGCCACCTGCCTGTTCGATAGCGATCCGGAGGCCGAGGACAAAGAGTGCCACGTCAAGGCGGCGGCGCTGTTCCAGGCGCTGCGCGGCGATCCGCCCAAGCCGCTGTCGGCGGTGGCGCCGGACGCCACCGGCTCCGGCAAGAAGGTGCTGCTGATCGACCACGACGACAGTTTTGTGCACATGCTGGCCGACTATTTCCGCCAGGTCGGCGCCCAGGTCACCGTGGTGCGCTATGTGCACGCGCTGCCGATGCTGGCCAAGCACGACTACGACCTCTTGGTGCTGTCGCCGGGTCCGGGCCGGCCGGAAGACTTCAACATCAAAAGCACGATCGACGCCGGGCTTGCGAAAAACCTGCCGATCTTCGGGGTGTGCCTCGGCGTGCAGGCGATGGGCGAATATTTTGGCGGCACGCTCGGCCAATTGGCGCAGCCGGCGCATGGCCGGCCGTCGCGGGTCACGGTGCGCGGCAGCACGCTAATGCGCGGCCTGCCGGCCGAGATCGTGATCGGGCGCTACCATTCGCTCTATGTCGACCAGGCGAGCATGCCCGAGGTGCTGCAGGTCACCGCCGCGACCGATGACGGCATCCCGATGGTGATCGAGCACAAGACCCTGCCGGTCGGCGGCGTGCAATTCCACCCGGAATCGCTGATGTCGCTCGGCGGCGGCGTTGGGCTGAAAATCGTCGAAAACGCCTTCCGGCTTGGCCTTCCGGCCAATTGACAGTTTTGCCCCGGAGAACGTCTGTTCCCCCACCGCTTCAGCATTGCGAAAGACAGGAAGATGACCTTCGAACAGGACCTCAAGGCCAGCGTGCGCACCATCCCGGATTATCCCAAGCCGGGCATTCTGTTCCGCGACATCACCACGCTGCTTGGTGACGCGCGCTCATTCCGCCGCGCGGTCGATGAACTGGTGCAACCCTGGGCCGGCTCCAAGATCGACAAGGTCGCGGGCATCGAGGCGCGCGGGTTCATCCTCGGCGGCGCCATTGCCCATCAGGTGTCGTCGGGTTTCGTGCCGATCCGCAAGAAGGGCAAGCTGCCCCATACCTGCGTCAGCATGGAATACGCGCTGGAATACGGCACCGATCACATCGAAATCCATGTCGACGCGCTGCAGAAGGGCGAGCGGGTGGTGCTGGTTGACGATCTGATCGCCACCGGCGGCACCGCGGAAGGCGCCATCAAGCTGTTGCGCCAGCTCGGCGCCGAGGTGGTGGCGGCCTGCTTCGTGATCGACCTGCCGGAGCTCGGCGGCGCCGACAAGATCCGCGCGATGGGCGTGCCGGTGCGCACGCTGATTTCGTTCGAAGGCCACTGAGCGGACGACATTTGCCCTCTCCCCGCGCTGCGGGGGGAGGGCTCAAGGCGCGCACCACGACGCTGCTGGATTGCTCGGCGCGGTGCCTCAGCGCAGCGGCCGCGACAATTCCATGTCGAGGTCGCGGAAGTGGGTGTAGTTGCGCCGGATCCACTGATGCAGTTCGGTGGAGGAGTCACGCTCGGCGCGCAGATAGCCGGTGAACGAGAAGCCGAGCCGGTCGATATAGGTTTTCAAAAAATTCGGCAGCGCGGCCACCGGCAGCACCCGGCCCTGGGTGTAGATGCGCGGCAGCTCGCCGCGCAGCACATATTCGTTGTCGATCGCGATCAACAGCCGCGGCGGGATCTGCGCCTGCAACAGCTCATAGGCACGCAGCGACACCCGGTCTGAATCGGCGAGGAACAGCACCAAGGGCGCCACGCCGCGGCGCGCGGCTTCCTTTAGAAAGCCGATCTCGCCGATCATCACGAAGAATTCTTGAAAAGCGTGGTAGCCAAGGTCGATCACCTTGGCGAGCTGATCATTGACGATCAGCCGGTCCATCAGCGCCATCTTGCCGAAGGTGTCGTCGATATTGGCGGTCTCGGTGACGTTCGGCAGATAATCGAGCAGCGACGGTTCCCGGACATTGACGTCGAACGCCAGCACGTCGCGGCGTTGCAGCAGCAGGAACTCGGACAGCATCCGCGCGATCAGCGTTTTGCCGACCAGCGGGCGAGGTGAGCAAACGATATAGACCGGAGTGCGGATCATGGTGTGGGATCAGACGGGTATCCCGTCTGATTCCACGAATTCGCGCAGCGCTGCAACTATTTCTCCGGCGGGGCGCCGATGCCGGCGCCGCTCACGGTCGGGCGCGGGCCGGAACGCTCCTTGCCGACGATGTCGGTGAGCTGAATGCGGTCGAACTCGCTCCAGACATTGGCCAGCCAATGGCGCACATAGCCGCGCAGCACGAACGAGTAGTTGGCCGGCTCGTCGTGATGGCCCTTATTGGCCACGAATTTCAGGAACGGCACCGAGGACACTTCCACCTGCTCGAACGCCATTTCGTTGAGTTTGGGGATGGTCAGTTCGGTGGCGTCCTTGATGCGGTGGAAATAGGTCTTGTAGGTCGCCTGATCCCACTCAAAGAAGCTGGTGTTGTTGATGAAGTTCTTCACCAGGAAGTATTTGGCGCCGTGCATGAAGCCGGCGGTCTCGGCGATTTCGTCGAGCGAGGCGATCGACGGGCCGAGGATGTGGAACACCGCAAAGGTGATCTGGCCCGATTGCGCCGCGTCCAGGAAGCCGATGTCGCGCAGCGACGCCAAGGCCGGCGACAACAGGCCGGCGCGCACGTCGATCACCGTCACCGACGGCGCCGCGGAATTGAGCGTATCGAAGATCTTCATCTGGTCCGCGGTCGTCGTCATATCGACGATCTCGGTGATGTCGGGATGAAAACGCTTCAGGGTACCGCGCGGATATTCGGTATCGAACGCCCGGGTGGGCACGTTGTTGGCATTGAAATAATCGAGGAGGGTGCGCGAGACCGTGGTCTTTCCGACGCCGCCCTTGTCGGCCCCCACAACAATCACTGCTGGCTTCGGCATGACATTCCTTAAATTGCTTTTGCGCCCGATTTTCCGCGCCGGCCCGTGCGGCTTGCCGCTCTGGCTGACGTCCTTCCCTGCTTTGGGCGCGACCATGGCAGAAACAAGGGATAATTCAATTGCGGAGGGACCAAGGCGGCCAATAGCGCACAATATCCTGACGGCGCGATAACCACAGCAATCTTCGCCTCCATGGGCGCAGCGTAGCGGCCCGCGATTGGAATCGCTGGATTTTCGCGATCAGGCTGGCGGGGATCGGCGTTGCCCCCAGGGGCCGGGCGGCGAGGGCGCGTCCGGCACGGGTGCCGGGGTCACGTCCTGCTGCTCCAACTGGTTGTCCGGCTCGGCGGGTTCGGCATCGGGCAGCGGTCCGGGATCGTGACCGCCGGCGAATTTCACCAGCGCATCGATGCGGGCCGGCACCGAGGGGTGGGTGGCGAACAAATCGGCAAAGCCCTCGCGCGGATTGTCGACGCACAGCTCCATCACCGCCGAAGTGGCGCCGGGAAGTTCGCCGCGATGCTCGATCTTGCGCAGCGCCGAGATCATCGCGTCGGGATCCTTGGTCAGCTCGACCGAACCCGCGTCGGCCAGAAATTCGCGCGAGCGCGACAGCGCCAGCTTCAGCAGTTGCGACATCAGCCAGGCGAGCATGATCAGCACCACCGCCAGGATCACCGCCAGCACCGCACCGCCGCCGCCCTTGCGGTCCGATGAGGACGACGATGATGATGACGAGGAGCCGCCGCCGAACCGCCAGCTCGAGTTGAAGAACAGCCGGAACAACAATTCGCCGAAGAAGCCGACCACGCCGGCGATCACCATCGCCACCACCATCATCTGCACATCGCCGTTGCGGATGTGGGTCAGCTCATGGCCAAGCACCGCCTCGATCTCGCGATCATCGAGCCCATCGATCAGGCCGGTGGTGACGGTGATGGCGTATTGCTTTGGATTGAGGCCGGTGGCGAACGCGTTGCGCGCTTCGCTGGGCATCAATTTAAGCTTCGGCATCGGAATGCCGCGCGAGATGCACAAATTCTCCAGCGCGTTGTAGAGCCGCGGTTGTTCCTTGCGGCTGACATCGTCGCTGCCGGTGACGAGGTCGATCATCTTCTGATGGAACGCATAGGCGATCGCCACCCACGCCACCGTGCCGAGCGTGGCGAAGGGGAAGGCGACCAGCAGATCGTGACCGGCGCGGGCGAGATAATCGCTGAATTGGCCGCTGTCGTCGGTGATCGCTTCGCCGATCAGCGCGCCCGCAAACACCAGTACATAGACCAGCAGAAACAGCCCGATCAGCAACACCACCGAACGGGTCTTGTTGGCGGCAATGTGAGTATAGAGACCGTAGGCGGCCATCGGGCACGCTCCAGTTACGCACAATCCACCCACGTCGTTGCGGGATGCGCCGCGTTCAGCGGCGCAGACCCGGACTCGCGACGTGAGAGAACACTCTTCAACACCTCGGGAGTCCGGGTTCGCGCGGCGCGCGCCCCGGAATGACGCGGGCGCTCAGAACTTCACCTGCGGCACCTGTTCGACCTCGGTGCGCGAGCTGCCGAGATCGAAGAACTGCATCGGCAGGAAGCCGAGCGGCTTGGCCACCAGCGCGATCGGCATCTGCTCGATGCCGGTGTTGTATTCCTGGACGGCGTTGTTGAAGAACCGGCGGCTGGCGGCGATCTTATTTTCGACGTCCGACAATTCGCTCTGCAACTGCTGGAAATTGACGTTGGCTTTCAGGTCCGGATAGGCCTCGCCAAGCGCGATCAGGCGGCCGAGCGCGCCGGTGAGCTGGTTTTCCGCGGCGATGGTTTGGCCCGGGCCCTGCGCGGCGATCGCCGCGTTGCGGGCGCGGATCACATCTTCCAGCGTGCCGCGCTCGTGCGAGGCATAGCCTTTCACAGTTTCCACCAGATTGGGGATCAGATCGTGACGCTGCTTGAGCTGCACGTCGATGTCGGCGAACGCCTGGCCGACGCGCTGGCGCAGCGCCACCAGCCGGTTGTAGGCGCCGAGCGCCAGCAGCACTAAGATTACGAGAACGCCAAGTACGATCCAGCCGGTCATGGCGGGCACTCCTCAAGGGACCATCGGCGCAGCGTAATCCAATTTCGGCCAGCACGGCAGAGGCGTTGGTGCAGCGCCGCAGCATCAGTCGGGCGCGCCATCATCAGGTTCAAGCGTGGCTCACTGGCCGCTTCATTGTGAAGCGCTGCGCAGCGTGTCGCCCCAGGCCAGCTTCTTGGCGCGGGCATAGGCCGCCTTGTCACGGCGCGGGAAGGTCACGATGCCAACGCCGTCGTCGCTGCACAGTTTGACGCTGGCCGCGATTTTGGTGAGCTGCGGCTGGGTCAGCACGCGCGCCGCGCGCTCGGTAGGCGCCTGGCGGCTCAGCACCAGATAGCTGAACTTCTCGTCTTCATAGGGGACTTCGGCGGCCTTCAACTGCATGTGGGCGCGCGAGCGCGGCAAGCGCTGAGTGAAGTGGCACCAGTCTGGCTCGGCCATCGGGCAGGCGCGCTCGTGCGGGCAGGGCGCGATCACATGGGCGCCCTGGCCGATCAGCCGCGCACGCAGATCGCGAATGCGGGCAAAGCCGGCGGGCGTGCCGGGCTCGATCACCAGCAGCGTGTCGGTGGTCTTCTGCCACAGCAAATCGGCGAGCGCGCGCTGCGCGCTGTCGCTGATTTCGTTGATCATATAACTGGCGATCACCAGCTCGGCGGGCTCGGCTTTGGCGAGCGTAGCGCGGGCATCACCGGCGAGGTAACCGAGCTGCGCCAGCCGCGGATCGTGCTGCGCCAGTTCGAGCGCCAAGCTGCGCAGCGCCGGATTGGCATCGATCAGCGTAAAAGTGCCGAGCGTGGCAAATGCCTGCGCGGCGGCGAAGCTGGCGGTGCCGGGGCCGGCGCCGCAGTCAAGCACGGTGGTTGGCGCGAAATCAGCGCGTAGCTCACCAAGCGCGTTCAGGCTGGCCGCCACCGCGGCATAGGTCGCCGGCATCCGTACCAGCGCATAGGCCAGCGCATCGGCGCGGCTGCGAATGGCGCCGGAATTGCCGCCCTGACGATAAGCGGCCGAGATCGAAGCGGCGCGCGGCGCCAGCTCGGTGCGCGCGGTGCCCTGCAGCGCATCGTCGAGCGCGGCTTTGATGGAGGGCGGGAGTTCGGGGCTGATCATGGGAAAGCGATCACGGCTGCAAGGTCAGGGGGAGCAACGGCGCTCACATGATGGTCGTCATGCCCGCGCTTGTCGCGGGTATGCACGTCTTGAAGGCTGAGCAAGATCAAAAGACGTGGCTGGCCGGGAGGAGCCCGGCCATGACGGTGGAGTGGGTGGTGTGCGTCTGGAATGAGAGCACGCCGCGCAATGTCTTGTCCCTCCCCCTTGTGGGGAGGGTGGCCCGGCAGAGCGCAGCGAAGCCGGGTCGGGTGGGGGGATCGCAAGGTGAGGGCGTCTTTTTGTGGACCCCCACCCCGGCCTCCGCTGCACGCGATGCTGCGCATCGCGCTTCGCTCGGCCGACCCTCCCCGCAAGGGGGAGGGAAACCGCCGCGCTGTCATCCAAATCGACGTCGCGCTGGTAGCTGTCACGCTCGCGGCTACGCTCACGCCACGTTCTGATCCAGAATCTTGACCGCGTCGTCGAGGCCGACCGACACCAGCTGCGACACGCCGCGTTCCGCCATGGTGACGCCGAACAGCCGGTTCATGCGCGCCATGGTGATCGGATTGTGGGTGATGATGATGAAGCGGGTCTCGGTGGTCGAGGTCATCTCGTGCAGTAGGTCGCAGCACCGCTCGACGTTGTGATCGTCCAGCGGCGCGTCGACTTCGTCCAGCACGCAGATCGGCGACGGGTTGGTGAGGAACACCGCAAAAATCAGCGCCAGCGCGGTCAGCGCCTGCTCGCCGCCCGACAGCAGCGACAGCGTCTGCGGCTTCTTGCCCGGCGGCTTGGCGACGATCTCAAGACCGGCTTCCAGCGGGTCGTCGCTCTCGATCAGTTTCAGCTCCGCTTCGCCGCCGCCAAACAGCCGGGTGAACAGCCGCTTGAAGTGGTTATTGACGGTCTCGAACGAGGCCTGCAGCCGGTCGCGCGCTTCCTTGTTCAGGCTCTGAATGCCGCTGCGCAGCTTCTTGATCGCTTCCACCAGATCGTCGCGCTCGGACGCCAGCGTGCCGTGCGACGCTTCGACCTCGCGTAGTTCTTCCTCGGCGCGCAGATTGACCGCGCCGAGCCGCTCGCGATCGCGGCGTAGTTTTTCAAGATCGGCTTCGATCTCGTGCAGCGGCGGCAGCGTGCTTTCCGGCGTGATCTCGGCAAGCCCGGCCACCGCCTGCGGCTCGACTTCCAGCATTTCGCGGATTTCGCGTTCGATGTCTTCGAGCCGGCGCCGCGAGCCTTCCATGCGTTCCTCGGCGCGGGCGCAGGCTTCGCGCGCGCTCGACAGCGCTTCCAGCGAGGTCTTGGCGGCGCGGTCGGTGTCGGCCATCGCGTTTTCCGCAGCGGCGAGCGCGTCGGCGGCGTTGCGGCGATCGGCTTCGGCGAATTCGATCTCGCTGATCAGCGCGGCGCGCTTTTCAGCAAACAGCATCGGCGCTTCTTCCAGGCCTTCGCGCTCGAGCTGCACTTCGGCGATACGCGCTTCGATGGTCTCGATCTGGCCCGCGGCGCCTTCGCTGCGCTTCTGCCAATCGGCACGCTCGGCGATGATCGCCTGCAGCCGGCGGTCGGCGAGTTCGGCCTCGCGTGCCAGCGCCTGCGCTTCGGCGCGCACCTGCGCCGCCAGCCGGCGATGACCTTCGATTTCGTTGCGTACCGCGGCTAGCCGGTCCTCGGTTTCCAGCGAGGGCGGCAGGTCGGCCAATGCCGCTTCCGCCGCTTCCAGCCCGCCGATCGCTTCCTGACGGCTGGCATCGAGCCGCGAGCGCGCTTCGGCGAGCGCCGATTGCCGCGCGGCGTGACGGTTGATCTCGCGCTCCGCGGCGGCTTGGCGTTCGCGCGCAACATCGACTTCGCGGCGTGCGGCGCGCATCGCTTCGCGCGCTTCGCTTTCCATCGCGGCGGCGGCTTTCAGCGCGGCGTCGGCCGATTCCAAAGCTTCGCGCTTGGCGGCGGCTTCGATGCGCGCTTCTTCCAGATTGGCTTCGATGTCGGCGAGCCGCGCCCGTTCCGCCAGCCGGCGTGCGGCGCCGGTCGGGGCGTGGGCGGCGGCGATAAAGCCGTCCCAGCGCCAGACGTCGCCATCCTTGGACACCAGCCGCTGCCCGGTCTTGAGCTGCGACACCAGAGCGGCGCCTTGCTCCTTCTCGACCACGCCGATCTGCTTCAAGCGCCGCGCCAGTTCCGGCGGCGCGGTGGTCAGCGAGGCCAGCGACTGCACGCCTTCCGGCAACTCGGGATCGACCTCCTGCACGCCGATCTCGGTCCAGCGCATCGGTGCGCTCGGATCGACCGGCGCGTCGAGATCATCGCCGAGCACGGCGCCGAGCGCTTTTTCATAACCCTTGGCGACGGTGACGCCGTCGATGATCGGCGGCCACAGATTTTTGGACTCGCCGTCGAGAATTTTCGAAATGGTGCGCGCTTCGGTTTCCAGCCGCTGCACCTTGCGATCGGCTTCGGTCAGCGGGGCGCGCGAGCTTTCCAGCGTCTGGCGCGCGGCCTGATGGGCGGCTTCCGCGGCCTGGGCGCGCATTTCGCCTTCCGCCAGCGCTTCCATCGCCGCTTCCACGGTGGCCTGCAGCGTTTCGAGATCGCCGATGCCGCCGGTGACCTGCATCAGCTTCTCGATCTCGGCCTCGACGCCGGCGATTTCCTGATCAAGCCGGGCCAGCCGCTCGCGATGGCTGCGCACGCTGCCCTCGATCTGGCGGCGGCGCGCGCTCTGATCGGCGAGCGCGGTTGTCAGTTCCGCAAACACGCGCTCGGCCGCGGCCAGCGTCGCTTCGGCCTCGCTGACGCGGGCATCGACGCCGCTGCGCTGTTCGACGCGCTCCTTGATCTCCTCGCGCAGCTCGACGTCTTCGGTTTCCAGGCGCTGCAACGCCACCACCGCGTCGGACGATTGCTGCTGCTCGCGCGCGATGTCGGATTGGAACTGCATCAAGCGGCGATCGAGTTCAGTGGCGCGCTCGCGGGCGCGCACTTCTTCGCGGTCGAGTTGTTCGCGGGCGTTGGTGAGCCGCTGCAGGCTGGCGGCGGCGCGCGCCTCGGCCTCGCGCAGCCCGGGCAGATCGGAAGCGCGGATCGCCTGGATGCGGGCGGCCTCGGCCTGCTCGCGGGTGCATTCGGCGAGGTTGCGCACCGCGACGTCATGGGTCTGCGAGGCTTCGTTGACCGCGGCATGGGCGTTCAGCCAGCGCAAATGATAGAGCGTGGCCTCGGCCTTGCGCACCTTGGCGGCGACGTCGCGATAGCGGATCGCCTGGCGCGCCTGCTTTTTCAGGCCGTCGATCTGGCCGGACAATTGGCCGATCACGTCTTCGACGCGGGTCAGATTGGTTTCGGCCGCTTTCAGGCGCAATTCGGCTTCATGGCGGCGGGCGTGCAGACCGGCGACGCCGGCGGCGTCTTCCAGCACGCGGCGGCGCTGTTCCGGCTTGGCCTGAATGATTTCACCGATCTTGCCTTGGTGCACCAGCGCCGGCGAGCGCGCGCCGGTCGCGGCGTCGGCGAACAGCAATTGCACGTCGCGCGCGCGCACTTCGCGGCCATTGATGCGATAGACCGAGCCGGCCTCGCGCTCGATGCGCCGGGAGATTTCCAGAATATCGTGGTCATTGACCGCGGCGGGCGCAGTGCGATCGGCATTGTCGATCGTCATCATCACTTCGGCGTGGTTGCGCGAGGGCCGGTTGCCGGAACCGGCGAAAATCACCGCGTCCATGTCGGCGGCGCGCAGCGATTTGTGCGAGGTTTCGCCCATCGCCCAGCGCAGCGCTTCCACCAGATTGGACTTGCCGCAGCCATTCGGTCCGACCACGCCGGTCAGCCCCGGTTCGATCACGAAATCGGTCGGCTCGACGAAGGATTTGAAACCGTGCAGGCGAAGACGGGTGAGTTTCATGTAGCTGCTCTGTTGCGAGGGCTCTGAACTCGATTCGCGACTCTGCTGTAATCGGGCAGTATACCACTTCTGGTATGGTTCTGCCGGCAGAGCTGCCCTATCGAGGCCCTCAGGGGCCGGACAATGGCGGCCGCTGACCAGCGGGGCAACCGCGCCGTCCGGCTTTTCCCAAGGTGTTTTTGTGGCTTGTTGCTGAAAAAACAGGGGATTTCGTGGCGGGCAGGGGGCTTGTCTCTCTGGGAGCGGGAGGAACCCCAGTCGGGAGCCTCGTTTGCCTTGAGAGATGTATCATCAGACGATACATGAAGTGCGATGATCAGGAGCTTCAAGGATCAGGCGACGGAAGCGGCCTTTGAAGGAGAGGCGCGTAAAGGTTTTCCAGCCGACCTTCTCAAGATCACGCGCCGCAAATTGCAGATGCTTGCAGCGGCGACTGTCCTTGATGACTTGAAAGTGCCGCCTGGCAATCGCCTCGAACGCCTCAAGGGCGATCGCGCCGGTCAATATTCTATTCGGGTCAATGATCAGTATCGGATTTGCTTCGTCTGGAACGACCAAGGTGCGGAGCAGGTCGAGTTCACGGACTATCACTGATGAGAAGCTTGCCCGTGACAGAAGGACGCCAACGATGAACCGGAAGCTGCCGCCGATGCATCCTGGTGAGGTGCTACGCGAAGAATTTTTGGGCCCGCTCGGCCTGTCGCCCGGGGCGCTGGCGAAGGTGTGCGGCGTGCCGCGGACCCGCATTGAGCGGATCGCCAATGAGGAGACCGGCGTGACCGCGGACACCGCGCTGCGCTTGGCGAAGGCGTTTGGCACCTCCGCGCAGTTCTGGCTCAATCTGCAAACCGCATTTGATGTGCGGACCGCCCAAGGCCAGATCGGCGATCAACTCGCCAAGATCAGGCCCGTGATCGGGGATGCGGCTGAATAGGTAACTGAGGCGAGCGCGCCTCAGTTCTTCAGCAGTTCCTTGAGGCGCTTGTCGAATTCCTCGAAGCTGCCGCCGCCGCGCAGCATCTCGCCATTGATGAAGAAGGTCGGCGTCGCGTTCACCTTCAACACCTCGTTGGCGTATTTCTGATCGGCTGCGATCTTGTCGAGCAGCGGCTGATCCTTCAGGCACGCTTCCACCGCCTGCTCGGACAGCCCGGCCTGCTTGCCGATCCGCTTCAGCGTCGCGGTGGTGTCTTTCATCACCCATTCCGCCTGCTGCCTGAACAACAGGTCGGTGACCGCGAAGTACTTCGCCGCATCATCCTTGGCGATGCAGCGCGTCAGCATCGAGCCAGCCGCGGCCTTGATGTCGAGCGGAAATTCGCGGAACACATACTTGACCTTGTTGGTGTCGATGTATTCCGCCTTCAGCTTCGGGAACACCACTTCATTGAAGGTGGCGCAGTGGCCGCAGGTCAGCGAGGCATATTCCACGATGGTCACGGTGGCGTTCGGATTGCCGATCGCCATGTCCGGCAGCGCGCCCGGCTTGGCGACCTCGGCAGCGGTCGGCGAACCGGCCGATTGCGCGGCGGCCTGGCCGATCAATGGCAGCGGCGACCAGGCGGTGAGGGCGAGCAGCCCGGTCAGCGACAAAGCGGCGGTAAAGGCGCGGCGCGTGATCATCAAGGCAGCTCTCCCGGATACGGCATGGCGGATGCGGCCATTCGCGTAGCTTGAAACGCGGCAGGTGGCAATGCCGCCGCGCAGGCGGCCGCCGGGCTGGCTCACGTCCGCTTGAGGGCGGCGCCAAGCCGGGCCAGCGCGCCGCGCAGCGCCTCATCCTCGATCGCGCCGAGATTTTGCGCCACCTGTTCGACCGCGGCCGGATCGAGCCGACGCGGCGCCGGCCGGTCGCGCCGGCTGAGCGGCGCCTGGCGCAGCGACAGCTTGCCGACCGCGTTCCAGCCAAAGAACCGATTGACCCGCTGCAGGATCACATCGGCGGCGTGCTGGATTTCCAGCGCCATCGGCCCGTCGACCCGCAGCACCAAAGTGGCCGGGCGCTGTTCCTGGCCATCGACCGGGCGCGGCCATTGCAGCTTGAGCGGCTCGGCATGGGCGGCGATCTCGGGCCCGGCGATCTCCTGCCAGCGCAGCACCAGTTCGCGCGACGCAAAACCCTGGCGGGCGAAGGCGTCGGCAAACACGCCGCCAAGCAGCGCGGACAGAGGTTTTGCGGGGATCGGGCGGGGTTTTGCCATGACGGGTTCTATAGCATCGCCGCTGTCGACAAGCGACCGCGCCGCCTGTCGCAAGTGCGCCGCTCTGGCATAAAATACCGCAACCCACAGGGAGACTGCCGCCAGCCATGACCTCGCCCGCCGCGCGCCGGCCTTCGATCTCAACCGCCGAGCCCGGCCATGCCGCGCGGCTATTGGCCTGGTACGACCGGCATGCCCGGGTGCTGCCCTGGCGGGCGCGGCCCGGCACCGCCGCCGATCCGTACCGGGTTTGGCTGTCGGAGATCATGCTGCAACAGACCACGGTGAAAACCGTCGGGCCGTATTTTGCCAAATTCCTGGCGCGCTGGCCGGATGTCGCGGCGCTGGCGGCGGCGCCGCGCGAAGAGGTGCTGCAGATGTGGGCCGGGCTCGGCTACTACTCGCGCGCCCGCAATCTGCATGGCTGCGCGCTGGCGGTGGTGCGCGATCATGGCGGCGCCTTTCCGGACGACGAGACCGGCTTGCGGCAATTGCCGGGCATCGGGCCCTATACCGCGGCGGCGATCGCCGCGATTGCGTTCGGCCGCCATTGCATGCCGGTCGATGGCAATATCGAGCGGGTGGTGACCCGGCTGTTCGCGGTCGAGCAGCCGCTGCCGCAGGCCAAGCCGCAGATACAAGAGCTGGCGTTGACGCTGGCCGGCGAGGGGCGGGCCGGTGACAGCGCGCAAGCGATGATGGATCTCGGCGCGACTCTATGTACACCGAAAAGGCCAAGCTGCGTGCTGTGTCCGCTACAGCCCGATTGCGCAGCGTGCCGCCGCGGCGATCCCGAGACTTTTCCGCGCAAGGCGCCGAAGAAGACCGGCGAGCTGCGGCGCGGTGCGGCCTTCATCGTGCGGCGCGGCGATCAGCTATTGCTGCGCAGCCGGGCCGACAAGGGGCTGCTCGGCGGCATGACCGAGGTGCCGGGTTCGGACTGGGCGGCCGGGCAGAGCGACGCCGCGGCGCGGCGCCAAGCGCCGGTGCTGCCGGGCTTGTCGCGCTGGCGGCGGCGGCCGGGTGTGGTCAGCCACGTGTTCACGCATTTTCCGCTGGAACTTGTGGTCTATGTCGCCGAAGCGCCAGCCGGCACAAAGCCGCCCGATGGCATGCGCTGGGTCGCGATCGACGCACTGCAAGGCGAAGCGCTGCCCAATGTGATGCGCAAGGTGGTGCGCCACGGCCTTGGCGACTGACCGGGCGCCGCGCCTCACACCCTGCGGTCGGTGATGAAGCCGGTCTGCCCCGTTTTGGTGGCCTGCTTCTCGGCGGCTTCCTTGACCATCTCGGTGATTTTCTTCTCGACCTTCTGGCGCTCCTCAAGCGGCATCGCCTTCAATTTTTCCTCGGTAAGGCCGAGCTGCGACAACAGCGCGTCGCGCATCTTTTCAGCGGGCGTCTTTTTGGCAAAGGCGAGGAACTTTTCCTCAGGGCTCTGCTCCGCTACCGCGGGTTTGCCGGTGGCTTTGTTGGCGGTTGCGCTGCGCGCCGTGACCGCGCTGCTGCTGCTGCTGCCGGATGCAAATGAACTGGCGGCATCGACCATCACGACCTCTCCCCAGGACTCGTGTGCTTGCGTGGCAAAGCACGAGCAAATTCGATGCCTGGAAAATCGTGTGGAAGATCAATGCGGGGCGCCGTAGCGCCGCGCGCCGCCGGAAAAACTTGCCGGCAGTTTTGTCCAGGCGGGCTGGATCAGCCCGCCGCCATGCCGCTACGGATTTCGGCGCGCAACTCGTCGATCAGCTTCAGACCCTGGTTGGTTTCGACGTGCCAGAACGTCCAGCCATTGCAGGCTTCCGAGCCTTGCGCCACCGCGCCGATGCGGTGGATCGAACCGACCTTGTCGCCGAGCATGATGGCGCCGTCGGCGCGCACCAAAGCGCCGTGGCGCTTTTTGGAATCGACCAGCTTGGTGCCGGGCGAGATCATGCCGCGCTCGATCAGTTCCGAAAACGCCACGCGCGGCGCGCTGCGCGGCGTGACGAACGGCGCCAGCGTGTCTTCCGACAGCGGCTCAATGGCGGCGATGCGCGCTTCGGCGGCGGCGGCGTAGTCATGGTCGCGCTCGAAGCCGATGTAGTTGCGGCGCAGCCGCTTGGCCACCGCGCCGGTGGTGCCGGTGCCGTTGAACGGATCGACGATCAGATCGCCAGGGTTGGACGAGGCGAGCAGCACGCGCGCCAACAACCCTTCCGGCTTCTGGGTCGGATGGATCTTCTTGCCGTCGGCGCCCTTGAGCCGTTCCTCGCCGGTGCACAGCGGGATCAGCCAGTCGGAACGCGCCTGCACGTCCTCATTGGCGGCTTTCAGCGCTTCGTAGTTGAAGGTGTAGCCCTTGGCGTTCTCATCGCGCGCCGCCCAGATCATGGTCTCGTGCGCGTTGGTGAAACGCCGGCCGCGGAAATTCGGCATCGGGTTGGCTTTGCGCCACACGATGTCGTTCAGGATCCAGAAGCCGAGATCCTGCATGATCGCGCCGACGCGAAAGATGTTGTGATACGAGCCGATCACCCAGATCGTCGCCGTCGGCTTCATGATGCGCCGGCAGGCAAGCAGCCAGGCGCGCGTGAAGTTGTCATAGGCGGCGAAGGAATCGAACTTGTCCCAGGCGTCGTTGACGGCATCGACATGCGATTCGTCGGGACGCTTCAGGTCGCCTTTGAGTTGCAGGTTATAGGGCGGATCTGCAAAGATCAGATCGACCGAAGCCTTAGGCAACTTGGACATGCCGGCGACGCAATCGCCGATCACGATGCGACTGTCCGGAACGGACTCAAAATTCGTGCGGGGCGCCCTTGCAGACGCCCCGCTACGCGACTCAACCATGACTCAAATACTCTGACTCAGGTGACGCTGTCGGCGACGCGGGACCAAACAACCGACTGGCCCACACAATGACTCGGCAAAGTAAAAATCGACTTAATTGCTAACTGCTTCGTGCTAGGCAAAATTTGCCGAGGGCGCTAATGGTTAACCGTTGGGAAAGACCACGGCCGCGGGCTATTATTACGAGCCGCATTGATGTTGCAGCGCGGCCGCTTGAATGAAGGACGATCGCCATGCGTTACGATGATTTCCGTCGCAGCGACAACATCGACGACCGACGCGACGAAGAAGGCGGCGGCGGCGGCGGAGGTGGTGGCGGTTTCGGATTTCCGATGGGCGGCGGCGGGCTCGGCATCGGCACCATCATCGTGCTCGGCCTGATCGGCTGGGCGGTCGGCATCGATCCGCGGCTGCTGATCGGCGGCGCCGAGATCATTTCCGGCGCGCGCGAGTCCTCCGGCTATGAGCAGGAGCATCGGCCAAGCGAGAAGAAAGAGGGCAAGCCGACCGACGAGATGGGCGACATGATCGCCGGGGTGCTCGGCGAGATCGACGATCGCTGGACCGAAATCTTCAAGGACAGCGGCCTGAAATATGCCGGGCCGCGCATCGTGCTGTTCCGCGGCGTCACCAATGGCGGGCGCTGCGGCATGGCCAATGCGGCGATGGGGCCGTTCTATTGTCCGCCTGATAAACAGATCTATCTCGACACCAGCTTCTTCAAACAGGTCGAGACCCGGTTCCGCGGCTGCTCCGGCAGCGCCTGCAAATTCACCACCGCCTACATCATCGCGCACGAGGCCGGCCATCACGTGCAAAACCTGCTCGGCATTTTGCCGCGGGTGACGCGGATGCAGGAACAGTCCGGCAGCCGCGCCGCGTCCAATGCGTTGCAGGTCAAGGTTGAGCTGCAGGCCGACTGCCTGTCCGGCGTCTGGGTCAATCGCGAGTTGAAGAAGCGGCCGAACTTCCTCGAAGACGGCGACATCGACGCCGCGCTCAAGACCGCAAGCGCGATCGGCGACGATACGTTGCAGCGCAAGGCGGGCCGCGAAGTGGTGCCGGATTCCTTCACGCACGGCTCGGCCGAGCAGCGCAAGCGCTGGTTCATGGTCGGCTTTCAGCAGGGCACCGTGGCGGCCTGCAACACGTTTGCGGCGGAGCGGCTGTAACGGCGCGGACCATGTGAGGCGCCGTATCTGAAGCGCGCGCATCTGAAGCGCGCCGGATCGCGTTTCGGCGCGCTCACACCAGCGCCGTTCGTGTTGGTCGCTGCCATGGCGGCCAGTCCTGTTGTCACAACGAGGGCTGCCGGCAAATACTTGCTCTGCTAACGTATTAGCGCCACCATGCTCGTCGCCGCCCAGCACTCGTTTCCAGACACGCTCCTTCCGGTCGCGACATGCCGCATCACGAACAGCCGCAAAAACCGTTCATCCCGCTCAGCATCGCGGTGCTGACCATTTCCGATAGTCGCTCGCTTGCTGATGATCGCTCCGGCACGGTGCTGGTCGACCGGCTGTCGACCGCTGGCCATAAACTCGCGGCGCGCGACATCGTCACCGACGACGTCGAGGCGATCCGCGCCGTGGTCAGCGACTGGATCGACGATCCCGGCATTGACGTGATCATCACCACCGGCGGCACCGGCTTCACCGGCCGCGACGTCACGCCGGAAGCGATTGAGCCGCTGTTTGAAAAGCGCATGGACGGCTTCTCGGTGGTGTTCCACATGCTGAGCTATGGCAAGATCGGCACTTCGACCGTGCAGTCGCGTGCCACCGCCGGCGTCGCGAACGCCACCTATATCTTCTGCCTGCCGGGCTCGCCGGGCGCCTGCAAGGATGGCTGGGACGGCATTTTGGCCGCGCAGCTCGATTACCGCACCAACCCGTGCAATTTCGTCGAGATCATGCCGCGGCTCGACGAACATCTGCGCCGCGACAAGGCGCGCTAACCGACGCTGGCAGGGCTGTGATTACAGCCGCACCAAGCGGCTGCGCAGTTCGGCGCGGGCGCTACGCCCCAGCCGGCGCAGCAAGCCGGTTTCGGAACCGGCCGCGGCATAGCCGCCAAGCTGATCATAATGACGGCGCGCGATCAGCACGCCCTCATCGCCGCGCGGGCCCGCGATCAGGCGCGTCAGCGCGCGCACCCTGTCGCGCCAGCCGGTGTCGGCATAGGGCGAGGGCGCGTAGCGGAAGATGCCGGCGCGCGGCCGGCCAGCGTCCGACACCACCTTGATGAACTGCGCGCTCTCATCGATCCAGCCGGAGTCGGGGATCGCGCCAGCCTGCAGAAACAGCAGCCACTCCGATTTGGTCTGCGCTGCGCCAGCGGCCATCGCCGCGGCGCGCGATCCGGCAAAGGCCATGAAGCGGCAGCCGGCGACATCGGCGACCCGTTCGATCTCGCTGCTGCCGGGGCGATCGACCAGAATCACGTCGCTGACCACGCCGGCCGCGACGCCAGACACCAGCGCCGTCAGCGTGGCAACGGCTGGCCGCTCTTCGCCCTCGGTCGGAATGACGACGCTCAACATCGGGCTTGCGCCACCTCGCTGACAATTGCGCCGCACCGTTAGCACTGCGCCATCAGGAAATCAGCCGGGGCCGCTGCCGATTTTGCGGGCAGGCGTCGGGCGAAGGCCGGTCACCGCTGCGTTTCGTTGCCGTGCCTCGGATTCAAACGAGTTGACAGGTTTACCGCTCATTCATTTTGTTCTTTATTTGTTCGCTTTTTGTGCTAGGCTGAAAACCATGAGACAAGCTTCTGTAGCCCTCAAGCCATCGCCGGCACCGGCGCCCGCCCATCCAGCGCCCACCCATCCAGCGGACGCGCCCGCGGCGCTGCCGGACCCCAGCGCGATCGAGCCGCAGCGGCGCCGTGGCCGCGGCGCGCAGTCCAACGCCAGCGGCCGTTTTGAGGCCGAGGCCCGGGGCGCGTTCGATGATGGCTGGCAGAGCCTGGAAGAGCTGCCGCCGTTCAAGACCTCGGTCGGGATCGACAGCGCCCGCAAGGTGATCACCCGCAACGACTCGCCGGATATCGGCTTTGACCGTTCAATCAATCCTTATCGCGGCTGCGAGCATGGCTGCGTGTATTGCTTCGCGCGGCCGACCCACGCTTATCTCGGGCTGTCGGCCGGGCTGGATTTCGAGGCGCGGCTGTTCGCCAAGCCGGATGCGCCGGCGCTGCTCGCCAAGGAGCTGGCGGCGCCGGACTATGAGCCGAAGATGATCGCGATCGGCACCAATACCGATCCCTATCAGCCGATCGAGCGCGAGCAGCGCATCATGCGCGGCATCCTCGAAGTGCTGGACAAGGTCGGCCATCCGGTCGGCATCGTCACCAAATCGGCGCTGGTGACCCGCGACATCGATATTTTGGCGCGGATGGCCAAACGCCAGCTGGTCAAGGTCGCGCTATCGGTGACCACGCTCGATCCCAAACTGGCGCGGGCGATGGAGCCGCGCGCTTCGACGCCCACCAAGCGGCTGGAGGCTTTGCAGCAGCTCGCGGCGGCCGGCATTCCGACCACGGTGATGGTGGCCCCGGTGATCCCGGCGCTCAATGATTGCGAGATCGAGCGCATTCTCGATGCCGCCGCCCATGCCGGGGTCAAGGAAGCGAGCTATGTGCTGCTGCGCCTGCCACTGGAAGTGCGCGATCTGTTCCGGGAATGGCTGATCGCCCATTATCCAGACCGCTACCGCCATGTGTTCACGTTAATTCGCGAGATGCGCGGCGGCCGCGACTACGATCCGCAATGGGGCACGAGAGGCAAGGGCACCGGGCCGCTCGCCTGGATGATCGGCCGGCGCTTCGAGGTCGCCTGCGCCAAGCTCGGGCTCAACAAGCGGCGTTTTAAGCTGACCACCGATCATTTCGCGCGGCCGGCGCGGGTCAGCCAGCAGCTCAGCCTGTTCTGAGCGCGGCTGGTGGAAGGGCCGAACTGGACGGGCGGAGGCCACGATACCAGCGGCCCTCAATTGTGCCCCGTCATGCCCGCGTTTGGCGCGGGTATCCACGCCTTAAAATCGTCGCAAGATCAAAGACGTGGATGGCCGGGACGAGCCCGGCCATGACGTGCGGAGTGGTTGGTATCAATCGCCGTTGGCCTGAGCCTTCGGGTGGCTGCCGCGCCGCCATCGTGCCGCGCCGCCGGGCGCGGCTGCGGTGGTGGATTGTGGGTATGACGGCAGTTCCGGGTTGCGCGGGCAGGGCCGAGCCCGCAGCATCCGGCCATGATTCGTGCCCCCTCGAAATCCGCGGCCAAGAAGGGCGTAAAGCCAGTGGTTGCGCCCACCTTCTCGCGCGAGCGGGCGCTGCTCAAGCGCGGCATCTGGCCGGTGGCGGGCTGCGATGAGGCCGGGCGCGGGCCGCTCGCCGGGCCGGTGGTGGCTGCCGCGGTGGTGCTCGATCCAAAACGGATTCCCAAGGGGCTCGACGATTCCAAGCGGCTGACCGCCGACAAGCGCGAGGCGCTGTTTGAGGAAATCTGCGCCAGCGCGGCCGTTGCGGTCGCCTATGCCTCGCCGGCGCGCATCGAGCGCGACAACATCCTGCAAGCTTCGCTCTGGGCGCTCGGCCGCGCGGTTGCCGCGCTGCCCGAGCCGCCGCAGCACGTCTTTGTCGATGGCCGCGACAAGATCATCACCCCTTGCGGCTGCGATGCGGTGATCGGCGGCGACGGGCTGATCCTGTCGATCGCCGCGGCCTCGATCATTGCCAAGGTGGCGCGCGACCGGCTGATGTGCCGGCTCGCCGACGAGCTGCCGGGCTATGGTTTTGACAATCACAAGGGCTATGGTGTGCCCGAGCATCTGGCCGCGCTCGACCGGCTTGGCCCGACCAAGCATCACCGCCGCGGCTTTGCGCCGGTGGCGGCGGCCTATGACCGGCTGGCGGCGCAGCCGGCCACGCCCGCGCTTGAAGAAGCGCCCGATCTGTTCGATCTGGCCGCCTCGGCGTGAGCCTGGCGCGCCGCGGTGCGCGCGAAAGCCACAGGTAAAAGCGATTCCGGTGTTTCTTTGGGTCTGAACTTGGCTATTGGTGGCAGCGGCCAACCGCACACTCGCCAGGATTGACCCCCTTGATGCGTTTTACCTCCCTGATCGTCGAGCTGATACGCGCCCGGCCGAGGCTGGTGTTCTGGCTGGCGGTGTCGATCCAGTCCGGCTTGTGGCTGCTGCTGCCGCTGATCTTCTACGCAAGCCCGCCGCGCGATCTCGCGATGGTGCTGGCGATCGGCCGTGAGCATCAGGTTGGCAGCGAATTCGGTCCGCCGCTGGCGTTCTGGCTCGCCGATCTCGCGTTCCGGCTCGCCGGTAATCACGTCGCGGGCGTCTATCTGCTGGCACAGCTGTCCGCGGTGCTGACCTTCTGGGCGCTGCATCAGCTGGCGCGGGCCATGGTCGGGGCGCAGCATGCGGTGATCGCGGTGTTGCTGACCCTGACCGTCACGGTGTTTGCCGCGCCCGGCGTCGAGTTCGGGCCGCTGCTGCTGCTACGGCCGCTCTGGGCGCTGCTGCTGCTGCATCTGTGGCAGATCATCGGCGAGGGTCGCCGCAATGCCTGGTTCGCCCTGTCGATCGATGTCGGGCTGCTGCTGCTGGCGGCGCCATCGGCCGCGCCATTGCTGCTGCTGCCGATCGGCTTTGCGCTGGTGCATCCGCGCGGCCGTCGTGCTTTGGCCTCGGTCGATCCGCTCTATGCGCTATTGGTGATCGCGGTCTTGGTGCTGCCCTATGGCATCTGGCTGCTGCGCGGCGGCGTGGTGCCGCTGCCGGAATTGCCGGCGCCCGACCAGCTCGCGGCGCGGGCGCTGCATTGGGGCGAATTGCTGATCGCGCTGCTAGTACCGCTTGCCGGCATCGCGGCGCTGGCGGCGCTCAATCTCAAACAGCTCGGCGGCAGCGCCGAGCCGCCCAGCCTGCATCGGCCGCCGGTCGATCCGTTGGCGCGGCAGTTTGTGTATTTCTTCGCGCTGGCGCCGGCAGTGGCCGGCAGCGTGCTCGGTGCGCTGTTTGGCTTCGATCAGGTGGTCGGCGGCTCCGGGGTGGCGCTGCTGCTGGCCGGGCTGGCGGTGGTGATCCTGAGCGGCGATGTGATCTATCTGCGCCGGCAGCGGCTGCTGCGCGTCGCCTGGGGCGTGGCGGTGGCGGCGCCCGCGGCGGTGCTGATCACGCTGATCGTGGTGCAGCCCTGGACCGGCGGCGCCGAGCGCGACACCTCGCTGCCGGCGCGCGACATTGCCCGGTTTTTCAGCGACAGTTTTGAGCGGCGCACCAACAAGCCGCTGGAGGCGGTGGCGGGCGATCCGCATCTGGCGGCGTTGATCGGCCTTGGCCCGACCCGGCCGCATTGGCTGCGCGATGCCGCGCCCGAAAGCACGCCCTGGCTGACGCTGGATGAATTCGCCAAGGTCGGCGGCGTGGTGGTGTGGCGCGCCTCCGACACCGTTGGCCTGCCGCCTGCCGAGATCGCCAAGCGCTTTCCGGAGTTGGTGCCGGAAATCCCGCGCGCCTTTGAATGGATGATCGCCGGCCGGCAACCGCTGCTGCGGATCGGCTGGGCGATCGTGCGGCCAAAACCGGCGCCGTAACGGCTTTAACTAAACCGCGGGCGTTTGCAGCGCGCGCGACACCGCGCACAGATCCTGCCAGGACAGCCGTTTATAGCTCGGCTGGCGCAGCAGATAGGCGGGGTGGAAGGTCGGCAGCGCCCGGATGGTGCGGCGCCCGGTGTCATAATCGACCCAGCGACCGCGGGTGCGCATGATGCCCTCGCGCGTCGCCAGGATCGCCTGGGTCGACGGATTGCCGAGCGTCATGATCACGTCGGGATCGACCAGTTCGATCTGCCGGGTGATGAACGGCAGGCAGATTTGCGTTTCCTGCGGCGTCGGCGTGCGGTTGCCGGGCGGGCGCCATGGGATGACATTGGCAATGTACACCGATGTCCGGTCGAGCCCGATCGCGGCCAGCATGCGGTCGAGCAGCTGGCCGGAGCGGCCGACAAACGGCAAGCCCTGCAAATCTTCGTCACGGCCCGGCGCTTCGCCGATCAGCATCAGCCGCGCCTGCGGATTGCCGTCGGCGAACACCAGCCGCGTCGCGGTCGCTTTCAGCGCGCAGCCGTCAAACCGCTCCATCAGCTCACGCAGCGCCTCCAGCGTCGGAGCACTGCGCGCCAATTCGCGCGCCGAGGCGATCGCGGCTTCTGGAATGACAACCGTGGCTGCTGGCGCTGCACCTTGCGCCCCTGGCGGCGGCAGCGACGACGCGGGCGACGATACGGCCGGCGACGAAGCGGCTTGGCGTTGCGCGGGCTCGATCGCCGGCGCGGCCATCGCGGCGTCGTCCTCCAGCAGCCGGTTCACCGGCTCGTCGAGCAGTGCACAATCGACGCCCGCCGCGGCGTAAAACGCCAGCAGCTCTCGGACGGTCAGGCTGTGCTCAGCCGATATCGGGCTGTGCTCAGGCGACATCGGTGCTGATAACCGTGGGGCGGAATTGGTGGTTCACTTGCTCCTCACAGGGCCGTCTCAGCAGGCCGTTTCACAAAGGCCATCTTACACCGCCGTCTTACAGGATTGTCACGATCGAACCAGCGCCGGCCTGGTTCCGAAAGCCGGCTGCAACCATCAGGCGGTGACGCCGTTGCGCGTTGGCCACTGCCCCAAGGCGACGCCTGATCATGCCATCAGCAGGCTGAAAGCGCGCCGACAGCAGCGCCAAAGGGCCTTTCTCAAGTGAACTACCACGGCGGTGGTACATTTGGGAGGTTGTTCTCGAACGAAAAATCGGAAACAACATCTTTTGGAAACGTCCCCTAAGAGGTCTGCGAGACAATAGCATGAGTGCTGAAGAGTTGCCGCCCCGCGAGTCCATGGAATTCGATGTCGTCATCGTGGGCGCGGGACCTTCGGGTCTTGCCGCGGCGATCCGGCTCAAGCAGCTCAACGCCGACCTCTCGGTCGTCGTGGTCGAAAAGGGCTCCGAAGTCGGCGCCCACATCCTGTCGGGCGCGGTGATCGATCCGACGCCGCTCGATGCGTTGCTGCCCGGCTGGCGCGAGGATACGAGCTGTCCGCTCAACACCCACGTCACCGATGACCATTTCTACGTGATGACCAGCAAGCGGTCGTACAAGGTGCCGAGCATCCTTGTGCCGCCAATGCTGAACAACCACCAAAACCTGATCGGCTCGCTCGGCGATCTGTGCCGCTGGCTGGCGCCGCAGGCTGAGGCGCTCGGCGTCGAAATCTATCCGGGCTTTGCCGCCACCGAAGTGCTGTATGGCGACAATGGCGAAGTGCGCGGCGTCGCCACCGGCGACATGGGCATCGGCCGCGACGGCCAGCCCAAGGATTCCTTCACCCGCGGCATGGAACTGCACGGCAAGTACACGCTGTTTGCAGAAGGCGCGCGCGGCAGCCTGTCCAAGCAGTTGATCGCCAAGTTCAAGCTCGACAAGGATAGCGATCCGGCGAAATTCGGCATCGGTCTGAAGGAAATCTGGCAGATCGATCCGAAGAAGCACAAGAAGGGCCTGGTCGCGCACTCGTTCGGCTGGCCGCTCAGCGACAATATCGGCGGCGGTTCGTTCCTGTATCATTACGGTGATAATCTGGTGTCGATCGGCTTCGTGGTACATCTCAACTACGAAGATCCGTATCTGTCGCCGTTCGACAATTTCCAGCGCTTCAAGACCCACCCGTCGATCAGCAAGATCTTTGAAGGCGCCAAGCGCATCTCCTATGGCGCGCGCGCCATCACCGAAGGCGGCTATCAGTCGGTGCCGCGCCTGACCTTCCCGGGCGGCGCGCTGATTGGCTGCGCCGCGGGCTTCGTCAACGTGCCGCGCATCAAGGGCGTGCACAACGCGCTCGGCAGCGGCATGCTCGCGGCCGAACACGTCGCCGCCGCGCTCAAGGCTGGCCGCACCAATGACGAGCCGGTGGAATATGAAAACGCTTGGCGCGAGTCGGCGGTCGGCAAGGACCTGTTCAAGATCCGCAACATCAAGCCGCTGTGGTCCAATTTCGGCACCCGGGTCGGTGTGGTGCTGGCCGGTTTCGAGATGTGGTGCGCCACGCTCGGCTTCTCGTTCTTCGGCACGCTGTCGCATGGCAAGCCGGACCGCTCGACGCTCGATACCGCCAAGGAGCACGAGCCGCATCCGCCGGTAAAGCCGGATGGCAAGCTGACCTTCGACCGGCTGTCGTCGGTGTTCCTGTCCAACACCAACCATGAGGAAGACCAGCCGGTTCACCTCAAGGTGGCCGATATGGGCCTGCAAAAGGCCTCGGAACACGACATTTTCGCCGGCCCGTCCGGCCGCTATTGCCCGGCCGGGGTCTATGAATGGATCGAGGAAGCCTCCGGTCCGCGCTATGTCATCAACGCGCAAAACTGCGTCCACTGCAAAACCTGTGACATCAAGGACCCGAACGGCAACATCACCTGGGTTCCGCCGGAGGGCGGCGGCGGGCCGAATTATCAGGGAATGTGACGCCGATCGGCGATTGCCGCGCTCCGGGGCCACGATCCCGCCACGTTGCGGGCGTTCTCGGAGGAGGACAGATGTGGCGGCGGCATGCCGCAGCGGCGGCGAGGGCAGAGCCTTCGCCGCGCCTTGCGGTGAACCGCCAAAAGCGGCATTGTCGGCCGGTGGGTGATGCTGCCGGTCCGGTTTCGCATCCGTGAAACCCGTCAATCCTCGATCCTGGAGCTCGGCACACCGATGCGATCAAACCGATGTCGTCGCCCGTTGCTGGTTGCACTGACGCTGGCGCTGCTGCCGCTGTCGGGGCCATTGGCGGCGCAGACGCCGGATCATCCGAGCGACAACGGCGCCACTTATCCCAGCAAGTCCGACCTGAAGACGCTGACCTCCGCGGGCAGCTATCTCGCCGCCCGCCACGCCAGCATTGAGCGCGACGCCGCCGCGGCCGCGACCTTCTATCGCTCGGCGCTGCGCAACGATCCCAAGAACAACGAGCTGCTCGACCGCGCCTTCATCTCCTCGCTCGCCGATGGCGGCATCGACGAGGCGGTGAAGCTGGCCGAACGGATTCTGACCATCGACAAGAGCAACCGCGTGGCGCGCCTGGTGGTGGGCGTCCGCGATCTCAAGACCAAGCGCTATGCCGCTGCCCAGCAGAACATCGCGCAGTCGGTGCGCGGCCCGATCACCGATCTGGTCGCGACCTTGCTCGGCAGCTGGGCGGCCTATGGCGCCGGCGACGTCAAGGGCGCGGTCACCGCGATCGACCGGCTGGCCGGTCCCGAATGGTATCCGATCTTCAAGGACCTGCATTCCGGCATGATGCTGGAGCTGGCGGGCCGGCAGAAGGAGGCCGGCGTGCGGCTGGAGCGGGCCTACAAGCTCGATGACAGCGCGCTGCGCGTGGTCGAGGCCTATGGTCGCTGGCTGTCGCGCAACAAGGACACCGCCTCGGCGCTGGCGGTGTTCGAGGCGTTTGACAAGAAGCTGCCGCGTCATCCGCTGGTGGTCGATGCCATCAACGAACTCAAGGCCGGCAAGAAGCTGCCGCCCTTGGTGGATAGCGCCCAGGCCGGCGCTGCGGAAGCGCTGTACGGCATCGGCGCGTCGCTGACCCGGCGCGGCGGCGAAGACCTGGCGCTGGTCTATCTACAGCTCGCGCTCTATCTGCAGCCGCAGCATTCGCTGGCGCTGCTGGCGCTCGGCGATCTCTATGAATCGGTGAAGAAGCCGCAGATGGCGATCACCGTCTATGAGCGGGTGCCGGCGAATTCGCCGCTGAAGCGCAATGCGCAGATTCAGCTCGCTACCAATCTCGACTCTGCCGATCGCAGCGAAGAAGCGATTACGCTGCTGAAAGCGGTGACCGCGGAAGACGCCACCGATCTCGACGCGATCATGGCACTCGGCAATATCGAGCGCGGCCGCAAGAAGTTCGCCGATTGCGCGGTGACCTACACCAAGGGCATCGACGCGCTGCGCGGCGACGAGAAGAACACCTGGGTCTATCATTACTTCCGTGGCATCTGCGAGGAGCGTTCCAAGCAGTGGGCCAAGGCCGAAGTCGACATGAAGAAGGCGCTCGAGCTGCAGCCCGAGCAGCCGCATGTGCTGAACTATCTCGGCTATTCCTGGATCGACCAGGGCATCAATCTCGACGAAGCGATGCAGATGATCAAACGGGCGGTCGATCAGCGCCCCGATGACGGCTACATCGTCGACTCGCTGGGCTGGGCCTATTACCGGATCGGCAACTACGAGGAAGCGGTCAAGCATCTCGAACGTGCCATTGATCTGAAGCCCGAAGATCCGACCATTAACGATCACCTCGGCGATGCTTATTGGCGCGTCGGCCGCAAGCTGGAAGCGCGCTTCCAGTGGACCCATGCGCGCGACCTCAAGCCCGAGCCCGAGGAATTGCCGAAGATCGAGGCGAAGATTGCGAACGGCCTGCCTGACGAGCCGGCGCCGTCGTCTGCGGCGGCGGACAAGAAGAAAGACAACGGCAAGGGCGGCTGATGGCAATGACGGACGCGGTTGTGACGGCGCTGAGCGATCAGGCACGCGCCAAGGTCAATCTCACGCTGCGCGTGGTCGGCCGCCGTGCCGATGGCTATCACGAGCTGGAAAGCGTGGTGGTGTTCGCCGATTGCGCCGACGCGCTGACGCTGACGCCCGGCGAGGAGCTGGGCCTGACCGCCACCGGACCGCGCGTGGAAGAATGCGGCGCCACCGCCGACAATCTGGTGCTGAAAGCGGCGCGGCTGCTCGGCGAGCTGGTGCCCGGCCTCAAGCTCGGCCGCTTCTCGCTCGACAAGCAATTGCCGATCGCGGCCGGTATCGGCGGCGGCTCGGCCGATGCCGCCGCAGCTTTGCGGCTGCTCGCAAAGCTGAACGGCTTGGCGCTTGATGATCCGCGGCTGATGGAAGCCGCACGCCGCACCGGCGCCGATGTGCCGGTCTGCGTGGGCTCGGCGTCCTGCATCATGAGCGGCATCGGCGAACGGCTGCAGAAGCTGCCGTTGCCGCGTCTGCCGGTGGTGATGGTCAATCCGCGGGTCGGCGTCGCCACCAAGGACGTGTTCACCGCGCTCGGGCTGAAGAACGGCGAATTGCGCGCCGCCGGTCAGGTCGCGCCGGCCTGGCCGCAAGGCGATGCGCCGTTGGCCGATTGGATTGCGGCGCTGCTTGCTGGCGTCAACGATCTGGAAGCACCGGCCAAGCAGGTGCAGCCGGTGGTCGGCGAGGTGCTGGCGGTGCTGGCCGCCGCCGACGGGTCGCGTTTGACGCGGATGTCGGGTTCAGGGGCCACTTGTTTTGCGCTGTTCGGCTCCGATGCCGAAGCCGCCGCCGCCGCGCGTGCGATCAGCGCCGCGCATCCGAACTGGTGGGTGCACGCCGGCAGCTTGAGCTGATCCGGCGCGGATCGGTTTCGAAGGCTCAGCCGCTTTATACCAACGGCAATTGATACACCACTCCGTACGTCATGGCCGGGCTTCGTCCCGGCCATCCACGTCTTTGATCTTGCAGCACTTTCAGGACGTGGATTCCCGCGACAAGCGCGGGCAACAATCGTCATTCCGGGGCGCGCCGTCAGGCGCGAACCCGGAATCGGGACGTGTTCAGCGATGTGAGGTTTTCAACCGCTCGGGATTCCGGGTTCGCTCGCATGCGCGAGCGCCCCGGAATGACGAGTCTGTGTTGGTGCCGCGCCGCTTAGTGCGAGCGCGCCAGGCAGAACGCCACCACCTGCTCCAGCGCCGTCTTCATCGGCGAGGACGGGAACAGCGCCAGCGCATCGACCGCCATCGCGCCGTAGTGGTGGGCACGCTGAATGGTGTCCTCCAGCGCGCGGTGCTTGGTCATCAGCCCGATCGCCTGATCGAGATCGGCGTCGGTGATCTCGCCGCGCTCCAGCGACTTGATCCAGAACGCGCGCTCGGCGTCGTTGCCGCGGCGGAACGCCAGCACCACCGGCAGCGTGATCTTGCCCTCGCGGAAGTCGTCGCCGACATTCTTGCCGAGCTTGGCAGCCTTGCCGCCGTAATCGAGCACGTCGTCGATCAGCTGGAAGGCGATGCCGATATTCATGCCGAACGAGCGGCAGGCCGACTGCTCGGCCTTGGGCCGCTCGGCAATCGCCGGACCGACCTCGCAGGCCGCGGCGAACAATTCGGCGGTCTTGCCGCGAATCACCGCCAGATATTCGTCCTCGGTGGTCGCGGTGTTTTTGGCGGCGGCGAGCTGCATCACCTCGCCCTCGGCGATGGTGGCGGACGCCGACGACAGGATGTCGAGCGCGCGCAGGCTGCCGACCTCAACCATCATCCGGAACGCTTGTCCGAGCAGGAAGTCGCCGACCAGCACGCTGGCCTCGTTGCCCCACAGCATGCGCGCCGACTTCTTGCCGCGGCGCATCTCGCTCTCGTCGACCACGTCGTCATGCAGCAGCGTTGCGGTGTGCATGAACTCGACCGCGGCGGCGAGCTTGATGTGGCCGTCGCCGCCATAGCCGGTGAGATTGGCCATCGCCAGCGTTAGCATCGGACGCAGCCGTTTGCCGCCAGAGGAAATCAGATGGTTGGCGACCTCCGGGATCATCGTCACGTCAGAGCCGGTCCGTGAGATGATGGTGGCGTTGACGCGCTTCATGTCGGCTGCGACAAGCTCGACCAGTTGGTCGATCGAAGCGGTCGTTGGCCCCTCGAAGGGTACGATGACGGCCACGCTGGGTCTCCAAATCCGTGGAGCGACGCAGGCGGACCCGGAATGGTCCGCTCGGAAGGCTCCGATTCCATATCACGGAGCCAATCGCTCCGTGCTCGAACGCCACATTATAACATCCCGGCTGCCATGTAACCCGGAAGCCGGCGGGCCAGACGGGCCGCGGCAGCTATAATGCAGGGATCGCCGGAGGCGCAAGCGTGCGGGAACTGGTGCGAACCAATGACGTGGTGTTGTTGTCGGTGATCGGGGCCCTGCTCGACGGCGCCGAGATCGGCCATTTGGTGCTGGATCAGAATATGAGCGTGATCGAAGGCTCGGTCGGGGTGATCCCGCGCAGGGTGCTGGTCGGCGACGACGATGTTCGCGCTGCGCGCCAGATTTTGACCGACGCCGGGCTTGGCCATGAATTGCGGCCCGACCTTGAGCGCTGACGATTTCACCGAAGATCGCTTGCTGGGCGGCCGTTTGCGGCTGCGGCAGCCGCGCAAAGGCCACCGCGTCGGCCATGACGCCATGCTGCTGGCGGCCGCGACCGCGGCGCAGCCGGGCGACCGCGTGGTCGATTTTGGCGCCGGGGTCGGCGGTGCCGGCCTGGCGCTGGGCTGCCGGGTGGCCGGCATCGAGCTGGTGCTGCTCGAGATCGCGCCGGAGCTGGCGGCGCTGGCGCGGCAAAATGCCGTAGCAAATGGCATCGCCGCCACGGTTCACGAGCTCGACATCGAGGCCGGGGCGGCGGCGTTTGCAGCGGCCGGCCTGCCGCCCGACAGCGCCGATCGGGTGTTGATGAACCCGCCATTCCACGACGGCGCCCGCCATCGCGGCTCGCCCGACGAATCACGGCGGCGCGCCCATGTCGCCGGCGAGGACACTCTGACGCTGTGGCTGCATGCCGCGCGGCGGCTGCTGAAATCGGGCGGCGAGCTGACGCTGATCTGGCGGGCGGATGGGTTAAGCGAGGTGCTGGCCGCGCTCAGCCGCGGTTTTGGCAGCGTGGCGATCCTGCCGGTGCATGGCGCCCCGGGGGCCGCGGCGATTCGGGTGCTGGTGCGCGCCGTCAAAGGCGGACGGGCGCCGCTAATGCTGCATCCGGGGCTGCTGCTGGCCGAGCCCGGCGGCGCACCGAGCGCTGCCGCCGATGCGGTGCTCAGGGCCGGGCAGCCGTTGCCGCTGGGCCGGTAGGCGATTTGCCTAAAAGTGAGGCGGGCCTATTACGGCTGCATCGTCTTTGAGCTGGTGTCCGGCGCGGTGAAGTGCACCGCCGTCAGCAAAGCCGCGATCAGGGTGACAAGCAGATAGATCTTCATGTCCTTCTCCGTGGAGAATCGTCGCCTATATATCTGCTGCGCTGCAAAACGCATTCCACATGCACATGGTTAGTGAGAACTAACCGCAAACGGTAAATTTTGAGGAAACCGGATGACGGAGCAGGCGGCCCGCACGAGTATTTTCGGTATTCTGACGCGGTGGTTGCCGGCGCGCTGGCGCCGCGATGTGCCGGTGGTGCCGGTGGTGCGGCTAAGCGGGGCGATCGGCGCGGTGACGCCGCTGCGCCCGGGGCTGACGCTGGCCGCGGTCGCCCGGCTGCTGGAGCGTGCCTTTTCCGCCCGCAACGCCAAGGCGGTGGCGCTGGTGATCAATTCGCCGGGCGGCTCGCCGGTGCAGTCGCGGTTGATCTATCTGCGCATCCGGCAGCTCGCGGCGGAAAAGAAGCTGCCGGTGCTGGCCTTTGTCGAGGATGTCGCGGCCTCGGGCGGCTACATGCTGGCTTGCTCCGCCGACGAGATCTATTGCGATCCGTCCTCGATCCTGGGGTCGATCGGCGTGGTCGGCGGCAGTTTCGGCTTTCCCGAATTGTTGAAGAAGATCGGCGTCGAGCGCCGGCTGTACACCGCCGGCGAGCACAAGGCGCAGCTCGATCCGTTCCTGCCGGAGGACCCGCACGACGTCGCGCGCATCAAGGCGTTGCAGCGTGAGATCCATGACGTGTTCATCGCGCTGGTCAAGGATAGTCGCGGCGCGCGGCTGAAGGGCGAGCCCGACCAGCTGTTCTCCGGGGAATATTGGGCCGGCAACAGCTCGGTGGCGCTCGGTCTCGCCGACGGCATCGGCGATCTGCGTGCGGTGTTGCGCGCCCGGTTTGGCGACAAGGTGCTGACCCCGGTGGTGGCGCCGCCGAGTGGCATGTTGGCCGGGCTCCTTGGCCGCAAGTCCGGAGCAGGGACGGCGCTCGGCAGCGAGGCGATGGCGGGGCTGCCCGAGCACATGATCTCGGCGCTGGAAGCGCGCGCGTTATGGGCGAAATATGGCTTTTGAGGGTCAAGGCGCCGCGCCATTTGGCCCGTGAGCAGGCGATTGCCGGCGGCCGGCGACTGCGCAACAATGCGCGATCGTCACCGCATGGAGGACCGATCGATGCCGCCGCTGATTGCTGTTGCAGCCGCTGTGGGTGGTATTGCCGTGGCACGCTGGGCCTATAAGACCGCGCGCCGCATCAATCAGGAGCTGGAAGAGGTGCGCGAAGCGATGCTGGCCGAGCCGCGCCCGGCCGACATTCCGACGCTGCGCCGCGATCCGGTGACCGGCGCCTATCGCCCGGCTAAAGGGTGAAGCTCTGATACCATCGGGTCATAGCAATGACCGTCATACCCGCGCTTGTCGCGGGTATCCACGCCTTGGAATCGCAACAAGATCAAAGGCGTGGATGGCCGGGACGAGCCGGTCATGACGTGCGGAGTGGTTGGTATCAATCGCTTTTGAATTGAGATAGTGAAGCTCGGGCCCCGGCGCTGCGCCGGCTCCGGGCGAGGCACCACCCAGAACCGGCTAGCAAGCCTGGAGTCGCTTTTCCTCGGAGGCCCGAGGTCTTTGGCGTTGGTCGGCACGGGACCTCCGCCGCAGCTCGCCGCCGCAGGCACGCGGCGTTGAACGGCCCTATTCATAAGGGTAAGATTCCTAACATTGGTAAAAACCCGAGCTTGGCCGCGCGGCTTGGTCAATGCCGGGTTAACGTCGCCATTTCGCGGACGTCGCCTTGATTCTGCAGGGCGCGGCCGATACGGTCCGCGCGCTTTTCCTGCCACGCGAAACCGAAGCCGATCATGGATTCTCTCCCCCCGCACATGCGCCCCGAACGTTCGTTTCAGGGGCTGATCCTGGCGTTGCAGCGCTATTGGGCGGACTATGGCTGCGTCATCCTGCAGCCCTACGACATGGAAGTCGGCGCCGGCACCTTCCATCCCGCCACCACTTTGCGCGCGCTCGGTCCGCGTCATTGGAACGCCGCCTATGTGCAGCCCTCGCGTCGGCCGAAGGATGGCCGCTATGGCGAGAACCCGAACCGGCTGCAGCACTACTATCAGTTTCAGGTGATCCTGAAGCCGTCGCCGCCGGACATTCAGGACCTGTATCTGAAGTCGCTGGCCGCGATCGGCATCGACGCCCATCTGCACGACATCCGTTTTGTAGAGGACGATTGGGAGAGCCCGACGCTCGGCGCCTGGGGGCTGGGCTGGGAGTGCTGGTGCGACGGCATGGAAGTGTCGCAGTTCACTTACTTCCAGCAGGTCGCGGGCGTGGAATGCGCGCCGGTGGCCGGCGAATTGACCTACGGCCTGGAACGGCTGGCGATGTATGTGCAGGGCGTTGACCGGGTCTATGACCTCAATTTCAACGGCCGCGACGGCGCCGACAAGGTCACCTATGGCGATGTGTACCTGCAGGCCGAGCAGGAATATTCACGGCACAATTTCGAGCATTCCGACGCCGAGATGCTGTTCGAGCAGTTCCGGATGGCCGAGGCCGCCTGCCAAAAATATCTCGCGGCCGGCTGGCAAAGCGATGGCAAGGATGGCACGCGCAGCCATCTGATGGTGCTGCCGGCCTATGACCAGTGCATCAAGGCCAGCCACGCCTTCAATCTGCTCGACGCCCGCGGCGTGATCTCGGTGACCGAGCGGCAGAGCTACATCTTGCGCGTGCGCGAACTGGCCAAAGCCTGCGGCGAAGCCTGGGTGCACACCGAGGCGGGCCGGGCGGGGTGAGACGAGCTGAGCTCGTATCATACTTGTCTATCGCCCCGCGGCACCGGATTATAAGAAACCTCCATTTTGTATAATCCGGTGGCTTTGGATGCTATCAAATGAAAAAGGCCGAGTTTGATGCTTCCCCAAGCGGACGCTTGGTTCCCACGGAGCGGAGCCAATGGGCGTTTGTGCCCAATCCGCTGCCGCCGGCCGAGATTGATCTGGCGGTTCTGGCCGAGCCGATCGCCCAAGCCGCTCAGGCGCTAGGCGAACTCAATGGGATCGGTCGCACTCTGCCCGATCCCTATCTTCTTATCCGACCTCTGCAGGTGCAGGAGGCCCTTACGTCGTCCAGTATGGAGGGCACGTACACAACGCTAAGCGATCTTCTGCTCGTCGAGGCGGGAGCCGGCGAACAGAACAGGGCTCCGGACACCCGGGAAGTCCTCAATTATCGGCGCGCCCTTTCCGCAGCGATCGAGAGCTTGGACGACTGCCCACTGTCGCTGAGGACACTGTGCGATGCCCATCGCACACTGCTGGGGGGAGTGGCTAGGCAACGCGGCGCAACTGTTCGCGCCGGAGAGTTCAAGCAATATCAGAACTTCATTGGCGCCTACGACATCGAAAACGCTCGCTTCGTACCGCCGCCCCGCGAGCAGACCATCGCCTGCATGAGCGATCTAGAGCGGTTCATCCATCGCGACGACCGGAACGGACTGCCGCTGCTGGTCGACGCAGCCTTGATCCACTACCAGTTTGAAACGATTCATCCATTTGCCGATGGCAATGGACGGGTCGGTCGTATGCTGATCACGCTGCACCTGTTCGCGGCGAAGGTCGTCAAGCAGCCGATCCTCTATCTCAGCCCGACGCTTGAGAGGCGGAAAGACGAGTACATCGATCGGATGTACAACGTTTCCAAAACAGGAGATTGGATCGCCTGGATCCGCTTCTTCCTTGATATGGTGACGCAATCCTGCCATGCCGCGGTCGCGACGGCTGATCGGTTGCTCGCTGTGCAGCGGGACTATCGCGAGCGGTTACAAAAAGCTGGCCGATCGGCCAATCTGCTTAACATCGTCGATCTGCTATTCCGCTCACCAATATTGAGCATTCCGCAGATCGCGGAGCATCTGGGTGTCACCTATCGAGCCGCCCAGCTCAATGTCGATACATTGCTTTCTGCAAACGTACTTCACGAGTTCACGGGGACCAGCAATCCCAAGTTCTTTGCGGCCCGTGAAATCCTCAACGCCATATCTGGTATAAAAGACAATGCCTGACCTTCTGCTCGAACTGTTTTCCGAAGAAATCCCGGCGCGGATGCAGGCGAAAGCCGCAGACGATTTGAAGCGGCTTGTCACTGACAAGCTGGTGGCTGAGGGGCTGGTCTATGAGGGCGCCAAGGCGTTCGCGACGCCGCGGCGGCTGACGCTGGTGGTGCATGGCATTCCGGCGCGGCAGCCCGATCTCAAGGACGAGCGCAAGGGCCCAAAAGTCGGCGCGCCGGACGCCGCGGTTCAGGGCTTCTTGAAAGCGACCGGGCTGGCCTCGCTCGAAGAAGCCAAAATCCAGTCCGATCCGAAGAAGGGCGATTTCTACATCGCGCTGATCGAAAAGCCGGGTCGGCCGGCGATCGACGTGCTCGCCGACATCTTGCCGGTGATCGTGCGCACCTTCCCGTGGCCGAAGGCGATGCGCTGGGGCGAACGCTCCGCCAAGCCCGGCGCGCTGCAATGGGTGCGGCCGCTGCATTCGATCGTCGCGACCTTCGGCATCGACACTGAAGAACCGGACGTGGTGCGTTTCGACGTCAGCGGCATTGCTGCCGGGCAGGTGACGCGCGGCCATCGCTTCATGGCGCCGGGCGAAATCAGCGTGCGCCGCTTTGCTGATTATGAGTCAAAGCTGTTCGACGCCAAGGTGGTGCTCGATCCGGAGCGCCGCAAAAACATCATTCTGGCCGACGCCAAAACGCTGGCGCAGGCGCAGAATCTTGAACTGGTCGAAGACCCCGGCTTGCTCGACGAAGTGTCGGGGCTGGTGGAATGGCCGGTGGCGCTCATGGGATCGTTCGACAAGGAATTTCTGTCGATCCCGGACGAGGTGATCCGCGCCACCATCCGCGCTAACCAAAAGTGTTTTGTGGTGCGCGATCCGGCGACCAAGCAGCTCGCCAACCGCTTCATCCTCACCGCCAATATCGAGGCGAGCGATGGCGGCCAAAAGATCACCGCCGGCAATGAGCGCGTGATCCGCGCGCGGCTCTCCGACGCCAAGTTTTTCTATGAGACCGATCTGAAAACCAAGCTGGAAGACCGGCTGAAGAAATTCGATCAGATCGTGTTCCATGAAAAGCTCGGCACCCAGGCCGAGCGCATCGCGCGCATCGAACGGCTGGCGGCCGAGATCGCGCCGCTGGTTGGCGCCGATGTCGAGAAGGTGAGGCGCGCGGCGAAACTGTGCAAGGCTGACCTGCTCACCGAAGTGGTCGGCGAATTCCCTGAGCTGCAGGGCTTGATGGGCAAGTACTACGCGCTGGCGCAAGGCGAGGATGCCTCCGTCGCCGCGGCCTGCGAGGAACACTACAAGCCGCAGGGGCCGAATGATCGCGTGCCGAGCGATCCGGTGTCGATTGCGGTGGCGCTCGCTGACAAGCTCGACACGCTGGTCGGCTTCTGGGCGATCGACGAAAAGCCCACCGGCAGCAAGGACCCCTATGCGCTGCGCCGCGCGGCGTTGGGGGTGATTAGGCTGCTGGTTGAAAGCAAAACGAAGATCGAACTAGGCGTTTTGCTGACCAACATTTTTGAGAAGCTCGCTCCGAAAAATTCTTCTGCTGGTGAGAAGGGGATAGTTGCCCCGCCTATCAGCGTCGCGACTTATGAGCGGATCAAAGGTGCACAGGTCGACAAGCGTGCGATCGATCTGATTTCCTTCTTCGCTGACCGCCTGAAAGTGCAACTGCGCGATCAGGGTGCGCGGCATGACCTAGTTGACGCGGTGTTCGCGCTCGAAGGTCAGGACGACATTTTGATGATCGTGCGCCGGGTCGAGGCGCTCGCGGCATTCCTTGCCACCGACGACGGCAAGAACCTGCTCGCGGGCACCAAGCGCGCCGCCAACATTCTGCGCATCGAAGAGAAGAAGGACGGCCGTGCCTATGATGGCGCGCCGGACGCCTCGCTCTATGCGCAGGATGAGGAGAAGGCTCTGGCCCACGCGATTGACGCGGCCAAGTCGGAAGCCGGCGCGGCTGTTGCCAAGGAGGATTTTGCGGCGGCGATGACGGCGATGGCAAAGCTGCGGCCGGCGGTCGATGCGTTCTTCGACAAGGTCACGGTCAATGCCGAGGACAAGGCCGTGCGCGAAAACCGCCTCAAGCTGTTGAACGAAATCCGTGCTGCCACGCGCGCGGTCGCGGATTTCTCGAAGATTCAGGACTGATCGCCGTCACTCCGGGCGCTCGCGTGAGCGCGCTGAGCCCGGAATGTGTGGCATTGGTTTGGATGCGTCATTCCGGGGCGCGCCGCATGGCGGCGCGAACCCGGAATCCAGAGATTGTGACGAAGGCTGTTGCCAGCCGATCGAGATTCCGGGTTCGCGCCAACAGGCGCGCCCCGGAATGACGGGGAGAGGCTTCCCGGAATGACGGGGACATGCCTCGCATTGCAGCTCGCCCCGGAACGATGCCCAAGGCCAGCGTATCACGCCTGCAGCAGAAGCCGTTCTCGTCGCAGCAAAAGTCCTTCCCGTCGCAGAACCCTCTTCCGTCATTGCGAGCGAAGCGAAGCAATCCAGTGTCTCGCGCACTGACTGGATTGCTTCGTCGGCTACGCCTCCTCGCAATGACGCTGAGTGGGTGGAGCCGGCGCGCCCCGGAATGACGGATGTTGTGCACCGCGGCCGGCGGCCCCGGACTGACGCCCAGGGCCGGGCGTATCACGCCTGCAGCAAAAGTCCTTCCCGTCGCAGCAAAAGTCCTTCCCGTCGCAGCAAAAGTCCTTCCCGTCATTGCGAGCGAAGCGAAGCAATCCAGTGTCTCGCGCACTGACTGGATTGCTTCGTCGCGTAGCCTGTGCCCGGACGGCGCAAAGCGCCGATCCGGGTGCTCCTCGCAATGATGCTGAGTGGCTAGGGCGGACGCCCCCCGAAAAAAAATGACGACTACAATCGGCTCGTGGCGGAAATATCCCGGCACAATCAGCAATTGTTAACCGCTCGTTAACCACGTGCTGAAATCCTCCCGGCCACTAACGAATTTTTAACCACCGTCCATTCGCCCGGGGCGCGCCGATGACGTCGGTCTCCACCAATTACAGCAATCCTTACGCCGGCTCGGCCTATTCGCGCGCGGTGGCAACGCAGCCGTCGCTGGCGACGTTGCTGTCGAGGCAGGAGGACAGCCACGGCAGTGCCAGCGCCGCCACGCATCTGACGCTGTCGCAGGCGGCGCGCGCCCAGCTCGCGACCAGCTCCACTAAAGATTTCGCGGCGGTGATCAGCGAGACGCGCAGCGCGCTCGACAAGCTTTATAGCGATGCCAAAGTCACCGGCCCCTATGACAGCAGCGGCAAGCCGACTGTCGATCTGACCTCGCTCGATCGCCGCGCGCTGTTTGCGATCGCTAGCAACAGCGGTGCCAAATTCACGCCCGACGAACAGGCGCTCGCCGCCAATGAGCTGAAGACCCGCTTCAACACCGCGCTGTCGGCGGCGACGCAAACCCAGCAGCTCACTGGCGATTTCAGTGCGCTGTACAAGGTCGCGCTTGATTATCTCGATGCTGCCGGTCCCGAGGAGAAGGCGACCGTCACCTGGGCAACGCAGCGCGAAGCGGTGCTCAAGGGCGTGCAAGCCACCCAGCAAAATCCCAGCAAGGCGCCGTCCGGCATCAGCAATGATCCGGTGGCGGCCTATCTGGCGCAGTACCCGAATGGTTCGAGCATACCCACCCAGGATTTTGGCTCGGTGGCCAAATCGGTGCGCGCCAAGCTTGATGCCCAGGCCAGCGCCGCGGCGGCCGCCGGCAAGGAACTGGTGTTCGATCCCGGCCGCAAGACCGGGCAGCTCGCTGACCTGTCGCAAATCGACAACCGCTCGCTGTCGGCGATCGCGCTCAATCAGGATCAATTGTTCTCCGCGCAGGAGACATTTGCGGCCAAGCAGGAACTCAACGCCCGCGGCCGTGCCTCGATCCTGGCGGCGTTGAAGCAGAGCCAGACCTCTGGCGATCCGACCCAGCTCAGCCTTGGCATTCTCAATGCCTATTCGGCGATGAGCAGCGAGGAACGCCAGGCTGCCAACTGGACCACGGCGCTGCGCGACAATGCGGTGCAGAGCTACAAATCGACCTCATCGCTGCTGTCGATGTTGCGCGGCTAACGCTTGCGCTCACACAAAGACCCTGTCCGCAACGAGCGCGGACGGAGTTTTGTTTGGCCGATCGCAGATTGCCGATCGCGCTGTGCCGATCTCGTTTTGCGATCTCAATCGATCACTTCGATCACGCGGCGCGTGCGCGGCTCGACCAGCACGGTCTCGCCATTCACCACGGTGTAGCGGCTGGTGGTCTGGCCAAAACGCTGCGGCACGTCGTAAACCACTACGCCCGCTTCGGGTAATACCGTGCCGATCCGAACCCGTTCGGAGATCGTGTAGTTGGGGACGTTCTCCTGCACGACATATTCGCGGAACGCGGGGCGCTGCTCCACGGCGATGCCGGGGCCGCCTTCCGACACCACCACAACACTCTGCGCCAAAGCGGTAGCGGGCGCGGCGATCAGGCCAGCGGCGGCCCAAGCGATCATGGTGTGACGCATCGTTTGTCCTCCTTGCTCGGTGTTGTCTGGGGCTGCGAGTGCTTCGCACTGCGCATCGAGGATGCCGGGGCAATGCCGGCGCGGCGCGGTTGTTCCGCGGCCCACGCTGCGCTCCGGCAGCAGCGCGGCCGGCGCTGTAAACATCTGATGGCGCTGAAAAACTGAAGAGTGCCGCGCGCACGGCGCATCGCGGCGCGGCTGGAACTGCGGCCGAATTGTGCCATCAGCGGTTGCTAGGTGGCCGGCGGTTGTAGCGGCTATCCTGCGGTCCGATTCGGACGCCGTCATTGTTGGGGTGATGGCAGACAGGAGGACGATTAGTGCTGAAATACATCACCACTCATTTGCCGGCGCTGATCGCGCTGGCCGCCGGCGTGCTGATCCTGATCATGCCGCGGCTGCTGAACCTGGTGGTCGCGCTCTACCTGATTTGCATAGGTCTGATCGGTCTTGGCGTGCTGCGCTGGTTTCATCTTTAGTCGGCAAGTCAAGAGCGGCGGCTTGCGTCGCCTCGTCAAAACGTGGTGTATGACCGCACCCAATCCCCCTCATGTGGACTGTTGATCGTCATGGCCAAAGCAGCTTCCAAGTCGAAGAAAGCCGCCGCGAAGTCGAAAGCTTCCGTCAAGACCCCGGCAAAGGCGAAAGCCGCTGCACCGACGCGTAAGCCAACTGCCAAAGCTCCGCCGAAGCCTGCCAAGGCGATGACGAAGAAGCCCGCGGCAACCAAGCCCGCTGCCACCAAGGCCGCTGCAAAGGCTGCCAAGGCCGCCGCAGCCAAGAAGCCCGCTGCCAAGAAGAACGCGGCCAAGGCACCGGCGAAATCGACCAAGGTCGCCGCCAAGAGCAAGACCGCAGCCAAGACGGCAGCCAAGAGCGCTGCGAAAAGCGCGCCCAAGGGCGTAGCCAAGGCTGTAGCGAAGAACGCCGCAAAGGTTGCCGCCAAGGCGAAGGCCAAGCCCGCCAAGGTCGTTGCCAAGAAGCCGGAGAGCGATCTCGCCATCAAGCCCGGCAAGTGGGTTTACAGCTTCGGCGGCGGTAAGGCCGAAGGTAAGGCCGGGCTCAAGAACCTGCTCGGCGGCAAGGGCGCCAACCTCGCCGAAATGGCCAATCTCGGCCTGCCGGTGCCTCCCGGCTTCACCATTCCGACCACGGTCTGCACCTACTTCTACGACAACGACAAGACCTATCCGAAAGAGCTGGAGGGCCTGGTTGAGAAGGCGCTCGCCACCGTCGGCAAGCTGACCGGCAAGCGGTTTGGCGATGCCAAGAACCCGCTGCTGGTGTCGGTGCGCTCCGGCGCCCGCGCGTCGATGCCGGGCATGATGGACACCGTGCTCAATCTCGGGCTGAACGACGTCACCGTCGAAGCGCTGGCCACGCTGTCCGGCGACCGCCGCTTTGCGTTCGACAGCTATCGCCGCTTCATCACCATGTATTCCGACGTGGTGCTCGGCCTCGACCATCACCACTTCGAAGAGATCCTTGATCACTACAAGGATGCCAAGGGCTACACGCTCGACACCGATCTCGACGGCGATGATTGGGTCGAAGTGGTCGGCCAGTACAAGGAAGCGGTGGCCCGCGAGACCGGCAGCGATTTTCCGCAGGATCCGCACGCGCAATTGTGGGGCGCGATCGGCGCGGTGTTTTCCTCCTGGATGAACGCGCGCGCGGTCACCTATCGCAAGCTGCACGACATTCCGGAATCCTGGGGCACCGCGGTCAATGTGCAGGCCATGGTGTTCGGCAACATGGGTGAGACCTCGGCGACCGGCGTCGCCTTCACCCGCAATCCCTCGACCGGCGAGTCCAAGCTCTATGGCGAGTTCCTGATCAACGCCCAGGGTGAAGACGTGGTGGCGGGCATCCGCACCCCGCAGGACATCACCGAGGAAGCGCGCCTTGCCTCCGGCTCTGACAAGCCGTCGATGGAAGTGGCGATGCCGGAAGCGTTCAAGGAGCTGACCCGGATCTACAAGCTGCTGGAAAAGCACTACCGTGACATGCAGGACATGGAATTCACGGTGGAGCAGGGCAAGCTGTGGATGCTGCAGACCCGCAGCGGCAAGCGCACCGCCAAGGCTGCGCTGCGCATCGCGGTCGAACTCGCCAATGAAGGCCTGATCACCAAGGAAGAAGCGGTGTCGCGCATCGACCCCGCCTCGCTCGATCAGCTGTTGCACCCGACCATCGACCCGAAGGCCAAGCGCGACGTGATCGCCACCGGCCTGCCGGCGTCGCCCGGCGCTGCTTCCGGCGAGATCGTGTTCTCCTCGGACGAAGCCGCCAAGCTGAAGTCCGATGGCCGCAAGGTGATCCTGGTGCGCATCGAGACCAGCCCGGAAGACATTCACGGCATGCACGCCGCTGAGGGCATTCTCACCACCCGCGGCGGCATGACCTCGCACGCCGCCGTGGTGGCGCGCGGCATGGGCAAGCCCTGCGTCTCGGGCTGCGGCGCGATCCGCGTCGATTACGGCCGCGGCACCATGACCATCGGTGCCCGCACCTTCAAGACCGGCGACATCATCACCATCGACGGCGCCGTCGGTCAGGTGCTGGCCGGTCAGATGCCGATGATCGAGCCGGAACTGTCCGGCGAGTTCGGCACCATCATGGGCTGGGCCGACAAGGTCCGTAAGCTCGGCGTCCGCGTCAATGCCGATACCCCGGCCGACGCCCGCACCGCGATCCGGTTCGGCTGCGAAGGCATCGGCCTGTGCCGCACCGAGCACATGTTCTTTGAAGAGACCCGCATCCGCACCGTGCGCGAGATGATCCTCTCCGAAGACGAGCAGTCGCGCCGCCAGGCGCTGGCGAAGCTGCTGCCGATGCAGCGCGCCGACTTTGTCGAGCTGTTCGAGATCATGAAGGGCCGCCCGGTCACCGTGCGCCTGCTCGATCCGCCGCTGCACGAGTTCCTGCCGCACAGCCAGGCCGAGGTCGAGGAAGTCGCGCGCGCGATGAACACCGATCCGCGCCGGCTGGCCGATCGGGCCCGCGAACTCGCCGAGTTCAACCCGATGCTCGGCTTCCGTGGCTGCCGTCTGGCGATCGCCTATCCGGAGATCGCCGAGATGCAGGCGCGCGCGCTGTTCGAAGCTGCGGTCGAAGCGCAGCGGCGCACCGGCGAGGCGGTTGGTCTCGAAGTGATGGTGCCGCTGATCGCCACCAAGAAGGAGTTCGATCTGGTCAAGGCCCGGATCGACGCCACCGCGCAGGCGGTGTCGCGCGAAAGCGGTGCCAAGTTCGGCTATCAGGTCGGCACCATGATCGAGCTGCCGCGCGCCGCGCTGATGGCGGGTGAGATCGCCGAGACCGCCGAATTCTTCTCGTTCGGCACCAATGACCTGACCCAGACCACCTTCGGCATCAGCCGCGACGACGCCTCGCACTTCCTGGGCACCTATATCGATCGCGGCATTGTCGAGATCGATCCGTTCGTCAGCCTCGACCAGGCCGGCGTCGGCGAGCTGGTGAAGATCGGCGTGTCGCGTGGCCGCAATACCCGTGGCAGCCTGAAGGTCGGCATCTGCGGCGAACATGGCGGCGACCCGGCGTCGGTGGCGTTCTGCCATCAGGTCGGCATGAACTACGTGTCGTGCTCGCCGTACCGCGTGCCGATCGCCCGCCTGGCTGCGGCGCAGGCCGCGCTGGGAGAGGCGGTCGCCAGCCAGGCTTAAGGGGCGGCGGCGATGCCGCATCCGCATCACTGAATGAGTGCCATGGCCGGGGATCATCCCCGGCCATTGTGCTTTTCGGGGCTGCTAACCACTGCGCCGTTTCAGATTGCTACAACTTGCCGATGTATTTTGCGGCGCGTTGACGGACTGTTCACCACTTCTGAAAATCCGGCATTTACCAAGCTATTCGAGCTACTTCGCCGTCATCACGGCGAGGCTTGCCTGTTGCCCGGATGCATCGCCGGTTAACTCCTCCGCAACTTTAATGGGATATGAACAACAACGATCGAATTGCACATGAGGTGCGCTCGATCGGGTGTAAGCGTTGCGTGAGCGTATCGATGTCAGTCATGCGTAACCGGCCGAAGGGCGCGCGGTTCGCGTCCTTCGGTCTTGGTCTGTGCGGCGTCTTCACCATGGCGCCGTCAGCGATCGGCCATCAGGATATTGCGTCGTTGCTGGCGCGGCAGCCGGGCGTTGCCGAGCGCTGGCAGACCCGGGTGGTGGCGTCGTCCGCCGCCAAGATCCAGGTCGCGACTTTTAGCTTCGGCCGTCCGATCGGCACCGCAGCGCCGCAAAACCCCTGGGCGCGGCTTGCCAGCCTGGAGGCGCTCGGCCCCGAAATGCCGCTCGGCCGCAATCCGTTGATGCAGCCGCCGCGCCGCTATGAAGCGTCCGATTTCCCCACCGTTGACCGCACCCTGAAGGGCGACCGGCTTGCCGTCGCCGTGCCGGAGCTGCCGAGCGCGGAGGGCGCTTCGGAAGGTGCCAGCGACGATGCGCAAACGCCCAATGTCGCCGGTGCCAAGAGCGCGGCTGCGACCCAAGACACGGCGGCTGGCAAAACCGCCGAGCAGGCGCCCGCCGAGGCGCCGGTGCTCGATCCGGAGCTGGCCGCGGCCTTGCAGGCGCCGCCGCTCAGCTATTACGGCAACGCGCCGTCGCACGAGCCGCCCGCGATCGGCGACAATGGCAGCGAGATCGGGCTGGGCGAAAGCACGGTGCAGCCGGCCCACGACAATTTCAGCCTGAAAACCGCGACGCTGTTTTTCGGCACCAGCTCGCTCGGTGCCAGCGGCTCTTTGGAGAGCTGGCAGCCCGGCGAAGAGCCGACCATTATCGATCCGGACATAAAGACCCTGGCGGCGCTGCCGCAGGACCCGGCGACGGCGGCCGGCGAGAGCGTTGCGTCCAAGGGCGAAGTGAACGCCGACAATCAGCGCAAGAAGACGCCGGCCGAACGGCTCGGCCTGTTCGACGACAAGCTGCGCGCCAAGCATGAGAAGTGCCTGGCTGAGGCGGTGTATTTCGAAGCGCGCGGCGAAGCGGTGCGCGGCCAGATCGCGGTGGCGCAGGTGGTGCTGAACCGCGCGTTCTCCGGCTTCTATCCGAACAATGTCTGCGGCGTGGTCTATCAGAACAAGCATCGCCGCTACGCCTGCCAGTTCACCTTCGCCTGCGACCGCGTCGCCGATGTGGTGCGTGAGCCCGACATGTGGGACCGCGCCAAGAAGATCGCGAAAGCCACGCTCGATGGTCAGCTCTGGCTGCCGGAAGTCGGCAAGTCGACGCACTACCACGCTTATTGGGTGCGGCCGTCCTGGGTGCACGAGATGAAGAAGATGTACAAATTCGGCGTGCACACCTTCTATCGGCCGCGCAATTGGGGCGATGGCAGCGACGCGCCGAGCTGGGGCAGCCAGGAACAGACCGCGGCGATTTCCGCCAGCCTCGCCGAAGCGGCGAAAAGCTCGGCTGAGATCGAAGCCTCGCGGCGCTGATTAGTATTCAGCACCGCGCGCCGGCCACAGCCTTCAACACGACGTCATTCCGGGGCGCGCCTGTTGGCGCGAACCCGGAATCCCGACGTTTTGGAAACGCAGTCATCTCGCCAGTGTCAGATTCCGGGGCGCTCGCTGTCGCGAGCGCCCCGGAATGACGGCGGGGGTGAGCCTCCAGCGCCCGGAATGACGGCGGTAGGTGTTGTTACCAGCGCCCGCAATGACGGGCGGTGTGTGGTGCGTCGCCTTAAGCGAGCAACCAACTAAGCGTCGATGTCGAGCGCGACGTCGAAGTTCGGCGCCGAATGGGTCAGCGCGCCGGAGGAGGCGTAGTCGACGCCGGTCGCGGCAATCGCCGCGATCGTGCTTTCGGTGACGCCGCCGGAGGCTTCCAGCGCCACCCGACCATTCGCCATCGCCACCGCCTGCTTGAGCGTCGCGATGTCCATATTGTCGAGCAGCACCGCGTCGGCGAGCCCGGTGTCCAGCACCTCGCGCAGCTGATCGAGCGTATCGACCTCGATCTCGATCTTCACCAGATGGCCGATCCGGGCGCGGGCACGCTCCAGCACCGGGCGCACGCCGCCGGCGACCGCGATGTGGTTGTCCTTGATCAGCACCGCGTCATCGAGGCCAAAGCGGTGATTGAAGCCGCCGCCGCAGCGAACCGCGTATTTCTCCAGCGCGCGCAGACCGGGCGTGGTTTTGCGGGTGCAGCAGATCCGCATCTTGGTGCCCGCGGTGTGGCGCACATAATTGGCGGTCATGGTGGCGATGCCGGACAGCCGCCCGACATAGTTCAGCGCGGTGCGCTCGCCGCTCAGCACCGCGCGCGCCGGGCCGGAGATGGTCAGCAGGTTGATGCCGGCCGCGACCGCGGCGCCATCATGGGCGTGGGCATGGATCACGACGTCGGGCGCCAGCGCTTTGAAGGTCGCAACCGCGAGCGGCAGCCCGGCGATCACGCCGGCCTGACGCGCCACCAGCACGGCATGGGCCTGCGCGTCGGGCGGAATGGTGGCGAGCGAGGTGACATCGCCGGCGCGGCCCAGATCTTCGTCGAGCGCGCGGCGCACCGCCTCGTCGATCACCAGCGGCGACAAGAACGCATCGGGATGCAGCAAAGAGCCAGCAGGGATCATCGAACTATCCAATGGTTGGAAGCGTCGTCCAGCGCGAGGCCGCGGCGTGGAGCGAGCGCGTTGCAGGGCGTGTCGGGCATCGCGGTCCTGAAACGTCAGGACCGCAACGCCTTAAGCGAGGGCGGTGCGCGGGCCGCGCGGCGTGGCTTCGCCGAGCGTGGCCGCAGTGGCGCGGGCGTCGGCCAGCGTGGTCATGGTGCGATCGGCCAGCGTCGGATTTTCGTTCGGATAGTCCGAGCGGCAATGCGCGCCGCGGCTTTCGCGCCGGGTCCAGGCGGCGGCGGCCACCAGCAGCGCAGTGATCGCCATGTTGAGCTGCGCGGTGCTGGTCGCGGCGATTTCCATCGCCGAGAACCGGCGCACCGCGGCCGCGAGACCGTCGCTGTCGCGGATCACGCCGACCTTGGCGCTCATGGCGTTGCGCAGTTCGGCTTCCTGGGCGGCGCTGAGCGGCGCGCTGCGCAGCACCGGCAGCGGCTCGGGATGGCGTGCCGCCGATCCGAATTCACGGCCGCCGATATCCTCGGCGATGCGCGCGGCATAGACCACCGCTTCCAGCAGCGAGTTGGAGGCGAGCCGGTTGGCGCCATGTGCGCCGGTGCACGACACTTCGCCCGCGGCCCACAGCCCGCGCAGCGAGGTGCGGCCCTGCATATCCACCGCGACGCCGCCCATGTGGTAATGCGCCGCCGGCGCCACCGGGATCGGCTGCTGCGCCGGGTCGATGCCCGCCGAAACGCAGCTCTGATACACGGTCGGGAATTCCTCGGCAAAGCGCGCGCCGAGCGCGGTGCGGGCGTCGAGGAACGCGCCGCGGCCGGCGGCGATCTCGGCGAACACGCCGCGCGCGACGATGTCGCGCGGTGCCAGCTCGGCCAAAGGATGGCGCGCCGGCATGAAGCGTTCGCCGGCGCCATTGATCAGCGTACAGCCTTCGCCGCGCAGCGCCTCGGTGGCGAGCGGCGCCGGATCGCGGCCGACCATGATCGCGGTCGGATGGAACTGGACGAATTCCGGATCGGCGATCACCGCACCCGCGCGCGCCGCGATTGCCAGACCCTGGCCGCAGGCTTCGGTCGGATTGGTGGTGACCGCATAGAGATGGCCGATGCCGCCGGTGGCGAGCACCACGGCGCGTGCCGCGACCCGCAGCGGCCGGGTGATATCGGCGCCGGTCTTGCGCAGTTGCAGGCCGATCACCGCGTCGCCATCGGTGAGCAGCGCTTCGGCCAAATAACCTTCCAGCACGCGGATCGATGGCGTTTCACGCACCGCCTTGATCAGCGCGGTGATGATCGCCTGACCGGCCATGTCGCCGCGCACGTGAACGATGCGCCGCGCCGAATGCGCCGCTTCGCGCGACACCGCGAGCCGGCCTTCGAGATCGCGATCGAACGGCACGCCATAATCGAGCAGGTCGTGAATGCGGGCGCCGGCTTCGCGGGCGAGGCGATAGGCCACCGCCTCATCGACCAGACCGGCACCGACCGCGATGGTGTCGGCCGCGTGCGACTCGGCGCTGTCGCCTTCGGCCACCGCGGCGGCGATGCCGCCCTGTGCCCAGGCGGTCGATGCGCCTTCGCCGAGCGGGGCGGCGGTGATCACCGTCACCGGGCGCGGCGCCAGTTTGAGGGCGCAAAACAGTCCGGCGAGGCCGCCGCCGACGATCACGACTTCGGCGGCACCGTCGGCGAGATCAAATTCCGGTTGATCGCTCATGGCGAGATCCAACTCTGTACGCAGCGGCCGGCAAGCGGCCGATTGAGCGCAGTAGCGCGCTCAATTCTTCAGGTTGATCATCCGTTCCACCGAGCGCCGTGCCTTGTCGATCACGGCGGGGTCGATGGTGACTTCCTCGCGCAGGTAGATCAGGCTGTCCAAAATCTTCGGCAGGGTGATCCGCTTCATGTGCGGGCAGAGATTGCAGGGGCGCACCATCTCGACGTCGGGCAGCTCGGCCTGAACATTGTCAGCCATCGAGCATTCGGTGATCATCACCACCCGCGGCGGATGCTCCTTGCGCACCCAATTGATCATATGCGCGGTCGAGCCGGTGAAGTCGGCTTCCGCGATCACGTCCGGCGGGCACTCCGGATGCGCGATGATCTTCACGTCCGGATCAGCCTCGCGATAGGTGCGCAGCTCGTCGCCGGTGAAGCGCTCATGCACTTCGCACGCGCCCTTCCAGGCGATGATCTTGACGTCGGTCTGTGAGGCGACAAAGCGCGCCAGATACTGATCCGGCACCATGATCACGGTATCGACGCCAAGGCTCTCCACCACCTGCACGGCGTTGGAGGAGGTGCAGCAGATATCGACCTCGGCCTTCACCTCGGCGGAGGTGTTGACATAGGCGACCACCGGCACGCCCGGGAACCGCTCGCGCAGCGCGCGCACGTCTTCGCCGGTGATGCTCGCGGCCAGCGAGCAGCCGGCGCGGGAATCCGGAATCAGCACGGTTTTGTCCGGGCTGAGAATCTTGGAGGTCTCGGCCATGAAGTGCACGCCGCACTGCACGATCACGTCGGCCTTCACCTTGGTGGCTTCGATCGCAAGCTGCAGCGAGTCGCCGACGATGTCGGAGACGCAGTGGAAGATTTCCGGCGTCTGATAATTGTGCGCCAGCACCACGGCGTTGCGCTCGCGCTTCAATTCGTTGATCGCCTTGATGTAGGGCGCCATCAGCGGCCACTCCACCGGGGTGATCACGTTCTTGACGCGCTCATAGAGATGCGCGGTGGCCCGCTCGACCTCGGGCGTCCATTCCAGCGACGGCATCGGCAGCGCGCGGCCACGCTCCAGCGTGCTGACCGCAGCGCGCGCCCGCGCTTCCTGGCGGCCGGGGACCGGGCGACCGAAATGTTCGGGGCCGTAGATTCCTGCAAGCGCCATCGTACTCTCCATTACAGGTCCTTATATACTCAATCTGAGCATATAGAGGGGCCGAGAAACCCGGCCGTGTGGGCCGGTCTTGAGTTGCTGCGTTGGGACTGAACACTCGCGCAGCACCGAGGCGATGTCAGGCTCTCTTGAAGGGCCCGTTCAGGCTTATCCTCATAAAGAGCAAATCAAATATAGCACGATGCGGCCGGGTTCGCCAGATGCCAGAGGCGCAAAATTTGTGACGACAGCCCTGCCTCCCGCCTGGCGCAATTGTCAAAACCCGCCTGAGGCGGCGCTTGGCCGCAGCGGAGCGGCGGCGCAACACCGGCTCGGCGCGGCGGTGCAGTTCTGATTCCATCCGCCTCGCAAAGCCACTAGTTTGCCTCAGCAACGCGTTCAGACGGGGGAGGAAGCAGGTGGCGACGTTCCGGGCAGTCAGGATCGATAAAGCGGACAAGGGCACCACGGCGGCGCTGACGGCGTTTGACGAGGCCGAGCTGATGGATGGCGACGTGGTGGTCGGCGTCGAATGGTCCACCGTGAACTACAAGGACGGCCTGGCGCTGACCGGCAAGGCGCCGGTGGTGCGCCGTTTCCCGATGATCGCCGGTATCGATTTTTCCGGCACGGTGCTGTCCTCGTCGCATCCCGACTGGAAGGCGGGCGATCAGGTGATCGGCAATGGCTGGGGCATGGGCGAGACCCATCTGGGCGCCTATGCCGAAAAAGTCCGCGTCAAGGGCGACTGGCTGGTGCGTTTGCCGGACGGATTGTCGGCGCGCGAGGCGATGGCGATCGGCACCGCCGGCTACACCGCGATGCTGAGCGTGCTGGCGCTGGAGCGCCATGGCCTGACCCCGCAATCGGGGCCGGTGGTGGTCACCGGCGCGGCGGGTGGGGTCGGCTCGGTGGCGATCGCGCTACTATCCAAGCTGGGTTACCACGTGATCGCCTCGACCGGGCGGCTCGCCGAAGAACCCTATCTGCGCGAGCTCGGCGCCGCTGAAGTGATCGATCGCGCTGAACTGTCCGGCCCGGCCAAGCCGCTCGCCAAGGAGCGCTGGGCGGGCGGCATCGACAGCGTCGGCTCGACCACGCTCGCCAATCTGTTGTCGATGACCAAGTATCGCGGCGCCATTGCCGCTTGCGGGCTGGCGGGCGGCATGGATCTGCCGACCTCGGTCGCGCCCTTCATTTTGCGTGGAGTGTGTCTTTACGGCATCGATTCGGTGATGTGCCCGATCGAGCTGCGCCGGCAGGCCTGGAGCCGGCTGGCGAACGGGTTGGATAAGGAGAAACTGGCTGAAATTACTCAGGAAATTCCGCTGGACCAGGTTTTCGACGCCGGCGCCAAGGTGGTGGCCGGCCAGGTGCGCGGCCGAATCGTGGTGAAAATTTCCTGAGGACGTTCAGAATTTACCAACCAAGCTGCTCCAATGTTGCCATGGTGATTATGGTAAGTACCCCGTAAAGATTGAGACTCATTACACGGTCGCTGCAGCAGCGAGTCGGAGTGTGCGATGTATGTGCGTATTTTGATCGGAGCCCTGACTGCCGCAGCGATGGCCGCGCCTGCCTTCGCGGAGATGAACGCGGACGAAGCACGCAAATTCGTGCATGGCAAAGTATTCGCCTTCACCTGTTTCGACGGTACGCGCGGCGCGGGCCGGGTGTTCGAGGATGGCTCGGCGGCCGGCTCGGTGCAGTTCTCCGGCTCGGGCCCGACCCGCTACATGCGGCTGCCCGGCAATACGCTGCAGGTGCGCGGTCAATCGGTATGCGCGTCGCTCAAGGGTATTCCGTTTGAGCCGTGCTTCAATCTCAACAAGCAGGATGACCGTAGCTTCCGCGGCTCGGTGTCCGGCCTGAGCTTCGCCTATTGCGATTTCCGGCAGCAGGGCGCCAGCCCGATGCTGGTGGCGCGCGCCAATGCGCGGCCGCGGGCTCGGCTGCAGCGCACCTCCTATCGTTCGGCGGACGCGACCCCGACCGAGGTGGCGTCGCGGGTGGAAACGCCGCGCGTCGAGGCGACCCGGCTTGAGCCGGTGCGGGCGGTGGCCACCCCCGCCGATGCCGCTTCGGAACTGCGCCGCTCGACTGATTAGTCGCGGCTAGCGAGGGCGGAGCTGCGATCCGCCCAGAATTGCTTCTACTGATATCATCGGCTGCTACCACTGACCGTCATGCCCGCGCTCGCCGCGGGCATCGTCGTGTTGGATGCAAACGTTCCAACGAGTCATCGCAAGCGCTGCAACGAGTCATTCCGGGGCGCGCCTATTGGCGCGAGCCCGGAATCTCGATCGGCTAGTAATAGCCTTCGTCACAATCTCTGGATTCCGGGTTCGCTCGCTATCGCGAGCGCCCCGGAATGACGGGCGGCGAGTGCTCAGCTCAGCGTCGGCCGCGCACCCGCAGGCCGGGCGCCGGACGTTCTTGCAGCACTTCGCGGCGGAAGCGGAACAGCGCCGCCGGGCGGCCGCCGGTATGGGTCGCGACTTCGCCGGTCGGCTCGACCAGCGCGCCGGCTTCCACCAGCCGCCGAAAATTCTGCTTGTGCAGATGGCGGCCGGAAATCGCCTCCACGGTGCGCTGCAGTTCGGTCAGCGTGAAATCGGGCGGCAGCAGCTCGAACACCACCGGCCGATATTTCAGCTTGGCGCGCAGCCGCGCGATCGCGGTCGCCAGAATGCGGCGATGATCAAAGCGCATCGGCACGCCAAGCGCCGGCACTTTGCTCCGCGCCAGCGCCGCGGGCCGACCGTCGCGCCGCGCTTCTTCGATCAGCCCGGCTTCGTAGAGCAGCTCGTAGCGGTCGAGCACGCGCTCCTCGTCCCATGGCGCGCCGTCGATGCCGAAGAACAGCCGCACCCGATCCTTGCGGCCGAGCGCGCGGGTGGCATCGGGCTGCTCGGCCTGCGCGGCCCAGGCGGTTAGTTCGGGGATGATGTCGCGGGCGATGATCTCGGGCTGCGAGGCGCGCCAATCTTCCCAGGGGAAGTAGCGGTACCAGGGCTCGAAGGTGGCGCCCGGCGCGCGCGCGGCGTTGTCGGCGGCGCGGGTCAGCGCCAGATAGCCGATCGAGGCGACGTGCACATCGGTATCGCCGACCCGCGCATGCCGGCCGCGATCGCCAAAGGTGTACAGCTGCTCGACATAGCCGAGCCGCAGCCCGGCCTGTTCTTCCACCCAGGCGCGCAGCCCGATTTCCAGCGTGCGATGCGCGATCGCGTCGAACGGGCCGAACGGCAGCCCGGCCAGGCTGTCGCCATCGCCGCCGGACGCGGTCAGAATCATCGGCTCGTTGCGCTCGATCGCGACGATCGCGGCCGTCAGGCCGATCTCGATCGGGGTCGGCAGCTTCTCGCTCATTCGAGCTCGACGCGGAACGGCGCGCCTTCCAACACCGCGGTGCCCGGGCCGATCGCATCGAGCGCGCGCAGCATGCGGCCCTGGCGGCCGAGCGCGCGGTCGGCCAGCTCCACAATGCGCCGGTTCGGAAAAGCGCTCGGCGAGGCCTGGCGGATCTGCCGGGCGATGGTGATTTCGTCGCGGTGCGGGTTGAGCGCGCAGGCGGCCAGGAAGGCGCTGGCGGTCGAGCGGCTGATACCGGCGTAGCAATGCACCACCAGCGGCGCGGCGCGGTCCCAGCCGCGCACGAAATCCAGCACCTTGGCGATGTGGTCGAGCGACGGCGCGTTGAAGCCGTCGAGCTCGTCGGTGATGTCGTCCATCTCCACGCGCAGATGATTGGCCTCGGCCACCGAGGCCGGGCGCTGCACCTGCGCGACGCGCGCCATCACGGTCAGCACATGGCTCGCGCCGGTGGCTGCGACGGTCGGATGCAAGGCTGCAAGCGAACAGACGTGGATCATCGGACTCTCTTGGAAATCGGCCCGATTATACAAAGCGGCTCCGCGGGGCGGAAGCCATCCAAGGTACGGTAACGGTCAATCGAGCAGCGTCTGGAACCGGGCCAGGAACCGCTTCTCGGCCTTGCCGATCGGCCAGGGCGTCAGCAGGTCGGCGCGGATGTCGTCCGGCAGGCCGGGATCGGAGCCGAACAGCCGCTTCGATTCGGTGACGCCGAAGCCGGCAAGCGTGGTGGCCTCAAGATAAGCGGCGCCGCGATCGGCGGCCTTGATGCGCCGCTCCAATGCCGGATCGATCTCGGCCGGCAGGCCGAAGCGCACATGGATGGCGCCGAGCAGGCGCTTCTCCACCTCTTTGTAGGCGCCGCCGATCACCGCCTTGAACGGCGAGATCATGTCGCCGATCACATATTCCGGGGCGTCGTGCAGCATCGCCGCCAGAGCGGCGCTGTGATCATAGCGCGGCGATTTGAGGCGCAGCACCGCCTCGACCAGCAGCGAGTGCTGCGCCACCGAGAAAATATAGGGCCCGTGAGTCTGGCCGTTCCAGCGCGCGACCCGCGCCAGGCCATGGGCGATGTCCTCGACTTCGATATCGAGCGGCGACGGATCGAGCAGATCGAGCCGGCGGCCGGACAGCATCCGCTGCCAGGCGCGCGGCGCGGAGGAGGACGAACGTGACGAGGACATGGCGGAACAGCAACGCTTGCGAATGATGCGGCACGGCATAGCACGAAGCTGGCCGCGGCCAATACCATTTCACCGCATGATCTGTGACAGCGCTAACGCGGCGACGGGCGCGGCCTGTGCTTGAGCGCGGCGCAGCGCTGATGGCAGACGCAATCGACCAGATGATCGTTGACGAGCCCGGTCGCCTGCATGAATGCATAGACGATGGTCGGGCCGACGAATTTGAAGCCGCGCCGCGTCAGTTCCTTGGAGACCTGCACCGATAGCGGCGTCGAGGCTGGCACGCTGGTGGTGGTCTTGAAGTGATTGATCTGCGGCGTGCCGTCGACAAAATCCCAAAGCAAAGCGCTAAAGCCCGGGCCGTGCTCCATGATGTCGAGATAGCTGCGCGCGCTGGTGATCGTGCCGACGATTTTGGCACGGTTGCGCACGATGCCGACGTCGTTCATCAGCGCCTGCACCTTGTCGTCGCCATAGCGCGCGATTTTGTCCGGATCAAAACCATCGAAGGCGCGGCGGAAATTGTCGCGCTTGCGCAAGATGGTGATCCACGACAGCCCGGCCTGAAAACCGTCCAGGATCAGTTTTTCAAACAGCGCGCGGTCGTCATATTCCGGCACGCCCCATTCCTGGTCGTGATAGGCGATGTAGAACGGGTCGTCGCCCGGCCAGGGACAGCGCGTCACGCCGTCGGGATGGAGCCGCGGCTCGCTCATGAAGGCGGCCGTGCCGGCGCCGATGGCAGCTCGATGTCATCGATCAGCCGCAGCGTGACATCGCCGGCATGGAGCCGCGCCCCCGCCGCATCGGTGAGCTTGTCGATGCGCAGCAGCGCCAGCGCGCAGCCCTCGGCGGCAGAGCCGAGCTGGCCGACCGGCTTGTCGTCGGCGAGCACTTCGCTGCCCGGCGCGGGCGCGGCGCCGTCATAGCCAAGCCGCAGCGTGCGGGTGCGCGCCGTGCCGCGGTGCTGCATGCGCGACACCACTTCCTGGCCGACATAGCAGCCCTTGCCGAAATCGACGCCGTTCAGCCGATCCATATTGGCTTCGTGCGGAAAGGCATCGCCATAGTGGAAATCGACGCCGCCCTCCGGCACGCCGCAGCGAATCCGGTGCGCGTGATAGGCCGCGGGCTCGAGCCATTCGGCCTTGAGCGCCGCGGCGGTCTTGGCGGCCAGCTCCTGCGGCAAGAGGCAGCGCCAGCCCAGCTGCGGGCTGCGCGGATCGGCAAAGCTGCCCTCGGGCGGCGGCGACGGCGTGCCGTCCCAGATCGCCAGCACGCCGAGACGGTCCGACAGGTTTTCCACCGACACCTTGGCGCGCAGCTTGTAGAAATTCAGCTTGCTGGTCAGCGCGGCCGCGAGCGCGCCGCTGCAATCGAGCAGAAAGCCGCCGTCATCGGCGGCCGGCAGTTCGGTGATCAGGAAATCAGCGATAATCTTGCCCTGCGGCGTCAGCAGCGCGCCATAGCGGCCCTGGCCCGGCTGCGCCTTGGTCATGTCGGTCGAGACCAGGCCGTTAAGGAAATGCCGTGCATCGTCGCCGCTGATCTTCACAACGCCGCGGTCGGCGAGGAACGCTGCCTTCATGCTGAACTCTCACTGCGCGGCGCCGGCCGCTACGCTGCCAATATCCTGGTGCGGATGGTCGCAGCCAAGTTAAGCAGCTAGATTGGCGGCAACAAGACGTTGTCCGCAACAAGACCTGCCCCATATCTGCACTGCCTAGCTGCCAGCCGCCGAGGACCGATGACACAGCGTTTCGACACGATTTTGAAATCCGGCACCATCGTCAACCAGGACGGGGAGGGCGTCGGCGACATCGGCATTCGAGATGGCCGGATCGCCGCGATCGGCGCGCTCGGCCAGGCATCGGCCGGCGAGGTGGTGGATTGCACCGGGCTGCATCTCTTGCCAGGCGTGATCGATACCCAGGTGCATTTCCGCGAGCCCGGCCTGACCCACAAGGAAGATCTGGAAAGCGGTTCGCTCAGCGCCGTGATGGGCGGCGTCACCGCGGTGTTCGAGATGCCGAACACCAATCCGCTGACCGTCACCGCCGACGCGCTCGCCGACAAGGTGAGGCGCGGCCAGCACCGTATGCATTGCGACTTTGCGTTCTTCATCGGCGGCACCCGCGACAATGTCGCCGAGCTGCCGGAGATCGAACGCATGCGCGGCTGCGCTGGCGTCAAAGTGTTCATCGGCTCGTCAACCGGCAGCCTGCTGGTGGAGGACGATGAGGGCCTGCGCCAGATTCTGGCGGTGATCCAGCGCCGCGCCGCGTTCCATGCCGAGGACGAATACCGCCTCAACGCGCGCAAGGATCTGCGCATTGAGGGCGATCCGCGCTCGCATCCGGTGTGGCGCGATGAGATCGCGGCGCTGACCGCGACGCAGCGGCTGGTGAAGCTGGCGCGCGAGGCCGGCAAGCGCATTCACGTGCTGCACGTCTCGACCCGCGACGAGATCGAGTTTCTGCGCGACCACAAGGACGTCGCGACCTGCGAAGTGACGCCGCATCATCTGACGCTGGCGGCGCCGGAGTGTTACGAACGGCTCGGTACGCGCGCGCAGATGAATCCGCCGGTGCGCGACGCTGCGCATCGCGACGGGCTGTGGCGCGGCATCGCGCAAGGCATCGTCGATGTGATCGGCTCCGATCACGCGCCGCATACGCTGGAAGAAAAGGCCAAGAGCTATCCGGCTTCGCCGTCGGGCATGACCGGCGTGCAGACCGTGGTGCCGCTGATGCTCGATCACGTCAACGCCGGCAAACTGTCGCTGGCGCGCTTTGTCGATCTCACCAGCGCCGGCCCGGCGCGGATCTACGACATCGCCAGCAAGGGCCGGATCGCGGCCGGCTATGACGCCGACATCACGGTGGTCGATCTCAAGCGCAGCGAGACCATCACCAATGCCTGGACTGCCTCGCGCGTCGGCTGGACGCCCTATGACGGACTGCGCGTCACGGGTTGGCCGGTCGGCACCATCGTGCGTGGCCGCCGGGTGATGTGGCAGGGCGAATTGGTGACGCCGGCGATCGGCGAGCCGGTGCGGTTTCTGGAAACGCTGAAGGCGTAATACCAGCGGCTCCCACCATTGCCCGTCATGCCCGCGCTTGTCGCGGGTATCCACGTCTTAAAAGCGCTGCCGGATCAAAGACGTGGATGGCCGGGACGGAGCCCGGCCATGACGTGTGGGAAGGCTTTTATCACCCGCCGTTGGTACAACGCGCAGCGCTCAGCAGGTCGCGGCCGGGCTGGCGCTCCCGATAGCAAGCGCAACGAAGCAATCCACGGCCCAGTGCCTTGAGCCCTGCATTGCTTCGTCGCTGCTGTCCTCGCTCTGACGAGACGAGGGCGGGCTCGCTTCCAAAAATGAAAGTTGGAAAATCGCGGCGCTTACTGACGCGCCAGCGCGATCGAGAATTCGCCGTGGCGGACCCGGGTGGCCAGACCTTCCACAAAGGTCGCCACCGCGTCCTCGCCATAGGTGCTGACCAGTTCCGCGAGTGCCGCGAACAGGCTGGCCTGCGCCAAACAGTCCCCATCGACCCCGTCATGGCGGGCTTCTGCCCAGGCTTCGTTCAGATAGCTGAGCGCTGCCTGCTTCTGTTCGTGATCGTGCAGCGGCTCGCGGGAGGAAAAGGACGATTGCTGGCTCATGAAACTCAACAGGCTGAAGCTGCGACCCGGGCGGGCCGTGGAATGACCGAGCATTAGCACGCGGTAGCCGCCGCGGCAGGCCAGTTCTTTAGGAAAGGTTAACGGCGGGGCCAGTGATCCACAGCCCGACCACAATACCGCACACCAAGTTGCGCCGCTGTGGGCGTTGCGGCGGCTTAAGGTCTTGATGTTGTGGGTGTTGTCCGGCCGGGCCGGGCGGGAGCGGAAAGCGGCCTTAGTTGGCGTAACGCGCGGTCAGGTCGCGCGAGATTTTGGAGCCTTCTTCCAGATAGCGGCGAATCGCCAGATCGGCAGCCGGTGTGCAGCTGCGATAGGTGGTCTGGAAGCCGTTATAGCCGCGGTTGAAACCGGCGATCATCCGGGTGCGCCGTTCGCCGGACGGCGTCTCGGCGTCGATCAGCGCCTGCATCTCGGCGCGCCATTTGGCGCCTTCATTGCTGCCGCAGATGCCGCGCAGATAATGCAGCGCGCCAAGAATCTCGGAGAGCCGCTGCAGATCGGCGTCAAACGGCGCCGCAGCCTCCTGGGCACGCGCCGGCGAGGCGAGGCAGGCGGCGAGCATCAGCACAATGGCGGCAAGGCGAGACAGCATGCGCAGGTCCAACGGAGCCTGATCCCGCGGCGGCCGGGGTCAGGGTGGCCTGATATGCAACGCGGGCTCCCCCCGCGCAAGCCATGGTTAAAGGCCGAGCAGCTTTGCGGCGTCCGCCACCATCGCGGGCAGGCCGTCGGTATGCGCCAGCGTGGTGAGTTCGCCGGGCGCGATCCAGCGGAACCCGTCGAGTTCTTCGTTGAGCTGCGGCTCGCCGGCATGCCAGCGGGCGGCGAAGGTCATGATCAGATAATGGCCGGGGTGCTTTGGCCCCGGCAGCACCTCGCGCCAGCCGGCCAGCGCCGCGATCTCGATCGACAGCCCGGTTTCCTCGGCCACCTCGCGGTGCAGCGCCTCGGTCAGCGCCTCGCCATATTCGACCTTGCCGCCCGGCAGCGAGAACAGATGCTGGCCTGGCGGACGGGCCCGGCGCACCACCAGCAGTTCGGTTTTGCGAAAAATCGCGGCGCTGACCGCAAGCAGCGGCCGCCGCGGCACCGTGTCCACGGGAGCCGGCGTCATCGGATCAATGCGCCATGATGTAATCGACGTCGGCGGCGCTGCCCTGGCCGTTGATGATACCGCCGGCGCGACCGATCATCGGCTTGATCCAGCGCACCGCATGTTCCGCCAGCACGGCGCGGGTCCAGTCGTGCTTGACCTCGCGCATCGCATTGCCCACCTCGGTGAGGATCACCGTCATGTTGTTGGTGAGATTGTCGAAATCGGCGCGGATCCCCGGGTCGGCATTGTCGTAGGCGTAGATCGCGAGATCGCGGGCCTTGAAATTCGACGCGGTGAAATGTTCAGCATAGCTGAGCGGCTGCCAGGCGAGGAAATCCTCAAAGCACTCCGGCATGTCTGGAATCATTTCCAGCAGCATCACCGCTTCATTGAAATGATTGAGATAGTCGGTGGCCAGGCAGGTCTGCGGATTGATGTTGGCGGCAATGAGTTGCGCCGCCCACGCCTCATCATCGCCGGCGCTGGTCGGCGCTGGACAAGCAGGAGGCGCCGCTTGAAGTGACATGGTCGACATTGTCGGCATTGTGGGCACGATCGGTTAAAGGGGACTGAAGATGGCGGTTGCCGGAGAAGGACGATGTGCGGCCGGTTCGTAATCACATCGGCGCCCGAGGCGATAAGGCTGGTGTTCGGTTATCAGGAACAGCCTAATTTTCCGCCTCGGTATAATGTGGCGCCGACCCAGCCGATCCCGGTGGTGCTGGTCGATCATGGCATCCGCCAGTTCCAGCTGATGCGCTGGGGCTTGATGCCGTCCTGGGTCAAGGACCCGCGCCAGTTCGCGCTGCTGATCAATGCCCGCGCCGAAACCGTGCTCGACAAGCCGGCGTTCCGAAGCGCGATGCGGCGCCGGCGCTGTGTGGTGCCGGCCGACGGCTATTACGAATGGCAGCGGCGCGGCGCGCGCAAGCAGCCTTTTTTCATCCACCCGAGCGATGGCGCGCCGCTGGCGCTGGCGGCGCTCGCGGAAACCTGGGTCGGCCCGCATGGCGAGGAGGTCGATACCGTGGCGATCATCACCGCGGCGGCCAGCGCGGCGATGGCGGTGCTGCATGACCGGGTGCCGGTGACGATCGCACCCGGCGATCTCGACCGCTGGCTCGATTGCGCCACGGTGTCGGCCGAAGAGGCCGCCGAGCTGCTACACGCGCCGCCGGACGGCACGCTGCTGTGGCACCCGGTCTCAACCGAGGTCAATAATGTCGGCAATGACCATGCCGGGCTGATCGAGCCGATCGCTGATCCGGCCGAGCTGCCGCAGGATGCACCGTCTGCCAAACAGCTCAGCGCAACCAGACCCGCGCGGCGCCGCAAGCGTGCCGCGCCGGACGGGCAGGGCTCGTTGTTTTGAGGGGCGCTACGGCGTCAGCGGGCGGCCGTCGAGCCATTTGGCATAGACGATGCGCTCTTGCACGCCATAGCCGAGCGTCTCGTAAAACGCCTGCACCTTGCTGTTTTCCGAGCGCACCAACAGCTGCATCTTGAGGATGTCGCGCTGCCTTAGCCAGTGTTCGGCGGCGTCCATGATGGCGCGGCCAAAACCCTGCTGGCGATAGGCGGGATCGACCGCGACGTAATACACCCAGCCGCGATGGCCCTCATGGCCGACCATCGCGGTGGCGACGATCGCCTCGCCAGCACGGCCGATCAGCACTGCCGAATTATCGCCGCGCCGCGCCAGCGCGATGTCGGCAGCGGGATCGTTCCAGGGCCGCGTCAGGCCGCAGTCTTGCCACAGCGCCACCACGGCGGAAATGTCGTCGTCGCTGATCGGCGCAATCACCAGCGCCGCTTTGGTCGTCACACGATCCATGTCTCAAAGTACCTTACCCGGGTTCATGATGCCGAGCGGGTCGAGCACCGCTTTGATCGACCGCATCAGCGCCATCGCCACCTTGTCTTTCACCAAAGGCAGTTCGTCGCGCTTCAGCACGCCGATGCCATGTTCTGCCGAGATCGAACCGCCGAGCTGCTGCACGATCGCGAACACCACGGCGTTGACCTCGTGCCAGCGCGCCAGGAACGCCGCTGCGTCGGCGCCGACCGGCTGGCTGACGTTGTAGTGGATATTGCCATCGCCGAGATGACCGAACGGCACCGGCCGCGCACCGGGAATGAGCCGCGTCACCGCGTCGTTGGCTTGTTCGATGAAAGCCGGCACCGCCGCGACCGGCACCGAGATGTCGTGCTTGATCGAGCCGCCTTCCGGCTTCTGCGCTGGCGAAATCTCTTCGCGCAGCTTCCAGAACGCGGCGCGCTGGCTGAGGCTCTCGGCGATCACCGCGTCATCGATCACCTCTTGCTCCAGGCCAGCGGTCAGGATCGCTTCCAGCGTGTCGCGGGCATCGCTGCGCGGCGATGACAATTCCAGCAGCACGTACCAGGGATGGCGGCTCGTCAGCGGATCGCGATTGCCGATCGCCACGCTGAAGCGCACCGCGATCTCGGCGATCAGTTCAAAGCTGGTCAGTTCGCTGGCTGCGGCGTCGCGGGCGAGCTGCAACAGCGTCAGCGCCTGCTGCGGCGAGCGCAGCCCGACAAAGGCGGTCGCCACCGCGCGCGGCTTGGGAAACAGTTTGAGCGTCGCCGCGGTGATGATGCCGAGCGTGCCCTCGGCGCCGATGAACAGGTCGCGCAGATCGTAGCCGGTGTTGTCCTTCTTGAGCTTGGACAGACCGTTCAACACCCGGCCATCGGCCAGCACCACTTCCAGGCCGAGCGCCATGTCGCGCGCCAGCCCATAGGCCAGCGCCGCGGTGCCGCCGGCATTGGTCGACAGATTGCCGCCGATCGTGCAGCTGCCCTGGGCGCCGAGCGACAGCGGAAACAGCCGGTCGGCCGCCGCGGCGTGCTCCTGAGCGTGTTGCAGGATCATGCCGGCTTCCACCGTCATGGTGTTGGAAGCGAGGTCGAGCTCGCGCAGCCGGTCCATGCGCTTCAGCGACACCACCACCTCGCCATTGAGCGGGGTCTGGCCGCCGACCAGCCCGGTATTGCCGCCCTGCGGCACCAGCGCGATCCGCTCGGCGCTGGCGAGCCGGCAGATCGCCGCGACCTCCTCGGTCGAGCCCGGGCGCAACACCAGCGGCGAGCGGCCGGGGAAGCGCGCGCGGTCCTCGGCGACATAGGGCGCGATATCGGCCGGCGCGGTCAGCGCCTGGTTAGGGCCGACGATCGCGGCAAAGCGGGCGATCAGCTCCGGCGAGAGCGACGGCGGCAGGCTGGTCATGGCGCGTCCCTGGCTGTTGACGGGCAGGTGGCAGAGCTACGGCCGCGGCGCCGCGGCGCGCGCCAGCCGGTCGTTGATCGCTTCGCCGAGCCCATGGGTCGGCACCGGCATCACCGCGATGCCGATCGGGCTTTTGCCGTCGAGCGCGCGCAGATAGCCGAACAGATGGGCGGCGGCCTCGGTGAGGTCGCCGGTGTCCGACAGGTTCAGCACACGCGACGCGGCCTCGCTGCCCGGCGGCAGCGGCTGGCCGAACGCTAGCAGCGCTTCGCCGGGCGTAACGGAGCTGGCATTGAGCCGCACCGCGCTGCGCGGCGCGTAATGCGACGACAGCATGCCGGGCGCCACCGGGGCGGCACCCGCCGGGGCCTGCGGCTGCGCCAGCGGCGCGCCCAGCACCGCCTCGATCGCTTCGCGCGGCACCCCGCCCGGGCGCAGCAGCACCGGCGTGTCGAAACAGCCGACGATGGTCGATTCCACCCCGACGGTAACCGGCCCGCCATCGACGATCAGATCGATGCGGCCATCGAGGTCGCCATGAACATGGGCGGCGGTGGTCGGCGACACGTGACCGGAGCGATTCGCCGACGGCGCCACCACAGGGCGGCCGAGCGCGCGCAGAATCGCCTGCGCCACCGGATGGGCCGGCACGCGAATCGCGACGGTGCCAAGGCCCGCAGTCGCCAGCTCCGCCACGGTGCATGATTCGGTTTTCGGCACCACCAGGGTCAGCGGGCCGGGCCAGAAGCTCTGCGCCAGCTGCAAGGCTGCCGGGCCGAACCGGCCGATTCGCTGCGCCGCTTCCAGATCGGCGACATGGGCGATCAAGGGGTTGAACGCCGGCCGCGCCTTGGCCTGATAAAGCCGCGCAATCGCCGCGCCATTGGTGGCATCGGCGCCGAGCCCGTAGACGGTTTCGGTCGGAAACGCCACCAAACCGCCGCCGCGCAGGCAGCTTTCGGCGGTTTGCATCGCCTGGTCGGAGGCGGGGAGCACGGCGGTGGTCAGATCGACAGTCATCAAATCATTTGTCCATTTTCTCGATTCAACGTCTTGCACACTCCGAAAGCCGAGGCTATAAGCCGGGCCTCGCTGTCGGAGTGTGGCTCAGCCCGGTAGAGCACTGCGTTCGGGACGCAGGGGTCGCAGGTTCAAATCCTGCCACTCCGACCAGTTCAGCCTTTCCCGACAGGCTATCAATTCCAAACACCATCGCTGTTGTCGTCCTCGCCGCGCGTGAGGCCGCGTTGTAGCGCATTTCGCTGGCGAGTCACGCCGCGCGCCCCGCTTGGTTGGCCGGTGCTCGCCCGTGGCGGCGCGCTGCAAGCCGTCCATGCATTTTTGTAGGCCTTAAGGACGCATCCCGCCCCAACGACAAGGGCGCCCAAGCGGCAGCTCAGGCGCCCTGCGAGATCGTTGCTTCAGCCGCTTGCGAAGATCAGCTTTGGCGAGCCGCGGTGTGAATCAGCGTGCCGACATGTTCGCCGCGCAGCGCCGCGGTGAGGTTGCCGGCTTTCAGCCCATTCACCACCTGCACGCGCTCGATATGGCGCGCGGTCGCCATCACCTCGAGCAAGGCGCGGTCGAACGGCAAGGTGCCCGGCTGCTTGGCAAGCTCGGCATAGCTGGTTTCTTTCAGCAGCTGCGCCTGGGCCCCATCCGGCCCGTTCGGGTCGGCGGTGTGGGCTCGGCTAGTTGGCATACTCAAGGCAGCGCGGCATCGAAAACGAGCAACTAGAGTGAAGGTGGAGGGGCGCAAGAGTTACGCTGAGATCGACGCTCGGGATCATAAGGGACCCATGATTACCCTAGCCCGCCGACTTCGGCGGAAATCGCCAAAAGGAGACTGGCGTCCGTTGCGAGCTGTAGCTGACGAACTTGCGAAGGTCAGCTTCCTTTCAAGCTCCGGAAAATCCTACGCTGCCTCAGCAATAGGTGAGTTGTGATGACGTCATACCTTCGCTGAATTCGGCTTCCTGAAAGTGATTAAATTCTGGTGATGATGATTAATCTTGTAGGCATAAGGGTATCCGAACGGGAATAGAGGCTTTACCGGCTGCAGCAAAACGGTAGTCCCGGAAAACTCGAAGCCTAGCGAAACCATCATTCGGACGATATCAGCCTGAACACAAGTCTCAACCTTGTTAACGGTGAAGTCGCTGATAATGATCGTGCAATACCTTCCCGGTTTTAGACAGGATTTGGCGGTCCCCATGATCTTCTCTAGAGCCGCAATGAACCTATCATAGGAATCGAAGTTACTAAGATCGTTGGAATTCTCGCTATAATATTCGACTCCGTCTCGCGCTCCTCGACGATAAGCTTTCCCATTCGCATGCCGAATTCCCTTTCCATCGTTTTTGAGAATGTTGTGGTAAGGGGGGCTGGTTACGATGTAGTCCACAGCTGGCACATGCTGAAGCTCCCTAGCGGAATCTCCAACAACATATTGCCATTTTGCGTCAGGAAAGCCCGCCATTCGTTGCTTTGCGAGCTGTTTGTATTCTTTGTTCAGGTCGATACCGATCGACTCGCGGCCTAATTTAGCTGCAGCCACCAATGTGGACCCACTCCCAACAAATGGGTCCAGCACAGTCATTCCGCGCTTCGTAAACAAGGAAATGAGTCTTTGCACGTCCCCCACCAGGAAGGGCGCGGGATGTTTGTAAGCGTGCTTGTCCTCAGGAGCTGATTCAGAGGTCCAAAAGCTGCGAGTAAGCAGCAGCCAGTCCTTTCCCGTCAGATCGTTCAAAGTATTGCGCTTGTCGTATTTACCAGGCTTGCCTTCGTCAGCGAGGGGCTTTCTTGGTCGCTTCGTTCCGGTACGATACCGCTGACTACCTTTAGCCTTAGCCAGCGCGCTTTTAACTGTTAGATCGTCCACTTTTTCGCTCCTAAAGTGTCTGCCCGAGGAACAGCAGGTCATCCCATGCAAGCCTTGCGGTTGCGGAAGCTCTGCGGACCTGAGAGTAGGTGAGGTATTTCCATCCATTTTCAGCAAACGACTGCTTGAAAAGCGGATCGACGACGCGGAGCAATTCGTCTTCGCGATCCTCAGGAATCACCATAAATTTCGGAATATCAAACGAAGCGTTAGAACCGCGTTGAATAGCGGACGTGAAATTAGTGCTATTTTCTACTTCCCAGAGGCACCGAATGTTTGTCGGATTAGATTGTTCCAGGAAAATGACATCGACCATTTCAAGCCGATCAATGGTCTGTTGATCGCAAGGAAGATGGTTTAGATTGTTCCGATCCGCCAAATCGCGAAGCAGCTTTCCAGTGCTTGTGCGCTCCGGCTGCTCGCGTCGGCCAACGAACGAACAGATGGTGAGCTTCTTACCGATGTTAACGATCGATTCGATTAGGTCGGAGTGTTGGGTTGCTCGAACCATTATCTCGGGCATCAACTTCCACTTCCCTTGTGATCGAAACGCTATTCGTTCCAGTACGTCACCCACCGTCCTGGGGTCAGGGGTCAGTCCATTCGGATATTCCTGGAAGAGATTCGCGATTACATCATCAAGCTTCGCAGATGTATGGCGCCGCATGTAAGCCAACACGGAGTCGGAAAGCCTATCCTTTAGTGGCCTGTCAGGATGATTGATGTGATCACCGGGATTATTGAACCACCAAAGATCTCCCAGGCGCTCATTAGGGTTAGGTCGTTTGGAAAATATCTTACCCGTGCCCTCGTGCTTTCCGAGAATTCGACTTACCTCATCCCGAGAGTCCTGCGGCTGGACGAATCCCGCTTGAAGCAGTTCTGGCCACAAAGCCTGGAATAGAAAACTGTAGGGCGTCGGCTCGTTCCGTCGACCGATCATTGTGACAGCTGTGCTTACAATGAAACGCTCAAGCTCAGCGGCATTGTCCGAGAAATCGATCTTGCGATGCTTTACGCAACGAACATAAAAATCCGACGCAGACACTCCGTAGGGATTGGCTACGTTGGACTCGCCTGATCGACGATTGTACTGGTGGGTTACTTTGTCGATTATAAATCCCGCCCCCTTGACGGCCAAAACGAAGTCGTTGAATTCACTAACATCCTGATGATGAAATGTTACAATGAGCTTCCCTTCGTCCTTCAAGACACGGTAGATGTTTGTAAATGCGTTTCTAAGGCGCCTTCTATAGCTTTCTCGGCTGGCAGTTGAGCCGCGCTCAACTGTTATCTCAGCCTGCAAATCGGGGGCATATCTTCGATCGATGTGGGATAGCCAGCTCAGCCAGACAACGCTAAGCGGCATGTATCTCACTAGACCTGCATACGGCGGATCAGTGATCACAAAATCAGCTGAGCCTTCCTCAACGTAGTCGAGAAGGTCGGCTACATCCACCGCTCCGTAATTGATGTCAACCGCTTGACGGACCCTGCGATCAGTCCGAACGTCATGTATCTTAATGCCGCTTGGAAAGGCCTCTTTGGCGTCTCGCATCATCGTGAGTACGCCTTGGCGCCCAATGCATGAGCGCCAGAAGACGTCCACCGGGTTTTGTTCCATCCGGCGACGTCGGATGAGGTAATCAGGCCTTCCCCAACTACCAGAAAACTCTCGGTTTGCTCCAGGATTCCGAGGGATTACCATCTTCGAACATAGGTGAAGAGTTTGGATAAAGGCTGACAAAAGCTGCAGCCGAATAGAGGGGTCCGTCTGAGCTGTAATGCCGGCGAACAACTCTGCGAGCAGCGCCAAATTCCGCCTTGTCCATAGGTGTTCGATCGAATTGCCCCCAATGTCCGCGATGAAGCGATGGGTGATCGATGGGTGGCGCGGGAAAGGCTCCGTTGGAAACCACTTGTCGATGATGATTTTCTTCTGAGTTCGTGCCAGGACCACATCCCGATCATCAGCGGACAGGACCGTCCGTTCATCTCCAGCACCGCTCAATGCAACAGCAACAACTTCGTCATGCTCCCAGCGATAGTTGAGAACCATGGAAGTGTGTGAATCCCGGTGTCTGAGGAAATGCGTCCTGTAGACCTCGGTGCTGGCCACCGCCTCTTTTATCGACGCGGCGGCCTGCACAAAGGCGCGTTCGTCAAATTTCGATGACGTGACTTCAACGATAAAACAAGTGAGAGGATTCAAGTCGAGCGCAATAGCTTTCCGTCCCAGCTTCACCGCTTCGAACGCAGCAACAGCGCTACCTGCAAATGGATCGACGACAGTTCTGCCGGTTGGACAATAGGTCTCAATGAACTTGGACCAAATATTATGGGGCTTTTTGCCCCAGTACTTCATTGCTCTGTAAAGGGGCGGCCGTCTTCCCTCAACGAGTGGGTAATTGATATCCGCGGGTCGGGAAGTGTCGTTGAGGGGTAAACGGTCGGTCATTGCTGGCTCTGATTCGCTAAGGCTTTCGAGCATATCGTCTGCCTTTGGGAAAGTCTCCCGCGAACCGGAACTTCTTTGCTTGGGCCGGTAAAATGGTGCGGTCAGGAAAATTCGATGCTTGGAAAATCCCCACAACTTTAGGGTTTTGGCTAGTGTCGCACCGGTCCTCTCCTGGGTACCATTCGAACGGCTCAAGGGCCACACACCCTTCGGTTGTCCAATGGAGTCGCTCGATTGGATGGGTTGCGCTGAACGGGGAAGTGTCGGGCCGACGGCTGAGGCCCCTCCATGCCCATTAGGCCGCTGGTTGATTATAAGGGGCGAACAAGTCTAGCCAGCGCGTCTCTTAGCTGCCGTGTAGCTTGTTCGAGGGATTCACTTGGCGATCGATGGCGACTTACAGCCGACCGGCAATTGGCCGCGAGCGAGCGAACCACTCAGCGGAGTTAGCTGTTATTCAGAGCCGACCACCTGATAACCACCGAAACAGGGGGAATAAACGAGGATTTCCGTCGCCGGCGGTTGAATGCAATGCACGAAAATATAACGGCATGGCTCCAAAGCACTGCGTTCGGGACGCAGGGGTCGCAGGTTCAAATCCTGCCACTCCGACCAGTTCAGCCTTTCCCGACAGGCTATCAATTCCAAACACCATCGCTGTTGTCGTCCTCGCCGCGCGTGAGGCCGCGTTGTAGCGCATTTCGCGGGCGAGTCACGCCGCGCGCCGGCTTGCTTGGCCGGTGCTCGCCCGTGGCGGCGCGCTGCAAGCCGTCCATGC
>KI632513.1:2112385-2320108 GCA_000504425.1 Rhodopseudomonas palustris JSC-3b | reverse complement strand
CGGAGTTAGCTGTTATTCAGAGCCGACCACCTGATAACCACCGAAACAGGGGGAATAAACGAGGATTTCCGTCGCCGGCGGTTGAATGCAATGCACGAAAATATAACGGCATGGCTCCAAAGCACTGCGTTCGGGACGCAGGGGTCGCAGGTTCAAATCCTGCCACTCCGACCAGTTCAGCCTTTCCCGACAGGCTATCAATTCCAAACACCATCGCTGTTGTCGTCCTCGCCGCGCGTGAGGCCGCGTTGTAGCGCATTTCGCGGGCGAGTCACGCCGCGCGCCGGCTTGCTTGGCCGGTGCTCGCCCGTGGCGGCGCGCTGCAAGCCGTCCATGCATTTTTGCAGGCCTTAAGGACGGCTCCTGCCCCAACGACAAGGGCGCCCAAGCGGCAGCTCAGGCGCCCTGCGAGATCGTTGCTTCAGCCGCTTGCGAAGATCAGCTTTGGCGAGCGGCGGTGTGGATCAGCGTGCCGACATGTTCGCCGCGCAGCGCCGCGGTGAGGTTGCCGGCTTTCAGCCCATTCACCACCTGCACGCGCTCGATATGGCGCGCGGTCGCCATCACCTCGAGCAAGGCGCGGTCGAACGGCAAGGTGCCCGGCTGCTTGGCAAGCTCGGCGAAGCTGGTTTCTTTCAGTAGCTGCGCCTTGGCGCCGTCCGGCCCGTTCGGGTCGGCGGTGTACACGCCATCGACGTCTTCCACGATGGTCAGCCCGGCCGCGCCGAGCGCATCGGCCACCAGGAACGCGCCGGTGTCGGCGCGGTGCGGCGGGATGCGCGCGCCCGGAAATTCGTGGTGGTGATAGGGCGGGAACGCGCTCGCCACCACCGCACGGGTCGCGGAAAGATGCAGCGCCAGCTGATCGGCCACGGTCGGCTTTTCGATATAGGACACGCCTTCGGGTGCCAGCAGCGTGCCGAGGATGTGGCCGTTCTGTCCGGCCTCGCTGGCGGCGAGCGGCGCCAAGGAGCCGACCGGCAGGCCGAGATCGAGCGCGACGCTGTAGAGATGCCGGGCGCGAATGCCGGCGCCGGTCATGATCAGCATCCGGTGCTCGGGCAGCAGTTTGCGCAGCTCATCGACGATCGGCACGATCGCCTCGGCGCCGCGGTCCATGATCGAGCGGCCGCCGATCTTGATGACCTGCAGCCAGGGCAGAATCCGGATCGGGCGCTTGCCGGCCACCGGGCGGGTGAGATTGCTGTCGAGCAAGGTCTGGCGCGCGAGCGGCGAGGCGACGTGCTTGATGTGATTGGTGTCGGTCATGATGGCCGGTCCCCTCAGCTCGCGGTGATGATGGTGCCGACGTGCTCGCCATTGAGCGCGCGGGTGAGATTGCCCGGGACCAGGCCGTTGATCACTTGTACTTCGCGGATATGGCGCGCCTGCTTGAGCAGATCGAGCACCGGGAATTCCAGGATCGAGTCGTGCAGCCCCTTGGCCTTCATCTCATCGACCGAGATTTTGGGAATGAAAGTGGCGTTGCGATCGGTCTTGGGATTGGCGGTGTACAGGCCGTTCTCGTCCTTCACATAGATCATCGCCTTGGTGCCGAATTGTTCGGCGACCAGGAAACAGCCAGCATCGGTGCGATAGGGCGGGATCACGCCATCGGCGGCGGGGCGCATCCACAGCCCGTAAGGCGGCATGCCGGAAAACACCACGGCGTTCACTTCAGCCAGATAGAGCGGCACCGCCGACAGTCCGGCGCCATCGACCGCGGAAATGCCGTGCTTGGCCAGGAGCTGCCCGAGCATGATCGCGTTCTGATTGGCGACCGAGGCGCCGAGCTGCGACAGCACGCCGGCCGGCAGATTAAGTCCGGCGGCGATCGAATAGAGATGACGGGCGCGCGTGCCGGCGCCGGTGCCGATCAGCAGCTTGTGCTGCTTGCGCACCGCGACGATCTCCTCGACCAGCGGGTAGATCGCGGTGCGGCCGCGATCGATCATGCTCTGGCCGCCAACCTTGATCACGGTGGCATCGGGCAGGATGCGATAATCCGCGGCTGTTTCAGTGGCTGCCAGCAATTGCGGGTCGGTCAGCGAACGCTGCATCAGCAGCGCTTCAAGCTCCGCCGTGGTTTCTGCCATAGGCGAGTTCCTTTGTTGTTGTGATTTGATCGGGCAGGCACGCGCAGTGCCGGTTATTGTCGGCGGTTGTTGTCGGCGTCGTCGCGCATCATTGCTCGGTCACGACGCATCATGAGCAGCGGCGCTGCTTCACGACGGCACGTCGGCCATGTTGTTAGCAATCGCGCGGATCGCGTGTTCAGTTCACTCCATTGCTTGGCGAGCAACGATGCGCAGCATGGTTGCCGCTGCGCGCCATTGTCAAGCGCAGTGACGGCTAACTCCATGATCTTTCAATGCGTTATGTAGTTGGCGGTGATAACGACAACGCGCGGTGCCGCGATTTGCGGCAGCTATTTCGGCGTCATCGCTCAGCATCGCAGCACGTGGTCCGTGCCGGTAGCTGGGCGAAGCGACGCTGCCCACGACATGGCGCGCTTGCGTGCCTGCCGTCAGCCACAGCGGCGATCACCAATTGCTGATCAGCGCTGACTCCCGGTCAGGCAGCCAAGCTGATAGTTTGCGCAGGTTCGCTCGGCGAGCGAAATCGTGCCGTTTTTCGGGACTGCAATGGCGCATAAAGCGCCATCTTGGCTGCCGAGGGTGTTTTGACACCATTTTGCCGCGGCGGCGCTGCGGCGGTTAACTCTGTGTAGTGATGGCAGGCGGCGGTCCCTTCTGACGAGCGCGGGACGTTGCTAGATTTGCTGGGGCTACCAATTGTTAACCACACCACCAACACTGCGGAGTGGCCATGTTCCAGCGTGTCTTGAACTACATTGCAGGTGTTGATCGCGAGACCCTGGCGACATGCCCGCCCACCGACCGGATCTGGGCTGCGCATCTTGGCGTATCGCTGTGTCTGTCATTCGTGGTGGTGTTTGGTATCTCCTTTCACGCCACCGGCTACATGATCTCCGATGTCAGGTTGCAGGCGGCGACCTCGTTCGTGATCGCCACCGTGGTGTTCATGTTCGACCGGGCGCTCTATCAGTCGGACTGGTTCTATCAGGGCCTGCTCCGCCGCAATGAAGATGGCACCGAAAGCGATCTCAGCTGGAAGCAGACCGCGTGGCGCTTGCTGCGCGTCACGGTGCGTCTGTCGATTTCGTTCGGGCTGGCCTGGGTGATCGCCACCTTCCTGGAATTGGCAATCTTTTCGGACAGTATCAGCGAGCGGATCGAGCAGAACCGCGCCGCCGCCAACGCGCCGGTGGTGCAGAAGGTCGAACAGTTCCAGGCGCAGCTCGACGCCGAGAGCGAACGGCGCCGCGCCAATCTGGAAACGCTGGAAACCGCGCTGCGCAACGCGCCGACCGCGATTCCGTCGGCCGATCCTGCGGCCAATGCCCGCTTTGATGAGATCGAGCAGCGTATCAAGGCGCTCGATGCCGAAGAACAGGGACTGCGCGCCGAGCTGCGCGAGATCGACAAGAACATTCTGAAATACGCCGCCGAGGAGAACGCCGAGGAAACCGGCCAGAAGCTCAGCGATGCCAATAGCGGCAAATCGGGCATCGGGCCGCGCTATCAATTCGCCAAGCGGCAGCGCGAAAGCCTCGAGCAGCAGCGCGACGCCCGGCAGGCGGAGATCACCCAGCTGCGCACCAAGCGCGATGAATTGCGCGCGGTGCAGAACAAGCTGATGATGGATGCGCTGGCGCTGCGCGAGCAGGAGATCGCCGGCATCAAGTCCAAGCGCGAGTCGCTGCAGGCGCAGGTCGATGAGGCGCGCGCCTCGCTCAAGCAGTTCGAGACCCGTAAGGACGAACGGATCGAAGCCTATCGGCGCGAAGTGATGAGCGCCGCGCATTTCCAGGCCAAGGCCAAGAACGATCCGCTGTCGCGCATGACCGCGTATCAGGAACTGAAGAAGGATTCTAAGGACGGCGCCACCATCGTGCTGTTTTCCTGGATGACCAAGCTGTTCGTGATCTTCCTGGAAGTGGTGCCGGTGCTGGCCAAGATGTTCTTCGCGCCGCCGAGCGTTTATGCCGCGCGCATCCAGGCCCGGGTCAGCGGCGATCGGCTCACCTCGCAATTGCCGAAGGGCGCGATCGTGGCGCATCCACAGCCGATGCAGGTCAAGGCCATTCCGGCCGCAAAGCCGGCCGTGACGGTCAATCCCGCGGCTAATCCTGGCGCCAATGCCGCGGCCAAGTCGCCGCAAGTGGTGACGCCGGCAGCGCAGCCGGTGCGGCGCTCGGTGCTGCAGCCGGTGGTGCAGGTGCCGCGGCCGGCGCAGCCCGCGCCGCAGCCGCAGCCCGCTCCGGCAGCGGCGGTGCCGCTCAAGAGCAACCCGACCATCGTGCCCACCGCCAAGCCCGTGAACGGCGCTGCGGTCGGCAATGGCACCGTGCCGGCGCAGCAGATCGCCGCGCAGGAGGCGGCGCTCGGCGCCGATATGGACCGGCTGATCCGCGAAGCGCGCGACCGCAACGTCGCCGGCAAGTAACCGCCGGCCGCGCTCAGGATTGCGGCCGCAACTGCTCGGCCACTTGCGCCAGGGTTTGCTGCACGGCGCTGCGGTCAACCGTCGCCGTATCGATGAACAGCCGCATGCCGGTCAGTTCCTTGCGGATGATGGTGCTGCGCGCGGCGGTCTTCAGGCCGCGCACCGCGTAAGTGCGCACCGGCTCGCTAAACCCTTTGACGTTCAGCGGCGGGCATTCATCGGCATCGATGATGTCGTTCACCAGCGACCAGGTGACGTGCGAGATCAGGATCGAGCCGGGCTCACAGCTCTGTTCCAGCCGTGACGCCAGATTCACCTCGCTGCCGATGATGGTGTAGTCCATGCGATCGGGACTGCCGAAATTGCCCACCGTGCAATAGCCGGTGTTGATGCCGATCCGCACGCGGAATGGCCGTTCGGTGCCGGCGCCCATCCATTCCAGCTCCAGCTCCTTGAGCTTGGCCTGCATCTCGATCGCCATCAGCAGGCAGGCGCGCGCGTCTTCGCGTACGCCGCGGCTCTCCGGATCGCCAAAGAACGCCAAAATGGCGTCGCCGACATATTTGTCGATGGTGGCGCCGTGCTTGAGCGCGATCTGCGCCATCTCGGCCAGATAGCGGTTCAGCATCGCCGTCAGTTCTTCCGACTCCAGCTTGTCGGTGGTCGCGGAGAAATCGGCGATGTCGGACAGGAAGATCGTCAGCTTCTTGCGCTGTGAGGCGATCTCGGCGACCTGGCTGCCGGAGAAAATCGAGGAGTACACCTGCGGCGACAGATATTTTGACAGTTTGGCCGACAGTCCTTCCAGGCTGCGGTTGCGGTTCTCCAATTCTTCGGTGCGCTGCTGCACCATCGAGTCGAGATATTCCTCGCGTGCCGCCACCTGGCTCGCCATGCTGGTGAACACCCGCGCGAGCTGCCCCAATTCGTCGGTCCGTTCGGCCGCCTTGGACAGCAAGGCCGGATCGAATTTCTTGGTTTCCACCGCCGCGGCAGCGCGCGTGATCTCGCGCAGCGGCGCCGCCTGATAGCGCGCCACGCCGATCGACAGCACAATGCCGAGCGCGGCAATCGCCGATGCGATCGCGGCGCTGATCTCGACCTGCTTCTGCACGAACGCCCAGACCCGGCCCATCGGCAGCCGCACCAAGGCCGCGCCGATCACCTGCTGCTTGTCATTCTGCACCGGCGCGATCACGCTCAGGCTGCCGGGGCTTTCGACATGGCGGATCTTGCCGTCGGCGATCACATCGCGCACCGGCGCCATCTCGGCCTCATTCGGCTTCTCGGCGCCATAGCTGCCCGGGCCGACGATGGCGTCGAGCTTGCGGTCGAACACCCAGACCGCGTTGATATCACCGCCGGCCAGCAGATTCTCGACAGTGCGCGGCAGGCCGATCTTCATGGCCAGCAGTTCCAGGAAACGCGCGTCATGGCCGACTTGGACGATGCGCGGCTTATCTGCGCCCGGCACGCCCACATATTTGAAATGCAGATTGTCGATCTCCCGCTTGCGGGCGTCCTGGATCACCACATTGCGCTTGCCGGTGAGCAGATCGTGGAACGCATAGGCTTGCGGCTGCGCTTGCGGCGAATTGCTGAAAGTGAAGTCGATATTGCTTTCAGTGCGCAGATAAGCGTGGCCCTTCTCGTCGGTGATCCAGATCTCGTCGATCTCGGTTTCCTCGGTCAAACGCTTCAGCCTGCGATTGATCTCGGCGGTGCTGTAGCCCGCACGCTCCGCCGCTTCGACGAACTGCGCCAGGATCGCGCCCTGCGCCACCATCTGCTTGGCAATCACCGCTTCCACCTCAGCTGGAATCGATGTGGCGAGGCTGGCACTGCGCGCCAGCAGCCGCGCCACGCGCTCTCCAGAATTTTCCGCGCCGCTGATGATCGCTTGCCGGGTGGTCCAGCTCAGCAGGGCCGAGGTCAGCAGCGTGGCGCCGACCGTGAGCACGGTGACCAGCAGGATCAGTCGGGTGGTGAATTTCATCGCGAGAACCTATCTGTGCGCCGTCGGCCTGACGCGCATGGAGCAGGCCGGTGGAAGGGCGGCGAGAGCCAGCGCCGGCCAGCTCTATAGGATGAGGCCGGGGCAGGCCGCATTGATCGGCGAGCGGCGCACAGCTGCCTGTGCCATTCGTTGACCGAATGACACCAGCGCGGCGCGCGGTTAACTGATCGTTTACCTTGGGCGACCTTGGCGAGGCGCCGGCCGCTCAGCGCCAGAACAGCCCGGCGCCGCGCCGGACCATCGCCGGCCGCAGCGCGTGCAGCCGGATCGCCGCCACGGTGGCGGCGGCAATGGTGCGGCCGCGCTCGTCGCTGCCGGTCCAGCTGGCATCGGGGCCGCGCGGATCGACCTCGATCAGTTTCACCCGCTGCGGCACCTGCGTGCCGTCGCGCACCAGCCCGCGCAACACGCCGTCGATCGGCGCCGGCACCGGCAGGCCATCGAGATGGCCGATCACATAGCCTTTGAACACCCGGGCGCCGATTTCGAGTGCGGTGTGCCAGCGGCCGGCGCGCTCGGAATAGACAAAGCGCTCGGCGCCGACCCCGCCAAGCTGGCGGGCGATGCCGTCTGGATCGTCGGTCTGCCCGGAGCGGATCACGGTGCCGTTTTTCGCTGGCCGGGTCTCGACCGCGATGTCGCAATTGACGTCCACCGCGAATTTGGGGCCGAGGCCGATCGTGAGCCCGGCGACGCCGCGGAAATCAGGGGTGATGCGATGCTTCTGCATGCGGGCATCGACCAAAATGCTGATCGGATAGAGCGCGAGCAGATCGGTGAGATGCAGCGACGTCACCGCGACCTGATTGGGCTGCGACAGTGCGGTGGCGATTTCGCTCGCAGTCTCGGCGTGCTTTCCCTCGATGCCATCCACCGCCACCCGATCGTCATAGAGCGCGTCATGAAACGCCATCGCGCGCCGCATCACCGGCGGAAACGGATCGTGGCTCATGATCACCGCATAGCCGAGCTGGGTCAGCCGCACCGCGACTGCCGAGGCGATTTCGCTGGTGCCCATGATCAGGGCGATCGGCAATTGCGAGCAATGCAGCCGCGATTGCAGGGCGTCATCGCTCATGACGGCCTCCCGCTGGCGGTCGTCTGCGCGCTCAGTTCGGCGGCGGCGATCTCCAGGGCGCGTACCGCGCGCGCGGCCTGCCGGGTCGAGACCTCGCGCCACCACTCATCGATCACGGCGCGGTCGCAATAGAGCAGCGTGCCGTAGTCGCCGGTGAATTGCCGCCAGGCGTCGTAGCATGATGCCGGCACGGCGGTGAGCAGCGGCTTGCCGCTTTGGATCACGGCGGCGATCTCATCGCGCAAGCCGCGCCCGGCCGCTTCCTGCTTGGAGAATTTGTTGACGATGATCAGCTCGGCATCGGACGCCACCGCTTGCAGCACCGCGCGCGAGGCCTCCGCCAGCCCAGCGGAATCGAGCTTGCACGCGCCGGAGCCGGAACCCAGCGTCTGCGAGATGTCGATCCGCAGCCCGGTCATCAGATCGATCACCGTCATGCCGCGCAGCTTGCCGGCGTCGTCCTTGCTGTTGTGCTGCACGATGCCGCCGACCGGCGTGCCGGAGCGCAGCAGCTCATCGCCGAATGCGGCGAGCAGCGTGTCGATGTCATCTTCGGGGTGGTAGATGATCGCCGCCACCAGATTCGGGTCGGGTTCGGGAAGCTCGAGGCCCATGAGCGGCATCCTGACGGTGCGCGGGCATCCGGTTGGATCACCCGTTGGTGGCATTGATCAAAGCTGGTCTAGCAAGCATCATGCCGGGCGTTTCGGCGTGTATTTCGCTTAATCGGTGGCCGGAATCCCAAAAAGGCGCCTGCCAGGGCGTCGGGAGTCCGACATCGATGTATTCATTCGTACATAGCGGCGGAGACCGCGGCGGCCGCGTGGCCGCAGTTCCGCTGTCCCGTCTGGAGACCTGCCTTGACCGCGTCCCTTCCCACCGGCGCCAGTCGCGCCGAGCTTGAAGATCTGCTGCTCGACGATGTCCCCCATGGCGATCTGACCACCGAGGCGCTCGGCATCGGTGCGGTGCCGGCGATCATGCGCTTCACCGCCCGCGACGTGATGGTGGCTTCGGCGGTCAATGATGCCGCGGCGCTGATTGCGATGTGCGGGGGCGAGGTCGAGCTGGCGTCCTGCTGCGGCGCCACGCTGACCCATGGCGCGCCGATCTTGACCGCGCGCGGACCGGCCGGGGCGCTGCTGAAAAGCTGGAAGGTGGCACAGACCCTGATCGAGGTGTGGTCCGGTGTTGCCTCGGCGGCGCGCGAGATCGTGGCGGCGGCGCAGTCGGTGTCGCCGCAGGTGGTGGTGGCCTGCACCCGCAAGAACACGCCCGGCACCAAGCGTTTTGCTGCCGCCGCGGTGAAAGCGGGCGGGGCGGTGATGCACCGGCTCGGCCTGTCGGAAAGCATTTTGCTGTTTCCCGAGCATCGCGCTTTGCTGGGCGAGCAGCCGCTGCCGGCGACGGTGGCGCTGCTGCGCCGCGGCGCGCCGGAGAAGAAGCTGGTGATCGAGGTGACTTCGATCGAGGCGGCGCTGCTCGCCGCCGATGCCGGCTTCGACGTGCTGCAGCTCGAAAAATTCACGCCCGATGAGGTGATGGCGCTGTCGCAGCAATTGTCCGAGCGGCCGCGGCGGCCGCAGGTTGCGGTGGCGGGCGGCGTCAATGCCGGCAATGCCGCGGCCTATGCCGGCGCTGGCGCCGACGTGCTGGTGACCTCGGCGCCCTATCTCGCCAAGCCGCGCGACGTGCAGGTGCAGATCCTGCCCGCCACGCATTGAGCGCTGGACGGTGCGCGGCGGCCGCCTATTCTGAGCTGCCGTGATGACGCTGCAGGAGGCCGCCATGCCGAAATCGTCGTTGCCGTCGCTCAGCCTGCGCATCGACCTCGCGCCGCAGCGCCGCATCGGCCCCGGCAAGATCGCGCTGCTCGAACAGATCGACGCCTGCGGCTCGATTGCCGCCGCCGGGCGCGCGCTCGACATGTCCTACAAGCGCGCCTGGGACCTGGTCGATGAAACCAACCGGATCTGCGGTCAGGCCGCGGTCGAGCGCCAGACCGGCGGCAAGAATGGCGGCGGCGCGATGCTGACGCCGTTCGGTCGAACGCTGGTCAGTCGCTACCGCGCGATCGAGAAGGCCGCTGCACGCGCCGCGCAGCGGCAATTGGCGGCGCTGTCGGCCGAGATCGCCAGCCGCCCGCGCAAGAGCAAAGCGTGAGATCGCGCTGATAGCAAAACGCCGGAGACTGAGGTCAGTCTCCGGCGCAAGTGATAACAACCACTCCGCACGTCATTGCCGGGCTCGTCCCGGCCATCTACGTCTTTGTTCCAGCACCGCTTTCAAGACGTGGATGCCCGCGACAAGCGCGGGCATGACGGCTCTGTTGTGAGCCGAAATATCAGTCCTTCAGCACCCGCACCGCGCCCTTGGCGGCGCTGGAGGCCAGCAGCGCGTAGGCTTTCAGCGCGGCCGACACCTTGCGCTTGCGTGGCGCGGTCGGCTTCCAGCCATCCTTGCCCTTGGCTTCCATCGCCTGACGGCGGGTCGCCAGCGTCTCGTCGGACACCCGCAGATTGATGGTGCGGTTCGGAATGTCGATGTCGATCATATCGCCGGCTTCGACCAGGCCGATATTGCCGCCTTCCGCCGCTTCCGGCGAGCAGTGGCCGATCGACAGGCCCGAGGTGCCGCCCGAGAACCGGCCATCGGTGATCAGCGCGCAGGCTTTGCCGAGGCCCTTCGATTTCAGGTAGCTGGTCGGATACAGCATTTCCTGCATGCCGGGGCCGCCGCGCGGACCTTCATAGCGGATCACCACCACGTCGCCTGCCTTGACCTTGCCGGTCAGGATGCCGGACACCGCATCGTCCTGGCTCTCGAACACCACCGCGGGGCCGGAGAATTTCAGGATGCTCTCATCGACGCCGGCGGTCTTCACGATGCAGCCATCGAGCGCGATATTGCCGAACAGCACCGCCAAACCGCCATCCTGCGAGAAGGCGTGCGTCTTGCTGCGGATCACGCCGTTTTCGCGGTCGGTGTCGAGGCTGTCCCAGCGCCGGCTCTGGCTGAACGCGGTCTGGCTCGGCACGCCGCCGGGCGCGGCGAGATAGAACTGGCGCACGCTGTCGGAGTTGGTGCGGCTGATGTCCCAGCGATCGATCGCCGCGCGCAGCGAGGGCGCGTGCACGGTCTTGGTGTCGCCGTTGAGCAGTCCGGCCGCATCGAGCTGGCCGAGGATCGACATGATGCCGCCGGCGCGATGCACGTCTTCCATATGCACGGTGGACACCGAGGGCGCGACCTTGCACAGGCACGGCACGCGGCGCGACAGCCGGTCGATATCGGCCATGGTGAAATTGACTTCGCCTTCCTGTGCGGCGGCGAGCAGATGCAGCACGGTGTTGGTCGAACCGCCCATCGCGATGTCGAGCGACATGGCATTCTCGAACGCCTCGAACGAGGCAATCGAGCGCGGCAGCACGCTTTCGTCGTCCTGTTCGTAGTAACGGCGCGCGAGATCGACGATCAGATGGCCGGCCTCGATGAACAGCCGCTGGCGGTCGGCATGGGTGGCGAGCACCGAGCCGTTGCCAGGCAGCGACAGGCCGAGCGCTTCGGTGAGGCAGTTCATCGAATTGGCGGTGAACATGCCCGAGCACGAGCCGCAGGTCGGGCAGGCGTTTTCTTCCATCACGGTGACGTCGGCGTCGCTGACCCGGTCATCGCCCGCGGCGACCATGGCGTCGATCAGATCGACCTTGCGGGCGCCGGTCGATAGCACCACCTTGCCGGCCTCCATCGGGCCGCCCGACACGAACACTGCGGGGATGTTGAGGCGCAGCGCGGCCATCAGCATGCCGGGGGTGATCTTGTCGCAATTGGAGATGCACACCATGGCGTCGGCGCAATGGGCATTGACCATGTATTCGACGCTGTCGGCGATCAGTTCGCGCGACGGCAGCGAATACAGCATGCCGTCATGGCCCATCGCGATGCCGTCATCGACCGCGATGGTGTTGAATTCCTTGGCGACGCCGCCAGCCTTTTCGATCTCGCGCGCCACCATCTGCCCGAGATTCTGCAGATGGACATGGCCGGGAACGAACTGGGTGAAGGAGTTCACCACCGCGATGATCGGCTTGCCAAAATCCTCGGTCTTCATGCCGGTGGCGCGCCACAGGCCGCGGGCTCCGGCCATGTTGCGGCCATGGGTCGAGGTGCGGGAACGGTAGGCGGGCATTGGATTTCCTCAAAATTCTCGAAGGTCGCGGTGTTTTACGGCCGCCGCGCTGCAATTGACAGAGCAGAAAAGCCGGAGCTGGGCGGCAAATTGGTCAAGGAAAAGGGTTCAGGGCCGCGGCGGGCTCGGCCCTGACAGCATGTGCTAATGCAGCCGCGGCTTTTTCAGCGGCTTGAAGCGGTCCGACGACACTAGTTCCACGTCGAACGTGTCGCCGCCGCGATAGAGCGTCAGCGGCACGGTGACGCCGGCCGGGCCGAGCGCCCAGAGCCTGCGGTAGAAGTCGGCGCAATTATCGATCTGATGGCCGTTGATGGCCAGGATCAGGTCGCCGGGCTTGAGTTCGGCGCGGGCCGCCGGTGCTTTGGGCGTGACGCCAACCACCACCACCTGATCGTCGATTTCTGCGGTGTACAGCCCCAGCCAGGGCCGCGCCGCTTTGCGCACCCGGCCGGCCGACTTCAGATCGGCGAGGATCGGCTTCAACAGATCGATCGGCACCATCATGTTGAGATGCTCGATCTCGACATTGTCGTCCTGCTCGCTCTGCTCGCGCTCGATCTGCAGCGAGCCGATGCCGATCAGTTCGCCGCGCTCGGAAATCAGCGCGGTGCCGCCCCAGTTCGGGTGCGAGGGCGTGGTGAAGATTGCTTCATCGAGCAGATATTCCCAGTAGCCGGAAAATTCCTGCTTGGCGACGATATAGGCCGCCACCGAATGCTCGGCGCCGCCGACGCCGCCGATCAGCACCCGGTCGCCGGGTCGCGCCGCCGCGGAACTGCCAAGCGGCACCGCCGGCAGATCGAGCGGCCCCAGCGCCTGCACCAGGCCAAAGCCGGTGTCAGGATCGATGCCGAGCGCATGGCCCTCGACCACCCGGCCGTCGCCAAGATGCAGCCAAACGGTCTCGGCTTCGGTGATCAGATAGCCGATGGTCAGCACCAGCCCGTCATCGATCACCACGCCATTGCCGCTGCGTTCGGTTCCCAGCGTCTCGGCGGTGAAGGCATCGGCCGGCACGATCGCGTGCAGGCCCACCACCGACCGCAGAATCTGGTGGAGATCGAAACAGAAATCCTCGGCGCGCGGCTGAGCCGCGGGCGGGACTTTCCAGGAGGTCAAAGACGGCATCATCATGCTCCGGAGACCTGCTGTATGTATGTCGGAATTACAGCGTCACCAGGAGGTAGCCGCCGACCACGAGCAGCAGCGACAACAGCGTGACGGTGCCGAGCACGCCAGCCGCAATTCCGAGCAGGCCCTGGCTGTCCAGCCATCGTTGCAGAGCTTGTCGCATTCCATGGTCCTTGGGTCATTCCTCCAACGGCGGTAACCTAGCAGATCGCTCCACGGCCGTCGCGGGTCTTTGGGGCAGCCGGTGCGCGCGGAAAGGCGGACTTGACTCCTAGGGGGAACGGCCGCCTAGCATCACCGGCAGGGGCCTTGCGCCCGAGTGGGATCGTTGTGCGCAATGGATTTGTCCGACACCGACTGGCTGCAGCAATTCGGGCCGCTGGCTGACCTCGCGCCGAGCGAGCGCACGCCGATGGTCGGCGGCGCCGTGCCGATGGACCTGCCGGCCGGGGTCACGGTGTTTGCCCCGGACCAGCCCTGCAATTTCTTTATCCTGGTGTGCGAGGGCCAGGTGCGGGTTTACCAGCTCGATGCCGAGGGCAACGAGATCGTGCTGTACCGGATCGGCCCCGGCGGCATGTGCATCCTGACCACGCTGGCGCTGCTGGCCGACCAGAGCTACAGCGCCTTTGCGGTCACCGAGACGCCGGTCAAGGCGGTCGGGCTGCCGGCGGCAACCTTCCACGATCTGATGGGGCGTTCCGCCCGGTTCCGTAGCTTTGTGTTCAACGCCCAGGCGGCGCGGATGGCAGACCTGATGCGGGTGATCCAGCACGTCGCGTTCGAATCGATCGAATCGCGGCTGGCGTCACGGCTGCTGACGCTGACCTCCGGCGAGGGCGCGCTGTCGATCACCCACCAGCAGCTTGCGGCCGAAATCGGCACCGCGCGCGAGGTGGTCAGCCGCCACCTGAAAACCTTCGAAAAACGCGGCTGGGTCAGTCTTGGCCGCGGCCGCGTCGAATTGCGCAAGGCGGCGCCGCTGCGCGCGGTGGCGGCCTCGGCGGGCCGGTGACTTCGTCACAGACGTCATAACGTTGTCGACCTAGGTTTGGGGCATAACGTCACTCAAAAACCGAAGGAAACACACATGACCGCCAATGTTGGAACGATCGATCGCGCGCTGCGCGCCCTGGTTGGCCTTGCTCTGATCGGCTGGGCGCTGACCGGCGGTCCGGTTTGGGCCTGGGTCGGCGTCGTGCCGCTGTTGACCGCCGCGATCAGCTTTTGCCCGGCCTATACGCTTTTCGGCTTCAACACCTGCCCCGTGAAGCGCAACTGAACTAAGCTGTCTATCTTCCGACTTATCTCCCGGGGGCCATTGTCCCCGGGACCTGCTTTTAGGCGAGTACCATGCACAAGAACTGGATCGATATGACCGCCGACCTGTCGGTCGCGCTCAAGGAAGTTCGCACCGGCACCCCGGACGTGATGAAGGGCTTTTCGGCGATCGCGCAGGCCGCGCTCAAGTCGAACGCGCTCGACACCAAGACCAAGGAACTGATCGCGCTGGCGATCGCGGTCGCGACCCGCTGCGACGGCTGCATCGGCTTCCACGCCGAGGCCGCGGTCAAGCACGGCGCTACCCGCGACGAGGTGATGGAGACCATGGGCATGGCGATCTACATGGGCGCCGGTCCGAGCGTGATGTATGCCGCGGCCGCGGTGGAAGCCTACGACCAGTTCGCGAAGAAGAAGGCTGCTGCCACCTAAGCTTCCGCGGCACGGCATTTTCACGGGTGGTTGCGTCGCCCGGCGCGCTGCGCCATATGGTCGGCTAACATCATCCGAGCGAGTGCCAATGGCCCATTCCATCCAGGAAGTTATTCAAGCCTTTGCCCATGGCGAGATCGTCGTCGTCACCGACGACGACGATCGTGAGGGCGAGGGCGATCTGATCGTTGCTGCCTCGCTCTGCACCGCGGAGAAGATGGCCTTCATCATCCGCCACACCTCCGGCATCGTCTGCGCGCCGATCACCGTCCAGGATGCCCGCCGGCTGCGGCTCGACCCGATGGTGGCGCATAATGACAGCAACCACACCACCGCCTTCACGGTCTCGATCGACTACAAGCCCGATAACGGCACCGGCATTTCCGCGGATGAGCGCGCCTCGTGCTGCCGCGCGCTTGCCAATCCCAATGCCGGCGCCAATGACTTTGCCCGCCCCGGCCACATCTTCCCGCTGATCGCCCGCGAGGGCGGCGTGCTGCTGCGCTCCGGCCATACCGAGGCCGCGGTCGATCTGTGCAAGCTCTCCGGGCTGCCGCCGGTCGGCGTGATCAGCGAGCTGATGAACGATGACGGCTCGGTGATGAAGGGCGAGCAGGTCAGCGAATTCGCCAAGAAGCATGGCCTCAAGCACGTCACCATCGCCAGCCTGATCGCCTATCGCCAGGCGCGCGAGAAGCTGATCGAGCGGGTGGCGAGTTTCACCATGGACAGCCCGATCGGCCCGATGCAGGGCTATGCCTATCGCTCGCCGTTCGACAGCATCGCCCATGTGGCGCTGGTCTATAACGGCATCGGCGACGGCAAGAACGTGCTGACCCGCTTCCACAAGCCCAACATCATGAAAGAGATGTTCACCGGGCCGCGCCGCATGGAAGCCGTGCTGGAGCATTTCAAGAAAGCCGGCTCCGGCGTGCTGGTCTATCTGCGCGATGGCGCTGCCGGCGTGCCGGTGGAACCGATCGACGAGCCGCAATCCTCGGAAGCCGACCGCCACAAGCAATGGCGCGAGATCGGCGTCGGCGCGCAGATTTTGCGCGATCTCGGCGTCACCTCGATCCGGCACCTGACCTCGTCGCAGCTCGACTACAAGGGGCTGTCCGGTTTCGGCATCGAGATCGTGTGCAACGAGCGCCTTGAAGGCTGAACATCGAGTCTCTAACCTGCCGATCTTGCGTGCGCGCAAAAGCCGCGCTGTCGTGCAAAAGGAGTTTTGATGAGCGTTCGGGCGCAGACCAAGGACAAGCCGGCTCCGGTGAGTTTCAAGTGGGACGATCCGTTCCTGCTTGAGGATCAGCTCACCGAAGACGAGCGCATGATCCGCGACACCGCGCGTGCCTATGCGCAGGACAAGCTGCTGCCGCGCGTTGCCAGTGCCTATCTCGACGAGAAGACCGACCGCGCCATCTTCAACGAGATGGGCGAACTCGGTCTGATCGGCGTGACGCTGCCCGAGGAATATGGCTGCGCCAATGCCAGCTACGTCGCCTATGGGCTGGTGGCGCGCGAGATCGAGCGCGTCGATTCCGGCTATCGCTCGATGAATTCGGTGCAGTCCTCGCTGGTGATGTATCCGATCTACGCTTACGGCGATGAAAACCAGCGCAAGAAGTATCTGCCGAAACTCGCGTCCGGCGAATGGGTCGGCTGCTTCGGCCTGACCGAGCCCGATGCCGGTTCCGATCCCGGCGGCATGAAGACCCGCGCCGAAAAGGTCGCCGACGGCTATCGGCTGACCGGCAGCAAGATGTGGATCTCGAACGCGCCGATCGCCGACGTGTTCGTGGTGTGGGCCAAGTCGGCCGCGCATGACAACCAGATCCGCGGCTTCATTCTCGACAAGGGCATGAAGGGCCTGTCGGCGCCCAAGATCGGCGGCAAGCTCAGCCTGCGCGCGTCGATCACCGGCGAGATCGTGATGGATGGCGTGGTGGTGCCGGAGGAGGCGCTGCTGCCCAACGTCTCCGGTCTCAAGGGGCCGTTCGGCTGTCTGAACCGCGCCCGCTACGGTATTTCCTGGGGCGTGCTCGGCGCCGCCGAGGATTGTATGCAGCGCGCCCGGCAGTACACGCTCGATCGCAAGCAGTTCAACCGGCCGCTGGCGGCAACGCAGCTGGTGCAGAAGAAGCTCGCCGACATGGAGACCGAGATTGCGCTCGGCCTGCAGGCTTCGCTGCGCGTCGGCCGGCTGCTCGACGAGGGCAAGATGGCCCCGGAAATGATCTCGATCGTCAAGCGCAACAATTGCGGCAAGGCGCTCGATATCGCCCGCACTGCGCGCGATATGCATGGCGGTAACGGCATCCAGATCGAGTATCACGTGATGCGCCACGCGCAGAACCTGGAGACCGTGAACACCTATGAGGGCACGCACGACATCCATGCGCTGATCCTCGGCCGCGCCATCACCGGCATTCAGGCGTTCTCGTAACGCCTCAAGGCGTCAGCCGTCATTGCGAGCGAAGCGAAGCAATCCATTCCGCAAGCCTGGATTGCTTCGTCGCTTCGCTCCTCGCAATGACGTCGGCGCGGACCAATCGACGATCGCGTTTGCGAGCGAAGTGGATAGCGGTTCGCGTTAAGAAAACGCGCCAGAATAACAAGTAGAGCGTTTTCGAGCGAAGTGGATCCCGGTTCGCGTTAAGAAAACGCGCCAGAATAACAATTAGAGCTTCGGTTCTGATGTCATCAGAACCACAAAAGCTTGATCGAGAGAAACGCCTATAGGTGCCCGCATGAGCGACAACGACGACATTCCGTTCAATCGTGCCTTTGCGCTCCAGCCCGGAATCGTGGATGAGCCGGTGCCGGGCGTGCGTCGGGTGTTGTGCGCCAATCCCTCGCCATTCACCTTCACCGGCACGGTCAGCTACATCGTCGGCCGCGGACAAGTGGCGATCATCGATCCAGGCCCGGATGATCCGGTGCATCTGGCCGCGGTGCTCGACGCGGTGCGCGGCGAGACCGTGACCCACATCCTGGTCACCCACACCCACAAGGATCATTCGCCGGGCGCCGCCTATCTGAAACAGGTCACTGGCGCCACGGTCTATGCCGAGGGCGCGCATCGCGCGTCGCGGCCTTTTTACGAGCACGAAAAGGTCTCGACCGAATCCGGCGCCGACCGCGCCTTCGTGCCCGATGAGCAGCTGCGCGACGGCGACGTGCTCGGCGGCCCGGACTGGGCGCTGGAAGCGGTGCCGACGCCCGGGCACTGCGCCAACCATCTGTGCTTCTCCTGGCGCGAGCGCGGTGTTAGCTTTGTCGGCGATCATGTGATGGGCTGGTCAACCTCGATCGTGGCGCCGCCCGATGGCTCGATGCCGGAATACATGGCCTCGCTCGACAAGCTCGGCCGCCGCGACGAGCAGCTGTATTTCTCCGCCCATGGCGAACTGATCCCGGAAGGGCCGCGCTATGTGCGCCATCTGATCCGGCACCGCCAGGCGCGCGAGACCTCGATTTTGCACCGTCTCGGCAAGGGCGAGGCCGACATTCCGACCATGGTGCGCGCGATCTATATCGGCATCGATCCGCGGCTGGCGACTGCGGCCGGCTATTCGGTGCTGGCGCATCTGGAAGATCTGGTCGGCCGCGGCATCGTCACCACCGATGGCGATCCGGTGTTCGAGGGCCGCTACAAGCTGGCGCGCGCCTGATCGTAACGCCCGCGCGTTGCAGCTCGCCCGCGCGCGGCGCTGACGTTACTTGCTGTTTTTCTTGGGCGCCGGGGCCGCCGGTTTCTTCGGTGCCGGTGCGACATCGGCGGCGTCATTGATCGCCTTGATCAGCTTGGTGATGCGCGCGGCGTTGCTGCCAAGATCGCTCTCGAAATGACGTGACGAGGAGCGCAGATCGATGCGCGAGCCATCGGCATCGGGCAGCACCCGCACCGCGACGTCCTCGCGAAAGCCCATGATCAAGGTGCGCGCCACCGCTTCGATCTTGCCTTCAAAACGCGGCGGCTGCGGCGCGCGGGCATCCACGATCCGCCATTTCTGCTTGGTGATGATCTGCAGCACGATGTCATAGGCGCGCTGCGGCGGCAGATCGAGCTGCACCGTCTCGATGTCCGGCCAGGTCTCGCGCTGCTGCTCGGCGGAATAGAGGCCGGCATAGACCGCGGTATTGGTGCCGCTGCCGACCCGCAGCCGGGCCAGCGTCTCGAATTTCGGCGGATCGATGGAGTCGGTGGTGATGTCGTGGATCGGCGGCAGCCGGTGATACTGCACGGCGAGATAGGCGGGATAGGCCAGGATCAGCGCGTCGATCAGCAGCGCGACAAAAATGGCGCCGAGCCCGCGCGCGCCGCTTTGCCAGATCGCCACAAAGCCCGCGAACGCCAGCAGGATCGAAAAGCCCGCGATGCCAAGCGCGGCGAAAAATGTCGCCATCGCCGGCCGCACTTCCAGGAACCCGAAGCGCACGATACCGATCGAGGCCAGCGTCGCAATGGCCGCAAAGACCGCCAGCCGCCGCGCCCATAGCGCGAGGCCGGACATCGATTCCATCTGGTAGGGAGCGGAAAATCTGCGGGCCATTGCCAGGTCTGCCGGAGTTGGAGCGCGCCGGGACCGAACAGCCGGGCTGCGAACTGTCTCCGTGAGATCACGGCGCTACGGCAAATTCAAGGGACTTTGGTCGGGCGGTGTTGGTCACCTCTCCCCGCAGGGCGGGGAGAGGTGAGGCTGTATGCGATGCTGTACTGCGATGCCGCTTACGCTGCGGCGGTCGGCAGCCGGTAGTTCGAGAACTGATCGCGCAGCGCGGTCTTCAGGATCTTGCCGGTGGCAGTGTGCGGGATCGCATCGACGAACACGATGTCGTCCGGCATCCACCATTTGGCGATCTTGCCGTCCATGAATTGCAGGATTTCGTCGCGGGTGCAGGTCACGTCCGGCTTGAGCTGCACGATCAACAGCGGCCGCTCATCCCATTTCGGATGATAGACGCCGATCACCGCCGCTTCCGCCACCTTGGGGTGGCCGACCGCGAGGTTTTCCAGGTCGATCGAGGAAATCCATTCGCCGCCTGACTTGATCACGTCCTTGGAGCGGTCGGTGATGCGCATGTAGCCATAGCCATCGAGCGTGGCGACGTCGCCGGTGTCGAAATAGCCATCCTCGTCGAGAATGTTGCTATCGACCCGGAAATAACGCCCCGCCACCGCCGGGCCGCGCACCTTGAGCCGGCCAAAGGTCTTGCCGTCGCGCGGCAGCTCCTTGCCGGCGTCGTCGGTGATCTTCATTTCCACCATGAAGGGCGGGAAACCCTGGGTCTGCAACACGTCGAGCTTCTGCTCGCGCGGCAGGCTGGCAAATTGCGGCTGCAGCGAGCAGGTGGTGCCGAGCGGGCTCATCTCGGTCATGCCCCAGGCGTGGCGCGCGTCGATGCCCATGTCGGTGAACGCCTTGATCATGGCGCGCGGCATCGCCGAGCCGCCGCACACCACCATGCGCAGATCGGGCAGGGTCTTCTTTTCCTTCTCCATGTATTGCAGCAGCATCAGCCACACGGTCGGCACGCCGGCGGTATGGGTGACCTTTTCGGTGGAGAGCAGCTCATAGACCGAGGCGCCGTCGAGTTTCGGGCCCGGCATCACCAGCTTGGTGCCCATCGACGGCGCTGAGAACGCGATGCCCCAGCTGTTGGCGTGGAACAGCGGCACCACGGGCAGCATGGTATCATTGGCGGTGGTGCCGAGCGCGTCGCCATTATTGGCCATCAGCGCGTGCAGCACATTCGAGCGGTGCGAATACAGCACGCCCTTCGGGTCGCCGGTGGTGCCGGAAGTATAGCACATCGCCGCGGCGGTGTTTTCGTCAAAAGTCTTCCACTTGAAGTTGCCGTCGGCCTCGGCAATCCACTCCTCATAGGCGACCGCGTTCTTCAGCGTGGTCTGCGGCATATGCGCGGCATCGGTGAGGATGATGAAGCGCTCAACGCTCGGCAGTTGCGAGGCGATCTTCTCCAGAATCGGCACGAAGGTCAGGTCGGTCATCACCAGCCGGTCTTCGGCGTGATTGATGATCCAGGCAATCTGTTCGGGGAAAAGACGCGGGTTGACGGTATGGCAGATCGCGCCGATACCCATAATTCCGTACCATGCTTCGAGATGGCGCCAGGTATTCCAGGCGATGGTGGCGACCCGGTCACCGAGCTTGATGCCCTCGCGATCCAGGCGCTGTGCCACCTGCAACGAACGCTGCCGAATCTCGGCGTAGGTGGTGCGGTGAATAGGTCCCTCCACCGACCGGGTGACAACTTCGCGACCACCATGGATCATCGCCGCATGGTCGATAATCCGATGACACAACAAAGGCCAATCTTGCATCAATCCGTGCATTGGAACGTTCCTCCTGTTCATTACCCTTTCGGGATTGGAAACGATATTAGCGTGAAGGCGCGCCGCAGCAAATGGACATCTCGCCACGTACCATGCAGTGAAACGCTGTTAGTAGCGGTCGCGGCGTTGCTGCTGGTTATTCCTTATCCAGGAATTGCTGCTGCGGTGCCGTTGCCGAAGCCGCGTCCTGCTGCAGCGCCGGCTGCAATCGATGATGCGCCCTCCGCAGCAGAAGCAACCGATGAGCAAGCTGAACCTGCTGCTGAGCCAGCGCCGCCCCCCGTTGCACCGCAGGCGAACACCAAGCCGCTATCGCCATGCCGGTTGGCGCTGACTGAACAGATCGCGATCGCGCCGTCGATTCCCGATATCAAAGGGCCGGGCGCGTGCGGCGGCGAAGATCTGGTGCGGCTGGAAGCGGTGGTGCTGCCCGATCACAGTCAGGTCGTGGTCAAGCCGGCGGCGGTGCTGCGCTGCGCGATGGCGCGCGAATTGGTGAATTGGGTGCGCGAGGATCTGTCGCCGCTCGCCGCAACGCGCGGCACCGCAATCGTCGAGATCGATAATTTCGACGCCTATGAGTGCCGCGGCCGCAATCGCCAGAAGGGCGGCAAGCTGTCAGAGCACGGCCGTGCCAATGCCATCGATATTCGCGCGCTCAAGCTCGCCAATGGCCAGACGGTCTCGTTGACCGATCGCGCCGTGCCGCGCGCGCTGCGCGAGAAGGTGGTCGGTTCGGTGTGCGCCCGGTTCTCGACCGTGCTCGGCCCCGGCTCGGATGGCTATCACGAGGATCACATCCATCTCGATCTGGCGCCGGGCCGTCCCGAATACCGGGTCTGCAACTGGCACGTCTGGGAGGCGCTGCCGCAGGTGGCGCCGCTGCTGCCGGCGGTGCGGCCGGACGAGGCGCCGCCGCGTCCCGGCGCCGAGGGGGCTGCTGCGGTCAGTGCACGACCCGCGGCCGTTGAAGAATCGGCTGCTGGTGATCCGCAGCAGGTGGCCGAGCCGGATGGTCTTGAGGCCGAAGCGCCGCCGGTCGCCGCCAAGCCGGCCAAGAGCAAGCAGGCAACAAAAAAGCGCCGGGAGCACCGGCGCTTGTAATCGTCTGAAATTTGGCTCTGAAATTTGGCGAGGTCGGCCGCCCGAAGGCGGCCGGCTCGAAGTTACTGAACCGCAGTGCCGCCGCCGAAGCCGAGCGCCATCTTGGAATTGTGCGGCGAGTCGCCCTGCTTGGGATCGAGCACCACGACGATGGTGCCGACCTTGACGCGGCTATACAGGTCGATGACGTCCTCGTTGGTCATGCGGATGCAGCCCGAGGAGATCGAGGCGCCGATATATTCCGGCTGGTTGGTGCCGTGAATCCGGAACAGGGTGTCGCGGTTGCCCTGATATAGATACAGCGCGCGCGCGCCGAGCGGATTGTCGATGCCGCCGGGCACCGAAGCCGGCAGGCCTTCAATGCGCTTGTGGATGTCGGCGGTCGGCGTCCATTTCGGCCACTCGGCCATGTTGCCGACCCGGGCGATGCCCGAGAACGCCAGCGCCTCTTCGCCGACAGTGACGCCATAGCGGATCGCCTTGCCGCCATCCTGCACCAGATACAGGTAGTGATTGTCGGAATCGACGACGATGGTGCCGGGGCTTTCCTTGCGGTGGTAATCGACAATGGCGCGGCGGAACGGTTCCGCCACTGCAACCTTGGCGTAGCGGGCCTTCGCCAGTTGCGCCTTGTCGCTCGGCTTGAGCGAGGTCTCTGGCGCGGCCTGGTAAGTGGTCTGCATACAGCCCGACAGCATGAGGCCTACGGCCAGCAAACCCAATTTCGATGCAATCGACGCCATTGATCCCATTCCAATCCAAGAGCGGCGCCGAAACGGCACCGCAACCACCTGCAAAATGTCAGCTTTCACTGTGAAGATTATCGCCGAATCCACACTGCTTTCCAGCGCTTAGATCGCGTTTTCGCCACACCGCTTGCAGTTGTGATATTTATGTCTCAGCGCGCCGGATGGTTGCCGAAACACTGGGCATATTGCGCTGCGGCAAGGCGGCGCAGATGTCACAGTGCCGTCATTGCCGGTTGGCAACTCTGGCGCCGGCTACGCTTTGCGCTTGCCAAACCATGACGCGTTGCGCACTGCAAAGCGTGTCCTTTCATACTCCTTGTACACGCTGGAGTTGCCATGCTCGCGATCTTCGCCCCCGCCGACGATGCCGTGCTGAGGAAGTCCTGGGGCAGCGACCTGGAACGATTGCCTGAAGGTACCGCCTGGATCGACCTCGACCGGCCGACCGCCGAGGAAGACCACGCCGTTGAGCGTCTGACCGGGGTGGCGATTCCGACCCGCGAAGACATGCAGGAGATCGAGATCTCCAGCCGGCTCTATATCGAGAACGGCGCGCGCTTCATGACCGCCTCGCTGGTATGCGCCGCCGACAGCGAGTCGCCGCGCATCAGCCCGATCACCTTCATTCTCGCCAACCGCGTGCTGATCACGGTGCGCTATGATTCCCCGCGGCCGTTCGTGCTGGTCGAGAATAAGCTGGCGCGTGGCATTTCGCCCGGCACCAATGGCGTGGCGATCCTGCTGGAATTGCTGGATGCGGTGATCGACCGCGCCGCCGACATTTTGGAACGGGCCGGCGCCGACGTCGATCAGGTCAGCCGCGCGATCTTTGAGCCGGAGGGCAGCGCCCGCACCGGACACCCGAAGCGCTATTCCGACATTCTGATCGCGATCGGCCGCAAGGGCGACTTGGTGTCGAAGGTGCGCGAGAGTCTGGTGTCGATCGGCCGGCTCGTGACTTTTGTGATGACCGAGTCCGACGGCATGAAATGGTCGAAGGAGATGCGCGCGCAGCTCAAGACCATGCAGCGTGACGTGATGTCGCTCACCGATCACGCCTCTTATTTGTCGAACAAGATCACCTTCGTGCTCGACGCCATGCTCGGCGTCGTCAATCTCGAGCAGAACAACATCATCAAGCTGTTTTCGGTGATGGCGGTGGTGTTGATGCCGCCGACGTTGATCGCGTCGATCTACGGCATGAACTTCCGTGCCATGCCCGAACTCGACTGGCACCTCGGCTATCCGATGGCGCTGGTGATGATGCTGATCGTGGCCGTGGTGCCGTACATGTTCTTCAAATGGAAGAAGTGGCTGTAGCGCGCACGGGTGGCGCGTCAGGAATATTTTGATAACGCGTCTTGAATAAGCCTCATTCGATCGCTACACATCAATCCATCGATACTTGGCCGAACAACTGGGCCGCTTCTCCGTCTTCACTGACGGCGCGCACGTTTCAGAACTTCTCCAAAATCGACATCAAGGGACCAAGTGCGCAGCATCGTGTTGCGCGCAGCCTCCCGTGCACGCCTACAGTAAGGACTAATCCGATGAATACCGGTACCGTGAAGTGGTTCAACAGCCAAAAGGGTTTTGGCTTCATCCAGCCGTCGAATGGCGATCGTGACGTTTTCGTTCACATCAGCGCCGTTGAACGCTCGGGGATGAGCTCTCTCAACGAAGGTCAGCAGGTGTCGTTCGACATCGTCGCCGACCGCCGCACCGGCAAGTCCGCTGCTGAGAATCTGCGCGCGGCGTAATCCGCCAGCGCTGCAGCGACCAATACGCTCTGACCACGGATGTACTGGCAGGGTCTTTTGGTCGAAGGAAATCCCGCGATCGCTTCAGCGATCCGCGGGATTTTTTGTGTCTGATCGCGAAGTGGTGCTCCGCTCAGCGCGCGTTCGCTTAGTAGCGAGCTAATTCGACTGGTCGCAATAGATCGACGCGGCGGGCGGCTTGCCGAAGCCGACCGACATCGGGAATTCGTCGGCGGTCTTTTTCAGCCGCGCGGTGCCGCGCTTGATCGCCGGTCCAAAGGTTTTGACCACCTGTTCGCGCGGCGCGGCGAATTCGGCGCCGACAATGGCGATGCCGTTCTCATTGCCGAGCACGAACAACAGGTTTTTGAGCGGCAGGCCGCCATAGGTGCCGGTCACGGGAATATCGACGGTGGTCGATTCGCCGTCATCGTCGCTGCGCAGCCGTGCACCCTCGATATCGATCGCGCCGGACAGCGCCGCGGGCAGCGGTACCACCGCGCTCTTGTTGGCAACCGGCTGCTTGCTGAACGCCGGATTGGCGAAGCGCTCGATCACGCCGCTGCGGAATTTCTGAAAATCCGGGCTGAATTGGCATTCGGTCAGCCCCGCCAAAAAGCCGTCAAAGGCGGCCGGGGCCGGCTGCGCGGTGGCCGCGTGGGGCAGTGGGACCGAGAGCAACGCCGCGGCGGTGATGGCGAGCAGTGGGTGGATTGTGTGACGCATGGCAAACCTCATGGCGCCGATCAGATGCCTGGGGCTGAGCGGCCGTCAACGAGGCCGCGCAAATCCGACAATGCGGCGCGCGCTTTACAAGCCGACTGATCCGGCGCAAGCAGGCCGAAGATCGGGAGAGGGGACGACGCCATGGATCTGTCGCCGCTGCGGCGAGCGCTGGAGCCGGTGCTGCGCCGGGTGTTTCACTTCTATTGGCGGCTGGCGCGCGGCATGACGCTCGGCGTGCGCGGGCTGGTGCTGGACCCAAGCGGCCGGGTGTTTCTGATCCGCCATACCTATGTCGCAGGCTGGCAATTGCCGGGCGGCGGCGTCGAGGTCGGCGAGACTTTTGTCGGCGCGCTGCGCCGCGAATTGCTGGAAGAAGGCCGGATCGAGCTGATCGGCGAGCCGGTGCTGCACGGCCTGTTTCTCAACAGCCATGTGTCGCGGCGCGACCACGTCGCGGTCTATCTGGTCCGGGAATTTCGCCAGGATAGGCTGCCTGAGCCGAACCACGAGATCGCCGAAGCCAGGTTCTTCGCCCCTGATGCGCTGCCGGAGGACACCACGCTCGGCACCCGCTTGCGCATTGCCGAGGTGCTGCAGGGCGCGGCGCCGATCGCCACCTGGCGGCCGGACAACGTGTCCGCCGCCGACGATGCCGGGGTCTGAGGCCGCCATGCCCCGATCGAGGCCATGGACCGCGCGCGGTGCAAATGCTATGCGGCGCCCCTTATGACCGATCTTGCTCTCACCATCATTCCTGAAACCGCCAACGAGGCCCAGGCCATCGAACGGCTGCATGAGCGCACCTTTGGGCCGGGCCGGTTCGCGCTCAGCGCCTATCGGCTGCGCGAGCATGTCGACCATCTGTTCGAGCTGTCGTTCACCGCCTGGATCGGCACGCTGCTGGTCGGCTCGGTGCGGCAATTGCCGATCGCGATCGGCGATGTGCCGGCGCTGCTGCTCGGTCCGTTGACCGTGGAGCCGCCGTTCCGCGGCCGCGGCGTCGGCAAGGCGCTGCTGCAACGCGCGCTCGACGATGCCCGGGCGCAGGGCCACCGGCTGGTGCTGCTGGTCGGCGACGAGCCCTATTATGGCCGCAACGGTTTTAAGGCGATCCCCAAGGGCCGGGTCACCATGCCGGGTCCGGTCGATCCGCGCCGGCTGCTGGTCGCCGAATTGGTGGACGGCGCGTTCAATGACGTGTCCGGCGCGATCAGCCCCGACTGGCGTTACGCCCGCAAGTCGTAAGGGGCGAACCGGAGCCGCGGCGCGGCTCCGGTCCAGGAACGGTTAGAACTTCAGATTGGCAAAGGCGCGCACGCCAAGGCCCGGCATCAGCACATTGTCCTTGGTGTAGGACACCGCGCTGCGGATCGGCTCGTTGAGCAGATTGTTGCCGACCAGACCAAGCGTCATTTCGTTGGCGCCATAGCGCGCCGGATCGAGCTTGGTGCGGTAGCTGACTTCCGCTTTCAGCAGATTGTAGCCGGGCGTCGGCGTTTCGGCGATCGGCGCCACGTTGTTCTGCGCCATCGCGTGCAGCAGGTTGACGCGGGTCAGCCAGTTGGCGTCACGCCAGAACAGGCCGCCGCCGGCGCGCACCGGCGGAATGCGCGGCACATTGGTGCCATCGGTGAAGGTGGCGCGCACCACGTCGAGCTGGCTTTCGACACCCCAGATGCCGCCATGGAAGGCGCCGATGTCGAGCTGGCTCTGGATTTCGCCACCACGGAACACGGCGTCGCGCTGGGAATACACCGCCTGATTCAGCTCGTTGTCCGAATTGTGATTGCAGGAGTTGAAATCCTCGCCGCACATCAGCCCGGTCAGCCGCCGGTAGATGAAGTTGTTGAAGCGCGTGTAGTACATCGTCGCCTCAAAGCGCAGCGGGCCATCGGCCTTGCGTAATCCCACTTCCAGCGTTTTTGCGGTTTCGATCTTCAGGTTCGGATTGCCGATGTCGAAGGTCGCGGTGGCGTCGTGTCCGCCGCGCGAAAACAGTTCGGCCGGCTTCGGCGCGCGTTCGACATATTGCGCCGATACGCTCGCGACCAGGCCATAGGGCAGGTCCTGCAGCAGGCCGATACTGCCACTCTTTGGCGTGAACGAGCGCTGCTGCGTGATCGACTCCTGTGGCAGGAAATTCGGGATGTAGTCGGCCGGGAAATTCGGGGTCGCGCCCTTCAGCTCGACATGTTCGATCCGGCCGGCGATCTGCGCCCGGGTCGAGTTGGTGAATTTGAACTCGTTGAACGCGTAGCCGGCGATCCGATAATTATTGTTCGGATTGAACAGGCCGTTGTAGAGCGAGCCTGGATCGTCCGGGCTGGAGGCGGTCAGTTTCTGATAGCCGCCCTGCACGCCGACCGCGCTGGTGATCGCCGCAAAGCGCGCGTCGAATGGCGCGAACTGCACCTCAACGCGGCCTTCCTGTTCCTTGTTGGTAAAAGTCTGGCGCACGCCGTCGCTATCCGGAAACCCCATATCCGCAAGGCCGATCTCGTTGTGGCGATAATCGGTGCTGCCGGCCCACAGCCGAATCGCGTCGATCATGGCGCTGTCGGGGCGATACTCGCCCTTGACGGTCAGCTTGGTCTGGCGCGCGTCAATCCGGGTCCGGTGATTGGCGCCATCGAGGCCGGGAATCCGGTACAGCGAGTCGTTCTGGGTCAGCGCCGCGCCGATGAAGCCGCCATCGAACAGATAGGAGCCGCCGACCGAACCGCCGCTGGCCTGCACGCCGGAATTCGGCTGCCGGCCGTTCACCGGATAGCCCGGGTCATTGAGATAGGGATAGCCGGGAATGTCATAGTCGCCGGCCTTGCGGCCATAGGCGTCGGCATGCAGCGCGAATTGCTTGGCGCCGGCGTCGAGCAACACGCCGCCTTCAAGGCCGCGATCGACGGTGTCGAACGAGGTGCGGGTTTCGGCGGTGACGCAGGGCGAGCCGAACGGTTTGGTGTCGGACGGGCCAAACGTGCGGAACGGCGCGGCGCAGCTCGGCATCGCGTCGGGGATGCGGTTGTTGCTGGCGCTGACCACACCGCCGATCGAGGTCGAGCCGTAGCGCAGCGCCGCCGGGCCGCGGATTACTTCGATGCGGTTGGTGGCCAGCGGATCGATCGGCACAAAATGGTCTTCGCCGAGATCGGACACGCCGCCGCCGCCGATGCCGTTTTCGACAATGCCGACCCGGTTGACGTCGAGGCCGCGGATGATCGGCCGGCTGGCCGCGCCGGGCGCAAAGCTCGATCCGGTGATGCCGGGCTTGGAGAACAGCAGGTCGCCGAGCGTCCCTTCGCCGCTGCGGCGGATTTCCTCGTTCGGCACCACGGTGACGGTGGCGAACTGATCGGTGACCACCGGCAGGATGCCCTGTTGCGGCGGCTGCTCAGCGGCAACCGGCGCCGGTGCGGCGGCGGGCTCGGCGGGCCGCGGCGCCGGCTTGCGTCGGGTGATCGGGCTTGCGGCGGTGACGGTGATTTCCGGCAGCGCGGTGACGGTCTGCGCCAGCGCCGGGGCGCAAGGGCCGGGCAGCAATAGGGCGGCAGAGCTGCAGGCGAGCAGCAGCGAGGTTGGTTTCAGTGACGACATGACATTCCTGAGGCATCGCGGCGCGCGCTGGCCGATTTGATCGGCGCGGCGGCGAGTTCATCGTGCCGCGCGGGCCGGTGCGGCGCGCGGCGGTGGAGCGGCAGGGCAGGACGTCAGGCGGTTGGCGGTGCGCGCGGCTGGAACGCCGCGGTTTTGAGCGCGGCATGCGCCAGCGCGGGCAGGGCGCGGCTATCGGCGCTGCCCGCCAAAACCGGCAGCGGCAGCGCCGGCGGGGTTGCTGCGACCCCGGCATGGATCAGCGCCAAAGTGGCGCAGATCGCGCATAAATCCGGGGCGCCGTGGTGGTCGTCGTCAGGATCGGAGCCGGGCGGCTCAGCGGGCGAGGCCGGTGCCGCGGCGGCGAGCGCGGCGTGGCCGTTCGCGGCGGCGAATTCGGCAAGCCCGTGCACATGGCCGAACGACAGCACGATCTGCAGCAGCAGCGCCACCAGCGCCAGCCACGATCCGCTCCGTCGATATGTTCTGATCAGCCCCATGCCGCGCAGCCAAGCGACCCCATCGCCGGCTGACCTGAAGTCAGCCAATGTTACATTGTAACATCGAGGGTCGGCTGCGGGCTGTCAATTGCGGCGGGAAGTGCGCCGCGCGATTCTACCGGCGATGTGGCGGAGCGCGCACAGCGAGATCGGCGAAAGAGGGCGAGGCTGCGCCGTGAGGAGCGTAGTTGGCGAGTGCTTGCATGACGGAAAACCCGTCGCGCATAGAAAGGTCAGGGCTTCGGTGATGACGCGATCGAAGCCTATGACCGACAACGGCGCCTGCTACAAATCAAACGCCTTCAGCAGACGCTGCAAACGGCTTCGCCTCAAGCACGTCAGGACCAAGCCATACACGCCGAAAACAAACGGAAAGGCCGAGCGCTTCATCCAAACCGGACTGCGCGAGTGGGCCTAAGCCAGAGCCTACAAAACCTCACGCGACCGCAAGATGGAATTGCCCCGATGGCTCCATCGCTACAACTGGCATCGACCTCACGCCGGAATCGGCGATAATGTTCCGATCAGCCGTCTCGGTGGACAGAACGGGTTGTGCCTGCCAATTTATACATCTATGTGTTGCATCGGGCAAAATACGGGAGTAACGAACATGAAACTTGAAGGGCGTGGGCCGGGATTATTTAATGCCGGGGGTGGCTTTATTGAATTGACGGATGTGGGTGTATCTCTTGACAAGAAGAATACCGATCTTTCCGGCGGTGCGCTGTCCTCAGTAGTCAGCGCGGCAATCGCAAGTAAAGGAGGAATCACAATACCGTACTCCTCTATTTCTCACGTGAACCTGTCAAAAGGGGGGTGGGGTAGCCCGCCGTTCATTCAAGTGTTGACATCCGGTGACCGGCCAGTCGCGAATTCCGAAGAGGCGATGAAGACACCGAATTGCCTTTTGTTCAAAAAGGACATGTTGGGGCAGTTTGAAAATTTGAAGTCTGAGATAGAAAAGCGCATGGCTGCTTCGAAAAATCACGGTGCTCATCCACCTTTGAGCGCTGCTGACGAAATTAAGAAACTGGGTGAACTTCGATCCTCTGGCTTAATTTCAGATGACGAGTTTGAAGCAAAAAAGAGGCAACTTCTGGGGCTTTAAGTAGCTATGGCGTTTTCGAGCGAAGTGGATCCCGGCTCGCGTCAAGAAAACGCGTCAGACCATAAAGTTAGAGCTTCGGTTCTGATTCCATCAGAACCGAAAAAGCTCTAAAGCATCTTATCCTTTCGATTTGTAAGCGTTAACCTGCTTCCTACCTTTCATCCAGTTACGGTTTGAGCCTCTGCGGTGTTTACGCCGTGCGGCGTTCTTAGAGCAACGGGCGAATGGCGGAGTTGGTCGGGGTTGCAGACGATCGCCCGTTGCGGTGAAAGTGGCGGCATAGGCCGTCGGTGAGGGGTGCTCAAACACCTCTCGTGGAGCGGTTGTCGCTGTGATCGGTGAGTCTGTCGATGATCCTGGCGCGAGCGTTGTCGATGTCGAAGAACAACTCGTTGATTAGTTCATCGCGAAACCCGCCGTTCAAGCTCTCGATGAAGACGTTCTGCATTGGCTTTTCCGGTGCGATGAAATGCCAGTTGATCTTGCTGTCCTGGCACCAGGCGAGCAAAAGTGAACTCGTGCCGTGATCGGACACGATCATGCCCGGCCAGCCGTGTCGCTCGACGATTGATGTCAACTCGCGGGCCACTCCGTCGGCCGGAGTGTTGGGGATTGCACCGAGGCACGTCTTCCTCACCACATCGACGATGTCGAGGACGCGGAAACGCCGACCGCTGGCGAACTCGTCATGGACAAGATCGATCAGCGCGCGTTCGGCTTGGCCTCGACCAGAATGGGGCCCGTGTGCCGATGGCCTTGCGTCGGGTCCGCCGCTTGCCGAAAGCCCTTCCTCGCGATAGAGCATCGGTAGATGCGGTTGCGGCCCGGCTTGCTCTGCGAACTGCCGCCGCTCGCTTTCCAGTTTGCGCGGTCGGGCGCGCAGCTCGGTGTCGGGAGGTCGCCGGGACCGATAGCGGACCATCTTGCGGACCGCGCCGACGACTTGGCTGGCCCGTCGCTTCGACAGGCCCATCACGGCCCGAAGGTACGCGTCGCCCTCGCTGGTTCCGCAGGTTGCCTTGAAGCAACGGCGCGATGTAGAGCGCGTTGCGAAGTGCTATGAACTGGCCCGGGGTTGCGGAGGCTGTTCGGTTGTGCGGAACTCGCCAAAAACATATTCTTCGCCAATTGCTTACCCGTTATTCACGGGTGACAAACGAGGCGTGGCCAAAGTGCCACGCCTAGTCTAGCGCGGCAGCAGGCCCTTGAGCTTGTCCATGTCGTTGACATTGATCTTGAAGCCGCCCGGCATCACGATATCGCCCGGCTTCTGCTCCGGCTTGCACGGGCCGAGCCATTTCGCTTCCAGCGTCATCGAAGTGCGCTGCGGCACGCCGGACGGTGCGCCCTGCTGCTCCGAATTGATGTTGACGGTGTAGGCGGAGTTGAAATCGCCATTGATCACCGAATGCGAGTTCATGGTGACGCCGCCGACGTTGCACACCGCGTCGGTGATGTAGCCGGTCGCGGTCTTCTGCACGACGTTCTTGCTGCAGATTTCCTTGGCCATCGGCGAATAGGCGGTGCGCAGCTGCTTGTCGGTGACCTCGTCGGTGCAGTGCTGCATGGTCATCCCGGCGACGCCGGAATTGACCATCTTCATCTCCCACAAGCCCGGCTTGCGGTTCGGCATCTCGACCTCGATCGCGACCGCCGGAGCGGTGGCCAGCCAAAATGCCGGCGCCAGCGCCAGCCACGCGCAGCCTCGGGTCATGCCCGCCTCCTGCCGGATCAAATCAGTTCAGTCAGTTCGGTCGGCTCAGTAGCGCACCCGCAGCGGCCGCTCGTCGGCGCCATAGGGCACCCAGCGGCAGGCAAACGAGATGTAGCCGCCATATTGGGCCTGCACGCCGAGCAGCTTCACCACCTTGCCGTACCGGGCGCAGTGGTCGGCGGCGATCGCCTTGATGTCGGCATGGCCGACCAGATTGTAGGAAATGATGCCGCCGGTATCGTTGCCCTTGACCATCGGCACATAGTCCGCGCGAGCGACACCCGCTCCGAGCACGCCGACCACGGCCAAAGTCGCCGCCACCATCCTTCGCATCATCCTCTCCCTCCGGTCGCGCCGCCACGGTGCGCGGCGCAGTACTCCAACTCTAGGCCGCAACCGCGGCGATGGAAAGCGCACCGCACGGGGGCAAACGCGGGTTGTCGGGCAGTGTGGCCCCGGTGCACTTGACCTGCTGCCGGCTTCGCGGCACCGTTCGCGCGGATTCATGGGGCGGACCTCGACATGCGCGACCTTCTTTCATTTGCGAAAATGCCGGTGTTGGGCGCAGCGGCGCTGCTGGGGGCGCTGGCGCTGACGCCGCCCGCGCAGGCCGCCAACTTCCTGGACATGAATTTCTGGATGTCCGGGCCGCGTTATGACGGCCAGCTGCCGTCCTGCGAAGCCGGGCTGACCGCGATCAATTCGCAGTTCACCGAGAAGGAACAAACCTTCTGGAACTCGGGGCTGGAGATCACCGGCTTCACGGACATCCACGAAACCGCGCTGCGGCCCTGGCAGTCCGACAATATTCCGCGCCGGTTCTGCTCGGGCACCGCGCTGTTCAACGACGGCAAGGCGCGCAAGCTGCATTACTCGATCATTGAGGATGGCGGTTTTGCCTCGTTCGGCCATGGCGTTGAATTCTGCGTGGTCGGCCTTGATCGCGACTGGGCCTACAATCCGGCCTGCAAGGCCGCGCGCCCCTGATCTGACGCCGTCTGATTGACGCACGCGCTCGCCCTTGAGTGCGCGCGGGTGTTTGCGCGCAGTACCGCGCGCAACCGGCACCGTCTGGCGCCAGGAGACGCATCAACCATCACGTTAGCGCTTCGGTTGTGATTCCATCAGAACCGAAATGGCTCTAGTCTGGCCGCGGGCAGGGAACCACGACCATGAAGACGTTTGGGGCTAAAACGCTGCTGCTGCTGGCAGCGGCGATCATCGCGGGCGCAGGCGGCGCCGCCAATGCGCAGGACCGGCGGCAGAATGCGCCGGGTGCTTTCGATTTTTACGTGCTGTCGCTGTCGTGGTCGCCGTCTTATTGCGCGGAGGCCGCCGAGCGCGGCCAGTCTGGCCGCAATCAGCAGACCCAATGCGACAGGGGGCGGCCGTTCTCCTTCGTGGTGCACGGGCTGTGGCCGCAATATGAGCGCGGTTTTCCGGATTATTGCCAGGTGCCGGCGCCGCGGCTGCCGCGCGAGATCATGACCTCGATGCTCGATCTGATGCCGGCGCCGGGGCTGATCTTCCACGAATGGGACAAGCACGGCACCTGTTCGGGTCTGGCGGCGCGGCCTTATTTCGAGACCATCCGCAAGGCGCGCTCGTCGGTGAAGATTCCCGACGAATTCATCGATCTCGAGGCCGAAAAAACGGTGACGCCGGACCAGATCGAAGAGGCGTTCATCAAGGCCAATCCGGGCCTGAGCCGCTCGGCGATCGCGGTGACCTGCAATCGCACCAGGCTGAGCGAGGTGCGGATCTGCATGAGCAAGGATCTGCAGTTCCGGGCCTGCGAAGAGATCGATCGCCGCGCCTGCCGCCGCGATCAGGTGACGATGCCGCCGGTGCGCGGCGGCTAACGCTCGCGCAAGCGTGAGCAGGCGCGGCGCCAGCGTCGGCCGCCGTGCTTGACTCAGGCACCTTGAGCGCGTCAGTTCGCGGCCCATCCTTCATGAATTGAATGACATCCACACAATGACGACTGCTTTTGCCGTGATCCGGGATAACACGCCGGCGTCCGCGATCCCGCGGGGTGCCGCGGTGGCGATGGGCAATTTCGATGGCGTACATCGCGGCCATCGCGCTGTGATCGGCGCCTGTCTGGAGATGGCGCGCAGCCGCGGCAAGCCGGCTTTCGCGGTGACGTTCGAGCCGCATCCGCGCGCGTTCTTCAACCCGCAAAATCCGGAATTCTGGTTGGCCGACATCAATGGCAAGCTGCGGCTATTGGCCGGCACCGGGCTCGACGGCGTCGTTCTGCTCGGCTTCGATGCAAAGCGTGCCGCGACCCCGGCCGATGCCTTCATTCACGATGAGCTGGTCGGCCGGCTCGGCGTGTCCGGCATCGCGGTCGGTTACAATTTCCATTTCGGCAAGGGCCGCGTCGGCTCGCCGAGCCTGCTGGCCAGCGAATTGCCGAAGCTCGGCATCGAGGTCGATGTCCAGCCCCATGTCGACGTCGGCGATCTGCCGGTGTCGTCGAGCGCGATCCGGGTGGCGCTGTCGGAAGGCCGCATTCAGGACGCGACCGCGATGCTGACCGCGCCGTGGTTCGTCACCGGCGAGGTGATCCATGGCGACAAGCGTGGCCGGGAACTCGGCTATCCGACCGCCAATCTGCGTCTGTCGCCCACTTGTGGCTTGAAACACGGCATCTATGCGGTGCGGGTCGAGGTCGGCGGCCGAAGGATCGACGGCGTCGCCAATTTCGGCCGGCGCCCGACCTTCGACAATGGCGCACCGCTGCTTGAAGTGTTCCTGTTCGATTTCAAAGGCGACCTCTATGGCCAGACCCTGGACGTCGCCTTCATCGACTTCATCCGCCCCGAGGCCAAGTTCGACTCGATCGCCGCGCTGATCACCCAAATGGATGATGATACCATCCGGGCCCGCGCCGCGCTGGCCGCCGCACCGGATGCGTTCCCGAAGCTGGGCAAGATCGGCTAGCCGATCTTGCGACTGCCGCGTCGCGGCGCCGTCGATCCCGGCTGCAACTGAGCCTTGGCCGGTCGCCGGATCGGTCAAAACTGCCGTTTTCTGACGCAGCCGGGTTTCCCCAGGCGGCCAAAAACGCTATTCACCGCGCCATGACCGACACGCCCGAAAAAACCGAAACCCTCGATTATTCCAAAACCCTGTTCCTGCCGCAGACGGACTTTCCGATGCGCGCCGGGCTGCCGCAGCGCGAGCCGGAACTGCTCAAGCGCTGGGCGGAGATGGACCTGTATGGCCAGCTCCGCAAGGTGGCCAAGGGACGGCCGAAATTCGTGCTGCACGACGGCCCGCCCTATGCCAACGGCAACATCCATATCGGGCATGCGCTTAACAAGATTTTGAAGGACGTGGTGACCAAGAGCCAGCAGATGCTCGGTCACGACTCCAACTACGTGCCCGGCTGGGATTGCCACGGTCTGCCGATCGAATGGAAGATCGAGGAGGAGAATTACCGCTCCAAGGGCAAGCCGAAGCCGAACTTCAAGGACTCGGCGGCGATGGTCGCGTTCCGCAAGGAATGCCGCGGCTATGCCACCAAATGGCTGAACGTGCAGCGCGACGAGTTCAAGCGGCTCGGCGTGATCGGCGATTGGGATCATCCCTACGCCACCATGGATTACTTCGCCGAGGCGCAGATTGCGCGCGAGCTGATGAAGTTCGCCGCTAACGGCACGCTATATCGCGGCAGTAAGCCGGTGATGTGGAGCGTGGTCGAAAAGACGGCACTGGCCGAGGCCGAGGTCGAATACGAGGACTACACCTCCGATACCGTGTGGGTGAAGTTCGCGGTCAAGTCCGGCGATGCGGCGGTGAGTGGCGCCAGCGTTGTGATCTGGACCACCACGCCCTGGACGCTGCCCGGCAACCGCGCCATCAGCTTCTCGTCCAAGATCGGCTACGGTCTCTACAAGGTCACCGACGCACCGGCTGATAACTGGGCGAAAACCGGCGATCTGTTGATCCTCGCCGATGCGCTGGCTGAAAGCGTGTTCAAGCAGGCGCGCGTGGTGGCCTTTGAGAAGGTCGCCGTCGTTGCCGCCGAAACGCTGAAGTCGCTGGAATGCACCCATCCGCTGAGCGGCCTGGGTGGCGGTTATCAGTTCACGGTGCCGCTGCTCGATGGCGATCACGTCACCGACGACACCGGCACCGGCTTTGTGCACACCGCGCCTGGCCACGGCCGCGAAGACTTTGAGATCTGGATGCACAATGCCAGGGCGCTGGAAGCGCGCGGCATCTCCTCGACCATCCCGTACACCGTCGATGAAAACGGCGCCTACACCGAGCAGGTGCCGGGCTTGGTCGGCAAGCGGGTGATCAACGACAAGGGCGAGAAGGGCGACGCCAACGAGGCGGTGATCCAGGAATTGATCGCGCGCGGTAGGCTGCTGGCGCGCGGCAAGCTCAAGCATCAGTATCCGCATTCCTGGCGCTCCAAGAAGGCGGTGATCTTCCGCAATACGCCGCAATGGTTCATCGCGATGGACAAGGACATCGTTGATGGCGGCGGCGCCAAGTCCGGCGACACGCTGCGCGCCCGCGCGCTGCAGGCGATCTCGGTGACGCAATGGGTGCCGCCGGCTGGCCAGAACCGCATCACCGGCATGATCTCCAGCCGTCCGGACTGGGTGATCTCGCGCCAGCGCGCCTGGGGCGTGCCGATCGCGGTGTTCGTGCGTGAGAACGGCGACGGTTCGGCCGAAATCCTGGTTGATGAAGCGGTCAATCAGCGCATCGCCGAAGCGTTCGAGCAGGAAGGCGCCGATGCCTGGTACATGGAAGGCGCCCGCGAGCGCTTCCTGGGTTCGCGCGCCAATGAAGACTGGCAGAAGGTCGACGACATTCTCGACGTCTGGTTCGACTCAGGCTCGACCCACGCCTTCGTGCTGGAAGACCCGGTGCATTTCCCGGGGCTGGCTGGCATTCATCGCAAGGTCGATGGCGGCCAGGACAGCGTGATGTATCTCGAGGGCTCGGACCAGCACCGCGGCTGGTTCCACTCCTCGCTGCTGGAAAGCTGCGGCACCCGCGGCCGCGCGCCCTATGACTACGTGCTGACTCACGGGTTCACGCTCGATGAGAACGGCCGCAAAATGTCGAAGTCGCTCGGCAACACCGTCGAGCCGCAGAAGGTGATCGCGCAGTCCGGCGCCGACATCCTGCGGCTGTGGGTGTGCGCCACCGACTACGCCGACGATCAGCGCATCGGCCCGGAAATCCTGAAGAACGTGGTCGAGACCTATCGCAAGCTGCGCAACTCGATCCGCTGGATGCTCGGCACGCTGCATCACTACCAGCGCGACGAAGCGGTGCCGTTCGATCAGATGCCGGAGCTGGAGCGCTTGATGCTGCATCAGCTCGCCGGGCAGAGCGCGATCGTGCGCGAGGCCTATGCGGCGTTCGACTACAAGACCGTGATCGCCTCGCTGGCGAACTTCATGAACACCGAATTGTCGGCGTTCTATTTCGACGTGCGCAAGGACACGCTGTATTGCGAGCCGCCGTCGTCGCTGACCCGCAAGGCGGCGCTGACTGCGATCGACATCATCTGCGACGCGGTGCTGAAGTGGCTGGCGCCGGCGCTGTCGTTCACTGCCGACGAGGCCTGGCAGCTCTATCGGCCCGATGGCGAACCGAGCGTGCATTTGACGCTGTTCCCCGAAGGGCTCGAGCAGTATCGCGACGAGGCGCTCGAGAAGAAGTGGGTGCTGGTCCGTGCGGTGCGCCGCGTCGTCACCGGCGCACTGGAAGTCGAACGCGCCGCCAAGCGCATCGGCTCGTCGCTGGAAGCCTCGCCGATGATCTATCTGCCCGAGCTGATCATGGGCGATCTGTACGACGTCGACTGGGCCGAGATCTGCATCACCTCGAATGCCATGGTCACCATCCTGCGCGGCAATGACACGCCGCCGGCCGATGCGTTCCGGCTGCCGGAACTGGCCGATGTCGGCGTGGTGGTCGAAAAGGCCCAGGGCAAGAAGTGCGCGCGTTCCTGGAAAATCCTGCCGACGGTCGGCGACGATCCGGAATTCCCGGACGTGTCGCCGCGCGACGCCCAGGCGCTGCGCGAATGGCAGGCGCTCGGGCTGGCGGCGTCTTGAGCGCAGGTCCCCACCTAGACGTGTCATGGCCGGGCTCGTCCCGGCCATCCACGGCCGCGAGCGTTGGCTCATGACCTCATCCGTCCGCTTTGGTCTGATCGCGGTGCTGGCCGCGCTGTTGCTCGACCAGGCCTCAAAGCTCTGGCTGCTGTACGGTTTTGAGCTTGGCCGCCATGGTGCGGTGCAGATCATGCCGTTCATGGACCTGGTGTTGGCCTGGAACACCGGGATCAGCTACGGCTGGTTCTCCGATCAGGGCCCGATCGGGCAAATTGTGATGCTGGCCGTCAAGGCGGTGGCCGTGGTGGTGCTGTCGGTCTGGATGGCGCGCACCCGCAGCACCCTGGTGGCGGTGGCGCTCGGCCTGATCATCGGCGGCGCGATCGGCAATCTGATCGACCGGCTGGCGCATGGCGCGGTGGTCGATTTCGTGCTGCTGCATGCGCAGATCGGGGATAAGGTTTACAATTGGTATGTGTTTAACCTTGCCGACGTGGCGATCGTTGCCGGCGTCGCAGCGCTGCTCTATGACAGTTTCCGGGGGGCACCCGCCGTAAAAGCGCCCTGATCCCTTGGGATATCAATCAACTAGAGCGTACGGCGAGCTGAGTTCGTCGATTGAACGGGATGGACGCAATGCGTGGACGCCAAGCCAACGATCGGTTGCAGTGGATGATGTCGGCGAGCTGGTGGTCAGCTGTTCGGCTGATCGCCGTGGCGGCCGGAATCGGTGTGTTGATGGCATCGAATGTGGCGCGGGCTGACGATCCGGAAGCTGATGATGACTCCACTTTCGAGGAGAAGATCATCAAGAACATCATGTCCGGCCTCGGCGGCACCAATATGGACAACCGCGGCATCACCTATCGTGAACGTTCGCCGCTGGTTGTGCCGCCCAAGCTCGATCTGCCGCCGCCGCAAACCGCCGCGGTGACCGCGCCGAACTGGCCGACCGATCCTGAAGAAGTCGAGCGGCGCCGCCTGAAGGACCAGGCCAAGAAGCAGAAGCCGGTGGGCCATGAAGGCGCGCGGCCACTGATGCCGAGCGAACTTGCCGCTGCCAAGACCAAGCCGTCATCGCCGACCGAGCCGCTGACGCCGGGCAATAGCGCCAACAACCCGATGCTGAGCCCCTCGCAGCTCGGCTTCAACGGCTCGCTGTGGAACGTGTTCAGCGGCAACAAGGCCGAGACCGCGACCTTCACCGGCGAGCCGACGCGCGAAACGCTGACCCAGCCGCCGACCGGCTATCAGACGCCGTCGCCGGACTACGCTTATGGCACCGGCCCCAAGGAGTCGCTGAACAATAAGCGCATCGACATCATGTCGGGCAAAGAGACCAGCAATTGAGCAACGCCATTGCTGGCGGTCCGCGCCATCTGAACCCGCCGGCCCGCGCGTTGCGCCGTGGCCGCGGGGCTTTCGCCGCGATCACGCTGAGCCTCGCCGTGCTGTTCGGCTCGGCCGCCGCCGCGCAGACGCCGCGCGCCGCGCCGCCCGCGTCATTCACGCTGCCCAACGGCATGCGCGTCGTGGTGATCCCCGATCACCGGACCCCGGTCGTCACCCAGATGATCTGGTACAAGGTCGGCTCGGCGGATGAGACCCCCGGCAAATCCGGGCTCGCGCATTTTCTCGAACATCTGATGTTCAAGGGCACCGCCAAGAATCCGGCCGGCGCCTTCAGCCAGACCGTGCTGCGCATCGGCGGCAATGAGAACGCGTTCACCACCACCGACTACACCGGCTATTTCCAGCGCGTGCCGCGCGACAAGCTCGGCACCATCATGGAGTTCGAGGCCGATCGCATGACCGGCCTGGTGCTCAAGGATGAGAATGTGCTGCCGGAGCGCGACGTGGTGCTCGAAGAGTTCAACATGCGCGTCGCCAACAATCCGGATGCGCGGCTCACCGAGCAGATCATGGCGGCGCTCTATCTCAATCATCCCTATGGCCGGCCGGTGATCGGCTGGCGCCAGGAGATCGAGAAGCTCGACCGCGACGACGCTTTGGCGTTCTATCGCCGCTTCTACGCGCCCAACAACGCCACGCTGGTGATCAGCGGCGATGTCGAGCCGGATGAGGTGCGCGCGATCGCCGAGCGCACCTATGGCACCATCGCGCCGCAGCCGGCGATCCCGGAACGGCGGGTGCGGCCGCAGGAGCCGGTGCCGGCCGGGCCGCGCACCGTCACGCTGGCCGATCCGCGGGTCGAACAGCCGGCGCTGCGCCGTTACTATCTGGTGCCCTCGGTAATGACCACCAAGCCCGAGGAAAGCGCCGCGCTTGACGTGCTGGCGCAGCTGCTCGGCAATGGTGCCAATTCCGCGCTGTACCGGGCGCTGGTGATCGACCGTCCGCTCGCCGTCAGCGCCGGCGCCTCCTATCAAGGCACCGCGGTCGATGACAGTTACTTCATGCTGGCGGTGACCCCGAAGCCCGGCGTTGAATTTGGCAAGATCGAGCAGGCGATCGACGAAGTGATCGCCGACGTCGCCAGCAATGGCGTGCCGGCCGAAGCGCTGGAGCGGGTGAAGACGCAATTGATCGCCGAAGCGATCTACACCCAGGACAGCCAGGCGGCGCTGGCGCGCTGGTATGGCGCCGGTCTCGCCGTTGGCCTTGGGGTCGATGATATCCGCGCCTGGCCGGACCGGATCCGCGCCGTGACCTCCGACGAGGTGCGCGCCGCCGCGCAGCGTTGGCTCGACAAGAACCGTTCCGTGACCGGCTATCTGATCAAGGACAATGGCGGCAAGCGTGAGGAGAAACGCTCGTGATCGCCGCTGTGATGGTCCGTCCGCTGCGCATGTTGCTGGTGTTTGCCATCGGCGTCGGCTTGGCTGCGGCCAGCGCCAGCGCCGCCTCGGCTGCTGCCAAGGTGCAGCGCCTGGTGTCGCCCGGCGGCATCGAAGCCTGGTTCGTGCAGGACGCCACCGTGCCGCTGATCGCCATGGAATTCGGCTTTGACGGCGGCGCCACTCAGGACCCGGCCGACAAGCCCGGCGTCGGCCATCTGGTCGCCAATCTGATCGATGAAGGCTCCGGCGATCTCGATTCGCGCAGCTTCCATGAGCGCATGGAGCGGCGCGCCATCGAATTGTCGTTCAGCTCGACCCGCGATTACTTCCGCGGCTCGCTGCGTATGCTGACCGAGCATCGCGACGAGGCGTTCGACCTGCTGCGGCTGGCGCTGACCAAGCCGCGCTTTGAGCCCGCCGATGTCGAGCGGGTGCGCGCGCAGCTGTCGGCGACGCTGCGCCGGCAATCGGCCAATCCGAGCTGGCACGCCAACAACAAGTTTCTGGAACTGGCGTTCGGCGATCATCCCTATGGCCGCCCGGCGAGCGGTACGCTCGATAGCATCGGCAAGATCACCATTGATGATCTGCGCAGCTACGCCAAGCGCGTGCTGGCCCGCAACAATCTGAAGATCGCGGTGGTTGGCGATATCGACGCCGCCGCGCTCGGCCGGCTGCTCGATGCCACTTTTGGCGCCTTGCCGGCCAAGGCCGATCTGGTCGCAGTCGCCGATGTGGTGGCCACCAAGCCGCCCAAGCGCGAATTCGTGGCGATGGACGTGCCGCAGACCGCGGTGGCCTTTGGCGGCCCGGGCCTGAAGCGCAACGATCCGGATTTCATGGCCGGCTATGTGGTCAACCACATCGTCGGCGGCGGCACGCTGACCTCGCGGCTCTATCATGAGGTGCGCGAGAAGCGCGGCCTGGCCTATTCGGTCTATGGCTCGCTGCTGTGGATGGAGCATTCGGCGCTGTTCATCGGCAACACCGGCACCCGTGCCGACCGCGTTGCCGAGACGCTGGCGGCGATCGATGTCGAGATCAAGCGCATCGCCGATGAGGGCCCGAGCGCGACCGAGCTTGAGGAAGCGAAGTCGTATCTCAAGGGCTCGCAGATGCTGTCGCTCGACACCTCCTCGAAGCTCGCGACCGCGCTGCTGCAATATCAGCAGGATGAGCTGCCGATCGATTACATCGAGAAGCGCAACGCGCTGGTCGATGCCGTCACGCTCGAGGATGCGCGCCGCGTCGCCAAGCGGCTGTGGGCCAATGGCCTGCTCAGCGTGGTGGTTGGCCGCCCGGCCGAAGCTGCCGCGCAGTCGCCCGCGGCCGCGACCCCGCCGCGCGCCAATTGAGGCGAGGGCGGGCGCGAGCTCCGCAACGCGAATAGACCGAGGCCTGAGCCGCGCCCTTTCCCAGCGCGCGGCCGGCTGTGCTACAGAGACGGCGCTGTTGGGCCGCGCGCGCTGATGCGCCGTTGTCCGTTCGTTCCGTCCCTTTCGGTGCCGCCATGCCCCTCCTGCGGATCACCCGCTCCATCGCGATCGATGAAGACGACATCGAGTTCGATTTCGTGCGCGCCTCCGGTCCCGGCGGGCAGAACGTCAACAAGCTCTCGACCGCCGCGCAGATGCGCTACGACACCAAGCGGCTGACGATGCCGGAGGATATGGCGCTGCGGCTGGAGCGGCTCGCCGGCCAGCGCATGACCAAGGACGGCGTGATCGTGATTCACGCCCAGCGCTTCCGCACCCAGGAGCGCAACCGCGCCGACGCTATTGAGCGGCTGGTGGAATTGTTCAAGGAAGCCGCGATCCGCCCGGTGGTGCGCCGCGCCACCAAGCCGACGCTCGGCTCCAAAAAGCGCCGCCTGGAAAGCAAAAAGCGCCGCGGCGATATCAAGGCCGGGCGCGGCAAGCGGTTTGATGACTGAGCAGAGTTTCCCTCCCCCTCGTGGGGAGGGGGGCCGGCCGTCAGGCCGGTCGGGTGGGGGAGCCACGAATCCAATGTTTGCGTCATCCCCACCCCGGCCTCTGCTTCGCTTGGCCGCCCCTCCCGGCAAGGGGGAGGGATATCGCAGTCGCTTCGTCGCCATCATCAGCGCGCTCGCCTACAATCGCGTCCAATCAACAGAGTCGCCCCATGCCCGTTCGTCAGCTGCCTGAAACCGTGGTCAATCGCATCGCTGCCGGCGAGGTGGTGGAACGGCCGGCGAGCGTCGTGAAGGAACTGGTCGAGAACGCGCTCGATGCTGGCGCGAGCCGCATCGATGTGTTCACCGATGGCGGCGGCCGGCGCCGGATCGGCATCACCGACGATGGCGGCGGCATGACCAAGGCCGATCTCGCTCTGGCGGTGGAGCGGCACGCCACCTCCAAGCTCGATGACGAGGACCTGCTGTCGATCCGCACGCTCGGCTTTCGCGGCGAGGCGCTGCCGTCGATCGGTTCGGTGGCGCGGCTGTCGATCACCACGCGCCATGCCGGCGAGCCACATGCCTGGGCGTTGTCGGTGGAAGGCGGCGCCAAATCGCCGCTGGCGCCCGCGGCGCTGTCGCACGGCACCCGCGTCGAGGTCAGCGATTTGTTCTACGCCACGCCGGCGCGCCTAAAATTTCTCAAGACCGATCGCACCGAGGCCGAAGCGATCCGCGAGGTGGTGCGGCGGCTGGCAATGGCGCGGCCCGACGTCGCGTTCACGCTGGCCGGCGAGGAGCGCGCGCCGGTGACCTGGACCGCGGCGTTGCCGGGCGCGGCCGGGCGGCTGACCCGGCTCGGCGACATTCTCGGTGCCGATTTTCGCAAGAGCGCGATCGAGGTCGGCGCCGAGCGCGACGGCGTGATGGTCGAGGGGCTTGCCGGCGCGCCCTCGCTGACCCGCGCCAATGCGCTCGGCCAATATCTGTTCGTCAATGGCCGGCCGGTGCGCGACAAGTTGATCGTCGGCGCGGTGCGCGCGGCCTATGCCGATTATCTGCCGCGCGATCGCCATCCGGTGCTGGCGCTGTTCGTGACGCTCGATCCGCGCGAGGTCGACGCCAACGTTCACCCCGCCAAGACCGAGGTCCGGTTCCGCGACGCCGGTCTGGTGCGCGCGCTGATCGTGCACGCGCTGAAAGACGGGCTGGCGCGCGAGGGCAAACGCTCGGCGGCGGCCAGCGTCGATGGTGCCACGCTGGCTTCGCTGCGCCCGGGCTTTGTGCCGGCGCCGCGCGCGGTCGATTGGGACTGGCGTCGCTCGCCGGCTGCGCCGCCGATCAGCTTCACTGCTGCGCCGTCACCGGCGATGGCTGGCTTTGCCGAGCGGGCCCAGCCGCGCTTCGACATCGGCGCGCCGAGTGCTGATGTGCGCAGCGTTGCGCCGCCGCCAGTCGATGAGCAGGAGCGGCCGCTGGGCGCGGCGCGCACCCAGATCCACGGCACCTACATCGTGTCGCAGACCCGCGACGGCTTGGTGATCATCGATCAGCACGCCGCCCATGAGCGGCTGGTGTACGAGAAGCTGAAAGCGTCGATGGAGCAGAACGGCGTCGAGCGGCAGATGCTGCTGATTCCGGAGATCGTCGAACTTGATGAGGCCACCGTCGAGCGGCTGCTGTCGCGCGCCGCCGAGCTCGACCGTTTCGGGCTGGCGATCGAGTCGTTCGGGCCGGGAGCGGTCGCGGTGCGCGAAGTGCCGGCGCTGCTCGGCAAGAGCAACGCCGGAGCGATGCTGCGCGATCTCGCCGAGCATATGGCGGAATGGGACGAGGCGCTGCCGCTGGAGCGGCGGCTCTTGCACGTCGCCGCCACCATGGCCTGCCATGGTTCGGTGCGCGCCGGGCGGGTGCTGAAGCCTGAGGAAATGAACGCGCTGCTGCGCGAGATGGAAGCCACCCCGAACTCCGGGCAGTGCAACCATGGCCGCCCGACCTATGTCGAGCTGACGCTGGCCGATATCGAAAAACTGTTCGGGCGGCGGTAGCTACTCCGCGTCGTCACTCCGGGATGCGCGCTGTGGCGCGCAGACCCGGAGTCCCGAGATGATAGCACAAGAGATTCCGGGTTCGCGCTGCGCGCGCCCCGGAATGACTCGTGTCGGTGTCTCAAAACACCTTCGTGATCCAGCCGTGGGTATCGGCGGCGCGGCCGTACTGGATATCGACCAGCTTCTTGCGCAGGCCCATCGCCACCGGGCCGGCGACGCCGCCATTGATGGCGAATTCGCCATTGGCCGAGCACACCTTGCCGATCGGCGAGATCACCGCGGCGGTGCCGCAGGCGAACGCTTCCTTGAGCTTGCCGCTCTCGGCATCGGCGCGCCACTGCTCGATCGTGTAGGGCTCCTCGCGCACAACGGCGCCGGATTCGCGGGCCAGCGCGATGATCGAGTCGCGGGTGATGCCGGGCAGGATGGTGCCGAGCGGCGGCGTCGACAGCGAGCCGTCCTCGAACACGAAGAACACGTTCATGCCGCCCAGTTCCTCGATGTAGCGATGCTCGCGCGCATCGAGGAACACCACCTGATCGCAGCCATGATCGATCGCTTCCGCCTGCGCGCGCAGGCTGGCCGCGTAGTTGCCGCCGCACTTCACCGCGCCGGTGCCACCGACCGCGGCGCGCGTGTAGTTGCGCGACACCCAGATCGACACCGGGGCCGGGCCGCCCTTGAAATAGGAGCCGACCGGCGAGGCGATCACCGCGAAGATGTATTCGTGCGACGGCTTGACGCCGAGGAACGTTTCGCTGGCGATCATGAACGGCCGCAGATACAGGCTGCCGTCGCCGCTCGGAATCCATTCGCGGTCCAGGCGCACCAATTGCTCGACCGCTTCGATGAACACCGCCTCCGGCACCGGCGGCATCGCCATGCGGTCGGCCGAGTCGCGGAAGCGCTTGGCGTTGGCGTCGGGGCGGAACAGGTTCACGCCGCCGTCGTCGCGCTTATAGGCTTTCAGGCCCTCAAAGATTTCCTGGGCATAGTGCAGCACCGCGGCGGCCGGATCGAGCTGGAACGCGGCGCGCGCCTCGACGGTGGCGTTGTGCCAGCCCTGTTCCGCGCTGTAGCGCACCACGGCCATGTGATCGGAAAACACCCGGCCAAAACCCGGGGACACCAATTTGGCGGCGCGCTCCTGATCGGGCGTCGGGTCCGCCTTCGGCTGGATATCGAATTTCAGGCAAAGCGAGCCATCGATCTTGTCGAACGAAACGCCCATGGACTTAATCTCCTGGAACGGCACGCCAAAACGGTGGCCGTCATGGTTATGCGAGCCCGGCCAACTTGCCGGCGCAGGTGGGTTCTACATCCCGGAAGGGCCGGGAGACATGCTTTGGCGGAATGCATGAACTCCGCTATGTTCCGGGCTACTGTCCGACCTGCGGGTGCGCGTCGCCGTCCGCTTCCTTATCGGACTGCAAGGGCGAGTGTCGCAAGCGGAATAGTCGATTATTTCGTCTTGATCGTTGGTTTTGTAACATAAAACCCAGATATGTCAATATGGCTGACATAAATTGCACCGAGCTTGCCCCGGCCGCCCCGCAGAGCGAGGTCGCCGCTGTGGCTGACGCGGCGCTGCCGCCGCGCTGGGACATCATTGAACTGCTGTTTTTTGCCTACCGCGATTTCGTCGGTGATGCCGATCACGTGCTCGAAACCTTCGGGTTCGGCCGCGCCCATCACCGGGTCGTGCATTTCGTGTCGCGCTATCCGGGGCTCAAGGTCGCCGATCTGCTCGACGTGCTGCGCATCACCAAGCAGTCACTCGGGCGGGTGCTGAAACAGCTGTTGGACGAGGGCTATATCGTGCAGAAGGCCGGCGACACCGATCGCCGCCAGCGTCTTCTTTTCGCCACCGCCAAGGGCGAAGCGCTGGTCACCGAACTGGCGCGCTTGCAGACCGGCCGCATCAATCATGCGCTCGCCGGTCTTGGCGCCGGCGATGGTGCGACCGTGCTGACATTTCTGCGTGGCATGATCGATCAGGATGATCCGGACAAGGTGCTGCAAAGCATCCTCGCCGGTGCGCCCCCATCAGGTGGGCCCCAATCAAAGGATGGACGGTGACGGAATTCGCGATCCAGCCGAAGAAACAGCCGCGGCCTGCGGATGATGCGCCGCATCTGCTGCTGGTCGATGACGACCGCCGGATTCGCGATCTGCTGTCGCGCTTCCTGGCCAGCGAAGGCTATCGGGTGACCACCGCGAAATGCGCCGCCGACGCCCGTGCCAAGCTGCACGGGCTGCATTTCGATCTGCTGATCCTGGATGTGATGATGCCGGGCGAGAGCGGCTTTGATCTGGCGCGCGCGATCCGCACCGAGTCGGCGGTGCCGATCATCATGCTCACCGCGCGGCACGAGCCGGAAAACCGCATCGAGGGGCTGCAGATCGGCGCCGATGATTACGTCGCCAAGCCGTTCGAGCCGCGCGAGCTGCTACTGCGCATCGGCAATATCCTCAAGCGCGCGATGCCGAATGCCGCGCAGCGCATCGAGCAGGTGACGTTCGGTCCATACGTGTTTCACCTTGAGCGCGGCGAGCTGCGCCAGGGGGAGGAGATCGTGCATCTCACCGACCGCGAACGCGACATGCTGCGGCTGCTGGCCTCGACGCCGGGCGAAACCGTGGCGCGCGGCGAACTCACCGGCGGCGGCGACGTCAATGAGCGCGCGGTCGATGTGCAGATCAACCGGCTGCGCCGCAAGATCGAGCAGGACCCGGCCAACCCGCTGTTTCTGCAAGCGGTGCGGGGCATCGGCTACCGGCTGATCGCGGTGCCTTGAGGCTGCCATGAGTTCTCTCGACGTCGGGCTGTCGATGATCCGCACCGTGTCGCGGCGGGTGGTGGCGTTCCACGATCAGGCGTGGCGCCGCTTCAACGATTTCATGCCCAAGGGGCTGTATGCGCGCTCGCTGCTGATCATGATCGTGCCGATGGTGGTGCTGCAATCGGTGGTGGCGTTCGTGTTCATGGAGCGGCACTGGAACACGGTGACGCGCCGGCTGTCGTCCGCGGTGGTGCAGGACATCGCGGCGCTGATCGATGTCTACAAAGGCTATCCGCAGGACAAGGACCGCAGCCAATTGCGCCGCATCGCCCAGGAGCAGCTGGGTCTGGTGGTGGATTTTCTCGGGCCGGACGACATGCCGCCGCCGGGCCCCAAACCGTTCTTCTCGCTGCTCGATCAATCGATCTCGCGCCAGCTCAGCCGCCGTGTCGCGCGGCCGTTCTGGATCGACACTGTGGGCCGCTCCAATCTGGTCGAGATCCGCATTCAGCTCGATGACGCGGTGATGCGGGTTTTTGCCCAGCGTAGCGCGGCCTACGCCTCCAACTCCGAAATCTTCTTGTTCTGGATGCTTGGTACTTCGACGCTGCTGCTGGTGGTCGCGGTGCTGTTTCTGCGCAATCAGATCCGGCCGATCCTGCGGCTCGCCGATGCCGCCGAGAGTTTTGGCAAAGGCCGCGAGGTGTCGAACTTCCGGCCACGCGGGGCGCGCGAGGTGCGCCGCGCCGCTTATGCCTTCATCGAGATGAAGTCCCGCGTCGAACGCGCCATGGAGCAGCGCACCGCGATGCTGGCCGGCGTGTCGCACGATCTGCGCACCATCCTGACGCGCTTCAAGCTGGAGCTGGCGCTGCTTGGCGACAGCCCGGAAACCGAGGCGATGCGCAAGGACGTCGATGAGATGGCGTGGATGCTGGAGGACTATCTGGCATTCGCGCGCGGCGACAGCGGCGAGCAGGCGCAGCCGACCGACATGGCGGCGGCGCTGGAAGAATTGCGCAGCGATGCCGAACGGCACGGCCACGTCGCCACCGTCCAGTTCCACGGCGAGCCGGTGGTGACGGTCAAGCCCGCGGCGTTCAAGCGCTGCCTGGCCAATCTGGTGTCGAATGCCGCGCGCTATGCCGACAACATCGCGATCACCGGCCACCGCGACCATCGCTATCTGACCGTGACGGTTGATGATGACGGCCCGGGCATTCCCCATGCGATGCGCGAGGAGGTGTTCAAGCCGTTCCTGCGCCTCGATGATGCCCGCAATCAAGACGAAGGCGGCACCGGGCTGGGGCTTGCGATCGCGCGCGATATCGCCCGCTCGCATGGCGGCGACATTCTGCTCAGCGACAGTCCGATGGGCGGCCTGCGCGCCACGGTGCGCGTGCCGGTGTAGTCCGGTTTGATCCCTCCCCCTTGCGGGGAGGGTCGGCCGAGCACCCGGATCGGCGCTCCGCGCCGTCCGGGTTGCGGAGGCCGGGGTGGGGGAGTAACAGCCGGACGCTTAGCGTTCAGCTGTTCATCTGCCCCAAGCGGAATCTATTACTTCGCCAGTTCTTCCGAACGCTGCTTGGCGGCGGCGACCGCGCGGATCATCAGCGGCCGCAGCCCGTCATCGGCCATCAGCACATCGAGCGCGGCGGCGGTGGTGCCGTTCGGCGAGGTGACGTTCTTGCGCAGCGTGGCGGCGTCGAGTTCGGAGCGATGCAGCAGTTCGCCGGAGCCGGCGACGGTGGCCCGCGCCAGTTTCATCGCGAGCTGTTCGGGCAGGCCGGCTTCGACGCCGGCGCGCGCCAGTTCTTCGGCCAGCAGGAACACATAGGCCGGGCCCGAGCCCGATACCGCGGTGACCGCGTCGATCAGCTGTTCGTCATCGACCCATTCCACCGCGCCGGTGGCACGCAGCAGCGCGTCGGCGGTGCTGCGCTGGCCGGCGCTGACCTCAGCGGCCGCGACGCCGACGGTGATGCCGCGGCCGATCGCGGCCGGGGTATTGGGCATGGCGCGCACCACGGCGCCGCCGCAGGCGTCCTGCAGCGCGCTGACGGTGATGCCGGCCATGATCGACACCACCAGTGTCGAGGGGCTGACATAGGCTTTCAGCTGGGCGGCGGCTTCGCGGAACATCTGCGGCTTGACCGCGATCACCAGCGCGTCGACCGTGCCGAGGTCCTGCGGCGCCGCGTTGAAGCGCACGCCGCGTTGGGTGAGGGCGGCGATGTCATCGGAGGGGGCTGGCTCGAGCACCGCGACATTGCAGCCATCGAGCCCCTGCGCCAGCCATCCGGTCAGGAGCGCACCGCCCATTTTGCCGGCACCGGCCAATACGATGGTGCCGCTGAGTTGCGCGAGAGGGCTGGTCTTGGACGTGATCGGCATTGGCAATATCCCGGATAGCGAAGCGGCCGGGACCATAGCACCAAGGTCGGCGGCGGGGGCCGAATTCATTCCGGCATCCACCTGTTTCGTCGCCGTGGCGTGGCGGTTACGCCTCGCCAGCGGTGTCGAACATCGCGCTCTGCATCGCTTCTTCGGCCGACTTGCCGGCCCAGACCACGAATTGCAGCGCCGGGTAATAACGCTCGCAGGCGTGCAGCGCGCCGATCAACATGCTTTCGCACTGGGCGGTGGTGGCGTTCAGCCCGCCCGGCAGCAGCAGCGCCTGGCGGTACATCACCGTGCCGGTGTGGGTCCAGATGTCGAAATGGCCGATCCACATCTGCTCATTGATCATCGCCATCAGGCGCTGCACCTCGGCGCGGCGCGCCGACGGTACTTTGAGTTCGAATGCGCAGGCCAGATGCAGCGCTTCGATCTCGTTCATCCAAGTGAAGGACAGCTGATAATCGGTCCAGTTGCCCTTGGAGAGCATGATGATTTCGTCGTCGCCGGAGCGCTCAAACGACAGATCATTCGAGGCGGCAATGTCTTCCACCGCCGCCAGCGGATTGTTTTTTGATTCAAAGATGCCTTCCAGCAAGGGCATGCCGTCGCGACCTTACGTTTTGAAATTATTGGTACACACGCTGAAGGACCGTCAGACTGCGAAGGAAACGCCGCGCTGCGGATCATGACGCAACTACGCCAGCCGTTACTGATCGGATGCGAGTAACTGATCGAAGGCTTGCAGAACTGAGATGATGTGATTTGCGGAATCTGTGCAACGGCACGACCTGCCCATCCACAGGCAAACCCGGGCCCGTCCACAAGTGTGACGTCCGAGCCCAGAACAAACCGGAATCAAATGCACGGAGCCCGAGTCCGGCGTGGTCATTCCCGTCTGGCGAGTCCCGGCATATTTCTGCCCGTTGATTCCGGCACACGGGAAACTGCAGGCGATCTTGTTGGCGCTTTTTGCTTTCGGCATAGTCGCCCCCGCGCAAGTCCAAACCAGAGAGTATGTTCATGTCGAGCCGCGATATCGTCACCACAGAGGCCCGCACGCCGGTTCGCTTTGCCAAGCCGCAGCGCGTCGCCTTTGTGCAATCGTCCTGGCACCAGGATGTGGTGGGGGGCTGTTGGGACGCCTTCAGCGCCGAGATCGAGGCCTGCGGCATCTTGCCGGCGCAGGTCGATCGCTTTGAAGTGCCGGGGGCGTTCGAGATCCCGCTGCATGTGCAGACGCTGGCCAAGCCCCGCCGTTACACCGCGCTGGTCGCGGCGGGCCTGGTGGTCGACAGCGGCTTGCACGGCTATGTCGCAGAAACCGTGATCCGGGCTTTGATGGACGTGCAGCTGCGCACTGAGGTGCCGGTGTTTTCCGCGATCTCGACCCCGCAGGGCTTTGCCGAGACCGAGGAGCAGTTCGCCTTCATCCGCGAGCATTTCGTCCGCAAGGGACGCGAAGTGGCGCAGGCCTGCGCCGACACCTTGGCGAGCTTCGAGCGGCTGCGCGGCCAGGTTGCCGCCGGCATCATGTGAGCCGCGGCGCTATCATTAAAAGCAGGCATCAAAAAGCAGGCCGCCCCTGAGTTCCCTCAGGGGCGGCCTGCAAGATCAGATCGGTCGGCGCTGTTTAATCGAACAGGCTCGACACCGATTCTTCGGCAGCGGTGCGGCCGATCGCTTCACCGATCAGCGACGAGATCGACAGCGAGCGGATGTTGGGCGCGTTGCGCACCGCTTCCGTGGCCTGGATCGAGTCGGTGATCACCAGTTCCTTGAGCCTGGAATTGATGATGCGGGTGGTGGCACCGCCCGACAGCACGCCATGGGTGATGTAGGCGTACACCTCGGTGGCACCCTTGCCGAGCAGCGCTTCGGCCGCATTGACCAGCGTGCCGCCGGAATCGACGATGTCGTCGACCAGAATGCAGGTGTAGCCGTCGACTTCACCGATCACATTCATCACTTCGGATTCGCCGGCGCGTTCGCGGCGCTTGTCGATGATCGCCAGCGGCGCATTGATGCGCTTGGCAAGACCACGGGCACGGACCACGCCGCCGACGTCCGGCGACACCACCATGACCTTGCTGAGGTCAAAGCGTTCGCGGATGTCGCGCACCATCACCGGCGAGGCATAGAGATTGTCGGTCGGGATATCGAAGAAGCCCTGAATCTGCCCAGCGTGCAGATCGAGCGTCATCACCCGGTCGGCACCGGCATGGGTGATCAGGTTGGAGACGAGCTTGGCCGAGATCGGAGTGCGCGGGCCGGCTTTACGGTCCTGCCGGGCATAGCCGAAATACGGGATCACCGCAGTGATGCGACGCGCGGAAGCACGCCGCAAGGCATCGGTGATGATCAGCAGTTCCATCAAGTGGTCATTGGCCGGGAACGAAGTCGATTGCAGGATGAACACGTCCGAACCGCGGACGTTTTCCTGAATCTCAACGAATACTTCCATGTCGGCAAAGCGGCGGACCACCGCTTTGGTGAGCGGCATGCCGAGCCAGTTGGCGATTTCCTGCGCCAGCGCGCGGTTGGAATTGCCGGCGACCAGCTTGACGGAGCCGTTCTTGCCCGACATCGACGCCTCCCCCCCGGATTTGGTGGATACAACGTTCAACATATCGGAATACTCACAGAACAGGCCATCTGGACGGGGGTCCTCTTAACAAGGACACGTTGGCACTGGCAACCCATCGGGTACCGTATTGCCGGATCAGACCGTGCTTTTCGCCGGTTATGATCCGAATTGTTAATGCGCGCTGAAATCCGCGGCGGCAAGGCTCATGGTCGGCGCCGGGCTGTCAGAGCTGCGCACCTCGGCACTGCGCGGCTCGCTGGCGGGCGGCTGGGCGGCGGCGACCGCGGTGCCGGCCGATCGGGCGGGCGCGCTCGGTTCCGGCGCATTGCCGTTCAGCGCCTGGGTCAGGCCGGTCAGGCCCGCCTGCGCAATCCGGCGCAGCACGACATCGTCGGCTTGTGCCCAGGCGTCGCGTCCGGCCTTGCCGGCCGCTTCCTCGCCGGATAGCCGCAGCGCGCGCTGCTGATCGCGGTCATAGACGTCCCAGACCCAGGCGATGCTGGTGCGGCCGCCGCGGATATGGGCGGCCAGATAGCTGCGCACCCGGTACGCGGCCGCGCCCTGGCGCGACACCACCGAAACGTTGCGCAGCTTGGATTCACTGTCGAGCGCGCCGACCAGGCGGTCGAACACCTGCGGCGGCGGGCCGTCGATCGACTCGAAGGCGACGGTGGTGCCACCGGCACCGCCCATTTGCGCGAAGGCGTTTTGCGGGGAGTTGCCGTTGGAGACGCAGCCGGCAGCGGCGCTGGCGATCGCCAGCGCAGCCACGGCGCGAACCAAGCGCCAAGCGAGGGCTCGACCAAGGGTGGTTCGAGCGGGGCGCGATTGCGCAGGCTGAAGACCAGCAGGCTGAAGACCTGGCGAGAGACCAAGCATGGGACCGAATCACGTCTCCTGATGGCCGACGAAGCGGGCCGTGCGGAGCGAGCGATATCGTTAAAATCCGTTAAGGTCTAGGGCAGGAAAGTCGCAACCGTCCGGTAAAGTCAGCGCAAGACTGCTGCGCCTGGGAAAATTATCTAAAAATTTTAGGGGCTTAAAGAAATCAGGGGATGAGCGCCAGCGCGTGGACGTGCCGGCCGTAATCCGGCTCTTGGCGGTGCACAGTGCGCCGATAGCTGAAGAACCGCGGGTCCGGATAGGTGTCGAGCCCGATATCGTCGATGGTGCCGACCCCGGCGTTTTCGAGCCGCTGCCGGATGAAGCCAGCCAGGTCGAACAGCGAATGGCCCGCGCGGCTCGACGGTATAAAGAACGCGGCATAGGCCGGGTCGTCAGCCACAAAGCGCTGCACGAATTCGGCGCCGACTTCATAGCTCGGCTGCCGGATCAGCGGCCCGATCGCCGCGACGATGCCCGCGCGGCTGGCGCCGAGCTGTTCCATCGCGGCGAGCGTGGTCTCCAGCACGCCGGTCAGCGCGCCCTTCCAGCCGGCATGGGCCGCGCCGATCACCCGGGCGGCCGGATCGGCAAACAGCACCGGGCCGCAATCGGCGGTGGTGACGCCGATCGCCAGCCCTTCGGTGCGGGTGACGATGGCATCGACCTGCGGGCGCGCGGCGATCTCCCACGGCTCGTCGACGATCGCGACGTCCGGCGAGTGCACCTGATAGGCGGTCAGCAGATGGCTGGCGGGCACGCCGAGCGCGCTCGCCATCCGGCGCCGGTTCTCCTCGACACAGGCCGGATCGTCCTTTGAGCCGATGCCGCCATTGAGGCTGTCATAGATCCCGGTCGAGACCCCGCCCGCGCGGGTGAAGAAGGCGTGCCGGAGCCCCGGCAGATCGGCCAGTCGCGAGGAAGTCAGGATCATGCGCTTGCCTCGCTGCGCGCCACGTCGGTCAGGCCGGCGATCTCGTTGAGGTCGGCCTCCGAGATGCCGATCACCTTGAACATCGAGCCCATGCCGCCGCGGCCGCCGCCGGTTAGGCGTTGCAGGGCGGTGGCAATGTCCTCGGACACTTCGGGGCTGGCCTTGGCCATCAGCGCCAGCGCGCGGGTCTCGATGCCGAGCCGCTTCAAGAATTCGCCTTGGGTCACCGGGCCGTGCACCCGGGCGCCGATGCTCTCGGCGGCCCGCGCCAGCGATTGGAAATCGACATGGGCGGTCAGGTCGGCCTGGCCGGGATGTTTCAGCGGATCGGCATAAGCGTGCTGGGCGATCGCCTGAAAAGTGTCGCCGGCGTCGCTGCGCGAATGGCCATAGTCGATGATCAGCGCCGCGCCGCCTTCTTCGCGCACCCGGGTGGCAATCTTCATGATTTCCGAATCCGGGCGCCATTCGAACACCGCGCCGATCGGCGCCGCGCGCACCCAGGACGGCAGCAGCGCCTCAAAACGCGGGATCGGTTCAGCGGCGACGCCAAACACCAGCTCGCCCGCGTCATCAATCTCGATGACGCGCTCGTGCCAGCCTTGTTCTTTGCGCACCGCCTGATGGATCGGCAGCACGTCGAAATATTCGTTGGCGAACAGGATCGTGGTGCCGCCCGGCACCTCGTCGATGTTGTCGTGCCAGCTGACATTGTCGAGATGGCCGAGCGCGGCGCGCTGTTTTTCGCGCAGCACCGGGTTGATCTCGACCAGATGCACCTGGATCGACTGAAACAGCGGCGGCAGCACGCGCAGCGCGCGCAGCGCGTCCGACATCATGGTGCCGCGGCCGGGGCCAAGCTCGACCAGCCGCACCAGTTGCGGCGAGCCGATCGCCTTCCAGATCGAGGCTGCCCACAGTCCGAGCAGCTCGCCGAACATCTGGCTGACTTCTGGCGAGGTGATGAAGTCGCCGTCGCGGCCGAGCGGATCGCGCGCCACATAGTAGCCGTGCTCCGGGTGGGTGAGGCACAGCTCCATGTAGCGCCACACCGGCATCGGCCCGGCGGTCTTGATCAGGTGCTTGATATGCGCTTGCAGCGGCGTGTCGGTCACGGCTAAACTCCGGCTCAGTGTGAACTGTGGCCCGCTGCCGCGTCAGCGGTCAACGGCGGCCGCCGCAATGCCCACACCACAACGCCCAGGCCGACAATGATCATCGGCACCGACAGCAGCATGCCCATGGTCCAGCCGCCCCACAGGAAGCCGAGCTGCGGGTCGGGCTCGCGAAACAATTCGCCGATGATGCGCGCGACGCCATAGAGGCCGATGAAAGCGCCCATGATCAGGCCGGGGCGGCTCAGCGCCTTGGCGCGGATCATCAGCGCCAGCACCAGAAACAGCACCACGCCTTCCAGCGCCGCTTCATAAAGCTGGCTCGGGTGGCGCGGCACCGGGCCGCCGGTCGGAAACACCATCGCCCAGGGCAGGCTCGGGTCGGCGGCGCGGCCCCACAATTCGCCATTGATGAAATTGGCGATCCGACCGAGCAGCAGCCCGATCGGGCCGACCGCGCAGGTCAGGTCGCCGAGCGAGGCGATCGGCAGTCCGCGCTTCCAGGCAAAGGCCAGCACCGCGATCACGCAGCCCAAAAAGCCGCCGTGGAACGACATGCCGCCTTTCCACAATTCGAAGATTTCCAGCGGGTGCTGAATGAAGAAGTCGAAATTGTAGAACAGCACATAGCCGATGCGGCCGCCGAGGATGATGCCGAGCGTCACCCACAGGATGAAGTCATCCCACGCCACCAGCGGGATCGGCGAGGTGCCGCCCCACAGCCGCTGATTCTTCAGCAGCGCACGGGCATAGAACCAGCCGATCACGATGCCGCCGATATAGGCGAGCGCGTACCAGCGGATCACGATCGGTCCGACCGCAATCGCCACAGGATCAAAGACGGGGAAGGCGAGCACAAACGACATTGCGCACCACTTACGACGAAAGCCGGGCGCGGTACAGCGCGCATCCGTGCTCAGTTGGGGCTGGCCGATATACGCTGGCAGATCGCAGCGGTCGCTTGCCAAGGCTGCGCCCGCCGTTACAAGGAACCCCGGAATTCGACGGCCCGCGGTGCGATCTGCCGCCGCTGCGGCCTTGTCGGACAAAGCCGGCGTCGCCATTTTGGGCGGGCGCCGCCAACAGGGATAGCACCGGAGTACGACATGACTCAGACCAGCAACCGGCTTTTCGACGAGATCGGACGCCTGATGAATGATGCCGCCGGCGCCGCCCAGGGCGTGAAGCGCGAGATCGAGACCGTGGTCCGCACCCAGGCCGAGCGGGTGCTGCGCGATCTCGACCTCGTCAAGCGCGAGGAGTTCGAGGTGGTCAAGGACATGGCCAAGCTCGCCCGCGAAGAGAACGACGCGCTCAAGGCCCGGATCGCCGCTCTGGAAGCCAAGCTCGGCGGCACGCCGACCGTCTAATACTGGCTAATACTGGCGGCGATTGATCCCAACCACTCCGCACGTCATGGCCGGGCTCGTCCCGGCCATCCACGTCTTTGATCTTGCTGCGCTTTTAAGGCGTGGATACAAGCGGCAAGCGCGGGCATGACGACCATTGGTGGCCCCGGTGGTATAAGTCCGGCCTCCAAGCCCGGCCTTCCAAGTCCCCGCCGGCCAGCCTTTGTGGCGCGGCGGGCCGCCTGCGCCGCCGGCCAGCCCTGAACCTGGGCCGGCACCGGCGATCGGCGCCGGAAAACCCCGCCCATTTTCTTGTGTTTCCCGGGCTTTGGCGCTAAAAGCCCGGCACGCGCACAGCCCCCGCACCCCTGGAGGCTTGCTGTGTCGTGGCAATGGGCCGCTCCGCGGCCCATAACTTTTACAACCCAGAGACGGCTCGGAGGCGCGGCGAAAGCTTCGCGGCGCTCTCGAAAGGTCTCGTTTAAACAAGGGCTTATTGAAATGACGACCGTCAAGGAATTGAAGGCGACCGCGCGTCCGTCAGTCGGCAAGGGGGCCGCACGGGCTGAGCGTCGCGCCGGCCGTGTTCCGGCCGTGATCTATGGTGACAACAAGGCCCCGCTGGCGATCTCGCTCGATGATCGCGAACTGCGGCAGCGCATTGCCGCTGGCCGGTTCCTCACCACCATTTTCGACGTCAACCTCGACGGCACCAAGCATCGCGTGATTCCGCGCGACTTCCACCTCGATCCGGTGCGCGACTTCCCGATCCACGTGGACTTCCTGCGCCTCGGCCAGGGCACCACGATCCGCGTCAGCGTTCCGCTGCACCTGAAGAACACCGAAACCGCGCCGGGCGTGAAGCGTGGCGGCACGATCAACATCGTGACCCACACGGTCGAACTGGAAGCCGAAGCGGACGCCATTCCGCAGTTCATCGAAGCTGACGTCGGCACGCTCGACATAGGCAGCTCGCTGCACCTGTCGACCATCGCGCTGCCCAAGGGCGTCAAGCCGGTGTCGCGCGACGACGTGACCCTGGTCACCGTGGTGCCGCCGTCGGGCTACAACGAAGACAAGGCTGCGACCGCTGCTGCTCCGGCTGCTGCGCCCGCCGCCGCTGCCAAGGCGCCCGCGGCTGCCAAGCCCGCCGCCGAGAAGAAGAAGTAATCCGGCGCAGAGCGCCGCGTCATGCGCCTCCTTGTTGGGCTCGGCAATCCTGGCAGCAAGTACCAGGGCAACCGGCACAATATCGGGTTCATGGTGCTCGACGAAATCGCACGGCGTCATGGCTTTTCGCCATGGCGCCGTCGTTTTCAGGGCGAGACCGCAGACGGCACCATCGGCGGCGACCGTGTCACGCTGCTGAAGCCGCTTACCTACATGAACGAGTCCGGGCGCGCGGTGCAGGATGCCGCGAGCTTCTTCAAGATCGGGCTGCCCGATATCATCGTGGTGCATGATGAGATCGAGCTGCCGGCGTCCAAGATGCGCGTCAAGGTTGGCGGCGGCATCGCCGGACATAACGGGCTGCGTTCGGTCTCCGCTCATGTCGGCAATGATTATCGCCGGGTCCGGGTCGGGGTCGGTCACCCCGGCGTCAAGGAGCTGGTGCACAGCCACGTGCTGAACGATTTTGCCAAGGCCGAACGGCCCTGGGTCGAAGCCATGCTCGATGCGATCGCTGATAACGCTGATCTCTTGATCGGCGGCCGCGACTCGCAGTTCCAGAACAAGGTGCATCTGGCACTGCAGGCCAAGGGTTTTGGCGCGAAGGACGACAAGCCCGGCGCATGACGCGCCGGCCTAACGAATTCAGGACAGGTTCATGGGATTCAAATGCGGAATCGTCGGACTGCCGAATGTCGGTAAGTCGACGCTGTTCAACGCGCTGACCGAAACCGCGGCCGCGCAGGCTGCGAACTATCCGTTCTGCACCATCGAACCGAATGTCGGTGAAGTGGCGGTGCCGGATCCGCGGCTCGACAAGCTCGCCGAAGTCGGTAAGTCGGCGCAGATCATCCCGACCCGCCTGACCTTTGTCGATATCGCCGGTCTGGTGAAGGGCGCCTCCAAGGGCGAAGGTCTTGGCAATCAGTTCCTCGCCACCATCCGCGAGGTCGATGCCATCGCCCATGTGGTGCGCTGCTTTGAAGATTCCGACATCACCCATGTCGACGGCAAGGTGGCGCCGATCGCCGACATCGACACCATCGAGACCGAGCTGATGCTCGCCGATCTCGAAAGCCTGGAAAAGCGCGTCGACAATCTCAGCAAGAAGGCCAAGGGCGGCGACAAGGATTCCAAGGAACAGCTCGATCTGGTCAACCGCGCGCTGAGCCTGCTGCGCGATGGCAAGCCGGCGCGCTTCCTGGAGCGCAAGCCGGAGGAGGAGCGCGCGTTCCGCATGCTCGGCCTGTTGACCTCCAAGCCGGTGCTCTATGTCTGCAACGTCGAGGAAGGCTCGGCCGGCTCCGGCAACAGCTTCTCTGAAGCGGTGATGGCGCGCGCCAAGGAAGAAGACGCGGTCGCGGTGGTGATCTCCGCCAAGATCGAGTCGGAAATCGCGACGCTGTCGCGCGAGGAGCGCACCGACTTCCTCGATACGCTCGGCCTGCATGAAGCCGGTCTCGACCGGCTGATCCGCGCCGGCTACGAGCTGCTGCACCTGATCACTTACTTCACGGTCGGCCCCAAGGAAGCCCGCGCCTGGACCATCACCAAGGGCACCAAGGCCCCGCAGGCCGCGGCGGTGATCCACACCGACTTTGAAAAGGGCTTTATCCGCGCCGAGACCATCGCCTTCAACGACTACGTGTCGCTGGGCGGCGAAGCGGGCGCGCGCGATGCCGGCAAGCTGCGGCTGGAAGGCAAGGAATATGTGGTCGCCGATGGCGACGTGATGCACTTCCGCTTCAATACCTAAATCAGCAGCGTCGCCGGTCATTGCTCACAATGGCCGGTCGCTGTGACTTGTGATGCCCGCGCTGGTCGCGGGCATTTTCGTTGTGCGGGCTGTGCGCGATCAGCAACCGGCCCACCGCGGGAGCGGCCGGCGTGACTGGCTACGCACTTTTGTGCATGTGCCGTCGCAGCGGCGACGCTCCAATGCGCTCAGCGCATCGTGCCCTGGTCACGGATCACGCCAAGATGTTCGTTGATCCGAAACACAATCAGGATGAATTCGGCGAGAATGCGCGAAAAAATCACGCCAGCGCAGATGCCGACCAGGCTGACCAGAATGGTGATCAAGCCGCCGAACGGGCTGATCGCCATCGCCACCAGTCCTGACAGGATGCCGGAAATACCAAGCAGCCCGGTCAACGCGATCGCCAGCCAGTAGAAGATCTTGATGACGTGAACGGTGATGAACCGATCCCACTGGAACAGATCGCGAAACTCGAACATTCATGTCTCCTAGGGGGGAGGATAGGCTGCGGCGGCAGGGTGCGCCGTGTTGCCGCTTGTGATTGCTGCCAATAACGGCCACAATCGGGCTCTCTCCAGCAGTTTCCTCAACATGCTACTTACCTTTGAAGATTTTCCTCCAGGTCCGTTTGGCAGCTTCGGCCCGCGCCGGGTCAGTCGCGACGAAATTATTGCGTTCGCGGCTGAGTTTGACCCGCAGCCGATGCATCTTGATGACGAGGCGGCGCGGCACAGCATGCTCGGCGGGCTGTCCGGCTCGGGCTGGCATCTATGCGCGCTGATGATGCGCATGATGGTCGATGGTTTTCTGCTGCGCTCGGACACGCTCGGCTCGCCCGGCGTCGAAGAAGTGCGCTGGCTGTCGCCGCTACGCCCCGATGACGAACTCACGCTCGATGTCGAGGTCAAGCACAGCCGCGTGTCACAAAGCCGCCCGGAAACCGGCATTGTGACGTTCGGCTTCAGGGTGCGCAACGCCGCCGGGCAACCGCTGCTGCAGGCGGTGTGCCCGATCATCATGAAACTCCGTCATCCGCAATCGGCATAGGCTGCCCGCATGCGTTACTACGAAGATATTGCCGTAGGTCAGCGCCGCGAACTCGGCTCCTTCACTTTTACCGCGGAAGCGATCAAGGAATTCGCTCGCAAATTCGACCCGCAGCCATTTCATCTCGATGAAGAGGCCGGCCGGCGCTCGCTGTTTGGCGGCCTGGCGGCGTCGGGCTGGCATGTCAGCGCGGTGTGCATGAGGCTGCTGGTCGCCGATGGCCAGCGCGAGGCGGCCGAGGCGATGGCGCGTGGCGAATTGCCGGCGGTCGGCGGGCCGTCGCCCGGCTTCAAAGACCTGCGCTGGATCAAGCCGGTATTGGCCGGCGACACCATCCGATTCGCTTCCGAAGTCGAATCGATTCGGATTTCTGAATCCCGTCCACAATGGGCAATTCTGCAAGGCCGAAACACAGGTACAAATCAGCGTGGCGAGCTGGTGTTCTCTTTTCTTGCCTCCGCTTTTGTGCCACGACGGTCCGTGCCGTGATTTGCAGCGGCCCTGATTTGCGGGCCGGCAGCGGCGGTGCCTTCTTAAACAGTTGGCAAGCCTTTTACGACAAAGGCTGAATGCGACGCAGTCCGTTAAATGGTTGTTAACCTTCCACGGGCTTGCTGGAAGTTGTGGACGACGGGTGGACGTGGGACGATGACGGCGGATCGGATTGGCTTGAAGGTGGTGGGCTTCGTCTTTGCGGCGGTGACCGTGATGGTGATGATCACCACCGGGATGGTGGTCAAGGGGTACGCCGATGGCGCCTATTCCCTCGACCTGCCCGAACATATCAGCGGCGTTCGCTAACGCTGCGGCCCCTTAGAGCTGTTCGGTTCTGATGGGCTCAGAACCGAAGCTCTGGATGTTCTGACGCGTTGTCTTGACGCGAACCGGCATCCACGTCGCTCAAAAACATCGCGTTCAATGCTATCGCGGTCAACACCCTCGCGGTCATGGCCTGCTGCGCAGCTTGCGCAAGCTTTCAGCGATCGGCGAGGTGGGAGTGCTGGAAATTCCGTTCGATGAAATTTCCAGCCGTCAGCCGCAAATTGTCAGCGTTGAATCTCTGTAGTGTTGAATCTCTGTAACGGTTGGCCGCGTCATGCGCGGCCAAGTTTGTCCGTTGCCTGTTTCCACTGCGCGACATTGTCGGCAATCATCCGCGTCGATTGCATCGCGGCGTGGCTGAGCTGCGCGTAGCCGGCAATCTCCCGTTGCACGCGCTGCCCTTCGGCGTGCAACAGATCGCGCAAGCTCTGCAGTTCGGTGATCAGCCCTTCGATCTCGGCGAGCGAGGCGCCCGCGACGCGCTGGATCAGCGAGTTGACGTTGTTGACGGTGGCTTCCGCGGTGGCATCGAGCGCGACAGTGTCGGCGCCATTCTGCGGCCGGCGCAGATAGGCGACATCGTTGCGCACGAATTCACGGATGCCGGCTTCGACATCGGCCGCAGCAGCGGCGGCGTGTTCGCTGTCGGTGGTCTTGGTGTCGATCTTCTCGGATGGCATGGCGTTCATCAGCGGTTCCCTGTTGCTGGTCATTCGGCGCGCTATCAGTTCAGCGCTTTTTGACCGCACCACGACCAATTCGCGGCAGGTTGCCGGTGATTCCAGGGAAGTGCCGATGCCGTGTGAAAACCGGGCAGAACCGCGGCTGAATTAAGCTATTTGGAACGCTAACCGGCTAGCTGCGCGGGCCGATATGCACCTGCAGCGTGGCGACGCCATCAACCCCGCATTCGATGCTATCGCCGACCGCGAGCGCCGCAACGCCGGCCGGCGTGCCGGTCATGATCAGATCGCCAGCACCGAGCGCCACCTGCTGCGACAGCCGCGCGATCACTTCCGGCACGCTCCAGATCAGTTGATCAAGGTCGCCGCGTTGCCGTTCGGTGCCATTGACCTTGAGCCAGATCGCGCCACGGCTGGGATGGCCGATCTCGGCGGCGGGGCGCAGCGCGCTGCACGGCGCCGATTGATCGAATGATTTGCCGATCTCCCAGGGCTGCTCTTTCTTGCGCGAGGCCATTTGCAGATCGCGTCGCGTCAGATCGATGCCGACGCCATAGCCGAACACATGATCGAGCGCCTGGCCCGGCGCGATGCCAAGGCCGCCGCTCCTCAGCGCCACGATCAGTTCGACCTCGTGGTGCAGATCGTTGGTGAGCGGCGGGTAGGGGATGGTCGCGCCGTCGTCCGCCACCATGTCGGCGTGTTTGGCGAAGAAGAACGGCGGCTGCCGCTCGTCATTGCCCATCTCGCGCACGTGTTCGAGATAGTTGCGGCCCACGCACCAGATGCGGCGCACCGGAAAACGCCGGCTGTCACCCTGAACGGCCAGGCTTGGTTGGGACAAAGCGGGGATCACATAGGACGTCTCGCTCATCAATCAGCTCGCAACGTGTGGGGCCATGGCTGCGCCCCGCGTGAGCGGAGCGCCATGGTGCGAGCTTAGACGGCGGCGGCCTGCGGCGCCAGCGGCGTCGCGTGGTGCTGCTGCAGCCGGAAGAACGAGGCGTAGCGGCCATTGCGCTGGAGCAGATCGTCATGGCGGCCGCGTTCGACGATCTCGCCACCTTCGACCACCAGAATGGCGTCGGCATGGGTGATGGTGTGCAGCCGATGCGCGATCACGATGGTGGTGCGGTTCTGGCACAGATGGTCGATCGCCGCCTGCACCAGCCGTTCCGATTCCGAGTCGAGCGCCGCGGTGGCCTCATCGAGCAGAATGATCGGCGCGTTTTTGACCAGCGCGCGCGCGATCGCGATGCGCTGCCGCTGGCCGCCGGACAGTTGCGTGCCGTGTTCGCCGACCGGGGTGTCGTAGCCCTGCGGGAAGCTCATGATGAAGTCATGGGCATAGGCGGCCTTGGCGGCGGCGATGATCTCGTCGTCGCTGGCGCCCGGCTTGCCGAACGCGATGTTGGCGCGGATCGTGTCGCGGAACAGATAGACGTCCTGGCCGACATAGGCGGTCTGCTGGCGCAGCGAGTGCCGCGACACATCCGCGATCGGCTGGCCATCAATGATGATGGTGCCCGAGCGCACTTCATAGAGCCGCAGCAGCAGCGACAGCACCGTGGACTTGCCGCCGCCGGACGGGCCGACCAGCGCGGTGACTTTGCCCGGCTCGGCGACGAAGCTCATGTTCTTCAGCACCGGCTCGTCGGCGCGGTAGGCGAAGCCGACATCGCGCATTTCCACGCGCGCTTCGCTAAGCCGCAGCGCCGGCTTGTCGCTGTCGTCCGGCTCGCTCGCCGGCGCGTCGATGATTTCCAGCAGCTTGCGCGCGCCGACCAGGCTGGAGTTCAGCTCGATATTGAGACGGGCCAGCCGCTTGGCCGGCTCATAGGCCAGCAGGAACGCGGTCAGGAACGAGAAGAACTGACCGGGCGTCGCGCCGGTCGCCACCACCCGGTAGCCGGCATACATCAGGCAGCTGGCGATCGCGACGCCGCCGAGCGTTTCCATCAGCGGGCTGGAGCGATTGGAGACCTTCGCCATCTTGTCGGCGGTCTGCTGCACCGCCGCGATATTGGCGTCGATGCGCGCGCGCATGGTGTCTTCCAGCGTGAACGCTTTGACGGTGCGGATGCCCTGCAGCGACTCCTGCATCGTTTCCAGAATGTCGGCATTGCCGGTGAACTGCTGATGGGCGAGGCCCTTGATGCGTCGCACCAGCTTGCGGATGATCAGCAGCGCCGGCGGCGCGATCAGGAAACCGAACAGCGCCATGAACGGGTCCTGCATCACCATCACCGTCACCAGCGCGATCAGTGACAACAGATCGCGGCCGACGGCGTTGATCAGCAGGTTCAGCACCTGCGTCACGGAGGTGGCGCCGGCGGAGAGGCGGGCGAGGAATTCCGAGGAGTGGCGATCGGAGAAGAAGCCGATGCTCTCGCGCATCAGCTTGGCAAATAGCTGGCGCTGATTGCGGGCGAGAATGGCGTTGCTGATCTGCGACAGGATCACCGTATGGCCATAGGTGGCCGCGCCCTTGGCGGTGAAGATCACAATGGTCGCGATCGACAGCATGGCGATGCCATGCACATTGCGATCGACATAGGCCTTGTTGATCACTTCGCCGAGCAGATAGGCCGACAGCGCGGTGGCGCCTGCGGCCACGCCCATCAGGAGGAAGGCGATCAGGTAGCGGCGCCAATAAAGCGCGCCCTGTTCCATCACCAGGCGACGGATCAGAATGGCGGCGCCATAGGGATCGTCGGTCAGTTTGCGTGGCGTATCGGTCATCCGCGCTCCATGAGACGGCGCAACGCCGCAAATTCGCCCGCGCATCAGCCGCCGGGAAACTGCGTTTCCTTGCCTGCGATGCTTGAGATTTTCAAGCCAAATCCGAGAGTTATCCGCTTGTCCCGCGCCTTGAAACGAAACCGTGCACCCAAGGTCGAACGCCTTGGCGAAGGTGGCGAACAGCCAAAATCGCCGTTGTTTCAGGCGCGTCGTCGCGGCGTCACGCTTGGATCGCGTGCAGCGCAGGGGGCTCACAATTTGGCGGAATCGACTTTGCGGCGCTCTGCCGTTACGAGGGAACGGCCGCGCTATGCTGCGGCCCCGCTTGTGTCCACGTTCACGGTCGATCGGATGACTGGGATTCTCTTCATCAAGACCTCATCGCTCGGCGACGTGGTGCATCAAATGCCGGCCATCACCGATGCCGCCCGCCATCGTCCCGACGTGCGGCTGTCCTGGGTGGTGGAAGAAGCCTTTGCGCCGCTGGCGCGGCTGCATCCTGCGATCTCCGACGTCATTCCGGTGGCGACGCGGCGTTGGCGCAAGCAGTTAGTTCAGCGCTCGACTTGGCATGAGGTCGCCGAATTCGTCACCACGCTGCGCGAGGGCGAGTTTGATCTGGTGGTCGATACCCAGGGGCTGATCCGCTCCGGGCTGATGACCAAGCTCGCCTGCGGCCTGCGCCATGGTTACGACGCCGGCAGCATCCGCGAGCCGCTGGCCGCAAAATTTTATGACGTCACCCACACGGTCAGCCGGTCGCTGCATGCCGTGACGCGCAATCGCACGCTCACGGCATTGTCGCTCGGCTATCAGCTGGATGGCGAGGTCGATTACGGGCTGGTGCCGCAGCCGCACACCGATCAGGCGCGCTATGCGGTGCTGCTGCATGGCACCTCGCGCGTCAGCAAGGAATGGAGCGAGCCGCATTGGATCGCGGTCGGCGATTGGCTGCAGCGTCATGGCCTTGAAGTGGTGCTGCCCTGGGGCACGGAGCTGGAACGGCAGCGCAGCGAACGGCTATGCGCGGCGATTCCAAATAGCCGGGTGCTGCCGCGGCAATCGCTCGATCGCACCGCGCAGACCATCGGCAATGCCGCGCTGGTGATCGGCGTCGATACTGGCTTGCTGCATCTGGCGGCGGCGTATCGGGTGCCGCTGGTTGCGGTGTTTCTCGCCACTGAACCGGGACTGACCGGGCCGGTCGGCGCCGGGCCGATGACAGTGATCGGCGGCAAGGGCGCGCAGCCCAGCGCTGATGATGCGATCGGCGCCGCCGAGCGATTACTTAGCCCGGCGTGACAGCGCTGCTCGCCAGCACCTTGGCAACGAATTCATCGAGATCGCCGGGCGCGAACAGATGGCCGGGCAGGCCGGCTGCGGTCGCGGCTTCGATGTCACTGTCGCTGTCGCCGATCACAAAGCTGCGCTCGCGCAGCACCGGCCACTGCGCCATCAGATCGAGGATCATGCCCGGCTGCGGCTTGCGGTGATCGCTGTGGCGGCGATAGGCCTCGACCAAGCCGTCCGGGTGATAGGGGCAAAAGCGCAGATCGTCGATCCGCGCGTGCTGGCGTAGCAGCTCGTCGCACATCCAGCTATGCAGCGCGCACACATCGTCCTCGGTGAACATGCCGCGCGCCACGCCGGATTGATTGGAAATCACGAACACATAGTAGCCGGCCTCATTGAGCCGGCGGATCGCGGCTGCCGCGCCCGGCATCCAGCGAAAGCGCTCGCGCGAGCCGACATAGTGATCATTGTAATTGATGACGCCGTCGCGATCGAGAAACGCCGCCGGCCGCGGCTGCCGTGCGGTCATGGCGCGTGCAGCTCGGCGGCGCCGAGCCCGGCCTTGCTCAGCACTTGCAGCGCGGTCGCGGTGACCTCGGCCTCGGGGATGTCGCGCATACAGCGGTGATGCTCGACCCGGCACACCGGCTTGTGGCACGGGCGGCATTCGACCGTGGTCTTGGTTTCGATGATGGCGTCGATCGGGTTGAGCGGCGCGTAATGCCAGGCGCTGGTCGGCCCAAAAATGCCGATGGTCGGCGAGCCGATCGCCGCCGAGACGTGCAGCAGCCCGGAATCGTTGGAAATCACCAGATCGGCGGCGGCCAGCGCCAAAATGCCGTCGCGCAGGTCGCGCCCGGTCAGGTCGCGCGCGCCGGGACCGGCCGCGGCAACGATCGCCTGCGCCGCCGGGGTCTCGTTCGGCCCGCCGATCACCCAAACCTCAAAACCCTGAGCGGTCAGCGCCTTGGCGGTTTCCGGATAATAGCTCCAGCGCTTGGCCGGGCCGACCGCGCCGGGCGCGAGCGCCACCACGGTCTTGCCGGTCAGGCCGCGCGCCTGCCGCCAGGCGTCGATCTCGGCCTGCGGCACCTCAAGCTGCGGCTCCGGCCAATCCATCGGCAATTCGATGTTGGCGGGCAGCGCCAGCGCGGCGCAGCGGTCGATCATGCGCGGCAGCGCCCGTTCGCCGCGCCGCCAATCATTGAGCAGCCCAAAGCGCATCTCGCCGATGAAGCCGGTCCGCTGTGGAATACCGGCCAGCCAGGGCGCGATGGTCGATTTGAAGGTGCGCGGCATCACCAGCGAGGCGCCGTATTGCTCGGCGCGCAGCCGCGCCGCCAGCGCGCGCTCGTGGGTCGGCGAAATCTTGCCGCGCGGCAGGTCGAACACGATGCCCTGGCGCACGCCGGGCATGTAATCGACCAGCGGCGCGCACAGGCTGGTGGTCAAAACATCGACCGGCCGCTGCGGCCAGCGGTCCTTCAATACCCGCACCACGGTATGGCAGCGCACGAAATCGCCGATCCACATATAGGGCACCAGCAGCACCGGGCTGGTTTCGGCACGATCTGGCCGCTGGGCCAGCTCGGCTAGCAATGATTCGTAATTCATTGTATCGGGGTCCGATCGTCAGCGCGGGCGCTTGCGCAAGCCCGATAGCGCTTGGCAATCCCGCCGTCCAGCCGGATTCGGCCGTTAATCCTGTTGGCAAACCTGCCGGGCTCGGGTTGCCTGCCGGGGCGGAGTGGGGCAAACCTGCTGCGCTCAATCACGACAGGATGTGCCATGCTGCTGGTGACCGGAGGGGCCGGTTTTATCGGATCAAATGTCGTCGCCGCGCTCAACGAGGCCGGCCGCAGCGATGTGGTGGTCTGCGATTGGCTCGGGGACGACGGCAAATGGCGCAATCTGGCCAAGCGCCAGCTCGCCGATTTCGTGCCGCCTGAGGAACTTAGCGCGTGGCTGCAGGGGCGGCGGCTCGATGCCGTGATCCATATGGGCGCGATCTCCGCGACCACCGCCACCGACGGCGACCTCGTCATGAACAGCAATTTCCGGCTGTCGCTGCGGCTGCTGGACTGGTGCACCGACCATGGCGTGCCGCTGATCTATGCCTCCTCCGCCGCGACCTATGGCGATGGCGAGCAGGGTTTTGCTGACGATCCTTCGCTGGAGGCCCTCAAGCAGCTGCGGCCGATGAATCTCTATGGCTGGAGCAAGCATCTGTTTGACCTGTTGGTCGCCGAGCGCGTCGCCAAAGGCCAGAAGCTGCCGCCGCAATGGGCCGGCCTGAAATTCTTCAACGTGTTCGGGCCGAACGAATATCACAAGGGCACCATGGCCAGCGTGCTGGAGCGGCGCTTCGAGGACATCAAGAGCGGCCGGGTGGTGCAGCTGTTCAAATCGCACCGCGAGGGCATCGCCGATGGCGATCAGCGCCGCGACTTCATCTATGTCGATGACGTGGTGCGGGTGATCATCTGGCTGCTCGCAACGCCGTCGGTGAGCGGGCTGTTCAATGTCGGCACCGGCCATGCGCGCAGCTTCCGCGACCTGATCCTGGCCGCCTATAGCGCGCTCAATCAGCAGCCCAATATCGACTATATCGACATGCCGGAGCAGATCCGCGGCAGCTATCAATACTTCACCGAGAGTGAGGGCGATCGGCTGCGGCAGGCCGGCTACAATGGCGGCTTCACGGCGTTGGAAGAGGCGGTGGCCGCTTACGTCAACGGCTATCTCAACGCCGCCGATCGCTATCGCTGACAGGATCGGTGCCATGCTCGATTTCGATACTCTGACGCCGGCGATCTCACGCCAGACCGTGCTGTGCGTTGGCGATTTGATGCTCGATGAATTCGTCTATGGCGAGGTGTCGCGCATCTCGCCGGAGGCGCCGGCCCCGGTGATCGCCGCGCAGCGCAGCGAGATCGATGTCGGCGGCGCCGGCAATGTCGCGCGCAACATCGCAGCTCTGGGCGCGAGCTGCATCTTCGTCGGCCTGATCGGCGATGACGACGCCGGGCGCACGCTCAATGCCGCGCTCGACGCCGATGCGCGCATCACCCCGGTGTTGGTGTGCGATCCGTCGCGGCCGACCACCCGCAAGGTGCGGTTCGTCTCCGAGCATTTCTCCACCCACATGCTGCGCGCCGATTGGGAAACCGCGGCCCCGGCCTCGGCCGAAATCGAGCAGCGCCTGATTGATGCGGTGCTGGCGCAATTGCCGCGCGTCGATATCGTGCTGCTGTCGGACTACGCCAAGGGCGTGCTGACCGCGCGCTTGATCCGCGAAACGATCGACGCCGCGCAGAAACTCGGCAAGCGGGTGATCGTTGATCCGAAAAGCCCGAACTTTGCGCTGTATCGCGGCGCCACGCTGCTGACGCCGAACCGCAAGGAATTTTGCGAGGCGACGCGCAGCCGTGCCGATACCCCAGTTGAGATCGCCCGCGCGGCGCGCGAGGCGATGGCGGCGGCGGATTGCGCCGCGCTGCTGGTGACGCAGAGCGAGCGCGGCATGACGCTGGTGCCGCGCCAGGGCGAGGCGATCCATGTGCCGGCGCATCCGGTCAAGGTGCGCGACGTGTCCGGCGCGGGCGACACGGTGGCGGCGGTGCTGGCGGTGATGCTGGCGGCCGGCGCGAGCTGGGACATCGCGCTGCGCGCCGCCAATGCCGCGGCGGCGGTGGCGGTCAGCAAGAAGGGCACCGCCAGCGTGTCGCTCGCCGAATTGCGCCGCAAGATTCTGCCGCACGCTTTCCTGGCGGCCGAGGAGAAGATCGTTGCTGCCGGCGGCGACCTTGAACCCCATCTCACCGAATGGCGCGCCGAAGGGCTGCGGGTCGGCTTCACCAATGGCTGTTTCGACATTCTGCATCCTGGCCACGTCAAGGTGCTGACCGCGGCGCGCGCCGCTTGCGATCGGCTGATCGTCGGGCTGAACAGCGATGCCTCGGTGAAGCGGCTGAAGGGCGACAGCCGCCCGGTGCAGGACGAGCGTTCGCGCGCCGAGGTGCTCGCTGCGCTGGAGGCGGTCGATCTGGTCGCGATCTTTGCCGAGGATACGCCGCTCGAACTGATCAAGCGCATCCGGCCGAGCGTGCTGGTCAAGGGCGGCGACTACACCCGCGCGCAGGTGGTCGGCCATGAGGTGGTCGATAGCTATGGCGGCGAGGTGCTGCTGATCGACATTCTGCCCGGCCACTCCACCACCTCGCTGGTGGGCCGCGCTCGAGGAGGACAACTATGAAAATGCTGATCACCGGGGCGGCCGGTTTCATCGGCTTTCACGTCGCCCGTGAAATGCTGCGCGCCGGTCAGCGCGTGATCGCGGTCGACAGCCTCAATGATTACTACGATCCGGCGCTCAAGCAGGCGCGGCTGGCGCAGCTGCGCGATCTGCCGGGCTTTGAATTCGTGCAGCTCGATCTCGCCGATCGCGACGCCACCGCGGCGCTGTTTGCCAAGCACCGCTTTCCGGTGGTGATCCATCTCGCCGCGCAGGCCGGGGTGCGCTACTCGCTAAAACACCCGCACGCCTATATCGACGCCAATCTGCAGGGCTTTGCCAATATTCTGGAAGGCTGCCGCCACCATGGCTGCGGCCATCTTATCTATGCGTCGTCGTCCTCGGTCTATGGCGCCAACACCAAGCTGCCATTTTCCGTGAGCGATCGCACCGACCAGCCGGTCAGCCTCTATGCGGCCACCAAGAAGGCCAATGAGGTGATGGCTTATTCCTACAGCCATCTCTATCGGCTGCCGACCACGGGGCTGCGGTTCTTCACCATCTATGGCCCGTGGTATCGGCCGGACATGGCGCTGTTTTTGTTCACCAAGGCGATCGTCGCGGGTGAGCCGATCAAACTGTTCAACCACGGCCGCATGCGCCGCGACTTCACCTATGTCGATGACGTCACGCGCGTGATCGCGCGGCTGATCGATCATGTCCCGCAGGCTGGCGAAGCTCTGTTCGGTTCGGCGCCGGCGCGCATCTACAATGTCGGTAATCACCACCCCGAAGAACTGATGGACGTGGTGACATTGCTGGAGCGCGAATTGCAGCGCACTGCCGTCAAAGAGATGCTGCCGATGCAGCCCGGCGACGTGCCCGAGACCTTCGCCGATGTCGATGATCTGATTCGCGATGTTGGCTTTAGCCCCTCGACGCCGATCGCGGACGGGCTGCGCGAGTTCGTCGCCTGGTATCGGTATCATTACCAGGTATGACGGAGATCATCGGAAAAGGCTGCAATTTCCGATGGTTCCGTCACGCCATGGAATTGTAATCAATTGAATCAAAACGTGTTTGATCGCAATTTCGCCTCCCGCGCGCCCACGTGCTAGGAGGTTGGTCAAGTTCCGCGTCGCGGCCGGCGGCGCGGTGGATGGTAACAAAATTGAGGCAAAGCATGACTTCCCGTGAATTCGATCTCGGCAAGGAGCGCCTGTTGCGCGTCGGTGTGATTGGGGCCGGTGTGATGGGCTTCAATCATGGCCGGGTGCTCGCCGGCTTGCCTGGCATCGAACTGGTCGGGATCGTCGATCCGCTGCTCGATCATCGCGATCACGCCGCGCGTGTGATCGGCTGTCCGACCTTTGCGCGGCTCGATGAGCTGTGCGCGGCCGGCGTCGAGGCGGTGACGATCGCAGCGCCGACCCATCTGCATCACGAGATCGCGCTCGACTGCATCGCGCGCGGCATTCATGTGCTGGTGGAAAAGCCGGTGGCGTCCACGGTGCAGCAGGGCCGCGAAATCGTCGCCGCCGCGCATCGCGCCAATGTCACGCTGATGGTCGGCCATGTCGAACGCTTCAATCCCGCGGTGGTGGCGATCAAGAAGGCGATCGCGGGCGAAGACATTCTGTCGATTGGCATCACCCGGGTCGGTCCGTTCCCGCCGCGCATGTCCAATGTCGGCGTGGTGATCGATCTGGCGGTCCACGATATCGACCTGATCCGCTGGTTCACCGAGTCAGACATCGTGCAGGTGCAGCCGCAGCTCTCCAGCGCCGTTGCCGAGCGCGAGGATATCGCGTTGCTGCAATTCCGCACGGCATCCGGCGTGTTGGCGCATATCAACACCAACTGGCTGACGCCGTTCAAGGCGCGCAACGTCACGATCGCGACCCGCGGCAAATATGTGCAGGGCGATCTGCTGACCCGCCAGGTGACCGAGTGCTTCGGCTTCCAGCCGGACGGCAGCTATTCGATGCGCCATTTGCCGGTCGGCCATGACGAGCCGCTGCGCGCCGAACTGATCGCGTTCACCGACGCGGTGCGTAACCGCAAGGTGCCCGCGGTGACCGGCGAGGAGGGCGTCGCCAGCCTCGAGATCGCCATCAAGTGCCTTGAACCGCTCTCGGCTCAGGATCAGAGCGGCGATGGCCGCGCAGCGTCGCTGCGCGTGGCGAGTTAGCACGGCCGTTCCCACTTCCGCGACAGCGTCGATCTGGCGTTTCCCTTTCCTCCATCCCCCGAAGAGACATGAATCAGCAGCTCCGCGTCGAACCCGTGCCTTTCATTGACGTTGTCTCGCAGCGCCGCCGTCTCGGCAGCCTGATCGACCAGGCGGTCGGCCGGGTGCTCGAGCACTGCCAGTTCATCAACGGTCCGGAGGTCATGCAGTTTGAGGCTGATCTCGCGGCATTCAGCGGCGCCAAGCATGTGGTGGCCTGCGCCAGCGGCACCGACGCGCTGCTGATGGTGCTGATGGCCAAGGGCATCGGCCCGGGCGATGCGGTGATCTGCCCGACCTTCACGTTCTGCGCCACCGGCGAAGTGGTGGCGCTCACCGGCGCCTCGCCGGTGTTTGTCGATGTCGATGAAGTCACCTTCAACATGGATATCGAGTCGCTGAAGCGCGGCATCGCCACCGCCAAGCGACACGGCCTGAAGCTGAAGGCGGTGATCCCGGTCGATCTGTTCGGCCAGCCGGCCGATCACGATGCGATCGCCGCGATCGCCGCGGAAGAGGGCATGTTCGTGCTCGACGACGCCGCCCAGAGCTTTGGCGCCAGCTATAAGGGACGGCGGCTCGGCACCTGTGGGCTTGCCACCGCCACCAGCTTTTTCCCGGCCAAGCCGCTCGGCTGCTATGGCGATGGCGGTGCGATCTTCACCGACGACGCCGAACTCGCCGAGACGCTGCGCAGCGTGCGCGTCCACGGCCAGGGCTCTGACAAATACGATAACGTCCGGCTCGGCCTGACCGCGCGCCTCGACACCATGCAGGCCGCGATCCTGATCGAGAAGCTCAAGATCTTTGACGACGAGATCGCCGCCCGGCAGCGCGTCGCTGATCGCTATGCGCAGGGCCTCGCCGATGTCGTCACGGTGCCGATGGTGGCGCCGTTCGGCAATTCGACGTGGGCGCAATACACCATCCGCCTGCCGGCCGGCACCGATCGCGACGCCTTTGCCGCGAGCCTGAAGGCCAAGGGCGTGCCGACCGCGGTGTACTATGTCAAGTCGATGCACCAGCAGACCGCTTATCGCCACTATCCGGCGGCCGATGGCGGGCTGCCGGTCAGCGAAAAGCTGTCGACCGAGGTGATCAGCCTGCCGATGCACGCCTATCTCGACGCCCCGACCCAGCAGCGGGTGATCGACGCGGTGCGCGCCGCGCTGGCTTAAGCCGCGCTGTTAATCGGTCCCCGGCCGCTTTGCTGCGGCCGGTCCGGCCAGCCGCCCTTGGGCGGCGGCCATCGCGGCGGCCGCGAATCTCCATTTTGCGGCGCCGCCTGATGCTGTAGAAGCGGCGCATGCTCAGGCGCATCTTCACTGTCGGCGGCTTCACCCTGCTGTCGCGCATCACCGGCTTCGCGCGCGACATCATGCTCGCGGCGATTCTTGGCGCTGGGCCGGTGGCCGACGCCTTCTTCGTGGCGCTGCGGCTGCCCAATCATTTCCGTGCGATCTTTGCCGAGGGCGCGTTCAACGCCGCGTTCGTGCCGGCCTATGCCCATGTCAGCGGCGAGAAGGGCGCGGCTGCCGCCGGGCTGTTTGCCAATCGCATCTTCACGCTGCTGTTCGTCACCCAGGCGGTGCTGCTGGTGATCGCGCTTTTGTTCATGCCGCAGGTGATCGCGATCCTGGCGCCGGGCTTTGCCGATGATCCGCAGCGCGGCGCGCTCGCGGTCGAGCTGACGCGGATTACCTTTCCCTATCTGTTGCTGATCACGCTGGTGACGCTCTATGGCGGCATGTTGAATGTGATGCGGCGCTTTGCGGCCGCGGCGGCGGCGCCGATCTTCCTCAATCTGTCGATGATGATGGCGCTGGCGCTGGCGGCGTTTTTCCCAAGTGCCGGCCACGCCGCCGCCTGGGGCGTGCTGGTCGCCGGTGTGCTGGAATTCCTGCTGCTGGCGCAGGATGCCGCGCGGCAGAAAATCCTGCCGCGATTCTCCTGGCCAAAGCTCGATGAGGATGTGCGTTCGTTCTTCCGCGCGCTCGGCCCGGCGACGCTCGGCTCGATGGGCACCCAGATCGCGCTGTTTGCCGACACTATCATTGCCACCTTCCTGGCGGCCGGCGCGCTGTCGGCGCTGTACTACGCCGACCGGCTCAACCAGTTGCCGATCGGGGTGATCGGCATCGCGATCGGCACCGTGCTGCTGCCGGAAATGTCGCGGCTGTTGACCTCGGGCGATGAGGCCGGCGCCAAAGCCTCGCAGCGCCGCGCCTTCGATTTCACGCTGCTGCTGTCGGTGCCGTTCGTCGCCGCGTTCCTCACGGTTCCCGACGAGATCATGCGTGCGATGTTTGCGCGCGGTGCCTTCACCAAGGCCGACGCGCTGGCGGCCGGCAACACCCTTGCCGCCTATGCGATCGGGCTGATCCCATTCGTGCTGATCCGCAGCGCGGTCGCGACCTTCTACGCGCGCAAGGACACCGCAACGCCGGTGAAGGCAGCGCTGACCGGCGTCGCCGTCAATGTCGCGCTGAAATTCGCGCTGGTCGGCTCGCTGGCGCAGGTCGGGCTGGCGCTTGCCACCGCGGTCGGCGCCTGGATCAATCTGTTGCTCGTGCTCGGCTTTGCGGTGCGCTACGGCTATCTGGAACTTGACCGGCCATTGCTGCGCTCGCTGCTCAAGTTCTTGAGCGCCGGGCTGCTGCTCGGCGCGGCGCTGTGGGGCAGCGCATATTTCGCGCAGCCTTATCTCGCGCAGCTCGCCTCATTCCGTGATGAAGCAGCGCTGGCGCTGCTGATCGTGGTCGGCGCCGTGGTGTACGGCGCCGCGATCTTCACGTTGTTCGGCCTGCGCGGTCTGAAAGCGCTGATCCGCGGTTAGCTGGTGGCCTTGACGTTGCTCAGCACCAGGGTCGCGACGTCGACATAGACCCGGACCAGCGGCGCCACGAATTTGTGCGCCTTGGTCTTCGACACCAGCGTGTCGTGCAGCACCAGATGGTCGATGCCGGTGTTGATGAAGCACGCCATCGCGTCGCGCGGCGTTTCCACGATCGGCTCGCCCTTGATGTTGAACGAGGTGTTGATCAGCACCGGCACGCCGGTCAGCGCCTCGAATTCCTTCAGCAGCCGATACAGGATCGGGTTGGTGTCTTCGCGCACGGTCTGAATGCGCGCGGTGCCATCGACATGAACCACCGCGGCGATCTTGTCGCGCCATTCCGGCCGCACGTTTTTGGCCATCAGCATGAATGGCGAGTCGCCGATGCCCTCAAAGATTTCGTCGGCGCGTTCCTCCAGCACGATCGGCGCAAACGGCCGGAACGGCTGGCGGTGCTTGACCCGCGCGTTGAGGATGTCCTTCATCTCCGGGTGGCGCGGATCAGCAATCAGGCTGCGATTGCCGAGCGCGCGCGGCCCGAATTCCGACGATCCCTGGAACCAGCCGATCACCTTCTGGTCTGCGAGCAGCTTGGCGGTGTCGCGGCAGATATTGTCGCTGCGCACCGCATCGGTCTGGATACGAACCAGGAAGCGCTGCGTGGCCTGTTCGATCTCGCTCTCCGGATAGCGCTTGCCGATATAGGCGTGCTTCATCTCAAAGCTGCGCGGCTTGTTCTGGATGGCATGCAGGCCGTAATAGGCGCAGCCGATCGCGATGCCGTCATCGCCTGCCGCCGGCTGAATCCAGACATTCTCAAAGCCGGCTTCGCGCGCGATCTTGCCATTGGCGACGCAGTTCAGCGCCACGCCGCCGGCGATGCAGAGATTCTTGGCGCCGGTGGTTTCGCGCAGCCAGCGCGCGCGCGCCAGCAGCACCTGTTCGGTGTCGTCCTGCACCCGCCACGCCACGTCTTCCCAATGGCGCATCGAGGGGCTGGCTTCCCATTTGCCGGCGCGTTCCATGATGTAGGGCTGGTTCAGCTCCTGCGCGGTCCAGCGCGGCACTTCCAGCTTGTTGTTCGCGATCTGCATCAGCGGCTTGATCTGGTTAGGCCGGCCATAGGGCGCCAGCCCCATCAGCTCGCCGCATTTGTTCCAGTCGCCGAACACGTAAGTCGAGGCCCGGCTGTACAGCGCGCCGAGCCCGGGCATGTTGTAGAATTCGTCGCTGAAGAAACCGCGGTCCGGCTCCATCCAGACCTTCTTCAGGCACTCCAGCTTCGTGCCGCTGAACTTGTAGTAACTCTCCGACTCGCGCGCCAGTTGCGAGGCTGAGTCGCCAGCCGGAACTTGCTCCATCACATCGGAGCGATAGCTGCCGACACCGTCGACGATCATGATCACACCTTCGTCGAAGGGTGACACCGCAAAGGCGCTGTAAGCATGCGCGAGGTGGTGGGAGATGGTGGTGACCTTGGCCGAATTGCTGCGAAACCAGGGATGCCGTTCGGCGTCGCCGCGTTCGTATTCGGGCAGGAACCCCGGCATGTCCTGATAGGTGAGCCGCTCCTCCATCTCCGGCACCGGCAGGATGTAGCAATTGCTGACCACCAGATCGACATCGTCGAGCGTGATGCCTTCGGCGTTGAGACAGTAATCGACGGCTTCCTTGTAGAAGCCGCTGGCGTGCTTCTCGCGGGTCAGCCGTTCCTTGGCGATGCCGACAGCAATTTCGCCGTCTCGCAACAGGCACGCGGCGACATCGTGATCATAGGTGTTGAGGCCGAGAATGTAGTTGTGCTGCTTGGACATGAACCATCTGCTGAAATAGGCCAGGGCAGGAACACCGTGGCGCCGGCACCGCATCGAACGCCCCGACCTTACAAGCTGGTGCGCAGCCGTCCATAGCCGGGGCCTGGCAAAGTGCGAGATCTTCGGCGGGAAATGGCCCAGTCAGAACCGGGCCAAATGATGGCGGAGCTGATGACGGCGCTGCTGCGCCGGCCTGTGGGCTGTGGTTGCGAACATCAGTCAAGTAGCTGTCCAGATAACATTAACGCCGTCCTACTTTGAACGGACGTTCATCATTCCCTGCTTGACCGTCAGAATGGCTTGAACGTAGTCTTCGCGTTGAGCCACAGACACAACAAGGCCGATTTGGAGTGCACTGACGAACGGCCTGCATCCTATTTCCATGGGACGCGTTGCGGTTTCAGTGCTTCAAAAATTTCGGGAGAATGAGATTATGGCTCAGGCTGTCCCTCGCAGTATCGTTGCGCGCTGCTTGGCTGCGGTAGCCCTGGTTGGCGTTTATTGCGTCAGCCTCGTCGGTACCTCGGCATTGTTCCTCACCGCCAGCACCACCACTGCCGACGCGCAGCGCGGCCGTGGCTGGGGTCGCGGTGGCGGTTGGGGCCGGGGCTATGGTCGCGGTTATGGCCGTGGTTGGGGTCGTGGCTGGGGTCGTGGCTACGGCTTCTATGGTCCGCCGATCGTGCGCCCGGGCTGCTATTTCAGCCGCCGCTGGGGCCGGGTGGTCTGCCCGTATTGATGCTTTCAGCCGGTCCGATCCGGGCCGGCTGGTGACATTACCAGGAACCGCAACGGGTGCGCCGACGCTGTCGAGCGCGCCCGTTTGCGTTATGGCGCTCGTTCGACTTGGCGTGCTCGTCCGACTTGTCGCGCTCCTTCGCATCGTCGCGCTCGTTTGCATCGTCGCGCTCGTTCATCTTCTCGCGCTGTGCGCATGAAGCGCCGTTGGCATGACATCGTTTCGCAGTGCGGCACGGGGCGCTCCGCACCCGCGCGCGTTGCAGGGCAGGGTTTGCACACCGCTGCGATCCATCGCAAGATAACGCCAACGATAAGCAATGAGGGCGGAGGAGCGATGGCACCGATCAAATTCGGCGTCGGGCAAAGCATGCGCCGCAAGGAGGATGACGCGCTGCTGCGCGGCCGGGGCTGCTACACGGACGACCTCGCGCCGCCCGCCGTTGCCCACGCGCTGATGCTGCGCTCGCCCTATGGCCGCGCCCATTTCACCATCGATGTTGAATCTGCTCGCAATATGCCGGGCGTGCTGGCGGTGTTCACCGCCGCCGACGTTGCCGATCTTGGCGGCCTGCCGTGTCTGTTCAATCTGCCGAACGCGCCGTTCAAAGCGCCGCACTATCCGATCCTGGCCGCTGATGAGGTGCGCCATGTCGGCGATGCGGTGGCGTTCGTGGTCGCCGAAACTCAGGCGCAGGCGCGCGATGCGCTGGAAGCGATCGACGTGCAATGGACGCCGCAGCCGGCAGTGGCTGGCAGTGTCAGCGCGCTGCAGCCCGGCGCGCCGCAGGTCTGGCCGCAATTTCCCGGCAATGTGCTGTTCGATGTCGGGATCGGCGACAAGGCCGCGGTGGAACAGGCGTTTGCCGCTGCCGATGCGGTCGCCGAAATCCGCATCGTCAATCCGCGCATCGTCACCAACTACTTGGAACCGCGCGCCGCGGTCTGCGAATATGATAGCAAGCGCGACCGGCTGACGCTGACCGCTGGCAGCCAGGGCAGCCACCGGCTGCGCGATATTCTCTGCCAGCAGGTGCTCAAAATCCCCACCGAGAAGATGCGGGTGATCTGCCCCGATGTCGGCGGCGGTTTTGGTACCAAGCTTTTTCCCTATCGCGAATATGCGCTGTTGGCGGTCGCCGCCAAACGTCTGCGCCGCGCTGTGAAATGGAATGCCGAGCGCATGGAGCATTTTGTCGGCGATGCCCAGGGCCGCGATAATGTCACCACCGCGAAGATGGCGCTCGCCGCCGATGGCCGGTTTCTGGCGATGGATGTCGATCTCGTCGCCGATATGGGCGCGTATCTGTCGACCTTCGGGCCCTACATCCCGTTTGCGGGCGCCAACATGCTGCCGGGGCTGTACGACATCCAAGCCTTTCACTGCCGGGTGCGCACCGTGTTCAGCAACACCGTGCCGGTTGATGCCTATCGCGGCGCTGGCCGTCCCGAAGCGGCCTATGTGATCGAGCGGCTGGTCGATGCCGCCGCGCGCAAGCTCGGCATGACGCCGGACGCGATCCGCCGCAAGAATTTCATCGCGCCGCGCGCGCTGCCCTACACCACCGCCACCGGCAAGGTGTACGATTCCGGCGATTTTGCCGCGCATCTGAAACGCGCCATGGAGCTGGGCGGCTGGAAGGAGTTTCCAAAGCGCCTCAAGGCGGCGAAAAAGCAAGGCCGGCTGCGCGGCATGGGCTTGGGGAGCTATGTCGAAGTGTGCGGCACCATGGGCGAGGAGACCGCGCAGGTGCAGCTCGATCAGCATGGCGACGTCATCGTGCTGATCGGCACGCAGTCGAGCGGCCAGGGCCATCACACCGCTTATGCGCAGCTGGTTGCCGAGCAATTGCGGCTGCCGCCAGAGCGCATCCATATCGTGCAGGGCGATACCGACCGGATCGCCACCGGGCTCGGCACTGGCGGTTCGGCCTCGATCCCCTCGGGCGGCGTCAGCGTGGCGCGCGCCAGCCACAAGCTTGGCATGCAATTGCGCGATCTCGCCGCGGACTTGCTCGAAGTCGGCGCCAGCGATCTTGAAATCGAGAACGGCGCGATCCGCATCGTCGGCACGGATCGCATCATCAGCTTTGCCGATCTGGCGCAGCGTAAGGGCGTCGATCCGGCGAAATTGACTGCATCCGAAAAATTCTCCAGCGCCGATGGCACCTTTCCGAACGGCACCCATCTGGTCGAAGTCGAGATCGATCCGGACACCGGCCAGGTGGCGGTGGTCAATTACGTGGTGGTCGATGATTTCGGCGTCACGCTCAATCCGCTGCTGCTCGCTGGCCAAGTCCATGGCGGCACCGTGCAGGGCATCGGCCAGGCGTTGATGGAGCGCGCGGTCTATGACGAGGACGGCCAACTGATCACCGGCAGTCTGATGGACTATGCGCTGCCGCGCGCCGCCGATGCGCCCTCGATCACCTTCGAGACTCAGAACGTGCCGTGCCAGACCAATCCGCTCGGCGTCAAAGGCGCCGGCGAAGCGGGCGCGATCGGCTCCTGCCCGGCGCTGGTCAATGCCATCATCGATGCCTTGTGGCGGGAATATCGCATCGACCACATCGATATGCCGGCGACGCCGGAACGGGTGTGGATGGCGATCCGCGACCAGCAGCGTCAGCATCGGCTGTAGGAGACTCTCCATCATGACGATTGCACGACGATGGTATCGTCATCTGGCTGCACCGCTTTGTGCGATCTGCCACACTGTTGACAGCGGCGATTATCTGCTACCGACTAAGCACCGTGGAACGCAGCGGCCGATGAGCCGGTCCGTTGCGCTGCATCATCAAGCATGTCGTCATCATCAGGGAGCGATCGAATGTTGCGAACCGTCGTCGTTGTAGGCAGCCTGTTGCTTGGTACCAGCGTTGTCGTCGCGCAGCAGAGTGTGGTGGTGCAGACCCAGACCTTGATGAAAAACAGCGGCAAGAGCCTCGGCGGCGTGCTGGGTGCCATGGTCAAGGGCGACAAGCCCTATGATCAAGCCGCTGTCGATGGCGCGCTCAGCCAGCTGAATGATCTCGCCAAGAAACTGCCGGACCAGTTCCCCGACAGCGTCAAGGGCATCGAAACCGATGGCGACTATAGCGCCTCGCCGAAGATCTGGACCAATCGCAGCGAGTTCAATGCGCAGATCGCCAGCTTCAGCAAGGCGGTCAGCGATGCCACCGGCAAGGTCAAGGATCTCGACAGCCTGAAGGCGACGCTGCCGACCATCGCCAAACAGTGCGGCAGTTGCCACGAGGGTTTTCGCGTAAAGAACCTGTAACGCGCGCGGGGTGACGGGCGCGCAGCCGGGCGAGGCGCAAGGCGGCGCGGCGATCACTCTGGCCCTGCAGCGAGCAAGAGGCGGAGCGGGCTGATCAAGCGCCGCTCCGCGCCAACTGAGTTCGGAGCTGCCGTGACCAAACGCATTCTCTCGATCGCCATTGTGGCGGCCCTGCTGGGATTTGGCTTCTATTGGGTCGCGACCGCCCCGGCGATGATCGACACCAGCAAACTGACGGCGCGCAACGCCGATCTTGGCAATGGCGAGACCGTGTTCAACGCCGGCGGCTGCGCCTCCTGCCACGCCTCGCCGGGGCAGCCCGATCGCACCCACCTCGGCGGCGGCCTGGCGCTGCCTTCGCCGTTCGGCACTTTCCATGTGCCCAACATCTCGTCCGATCCGCGTGACGGCATCGGCAAATGGAGCGAGCGGGATTTTCTCGACGCGGTGCTGAAGGGCACCTCGCCAGCGGCGTCGCATTACTATCCGGCGTTCCCCTATGGCTCCTATCACCTGGTCAAGCTCGACGATGCCCGCGATCTGTACGCCTATCTGAAGACGCTGCCCGCGGTCAGCGGCAAGGCGCCCGATCATGAGCTGCCGTTTCCGTTCAACATCCGCCGCAATATCGGCATCTGGAAGCTGTTGTTCTTCAACGACCAGCCTTTTGCGCCGGACCCGGCGCAGTCGCCGGCCTGGAACCGGGGCGCCTATCTGGTCAACGGGCTCGGCCACTGCGCCGAATGCCACAGCCCGCGCAATGCGCTCGGCGGCATCATCGCGGCGCAGCGCTTTGCCGGCGGGCCGAATCCGGAAGGCAAGGGCTGGGTGCCGAACATCACCCAAAAGGGGCTGGCGGATTGGAGCGAGAACGATCTCGCTTATTTCCTCGAGACCGGACAGACCCCGGAGGGCGACACTGCGGGCGGCTCGATGGCGCGGGTGATCCGCAACACCGCGCTGCTCAGTGCCGAGGATCGCAAGGCGATGGCGCTGTATCTGAAATCGCTGCCGGCGGTGGATGGGCCGCCGCGGCCCCCGCGCGCCAAATAAACCGGCCTGCGCTGGCCGCTGGTCAGCGGCTGGCCGCGTGGCCAGCCGCGCATTGCGGCGTCAGCTTTGGCGCGGCGTGCCGAACGCCTTGAAGGTGATGATGGTGTAGGTGTCGCGAATCCCGGGGATGGTCTGCACCTTCTCGGCGACGAAGTGGCCGATGTCGGTTTCCTTCTCGACGTAGAATTTCACCAGCAGATCGTAGTCGCCCGCGGTCGAGTAAATCTCGGAGGCGATTTCGGCTTCGGCAATGGCGTTGGCCACCGCATAAGACTGGCCGAGCTCGCATTTGAACTGAACAAAGAAGGGAATCATCGCATCTCTCCGGGACGTCTGTTGCGGCCATCAAGCCCAAAACCGCAGGCCGTGGCAAGCCGGCTTGCCGGCAGCCGGGAGGCACGATACCACCAGCCAGTCATTGTCACGCCCATGTCCTTGTCACGCCCATGTCCTTGTCACGCCCATGAGCCGCAGATGCCCACACCGATCGCTCTGACCATCGCCGGTTCCGACTCCAGCGGCGGCGCCGGCATTCAGGCCGACCTGAAGAGTTTCGCGGCGCGCGGCGTCTATGGCGCCTCGGTGATCACCGCGCTCACCGCGCAAAATACCCAAGGCGTGACCGGCGTTCATGACGTGCCGCCGGAATTCATCACCGCGCAGATCGATGCGGTGTTTTCTGATCTCGCGGTCGGCGCGGTCAAGATCGGCATGGTGTCGCGGCGCGAGGCGATCGAGGCGATCGCCGCCGGGCTGGAGCGCTGGCATCCGCCCGTGGTGGTGCTCGATCCGGTGATGATCGCCACCTCCGGCGACAAGCTGCTGGCGCCCGATGCGATCGACGCGCTGCGCCAGCAATTGGTGCCGAAAGTGCAGTTGATCACGCCCAATCTGCCGGAAGCCGCGGCGCTGCTCGGTGAGCAGGTTGCCACCAGCGTCGGCGAGATCGAAGGCCAGGGCCGCCGGCTGCTGCAGCTTGGCTGCGGCGCGGTGTTGATCAAGGGCGGTCACGGCCAGGGGCCGTCCAGCACCGATTATCTGGTCAGCGCCGCCGGCACGCTGGCGTTGGCTGCGCCGCGGATCGCCACCAAGAACACCCACGGTACCGGCTGTTCGCTGTCCTCGGCGATCGCCGCGGAACTGGCCAAGGGCGCCGACATCGAAACCGCCGCGCGCAACGCCAAGACCTGGATCAGCGGCGCGATTGCCGCTGCCGACCGCTTTACCGTCGGCCATGGCCACGGCCCGATCCATCATTTTTACGGCATCAATCCCGCCTGAACCTGCTGCTGCCGGCGCTCTCGTCCGCAAGGATGAGGGCATTGTCGTCTAGCCGTCGCACAGGGCTGCTATCCGCAGTCGTGTTGCAAGTTGAGATTCGACGGCAGAGATGACACCCGACCTCGACAGATCCACTGTTGAAACCGCCTACGCCCGCTGGGCTCCCATTTACGACGTGATCTGCGGACCCGTAATGCTGAAGGGGCGGCGCGCGGCCGCTGCGGAAGCCCGGGCGATCGGCGGCAAGGTGCTGGAGGTCGGCGTCGGCACCGGCCTGTCGTTCGACGATTACGACGCCTCGACCGAGGTCACCGGCATCGATCTCAGCGCGCCGATGCTGGAGAAGGCCCGCGCCAAGATGGCGAGCGGCCGCTATCCCTGGGTCAAGCAGGTGTTGCAGATGGATGCGCACCGCATGAGCTTTGCCGACGCCAGTTTCGACTGCGTGGTGGCGCAATTCGTGATCACGCTGGTCGAGAATCCGGAGCTGGTGCTGTCGGAATGCCACCGGGTCGTGAAGCCCGGCGGCCGCATCATTCTCGTCAATCATCTGTACTCAGAAGTCGGCGTCGCCGCAGCGGTCGAGCGCTGGACGGCGCAGCGCACCCGCAATCTTGGGCTGCGTCCGGAATTTCCATTCGCCCGGCTGCAGGCCTGGGCACAATCCACCAAGGAAGCGGTGCTGGTCGAACGACGCAAGCTCCGCCCCTTCGGTCTTTACACATTGGTTTGCTTTGAAAAGACACCCACGCCGCTGGCGGCATGAGACGACAAGACCATCATCATCGATGATGGCGGCTGTAGAAGGGGTATGACGCAATGAGCGACGACATTCCCGAACGGCGCTTCCGAACGTTGTTCATCTCCGATGTTCATCTTGGCGCGCGCGGTTGCCAAGCCAACAAGCTGCTCGATTTCCTGCGGGTCCATGATGCGGCCACGATCTATCTGGTCGGCGATATCGTCGATGGCTGGGCGCTGAAGTCGAATTGGTACTGGCCGCAGGCGCACAACGACTTTGTGCAAAAGCTGCTGCGCAAGGCGCGCAAGGGCGCCCGCGTGGTCTATGTGCCCGGCAATCACGACGAATTTCTGCGCAATTACTACGGCACCCATTTCGGCGGCATCGACGTGGTGGAAAGCGCGATGCACACCGGCGTCGATGGCCGCAAATATCTGGTGATCCACGGCGACATGTTCGACCTCGTGGTCCAGCACGCGCGCTGGCTCGCCCATCTCGGCGACAAGGCCTATGACTTCGCGATCAAGGCCAACCGGCTGGTCAACGCGCTGCGCCGCCTGGTCGGCTTCCCGTATTGGTCGCTGTCGCAATGGGCCAAACAAAAGGTCAAGAACGCCGTCAATTACATCGGCGCATTCGAGGAAACGCTGGCCAATGAAGCGCGCCGCCACGGCGCCGACGGCGTGATCTGCGGCCACATCCACTACGCCACCATCCGCGATGAGCATGGCATCCGCTACATGAATTGCGGCGACTGGGTCGAAAGCTGCACGGCGCTTGCCGAGCATGAAGACGGCCGTTTTGAGATCATCACCTGGACCGAAGTCGCCAACCGGCCGGCTTCGTTGCCCACCATCGCCGCGCGGGCTGCCTGATGCGTATTCTGATCGCAACCGATGCGTGGCACCCGCAGGTCAATGGCGTGGTGCGCACCCTGACCATGATGGCCGACGCCGCCAAATCGCTCGGCGTCGAAATCGTGTTCCTGACGCCGCAATCGTTCCGTACCGTGGCGCTGCCGAGCTATCCCGATCTGCGGGTGGCGCTGCCGGGGCCGGGCAAGATCGCGCAGCTGATCGAACAGGCGCGCGCCGACAGCATCCACATCGCCACCGAAGGGCCGATCGGCGTCTTGGTGCGGCGCTATTGCCGCAAGCATGGCCTGCGCTTCACCACCAGCTTTCACACCCGCTTCCCGGAATACGTTTCCGCGCGGGCGCCGATCCCGGAATCCTGGGTGTGGGCCTGGCTGCGCCGCTTCCATGGTCCGAGCCAGGCGGTGATGGCGGCAACGCCGGCGCTGGCCGACGAACTACGCGGCCGCGGTTTCCGCAACGTGGTGCTGTGGCCGCGCGGCGTTGATACCAAACTGTTCCACCCGCGCTCGGTGTCGACCGATCTGCCGCGGCCGATTTTCCTGTGCGTCGGCCGGGTTGCGGTCGAGAAGAATCTCGACGCCTTCCTGGCGCTCGATCTGCCCGGCACCAAGGTGGTGGTCGGCGATGGCCCGGCGCGCGCCGAGCTGCAACGCCGGTTCCCGGACGCGGTGTTTCTGGGCGCGATGCATGGCGCGGCGCTGGCCGAGGCCTATGCGATGGCCGACGTGTTCGTGTTCCCGAGCCGCACCGACACATTTGGGCTGGTGCTGCTGGAGGCCCTTGCCACCGGCGTGCCGGTCGCCGCGTTCCCGGTTACCGGGCCGCGTGATGTGATCGGCGACGCGCCGGTCGGCGCGCTCAGCGAGGATCTGCGCAGCGCCTGCCTGACAGCGCTGACGCTGTCGCGGCAGACGTGCCAGGAATTCGCCGCGCGCCAGACCTGGGAAGCCTCGGCCAAGGCCTTCATCGACAATGTCACTGGCGTGCAGCACAAGGAAGTTCGCGCCGCTGCTGTTCTGCCATCGGCCGAAGCGCCGCACGCGGCGATTTGAGGCCGCTGCGGCACATCAGGCGGGCAGATCATTCGCCAAGTCAGTCACTGCAGCAAGTCACTGCGGCAAGTGGCGTGATCACTGCCACTTGCTCGCATGTTGCAGTGCGCCTATGAGTCAGACATGAGCGAGGGTCTGACTTCACTGCCCGTCAGTGCCGCGGATATCGAGCAAGCGGCCCAGGTGCTGGCGCCCCATGCGGTGCGCACGCCGCTGTTGTCGTCGCCGGTGATCGACGCGCTCAGCGGCGCCCGGGTGCTGCTCAAGCCGGAGATGCTGCAGCGGACCGGCTCGTTCAAGTTCCGCGGCGCCTTCAACAAGCTGATGTCGATCCCCGAGGATGCCCGGCCGCGCGGCGTGGTGGCGTTCTCGTCCGGCAATCATGCGCAGGGCGTCGCCGCCGCGGCACAATTGCTCGGGCTGCGCGCCACCATCGTCATGCCGGCCGATGCCCCGGCCTCCAAGCGCGAACGGACCAAAGCCTATGGCGCCGAGCTGGTGCTGTATGACCGGCTGCGCGAAGACCGCGAGGCGATCGCGCGCCGCATTGCCGAGGAGCGCGGCGCGACGCTGGTGCCGCCCTATGACGACACCAAGATCATTGCCGGGCAGGGCACGATCGGCCGCGAGATCGTCGATGACCTCGAGCAGATGGGGCTGTCGCCCGATCTGGTGATGGCGCCGGCCTCCGGCGGCGGGCTGTGCGCCGGCATCGCGGTGGCGGTGCGATCGCGCCGCCCGCAAGCGGCGATCGTCTGCGCCGAGCCCGATGGTTTTGATGATCACGCCCGCTCGCTGCGCGCTGGCCAACGCGAGCCGCATCATGCCGACAAGCATACCATTTGCGATGCGCTGATGGCGCCGATCCCCGGCCAGCTCACCTTCACCATCAATCAGCGGCTGCTGGCGCGCGGGGTCACGGCTTCCGACGCCGAGGTGGCCGCGACCGTCGGGCTGGTGTTCCGTGAATTGCGGCTGGTGGTCGAGCCAAGCGGCGCGGTGGCGCTGGCGGCCCTGCTGGCCGGGCGCATCCAGGCGCGCGGCAAGACCGTCGCGGTGGTGCTGTCGGGCGGCAATGTCGATCCGGACATGTATGCCCGGCTGATCGAAGACGACACCATGGCGCCGCTGGTCGGCGCCAGCGCCGCTCAGGAAAAGAACGCCAGCTTTTCAGCCTGAGTCATGCGCCGCAACGCGGCGAACGGATCGCTGCTCAGCACCGGCTTGCGCACCACGCCCTGAGCCAGCACGGCGGCTCCAACCGAGGCGGGCGCCGCGGCCTGCATCTGCTGCGGGGCCTGCGCGGAGGTGCGGGCCGGTTCGGCGGCGATTGCTTGCACCGGGGCCGCGGCCACGGCCTCGGCCGGCACGCCATCCGCCTGCGCGACCGGCTCGGCGTGTTCGGCCGGTTCCGGGTCGGCGAATTCGAGGTCTGACAGATCGTCGTCGTCCGGCGCCGCCATCTCCTGGGCCACCAGATCGAGCACCGCAATGTCATGCGCGAACGCGGCATCGCTCACCGCTTCGTCGGCAATGATCTGCTCCAGCGTCGGCGCCGGCGGTTCGTCATCCTGCGGCGGCTCGGGCGCAAGCGCCGCTGCCTGTTGTTCGCTGTCGTCCGGCTCGTCGAACAACGAGTCGTCGTCAGCTTCCGGCTCTTCGTCGAGATCGATGGCCGGGGTGGCTGCAATCACGGCTGCGGCCGCGGTTTCAGCCTCCGCTGCCGGCTGCGGCGCCGGCACGTGCTCGACCACAGCCGCGATTTCATCTGCCGCGATCTCTTCCGCCGCAATCCCTTCCGCCACGATCTCATCGGCCGCGGGCTGCGCGGCTATGGTCGCTTCCGGAGCGGCGGGCGGCGCGGGCGGAGCAGGAGGCGAGGGCGGTTCGGCCCGCGGCGTGGCCGCCGCGGTGCTCGGCGCGGCGTCCGCGCCGGGCTGGCCATCGGCGCTGGCGAGGTCGATCACGTCCTGCAGCAGCCGGTCGAATGCGGCCAGCACCACATCGCGCGCCGACGACATCACCATCTGCCGGTGGCCGGACTCGATCGCTTCAACCTGGGCGTCGAGCAGATCGCAAATCCGCACATCGGCGCCGCAGTCGCGCAGCGCGACGGCGACCTCGCGCGTCACCCTCGCGCCTTCGCGCGCCGGCGCCAGCACTTCGAGCGGATCGGGCAGCGCCTTGGCGACCGCGTTGCGGGTTTCGCCGATCAGCGAACTGATCGGGCCCAGCGCCTCCATCAGCCCGCCCTGCGATGATTGCTTCTGCGCCGCGATGCTTTGTTCGATGCGTTCCACCGCATCCAGCACCATGCGGGTGTCGGCATTGCGGTTGCGCTTGGCGTATTCGCTGAGGAACCAGCGCCCGCGAGAAGTCTCCATGAACGCTTCGCGGATCGCGTCATAATCGGCCTCGCTGGGCAGCGATGGACGAGCCGCGATCGGCGACAAGGCAAAAGCTTCTTCGGACATGGCCAACTCGTGACGCAAATTGAAACGCAATCCGTTAACGATCACCATGAACCGCACCGAATCGCAATTGAATTGATGCCCCGCGAATCACAAATCCCCATCACTTCCTACGAGGTATCCCGGCGATTCGCGGCGCGGCTGGCGTTGTTCTACGGCGCGGTGTTCGGGCTGATCGGCGTCTATCTGCCGTTTTTTCCGGTGTGGCTGCAGGGCGTCGGCATCGAGCCGGCCTGGATCGGCGTGATTTTGGCGGCGCCGCCGCTGACACGCTTCACCGTGCTGCCGTTCATCACCAGCATGGCTGAGCGTTATCACGCGCTGCGCGCGGCGATGATCATCACCTCCCTGGTAACTGTCCTAGGGTTTGCGCTGATCGGTACGCTGCGTGAGCCATTGGCGCTGCTGATTGCCTTTGCGCTGACCGCCTGCGTCTGGACGCCGCTGGTACCACTGACCGACGGCTACGCGCTGAAAGGCGTGGTGCGCTACGGTTTGAATTATGGGCCGCTGCGGCTGTGGGGCTCGGGCGCGTTCATCGTCGGCGCGATCGGCTGCGGCCTGGTGGTCGATCGCATTCCGGTCGAGAGCCTGATCTGGCTGATCGTGGCGGTGGCGATGCTGGGCGCGCTGGTCAGCTTTGGATTGCAGCCGTTGCAGGGGACCAGCAAGCCGCCCGCCGCGCTGGCGCGCGCCAGCAGGCTGCTGCGCGATCCCGGCTTTCTGGCGATCATTGCCGCTTCGGCGCTGATCCAGGGCAGCCACGCCGCCTATTACAGCTTCGCCTCGATCGCCTGGCAGGCCGACGGCCTGGCCGGGCTGACCATCGCCGGGCTGTGGGCGCTCGGCGTGATCGCTGAGATCGTGGTGTTCGCGCTGTCGCCGCGGTTCACCTGGTCGCCGGTGACCTTGGTGATGATCGGCGCGGCGAGCGCGGTGCTGCGTTGGTCGATCATGACCCAGGATCTGCCGCTGCCGCTGCTGGCCGCAGTGCAGCTGCTGCACGGCGCCAGTTTTGGCATCACCCAGGTCGGCATCATGATGTTGATGGTGCGCCATGTGCCGCACCAGTTCAGCGCCAGCGCCCAGGGTTATCTGATTGCCTGCGCCGGGCTGGTGACCTCGGTGGCGTCGGTCGCGGCCGGCGCGCTCTACGCCCGCTATGGCCAGGGCGTCTATCTGATGATGGCGGTCATGGCGCTCGGCGGCGGTGTGCTGATCGCGCTCGCGCAGCGCCGGCTGCACGCCGCGCAGCCGGGCGGGGCGCCGTAGCGGCTCAGCCCCACAGCGCCGCGGGCGGTGGATGCACCGTGCTGCCCTGATAATGCAGGCCGTGGTCGCGATCCTTGGCCAGCAGCAGCGGTCCGTCGAGATCGACATAACGCGCCGCTTGCGCCAGCAGCATCGCCGGCGCCATCGCCAGCGAGGTCGCCACCATGCAGCCGACCATGATCGCCAGCCCCGCTTGTTGCGCGGCGTCGGCCATCGCCAGCGCTTCGGTCAGGCCGCCGGCCTTGTCGAGCTTGATGTTGATGGCGTCATAGCGCTCGCGCAGCCCGGCCAGCGAGGCGAGGTCGTGCACGCTCTCGTCGGCGCACACCGGGATCGGCCGCTGCAGGGACGCGAGCACGCCATCCTGGCCGGCCGGCAGCGGCTGCTCGACCAGGGTGACGCCGGCCTCGGCGCAGGCGGCAAGATTGGCGGCGAGCGAGGCCGCGCTCCAGCCTTCATTGGCATCGACGATCAACTCGCTGTTTGGCGCCGCGCGCCGCACCGCCGCGATCCGGGCGGCGTCATTGCTGCTGCCGAGCTTGATCTTGAGCAGCGGCCGATGGGCGGCCTGCGCCGCCGCCGCGGCCATCGCCTCCGGCGTGCCGAGCGAGATGGTGTAGGCGGTGGTGCAGGGCACCGGCGCCGGGCGGCCGAGCAGGTCCCAGATTCGTTTGCCGGCGAGCTTGGCGGCGAGATCGAGCAGGGCGCAGTCGAGCGCGTTGCGGGCGGCGCCATGCGCCATGGTCTGGCGCAGCGCCTGCGTCGTCAGGCCAGCCGCGACCGCGCCCGCGCACGCTTCGATTGCCGCCAGCGTCGCCTCCGGCGTCTCGCCATAGCGGGCATAGGGCACGCATTCGCCGCGGCCGATCTGGCCGCGATGGTGGATTTCAGCCACCACCACCACCGCTTCGGTCTTGGAACCGCGGCTGATATTGAACGCGCCGGCGATCGGCCAGCGCTCGATCCGCGCCACAAGGCGCGGCGGATGTTGCTCAGTCATTTATGTAGCAGGCGATTTGTCGAATCAGTGGTTGCCGCAGCCTGCCAAGTATGGCTGGTATGGCGCGTCCCCCACAAGGCACGGTTGGATGCTGCGAGCGAGCGCTGCCGCGCCGGCTGGAACGCCAGAGGAGCCGACTTTGGACAGCAATCCGACATTGGAAAAGGTCGCCAAGGGCAACGCGCTGGCGCTGTGCGCCGCCGGGCCCTGGACCGCGCCTTTCGCGCCGGCGCTGGAACGCATGGTGGCCGAGGCCGAAGCCAGCGGTGGCGGCGGCACGATTTCGATCGACGTCTCGCAAGTGTCGCGGCTCGACACTTTTGGCGCCTGGCTGATCGAGCGGCTGCGCCGCAGCCTGACCAATGGCGGCGTCGAGCCGCCGATCGCCGGGCTGTCGGCGGCCTATGCCAGCCTGGTCAACGAAGTGCGCCGGGTGCAGAGCTCCGATGCGCCGACGACATCGCCGCTGCGGCTGCGTGCGCCGCTGGAACAGATCGGCCGCAGCGTGGTCGGCTTTGGCGACACGCTGGTCAATCTGGTGGCGATGACCGGCGCGGTCACGGTGTCGACGCTGCGGCTGTTGCGCCATCCGCTGTCGTTCCGTCTGACCTCGACCGTGCATCACCTGGAGCAGGTGTGCTGGCGCGCGGTGCCGATCGTGGTGCTGATCACCTTTTTGATCGGCTGCATCGTCGCCCAGCAGGGCATCTTCCATTTCCGGAAATTCGGCGCCGACGTGTTCGTGGTCGACATGCTCGGCGTGTTGGTGCTGCGGGAACTCGGCGTGCTGTTGGTGGCGATCATGGTCGCCGGCCGCTCCGGCAGCGCCTACACCGCCGAGCTTGGCTCGATGAAAATGCGCGAGGAAATCGACGCGCTGCGCACCATGGGCTTTGACCCGACCGACGTGCTGGTGATGCCGCGCCTGGTGGCGCTGTTGCTCGCCGTGCCGATGCTGACCTTCCTCGGCGTGATCGCCGCGCTCTATGGCGGCGGGCTGGTGGCCTGGCTCTATGGCGGCGTCGAGCCCGACGCGTTCCTGATGCGGCTGCGCGATTCGATTTCGATCGACCATTTCATCGTCGGCATGATCAAGGCGCCGGTGATGGCGCTGGTGATCGCGGTGGTGGCCTGTGTCGAGGGCATGGCGGTGCAGGGCAGCGCCGAGTCGCTCGGCCGCCACACCACCTCGTCGGTGGTCAAAAGCATCTTCTTCGTGATCGTGATGGACGGGCTGTTCGCCATCATCTTCGCCTCGATCGGGATGTGATCGATGGCGAAATCAATGCCGAAGAAAAAACCGGCCGAGCCGATCATCCGCGTGCGCGATGTCACCGTGCAGTTCGGCGCCACCAAGGTGCTGGATGGCCTTGATCTTGACGTACAGCGCGGCGAAATCCTTGGCTTCGTCGGCCCGTCCGGCGCCGGCAAATCGGTGCTGACCCGCACCATTATCGGTCTCGTGCCGAAGATCAGCGGCAGTATCGAGGTGTTTGGCGTCGATCTCGACAAGGCCAATGCCCGCGAGCGGCGCTCGGTGGAGCGGCGCTGGGGCATTTTGTTCCAGCAGGGCGCGCTGTTCTCGTCGCTGACGGTGCGGCAGAACATCCAATTCCCGGTGCGCGAATATCTGAAATTATCGCAGCGGCTGCTCGACGAGATCACCATCGCCAAGCTGGCGATGGTCGGGCTGCGGCCGGAGGTGGCCGACCGCATGCCCTCCGAATTGTCGGGCGGCATGATCAAGCGTGTCGCGCTGGCACGGGCGCTGGCGCTCGATCCCGAACTGGTGTTTTTGGACGAGCCGACCTCGGGTCTCGACCCGATCGGCGCCGGCGAGTTCGATGAGCTGGTGCGCACTCTGCAGCGCACTTTGGGGCTGACGGTGTTCATGGTCACCCATGACCTCGACAGCCTGCACACCGCCTGCGACCGGATCGCCGTGCTCGGCGACGGCAAGATCATCGCAGCCGGATCGATGGGCGAGATGAAAGCCTCTCGCCACCCTTGGCTACGTCAATATTTTCACGGCAAGCGCGCTCGCGCTGTGGCCGGCGCCTAGTACCGGAGTGATGTAATGGAGACCCGGGCGAACTATTTTCTGATTGGCCTGTTCACGATCGCGGTGGTCGCGGGCGCGGTGGGTTTTGTGCTCTGGTTCCAGAGCGCGCACACCGCCAAGATGCGCACGCCGCTGCGCATCGTGTTCGAAGGCTCGGCCTCCGGTCTGCGCAATGGCGGCAATGTCAATTTCAACGGCGTGCGCGTCGGCGAAGTGATTTCGGTAAAACTCGACAATCCGCGCCGCGTGGTGGCGCTGGCGATGGTCGAGAGCAGCGCGCCGATCCGCAAGGACACTTTGGTTGGGCTGGAATTCCAGGGTCTGACCGGCGTCGCCGCGGTGTCGCTCAAGGGCGGCCAGGAATCGGCGCCGCCGGTGCCGCTCGATGAGGATGGCGTGCCGATGCTGGTCGCCGATCCGAACTCGCTGCAGGACGTCGCCGAAGCGTTCCGCGCCACGCTGAAGAACATCAACCGCATGGTCGCGGACAACGAATCCGCGGTGAAGGGCTCGCTGCAGAATGTGCAGACCTTTACCGATGGCCTGGCGCGCAGCGCCGAGCACATCGACAGCATCATGCGCAAGACCGACAGCATGATCAGCCGCACCGACAACATCATGATCGGCCTCGATGCGCTGGCCGGCGGCAAGGATGGCGGTGAGTTGCTGCAGGCGGTGAAGTCGGTGAAGGAACTGGCCGACAATCTCGACAAGCGCTCGGCGGCGCTGATCCTCGATGGCCGCCGCACCTTGGCCGATATCAGCCGCGCGGTGATCAATCTCGACCGCAACCCGACCCGGATTCTGTTCGGGCCGTCGGAGCCGCAACCCGTGCAGCAGCAGCAGCAGCGGCTGCCCGGGCCGCGCCGCCAGCAGTAACGCGCGAGCGGCTTTCTCACGCCGCCGCCTTGCGACGCCCAAACGTCGCTACGGCCCGCGCCACGTGCACCCATCCCTCCCCACCGCTGCGCGGGGGGAGGGAGAGCCTCCCGGGTCGTGCACTTGGCCTCGAGCTGTCAGATGCCGTCAGGCTGATGTGTCGATGATGTCTCCGAACACCTGTCCGATATGTCCCCGAACAGCCGTCGGTGATGTCTCCGAACACTGCGATGTGTCCGAGCACCTGTCGGCCATGTCTCCGAACAATCCGTCCGAGATGTCTCCGAACATCTGTCGGTCATGTCTCCGAACAGCCGTCCGATATGTGCCCGAACGCCCGGCGCGACGCGCATGTTCGCTATGGCCAGCGCCACGCGCTCCCATCCCTCCCCCTCGCGGGGAGGGTGGCCGGCCGTCAGGCCGGTCGGGTGGGGGGCTGTGAGCGAGAGCGTCATCGTCTAATGGATCGCCTCCAAGCGCGAATGAACGTCGCTTGGCGCTCACGCCGAACGATCAACCTTGAGCTTTGCAGGTGGGGCTCAACGCCCCCCACCCCGGCGCTTCGCGCCGACCCTCCCCACCGCTGCGCGGGGGGAGGGAGAGCCCCCCGGGTCATGCACTTGGCCCCGAGCCGTCAGATGCCGTCAGGTTGACGTGTCGGTGATGTCCCCGAGCACCTGTCGGTGATGTCCCCGAACATCTGTCGGCCATGTCCCCGCACGCCGGTCCGGAGGCGGCAAAAAGAAAAGGGCGGGAGCTTGCGCTCCCGCCCTTTGATTGTGTGCCTGGCTATTGTTTGCCTGGCTATTGTTTGCCTTGTGTGTGCCTGGCGCGGTGCTTAGCCGAGCCGGCCCGAAGCGTGGGCGAGCAGGGTGTACACCAGCCCGGTTTCCGAGAGCAGGTGGTTGCGCAGCGCCGCCGAGCCGCGCTCATCGCGCGCCACCTCGTCGAGCAGCCGCTCGAACTCGGTGATGTAGCGATCCACGGTCTGCTTAAAACTGCGGTCGCTGCGATACTTGCGGGCGACTTCGTCAAAAGCCTTCTGGCCGGCCGGGGTGTACAGCCGCTTCGAGAACGCCTTGGCCTCGCCGCGCTGATAGCGGTCCCACATTTCGGCCGCGAGGTTGCGGTCGAGCAGCCGGCCGATGTCGAGCGTCAGCGAGTCGAGCGGGCTGGCGCTGGAGGCGGGCGGGGTGGCCGCGGCACGCGGCGCAGGGCGCGGGGCCTCGCGTTCGTTGTCGGCACGGTTCAGCAGATCCGACAGCCAGCCGTCACGGTCCTGGTCCGCTTCCGGGGCGACCGAGGGCGCCTCGGTGCGACGGCTCGGCGGCAGGCCGAGGTCCGGCGGCGGCAGGATCGCGGCGCTCGAGTCGCGCATCGCCGGTTCACGGGCCGGCGGGGTTTCGCGCGGCCGGCTCGGCTGCTGGCGTGCCGGGGCCTCGCGGCGGGCAGCCCCCGCCGCGACCAGCGACGGTTCTTCTTCACGCTGCACACTGGCGCGGCTGGTCGGCGAGACATCGAGACCGCGACCATGGCGGGCGACGATGCGGTTCAGCTCGGCGAGCGCCTCGATCTGATCGACGATCACCTTGCGCATCTGCGAGGTGCTTTCCGCGGTTTCCTGCGGAATTTCCAGCACGCCGCGGCGCAGTTCTTCGCGGGTCGATTCCAGCTCGGCGTGCATCTCCGAGGCCATCTTCTTGATGCCCTGGACCATGGCGGCGAACTTCTCGGTCGACTGCTTGAACAGCGATTCGACCTCGCGGCTGCTCTGCTGCTGCAGCTCGTTCATCGCGGCCACGGTGAGCCGGCGCTGCTCCTCAGCGGATTCACGCACGGTCTCGAACTGCCGGGTGATGGTGCTCGAGCCGGTGCCGGCGGTCTCCGCGACGATGCGGGCGATATCGCGGGCACGCTCTTCGGCCGCAGCCAGCGACTCGTCGAGCAGGCTGGTGAACCGGGTCAGCCGCTGATCGAGATCGGCGGTGCGCAGATCGATGGTGGTGACCAGCGATTCCAGTTCGGACTTGCGCTGCGCCACCGAGGTGCTGGTGCTGTGGTTGCTCTGCTCGACCAGCGCCGCAGCCTGCTCGAGAGCCTGGCCATGTGCAGCGAACTGCGTCGACAGCGCGCCGAGGTCTTCCAGCGCCTTGGCGGTCTTGCCGTTGAACACGGTGAGCTGATCTTCCAGAGCCTGGGTCGCCACGCCGTTGCGCGAGTTGACGTCGTTCATGGTGGTGACGAAGTCGGCGACGCGGGTCACCAGCGCACGCTCCAGCGAGTTCAGGTTCTCGTGGGCGCCGGTCAGCACTTCCTGCAGCAGGATGTTGCCTTCGCGCAGCCGTTCGAACAGCGCGACGGTGTCGGTGCGCAGGATCTTGCTGGTTTCCTGCATCTCGGTCACGGCCGCGATCGACACCTGGCGCGACTGCTCGATCGCCGCACGCGAGGCCTGTTCGAGGTCCTTGATCGACTTGTTGACCGCATTGGTCGCCAGCTCGCCGGCGCCGGTGATGTTGCGGGCGACCTCGCTGCTATTGGTGACGATGGTGTGCGAGAACGCCTTGCCGCGGGTCTCGATCGCCTTGAGCGCATCAGCGGTCACGCGGTCGATATCAACGGTGAGCTGATTGGCCTTGCCGCCGATCGCATCGACCAGCAGGCCGCGCTTGCCGTCGATCATCTGCGACAGCCGATCGGTCTGCTGCTGCACGTAGCTGACGATCTCGTCGGTCTTGCTGGTCATGGTGGTGCCGAAGCTGCCGCTGGCGGCGAACACCGACCGCTCGATCTCGGCCGAGGTGGTCTTCATCTTGGCCGCCACCTCATTGGAGACCGCAACCAACGTGTTTTGGGCGTTGGCGGCGCTGCTCTGGATGGTGTCGGCGGTGTTGGCGGTCACGGTGGTCAGTGACTTCTCGATGTCGGCCGAAATCGACCGCATGTGGCTGGCGGCATCGCTGCTCACCGTCACCAGCGTGCCCTGCACTTCGCGGGCGCTGTCGATCAGCGAGGTCGCGGTGTCGGTGCTGATCTTGATCAGCGTGCGCTCGATATCGAGCGCGGCCGAGCGCACATGGCCGGCAGCTTCTTCCGAAGTGCTGGTCAGGCTGGCATGGGCTTCGCGGGCGTTGTCGAGCAGCGCGGCCGCGGTCTCGGCACCCACCTTGGTGAGGGTGCGTTCGATGTCGAGCGCGGTCGAGCGCATCTGGCTCGCGGTCTCTTCCGAGGTCGCGGTCAGGCTGGCCTGCGCCTCGCGAGCGCCGCTCACGATGGTCTCGGCCGTGTTGCGGCCCGCCGCCGTGATGGTGCGCTCCACGTCTTCGGTCAGAGTCTTGACCTGGGTCGCGGCTTCCGACGACGCGCTGACCAGCGTGCTCTGCGCTTCGCGGGCGCCAGCGAGGATCGCCGATGCGGTCGAGGTGCCGACCGCGGTCAGCGTGCGCTCGACATCGCCGGACATCGACTTGACCTGGGTCGAGACGTCGGTGGCCACGCTCACCAGACGGTTTTGAGCGTCGCGGGCGCTGTTGAGGATCGCTTCGGCGGTGGTGGCGCCGGCGCTCGACAGCGTACGTTCGACATCGGTGGTGAGCGAACGCACCTGGCTGGCCGCTTCGCTGGACGCTTCCACCAGCACGGTCTGCGCGGCGCGGGCGCCGGACAGCACGGCGTCGGAGGTGGTCGAGCCGGCCGCAAACAGCGTCCGTTCGATATCAGCCGACAGGGTGCGCATCTGGCTGGCGACGTCGGTCGAGGTCGAGACCAGCGTGGTCTGCGCCTCGCGGGCACCGGCGAGCAGGGCGGTGGCGGTCGAGCTGCCGGCGGCCGACAGCGTGCGTTCCACTTCCTCGGCCAGTTCCTTGATCTGCAGCGTGGCGTCGCTCGAGGCGTTGATCAGGTTGGACTGCGCCTCGCGAGCGCGGGCCACCAGCGACTCGGCGGCGTTGATGCCGACCGCGGTCAGGCCGCTCTCGATTTCGTTGGAGGTCAGCTTCAGCTGGGCGCCGACTTCGGTCGAAACCGACAGCAGCGCTTCCTGCGCGGCGCGGGCGCCGGTCTGGATGGTTTCGCTGGTGTTGACCACGAGGTGGGTCAGCGAGCGCTCGGCGTCCTCGACGTGAGAACGGATGCCGAGCGACAGTTCCTCGGCGCGCGCCATCAGGCTGTCGCTGGCCTGGCGGCCGCTGTTTTCGATGCGGCCGGCCACGGCTTCGATGCGCGAGCCGAGCAGGTCTTCGAACTGCGACACGCGGGTGTCGATCTCGTTGGCGACCGCGCCGACACGGACCTCGAGACCCTCGTGGATCTGCTGGAACCTTGCGGTGACGGTGTGTTCGAGATGCAGCGTGCGGCCGTCGATGGTCTCGGTGACATGGGCGATGCGGTGATCGATCGCCGCGATCGCCTGCACCGTGCCTTCGGTCAGCGACTGGGTGAAATGCGCCAGACGGGTGTCGAGCGACTGCACCGCCTGGGTGGCGCTGTCGGTCAGGGCCAGCGTCAGGTCGCCGAGGCGGCTGTCGATGGTCTCGGTGGCGCGGGTGGCGCGATCGGCCAGCGTGGCGGCGAGGTTGGTGAGGCGGTTGTCGATCTGCTGGGTGGCGCTGGCGGCACCGTCGGTAACGGTGACCGTGAGCTGGCGCAGCCGCTGATCGATCTCGCCGGTGGCGCTGGCGGCGCCTTCGGACAGGGTGACGGTGAGCTGGCGCAGCCGGGTGTCGATCTCCTGGGTCGCAGTGGTGGCGCCCTCGGTGAAGGTCGAGGTCAGGCGCTGCAGGCGGGCATCGATATCGTCGGTGACGTTGGCGGCGCCCTCGGTGAGGGTCGCGTTCAGACGCTGCAGACGCGCATCGATATCGTCGGTGGCGTTGGCGGCACCTTCGGTCAGCGTCGAGGCCAGGCGCTGCAGGCGCGCATCGATATCGTCGGTGGCGTTGGCGGCGCCCTCGGTCAGCGTCGAAGTCAGGCGCTGCAGGCGAATATCGATGTCCTCGGTCGCCTTGGCGGCGCCGTCGGTGAGGGTGAGCGCCAGCTCATGCAGCCGCGCGTCGATTTCGCCGGTGGCACGGGCGGCGCCATCGGTGAGCGTGCTGGTGAGATGATGCAGCCGCGAGTCGATCGCCTCGGTGGCGCTGACCGCGCCCTCGGTGAGGGTGGTGGTCAGTTCGGTGAGGCGGGCGTCGATCGCCTGGGTGGCGTTGGCGGCGCCTTCGGTCAAAGACAGCGTCAGGCGGCCGAGGCGGGCATCGATCGCCTGGGTGGCGTTCGTCGCGTTCTCGGTCAGCGACTGGGTCAGATGGCTGAGGCGCGAGTCGATCGAGTCGATCGCCTGGGCGGCGCCGTCCGACAGCGTCGAGGCGAGATTGTCGATGCGGGTGTCGATGGTTTCGATCACCGACTTGGCGCGCATGTCGAAGGTCTGGTCGAGCGCGCCCATATGGCCGCCGATCATGGCGTCGAAGCTGCTCAGCTTGCCTTCCAGCGAGTTGTCGAGATTGCTGACGCGGGTGTCGATCATCGACTCGAATTCGGCGAGGCGCGAGTCGAGCGTGGCGGTGATGCCGGTGCCGGTGGTCGAGATCTTGCTGTCGAAGCTGTCGACATAGGTCTTCAGCGCTTCGGTGATCTCCTGGCTGCGCTGGCCCATGCGCTCGACGATCTCGCCGCCATAGGTCTTCACGGTGTGATCGAATTCGCTGATGTGACGGGTGATCAGCGCGCCGAGCGTGCCGCTGTCGCGCGCGAATTTTTCGGCCAGCTCGGTGCCCTTGTTGCGCACCAGCTCGTCGAACGCGCTCATCTGCTCGCTGAGCGTGTCGTGGGTGTTCTCGGTCTGGCTGATCACCTTGGCGACCAGGGTGTTGACGGTGACGTCCAGCGCTTCGCTGGCCTTGTCGCCGCTGGTCAGCACCTGGGTGGCGAGGCGGTTGCCGGCGTCGTCGATCTTGCTGGCGAGATCGGTGCTGCGCAGGTCGAGTTCGACCAGCAGCGAGTCGCCCGAATTCTTGAGCGCGTCATGCACCTGCTCGGCGCGTTCGGAGATGCCTTCCACAATGACGGCGGCCTTCTGCTCGAACTCGCTGGTGATGCGCTCGATGCGCTCGTTCAGCATCTCGTGGACGCGATCGGCGAGGTCCACGAATTCGTCGTGCACGTGGCCGGTCTTGAAATTCAGGCTGGTGGTCAGGCGCTCGCTGGCGTCGAGCACCGCGCGCGTGGTTTCGGCGCTGGCTTCCTCGAAGCGGTCGAGCAGGTCGCCGCCGCGCTCGCCGAGCGTCAGGATCATGTGGTCGCCGGCCGAGCTGAGCGCATTGGTGATGTGCGCGCCGCGTTCTTCCAGGGCGCTGGTGATGCTCTTGGCGACTTCGTCAACGCGCGATGCGATCGCGTCCGAAATCAGCGCGATGTCATGGCGCAGATCGATCTGCACGCCGGAAATGGCGCTGCGCACCTGTTCAGCCTGGCCGACCAGATTGTCGCGCTGATGGGCGATGTCCTGCAGCAGCGCGCGGATGCGCACTTCGTTATCGGAATAAGCGCGTTCCAGCGCCGACACTTCGTTGGCAACCAGCGCTTCCAGTTCGCTCGCGCGCGCGATCGCGCGTTCGATGCCATCGCCCATCGCCGCGACTTCGCGGCGGATCGCCTGGCCCACGGTGACCACGGACTCGCTGGCGACGCCTTCCGGCTCGGAGAACCGCACTGCGACCTGCGCCATCGATTGCGCGATCATGCGCAGCTCCTGGCCGCGCCAGGCGAGATGGGCGAGGAAGAAGAACAGCATCACCGGCGCGAAGAACAACGCCGCAAGGCCGGCGAGCACCAGCACGCCGCCGCCCTGGCCCATGGCGGCCTGCAGCGAGGGCAAGAAGCTGGCGGTGAGCAGACCGGCGCCAAGCAGCCAGACGCCGGCGAAGATGCCGGCGAGAGCGTAGACATTGCGGGTGGGGCGGGTTCTTTGAATGGTCTGGAGCAGCTGGCCGATGGTCTCGCGATCATCATTGGCCGGGCGCCCTGACAGCGACTGCTCGGCCAGCGTGTCGAAGCTGGCGCGCTCGGGCACCACGCGCGGCTCGGCCGCGAGATCTCCCGGCGATGTCGTTGTTTTGGATGCGGCAGCGTCAGCCCGGGCCGGGCTGGTCTCGCTCGAAGCTGACGGCGCGTCGATGTTCAGGGCTTCCTGAATCGCAGACAGCGCAACTTCGGTGGGATCTTTGGCTTTCTTGGGATTGTTGGCCATGTGCAGTTTACGCCCTTGTTCTACGCATCCGGGGGATCTTTCGCGAAAAGTGATCGCGTCCCGCCCGCCGGTCCTCGCGGCTCGACAGGAAGACCTCTCGATGCCGCCAGCTTGTCCACCACTTCAGCAAACATCCTATTGGCTTGGCGATGCGAATGAAATGGTTGCCGTTAAGACATTCTTAATCATCGTTAACGGCGGCCCGGAGAGGAAAAAAAGCGGCTCAGAAAGCCGCAGAAGCCACACTTTTCTGCAAAATATTGCCGAAATCGGGACGATGCGGCCGGTTTCCACAGCCAGAATTGGTAACCATTTTCGTGATTTGCTGTGCGCAGCGGGTCGGCGCCGTCGGCGCTCGGCCCTAACACGGGTGCCAATGATGGAAATCGAGCAGGTTGCGTGGATGCCGTCGCCTTCGATCGTGCCGGATGAACTGCCGATCGACCTTGATCATCTCGACCGGATGACGCTCGGCGATGACGCGCTGGCGCGCGAGGTGCTGACCATGTTCGTGGTCCAGGCGCAGAACTTGCTGGAACGGCTGGCGAGCTGGCCGGATGATGCCGCGGCGCTGGCGCACCGGCTGTGCGGTTCGGCGCGCGGCATTGGCGCCGGCGAGGTGGCCGACACCGCCGAGCAGCTCGAATGGGTGCTGCGCCATGATGGCGACCGCGATCGGGCGCTGGAGGCGCTGCACGACGCGGTCGAAGCGGCGCTGGAAGCGATCGGGCGGCGGCTGCAACAGAACTAGTTCTTGACGCGAACCGGGATCCACTTCGCTCGAAAACGCTATAAAGGCTCGCGCGAGCGGGAGCCGCGCGGCGCCTGCTTGGTCCCGGCTTGGTCTATGTCTCTGGCCGGATGAGATTTTACGGGTTTGCGGCCGTTCGGCCGACGCGTAGTGGCCGCCAATGGGTACGGCCCGGCCAGCCGGCCGTGGGAAAACGCGATCGCGGTTCAGATTTGATCCCGCACCCTGGCGAAACCGGGAACGAGCCGTTATAGGACAGCCCGAAACATTCCCCCTTTCTGTTAGCAGCACACGAGCAATCATGGCCAAGATCAACTTTGTCGATCACACCGGAGAAACCCGTACCGTCGAGGTCGAGGAGGGCGCCACGGTGATGGAGGCGGCCATCCGCAACGCGGTGCCGGGCATCGAGGCCGAATGCGGCGGCGCCTGCGCCTGCGCGACCTGCCATGTCTATGTCGATGAGGCTTGGCGCGAGAAGACCGGCTCGCCGACCCCGATGGAAGAAGACATGCTCGATTTCGGCTTCGACGTGCGCCCGAATTCGCGGCTGTCGTGCCAGATCAAGGTCACCGAGGAGCTGGACGGCCTGGTGGTCACCGTCCCCGAGCGTCAGGCCTAAGCAAGGCCGATCCCGTCACTGTGAGCCGCGCCAAAGCCGTCCTGCAGGATGGCTTGGCTTGGCTCGCCTGACGATCACGGCGCGGCGGCAGCTGCCGCGCGCTGCTGCCAATGATTTTGCCGATGGCCGGGCTTGTCCCGGCCATTGGCGTTTTTGATGCGGCCGGCGTTATTCCGCGGACAGCCCCGATCCCTGCCAGCGCTGCAGATTGCGGATCACGTCGTCCGGCAGCGGCGCCGGCTTGCGGCTTTCGGCGCCGACCAGCACGGTGATCGAGCGTGCCGAGGCCACGCAAACGCCCTTGGAAAACACCGCCTGATCGAAATGCACCGAGGTGCGGCCGATCTTGTGCACCGCGAGCCCAAGCTCGATGGTGCCGGGCCAGTGCAGCTCGTAGCGGAAGTGGATGTCGAGCCGCACCAGCACCCAGCCAAAGCCGTCCGGCATCAGGCCGTTGGCCTTGTCCTTGACCAGCGAGACCCGGGACGACTCGAAATAGGTGGCATAGACCGCGTTGTTGACGTGCTGGTTCGGATCGAGATCGCCGAACCTCACATTATCCGAAAGTCGATAGGGGAAGTTCTCGAGGCGCGGCGCGGCGGCGTCGCGGGAGCGTGCAGTCACGGGCGTTCTCCGGCGGCTTTTTGAGCCGTTACAGCGCAGTTCTTGAGATAGAACAAGGTCGCGGGCGGGTCCGGCCCCTATTTATCGCTTCCCTCCACTGGCCGCTTTGGCTAGACACGCCGCAGCCCGCAAGGCTGCCCTCCCAGCACGAACCAAGCGCAAAGAAGACCATGAGCGAAGCGATTAAAACCGATGTCCTTATTGTTGGCGCGGGCCCCTGCGGACTGTTCGCCGTGTTTGAACTCGGGCTGCTCGACATCAAGGTGCATCTGGTCGACATCCTGGACAAGGTCGGCGGACAGTGCGCCGAACTGTATCCCGAGAAGCCGATCTACGACATTCCCGGCATCCCGATGATCACCGGCCAGGGCCTCACCGAGAGCCTGATGGAGCAGATCAAGCCGTTCAATCCGCAGTTCCACCTCAACGAGATGGTGGAGAGCGTTGAGAAGATCGGCGATCCGGGTTTCCGCGTCACCACCGATGGCGGCAAGGTGTTCGAGTGCACCGTGCTGGTCGTGGCGGCCGGCGGCGGCTCGTTCCAGCCGAAGCGCCCGCCGGTGCCGGGCGTCGAAGCCTATGAAGGCAAGTCGGTGCACTATGCCGTGCGCAAGATGGAAGACTTCCGCGGCAAGGACATCCTGATCGTCGGCGGTGGCGACTCCGCGCTCGACTGGACGCTGAACCTCAACCCGATCTGCAAGAGCATGACGCTGGTGCATCGCCGCGACGAATTCCGCGGCGCGCCGCATTCGGTCGAGCAGATGCGTCAGCTGGTGGCCTCCGGCAAGCTCGATCTCAAGATCGGCCAGATCACCGAGCTGCAGGGTGCCGACGGCCAGCTCGAAGGCGCCACCATCAAGCTCAACGACAACTCGATCGCGCAGATCAAGTGCGATGCGATGCTGCCGTTCTTCGGCCTGACCATGAAGCTCGGCCCGGTCGCCAATTGGGGCCTGCAGCTCGAGAACAACCTGATCCCGGTCGACACCGGCACCTTCGAGACCAACGTGCCCGGCATCTTCGCGATCGGCGACATCAACACCTATCCCGGCAAGCTGAAGCTGATCCTGTCCGGCTTCCACGAGGGTGCGTTGATGGCGCAGAAGGCCGTGAAGTACGTCTATCCGGAGAAGCGCGTGGTGTTCCAGTACACCACCTCGTCGACCAATCTGCAGAAGAAGCTCGGCGTCAACTAAGCTGTTCCAATCGTTGGGGGGAGCCGCCTGCGCAGGGTGCGCTCCCCTTGTCCTTCAAGGCGATCACGATTGAACGTTCGGAATGCTGCGATCGCTCGTCTGGCTGCCCGAGCAGGGAGTTCGCTAAGCTTACTTCGCAGTCATCAGAATTTTCGCAGACTTGATCGGTCCAAGTCGCATCAGCAGCATCCATAGGTTTTTGCGTAAGCTCCCGAGGTCTTTGCGTTCGCGTAACAGATTAAGTACGGCTACCAGCGCGAATTTGCGTTCACCCGTGGAGAGAGTTGAAAGATGCGAGGTAATTGCATCGAGTTCGATGCCAGATACTGGTACGGAGCGAGCCAATTCTGGGTCGGCGAGTGCAAGCATCTGGAAAAGGCGTGAACTCTCGCGCTCAAATTCTCCGGGATGGTGATCATACCAATCAGGCGGCGCGTGAAGCCTGGCCGAGGGGTCCGTGCGGCCCGCACGGCGCGCGGCCGCCGCCAATCTGGCCAGCCGGGCGGAATAGATCTGACGAAGCTGGCGCGTCCTGGTCACGCTGCCACCGTGCTCACGGTAGTGGATCAGTACCTCCGGCAGGATTGCCAGACCGCCCACATCCGCCAGGCGCAGCCAAAGATCGTAGTCCTCCCCGGCTTCAAACGCCGCGCGATACCCCCCCACCTTGCGCGCCGCGTCCGTGCGAAACACCACCGTCGGATGGATGAAGGGACTCTTCCTCATCAGCGTCGAATGCAGGCGGCCAGGCCTCGGTTTTATGTCCTTGCCGCGCCGATCACCATTCTCGTCGATGATCGTCGCCCAACCTCCGAGCAGCACCACCTCAGGATGCGTCTTCATGTATTCAGACTGTCGCCTGAAGCGATCAGGAAGGGCAATGTCGTCGGCATCGAGGCGAGCGATCAGCGGTGCTGCCGCCTGTTGAAGGCCGCGGTTGAGCGCGGCGACGAGTCCTTCGCGCTGCTGCCTGTGCACGATTAGCCGTCGATCCTGCGCCGCAAACTCTGCCAGGATTTCCGGCGTACGATCGGCGGATCCATCATCTACCACCAGAAGCTCGAAATCAGCCAGGGTCTGGGCGAGCACGCTACCGATAGCCTCGGCAACCCAGCGTTCGCCGTCGCGCACAGGGATGATGACCGACATTTCCGGCTGCCTCGATGTCATCCCCGCTCCTGGTTTGTTCTTCCGGCGACTCGGATCCAATATGATAGACGTCGCTTTGGATCGTGATGCAAGCTGCCAGCATTGACGTTGCGAAGTGCGACCCAGTAAGTTGCCCCCGTGTCGATTTGCCGGGCGCGGCCTCATCCGGTGGCATCATCTGGCGGGTTGGTGCTGACGACGGAAATCAGGCGAATCACTTTTGACGTATCCCCCGGACAAGAACTTGCCACCGTGGCTGTGGATGGACGTCTCTACCAGCTACCGCTCACGTTCTGGCCAGATGAACGGCACCCTGCGGGTGGAACAAAGCTATATTCATACGCTGTCCGGACTGATCGCCCCGCAATTGAAATTCTGCCGTTACGATCCGCTGGTAGGGCAGTTCGTATCCGTCAGCCGGCCGCCCGACCTCGCCAGCAAGGGATCGCCACTGAAACCGCAGAAACGCATGAGCGGTCTTGCCGCGACAATCAAGCCAATGGGCAAGAAGATCGAGCGTGTGGTGCGAACCAGTGTCAGAGCGGCGGCAGCGCCGCTGATGCGTCGAGTGATTCGCGCCGACCCCATGCCACAACTGGGGGGCGATGGGTGTGACGAGGTGCTCTTTCTCGCTGGTGAGAACTGGTCGCGGCACGACTTCAACGTACTTGCCGAGATGCGAAGGACGCGCGGAACGAAAATTGCGGCGTTGTGTCAGGACTTCATCCCGATCATGGCCCCGCAGTTCTTTCCCGGAGGTGAGTTCGTCGACAAATTTGAAGCCTACGCGCAGTTTCTTGTTCGCGAGGTTGATCTCATCGTATCGAATTCGCAATCAACCAAACACGATGTGTTGCGATACGCAGGCGGCCACGGTGGTCTGCGCGGCAGCATCAGACTCGTCGAGCACGGCGCTGATTTGGTGTCGTCGGCGACAGTGCGGCGCCCGCCCGCCCTGTCGGATCTGCAGGCCAAACGCTTTGTGCTCAGCGTCTCGACCATTCAGTCGCGCAAGAACTTCGATCTGCTCTATCACCTGTGGTATCGTCTGACGGCAGAGGGCACACAGGACCTGCCGACGCTGGTGATCGTGGGGCAGCCGGGATTCGGCAGCAGCGATTTGATGTGGCAGATAGCGCGTGACCCGGTAACCAAGAACTCGATCGTCCATCTTGGTCGCGCCGGCGATGACGAACTGGCTTGGCTTTATCAGCACTGCCTCTTTACGTTGTATCCATCATTCTATGAAGGCTGGGGTCTGCCGGTGGCGGAAAGCCTCGCCGTCGGCAAGTACTGCTTGGCGGCCAACACCTCGTCTTTACCCGAGGCAGGAGCGGGACTCGCCGGTCATCTCGATCCTCTTGACCTGCCTGCTTGGCGACGGGCGGTGCTTGACCTGATCAATTCTCCCGAGCAACTTGCTCGTCATGAGGCGGCAATCCGCGCCGGCTACCGTCCTGTGACATGGGCGCAATCTGCGGCCCAGCTCGTTGAAGCTTTGTATGATTTGGCGGCGCAGCGGAGATAGATATTGACCGGTTCCGTCGCAGTTCACTCGCTCGAGGCGAGGCTTCACCGGGTGCGTGATCTCCTGCTGCGCTGGGGCGCTGCGGAAAAGCTCGCCATCCTGTCGATCTGCCTCATCTATTTGCTGCATAGCATCTGGGCCGCACGCACGGTGATGTGGTTCTTCGTCGTTCCCGTGGTCCTTCTGTCGGTGACGTCGTATCGACGTCTGGCACCGATCGTTACCTCAGGGGTGTTCGTGATGACGGTGGCGTATCTGCTGCTGATCATCATCACAACGATGCTGGGCGATAGCCTTCCGGGCAAGGAACTGTTCAGCCAGTTTCGCTACACAGTTGCGATATTAATTTTCATTATCGTCATCGCTTATCTCACCTGGGCTGACGACAGGTTTGTGCCGCGTCTGTTCATGTGGCTGGCGCCGGTCGCTGCGTTTGCAGCGGTTCGCGATATCGGCTCGTTCAGCGGCTGGTCCCTGCATACGATGTTGACCACGCGGCTTCAGGGGACACCGGGATTGAGCATCTACTATAATTCCAACGTGATCGGCATGTTGTATGCGATGTCGTGCGTTGGTGCGGTGGCATTGATGACGACGCGGAGATTGCTGTCTTGGCAGTCCGTGATGTTGTCCGCCTGCGCACTGATCCTGCTGGTCGCAACGACGATGACAGGCAGTCGCGGTTCTCTTCTCGCTGCGACTATGGGGATTTTGGCTTCGCTGCTCCTGAAGCCGAGATGGCGCGCGGCAATGATTGCTGTCTCAGTTCTGGCGGTTGCCGCGGTAGTCACGTTGCTGATGCCGGTGATCGGCCAATGGATGGCCTCCGGGGGAGTGCAATCGACATCGCTCCCCGTCGAGATGGTTCAACGCGGCGATAGCACGCGGCTTGAGCTTTGGCCTGAATATCTGAAAATGGCGGCTTTGAAGCCCTGGCTGGGCTATGGGCTTGCCTTTGACACTCAGGTCACGCTGCCCAGCGGAAAGCAGGTGATGAACGCGCATAATATGTTCCTGTGCGCGGCGGTGCGTGGCGGCGTCTTTTCTGCTTTGGCTCTTGCCGGCGTCGTGCTGGCGGCGTTTGCGAGCGGATGGCGGGGTTTTCGCCGAACCGGCGAGATGATGGGGCTGGCGCTGCTGGTTTCTTGTCTGGTGGCCACAAGCGTCGATTATGAAATCCTACCGACTGATCTGAACTATTTCTATGTCCTGATCTGGCTGCCAGCTGCAATCTGCCTCGGTCTTGGTCTCGCTCCTTGCTCCCGCACCGGTTCTAGCTCTTCAGAAGCTGGCGCGGTCGTCACTCGGTCACAAGGCGTTGCTCCGTCACAAAATCGATCTTAAGCGGAGCTAGACACGTTCTGCCCGCTGGAATGTCAGGGCGATCCACCATAAAGTTGTCTCAACGCGAAGTTTCTGGTGAGCCCATGAATCCACATCGATCGACTCTTTTTCGACGTCTCCGCGTTATCTTGTATGCCGTCGCCACCACTTTTCCTTTTTTGGGATCGCTCGCTGTGGCTGCCGATGTCACCGCTGCCGGTCTCTGGCAGCGCAGCGAAAATGGCAAGCCGGTGGTCTGGGTGCTGATGCTCGATCGCGGCAATGGCCTGTTCGAGGGCGTGGTCGCCAAAACCTTCCCGCAGCCGGGAACGGACCCGAACCCGATCTGCGACGAATGCGAGGATGACCGTAAGGGCCAGCCGGTGCTCGGCATTTCGCTGATCCGCGACATGAAGCGGAAGGGGCTGGAATATCTCGGCGGCAATATTCTCGACCCGCGCAATGGCGACATCTGGAGCGCGCAGATGAAGGTCAGCCCGGATGGCCAGGCGCTGACGCTGCGCGGCTATCTGATGACGCCGATGCTCGGCAAGGACGAGACTTGGCAGCGGCTGCCGGACACCGCCTATGCCCAGCTCGATCCGGTGATCGCCGCCAAATATCCGCCGCCGACCCCGGCTGCTGCGCCGGCGCCCGCCAAGCCTGCCGCCGCGCCGGCCGCGGCCAAGCCGCCCAAGCCTGCGGCCCCGGCACCGACACCGACGCCCGCTCCGGCTCCGGCGCGCTAACACGCGGCGCCCGAGCGGCGCACGATCAGTTGAAACGACATCAGCCCTGGCTGCTTGGCGCGGCCAGGGCTGATGTGTTTGGGGCTGATCCGTTTTGCGATGCTGATATGACGACGGCAATAACCCCTCAGCACGTCCTGGCGGGGCGCGTCCCGGCCATCCACGCCTTATGATCTTGCGCTGCTTTCAAGGCGTGGATACCCGCGCGCCAAGCGCGGGCAAGACGGGCCTTTGGTGGAGCCCGCTGGTATTAGTTCGCTGAGCCCGGCACCATGGTCGGCGGCGGCAGCGGTTCCTGCACCACTTCCGGGCCGCCCGATTGCAGGCCGAGTACGCTCGCCGCGGCCGGCAGCGCCGCATCGGCCATCGCGGCGTGGCCCTCGGCCGAGGGATGGACCGCGCCGCCATACACGGCCGACAGCACGCCCCAGGTGGCGTCGTGAATGTCGGTCGGCTGCTGCGACGATGGCAGTCCCTGCGGATAGGTCATCGCCGAGAAGTAACTGTCATTGGCGTCGCGGATCCAGCGCGCGCGCGGCAGATAGGGCCGGTAGTTGCTGGCGCCGATGCCGCACGCCATCGGCTGCGCCGCGGCCGAAACGATGTCCGGATCAAAACTGTCGCCGCGCGGCGAGAAACACTGCCGGTCGAATTCCGGATCATTGGCGCTGCGTGCGCAGAAACCGTGCTGCGCGAACGCGCTCTGATGGCGATCGACAAAGGTCATGCGATCGGCGACCGGGGCGCGGCACAGCACGCCGCCGCTGCATTGCGCGAGGTTCTTGAGCTGCGGCAGAAACTCGCTCTGCACGAAATCGACCACGCGGGCGAGGCGCGCGGGATCGGCATTGAACGCCGGGTGAATATCGAAGCCAGCCGGGCCGCCCGGGCAGGGCGCGCCGCCGGCCAGCGCCGGATTGCCATAGGCGGTGTAGACCACGCGCGACAGGTCGCCGCCGAGCAGCGGCTTCAAGGCTTCGCGCAGTCTGGCAAAGCCCTGCGGCAGCTCGCGCTGCAGCGCCGCGCGGGAATCATCGAGCGAGGCGATCACGCCGGAACGCTTGAACAGCGTGCGTTCGGTGGCGTTGTCGACGATCACGTCGGCGACCATGCCGGAGAAGTTGATGTCATTGGCGCCGACCGACAGCAGCACCAGATCGAGCGTGCGGTTCGGCTGCCGGCGCTTGGCCGCGCTCAGCGCCTCGCGCAGTTCGGCGAGCTGGGCGTTGACGTTGCCCTCGCATTTCGCGCCCGACTTGGTGATCACGCATTCGCGGGCGCGCTGCGAGCCGAACAGCCCTTCGCTGATGGTGGCGCCGGTGCAGGCCAGCGGCAGATAGGTGACCGCGAGGTGCGGGAAGCGTGCCGCCAGCGCCAGCGCGGTGCGGGTCTGGTAGGAATAGAGCGAGCGGTGGCAGGCCGGGTTCAGCCATTGCGCGCTCTGCCGCTGCCAGACTTGCAGCGTTTCCGGCGCTTCGCAGGCGCGGCCGCCCTTGTAGCCGGCACGGCTCGGCCGGTAGTACTGGCCCTGCACGCCGCCGAGATAGGAACGGAAGCAGAAGCCTTCGTCGCTGAGCGCAATCGGCTTGTCGGGATTGCCTTCGCCGGAGGCGATCGAGTCGCCGAGCCCGGCGATGAAGATGTCGCGCACCTCGATGGTTTCGGTGACGCGCTGCGCCGGATCGGCGCCGCTGCTGACCTCGACCGCGACCTGGGTCGGCCCGCCATAATGGACGCGCAGATTGATCGGCTCGGCGCAATCGAGCGTCGAGCTGCGCGGCGGTCCTTCGCCGTCGTCGAACGACCAGGCGCAGGTGGCGCCGACCGGAATGGCGCCAGTGAGCCGCACCGTGACCGGATGCTCGGTCGGCGTCAGATAGCTTTCCTTGACGTTGTCGCGGGTGCAGGGCTCGTTGACCCGCCCGGTCGGGTCGATGCACAGCCGGCCGACCACGTTGCGGGCCCAGCCGCGGCCGTCGCTCTGCACGCCGAGGGCCTGTTCCGACGCCAGCACGGTGGCGCTGCGCAGCGCCTCGGCATGCAGCAGGAAGTCGCGTTCCTCGCGGAACAGCCGAAAGCGGTTGCGGACTTCCCACTGGATTTGCAGGCCGCTGCCGGGGCTGGCGGCTTGGACCGGGGTCGCCACCGGCTGCGCGGCGCCAGGGCTGGCGGCCGCACAGGCAAAGCCGAGGACGAGCGCCGCCCGCGAAAAAGCACTGAACCTGGACAACATCGCGATCATGGCCCGCCTTCAACGCTGCGGTTGAGGCAAAACTATGGGCGCGGCCGCCCGCTCACAGCGGACGGCGCGAGCTAGTGGCGGCGGCACGGGCCTGCGGCGGGGGCGGCGGCAAGCGCTTCGGCGCAGGCGGTACCACCGGAACCCGGCGCGCCTGCCAGGGCTTGACCACGCTCAGCCACAATTCGCGGGTGCCCATGATGGTGATCGAGATCGCGAACGGGATCACGAAATACAGCATCCGGAAGATCACCAGCGTCGCCACCAGTTCCTCGCGCGCGAATTGCGGCAGCGCCAGCAGCATCGCGGCGTCGAACACCCCGAGACTGCCGGGGGCATGGCTGGCAAAGCCGAGCAGCGTGGCGAGAATGAACACCACCGCCAGCGACATGAAGTCGATATAGGGCGAGGCCGGCATCAACAGATACATCGCCAGCGCGCAGAAGCCGAGATCGACCACGCCGATCAGCACCTGCAGGAAGGTCAGGCGCGCCGAGGGCAGCACCACTTTCCAGCCGTTCTGGCCGAGCTCGCGGCGTTTTTTGCCGGTGGCGATCCAGGCCAGATAGATCGCGATGCCGACCAGACAGCCGACGCCGATCAGCCGGTTGATCTCGGAAGGCAGCCGGTCCATCGCCGAGGCCGCGGACGGATGCCAGACCAGGCCGATACCGAGCACGAACAGATTGCCGAGCCAGAAGGTCAGGCCGGAGATGAAGCAGATCTTCGCGACGTCGATCGCCGACAGGCCGTAGTCCGAATAGATCCGGAACCGGATCGCGCCGCCGGTGAACACCGTGGCGCCGATATTGTGGCCGATCGTGTACGAGGTGAAGCCGGTCAGTGCCGCGATCCGGTACGGCACGTGCCGCTTGCCGATCGTGCGCAGCGCAAAGAAATCATAGAAGGTCAGCGTGAAGAACGCACCGACCACGCACAGCGCGGCCAGCGCAATCTGGGTGCTCGGCTTTTCTTTGAGGGCGACCAGGATAACGTCGGTATCAACACCCTGCAGGGTATGGATCAGGGAGTGGATCGCAAATCCGATGATCAGCAGACTTGCGACGATCCCCAGCCGTTTCCAGCCCAACCGTTCTTTGAAGCCACGCCGCAGCGCGCTCAATACTCGATGCATTCGTCCTCCGGGATGGGCGGCGCCGTGGTGTAGGCCGATTGAGGCGAAAACTGGCCAAAGGCTGCCGAGCTACTCATAACGCGCATAATCCATTGGGCGAAAGCGGCTCGTCAGAAAAAACCTGCACCCTGGCCCAGCCGGTGTGTGCATCTTCCCGAGCGCCCCCCGAACGCCCTTGATATAGCGCAAACCGTTGCGCAATTGCGACAAGCGCAGCGGCGGATCGTCGCCAGCGCCTTATGCCACGCCTTGAGCCGCCGCTTGAGCCCGCTCCTTGGCGACCGCGCTTCCATATCGCTCAAGGCCGCCTCACGCCATCGCGATGATCAATGACTGCCGAACCCGGAACGCTGCTGCGGTCCGGCGGTTGTCCGCGGACCTTGCGACAGGGCACAGGCCCTGTTGCCACGCCTGGCAAGCAGCGCCGGGCGACCAACACGCCTGACAACCAAGAGGAACCGCGATGGGACTTTTCACCAAGGACATCAAGACCATGGATGACCTGTTCGTGCATCAGCTGCAGGACATCTACTATGCCGAGAAGCAGCTCGTGAAGGCATTGCCGAAAATGGCCGACAAGGCCAGCAACGCGCAGCTCAAGCAGGGTTTCCTCAGCCATCTCGACGAAACCCGGACCCATGTCCAGCGGCTGGAGCAGGTGTTCCAGATGCATGGCGCGCAGGCCAAGGCGGTCGATTGCCCGGCGATCGACGGCATTATCGAGGAAGCCGAGGAAGTGACCGGCGAGGTTGAGGACAAGGCGGTGCTCGACGCCGCGTTGATCAATGCCGCGCAGGCTGCCGAACACTACGAAATCACCCGCTATGGCAGCCTGATCTCCTGGGCCAAGCAGCTCGGCCGCAATGATTGTGCCGCGGTGCTGCAGAAGACGCTCGATGAGGAAAAGGCCACCGACAAGAAGCTGACGGCGCTAGCGGAGAGCACCATCAATCTGCGCGCGGCCGGCTGACCGGCGGCGTCACGCTTTCCGGAGCGCGAAATGCACGCCGCAGAATGCGAGCAGCGCGCCGATCACCAGCGCGGCCAGTCCGGCCAGCACCGCGGACGCCGTCGGCACCGCGCTCGGTGCTGAGGCGGCGCGGCCAGCGGCGGCGAGCAGCAACACGCCGACCGCCACCAGAAAATTGCGCAGCCGCGGTGGCATTTCACCGGCGGCTGCGCTGCGCATCAGCGATGCGGTGAAATAGCCCCCAGCAAAACCGGCGGTGGCCACCAGCCACCACGCCAGCGCCGCGCCGGCCGGCACGATGCCGCGCTGCTCGGCGCGCCACAGCCCATCGAGATCAAGACCGACCGACTGGCCGAGCATGTGCATGGCCAGCGCCAGCAGCACGCCGCAGATCAAGGCCGCAGCGAAGATCAGATGGCGCGGAAAGGACACGGGCTTGGTCATCAGGCGCTGGGTGATCGAGCCAATGGATAGCCGAGGCGTTGCGCCGCAGCCGGGTCGATTGCTTGTATGCTAAGGGCTGTCCGCAGGCAAACGGGCTATCGGACACGCCCGTGGCATCGCCCCATCACCCGATCCGCGACAGAGATTGATGACCGCCACACCGCGCGAACTCGACGACCCGAACCAAGACGAGGCTGGGCTGCAGTATGGCTACCGGGCCTCGCTGATCGGCGGCGGCCGGCAATTTGCCCTGACGGAGCAGGGGCTGTCCTGGCAGATCGGCGCCCGCAGCGGGGTCTGGCCCTATCAGACGATCGCGTCGGTGCGGCTCAGTTTTCGGCCGGTGTCGATGCAGTCGCGGCGCTTCCGCGCCGATCTGCGCACTTTTGACGGCCAGCGTCTCACCATCCTGTCGACCTCCTGGCAGACGGTGACGCTGATGGCGCCGCAGGACCAGGCCTATCGCGCCTTCATGGTGGCCTTGCATCAGCGCTTGCAGGCTGCCCGCAGCCAGGCCGAACTGACCGGCGGCTTGTCGCCGCTCGCCTATAATGGCGCGCTGGTGGTGCTGGCGCTGCTGGCGGTGGCGATGACCGCGCTGCTGGCGCGCGCGGTCGCTGTCGGCGAATGGCCGGGCGTGCTGTTCATCCTCGGCTTTGCCGCGCTGTTTGGCTGGCAGATCGGCGGCTTCATTCGCCGCAACAAGCCGCGCCGCTATTCGTTCGACGCGCTGCCTGCCGAATTGCTGCCGTAACCAGCGCCGCCTCAGTGCCGGACCACCAGCACCGAGCAGGTGGCATAGCGCACCACATGGCCGGTATTGGAGCCGAGGAAATAGGTGCGCATCGCCGGCCGGTGCGAGGTCATCACGATCAGGTCGGCGCCGATCGCGGCGGCTTCTTCCAGAATCTCGTGATAGATGCCGCCGCCCTGGCGCACCGCGGTCGATAGCCGGGCGGCGTCGATGCCGGACTCCTTGGCGATCGTTTCCATCGCCTGCGCCGCGGCCTCATGCTGCTGGGCGTCGAAATCGGCCGGCACATATTCGGCCAGCATCACCGGCGTCAGTTGTAGCACATTGAGCAGCCGCACCTTGGCGTCATAGCAGGACGCCAGCGACGCCGCGGTCGCGAGCGCGGGCTTGATCAGCTCGGTATCGGACAGATCGATCGGGACCAGGATGGATTTATACATCGTCGCCGCCTCCGCACGGCAGCGGCCCCGCTGATGCGATGTGCGGCGCAGCGCTGCGCCGGCAAGGCTAGCACAACAATCGCGGGAGGACGTATGGCGGCGCTCAGGCGCCGGCTGACTTCAACAGTTTCGGGCTCGTGAAATGTTCAAGCAGGCCTTCGCCAAAACCGACCTGGCTCCAGTCGTCGGTCGCAAAATCGATCACGACGATGCCCGCGGTCGGCATGCTGCCCGGCATCTGCATGGCCCGGTGCGGATGATGGCCGGTCAGCGCCAGCGCCAGCTCGTGCAGGCCGGGATTGTGGCCGACCAGCAGCAGCCGTTTGGCATCGCCCGGCATGGTGCGGATCAGCTGAAGCATCGTGGACGGACCGGCGCAATACAGCTCCGTCAGATTGCTGACGTTGAGGACGGCGTCAGCCGGAATCCGTTCGCCGACGATCGCCCAGGTCTGCTGGGCGCGGGTGGCGCTCGACACCAGCACGGTGTCGGGCACCAGATCATTGTCGGTCAGCCAGCAGCCAATAGCGGCGGCGTCGTCGCGGCCACGGTCATTGAGCCGGCGATCCTGGTCCCTGCCGGTCGGCGCCTCGGGTTCGGTCTTGGCGTGTCGCAGCAGGATCAGTCGGCGCATGGGACTCTCAAGGCGGCCTCGGGGGGCGGGCAGTGGCTACTGCCCTGCGGATTAATGGAGAACGGCTGGCGCGACAAGGTGACAAGTCCTCGCGGCCTTCGTAAGACGGGGCATGACCAGCGATTTCGACAGCACGGCCGACAGCCGCAGCGGTCCGTCAGAGGCCGCGGCGCCGTCATGGCCGCAGTTGCGACTCGATCGTGATGTCGATGTCTGCGTGGTCGGCGCCGGTCTGGCGGGGCTGACCGTCGCTTATGAGCTGGCGCGGGGCAGGCTCAGCGTCGCGGTGCTGGAAGCCCGGCAGATTGGTTGGAGCGCATCCGGCCATATGCTTGGAACCGTGCGCCCGGGCTATGGCGTGCCGCCCACCGAATTGATCGAGCGCATCGGCCTGCACCACGCCAAGGATCTGTGGGTGCTGTCGAGCTATGGCGCCGATTATGTGCGTGCCATCGCCGCTCAGATTCCGGAGCTGGCGATCGGCGAGGGCGCGCTCGAAGTCTCCACCATCGAAAGCGGCGATCAGCTGATCGAACGGCTGACCCTGCTCGGCAATGAATTCGGCACTGCGGTCGAAGGCTGGCAGATCGAACAGGTGCGCGAGGCGCTCGTCACCGATCGCTATTTCCATGGCGTGTACTATCCCGGCGCATTCCAGCTTGACGGCCGCCGCTATCTGCATGGCCTCGCCGCGCTTGCTGCCCAAGCCGGCGCCCGGATCTATGAGGGCACGGAGGTGGTCAGCATCGACCCGGACGGCATCCGCAAGCGGATCGTGACGCCGCAGGCGCGGCTGCGCGCCTCGCATATCGTGCTGGCCGGCAATGTTCATCTCGGCGCGCCGCATCAGCGGCTCACCGATACGCTGCTGCCCGTCTGGCGTTATGCCGGGGTGACCGCGCCGCTCGGCGAGCGGCTCGCCGAGGCGATCCGGTTCAGCGGCTCGGTGGCCGACAGCCATGGCATCGATCATTTCCGGGTGGTGGGCGAAGACCGGCTTGCGTGGTCGAGCCCGGAGACCACCTTTTCGATGGCGCCCGAGCGCATGGCGAAATCGATTGCGCGCCGGATTCGTACCGTGTTCCCGCAGCTCGGCGAGGTGGCGATCGAGCGCTGCGGCTGCGGCGTGATCGGCCAGACCGTGCATGGCATGCCGCAGATCGGCCAGTTGCAGCATGGGCTATGGGTGGCGAGCGGCTTTGGCCGCCAGGGGCTGAACAGCTCGGCGCTGGCCGGCAAGCTGATCGCGCAGGCGATCCTGACCGGCGACGACCGCTGGAAATTGTTTGCGCCCTATGAGCTGGTCTGGGTCGGCGGCAATATCGGCCGGGTGGCCGGCCAGGCGATCAGCTGGGCGACGCGCGGCCATGCCGCTGCGCAGGGCGCAGTGGCGCGCTATCGCGAGCGGGCCCGGGCCCGGCAGCTCGCCCGCGAAGAACGGCGCGAGGCCGCGCTGGCGATGCGCAACGCGCCGCCGGCCGAACAGCCGCCGCCAGAACTGACGGACGCCGCCGCGGCGGCCCCGGCTCGCGACAATGTGAGCCCGCCGCCGCGCTGAAGCGGCAACCTGATGTCTGGCGAAACGTAGCTGCAAATGACGCCGCGCGCCGCCGCGTCTTGGCTTTGCTCAGCACGGGAGATCACCGATGAACCGCCGCACTCTGCTCGCCGCCACCGGATCGATGGCTGCGCTGCTTGGGCTGCCCTGGCTGCGCGGCGATGCGGCGCGTGCCGGCGAGCGCTTCGAGATCGAGAAGACCCCGGAACAATGGCGGCAGCAACTGACCCCGATGCAGTATTATATCTTGCGCGAGGAGGGCACTGAGCGGCCGTTCTCCAGCCCGCTACTGAAAGAGAAACGCAAGGGCACCTTTGCGTGCGCGGGCTGCGAGCTGCCGCTGTTTGCGTCCGACACCAAATATGACAGCGGCACCGGCTGGCCGAGTTTCTGGCAGCCGCTCCCGAACGCCATTGGCGAGCGGCGCGACTCGACGCTCGGCATGGTGCGCACTGAAGTGCACTGCCGGCGCTGCGGCGGTCATCTCGGGCATGTGTTTGACGATGGTCCGAAGCCGACCGGGCTGCGCTATTGCATCGATGGCTTTGCGCTCACCTTCCAGCCCGCATCGCCGAACGCCACCTGACCCGCGCAATTGTCCCTCCCCACAAGGGGAGGGAAGCGCTGCTAACCGCTCGTGGTGGTCAGGCGGCTTTCTTCTGCCGCTGCTGCGCGGCGATCAGCAGATCAAGGCATTCCAGAACCTGCCGCGAGGCATCGTCAACGCGTTCGATGTATTTGAGCGCTTCGTCGTAACGGCCCTGGTTGAAGCAGTGCACCGCCTCGATGCCGTTCTGGTGCACGGCATGGTGCGGCGCCGCCAGCGCCTGGAATTCCGGCAGATGACGCAGATGCTCGACGTCCGGTCCGTGGTACCACTTACCGAGCCGGCAGGTGGTGTCGTTCGACAATTCGTCGGTTGATAGTTTGAGATCGCCGGCCACCATGTCGAGCAGCCGCTTCTTCCACAGCACATGGTCCGACTTGGCCAGCAGAAGCACCTTGTCGGGGATGTCGCGCTCGGACAGCAGTTTGAGCAGCGATCCCATTTCCTCTTCGACGCCATGTAGCGCCTTGGAGCTTTCATGGACCGCGCTGGCATTGCTGTCGGCGCGTTCGGCGATGTTCTGAACGCCTTCGGAAATCTGATTGGCCGCGGTCGATTGCTCCGACAGCACGTGCGAGATTTCCTCGATTCTAACCGTGGTGTTGGATACCTGGGTGGTGACGTCGCCGATCCGCTCGCCCATGGTCTCCATCGCCTTGCGGCCCTTGGCGATCGACCGGGTGCCGTGGGTCATGGTGTCGACGATGCCGGCCATCTCCTGGCGCAGCGTGGTGACGCGCTGATTGATGTCGGTGGCGGCTGCCGCGGTCTGCTGCGACAATTGCTTGACCTCCTGCGCCACCACCGCGAAGCCGCGCCCGGCCTCGCCGGCGCGCGCGGCTTCGATCGTGGCGTTCAGCGCCAGCAGGTTGGTTTGCGCGGCAATGCGCTCGATCGATTCCAGGATTTCGCCGATCGCTTCCGAGGAGGCCGCGAGGCCGGTGACGCGTTCGGCGGCATCGGCAACCGACGCTTCGATCTGGCCAAACTCGGCCATCGCCTCGCCGACGATGCGCCGCGCGTCCTCGCTGATGCTCTTGGCGTTTTCAGAGAGCCGGGCCGCCTCGTTGCCGCTGGCGCTGATGGTGCGGAAACCGGCGACCATCTGCTCGGTCGCGGCCGCCATGCCTTGTGACTCGCTGCGCGCGCTGCGGATGCCGCCGACGATGCGGGTGTTGGCGATCGCGCCTTCGTTGACGGTCATGGTGACGGTCACCGCCTCGCGCAGCATGCGCGCCTCGAATGCCGCCAGCCGGCGCACATTCTCTTCCATCTGCGTGAGCGTGCTGTTCACTTCATTGGCGAAGCGCACGAAATCGCCGCGGAAGCCGCGCGGCATGATCTTTCGGTAAAAACGCCCGGATGCTGCGGCTTTCATCGCCGCTTCGGTTTCCTTGGCGAAGCCTTCGACCTGGTCGAGCACGCGGTTGATGTTCTCCAGCATCTTGCCGACGCTGCCATGGCCGCGGATGCCGATGATACGCGCCTTCAGATTGCCGCTCGCCGCTTGCTCCAGCGCGGCCATGGCCTTGTTGATGCTCTTGGTGGCGCGCAATAGCCACCAGGCGCACACCGCCGACATCAAGGCGCCGCAGCCGGCGAGCGAGGCCGCGATCTGCGCGTTCTGCGCGGCATTCCATCCGGCGGCTGCGATCGAGAAACCGGTCGCCAGCACCGATACGGTCAGCGCTTTAGAGACCGAGGACGAATTGATCATAGGTCACGCCTTTGGATGCCAGAAGTTGCTGCAATTGCTCGGTGGCGGCTTTCAGCCCGGCCTTGCGGTCGGCGTGCCGGGCTTCTTCCTTGAGCAGGCCGGCATAGATCGGCTCGATCGCCTTGATGGCCTTCGGCGTGACGGAGCGCCGGAACGAGTTGTAGCCGGTGATCTTGCCGGCTTCGTCAAAGTCGGGGGTGACGTGCGCCAGCACCCAGTAGTAATCGCCGTTCCTGGTGCGGTTCTTGACGTAGGCAAAAATCTCATTGCCACCGGCGATGGTGTCCCACAGCAGCTTGAACACGCTGCGCGGCATGTCCGAGTGCCGAATGATATTGTGCGGCTTGCCGATCAGCTCGGGCTCGCTGTAGCCGGAGATCAGCTTGAAAACATCGTTGCAGTAGGTGATGCGACCCTTCAGGTCGGTCTTGCTGACGATGATCTCGTTTTCCGCAAGCTTCCTTTCGATGCCGGTGAGCGAGGGCTGCTGCATGGTCGATCCTTCGGGGTAGATTCGCGCAACGCTAAGCGGCCTCCCTGAAAAATCGATGAACTAATTAGTCGTTTGGCATCTGTTCTGTCAGGCGAACAGCACGCTTCGCGATCAAGGTGGATGCTGATCGTGTGATTAGTTGAAATTTCCTCGTAGAACTCCGAGGGGAATTAGTTGCCGTGGACTGAGCGTGAGGCGGCGACGGCAAGATTGGCGTGCAGCCGTCGTGCTGCAAAGCGCGGTCAAGGAGCGTTCACAAGGCGAACCTTCAAGACCCGCTTGCAAGACCCGCTTGCAAGGCCCGCCTGTAAGCCGCGCCAGTCTGGCAGGGCTGAAAGGGATGGTTGGGAGAAGGGCGGCTGGGCTGATGCGGCTGTCAGCGTGCGTTGGCGCGGAGCGAGCCAGGATGCGGCGGCGTTGCCGGCGGCATCGTATGAGGCGCCAATCATTCTCAGCGCCACTCGGGCGGCGCTGGACTTAAAGGCGGGAAATGATCGGGGAGCTAGTCAGGAAGGTACAGAGCAGGTGGGGTTCAGGCGAGGGCCGGCGAACCTGCAAGTGATTGCCATTTCTTGGTGGCGTGGATCGCTTCCGGCCACAGCTCATCGGCCGGCTGGCCGCGATGCAGCGCCTTGGCGTATTCGCAAATCGCCATGAAAGCCGTTGAACGCGCCTCTTCGATCTCGAACGGCTGCTCGCTGCCGTCGCCATTGACCAGACCGATCAGCTTTTTCAGGAGAGGCACCGCCGCCTGCGGCTCGGCAGATTCCGCCTGGCGCAGGGTGTTGAGGACGTGTTGTGCGATCTCGAACTCGCTCATTCATTCCGCTCCGGCTCGACGTGCTGCCTGATCTCACGGTTTGCGGCGCAATGGTCTGATCTCAGTCAAAATACCAGGGCGAGGGCGATCACATCGGCGCGAGCTGGCGTGCGGCCGGGCGCTGGCCCGGCAACCCGCGCCGCATCGCCCCGGCAATTCTTACCCGCGAGCGGCAAGAATCCCCTGGGTGAGGGGCGGTTGCGAATATCTAAGTCTCTGATTTCGTTTGAAAAGTGCTGTTGGCACGGGCCTTGCGAGGGGAAGGTCCGATGCGGCCACCTATGCGTCTGGAACCGGCGGGCCGCCCGGGAACGAAGTTGGAGACGATGTAATGGGTATCTTCGGCGCTCTCACCACCTCGGTCGCGGGCCTTAGAGCGAATTCCTACGCGCTGGAAAACATCTCCGGCAACATCGCCAATTCGCAGACCACCGCGTTCAAGCGCATCGACACTTCGTTCCTCGACCTGATCCCGCCGTCCGGCAACGACACCCAGCTGGCCGGTTCGGTGACTGCCAAGTCGCGCTCCACCAACACCCTGCAGGGCTCGGTGCAGTCGGCGGCGGTGTCGACCTATATGGCGATCAATGGCGACGGCTTCTTCACGGTGCAGAAGCCCGGCTCGTTCTCGGACAACAACCCGATCTTCGCCGGCGTCAATAATTACACGCGGCGCGGCGACTTCGCGCTCGACAAGAACGGCTATCTGGTCAACGGCGCCGGCTATTATCTGCAAGGCGTGCCGATCGATCGGACCACCGGCAACCCGTCGGGCGGCACTCCGGAAATTCTGAAATTCCAGAACGACTTTCTGCCCTCGCAGAAGACCACCAAGATCAGCTACCGCGCCAACCTCGCCAGCTACCCGCTGACCGTCAAGCATGACAAGTCGGTGCCGGGCTCGGAACTGTTGCGGCCGGCCGATTTCGGCACCAACCCGCAGATCGTCGGCACCCAGCCGCCGCCATTCGGCGACAACACCAAGACCGGCCTGCAAACCAACAACAAGCTCGGCGTGCCGATGACCGGCGCGACGCTGATGAGTGGTGCGGCGGGCTCGGACTCGCTGACGGTGAACTTCGCGGTCGGCGACACCATTGTCGTCAACGGCACCACGCTGACCGTCACCGCCTCCGGCGGCACCAACGACGCCACCCATATCCCGGTCGACAGCTCGCTTGACACGCTGCTCAGCAAGATCGATGCGTTGAACGGTAATCCCCCCCCCAACAATCTCTCGACTGTGACGGGGGGCGCCGTGGTGCTGCACACCGGCACTACCAATGATCTGTCGATCACCTCGACCAGTTCCGGCTTTGCCGCGCTCGGCCTCACCAGCCCGGTGACCGTCAAGCGCACCGGCGGCGGCACGGTCGGCACCGGCACCGTGGTCGGCAACGACGTCAAGACCTTCCTGGACGAGTCGATCTCCGGCGGCGCCACCACCGCTTACGACGGCAACGGTGCGCCGGTGAACGTTCAGTTCCGCTGGGCCAAGATGGACTCGGCCTCGCTCGGCACTGGCCATTCCGATGTCTGGAACCTGTTCTATCAGACCAACCCCAACGCCACCGGCAGCCAGGTGGCCTGGACCAATGTCGGCACCAATTTCACCTTCAATTCATCGGGCGAGATGAACCCGGTGATCGGCCAGATCACCTTGACCAATCTCACCGTCAGCGGCGTCACGCTCGGCGATGTGTCGATGTCGTTTGGTACCGGCGGCCTCACCCAGTTCGCCGACACCAACGGCAACGCACAGGTCAATCAGCTCGAGCAGGACGGCTATGCCGCCGGTCAGCTGGTCAGCGTCTCGGTCAGCAATCAGGGCCGGGTGGTCGGCTCCTATTCCAACGGCCGTAACATCGATCTCGCCGAGGTCAGCGTCGCCACTTTCAACGGTGCCAACTTCCTGAAGCGTGTCGATGGCGGCGCCTTCGAGGTCACCAATGAATCCGGCCCGGCGCTGTTCGGCAAGGGCGGCAGCATTTCTGGCGCGTCGCTGGAAGCGTCCAACACTGACATTGCCGATGAGTTCACCAAGCTGATCGTCACGCAGCAGGCCTATTCGGCGAACACCAAGGTGATCACCACCGCCAATACCATGGTTCAGGATCTGCTGAATGTGATGCGGTAAGCCGCCACGCTGCAGTCACTGTTGAAGGTAGCTAGTCATGAGTCTCGGTGACGCACTCTCCATCGCAATGTCCGGGCTTCGCGCCAATCAGGCGTCGATGTCGCTGGTGTCTTCGAACGTCGCCAATGCGGAGACGCCTGGCTACATTCGCAAGACCGCCGATCAGGTCACCGTCAACACCGGATCGACGGGCTCCAGCGTCAACGTTGCCGGCGTCAACCGCCAGCTCGACGAGTACATCCAGGCGCAGCTGCGGCTGGAAACCTCGGGCGCTTCCTATGCGTCGCTGAAGTCGGACTTCCTGCAGCAATTGCAGGGCATCTACGGCAATCCGGCCTCAAGCGGCACGCTGGAAGACACCTTCAATGCGCTGACCAGCGCGGTGCAGGCGCTTGCCACCTCGCCGGACAGCCAGTCGGCGCGGATCGGCGTGATCAATGCTGCGCAGGCCTTTTCCGGCCAGCTCAATTCGATGTCGAATGCCATCCAGGGGCTGCGCGGCGCCGCGGAAACCGGCATTGCCGACACGGTCAACACCGCCAACAATTTGCTGCGGCAGATCGCCGAGATCAACAATCAGCTGCGCACCAATCCGCTCGGCGGCACCTCGACCGATTCCGCGACCGCATCGCTGCTCGATCAGCGCGACAGCTACATCACCCAGCTGTCGCAGATGATGGACATCCGCGTCACCTTCAACGGCATGAACCAGGCGACGGTGTTCACCGGCTCGGGCGTGCAGCTGGTCGGCAATGAGGCCGCGACCCTGACCTTCAATGCGCAGGGCACGGTGACGCCCAGCACCTTGTGGGACCCGCAGCAGAACCTGTTCACGCTCGGCTCGCTGAAGGTGGGGTACTCAAACGGCGGCTCGATCGATATCACCTCGCAGGTCAAGTCCGGCGAGATCGCTGCCTATCTGGAAGTGCGCGACAAGCTGATGGTGGAGGCGCAGAACCAGCTCGACGAGCTGGCGGCCTCGACCTCCAAGGCGCTATCCGACAAGACCACGGCCGGCACGGTGATCACCCCGGCGCCGGCGCCGCAGGCGGGCTTCAATCTCGACGCATCGAATCTGAAGAACGGCAACGTCATGCACGTCACCGTGACCGATGCGATGACCGGCACAAAGCGCAACATTTCGATCGTGCGCGTTGACGATGTCTCGGTGCTGCCGCTGCCGAATTCGACCACGAATGATCCCAACGACACCGTGGTCGGTATCGATTTCTCGACACCCGGTACGGTGATTGCGCAGCTCAATGCCGCGCTCAATCCGTATAACGTGATCTTCACCGGCTCGGCGACCAGCATCAATGTGCTGAACAATGCCGGCTTCTCGACCATCAGCGCCGCGTCGGTCACCACCACCCAGACCGCGCTGACCGGCAATGGCGTCGAGGTGCCGCTGTTCACTGACAATGGTGCGGCCTATACCGGCTCGATCAGCGCCACCGGCTGGCAGATCACCGGCCTTGCGCAGCGTCTCACCGTGAACAGTTCGCTGGTGTCCGATCCGTCGCGGCTGGTGGTTTACAACACCTCGCCGACCACGCCGTCCGGCGACAGCACCCGCGCTGATTTCCTGAGCCAGCAGCTCAACAAGTCGGTGTTCTACTATTCGCCGAAAACCGGCGTCGGTTCGACCAACGCGCCCTATAAGGGCTCGCTGCTCAGCTACATGCAGCAGTTCACCAGCCAGCAGGGCGCGCAGGCCCAGACCGCCAAGCAGGTCTCGGATGGCCAGACTGTGGTGCTGAACACGCTGCAGAAAAAGTTCGACGCCGCCTCGGGCGTGAATATGGACGAGGAGATGGCGCATTTGCTGGCGTTGCAGAATGCCTATTCTGCCAACGCGCGCGTGATGTCCACCATCAATGAAATGTACAGCGTATTGATGCAGGCGATTTGAGGCGATCATGGCGATTGATGGCGTCAGTGGACGGACCTCCTATATTGGCTCTGGCATTCTCAACCTGCGCAGCCAGCTTGAAACGCTGACTGAGCAGCTCGCCACCGGCCGTAAATCGACGACCTATGCCGAGCTTGGCGCCGGGCGCAGCCTGACCATCGGCATTCGTGCCCAGCTGTCGAACTACCAGTCCTATGCCGACACCGCGGTGAACGTGAACACCCGCATCAATGTCGCCAATCTGGCGCTGGAGCGGCTCAACGCCATCAACTCGACGGTGAAGGGCGCAGCGGTCAGCGCCGGCTCCACGCTCGACAACACCGGCCAGACCGCGGGCCAGAAAACCGCGGTGCTGAATTTCTACGACGCCGTTGACATGCTGAACTCGCAATCTGGCGACCGTTATCTGTTCGGCGGGCGCTCGACGGATAACGCGCCGGTGGTTGCGGCCGACAAGCTGCTCAATGGCGATGGCGCCGGGGTCGCGGGTCTGAAACAAGTGATCAATGAGCGCCGTGAGGCCGATGTCGGCGCCGCGCCGAACTGGGGCCGGGTGATCGTCTCGACGCCGGCAAGCGCGACCGCTGTGCAGATCGGCGAGGATTTTGCAGCCAATCCCTATGCCGTGCCGCCGGTCGGTCCCTCGCCATTCGGCCTGAAGCTGAGCGCGATCGCCACCACCATCTCGGGTGCGGTGATCACCCAGCCGACCGAAACGCCGCCGACCGTGCCGCCGGCAGCGCCCAATCCCAAGGCGATGTCGATCGATCTGGTGGGCGGCAATCCCACCGACGGCCAGAACGTGTCGTTCACCTTCGATCTGCCCGATGGCTCGCGGGAAACAATCACGCTGACCGCTTCGACCGCGACGCCAGTGCCGGTCAATGGATTCGCCATCGATCAGGGCGATCCGCTGGCGGTGCCGCCGGTGGCGCCCGATCCGGTCAAAACCGCTACCAACATGAAGGCGGCGCTTACTGAAGCGGTGAAGCAACTCGCTAATGGTGCGCTGGCTTCGGCGTCGGCGATCCAGGCCGGCGCTGATTTCTTCAGTCAGCCGCCATTGCGGGTGGCCGGCACCGCGCCATTCACTGGCGCCACAGCGCAGGTGTCGGGCACCGCGGCTGATACCGTGATCTGGTACACCGGCGAGAATCCAACCTCGCCGGGCGACACCGCACGCGGCTCGGCGGTCGCCAAGATCGATGACAACATCACCGTGCAGTATGGCGCCCGTGCCAACGAGCAGGCGCTGCGCACGCTGTTGCAGAACGTTGCGGTGTTTGCAGCGGTGACCACCAACATCACCGACATCAATGCCAGCGGCAAGATCGCGGGCCTCAACCAGCGGCTGGCGCAGAATCTCGCGGTAATCCCCGGCACGCAGACCATTCAGAACATCCAGGCGGACTTCGCCGGCGCGCAGGCCTCGATCAAGACCACCACTGATCGGCAGACGCAGAGCAAATCGATCTCGCAGACGCTGCTCGACTCGATCGAGGGCATCAACAACGACGAGGTCGCCACCAAAATCCTGGCGCTGCAGACCGCGTTGCAGGCCTCGTATCAGACCACGTCGCAGCTCTATCAGATGAGCTTGGTTAAATTCCTTTAACCAATTGGCTCAGAGCGCAGTGATAGCGGCCGGCCACCACCGGCCGCTATTTCGTTTTGCGTGCTTCTGTTTCATTGCCAGCCACCGTGGCTGGCTTGACGCGTTGATGTGACGCGCACCGGCATCTTTGCGCCCAACTAATCAGCTCTGGCGCGCGTGCAATGACTTTGATCACAACTGCAAGGGCTGATGACGTGCGCCGCGCGAACCGTTCCCGGGCGGCGCCGCGCTTTTTTTGAGGCCGTTCCAATTGCCACTGGCTCTTTTACGGCTTCTTAAAGCCTGGAAGGCAGAGTTCCCGGCGCTGGTCAAGAAGACCGGCTGTTATTAGCGACCAGGAAGGTTGTCATCATGTCCGGTATCGTCCTCTCGAATGCTGTCCGTCAGAACCTGTCGTCTCTGCAGGCTACCGCGGACTTGCTCGCCACCACCCAAAGCCGCCTCTCGACCGGCAAGAAGGTGAACACGGCGCTCGATAACCCCACCAACTTCTTCACTGCCGCCTCGCTCGACTCGCGCGCCAGTGACATCAACAACCTTCTGGATGGCATCAGCAATGGCATTCAGATCATCCAGGCTGCCAACACCGGCATCACCTCGCTGAACAAGCTGGTCGACAGCGCCAAGTCGATCGCCAACCAGGCTCTGCAGTCGATCGCCGGCTACAGCAGCAAGTCCAGCGTCTCCACCACGATCGCCGGCGCCACCGCGGACGACCTGCGCGGCACCTCGACCTATACCAACGGCCTTGCCCAGAGCATCGGCCTGCAGGACGGTCAGGCGACCCCCGGCGTCGTGAACTCCAACACGCTGCTCGGCGGTGTTAAGGGCAGCAACACCGGTACGGCGGTTGCTGGTATCACCACCGGCACGGCGCTCAGCGCGCTCGGCGCGAACAAGCCGGTCGCTGGTGACAGCCTGACGGTGAACGGCCACACCATCACCTTCGCGAACGGCGACGCCCCGGGCGCAGCCACCCTGCCGACCGGCTCGGGTGTCAGCGGTCAGCTGGTCACCGACGGAAAGGGTAACTCCACTGTTTATCTGAACAGCGGTACCGTGGGCGACGTGCTCAAGGCGATCGACCTCGCCAGCGGCGTGCAGAAGGCCGCGATCTCCGGTGGTAACGCGACGCTGTCGAACAGCTCGGGTGACAACGCGTCGATCAACGGCTCGGACCAGATCGTGCTGTCGACCTCGACGGGTTCGGATCTGTCGATCTCCGGCAACAACACCCTGCTGTCGGCGTTCGGCTTGAACTCCGGCGCCACCGGCACGGGCACCTTCAAGGCTGATCGTACCGCCAACACCGCTGCTGGTGCGGGCGTCAGCCGCGCCAACATGATCCAGGCTGGTTCGACCCTGACCGTCAACGGCAAGACCATCACCTTCAAGGATGCCGCGATCCCCGCCGCTGCCGATTATGGCTTCGGTAAGGTCGGCACCAAGAATGTGATCACCGACGGCAACGGCAACTCGACCGTCTATCTGCAGGGCGGCAAGATCGATGACGTGCTCACCGCCATCGATATCGCCAGCGGTGCCCAGACCGCTCCGGTCAGCAACGGTGCTGCGACCCTCGCGGTGACCGCGGGCAGTGAAGCCTCCAAGGTGCTGAGCGGCGGTCAGCTGCAGATCAGCTCCGGTCTGGCGGCCGATCTGAACATCACTGGCACGGGCAATGCGCTGTCGGCGCTTGGCCTCGCGGGCAACCAGGGTACGGCGACCAGCTTCTCGGTGGGGCGTACCGCGACTGCGGGCGGCATCACCGGCAAGACCCTGTCGTTCGAATCGTTCAACGGCGGCAGTGCGGTGACGGTGACCATCGGTGACGGCACCAACGGCACCGTGAAGTCGCTCGCTGACCTGAACTCGAAGCTGTCGGCCAACAACATGACCGCTTCGATCGACACCACCGGCAAGCTGACGATCTCGGCGTCCAACGACTACGCCTCCTCGACCATCGGTTCGACCGAGGCGGGCGGCAAGATCGGCGGCACCGCGGCGTCGTTGTTCTCGACTCCCACGGCTCCGGTGGCGGACGTCAACGCCCAGACCACCCGCGCCAATCTGGTGTCGCAGTACAACAACATCATCGAGCAGATCAAAACCACTGCTCAGGATGCGTCGTTCAACGGCGTCAACCTGCTGAACGGCGACACGCTGAAGCTGGTGTTCAACGAAACCGGCAAGTCCACCCTGAGCATCCAGGGCGTCACCTTCGACCCGGCTGGCCTTGGCCTGTCGAGCCTGAAGTCGGGCAAGGACTTCATCGACAACGCCAGCACCAACAAGGTGATCTCGTCTCTGAACACCGCGTCGACCACGCTGCGTTCGCAGGCCTCCGCCTTGGGTTCCAACCTGTCGATCGTGCAGACCCGTCAGGACTTCTCGAAGAACCTGATCAACGTGCTGCAGACCGGCTCGTCGAACCTGACGCTGGCCGACACCAACGAGGAAGCGGCCAACAGCCAGGCGCTGTCGACCCGCCAGTCGATCGCGGTGTCCGCGCTGTCGCTGGCCAACTCGTCCCAGCAGAGCGTGCTGCAGTTGCTGCGCTAACAAACGTTCTCAGCACCAAGCGGAAGACGGCGGGGGCAACCCCGCCGTTTTCTGTTTGAGCCGGCTTTTTGCGCGAATCAGCGGCGGCACCATCCGCCGCTCTTTTTTTTGCCTCCGCAGCCATTATGGTTAACATATTGTTTTCACGCGGGTTTGCTTTCCGCCCGCGCGCTTAAGACGCTGTTAACCATATTTTAAAAAGTGCCCGGTCATAGTTCCGGTATTCAGGAAGCAGGTAGGCCGAGAATCGGCCGCGTCGATCCGGTGCGCACCCGTGTATGTGCGACTGAGGTCCCACTTCCAGAAGGCGTCGAAGCACAACCGGCATCCATCGCGGCGGCCAATGCGGTCGTTCGGGGTGGGGGCACCGCTGACCTGAAGGGTCAGCGCCAGCGCGGATCAGGAAGGTATCAACATGTCCAACGTCGTTCTCTCGGCATCGGTTCGCCAGAACCTGCTTTCGTTGCAGTCGACTGCCGATTTGCTTGCGACTACCCAGAACCGACTTGCCTCGGGCAAGAAGGTCAACACCGCGCTGGACAACCCGACCAACTTCTTCACGGCGGCAGGGCTCGACGCCCGCGCCAGTGACATCAACAATCTGCTCGACGGGATCAGCAACGGTGTGCAGATCCTGCAGCAGGCCAGCAACGGCATCACCTCGCTGAACAAGCTGGTCGATACCGCCAAGTCGATCGCCAACCAGGCGCTGCAATCGAACGTCGGCTACTCCACCAAGTCGAACGTCTCGGCCACCATCACCGGCGCGACGCCGGACGATCTGCGCGGCACCACCAGCTACACCAGCGCCAATGCGCTTTCGAAGGTGATCGTCGATGGCACCGCCGGCGGCGCCCATCCGATCACCGGCGCGACCACGCTCGGCGCGACCTCGGCCGCGCTGGTCGGCACGGCTGCGCCGGACGGCGCCGGCACCGCCGCCTCGCTGAAGATGACCCTGACCCTGATTGGCACACCGGGCGCTTCCACCATCAAGGGCACCGCGGCGCCGGTCGATGGCGACACCCTGACCGTCAATGGCAAGACCATCACCTTCCGCTCCGGCTCGGCCGCCTCGGCGGTGATGCCGGCTGGCTCGGGCATCAGCGGCAATCTGATCACCGACGGCAATGGCAACACCACGGTCTATCTCGGCACCACCGGCACGCCGGCCGCCACCGTGCAGGACCTGGCCGATGCCATCGACCTCGCCAGCGGCGTCAAGAAGGCGCTGATCAGCAACGGCGGGGCGACCATCTCGCATTCCTCGGGCGCCGTCGCTGGGATCGCGAGCGGCGTGCTGACCCTGACCACCGGCACCGGCGCCGATCTCAGCATTACCGGCCACGCCGATCTGCTCAACGGCCTTGGCCTGACCGCCTCGCTCGGCTCGGGCGATGTCACTATCACCCAGTCGCGCCAAATCACGGCCGGCTCGCTCGGCATGCCGGTCCAGGACGGCTCGACCCTGAACGTCAACGGCAAGACCATCACCTTCAAGAATGCCCTGCCGCCCGATGCTGCGAATGTGCCGGTCGGTTCGGGCGTCCTCAATGGCGTGGTCGCCGATGCCTATGGCAACTCCACCGTCTATCTGCAGGGCGCCACTGTCGCCGATACGCTGACCGCGATCGATATCGCCACCGGCGCGCAGGGCTTCTCGAATTCGGCGGGCGGCGTGCTGTCGCTGAAGCCTGGCACCGGCGTCGCCTCGCAAGTGGTGGCTGGTGCGCTGAAGATTTCGACCGGCACCACCTCGGACCTGACCATTTCCGGCACCGGCAATGCGCTGGTGGCGCTCGGCCTCGCCGGCAACACCGGCACTGCCACGACGTTCACCGCGACGCGCTCGGCCGGTATCGGCGGCGTCAGCGGCAAGACCCTGACCTTCACCTCGTTCAAGGGCGGCACCCCGGTCAGCATCACCTTCGGCGATGGTACCAACGGCACTGTGAAGTCGCTGGCGCAGCTCAACGCCAAGCTCGCGCCCAACAACCTGATCGCGCAGATCGACGCCAATGGCGTGCTGACCATTTCGGCCGGCAACGACTACGCGTCGGCGACCATGGGCTCGAGCGTCGATGGCGGCGTGATCGGCGGCACCCTCACCGCGGCGCTGACTTTCACCACGCCGTATCCGCCGGTGCCCGATGCCAACTCGCAGGCGGCGCGCGCCAAGCTGGTCGAGCAGTACAATAACGTCATCAATCAGATCACCACGACCTCGCAGGACGCCTCGTTCAACGGCGTCAATCTGCTGAACGGCGACACGCTGAAGCTGGTGTTCAACGAAACCGGCAAGTCGACGCTGAACATCATCGGCACCGCGCTGACGCCGGCCGGCCTCGGCCTGCCGACGCTGGTGGCCGGCGTCGATTTCATCGACAACGCCGCCACCAACCGCACGCTGGCCGCGCTCAACACCGCTTCGACCACGCTGCGCTCGCAGGCCTCGTCCTACGGCTCAAACCTGTCGATCGTGCAGATCCGCCAGGACTTCGCCAAAAACCTGATCAACGTGCTGCAGACCGGCTCGTCGAACCTGACGCTGGCCGACACCAACGAAGAAGCCGCCAACAGCCAGGCGCTGTCGACCCGCCAGTCGATCGCGGTGTCCGCGCTGTCGCTCGCCAACCAGTCACAGCAGAGCGTGCTGCAGCTGCTGCGCTGATCCTGAGGTCTGAGCCGGAACCAAGGGGGCCGGGCAGGGTCCGCCCCCATTGTTTCGACGCTGCCGCCGAATCAGTGAATATCTGTGGTGGCCTGCGCAGATTTCACCGTCCGACCGGCTGTTCCAAACGCCGATCACTGATTATCAGGCCAGCGCCGGCGGCGGACAGAGCGCGTCGAACAGGAGCCACCTATGCCCTTGCGAGTCGAGTTGAAGCCGTTCGAGCGGATCATCATCGGTCAAAGCGTCATCACCAATTCCGATACCAGGACGGCATTCCTGATCGACGGCGACGCGCCGATTTTGCGTGAGAAAGATATCCTCACTGCCGAGACCGCCGACACGCCGGTGAAGCGGGTCTATCTGTGTGTGCAGATGATGTATCTCGAGAACGACATCCCGAAGTATCAGGATTTGTTCATGGGCTTCATCAAGGACTTGATCGAAGCCGTGCCGAGCTTCCGCGGCGCGATCGAGGAGGCCAGTAAGCTTATCTTAAGCGGCAATCTGTACAAGGCGTTGAAGGAGCTTCGCGCGTTGATCAAGCGCGAAGAAGAGCTGTTGAGGTAGACCATGTCGTATGCTGCTCAGGCTTATGCTCGTACAGCGCAGCAGACGTCATCTCCCCGCGAAACTGAAGCCCAGGCGTTGTTGAAGGCAGCGCGGATGCTGCAGGACGCGATGGCCCGTTTGGACGAGATCGATTCCGGTATCCAACGGGCGCTGATGTTCAATCGCAAACTGTGGTCGATCTTCGTCGGCGATGCGGTCAATGATCGCAATCCGGAAAAGATCGAGACCCGGCAAAATGTCGCCAATCTCGGCATCTTCGTGCTCAGCCAGTCGGCCGCCTTGCAGCTCAAGCCCGAGCGCGACAAGATCCAAGCCCTGATCGACATCAACATGCAGATCGCCGCTGGTCTGAGCGGACGCCCGTAAGCGCGACACGTCACGGCCGTGACGGTGGTGGCTCTTGGCGTGGGAATTGGCATTGGCAGCCGCAAGCCTGAACTCCAGGCATGCGAAATCACCGCGCGGCGGAGCCGGCGGTTGTGATCAACGAAATCGACGCGACAATGACCGGGCGTCAGGCCGAGCGATCGGTTTCGAGGGGCCGGATGTCCTGCTTGGCGTTCTCCTGGGCGCGCAGATAGGCACGGGCGCGCAGCTTCGATTCTTCAGGATACTGACTGACAACCAGGTTGGTGGCCTTGTCGATGGTGACAAACACGATCTGAGCGGCGGCGCGATCGACGAACATGCTGCGCGCATACTGATCGGTCGCGGGCGGCGGCGGTCGATAATTCGAGCCGGTCGTCGTTGCCGAGCTGCTCTCATTGGCCGTGACGCTCTTGTCCGGCGGCAGATCGGTTTGAACCGCAGTCCGCGCGGCTTCCGGCGCGGGCTTGATCAAATTAGCAACTGGTGCCCCGATCGGCTTGACGTTGAAATCAGTTCCCATGGCAGCCTCCTGGCCTCCATCAAGAAGAATCCCAACCCATCCCAGTTTGGTTCATACGCCTAGTGTTTAAACTTGCCCCTCAGACGCGCGCGTTCATTTGATTCAAGTGCGAAAGGTTTGCAGTCCTATAAGGGCGTTGTCCAGCGAAGGAGATGCCGGTTGCTGATCACAGCGAACGGCTGACAGCGATCGGCGCGATCGCGCGCGGCGACGGCGCGGCGCGATAGCCGGACGCGGTGTAGGTCTGCGGCGCGTTGCGGCGCTGGATCTCGGTATTGACGCCGCGCACGATCCCTTCCGACACGGCATGGGCGGTGGCGAGCACGGTGAGATTGACCTGCAGCATGGCGCGGAACACGTCATGATGGCGGTGCAAAGCGGCGAGCAGGTCCGGGGTAGCGAGCGAGATGTATTTCTCGCTGGCCTTGAACAGCAGAATGGCACTGACATAGCGCCGCGACAGTTCGGTCTTGCGCGGCTCGAGTTCCATGCCCTCGCGGATCTTGCCCGCGCGGACCAGCTCGGTCTCCGCTTCGATCACCGTGAGCAGCGAGGTCATGACCTCCATCAGTTCTTCGGCGAATTTACGGGCTTCCGCCGCGGTCTGAATCGGCGTGACGGCGCGTGACGCGGCGGCTTGCTGGGCGAATTGCTGCTGCATGGGAACGTCCTCACAAATTAGCTGGCGCCGGCTTGTCTCAGGATCAATGCGCGGTAGACGTCGGTGGAAATGCCGAGGCCGCCGGCCTTGGCGATCGAGCGGGTGTATTGGTCGGTCAACATCGAGCGCCAAGCGCCGGTTCCTACGGTGCCGCCGAACGGGCCTTCGCCGTCGATGCCGGTGCTCATCTGCGACACCATGGCGTTCAGGAACATCGCCTCGAACTCGGTGGCCTGGGTCTTGGCCTTGGCCTGGGTCTCCGGCGACACCTTCTTCAGCGCCGCGGCGAGCGTGTAGTCCGGGCGGCCATTGCGCACCGGCACGCCGGCTTCGAGCGCAGCGCTGATCGCAGGGGACATCATCACATCACCTCGATGTCAGCTTGGATGGCACCGGCGGCCTTGATGGCCTGCAGGATGCCGATCAGGTCGCGCGGGCCGATGCCGAGCGCGTTCAAGCCATCGACCAGCTGCTGCAGCGACACGCCGTCTTTGACGACCGCGAGCTTTTTGCCGTCCTCGGTGACGCCGATCCGCGAATTCGGGGTCACGGTGGTGCGGCCGCGCGACAGCGGATTGGGCTGGCTGACCTGTGGGCTTTCGGAAATCGTGACCGTCAGATTGCCCTGTGCCACCGCCACGGTGGCGACCCGCACGTCGCGGCCCATCACGATAATGCCGCTGCGCTCATCGATGATGATCTTGGCGGCGAGGTCGGGCTCGATCTGCAGCTGCTCGATTTCGGTCAGCAGCGCCACCACGTTACCTTTGAATTCCTTGGGGATCGACAGCTGCACGGTCGAGGGGTCGATCGGCTCGGCGGTCTTGCTGCCGAGATAGTCGTTGATCGCCGCAGCGATGCGCTTGGCGGTGGTGAAATCGGCATTGCGCAGCGCCAGCCGGGCATTCGGCATCCGATTCAGCGCGAATTCGATCTCGCGCTCGACAATCGCGCCATTGGCGATTCGGCCGACGGTCGGCACGCCGCGGGTAATTTTGGCGGCGTCGCCCTCGGCCTGGAAGCCGCCGATCGCCAGCGAGCCCTGCGCCACCGCATAGACGTTGCCGTCGGCGCCGAGCAGCGGCGTCACCAGCAGCGTGCCGCCTTGCAGGTTCTTGGCATCGCCCATCGCCGACACGGTGACGTCCATGCGCGTGCCCTGGGTGGCGAAGGCCGGCAGGTTGCCGGTCACCATCACCGCCGCGACGTTGCCGGTACGGATGGTGGCGCCGCGGATGTTGACGCCCATGCGCTCCAGCATCGCCTGCAGCGACTGCTTGGTGAAAGGTATGTTGTTAAGGGTGTCGCCGGTGCCGTTGAGGCCGACCACCAGGCCGTAGCCGATCAGCTGGTTCTGGCGCACGCCCTCGATATTGGCGAGATCCTTGATGCGCGAGGTGGCGGCGGCGGATGTGCAGCTCACGGCCAGCGCCAGCGCCGCGACGCCGATCGCCTGCCAGAACCGCTGCATCACCTTCACACCCGCGCTCCGCATTCCGTGCTCCCCGAGCTTGCGCGAGACCGCCGACATCGTCGCGGCTCGCCGCAGCTTTCTATGCCAGCGCCGTGCCACCAGTGTCTTACGGATACATCTCTGATTTTATTTGATAAAAATTGCGCAGCCGGGAACCGGGCGGTGCGGGACGGCGGGCGAAACTGCCGATCGCGGCAAAATTTGCCGATCCGTTTACCCGCCATTAACCATAATTGCCGAGTTTGGCGGTGAGGTCCCGTCGTTCACGGATGCGCAAACACCTTCGGCGCTCCCATTTGACAGACAAGGCAACAGCGGAACCACCACGATGCGCATTTATGGACCCAACGGGACCACGCTCGGAACGCCGGCTGCCAGCAGCCGTCGCAGCGGCCAGTCGTCCTTTTCGCTTCCGGATACCGCCGCCCCGTCGGAGAGCCGGCCGGCCAGCGCGCCCAAGGCCGCGGCCAGTCTTGATGCCCTGCTGGCGATGCAGAGCATTGAGGAGAACCCGACCGAGCGTCGCCGCCGCTCGGTGAAACGCGGCCGGGGCGCGCTCGATGCGCTCGACGAGTTGAAGCTCGGCCTGTTGTCGGGCAAGCTCGACAACGCCATGGTGGCCCGGCTGCGGGCCGCCGCCGCTGATCTCAAAGCCTCCTCGGGCGATCCCGGGCTCGATGCCGTGTTGGCGGAAATTGAGCTGCGGGTGGAAGTCGAGCTTGCCAAGGCCGGCCAGTTCTAGGCCGCTGCCTGATTCTTGATCAGCTTAGTTCCTGTTCAGAAACGGCTATCCACCGCCACCTGTCCTTTCGGGCGGTGATGACAATATTGTCTGTCACACAGCGCCGCTATATAAGCGGCCGCGCGACCGGGTATTTATACCGGCCTCTTGGACAGATGGAACGGCCTTGGAAAAACTGAAGAGCTACCGACCTTCTGAGAAAGAGCCTTTCATGAATGATCGGCAGCGCGAGTATTTTCGCGCCAAGCTGTTAGCGTGGAAGGACGAGATCCTGAAGGAATCCAGGATCACACTGCAGACGTTGCAGGAAGAAAACGTCAATCACCCCGATTTGGCGGACCGTGCCGCCTCGGAAACCGACCGCGCGATCGAACTGCGCGCCCGGGATCGCCAGCGCAAGCTGATCTCCAAGATCGACGCAGCGCTGCAGCGGATCGAAGATAACCCCTATGGATATTGCGAAGAGGCGGGGGAGCCGATTTCATTGAAGCGGCTCGAGGCTCGGCCGATCGCAACGCTCTCGGTGGAAGCCCAGGAGCGTCACGAAAAGCGCGAAAAGGTCTATCGCGACGAGTAGGCACCTTTCGCGCGGCGGTTCCTACCGCCGCGCTTTTGTTTTGAGGCCGTGGTGAGAGCAGATCGCGCACGCGATCGCTGTGCACCCCGCCAGCACGTGTAGCGCGTGCTTGTTATTGCGCACTCAGCGGCGACAAGGTCTGCACCCGTGTCACGGGTGGCGGCGCCCATTTGCCGATCAGCGCCTCCGGCCCTGGGGCATACATCCGCATCACCACATTGAACGCTCCCTTTGGCGCCGGCAGCCAATTGGCTTCCTTCGCCGCGCCCGGGCTGTCGTTTTGGATCAGCAGATCGATCGAGCCATCGGGGTTGGTGTGCAGCGGCATCCAACTGCTGAGCGCGAAGCGGTTCAACGCATTGGCCACCTGGAACCCTTCGGAGTCGTACAGCGTCACCGACCAGAACGCCGCCACCGGCGGCAGCGCCTGTTTGTCAAAATGCAGCACATAGGCGTTGGCGCCGTCGAGCGGCTTGCCGGTGTCGTCGGCGAGGTTCATCGGATAGATAGCGTCTTCGGGCACATTGGCGCCGAGCCCGACCTGAGCGACGATCGCGCGCTTCAGGTAGTAATTGCCATAGACGCCCATCGTATCGGTGTTCATGGTCCAGCCATTCACCACCCGCGCCAGCGTCGGCATTTTCCAGGCCATCAGGCGCTGGCCTTGCGCGGGCGCCGCTTCCATCGCCTTGCGCACCGTGGGCGCGGCCTTGCTGAGATCAAAGCTCTTGCCGGCCTCAAGGCCGATCTTGGCGAGCCGCGCGATCATCGGCTGGTCGGTGACGTGCGGTGGATGCAGTTTCAGCAGCTCGGCGGCGTAGCCGAAATAGGCCGCGGCTGCCATGGTATCGACCTGCACTTTCGGCGGCGTCTTCATGTCGATGCCAGGATCGATCACCGCCCGCGGCGCGCTGGCGGTCTTGCCCCATTGCGATAGCGGCGTCACGACAAAGCCGGCCTGTACCTTGTGCACCGCGGCGTAGTCCTGCGGGCCGTCGGTCTTGGTACGTCCGATGATCCACACCATCGGGGTCGGCGCGGCAATCGGCTGCATGCCGCTTGGTACTTGCCCGCTCCAGCCAGGCGGGGTGACCAGGAACGTGCCGGCCTGCGTGCCGGTGGTGCGCCAGCCCGGCGAGGCGAATACGTCGCTCCACATGTCCAGCATCGGCAGCAAGTAATAGCGTCCCGCAGTGTCCGGGACGGAAATCACCATCGGTTCCTTGGTCAGGTCGAGCCATGCGCTGGAATACAGCGTGTCGAAATTGGGCCGGACCACCACCTTGAAATCGGCTGGCGGATAAGAAGGGATGTTGATGAAGGTGTTCATCGGCCCTTTGCCGAGTTCCTTGCCGGCCTCGATATTGGTGGCTTGCTTGCGGGTGATGTCCATCGTCACCAGCGGATAGAAATACAGGTAAGCATCGATCGCGATCTCCTGAGCCTCCTGCTCCGAGAGCGCGGCTGTTTCCGCCTTGGCCGCTGGCGCTGCGATCAGCAGCAGCGTGATCAGTGATGAAAAGAATGTCGCGCTCAGTCGAGACAGCATCGCAGTCCTCCCAGGATGTGGACGACAAGGCTTTGAACCACCAGGATTGCAGCAATCGGCGAGGCGATGTTCGGCGATGACCCGGCGCCGGAGTTGATGGGCATCAATTAAGCGGCCGCGCCGCTGAGTGCTGAGCTTCCCTCGGCGGACGCGGTCCGCGCTGTGCTATACGGCACAGTCAGCAATCGTTGTGCCGCTGAGCGATTGCACTGCAACGATGCGCATTGCTGAGCGCGGGCCGCGTGCCGAGTGTAGTATGATGTTTCGTTGACAAGTTCATACTTGCGTGCAACGCTGCTGATGTGGCGCGCAGCCGCCACCAACCAATTACTAATCAGTTCGGGGGAGGGCGCTTGCGGTGGTGCCGCAGGCGCAAAGCGGGGGCAGGATGCTCAGCGGGGGCGTGCGGTCCGTCATGCGGCCATCGCGGCTGGCACAGACGGTGGCCTTTGGATGCGTGATTGCGGTTGGGCAGCACAGCGCCGGGTGGGCGCAGTCTGAACCGCAGGCTTTGCCGCAAGCCTTGCCGCAGATCGTGGTCGAAGCGCCATCCGCCGAGCCGGAGCGGCCGCGGCGCCGCCAGACTTCACGGCATCAGCCGGCATCCAGCCCCGCATCGCCGGCGGCATCGGCCGCGGTTCCAGCAGAGGAACCGGCGACGCCCGCGATGAGTGCGCCGGTCAATCTGTCTGCCAGCGCCGGCAGTGTCAGCGGCGCCGAGATCAATGCGCTGCCGGTGTCGCGGGTTGGCGAGGTGCTGGAGGCGGTGCCCGGGCTGATCGTCACCCAGCATTCCGGCGAAGGCAAAGCCAACCAGTATTTTTTGCGCGGCTTCAATCTCGATCACGGCACTGACCTTGCCATCACCGTTGATGGCATGCCGGTCAACATGCCGACCCACGGCCATGGCCAGGGCTATGCCGATATCAACTTCATGATCCCCGAGCTGATCAGCGTGATGAACCTGCGCAAAGGTCCGTATTTCGCGGATGTCGGCGATTTCGGTTCGGCTGGCGCGGTCAGCATCGACTATCTGCGCGCCATGCCCAAAAACCTGGCCGAAGCGACGGTCGGCAGCTTTGGCTATCGCCGGCTGCTGTCGGCCGGTTCGACCAAGCTCGATCGCGGCACCTTGCTGGCGGCGTTCGAGGCCAACCACTCCAATGGGCCGTGGGAGGTCCCGGATAAGATACGCAAGCTGAACGGCGTGCTGCGCTATAGCGAAGGCACTTTGACCGACGGCTTTAGCGTGACCGCGATGGGCTATGCCAATCGCTGGACCTCGACCGATCAGGTGGCGCTGCGGGCGATCGAACAGGGCCGGATCACCCGGTTCGGCTCGCTCGATCCGAGCGACGGCGGCGTGTCGAGCCGGTTCAGCCTGTCCGGCCGCTACGCCAAGACCAGCGATTTTGGCCAGACCGACGTCAATGCCTATGTGATCAATTCGGCGCTGCAGCTCTACAACAACTTCACCTATTTCCTGGAAGACCAGACCAATGGCGATCAGTTCGCGCAATATGATCGCCGCATGGTCTATGGGCTGAACGCCAGCCAGCGGTTCGACTACCGTTTTGCCGGGCTGCCGGTCGAAACAAGGATCGGGGTGCAGGGCCGCGCCGACAGCATCAATGTCGCGCTCAATAAGACACTGCAACGCTCTTATCTATCCACGGTGCGCGCCGACGATGTCGAGCAGCAGAGCATCGGGCTGTGGACCGATACCACGGTGCGCTGGACCGACTGGCTGCGCACCATGGTCGGCCTGCGCGAGGACGTGTTCGGCGGCCAGGTGAGGAGCGACACTCTGGCCAATTCCGGCACGGCGTCGGCCTCGCTGACCAGCCCCAAGGCTGGCATCGTGCTCGGCCCGTGGTTCGGAACCGAATTGTTCGGCAATGCCGGCTATGGCCTGCACAGCAATGATATCCGCGGCGCCACCATCACCGTCGATCCGATCGACAAGACCACGGCGCTCGACCGGGTGCCGCTATTGGTGCGCTCCAAGGGCGCGGAAATCGGCGTACGGAATAAGAGCGTCCCGGGGCTGACTTCGGCGCTGGCGGTATTCATCCTCGATTTCGACTCCGAACTGCTGTTCGTCGGCGACGCTGGCACCACCGAGCCGAGCCGGCCGAGCCGGCGGGTCGGCATGGAATGGACCAATCACTATCAGCCGCAGCCCTGGCTCGGCGTCGATCTCGACCTCGCTTACAGCCATGCGCGGTTCACTAATCCCGATCCGGCCGGGAACTACATCCCCGGCTCGCCGGTCTGGGTCGCGAGCGGCAGCGTGACGTTCGGCCGGGAAACAGGCTGGTTCGGTGCGCTACGCGGCCGGTATTTTGGGGCGCGGCCACTCACTGAGGATGGCTTGGTGCATTCGCAAGCGTCGCTGATCTTCAATGCCCGAGCCGGTTACCGCTTTGATAACGGCCTGCGGCTGCAGCTTGACGTCCTCAATCTGTTCGACGCCAAGACCAATCAGATTGAGTACTATTATATGTCGAGGCTGGCCGGTGAGCCCGCGGGCGTCGGTGATCGGCACGTTCATGCGGCAGAACCGCTCGCGATACGCGCAACGCTTGGCGGCACATTCTAATTCCGTGCAATACGGTTCGCCGCAGACCAAATAATTAGCAGATTCTGCTCTCGCATTAACATCCCGGAATGAGTTTCTGGCCAAATGTCGGCCTGGGATGGATGAACGCTTGGCTTTGAGCGATCGCCTCGGATTTCTCTATGGGATGCAGCCGACGACGTTGAGCAATGAGCTCATCGCGCATCTCAGATCGTTGGGGAGACAATGATGTCTTTGCTTGGGAATTTCAAAATCGTCTTCAAGGTCGGCTTGATCGTGATGTCGCTGGCATTGCAGATGGCCGGCCAGATCTGGTTCGCGTCGATCCGCATGGAGAAGATCGACGAGTCCTACGCCGACGTTGTGCGTCGACTCGACCGATTTGCGCTGGTCAATGCCCGCGCCGCCGGCAGCGCCGAGGAATACATTGCCCACGCCTTCCAGCTCGCTGCTGAAGGCAATGCACAGGGGGCGGCAAAATACGTCACCAAGATCGCTGAGGATCGGCGCACCTACGAAACCCAGATGGCCGAGGTCCTCAAGAACCTACCCGAACACGCGGCCGCGATCGAGCCGGTGGTCGGCAAGGTTAAGAAGTCGTTCGTGGCTTGCGATCCGGCGATCGGCTTCGCTGCCAAGGCGGCTTCTCCGGAGGACAGCATCAAGGCGTCCTCGCGCCTGAAGGAAGAATGCGTGCCGCCGCTGCAGGACGCGCTGGCGACCCAGCATCAGCTGATCGCCGACCTGTCGGTCACCGCGGCCAAGGCCGCCGACGCGCTGACCGCTCAGACAGAGTCCACGATTTTCACCACCTATGTCACCGCCGCGATCGGCCTGATGCTCAATCTGGCGTTCGCGATGTGGATCGGCATTGCCGGCCTGTCGCACCCGATCGATCGGCTGAAGAAGGCGATGCAGGCGCTGGCCCAGAACGATCTGTCGGTCGACGTGCCGGGCAAGGAGTCGCGTGACGAGATCGGCGACATGGCCCGCACCGTGGAAGTGTTCAAGAACAATGCGATCGAGGTCGAACGCCTGAAGCAGCAGCAGCTCGCGATCGAGGAGCGTGCCGCCGCCGAGCGCAAGGCCGACATGGAACGGCTGGCCAACAACTTCGAGGCGTCGGTCGGCGAAGTGATCCAGACCGTCACCACCGCCGCGGCCGAACTCGAATCCGCGGCCCGCTCGCTGACCTCGACCGCCGAACGCGAAGAACACCTCGCCAGCACCGTGGCGGCCGCGTCCGAACAGGCCACCGCCAATGTGCAGTCGGTTGCCTCGGCCACCGAGCAGATGACCTCGTCGGTCAACGAGATCTCGCGCCGGGTCCAGGAGTCGGCCAATATCGCCCATCAGGCGGTCGATCAGGCCAAGCAGACCAACGACCGGATCGGTGCGCTGGCAACCGCTGCCGGCCGGATCGGCGACATCATCGATCTGATCAACAACATCGCGGGTCAGACCAACCTGCTGGCGCTGAACGCCACCATCGAGGCGGCGCGCGCTGGCGATGCCGGCCGCGGCTTCGCCGTGGTGGCTTCCGAGGTCAAGGCGCTGGCGGAGCAGACCGGCAAGGCGACCGACGAAATCAGCCAGCAGATCGCCGGCATGCAGTCGGCCACCCAGGAATCGGTGACCGCCATTCGCGAAATCGGCAGCACCATCGAGCGCATGTCGGAGATTTCCTCCAGCATCGCCTCGGCCGTGGAAGAGCAGGGCGCCGCCACTCAGGAGATCGCCCGCAACGTCCAAGAGGCAGCGAAGGGGACTTCGCAAGTCAGCTCCAGCATCACCGATGTGCAGCAGGGCGCCAACGAGACCGGCACCGCTTCGGCGCGGGTGTTGTCGGCGGCACAGTCGCTATCGCGCGACAGCAGCCGGTTGCGTAGCGAGGTTGGTAACTTCCTCGACACGGTTCGCGCCGCATGATGCCTCCGGCGACAGTTTCTGTCGGATGAAATTGTACCCCCCGAGCGGTCACCGCGCGGGGGGTCTTCGTTTCAACCCTTGTCAACCGTCATTGATAGCGAACACCAATCATGTTGGGTGCCCTGAAAAACCTCAAAGCCGCACGCAGCCCCGCGCCGACTGAGTCTTTCGATCAGCCTGGCCGCGACGCCACGCTGGCGCGGGTTCAGGAACTGGTGTCCTGCCTGATCCAGGAGCGTTATGACGACGCCCTGGCCGGCGATGACGAGGTGGCGCGCAGTTTTGCGCCGCTGGTCCGGCATATGCGCGGCAAGACCGTCGCCGCCCTGACCATGCTGGCCGATATCTGGGTCGAGCAGACCGTGCCGCTGCTTGCCGTCGCCAATATGAAGGCCGACATGCACGCGCTGGGCGAGCGCACCCAGTCGGTCGCCGATGCGGTCAGCGAGCTGACCTCGTCGATCGGCGAGATCGGACGGGCGACCGACGAGGTGGCGCGCGAGGCGGTCGAGGTGCACGACAAGGTCGCCGATAGTGCCAATGCCGCCGACCAGGCGGTGGCGTCGATCGGCAAATCCGCCGAAGCGGTTGGCGATCTCGGTCACAAGGTCGATGCGCTCAGTTCGTCGATCGAGCAGATCTCAGGGATTGTGAAAGACATCGAGGCGATTGCCCGCCAGACCAATCTTCTGGCGCTCAACGCCACCATCGAGGCGGCGCGTGCGGGCGAAGCGGGCCGCGGCTTTGCCGTGGTCGCGGGCGAGGTCAAGGCGCTGTCGAACCAGACCGCGCAAGCCACCGACGATATCCGCCAGCGCATCGCCAGTCTGCAGGAAGGCATGCAGGACATCGTGCTCGCGATGCGGCAGAGCGGGGAAACCGTGGAGGCCGGCTCGGCTTCGGTGCGTGACGCCGGCAACATGATCAAAACCATCAATGCCACCGTGGATGCCGTCTCCCGCAACATGGCGACGGTCGCCGAGGTGGTGCAGCAGCAGATGGCCGCTACCAATGAAGTGGAGGCCAGCGTCAGCGCCACCGCTACCATGTCTAGCGACGCCCTGACCGCGATCGAGCGGCTCGCGCTTGCGGTCGATCGGGTCGGCGAAGTGGTGCAGCCGCGGCTGCAGGAGTTCACCAAGAACATCAACGACCGCAGCTTGGTGCAGCTGGCGCGCTCCGACCACGCCACCTTCAAGAAGCGCGTGATCGATACCCTGGTCGGCCGCGCCCATGCCAAGGCCTGCGATCTGCCGGACCATCACGGTTGCCGGTTCGGCAAGTGGTATGACAGCCTGCAGGATCAGGAGATCAAGGCCAGCTCCGCCTATCGCTGCATCGCCGAGCCGCATCTGCAGGTGCACGCCTATGGCAAGGAGGCGCTGGACAAGTTCCAGGCTGGCGATCTGGAGGGCGCGGTGTCGGCCGCCGCCGAGATGGAATCCGCCTCCAAGCAGGTATTCGCGGCGCTCGATGAGATGTCGCAGCTGCTCGCCAAGCGTGACGGCAAGAGCTGATCACGCTGGCGCGGCGTATCTGCTGAGGTCTGTGCTGACTTCGTTGCGGCACCTCTGTGTCGGGCAGCCTTGCGGCTGCCATGCGCTGGAGCCTGCGGCACGTTGCGGGAAGGGGGAGTGCGGCCTCCGCCAGGGGAGATGGCGAAGGCCGCATAGAACACATCGCTGCGCCTAGGTTCGCAGCTTTGTGTGGGAGCTGGTGGGAGATTGTTGGGAGAGATCGTTGGGAGATCGATCGCGGCGCCGGGAGAAGCACCGCGATCGGGAAGCCGATGGATCAGAACGGCAGCAGCACGTCCATCACCTGCTGGCCATAGCGCGGCTGCTGCACATCGGTGATCTGGCCACGGCCGCCATAGGCGATGCGCGCTTGTGCAATCTTGGCGCTGTCGATGGTGTTGTCGCTCTGAATGTCCTCGGGACGGACGATGCCGGCGACGATCAGTTCGCGGATTTCAAAGTTGACGCGGATCTCCTGCTTGCCTTCGACCACCAGATTGCCGTTCGGCAGCAGCTGCGTCACCACCGCGGCCACGGTGGTCTGCAACGCTTCCTGGCGCTGCACCGAGCCCTTGCCGTCGGACGACGAGGAGCCATCCGCAGTCAGGATGCGGCCGGGCAGGATCGCGGTGCTGGGGTTGCCGATGGTCTTGCTGCCGATGAAATCGGTGATGCCGGAATCTTCCTTGTTGTTACGGCTGCGCTGGGTTTCGTTGGCGATATTGGCCTTGTCGGTGATGTTGACGGTGACGGTCAGAATATCGCCGACCTGATGGGCGCGCTGATCGCGGAAGAACGCGCGCGAGCCGTTACGCCACAGCGAATTGGCATTGTAGGACGCCGGTTGCGGCGAGGGCATCGGCATCGACACCGGCTTGTAGCCGGGCTGTGCCGTCGGATTTTCGATCGCCGCGAGCTTGGGTTGCTCGCCGATCTGCGACAGCCGATCGATCGACGAGCACCCGCCCGCAAGACCGCCGGTAGCTAGCAGCACGCCGGCGAGAACGATGCGGTTGAACGGCACAGACTGGGACATGATCATTACTCGGGCTTGCCGGCGTCGGCGGGTGGGGTGGCGGCCGCTTCAATGGAGGCGACCTGCCGTGATTGTCCGGCGGACAGCGAAACCTGGCCGCGGCCGATCACGATGCCGGAAATGGTGCGCTTCGATTGCAGATTGAGCACGTTGACGACATCGCCTTCGGCGCCGTTTTCCATCGCCTTGCCGCGCATGGTCAGATAGATGCCGGGCGCTTCGTAGATCAGGGTGACGCCCTGGTCGCGCTGCACCAGATCGGGCTTGGTGAGATCGGCGGAGCGCAGCGGCTGGCCGGGCCGCAAGGCGCGGCGCGCCTGCATGCCGACCACGCTGCCGCGGTCGAGCGCGTCGGGGCCGACTTCAAAACGCGGCCGCCGTTCGACCACCACGTCGGACGACCTCACCACCTCGTTGCGTTCCACGCTGCGCGTCAGCACCGCCGCCTCGACGGTTTCGATCGCGGTGCCGGTGTAGCGCAGCTTGACCGGCGCGCCGCCGGTCTCGTGCGCGACCTCGAAGGTGATGTCGAACCGGCCGGTGCGGTTGTCGTGGCGGACCGCCACCGCTTCCAGCGTCCCGACATTGGAGGGGTCGAGCTGCACGTCCTGCGGTTCGCGATCAAACTTCAGATTGAAAGTGGCGTGGTCGGAGCGGCCGTTCTGGCGGGCCAGCGCCCGGATCACTTCGTTCTCGATTTCCTGGCTGTCGATCGCGCGCGACAGCCGCGACACGCTGACTTCGCGGATGTCGCGGGTCTCGACGCCGATCACCCGATGGGCACGCAGCGCCGCCAGCACCTTGGCGGTCGGCAGCGAGCCGGTGGTGCCGATGTCGGGCGCGCGATAGATCGCGATGCCGGCCGCGGCGCCGGCGTTCTCGATCATGTCGCCGATCAGCACCAGATCGCTGTTCACGGTGACGCTCGGGCGCAGCACCGGCCGGGCGATCTCGGCGGGCTGCTCGGCATGACCGGCGCTGCCGCACAGCGCGGCGAGACCGGCAAGCAACAGGATGTAAGTGGAACGGCGAGCCATCATCGCTCTCCTCAGCGCAGCATGTTGGAGGTCGACTGCAACATCTGGTCAGCGGCGCTGACCACCTTGGCGTTCATCTCGTAGGCGCGCTGCGCCGAGATCAGGTCGGAGATCTCGGTCACCGCTTCGACGTTGGACTGCTCCAGCGTGTGCTGCTGCATGTCGCCATAGCCGTCGGTGTTGGCGGTGCCGTCCTGCGGCGGGCCGGACGCCGGCGTTTCGGTAAACAGGTTGTCGCCGATCGGCTGCAGGCCGGTCTTGTTGATGAAGCGCGTCAGGCCGATCTGGCCAAGCAGGGTCGGGGTGGTCTGGCCCTGCACGATCACGGTGACCTGGCCCTGGGCGTTGATGCTCAGGCCGGACGAACCCTGCGGAATGGTGATGGTCGGCTGCACCGGATTGCCGTTGGCGGTGACGATCCGGCCGGTGTTGTCGGTCGTGAACGAACCGTCGCGGGTGTAGGCGTAAGTGCCATCCGGCATCTGGATCTTGAAGAACCCTTCGCCGCGGATCGCGACGTCGAGATCGTTGCCGGTGGTCGACAGCGTGCCCTGCGTCATGATGCGCGGCGTGCCGACCGTCTTGACGCCGCCGCCGATATCGACACCGACCGGCTGGATTGTGCCCTGGTCGGAGGCTTGCGCGCCGACGCGCTTGATGTGGTCGTAGATCAGGTCCTGAAACGCGGCGCGCTGCTTTTTGAAAGCAGTGGTGCGCATATTGGCGATGTTGTTCGAGATCACCTGAACGTTCAGTTCCTGGGCGGCCATCCCGGTCGCGGCGGTGTAGAGAGCACGCATGACTTAGGACTCCTCGAGACTTACGCCGGCACTTCAGCAAGCTTTTCGATCGCGGCCTTGCGCAGATCGCCTTGCTGCTGAAGCAGGGTGGACAGCTGGGTGTAGGCCCGGGAGACGTCCAGCATCTGGGTCATCTCGGCCACGGAATTGACGTTCGACTTCTCGATAAAACCCTGCCGCACCTGGACGTTGACCGCCGGCTGCTGGGCCGCGCCGTCGCCGGCGGTAAACAGGTTCGATCCTTCCTTGATCAGCCGCTGCGGATTGGCGAACGACACCAGGCGCAGCTTGCCGCGCAGCGAGTCGATGGTGGCGGTGCCTTCCAGCACGCTGATATTGCCGTCGGCGGCGATGTTGATTTCGCGGTCGGTCGGCTGGAACACGATCGGGCCGTTGGCGCCCAGCACCTGGTCTCCGCTCGGCGTCACGAGCTGGCCCTGGCTGTTGATCTGAAACGAACCGTCGCGGGTGTAGCGTTCGCCGGCCGCGGTCTGCACCACGAAGAAGGCGTTGCCGTCGATGGCGACATCGAGCGGCGCCTTGGTCTGCTCAAGCGGGCCCGACGAGAAATCGTGAAACGTAGCGCGGTCGTGCACATAGCTGACGCGGCGGTCGCGGCCGACGAAATTGTCCTCGTGGGCGCCCGGCGACAGATATTCCTCAAAACGCATCCGCTCGGCCTTGAAGCCGGCGGTGTTCATATTGGCCATGTTGTTGGCAACGACATCCATATGCCGCCGCAACGTCATCTGCCGCGATAGTCCGATGAGGGACGCATTCTCCATCGGCCACGATCTCCCCTGATCCGAGCCGGACAAGACCCTCTCCCAAAGGTCATCCCCGGCTGCTGTGCGACGCTGCGGCTCTCCCAAGCCCGCGCCTCACCAGTCTTGCTAGCGAAAGCCGTGCCAAACATGAAAATGGCGCAATATCAGTGGGATGAGTTGTTTTGATGGGGCCGGGCAGGGCGGCAATAACCGCGCGTTTACCAACTTTGCCCGGCAAAATCTTCCCAGTTGGGGGCCCAAAGAAAGGTTCCGTTAACCATTGCAAAATAAGTTTTAACGGGGGCGCTTGGGCGCCGGAGGCAGTTGTATCGCGTCGCCTCTTGCTGGCAGCAGTTTCGGACCGCAAGCATGGCTGACGAAGTCGAAGAAGGCGCAAAAGGCGAAGAAGGCGCAGCAGCTGCTCCTAAGAGCAAGATGAAGCTGATCATCATCGCCGGTGCCGCCGCGCTGGTGCTGCTGATCGGCGGGGGCGTCTGGTTCATGTTCCTGCGCGGCCATGATGAGCACAAGGAGCAGCATGCGGAGGCGCCGCCGCCGCCGAAGCCGGTGTTCATCGACGTGCCGGAAATGACCATCAATCTCGCCGGCGCGCCGGGCGAGCGCATCCAATATCTGCGCGTCAAAGCCGTGCTCGAGGTCAAGGACGACAAGATGGTCGAGACCATCAAGCCGAATTTGCCGCGCGTCACCGACCTGTTTCAGACCTATCTGCGCGAGCTGCGCTCGAGCGACATTTCCGGCTCGGCCGGCCTGTTCCGGCTGAAAGAGGAAATGCTGCGCCGGGTCAATGTCGCGGTCGCGCCCGGACAAGTGAACACCGTGCTGTTCAGAGAGATCATCATCCAATGATGTGGGACCTTGCCCATGGCTGGTAACGACCCCGTCGACCAGGACGCAATTGCTGCGCAATGGGAAGCGCAGATGGCGATGGAGGACCCGGAGGAGGCCGCGAAAGCCGCGGCAGCCAACGAGCTCACTGGCGCCATGGCCGAGCAATGGGCCGCGATGGTCGAGGACGGCAGCCGCGACCTCAGCAGCAGTGGCAAGAGCGGCGGCGAGCGGGTCCTCACCCAGGAAGAAATCGATAATCTGCTCGGCTTCTCGGTCGGCGAGGTCAATCTCGACGACCATTCCGGCATTCGCGCCATCATCGACTCGGCGATGGTGTCGTACGAACGTCTGCCGATGCTGGAAATCGTGTTCGACCGCCTGGTGCGGTTGATGACGACGTCCTTGCGCAATTTCACCTCCGACAACGTCGAAGTCTCGCTCGACCGCATCACCTCGGTGCGCTTCAGCGACTACATGAACTCCATTCCGCTGCCGGCGGTGCTGGCGGTGTTCAAGGCCGAGGAGTGGGAAAACTTCGGCCTCGCCACCGTGGATTCATCGCTGATCTATTCGATGATCGACGTGCTGCTCGGTGGCCGCCGTGGCCAGACTTCGCTGCGGGTCGAAGGCCGGCCCTACACCACCATCGAAACCAACCTCGTCAAGCGGCTGGTCGAAGTGGTGCTCGCCGACGCCGAACAGGCGTTCCGGCCGCTGTCGCCGGTGACCTTCACCATCGACCGGCTCGAGACCAACCCGCGCTTTGCCGCCATCACCCGGCCCGCCAACGCGGCGATCCTGGTGCGGCTGCACATCGATATGGAAGACCGCGGCGGCAATATCGAATTGCTTCTGCCTTACGCGACCATCGAACCGATCCGCGCCGTGCTCATGCAGATGTTCATGGGCGAAAAGTTCGGTCGCGATCCGATCTGGGAAGGTCATCTCGCCACCGAGATCGCCCAGGCGGAAATCTCGGTCGATGCCGTGCTTTATGAAGCCGATTTGCCACTGCGCCAGCTGATGAGCCTGAAGGTCGGCGACACGCTGCCGCTGGAAATGCGCCCCGATGCGCTGGTGGCGGTGCGCTGCGGCAACGTCACTCTCACCGAAGGCCGGATGGGACGGGTCGCCGACCGCGTCGCGATCCGGGTCACCAAGCAGCTCCGCAAGCCGAACACCACTTACGCGATGTTCGAAAAGGCCGACGAGCAGACCAAACTCATGGAGTCACAATGAGCCATTCATTAGGGATCGCGATTGAGAGCCTGGTCGCCGCGCTGCTGGTGTTGACCATCGGTTACTGCATGCTGCTCAACAAGCGGCTGAAGCGGCTCAAGGCCGACGAACATTCGCTCAAGGCCACCATCGCCGAGCTGATCACCGCCACCGAGATCGCCGAGCGCGCGATCGGCGGCCTGAAGATCACGGTGCGCGACGTCAACGACAATCTGCGCACCCAGATTGCCGCCGCCAATGAGTTGTCTGACGAGCTTGGCAAGCAGCTCGCGGAAGGCGACAATGTGATCCGCCGGCTGTCGAAGATCGTCACCGCCGCCCGGCCGGTCACGGAGAGCGTCGCGGCTTCGCTGGCGCCGGCGCCGGTGGTATCGTCGCCGCTGTCGGTTGCGCCGCAGGCCGCTGCGCCGCTGTCTGCCGCCCCGCTGTCGGCTGCGCCTTTATCGGCTGCACCGTTGTCGCCGGCCAAGGCGGTGGCGGCCGCGGCCCAGGCCTTTGCTGAACGCCGAAGGATTGATGGCCTCGCTGCATGAAGCTGTTTCGGGAAATCAGGGTTATCCCCATCGCACTGATCGCGATCTGCGGCCTGGCCGTGTTGAAGATCGCCGGTCTGGTGCTGGAAGGCGGATATGTGTTCGACTACCAGCCCAGCGCGACCAAGCGGTCGTGGGCGGAGGAGAACCTGAATTTCCCGACCGGCCGCAGCTACGACGACGTCACCGGCTCGACGCCGGCCCCGAAGAAAGAAGCCAAGCCCGAAATGGCGGCGCCGGAAGTGGCCACCTCCACCGAGCCGCCGCCGCCGGAGCCGCCGGCGATGTCGCCTTCGGAGCGCGCCATTCTTGAACGGCTGCAGGCGCGGCGCCAGGAGATCGAGGCGCGCGCCCGCGAGGTCGATATTCGCGAAAGCCTGCTGAAAGCCGCCGAAAAGCGTCTCGACGAACGGGTCGAGGAGCTGAAGGGCGTGGAGTCGCGGATTTCATCGGCCTCCGGTCAGCGCGCCGAGAGCGAAGCCACCAAGTTCAAAAGCATCGTCACCATGTATGAGGGCATGAAGCCGAAGGACGCCGCCAAGGTGTTCGACCGGCTGGAAATGGCGGTGCTGATCGAAATCGCCTCGCAGATCGCGCCGCGCAAAATGTCCGACATTCTCGGTCAGATGACGCCGGAAGCGGCGGAAAAGCTGACGGTGGAACTCGCCCGCCGCGCCAGCGGCGGCGAGCGTGCCGCCACGGCCGAATTGCCCAAGATCGAGGGCCGGCCTAGTCGCAATTAGCGAGGATATTTAATAGACGCTTAAACCCGAAATTCTACTGTTCGGACGCATTGGAGAGGCTTCGCCCGTGGTTGCGGAGTCGTTGCGCGCGAGCTGGAAGATACTGCCGAGATGGCACACAAGGCTGTCAGGTTGATGGGGTCCCAGACCCGCGCAGCGCCGCGGGCCGACCAGCCTTGGGCTTCACATTCTTCAACTTCAAGCTCTTTGGCCTCGCATTCTTGGGGCGCACAATCTTGGGCATCACGCTCGTGGGCGCTCTGCTCGGCCTCGGTTCGGGCGCTGCATTGGCGGCGGCTCGGGCGATTGTCAGGCGTGATGCTGCTGACCGGCGCGCTGCTGCTCGGCGCCCTGGAGCCGGCCACCAGCCAGAACAACCGGCCGGTGCGCGGTCAGGCCGTGCTGTCGGCCGAAGGCGGCTATGCCCGGCTGGTGATCAAGCTCGACGAAGACGTCGATTCCGAAGTGCTGCTTGCGGGCAGCGTGATGGTGATCCGCTTCAAGCGCCCGGTCGATGTCCCGGTCGATAAGATCGCCGATGCGGTGCCGGACTATGTCGGCTCGGCGCGCCGCGATCCCGATGGCAGTGCCATTCGCCTCGCTTTGCAGCGCAAGGTCACCGTCAATTCCATGACCGCCGGCGAGCGGCTCTATGTCGATCTGATGCCCGACGGCTGGAAGGGCTCGCCGCCCGGTCTGCCGCAAGAAGTGCTGAAAGAGCTGTCCGATCGGGCGCGCGCCGCCGAGCGCGCGCTGCGTCAGCAACGCGCCACCATGGCCGCGAAAGCGCGCACGCCGATCCGGGTGCGCGCCGCGGTGCAGCCGACCTTTGTGCGCTTCGTATTCGAGATGCCGGATGGCGTCGGCGTCAACTCGACGCTCAGCGACCAGAAATTGTCGCTGCTGTTCACCGCGCCGCTGACCTTTGATCTGGCCGACGCCAAGCTGGCGGCGCCGCCGAATATTTCGGGCATCACGCAGAAACTGGATAGCGAGCGCTCGTCGATCGATATCGGCCTGATCGGCAATGTCGATGTCCATTCGTTCCGCGAAGAGAAGAACTACATCGTCGATATCGGCTTCCAGCAGCCCGAGCAACCGCGCGACATCCCGGCCGCGATCAGCAAGTTGATCAACGGCCAAGGTAATGGCCAAGCTAACGGCCAAGCCAATGGTCAGGCGTCGAATGCGCGGCCGGCCGAGCCGGCGCGCGAGATCGTGCCGCCGACCTCCGACACCCTGGCGCAGCAGATCAAGGGTGAGGGCGCTGCGCCTGAGGCCAAGCCGCCCGCGAAGACCGAGACCAAGCCGGAGCCCAAAGCTGAGACCAAACCGGAGCTGAAGCCGATCGCGCCGGTTGAAGCCAAAGCTGAGCCCAAGGTTGAGCCAAAGCCTGAAGCGAAGGCTGATCAGTCGTCGCCAGCCGTGCCGAGCGCGAGCGAGCTGGCGATGGCGCCGCCGTCCAAGCCCGAGACCACCGCGCCGGCAGTCACCGCGCCCGCGGTCACCGAGCCGGCTGTTGCCGCGCCTGAACCCAAGAGCGCTGCGCCGGCCGCTGCCAGCGCCGCCAAGCCCGGCATTGCGGTCGAGATCGGCCGTAGTCCCGACGGGCTGCGGCTCGGTTTTCCGTTCGGCAGCTCGGTGCCGGCCGCGTTGTTCCGCCGCGCCGACTCGGTGTGGCTGGTGTTTGATAGCAACACGCCGATCGATCTCGATCCGGTGCGCCGCCAGGGCGGCGCCAATATCGCCGAGATCAAGGGCGTGCCGATGCCGACCGGGCAGGCGGTGCAAATCAGGATGAGCCGGCCGCAACTGGCGTCGCTGACCGGCGATGTGCAGGGCTGGGCGGTGGTGTTTGCCGATGTGCAGAAGACGCCGTCGCAGCCGTTGCAGCTGACGCGCGACATCAGCAATCCGACCCAGGCCAGCCTGAAAGTGGCGCTGCCGGGCGCTGGCGCGGTGCACCGCTTGTCGGACCCGGAAGCCGGCGACACGCTGCTGGTGGTCACGGCCGCGCCGCCGTCGCGCGGTTTCCTGAAGCGTCAGGACTTTGTCGAAATGACGCTGCTGGAATCGCAGCACGGCATCGTTGTGCAGCCGAACTCCGACGATCTCACCGCCTCGATTAGTGATGGCCAGGTGATGTTCAGCCGGCCCGGCGGGCTCACGCTGTCATCGGCCAGTTTTGGCGGCGGTGAGCGCAGCGCCGCGCGCGGCCGCCCGATCTTCGATCCCAACGAATGGCAGAAGTATCAGCAGGGCTTGTTCTTCGAAAAGCTTGAGCCGCTGATGAACTCCGATGCCACCGCCACCGGCGATGGCCGCTTGCAGCCGCGCATGGAGCTGGCGCGGTTCTACATGGCGCGCGGCCTCTATGCCGAGGCCAAGGGGCTGCTCGATCTCAATCTCGCCGAGAAAAGCGAGGACCCGATCGGTTTGGTGATGCGCGCGGTCTGCAACATCATGCTGTATCGCCCGGACGAGGCGCTCAAGGATCTCGGCAATCCGGTGATCGGCCCGAACTACGAGTCGCAATTGTGGCGCGCGGTCGCGATGGCGCGGAAGGGCAAATGGTCCGAAGCGCGCGAGAAGCTCAAGAATTTCGAGTTCGTGATCGACAGCCAGCCGCTCGATCTGCAGCGCGTCGCGCTCAGCGAGGCGATGCGCGCCGCGCTGGAAACCAAGGATTTTGCTGGCGCCAGCGCCTATAGCAGCGAGCTGGAACATGTCGGCATTCCGCCGGAGCTGCAGCCGACGGTGGCGCTGTATCGCGGCCGCCTGCACGAAGGCATCGGCCGCGATATGGAAGCGCTCGATTTCTATCAGCAGGCGGTCAATTCGACCGACCGCAGTGCCGAGAGCGAGGCCAAGCTGCGCGAGCTGACGCTGCGCCAGCGCCGCGGCGAAATCTCGCCGACCGATATGCTGCCGGAGCTGGAACGGCTGGCGCTGACCTGGCGCGGCGACAGTTTGGAAATCCGCGTGCAGCAGATGATGGCCAAGATGTATGCCGAACTCGGCCGCTATCCGGAATCGCTGACCGCGGCCAAGGTCGCGACCAAGCTGCAACCGAAATCGGAAGAAGCGCGCCAGACCCAGGACGAAGCCGCCGCGCTGTTCTCGCAGGTGTTCCTCACCTCGAAGGGCGATGACCTGCCGCCGATCGACGCCTTGGCGATGTTCTATGATCATCGCGAGCTGACGCCGATCGGGCGCAAGGGCGACGAGATGATCCGCCGGCTCGCCGACCGGCTGGTGGCGGTCGATCTGCTCGATCAGGCCGCCGAGCTGTTGCAGTACCAGGTCGATCGCCGGGTCGAGGGTGCGGCGCGCGCCCAGGTCGCGGCGCGGCTGGCGATGATCTATCTGATGAACCGCAAGCCGGCGCGGGCGATCACCGCGCTGCATTCGACGCGCATCGCCGATTTGTCTGGCGAGCTGCGCCAGCAGCGGCTGCTGTTGGAGGCACGCGCGCAGAGCGATATCGGCCGGCACGATCTCGGGCTTGATATCATCTCGAATGTGCCGGGCCGCGAAGCGATCCGGCTGCGCGCCGATATCTATTGGGCCAGCCGGCGCTGGCGCGAAGCGTCCGAACAGCTCGAACTCTATCTCGGCGACCGCTGGCGCGATTTCCGGCCGCTCGACAGCACGGAGAAAAGCGACGTGATCCGCGCCACCATCGGCTATTCGCTGGCCGATGACAGTCTCGGTTTGGCGCGGTTCCGCGAAAAATACGCGCCGCTGATGACCGGTACTGACAAGGTCGCGTTCGATACCGCAAGCTCGCCCGCGACCGGCAGCAATGCCGAGTTCTCCGCGATCGCCAAGATGGCGGCCGGCGTCGATACGCTGGAAGGGTTCTTGCGCGAGATGCGCGCGCGCTTCCCGGAAGCGAGCGCCAAGGCGCAGCCGCAGAAGCCGGGCGCCGACCCGCAGGCCACCGGCTCGCTGCCCGAAATTCCGCCGATCCGCGAGATCAAGCTGACGCGCTGATCGTGCCGCCCGGCCGAGACGGCGCGCGGCAGAGCGACGTCACGTGCCGTAACTCTGCACCAGACTGCCCGCCACCAGCGACCAGCCGTCGACCAGCACGAAGAAGATCAGCTTGAACGGCAGTGACACCACTACCGGCGGCAGCATCATCATGCCCATCGACATCAGCACCGAAGCGACCACCAGGTCGATGATCAGGAACGGCAGGAACAGCAGAAAGCCGATCTCAAAAGCGCGCTTCAGCTCCGAGATCATGAACGCTGGCACCAGGATGCGCAGCGACATTGCGTCCGGGGTCGGCGGCGGCGGTTCGCCCGACAGGTCGATGAACAGCTTGAGATCCTTCTCGCGCACGTTCTTCTGCATAAAACCGCGCAAGGGTTCGACCGCACGCTCAAAGGCCTGCTCGACGGTGATCTGATTGGCGACCAGCGGCCGGATGCCGTCATCGTAGGATTTCTGCAGCACCGGCCCCATCACAAAGCCGGTCAAAAACAGCGCCAGCGCCAGGATCACCGCATTGGGCGGCGCGGTCGCGGTGCCGAGCGCGGTGCGCAGCAGCGATAGCACCACCACGATCCGGGTGAACGAGGTCATCATCACCAGGATCGACGGCGCGATCGACAGCACCGTCAGCATCGCGATCAATTGGATCGCGCGCTCGGTGACGCTGCCGTTGCCCGGCCCGCCGAGATTGATGCTGATATCCTGCGCGCTCGCCGGATCGATCAGCGATCCGGCGGCGGCGAGGGTGATTAGGACTGCAAAAACTCTACGCGGTGTTTTGGCGGGGCTCACGAAGGGGTCTTCGTGCGCCCAAGCAGCGAGGCCATCTCGTCTTCAAGGCTCTCGAAACCGGCCTTGATCGAGGGGTCTGCTGCCGGCGGCTGCGGCGCATTGTCGGGCTGGGTGCGGGCCGGGGCCTCAGGGGCGACTGAGGGTGCGCCGACCCGCGGCTCTGCGGCGGTCTCGGCCGGGCGTGCGCTTTCCATCGGGCGGCGCAGCGCAGCTTCCAGCCGCTGCGCCATGTCGGCGAGGTTCTGGTCGGCCGAGGACAGCGTGGGCGCAGCAGCAGCGGCCGCAGCCGCGGCGGCTGGTGCCACCGGCGGCGGGGCCTGCCGCTCGGAGGCACGCAGGCCCTTGAAGCCCGGCTCGCGCGGCGGGCGCGGCATCATCTGCTCAGGACGGGCCTGGCGCGAGGGCGTGTTGTCGAGGCGCGGCTCGGGCCGGACTTGCGGCTCAGGGCGGACTTGCGGCTCGGGGCGGGCCTGCGGCTCAACGCGCACCGACAATTCGGGACGCAGCGGCGGCTCCGGCCGCAGCGCCGGATCGGGGCGCAGCATCGGTTCGGGCCGGCGCGGCTCCTCGGGGCGGGTGATCGGCTCCGGATGAATGGCGGCGATCGAGTCGTTGACGCGCGGCTCGGGCGCGGGCGGCATCGGCCGGCGCGGTTCTTCCGGGAACGGCGGGCGCGACGGGCGCTGCATGCGCGGCGGCACCGGGGGCATCGGCGGCGGCGCGGGCGGCATCGGGGCGGACGCCATCGGCGCGGGGGCAGACGGCATCGGCGCGGGCGGCATCAAGGGCTGCGGCGGCTCGGGCAGCTGCGGCTCGAACGGCTCGGCCGCCTCCGGCTCCCAATTGGCTTCCAGCGGGGCGACCCGCGGCGCGGTCTCGACGCCGACCGGGCGCTGCGGCAACTGATCGCGCGATTGGGTGGCGCGCACGATATTGGGCTCGATCACGATGTCGGAGGGCCCGCCGATCATCAGCAGGTGTTCGACATTGTCGCGGCGCACCAGCACCAGCCGCCGGCGTCCGTCCACCGCTGCGGCGTCGATCACCGCCAGCCGCGGCATGCGGCCGCGATTGGCGTTTGTGCCCAGCCGGCTACCGCCAAAACGGCGGACCAGCCAAGCGGCCAAGCCGATCAGCGCCAAAACGGCGACAAATGCAAAAAAGAAAGCAACTGGCGACTGCATGCCTCATCCCCGGCAATTCACACATGATCCGTGCCCGCGCGCGCTGGCATCTGTCGATGCAGCGATGCTTTCGGACGACGACCAACTCGGCTCTTGCCAACACCAACGATTGGCGGCGTTCTCCGCCCCTTTTCCTAATAGACCAGGAATCGGTTGAACCAAAACGACTTCTGACGCCGAACGCGCATCATTAAGACGCGGTTAACGCGCTTTCCACGGCGTAGCTGGACCTCGCCCCGCCCCGGCTGGTTCGGCGCCACTATTATGCAGCGCTGCGGATATGGCAAATCTTAACCAGCTGTTAACCATGAGGGCGGCAAATTCTGCCCATCTGAGCCCGGTTCGGGAACTCAGATGGAGCACACCATGCCGATCAACGATCTTCCCACGCTCGCGGCGCTACGCACCAAGATGCAGTGGCATCAGGAGCGGCAGCGTGTGCTCGCCAACAACATCTCCAATTCGGATACGCCGAGCTTCAAGCCGAGCGATCTGGTCGAGCCGAAATTCGATCGCAATGGCCAGCCGCCGGTCGGCTCGCCGCTCGGGTCACTGCCGATGGTGCGCACCAGTTCGCAGCATCTGGCCGCCACCGGCGGCACCACGAGTTTTGCGGATCGCAAGGGCGGCTTCCAGACCCGCCCGGCGGGCAATGCCGTCAATCTCGAGGACGAGATGCTGAAAGTGTCGTCGAACCAGATGGATTACGCCGCCGCGACCTCGCTCTACAGCCGTAGCCTCGGTCTGCTCAAGACCGCGATCGGCAAGCGCTGATCGTTACCGAACACTTAAGGAGCCGTAGCGATGACCGACAACGCAATGGACTTCTCGCGGTCGATGGCGATCGCCACCTCGGGTCTGCGCGCCCAGGCCGGGCGGATGCGGGTGATCTCGGAAAACATCGCCAACGCCGAGTCGACCGCGCAGACCCCGGGCGCCGATCCCTATCGCCGCAAGGTGCCGACCTTCACCACCACGCTCGACCGCGAACTGGACGCCCGCGTGGTCGCGCTCGGCCGGATCAAGCCGGACCAATCCGCGTTCCGCATCAAATACGAGCCGAACAACCCGGCCGCCGACGCCGCTGGCAACGTCAAATATCCGAACGTGAACTCGCTGGTCGAAATGACCGACATGCGCGAAGCGCAGCGGTCCTACGAGGCCAATCTCAACATCATCAGCGCCACGCGGCGGATGATTCAACGCACGCTCGACATCCTCAAGGCGTGATCTAGGAGCCGCCCATGGCCAGCCCCACTGTCGCCGCCAATGCCTATGCCAGCCTCGCCCGGATCATCGGTTCCGGCAGCGGGGGCGGCGGTCCCGTCGCCGGCGTCAAGCCGGTCGATGCCACCGGCCCGTCCTTTGGCGAGCTGCTCAAGAACGCCGCGGGCGACGTGCTCGACGCCGGCCGCAAGTCCGACGCCCAGACCATGGCGATGGCGTCCGGCAAATCGAACGTGATGGATGTGGTGACGGCGGTGGCCGAGACCGACGTGGCGGTGTCGACGCTGGTCTCGGTGCGTGACCGGGTGATCCAGTCCTACGAAGAAATCATGCGGATGACGATCTGACCGTGTTGGTCATGTGGCGTGCTGTCGAAGACGCGCCGGTTGCAATGACAAGGATACGAAAATGACCGGCTTGGAAGTTATCGATATTGCCCGCGACGCGGTGTGGACCATGGTGGTGGTGTCGGCGCCGCTGATGGCGGTCGGCCTCGTGGTCGGCGTGGTGATCTCGCTGGTGCAGGCGCTGACCCAGATCCAGGAACAATCGCTGGTGTTCGTCCCGAAGATCTTGTCGATCTTCGTGACCTTCGTGCTGGCATTGCCGTTCATCGCGGATGCGATGCACGGTTATATGATGCGGATTTCGTCGCGAATCATCGGGGGCTGACGCATGATCGGCTTGGCCTTCGCCGGCACGCCGGACCGGGCCTCCCAGCACAGCCAAGGGCGACGCGACACCCTCGCGCCGGGCCGCGATGACCATCGACATCTCCTTTCTGCCGACCCTGGCCGCCGCGTTCCTGCTGACCTTCGCGCGGATCGGCTCCATGATGATGCTGATGCCCGGGTTCGGCGAAACCAACATCCCGACCCGCATCAAGCTGTCGATCGCGCTGGCGCTGACCCTGATCATCCTGCCGCTGCACCGCTCGGCCTATCAGATCGACATGCAGTCGCTCGCGCCGCTGATCGTGCTGATGCTGCACGAGGTGGTGATCGGCATCGTGCTCGGCGCGACCGCGCGGGTGACGCTGTCGGCGCTGCAGGTCGCGGGCACCGTGATCGCGCAGCAGCTTGGGCTCGGCTTCGTGACGGCGGTCGATCCGACCCAGGGCCAGCAGGGGCTGTTGGTCGGCAATTTTCTGACGCTGCTCGGGCTGGCGCTGCTGTTCGCCACCGACAGCCATCATCTGGTGATTGCCGCGCTCAACGAGAGCTACAAGGTGTTTGCGCCGGGGCAGATGCTGCCGAGCGGCGACGTTGCGGCGCTGGCGACCCGGGCCTTCACCGGCGCGTTCAAGATCGGGCTGCAATTGTCGGCGCCGTTTCTGGTGTTCGGCCTGGTGTTCAATATCGGGCTGGGCGTGCTGGCGCGGCTGATGCCGCAGATGCAGGTGTATTTTATCGGCGTGCCGCTTTCGATCGTTGCCGGCTTGATGGTGCTGGCGGCGGTGCTGACCACCATGATGGGCACCTTCATGGAATACTTTATCGGGGTGCTCCATCAGCTGATGCCGCGGACATGAGGTGCTGACGCCATGTCCGATGACGCATCAGAAGAAAAAACAGAAGACCCGACACAAAAAAAATTAGACGACGCTCACAAACGCGGCGATGTCGCCAAAAGCCAGGAGGTCAACACCTGGTTCATGATGGCGGGCGCCACGCTGGTGCTGTCGACATTTGCGGGCTCGATCGGCGGCGGATTGGAAAATCCGATGCGCAATCTGATCGAGAACTCCTGGATGATCAGCACCGACGGCCATGGGCTGCTCGCGCTTACCAAGACGCTGCTGTACGTCACCATGGGCGCGATCGGCATTCCGCTGCTGATGCTGACCATCGCGGCGATCGCCGGCAACATTTTGCAGCATCGGCTGGTGTTTTCGGCGGAATCGCTCAAGCCGAAATTCAGCAAGATCTCGCCGATGGAAGGCGCCAAGCGCGTGTTCGGCAAGCAGGCCTGGGCGAATTTTGCCAAGGGCCTGTTCAAGGTGATCGCACTCGGCGTGGTGATGGTCGCGGTGTTGTGGCCGGAGCGCGACCGGCTCGACGCCATGATCCATTTCGACATCCACAGCGTGGTCAGCACCACGCTGTCGCTGACCGTGAAGCTGATGGGCGCGGTGGTGGCGATGCTGGCCTTGGTCGCGATCGCCGACTTCTTCTTCCAGTATCGGCAGTGGTTCGAAAAGCAGAAGATGTCGCTGCAGGAGATCAAGGAAGAACACAAGCAGTCCGAAGGCGACCCACACATCAAGGGCAAGCTGCGGCAGCTGCGCCAGCAGCGCATGCGCCAGCGCATGATGGCGGCGGTGCCCGATGCCTCGGTGGTCATCACCAACCCGACCCACTATTCGGTGGCGCTGTCCTATAAGAGCGGCATGCCGGCGCCGGTCTGCGTCGCCAAGGGCGTCGACGAGGTGGCGTTCAGGATCCGCGAAGTCGCCAAGCAGCATGACGTGCCGATCGTGGAAAACGTGCCGCTGGCGCGGGCGCTCTATGCCACCGTCAAGATCGACGAGGAGATCCCGGTCGAGCACTATCAGGCGGTGGCGGAAGTGATCGGCTATGTGATGCGGCTCAAGCGCAGCCCGTTCAGCCGCTGAGCGGATGAAAAGGCTGACCGGAACCGCAAAATGACGGTAAAGCGCTTATGACCAGCTTGCGCGGAAGGCTCCGATTCAGGCACTCAGACTCGAATCGCAAGCCGTGCTGCAGGACCGCTCGACGGGATAGATAACGCCGATGATCACCGAGACATCACAGGGTCGTTCCGGCGAGCCGCAGGCCGCTGCGGAGCCGCCGCGGCGCGGCGGCAGCATTGCCTTGGTGCTGCTGATCGCCGGCGCGATCGTGGCAGCGGCGCTGGCGTTCATGACGCTCGGCCGCGCTCATGCCCAGCCCTATATCGTCGGCTCGCTGGCGCTGCTCGCGATGGTCGGGCTGTTCATGCTGTTCGCATTCGCGGCCGGGATCGTACGCTTCGCGGACCGGGTCGCCGATGATCCGATCATGCGGCCGATGGCCGAGCACGCCTTCGATGGCCTCGCGGTCACCGATGCCCGCGGCCATGTCGTCTATGCCAACCAAGCCTATCTGAGCCTGACCGGCGCCACCAGCGCGCAGGATGTGCGGCCGGTTGAGCGGGTGTTCATCGGCAATCCCGACGTGTCGGAAGCGGTGTTCCGGCTGCTCAAGGCCGCGCGCGAAGCCAAGCGCCATTCCGAGGAAGTGCGGGTCGCCGGTGCCGAAGGCGCCGCCGGGCGCTGGCTGAGGATGCGGGTGCGGCCGCTCGGCCCCTCCAAGAACGATGCGAAATTCACGGTCTGGTCGCTCGCCGACATCACGCGCGATCGCGAGCGCCAGGAAGACGTGTTCCAGGAACTGCAGCACGCCATCGAATATCTCGACCACGCGCCGGCCGGGTTCTTCTCGGTCAATGCCGCGGGCGAGCTGGTCTATGTCAACGCCACGCTGGCCGATTGGCTCGGCCATGACCTTGCCGAGATCGGCTCGGGCGGCCTCAAACTCGGCGACATCATGTCGGGCGACGGCGCAGCGCTGCTGACCTCGCTGATCGCAGCGCCGGGCGAGGTCAAGACCGAGGTGTTCGACGTCGATCTGCGCATGCGCAATGGCCGGACCATGCCGGCGCGGCTGTTCCACAAGCTGGCGTTCGGCGCCGACGGCATTGCCGGGCCGTCGCGCACGCTGGTGATCAGCCGGGCGCGCGATGAACGCTCCGATCCGCAGCGCTCCGCCGAAGTGCGCTTCATGCGCTTCTTCGACCATACGCCGATGGCGATCGCCACCGTCGACAAGACCGGCGCGGTGGTGCGCGGCAATGCCCGCTTTGCCAAGCTGGCGCAGAGTCTCAGTTCGAGCGGCGCGGTGGCGCGCTCGATCCTGGCGGCGGTCAATGAGCGCGAACGCAGCCGGCTCAGCGATGCCATCAAGCTCGCTTCCGAAGGGCAGGGCGATATCGCGCCGGTCGAGGCGCTGCTTGATAGCCAGCGCGAACGCTGGGGCCAATTCTTCGTCACGGCCATTGAAGAAGACGAGCGCGACGCCGAAGCGGCGATCGTCTATCTGCTCGAGACCACCGAGCGGCGCGCGCTGGAAAACCAGATCAACCAGGCGCAGAAGATGGACACCGTCGGCCAGCTCGCCGGCGGCATCGCGCACGACTTCAACAACGTGCTGTCGGCCATCATGATGGCCAATGATTTCCTGCTGAACGCGCACAAGCCGACCGATCCGTCGTTCCAGGACATCATGCAGATCAAGCAGAACGCCACCCGCGCCGCGACGCTGGTGCGCCAGCTGTTGGCGTTCTCGCGCCGGCAGACGCTGCGGCCGCAGGTGCTGCATCTGGGCGATGCGTTGTCCGATCTCACCATGCTGCTGCGCCGGCTGATCGGCGAGAAGGTCAAGCTCGACCTGGTGCATGGCCGCGATCTGTGGCCGGTGAAGGTCGACGTCTCGCAATTCGAGCAGGTGATCGTCAATCTCGCGGTCAACGCCCGCGACGCCATGCCTGATGGCGGCCGGCTGACGGTGCGCACCGCCAATGTCACCGCGCAGGAAGCCGAACGGCTGTCTTATAAAGGCATGCCGCCGGCCGAATATGTCCGGATCGACGTCAGCGACACCGGCACCGGCATTCCGCCAGACATTTTGGACAAGATTTTCGAGCCGTTCTTCTCGACCAAAGAAGTCGGCAAGGGCACCGGCCTTGGGCTGTCCACGGTCTATGGCATCGTCAAGCAGACCGGCGGTTTCGTCTATGTCGATTCCGAGCCGGGCAAGGGCACCACGTTCCGCATCTTCCTGCCGCGCCACAATGTCGAGAAGGAAGCCGAGAACGCCGCCGCGCTGCCGGAGCCCGCGGCCGCCGCCTCGAGCACCGACACCAAGGCCGAGCAAAAGCCGCGCGCGCCGGACCTGACCGGGCAGGGCACCATTTTGCTGGTCGAGGACGAGGAGGGGCTGCGCTCCCTGAACGCGCGCGGCCTGCGCTCGCGCGGCTACACCGTGATCGAGGCCGGCAATGGCGTCGAAGCGCTGGAAGCGCTCGAGGAGCAGAACGGCGTGATCGATCTGGTGGTGTCGGACGTGGTGATGCCGGAAATGGACGGCCCGACGCTGCTCAAGAGCATGCGCGAACGCAACCCGAAGCTGAAAATCATCTTCGTGTCGGGCTATGCCGAGGACGCTTTTGAAAAGAGCCTGCCGGAAAACCAGCAATTTGCGTTCCTGGCCAAGCCCTTCACGCTCAGCCAGCTGGTGGCGGCGGTCAAGGAGACCATGGCGGAAGCCTGATCGGCTGGCCGGTATCGATGGTACCGCGACCGAGCGCCGCAGCACTGAGACATTATGATGGCTTCCCTTTTAGCAGGCTTCCGCCCATCTAAAAGGCACTTCCCGATACCGGGATTGTGAGGGAGAATCCATGAAGTTCACGCAACGCACCCGCGGTTTGGTCGGTGCCATTGCCGTTGCATTGTCGCTGGCCCTGCCCGCATCGATTATTGCAGCCTCTTCGGCCGACGCTCGGGTTGGTGGTGGCTCCAGCTCTGGATCTCGTGGCTCGCGGACGTTTTCGGCGCCGCCGAGCACCAATACTGCGCCGAGCGCGGCGCAGCCCTTCAACCGTTCCATGGCTCAGCCGGGTAGCCCGGGCATGAGCGGTCCGGCTGCGGCGGCCCAGCCCAATAAGGGCGGGTTCTTCAATCGGCCCGGCATGGGCATGCTCGGTGGCCTCGCTGCCGGTTTCCTCGGCGCCGGCCTGCTCGGCATGCTGTTTGGCGGCGGGCTGTTCAGCGGCCTCGGCAGCCTGTCCTCGATCATCGGCCTGTTGCTGCAGGTCGTGCTGATCGTGGTGGTGGTGCGGCTGGCGATGATGTGGTGGCAGCGCCGCAACGCCAATGCCAACGCCGCGGCCTATGCCGGCCCGAGCGCGGGGCCGAATGCCGGTCCGGAAATCGGCCCGGGCCCGCAGGCCAACTACCGCACCGCAACGGGCTTCGGCTCGTCGAGCGCGCCGCTGGAAATCGGCCCGGCCGATTACGAGGCGTTCGAGCGGCTGCTCGGCGACGTGCAGACCGCGTGGTCGGACGGCGATATCGGCCGGCTGCACATGCTGGCGACCCCGGAAATGGTGTCGTATTTCAGCAATGACCTCGCGGCCAACAAGTCGCGCGGCGTCGAGAACAAGGTGTCGGACGTCAAGCTGCTGCAGGGCGACCTGGCCGAAGCTTGGCGCGAGGGCGAAACCGACTACGCCACCGTGGCGATGCGGTTCTCGCTGGTCGACAAGACCGTCGATGCCTCGGGCAAGATCGTCGATGGCAGCGATCAGCCGATCGAAGCCACCGAGGTCTGGACCTTTGCTCGCCGCCGCGGTTCGGATTGGGAATTGTCGGCGATCCAGCAGGTCTAACAGGCCGCTGCACCACAACAGATCAGGCGTCGCTGCCCCGGCAGCGGCGCCTTTTTCGTTGGGGCGCCAAACCGACCCCCAATAATGCAAAAGCCCCGCTGGGCGGGGCTGATCCGGTCGTCATAGCCAAAGCGCAGCCGTCCAAACGTAAATGCCCGCGACGAGCGCGGGCATGACGAACCTTTGATGGTGCCGACCTGAACGCCGCTCAGGCGATCATGTCGACGCGGGTGCCCTGGCCGGGCGGCAGCGGCGGCTTGGAGGGCGCCTGGTCGCGCGTATCGGAAGCCTCGGCTTGCGGTTTCACCTGGGCCTGGTTCACCTTCGCTTCGTCCACCTTGGCGTCGGCCGGCTTCTGCGCCGGGGGCGGCGGAGGCGGGGGAGGTGACGCCGTGACGCTGGAAACGCTCATCGTGAACATCCTTCTGTGGTCTCGCCCAACGACCGTGCGCCTGCGCGACTAGCGAGTCGTGAATCTCGATTGGCCAAATTGAAGGATCGCGGCGATTGTCGCTGGATGCTGAACGAAGCGTGGCGCGGTTCGCTCAAAAGCCGCGCAATCGCCGGTAAGTCCTAGGAACATCACGAGGTTTGTGCGGCTCGGCCGCCAGGGCTGTGCTTTACTCGTCCTTGCCGCGCGAGATCGAGATCGACGCCTCGGTCTTGGTGCGGCTGCAGCGGATGTCGAGCCGGCGGAACCTGGTTTTCACGTCATCGCCGCGCAGCAGGCCGAGCCGGCCAATGCAGCGCTTGGCGCCGTGCAGCGTGTCGGGTTTCGGGATGGTGAATACGATCGCCGCGGCGCTCGCCACCAGCTCATAGAACGCCGGCTGCGGCTTGCGGCTGTCGGCGCTGGCAAACAGCTCGTTGCTCATGGTGCGGCTCGGGCAGCCGAGCCGCAGCTGCTTGGCGGCCGGATGGTCGAGATAGATGGTGTTGGCGACCGTCTTGCCGATGGTAAGCCCTTCGATCTGCGCTTTCAGCTGCGCGGCGGTATCGTCGCAGCGATCGGCACGGGCGCTGCCGGGCGCGGCCAGCATGGCAGCGAGCAACAAAGCCGCCGCGCTGAGGCGGGGCACACAGATCGGCATCGGGCTGTCTCCTCAAGGTTCCCGCAGACTGAGCCGGGGCCTTGCGGAATGCAAGCGGGGCGGGGGCGCGGTAGGGGTGCTCAGAGCTATCTGTAGCCCGGATGAAGCGTAGCGAAATCCGGGGCCTCCAGTCGCCCTTGGTTGTCCCGGATTGCGCTGCGCTTCATCCGGGCTACGGGCTGCGCTCCATCCGGGCTACGTGCCCGAACGAGGTGGCGGGCCGCTGTCCCTTGCCGTCCCGGATTGCGCTGCGCTCCATCCGGGCTACGGCTAGCCCCGCCGCTCCCGTTTCGAACCCTTCAAAATCCTGACGAAAAGGCCTAGAGAGGGCGCGCATTTTCCCCACCGCCGAGGCTCGCCGATGAACGCTCCTACCGCCATTCCGTCCGAAAAGCCGGTTCCGCCCTATAAGCACACCCCGCTGTTTCCGCTCGGCAAGGACGAGACGCCCTATCGCAAGATTTCGAGCGCCGGGGTGCGGGTGGAGAAGGTGCTCGGCCGCGACATGCTGGTGGTGGAGCGCGAGGCGCTGCGCGCGCTGGCCGAGGCCGCGTTCGGCGAGATCAACCATTATCTGCGCCCGGGCCATCTCAAGCAGCTTCGCGCCATCCTCGATGATCCGGAGGCCAGCGCCAACGACAAGTTCGTGGCGCTCGATTTCCTGAAGAACGCCAACATCTCGGCCGGCGGCGTGCTGCCGATGTGCCAGGACACCGGCACCGCGATCATCATGGGCAAGAAGGGCGCCAACGTCATCACCGATGGCGACGACGAGGCGGCGCTGTCGGAAGGCGCGCGCGACGCCTATCTGCGCCGCAATCTGCGTTATTCGCAGGTCGCGCCGCTGTCGATGTTCGAGGAGAAGAACACCGCCAACAACATGCCGGCGCAGTGCGAGATCTACGCCGAGGGCGAAGACGCCTATAAGTTCATGTTCATGGCCAAGGGTGGTGGCTCGGCCAATAAGAGCTTTCTGTTCCAGGCGACGCCATCGCTGCTCACCAAGGACCGGCTGGTGGCGTTCCTGAAGGAGAAGGTGCTGACGCTCGGCACGGCGGCGTGCCCGCCCTATCACCTCGCGATCGTGATCGGCGGCACCTCGGTCGAAAGCACCATGAAGACCGTCAAACTGGCGTCGGCCAAATATCTCGACGCGCTGCCGACGCAAGGCTCGGAGTTCGGCAATGCGTTCCGCGACCTCGAAATGGAGCGTGAAATCCACAAGATCACGCAAAGCCTCGGTGTCGGCGCGCAGTTCGGCGGCAAATATTTCTGCCACGACGTGCGCGTGATCCGGCTGCCGCGCCATGGCGCCAGCCTGCCGATCGGCATCGGCGTGTCGTGCTCGGCCGACCGGCAGATGGTCGGCAAGATCACCAAGGACGGCGTCTATCTCGAACAGCTCGAGCATAACCCGGCGCAATATCTGCCGGAGGTCGAGCAGGCGCTCGGCGGCGAGGTGGTGAAGATCGACCTGAACCAGCCGATGAAGGACATTTTGGCGACGCTGGCCAAGCACCCGATCAAGACCCGGCTGTCGTTGACTGGCACCATGATCGTGGCGCGCGACGCTGCCCACGCCAAGCTGCGCGCGCGGCTGGAAAAGGGCGAGCCGCTGCCGGACTACTTTAAGAACCATCCGGTGTACTACGCCGGCCCGGCCAAGACCCCGGAAGGCTATGCCTCCGGTGCGTTCGGCCCGACCACCGCAGGGCGCATGGACAGCTTTGTCGATCAGTTCCAGGCCGCTGGCGGCTCAATGGTGATGGTCGCCAAGGGCAACCGCGCGCCCGCGGTGCGCGAGGCCTGCAAGAAGTATGGCGGCTTCTATCTCGGCTCGATCGGCGGCGCCGCGGCCAATCTCGCCGAGCACTGCATCAAGAAGGTCGAGGTGGTGGAATATCCGGAGCTCGGCATGGAAGCGATCTGGAAGATCGACGTCGTCGATTTCCCGGCCTTCATCATCGTCGATGACAAGGGCAACGATTTTTTCCAGGAACTCAATCTGGGGTAATGCGCGATCTCAATTATTGAGATCGATGCGATCAGATTCCGGGTTCGCTCACTTCGTGAGCGCCCCGGAATGATGGATGATAGCAACCACTGCGCACGTCATGGCCGGGCTCGTCCCGGCCACCTCGCCTTTGATCCTGCGGCGATTTGAAAACGTGGATACCCGCGCCAAGCGCGGGCATGACGGGTCACAATGGAGGTCGCTGGTATGAGACGGCGCGCCTCTTGAGTGCGAGGGCGGCGCGATGATCGCCATCGGTCTTGATGGTTTTCGCAAGGGCTGGGTCGCCGTCACGCTTCATGGCGACCGCGCCGCGATCGATTTTGTTCCCGACATTTGCTGGCTGCGATCGCAGCGCTTCACCATCGCGGCGATCGACATCCCGATCGGCCTCAGTGACGATGGCGAGCGCGCCTGCGATCGTGAGGCGCGGGCGCTGCTGCGGCCCCATGGCAGCCGGGTATTTTCCGGCGCGCGGCGCTGGCTGTGGCGCGACTTCGCCTATCCGCAGGATTTTGCCAAAGCCAACCAAGCCGCAGCGCTGCGCGGCCAGACGCGGGTGTCGCTACAGCTCTGGCATCTCGGCCCCAAAATCATCGAGGTCGATCAGTTCGTGCGCAGCCACCGCGATCTCGATCTGCGCGAGAGCCACCCGGAGCTGGTGTTCCGACGCCTCAATGGCGCGCGGCCATTGCCGTCTAAGCACTCGGCCGACGGCCTCAAGCTGCGCCGCGATCTGTTGATGGGCGCAGGTGTTGTGCAAATCGATGATTGGTTAGCAAACGCTCGGCTTGGCAGCGGCGCCAAGGCCGATGATGTGCTCGATGCCTGCGCCTGTGCGCTGGCGGCGCGTGATCTTGCTGCGTTTGATCGAACAGAGCGGCGCGGCGATCGTTCGGAGCGGTGTGTGCCCCGAGGCGAGCCGCCTCGGGACGATCATGGTCTGCCAATGCAGATCTGGTACTGAAGCGGCGCGCTGCTCAAAGCGCGCGCCGGTCAGCTTAGGCGCGGCTGCCCTTGAACGGGAACGAGCCCATCGGGCCGATGCCCATTTCGCCCGACATGTTGTCGCCGTCCACCTTGCCACTGAAGGCCAGCGTCAGCGGCATCGGGTTGGTGATCGACAGCTTCCAGGCCACGTCGTTGCCATTCACGGTGCCGTCGAAGATCTCGCCGGAATCGCCATCAGCGGCCTGCGTGCCGGTCAAGGTGCCGCCCGAGCTCTGCAGCGACAGCGTCGCCTGCCGATCGCCCATCGGCGTGCTCATCGTGATATTCCAGTTGCCATCCACGGACATTGCTCTCTCCCTATTGCCCCATGCGCGACCGGCACGGGATCGGCGTCCCTCATAATACATCGCAGGGTTCGGCAACAAGAAAATTTAGCGGTCGCAGCGAAAGCCGTAGCTAAAACGGTATCGCGCGATGGAAATGGCAAACGTCAAGAGTGTGCGACGATCAGTCCACGACTAACCATGAGCTAGTGCAGGACCGTGCTTGTTCCGACCGCGGCGCGCCGTTGCTACGCGATTGTTAACAGCGCATGACAACCGACCGCTGATGTGAAGCCGCGCTGTCTCTAACATCTGACACGCGCGGCGATTAGCGCGCGGCCACCCAATTGCCATGGAAGCCATCGGGAATGCGGTGGCCGAGCTGCACCAGCGCGATCGGCCCGCTGGCGAGATCGGTGGCATTGAACACCGCCAGATCGCTGCGCTTGTCACGCGCGCGCCATAGCACCGCCAGCAACCAGCCATCGCCTTCGTCAGCATTGGCAGAGCGCGGCACGAACACCGGCTCGGACGTGGTATCGCCAGGGGGCAGGCGGTAATGCGCGCGTTTCGAGGTGTGATGATCGACATGCACCAGGCCGTTCATACCACCGAGCAATTGCGAAGTGGGGTTGGCGCTGGCGTACCAGCCGTGCCGGGTCGGCAGCCCGGTGAAGCGGTCATCGATCCGCGGGAATTCGCCGGTGGTGTCGTCGAGATAGGCGCGGTGGAACCGATCGCTATTGGCGGCGAGGTCGAAGGTCCAGCGGCACAGCCGTGCGCGCGATCGCTCCGGATCGGTCGGGTGGCCGTTGACGTCGGGAAACAGCGGCGCCTGCTCGGATTGCATGACGTCGGCGATGATGCGCTCGCCATCGTCCCAGGCATTCATCACATGGAACACAAAGCAGGCTTCGCTGCGGAACCAGCGAATGTCTTTGGGCGAGCCGGTCCGCGGCATCACGCCGACATAAGCGCCTTTGCCGGGTTCCCAGGCATAAGGCGGCTTGCCGAGAAAGGCGCGCCACAGGCTGCCGGTGAGCGGCAGGATCGGAAACAGCACATAGCGCGCGGTGACGATGAAATCGTGCACCATCGCCGCGAACGGCGCCTTGAAATGCTCGAAGCGCGCGACCTTGCCGTCGCGGTCGATCACGCCAAAACTCATGCGCGCGGTCAGCGGGCCGCCGGCATTGTAGCCGAAGAACAGCATCTCGCCGCTCACCGGATCGATCTTGGGATGCGCCGTGAACGGCCCGGCGATGGCGCCGCCATAATCGTGATAACCGCGCGTTGCCAGCGTATCGGGATCGATCTCGGTTGGTGGATGGCCTTCCTCCAGCGCCAATAGCCGGCCGGCGTGAAACAGCACGTTGGTATTGGCGACGCCGCCATCATCGGTGACCGAGGACGGCGCGTCCGGCAGTTTGCGGTTGAAAGCGCCGAACAGCGGCCGGCCGGCGTCGTGTTCTGCCAGCCATTTCGGCGTGCGCACCCAACGGTTGCGATAGGAGACCCGGCCGTTGTCGATCCGGAACGCATGCAGCATGCCGTCGCCGAAGAACCAATGCGCACCCGGCGCTTCAAATTGCGGATTGGCGCCGTTGCGATACAGCGTGCCGTTCAGCTCGCGCGGCAGTTCCCCGAACACGCGCAAAAAATCTGCGTCGCATTCCATCGGAATGGGTGCCAGATTGCTGCGGTCGATCGACGACAGATTGTGACGTTGCGACATCGCGCGGCCTCGCCATCTTGACGCTGTCTAGTGAGGCTAGGAATGGACCTCCGCACCGTCAAGGTAATAACTTGACAGTGTCATGATCGTGAACCGGAACTGAAATGGCCAAGCTACGTTCATCCGCACGGGACAACGCAACCGCGGCGCGGGCCAAGGTCAAGAAAGCTGCAAAGGCTCCCAAGAAGGCGTCCAAGAAGGCGTCCACGAAGGCGCCGCGTAAAGCCGCGCCCAAAGCCGCCCCCGCATCCAAAGCTGTGCAGAAGGCGGCGGCACCGAAAACGTCGCTGCGGGGCGCGCGCAGCAGCGCGCGGCGCGCCGAGGCGCGTTATCATCACCACGCGCTGCGCGAGACCTTGCTGGTGGCGGCCGAACGGATTTTGGAGCGCGACGGTCTTGCTGGGCTGACGCTGCGCGCCACCGCGCGGGAAGCCGGCGTGTCGCACGCGGCGCCGACCCATCATTTCGGCGATCTCACCGGGCTGGTCAGCGATCTGGCGGCGATCGGCTTTGCGCGGTTCAACGCGGCGATGGCGGCGGCCGCGGCGGGCGCAGCCACGCCGCTCGAACAAGCGGCGGCGCGGGCGTGCGCCTATCTTGCTTATGCGCGCGCTCATCCGGCGATGTATCTGTTGATGTTTCGCACCGAGCGGCTCGATCTGGAACGGCCGGCGCTGCGCGATGCCACCAACGCCGCCTTTGCCGGGCTGACCGGCACCATCGGCGATCTGCGCCGCGAGGCGGTCGACAGCCAGTCGCTGTCGCTCGATCAGGCGGCCGGCATCGTGCGCGCCTGGTCGCTGGTGCATGGCTATACCACGCTGCTGCTCGATGGCCGGCTCGCGGAAATCCTGCAGCGGCTGCCGCCTGGCGTTGATGCCGAAACGCTGTTTGGCGCGGTGCTGACCGCGCCATTGCGGCCCCCGGCCTGAGCGTGGCGGCAGCTCGCCGCTGCGTGCCCGTGCGAATGCGCTGACATTTGCGCGGAATCGCACTAGAAGAGCGCGTTCGCGCGCCGCCTTTTCTGCTCACCAAGCCTTTGTCCCGCACATGCCCCCGATTCCAGAGTCCAAGCCGTATCGCATCGGTCGCTCCCGTACCGGGCTCGGCCTGTTTGCCACCAAGCCGATCAAAAAAGGCACCAAGATCATCCGCTATTTTGGGCCGCTGCTGGACGCGCATAACGAGAAGCACGACGCGATCGAGAACAAGTACCTGTTCCAGATCAACAAGCGCTGGACCATCGACGGCTCGATCCGCAAGAACATCGCGCGCTACATCAACCATTCCTGCAAGCCGAACGCGGAGTCGGACGTCAATGTCCGCAAGCGCAAGGTCACGATCCGCGCGATCAAGAAGATCGAGCCCGGCGACGAGATCAATTACGACTACGGCACTGAGTATTTTAAGGCGTTCTTGAAGCCGATCGGCTGCAAATGCGACGCCTGCGAAAAGAAGCGCGCCAAGAAGGCCGCCGAGGCCAAGGCCGAGCGCGCCGCTGACAAGGCCAAATCGAAGACCGGCAAGGCCAGCAGCGCCAAGACCAAGAAGGCCAAGGGCGCGGTCGCCGACAAGGTCAAAACCAAGACCAAAACCAAGACCAAGACCAAGACCAAGACCAACGCCAAGACGAAGGTCGCTGCCGACAAGGCCAAGACCAAAGCTGCCAACAGCAAGGCCGGCAAGACCAACGCTGCTGGCAAGAGCAAGGCGGCGACCAAGACCAAGGCTGTCAGCAAGGCCAAGTCAAAGGCCAAGACGGTCAGCAAGTCTGCGTCCAAAGTCACGGCCCGCGCCACCGCCAGCAAGGCGAAGGCTAAGTCGGCCACCAAAGCCGCCACCAAGGCGAAGCAGGCCAAACGCCCCGCCAGCAAGCGCACGCGCAAAGCGTAACGGCCGCCGCGCTGCGCCGTTGCTGCACAGCGGCATCGTTGCTCCCGCGCGTGCCATGCTGGCGTGCTCCGTCCTGGCCCCAGCTGGATGGCGGCGCGGCGCGCGGCGCGGCTTGGGCGCGCTCATCATCGCTTCCCACAAATGATCTCGATCCAGGCCGCGCAACTCTTGCGCAGCGCCCGGCAATGCGACGAAGATAGCGTTGGCTGAGGGGAGGACAGGCGATGATCGTCAAACCACTCCGTATCGACGTCGTGTCCGACGTGGTGTGCCCGTGGTGCTATATCGGCAAAAGGCGGCTCGACCGCGCGCTACAGCAGCTCGGCGATGTGCCGGTCACGGTGCATTGGCGGCCGTACTTTCTCAATCCCTGGGTGCCGGCTGCGGGCATGGACCGCGACGCCTATCTCACCGCGAAATTCGGCTCGGTCGAAGACTATCAACGGATCGCCGGCCGGATCGCCGAGGAAGCCGCGGCAGAAGGGCTGAGCTATCGGCCGGAACTGGTGCGGCGCCAACCGAACACGCTTGATTGCCATCGGCTGATCCATTGGGCCGAAGAACTCGGCGGCACCGGCACGGCAGCCGCCATGAAACAACGGCTGATGGAATTGTATTTCCGCGATGGCGGCGATCTGACCGACCGCCAGGTGTTGCTACAGGCCGTGACCGATTGTGGGCTCGATGCGGAACAGATCGGCGCGTGGCTCGACAGCGATCGCGACGTGGCGCTGGTCAGCGCGCAGGCCAAGGACGCCGCCGAGCGCGGCATTTCCGGCGTGCCGACCTTCGTGTTCGGTCGTCGTTACGCCTTGACCGGCGCGCAGCCACCGGAACAACTGCTGCGCGCCATTCGCCATGTCGCGGCGGAACAGAACGCCGAGGACGATCTTGCCTGGGGAGTTTGACGCCGCGGCTATGTTCCTGCGCCGCGGGCCGCCTTGCTGCACGCCAGCGCTTCATCAATACGATGACAAGCATCATCTGATTGCGATGCAGCGGGAACGCGGCTCTCCTTCTCTGCTGATCACGCGGCCGCGGTCCTTGGCTCGCAAGTCATGTAGCTTGGAACAAGCGAGGGCGGGGGCGTTGCTGCACTGGGCGCGCTTTCAGTCGGATCACTTGCCTCGCGATCCGCGCCCGCGGAACCGGCGACACTCGGCACGAGCGCGGCGGAGGGTGAGCCGCAAGGCCCGGCTTTGCAGTTGCCGCGGCGTTGTTTCATGGCCGTCAACCATGCGCATAGCTTTTGCCGCGGGGTGGAAGCTGAGCTGCGACCGGCCGGCCATCAGTTGAGCCATGCCTGCGGCGTAACGCCGTGACCAACTGCATCAACTCTCCGTAGCTTGAAAACCGCAGCAACAGTGATCTATGGTCCGGGGGCTTGCCGTGACCGTCTGCAACAGCAGTCAATCCGATCTGTAGTTGCGAAGATCGTGCCACGGTCGAGCTGATCTGCAGCCAAGCAAGGCGGTCTGCAGATGCGAGGCGTGAGGAGAACGGCAATGGCTCAGTCAACCCATGATCCCTCGGTGCCCAAGCGGCGGCTGCGATCTGTGCTTCTGCGGCCGGCGCTTGGATCATTGGTCGGGTGTTTTGTTGGCAGCTTGATGCTGGCGAGCTCTGCCGCGGCGCAGATGCCGAACGTCAATCTCATTCCTGAGCTGAAGAGCAAGTCCGCCGAGGAAATCGAGCAGGAGCGAATTGCTGAGAAGGCCTATCGGGACTCGCTGAGAAAGATCCCCGATAGCAAGGCATCGTCCGATCCGTGGGGCGACGTTCGTGGTGCGGAGCCCGCGCGGGCCTCTGCCAAACCAAAAAACAAGACCGGCAACGCTGCGAATTGACAGCGGTTGGTGCGCGATCATGTCGCCGCCATCACCCACTTTGCGCGGAGCCGGAGGCCGAGTGCAGCGACGAGGTTGTTCGCAATGGACAAGAGCGTGGCTAGGCTGAATATCGAACACTATCGCAGGCTGCTCGCCACCGACATCGATGACGGCAAGCGGCAGACGATTCTGAAATTACTGGCGCAGGAAGAAGCCACTCTGGCGAGTCTGATCAAGATCGAGAAGGCCGAAAAGAGTCGCACCTAGAGCTTTTTCGGGTCTGACGAAATCAGAACCGAAGCGCTGACTTTGTGGTCTGATGCGTTTTCTTGACGCGAACCGGGATCCGCTTCGCTCGAAAACGCTATAACGCCGTTCACCGGCGCGGACTGAAAGCCGAAACTGCGACTTGAGGGTGCGGTGCTCGGTGGTGCCGCGAGGCCCTATCGCAAACCCCTGTCGCGACCGCTGTCACAAAGCCTTGTCGGAAAGCCTGAAGCTTTTCGGAAAATGGGCTTTTGCGCCCTGAAGCAAAATCCCGCCGCGAGGTCTTGATGTGAACGGGGATTGCCGTCGTACCCCGGGAGCAGTGCCACCACTGTCCCCGAATGCCTCCGCAGCCGCCTCAATCAGCCACCTTCATCAGCCGTAAGTCAGGTGACGCCATTCCCGCCAATGGGTGGGGCGAACTTCCACGGGCTTGCCGCTCTTCGAATCGGCCCAACCTTCCTTGGTCCGCCGGCACGGGAAGACCAAAGCGTGAGGGCCATCATCGTCGATGACAGCCAGCTCAAGGTCCTGATCGTAAGGAGCGCTTTCGATTGATTGCCACATTGCTTCTATCTAGGCTGCAGCGATCACGCAAAAATTGATCTAGGTCATCCGTGGATGATCGCCCGACAAGCTCCCGTGGCGTCTGCTCCCGATCCCAGCGGCGTGCCGCTGCGACGTTGTCATCCTTTCCATCTTGCCTCGATCTGGCGGTCGATGCGCACGCTTTCATCGCCGCGATCGCCAAGCAGCTTGCCGGTCGCCCGATCGATAAAGTGCAGTCGGGTGCAAGCCGGACATTCGACGGCCTCATACTCGCCATTCGACTCTGGGGGGCAGTCATCCTGCCGCCAGGCCTGAACATTCATGCGGGTACGCGGACATCGGTAGATGAAATGAACCATGACGGCGAACAGGGCGCCGACAGAAGCCTGATCGTTTGATCTAGATCAAATGGTGCGCGATTCTCCGCAATATTGGCCGGTTTTCCAGACGTTCGCTGCAATTACTGGTGCATGGGTAGTGACGGGGCGTCAAGAACCGGACAGTGTTATCCTTTGAAAAATGCAGGCCTCGATCAATGAAGACCGCGCAGTGCGATCTCCATTGATGTCAGTCCGGCGATTATTTTCGTGCGCAGGTTGCGATCGTGCGGGCGGCGCTGGGGCCGCAACGCGCGGTGAGGGTGCCGTTTTCGATCTGCAGATTGTCGCTGAATTTCGCGCTGGTCGGGCCGACACAGATGGCAGAGATCAGCGTCTCATCCTCGGCGCATTTGGTCGGGCAGCCATTGGCGGCGCAGCTTTCCGAGGTCACGGTACGGATGCTGCTACCGGAGATGCCGGCAGGGCCGGGCGGTCCCGGAGGACCCGCGATGCCGGGCTCGCCCTTGGGGCCAACCTCGCCGGATTTCTGATTGCAGCCAGCCAGCGCAACCGTAGCGGCAAGTATTGCGATCAATGTCGGAACGCGCATCCTCTCGACCCCTCCACTTCTTTGTAGCGTCCACCCAATCACCAGCGACGGATGCGCCGGTGTGTCAGCTAATCTGACATTGCTCGGAATACCGTTGATTTCGCTCAAATCACGGTGCCGCATTATTGGCCGGCGACCGCCAGCTAACGCGGCAATTGGTCATCTGGGAGGGCAGGGCCGGGGTGACGCGCTCAAAGCGGCGGCGGTTTTGATGACATCACAGCAGCAGCTTCAAGGCACAGCCACAGCTTCAAGCTGATGTGGTGACGCGTTGTCGTGCGCGAGCCGGGGCGGCCGCGCTCGGCAACGCGCTCGGTTAGCGGCGCTGCTGGATCTGGTGCATCGCCCGGGACAGGTTGTCGATGTGATAGCCGAGACCCTGCGGCTCGCGCGTCGTTGCCGGCGGCTGGTTCGGCTCGGCGCGATTGGCAAGCAGATGCCATTCGTGCGCGAGTTCTTCCCATTCCTGGCGCTGCATCGGGTCGGTGGCCTGCTGGGCCCGCAGCTCGCTGGCTATTGCCTTGAGGCGAAACAGGGTGTGACGCGTCGTCGTATGAGACGTTGGCGCGTGAGACGCAGGGGGGTGAGCTGCAGGAGTATGAGCTGCAGGCTGTGGGTTGGGCTGGGCCATCGCCGTTCCTCGCAAAGCAAGCGAAGCCTCAGCAGAATCGTGTTCGGTCCAAAATGCAAGCACTAGCAGGCCTGTGGCCATCACGAGGCGTGAGCCGCGGCGCCTTGCAGCCAGCGCCGCCTTGGGCAAGCAACCAGAAAGTCTATGGGGATTGCGAACGCGCTTAGTGGTCAAATCGGCGTCGCGGCGCGGGGCAGCCCGGCGCCGCAGCCTGCGGTCGGCGATCGACCGAGGGTCGGCGCCGGCAACAGCGCCGATCTCCAGCGAACAACGAGGAGTGCCGCCATGACTTTCCATATCAACGCCGTCGACACCTCTGGGGCGCTGTCGCTGCATCGTGAAACGGTCGCCGCGGCGATCAAAAAGGCCAACGAGCTGCTGGCCGACGGCTGCTGGAATGTCGAGATCATCGCGCCGGATGGCCGCAGCTATCCGTGCTCGGCGCTGCACCAGCTGGAGCTGGAGCACGGGCACTGAACCGGCCGCGAGCGGCGTTCGGTCGCCGCCTGCGAAAGATCAATTGACGCTGCGGCTGCGCATTGTAGCAAGCTGGCGCCATATGAACCGTACGTCCATGTGAACCGTACGCCGGAGAGGCTGCCTGATGAATCTTTATCTCTATGCCGTCGTGATCGGTCTGGTGCTGCCGTGGATCATCACCACCTATCCGATCTTGCGCGCATTCCGCCGCAGCGTCGGCGCCGGCATCCTGAAATGGCTGATGTTCTCTGCCATCACCGTGCCGGTGATGCTGGCGATCATCTGGAGCCTGCCGCAGCCGAAATGATCAAGCGCGCCGCCGCGGTCCTGACCAGGCGATCGGATCGCTGCGGCGGCAAGCTGCCGCTCAGCGTGGCGGCTGCAATCCTGGCGAGTTCAGCCAGCCGTCAAGGTGCGCGGCGGCTTCGAGATGCCGTGCTTCGATCAGCAGATCGTTGCGCTCAGCGCCGCCTGGCAGCGTTTGCGCTTCGTGACGCAGCCGGGTTGCTTCCGCTTCAAGCTCGGCGGCGCTCAATGATAACAGATCGATCACCCGCTGTTGGGTCATGCGCTACGTCCTCCCTTGCAGGGTGTCGGGAGCGCGCGTTGTGGTCGCAATGGCCGGTCAATGCCGGCGGCGGCTGTCCCGTAAGGCGGCGAGTATGGACCTGTGGCGCGCGAAAGCCAGCGCTTTCTAAAGGAACCGGGCGGGCGCTGATCACGGATGTGCGTTGCGCTCGCGCTGCGTCATTTCCTGTTCGCGTCATGAAAAAGCGTTAGGCCTGAAACGAACCGCGCGGTTCTGATTCTGGAACCAGCCCTGCGGCAGACCCTGTGAGCGAACGCCGATGACCTATGTTTTTCTGCTGATCGCGATTATCGCCGAAGTAATCGGCACCACCTTCCTAAAATTGTCGGATGGTTTTACCAAGCTCGGGCCGACGCTGCTGACCGTGGTCGGCTATGGCGTGTCGTTCTATTTCCTGTCGCTGACGCTGCGCACGCTGCCGACCGGGATCGCCTATGCCATCTGGTCCGGGGTCGGCGTGGTGCTGATCGCCGCGGCGGCCTGGGCGTTTATGGGGCAGAAGCTCGACATTGCCGCGCTGTGCGGCATCGCGATGATCATCGGCGGGGTGATCGTCATCAACCTGTTCTCCAATGCCGCGGGGCATTGAAGCCGGGCGTAAGCAATCCCGCCGCTGCGTCTCGCCACTGAGAATCCGCAACTGAGATCTTGCTACTGAGATCCCGCAACTGTGATCTTGCCGCTGCGATCCTTTGAGCGCCGCCGCGCTGCGGCGCTTAGTCCCGTTCGAGCTTTCTCAGCCGATCATTGATCTTGTCGAGCGCCGTTTCGACATCATCCTTGAACTGATGAAACTGCTTTTCGAGCTTGCTCAGCCGCTGCTCGAGGTCTTTCAGATCAATCGCCATTGGAACCGTTTCTGATCCTTGTCGTTTTCAAGGTTTCCGTGTCGTTTTAGGCGGGATTCCGCGGGATCATCCCGGACGTTGTGGGATGGGCTTGGCCACCTTCCAGCGAATTCGAGCGCGACCTTGATACCGATAGATGGCCGATCGGCTGGGGGTTCGCTCCGCTCCGAAGGCTGCAATGCACTCGGCTCGGATGGCAGGAATGCCGATCCGTCCAATCCGCTCGGCGAGGAAGACCGCCACCTCCGGATCATCCTCAATCGGAGACCGGGAACGGCCTTTTAAGCCCTCTTGAACGAGCGTCAATTCCGCCAACCGGCGGCGGCAGTCCAGCAAATCGGCGTATTCCGTTACCGGGATAGTGACCAGTTCGACCCCCGCCAGCGTTGCATAGATCGGTTGTTCCATGGGCTCATCCGATGTCGAACAGCGCCGAATTGGCGTTGCCGAGCTGGGCGAACTGCCGGCCAATTGCCGCAGCGATCTGCCGGCCATCCTTGCCGGCGCCGTTCACGGTGATGTGGTTGACGATGTGCACCCGACCGCCAGCCGCTGCTTGCTTGCCGGATGCAGCCGGCGCGGTGGACGGTTTGTGCGTTCCGCCCAACCGCGGAGAGATCGTCGGCGAGACCGTGAAGTTAAAGATGGCCTTGATTTGATCGGTGATCGATTTGGTCTCGGCGATCGCCTTCGCCCCCTCGCTGGAGATCACACGGTTGATGCGCCGCATCGCTTCCTCGGCTTCGGAGGCGACCTCCTTCGGGCGGGGAGAATAGTTGCGCACGTGCGGCAAGGGCGTGAAGTTGCGCTCAATGGGGCGCGGCGTCATCGGACCGCGGGCCACAGTCGCCGCCCGAACTTCGCGCTCGTGTTGCGCCTTGGCCGCAGCATGTGCGGCACCCTGAAAACGGCCCGGAAACGATGATTTCGGAGCGATCGGACCAATCAGGGCTTCGCGCGTTGCTTTGGCATGCGCCGCGCCCTGAAAGCGACCGGGATAGGATGATTTCGGCCCCGCCGGCTGATCGACCCGCGGCTCATCCTTCTTTGCGTCCTTCTTGTCGCCTTCGCCGGACATATATTCGCGCGCGCTATCAATGCCGCGCGAAATCCGCTCCAAGAGAGGCACCGCTGGCGTAGCCTCGGCGACGAATTTCCCGACCGCAGTGCCCGCAGCAGACCAAGCATTAGCCAGTCGTTGAATTGACGCCTGGGCGTCGTTCGTCACTGGAACGATGTCGTTAATGATGGTGCCTGCGGACTTGGTATTGATCTCCGAGCGAAGCGAACGGAATTCGTGCTTCAAGGCAATAAGTGCGTTGATCGCCGTCCGAGACTCGTTCTCGGTGAACAGCTTTGGAAGCAACGACATGTCATTCTTGGTCGCCCGCTCCGTCAGTTCAATGATCGTGTCGAAGAGCGGCTTGCCCTCCTTCTTCGCCCGCCGCAGCTCCTTTTCAAGGTCGACGCCCATCTTTTTGAAATTGTTCTGGACGTCGGTCGAATCGATCTTTGTCAACAGATCGCGAATGCCATTGAAGGTCTTCTCATCGGAGCCGGTCTGTTTTCTCACGGTCTGCAACGCGGCCGCGAGATCGGCGAGGCGACCGATTCCCTCCTGCCCGGCACGCGCCCAGTTCGCTCCCAGCTCCGGGAAATATTGAGCCATGCCCTTGAGCTCGAACTGTCCCTTTTTGCCGGCATAAGCGAGCTTGTCGAATGCCTCGGGCAACTGCTCGGCCTTGATCTTAAGGTTGTTCAGCATCGCGCCAGCGGTGCCCGACATGTCCTTGACGGCGGCGCCAGAGGCCTGTGCCGCTTGCACGATCGGATCCAGCATCGCTTCCGCAACCGGCAACTCCTTGCCCTGCGTCACCAAGTCTTCCAAGCCGAGAAAAACTTCTTCGACGGGCATAGCGTATTTCTGTGCCCAGGCTCGCACGTTGGCTGTCGCGCCCTTGACCTGCGCTGATGTCGCTTCAGCCGTGATGCCGAGCCGCGTCATGCGCCGGTCGAGTTCGGCGAAGTCTTGAAAGCTACGCTTCACTGCGGCTGCACCTTGATAGGCCGCATATGTGCCACCGATAGCGCCCAGCATCTTGCCACCGGCCGCGAGGAACGACGCCGCACCTGCCCCCGCGTGCCCGCCCTCGACGGCATGCGCTTCGGCCCGCACGCGGCGCATGCTTTGCGCAAGGCGGTCAGATTGGGCCGTTGCCGTGCGCAGTCGCGCCGCAAGACGGTCGGCCTGTGTGCTGTCGAGCTTCTTGGCTCCCAAGCTGACGTTTTGCAGTGCGCTTCCGGCGCCCTTCGCCTCGATCCGTGTCTTGCCCAGATCGCGCGCCAACCGCTCGGCTTTAGCGCCGTCGAGCTTCTTCGCCGCGGTGCCGATGCCTTCCAGCTCGCGCTTAGCGTCCTTCGCAGGTCCGCCAATTTGGTTGATCATCCGAAGGCGAAGCGCAACGTCGAGATTGGACATGGGACAGCCCTCCGCTGCTAATGAGCCAAGCCACCTGAGACCGCCATCACGGCGTCGGCGAACGACATCTTGATTCCGAGTGACGCGCGCGCTTCCAAGTAATTGCGCGCGGCGGCGGCCAGCTCCACCGGATCAGGGGCGGAGGTCATAGCGGCCGAAACGCTCGCGGACGCGATCGCCGGCATGGAAAGAGCCGGTGCGGCAACGAGCGCGATCGAATGCAACCATGTCGCGTTGCCGCTCGCGTCGTGGTGAAAGGTCGGGCTGATGAAGCGATGCGTCCGCGACGCCAGCACGGAAAGGCCGCTCTGTAGCCATTCGACATGCGCGTAAAGACCATCGGCACGGGCCTGCAATTTCTTCACCCAACCGACCGCATCGGCGCGGTCGCCCGACTGCGAGTTGCGCGCAATGCTGTGATCGATGTCCACCGGAAGATCGATGCCGTCGGAGGCGAAGCGCGCAACCAGCACCTCCGGAACGAATGTGTAGGATCGTCCGTCGCGGGTCTGCACGGGGCCGCGCGGCGCGACCTTGACAAGGTTGGGGGCGCCATCGACGGCGAGCGCGTCCAGCATGACAACGTTCATTCTTGCCTCTAACGCTTGTCGCGCGGCGGCAGCCACAGCTGCCGCGTGCTCGATTTCATTTTTTTCCGTTCCTCAGCCCGATGGCGGTAGATGCATCTTTCAGTCAGCTTCAACGCACACGCGATCCGCGCGGCCGACCATCCTTTGGCCGAGAGTTGGATGATCCGATTATGAAGTCTCGCCTGCTTGTCGCCGCCGCGAGGAATGAGCAGGTAGATGCCACGATAGCGCCCCGCCGGGCTCATCTGCCGGAAATATCGACAGATGACACTTCCGGCTTTCCGCCCTACGCAATCAGCTAGCCAATGGACACCAAGGGGAAGCTCGGCGGGGATACGCTTGCGCGTGCCGCCGTAGGCGGCGCCGATCTTCGCCGCCGCCTCTTCGCCGGCAACCTCGGCGATCTCGCCGAGGACACCGGGGAAGCGTTCCCGCTGCATCGGTCGTCAGCTCTCGGCAACGATGTTTTCGATGAAGTAACCGACATCCGGAGCGATGATCAGCTCCTTCGCCTGCTCGGCGACCCGGACGATTTCGGCGCCGTCGATGCCGATGCTCGGGTCTTGATAGCTCCCGGACCGCCGGGTGCCAAGCCGGGCGGTGTAGCCGAACGTCACCGTCTTGTCGGTGGCCGGGCTGGTGGCGATGTGCAGAAAGGCGCAGTGCGGCCCCCACACCCGTTCCAAAACCGGCTCCTTCCCCTTGCGGGCAGTGTTCAGCCAGCCTTCGCCGACCAACACATTCCGCAGCTCAAAGAGCTTCGCGAATTCTTCCCGCGTGATGCGCCCTTCGCCGGACAGCCCGCCCCGCACAGCCTTGACCAACTGCGGGTGTGCGCGAACCTTGCGCCAAGCGGCATCACCGAACACAGCGGTGTTGGGCTTGAACACCAACGTTCCGCCCATCGCCGCGTCGAACACTGCAAGCGGATCGGAGTTCTCGTGGTCGGAGAGCTGCGAAGTTCCGGACAGCATGATCTTGCGTTGCGGACTGTAGGTGTTGGCGTTGAACACGAGTCGCGCGGTGCGGACTTCGTGCCCAAGATCGATGATGTCGGTCAGGCCTTCGATAGCCCGAAGCCGGGGATCGTAGAGGTCGCCATTGGCTTTGCGTTGCCGCTCCGCCGTGTCGATATCGGTCTGCGGAATGACCGAGTCGACGCCCCAATCATTGACCTCGCCGGTCTTCTGCACGCCGGAAAATTCGACGCGGGTCGGCTGGCTCATCCGGCCCACCTGCAAATCGGTTGGCACGTTGAAGCTCTCGGCGAGCGGATATTCGGTGTAGGTGAACTTCTCCTCACCGACCTTCGCATAAGGCAGTACCTTGTCGGCGATCAGCGTGTAGTCGGGATTGCGATAGCCGACCGCAATGGCCGTCATCACGGGATTGACGGTGAACGGGCGATTATAGGCCATGCCGGGTACTCTCTTGCTGTCGTGAGGGGCGGGCTAGAGGCGGGGTCGGTTCGTCCGCGACCCCGCCTCCGTCCATCGCCCGTGATGGTGCGACCGACCGGCGCTCTGAACCGGCGCTCACAAATCCCACGCTATGCAAGGCTGATGATCGACAGGCCGCTGACAGGTGTCAGCAGCGGGTTTTCGGGGTGGGGAAGCGTCCTGTCGGCGGGGCGGGGACGTCCGTTCGATAACAGCGGAGTAAAAGCAGCTCTTTAACGTTCTGGCGCGCTATTTCCGGCCGAATGATGTCGGGCCGCGGATCGGGGCCAAAACGCGCCAGCGGGCTCCGCTGGCGTTTTTCCTCGGCTGCCGCTATGGTGGGGTCGGCAGCCGAGACACGTGTATCCGTTCCAGGTGGACGCGGGGAGGTCACGGCCCCCCGGTTGCCGCCTTTTCCTTCTTCTTGCGCTGGATCATGCTGCGAAGGGCGGTGATCGCCTTTGACGCCACGTCCGGCGTGGCGAAGCGCAGCGCCGCCACCCCAAATGATCGTTCAAGCCATCTGTTGAGGCCGGCGTCATCGTCGGCCCCTGACCATTTCCGCCACAGGTCTCGGATGAGATCGACCTGTTTCGGCGACGCCATACCCCGCCGCTTGCCATAGGTCCGTTCCCGCCAATCGGAACGGAAACCCCAGGAGTTGGCGTATTCCATGACCAGGGCGAAGCCGTCCTGGTCCAGCTCCTTCGCACTCAACACGCCGCCCAGCTTGAACAGGACGGCGCGGTACATGTCGTCGTCCCAGCCCAGCCGCTTTTTGGCGAGGTGAACCAGGGCGATCTGGGCCGGGGTCATGGTCAGTCGTCCTATTGCCTAGACGGTGCGAACGCCCCTGCCGGAAGCGGCGTTTTGGGGGATACCCGGTTCACATGCCGCCGCACGCGCTCTGCCAGCTCGTCCAGTTCGGCGGCGCGCTTGTCCAAGACTTCCATGGTCACGTCGATTGCGTCGTGCACGTCGATCCCCTCCGGTGGCGGGAACGTAGGGTCTTGGGCGACGCACCGCATCATCCACGACAAGGTGCGCAGCCTGTTGCCATAGAGCTCGATGTCCTGGTGAGCATACGAGTCCTTGAACAAGAGATCGTCGTGGGTCTCTTCAGTCTCTGCCGGATGCACTTGGCGGGGAGCGCTCATTGCAACGTCTCCGTCGGTTCGTCGCCCTGATCCTGCACGCCGAGGATGCGGTTGATTTCCGCGGATTGCCCGTCGAGCAACGCGCCGATATTGGCCACCCACGCATTCACTTGCGTCAGCAGGGCGTCCTGCGGCTCCGGATGCATCAGGATTGCGAGTTCCTTGAGGTTCTCAGCAAAGGCATTGTCGAGCACTGTTCGCAAAGTGGTGACGCGGGCAAGCACGCCGGCCAGCTCGCCAAGCTGATCGCGGCTCATGGTGGCGGGGTTAAGGGCATCAAAGGCGGTCGGTTTGATAGTCATTTCAGCAGTCCATTGCAGGTGGTGATGGATACGCGGTGAGGCACTAAACAGCCGGCCGCTCAACGGTCCGGGAGAGCGGGTTTGTGTTGCGGGAATTTGTCGAGAACCGTTTTCAGGTGAGCCAAGGTGATCGGCTCGCCGATCCCGGCGATCCTGCGCGCGATCGTGAGCACGAAGTTCAAGCCGCGAGCCTGTGACTTTGCGCCGACGCCTCGAAGAAGGGTGACGGAATCCGGGTCGGTGACGCCGAACGTTCCAGCGATCGTTTCGGCGTCGTTGGCCGTGATCTGTGTAAACTTCTCGCGGAAATGAATTCGTGAACCGATAACGTCCAGGGGGCCTTCGTCCACATGGGCGTTCTTGATGACCTGATAGTTGCCACAAAAGGCAATCGCCAGATTGCTGCCAGAGTTCAGGTAAAGCAGTTCCCGGATGCCTTGCGCATTGAGGTTCTGTGCCTCGTCAATGATCAGGACCGACCCGCGAAGTTCGTAGGCGAATATCCGGTCTTGAATCTCGGCGATGCTGCCGCTGGCGCTGATGTCGAGAAACTTGCAGAACGTCCGGAACAGGTGCCGTGCTGATCCTCCGCTCGCATCCGTCGCCGTCAACATCCACGCTTGACCCGGATTGTCCGCGACATAGTGAGAGATGGCGAAGGACTTTCCGACGCCGGCTTTGCCCAGGAACGTGGCGTTCTGACCGAGTTCCCGGATCGCGTCCAAGGTGTTGTAGATCGTCTCGGCCACGGTGGTTTGGCAGAATTCGGTCATGATGCTGATCTCTCGTTCTTCGTGATCATGTCGAGCAGAGCGCGTGACGAAGCGGCCTGCTTGATCTGCGCGGCTTCTTCCTTGGCACGCCGCCGAGCCGCACGATCATCGATAGGCTCGGCAAGCCCCACTGCGATCTCGCGCGCTTGATCAGAGATGCTGATCGTTCCGAGAATGGCCGCCTCGGTAGGAGCGGGAAGAGTTGCCGCAATGCGCATGATCTCTGCCGCCACATCGATATCGGGCACGGACTTGTCGAGGTCGCGAACCGCACGGCGATGCTCTGAGGCAATGCGATCGGCTTCGGCGGCGCCGGCTTTGTCGAGGATGCCGTACCGTGTCACGGGCGCGGCGAAGCCAACCAGCTTGCCGGCATCGTCCAGCAAGGGAAGGATGGCAGGGTCCTCGAACTTCGGAACGCGGACGACGATCTTGCTGCCCAGGAAGCTTGCCAATTCCGGGCAAGTCCAATGCTGCCCGCCGAACTGGATTGCGCCCTGCCGCACCTGCCGAACTTCGGAGCTGGCAAACACGGTGCGCAGTTCGCGCGGATCGATCGTCACCTTCTGCCAACCCGCCGCTACCGCAGCGTCGTACACCTGGCGCGGCGACCGCCCGCCGAGGCCGCTGGCGCCGCCTTGGGGCTTGTCGTGATACAGGGTGAGGCAAGCACCGATCTGCGCTCGTAGATCGTCGAGGCTTCCTTCAAAGGGTTCGGTCGGCCGGCCGACCTTGGCGGTTTTCTTGTTCGTCCGGTCGCCACCGGCCCAGCCGGGAAGGCTACGAAAGTACGTATATTCGAGAACGCGGAAGATGCCTTCAATCGCCTTTGCTGGCGCGTTGTAGGGCTTGGCGCGTACGATCTGCGAGTCGCGATCTTCGGTGAGATAGACTTCACGGGTCAGCTTGAGCGCGTCGCCCATGAAGTCCGCCCAATTGTATTCCGAGCCGTTGTCGAGATATAGTACGCTCGGCATGCCCCAGCTCTGGACCATGTGCACGAAGCTGGCGATCACATGGGCGTTGCGGATGCCTTCGCCCTTTTCGAGCAACACCACGTCCAGCCAAATCCGGTTGGTGGCAAGATCGAGCCAAGCGATCGCTTTGCCCCACGTCACGGTGCCGTCCGGGCGACGGATACAGATATCGATGTGATGAACGTCGCCGACGATGACGTGCATCGGCGCCAGCCCGTCGCGGGTGCGGAAGATGCGCGGCCGGCTGTCCTCGTAGGCTTTGCGGTCCTTCTTGAAGATAGCGACGTTGCGGAACTGGCGCTCGGCGTCGATCATCGGGCGCGGCACCTTGAAAGTCAGGTCGGGCATCGCGGGCGCGTAGTCGCAGCGCGCGGCGGTCAATTGGCGCAGCCTGTCGGCCGCAAGCGTGTCGATCAGCGCAGCCGAAGTGCCTTCCTTGTGCAGGCCGCGAATGTAAGTCTTGAGGGATTCGGCGATGGTTTCCTTGATCGCCTCATCGAACGGCACGGCGCCGTCCCAGCGTTCGGAGATCACCACGCGTCGGGCGCCCTTGTCGCGCCGAGCGCGTAGCATCAGGCCGGCGATGCCCTTCGCTTCGTAGGCATCAAGCCAGCGTTGAATGGTGCGCTCGGTGATGGTGATCGGCTTGCCGTCCGGGCCGGTGTGGCGCTCGGCAACGATCTTCCGAACCGCTTCGCCGCGTGCGGCGGACCATTTCTCGTGCCGCAGGGCCGGTGCAATGATGTGATGCCGCCAATGCCCGACGTTGTTGCGATCGTCGCGAGGGCTAGGGGCGGTTTCAACGGGGCTTTGAAGTGACTTCAAACGCTCGTGCAGTTCAAACGGCAGAGAGTCCGCACGCACTTCGTAGAGCTTGCCGGACCGCCCTCCACGGCCATGAACTTGTCGAACGATGAGGCGTGAACCGCGCCATGTCTGCAGAGTGTCTCGAACTATACCGGCGCAGACTTTCTGCATCGCCCTAACGGAGATGCCTGCCACGCCTGCCACGAGGTGGATGGCGACGTAGGTCATGCCGCTCGCTCTGACTCGGAGAAGAGCTCAGACACGAGCCGATCACGAATGGCTTGCGCTCTTGGCCCTGTGCGGTGCCCCTTCAAGGCTTTATCAACGGTCTGACGGTTGATAGAATTTGCCTTGCACCATCGGTTTAGATTGGTGCCGCGGGCGATAAGCGCCGCTCGGACGGCGTTATAGAGATCGTCCCCGCCGGCAATGACGACAGGAAGACTATGCCTGATTCGGTGCATCATAAGGTCAACAATACACCAAATCAGGTGTCATGCAAGGCGCCCGATGATTGGCTCGTGGTCGCATTGAAGAGCGCGATCAAGGCGCGCGGAGTGTCGATGCGCGACCTGAGCGACAGGCTTTCGATCCCGTACAGGTCGCTTCAAAACTACCTCTCAGGTGAGAGCCGTATTCCCGCCGACGTTCTGTTGCGTGTATGTGCCGAGATCGGGTTGGAAGCCGACCACCTGCTGAAAGGCAGTTTTGAGGTCGCCCACGGAGACCTTTACGACGCTGTTCTGAGAGTCTTTAAGGACGTTCTCCCGTCGATTGAGATTGGGGCGGGAAATCGGCTCCGGCTGAGGGAAGAGCCTTCTAAGGATCACTCCGAAGCTCTCACGGTTGCCCATATTCTCGCGGTCAGATTGAATGAAGCCTATGCGCACTTCCGCGAGGCCTCGTTTAAAGGTGGCGTCAATAAGCCTCAAAGCTCGTCCGAAGTGAGAAAACGATCGAGACAAGCGAACGCCGAAAGGCAAGCCGGGGCATCATCAAAAGAATAGCCCCGCCGAAGCGGGGCTATCTCGTCTGACATCGCGTGGTGCATCGGCCCGCTCACCTTCGCGGTGCATCGGTCCACCAAGAAGGTGGAGCATCGGCCCGCTGACAAGCGCGGTGCATCGGCCCACTTACCGGCGACGAGGGTTGAAGTATTGCCGATTCCGGCGGGGTTCGCCAATGGGTTCGCCAATCCCAGATCGGGCGAACCAAGTCCGCCGAAAGGTTCGTCAATACGGTGACGTAAAGTCTAAACCGTTCAGACACTTACGCTATCTGCAAACATTCTGTGTCGGTCGCAATCGTGCCACAATTCGGTTGCGCACCTTGGGGAACTTGTCAGCCTAGCATTTTCAATATCTTAGGGCTGATTTCGCGCTCTAAAACGACAAATAATTCTGACAGCCACCGACAAAAAGCAAAAACGCCTCCACCAGACGTAAAAAGTACCCGTTCTGCTGGAGGAACATATTGCGAACAAGGAACAAATAGAGTACGTTGCTCCCGAGCCAAAGATCTGTGCGCCACCGCCGTGGCCGTTGCGAATCCCGTTCAAAAGGAGCACGACCAATGTCCGCATCCGCCCTGCGTATCGTTGAAGGATCTTCTATGGATAAGTCCAAGGCATTGGCCGCCGCGCTCTCCCAGATCGAACGTCAGTTCGGCAAGGGCTCGGTCATGAAGCTTGGCAAGAACGATCGGGCGCTGGAGATCGAGACAGTGTCGTCCGGCTCGCTCGGGCTCGACATTGCGCTCGGCGTCGGCGGTTTGCCCAAGGGCCGGATCATCGAGATTTACGGCCCGGAATCCTCTGGCAAGACTACGCTGGCGCTGCATTGCGTCGCCGAGGCGCAGAAGAAGGGCGGCATTTGCGCCTTCATCGACGCCGAGCACGCGCTTGATCCGATCTATGCCCGCAAGCTCGGCGTCAATGTCGATGAGCTTTTGATCTCGCAGCCCGATCACGGCGAGCAGGCGCTGGAAATCGCCGATACGCTGGTACGCTCCGGCGCGGTCGATGTGCTGATCGTCGACTCGGTTGCCGCTCTGGTGCCGCGCGCAGAACTCGAAGGCGAGATGGGCGACGCGCTGCCCGGCCTGCAGGCGCGGCTGATGAGCCAGGCGCTGCGCAAGCTGACCGCCTCGATCAACAAGTCGAACACCATGGTGATCTTCATCAACCAGATCCGGATGAAGATCGGTGTGATGTATGGTTCGCCGGAAACCACCACTGGCGGCAACGCGCTAAAATTCTACGCCTCGGTGCGGCTCGATATCCGCCGCATCGGCCAGATCAAGGAACGCGACGAGGTGGTCGGCAACCAGACCCGCGTCAAGGTGGTGAAGAACAAGCTGGCGCCGCCGTTCAAGCAGGTCGAGTTCGACATCATGTATGGCGAAGGCGTCTCCAAGATGGGCGAGATCCTCGATCTCGGCGTCAAGGCCGGCATTGTCGACAAGTCCGGCGCCTGGTTCTCTTATGACAGCCAGCGGCTCGGCCAGGGCCGCGAGAACGCCAAGGCGTTTTTGCGCGGCAATCCGGATGTCACCACCAAGATCGAAGCGGCGATCCGGCAAAATTCCGGGCTGATCGCCGAACAGATTCTGGCCGGCTCGCCGGAGCGCGACGCCGAAGGCGAAGAGCCGGTCGACGAATAATACCAACGGCTCCTGCCATTGACTCGTCATGCCCGCGCTTGTCGCGGGCATCCACGTCTTGAAAGCGCTGCAAGATCAAAGACGTGGATGGCCGGGCCGGCGCCCGGCCATGACATGCGGATGGGTTGGTATCAATTTCCGTTGGTATAAGACGGTCGCAGCCTCCGCAGTGTGATAGCGCTGCCGCCGCGGGCATGTTGGCCTCGAGCGGCGGCGCAGATCAGCGGCCGCACACGCCTCTTCGCGCGCGATCCGCCGCGACGCCAGCGGCGAGCGCTGGCATCACGGCTCCATAACGCCAGCGGCGCGTGTCACTCCGCCGCCAGCGCGTAGTCCTCGATCGGCGGGCACGAACAGACCAGATTGCGGTCGCCATAGACATTGTCGATCCGGCCGACCGGGCACCAATATTTGTCGTGGCGCGCGGTGCCGGCCGGGAAACAGCCGACAGCGCGGCTATAGGGCCGGCGCCATTGTTCTTCGACCAGATCGTGCACGGTATGCGGCGCAAAGCGCAGCGGTGATTCCTCGGCCTTCCAGCGGCCATTCTCGATCTCGGCGATTTCGCGCCGGATCGCGATCATGGCGTCGCAGAACCGATCAAGCTCGGCCTTGGATTCCGACTCGGTCGGCTCGATCATCAGCGTGCCCGCCACCGGGAAACTCATGGTCGGGGCGTGGAAGCCATAATCGATCAGCCGCTTGGCGATGTCATCGACGGTGATGCCGGTGCTGTTTTTCAGCGCGCGCGGATCGATGATGCATTCATGCGCCACCCGGCCGCGTTCGCTGCGATACAGCACTGGGAAATGCGGATCGAGCCGCTGCGCCACGTAATTGGCATTGAGGATCGCCACTTCGGTCGCGCGGCGCAGCCCGTCGCCACCCATCAGCAGAATGTAGATGTAGGAGATGGTCAGGATCGACGCTGAGCCATAGGGCGCAGCGGCCACCGTGCCGCCGCCATGGGTGAAACCGTCCGGCCCGGTGTCGTCGCAGCAAGGATGGCCAGGCAGGAACGGCGCCAGATGCGCCTTGACGCCGATCGGGCCCATGCCGGGGCCGCCGCCGCCATGCGGGATCGCGAAGGTTTTGTGCAGATTGAGATGGCTGACATCGGCGCCATATTCGCCGGGCCGCGCCAGCCCGACCTGAGCGTTGAGATTGGCGCCGTCGAGATACACCTGACCGCCATGGGCGTGCACGATCTCGCAAATCTCGCGGATGTGCTCCTCGAACACGCCATGGGTCGAGGGATAGGTGATCATCACCGCGGCGAGATTGGCCGAGTGCAGCTCGGCCTTGGCGCGCAGATCTTCGACATCGACGTCGCCGCGCTCATCGCAGGCCACCACCACCACATCCATGCCGGCCATCGCGGCCGAGGCCGGATTGGTGCCGTGCGCGGAAGAGGGGATCAGGCAGATCTTGCGATGCGGTTCGCCGCGCGCGCGGTGATAACCGCGGATCGTCAGCAGCCCGGCATATTCGCCCTGCGCGCCGGAATTCGGCTGCAGCGAGATCGCGTCATAGCCGGTGATCTGCGTCAGCCAAGTCTCCAGCCGGTCGAACAGCGCGTGATAGCCCTCGGCCTGCTCGGGCGGCGCAAACGGATGCAACTGCGCAAAGCCGGCCCAGGTCAGCGGCATCATTTCCGTGGTGCCGTTCAGCTTCATGGTGCAGGAGCCGAGCGGGATCATGGCGCGGTCGAGCGCGAGATCGCGGTCCGACAGCTTGCGCATGTAGCGCAGCAGCTCGGTCTCGGAACGATAGAGGTGGAACACCTCCTGAGTGAGGTAGCTCGAGGTGCGCTTCAGCGTCGGATGCACGGTGTCGCGCAGCGCCGGCTCGATCTCGGCATAGCTGAGCGTGCCGCCGAACGCGCGCCACACCGCTTCAATGATTTTTGGCGTAGTGGTCTCGTCGAGCGAAATGCCGAGCGTGCCATCGCCGATCCGGAAATTGATCTTGGCGTCGCGCGCGCGCGCCACGATCGCGTCCTGCTGATCGCCGACCTCGATGGTCAGCGTGTCAAAGAATGCTTCGTTGCGCGGCGCAAAGCCGAGCTTGCGCAGCCCGGCCGCCAAAACGGCTGTGCGGCGGTGAATGGCGCGCGCGATCGCTGCCAAGCCCTCGGGGCCGTGATAGACCGCATACATCGAGGCCAGCACCGCCAGCAGCACCTGCGCGGTGCAGATGTTGGAGGTGGCCTTTTCGCGGCGGATATGCTGTTCGCGAGTCTGCAGCGCCAGCCGATAAGCGGGCTGGCCATGGCAATCGATCGACTGGCCAACAATGCGGCCGGGCAGCGCGCGCTTCAAACTGTCGCGCACCGCCATATAGCCGGCATGCGGGCCGCCATAGCCCATCGGCACGCCAAAACGCTGCGCCGAGCCGATCGCGATATCAGCGCCAAGATCGCCGGGCGAGGCGATCAGCGTCAGCGCCAGCAGATCGGCGGCGACCACCGCCAGCCCGCCCTTGGCGTGTAGCGCGGCGATGGTCGGGCGCGGATCGCGCAAGGCGCCGGAGGAGCCGGGATATTGCAGCAGCGCGCCGAACACATCGGCCTGCGGCAAATCGGTGACCGGATCGCCGACAATGATCTGCCAGCCGAGCGGCTCGGCGCGGGTGCGCAGCACCGCCAGCGTCTGCGGATGAACGTCGTGATCGACAAAGAACGCTTTGGTCTTTTTCTGCACCGAGCGTTCCGCCAGCGCCATCGCTTCGGCGGCGGCGGTTGCTTCATCGAGCAACGAGGCGTTGGCGATGTCGAGCCCGGTCAGATCGCAGATCATGGTCTGGAAGTTGAACAGCGCTTCCAGCCGGCCCTGGCTGATTTCGGGCTGATAGGGCGTATAGGCCGTGTACCAGGCGGGATTTTCCAAAATATTGCGCTGGATCACGGTCGGCATGATCGTGCCGTAGTAGCCTTGACCAATCAGCGAGGTGAACACTTGGTTGCGCGACGCAAGTTCGCTCATGTGTTCGAGCGCTTCGGTTTCGGAGAGCGGCGCTCCTACATCGAGCGGGGCGCGCTGCCGGATTGCGGCCGGCAGCGTATCGTCCATCAGCGCTTCCAGACTGTCCGCTCCCACCGTACGCAGTATGGCGCGGATGTCTTGCGGCGACGGCCCGATATGGCGGCGAACGAAGCCGTTCGCGAGGTCATCGATCGGGCGGCGGGGCGGATGCATCACGGTCTCCTGGTCGTCGGTGGTGGGCTCAAAGCCCGCTGAAAGGTAGTTGCGAGATCAGTGGTCGCTGATCAGTGGTCGCCCATTGGCGATCGCTGCTCAGGTGGTCGCGATATCTGTGGCCGCAAGATCACTGGTCACAGGATCAAAGGTCACAACACCAATCGTCTCTCCGTCATTGCGAGGCGGCGAAGCCGACGAAGCAATCCAGGAAGAAGCAATCCAGCATAAGTGCGCCGGACGCCGGATGGCTTCGCTTGCCTCGCAGTGACGAACTCAATGGTTAGTCGGGCGACCTATCAGGCGGTGTGCGCCGCATAGGCCGCTTCGTCCATCAACCCCTCCAATTCAGCTTTGTCGGCGATCTTCAGCTTGAAGAACCAGGCCGCGCCGCCGGCATCGGTGTTGACCTGCGCCGGGTCGGTCTGCAGCGTCTCATTGACCTCCAGCACCTCGCCGGTGATTGGCGCATAGACGTCGGAGGCGGCCTTGACCGATTCCACGACTGCGGCGGCTTCCGCCTTCTTCAATTGCCGGCCGATCTTCGGCAGTTCGACGAACACCACATCGCCGAGCTGCGATTGGGCGTAGTCGGTGACGCCAATGGTGGCGATGTCGCCCTCGACGCGGATCCATTCGTGGTCGGGGGTAAACAGGGTCGTCATGTCAAAGCCTCAACGCTGGTAGCTGGGAGAAACGAAAGTCGGTGAGCCGATCTTCATCGGCAGTCGCTGGCCGCGAACTTCTGCGAACACCACACCGCCGCGCGCCGCGATCGCGGCGGGCAAATAGCCCATCGCCACCGGGCCGCCGACGCTGGGTCCAAAACCGCCGGACGACACCTGGCCGATCGGATCGGCGGCGTCGGCCTCGGCATAGAGCTGCGCGCCTTCGCGCACCGGGGCGCGGCCTTCTGGTTTCAGGCCGACCCGGCTGCGCGGCGCGCCATGGTCGAGCTGATCGAGAATCACCTCAGCGCCGGCAAAGCCGCCGGGCCGCGCGCCGCCATGACGCCGGCTTTTCTGGATCGACCAGGCCAACGACGCTTCCACCGGCGTGGTGCTGGTATCGATGTCGTGGCCATAGAGGCACAGACCGGCTTCCAGCCGCAGGCTGTCGCGGGCGCCGAGCCCGATCGGCAGCACCTCGGCCTGATCGAGCAGCGCGGTCGCCAGTTGCTCGGCGGCGCTGGCCGGCACCGAGATTTCAAAGCCGTCCTCGCCGGTATAGCCGGAGCGCGACACAAAGCAGTCCAGCCCCATCACCGGCAGCGGCTTGGAATCCATAAAGCGCAACGACGCGGCCTCGGCGCAGAACCGGCTCAGCACCGCTTCGGCCTGCGGGCCCTGCAGCGCCAGCAGCGCACGGTCGGCCAGCACCTCGATCTCGCAGGTGTCGCTGAGCGCGGCGCGCAGATGGGCCTCGTCCTCGGCCTTGCAGGCAGCGTTGACCACCAGGAACAGATGGTCTGCAAAATTGCTGACCATCAGGTCGTCCAAAATGCCGCCCTGGTCATTGGTGAACTGGGCGTAGCGCTGCCGGTGCGGCGCCAGCGCCAAAATGTCCTGCGGCACCAGCCGCTCGAGCGCGCCGGCGGCGTCGGCGAGCGTGCCGGATTTCGGGCGCAGCACGATCTGGCCCATATGGGAGACGTCGAACAGCCCGGCGGCGGCGCGGGTATGCAGATGCTCTTTGAGCACGCCGGTCGCGAATTGCACTGGCATATCATAGCCGGCAAATGGTACCATTTTGCCGCCACGCGCCACATGCAGCGCATGCAGAGGGGTGCGTTTCAAGGGAGGGGTCGGTTGGTCGTCACGCGCAAGCATTTTTGGCCCTCTGGGGGTGGCGAGAACGATTTCTCGTCGCCCATAGAGCCCCATCTGTCGCTGTGCCTGAGAGTATTATCCCGTCGGCGGACCTGCTGGCGGTTGCAACCGCCGGGCAGGGCTCTTTCCAGATGCATTGCATCGCGCGGTCCGTTTGCCTGAGAGTTTCCGGGGCGGTTGCTCCTTCGGCGCCGGCCTTGCGGCCGATCTCTCCCGACGCGACTTAGTCTTAAGAAGTAGGAGGGAAACACGGCCAGCGCAAGCCTGTCAACGCACCGAGGAACGCTATCAACGGGTCTTCTTGAAGCGGAAGCAACCCTCTGATCCCTGTCCACTTTCTGGACAGCGGCACACCTCGCCGCTACAAGCGTGGCCCAGGGAAGATCGGCGCTGCCGAATGCGGCAGACGATTCATGATGATGCGATTGGATGGACATGAGCGGCGTTAACGAGATCAGGTCGGCGTTTTTGAATTATTTCGCCAAGCACGGCCACGAGGTCGTGCCATCATCGCCGCTGGTGCCGCGCAACGACCCCACCTTGATGTTCACCAATGCCGGCATGGTGCAGTTCAAGAACGTGTTCACCGGCGTCGAGAAGCGCGCCGAGCCGCGCGCGGTGACCTCGCAGAAATGCGTGCGCGCCGGCGGCAAGCACAACGACCTCGACAATGTCGGCTATACCGCGCGCCATCACACCTTCTTCGAGATGCTCGGCAACTTCTCGTTTGGTGATTACTTCAAGGAACTGGCGATCGAGCTCGCTTGGAATCTGATCACCAAGGAATACGGGCTGCCGAAAGAGCGGCTGCTGGTCACGGTGTTCTCCGAGGACGATGAAGCATTCGGCCTCTGGAAGAAGATCGCCGGGCTGCCGGAATCGAAGATCATCCGGATTCCGACCTCCGACAATTTCTGGCAGATGGGCGACACCGGCCCGTGCGGCCCGTGCTCGGAAATCTTCTTCGACCATGGCGACCACATTTTCGGCGGCCCGCCCGGCTCGCTGGAAGAAGATGGCGACCGCTTCATCGAGATCTGGAATCTGGTGTTCATGCAGTTCGACCAGGTCGCGCCGGGCACCCGCAACCCGCTGCCGAAGCCGTCGATCGACACCGGCATGGGCCTCGAGCGCATCGCCGCGGTGCTGCAGGGCAAGCACGACAATTACGACATCGACCTGTTCCAGGCGCTGATCCGCGCCATTGCCGATCTCACCGGCGCCGATCCGCTCGGTGAGCAGAAGGCGTCGCTGCGGGTGATCGCCGACCACCTGCGCGCCTCGTCGTTCCTGATCGCCGACGGCGTGCTGCCCTCCAATGAAGGCCGCGGCTATGTGCTGCGCCGGATCATGCGCCGCGCCATGCGCCATGCGCAGTTGCTCGGCGCCCGTGAGCCGTTGATGTGGCGTCTGGTGTGGGCGCTGGTGCGCGAGATGGGCCAGGCCTATCCGGAGCTGGTGCGCGCCGAAAACCTGATCGAAGAAACCTTGCGGCTGGAAGAGACCCGGTTCCGCAAGACGCTGGAGCGCGGCCTGGCGATTCTCGACGAAAAGAGCAGCAGCCTGAAGAAGGGCGACATGTTCGACGGCGAGACCGCGTTCACGCTGTACGACACTTATGGCTTCCCGCTCGATCTGACGCAGGACGCGCTGCGCAACCGCGGCATCGGCGTCGATATCTCCTCGTTCACCGACGCGATGGACCGGCAGCGGGCCAAGGCGCGCGCCTCCTGGGCCGGCTCGGGCGAAGCGGCGACCGAAACCGTGTGGTTCGGGCTGCGTGAAAAGCTCGGCGCCACCGAATTCCTCGGCTACGAGACCGAGAGCGCCGAGGGCGTGGTCGCGGCGCTGGTCAAGGACGGCGCCGAGGTCGATCAGCTCAAGGCCGGCGACACCGGCGCGATCGTGATGAACCAGACGCCGTTTTATGCCGAATCCGGCGGTCAGGTCGGCGACACCGGCGTGATCTTCGCCGATGGCATCCGGTTCCGCGTCACCGAGACCCATAAGAAGGCTGGCGATCTGTTCGTGCATTTCGGCACGGTGGAGCAGGGCGCGATCAAGCTGAACGACGCGCTGGCGCTCGAGGTCGATCACGGCCGGCGCAGCGCGATCCGCGCCAACCACTCGGCGACCCATCTGCTGCACGAGGCGCTGCGCCAGGTGCTCGGCGATCACATCGCGCAAAAGGGCTCGCTGGTGGCGCCCGACCGGCTGCGCTTCGACTTCATGCATCCCAAGCCGATGACGCCGGAAGAAGTGCGCCGCGTCGAGGACATCGCCAACGAGGTGGTGCTGGAGAACAACGAAGTCACCACCCGGCTGATGGCGGTCGATGACGCCCGCAACGCCGGCGCGCGTGCGCTGTTCGGCGAAAAATACGGCGACGAAGTGCGCGTCGTGGTGATGGGCAGTGGGGCGCGGGAGCGCGGCGGCAATTCGCTCGGCTGGTCGGTCGAGCTGTGCGGCGGCACTCACGTCAAGCGCACCGGCGACATCGGTCTGATCTCGGTGACCAGCGAAAGCGCGGTCGCTTCGGGCGTGCGCCGCATCGAGGCGCTGACCGGCCATCAGGCCCGCCAGAACGCCAATACCATGATCGAAACCGCGCGCGTTGCCGCGGCTGAACTGCGCACCTCGGTCGAGGACATGCCGGCGCGCATCACCGCGCTGCTCGACGAGCGCAAGAAGCTGGAGCGCGACCTCGCCGACGCCCGCAAGAAGCTGGCGATGGGCGGCGGCGGTGCCGCGGCCAATGGCGCCTCTGATGTGCGCGAGGTCGGCGGCGTCAAGCTGATGGCGCGCGCGGTCGAAGGCGTCGAGATCAAGGATCTCAAGAGCCTGGTCGATCAGGGCAAGAAGCAGATCGGCTCGGGCGTGATCGCGCTGGTCGCCACCAGCGAGGACGGCAAGGGCTCGATCGTGGTCGGCGTCACCCCCGATCTGGTGTCGCGGTTCTCGGCGGTCGATCTGGTGCGCAAGGCATCGGAAGTGCTGGGTGGCAAGGGCGGCGGCGGCAAGCCGGACATGGCCCAGGCCGGTGGCCCGGATGGCGCCAAGGCCGGTGCCGCGCTGGAAGCGATCGCCGCGGCGATCGCCGGCTGAGCTTACGAATACGGGCGAGGCGCAGCGCGCCTCGTCACGCAAACAGCAAAAGGGCGAGACCGGCAGCGGCCAGTCTCGCCCTTTTTGTTTTGCCCGGGCTTACTGAAACAAAAGCACACGCGATCGGCAGTGGCGCAGTTTTTCCCTCCCCCCGCGCAGCGGTGGGGAGGGTCGGCCGAGCGAAGCGGAGGCCGGGGTGGGGGGCTCTACGCTCATCGCTCAAATGAAGGTTCGAACTGTTCCTTCAAGTGACTCGCCGGTTGCTACCCCCACCCGTCCGGCCCGAGGGGATCGGGCCGGCCACCCTCCCCACAGGGGGGGAGGGATGAGCGCGTTGCGCTGTTCTTCGGCGCCGATAGCGTCGTCTGGCGGCACGCTGATAGCGTTTTCCAGCGAAGTGGATTCCGGTTCGCGTCAAGAAAACGCGTCAAAACATAAAGTTAGAGCTTCGGTTCTGATTCTATCAGAACCGAAAAAGCTCTAGTCGGTGATCACGCCTTCGCGTAGCGGCTTTTTGCGCAAATCGCGTTCGTCGTGGATGATCGCCACCACCTTGCCGACCGGCACGCCCAAGGTTTGCAGCACCGTGCTGGCGATTTCGAAACTCGCCTCCAGCACCTCGCGCACCACCTCATTGGCGCCGAGCGCGAACAGCCGCACCGCATGCTGCGCGTCGCGCGCGCGGACGATCACCGGCACATCGGCGCGCTCGGCACGGATCGCGGCCACCGAATATTCGGCGGCGATCGGGTCGTGCATGGTCACCACCACCGCCGGCGCTTCAGCGAGCCCGCATTTGCGCAGGAAGGCGCGCAGCGTGGCGTCGCCATAGACCAGATCGCGGCCGGCCTTGCGGCCCTTGGCGACGATGTCGGGGTCGCGTTCGATCACGATGAACGGCTTGTTCTGCTTGCTGAGGATGTCGCAGATGATGCGGCCGACCCGGCCATAGCCGATCACGATGGTGCGTCCGGGTTCGATCGGCCCCGGTTCGTCAAAGCCGTGGTTGATGGCCGCCGCGCGCCGTGCCCGCTTCCCGGCATGGGAGCCGAGCTTGGCCAAGAACGGCGTTAGGAACATGGTGCCCGATGCCACCAGCAGCATGAACTGTTCGACGTCCGGCTTCAGCAGCCCGCTGTTGCCGGCCATGCTCAGCACCAGGAACGCGAATTCGCCGCCGCCGGCCAGCAGCAGACCGGCTTCGATCGACACCGGCAGTGACAGCTTGAACAGCCGTGCCAGCACCACCACCACCAGCGCCTTCAGCATGGTCATGCCGACGATCGAGGCCACCAGCATCACCGGCGCGCGCGACACTTCGGCGAGATCGATGCGCATGCCGACCGAGATGAAGAACAGCCCGAGCAGCATGCCCTTGAACGGCTCGATATCCACTTCGACCTGGCGGCGGAACTCGGTCTCCGACAGCAGCAGCCCGGCCAGGAACGCGCCGAGCGCCATCGACATGCCGGCGACATGGGTCAGCAGCGAGATGCCGACCACCGTGAACAGCACCGTGGCCATGAACAATTCGCGCTGATGAGTCCGGGCCACCAGCCGGAACAACGGCCGCAGGATCAGACGGCCAAAGCCGATGATCAGCGCCACCGCGGCGCCGGCTTGCACCAGCGCGAGGCCAAGCCCGGCCGACACCGCGGCGGCGGTGACCTTGCCGGTGCCGCCCTCGGCGACCGCATTACCAAACACCACGATCAGGAACAGGATCGGCACCACCGCCAGGTCCTGCGCCAGCAGCACCGAGAAGATCGAACGGCCGGCCACCGAGGTCAGCCGCTTCTGCTCGGCCAGCAGTTGCAGCACGATCGCGGTCGAGGACAGCGCCAGACAGGCGCCGATCACCAAACTGGCGTCGAGCGGGTTGCCGAACGCCAGCGTTACGGCGCTGATCGCTGCGGTGGTGACGACCACCTGCAACATGCCAAAACCGAACACCATGCGCCGCATGGTCCATAGCCGGTCGAACGACAGATGCAGGCCGATAGTGAACAGCAGAAACGCGACCCCGAATTCCGCGAGCCGGTCAACGGCATCCTGAGAGGTGATGGCGATCACGCTGAGCCAAGACCAGCCATCCTGCAGCCGGCCGAGACTATAGGGGCCGAGCACCAGGCCGGCGACCAGGAAGCCCAGCACCGGGCTGATGCGCAAGCGCGCCATCAGCGGGATGATCACCCCGGCCGTGCCGAGGAACACCAATGTTTCGCGATAAATGCCAGGATCGGTTGCCGCCGCCATAAGACCTCTCAGACGTGCCGCGTTGTTGCCTAGGGGGCGTGCAAAGCTGACAGTGTTGAAACAAAACGCCGCGTGAATGTGCAGACTGAGCGGTATCTATCGATATCACCCGGGGTCGTGCCCATCGGAAATTGCTTGGTGCGGCGATTGGTCCCCTTTGCGCGAAGCGGCTTGAGCCTGGAATATCGCGGAAAAGGGTTGCATGGAACATAATACACCGCTGATTTCGACGATTGTGGTCGGCCTCGTGCTGGCCTTTCTCTTGGGGTTAGTCGCGCAGCGGCTGCGGGCCTCGCCGCTTGTCGGCTATCTGATTGCCGGCGTGATCATGGGCCCGTTCACGCCGGGCTATGTCGCCAACCAGAACATCGCCAGCGAACTCGCCGAAATCGGCATCATCCTGCTGATGTTCGGCGTCGGCCTGCACTTCTCGCTCAAAGATCTGCTGTCGGTGCGTGCGATCGCGATTCCGGGCGCGGTGGTGCAGATCGCGGCGGCCTCCGCGATGGGCATGGGGCTCGGCTACGCGCTGGGCTGGCCGCTCGGCGGCGGGCTGGTGTTCGGCCTGGCGCTGTCGGTGGCGAGCACGGTGGTGCTGCTGCGCGCGTTGCAGGACCGGCGGCTGATCGACAGCGAGCGCGGCCGGATTGCGGTCGGCTGGCTGATTGTCGAAGACCTGGCGATGGTGCTGACGCTGGTGCTGCTGCCGGCGGTGGCGGGCCTTTTGAAGGGCGAGGTCAATGGCAGCGCCGGCTGGCTCGATCTGCTGCAGCCGCTGGCGCTGACGCTCGGCAAGGTGACGGCGTTCGTGGCGGTGATGCTGCTGGTCGGGCGCCGGGTGATCCCGGCGATGCTGCACTATGTAGCGCATACCGGCTCGCGGGAATTGTTCCGGCTCGCGGTATTTGCGATCTCGCTCGGCGTGGCCTTTGGCGCCGCCAATCTGTTCGATGTGTCGTTCGCCCTCGGGGCGTTTTTTGCCGGCATGATCCTGTCGGAATCTGAACTCAGCCAGCGCGCCGCCCACGAAACGCTGCCGCTGCGCGACGCTTTTGCGGTGCTGTTCTTCGTTTCGGTCGGCATGCTGGTCGATCCGGCAATCGTGATCCGCGACCCGTTGCCGTTGCTGATCACCGTGCTGATCATCACCTTCGGCAAATCGGTGGCGGCGTTTGCGATCGTGCGGCTGTTCGGCCATCCGACGCGCACCGCGCTGACGATTTCGGCCAGCCTGGCGCAGATCGGCGAATTCTCGTTCATCCTGGTCGGGCTCGGTGTGGCGCTTGGCGTGTTGCCGGAGCGCGGCCGCGAGCTGGTGCTGGCCGGCGCGATCATCTCGATCATGCTCAATCCGCTGATGTTCGCGCTGCTCGATCGCTTCACCGTGGCGGATGATCGCGATGGGCCGAAAACCAAGCAGGTGCCGGGCCGGGCTGCGCCGCGCACCGACGGCCATGTGGTGCTGGTCGGCCATGGCCGGGTCGGGCGCCATGTCTGCAAGGTGCTGCGCGACAATGGCGCGGCGGTGATGGTGATCGAAAGCGATCCGGAGCGCGCGGCGCGGTTGCAGGAGGAGGGCGTCACTGCATTCACCGGCAATGCCGCCGCGCCCGATATGCTGGAGGCCGCCGAGATCGGTCAGGCGCGCGGGCTGTTGGTGGCGATCCCCGATGCGTTCGAGGGCGGCCAGATCGTTTCCAAAGCGCGGGCGCTCAATCCCAAACTGCCGATCATCGCCCGCGCCCATTCCGACGAAGAGGTCGCGCATCTGCGCAGCCTCGGCGCCGACGTCGTGATCATGGGTGAGGAGGAAATCGCCAAGGCGATGATCACCCGGATCGGCTGAACGGCTGAGGGCGAGGTTGAGGGGAGCTGCGCGACGCTGTCAGTCGCGCAGCGGCCCGCACCAGCCGGGAAGGTAGTTCGCCTCGGTGCTGCGGGCATGGGACAGCGCCAGCTCGATTGCTTTGGCGAAATCCTGGTCGATCACCCTGCGTTTCACCCGCGTGCGCAGAAAGCTCGCCCAAAGGAATTCGCTGAACGGCGTGGTGTCCTTGGCATAGCCGCCGGCGCGGCGCAGTTCGCCGGCCAAGCTGCGATAGGGATCGTCGGCGAGGGCCTCAATCGATTTCGGAATGTCGGCAAAGCTGCGCCGCTTGCCGTGCTGGTCGTAAGGATGGGCCCAGCCCTTGTGATCGCACACGGTCCAAAACTCGTCGCGCGACAGTGCTGACAGGTCGAACACCACATTGACCAGCACGTCGCGCTGGCCTTCCTCGTGCAGCGCGCGGGCGAGGTGGTGATGATCGATCACATAGAACGCGCTTTTCGGCCCTTTCAGCACCGGGATCATGTGCTGGCCGAGGAATTTCGCCTTGCGCTTGCCATGGGCCTCGCGCCAGCGCTGGCGCTTCTCCTCGACCTCGCGCATGCCGACCGTCATCTGCGTCGGCTTCAACTCGCGGATCGGCACCGGATGCAACAGTGGCTCGCGGCTCGACATGGCGTGGCTCCTGCTGATGGAGCCCTGACGATGCCACGCGGCGGAGTGCGGCGAAAGCGCTGGTAGCAATAAGCAAAGGCGCGGATAGCTCCGCGCCTTTGGCAGATTGTTGGCTTCCAGCCTTGGCTACCAACCTCTCCGCACGTCATGGCCGGGCCTCGTCCCGGCCATCCACGTCTTTGATGCTGAACCAGCTTTAAGACGTGGATGCCCGCGACAAGCGCGGGCATGACGGAGCATTGGTGAGAGCCGCTCGTATTACGCTGCCTGCGGCGCCAGCGCCTTTTCAAGATTCTCGGCGACCTTGTCGAGGAAGCCGGTGGTCGACAGCCAGCGCTGATCGGCGCCGACCAGGAGCGCCAGGTCCTTGGTCATGAAGCCAGACTCGACGGTCTCGACGCACACCCGCTCCAGGGTGTCGGCGAACTTCGCCAGTTCCTGGTTGTCGTCGAGCTTGGCGCGATGGGCGAGGCCGCGGGTCCAGGCGAAGATCGAGGCGATCGAATTGGTCGAGGTCGCCTTGCCCTTCTGGTGTTCGCGGTAGTGCCGGGTCACGGTGCCATGCGCCGCTTCGGCTTCCACGGTCTTGCCGTCCGGCGACATCAGCACCGAGGTCATCAGGCCGAGCGAGCCATAGCCCTGCGCCACGGTGTCGGACTGCACGTCGCCGTCGTAGTTCTTACAGGCCCACACGTAGCCGCCCGACCATTTCAGCGCGGAGGCCACCATGTCGTCGATCAGCCGGTGCTCATAGGTCAGGCCCTTGGCCTGGAACTTGTCCTTGAACTCGGCGTCGAAGATCTCCTGGAAGATGTCCTTGAAGCGCCCATCATAGACTTTCATGATGGTGTTCTTGGTCGACAGATAGACCGGGTAGTTGCGGATCAGGCCGTAGTTGAACGAGGCGCGCGCAAAGTCGCGGATCGACTCGTCGAGATTGTACATGCTCATCGCCACGCCAGCGCCCGGCGCGTGGAACACTTCGCGCTCGATCACGGTGCCGTCTTCGCCGACGAACTTCATCGTCAGCACGCCCTTGCCCGGGAACTTGATGTCGGTGGCGCGGTATTGATCGCCATAGGCATGACGGCCGATCACGATCGGCTTGGTCCAGCCCGGCACCAGCCGCGGCACGTTCTTGCAGATGATCGGCTCGCGGAAGATCACGCCGCCCAGAATGTTGCGGATCGTGCCGTTCGGCGACTTCCACATCTGCTTGAGGCCGAATTCCTCGACCCGCGCCTCGTCTGGGGTGATGGTGGCGCATTTCACGCCGACCCCGACTTCCTTGATGGCATTGGCGGCGTCGATGGTGACCTGGTCGTCGGTCTTGTCGCGGTTCTCCATCCCCAGGTCGAAATACATCAACTCGATATCGAGGAACGGCGTGATCAGCTTATCCTTGATGTACTGCCAGATGATCCTGGTCATCTCGTCGCCATCGAGTTCGACGACGGGGTTGGTCACCTTGATTTTCGCCATGCGGTCGGCCTTCTGAGGGAGTGGGGCGGGCTGGCGAAGACGGACTCCGCTTCGCCAGGGTGGCTATAGCACTGGCAACCGTGGCCCGGAAGCGGCTTCCCGGGGGCGGTCCGTGCCGTTTTTTGAAGCATCCTCAAACGGTTGCTAAAGAGGGTGAGCGGCGTCAGCCTGGGCCGCGCCTGGTATTCATACAGATCATGGGCGCTGGCGGTGTTCCGTTGTGGCCCCGCCCGATGCATGGCGGCCGCGTCCGGGACGGCAGAGTGGACGCTGGCATGGAGCTGTGACATCAGGAGCGGAATCTCTGCGCGAGGCAGGGGCTATGGACTGCGGCTGCAGGTGAGCCGAACCGATGGCCACGCCGCAGCGCCGTGCGCGGCAAAATGCCCGCCGTTATTGCAACAGTCGCAAAGTGAAGTGAAGCGAAGAAATGTCCGGTTCTGATCCCGACAGCAGCAAACCCGCGATCGATCGTGCCGGTCCGGTGGTGATTCTGGTTGAGCCGCAGCTCGGCGAGAACATCGGCATGTGCGCGCGCGCCATGGGCAATTTCGGGCTGTCACGGCTGCGGCTGGTCAAGCCGCGCGACGGCTGGCCCAATGTTCATGCCCGCCGCTCCGCCGCCGGCGCCGACGCCATTTTGGACGCCGCCGAGCTGTTCGAGACGGTCGAGGACGCGGTCAAGGATTGCTCGCTGCTGTTTGCCACCACCGCGCGCCCGCATGACCAGGCCAAGCCGGTGCTGGCGCCCGAGGCGGCGGCGCGCGAGATGGTGGCCGAGATCGCCGGCGCGGGCGAGGTCGGCGTGTTGTTTGGCCGCGAACGCTGGGGCCTGACCAATGAGGAGGTGGCGCTCGCCGGCCGCATCATCACCTTCCCGGTCAATCCAGCGTTCTCCTCGCTCAATCTGGCGCAGGCGGTGCTGCTGATCGGCTATGAATGGTTCAAGAACGCCACCGGCAACGCGCTGCCGTTCACGAGGCCGGAGCGCTCAGCGCGCGCTTCGCAGCAGCAGTTTCAGGCGTTCTTCGACAATCTGGTGGCGGAGCTTGACCGCGTCGAGTTTCTGCGGCCGCGCGAAAAGCGCGACACCATGCTGGTCAATCTGCGCAACATCTTTGTGCGCATGGAGCCGACCGAGCAGGACATCAACACGCTGCACGGCGCGGTGATGGCGATTGCCGACGGCCGCAAGGGCCCGGCCAAGGGCGGGGTGCTCGATGGCGCCGGCGCGGCCGAGCTGCGCACGTTGCTGGCCGAGAGCGTCACGGCGGGCGGCGATCGCGACGGCGGTCCGGCGCGCGGGCTGGCGCGGCTGCTGCGCCGCAATCCGACCGACGCCGAACGGGCGCTGTGGGACAGACTGCGCTCCGACCGGCGCTTTGCCGGCGCGTTCAAGCGCCAGACCCCGGTCGGCCGCCACATCCCGGATTTCGTGTCGTTCACCCGCAAGATCGCGATCGAGCTGATCAATGCCGGCGAAAGCGATCAGGTGGCGAGCGAACGCACCGCGCGCCGCGATTGGCTGATGGCGCGCGACTATCGCGTGCTGTGGTTCGAGGCGGCTTTGATCGAACGCGACGTCGAACCGACGCTGGCAGACATCGCCGCGCTGCAGGACGCGGAGTAAGCGCCCGCACCGCTGGCGCTCACTCCGCTTATGACGTAGCCCGGATGGAGCGCAGCGAAATCCGGGGTGTTCTATTCGCTCGCCTGTCCCGGATTGCGCTGCGCTCCATCCGGGCTACGGGCTGATTGGCTCCGTAGCTTCACGCCGCTTGTCTCTTTTCCACCCCACTACTGCGGGAGAAGGGAGATGCCTGTCCGTCCGGAATCACTCTGGATGTGCTACAGCTGCGTATGCAATCGGCGAACTGAAATGGCGATGTTCATGCCGCAGAAAGACACTGACATCATTCCCTACGGTTACGTGTACAAAGTCACTTTCCCAAATGGGAAGATCTATGTCGGTCGAGACACCGCTCTCAATGCGGAGCATGACTACTACAGGTATTTTGGGTCTCCGACCGGAAAGGCGAGGGAAGCGATGCACCAGGAGATTGGCTCGCTTCTCGACAATGACAGGCGCCTCACTGTGACGAAGGAAGTGCTGTACGCGGCACGCAATTGCACAGTTGGACACATCAAGAGCAAGGAGCGAGAATGGATCATCTCGACCGGCTCCAGAAGTCGGGACGTTGGATACAACTCCTGAATGTCATGGGGGTAATCGTCTACGGCAAGCTCGCCCCACACTGCTGGCGCTAAGCATAGTGCGGACTGAGAGGCGTAGCCCGGATGAAGCGTAGCGAAATCCGGGGTGTTCCTCGCTCGCCCGCGTCCCGGATTACGCTGCGCTTCATCCGGGCTACAGGAAGAGCCAGTAGCTGCGCAGGGCGCGTGGTCAGTGATGCGCCGCCGTGTGGCACGATCTTCCCCTCTCCCCTTGTGGGAGAGGGTGC
>KI632513.1:2098812-2112375 GCA_000504425.1 Rhodopseudomonas palustris JSC-3b | reverse complement strand
GGGGGGGGGGGGGGGGGGGCTTTCATGTGCACAAGCCCCCTCATCCGGCGCAGCTGCGCTGCGCCACCTTCTCCCACCAGGGGAGAAGGAAAGGCGGCCGATGGCATTCGCTGTGCTCAACGTTCTTGGCATTGGTAGCCCGGATGAAGCGCAGCGAAATCCGGGTTGCTCTTCGCTCGCCCTGCGTCCCGGATTGCGCTGCGCTCCATCCGGGCTACGGGCTTCATCCGTACGACACGCTTGATTGGATCGTGCTCGATTTTGCCGCGTTGTCGGATCAAGGGCGGCCGTGTTAGCTGCCATGATCTCTTTGTTCGACCGGAGTTCATCTTGAGCGTCGCCTTCACCAAGGAAGACAGTGCCGAAACCGCAGCTGAAACCGTGTTGCCGGAGCGGCCGATTTCGCCGCATCCCAATTGGGTGACGGCCGCGGGATTGCAGGCGCTCGAGGCGCAGCTTGCGGAAGCGCGCGCGGCGGTGGAAGCGGCGCAGGCGATCGACGACGTCAACGAGCGCCGCCGCCAGGAAGCCGGCCCGGCGCGCGATGCGCGCTATTTCGCGGCCCGGCTGCGCAGCGCGCAGGTGATTGCTGATCCGGTCTCGACCGACATCGTGGCGTTCGGCTCGACGGTGACGTTCCGGCGCGCCGACGGCCGGGTGCAGACCTATCGCATCGTCGGCGAGGACGAGGCTGCCCCGAAAGCCGGCACGATCTCGTTCGTGTCGCCGGTGGCGCGGCTGTTGATGGGCAAGGAACTCGGCGACGTGGTCGGCGCCGGCAACCAGGAATTGGAGATCGTCGCGATTGCCTGAAGCTGGCTCGAGCTGCGCTGGCTCGCGCTGCGATGAACAGCCCAAAACGCCAAAGGCCGGGACGGGCCCGGCCTTCGTTCAAATCTGTGAGTCGGCTGGCGCGGGGCGCCCGGCGGCGTCAGATGCCGGCCTTCACCTGTTCCACGGCGATCGCCAAAAACTCGTCCATCTTGGCGCGAATCTGCTGCTCGCTGAGGGTGATGCCGTTGTCGGTCAGGTCCTTGGTCACCTTGCGCAGCACGTCGGCGTCGCCGGCTTCTTCGAGGTCAGCGATCACGACTTCCTTGGCATAGGCGGTCGCGGCGTCGCCCGACAGGCCGATCTGCTCGGCGACCCACAGTCCCAACAGCTTGTCCCGGCGGGCCTCGGCCTTGAACTTCTGCTCTTCATCGAGCGCGAATTTCTTCTCGAAACCTTCTTCGCGCTTGTCGAATGTCGTCATTGTGGGGTTCCGATGTTGCCCCGGGACAAAATCGCCGGGGAATTGCTGGAAGGCGGTTGCACGCCTAGATAACGGGCGAGTTCTGTTAAGACAACAGCGGCAATGTCGCAAGCCACAAGGGTAAAAACACGCTTTCGCCGCCAGGGTCGATTGTGCTGACTGGCCTGATCAGGTACGGTGCGGTCAGGCAGGGTTCTTGTTCTGTTTCCCTGGCCATTCCGGCTGCTCCGCCGTGGGTCGCCTCCTGTCATACGGAGCTTACCAACTCCATGGATTTCAACAAAACACGGTACATCCCCATGAGCCGTCGACGTCGCATTTATGAAGGCAAGGCGAAGGTTCTGTATGAAGGCCCGGAACCGGGCACGCTGATTCAGCACTTCAAGGATGATGCGACCGCCTTCAACGCCAAGAAACATCAGGTGATTGAAGGTAAAGGGGTCCTTAACAACCGGATCTCCGAGTTCCTGTTTCAGCACCTGAACGACATCGGGGTGCCGACCCATTTCATCCGCCGCCTCAACATGCGTGAGCAGTTGATCCGCGAGGTGGAGATCGTGCCGCTCGAGGTGGTGGTGCGCAATGTCGCCGCCGGCAGCCTGTCGCAGCGCCTCGGCATCGAGGAAGGCACCCAGCTGCCGCGCTCGATCATCGAATTCTATTACAAGAACGACCAGCTCAACGACCCGATGGTCTCGGAAGAGCACATCACCGCGTTCGGCTGGGCGACGCCGCAGGAAATCGACGACATCATGGCGCTGGCGATCCGCGTCAATGATTTCCTGACCGGGCTGTTTCTGGGCATCGGCATCCGTCTGGTCGACTTCAAGATGGAGTGCGGCCGGCTGTTCGAAAACGAGATGATGCGGATCATCGTCGCCGACGAGATCTCGCCGGACAGCTGCCGGCTGTGGGACATCAAGTCCAACGAGAAGCTCGACAAGGATCGCTTCCGCCGCGATCTCGGCGGGCTGCTGGAAGCCTATACCGAGGTCGCCAAGCGGCTCGGCATCCTGATGGAAAACGAGCGCCCGGCGGGCTCTGGTCCGGTGCTGGTCAAGGGCTGACCACAGGTACCCACGAGCGAGTCATTCCGGGGCGCGCCGCAGGCGTGACCCGGAATCAAAACGATTGTTGCGATGGCGAGATTCCGGGTTCGCGAGCGTGGCTCGGCCTGGAATGACCAGCGGGGCGGGCGCGACGCGCACCCCGGCATGACGAGGGAATGATGAAGGCACGTGTCACTGTAACGTTGAAGAACGGCATCCTCGACCCGCAGGGCAAGGCGATCGAGGGCGCGCTGAAATCGCTCGGCATCGACGGTGTCGCCAGCGTGCGCCAGGGCAAGGTGTTCGACATCGAACTCGGCGCCAATGCCGACAAGGCCAAGGCCGAGGCGGTGCTCAAGGACGCGGCCGACAAGCTGCTCGCCAACACCGTGATCGAGAATTATCGCGTCGAGGTGTTGGGCTGATCATGAAATCCGCCGTCCTCGTCTTCCCCGGCATCAATCGCGAGCGCGACATGGCGCGCGCGCTCAAACTCGTCTCCGGCAATGATGCCGCGATGGTCTGGCATGCCGACACCGAGCTGCCGAAGGGCACCGACCTGGTCGTGGTGCCGGGCGGCTTCTCCTATGGCGACTATCTGCGCTGCGGCGCGATCGCGGCGCGTGCGCCGGTGATGGACGCGGTGCGCAAATTCGCGGCCGATGGCGGGTTGGTGCTCGGCGTCTGCAACGGTTTTCAGATCCTGTGCGAATCGGGGCTGCTGCCGGGCGTGCTGATGCGCAATGCCGGCCTGAAATTCATCTGCCGCGACGTGCATCTGCGCGTCGAGCGTAACGACACCCCGTTCACCCGCGGCTATCAGGCCGGCCAGGTGATCACGGTGCCGGTGGCGCATGGCGAAGGCAATTACGAAGCCGACGAAGAGACGCTCAAGCGGCTCGAAGGCGAGGGCCGGGTGCTGTACCGCTATTGCTCGCCGACCGGCGAGGTCGGTGAAGCGCACAATATCAACGGCGCCGCGGCCTCGATCGCCGGCATCGTCTCGGAGCGCGGCAACGTGCTCGGCATGATGCCGCATCCGGAAAACCACGTCGAAGACATCATGGGCTCGACCGACGGCCGCGGCCTGTTCGCCGGGCTGGCGGAGCATTTGAAAAAGGCGGCGTGATCATTCACGCCGGCCTTTAGCTTTGCTTCAAGCACCTGCGCCTATTCATCGTCATTGCGAGCGAAGCGAAGCAATCCAGAGCGTCACGCACTAACTGGATTGCTTCGTCGCTTCGCTCCTCGCAATGACGGCAAGGGCTTTTGCTTCTGGATTTTGGTGCCGTCGGCCTTAACGGCATCATTCCCGGGGCGCGCGCAGCGCGAGCGAGCCCGGAATGACGGTGCTTGATCTCTTTGAGACCCCGCTCAGCGGCTTAGGGCCGCTCAGTGTCATTGCGAGGAGGCGTAGCCGACGAAGCAATCCAGAGGCCCAGGGCATGGAGCTGGATTGCTTCGCTTCGCTCGCAATGACGGGGAGAGGGCGACCGAGCGCACCTCTTAGTGACTATCCGCCACCTCGCTCGCCGGCACGCGGCGTTTCACCCGCTTGATGGTGCCGGAAAAGGTGAATAGCGGCCGCTCGCCGCTTTTCAGGATGCCGCGCACGAAGATCAGCGACTTGCCGGCGCGGGTCACCTCGCCGGTGGCTTCGATCAATTCGCCCTCGAACGCCGCATCGAGAAATTCCGCGCCGAACGCCACGGTCACCGCCGGGCCGTCCAGTTCGTGCGCAGCGATCGCGAACAGGCTGTAATCGGCAAAAGTCATGAAGCAGCCGCCATGCACCGCCTTCATGCCGTTGAGGTGCTTCTTCTCGACCCGGAAGGCGCAGCGCACCGAGCCATCGTCGTCAAAACGGTGCCAGAACGGCCCGGAATTGGATTCGAAGGTATCCCGGGTCCAGGTTCGCCAGCCTGCAAACTCGCCCTCGGTGGCGATCATCAGGTCGGGGCGGCCGGTCGGCAGCGGGGCGTTATCCTCCAAAGGCTTGGTCCTTCTTTTTTGAATGGTTAAGTCATAAAACGCATCGGCCTCTGCAATGCAACAGAAGCCGGGATGGCACGCGATTGGCCGCTTGCGGACCGCCGCCCCGGCGTGCACTAAGACGGCTGGCAACGGCCAGTTTTGCCGTCCCGCGGGCGTTTGCGGGAGGGCCGCCCACAACCGGAGTGACGTCGCCTTGACGATCAGCAACACCCCCGCCATCACCCCTGAACTCGTCGCCAGCCACGGGCTGAAGCCCGATGAGTATCAGCGCATCCTTGAGCTGATCGGCCGTGAGCCGACCTTGACCGAGCTGGGCATCTTTTCGGCGATGTGGAACGAGCACTGCTCGTACAAGTCGTCGCGCATCCATCTGCGCGGCCTGCCGACCAAGGCGCCCTGGGTGCTGCAGGGCCCCGGCGAAAACGCCGGCGTGATCGACATCGGCGACAACCAGGCGGTGGTCTTCAAGATGGAGAGCCACAACCACCCGAGCTTCATCGAGCCCTATCAGGGCGCGACCACCGGCGTCGGCGGCATTTTGCGCGACGTGTTCACCATGGGCGCGCGGCCAATCGCCTGCCTGAACGCGCTGTCGTTCGGCGCGCCGGAGCACCCGAAGACCCGGCGGCTGGTGTCGGGCGTGGTCGCCGGGGTCGGCGGCTATGGCAATTCGTTCGGCGTGCCGACCGTCGGCGGCCAGACCCGTTTCCACACCCGCTATGACGGCAACATCCTGGTCAACGCCATGGCGGTCGGCCTTGCTGACGCCGACAAGATCTTCTTGGCCGCCGCCTCCGGCGTCGGCATGCCGATCGTCTATCTCGGCTCCAAGACCGGCCGCGACGGCATTCACGGCGCCTCGATGGCCTCGGCGGAATTCGACGACGCCAGCGAGGAGAAGCGGCCCACCGTGCAGGTCGGCGATCCGTTCGCCGAAAAGCTGCTGCTGGAAGCCTGCCTCGAGATCATGGCCAATGACTGCGTGATCGCGATCCAAGACATGGGTGCGGCCGGCCTGACCTGCTCGGCGGTGGAAATGGGCGCCAAGGGCGATCTCGGCGTCGAACTCGATCTCGACAAGGTGCCGACCCGCGAAACCGGCATGTCGGCCTATGAGATGATGCTCTCCGAAAGCCAGGAGCGCATGCTGATGGTGCTGAAGCCGGAGAAGGAACAGCTCGCCGAGCAGATCTTCAAGAAGTGGGGGCTCGACTTCGCGATCGTCGGCTATACCACCCCGACCAAGCGTTTTGTGGTCAAGCATGGCGGCCAGGTGATGGCCGATCTGCCGATCAAGGAGCTGGGTGACGAGGCGCCGCTCTATGACCGTCCGCATATCCCGTCGCCAAAACTGCCGGTGATCCACGCCCGCGAGATCAACGCGCCGCTCAGCATCGCCGACGCGCTGGAAAAGCTGATCGGCACGCCCGAGCTGTGCTCGAAGCGCTGGGTTTGGGAGCAGTATGACCACGTGATCGGCGGCAACACCGTGCAGCGCCCGGGCGGCGATGCCGCGGTGGTGCGCGTGCAGGACGGCCCGAAGGGGCTGGCGCTCACCGTGGACGTCACGCCGCGCTATTGCGAGGCCGATCCGGTCGAAGGCGGCAAGCAGGCGGTCGCGGAAGCCTACCGCAACGTCACCGCGGTCGGCGGCAAGCTGCTCGCGATCACCGACAATCTCAATTTCGGCAATCCGGAGCGCCCGGAAATCATGGGCCAGTTGGTCGGCTGCCTGAAAGGCATTTCCGAGGCCTGCATCGCGCTCGACTCGCCGATCGTGTCCGGCAACGTCTCGCTCTACAACGAAACCAATGGTCGCGGCATTCTGCCGACCCCGTCGATCGGCGGCGTCGGCCTGCTCGATGACTTCACCAAGTCGGCGACGCTGGCGTTCAAGGCCGCTGGCGAAGCGATCCTGCTGATCGGCGAAACCAAGGGCTGGCTCGGCCAGTCGGTGTATCTGCGCGATGTCTGCGGCCGCGAAGAAGGCGCGCCGCCGCCGGTCGATCTGGCCGCCGAAAAGCGCAATGGCGATGTGGTGCGCGGCATGATCCACGCCGGCACCGCGACCGCAGTTCATGACGTGTCGGACGGCGGCTTGCTGGTGGCGCTTGCCGAAATGGCGATCGCGGGCGGCATCGGTGCCACGCTCGATGCCGCGCCGGACGCGACCGTGCCGCAGGCCTGGTGGTTCGGTGAGGATCAGGCGCGCTATGTCGTCACCGTGCCGCAGCAGCAGCTGATGACCGTGCTGTCCAAGCTGAAGACGATCGGCGTGCCGTGCCAGCAGATCGGCGTCACCGGCGGTGCCACGCTGTCGATTGCCGGCGAACGCGCTATTGAGGTCAAGGCGCTGGCAACCGCGCATGAGCGCTGGCTGCCGGCCTATATGAACGCGGCGAACTGATCGATCGCCGCGCAAGACCCACGGCGACTGACAAATGCCTTCTGCACGTCATGGCCGGGCTCGTCCCGGCCATCGACGTCTTTGATCATGTCGCGCTTCTATGACGTGGATGCCCGCGACAAAGCGCGGGCATGACGGGGCAATGGTGACAGCCGCTGGTCCACGCCGTCATTCCGGATTGCGCGCGTGTGCGCGCAAGTCCGGAATCCGGAGCTTGGTGCGAAGGCGGCTTCGGACTGCCCGCTACAGCACCCGATACGAGCCTGGGATCTTTCGTAGCGCGACCGTGGTGACCCAGCTCAGCAGCAGCGCCAGCACGAACACGATTGTAGCCTTGGTGATGGCCGACAGGTTGTAGCTGTACAGCCAATATTGCAGCCACATCATGTAGGCGTAGTGCACCAGGAAGATGCCATAGGCATCGTTCTGCAGCGGATCGAGAATGCTCCAGCCGCCGCGTCTGAAGCGCAGGAAGAAGCCCATGATCGCAAAGATGATCGCGGTGCTGAATAGCACATAGGCGATGCCGTAATTGATCTCGTACCAGTTCGGCAGTTGGTCGGGATTGCCGAGGATTTCGCGCTTGATGATGATCAGCAGCCACATCGCGCCATAAGGCACCAGCGATGCCAGCGCCCAATGGCTCCACTCATGGGCGAGCCGGCTGTCGGAGCTGAGCACGCCGTCTTCCAGGTCGCCGGCGCCAATGCCCGCGCCCAGGAAGAAATAGGCGGCGTATAGCAGAAAGCGGCTTTCCTGCACCGAGAACGGCCCGAATTCGAACCAGTGGTTCGGCCCGAGCCAGACCCGCATCGGCACATAGATCAGTATCGCGATCACCACGAAGGTCGCGAACACCAGCAGCGGCCGATTCATGCCGCGCTCAGACAGTCTGGTGATCGGCGCCAGGCAGTGCGGAAACAGCCGGCACATCGCGCCGCCAACCACGCTATAGATCAGCAGCACCCACAGGAACCAGAGCGGCCCGCTCGGCCAGGGGCCGACGGTGATGGTCTTCCACCAAAACGCTGTGAAGCTGAGACCGTCATTCTCGCGCAGCGCGATTGCGTAATAGGCGATCGGAATGATGGTGACGGCTGCCACCGCAAACGGAATGCCAAGCCGCACCAGCCGGTCGCGCGCAAACACGCCGGGCGCGCGATGGCTCAGGCTCGGCCACAAAAACAGCCCCGACAGGAAGAAGAACATCGCCATGAAGAAGCTGTCGGTGGCGAGCACGACGAAGTCGAAGCCCAGCCACGACGCACCGTCGGTATGGCCGAAATGGGTGTAGGGAATCACCGCATGGTGGATCAGCACCAGCAGCGTGAGGAAGGTGCGGGTGCGGTCCAGCGACAGGTTGCGCGTCCTCCAGGCTTTTGGAGGTTTGAGCGCAGCAGTGGCACGCGTGAGGGGATGAGTCGTATCGGAAACCAGCGCCATCGCACCGACTCCTGCTGAACAGTATGTCGATGTTGCGGATTGCTGCTGCTGTCAAGCGATTCACACTTGTTGCGAATCCTAGGCCGCAGCGTGCTTTATCTTTTATTGATCATGCATTTACTGACTGTTGATGGTGTGGGTCACGAGGCGGTACGGGGATCAAGCGTGTCTGCCATGCGCCGCTTGTGAGCCTGGATCGCGCATTGGCCCAGCGAACCGGCTCGCCGGCGCAGAGGTTGAGCTGGGTTCCTTGCTGGAGCGGGCGGCCATCGGCCACAGCAGCAATGTGATGACGCCGCCTCAAGAGCAGGCTAGATTCGCTGCACAACGTTGCGGTTCGTGCCGCCAAGCGAAGCATCAAGTGGGAGAACGTGGACTATGCCGATGGACGCCCAGGAAATCGAGGCGCTGATCAAGGCCGCCATTCCTGACGCCGAAGTGACGATCCGGGACCTCGCTGGTGATCGCGATCATTACGCTGCGACGGTGATCTCGGAATCGTTCCGCGGTAAGTCCCGGGTGCAGCAGCATCAGATCGTTTATCAGTCGTTGCAGGGCCAGATGGGTGGGATGCTCCATGCGTTGGCGCTGCAAACCGGCGTGCCCGATAATAGCTGACCTGTTGCGCCTCGAAAGCAAGCGGCTCTGACGCGGTCAGAGCCGCGGCTGCGCTATTGCGTTGGCCGAAAACGATTTCGCCAACAGCCGCGCGTCCGGCTCAGCCGTTGGCCGCGAGCGCATGCACCGAGAACAGCCGGGCGGCATCGGTCCAGCAGGTCTGCGAACGCCAGCCGGCGCTCAGCGCCATCGCCTGGAAGCGCTGCAGGCTGAATTTGTAGCTGTTTTCGGTGTGAATGCTTTCGCCGGTGCGGAATGCAAAGCGCTGGCCGAGCAGCCGCACGGTTTGCGGCTTGCGGCTGACCAGATGCATCTCGATGCGGTGGCGCGCCTCGTTGTACAGCGCGCGGTGTGTGAAGGCGGACAGATCGAAATCGCTGCCCAGCTCGCGATTGATCCGTGCCAGCAGATTGAGATTGAAGCGCGCGGTGATGCCGGCCGAATCGTCATAGGCCGGGAGCAGCAGCTGCTCGTCCTTCTCCAGATCGATGCCGATCAACAGCCGCGCGTCCTCGCCAAGAATGCCCTGGATCTGGCGCAGAAACCGCACCGCGTCGTCCGGCTCGAAATTGCCGAGCGTCGAGCCGGGAAAGAACCCGACCTTCGGCAGCGTGCGCAGCGGCGGCGGCAGCGCGAATGGCGCAGTGAAATCGGCGGCGATCGGATGCACTTCCAGGCGCGGAAAATCAAAGCGCAGCATGCGCGACTGCGCGTTGAGAAATTCTGCGGAAATATCGACCGGCACATAGGCGGCGATGTTCGCGGCGCCGAGCACGATGCGCGCCTTGGTGAAGGCGCCGGCGCCGAACTCCACCAGCGCGGCACCCTGCGGGATCAACGCGGCGATCTCGCTGGCGCGGTCGCGCAGGATCGAGAGTTCGCTGCGGGTCGGATAGTATTCCGGCAGCTTGGTGATCTGTTCGAATAGATCGGAGCCGCGCGCGTCGTAAAAATATTTTGGCGGCAGGCGTTTTGGCTGGCGCGCCAGCCCTTGCACGACATCGCGCGCAAAGTCGTGGTCGTGGTGGTCGTGCTGCGTGCTGAGGCGATCGGCGATCTGCAGGTCCATGCCAAATTCTCCGGCGCGTTGGCGATGCGGCGCTTACGCGCCATAGTCGGCAAGTCGCAGGCCGGTGAATTGCCAGCGATGCTGCGGATAGAAGAAGTTGCGATAGCTGAGCCGGCTGTGGCCCTGCGGCGTCGCCAGCGATGAGCCGCGCAGCACCAGCTGATTGACCATGAACTTGCCGTTATATTCCCCGAGTGCGCCGGGCGCGGCGCGATAGCCGGGGTAGGGCGCATAGGCGCTGCGGGTCCATTGCCATACCGCGCCGAATGCGTCGTCGAGCACGCCTGCGCGTGCCGCGACTTCCCATTCAAATTCGGTCGGCAGATGCAGCCCGCGCCAGCGCGCAAAGGCGTCGGCCTCGTAGTAACTGACGTGGCACACTGGCGCTGTGGCTTCGAGCGGTTGCAGTCCGCCGAGCGTCATGATGCGCCATTCGCCGTTCACCGCGCGCCAATGGCCGGGCGCTTCCCAGCCCTCGCGCTGCACGGTGGCAAAGCCATCCATCAGCCACAGCGTCGCGGTGCGATAGCCGCCGTCGGCAATGAACTCCAGCCACTCGGCATTGCTGACCAACCGCCGCGCGATTTTGACCGGGCCGACCAGCGCGCGGTGGCAGGGCGTTTCATTGTCGAAATGGAAGCCGTCGCCGTGATGGCCGATGCTGTGAATGCCCTCGGGCAGCTGCGCCCAGTCCTCACCATGGCTGGTGATGGTCGGTGCGCGCCACGCGGGGTCATAGGCCGGCGCCAGCGGGTTTTGCGCAAAAGCGTGCAGAATGTCGGTGAGCAGCAGCTCCTGATGTTGCTGCTCGTGGTTGAAGCCGACCTCGAGCAACGGCGCCAGCGTGCTCAAGGCCGCGTCATCGGCCTGCTCCAGCAGCGCGATCATCGCCGCATCGACATGGCTGCGATAGGCGGTGATCTCGGCGGCGCCCGGACGGGTCAGCAGCCCGCGTTCGGCGCGGGTGTGCCGCGGCCCGGCGCTGACATAATAGGAGTTGAACAGGAACGCGTAGTCCGGGTGAAATGGCTGGTAGCCGGGATTATGCGGGCCGAGCACGAACTGTTCGAAGAACCAGGTGGTGTGGGCGCGGTGCCATTTCGCCGGGCTGGCGTCGGGCATCGACTGCACCATCTGATCTTCGGCCGACAGCGGCGCGGCGCGGCGCTCGGTCTCGTCGCGCACCGCGCGGTAGCGGCCCGTCAAAGCACGGCGCAGCTCGCCGGCGCTGGCTGCGGCAGGGCTGGGAGCGCCATTCAGGCCCTCTGGGATCGACGGTGCGGACGCGCGTGAAGCGGATTGTGTCACGAAGCCCTCCGGTTTCTGCACAGCAAACGCCGGGCTCAGGCTCCGGTTCCCGGATGGCCGGTTGGCGCTCGCGGTGAAACGTCGCTTTCCAGTCTAGAGGTTTGATTTTACGCTCGTTTCGGGCGGTTTAGCTCCCCGGCATTTTACTTGGGCTGGAACGGCGTTTCGGCTAGCCTATCTTGTGGTAGGTGACGCCGCTTCGGCCGTGCCGCAACAAGGACCCAGAATGAGCATTCAGCAATTCATCGACAACGAGGTGAAGTCCAACGACGTGGTGCTGTTCATGAAAGGCACGCCGCAATTCCCGCAGTGCGGCTTTTCTGGCCAGGTGGTGCAGATCCTCGACCATGTCGGCGTGGCGTATAAGGGCCATAACGTGCTCGAATCCAACGAGCTGCGCGATGGCATCAAGCTCTATTCCAATTGGCCGACGATCCCGCAGCTTTATGTAAAGGGCGAGTTCATCGGCGGGTGCGACATCGTCCGCGAGATGTTCCAGTCCGGCGAATTGCAGCAGCTGTTCGCTGACAAGGGCATCACGGTGGCGGCGTCCGCTTGATGCTGTGATCCGCGAGTTCGGGCAGGTCCGCCTCGAAGTGCTGGTGGCGGACATCACCACGCTACGTGTTGACGCCATCGTCAACGCCGCCAACAACTCGTTGCTCGGCGGCGGTGGTGTCGATGGCGCGATCCATCGCGCGGCCGGACCCGAACTGTACGACGAATGCCTGGCGCTGCGTGGCTGCGCCACTGGCGATGCCAAGATCACCAAAGGCTATCAGCTGCCGGCCCGTCACGTCATTCATGCGGTCGGGCCGGTGTGGCATGGCGGCGACTATGGTGAGGACGAGGCGCTTGGCGCCTGCTATCGCCGCGCCATCGCGCTATGCGGCGAGCATGGCCTCAGTTCGCTGGCGTTTTCCGCGATCTCGACCGGCGTCTATGGTTTTCCGCCGGAACGCGCCGCCCGGATCGCGGTCGGCACCACGATCAATGCGCTCGGCAGCGCGCCGAGCCTGAGCCATGTGGTGTTCTGCTGTTTTTCCGATGAGGTCGCCGGTTTTCACGAGCGCGCGCTGCAATTGGCGCGCAGCCGCTGAGCTTGCAGCCCTGTAGCCTGGATGAAGCGCAGCGAAATCCGGGGTGAGCCTCGGTGGTAAGGCGGATGAGCGAAGCGTAATCTGCCATTTCGTGAGGACAAGCCCTGGGGCTGTTCGGCGGGTTACGCCTTCGGCTAACCCGCCCTTGTAATAGCGAAATCGAATATCGTTGGGGTGTTCCGAAAGGAATGCTCTGCCGCGGACGGCCATCCGCGGCAGAGCGGCTGGCGATCGGATCGTACCCGCCCTGAGTCGTCTTTGACTGCCCCGTAGCGTGATCGCGCCAGTGCCTTCATCGGACCCGGATGGTTGCCGGAACAACTTGGTTCGCTTCACAAGGCAGGGGTCGACGAAGATGACGAAGACTAGCACAGGAACGGCCGGCATCGATACGGCCAAGGACAAGCTCGACGTCGCGGTGCATGGCCGGGAGCAGCGATGGCAGGTGGCGAATGCTGCGGCGGGATGGCGGCAATTGGCCACCGATCTGGCAAAGGCAGGCGTCACGAAAGTCGGTATCGAAGCCACCGGCGGTTACGAACGCGGCGTGGTCAGGCATTTGCGGGCCAAAGGCCTCATCGTCCTGGTCTTGCAGCCGATCCAGGTCAAGAATTTCGCCCGGCTGCATCTGCGCCGCGCCAAGAATGATGTCTTGGACGCCGTACTGATCGCGGCCTGTGCGGCGCTGCTCGATCCTCCGTCGATCGAAGCAGACGAAAGGCTCTCGGATCTGGCGGATCACCTGACGTTCGTCGAGCAGATCGAAGAAGACATTGCCCGCCTCAAAACCCGGCTCGAACATATCGACGAGCCACGGCGACGGCGTCTGGTCCTCAACGACATCGATCGGCTGAAGGCGCGCCGGCTCACTGAGCTCGAAAGGATGGCCGGCCAATTGCGCGAACAGGCGGATCTGGCGCGGCGTCTCGATCTGGTGCTCAGCGTCCCCGGCATCGGCGAGCGGACGGCGCTGGCGCTGATCATCCGCATGCCCGAACTCGGCCAGATCAGCCGGGAGAAGGCGGCGGCTCTCGCTGGCCTTGCGCCGTTCGACGACGACAGCGGCAAGCGTAAGGGAGAGCGACACATTGGAGGTGGCCGAGCCCGCCTACGTCGCTCGCTGTTTGCTGCGGCGCTGCCGGCCTCCTTCCGCTGGAACAAGGCCCTGTGCGCGCTCTACGCCCGCCTCAAAACCCGAGGCTATGCGCACAATTACGCCCTCGTCGCCTGCGCTCGCAAGCTCCTCATCTACGCAAACACCGTCGTCCAGCGCGGCTCACCATGGGTCGAAAACCAGACCGCGCTCTAATGGTTGCTAC
>KI632513.1:2018054-2098759 GCA_000504425.1 Rhodopseudomonas palustris JSC-3b | reverse complement strand
GGGGGGGCCATCATGTGCACAAGCCCCCCTCATCCGGCGCAGCTGCGCTGCGCCACCTTCTCCCACCAGGGGAGAAGGAAAGGGGGCCGATCGCATTCGCTGTGCTTATCTTTTTTGGCATTCGTAGAGCCCGTAAGGCGGATGAGCGAAGCGTCATCCGCCACCACATGTCATCTCATCGACGCTTTTCGGCGGGTTACGCGCTGATGGCTACAAGGCTGACCTCATCGACGCCATTGTTGCGATGGACTGCTACAACCGTGGTGATGGAGCGGCCATCGAGCACGTAGTCAGTGATGCGTCGCCGTGTGGCACGTTCTTTCCCTCTCCCCTTGTGGGAGAGGGTGCCTGAGATGCGTAGCATCGAAGGCGGGTGGGGGGGCCATCATGTGCACAAGCCCCCCTCATCCGGCGCAGCTGCGCTGCGCCACCTTCTCCCACCAGGGGAGAAGGAAAGGGGGCCGATCGCATTCGCTGTGCTTATCCTTTTTGGGCATTCGTAGAGCGCGTAAGGCGGGTTAGCGAAGCGTCATCCCCCGCCGCATGCCATCTCATCGACGCTGCTGGCGGGTTACGCGCTTCGCGCTAACCCGCCCTACACATCTGGAAGAGTCCCGGATTACGCTGCGCTCCATCCGGGCTACGTGTTAGTTGCCTAACTACTCACGCGGCGCGGACGATGTCGCGCACCAAACCGACCGTTTCCTCGATCATGGCGCGGCTGACGTCGAGATGGGTGCAGGCCCGGACCCGGTCGTCCATCATCGCCAGCAGCACGCCTTGCCCGCGCAGCTTGCTGACGAGGTCTGGGCCGCTGACCCCGCTGCCGCTGGGATCAAAGAACACCAGATTGGTCTCTGGCTCCTGCACCTCCATGCCGGCGATCTGCGACAGCCCGCTGGCCAGCGCCCGCGCATTGTCGTGATCGACGGCGAGCCGCTCGACGTGATGACCGAGCGCATAGAGCGCCGCCGCCGCGCACACGCCCGCCTGCCGCATCGCGCCGCCGAGCCGCTGCTTCCAGCGCCAGACCTCGTCGATGAAATCGCGGCTGCCGGCCATCGCCGCGCCGATCGGCGCGCCAAGACCCTTGCTGAAATCGATCCACACCGAATCCCAATGCTGCACCATGCGCCTTGGCGCGATGCCGGTGGCGATGGTGGCGTTCAGCAGCCGCGCGCCGTCGATGTGGGTATGCAGCTTTGCCGCCTTGCCGGCGATCGCGATCTCGTCGAGCGCGCGCTGCGGCCAGATCGTGCCGCCCCCGAGATTGGCGGTCTGCTCGACGCTGACCATGGACTGCGGCGGCTGATAGCGGTTGCGCGGATGCAGCGCCGCCTGAAAAGTCGCGAGGCTGAACTGGCCGCCGGGGCCGCGCAGCCCGGTGATCTGAAAGCCGCCGAGCGCGGCATGGGCGCCGCCCTCGCGCGACAGGATATGCGCGTTGTCATGGGCCAGGATCTCGTCGCCCGGGCGGCACACCGCGAGCGTCGCGGTGACGTTGCACATCGTACCCGAGGGCATGAACACCGCAGCTTCCTTGCCGAGCAGCTCGGCCACCCGCTCGCACAGCCGGTTGACGGTGGGATCGTCGCCGATCTGTTCGTCGCCGACATCCGCGCTCGCCATCGCCGCACGCATCGCCGGCACCGGCCTCGTCTGGGTATCGGACAACAGGTTGATGCGGATCGGCGGCAGCGAGCAGTCGGTCGGTACCGGAGTGTAGGCCATGTGTCCTCAGCGCGGTTGCACCCCCAAAGACCCATGTAGGAACGAAAAAGGCCCCGGCAAAGCCGGGGCCCGAATTCGTCGGTCTGAAAGTTTTCGACCGATTAGCGCGAATAGTATTCGACGATCAGATGCGGCTCCATCTGCACGGCGAACGGCACGTCCGACAGATTGGGGATGCGCACGAACTTGGCGGTCATCTTGTGGTGATCGGCTTCGATGTAGTCGGGCACGTCGCGCTCGGCGAGCTGCGAGGCTTCCATCACGATCGCGAGCTGCTTCGAGGATTCCTTGACCTCGATCACGTCGCCGACCTTGACCTTGTAGCTGGCGATGTTCACGCGGCGGCCGTTCACCTTGATGTGGCCGTGGTTGATGAACTGACGCGCGGCGAACATGGTGGCGGCGAACTTGGCGCGATACACCACGGCGTCGAGGCGGCGCTCGAGCAGGCCGATCAGGTTTTCGCCCGAGTCACCCTTCAGACGGGTCGCTTCCACGTAGATGGCGTGGAACTGACGCTCGGAAATGTTGGCGTAATAGCCCTTGAGCTTCTGCTTGGCGCGCAGCTGAACGCCGAAGTCGGAGAGCTTGCCCTTGCGGCGCTGGCCGTGCTGGCCGGGGCCGTATTCGCGGCGATTCACCGGGCTCTTCGGACGACCCCAGATGTTTTCGCCCATACGGCGGTCAATTTTGTACTTCGCTTCACTGCGCTTTGTCATCGCGTCCTCTAAGATGCTGATAATGGTGAGGAAACGCGCCCTCCTATGCTCAGGACCGAGGTCCCTTGCCGACAGGTCTCTCCTTAAAGCTTAAGGGGAGGACCACGGGTCGCGAAACGCAACGCGGGCCGAAACCGGCCCGCGTTGCAGCGTCGTTCTAGGCGGTCGGAGGGGCGCTGTCAAATGGCGCGGGATGATCTAGAAGGCGCTGTGGGCGGCGCCAAGGGGGCGGGTCGCCGATCAAGCGGGACAGGGAATGCAGCCAGCGATCGTCATCACCGGAGCCTCGTCGGGGCTCGGGGTCGAATTTGCCAAACTTGCCGTGGGGCAGGGCGCGACATTGGTGCTGGTCGCCCGTTCCACCGCCGAACTCGAGGCGCTGGCGCAGCAGTTGGAGGCCGGCGGCCAGCGCGCGGTGCCGCTCAGCCTCGATCTCAGCGATGCCGGTGCTGGCGCTGTGCTCGCTCGGGAACTGGCGGCGCGCGAGCTTTATTGCGACGTGCTGATCAACAATGCCGGCTATGGCCTGTTTGGCGATACCATCGCGCTCGACCGCGAGCGTCAGCTCGGCATCATCGATCTCAATGTGCGCGCCGCCAGCGATCTTATGCTGCGCGTGCTGCCGGAGATGCTGCAGCGTCGCCGCGGCCGGATTCTGAACGTGTCGTCGGTGGCCGGATTTGCGCCGGGGCCGCGGATGGCGCTGTATTACGCGAGCAAGGCCTATCTGACCTCGCTGTCGCAGGCGCTGGCCGCCGAGAACCGCAACAGCGGCGTCACCATCACCTGCCTGTGTCCCGGCCCGGTGAAAACGCCGTTCCTGAGCCGGGCCGGTGCCAACAAGGCCGATCTGTTCCGGCTGTTTCCCAAGCAGACCGCCGAGGAGGTGGCGCGCGCCGGCTGGGCCGCGATGCAGGCCGGCGAGACCGTGTGCATCCCCGGGCTGCTGAACAAGATCAATGTCGCGTTGATCGGACTAATGCCGCGCGCGGCGATCCTGGCGCTGGTCAGCGTCCTGCAGCGTAATCGCCGCACGGTCTGAGCCGGCGCCCGCTGGCGGCGCGGGGTCGATCCGGCCGCGCTGTCGCCAGCCCTCGCGGTTGAGATAATCGAGCAAAGCCGGCGACAGCCGGTTGAGCCACCACAGCAACTTGGCGGCCGCGGTCACCAGCACCAGCCCGCGGTCGCGCCGGATCGCATCGAGCGCGACCTCGGCGATATGGTCCGGCGTGGTGCTGAGCCAATCCGGAATGGTCGGATGCGAGCCGCCGGTTTCGCACGCGCCTTCCAGCGCGAGCATCGGCGTTTTGACAAAGCCCGGACAGATCGCGCTCAGCCCAAAATAGCTGCGGTGATAATCGGCGCGCATCGCCATGGTGAAACCGACCAGGCCATGCTTGCTGGCGGTGTAGGCCACCAGTTTGCGGCCGGGCGCGACGCCGAGCATGCTGGCGACATTGACGATATGCGCTTCGTCGGCTGCCAGCAGGCGCGGCAGCAGCTCGGTGGTGATCTGCATCGGCGCCAGCAGATTGACCGCCATCACGTCCTGCCACATGTCGCGCGGCGCGCTGTGCTGATGGCCAAACCAGGTCAGGCCGGCGCAATTCACCAGAATATGCAGCGGCGCATCGGCAAAGTGCTGCTCAAGCATCGCCGAAATATCAGCGGGGCGGGTGAGATCGCACACCGCGCTGGTGGCACTGACGCCGAGCGCCTGCGCGTCGCGCATGGTCGCCGCCAAGCCGTCAGCACTGCGATCGGTCAGCACCAGATTGACGCCCTCGCGCGCCAGCCGCAGCGCAATGGCGCGGCCGATGCCAGAGGCGGCCCCGGTGACGAAGGCCGTGCGGCCACGCAGCACCTTCATGGCACCAGTTGCTCGTGATGGTTGGAAAGGCTGTCGGAGATGCGGGAATTCATTGCCGTTGGTGACGCGCCGTCAGCGCGCATGCTCATCAGTTCATCGGCCACGGGGCCATTCAATAGCTGCTCCAGGCGCGACAACGCCAGTCCGATCACCGCCGCGTCGGTGACCCGATGATCCCAGCGCACCATGACGTCGATCTTGCCGGCATCGGTGACGCGATCGTAGCTGAGGATGAACGGGCCCGGCCCGAGTGCCTCAACTTCGCCGCCGCCGAACGCAGCCACTGAGGTAATGAGCAAGCTGCCGAAAAAGTTCCCGCGCTGCCGGCCAATATTGAGCCCGAGCGCCCAGGCGGCGCGGCGCAGCGGCAGCGGCAGCTTGGTGATGCGCATGGTTTTGCGAAAGAACGGCGTCGCTTCGATCGGGCTGGCCTTGGCGATCCGGATCGAGCGATCGGCCTCGGCGAGCGGCACCCGTTCCGGCGCCAGCAGCTTGAACAGCAGCACGCCTTCGGTGACCGGCTCCTGCGCCACCACGATCATCGCCACCGTCTTCTCGAATTCGAAGAAATGCGGCCACGGCCATTTCAGATAAGCGGTGCGCAGCAGCGGCTGTTCTTCGGCGAGCAGGCCGAACGCTTTGGCGAAGATCGCCGGCCAGGCGATGCGTTCTGATTGCCCGGCGCGGGCCGCGGCCAGCCGGCTGATATCGAGCGTGCGCCGCACGGCCACGAACGGCACGCCCTTGGAGGCATGCATCAGATCGATGATGACGCGCCGCGCCAGCGAGACGCCGAAAATTCTGCCTCGCATCGCTCAACTATCCACTTAGCAACGCACGGATCGGCGCGCTTCAAGGCGCCGGCGAGGACAGCGGCTTGGTCTTGTCGACCACCCACACCGCCATCACCTTGGCGTTCTTGTCGCCATGGACCTTGGCGTCGTGCACCACGCCCGCCGGGATGGCGTAGGAATCGCCGGCCTTGAGATGCTTGTCGGGTTGGCCGTCGATGCTCATCACCGCTTCGCCTTCCAGCAGATAGCCGGTCTCGATGCCGGGATGGGTGTGACGGCCGATGCTGCCGCCGACCGGCAATTCGGCCAGACCGCTGACAGTGACATAGCCGTCAGGGAACTCGACCTTCTGCAGCGGCGTGCGCTTCACGCCAGGCTGCTGTGCCAGCGCAACGCCGGCGAAGGTCACGATCGTGGCCGCAAACACCAAAAAAATGCGCTTCATTTGAGCAATTCCTCTCTCCGGCACACTAGAGCATTTTGCGGTTCAGATAAAATCGGCCCCGGATGCCCCAGATTGTTTCCGTGTTGTCAGACGCTTGATGCGTTCTCTTGGCGCGAACCGGACCGGGTCCGCTCAAAATGGCTTTAGCAGTGCAATCCGGCTTGCGGAAGCCGTTGGTTGCTGTGCGGTGCCACAAGCCGCTCGCCGAAGAACGGCAGCAGGATGCGCGCCGGCGGCGGCTGCCGGCCGGAGGTCATGATCATCGCGGCGCTGGCCTGCGGGGCGCAGCCGGCGACCCCGTTGAGCAGATTGGCGACGCGGCGCGCGATCGCCGGCGCCGGGTCGATCCATTCCACCGGCCAGGGCGCGAGCGCAATCAGCCGCTGGCGCAGCAGCGGGTAATGGGTGCAGGCCAGCACCACAGTGTCGGTGCGCGGTCCGGCCTCGGAGGCGGCGATGAAGCACGGCGCGATTTCGGCGCGGATCAGCTCGTCGGCGACCGGATCACCGCCGAGCGAGGCTTCGGCGAGCGACGCCAGATGCGCCGAACCGACCAGCGTCACCGCGCAATCCTGGGCGAAATCGCGGATCAGCGCCTTGGTGTATTCGCGCTGCACCGTGCCGCGGGTGCCGAGCACCGAAACCTGTTTGCTGACCGAGCGGGCGCAGGCCGGCTTGATCGCCGGCACTGTGCCGACGAACGGCACGCGATAGGCGGCGCGCAGATGCGCCAGCACCAAGGTTGAAGCGGTATTGCAGGCGATCACCACCAGATCAGGGGTGTGCCGGTCGATCAGCTCGCCGATCAGCGGCACCACGCGGCCGATGATGGCGTCTTCGCTGTGTTGGCCGTAGGGGAAGAACGCGTCGTCGGCGACGTAGACGTAGTTGGCATCCGGCCGGGCCCTGACCACCTCGCGCAGCACCGTGAGGCCGCCCAGCCCGGAGTCGAACACCAGAATGGTTGGAATGACCGACATCCTGAAAATTTATTGCAATGTTGTTACCAGCGGGTTGCAGTCTGCTGTGAGCCCGGAGCGTGGTGAGAATAGGGCATTTTGGCGTCAGACCGGCTGTAACGGTTGATGAGGGGCGTCCGGCAGCGTGATCTCGATCCGATCGCCGGGGCGCACCTCGCCGCTGCTATGCACGATCGCCATCACCCCGGCCTTGCGGATCAGGTTGCCGTCGGCGTCGCGGTCCAGCAAAGCGTGCATCAAGCCGCTTTGAAACTGGTCGATCTGCACGCAGGGATTACGCAGCCCGGTGATCTCCACCACCGCGCTGTCGCCGATCGCAAGCTTGGTGCCGGTCGGCAGCGCCAATAGTGCGATGCCGGAAGTGGTGATGTTTTCGCCCAGATCGGCAGGCGCGACCGCAAATCCCTTGACGCGCACCTCGTCGAACAGCTCGGCATGGATCAGATGCACCTGGCGCAGATTGGGCAGCGTCGGGTCCTTGCGCACCCGCGAGCGGTGTTTCACCGTGACGCCGCGATGGCCGTCGCCATCGACGCCGAGCCCGGCGCTCAGATGGATGCTGAGGCACGGGGTTTTGCTAAAATGATGGCCGGGCCGCGCGGCCACGGCCACCACGCGGGGCCCAGTCAGGTCATTGGTCATCGAACGCAGCCATCACAGTTTCGATCGGCAGAAACAGCGTCCGGCTGTCGGCCGGGTATTCGATAAACTCGGCGCAGCGCAGATAAAAGCGTTTTGCCGCGTCATCCTTGGCATGGACCAGCACCGCGCCGATGCCGATGCTCTGAGCGGCGAGCGCGATCCGGCGTAGCGCATCGGCGAGCAGATCGGCGCCGAGCCCTTGTCCGGCATGATCACGGCTGACCGCCAGCCGACCGATCACCGACACCGGGATGGTGTCGGGCGCGTTGCGGCGGACTTTGCCAGGCGCAGCCTCGCGCTGAACCGCGCCGGCCGAGATGCAGAAATAACCGACGACTTGCGCGCCCTCACACACGACGTAAGTGCGCGAAAACCGGCTTTCGTTTTTCAGCGCGCGCTGGCGCAGCCAGTCGTTCAGCACAGGCTCGCCGCAATCAAAGCCGGACAGGTCATGCGCCGCAGTCAGCGGCTGCGGCGCCGAATAGCGGCAAGGCTTGCGCCCGCCGCCTAACCCTTCTGCCATGACGGCACACGGCGCAGCAGCGTGCGCAGTTTCGGTCCGGGGGCCGGCGGATGGTCGAGCGCGTGCATGAACGCGTCGTAGCGCTCGGCATCGAGCACGAACAGCCGCTGATCGAGCAGCACGTCGATGGCCTCGCGCCGCGCGCTGTCGATCATGAATTCGGTGCGGGTCTTGCCGAGGATTGCCGCCGCATCATCGATCAGCTGGCGGGTCTGCGCCTCGATGCGCAGATTGATGCTGCCCTTCGCCTCGGGCGCGGCACCGCGCTCCGCGACGGCGACGGGTGTTTCCGGCGATGAGGGGCGGCGCTTTGGCATGGCACCAACATGGGGTCCTGTATCTACAATGTCAATACAGGGGGCGGCCGTCTCTCCCCGCAACAGCGGGGCGAGGCTGTTTTTAGTGCCAGCGGCTCCGGGCTCGTCCCGGCCGTCTACGTCTTTGATCTTGCCGCGATTTTAAGGCGTGCATACCCGCGACTAGCGCGGGTATGACGGTCATTGAGACGGCCCGTTGGCCTCACTTCTCGCCGAACACGCGCTCGAAGATCGTGTCGACGTGCTTGAAGTGATAGTCGAGGTCGAACTGCTCGGCGATCTCGGCGTCGGTCATGTACTTCTTCACGCCTTCGTCGTTCTTGAGCAGCGTTTGGAACTCGCCTTCGCCGCGCCACACCGGCATCGCGTTGCGCTGCACCAGTCTGTACGACTCTTCGCGCGAACAGCCCTTCTGGGTCAGCGCGGTCAGCATGCGCTGCGAGTGGATCAACCCGCCGAGCTTGTCGAGATTGCCGCGCATATTGTCCGGATAGATCACCAGCTTCTCGATCACGCCGGCCAGCCGGTTAAGCATGAAGTCCAGCGTCACGGTGGCGTCGGGCGCCATCATGCGTTCGGCCGAGGAGTGCGAGATATCGCGCTCGTGCCACAGCACCACGTTTTCCAGCGCCGGCAGCGAGTAGGCGCGCACCATGCGGGCGAGACCGGACAGGTTCTCGGTCAGCACCGGGTTGCGCTTGTGCGGCATCGACGACGAGCCCTTCTGGCCTTCGGAGAAATATTCCTCGGCTTCCAGCACTTCGGTGCGCTGCAGATGACGGATCTCGACCGCCAGCCGCTCGACCGAGGAGGCGATCACCGCCAGCGTGGTGAAATACATCGCGGCGCGGTCGCGCGGGATCACCTGAGTGGAGATCGGCTCCAAGGCGAGGCCCATCGACTTGGCGACGTGTTCTTCGACCCGCGGGTCGATATGGGCGAACGTGCCGACCGAACCGGAGATCGCGCAGGTCGCGACTTCCTTGCGCGCCGCCACCATGCGTTCGCGGGCGCGGCTGAACTCGGCATAGGCGTAAGCCAACTTCAGACCGAACGTCACCGGCTCGGCGTGAATGCCGTGCGAGCGGCCGATGCTCGGGGTCAGCTTGTGCTCGAAGGCGCGCTTCTTCAGCGCCGCCAGCACCCGGTCGAGGTCGGCGATCAGGATGTCGGCCGCACGCACCAGCTGCACGTTAAAGCAGGTGTCGAGCACGTCCGACGAGGTCATGCCCTGGTGCACGAAGCGCGATTCCGGCCCGACGAATTCAGCCAGATGGGTCAGGAACGCGATGACGTCGTGCTTCACCTCGCGCTCGATCTCGTCGATGCGCGCCACGTCGAACGCGGCGTCCTTGCCGCCCTTCCAGATCGCCTCAGCGGCCTCCTTCGGGATCACGCCGATGGCGGCCTGGGCGTCGGCGGCGTGGGCCTCGATCTCGAACCAGATCTTGAAGCGGGTCAAAGGCTCCCAAATGGCAGCCATTTCCGGACGGGTATAGCGCGGGATCATCACAGACTCTTGGGTGTGTGGGGAATTTGGCCGCGCTTTAGCAGATCGCGCCGGGCGAGGCCACCCTCTGTCATCTGCGGCCCCCCGGGGCCGTCATTCCGGGGCGCGCGCCGCGACAGCGGCGGGCGAACCCGGAATCCCGCGGTTATTTTCCGCAGCCAAGATTCCGGGTTCGCGCGCGATGGCGCGCGCCCCGGAATGACCCGGTTGCCCACCCGGCGCTTGCGGAGCGGGAACCTAAATGACTTCGCCGCGCGCGGCCATCGCCGCTTTGCGGATGCCGTCGATATTGGTCTTGTAGGCTTCCAGCGTGCCGCCCTTGAACACCGCCGAACCGGCGACCAGCGCGTTGGCGCCGGCAGCGGCAAGCTGGCCGGCGAGCTTGTCGTTGACGCCGCCATCGACCTCGATGTCGATCGGCCGGTTGCCGACCATGGCGCGCACCTGGCGGATCTTCTCGACCGCGGACGGGATGAACGCCTGGCCGCCAAAGCCCGGGTTGACCGACATCACCAGCACCAGATCGATGTCATCGAGCACGTATTCGATCGCGCTCGGGTGGGTGCCGGGGTTGAGCGAGACGCCGGCCTTCTTGCCGAGCGCGCGGATCGCCTGCAGCGAGCGGTGCAGATGCGGGCCGGCCTCGGCGTGCACGGTGATGATGTCGCAGCCGGCCTTGGCGAACGCTTCCAGATAGGGATCGCACGGCGCGATCATCAGATGGACGTCGAACACCTTCTTGGTGTGCGGCCGCATCGCCTTGATCACGTCGGGGCCGAACGAAATGTTCGGCACGAAATGGCCGTCCATCACGTCGAGATGCACCCAGTCGCAGCCGGCTTCGTCGATGGCGCGCACCTCCTCGCCGAGTTTCGAGAAGTCCGAGGCCAGGATCGACGGCGCAATGGCAAGCGGGCGGAGCGGGAACGAAGACATGGCGGCTATGACCTAACAGGCTGGGAAGGGGGCTTTCGCGTACCACGCCAGATCGGCGGTGAGCAATCGGAAGCGAAAGCAAACAGTCGGCACATTCTGCCGCGGGGGCAGTGTTTACCCGGTTGGGCGCGTGAAAATGTATTCAATGGCTCTGATTTTACTGTGCTTTTTGATGGCGCGCGGCTTGCAAGGCTGGTGGCAGGGAATGGGGCGCCGCGCCGCGGCAGAGTTCGGAGCTTGTCATGTTGCCAGCCTTCATTGCCGCTTCTTCGGCACTCGATCTCCTCAATTCGCTGACGTCGTCCTCCTCGAAGCAATCGCGTCAGGCGCGCGATACCAGCTTCGATCTGCCCTCATCCTCCAGCGCCAGCAAATCGCCATTCTCGGACACCGAGACACCATGGGGCCGGGGGAACTCGGGGCAGAGCCAGCTCTTGTCGAGCAGCACCATGACCAGCCTGTTCTCGCTGCAAAGCGAGCAGGCGAACCTGTCGCATTCCACCGACAGCAGCCGCGCCAGTCCGCTCAAGAAGCTGTTCGCGATGCTCGATGGCAATAGCGACGGCGCGATCAGCAAGAGCGAGTTCGAGGACAAGCTCGGCGCCGGCGGCACCAATCTCGCCAATGCCGACAAGGTGTTTGGCAAGCTCGACAAGGATGGCGACGGCGCGCTCAGCATGGATGAGCTGTCGGTGGTGATGAAGGGCAAGGGCCATCATCACCCGTCCTTTGAAGGCCAGGGCAATGCCGATGCGGTGATGCGCGGCCTGCAGGGCGCCAGCACCGCCACCACCCAGAACAGCGATGGCAGCTCCTCCACCACGGTGAGCTATGCCGACGGCTCCAAGGTCACCATGACCTCCGCGGCATCGAGCGCGTCATCGGCCGCGACCTCGTCCTACAACTACGTCGAGCAACTGATCCAGCGCCAAGCCAACGCGATTCTGGCGCAAAACGCCTCGACGCTGTCGCTGAGCGCCTGAGCGCACTGAGCTCAGCCGAATAGATCGCGCCAGGCCGGCTGCGCATCCGGGAACGGCAGCGCGCTGGCGTGATAGACGCCGCGTGCGATCGCCCGCGCCACGGTGTTGGCGGCGATCATGCCAAGCTCAGTGAGCCCGACCAAGGGATCGATTGTCTTGTCGCCGGTGGCGGCGGCGAACACCACGTCGCCGTCGAGCGGCACATGCACCGGATAGATGGCGCGGGCAAAGCCGGTCTGCGCCATCATCGCCAGCCGCTTGGCCTGGGTCTTGGTAAGCGCGGCATCGGTGACCACCGCGACCAGCGTGGTGTTCTCGCCAGCTTTGGCGGCAGCCGCGCCCTTGATGCGCATCGCCAGCATCTCGGGCGTAAAACGTGGCGGCAGGCCGCAGCCGCCGAACTCGCCATCGATTTCATAAGGCGCCGCCCAGAACCACGGGCCATTGCCGATGGTGACATTGCCGACCGCGTTGACCACCGCCAGCGCGCCGACCCTAACGCCATCTGGCGTTTCGGCGGAGGCCGAGCCGAGGCCGCCTTTCAGCGTCGCGGTGGTGGCGCCGAGCCCGGCGCCGACGCTGCCGAGCGCAAAATCGTCGCTGGCCGCCGCCGCGGCGGCATAGCCCAGCTCGCGATAGGGCGGGTAGGTGCCCCAATTCTTGTCGCCGCCATTGAGCAGGTCGAACATGATCGCGCCGGGCACGATCGGAATCGACACGCCGCCGACTTGAAAGCCGCGGCCCTGCGCCGCGAGGCAGGCATGGACGCCGGCACCGGCATCGAGTCCGAACGCGGAACCACCGGACAGCACCAGGCCGTCGATGGTGTCCACCGTCGCGACCGGATCGAGCAGCGCGCATTCGCGGGTGCCGGGGCCACCGCCGCGCACATCGATCGAAGCCACCGCCGGCCGATCGAACACGATCGCGGTGACGCCGGAAGCAATGCGGGCATCGTCGGCGTGGCCGACTTTGACGCCGGCAATGTCGGTGAGCAGATTCTTCATGGGCGTCTCTCCCAGCTGCGACATGCAGTGGTACCCGTCTGCCCGCCCGATCACAACTCGGCGCGAGCGGCCGCCAAGCCTTGCATCAGGTCGCGATTGCGGTGCATCTAGCGGCATGATCCATGACGTCACGATCCCCGCCGCGCTGCTTGCCGGTCTCGTCAGTTTCTTGTCGCCCTGCGTGCTGCCGCTGGTGCCTCCCTACCTGATCTATCTGACCGGGGCCACGATCGAGCATGTCGCGACCGGCGAAACGCCGTCGGCGTCGCGCCGCGCGGTGTTGATCGCAGCGCTGATGTTCGTGCTCGGCTTCTCAACGGTATTCGTCGCGCTCGGCGCCAGCGCCAGTCTGGTCGGCAGCCTGATCCGCACCTGGTCGGCGGAATTGTCGATCGCCGCCGGCATCGTCATCATCATCATGGGCCTGCATTTCCTCGGCCTGACCCGAATCGGGCTGTTGATGCGCGAGGGCCGGCTGACCATTCCCAAGCCCGTCGGGTTGTGGGGCGCCTATGTGATGGGTCTGGCGTTCGCGTTTGGCTGGACGCCTTGCATCGGCCCGATCCTGGCCGCGATTCTGTCGGTGGCTGCGGCCGAGGCCACCGTCGCCAAGGGCGCCGGTCTGCTCGCGGTGTATTCCGCCGGGCTTGGCATTCCGTTCCTGCTGGCGGCGCTGATGGTCGAGCAGTTTTCCACGTTGTTTGCGCGCATGAAGCGCCATCTCGTCACCGTGGAACGCATCATGGGCGTGCTGATGATCCTGACCGGCATCGGCTTCCTGACTGGCGCGGTCAGCCATGCCTCGATCTGGTTGCTGGAAACGTTCCCGGCGCTCGGCAATTTCGGCTGACGCCATAGGCTACCACCCATGAACCGTGCCCGCGCTTGTCGCGGGCGGGTTGGTATCAATCGCCGCTGGCATGAGGCCTGCGGCGAGGCCATCGCCCGACCACAACCGCCAACAAAAAGGCGCGAGCCCAATGGCCCGCGCCTGATCGCTTTATACCAACGGAAACTGATACCAACCCATCCGCATGTCATGGCCGGGCGACAAGCGCGGGCATGACGAGTCATTGGTAGGAGCCGTTGGTATAATAGATGGCCGGGACGCGCCCGGCCATCACGTGAAGAATTATTAGTTCTCAGCGGCCACTTCGGCGTAGTTGCCCTTGTCGTCCCACTTGTAGACGACGTAGTCGATCATCTTGATGTCGCCCTTGGCGTCGAACGACAGCTTGCCGAGCACGGTGTCCCACTCGCCGGCCTTGATCGCGGCCATCACCTTCTTCGGGTCGGTGGTGCCGGCCTTGGCGGCGGCCTGCGACCACACCTGGAACGCGGCGTAGGTGTAGAGCGTGTAGCCTTCGGGATCGACGTTCTTGGCCTTGAACTTTTCGACGATCGCCTTGGCGGTCGGCTTGTTGCGCGGATCGGGGCCGAAGGTGAACAGCGTGCCGACGGCGAGCGGGCCGGTGATCGAGGCGAATTCGCGGTCGTTCAAAGCGTCGCCGGCCATCAGCACGGTCTTCAGGCCCTGGTCACGCATCTGGCGCAGGATCAGGCCTGCTTCCAGATAGTAGCCGCCGATATAGACCAGATCGATGTTCTCGCGCTTCAGGCGCGACACGATCGAATTAAAATCCTTGTCGCCCTTGTTGTAGGACTCGAAGATCTTTTCCTGGAAGCCGGCCTTGTTGAGCGCCTTCTTCGTTTCGTCGGCGAGACCCTTGCCATAGGTGGTCTTGTCGTTGAGGATCGCGACGTTCTTGCCCTTGAAGTGCTTCAAGATGTACTCGGCCGCGACCCCGCCCTGCTGATCGTCACGGCCGCAGACCCGCAGCACGTTCCACAGCTTGCGTTCGGTGAACAACGGATTGGTCGAACCGGGGCTGATCTGCAGCACATTGCCGTCGGCATAGGCTTCCGACGCCGGGATCGACGATGACGAGCAGAAATGGCCGGCGACGAATTGCACCTTGGCGCTGGCCAGCTTCTCGGCCACCGAGCGCGCCTGCTTGGGATCGCAGGCGTCGTCGCCGGACTGCAGCACCAGTTTCTTGCCGAGCACGCCGCCGGCGGCATTGAGATCGGCAACCGCGAGGTCGGCGCCATTGGCGAGTTGCCGGCCGAACGCGGCTTCCGGGCCGGTCAGCGGCCCGGCGACCGCAACGTTGATGTCCTGAGCGAAAGCCGTGGTCGACAGCGCGAGCGATGCGCCGAGCGCCAGGCCGAAGAGCTTAATCGATGTCATGGGCCAATCCTGTCAATGATGGACGAAATTGTGAGTGTGCCCGGGGCGCCGGGCCCGAAATTGCCGAGCAGTTTCCGCTGAAATTTTTGCCAAGTCATCGGCAAAATGCGGCCAGCGCAGCGGCCACGATGACGCTTGTTGCCGCAGCACGGCCGCGTCATCCGTGACGGCCGCCTTCGAGGTAAGCAGCGCGCACTTCCGGCCGCTGCAACAGCTCGCGACCGCTGCCGCTCAGGGTGATCAGGCCGTTGACCATCACGTAGCCGCGATGCGCCAGCCGCAGCGCGTGGTTGGCGTTCTGCTCAACGATCAGCACGGTCAGGCCGTCCTGCGCGTTCAGTGCCCGGATCGCGTCAAAAATCTGCCGGGCGATCAGCGGCGCAAGGCCGAGCGAGGGCTCATCGAGCAGCAGCAGCCGCGGCCGGCTCATCAAGGCGCGGCCGATCGCCAGCATCTGCTGCTCGCCGCCCGATAGCGTACCGCCGCGCTGGGTGTAGCGTTCGCGCAGCCGCGGGAACAGTTTGAGCACCCGTTCCAGCGCCGCATCGCGTTCCGCGTCGGTGGTCGGGCAGACATCGGCGCCCATCTGCAGGTTTTCCGCCACCGTCATGCGCTGAAAGATGCGCCGGCCTTCCGGCGATTGCGCGATGCGCAGCTTGGCGATCTGGTGGGTCGGCAGCGCGGTGATGTCGGTGCCATCGAACAGGATGCGGCCGGCCTTGGCGCGCGGCTTGCCGAAGATCGACATCATCAGCGTCGATTTGCCGGCACCATTGGCGCCGATCAGCGCCACGATCTCACCTTGCGCGATGTCGAGATCGACGCCCTTGAGCGCTTCGATCTTGCCATAGGCAGCGCGCAGCGCTTCGATTTTCAGGAGAGGAACTGAAGAAGAGGTCATGGCGCGACCTTGCCACGCTTGCTTTCGTCATGGCCGGGCTTGCCCCGGCCATCCACGGCCGCAAGCTGCGCCGTGTCGGTTCGCGTGGATGGCCGGGACGAGCCCGGCCATGACGACAAACAATGCAACACGGTGCTCACTGACCCAACTCCCGCTCGACCGCGGCCACTTCGTCATCCTCGACGCCGAGATAGGCGGCGATCACTTTCGGATCGTCACGCACCGCGCGCGGCGTGCCGTCGGCAATCTTGGTGCCGTGATCGAGCACGATCACATGATCGGAGATTTCCATGACGACGCTCATGTCATGTTCGATGAGCAGCACCGAGGTGCCATGCTCGGCGCGGATCGACAGCAACAATTCGTTGAGCCCGGCGCTTTCGCGGGCATTGAGTCCGGCGGCCGGCTCGTCGAGGCACAGCAGCGCCGGCTCGGTGCACATTGCGCGCGCAATTTCCAGGCGGCGCTGATCGCCATAGGGCAGGTTGCCGGCGGCATCGTCGGCGCGCGCGATCAGCCCGACCCGGTCGAGCCAGAATTTGGCGCGGTCGATCGCCCGCTGTTCCGCCGCGCGCCAGGACGGCACGCCGAACAGCCCGAGAAAGGTCATGCCGGAAGCGCGCATCAAGGCGTTGTGCTGCGCCACCATCAGGTTTTCCAGCGCGGTCATGCCGGGAAACAGCCGGATATTCTGGAAGGTGCGCGCCACTTTCGCGATCTTGCAGATCCGAAAATCGTTGAGCTTCTCGAGCTGGAACGTGGCGCCGCCCGGATGGGTCAGCCGCAGCTCACCGCCGCTTGGCCGGTAGAACCCGGTGATGCAGTTGAACACCGTGGTCTTGCCGGCGCCGTTCGGGCCGATCAGCGCGGTGATCTCGCCATGCTTGGCGGTGAACGACAGGCCGCCAACGGCAATGATGCCGCCGAACCGCATCATCAGCTGGTCGACGACGAGGATGTGATCGTTGCTCATCCGCGCCCTTCCTTGACCATGTCGGCCGCAATGGCGCGGTTATGTTCCAGGAACACGGTCGGCGCGCGGTGGCCGACCAGGCCGCGCGGCCGCCAAATCATCAGCAGCACCATCGCCATGCCGAACACCAGCATGCGGTATTGATCGAGGCCGCGGAACAGCTCGAAGCCGCCGATCAGCGTGACCGCGGCAATCGCGACGCCGAGCTGCGAGCCCATGCCGCCCAGCACCACGATCGCCAACACCAGCGCCGATTCGTGGAACGTGAAGGATTCCGGCGAGATGAAGCCCTGGCGGGTCGCGAAGAATGCGCCGGCAAAGCCGCCGAACATCGCGCCGGTGGCGAACGCGGTCAGCTTGGTGGTGGTGATGTTGATGCCGAGCGCGCGGCACGCCACTTCGTCCTCGCGCATCGCTTCCCAGGCGCGGCCGATCGGCAGCCGCCGCAGCCGGATCGTGACCCAGTTGGTGATCAGCGCCAGGGCCAGGATCAGATAGAACAGGAACACGATGCGGTGGGTCGGCGAGAACTCGATGCCGAGCAGGGCCGCCAGACCATCTTCGCCCGAGGACAGCGGAATGCCGAACAGCGTCGGCCGCGGGATGCCGCTGATGCCATTGGGGCCGCCGGTCAGATCCTGCCAATTGAGCAGCACCAGGCGGATGATCTCGCCGAAGGCCAGCGTCACGATCGCCAGATAATCGCCGCGCAGCCGCAGCACCGGGAAGCCGAGCAGGATGCCCCAGAACGCCGCCAAAATGCCGGCGAGCGGCAGGCAGATCCAGAACGACAGGCCGAAATTGGTGGCGAGCAGCGCATAGGAATAGGCGCCGACCGCATAGAACGCCACATAGCCGAGGTCGAGCAGGCCGGCGAGCCCGACCACCACATTCAGGCCCCAGCCGAGCATGATGTAGGTCAGCACCAGGATCGCGAGGTCGAGAATGTAGCGCTGGTCGTAGAAGATCACCGGCAGCAGCAGCGCGAACACCAGCGCCGCCGGTCCGATCAGCCGCCCGGCCCAGGACAGGCCGCGCTGCACGCCCTGCGGCAGTTGCACGCCTTCGCGCGGGCCGAACCAGCCGCGCAGCAATTCGACCAAAATCGACCCGACGAACACCGCGCCGACGATGGCCGCGAGTTCGCCGAACCGCGTCCAATAGACCAGCTGCCCGGCGGTGCCGACATCGGTGCGCACGCCGATCATCAGTGAAAACAGAACCAGCGCCACCAGGGCGCTGATCAGGGACTTTTTCAGAATGAATGCAATGCCGGCCTTGGCTACGCCGGTGGCGTTGGCAGCAGAGGCGACGGCGGCAGGTACGGGGCTTACCACGGGCGCTACCGATCAGACTTTTTCGACTTCGGGGCGGCCGAGCAGGCCGGTCGGCATGAAGATCAGCACAATGATCAGGATCGAGAACGCCGCGACGTCCTTATATTCGACGGAGAAATAGGCCGACCACAGCGTTTCGATCAGCCCGATCAACAGCCCGCCGAGCATGGCGCCGGGCAGTGAGCCGATGCCGCCCAGCACTGCGGCGGTGAACGCCTTGATGCCGGCGAGGAAGCCCATGAAGAAGTCGACCAGGCCGTAATACAGCAGGTACATCATACCGGCGACCGAGGCGAGCGCTGCGCCAATTACAAAGGTCATCGAAATGGTGCGATCGACATCGACGCCGAGCAGCGCCGCCATGGTCTGGTCCTGCTCGCAGGCGCGCATGTCACGGCCGAGCCGGGTACGCGATACCATCCAGGTGAACAGCGCCAGCAACAGCACGGTGGTGATCACCACCAGGATCTGCACATTGGAGATCTGCACCACAAAGCCGTCGGCGCCTTCGTGCAAAGTGTAGCCGCCGGTGACGATCGGCGGCACCGGCTTGACCCGAGCACCTTGCGAGATTTGCGCAAAATTCATCAGCACGAACGACATGCCGATCGCCGACAGCATCGGCGCCAGCCGGAACGATTGCCGGAGCGGCCGATACGCAATCCGTTCCACGGTCCAGCCATATAAGGCCGTCACCGCCATCGACACCAGCAGCACCACCAGCAGGATCACCGGGACCATGGTGAGCCCGAACGACACCAGCACCAGGAATGTAATGAGAGCGATAAAGCCGCCGATCATGAAAATATCGCCATGGGCGAAGTTGATCATGCCGACGATGCCATAGACCATGGTGTAACCGATCGCGATCAGACCGTAGATCGAGCCGAGCACCAGGCCGTTGATCAGTTGCTGGGCGAGATAATCCATGCGCTGTTATGTTCCGGTCGTCAGTTAGTCCCAGCCGAGCCGGCCGGCCCTGCTGCACCAAATGCGCATGCAAGACTGGTACCGTGTTTGCCGCCATGTCGTTCGCGCAACTCAGTTACGCGTAAACTTGCGAGTTTTGTAACAGTGGTGATCGGGGGCGGCAACCGCGCCCGCCGCAGCAATACACATCTGCTGCAGCGCCAAAGTTCCACTGTGGCGTCAGGCCGCACACCTTAACGCGCCGGTCAAGGCGGGCACGCCGATGGCGACCGTGCCGGTGGCGAGTGCTGCGGCAATGGTCGCAGGGCTGGCGGCGCATATTGATCGGCGCACGGGTCGGAAGGGCGGCACAGGCGGCCTGTTGATAGTCTGTGGTATCAAATTGCCGCTCGCGGCTGGCATGGTTAACAAATGGTTGATTATTAAGGTTAACAAAGCGTTTCCATTGCCGCACAGGGTTAACCTGCGGTTACCTGCCGGTTGTGTTGCCCGGAATCGTCACGCGGGCGACGGGCGGACAGGAGAGCGGCCATGGACACCAATCATTGGCGCATCAGCACCTTCAACGGTGCTTTGCTGGCTGCCTATTTCGTGCCGGCCTGGGCGATCCCGGCAATGCGCATCATCGTCTCGCCGGTGCATGGCTTTTATGAGCGCCAGAGCGTGTCGGTGGCGCTGTTCCTCAACGACCATCTGCATCTCACGGGCGTTTATACCGTTCGTGCCGCGTGGCTGCTGGCGTTGGCGAAGCTGACGGTGGTGGCGTTTTTCACGGTGTTCGTGGTGCTGACCGCGCGGGCCTCGATCCGCAAGACCGGCGGCTGCGACGAGGCACTCGGCTTCGCGCTGGGGATCGGCTGCCTGATCAGCTTTGCCAGCATGGTGATGGCGTCGGTGGTCGGTGAGCATGAGGCGCTGCGGCTGCATGCCACCGAATTGCTGCTGATGCTGGGTGCGGTGTCGCTGATGGCGCTGGAGCCGCCATTGGTCGTGGCCAAGGATGTTGTGGTGCAAGACGCGCCGCTGAGCACCAACACCAGCTTTGCCAGCGTCTTGCATGGCGAACCGCAGCCGCACGCGGCTTGACACCGCGCGCGGCAGCGCTGCTTGTTAGGGCTGCAGCGCAATTTTGCTCCAGCCCGTCTGCGACCCGTCGGTGGTATCAATGCAAATTTGGCGACGTCGAATCCGCAACAGCGGTATCGCAGGTGCTTGCAGGCGTCAGCGCCGCGAGCGTGGATGGCGTGCCTCGATCCGGGCCAGGGCGAGCGTGGTTCCCATCAGCAGCACCGGAATGGTGATCGCGGCGATGATCCACAGCAGCGAGGGCAGGTCGTGTATGGCAAGTCCGGTCGGCATGAGAGCCTCCCTGTGCTGACGCCGGCCTCAGAGCGGCGGGCGCCTTCTGACACGAGCTGAGCACCGCACGGTTAACAGCTTATTACCGCGCGGCTTTGTAGCATTCCGAGGCGATTATGCGCTCAACAGGTTGGCGCGTGCCGCGCGCGCGACACGCCAACGCGTCCAACCATCAAGTCTAGCGCTGCGTCAGGAAGCCGATCACCACATCGACGAAAGCGTGCGGCTGTTCGATGTTGGAAATATGCGCGGCATCGAGCAGCGTCATCGACGCGCCGGGGATGCGGCTGCGCATGAATTCGGCGGCCGCGACCGGCGTGGAATTGTCGTGCCGGCCGGCGATCACCAGCGTGCGCTTGTCGATCTTGGCTAGCAGCTCGCGATGATCAAGCGTGCTCAGCGCTTCGCAGCAGCCGATATAGCCCTCGACCGGGGTGGCGAGCAGCATCGCCTTGAGATTGGCGGTGGCCTGCGGCTCGCGCTCGCGAAAATCTTCGGTCAGCCAGTTGTTGATCACGGTGTCGGCGATCGCCGCGATGCCGCCGTCACGCACCAGCGGGATGCGGTTCTTCATCGGGGCCGGATCGGGATAGTAACAAGTGGTGTTGGCGAGGATCAGCCGGTCGATGCGTTCCGGGGCATTGGCGGCCAGCCATTGCCCGACCATGCCACCCATCGACAGCCCGCACCAATGCACCTTGTCGATATTGAGATCGTCAAGAATGGCGAGGGCATCGCGCCCGAACCGTTCAAACGTATAGGGCCCGGTGACCTGCGACCGGCCGTGGCCGCGGCGATCGTAACGCACCACCCGGAATAGCTGCGTCAGTGCCTTCATCTGCGGCTGCCACATCTCCAGCCGGCAGCCGAGTGAGTTCGACAGCATCAGCGTCGGGGCGCCGTCGCGGCCTTCGACCGAGACGTTGAGAAGGCAACCGTCGGCATCGATCAGGGGCATTGCGGCTCTCCATGTAGCAGGCGCTGGCTGACGGAGCGGTCGGATCACCCGCGAAGCAGCCGGTGGGAGCATAGTCGCCTCGCTGCTGCGGACAACGGGCGCCAGCATGAAAGCAGCGACGGTCAGGCTCGGCGATCCCGGCAATGGTCGTGCTTGTTTGCCGCGATGCGGCATTGACGTGATTCTGCCAAGCTTTTTCTTTTCCGGAAGGCATGCTTTACTTGGGTAACAGTCGCCCAAAAAAAGGCGGCGATCCCAGGGAGGATTGCGATGACGATGACGATGAGCGGCGAGGTGCAGCTTATCGGGTCGCCGGAGCTGGTATGGACCAAGCTCAACGATCCCGAGGTGCTGAAAGCCTGCATTCCCGGCTGTGAGGAACTGGAGCGGACTGAGGACGACAGCGGCTTTCGCGCGGTCGCCAAGCTCAAGGTCGGCCCGGTGTCGGCGCGCTTCAAAGGCAAAGTCATCCTATCCGATCTCGACCCGCCCAAAGCCTACAAGATCACCGGGGAGGGTGAGGGCGGCGTTGCCGGCTTTGCCAAAGGCGGCGCCACGGTCGGACTATCCGATCACGAGGGCGGCACGCTACTCTCCTACAATGTCGAAGCCCATATCGGCGGCAAGCTGGCGCAGCTCGGCCAGCGCCTGATCAATGGTTCGGCGAAAAAGCTCGCCGATGAGTTCTTTGCCAATTTCAGCAAAGCGGTGCAGCCGCAAACCTGAAGAGACGGAGGGCCGCTGCTCATGATCACCGGCCGCCGCACGGCACCGCGCCAGGGCGCGGTGTTGCACTTGGTTGGCCTTCACGCACGTGCTGCGCCGTCGCCGCGGCGCAGTCCATCCATCGCCGTCCTTGCGTCGCCCATGGCGCCGCCGACTTAGAGAGCACCGATGGCCAAAATTTCCCTCACCGTGAATGGTCGGGCGGTCACCGCCAATGTCGATCCGCGCACGCTGCTGGTGCAGTTTCTGCGCGAGCAGTTGCGGCTGACCGGCAGCCATGTCGGCTGCGACACATCGCAATGCGGCGCCTGCGTCGTGCATCTCGACGGCAAGGCAGTGAAGTCCTGCACCACGCTGGCGGTGATGGCCGATGGTCACGAGGTCGTCACCATCGAAGGGCTGGCGCCGGATGGCGCGGCGCTGCATCCGATGCAGCAGGCGTTTTACGAACATCACGGCCTGCAATGCGGTTACTGCACGCCGGGCATGATCATGACCGCGGTCGATCTGGTGCAGCGCAAGGGCCACGAATTGTCGGAGCAAACCATCCGCGATGAGCTGGAAGGCAATCTGTGCCGTTGCACCGGCTATCAGAATATCGTGATGGCGATTGCCGCGGGCGCCAAGGCGATGGCGCCGGGCGGCGCTGCGTAGCAAGGCGCCAACAACTCGATCCGGCCGAGCGAAAGGAGCTGCATGTACCCGTTCAAATATCATCGCCCGGCGACCGTGCGGCAGGCGGCCAACCTGCTCGCCAAGCATGAGGAAGCGCGGCCGATCGCCGGCGGCCATACGTTGCTGCCGGTGATGAAGCAGCGTCTGGCTGCGCCGCCGCATCTGGTCGATCTGTCGCATATCGAAGGGCTCGGCGAGATCGCCATGCAGGGCCGTGCTCTGATGATCGGCGCTGCCGCCACGCATGCCGAGGTCGCCGGGTCGGCGACGGTGCAGGCAGCGATCCCGGCGCTTGCGGAACTCGCGGCCGAGATCGGCGATCCCGCAGTGCGCCACAGGGGCACGATCGGCGGCTCGCTCGCCAATAACGATCCGGCTGCGGACTATCCGGCCGCGGTGCTGGCGCTCGGCGCCACGATCGTCACCAGCAAGCGCCGGTTGAAAGCCGATCAGTTCTTCCAGGGGCTGTTCACCACCGCGCTCGATCCGGACGAGATCATCACCAAGATCATGCTGCCGCTGCCGAAGAAGGCGGCCTATTGCAAGTTCCGCAATCCGGCGTCGCGCTATGCGCTGGTCGGGGTGTTCGTCGCCAAGCGACCCGGCGACGTGCGCGTTGCGGTCACCGGCGCTGGCGCTGACGGCGTGTTCCGGCTGAGCGCGGCCGAGGCGGCATTGCAGAAGCGCTTTCATTCCAAAATGCTGGGCGGCCTGCATGTGGCGGCGGATGGTCTGACCAGCGATCTGCACGGCAGCGCGGCCTATCGCGCGCATCTGATCGCGGTGCTGACGCGGCGCGCGGTCGAGGCGGCGCAGGCGCGGCCTGACAAAGTAGCTGCGCAGCCCGCGGCGCTGGAGCCGGTGTCATGACCAGCGCTGCCCCGCCTGCCGTGCTGCCGGCTTCGGTCGATGCCACTTTGGCGCTGCTGACGGCCAATGGCTATCTCGCCGAACGCGCGCTCGCCACCGTGACCTTTCTGGCGCTGCGCATGGGCCGGCCGCTGTTTCTGGAAGGCGAGGCCGGGGTCGGCAAGACCGAGATCGCCAAGGTGCTGGCCGCCGCGCTCGGGCGCCGTCTGATCCGGCTGCAATGCTATGAAGGGCTCGACATCGCCTCGGCGGTCTATGAGTGGAACACCGCGGCGCAGATGATCGCGATCCGGCTCGCAGAAGCAGCTGGCGACACCGATCGCGACCGGCTTGCCGCCGATATTTTTGCCGAGCGCTATCTGATCAAGCGGCCGCTGCTGCAAGCGTTGGAGCCGGAGGTCAGCGGCGCGCCGGTGCTGCTGATCGACGAACTCGACCGCGCCGATGAGGCGTTCGAGGCTTATCTGCTCGAAGTGCTGTCCGATTTTCAGGTGACGATACCGGAGTTCGGCACCATCGCGGCGCCGCATCCGCCGATCGTGATCGTCACCTCCAATCGCACCCGCGAGATCCACGACGCGCTCAAGCGGCGCTGCCTGTATCACTGGGTCGATTACCCGAGCGCCGAGCGCGAATTGGCGATCGTCAAATCAAAGGTGCCGGGCATTTCCGCGGCGCTGTCGGCACAGGTGGTGGCATTCGTGCAGGCGCTGCGCGCGCAGGATTTTTACAAATCGCCCGGTGTTGCCGAAACGCTCGATTGGGCGACCGCGCTCACCGAGCTCGACGCTCGCAGCCTGACGCCGCAACTGGTCGGCGACACGCTCGGCGCGCTTTTGAAATATCAGGACGACATCGCCCGCATGCAGGGCGATACCATGCAGAAGCTGGTGAAGGAGGCGACGGCGCAATAGCGGCGTAGGCGTTCGGCTGCGGCGTTGACGAAGCCACGATGCTCACCAAGCAGGCGGCCTGCTCCCTCTCCCCGCTTGCGGGGAGAGGGGTGGGGTGAGGGGGCGAACCAGCGCATCCGGAGTATCGGGCGGAGGCTGTGCCATGCCCCTCACCCGATCCGACTTCGCTGCGCTTCGCCGGATCGACCTCTCCCCGCGCAGCGGGGAGAGGTGAGTAAGGCCGTGCGGGCAGCAGGGCGGTGCGCACTGATTAACTCTGCGCACTATCGATAAGCTCGTCATTCCGGGGCGCGAGCGACAGCTCGCGAACCCGGAATCGGGTGGTGGCATTGACCGATCGAGGTTCCGGGTTCGCACCTTCGGTGCGGCCCGGAATGACGACTGAACAGTGAGATCGCGCGAGCAGCGCAGAGTGAGGTGTAGACAGCATCAAAATGCAGCGTAACCCGACCGGAATGATCGACCACCTCAATCCGCCGACCGGCATGATGGCCGACAATGTGGTGGGCTTTGCGCGCGCGTTGCGCGCGGCGGGGTTGCCGGTCGGGCCGGGCGCGGTGATCGACGCGCTGCAGGCGCTGCAACTGATCGATGTCGGCTGCCGCGCCGATGTCTATGCGACGCTGCAATCGATCTTCGTCAAGCGTCACGAGCATGCGCTGATTTTCGCGCAGGCGTTTGAACTGTTCTTCCGTGCCGCCGAGGAATGGCAGCACATGCTGGAATCGATCCCGCTGCCCGACCACGCCAAGAAGAAACCGCCGCCGGCGTCGCGCCGCGTGCAGGAGGCGTTGGCGCAGGCCAGCCAAGCGATCGACAAGGCTGAGCAGGAGCAGGAACTGCGGCTGTCGGTGTCCGATCATGAAGTGCTGCAGAAGAAGGATTTTGCGCAGATGAGCGCGGCCGAGATCGCCGAGGTGACGCGCGCGATCGCCAGCATGCGGCTGCCGCAGGCCGAGCTGCGCACCCGCCGCCATGCGCCCGATCGGCACGGTCGGCGGCTCGATCTGCGCCGCACGCTGCGCGCCTCGCTGCGCGCCGGCGGCGAGATCGTCGATATCCGCAAGCTCGGCCCGCTCGACAAGCCGTCGCCGATCGTGGCGCTGCTCGATATCTCCGGCTCGATGAGCGAATACACGCGGCTCTTTCTGCATTTCCTGCACGCCATCACCGATGATCGCAAACGGGTCTCGACCTTTCTGTTCGGCACAAGGCTGACCAATGTCACCCGCGCGCTGCGTGCCCGCGATCCGGACGACGCGCTGCTAAGCTGCACCGCCGCGGTCGAGGACTGGGCCGGCGGCACGCGCATTTCGGCCTCGCTGCATGCCTTCAACAAGCTGTGGAGCCGGCGCGTGCTCGGCCAGGGCGCGATCGTGCTGCTGATTTCCGACGGGCTGGAACGCGACGCCGACGGCCAACTGGCATTCGAGATCGACCGGCTGCATCGCTCGTGCCGGCGGCTGATCTGGCTCAATCCGCTGCTACGCTATGCCGGCTTTGAAGCCAAGGCGCAGGGCATCAAAATGATGCTGCCGCACGTTGACGAATTTCGCCCGGTGCATAACCTCACCTCGATGCACGCGCTGGTCGAGGCGCTGTCCGCGCCGCCGCCGCATCACCGCACGCTGATCCGATCGGCGGCTTAAGGGACGACGCCCATGCCAAGCACCCTTGATCGCGACGACGACATTCTGCAGGCCGCGCAGCAATGGCACCAATCAGGGCGCGGCGTCGCGCTCGCCACCGTGGTCGAAACCTGGGGCTCGGCGCCGCGGCCGGCCGGTTCCAGTCTGGTGATCAATGACGAGGGTGTTTTTCTCGGCTCGGTGTCGGGCGGCTGTGTCGAAGGCGCGGTGGTGACCGAGGCGCTGGAGGTGATCAGCAGCGGCACGCCAAAGCTGCTGGAATTTGGCGTTGCGGACGAGACCGCTTGGCAGGTCGGTCTGTCCTGCGGCGGCACCATTCGCGTATTCGTGGAAAAGGTCGGCGCGCCGTGAAGCTGGAAATTCTGCAAGCGCTCAATGCTGAGCGCGCCGCGCGCCGCCCGGCGGTGGTGATCACCGAGCTTGCCAGCGGCGCGCAGCGGCTGCTCACGGCCGATCAGATCGATGGCGATCCGCTGGCCGCCGAGGTGCATAAGCTATTGCGCATGGGCAAGAGCGCCACCATCGAGGCCGAGGGACGCAAATGGTTCATCCATGTGCATGCGCCGACCGCGAAAATGGTGATCATCGGCGCGGTTCATATCAGCCAGGTGCTGGCGCCGCTGGCGCGCACGCTCGGCTATGACGTCACCATTGTCGATCCGCGCACCGCATTCGCGAGTGCCGAACGCTTTCCGGGTGTGCCGCTGATTGCGGACTGGCCCGATGTCGCGCTGCCGCCGTTGCAGGTCGATCGCTACACCGCGTTTGTGGCGCTGACCCATGATCCGAAGATCGATGATGGCGCGCTGCTGCATGCGTTGGCGCAAAATTGTTTCTATATCGGCGCGCTCGGCTCGAAGAAGACCCATGCCAAGCGGCTCGACCGCTTGAGCGCGCAGGGCGCCAGCGCCGCTGATCTTGCCAAAATTCACGCGCCAATCGGGCTGGCGATCGGCGCGGTGTCGCCCGCGGAAATTGCGGTGTCGATCATGGCCGAGATCACCGCGCAATTGCGGCTGCCGCAGCCGCTGCCATCATGAAATTCGCGGAGCTGGCGCCCGCTGATGCGCTTGGCGGCATCGCCGTGCACACACTGCGCCGCGGCGCGCTGGTGCTGAAGAAGGGCACGGTGATCGGCGCCGCCGAGGTCGGGGCGTTGCAGGCGGCCGGTGTCGAGCGTCTCGCCGTGGTGCATCTCGAAGCCGGCGACGTGTCCGAGGACGTGGCGGCGGGCCGGATCGCGCAGGCGGTCGCGGGCGAGGGCGTGCAGGTCGAGGCTGCAATGACCGGCCGCGCCAATCTGTTTGCGGCGCAGGCCGGCGTGCTGGTGGTGGCGCGCGAGGTGGTGGACCGCGTCAATGGCATCGACGAGGCGATCACGCTGGCGACGCTGCCGGCGTTCAAGCCGGTGGTCGAAGGCGAAATGATCGCCACGGTGAAACTCATTCCATTCGGCGTCGCCGCGCCGCTCTGTGACGCCGCGGTCGCGGCGGGCCACGGCGCGCTACGCATCGCGCCCTTTGTGCGCCGGCGGATCGGCGTGGTCTCGACGCTGCTGCCGGGGCTCTCGACCAAAGTGATCGACAAGACCTTGCGCGTCACCGCCGAGCGGCTGGCACCAGCCGGCGCCAGTATCATCGCCGAGCGACGCGTCGCGCATCAGCAAAGCGCGCTCGCTGGGGCGATCGATGAACTGCTCGCGCTCGGCGCGGAGCTGGTGATCGTGTTCGGCGCGTCCGCGATCGCCGATCGCCGCGACGTGATCCCGGCCGCGATCAATGCCGTCGGCGGCGAGATCGCGCATTTCGGCATGCCGGTCGATCCCGGCAATCTGCTGCTGATTGGCGCTGTGCACGGCGTGCCGATCATCGGTGCGCCGGGCTGTGCGCGCTCGCCGGTCGAAAACGGTTTTGACTGGGTGTTGATGCGGCTATTGGCCGGGCTGCCGGTGACGCGCGCCGAGATCACCGGCATGGGCGTTGGGGGGCTGTTGATGGAAATCGTCACCCGGCCGCAGCCGCGGCTGCCGGCCGCCGCAGAAAGCCAGCGCGTTGCCGCGATCGTGCTTGCCGCTGGCCGTTCGACGCGGATGGGCGGGCCGAACAAATTGCTGGCCACCGTCAATGGCCGGCCATTGGTGCGGATCGTGGCCGAGCAGGCGCTAGCCTCGCAGGCCTGCGAGGTGATCGTGGTCACCGGCCATCAGAGTGCTGAGGTCGCGGCCGCGCTGTCCGGCCTCAAGGTGACGCTGGTGCATAATCCGCAGTTCGCGCAAGGGATCGCGTCGTCGCTGAAGGCCGGTATCACCGCGGTGCCGGGCGATGCCGCCGGCACCGTGGTGTGCCTTGGCGATATGCCGCTGGTTGGCCCCAGCCTGATCGACCGGCTGATCGGCGCCTTTGCGCCCGATCGCGGCGCGCTGATTGTGGTGCCGGTCAGCGGCGGCCGGCGTGGCAATCCGGTGCTGTGGTCGCGGCGGTTCTTTGCTGAACTGTTGACGCTGGATGGTGATGTCGGTGCCCGTCATCTGATCGGCAAGCACAGCGAAGCGGTGGCGGAAGTCGCGGTCGAAGGCGAGGGCGCGTTTCTCGATATCGACACGCCGCAGGCGCTCGACGACATGCAGCGGGCGTGATCGCAGCAGCCTCTTTCCCTCCCCCCGCGGAGCGGTGGGGAGGGTCGGCGCGAAGCGCCGGGGTGGGGGGGGAATGTCGCTCGTGAACGCGAGGACGTTCGGCAGGGGAAGGGGCCGGCTCTGCACCATCAATTGGTTAGTCCGGCAGCGACCGCTTCTTTTCCTGCAAATCCTCGGCGCGGTAGCCTTCGCGGGTGACGTGCTCGGTGGTGGCGCGTTCAGCGGCGGTGCGCCTCCGCGCGCGCATCACGCCGTAGCCCATGGCGATCGCGAGCGCGATGATGCCGATCGCCCAAATCCATTCCGGTGACGGCATCGGTTCCTCCCTCAACGGCTGACACCCGGGTGCAATGCCGGGCGACGACGGCCGTTCCGCTGCGACGCTGCGCCCGACGCGCTGCGACTGGAAGGCTTGGGGCCGGCTGCAACAGGCGCTGGCCGCCGAACCAGAGAACCAGCTTCCCGCCGCCCCGAAATCTTCCAAAAGTTCCTTCTTGAAAATGACTGACTGGTCAGTCAGTATTGATGAATGACCATGCGAGATCCCAAAACGGCGCCGCGCGGCGGCCCGGCAAGGCAGCGGCGGGGGGCGGCCACAGAGCCAGGCGCAAAACCGCGCCGCCGTAAGTCGGGGGCAGCAGCGGAACCGGACGAAAGCGGCGAGGGCGGCCAGCCGTCGTCCCGGCGTGCGGCGAAATCGGCCGAGCGTCGCGCCGCGATCGTCGCCGCCGGCCTGCAGGAATTCGTGGCGCGCGGCTACACTGCGACCAGGCTCGACGACGTCGCGCGTCGCGCCGGCGTCGCCAAGGGCACGATCTATCTTTACTTCAAGGACAAGGAAGCGCTGTTCCAGGAGCTGATCCGCTCGGCGCTGGTGCCGGTGGTGTCCAGGATCGCGCCGCAGTCGGGCGAGGGCCAATCGGCGCGCGCGCTGTTCGAGCAATTCGTGCAGACCTTTGTGCGCGAGATCGTCGAGACCGAGCGCGCAGATGTGTTGCGGCTGGTGCTGGCGGAGGGCGCGCGCTTCCCGGCACTCGCCGAGTTTCACTATCGCGAAGTGGTGCTGCGCGGGCTTGGCGCGATCGAACAGCTGATCCGCTACGGCATCGCGCGCGGCGAGATTCATCACACCGTTCTGGCCAAGTTTCCGCAGCTCGTGGCGGCGCCGGCGCTGATGGCGGTGATCTGGCAGGGGTTGTTCAGCAAGCACGCGCCGCTCGACGCGGCGGAGATGCTGCGCGCCCATCTCGATATCATTTTCGATCAACGGGGGGCGACATGATCGCGTCACGACGGTTTTGGCTGGTCGCGTTGTCGGCGCTGCTGCTCGGCTCCTGTGGTCCGCGCTCCGACGGTAGCTATCAGGGCTGGATCGAGGCCGACATGATCTTTGTCAGCCCCGATGAATCAGGGCGCATCACCAGCCTCAAGGTGCGCGAGGGCGACGAGGTCAGCCACGGCGCGCTGATCTACACGCTTGATGATGATCTGCAGCAGGCCGATCTCAACCAGAACAACGCCACGCTGGCCAATGCCCGTCAGATCTATGATCGCGCGCAGTCGCTGTCGCGCACCGGCTCCGGCACTCAGGCCAATCTCGACTCCGCGGTGTCGGCGCTGCGCGTCGCCGAAGCGCGGGTCGAGACCGCCAAGACGCGCCTGGCGCGCCGCGAGATTCATGCCCCGGTCACCGGCATGGTGCAGCAGATCTACTTTCGCGAAGGCGAGCTGGTGCCGGCGCAGAAGCCGGTGCTGTCGATCCTGCCGCCCGGCAACATGAAAGTGCGGTTCTATGTGTCGGAAACCGAGCTGGCGCGGTTCTCGATCGGCGATCAGGTCGAGATCAGCTGTGATAGCTGCGGACCCGGTCTGACTGGCAAGGTGTATTTCATCTCGACCACCGCCGAATACACCCCGCCGGTGATCTACTCGCTCGAGGAACGCAGCAAGCTGGTCTATCTGATCCAGGCGCGCCCAGAACAGCCGGCGCGGCTGCGGGTCGGTCAGCCGGTTAGCGTGGTGGTGCAACATCATGGCGCGCTGGCGGTGAAGCGATGAGCACCGAGGCCGCCGCCGATCCTATCGCCAGCGATATCGCCATCGAGGTTTCGGGGCTGTCGAAATCGTTCAACGGCCGCGAGGTGGTGCACGATCTGTCGATGCGGGTGCGGCGCGGCTCGATCTATGGCTTCCTCGGCCCGAACGGCTCCGGCAAGACCACCACGATCCGCATGCTGTGCGGACTGCTGACGCCCGATAGCGGCGAGGGCACCTGCCTTGGCTTCGACATCCGCCGCGAAGCGCGCAAGATCAAGCGGCTGGTCGGCTATATGACGCAGCGCTTCAGCCTGTATCAGGACCTGTCGGTGCGCGAGAACCTGGAATTCGTGGCGCGGCTCTATGGCCTGCGCGATCCGCGCGGCGCGGCGCGCGACATGATCAACCGGCTGGGCCTTAACGGCCGCGAAGCGCAGCTTGCCGGTGAACTCTCCGGCGGCTGGAAGCAGCGGCTGGCGCTCGGCGCCTGCACGCTGCCCAATCCGCAATTGTTGCTGCTCGACGAGCCGACCGCGGGCGTTGACCCGAAAGCGCGCCGCGATTTCTGGAACGAGATTCACGCGCTCGCCGCCGAGGGGCTGACCGTGCTGGTCTCGACCCACTACATGGACGAGGCCGAGCGCTGCCACGAGATCGCCTATATCGCTTACGGCCATCTGCTGACCCACGGCACCGTGGATCAAGTGATCGCCGGATCGAAGCTCACCACCTACACCGTGTCCGGCGAGGCCTTGAACGGGCTGGCGGCGGAACTGACCGGCAAACCCGGCATCGACATGGTGGCGCCGTTCGGCGTCAGCCTGCATGTCTGCGGCCGCGATCAGGCGGCGCTGGAAGCGGCGATCGCCAGCTACAAGGCCGATCGCCGGCTGACATGGCGGCGCAGCGAGCCGTCATTGGAAGACGTGTTCATCGATCTGATGAACTCATCCAAGGATAATTTCCAATGAACGCCGCCCGCGATCCGCGCATTGCCGCCCGCGACCGGCCGTTCGGCTTCTGGCGCCGCACCTATGCGATGCTGGTGAAGGAGTTCTTGCAGCTGCTGCGCGACCGGGTGTCGTTCGGCATGATCATCTTCATGCCGGTGATGCAGCTATTGCTGTTCGGCTATGCCATCAACACCACGCCGCGCCATCTGCCGACCGCGGTGCTGCTGCAGGAGGACACCGATCTCGGCCGATCGATCCTCAAAGCGCTGGAAAACACTGCCTATTTCCGATTCACCCATGAGGTGCGTGACGTCGAGCAATTCGATGCGCTGCTGATGTCGGGGCAGGTGCTGTTCGGCATCGAAATTCCGCGCGGTTTTGAGCGCGCGGTGCGGCGCGGCGAACGGCCGGCGCTGCTGGTCGCGGCCGATGCCACCGATCCGGTCGCGGCCGGCTCGGCTTTGTCGGCGCTCGGCCAGATCGCGCAGACCGCGTTGATGCATGACCGGGTTGGCGGCGAGCCGGCGATCCCGCCATTCGAGATCCGCGCCCATGCGCGCTACAATCCGGCGGCGTCGTCGCGGCTCAACATCGTGCCGGGTCTGGTCGGCACCATTCTCACCATGACCATGCTGATCTTCACCGCGCTGTCGGTGACCCGCGAGATCGAGCGCGGCACCATGGAAAATCTGCTGTCGATGCCGATCACCCCGGTCGAGGTGATGCTCGGCAAGATTTTGCCCTATGTGCTGGTCGGCTTCATTCAGGCGACGCTGATCGTGTCGATCGGCGTGCTGCTGTTCGGCGTGCCGATCCTCGGCAGCCTGATCATGCTGGCGCTGCTGTCGACGCTGTTCATCACCACCAATCTGGCGATCGGCTACACGTTCTCGACCCTGGTGCAGAACCAGCTGCAGGCGATGCAGGCCTCGATGATGTTCTTCCTGCCGTCGATCCTGCTGTCCGGCTTCATGTTCCCGTTCGCCGGCATGCCGAAATGGGCGCAATATATCGGCGAGTGCCTGCCGCTGACCCATTATCTGCGCATCGTGCGCTCGATCATGCTGAAAGGCGCGTCGTTGGAGAATTTGCGCTACGACGCGATCGCGCTGGTGGTGCTGATGCTGGTGGCGATGACCATCGCGGTGACGCGCTTCCGCCGCACGCTGGATTGATCGGGGTTGTGGCTGCGGCTGTAGCGCTGATCAGTGCCGCAGCAACACGCCGAGCCGCAGATAGCCGCCGCGGCGGCGGTAATTGTCTTCAAGATAGCCGGCCGACGCCGACCATTCCAGATCGTGCCAGTGCCAGCCGGTGATGTGCATGCCGACCCGGTACTGCGTGCTGTAGATATCGGCAAATGCCGACGCTTCCGGTCCGGTCCAAAAGCCGTCGAACAGTCGGACACCGGCGGCGATCCGTCCGCCGCGGCCATTGCTGACCGAATAAGCGGTCCATGACGAGGCCACCAGCAGCGACGGCGTCGGCTCCCACCAAGTCTCGATCACGCCATGCGCGCCGAATTGCGGCCCGCGCAGGCTGGCATTGGGCGCGGTCGGATCGATATTCTGGAATTGCGGGCCGACCAGCAGCTTGACTTCGAAATCGCCGCGCTTGAAGCGATAGCCGGCCAGCGTCGAGACCCGCGAGGTCAGCGTGCTGCCGCTGTCATAACGATCGATGCGGCGCGATAGCTGTAGCTGCGTCACCAGCCCGTCGTCATTCAAGCCGCCCGGCGCCCAATACACGCCGCCATAGAGATCAAAGGCGCCGCGCCACAGGTCGATACCGTTGAACAGCAGAAAATGCGCAGGGTTTGATGGCGCATCGGCCGGCGAGGGCAGAACCAGCACCGGCGGGGCGTCCTGCGCCTGAACGGTGCTGACGCCAACCACCATCATGGCCGCCGCGAGCCACGCGCTCAGTCCCCCAACCCGACAACCCATGGCAGCCCCCAACGCAACTCAGGCAACCGTGGATTGCAGTAAAGCGCGGGTGCCTCCACTCTGTCCAGAGCGAAGCCGTCAGCTTGTGGTGGAACGCTGCTCGATCGCGTTCTTGATCAGATCCTTCAAACGGCGATTGGTTTCGTTATAGCCGTCCAGATATGCGTAGGACACCGAGAGATCCTCGGGGGAGTCGGGCTCGGACTGATTGGCTTCCGCAAAAAACTGCTGCACGCGGTCCGGCGCCGGATGCGCCTTGACCAGCACCGCGACGAAATTCACCAGCGCCTTGAGCTGTCCATCGAGATAGTCGACCTTGCCCATCGGTTATTATCCTTCTCGTCAGCGTTGTGTTCATCGCATAGCAGAAGCGGTCAGGCAGGCCAATGCGTCGACCTGCGGCCAAATGACAACCATGTTGACCATTACTCTGTCACGACTCATGGCTGCGGCTTGAGATGATGCACTGTAACCGGCCGCCGAGCTGCCATTCGTTCTGCGATCCATTGCCGATGGCAGTGCTGATGATCCTGCTCAAAACACAATAAGCAGACCGGACCTGTGCTGTTGATCAGCGCCTCCAAGGCATCGAGCTGTTCGCTAGCCTGCGGCGTTTTCAGATGCGTGCTGTAGATTTGGCGCAGCGCTGCGAAATCGCCGCCGCGCGCCGCATTGCGGCCTTCTTTCGGGGTGCCAAGGTCGCGCAGATGCAGATAACCGATGCCGCGCTGATCGAGCGCCGCGGCCAATTGATTTTTAGAAAAGCCCGGCCGGCGCGACGAGACCACGGCACGAACATCGGCGACCAGTCTGACGCCGGCGCGCTGCAATTCGTCAAGCAGCGCCTTCGGCGCGCTGCGCTCATAACCGATGGTGAACAGTTGGCTCGCCGTACCCATCGTGGTTGCCTCCTGGCTTGGAATAACAAGGCTAACGCAATCGCTCGATCAGAGCCATCGCCGCCGCTGGCGCCCGCAGCTTGGCTTCATGGATCACATAGCCAAACACATCGCGCGGTTGCTGCGCCGGTGGCGGGGAGGGGATGATGCGCGGCAGGTCGGCAGGTTCGCTGCCCTCGGCCCATTGCCTGAAGCGCGCCGCCCACGCATCCAAAACGCCATCCGGATAGCCGGTCGCGATCGTTTCCTGGCCCTTTTGCAGCCGGGCATAGATGAAATCAGTCGTGATATCGGCGATCGCCGGATAGCTTTCGTGCTCTGAAAACACCACGGCGACGCCGTGCTGGCGCAGCAGCGTCACGAAGGACGGCACACAGAAACTATGATGGCGCACTTCGACCGCGTGGCGCAGCGCGCGGCCATCGATCTCACGCGGCAGCAGAGCGAGAAATCCGGCGAAATCCGGCTCGTGGAATGTTTTGGTGGGTGCGAACTGCCACAGCACCGGGCCGAGGTGGTCGCCAAGTTCCAGCACGCCGGAGTCATAAAACCGTTTGATGCTGTCGCCGGCCTCGGCCAGCACTCTGCGGTTGGTGGCAAAGCGCGGACCCTTTAGCGTGAATACGAAACCGTCCGGCACTTCGCGCGCCCATTTGCGAAAGCTCGCCGGCTTTTGCGAGCCGTAGAAAGTTCCATTGATCTCGATCGAGGTCAGGTGTTGCGCGGCGTAGCTCAGTTCCTGGGTGTGCGGCAGTTTGCTGGGGTAAAATTCTCCGCGCCAGGGCGGATAGGTCCATCCGCCAACGCCGATCCTGATTGCGCCGCAAGCTTTTTTCATTGATCAGCCTCCCCTTGCGGAACGAGCTAACCGTTCCTATCTTGTTGACAACGGCGACGTCGAAGCCAACGGGCCACGGCGCCGCAACGGCCACGGAATAATCAGGGAGTGCCGGATGTACGCACACCTGATGTTCGTGGTCGTTTACGTTTTCCGGGTCGGTTCCGTTTCCCCGCTCGGTGAAGTTTTGGGACGGTAAGTTTGGGTCGGTAACTTTTGAGGGCGCCTTTGGGCCCCGTTGCCCCCGGAAGCCGCGTCCTCCCGCTCCCGAAGCGCTTCCTCCCAAAGCTCCATTCTCCCCGAAGCTCCATTCTTCCGCAGCGTCAGTGCCCCGCAGGCCGGCCTTTTCCGGGCGCGGTGCGCCGATTCCCCCCGCTGATTGCCGCCGGCCGCCTTGGCATGGCGCGGCGCCGCGGATATAGGGCTGGCGCATGAACCAGCCCTTTCCAGCCAGCAGTGGCGCCTTGCCGCTGACGGACGCGCCGTTGCAGCTCTCCGTCATCATCCCGACCTTCAACGAGCGCGACAATGTCACGCCGCTGTTCGAGCGGCTGAAGGTGGCGCTGGCCGGGATCGCCTGGGAAGCGGTGTTCGTGGACGACAATTCGCCGGACGGAACCGCCAATGTGGTGCGTGCGCTGGCACGGCAGGACCAGCGGGCGCGTTGCCTGCGCCGCATCGGCCGCCGCGGCCTGTCCGGTGCCTGCATCGAAGGCATTTTGTCGTCGAGCGCCAGTTTTGTGGCGGTGATCGACGCCGATTTGCAGCATGACGAGACCCAGCTCGCCAAGATGCTCGGCATCCTGCAAGCGGGGCAGGCCGATCTTGTGGTCGGCAGCCGTTATATCGAGGGCGGCAATTCCGACGCCTTCAACAAGCAGCGCGCCGGTGCCAGCGCGCTCGCCACCACGATTGCGCGCCGCGTGCTGCGCGTCGAGGTCAACGATCCGATGAGCGGCTTCTTCATGATCCGCCGCGACCGTTTTGAAGAACTGGCGCCGCAGCTCTCGACCCAGGGCTTCAAGATCCTGCTCGACGTGGTCGCGACCGCGCGCGGCAGCCTGCGCATCGTGGAAGTCCCGTACACGTTCGGTTCGCGGCTGCATGGCGAGAGCAAGCTCGACTCGATGGTGATGCTCGACTTCCTCGGCCTGGTGCTGGCGAAGTTCACCAATGACATCATCACGCTGCGCTTTGTGCTGTTCGCGATGGTCGGCACGCTCGGCCTGCTGGTCCATGTCGCGGCGCTCTATGTCGCGCTCGATGCGTTGCAGCTGCGGTTCGGCGAAGCGCAAACCGTGGCCGCGATCTGCGCCATGACCAGCAACTTCCTGCTCAACAATTTCCTCACCTACCGCGACCAGCGCCTGAAAGGTTTTGCCATTCTGCGCGGCCTGCTGCTGTTCTATCTGGTGTGCAGCGTCGGGTTGCTCGCTAATGTCGGCGTTGCGTTCTCGATCTATGATCAGGAGCCGACCTGGTGGATCGCCGGCGCCGCCGGTGCCTTGATGGGCGTGGTGTGGAACTACGCGATGTCCGGACTGTTCGTCTGGCGCAAGCGATGAACGATACGCGGCTGGTCCGTCTCACGGCACTGACCGTCATCGGTCTGGTCGCGCTGCGCCTCGCGATTGCGGCGTGGCTGCCGCTGACCTTCGACGAGGCCTATTACTGGCAATGGTCCAAGCACCTGGCCGGCGGCTATTACGATCATCCGCCGATGGTGGCGGTGGTGATCTGGCTCGGCACGCTGATCGCCGGCGATACCGAGTTCGGTGTGCGGCTGGTGTCGGTGCTGCTCGGGCTGCCGATGAGCTGGGCGGTGTTTCGCGCCGCGCAATTGCTGTTCGGCGGCGTGCGGATCGCCTGCACCGCGACCTTGCTGCTCAACGCCACGCTGATCGCCGCGGCGGGCACCATCATCGTCACCCCGGACGCGCCGCTGCTGGTGGCGTCGAGCTTCGTGCTCTATGCACTGGCCCAGGTGCTGGCCAGCGGCCGCGGCATCTGGTGGCTGGCGGTCGGCGCCGCAGTTGGCGTCGCGCTGCTGTCAAAATACACCGCGATGTTCTTTGGGCCGATCATTCTGATCTGGCTGCTGTGGGTGCCGAAGCTGCGGCGCTGGCTGACCTCGCCCTGGCCCTATCTCGGCGGCCTGCTGGCGCTGGCGCTGTTTTCTCCGGTGCTGTGGTGGAATGCCGAGCATGAATGGGTGTCGTTCGCCAAGCAGCTCGGCCGCGCCAGAATCGAGAGTTTTCGCCCGGCTTACATTGCCGAACTGATCCCGACCCAGTTCGCGTTTGCCACGCCTCTGGTGTTCATCCTCGGCGTGCTCGGCCTCTATGCGCTGGCGCGCCGCGACGTCGGCGCCACTGGCTCGCGCACCCTGATCAGCGCCACCGTCTGGACCATCGTGGTCTATTTCGCCTGGCACGCGCTGCACGCCCGGGTGGAGGCCAATTGGCTGAGCCCGATCTATCCGGCTTTCGCCATCGCCGGCGCGGTCGCGGCCACCGCGGTGCCATGGGGCGAGCGCATGCAGCGCCTGGTGCGGTTCTGCGCCAATTGGGCGGTGCCGACCGGGGGGCTGCTGTTGGTGCTGGCGGCGGTGCAGGCCAATACCGGCGTGCTGACCGGCTTCCGGCGCGACGCCTCGGTGCGCACCGTCGGGGTCGGCTTTGCGCAGATGGCGGCCGAGATCGAAGCGGTGCGGGCCCGGGTCGGCGCCAGCTGCGTGCTGGCCGATGATTATGGCAACACCGGCTGGCTGGCGTTCTATCTGCCCAAGGGCACCTGCGTGGCGCAGCGCAACCAGCGGCTGCGCTGGGTCAATGCGCCCGAGCCGGCGCCGGAACTGCTGGCCGGCAAGCTGCTGCTGGTCGGCGAGGATCAGGCGGCGGTGCTGCCCAGCGTGCAGGCCAGTTTTGAGCGTATCGAGCGGGTTGGCGTGGTGCAGCGCAAGCGCGGGGCGCTGGTGATCGAGGACGTCGAACTCGATTTGCTCGACGGCGCCAAGGGCGACGTGTTCGATCGCTCGCCGCCGCCTTATTGAGATTGGCACTTTGTCGCAACTTTAGTCTAAGGAAGCCCCGGGCATGGCTGACACCACCGGGCCCGTTTGTGCTACAGGCTGTGCGCCTCACTTCACAATGCGCGCGCGTTCTGCGCAGCCATCAACAGCACGAGAATGATTATGACCGGACCGGTGGTGATCGTGGGAGCCGGACATGCTGGCTTCCAACTCGCCGTATCCCTGCGCCAGGCCAAGTTTGCCGGGCAGATACTGCTCATCAATGACGAAAAGCATTTGCCTTATCAGCGCCCGCCGCTGTCGAAGGCCTATCTGAAGGGCGACGGCGCCCCGGACTCGCTGATGTTCCGGCCGCAGAAGTTCTTTGAAGATCAGAACATCGAGCTGGTCTATGACAGCGCGAAGGCGATCGACCGCAAGGCCAAGAAGCTCAAGCTGGTCTCGGGCAAGGAGCTTGATTACTGGCATCTGGTGATTGCCACCGGCGCCCGTAACCGGCTGCTCGACGTGCCCAACGCCTCGCTCGACGACGTGCTCTATCTGCGCACCATGGATGAGAGCGAGCAGGTCCGCCAGCGCATGCCGGAGCGCAAGCGCGTGGTGGTGATCGGCGCCGGCTTTATCGGCCTGGAATTCGCCGCGACCGCGCGTTCCAAGGGTCTGGAAGTCGACGTGCTCGAACTCGCGCCGCGGGTGATGGCGCGCGCCGTGACCCCGGAAATCTCGTCCTACTTCCATGACCGCCACACCGCGGCGGGCATCCGCATCCATTACGGCGTGCGCGCCACCGAGATCGAAGCCACCGACGGCAAGGTCAGCGGCGTTGCGCTCAGCGATGGCCGCCATCTGCCGGCCGATCTGATCGTGGTCGGCGTCGGCGTGTTGCCGAATGTCGAACTGGCCGCGGAAGCCGATCTGCCGGTCGCCGCCGGCATCATCGTCAACGAGCAGCTTTTGACCTCCGATCCGGATATTTCCGCGATCGGCGACTGCTCGCTGTTTGCCAGCCACCGCTTCGGCGAATTGATGCGGCTCGAGTCGGTGCAAAACGCCACCGATCAGGCGCGCTGCGTCGCCGCCCGGCTGACCGGCGATGCCAAGACCTATGACGGCTATCCGTGGTTCTGGAGCGACCAGGGCGACGACAAGCTGCAGATCGCGGGCCTCACCACCGGCTTCGACCAGGTCGTGGTGCGCGGCGACATCGCGCAGCGCTCGTTCTCGACCTTCTGCTACAAGAACGGCAAGCTGATCGGCATCGAGTCCGTGAACCGCGCTGGCGATCACGTGTTCGGCCGCAAGATTCTGCCGGTCGGTGGCTCGGTGACGCCGGAGCAGGCCGCCGATCTCAGCTTCGATCTGAAGAAGGCGATGGCGTAACGCCAACGACGGTTCATACCCACTTCACACAATGGCCGGGCTCGTCCCGGCCATTGTCGTTTGTGACACCATCGGGCGTATCAATATCGGCTCGTACCAATGACCGTCATGCCCGCGCTTGTCGCGGGTATCCACGTCTTGAAATCGTCGCAACATTAAAGACGTGGATGGCCGGGACGAGAGCCCGGCCATGACGTGCGCATCGAAACGTTTGTGAGCCGCGCGCTCAGGCCATCATGCCGAATTCCTGCTGCACCGCCTGAATATCGGCCAGGGTCGGCAGTCCGGCTTCGTTGCCGAGCCGCTGCACCTTGAAGCTCGAGGCGGCGCGCGCGAATGCAAAATGGTCGGCCCAGGCGCCGGACGAGTTGCGGAGATAAGAATAGATATAAGCGCCGTGAAACACGTCACCGGCGCCATTGGTGTCGAGCACGCGATGCGCCGGCACCGGATAGGCCGGCAGGGTCTGTACCACACCGTGTTCGTCATACCAGTACAGGCCGCGCTCGCCGAGCGTGACGCCGCCGATCCGGCAGCCGCGGCTTTTCAGATAATCGAGCATCTGCGCTGGCGTTTTGTCCATCTGCTCGCACAGCCGCTCCGCCACCACCGCGACGTCAATGAATGCGAGCAGCTCGTCAGTATTGCTGCGCAGCCCGCCGCCATCGAGCGAGGTCAGAATGCCGGCCTCTCGGCACAGCTTGGCATAGTAGAGCGCGGCGTCGGGCTGGTGGCCATCGACATGCAGCGCCCGGCACGAGCCGAGATTGAGCAGCGGGAACGGATGCAGATGATCGTCGTCGCGGCAGCGCACGATCGCGCGCTTGCCGTCTTTCGGCATGATGAATGACAGCGACGAGGTGTTCACTTTGCGCGGATGCACCGAGATGCCGTATTTCGCGGTCATGTCCTGAAACATTCGCCCGAGCCAGTCATTGGCCATGGTGGCGATCAGATCAGGCACGATGCCGAGCTTGGCGCAGCAAAATGCCGCGGTGACGGCGTTGCCGCCGAACGAGACCGCGTAGTCGGAGGCCACATACTTCTCGTCGCCGGTGGGCATGTGGTCCGTCAGAAACGTCACGTCGATATAGGTTTGTCCGATAAAGAGCGCCTGCATCGGTGGTCCGGTTTCAATTTGAACTGCGACAAGTGGTTACACCGATACTTTAACATCCGTTACGTTCCGGCCCCGCTGAAATAATCCGCACAGAATGATCGCGGAACCGGCAGTCATGGTAGCGTTATCAAGATTTCATCGCGGCCGCCGATCATGGAAGAACATTGCGCGTTGCTGCGGGGATGATCTTCAAAAGTGATCTTGAAGCGGCGGCGCGGGTGCTGATCAGCCACGTCGCCATGCGAGACGGGCGCCGCAATATTGGACACGCGCATCAGCGGGATCACGATGTTGTGCGGCCCCAAGGCGCTTGACACCGTTTGCGGTGAGTGTTTACTCACAAAGATGACCACGTTGCGCGTGACCAGCGATCTGCGACGCGAGCTGATATTGATCGCGGCGAAGCGATGCTTCGCTCGTCATGGCTTTGCGGGCACCACCACCAAGAGCGTTGCGGCCGCGGCCTCGATTTCCGAGGGGCTGCTGTTCAAGCATTTTCCGAGCAAGGCGGCGCTCTATGCCGAGATCTTGGCGGAGGAATGCGAAGCCGATCCGGCGATGGTGGAGCTGCTCGATCTTGAGCCCTCGACCAAAACGCTGGTGGTGCTGGTGCGCGGGCTGGTGTGGCATTTCCTGCACATCGCCAACGTCCCCGGTCAGGAGGATGCGCAACGGTTAAGGTTGATGGTTGGTAGCCATCTGGATGACGGGGAGTTTGCCCGGCTTCTTTACCAAAAAATAGGGGCTCTGATTCGACCTCTGTTCACGGCGTCGCTCGCGCGCGCCGTCGAGACGGGGGATGCTTCTCGGGTGAGTGGGGAACCGTTCAATCTGTTCTGGTTGGCTCATCACACCGTCATGATGACGGGACTATCGAGATTGCCCACGACGCCGTGCCTTCCCTATGGCGACCTCGGCGCTCTTGAGCGGCAAACTTGCGAATTCGTCTTGCGCGGAATTGGACTGAACGAAGCGGCAATCGCTCAGCATATGGTCGGCGACCTGCCGATCGCTATGGCGCGGCCGGCAACGACTGAAAGTGTATGACATGACTCTTGCGACACAATCGACGCCCGCGGCGCGCGCGTCCAGCGATACGCCGCCGAGCCCGCGTCCGGTGCGTTTGAAGCGCTGGTTCGTGATCGTCGGCTTGGCGCTGGCGCTGCTGGTCGGCGGGATCGTCGGCTTCAACGCATTCCGCAACAAGATGATCGCGAACTTCTTCGCCAACAACAAACCGCCGCCGACCCAGGTGACGATTGCCGAGGCGAAGCAGGAAGTGCTGCCCAATCTGTTGACCGCGGTCGGCGATCTCGCCGCGGTCCATCAGGTCAATGTCACCACCGACGTCAACGGCCGCATCACCGACATTCTGTTCACGGCCGGCGCCACCGTGAAGGCGGGTGCGCCGCTGGTGCAGTTGTTCGATGAGCCGGAGCGCGCCGACCTTGCCAACTTCAAGGCGCAGGCCAAGGTCGCCGAGCTGTCGCTCGATCGCGCCAAGCAGCTTGCCTCGCGTCAGTTCGGCCCGCAGGCCACGGTGGATTCGGCGCAGGCCGCCTTCGACCAGGCTAATGCCGGCATCGCCAAGACCGAGGCGTTGATCTCGCAGAAGCTGGTGAAGGCGCCGTTTGATGGCGTGCTCGGCGTGCGCCGCGTTGAAGTCGGTCAATATCTCACCGCCGGCACTCAGATCGTCACGCTGACCGATCTGTCGAAGATCTATGCCAACTTCACGGTGACCGAGAAGCAGAGCGGCACGCTCAAGGTCGGCCAGACCGTGCGGGTGGAAGTGGATGCCTATCCGGGCCGGGTGTTCGAGGGCAAGCTGACCACCATCGAGCCGCAGATCCTGACCGACACCCGCAACATCCGGGTGCAGGCGACCATCGACAATCCCGAGCAGATCCTCAAGCCCGGCATGTTCGCGACCACCACCGTGGTGTTGCCCGAAAAGCCGGCTGTGGTCACCGTGCCGGAAACCGCGGTCGATTACACGCTCTATGGTGACTCGGTCTATCTGATCACCGAGAACAAGGCCGAGGACGGCAAGGTCAATCTCACCGCGGTGCGCACCTTCGTTCGGGTTGGCGATCGCATCAAGGGACGCGCGGTGATCCAGAGCGGCCTCAAGGCCGGGGATCGTGTGGTGGCTGTCGGCCAGCTCAAGCTGCAGTCGGGTGCGTCGGTGACCATTTCGCCGAACCCGCCGCCGCCGGTCTCGGCCAAGCCGTCGCCTTATTGATGAAGGCTGCCACCGGACCGGCATCGCCGGTCCGGGGTGCGATTTGCCATCCGGCGCGGCGCGCCGGCTGAATACAGGACATTTCGCGCTTCGCGCCGCCGCCATGGCCGGCCACGAAGTCGCAAGGGAGCCAGCGATGGTCATCACCGATATCTTCATCAAGCGGCCGGTGCTGTCGCTGGTGGTCAGCATGCTGATCCTGCTGATCGGCTTCAAGGCCGCCACCAGCCTGCCGATCCGTCAGTATCCGAAACTGTCCAACACCGTGGTGACCATCACCACCAACTATCCCGGCGCGTCGCCAGAGCTGATGCAGGGCTTCATCACCACGCCGATCGAGCAGGCGGTGGCGGCAGCCGAGGGCATCGATTACCTGACCTCGTCCTCGACCCAGGGCCAGAGCCTGATCTCGGCCTATATCAAGCTCAATGTCGATCCGAACCAAGCGCTCACCGAGGTGCTGTCCAAGGTCAACTCGGTCAAATATCTGATCCCGAAGGAAGCCAACGACCCGGTGATCCTGAAATCGACCGGCCAGACCACGGCGGTGATGTATGTCGGCTTCTACAGCGACGAGCTGTCCGGATCGGCGATCTCCGATTATCTGACGCGCGTCGTGCAGCCGATCCTGTCCACGGTGGATGGCGTCGCCTCGGTAGACATTTATGGCGGCCAGACCTTTGCGATGCGGATCTGGCTCGATCCGGTGCGGATGAGCGGGCGCGGCATCTCGCCGGACGACGTTGCCATGGCGATCCGAGCTAACAACTATCAGGCGGCGGCTGGCCAGACCAAAGGCTATTTCATCGTCTCCAACGTCACCACCAACACCGATCTGCAGAACGTCGAACAGTTCAAACGCATGACGGTGAAGTCGAAGGATGGCGGCTTCGTCCGGCTGGAAGACGTCGCCACGGTGGAGCTGGCGGCGCAAAGCGCCGATTCCACCGTCAGCCTGTCCGGCGAGCGCGCGATCTTCATCGGCATTCAGGCGACCCCGCAGGGTAACCCGCTCAACATTGTCGCCGGGGTGCGCAAGCTGTTCCCGGACATCGAGCGCAACCTGCCGCCATCGTTGAAGATGAAGGTGTCGTACGACTCCACCAAATTCATCCGGTCGTCGATCGATGAGGTGGAAAAGACCCTGCTCGAAGCCATCCTGATCGTGGTGGTGGTGATCTTCCTGTTCCTGGCGTCGATCCGCTCGGTGGTGATCCCGGTGGTGACCATCCCGCTATCGCTGATCGGCGTCTGTACGCTGATGCTGGCGATGGGCTTCAGCATCAATCTGTTGACGCTGCTGGCGATGGTGCTGGCGATCGGTCTCGTCGTCGATGACGCCATCGTGGTGGTCGAGAACATCCATCGACACCTGGAGGAGGGCAAGTCGCCTGTCCAGGCGTCATTGGTCGGCGCGCGCGAAATCGTCGGCCCGGTGATCTCGATGACGATCACGCTCGCGGCGGTGTACGCGCCGATCGGCTTCCTCGGCGGCCTCACCGGCGCGCTGTTCCGCGAATTCGCGTTCACGCTGGCGGGCGCGGTGATCGTGTCCGGCGTGATCGCGCTGACGCTGTCGCCGATGATGTGCTCGCTGCTGCTCAAGCCGCACGGCCAGGGCTGGTTCGCGGCCAAGGTCGATAATTTCTTCTCGGGCATGACCCGCTGGTATGGCCGGCAGCTCGACCGCTCGCTCGACTATCGTCCGGTCACCGCGCTGTTTGCGGTGTCGGTGCTCGGTCTGGTCGGCTTCATGTATATGAACACTTCCAAGGAGCTGGCACCGGAAGAAGACCAGGGCATCCTGTTCTCGGTGATCAAGGCGCCGAAATACGCCAATATCGACTACGCCGACTATTATGGCCGCAAGGTCGATGACGTGTTCGCCGCGTTCCCGGAAACCGAGCAGCGCTTTGCGATCAACGGCACCTCTGGGCCCAGCAACGGCATCGCCGGCATGCTGCTCAAGCCTTGGGATGAGCGCGAGCGCTCGTCGATCAAGCTGAAGCCGCTGGTGCAGAAGGAGCTGAGCAAGATTGAGGGCGTCAGCGTCTTCACCTTCAACCTGCCGCCGCTGCCCGGTGGCCCCGGCGGTCTGCCGATCCAGATGGTGATCAACACCACGGCCGGCTATCAGTCGGTCTATGAGGAGATGGCGAAGCTGAAGGATGCGGCCCGCAAGAGCGGCCTGTTCATCGTCGCCGACAGCGATCTCGACTTCAATCAGCCGGTGGTGCGGGTCAAGATCGACCGCACTAAGGCCAATGAACTCGGCATCTCGATGGCGCAGATCGGCGGCGCGCTGTCGACGCTGCTCGGCGGCAACTACGTCAATCGCTTCAACCTCGAAGGCCGCTCCTATCAGGTGATCCCGCAGGTGCCGCGCACGCTGCGCATCTCGCCCGAAGCGCTCGACGACTTCTATGTGGCGACCAATACCGGCCAGCAGGTACGGCTCTCGACCGTGGTGACCATCGAAACCGCGACCGATCCGAATGCGCTGACCCGGTTCAACCAGCTGAACTCGGCGACCTTCCAGGCGGTGCCGATGCCGGGTGTCACGGTCGGCAAGGCCGTGGAGTTCTTGGAGCAGCAGGCCAAGAACCTGCCGACCGGCTACAACCACGACTACCTCGCCGATGCGCGCCAATATGTGCAGGAAGGCAACCAGCTCGCCATCACCTTCGGCTTCGCGCTGATCGTGATCTTCCTGGTGCTGGCGGCGCAGTTCGAGAGCCTCCGTGACCCGCTGGTGATCATGATCAGCGTGCCGATGGCGGTGCTGGGCGCGTTGATCCCGCTGTTCTTCGGCGTCGCCACCGTCAACATCTACACCCAGGTCGGGCTGTTGACGCTGGTCGGCCTGATCAGCAAGCACGGCATCCTGATGGTGGAGTTCGCGCGCGAATTGCAGCTCAAGGAAGGGCTCGACAAGCGTTCGGCGATCGAGATGGCGGCGCGGGTCCGGCTGCGGCCGATCCTGATGACCACCGCGGCGATGGTCACCGGCCTCATTCCGCTGCTCACGGCGAGCGGCGCGGGTGCGGCGAGCCGGTTCTCGATCGGTCTGGTGGTGGTGGCCGGCATGTCGATCGGCACGCTGTTCACGCTGTTCGTGCTGCCGGCGGTTTACGTGGCGATCGGCACCGATCACCGCGCCGATGCCGAGTCGAAGCGCAATCAGGAGATCGCCGATTTCGAGGTGGGCACGACGCCGGTGAAGGCCAGCTGAGCCGCTCGCGACAAGCCACCACGAAGCTGATACAACCGAACGTCGCGATGCGTGCATAACGCTCGCGGCGTTTTCTTTTGGGGATCAGTTCTGTTGGCAATCAGAAAGGCGAGCGGGAGATCATGACGACGCACAAGACCGATGTCATCGTGCTCGGGGCCGGCATTGTCGGCGTCAGCGCCGCGCTGCATCTGCAGCAGCGTGGCCGTGCGGTGGTGCTGGTCGATCGGCAGCAGCCCGGCGAGGGCACCAGCTACGGCAATGCCGGGTTGATCGAGAATGCCTCGGTGATCCCCTATATGTTTCCGCGCGATCTGCGCCATCTGCTGCGCTATGCGCTCAATCGCACCGCGGATGTCCATTACCGGCTCAGCGATGCGCCAAGTTTTGTGCCCTGGCTGGTGCGATATTTTCTCGCATCCTCCAAGGAAGGCACCATGCGCAGCGCGATGGCGGCGCTGCCCTTGATCAAGCGCAGCCTCATCGAGCATGAGGCGCTGATCGCACAGGCCGGCGTGCCCGAACTGCTGCGCTACACCGGCTGGATCAAGCTGTTTCGCTCCGAGGCGTCGCTCGCCAAGGCGTTGGACGAGCTTGAGACCGCGCGCGGTCTTGGTGTCGATGGTACGGTGCTCGATCCGGCAGCGATCGCCGCGCGCGAGCCGCTGCTGCGCGGCGCGTTCACCGGGGCGATTCATTGGCCGACACCCGGCTTCATCCCCGATCCTGGCGGGCTGGTGCGCGCCTATGCCGATCTGTTTCAGCGGCGCGGTGGCCGTGTGTTGATCGGCGATGCCGCAACGCTCGAAGCGGGGCGCGAGGGCTGGCGCATCGCGCAGCCGGATGGCGCGCTTTCGGCGCGCGAAGTGGTGGTCGCGCTCGGGCCGTGGTCGGATCAGGTGTTCCGGCCGCTCGGCTACCGGATTCCGCTCGGCGTCAAGCGGGGCTACCATCAGCATTTCAAGCCGTGCGACAATGCGGTGCTGCGTCATCCGGTGCTGGATGCTGACCGCGGCTATCTGCTGGCGCCGATGAATCGCGGCATTCGCCTGACCACCGGCGCTGAATTCGCCCGCCGTGATGCGCCGCCGACGCCGGTGCAGATTGCGCGCACCGTGCCGGTGGCGCGCGAGCTGTTCCCGCTCGGCGAGGCGATCGAGCCACAACCCTGGCTCGGTGCGCGGCCCTGTCTGCCCGATATGCTGCCAGTAATCGGCCGCGCGCCGCGCCATCCCGGGCTGTGGTTCGATTTCGGCCACCAGCATCACGGTTTGACCCTGGGGCCGGCGACCGGACGGCTGCTCGCCGAGCTGATGACCGGCGAAACGCCGTTTGCCGATCCGGCGCCATTCGCGGTGGAGCGGTTCAACTGACAACATGCTGCGACGCTTGCATCGTGCGGCGCGTCGCGGCGATACTCACTCGGTCACGGCTCGAACACGCGTGACGCGAAGCTGACAGTCAGGAGCCGACATGAAAGTCCACGTTGAGATCGAGTGCACGCCGCAGGAGGCGAGGGCGTTTTTCGGCCTACCCGATGTGCAGCCGATGCAGACGGCGGTGATGGAGAAATTGCAGCATCAGGTGACGGCTAATATCGACAAGGTGTCGCCGGAAGCGCTGATCCAGAGCTGGTTCACCTTTGATCCGAAGATCGCCGAGCGGTTCCAGGAAATGTTCATCACCATGGCCGGACTTGGTACGGGACTTGGCACCGGGTTGACCAAGGACAAGAAGTAGCGAGCTCACGGCGCCTCGATGTCGGATAGCAGTTCACCGCCGCTGCAGCCGCCGAGCCTCGGTTTGCTGCTCGCGGAAGTGCGCAGCGTGCTGGAGCTGAACGCCAGCCTGGTGCTGGCGCCGCTCTTGCTGCAGGCGCCGCACGGCGATGGTCATCCGGTGCTGGTGCTGCCGGGGTTGCTGGCCAGCGACCTGTCCACCATGCCGATGCGCAAGCTGCTGGCGCGGCTCGGCTATCAGAGCATCGGCTGGGATCTCGGCCGCAATCTCGGCGGCGTCTATCGCATGCGCCAGCAGCTGCGCCAGCGGCTGGAGCAGATTCACGACAGCGCCGGGCGCAAGGTCAGTCTGGTCGGCTGGAGTCTGGGCGGGGTCTATGCCCGCGATCTGGCATTGTATCGGCCAGAACTGGTGCGCTCGGTGATCTCGCTCGGCTCGCCGTTCAGCGGCGATATCACCGCCACCAATGCCAGCCACGTCTATGAACGGCTGTCCGGCGAGCGGCTCGAAGACATCGACCTTGCCGATATCAAAGCGCTGTCCGGCGATCTGCCGGTGCCGACCACCTCGATCTATTCGCGCACCGACGGCATCGTCAATTGGCACACCAGCCTGCTGCGCCCCTCCGCCACCGCCGAGAACATCGAAGTGCATCTCGCCAGCCATATCGGCCTGGTGGTCAACCCGGCGGTATTGTGGGCGATCGCCGATCGGCTGGCGCAGCCGGAAGGAACTTTTCGGCCGTTCGAGCGTCATGGTCCGTTCGCGCTGGCCTATGCGCCGCCGCTGGCCGAGTGACGCGCAACCGAGGCGCGCAGCGCTGGAACTACTCACCTGAACGTGAATGCTGCATCACGGAATATGTTGCAATGCACAAAATTTGGTGAGATATTTACCGCGCCCCTTGCGGGCCAATTAGGTCCGGGGAGGAGAGTTACTGTTCAACCGAGGGTGGGAATAATGTCCGACGAAAGCAACACTGCTGCCGACACCAGCCCCGTCCTGGACGGCGTCAAGCAGGCCTTCGCCCCCGTTTCGGAGGCGTTTAAGAGCTTGCAGAATCTGCAAGTACCGGAAGCGACCCGCGAGTTCTTCAAGCGCACCGCCAGCAACGGCAAGGAACGCACCGCCGATCTTCATGACGGCGTTGACAAGATCACCAGCGCGGTCGAGAGCGCGGTCACGAACTCGGTGGCGGAAGCGACCAAGGTCAGCCGCAACATCCAGCAAGCATTCTTCCAGGATACCGAGGCGTTCTTCTCGGGGATCGACCGGCTTGCCTCCGCCAAATCGCTCAACGAGGCGGTGCAAATCCAGTCCGATCTGCTGCGGAGCCATAGCGAGGTGCTGATGGCGCGCGCCAAAAGCTCGACCGAGTATTTTGGCAAGCTGGTCAGCGACAGCACCAAGACTGCGCAGGATAATTTTAGCCGGATCTACAGCCGCTAACCGGCGCTGCCACCGCGAATGATCTGAGGCCCGCCGCTGCTGCTGCGGGCCTTTTGATTCTGCATCGCAGGTGATTCAGCATCATGTGATTGCGCATCGCATGTCGCCGCGGTGGCATCGCAGGGCGTGATCTGGCAGGCTTTGGGTCTGTTCCAATCAGGACCAGTCTGGTTCTGATTGCTGCTGTGATCCTGCCAAGAGATAGCCAACAATTAGCGAAGAGTGGTTGCGATGTCGTCGACTTCATCCCTGCCGCGTGCGACCGAGGCGCGCTGCGTGCGTCTTCATGCCAAGGCCGCCGATTATGCTGCGATCACGCCGGTGATCGAAACGCAGATGCTGAGCTGCGGCGACGGCGAACTGCTGATCGAAGTGAAGGCGGCCGCGGTCAATCCGTCCGACGTCAAAGCCGCGATCGGCATGATGCCTTACGCGGTGTTTCCACGGACCCCCGGCCGCGATTTTGCCGGTGTGGTGGTGGCCGGACCGGAGAGCTTGATCGGCCGCGAGGTGTTTGGCTCATCCGGCGATCTCGGCATCCGCCGCGATGGCAGCCATGCCAGCCATCTGCGCATCGAGCTTGATGCGGTGGTCGATAAGCCCGCGGCGCTCAGCTGGGAGCAGGCGGCCGGCATCGGCGTGCCGTTCGTCACCGCCATGGTCGGCTTTGAACGCGCCGGCCTGCCGCAGCCGGGCGAGGTGGTGCTGATCATGGGCGTCAATGGCAAGGTCGGGCAGGCCGCCGCGCAGATCGCCAGCTGGCGCGGCGCGCGGGTGATCGGCGTGGTGCGCAGGGCCGAGCCCTATGCCGGGCACGCCTCGGCCGCGGTCGAGGTGATCGACGCCGCCTCAACCGACGTTGCGGCAAAGGTGCGCGAACTCACCGGCGGCCAGGGCGCCGACATCGTGTTCAACACGGTCGGCGATCCGTATTTCCAGGCCGCGCATCACTCGCTGGCGCTGCGTGGCCGGCAGATTCTGATTGCCGCCGTCGATCGCATCGTGTCGTTCAACATTTTTGAGTTTTATCGCGGCCAGCACACTTATGTCGGCATCGATACGCTGGCGCTGTCCTCGGTCGCAACCGCTGCGGTGCTGCGCCAGCTGGTGCCAGGCTTCGCCAGCGGCGCGCTGCAGCCCTTTCCGATTTCACCGGCGGCGGTCTATCCGCTGACGGACGCCAAGGCGGCCTATCTGGCGGTCGCCGGCTCAGCACGCGACCGGGTGATCCTGCGGCCGTGATGCGCTGCGCGCAGAGTGGAAACCCGCCGTCATTGCGAGGAGCGCAGCGACGAAGCAATCCATGCTTGCCTGTGTCTTCTGGATTGCTTCGCTTCGCTCGCAATGACGGTTTGGGACGCACTCTCTGGATTGCTTCGCTGCGCTCGCAATGACGGGTGATTGGGGTTTGCGGTGTGCTCGTGGCAGTCGCTCTCCACGTCATTGCGAGGAGCGTAGCGACGAAGCAATCCATGCATTGCCCGTGGCTTCTGGATTGCTTCGCTGCGCTCGCAATGACGGGTGATTGGGGTTTGCGGCGTGCTCGTGGCAGTCGCTCTCCACGTCATTGCGAGGAGCGTAGCGACGAAGCAATCCATGCTTTGCCTGTGGCTTCTGGATTGCTTCGCTGCGCTCGCAATGACGGTGGTTGGGGTTGCGGCGTGCTCGTGGCAGTCGCGCTCTCCCCGTCATTGCGAGGAGGCGTAGCGACGAAGCAATCCATGCTTTGCTTGTAGCTCTGGATTGCTTCGCTACGCTCGCAATGACGGGGGTTGGCGCGCACTCGCTGGATTGCTTCGCTTCGCTCGCAATGACAGCTGGTTGGCGGGGCGCGTCTCAGCCGGTCCAGCCGGCGCTTAGTCCGCCGTCCACCGTGAAGATCACGCCAGACGTGTAGCCGGAGCGCGGCGAGGCGAGAAACGCCATCAAATCGGCGATCTCGCGCGGCTGCGCCGGCCGCGCCAGCGGCAATTTCTGCTGCAATTCCCGGTAGCGATTTTCGTCGCCGAGCTCGCGCGCCGCCCGCGCCTTCATCAGCGCAATGTGGCGATCGGTGCCGACCGGCCCCGGATTGATGCCGACTACGCGGATATTGTCGGCGAGGCTGGTGCCGCCGAGTGCGCGCGTGAACGCCATCAGCGCGGCATTGCCGGCTGAGCCGCAGATGTAGGACGAGTCGAACCGCTCGCCGGCCGAGCCGATGTCATTGATGATCACGCCGCTGCCACGTGCCTTCATCTGCGCATAGACCAGCCGCGTCAGATTGATGAAGCCGAACACTTTCAGCTCCCAGGCGTGACGCCATTTGGCGTCGTCGATAGCGTCGATCGCGCCGCGCGGAATATCGCCGGCATTGTTGACCAGAATGTCGATGTCGGCGGCGTCATGCGCCAGCTTTGCCAACTCATCGGGCTTGCGCAGATCGACGGCATGGACCACGACGCCGATGCCATGCGCCAGGCTGAGACCTTTGCCGAGCGTGTCGAGCTGATCACGGCTGCGCGCCGCAAGCCGCAAATGACAGCCTTCCTCGGCAAAAGCCTCGGCCGCCGCAGCGCCGATGCCCTTGGACGCGCCGGTGATCAGAACGCGCTTGCCGCGCAGCTGCAGGTCCATGCCGAAATCCCCCGTGATGATCGCGGCCAGTGTAGCGATCGGCACGCCATCGGAAAGAGCGCCGCGCGGCCATCTGAACGCAGATCGGTGGGCGCCGTTACTTGCTGCTGGCCGGGCGTCGCACCGTGGGTTTTACGCGCAGCGGTGGCTTGCGCAGCAGCCGGCGCTGCTGCGGCGGTCGTGGCCGTACCAGCTTGCGCGGCTTGAGCGCGATCATCGGGGTGTCGGGCTTGCGGCTCGGCAGCGGCTGCAACATCCAGGCCGATGGTTTAGCCGGTTTGCGGCCACGGCGCTTGCCGGTGGCGGCTGTTGTAGCTCTCGGCCGGCGTGACGTCAGCCGCGGCTGCGCGCGTCGCACCTTCTGTTGCTTCAGCGGCCGATAGGCGGCGCGCAAGGAGGGGGCAGACCCCGAACCCGATCCAGAAGTCGACCCGGAACTTGACCCCGAACTCGGTTCGGAACGCGTCGGCGCTGCGGGCGGCTCGGCCGTGCCGACACTGGCATCCGGGATGCGAGCAAAACGTGGCGGCGGCCCGCCGCGCCAGATGTCGGACGCATAGAGCACCGCGAAAATCGCCGCGATCGCATAGGCAAAACTGCCGCCGAGGATCAGCGCCGCGCTTAGCGTCACCAGCGCCACCGCGGTTGACTTGATCAGCTTGCGGTCATCATCAAACAGCGCGGTGAGTTGCCGCCAATTAGCAGCCGTCCATAACGGCGGTTCAAAATTGATACCAAGGGCGCGCCGCGCATTGGCAAAGCCGTGTTCGCGCGCCGTCAGCAAGTACCAGGCAATCACAAAGGTCAGCAGAAACGCCAGGGTTCCAGAGAGCCCGGCGGCTGCGCCGACAATCATCACCAGTGCAACAGCGAATACCGCAATCCAGTCCTTCATGTGCACCCCCTGCAAATACGCAAAGTGTGACACGATCGTGGTTCAAGCGATTTGATTCGGATAGCCGGATTGGCGGCTGCCCGCGGTAGCTAATTGCCAATTTTGCAGTGATGACAAGGTCTGCGCATGCCGTGCGCGGCGCTGCGACGCCTTTAGGTCCGCCGCCAGATGACGGCGCGGCCGTCAGCTCAGGCTCTCGGCGACGATCCGCCGGCAGTGCTGCAGCGCGGCCTGCACCAGGTTTTCGCTGGCCTCAGGGGTGCGGAACGCCGAGTGCGCCGACAGCGTGACATTGGGTAGGCTGGTGAGCGGATGATCGGCCGGCAGCGGCTCGATGCAATAGACATCGAGCCCGGCGTGGCGAAGCTGGCCGGTTTGCAGCGCCTCGATCATGGCCTCTTCATCGACCAGCGCGCCGCGCGCGGTGTTGACCAGCATGGCGCCGGGCTTCATCGCCGCAATGCGCGGGCGCGACAGAAATCCGCGCGTCTCGTCGGTGAGCAGCAGATGCAGCGACACCACATCGCTCTGCGCCAGCAGCGTATCGATATCGACGAATTCGACGCCGTCATGGCTCTTGGGCGTCCGGTTCCAGGCCAGCACCTTCATGCCGATGCCGAGCGCCAGCCGCGCCACCTCGGTGCCGATGCCGCCAAAGCCGATCAGGCCGAGCGTCTTGCCGGTGAGCTGCACGCCGTCATCGCGGCGCCATTCACCGCGGCGCATGGCGCGGTCCATCAGGCCGAGATTGCGGGCGCCGGCCCACATCAGCGCAATGGTGCATTCGGCCACCGCGGTGTCGCCATAGCCGCGGATCAGATGCACCTGAATGCCAAGCTCGGCCAGTTCTTCCGGATTCATGTAGCTGCGCGCGCCGGTGCCGAGGAAGATCACGTGCTTGAGGCCGACGCAGCGCCGCGCGATCGCGGTCGGCAAGGCGGTGTGATCGATGATCGCGATCGGCGCGTTGCCGAACAGCACCTGCGGAATTTCCTCCGGCCGGATGTCGGGATCGCGATGCACGATCAGCGGCAGATCCAGCGGCGTCGGCAGCCGTTCGAACAGGGAGCCCAATGTCTCGCTGGCATCGATGAAAACGGCGTGCACCAGGACCTCCGATCCGCTCGGTGTGACTTCAACGGCGTGCCGCCGGTTCGCGATAGCACAGACCTGGTCCGGGCCTGCGCGTCACGCCGCGTGGCGGTCGCCGGGCAGAACCAGTCTGCAGCTGGCAGGCAGCCGTTAAGGCGCCTTGCGCATGCGACGAGATCCGGGATTCGCGCCGTGGCCGACGGTGTACCTTGAATGGCGCGCCGCCGCGGCGCCGTCAACCGATCGGCTCGCGCGAGATTTGTTTGCTGTGGGTAGCTGCCGCCGAAGGCGCCGGATGCTCCTCCATGAAGCCGCCAGCCTGGGAAATCTCGGAGGCGAGGTCGGCGATCCGCTCGATCGCGATGGTGTCGGCGGAGGCCAGCCAGCTCGCCGAAAAGGTCAGCGGCGGCACATGCAGGTCGGTGCACAGCGATTGCAGCCGGCCGCTGGCGAGTTCGCTTTCGACGATCGCATTGGGAATCACCGCAATGCCGAGCCCTTCAAGCGCCATGTGAATCACGGTGGCGAGCGAGGCCGAGGCGTGCAGCCGGATCGGCGGCAGTTCTGGCCGATTGAACAGCGAGCGCACCACCTCATAGGGCTGGGTTTTGCGCGGGAAGGTGATGATCGGGAAACGCGCCAGGTCCTCGACCGAGAGCTTGCCAGTGCCCAGGCCGAGCGTCGGGCTCGCCAGAAACCCGATCGGATAATGGCTGAGCACCCGGCTGCGCACATTGGGCGCGGTCGGCGGCCCGAGCAGGAAGGCGAGGTCGATCTCCTGCGCCAACAGCCGGGCGCGCAAATTCGGGGTGATATCGACTTCGATTTCCAGCGACAAATTGGGGTAGGCGCTGTTGACGCTCTTGATCAGCTGCGACAGCCAGGTGTGGACAATGGTCTCTGCGACGCCGAGCCGCAGCACGCCGCGCATCGAGCAAGGGTCGCCGACCACGGCCAGCATTTCAGCTCGCAGCCGGATTAGTTTCTCGGCGTAAGTGAGCATCTGCCGGCCGCTCGGGGTCGGCGACACCGCGCGGTGGTCGCGCTGCAGCAGCTTCACGCCAAGCTCTTGTTCGAGCTGAGCGATCCGCTGCGAGATCGCTGGCTGCGTGGTGTTCAGCCGCTGGGCCGCGCCGCGGAAGCTGCCGAGAGTCACCACCCAGAGGAATGTCTCAATCGCCTTGAAATCCGCCATCACAGCTCCCTTGCGGATAACGCATTTTTATCGACATCCATCATGAGAGACGATTAGACTTAATAGTAGAGCTGGGTTCCACTGCTGTCGAGTTGATAAGCAGGGAGGTGCGATGACTGTTTCGGCGGCAAATAAGGTCCGGGAACCGGAACGGCAGCCAGCACTGCAGGCACGGCTCGATTGCCGGGCCGGGCAGGTGACACAGACCGCCGGGCTGGCTCCCGGCTATGTCCAGGGCAATCTGGCCATTCTGCCGGAAACACTCGCCGCGGCATTCCATCGCTTCTGTCAGCAGAACCCGAAACCCTGTCCGATCGTCGGCATGTCCGATGTCGGCAGCCCGCATATTCCGGCACTTGGCCGCGATCTCGACATCCGCACTGATCTGCCGCGCTACCGGGTGTGGCGCGATGGCGAATTGATCGACGAGCCGGAGGACATCCTCAGCCATTGGCGCGACGATCTGGTCGCATTCGTGATCGGTTGTTCGTTCTCGTTCGAGGAAGCGCTGCTCGCCGAGGGGCTGCCGATCCGCCACATCGAGCTTGGCGTGCGCGTGCCGATGTATCGCACCAATATCGCTTGCGTCCCGGCCGGCCCGTTCGCCGGGCCAATGGTGGTATCGATGCGGCCGATGAAGCCTGCCGATGCAATCCGCGCGGTGCAGATCACCTCGCGCTTCCCCTCGGTACATGGCGCCCCGGTGCATCTGGGGCTGCCGCATTTGATCGGTATCAGCGATCTCGCCAAGCCGGACTATGGCGATCCGGTGCCGATCCGTGATGACGAAATACCCGTGTTCTGGGCCTGCGGTGTCACGCCGCAGGCGGTGATCGCAGCGGCGCGCGTGCCGTTCGCGATCACGCATTCGCCCGGCCTGATGCTTGTTACTGACCTCCAGAACAAGCAGCTCGCCGTTCTATGAGACTGTCAGCCCAAGATGTGCTGATCACACCATAGCGCCCGCAAAGAAGGATCGCTCCATGCTCATCGACCGACGTCAAGTTCTGCTCGGAGGCGCGGCCTCCCTCGCGCTGCTGCCGCTCGCCGCCCAGGCCCAAACTTCCGAAGTGGTGATCGGCGTGATTTATCCGCTGTCCGGCGCTTCGGCGCAGATCGGCGTCGATGCCCAGAAGGCGTTTGAAACCGCAGCCGAACTGATCAATGGCGACCATGATTTCGACCTGCCGCTGGCGCGCGGCACCGGATTGCCGGGGCTGGGCGGCGCCAAGGTACGGCTGGTGTTTGCCGATCACCAGGCCGACCCGCAGAAGGGCCGCGCCGAAGCCGAGCGGCTGATCACCCAGGACAAGGTCAGCGCCATCATCGGCACCTATCAGAGCTCGGTGGCGGTCACCGTCAGCCAGATCTGCGAGCGCTATCAGGTGCCGTTCCTGTCGGCCGACAACTCCTCGCCGAGCCTGCATCGCCGCGGCCTCAAATATTATTTCCGGCCGGCGCCGCATGACGAGATGTTCTCGACCGCGATGTTCGACTTCTTCGACGCCGAGAAGGCCAAGGGCCGCAAGATCGAGACGCTGGCGCTGTTCCACGAGGACACCATCTTCGGCACCGACTCCTCGAACGCTCAGCTCAAGCTCGCCAAGGAGCGCGGCTACAAGGTGGTCGCCGATATTAAATATCGCGCCAACTCGCCGTCGCTGACCGCCGAGGTGCAGCAGCTCAAGGCGGCCGATGCCGATGTGCTGATGCCGTCGAGCTACACCACCGACGCCATCTTGCTGATCAAGACCATGGGCGAGCTCGGCTACAAGGCCAAGAACATCGTGGCCCAGGATGCCGGCTTCTCGGAAAAGGCGCTGTATGACGCGGTCGGCGACAAGGTGGCGGGTGTGATTTCGCGCGGCTCGTTCTCGCTGGATCTCGCGGCCAAGCGGCCGATGGTCGGCTAGATCAACGAATTGTACAAGGCGAAGTCCGGCAAGGATTTTAACGACTATTCGTCGCGGCAATTCATGGGGCTGATCGTGATGGCCGAGGCCATCAATCGCGCCAAGTCCACCGACGGCGACAAGATCCGCGAGGCATTGGTCGCCACCGATCTGCCGGGCGATCAGACCATCATGCCCTGGAAGCGGGTCAAGTTCGACGAGAGCGGCCAGAACAACGACGCCGATCCGGTGCTGCTGCAATATAACGGCGGCAAGTTCGTCACCATCTTCCCGCCGCAGGCTGCGGTGGCGGAAGCGGTGTGGCCGATGCCGTAACCGGCTGCGGCCGGGCACCGTTCCGGCCGCTCACGAACGGCGCGAAGCAATCCACAGCTCAGTGCTTGAAAGGGATTGCTTCGCTGCTGCGCTGCTCGCAATGACGGTCATGACCGACCTCGCTTCGGAGCGTTTCATTTGACGACTGCCACCATCATCCAATCCCTGGCGAGTGGCCTGTTGATGGGCCTGCTATACGGCCTGATCGCGGCAGGGCTAGCCCTGATCTTCGGGCTGATGGACGTCGTGAACTTCGCCCATGGCGAGTTCCTGATGATCGCGATGTACACCACGTTCTTCCTGTTCGTGTTCTTCGCGATCGACCCGCTGCTGGCGGCACCGTTCGTGGCGGCGGCGCTGTTGGTGTTCGGCGCCGTGATCTACATATTGGTGATACGCTTCGCCATGCGGGCCAGAAGTAACGTCGGCATGGTGCAGATCTTCGCCACCTTCGGGCTGGCGATCGTGATGCGCGGGCTGGCGCAGTTCTTCTTCACGCCGGATTATCGCAGCATCAACACGTCCTGGCTCGGCGGGCAGACGATATCGATCGGCGGGGTGTTTTTGCCGGTGCCGCAACTGGTCGGCGCGGCAGTGTCGCTGGCGGCATTCACGGCGCTGTTCTTCTTCATCAAGAAAACCGACTTTGGCCGCGCGCTCGAGGCGACGCGCGAGGATGCCGGCGCGGTGGCGCTGGTCGGCATCGACAAGAACCGGGTGTTCGCGGTCGGCTGGGGCCTGGGCGCGGCGCTGGTCGGGCTGGCCGGCGCGATCATGGCGATGTTCTTCTACATCTATCCGGATGTCGGCGCCTCGTTCGCGCTGATCGCCTATGTCACGGTGGCGCTCGGCGGCTTTGGCAGCGTGTTCGGCGCCTTTGCCGGCGGCATCATCGTCGGTCTGGTGGAGGCGACCACCGCGCTGGTGCTGCCGCCGTCGCTGAAAGCGGTCGGCATCTACGCGGTCTATCTGCTGGTGGTGTTCATTAGGCCGCGTGGCCTGTTCGGGTCGATCTGATGGATAACAGCTTCGCTCAGCGCCGCCGACGCGATCTCATTCTGGCCGCCGTGCTGACGTGCCTCGCGGCGCTCGCCCCGGTGTTCATCAAGGACGTCTATGTCCAAAACATCCTGATCCTGACGCTGATGTATGCCGCGCTGTCGCAGGCCTGGAATATCCTGGGCGGCTATTGCGGGCAGATTTCACTCGGCCATGCGCTGTATTTCGGGCTCGGCGCCTACACCACCGCGCTGCTGTTCACCAAATTCGGCGTGCTGCCATGGTTTGGCATGCTGACCGGCGGTTTGATCTCGGCGCTGATCGCGCTGGCGCTCGGCTATCCGACCTTCCGGCTCAAAGGCCATTACTTCGTCATTGCCACCATCGTGATCGCGGAAATCGCCTATCTTTTGTTCCTGAACTGGGACTGGGCCGGCGCCGCGCTCGGCATCGACATTCCGGTGCGCAGCGATTCCTGGGCGACCTTCCAGTTCACGCGCTCCAAGCTGCCGTATTTCTACTTCGCGCTCGCGCTGTGCTGCGCGGTCTGGCTGGTGACGTTCTGGCTGGAAAACTCCAAATGGGGTTTTTGGTGGCGCGCGGTGAAGGATAATCCCGAAGCCGCCGAAAGCCTCGGCGTGGTGGTGTTCAACTCCAAGATGGGCGCGGCCGCGGTGTCGGCGTTCTTCACCGCGGTCGGCGGCGCGTTCTATGCGCAGTTCGTGTCCTATATCGATCCGGAAAGCGTGATGAGCTTCCACTTCTCGCTGCTGATGGCGCTGCCCGCGGTGCTGGGCGGCATCGGCACGCTGTGGGGCCCGGTGCTCGGCGCCGCGATCCTGATCCCGGTCACCGAGCTGACGCGCTCCTTCATCGGCGGCTCCGGCCGCGGCGTCGATCTGATCGTCTATGGCAGCCTGATCGTGCTGATCGCGCTGGCGCGGCCGGAGGGTGTGCTCGGGCTGTTCTCGCGGCGCCGTAAGGGAGGCGCACGATGAGTCCGCTGCTGGAAACCAAAGCGGTGTGGCAGCGCTTTGGCGGCCTGGTCGCCAATAGCGATGTCTCGATCGCGGTCGAGCCCGGCGAGATCGTCGGGCTGATCGGGCCGAACGGCGCTGGCAAATCGACGTTGTTCAATCTGATCGCCGGCGTGCGGCCGCCGACCCAGGGCTCGATCATCTTCAATGGCGAGGATGTCACGCGGCTGCCGGCCGCGGAGCGCTGCCGGCGCGGCATCGCGCGCACGTTTCAGGTCGTCAAAAGCTTTGAGACCATGAGCGTGATCGACAATGTCATCGTCGGCGCGCTGGTCCGCACCACGGTGATGCGTGAGGCGCGGCGCAAGGCGCATGAGGTGCTGGAATTTTGCGGCCTCGATGCGCGCGCCGAGGTGCCGGCCAGCGATCTCATTCCTTCGGAAAAGCGCCGGTTGGAAGTGGCGCGTGCGCTCGCCACCGAGCCAAAACTGCTGCTGCTCGACGAGGTGCTGACCGGGCTGACCGCCAAGGAGGCCGAGAAGGGCGTCGAGCTAGTGCGGCGCGTGCGTACCGCCGGCGTCACGGTGCTGATGGTGGAACACGTCATGGAGATCGTGATGCCGCTGGTCGATCGCGCCATCGTGCTCGATCTCGGCAAGGTGCTGGTCGAAGGCAAGCCTGCCGATATTGTCCGCGATCCGAAAGTCATCTCGGCCTATTTGGGAGATCGTCATGCTGTCGGTGCATGAGATCACCACCGCCTATCAGGGCTTGGTTGCCATTTCCGAAGTGTCGATCGAGGTCGCCAAGGGCGAGATCGTGCTGGTGGCCGGGGCCAATGGCGCCGGCAAATCGACGCTGGTGAAATCGATCGCGGGGGCAGAGCGGCCGCGCTCCGGCACCGTGACCTTCGATGGCCAGCGCATTGACGGTCTGCCGCAGCATCAGATCACGGCGCGCGGCATCGCCTATGTGCCGGAAAACCGCCGGCTGTTCCCGCGGCTGTCGGTCGCCGACAATCTGCGGCTCGGCAGCTACATGTATCGCGGCAAGGCCGACCGCGAGGCACCGCTCGACCTCGTGTTCCAAATGTTCCCGCGGTTGCAGGAACGGCTGGATCAGCGCGCCGAAACGCTGTCCGGCGGCGAGCAGCAGATGCTGGCGATCGGCCGCGCGCTGATGACGCGGCCGCGGCTGTTGATGCTGGACGAGCCGTCGCAGGGCATCATGCCCAAACTGGTCGACGAGATTTTTCGCGCGGTGAAGACCATCCGCGACACCGGCATGACGGTGCTGATCGTCGAGCAGCGCATGGCCGAGTGTCTGGAGATCGCCGACCGCGCTTACATCCTGCAAACCGGCAAGATTTTGATGCAGGGCACCGCCGCCGAGATCGGCGACAACCCCGACGTCCGCAAGGCGTATCTGGGGTTGTGAGTCCGTCCGCGCCCCGGAGCGAGGGAGAGAATCCGCGATGACCGAGCGATGGGATACAGTCCCTCAACGTCGTCATTGCGAGGAGCGTAGCGACGAAGCAATCCAGGAGGCCCTGCACGGAGCTGGATTGCTTCGCCTTCGGCTCGCAATGACGGGGATAAGCTCGGCGTGAGGATGGATTGCTTCGCTTCGCTCGCAATGACGGAGGGGATGCCTTCCGCGAGATTGCTCGCTACGCACGCAATGTGGCGCTGTGATCAAATTAGGTCATCGTAGAGATCGCGCCAGTCTGGATTAACGCTCTCAATCAGCGCGATTTTATTGGCGCGGCTGCCGCCCTTGATCTGCTTTTCGCGGGCGATCGCGTCGGACATGGTTTGATGGAACTCGCACCACACCAAGAGCCGGCAGCCGTATTTGCTCGAGAATCCTGGGACGAGGCCGTCCCGATGTTCATGCGCGCGCCGCGGCATGTCGCTGGTGACTCCCGTATACAGGGTGCCATTGCGGCGATTGGCGACGATGTAGACGCAGGGCCGTTTAATGCTCACGGGGCGCTCCCGCAGGCGGTGCCGACAGGGCACGATAGCTCGGGACAATCGGGATCGCACCATTGGACGCTATGGATTGCTTCGCTTCGCTCGCAATGACGGGGATAGGCTCTGTGTGAAGCTGGATTGCTTCGCTTCGCTCGCAATGACGAGGGGAAGGCGCGCGTTCAGCGCGATTGCTTCGCTGCGCGGGCAATGACAGACTGCGTTAACAATCAACGATCGGAGGAGAGCGCACGCTCGTAAGCTGCCATGCCACGCTTCGCTGCCAATCTGACGCTGATGTTCACCGAAGTGCCGCTGCTCGAGCGCTTCGCGGCAGCGGCGGCGGCCGGGTTCACGGCGGTGGAGATGCTGTTCCCCTATGACTACGCGCCGGGCGCGCTCGGCGACCGGCTGGAGCGGCACGGCCTGACCCAGGCGCTGTTCAATCTGTGGCCCGGCGATTGGGCGAGCGGCGAACGCGGCTTTGCCGCCCAGCCGGCCAAATTCGCCGAATTGCAGGACAGTCTGCGCCGCGCGCTGCCTTATGCGCAGGCGACCGGCGCCAAGCGTGTGCATATGATGGCCGGCATCGCCGACCGGAACGATGTCGCGGCGGTGGCCGCATTCCGCAAATCGCTGGCGGTGGCCGCGCATTTCTTCGCGCCGCACGGCATCGACGTGCTGATCGAGCCGATCAATAGTCGCGACATGCCGGGCTATTTCCTGAACGACGTCGATTTCTCGCGCGATCTGATCCGTGAGCTGCAGATCCCGAACGTCAAGCTGCAGCTCGACCTCTATCACTGCCAGATTTTGCATGGCGATGTGACCATGCGGCTGCGTGAGCTGCTGCCGATCATCGGTCATATCCAGATTGCCAGCGTGCCGTCGCGGCAGGAACCCGATGGCGAGGAGCTGAACTATCCGTTCCTGTTCGACGAACTCGACCGGCTCGGCTACACGGGCTTTGTCGGCTGCGAATATTGGCCGCGCGGCGACACCGTCGCCGGGCTCGGCTGGTTTCAGCGCTATGCGCGCAAGACGGCGCCGCGATAGCCACCGCGCAGCATTAGAACGCGGTGTAGCCGCCGTCGATCACCAGCGTATCGGCGGTGTGATAGGACGAGGCGCGGCTCATCAGATACACCGCGATGCCGCCAAAATCCTCGGGCTCGCCAAAGCGGCGCTGCGGAATCCGCGGCATGACATTCGCCACGAATTTGTCATTGCCGATCAGCCCCGCGGTCATCTCGCTGCGGATCCAACCGGGCAGGATTGCATTGGCGGTGATGCCATAGCGCGCCAGCTCGACTGCCAGCGCTCGCACCAGCGCGTTGATCGCAGCCTTGGTCGCGGCGTAGTGCTCGTTGCGCGCGGTGCCGAACAGCGAGGCCAGCGATGAGGTCGCCACCAGCCGGCCGAACGGATCGCCGGCATTGGCGCGCTCGGTCATGTGCCGCGCCGCTGCTTGAAACACATGGAATACGCCGTCGAGATTGGTCGAAAACATCTCGCGCCATTGCTGCTCGGTGCGTTCGATGAACGCCTGCCGTCCGCCGCCGCCAATGCCGGCATTGGCAAAACAGCCATCGACCCGGCCGAATGCCGCCAGCGTCGCCTGCATCGCGGCGTCCACCGAGCTGCGATCGGTGACGTCGCAGATGCGCGCTTCCACCGCGCCGCGCGCGCCAGCAAGACTTGCCAGCGCAGCTTCGTTCTTCTCGGCATTGCGGCCCCAGATCGACACCGCACAGCCGGCCTGCGCCAAGGCGCGCGCCATGCCAAGGCCGATGCCGCCATTACCGCCGGTGACGACCGCGACCCGGCCGCTGAGATCGAAGATGTTTGTGTCGGTCATGCTGCGCGTTTCCAGTGGTACCGGCGCGTGTTGACCGCGCGTCCTTGCGTGAGGGCGGTGTGACCAGACGACCATGGACAAGCGGACGCGAAAAATCAAATATGCAGCGAACAACCAAATCGAATTCCATCCGGCGGGATCAACCGCGCGGACTGATTGAGGAAGCCCATGCAGTTCAAACACGCCACACTTGCGTTCGACGGTGCCGTCGCGATCCTGACGCTTGATCATCAGGAGGTGATGAATGCCGTCTCGGTCGATATGCTCGGCGGGCTGTCGCAGGCACTGGACGCGATCGAAGACAAGAAGGCCGAGGTGCGCTGTCTGGTGATCACCGGCGCGGGCCGTGCGTTCTGCACGGGTGCCAATCTGCAGGGCCGCGGTGACCACAACAAGATGAGCACCGGCAAGCTCGCGGGCGCGGCGCTGGAAACCGCGTTTCATCCGTTGCTGCGCCGGCTGCGCAAGCTGCATTGTCCGATCGTCACTGCGGTCAATGGCCCGGCGGCTGGCGCCGGCATGAGCTTTGCCATGATGGGCGACATGATCCTGTGCACGCGCTCCAGCTACTTTTTGCAGGCGTTCCGCCGCATTGGCCTCGTGCCGGACTGCGGCTCGACCTGGCTGCTGCCGCGCCTGATCGGCAAGGCGCGCGCGCTAGAACTGTCGCTACTCGGCGAAAAACTGCCGGCCGAAACCGCGCTGCAATGGGGCCTCGTCAACCGCGTCTATGACGATGCGGTGTTTTGGGACGAGACCATGAAGATGGCGCGCGAACTGGCCGCAGGCCCCACCGTGGCGCTGTCGCTGATCCGCAAGCTCTATTGGGACAGCCCGGAAAACAGTTTTGAGGATCAGCTCAATCTGGAATTCGAGGCGCAGCAGATCGCCGGCTCAGCGGGCGACTTCATCGAAGGCGTCACCGCGTTTCTGCAAAAGCGGCCGGCGCAGTTCAAGGGCAAGTAGCCCGGCAAGTGACCCGGCAATTCACCGCGCGGCGTCGCTGTCCGCGGCCTTGCCCATTGAGAGATGCGGCGCGCCCTTTGCAGGGCGCGCCGACAACACCGATTACTTGCCGAGCCAGCGCGGCGGCCGCTTTTCGGCAAAAGCTTTCGGGCCTTCGATATAGTCCTGTGAGGCAATCATGGCGCGCACAGCGGGATAGTCGCGCTGGTCGGCGATCGCCTGTTCCAGCGTCACCATCGAGCCCATCTGAGTGGCCTGTTTCGAGGCGCGGATCGACATTGGGCTGTTCTTGCAGATCTGCTCGGCCCAGCTTTCCGCCGCCGCCAGCGCTTCGCCAAGTGGCACCACTTCGTTGACGAAGCCGAGCTCATAGCCCTCCTTGGCGCTGACATGGCGGCCGGTGAGGATCATGCCCATTGCGCGTTTCAGCCCGATCTGGCGCGGCAGCCGGTGCAGCCCGCCCGCCAGTGCCGCCAGCCCGACCCGCGGCTCCGGCAGCGCGAACACCGCATTCTCGGCGGCGATGATCAGATCGCAGGCCAGCGCCACTTCAAAACCACCGCCCATCGCCACGCCATTGACCGCCGCAATGATCGGCTTGTCGCAATCGAAGCGCGCGGTCAGCCCAGCGAAGCCGCTGCTATCCCAGCCGCGCCGGCCACCGGAGGCCTGCCATTTCAGATCATTGCCAGCGCAGAACGCGCGATCACCCGCGCCGGTGATGATCGCCACCCATTGATCAGGATCGCTGGCAAAGTCGTTGAAGACCTGATGCAGCTCGAAATGGGCGTCGCTGTGCAGCGCATTCATCACCTCCGGCCGCGACAAGGTGACAATGGTGACTCGTCCGCGGCGCTCGACCGTGGAAAACTGTAACGGCATTGGCCTGCCTCTCGGTTGCGTTGCGCGCCCAGCGATAGCAATCGCGCCCTTGACTGACCCTCGGAGACTTACGAGAGCGGCCTGGCAAGTACAACCGATTTTTGAGCCATGCGCTGCGGCCAAAGCGATATCAGCGCGAACGTTGCAAGATTGTCGCAGCGAGAAGACCAAGTAGTAATGACCAACTATCCGTTAACGCAGCAGCTGTTGCCGACGAAAAGCGTTGGTCTGTCCTGAGTATCGTTGACGCATGGTCGCGCGCGAGCGACGCCCCGGCGCACGCTGCGTCCGTGCTGCTGTGTAGCAACAGCTGTTGTCAAAACAGCCACGCGGCTGGCGTTCAGTGATGCAGATCACCGTAGCAACGGAACACCGGCTTGACCGGACGGCCGATCAGATAGGCTTCTGCGCCGTCTTCGAGCGCGCGGCGATAGATGCCGAGCGCGCCATCGATCGCGTCGATGGTGTGGTTGATGTCGTCATCACTATGCGAATAGCTGACCACCAGCGAAGGCGCCAGCACGCCGCGCCGGATGGTCTCCTGCAAGAACAAGGTCCGGAATAGCTGCGAGGGCGCGCCGTCGCGGTCGCGGCTGATATAGACCAGGTTGCAGGGCTGGCCGCGCAGCTGGAAGTACTCGCTGACCCCGTGGCGCTCGGCGGCGGCTTCCACGCCTGCGCGCAGCCGTTCGCCCTGCTGGGCCAGCGTCTCGACTACCGGCTCGTTGCGATAGATGTCCATCACCGCCAGCGCAGCGGCCAGTGCATGGGTCTCGGCGCCATGGGTGGTGGAGAGCAGAAACACCCGATTGCCATCATGCTCGCTGCCGCCGAGCCGCATGATGTCGCGCTTGCCGACCAGCGCCGAGACGGCAAAGCCATTGCCGAGCGCTTTGCCGAAGGTGGACAGATCCGCCTCGACGCCATAATGGCGCTGCGCGCTCTGGTCCGGCCAGCGGAAGCCGGTAATCATCTCGTCGAGGATCAGCAGCGCGCCATTGCGATGGCACAGCTCGCGCAGCTCGTTGAGATAGCCGGGCGCGGGCTCGACATCCTTGGCGGCTTCCAGGATCAATGCCGCGATCCGGCCCGGGCAGGCGGCGAACATCGCCGCTACGCCGGGAATGTCGTTGTAACGGAAGCTGAGCGTCAGGTCCGACACCTGATGCGGAATGCCGGCGCTCATCGGCGTGGTGCAGATCGCCCAGTCATCATAGGAGAAGAACGGATGATCGGCGCACACCGCGATCATGTCGCGGCCGGTATAGGCCCGCGCCAGCCGCACCGCCGCCGTGGTCGCGGTCGAGCCGTCCTTGGTGAATTTCACCATGTCGGCGCTCGGGACGACCTGCAGCAGCGCTTCGGCGCATTCCATCTCCAAGGGCGAGGGCCGGGTGAAATTGGCGCCGAGTGCCATCTGCTGGGCCGCGGCTTTGATCACGGCGGGATAGGCGTGGCCGAGCGTCACCGCGCGCAGCCCCATGCCATATTCGATGAAGCGGTTGCCATCGACATCCCAGACATGACAGCCGAGGCCGCGTTCGATGAAGCCCGGCGCGATCAGCGGATATTGATCATCGCCCTTGGCGTAAGTATGCGCACCGCCCGGGATGACGGCGTGTGCTCGGGGCCGCAACGCGTTGGAACTAGCGAAGCTCGAAGCAAAGTCGAGTGTCGATGTTGCACCGGCGACGTAGTCACGTTCACTGCTGATCCGTTGGTGCTTCATGGAACCTGCCCTCAACACAACTTTTGTAAGAATGGCGGTGGTGGTCGCTGCCAAGTTGAGGAATCTCAAATTCGCCGATCTTTGGTCACCATTCGGGATAGGGCGATCCTGCCAGCCGTTTTGCGCAATGCGGCAAGCCTCTCAATAATCGAGCTAAATCGACACCGCGGCGACGATCGCCGTCGCCCCGCCATTACGTTTCGCCACACCGGAACAGGTTCAATTGTGATCGCTGCAAGGCCTGCCGCGCTCGTGGCGCGGACATAGCCAGGGTTGCATTCGCGCGGACTTAATTGACCTGCCGATCGCGCCCGGCCCAATAGCGCGCGCGTAGTTCGCGGCGCAGGATTTTGCCGGAACCATTCCGCGGCAGTTCCGGCAGAAAGTCGATCGAGCGCGGCGTCTTGAATTTGGCGATGCGCTGATGCGCGAACGCGATGATGTCATGCACATTGGGCTCGCGGCCGGGTTTCAACACCACCATCGCCTTCACGGCTTCGCCCCAGATGTCATCAGGCACGCCGATGACGGCCGCTTCCGCGATGTCGGGGTGGTCGCACAACGCGCTCTCCACTTCGGCCGGATAGATGTTCTCGCCGCCGGAGATGATCATGTCCTTGATGCGGTCGTGAATGTATAGAAAGCCGTCTTCATCGAGATAGCCGGCATCGCCAGTACGCAGCCAATTGTCGCCGTCGATGGTGCGTGCGGTCGCTTCCGGTAGGTTCCAGTAGCCCACCATGTTCGATGCCGAGCGGGTCGCAATCTCGCCGACGCTGCGCGGCGGCAGCCGGTTGCCATCCGGATCGAGGATGGCCAGTTCGACGCCGGGCAGCGCTTTGCCGGCCGAGCGGATCTTCTCGGAATCGACGTCGTGGTCTTCGGGCGCCAGTGCCACGATGGTTCCGGCGGTTTCGGTCATGCCATACATCTGCACGAAGCCGCATTTGAACACGTTGATGCATTCGCGCAGCAAAGCAGCCGGAATCGGCGAGGCGCCATACATCATGTAGCGCAGCCGCGAAAAATCCATCTGCCGGGCGCGCGGCTGCCGCACCACGAATTGCATCGCGGCGGGCACCATGAACAGCTTGGTGATGCCGTGTTGCTCAAACAGATCGAGCACCTTATGGGGCTCGAACTCGCGTGCGATCACGCCGCGCGCGCCGTGGAACACGCCGAGCACGCCCCAGCCCGAGCCGCCGATATGGAAGATCGGCATCGCCACCAGCGAAACGTCCTCGCAGCTCCAGCGATTCCATTCCGGGGGTTCGGTGCCATGGGCGCGCACCAGCGCCAGCAGATTGCGGTGGCTCAGCATCGCGCCTTTGGGATGGCCGGTGGTGCCGGACGTGTAGAGCTGAATGGCGACCGCGCTCTCCTGCAGCGCGAGGCCGGGATCGCCGTCCGGCTGGGCGTCGCGCCAGGGCGTGTAGTCCGGCCATTCCGGCGCACCGCCTTCGGTGGTGATGATGGTGGTGACGCCGGGCAGCTGAGCGCGCAGCCGCCGCACTTCATCGACAAAGCCATGGCCGACAAACAGCAGCAGCGCGTGGCAGTCGTTGACGATATACACCACTTCCGGAACTGCCAGCCGCCAATTGATCGGCGTCAGCACCACGCCGGCTTTCATCGCACCGAGCAGCAGCTCAAAATAGGCGTCGCTGTTCTTGCCGAGATAGGCGATGCGCTGGCCGGGTTTGAGTCCGGCCGCGATCAAGGCATGCGCGACCTGGTTGGTATGGTGGTCGAGCGCGGCGAACGAGGTGCAGCGCCCCTCAAACTCGAATGCGATCTGATCACCGCGCGCCTTGGCCTGCAGGCGCACGACATCGGCCAGCGTGGCCGCCTCCGTCGGGCCAGACATGTTCGCTCCCTCGATGGTGATTGTTAGTTATTGTTGACCATCAGACTGCCGCGCTTTGCAGGCGAATACAAGCGCGCGCACGGCCGGCTATGCCGGCCCCGGGAAGGAGCGAGGATTAGTGAACAGCGCCGCCGTATGGGTTTGCGGCGCCGCCGTGTTGTGAGCAGGTGCAGCAACGGGGCCAGGGTAAGCGCGCGGCGGCTCAGTCGCGCTGGGCGCGGTCCTTGTTGTTCTGGGCGCGGATCGACTCGCGCGCCATGCGCCAGTCGTCGTCGCTCCATTCGCGCAGCTGATAGAAATTGCCGCCGGTCGCCAGCGCCTGCGCGCCGTCCATGGCGATGGTTTCGCCATTGATCCAGTCGCAGCCGCCCGAGATCAGAAACACCGCGAGGTTCTGCAATTCCTCCATGGTGCCGACCCGGCCCATCGGATTGAATTTGATGGTTTGCGCGCCGGCTTCGTCGCCCGGCTTGATGCGCTTGCTCATGCCTTCGGTCGGAATTTCGCCGGGCGCAATGGTGTTGAGGCGGATGCCGTAGCGGCCCCATTCGGCGGCCAGCGACATGGTCATGGCGTGCACCGCGGCCTTGCTCATCGCGGAGGGCACCACATAGGGGCTGCCATTGCGGACCCAGGTGGTGGTGATCGACACCACATTGCCGCGATGGCCGCCGGCGATCCAGCGCTTGCCGACCGCGTGCGTGACGTAGAACGTGCCGTGCATCACGATGTTGGCGACGGCGTCGAAACCGCGTGGGCTCAGCTCCTCTGTCCGTGAGATGAAATTTCCAGCCGCGTTGTTGATCAAATCAGTGAGCGGGCCGTCGTCAAAGATGGTCTCGATCATCTGATCGACCGCGCCGGCGTCGCGGATATCGACGGCATAGGTCGCGACCCGGCCGCCATAGGTATCCATCAGTTCAGTCGCGGTATCGTCGCACACGCCCTTGCGGCGGCCGCAAATATGCACTTCGGCGCCGAGGCTCAGGAATTTGGCGGCCATCGATTTGCCGAGCCCGGTACCACCTCCGGTCACCAGGATGCGTCGGCCGGCGAGAAGCTGATCTTGGAACATGATGATCCCCGCAACAGTGATGTGCTAGCTGCGTTAATTAGGCGATTGACTAATTAACGACAACGCTTTTCTGTACGGCGCGACAAACTGGTTGGGCAGGAGACGGTCAGCAATGAACGACAGGGTTGCAGTGACGATCACCGATGGCGTGGCCGATGTGCGGCTGACGCGCGCCGACAAGATGAACGCGCTCGATCCGGCGATGTTTGAAGCGCTGCTGGCAACGCTCGATCGGCTGCACAGCGAGAAGGGGCTGCGCGCGGTGGTGCTGTCCGGCGAGGGCAAGGCGTTTTGCGCCGGCCTCGACATGGCGCAGTTCGCGGCGATGAGTTCCTCAAGCAGCACCGGCCTGCTCGCCGAAGCGGCGCGCGATCTTGCCAAGCGCACCCACGGCCAGGCCAATGCGCCGCAGCAGGTGGTGTGGGGCTGGCGGCAGCTGCCGGTGCCGGTGATCGCCGCGGTGCATGGCGTCGCTTATGGCGGCGGCTTTCAGCTCGCGCTCGGCGCCGACATCCGCGTGCTGGCGCCCGATGCCCGGATGTCGATCATGGAAATCAAATGGGGGCTGGTGCCGGACATGGCCGGCACGCCGATTTTGGCGACGCTGCTGCGCGACGATATTTTGCGCGACCTGATCTACACCGGCCGCGTGATCTCGGCCGAGGAAGCGCGCAGCTATGGCCTGGTGACCCGGATCGCGGAGGATCCGCTCGCGGCGGCGCTGGAATTGGCGCGCGAGATCGCCGGCAAGAGCCCGGACGCGATCCGCGCCGCCAAGCGCATGATCAACAAACTATCGGTTGATCCCGGTCCAGCGCTGCTCGCCGAAAGCATCGAGCAGCAAAAGCTGATCGGCTCCAAGAACCAGATGGAAGCGGTGTTCGCCAATCTGCAAAAGCGGCCGCCGCGCTTCGCCGACGTGTAGTTGCCGACCACCCGCGTCGATCGCTGCTTGGATCAGCAGCCGAGCTGAGCCAGCAGCGCCTTTGCCGCCTGACTCGGGCTGCGTTCCTTGTGGCGCAGCACCGAAAATGAGCGCCGCGGCAGCTCGAAATCGACGCGGTGTAGCGTGCCGGCCGCCAGCGACGAGGCGGCCACCAGCTCGGAAATCGCGGTGGCGCAGTCCGAGCTTTCCACCGCGGCGCGCACCGCTTCGTTGGACGGCAGTTCCAGCGCGATCCGTAGCTCGGATGGCTTGATGCCGGCCTTGCGCAGACCGCGTTCGAACATCGCACGCGTGCCGGAGCCCGGTTCGCGCAGCACCCAGCAACTCGCTTTCAGCCGGCTGGCGGCGATGGTTTTTTGCCCGGCCCAGGGGTGGCGCGAGCCGACCACGATCACCAGCCGGTCCTCGTCGATCCGCCGCACCGCCAGCGTCGGGTCATCAATGTCGTCTTCGACAAAGCCGAGTTCGGCACGGCCCTCGTGCACCGCCTGCGCCGCCTGGGTGGTGTTGACGATCTCGAGCTGCAGCGTGATGTGCGGATGGGCGGCGCGAAAGGCTTGTAGCCGCGGCGGCAGCCAGTAGTTCGCCACGGTCTGGCTCGCCGCCAGCGTCACGCTGCCGCGCTTCAGCCCGGCGAGCTCATCCAGCACCTGCACGGCGGCATCGGCACGGGCCAAAACGGCGCGCGCCTCGCGCAAAAACTGCTGGCCGGTCGAGGTCAGCACGATGCCGCGGCCGACCCGGTCGAACAGCCGCACGTCATAGCGCCGCTCCAAAGCCGCGATCGCCGCGCTCACCGCCGATTGCGTCAGATGCAATTCGGCGGCGGCGCGGGTGACATGCTGGTGGTCGGCGACGGCGATGAAGATGCGCAGCTGTTCGAGAGTCATGGGGTCATCCGATGAGCTTGATCAGCGCCAGGCTGAACACGGCGATGAACGCGGTGGCGAGTGCGCCGAGCAGCGCCGGCCGAAACCCTTCGGCGGCCAGCCTTCGCAGATCGGTGTCGAGCCCCATGGCGGCCAGCGCCGTCGCCAGCAAAAAGCTGGTCAGCAGCGCCAGCTGGTGTTGGAGGGGCGCGGGGATCTCGACCACGCTGCCGAGCACGATCATGGCGATGAAGCCGAACACGAACCATGGCAGCGGCGGGCGGGGCGCAGCGTGCTCGGCGGCGCTGCGGCGCGCGATCATGCCGAGCGCCAGCACCATTGGTGCGAGCAGCATCACCCGGGCCAGCTTGGCGATGGTGGCCGCTTCGCCGGCGCGAGAGCTGTTTTGATAGCCAGCCGCCACCACCTGCGCGACCTCGTGGATCGAGGCGCCGGCCCACAGCCCGTAAGAGGGCACATCGAGGCCGACCACGGTCGGCAGCAGCGGGTACAGCAGCATCAGCAGCGAGCCGAACACCGTGACGCAGGCCACCGCATAGGCGGCATCCTCGTCCGGCGCGCGGGTCACGGTGTTGGTGGCCATCACCGCAGACGCGCCGCAGATCGAGGTGCCGGCCGCGATCAATTGGCTGAGCTTGCGATCGACGCCGAGCCGGCGTCCGGCCCAGGTGGTGAACAGGAAGGTGGTGAGCAGGGTGGCCGCGATGATCGCAAGGCCGCGGCCGCCGACCGCGATCAGTTGCGCGGCGGTGAGCTGCAGCCCGAGCAACACGATCGCGAGCCGCAGTAGCCGTTTGATGCTGAAGGCGATGCCCGGCCGGGCCCAGTTCATGGCACCGGCGGTATTGCGCAGCGCGATGCCGATCAGCATCGCCAGCATCATCGGGCTGAGCGCGGCGAGCCAGGGCGTGCGGGTCAGAGCCATCGCCACTGACGCGATGCCGATGGTGAGCAGCACACCGCGCCATAGCGCTGGCGGCCTTGGCTCGGCGGTCGCGCGCGGCGATGGGCTGCGGCGGGCGGTGTTGGGGCATGGCGGCGGCGCGGGCGTTTCGACGGGCGGCAATTCGGGTAATGTGATGGACATGGCAGTAATCCTTGATGGTCCGCCGACCATCAGGATTTCCGTTCCATCAATCCAACAGATTATATTGCTTCAATCAATCAGTTTGATTGATGATGACCGCCGCCCGCGGCTGCGCGCTTCGGGATGGGCATTGCCGCGCGGGTGAGGGGCGTGCTGGCTGCGATGGGAGGCTGCCAATCGATCGCCAGCGGGTTTTTCCAGCGCGGCGCGCACCATGCGGGCCAGCTCGGATTTGCGATAGGGCTTTTGCAGCAGCAGCACGCCGCTATCGAGCCGGCCGTGATGAATGATGGCGTTTTCGGAATAGCCCGACGTGAACAGCACTTTCAGGTCCGGGCACCGTTCGCGCACCGCTTCGGCAAGCTGCCGGCCGTTGATGCCGCCGGGCATGATCACGTCGGTGAACAGCAGATCGAAGTCGGCGCCGCCATCGACGATCGCCAGCGCGGCGCCGCCATTATTCGCCGTCAGCGTGCGATAGCCGAGCGCGGTGAGCTGCGCCACCACGAAGCGCCGCACCATGGCATCGTCTTCCACCACCAAAATGGTCTCGGTGCCGCCTTCGACCGGCTCGGCGGCATCCAGCTCCTCGGCCTTGGCGGCGGCGCGCGGCAGATAGAGCTTGATGCTGGTGCCGTGGCCTTCCTCGCTATAGACCTTGATGTGGCCGTTCGACTGCTTGATGAAGCCATACACCATGCTCAGCCCAAGCCCGGTGCCGCGGCCGACTTCCTTGGTGGTGAAGAACGGTTCGAACACCTTGTCCTGCACCGCCGCGGGAATGCCATTGCCGGTGTCGCTGACCGCGATCATCACATAGGCGCCGGGGAGGACGCCGGGATTGTTCTGCGCATAGACCTCGTCAAGCACCACATTGCCGGTCTCAAAGGTCAGCTTGCCGCCATCGGGCATGGCGTCGCGGGCATTGACGGCGAGATTGAGCAGCGCCGACGATAGCTGCGACAAGTCGATATGCGCCGGCTCGGTATCATTGCCGAGCATGGCTTCGATCTCGATATGCTCGCCGAGTGTGGAGCGCAGCAGCCGTGCGGTGTCGAGCACCAGGCTGTTGACGTCGATATTGCGCGGATTGAGCGGCTGGCGCCGCGCGAAGGCCAACAGGTGCTTGGTCAGTTCGGCGCCGCGGCTGGCGGCCTCGTCAATCAGCTTGGCGATCCGTTGCAGCTCCGGCCGGTCGGCGAGATTGTCGATCAGGATTTCCGCCGTGCCGGTGATCACCGTCAGCGTGTTGTTGAAATCATGGGCGACGCCGCCGGTCAGCTGTCCGACCGCGTCGAGCCGCTGCGATTGCAGCAGCAGCCGTTCGGTTTCCTTGGCGGCCGTGATGTCGCGATAGACCACCACCGCGCCGGTGACCTTGCCCTCGGCATTGCGGATCGGGTGGGCGCTGCCCATGGCGTGGATCGATTTGCCGGTGTCGCGGCGCCGGTAGATCAGTTCGTAATCATCGACCTCCTCGCCGCGCAGACTGCGGCTCGAAGGCCAGCGGTCGCGCGGCACCGGGGTGATGCCGTCAATTTCGAGAATGTCATAGGGGGCGCGCCAATAGGGATCGGTCATGTCGATCGGGCCGAGCAGCCGCTGATTGGCCTGATTGGCGAATGCGACGCCGCCATCGGCGTCGATCAGCAGCACCGCTTCGGACATCACGCCCATGATGCCTTCAAAGATCTCTTTGTCGTGCTCGATCGCGGCGTTCTTCTCGCGCACCTCGCGCACCATGCGATTGAAGGCGCGGGCCAGCACGCCGATTTCGCCGCCGGCATTTTCCGGCACTTCGAGAGTCGAGCCGTCCGCAAAGCTGGTGACGGCCGCGGTCATCTGCGTCACCGGCCGGGTCAAGGTACGGGCCAGCACGAAGGCGATCAGCACCGCGCACAGCACCGCGATCGACCCGCCCGCCAGGCTGGAGTTGCGCAGCGCGGTCAGGGCCACCGCGACAATGGTATGCTCCGGGATGGCGGCGATCACCGCGAGCTGCCGGCCGCCGCCGAGCTGCACCGCCGACAGCGCGACGCCGAACGGCTCGCCGCTATGATTATTGATGATCTCCGGTTCAAACCGGCCGGTGCTGATCGCGTCAGCGAGCGCGGGAAAATCCTGCTGAATGCGGAATGGTGTGCCGCGGGCGAAGCCGAATTCGCGATCGGGGTTAGGGTGGATCAGGTAGTCACCCTTGTCGTTCACCACATAGATCGTGCTTTCCGAACGGGTGGTATCATCGACGCGCCTGAAGGTGGTGCGCAGATCGACATGAAACGCCACCAGACCCAGCAGCTGGCCATCGGCGGCCAAAATCGGTGCGGTCAATTGGATGGCAGGAACCGCCTGCGGCGCTGGTGCGCTTTGATCCTGAAGCTGCAATTCGATCGGCGCGACCAGGATCGCCCCCGGCGAGGCTTTGACCGCGCTGCGGAACGCGTCGCGCTGGTCCGGCGGCAGCCGCATCATGTCCGGGGCGATGTCGGCGGTGCCGCTGCTGCTGCGCTGCACCCGGATCAGCTCGCGCCCGTCATCGCCAAGACCGATCAGCATGATCTGCGCGTAGTCCGGCTTGGCCTCCAACTTGGCCGCGAACCAGCGGGCCAGCCGCGCCCGCCATTGTGGCAGCGTCATGCCGCCGATGCTGTCGCCCGGTGGCGCCCGGCTGAGGGTGATGACCTCTTCGATCCCGACCGCATCGCGAAAACTCTTCAGATCAGCGCGCGCGGCGTTGATCATGTTGCCGAGCCCATGGGCCAGCGTGTCGACTTGCGCATCTAGCCGCATCAGGGCGCGCGGTATGGCGACGGCTTCGATGGCGCGATAGCTGAGATAGCCGACGGTGCCGGCGGTGGCGATGACAAGCGCCACGATCGCGATGGTCAGGCGCGTGGAAAGGCGTAATCCCTTCACTCGGTACTCCCAAGGCCGAAGCGGCGGCGGGGCCGGTTGGAAGATCAGGCGGTTACGTCACAAGGCGAAGGCAAACCACGGCCGCTGCTGCAGAAAACGGAAGTTCCGCAATGTCTGCAGCAGCGCAGGGCGCGCCCTGACGGTCGCGCCGAATCATATTGTAGTGCAACTTCTGGTAGCGGGCGACGGGATTTTTGCCGAGGCGACCAACAGTGCGCTGGGATGGTAAGCCGATGGTATCCGGAAGCTGGGAGCTTCGACCAAGTTCGTCGCCGGAAGGCGCCGGCGGTGCTGGCGGCTCAGGCGCGGGTCAGCACTTGCAGCGGGTAGCCGATGATCTTGGCGGCGATGAACGCCAGCAGCATGCCGAGTAGCAGCGCGCCGCCGCGGGTCGCCAGCATCATCCACAGATCGACATCGGGGAAGTATAGTTCCGCAAAGCTCAGGCAGGCGTTGATCGCCACCACGCCGGTCACCAGTAGGATAAAAAGCTGCACGCGCTGAACAGCCAGTTCGATCCGGGCCATCCGAGCTTCAAGCTGCTTTTCGAGCGACATCGCAACGTCCTTTGCACCAACGGGGTGCGCTTATTTACGTTGCTGCTGCCGGGCGCTGTTTGACGCAGAACAAAATCCGCAAGGCCCAGTTCCGGCCTAGCTGCGATCGCAGCATGACTTTCGTAACCATACCGCTGAACGAAATTTTCAGCGAACGACGCTCAATATTGGTGAGTATAGGCAGATCAGGTCGAGTGGAACATGCATCCGAGGCGGTTTGCCAGAGTACGTCCGGCAGGACTGATGGCAAGGAAGGCGACGATTATCGTCGATCCGAAAAAGCCGGTCGTCGACTGTACGTTGATCGACTATTCGGCGGGCGGTGCCTGCATTGAAATCTGCGGGCCGGTAACTTTGCCGCAGCGGTTCGAGCTACTTTACTCGGGCTCGAAGAAGCGTTGCCGTGTCGTGTGGAATAGCGGCCGTCGCTACGGGCTGGCCTTTTGAAGGCTGGTAATCCAGGCGGCGTTCGAAACGTTGGTGTGCTGGTCAGCGCCGGCGCAGGCCGTTGATTAGCGCCTCGATCTGCGCGGCACGCAGCTTTTGAAAGCCGGGCTGTGGCCCGAGTTGCCCGGCCAATTCCAACACAATCAGCCCGTGCAGGCTCGACCAGAACAAATGGCCGATCACCTCCGGTTCGCCTTGCAGCAGGCCGTGCTGTACCAGCGCGGTGACGTGGCTGGTCATGGTGGCGCGGGCGCGCGCGATCGCGGCGTCGAGTTCGGGATAGCGGCCGCGCTCCACCGGCGCGAGGTCGAACATCAGCCGGTAGAGCTGCGGATTGGCGAACGCAAAGCCGATATAGGCTTCGCCGACCGCGCGCGAGCGCTGCACCGGATCGGCGATCGCGGGCAGGGGCGCTTCCAGCGCCGCGGCGAAGCGGTGCAGCACGGCGGTGCGCACCGCGGCGATGATCTCGTCCTTATCCTTGAAATAGCGGTACGGCAGCATCGGGCTGCAGCCGAGCTCGGTGGCCAGTTCGCGCATGGTGAAGTCGGTGCTGCCGCGCCGTTCGATCAGCCGTTCGGCGGCGGCGCACAGCTGCGCCTTGAACTGATCGACCTCTGAGCGCGACAGCGTGCGCGGCATGCTCTGACCTCTTTTCCTCACGGCGGCGCGCGTAGTCGCCGCGCCGGTCACGATCTATATTGTACAACATAAATTTACAATGTATATGTTTCAGCAGCCCGATGCGAGGAGGCCGCGATGTCGACCTATCTGCTGGTTCATGCTGCGCTGCTGGGATTGGTGTTTTATGGGCTTGGCGCGGCGTTCGGGATGCCGCTGCTCGGCGCCGCCTTAGGTCTGGTGTTCACGATCGGCTGGGTGGTGATCCGCTCGCGCGGCCGGCCATCGCCGTTTCTCGGCAGTGCGATCGTCGGCCTCAGCGCGGTGACGCTGGGCCACGCGCTGGGGCAGCCGGTGCTGATCGCCAAGGCCAATGCCGTGCTGATGGCGGCGCTCTCGGTTGGCGCCTCGATCAGCCTGTGGCAGCGCCGGCCATGGACCGCGGAGTTTTCAGCATCGGCCTATGGCGGCGCGTCGGCGTCGCCTTTGTTCCTGAGTATCAACATGGCGATCTCGGCGCTGTGGGCGATGCTGTTTGCCTGGCTCGCGCTCGGCTTCGTGCTGCAACTGCCGCCCGCGAGCCATTGGGGGCCGCTGGTTGCGGGCGGTGTCGCCTCGGTGCTGCTGCCGAAATGGCTGCTGAAACGCGGCCTCGCCGCGATGGCGGCCGGCGATCAGCGCAACGCCTGGCTGGCGCCGCAATTTTCGGCAGCGGCCGCAGCACCAGCACCTGAGACCAGCGAGCGCTGCGATGTGGTGGTGATCGGCGCCGGCATCGGCGGGCTGACCGCGGCGGCGCTACTGGCCGACAGCGGACTCAAGGTGGTGGTGTGCGAGCAGCATGTCGTGCCGGGCGGCTTTGCCCATAGCTGGCAGCGGGTCGGCGGCCGCGATCCCGCGACGGGCGCGAAATTGCTGTTCCGGTTCGATGCCGGTGTGCACGACATTTCTGGTTGGCAGCAAGGCGGTCCAGTGCGGCGGGTGTTCGAGCGGCTTTGCATTGCCGACGACCTGCACTGGCAGCGGCTCGATCATCGCTATGTGGTCGATGGCCATAGCCTCGACGTGTCGCGCGATTGGCGCGGCTATGTGCGCCAGCTTGGTGCCCTGTATCCGCAGGAAGCAGCCGCGATCGCCGCGCTGTTCGAGGACATCCATGCGGTGTTTCGGGCGATGTATGCCACCGGCGACGAGCGCGGCGGCATTCCCGGTGCGCCAAGCGGGCCGGAGCAATTGCTGGCGTTCGCCAAGGCGCATCCGCTGGCGGTGCAATGGATGCAGCGGCCCTGGACCGAATTCGTGGCGCGTCATGTCAAAGGCGAGGGCCCGCGGCGCTGGCTGGCGGCGCTCGGCGGCTACATCACCGACGATCTCGGCTCTGCGACGGTCGCCGATATGGTGCCGATCTTCGGCTACTACTTCAATGGCGGTTACTACCCGCAGGGCGGTTCTGGTGGCATGGCCGACGCGCTGGTGCGCGCCATCGAGGCGCGCGGCGGCAAGGTCCATCTGCGCACCGCTGTGACCCGCATCACCAGCCAAGACGGCGCTGCGACCGGCGTCGTGGTCAGCGATGCGCATGGCCATGAGCGCCAGATCAATGCGACTGCGGTGGTGTGCAATGGCGATGCCCGCGACGCCTTGGTGCGGCTGGTCGATGATCCGGCTTTCGGCGCCACCTTGGCGGCGCAATGCGGGCCACTGCAGCCGTCTTGCTCGGCGGTGGCGGTGCATCTTGGGCTGCGCGGCACGCTGGCGCTGCCGCCGATCGTGCATCTCGATGGCGCGGACGGCAATGTCGGCCTGGTAGCGCCGTCGGTGGTCGATCCAAGCTGTGCGCCATCCGGCTATTCCACCATCGAACTGATCCGGCTGGTCAGCCATGACGAGGCGCAGTCTTGGCAGCCGCCCGGCGATCGCTCGGCCGCGGCGCTGGAGGCCTATCGGCAATCGCCGGACTATCTGAAGCGCAAGGCGGCGGCCGGCGATCAATTGATCGCCTGCGCGCGCGCGGCGATCCCCGATCTCGACAGCCGCATCGTCTATCGCTGCGATGCCACGCCGCTCACCTATCGCCGCTATGCTTGGTCCGCCGATGGCGCGATCTATGGCACCGGCGCGGCGCAGGGCCGGCTGCCGATCAAGACGCCGCTGCGTCATCTGGTGCTCGCCGGTGCGGCCACCCATGGCGCCGGCATCGAGGCGGTGGTGATCTCCGGTGCGCTGGCCGCCGAGGCGCTGCGCCCCGGGCTGCTGCGCACCGCGCCGGCCATGGAAACGGTGGCGGCGGCCTGACCAATGCTGCCGCAGCGCGCGCACTGGTCGCGGTGAACAGCGCTGATGCGATCTTGCGTGGCCGCACAAAACTTGCGAGCAAGAGCCGGTGCGCAATTGATCGGAGCCATCGCCGTGCCGTCCAGAAATCTGCCGACTGAGCCGGATGTGCAGGCTGTTGCCACGGGCGCGGTCACGCTGACTGACGAGGATGCCCAGCTGCGCGCCGACATCCGGCTGCTGGGCCGCATTCTCGGCGACACGGTGCGCGATCAGGAAGGCGACAAGGTCTTTTATCTGGTCGAGCGCATCCGCCGGAAGTCGATCCGCTTTCATCGCGACAATGACCGCGACGCGCTCGACAAACTCGCCGCTCTCCTGAACGGCTTGCCCGTTTCGGAAGCGGTGCGGATCGTGCGCGCCTTCAGCTATTTCTCGCACCTCGCCAACATCGCCGAGGATCAGAACAACATCCGCCAGATGCGGGCCCGCAACGGCACCCAGAAGGGCCGGGTGCTGGCGACGCTGGCGCATGCGCGCGAGGCGGGTTTCAGCGCCAAGCAGCTGCGCGAATTCTTCGATCAGGCATTGATCTCGCCGGTGTTGACCGCGCATCCGACCGAGGTACGCCGCAAGCGCACCATGGACCGCGAGATGGAGATCGCGCGGCTGATCGATCATCGCGAACGGTTGCAGATGACGCCGGAGGAATCCGGCGACATCGAGGAGCAGCTCCGGCGCGCGGTGCTGACACTGTGGCAGACCAACATGCTGCGGCGGACCAAGCTCACCGTGCTTGACGAGGTCGGCAACGGGCTGTCGTTCTACGACTATACGTTTTTGCGCGAGCTGCCGCGGCTCTATGGCGTGCTCGAAGACGAACTCGCGCAGGATGATGGCGAGACACGCGAGCTGGCCTCGTTCCTGCGCATGGGCAGCTGGATCGGCGGCGACCGCGACGGCAATCCGTTCGTGACCGCCGAGGTGATGCGCAGCACGCTGCAGATGCAGAGCGCGCGTGCGTTCCGGCACTATCTCTCCGAGCTGCAGGCGCTCGGCCTGGAACTGTCGATTGCCGCCAATCTCGCCGGCATATCGGACGAGCTGCGC